>OZ253575.1:0-3811480 GCA_965262975.1 Tepidiformaceae bacterium | reverse complement strand
GGGGGATGCCGTGGACGAGCTCCTCGTTGAGGCTGATGCAGATGTTGGAGGGGTAGGGGGGCTTACCGGCGGGGTCGTAGCCGCGGAAGGTCTCGTGCGCGCCCTGGCGCTTGTACTCCTCGGTGACAAAGGCTTCGATATCGAGGATGTTGAGACCCGGGCGCACCATTTCGCGGATACCGGCGAGCGTCTGGCCAACGATGCGGCCCGCTTCGCGCATGGTGTCGAGTTCGGCTTCGGATTTGAGCTTGATGGGCATGGGGCGGCTACCCGAGCGCCTTAAGGAGGTCGGCTGTTACCGAGTCGAGATCACGCTCGCCGTCGATCTCGCGGAGAACGCCCGCGTTGCGGTAGTGCTCGATGAGATCGGCGGGCGGCTTCATCCGCTCCAGGCGGGTGCGGACGACATCGGGCTGGTCGTCGTCGCGCTGGTAGAGCTCGCCCTCGCACTTGTCGCAGACGCCTTCCGTGGCGGGGGGATCGTTGCGCTCGTGGTAGACGGCGCCGCAGGCGCGGCAGAGCCAGCGGCCACCGAGGCGGGCGACTAGTTCCTCGTCGGAGACGGCGATGAGGAGGGCGTGGTCGATGGCGTCGCCGCGTTCGTTGAGGGCCTCATCGAGGGCGTTGGCCTGGACGACGTTGCGGGGGAAGCCATCGAACATGGTCCCCTCGGTGGCGTCGGGACGGGCGATACGCTCGAGCAGCATCTTGATCGTGACCTCGTCGGGAACGAGTTCGCCACGGTCCATGTAGCTCTTGGCGAGGGTCCCAAGCTCCGTGCCCTCGCGCACGTTCTCGCGGAACATGTCGCCGGTGGAGAGGTGGAGGAGGCCGTTGGAGGTGGTGAGGCGCTGGGCCTGCGTGCCCTTGCCGGCGCCGGGGGGACCGAGCAGCACGACGAACATGGCTAGCGGATGAACCCTTCGTAGTTCCGCATGAGGAGCTGGGCTTCGAGCTGTTTCATGGTGTCGAGCACAACGGCGACAACGATGAGGAAGCCGGCGCTCGAGATGGTGAGGGCCTGGACGTCGGTGGTGAGCCCGATGAAGAACGGGGCGATCGCGACTGCCCCGAGGAAGAGCGCGCCTCCCCAGGTGATGCGGGTGACGACGCGTAAGAGGTACGCCTCCGTGGGAGGACCGGGACGGATGCCGGGGATGAAGGCGCCCTGTTGCTGGAGATTCTTGGCGATGTTCTGCTGGTTGTACTGGACGATCGTATAGAAGAAGGCGAAGCCCACGACGAGCACGAACAGCACCAGCCAGTAAACGCCGGTGCCGCCCCCGCCGCGTCCGCCCTGGAACTGGTTGACGAAGAAGTCCGCGACCGACTCGACCCAGCCGCCCGCGCCGGAGAAGTAGCCGGCGACGACGGCGGGGAGGATGACGATGGAGAAGGCGAAGATCAGCGGGATCATGCCCGCCATGTTGACGCGCAGGGGGATAAAGCTCTGGCCCTGCTGGCGATACATCCGTCCCCCCCGGAAGGAGGAGCGGGCGTATTGCACCGGCACTCTCCGCTGGGCTTCCTGGAAGAAGACGATGAAGAAGATGAGGACGACGGCGAAGAGCACGATCCCCGCTACGGCGACGATGGAACTGGTCGAGATGTTCGGGATGAGACCCGGCAGGACGGCGACGATGCCACCGAAGATGATGAGCGAGATGCCGTTGCCGATGCCGTGCTCGGTGATGAGTTCGCCCAGCCAGACGAGGAACATGGTTCCCGCACAGAGCGTGAAAAGCGTGGCGATGGTCCCCACGAGGTCATTCTGGAAGCCAAAGTTCCGGACGACCTCGCCACTCTGGTTATTGATGAAGACGATCTGGCCATAGCCCTGCACGAAGGCGAGGGGAACGGCCATCCAGTGGGTATACATCTGGATGCGGCGGCGCCCCTGCTCTCCCTCTTCCTGCAGGGCGCGCAGGCGGGAGGAGAGGGGCGTGACGATCTGCATGATGATCGAGGCCGTGATGTAGGGGTAGACACCGAGGGCGGCGACACTGAGGTTCTGGAGGGCGCCGCCGGAGAAAATGCTGAGGAAGTCGAGCACGGCGTTGCCGTCGAAGGCCTGGGCGAGGGCGTCGCGGTCGACGTTGGGGACGGGCACGTGGGCCACGAAGCGGAAGATGATGAGCATCCCGATCGTGAAAAGCAGCTTCTGGCGCACGTCCGCCTGGCGGAAGGCGTCGACCATCGCCTGGAGGAGGCGCGGGCGATTGGTGCCCGGAACGGTGGAGGTCTCGCCCATGAACGACACGGTTCGGCGTTCCTACTCCTCGGCTTCGGAATCGGCGGCGGCGTCGGCGCCGGAGTCGTCGATGAGGGTGACCGTGCCGCCGGCGCCCTCAATGCGGGCGCGGGCGGCGGCGCTGAACTTGTGGGCACGCACGTGCAGGGCGCGGCTGAGCTCGCCGTTGGCGAGGATCTTGACGGGTTCGCGCAGGTGGCGGAGCACGCCGGCGGCGCGCAGCGACTCGGGCGTGACCTCGGCGCCCTCCTCGAAACGCTCCTGGAGCGTCCCGATGTTGACGGGCTGGTAGGGGACTCGCCAGCGGTTGTTGAAGCCTCGGAGGGTGTGCAGGCGCCGCACGAGCGGCATCTGGCCGCCCTCGAAACCGAGGCGGATCTTCTTGCCGCTACGCGACTTCTGCCCCTTGAGGCCCTTGCCGGCGTAGGTGCCCCCGGCGCCGCTGTTGCCGCGGGCGAGACGCTTGCGGGCGTGGGTCGCCCCGCGAGGCGGGGCGAGATCGTTGGCGTGGATGCTCACGAGGCTTCCCCTGCTTCTCCATCATGCACGTCGATGAGATGCCCAACCTTGGCGATCATGCCGCGGATGGCGGGGCTGTCGTCGTGCTCGACAGTCTGGTGGAGGCGGCGCAAGCCGAGCTTGCGGATGGTGTCCTTCTGGCGCCGGTTGTAGCCGATAGCGCTCTTGCGCCAGGTGATAGCGACTTTGCCCATGGTTATGTCGCCTCTGCCGAGGCTTCGGCGATGATCCGGAAGCGGAGCTCGCGGGCGACATCGGGATCGCGCAGGGCAGCGAGCCCCTTGACAGTGGCGCGGGCGACGTTCACGGGGTTGCGGCTCCCGAGCGACTTCGTGAGGACGTCGGTCACACCGGCGGCCTCCATGATGGCGCGGACAGCGCCGCCGGCGATCACGCCGGTGCCGTTGCTGGCGGGCTTCATGAGCACCTTGGCGGCGCCGAAATCGGAGGTGTACTCATGGGGGAGGGTTCCGCCCTTGAGGGGCACGGAGAACATCTCCCTGCGGGCGATAGCCGCACCCTTGCGGATGGCTTCGGGAACCTCGTTCGCGCGCCCGAGGCCGATGCCGACCTGGCCGTGACCATCGCCAACGACCATGAGGGCGGTGAAGCTGAAGCGACGCCCGCCCTTGACCACCTTGGCCACGCGGTTGATGTAGATGACTTTCTCGTTGAGCTCGTCGCCCGAGTTGTCGAAGTGCCCCATTAAAATCCCAATCCGGCTTCGCGCGCGGCCTCAGCGAGGGCCTTCACGCGGCCGTGGTATTTGTAGCCGCCACGATCGAAGACGACTTCGCCCACACCGTGTTCCTTCGCGCGGGCGGCGATGGCGGCGCCAACGAGGGCGGCGCGCTCGGCCTTGCCTTTGCCAGCCGTCTCGCCGGAGAGGCTGGTGTCGAGGTCGCTGGCGGCGGCGATGGTGTGGCCCTGGTCGTCGTCGATGACCTGGGCGTAGATGTGCGACGCGCTGCGGAACACGTTGAGACGCGGCCGCGAGGCGGTGCCGGCGAGGTTCTTGCGCACGCGCCGGTGACGGCGCACGCGGGCATGGTAGCGGTTGGCCCTTGCCATCAGACTCCCACCTTTCCGGCCTTGCCGGCCTTGCGGCGAACATGCTCGCCGAGGTAGCGGATGCCCTTGCCCTTGTAGGGCTCGGGCGGGCGGACCTTGCGGATGTCGGCGGCCACCTGGCCCACCTGCTCCTTGTCGATGCCGCTGACGTTGATGCGGGGCCCCTCGACGGCGAAGCTGATGCCCTCGGGGGGTTCGACCATGACGGGGTGGGAGAAGCCGACGGCGAGCCGCAGGCTCGACCCCTCGAGCTGGGCGCGGTAGCCGACGCCCTGTACTTCGAGCGTCTTGGTGAAGCCGTCGGTCACACCCACGACCATGTTATTCAGGAGCGAGCGCGAGAGGCCGTGCAGGGCACGGTGGGAGCTCGTGTCGCTGGGGCGGGTGACGACGACCGTGTTCTCCTCGATGGCGAAGCGCATGGCGTCGGGGAAGGTGCGCTGCAGCTCACCCCTGGGGCCCTTGACGGTGATGGCGTTGCCATCGCCGAGGGTCACCTGCACTCCGGCGGCGAGGGGGACGGGT
This sequence comes from Tepidiformaceae bacterium, assembly GCA_965262975.1. Taxonomy (GTDB): domain Bacteria; phylum Chloroflexota; class Dehalococcoidia; order Tepidiformales; family Tepidiformaceae; genus UBA2991. The sequence continues at coordinate 3,807,114 of OZ253575.1, read as the reverse complement.
TGCTTGCCGACGCGAGACATGACTCCTCCCTACCAGACGTAGCAGAGAACCTCGCCGCCAACTTGCTGGCGGCGGGCCTCCTGCCCCGTCATGACGCCCTTGGGCGTGGAGATGATGGCGACGCCGAGGCCGCCGTAGACACGAGGAATCTCGCGACGCTGCACATAGACGCGCAGACCGGGCTTGCTGACGCGCTGGATCCCATTGATCACAGGCTGCTTGCGTCCCCCGTAGCTGAGCTCGACCTTCATGTTGGCCTGCGGCTCGTCCGGCTCTCTCTGGACTGCGTAGTCGCGGATAAAGCCTTCGCTCTTGAGCACTTCCGCGATGGCGACCTTCACCTTGGAGGAAGGGATCGTCACGGCTTCGTGGCGCGAGCTGACGGCATTGCGGATGCGGGTGAGCATGTCCGCGATCGGGTCACTCATACTCATCGGTTCGTTGCCTCCGTGGCTGGCAAACGGTTTACCAGCTCGACTTGGTGACGCCGGGCAGGAAGCCTCTGTGGGCCATCTCGCGGAATGTGATCCGTGAGAGGCCGAACCTGCGGATATAGGCGCGCGAACGACCGGTGACGATGCAACGGTTCTTCAGGCGCGTGGGACTGCTGTTGGAGGGCAGCTTGGCGAGCTCGAACTGGATACGAACCAGCTCCGTGGGGTTGCCCTGGGCGGCGCGACGCATAGCCTTGAGCTCCTCGCGGCGGTGGCGATACTTCTGGTACATGGCGCGGCGCTTCTCGTCGCGCGCAATCTGACTCTTCTTTGCCATAGTTGCCCCCTAACTCCGGGCGAAGGGCATGCCGAGGAGTTCCAGCAAACGCCGGCCCTCGTCATCCGTACGGGCGGTGGTCACGATGGTGACCTGGAGACCGCGCACCTTGTCGACGCGGTCGTAGTCGATTTCGGGGAAGACGAGCTGCTCGCGCAGCCCGATGCTGTAGTTCCCACGCCCGTCGAAGGCGTTGGGGCTGAGGCCCTGGAAGTCCCGGATGGAGGGCAGGGCGGCACTGATGAGCCGGTCGAGAAACTCGTACATGCGCTGGCCGCGAAGGGTGACGGAGACGCCGATGGGGTTGCCCTCGCGCAGGCGGAAGTTGGCGATGGAACGCTTGGCCCGCTGGATCACGGGCTTCTGGCCACTGATCGTCTGCATGTCTTCGGCGGCGCGGTCGAGGCTGTTGCCATCGGTGAGGGCCTCGCCCATGCCGATGTTGAGCACGACCTTGGAGAGGGCCGGCACCTCCATGGGATTGCTGTAGGCGTAGTGCTCGCGCAGCTGGCGCACCACTTCGTCCTCGTAGCGAACGCGGAGACGGGGGAGCACTGCTTCCGTCATTCGACATCCTCCCCGCTGCGCTTGCTGACGCGGACCATGGCACCGTCCTCGCGGCGGCGGAATGTGACCCGCGTGGGTTCATCGGTGGTGGGATCGAGCAGCATGACGTTGCTGATGTGCACGGGTCCCTCGCGCTCGACGATCTGGGACTGCTGCTGCATGGAACGCGCCCGCTGATGGCGCTTGATCATGTTCACGCCCTCGATGGTGATGCGCTCCTTCTTGCGGTCGACGGTGCGGACGACACCGCGCGCGCCCTTGCTGCGCCCGCTGAGGACCACGACCCGATCGCCGCGACGAATCTTCGATGGCATCAGAGCACCTCGGGAGCGAGCGAGACGATCTTCATGAAGTTGTGATCGCGGAGCTCGCGGGCTACGGGGCCGAAGATGCGGGTTCCCCGGGGATTCTCGTCGTCGGGGGCGAGAAGCACGGCGGCGTTCTCGTCGAAGCGGATGTAGGAGCCGTCCGGACGCCCGTACTCCTTGGCCGTACGAACGACGACAGCGCGAACGACCTCGCCCTTCTTGACGGGGGAGTTGGGCTGGGCTGTCTTCACCGAGGCGACGATGATGTCGCCGGGGCGGGCGTAGCGGCGGCGGCTGCCGCCGAGCACGCGGATGCAGAGGATGGAGCGCGCGCCGGAGTTGTCGGCGACCTTGAGGCGGGACTCCTGCTGGATCACGAGGCATCCCCCTCTTCCGCCACACCATCGGTCCCGGTCCCGGTCCCGGTCTCGGTCCCGGCGCCGCCACTGGGCGCGGCCTGGACTTCTTCCTCAAGGGTCCGTCCGATGTCCTCGGGGGAGACCTCGGCGACATCGCCGCGCTCGAGAATCTCGATGACGCGCCAGTGCTTGTCCTTGGAGATGGGGCTCGTTTCGAGGATGCGCACCACATCGCCGATGTTGCACTCGTTGGCGGCGTCGTGGGCCTTGAAGCGGCGGCTGCGGTTGATCACCTTTCGGTAGAGGGGGTGCTGCTTGCGGCGGGCGACGTTGACGACGACGGTCTTGTCCATCTTGTCGCTGACGACCACGCCCTGAAGGATGCGAGCGCTCATTCGGAAGCCTCATCGAGCTGCGCGAGCTGGCGCTCGCGCTTGATGGTGCGCAGCCTGGCGATGGTCCGCTTGGCGTCGCGCAGGGCGCGGTAGTTCTGCAGCTGGCGGGTGGCCTGCTGGAAGCGCAGTGTGAAGAGGGCGCGGTAGGCCTCGTTGATCTCGTTGTCGAGGCGAGGCTCGTCCCAATCGCGAACGGCGGTGGCTTTCTGGTTGGGCATGGGCTAGATCACCAGCTCGTCGCGCTGGACGACTTTCGTGGGGATGGGGAGTTTGTGCGCGGCGAGACGCAGAGCCTCACGCGCGACTTCCTCGGGCACGCCCGCGATCTCGAAGAGGACGCGGTTGGGCCTGACGACCGCGACCCACTTCTCGGGGTTGCCCTTGCCGGAACCCATGCGGGTCTCGGCGGGCTTCGCGGTGACGGGCTTGTCGGGGAAGATGCGAATCCAGACCTTGCCCCCGCGGCGCATCTCGTGGGTGAGGGCGCGGCGGGCGGCCTCGATCTGGCGAGAGTCGATCCAGGCGGGCGCCTGGGCCTGAAGCCCGTACTCGCCGAAGGACACGACGTTGCCGCTCGTGGCCTTGCCCTTCATGCGGCCACGGTGGTGCTTACGATGCTTGACGCGACGAGGCTGCAGCACGGTCAGGCATCCTCCTGGCTCTGGCGGGCGACAGCTTCCTGCTGCTCCACCGAGATGGCGGTGTGCTGGGGGCCGGTTGCGACGGGCTCGACCGCGGCAGGCTCCTCGCCCTCATCGACGGGGGGCGGCTCTTCGATCTCGATGGGCTGCTCGAACTCTTCCTCGACTTCGTCGGGAAGGATGTCGCCCTTGTAGATCCAGGCCTTCACGCCGATCCGCCCGTAGGTGGTGTGGGCCTCGGCGAGGCCGTAGTCGATGTCGGCACGGAGCGTGTGGCGGGGCACACGCCCGGCCGTCTCGGTCTCGCGACGGGACATCTCGGTGCCACCGAGGCGCCCGGCCACGGAGATGCGGACGCCCTGGGCGCCACGCTGCATGGTGCGCTGCACGGCCTGCTTCACGGCCCGGCGGAAGGCGACGCGCCTTTCGAGCTGGTCGGCGACGGAGCGGGCCACGAGGAAGGCATCCAGCTCCGGTGTGCGAATCTCCTGGATGTTGACACGGACGCGTCCGCCGTTGAGCGCCTCGAGCGAGCCGCGCAACTCCTCGACGCGTGCGCCGCCCCGCCCGATGACGATGCCCGGCTTGGCCGTATGAACCGTCACGGTGACGAGGTTGGCGTTGCGATCGATCTCGATGCGGCTGATGCCGGCGTCCGGCAGGAGATCAAGGATGTGCTTGCGCAGTTCGATGTCGTCGCGCAAGCGGTCCTTGTAATCCTTCTCGGCGAACCACTTGGACTCCCAGTCATAGATGATGCCGAGGCGGAAGCCGTGCGGATGAACTTTTTGACCCACGTTCCTATCCCTCGCGCTCGTCGAGAACGACGGTGATATGGCTGTGACGCTTGAGGCGCGGAGCGGCACGCCCGCGAGAGCGCGCCTTGAAGCGCTTGACGGTGACGCCCTCGTCGGCGAAGGCGCTCTTGATGTACAGGTCGTCGACATCGAGGTTGAGGTTGTTCTCGGCGTTGGAAGCAGCGCTGAGGACGACCTTTGAGACATCGCGGGCGCGGGGCGAGGGCACGTAGCGCAGCAGGGCGAGCGCCTGATCGACCGAGAGGCCGGGCAGGCGCTGGAGGATGAGCCGCACCTTGCGGGCGGAGCCGTTGAGGTTGCGCGCGCTCGCGTGGACTTCCATGGCTAACCGACCCTCGTGCTGCGATCGCTGCGGCCGATGTGGCCGCGGAACGTGCGGGTGGGGGAGAACTCGCCGAGCTTGTGCCCGACCATGTTCTCGGTGACGAAGACGGGCACGTGGCGGCGCCCGTTATGGACGGCGATTGTGAGCCCGATCATGTCGGGCAGGATGGTGGAAGCGCGCGACCAGGTGCGGATCACCTCGCGGCTGCGCGTATTCCTCGCCTGCACGATCTTCTTGTAGAGCGAGGGATGGACGAATGGACCCTTCTTGGTGGAGCGTGACACGTCGGGTTACCTCCCCCGCCTGCGAACGATGAACTTGCCCGTGCGCTTGTTGCGACGGGTACGGTGACCGAGGGTGGGCTTCCCCCAGGGTGTCTTGGGGCCGGGCATGCCGATGGGCGCGCGGCCCTCGCCGCCGCCATGCGGGTGGTCGACCGGATTCATGGCGGAGCCGCGCACCTGCGGGCGGCGGCGGCGGTGGCGGCTGCGGCCGGCTTTGCCGAGTTTGATGAGCGAATGCTCGGCGTTGCCGACCTGGCCGATGGTGGCGATGCACTCGATACGGACCCGCCGCATCTCCGAGCTGGGCAGGCGGAGGAGGGCGTACTCGCCTTCCTTGGCCATCAGCTGGGCGGAGGCGCCGGCCGTGCGGACCATCTGTCCGCCGCGCCCGGGAGTCATCTCGATGTTGTGGACCTGGGTACCTGTGGGCATGTTGGATAGGGGCAAGGCGTTGCCGGTACGGAGCTCCGCATCGGGCCCGCTCATGAGGGTGGTTCCCACCTGCAGCCCGCTGGGCGCGAGGATATAGCGCTTCTCGCCGTCGGCGTAGTGCAGGAGCGCGATGCGCGATGTGCGGTTCGGGTCGTACTCGATGGAGGCGACGGTGGCGGGGATGCCGTGCTTGTTGCGCTTCCAGTCGATGCGGCGGTAGAGCCGCTTGTTGCCGCCCCCGCGATGCCGAACGCTGATGCGTCCCTGGTTGTTACGCCCCGCGTGGCGCTTGCGCAGCGACTCGACGAGGGACTTTTCGGGACGCTTGCGCGTGATCTCCTCAAAGGTGTGGCCGCTGGCGTTGCGGCGTCCAGGGGAGGTTGGCTTGAACTGCTTGATCGGCATGCCTATATCCCCTCGAAGAGCTCGATGGTGTCGCCGTGCTGAAGGGTCACGACGGCTTTCTTCCAATTGGGCTGCTTGGTGACGTTGCGGCCGAAACGGCGGTTCTTGCCCTTCACGACCATGGTGTTGACATCGCGCACCGTCACGTCGAAGGCAAACTCAACCGCCTCGCGAATCTGCGGCTTGTTGGCGCGAAGGTCGACCTCGAAGACGTACTTGTCCTGGCCCGCGAGTGAGGTGCTCTTCTCGGTGATGAGGGGGCGCAGGAGGATGGCGTAGGGGTGCAGTTCGCGGGGCATCAGCTGGCCTCCCGGCGGCCGCGCGCGAGCTTCAGGTTCTCGCCGCCCCAGAGCGCCTCGGCGCGGCGCACGGCCTCCTCGGTCATGACCACCTGGTGGGCATCGACGAGGTCGACGACATTGAGCTGGGCGGAGGGCAGGGCGCGGATGTTGGCGATGTTGCGGGCGGCGCGGACGAGGGTGGCGTCGTGTTCGCTGCTGACGATGAGGGCGCGGCGCTCGACGCCGAGGGCGCTGAGGGCAGCGGCCACTTCGCGGGTCTTCGCCTCGCCATCGGCGATAGTGGGGACGACGATGAGGCCGCCGCTGGCGGCGTGACTGCTGAGGGCGGAACGGATGGCGAGGCGGCGCATCTGGCGGGGGAGCGCCTTGCCGTGGCCGTGCGGCTTCGGTCCGAACGCGATGCCGCCGCCGACGCGCGTGGCCGCTCGGTTGGAGCCCTTGCGAGCGGCGCCGAGACCCTTCTGGCGGCGGATCTTGGCGGTGGAGCCCCGGACCTCGCCGCGACTCTTGGTGCTGTGTGTGCCGAGGCGGGCATTGGCGCGCTGGGCCACGTAGGCCTGATGCATCACGGCGCGGTTGGGCTCGATGCCGAACACTTCGTCGGCAACTTCGATCTCACGGCGCTTGCGCCCGCGGCGGTCGACTACGGGAAGGTTCATGAGGTGGCTCGCGATCCGGAGACGGCGCGCGCGTGACGGACGCGAACGAGTCCGCCGTTGGGGCCGGGAACCGTGCCTGCCACGAAGATGACGCCGCGGTCGTCGTTGCGAGCGATGACCTCGATGTTGCGCATGGTGGTGCGGGAGGCGCCCATGTGGCCGGCCATGCGCGTGCCCTTGAAGACGCGGCCGGGCGTGGTGCCGGCGCCGATGGAGCCGGGGGCGCGGTGGCGGTCACTCTGGCCGTGGGTCTTGGGGCCGCCGTGGAAGTGGTGACGCTTGACGCCACCCGCGAAGCCGCGGCCCTTCGAGGTCGCGGTCACGTCGACGAGTTCACCCTGCTCGAATATCTCGGCGCCGATCTGGTCGCCGAGGCTGACCTCGCCGGTGACGCGGAACTCGGCGAGATGGCGCAGGTTGGGCGCTCCCGAAGCGGCGAGGTGGCCGGAGGCCGGCTTCGTCAGCTTCTTCTTTTCGTCGAAGCCGACCTGCACGGCGGAGTAGCCGTCCTTCTCTTCGGTGCGCACCTGCGTAACCCAGCAGGGACCCACCTGGAGGGCAGTGGCGCCGCGCAGCCGCCCCTGGTCATCGAAGACCTGGAGCATTCCGAGTTTGCGGCCGAGGAGTCCTTCGACAGTCATGGCTACAGCTTGATCTCGATGTCGACGCCGCTCGCGAGCTGCAGGCGCATGAGGGTATCGACGGTCTTGGAGGTCGGATCGAGGATGTCGATGAGCCGCTTGTGGGTGCGAATCTCGAACTGCTCGCGCGAGTCCTTGAAGACGTGCGGGCTGCGAATCACCGTGAACTTCTCGATCGAGGTCGGTAGCGGCACGGGGCCGGAGACAGCGGCGCCGGTGCGCTCGGCCGCCTCGACGATCTGGCGCGCGGAATCGTCGATCAGCCGGTGATCGTAGGCCTTGAGCTTGATGCGTATCTGCTGGCGCGCCATCGTAGTCCTTCCGGGCCCTTACTCGAGCACCTTGGTGACAACGCCGGCTCCCACCGTGCGGCCACCTTCGCGAATCGCGAAGCGCAGACCCTCTTCAACCGCTACCGGCTGAATCAGCTCCACCTTCATCGTTACGTTGTCCCCGGGCATCACCATCTCCATCCCCTCCGGCAGCCCGATTGACCCCGTCACGTCTGTCGTCCGCACGTAAAACTGCGGACGGTATCCCTGGAAGAACGGCGTGTGCCGCCCTCCCTCGTCCTTGCTCAGCACGTACACCTGCGCCTCGAAGCGCGTGTGCGGGTTGATTGACCCCGGAAACGCCAGCACCTGCCCACGCTGCACGTCCTCGCGGTTCATGCCCCGAAGCAGACAGCCGACGTTGTCACCGGCCTCCCCTTCATCGAGCAGCTTCTTGAACATCTCCACGCCCGTGACCACCGTCTTGCGCGTGTCCTCCAGCCCCACTATCTCCACTTCCTCCCCCACCTGGATGCGCCCGCGCTCGATCCGCCCCGTCACCACCGTCCCCCGCCCCTTGATCCCGAAGACATCCTCGATCGGCATCAGGAACGGCTGGTCCAGCGCTCGCACCGGCTGCGGAATGTAGCCGTCCACCGCCGCCATCAGCTCCTGGATCGACCCGTACTCCGCCGCCTCCGGATCCTCCGACGCCGACTCCAGCGCCGCCAGCGCCGAACCGCGCACAATGGGAAGGTCATCCCCGGGGAACTCGTAGCTCGAGAGCAACTCGCGCAGCTCCAGCTCCACCAGCTCCAACAGCTCCTCGTCCTCCATCATGTCCACCTTGTTCAGGTAGACCACGATCGCCGGCACTTCCACCTGCCGCGCCAGCAGGATGTGCTCGCGCGTCTGCGGCATCGGTCCGTCCGGCGCCGCCACCACCAGAATCGCGCCATCCATCTGCGCGGCGCCGGTGATCATGTTCTTGATGTAGTCGGCATGACCGGGGCAGTCCACGTGTGCGTAGTGACGGTTGTCCGTCTCGTACTCCACGTGCGCAATCGCGATCGTGATGCCGCGCGCGCGCTCTTCGGGCGCGTTGTCGATCGAATCGAACTCCCGGAACACCGCCTCGCCCTTCAGCCCCAGCACCTTCGTGATCGCCGCCGTCAGCGTCGTCTTGCCGTGGTCCACGTGTCCGATCGTGCCCACGTTCACGTGCGGCTTCGTCCGCTCAAATCGCTCCTTCGCCATCGTGTCCCCTTCGCTCCTTCGTATTCGTCAGACAGCGCCGACAGCCGACCGCTCGGTGAGCGTGGCTGAGACACTTTGGGGTACGGGTTCGTACCGGTCGAATTCCATGGTCGAGTTCGCCCGCCCCTGCGAGAGCGAGCGGAGATCGGTCGAGTAGCCGAAGGTCGTGGCGAGCGGCACGGTGGCGGTGACAATCTGCAGCCTGCCCATGGCGTCCTGGCTGACGACCTGGCCGCGGCGGCTGTTGAGGTCGCCGATGACGCCGCCGAAGTGGTCCTCGGGGACACGCACCTCGATGCGCATCAGCGGCTCGAGGAGCACGGGCTGCGCGCGCTTGAGGGCCTCGCGCATGCCAAGGATGGCGGCGTTCTTGAAGGCCATCTCGGAGGAGTCGACGGCATGGGAGGAGCCGTCGACGAGCGCGACCTTGACATCAAGGACGGGATAACCGGCCACGGGACCGGAGTCAAGCGCTTCCCTGGCGCCCGCGCGCACGGCCGAGATGTACTCGGTCGGCACGGAGCCGCCCGCGACGCGGTTCTCGAAGACGAAGCCCTCGCCGCGTTTGCCCGGCTCGATCTCGAGCTCGACGATGCCGAACTGGCCCCGCCCACCGGTCTGGCGTACGAATCGCCCCTCGGCGGCGGCAGGCCGGCGGATGGCCTCGCGATAGCTGACCTGGGGGCGGCCGACATTGGCCTCGACGCGATGCTCGCGCTTCATGCGGTCAACGATGACCTCAAGGTGGAGCTCGCCCATGCCCGAGATGAGGGTCTGGCCCGTCTCGTCGTTGAAGCGCCAGTGGAAGGTGGGGTCCTCCTCGGTGAGCTTGGTGAGGGCGTCGGCCATGCGCTCCTGGTCGGGCTTGGAGCGGGGTTCGAGCGCGACGCTGATGACCGGCTCGGGGAAGGTGATGCCTTCGAGCAGAATGGGCTGGTCGGGATCGCAGAGCGTATCGCCCGTGAACGTCTGCTTGAGGCCGACGGCGGCGCCGATGCCGCCCGCGTAAAGCGCGTCGATCTCCTCGCGGTTGTTGGCGTGCATACGGAGGAGGCGGCCGATGCGTTCACGGCGCTCCTTGCCGCTATTCCAGATGGTCCCGCCGGACTTGAGCACGCCGCTGTACACGCGGATGTAGGCGAGCCGGCCGACATAGGGGTCGGTCACGATCTTGAACGCCATGGCGGTGAGGGGGGCCTCGTCGACGGGCTCGCGGACGACCTCCTCGCCGGTACGGACATCGGTGCCGGTGAGGGGAGGAACGTCCTCGGGGGAGGGGAGGTAGTCGATGACGGCGTCGAGCAGGGGCTGGAGGCCCTTGTTCTTGAGAGCGGAGCCGCAGAGGACGGGGGTGACGGCGTTGGAGAGCGTGGCGCGACGGATGGCGGTGCGCAACTCGTGGGCGTTCACGTCGTGGCCCTCGATATAGCTGATCGCGACCTGGTCGTCGACGTTGCCGATCTGCTCGACCAGCGTGTCGCGGGCGGCTTTGGCCTCGTCGAGGAACTCGGATGGAATCTCGCCGCAATTGGCCTCCTCGCCCTTCTCGCCGCCGAAGGTCCAGCAGACCATCTCGGTGAGGTCGACGACGCCGCGGAAGTCCGCCTCGAAGCCGACCGGCATCTGCACGGCCACGGGGTTGGCGGCGAGCCGGTCGACCATCATTTCCTGGGTGCGGGCGAAGTCGGCCCCGACACGGTCCATCTTGTTGACGAAGCAGATGCGGGGAACGGAGTAGCGGTCGGCCTGGCGCCAGACGGTCTCGGACTGCGGCTCCACGCCAGCGACGGCGTCGAAGACGACGACGCCGCCATCAAGCACGCGCAGGCCGCGCTCGACCTCAGCGGTGAAGTCGACGTGGCCGGGGGTATCGATGATGTTGATGAGGTGGCTGTTCCACTCGGCGCTGGTGGCGGCGGCGGTGATGGTGATGCCGCGCTCGCGCTCCTGATCCATCCAGTCCATCGTGGCGGTGCCCTCGTGGACCTCGCCGATCTTGTAGGTGATGCCCGTGTAGTAGAGGACGCGCTCGGTCACGGTCGTCTTGCCGGCATCGATGTGCGCGATGATGCCAATATTGCGAACGCGTTCGATCTCAAACGGCCGGGGCATGGTGCACGCTCTCCTGTCCCTGGCCGCGCCCGCTTACCAGCGGTAATGGACGAAGGCGCGGTTCGCCTCGGCCATACGGTGAGTGTCGTCGCGCCGCTTGATAGCGGAGCCGGCATTGTTGGCGGCGTCGAGGAGCTCGGAGGCGAGCCGCTCGGACATGGTGTGGCCACCGCGACCGCGCGCGCCCTGGAGGAGCCAGCGCATGGCAAGGGCGGTGCGGCGCTCGGGGCGAATCTCGACCGGCACCTGGTAGGTGGTGCCGCCGACGCGGCGAGGCTTGACCTCGAGCACGGGCGTTGCGTTGCGCATCGCCTGGCGGAAGGTATCGACCGGATCGCGCCCGGTGGACTCCTGGATGCGATTGAAGGCGCCGTAGACGACGCGCTCGGCGGTGCTCTTCTTGCCGCGGGTCATCACCTTGTTGATGAGGATCTGGACCTGCTGATCGCCGTAGCGGGAGTCGGGGCGGATGATGCGGCGTTCGGGGCGATTACGTCGCGGCATCGTGTTACCCGTTCTTCCGCGTGCCGTACTTGCTACGGCCACGGCGGCGGTCGGCGACGCCGGTTGAGTCGGCGGCGCCGCGCACGATGTGGTAGCGGACGCCGGGGAGGTCACGGACACGCCCGCCACGGACGAGCACGACGGAGTGCTCCTGGAGGCTGTGGCCCTCGCCGGGGATGTAGGCGGAAACCTCAATCCCGTTGGTGAGGCGCACACGGGCGACCTTGCGCAGGGCCGAGTTCGGCTTCTTGGGAGTCTGGGTTCGCACCTGGGTGCAGACGCCGCGCTTCTGGGGCGCGCCACGGCCGGAGACGCGCGTGAGGCGTCCACGCTCGGAGTTGTAGTTGAAGAGCAGGGCAGGGGCGCCCGACTTCTTCGACTTGGGCTTGCGGCCCTTGCGTACAAGCTGGTTAATCGTCGGCATTGCCGCTGATCTCCGAATTCTGGCGCCGCGAAGCCACGGCCCACTGGTGCGTTCTAGGCGAGAGGGGGTCCTCACGCTGGGCATGGAAACAGGCCAGAGAGCCGGTTTCTAAACAGCGCCCCGCACCGGCAGAGGAGCGAGACCGTTTTCAGCCCAGTGCCCTACGGCCTGCCGAATGTCTTGCATCTGGCGAGGCAATAAGCGCCGACCTAAGAGGTTAACACAGGGTCCGAAACGATCAATGCCCCGCCGCGCGAATTCCGGGTCCAGGGCTAGACTCAGGCGATGGCGCAGGACAGACAGCGCGATCCGTACTTTAAGAAGCTGGTTTCCCTCACGCTCGACGGCGAGCAGATGGAGTTCGAGGTGGCGCACACGCTGTTCGCCTCGCACGACGTGGACGCGGGCTCCAGGCTGCTGCTGCGCTGCCTGGAGCATGAGCGCCCGCCGCAGCGGATTCTCGACCTGGGCTGCGGCTACGGAGTGCTCGGGATCGCGCTCGCGCGGCGCTTCCCGGAGGCCTCGGTGGTGATGGCCGACAGCAACCTGCTGGCGGTGCGCTACGCGCGCCGCAACATCGCCCTGAACGGCATCACGAACGCCGAGGCAATCGGCAGCGTGGCCCTTGAGGACGTTCCCCCGGGGACGTACGACCTGATCGTCTCGAACGTGCCGGCGAAGATCGGGGACGAGGCGATCGAGGCGGAGTTCGTCCAGGGGCCGCGGGGGCGGCTGGCGCCGGGAGGGGCCTACTGGTTCGTTGCCGTGAGCGGCCTGAACCACCTGCTGAAGCGGATCGCGGGACGGGGAGGGACGCCGCTGCGGCAGGTGCGGAAGCGTTCGGGGCACACCGTATATCGCCTGGAAGCGTGAATCTCCGGGCAGCGAGAATTGCCAACGCACGAACGTTCTGACACGATACGTCCGTGGTGTCGAGCCTCGCGGGATTGGAGACGCTGTGAGCCTCCCTGGTGAATCCGAAGGTTCGGACGCTGCAACTGTTTGCGCGTACCTCGGCCTGGTCGACGACAGCGATCTGCACGCGACCTACGCAACCGATGCCCATCGCTGCTACCGCCTCCCCAACCCCACCCGCATTGCGACGCCGCATCAGGAACAGTTCTGCCTGACAGCGGAGCATCCCTCCTGCCCCATCTACCAGGGTGAGGGCGTCGAGTCGACGACCCATCCGGCGGCTGCTTCGGCGGGCGACGATGGTGAGGCAGAGCCCACCGAAACGTCCGCAGCAGGCGAGTTCGACCCCGCCGGGTCGGCGCGGCCGACACCCATGGGAACGACTGCTTCGCGCTGGACCTCGAGGGGGCTGCGACGGCCAGTGCTCGAAGGCGAAGTGAGCATGCGGGCCGCGACGGTCTCGCTCTTCATCCTGGCGGCCGTAGTGGTCGCCATCGCCTTCGTCGTGAACCGCCAGATCGGCGGTGACGATCCCGCTCCAGTGGCGCCCGTCGCCACCGAGACACCGGCGGCAACGGAGGCAACGGAGGCGCCTGCCACCGCAACGCCGGAACCAACGCAGGAGCCGACGCCGACGCAGGAACCGACGCAGGAACCGACGCCCGAGCCGACGGAGCCGCCGCCCCCGACGGAGCCGCCTACGAGCGGAAGCTACATCGTGGTAGCGGGCGACACCTGCAGCGCCATCGCCGTGGCGCAGGGTGTGGCGCTGCAGGCGCTGCTCGATGCGAACGAGATGACCGAGGACGACTGCCTCACGCTGGCAATCGGCCGGGAGCTGACTATCCCGTAGGCGGGACGAGTCCCTCCCGTCGCGCGGCGGCAGCGAAGGCGCTGCCGGAGACGCGCGCGGGCATACCGATGTCTTGGTGATGCTCCGCCACCCAGTGCTGGCGGGCAAGCCAGTGCGCGGCCTGCGTGCGGTAGCGCTCGCGCGCCTCGGTGGTCCAGCGCCAGTCGGCCCAGCAGAGGATGGCCGTGTCGAGATCGCGGCTGGCAAGCTCGCGGGCGGCGGCCAATTCGGGAACGCCGCGCCGCTTGTTCGCCTCGATCTTGTCGGCGATGAGCAGGACCTTGGCGAGGAGACTCATCTGGTCGAGGCCGGCGGTGTGGTCGCGCACGGCGGCCAGCGCCTCCTCGTCGGTGATACCGAAGCGCTCGCGCAGGACGACGGCAGCGATGGGGCCATGGAGAAGGATGGGGTAGTCGCGCGAGTCGGCATCAATCTCGACGCCGACCTCGCCGGCGAGGCGTAGCTGCTCAGCGGGGCGCTCGGAGCGGAAGAGATCGTGGCCCCAGACAGCGAGCTCGACACGCTCCTCGTCGGCGTTCCAGATGCGAGCGAGGGGCAGGGCCTCGGCGAGGACACGCTCGACGTGACGCACGAGCCCGCGCGGGCGCTGCTGGAGCTCCTCGCGGACGGCGGCGATCTGGTCGGCGATCACCCCTCGGGACCGAGCCGGCGTCCACCGACGAGGTGGAGATGGAGGTGGTCGATGGTCATACCTGCGGCTTCACCGACGTTGAAGGCGAGCCGGTAGCCTGACTCGTGCACACCCTCCGCGCGGCCCACCTCGGCGGCGAGGGTGAAGAGGGCGGCGAGGGTCTCGGCGTGGCCCGCCTCGATCTCGCGGGCGTCGGCGATGTGCTCGCGGGGAATGATGAGCGCGTGCACGGGCGCACGGGGGTTGATGTCGCGGATAGCGAAGGCGTGCTCGTTCTCGGCGATCCGCTCGACGGCGATATCGCCCGAGGCCATGTTGCAGAAGAGGCAGTCAGACACGGGCGGATTCTAGCGGGGGGCGAACGCGCCGCAAACGCGACGGCGTAGAATGCCGCCATGCGAATCAAGCTCACCAGCGTGACGGTCGACGACCAGGCGAAAGCGCTCGCCTTCTACACAGAAGTGCTGGGCTTCGCGAAGAAACGGGACGACCCTGCGGGCGAGTTCCGGGCAATCACGGTGGAGTCGCGGGAGTCCCCAGATGGGGTCGAGCTGATGCTGGAACCGAACGCGTATCCCGCATCGCAGGCCTTCCAGGAAGCGGTGTACCGGGACGGGATTCCGGTTGCCATCTTCTTCGTCGACGACCTCGACCGCGAGTACGAGCGGCTCACCGCGCTGGGAGTGCGCTTCCAGGGCGAGCCCGTGCGGAGCGAGTGGGGCTACCAGGCGGTGATCGACGACACCTGCGGCAACTTCATCGCGCTGCACGAGGAATAGGAACCAGGCCATGACCGAGGCACGGCCAGCAGGCGACGTGCTCTCGCACTTCTGGGCGCCGCTGTGTGCGGTTGGAGCGAGTGGTCCGGCGGGGCCGAATGCGCAGATCTGCGTGTCCGTGTACGGATCCTCGATCGTGCCGGAGCGGCCACGGCTGCTCGTCTCGCTCTCCAAGACGAACTTCACGGAAGGGCTCGTGCGCGAGAGCGGACGGCTGGCGGTGACGCTGCTCAGCGACACGCAGGCGGGACTGCTGGAACCGCTCGGGCTGCGCTCGGGTCGGGACGGAGACAAGCTCGCCGGCCTGGAGGTCGAGTTGACGGACTCCGGCGCGCCGACGTTCCCGGGCGGGGTGGGCGCGCTCGACTGCGAGGTGCTGGAAGCGCTCGACCTGGGCGATGCGACGGCCTTCCTGGTGGCAGTTCGCGAACGGTGGGCGCTGAGCGGGGAGCGTCCGCTGCCGTGGGCGGTGGCGAAGACCGTCGTGGGGGAAGACTTCCTGCGACGCTGGGCGGAGAAGAGTGCGGGCGAGCAGGAAGCCGCCCGCGCAGTCATGCACTGGCGCGACTGAGCGCCTTCAGTTGAGGAGATGCTCGCGAAGGAAGCGGTCGACGGCCGTGTAGAAGGCCTCAACCGTCTCGCGCTTGCGCCAGCCGTGCCCCTCGCCTTCGTACACGTGGTACTCGTGGGGAACGCCGCGCTGGCGCAGGGAGGCGGCGAGCGTATCGCTCTGGTCGCGCGGTACGACACGGTCCTCGTCGCCCTGGAAGAGGGCAATGGGGTCGACGATGTCGCCCGCGTGGAAGATGGGGGAGCGCTCGCGGTAGCGGGCGGCCGCCTCGGGCAGGGCGCCAACGAGCGAATCGAGGTAGCGCGCCTCGAACTTGTGGGTGTCGCTGGCGAGCGTGAACAGGTTGGAGATGCCGTAGTAGCAGACGCCGGCGCGGTAGAAGCCGGGGTGCACCTGGAGGGAGCGGAGCACGGTGTAGCCGCCCGCGCTTCCCCCGAGGATCGCGAGCCGGTCGCCATCGGCGAGGCCGCGGGCCGCCATCGCTTCGGCGCCGGAGCGGCAATCCTCCACATCGGCGGCGCCCCACTGGCCGCGCAGGGCGAGCATCGCCTCGCGTCCGGCGCCGCTGCTGCCCCGATAGTTCACCGCGAGGACGGCGTAGCCACGGCTGGCAAGGAACTGGATCTGGGGACGCCAGCCCGCGTCGACATGGTCGGTGGGGCCGCCGTGCACGAAGACCACGAGGGGTGGGGGGCCTTCGTCGACGAAGCGTTCGCTGGCGGGTGGGTAGTAGAGGCCGTGGACCTCGCTTCCGTCGGCATTCGCCCACGCGACGGGCTTGGGGAGAGAGAGGGCGGCGGCGGGGAAGGCGCCGGATTCGCTGAGGCGCACCGTGACCGCGCGGGGCGTGTCCGTCGAGAGGTCGAGGGCGAGGAGGCGGGGGGCGGCGGCGGGGCCGCTGGCGATGACGGCCAGGAGCTCCCCCTCGGGAGAGGCAACAGGATTCTCGAAGCTGGCGTACTCGGCGGGGACCTCGAGCTCCTGCGGATCGCCGTCGCCGTGGCCGTCGATGACGACGAGGCGGCCGAACCCCTCGCGCTGACGAACCGCAACGACACGCCCCGATGGGAGCACGGCCAACATACCGACGCCCTGGCCCCAGGCGGGCGTTCCGTACTCGCAGTCCCCGCTCGTGAGCGCACGGCGCTCGCCGGTGTCGCAGTCGTAGCGGTAGAGGTGACCCCAGCCGGTCGCGTCGGAAACGTAGTAGAGGGCGTCGCCGTCAGGGGAGAAAGCGGGCTGGAGGACGGCTTCGTCGGGACCGCCCGCCACTACCGCTGAGCGAGCGACGACCGGAAGGCCACCCGCGGGGAAGGCGATCTCGGCGACACGCAGCTCGGAGCCATCCCAGGGCATGTTCGGGTGGTCCCACTCGACCCAGGCGATGCGGTCGCCGCTCGGGCTCCAGACGGGCTGCATGTAGAAATCGCGGCCACTGGCGAGGCGCTGCGGCCAGCGCTTTCCGCTGGCGTCGGCGATGGCGATGACGTCCTCGTCTTCGTACGAGTGCACGTAGGCGACCCAGCGTCCATCGGGGCTGACGGCGGGCGAGGAGGCTTCGCCAAACGCCGGGGTGACGGGTCGGGCAGGGCCGCCATCGAGGGGCTGGCGGTAGATGCGCTGACTGTCGTGTCCGACGAACCAGGCGTGGCCGTTCGCCAGGGTGAAGTCGCCGCCACCGTAGCCGACCCCCGCGCGGACGAGGATGTCGCCGCTGACATCGCGGATGGAGGCGGCGCCGCCATTGGCGGTGGCGACGGCGGCGACGCCGCGGTCGCCGCGTCCCTCGAACCACCCGAGCGTGCGTCCATCGGCGTCCCAGGAGGGCCCACGCAAGCGGATACCGCCCGCGAGGGCGGCGGGCGTGATGGGGCTCTCCCAGAGTCCGTAGGGGCGGCGCTCGGCCATGTGGCTGCATTCTGCCGGATGGAGCGCGTCGCTGTGGCCCCGATGGCGGGGCGGCGGTAGGCTCGCAGTCGCAGATGAACGACCGATCCCCTTCCCCAGGCGCGCACGTGCCCCATGCGCGCGGAGCCTCCTCGTGATGCGCGAGGGGTTCCGCGGGCAGTGGATGGCAATCGCGCTGGCCGCGCTCGCGGGCGTACCCGGGATCGCCCTGCGCATCACCGACCCGCACATCGACCCGCTGCTGGCGGCGGCCGTCTACGGCATTGCCATCCTGGCGGCGGCGTTCCTGCTGAGCTGGGCGGCGGAGACGGCCGAGATGGACATCTCGCAGGGGCTGGCGCTGGCGATCATCGCCTTCATCGCCGTGCTCCCCGAGTACGCAGTCGACGCCTTCCTGGCGTGGGAGGCGGGCACCGACCCGCTCGAGGCGAAGAAGGGGCTCGCGATCGCCAACATGACGGGGGGCAACCGGCTGCTCATCGGCATCGGCTGGCCCATCGTGTTCCTGATCTTCTTCTACCGAAAGCGTCTGAAGGAGCTGGTCGTGAACCGCGCACGTTCGCTGGAGCTGGTGTTCCTCGCGGTCGCAACCGTCTACGTCATCCTCGTGCCGCTGCGGAACACGCTCACGATGGCCGACACGATCGTGCTCGTCTCGCTGTTCGTCATCTACCTGGTAATGACGAGCCGGACGGAGTCGGAGGAGGTGGAGCTGGTGGGGCCGGCGCGGGCAATGGGGTCGCTAACGGACTGGACCCGGCGAGCTGTGGTGGTAGTGGTGCTGGTCTACGCGGCGGGGGTGATCATCGCCTCGGCGGAGCCGTTCGCGCACGGGCTGGTGGAGACGGGACAGAAGCTGAACGTGAGCGAGTTCCTCCTGATCCAGTGGGTGGCGCCGCTGGCCTCGGAGTCGCCGGAGGTGCTGGTCGCGGGGCTGCTGGCGTGGCGGGGACGGGCGGCGGCGGGGATGGGCACGCTCATCTCCTCGAAGGTGAACCAGTGGACGCTGCTCATCGGCACGCTGCCTATCGCCTACATGATCGGCTCCGGCGACTGGGGGCTGCTCAACGGCCTGCCCCTTGATGGCCGTCAGCAGGACGAGATCCTGCTAACGGCGGCGCAGTCGGCCTTCGCGATCGCGGTGTTCGTGAACCTGCGCATGAATCGCTCGGAGGCATGGGCGCTCTTCGCGCTGTTCGCGACGCAGCTGCTCCTCAACGACGAACTCATCGGGTCGAGCGCGGACACGGTGCGCTTCTACTACGGAATCGCCTACCTCGTGCTCTGCGTGGCGCTGCTGCTCCGCAACCGGGCGCACGTCCCCCGCCTCCTCCGCGACGCGCGCGACGTCATCCGGGGGAAGGCGGACTTCGGGGAGGAAGCGGAGAGCTGAGGGGGCTTACCCCGGTTCAGTCGAGCGTGAGAGTCAGGGTGACTATCGCGCCGATTGCGCCAACCGCGACCGCAGCGGTAAGACCAATCGTGGCCGTCGCCCACGTCCGGACATCCGCGCGCAGTTCGCTTATGTCTTCCCGGAACTCGGTGCGGAGAGCCTGCATGTCCTCGCGAGACTCGGTCCGGAGAGCCTTAATGTCCTCGCGAGACTCGGTCCGGTGGGCGCTCATCTCCTGCCGCAGCCCGGCGCCGAGGGCGTCGAGATCAGCGCGCGTCGCTAGTTCACCCGTCGTGGACGCACTTGCCATGCGCAAATGCTAGCACAAACAGGCTACTCGCTGGGAAGGCCGATGGCGTATTCGAGGGCGTCGGCGAGGGCGAGCCAGCTGGCCTCGATGATGTCGGTGGAGCTGCCGACGGTGGTCCAGTAGCGGGCGCCGTCGGTGCTCTCGATGAGCACGCGGACCTGGGCGGCGGTGGCCGACTCGCTGTCGAGGATGCGCACTTTGTAGTCGACGAGCTTGACATCGAGCACGCGGGGATAGGCGCTGCCGAGGGCCTTGCGGGCGGCGATATCGAGGGCGTTGACGGGGCCGTTGCCCTCGGCGGCGGTGTGGTGCTCGTCGTCGCCGGCGCGAATCTTGACCATGGCCTCGGCGAGCATGTCGTTGCGCTGGTCGTCGCCGCGACGGTGGCGGTGGCGTTCGACGATGACGAAGTCCTCGATCTCGAAGGGGCGGACGTAGCCGGGGATCTGGCGGCGGACGAGGAGCTCGAAGCTGGCCTCGGCGCCTTCGTATTGGAAGCCCTCGCTCTCCTTCTGCTTGACGACCTGTAGGAGGGAGCGGATCTCTTCCGGCGTGAAGGGGTAGTCGATGCCGAGCTCATCGATCTTGCTGAGGAGGTTGCGCTGGCCGGAGAGCTCACTGACGAGGACGCGGCGGCGGTTCCCGACGAGGCCCGGGTCGATGTGCTGGTAGGCGTTCTCGTCCTTCATGATGCCAGCCACGTGGTAGCCGGCCTTGTGCGCGAAGGCGCTCTGGCCGACGAAGGGGGCCTGCGAATCGGGGACGAGGTTGGCGAGCTCGTTGACGTAGTGGGAGACCTCGGTGAGGCGCGCGAGCTGGTCGTCCGCGATGACGTCGATGCCCATCTTGAGCTTGAGGTTGGCCGCGACGGTGAGGAGGTCGGCGTTGCCGCAGCGTTCGCCGTAGCCGTTGACGCAGCCCTGCACCTGCCAGACACCTGCCTCGACGGCCGCGAGCGAGTTGGCGACGGCGAGGCCGATGTCGTCGTGGCAGTGGATGCCGAGGCGCGCGTCGGGGACGCGCTCCTGGACGGCCTCGATAGCGGCGAGAAGGGTGGGGGTGGTCATGCCGCCGTTGGTGTCGCAGAGGACGAGGGCCTCGGCGCCGGCGCGGGCGGCGGTGGCGAGGCACTGGAGCGAGTAGTCGGGGTTGCCGGCGAAGCCGTCGAAGAAGTGTTCGGCGTCGAAGAAGACGGTCTTGCCGAGCCTGCGGAAGTAGCCGACGGTGTCGGCGATCATGGCGAGGTTTTCCTCGTCGCTGGTCTCGAGGATGCGCTGGACCTGGTACTGGCTGGCCTTGCCCACGAGGGTGACGCCAGGGGTCTCGGTGGCGACCATGCTCTGGATGTTGGGGTCGGTCTCGCAGGTGAGTCCGGCGCGGCGGGTGCCGCCGAAGGCGCTCACCCTGGCCTGCGAGAGCGTTATGTCTTTGAGGCGCTGGAAGTAGGCGGCGTCGCGGGGGTTGGAGCCGGGGAAGCCGCCCTCGACCCACTCGATGCCGAGCTCGTCGAGCTTCTGCGTAATGCGCACCTTGTCGGCGACGGAGAGGGAGATACCCTCCATCTGGGAGCCGTCGCGGAGGGTGGTGTCGTAGAGCTGGACTCGGTCGGTTGGCATGTTGAGGAGAGCGCCGCGCTACGCTGCGCTGCGCTCGGCTGAGGGGTGAGGAGAGCGCCGCGCTGCGCTGCGCTGCGCGCGGCTGAGAAGAGCGCTCGCTTCGCTCGCTGAGTGGTGGATTTGGAGCATTGAGCGATGGTAGCACGGGGTCGTGTTATGGCTCGTGGGCGGGAAAGCGCCAGCAAACGCCGCCTCCTTATCCTCAGGTGCCTCGGCTGGATGTGCCCGTCGAATTGGCACCCCTCCGAATGTGCCCCACATAGCTGAGTAGCGAAATGATCTGCAGACTACTTCGTTCTGTGGCGTAGTCCAGCACTTCCCCATGGAGCACTTGATGACGATTCAGACCGGTGAAGTTATTGCCTCTATCCTTAGGACCCATCCATAGCGGAAGAATGTCATCCAGAGGGGAGAGTAGTGCCGCAATTAACCCATCGTCTGACTGGCCCTTCATCAAAGTTTCGATAGCCTGTTCCCTCTTGCCCTTTTCGAAAAGATTTGTAGCCTTATTGCTGGAAAATAACCCGTCTGCCTGCGTGAGCATCACAGGAACCGAAAGAGTGAACTTTCCGGCCCTATGTGCAGAGAAGGCGTCAACAAGGACAGCTTTCCTGTCTGGGAAGAAGGAGACTAGTTCACTTTCTATTTCATTTACACGATCTCTGATAGCACTCATCAGAAAGTCATCGACGTCTTCTTCCGAGTCACTCTCTACTCTTAACACGATATCTTGAACATCTCCAAATGATGTTCCCAAGTCGACAAACCAACCTCTATGGGCAAGTTTTTCGAAAGCATCTCTATTCCGAGCAGGAAGGGTATTGGACCACACCTTAATGCCCAATAGAACCTTAGCTATGCGCTTGATATCCCACTGTGGGCTTGATACCAATGAGGCCGCCAATCTCCCGACGGCTCAGCCAGGCAAGAGCAGGCACCCGTCGATGATACTCACCGTTCACGATAGAAAGGGCAAGTCAGAAAGGTCAAGCACGCGACCTAGGTTGCGGCACCACAGGTTCGGCGTGGGAGGACGGCGGCGGGGAAGTGGTGGCGTCGTCCCCGCCGCCGCATGCGGCCAGTGCCGCCAGGAGCGCCAGTGCGAGCGCCGCGAGAGGGATACGGCTCCAGCCGTGCACTGGTCGCTCCATGCGGAGAGCGTAGGGACTCAAGGGCCGAATTACCCCACCCGTTTCGGAGGTTGAGGCGCTATTCGTGGGCGGGAGGGGTTACTTGTAGCGACGGTCGCGCTGGTCGCGGGTGCGGTCGCCCTGGTACTCGTAGACGGGGACGCCGTAGCCGCAGGAGGTCTGCGTTCGCTCGACGGTGATCTCGATGACCTGGCGCTCGGGCGTTGGTGTCTCGACCGCGCGGAGCTGCTCGGCGTGGGCGGCGAGAAGGGACTCTTCGAGGGGTTTGGCGCGGGCCCAGCCGTAGAGGCGGACGATGGCGGCGTCCTCGTCGAAGGAGGTGACCATGACCGTGACGGGGCCGCCGGCGGTCGCGTGGCGCGCGGTCTCGTTGCCGCTGCCGCTGTAGTCGAAGTAGGCGAGCGTGTGGCGGTCGATGACGTGGAGGTCGGCGGCGCCCTTGGGGGAGAGGTTCACCGCGCCCTGACCGTCGGGACCCTCGCCGAGGGCGGGGTCGGCGGAGGCGACGAAGAAGACGTGCGCGCCGCGAATCAGGTCGGCCTGTTCGTCGGTGATGTGGTCGAGGAGGGTAGCCACCACGAGGAGAGCGCCCCCCTACGCTGCGCTGCGCGCGGCTGAGGGGGGAGGAGAGCGCCGCGCGGCTGCGCGGCTGACGAGAGCGCTCGCGTTGCTCGCTGAGTAGGAGGCCAGGGTCACGAGTTCACCGCCATTCCCCGAATCTAGCCGGCCATGCCGGTGAGGTGCTTGCGCTTCTGGGCGACGTAGTCGACGAGGATGTACTCGCCGAGCTTGTCGGGTGTCGTGTAGAAGACGCGGCCCTTGTTGATGCGCGCGACCTGGTTCACGAAATCCTTCAGGTATTGGTTGCGGTCGAGCATGAAGGTGTTGATCGTGATGTTCTTGCGCGTGCAGCGCTTCACGGCCTTGAGCGTCTCGCGGATGGTGATGGGGCTGGGGGGATAGGCGAAGTAGCTGCGGCCGTTTTCGAGGTGGGCGGTCGGTTCGCCGTCGGAGATCATGATGATCTGGCGCGTGCCCTGGGTGTGCCTGGCGAGCAGGCGCTCGGCGATCATGAGGGCGTGGTGCATGTTCGTGCCGAGCACGGATTCGTCCCAGCGCACGTAGGGGAGGTCCTCGGCCTTTAGCTCCCGCGCGTAGGCGCTGAAGCCGATGATGTAGAGGCTGTCGCGCTGGAACTGCGAGGAGATGAGGTTGTTGAGCGCGAGGGCGACCTTCTTGGCGGCCTGGAAGCTGCCGCGGAGGGCCATCGACCAGCTCAGGTCGAGCATGATGACGGTGGCGGTCTGGGTGACGAGCTCGCTGCGGGCGACCTCGAAGTCGTCGGGGCGCAGGTTGATGGGGGTGCCGATCCCCTCGCGGTGGAGCGAGTTCATGATCGTGCGCTTGATGTCGAGGTGGAACGGGTCGCCGAACTCGTAGAGCTTGGTGTCGTCGGTGCGTTCGCCGCCGAAGCCGTTCGCGTGGACCTCGTGCTTGCCGAAGGAGTCGGCCTTGAGCTGGGCGTAGAGCTCGACGAGGGCGCGCTGGCCGATCTTGCGGGTGCCGCGGGGGGTCAGCTCCCAGCCTGAGCCCTTCTTCCGGATGTAGCCGGCCTCCTCGAGGATTTCGAGGAACTTGCGCAGTTCGTCGAGGGTGTCGCGCGCCTCGGGGCCGAGCAGCTCCTCGAGCTGGTCGGCGTCGATGTCGTCGATCTCGCCGCCGTACTGGGTGCGCTCAAGCTGGCGCTCCACCTCGTCGATGGACTGCATGTGGCGCATGAGTTCCATGGCCGCGTCGAGGTCGAGCTGCTCCTCGCCACGGAAGGGGTACTGGTTGCGCTGGTCGCGCATGGGGAAAAGGTATTCGAGGTTCTGGGCGAGCTCGTTGAGGCCCTGCTGCAGCTCGGGGTCGCCGATCTTGTCGGAGAGGAGGTCCTGGAGCTGCTGGCGCATGTCGCCGGGGAGGCTCCCGAGGAGGCTCTGCATCTGGCCCATCTGCTGCTGCATCTGGGCGACGAGCTCGTCGAGGGACTGGGGCGGGTTGTCGCCGAAGAGGTCGCCGTACTGCTTCATGAAGTTGTCGAAGTCCGGCTCGTTGCCGGCCATCTTGTCCTGAATCATCTGGTTCAGGTCTTTGGTCATGTTCTTGAGGCGTTCGAGGTCCTCGGGCGACATGTTGG
The DNA here is from genome assembly GCA_965262975.1 of Tepidiformaceae bacterium. Taxonomy (GTDB): domain Bacteria; phylum Chloroflexota; class Dehalococcoidia; order Tepidiformales; family Tepidiformaceae; genus UBA2991. The sequence goes on along the minus strand of OZ253575.1, from coordinate 3,783,311 downwards.
CGATCTGGTCGCTGAGGTCCTTGAAGAAGGTGTTCATCATGGCCTGGCGCAGGGACTCGACCAGCTCGTTGAACTTGGCCTGCGCGTCGGGGTCCATGAACTCGTAGTCCTGGAGCTTGCGCACCTGGCCGGCGGTGTCCTCGGGGAGTTCCTGCAGGAACTCCTGCTTGCGGTTGGCGATGTTGCGCAGCATGTCGGCGAACTCGCTCGTGGGGACGCTGCCCTGACCGCTGCCGCCGGACTGCGAGCCCTGCTGACCTTGCTCGCCCTGTTGGCTCTCGCCGGGCTGGCCGCCCTCGTTCGAAGGCTGTCCCTGTTCCGCTCCTTGCGGCTGACCCTCGCCCCCCTGGGGTGAACCGTCGGACTGGTCGCCCTGCTGGCCTTCCTGGCCCTCGCCGCCCTGGGGCGGGCCGGCCTCCTCGAGGCGCTGGTCAAGGGTGTTGCGCTCCATGTCGAGGATCTCGTCGAGCTGCTCGCGGAGCTGGTCGAAGACGGAGTTGAGGTCGAAGCGGTCGAGCTGCTGACGGCGCTGCTGGCGAAGCTGCTGGAGGAGGTCGCGGAGACCCTGGGTGCGGTCGCCGTTGGGGCTTCGGACGCCGCGCTGGAGGAGGTTGCGGAGGGCGTGCTGGAGGTCGCCGAAGTTCATGAGGTCGTCGGACAGGTTGTCGAGAACCTCGTCGGGGTCGAGGTCGGCGACTTCCTGGGTGCCATCCCACAACGAGTAGCGGAAGCGTGAAGGCATGGCCTCTCCTCAACGACGCTGCGGACGCGTTCGGAGCCTTACCGTACCCTACGCTCAGAAGGCCCACAATCACGGGGAGGCGTTCCGCACGGGAGTCGCGGCTCGCGCCACCCCAGCCATCCCGAACAGGAGCACGCAATGCGCCACGAGGTGAAGTACCGGCCCTCCTACGCCCTCGCCTTGATCGACCTCGATCCAGGCGAGTCGATCCAGGCGGAGGCAGGGGCAATGGTGAGCATGTCCGCCACGATCGAGATGGAGACGAGCACGCGCGGTGGGGTGCTCTCAGGCCTGCGGCGGTCGGTACTGGGCGGCGAGAGCTTCTTCATCAACACCTTCCGGGCGGAGCACGAGGAGGGGCAGGTGACGGTGGCGCCGCCACTGCCGGGGGACATCGTGGCGCTGGAGTTGACGGGCGAGACGACGCTGCTGGTGCAGTCGGGCTCGTTCCTGGCGGCGACCGAGGGTGTCGACGTGGACACGAAGTGGGGCGGGGCGAAGTCCTTCTTCTCGAGCGAGGGGCTGTTCCTGCTGCGCTGCACGGGCCAGGGGACGCTCTGGCTCTCAAGCTACGGGGCGATCCACGAGATCGACCTGGGCGTGGGCGAGCCGTACGTGGTCGACACGGGCCACATGGTGGCGTTCGACGACTCCGTCGGGTACGACGTGGGCCGGTCAGGCGGCTGGAAGTCGACGCTCTTCAGCGGTGAGGGGCTGGTGGTACGGCTGACCGGGCCGGGGCGGTTCTTCATGCAGACGCGCTCGGCGGACAGCTTCCTCAGCTGGCTCATCCCGAAGCTCCCGAAGCAGAGCAGCAACTAGGGCAATCGAGCCGGCCTCGCGGGCGTAGACTGCCGCGCCATGGAGTTTCGCTTCTCGGAACAGGCGCTCGCGTTCGAGCGCGAGGTAGAGGACTTCCTCACGGTCGAGTGGAGCGCGGAAGTGCGCCGTGCGCTGGATGCGTCGCCGGACCGCTACGTGGTCGAGCGCGAGTTCCGGCGGAAGCTGGCGAACAAGGGCTGGCTGACGATGTCGTGGCCGCGCGAGTACGGCGGCCAGGAGCGCAGCTACGAGGAGCAATACCTCTTCCAGGAGGCGCTCAATTACGTGAGCGCGCCCGGCGCGACGGTGGCGGTGCAGCAGGTGGGCCCGACGCTGATGACGTACGGGACGGACACGCAGAAAGAGGCGTTCCTGCCGCGGATCGCGCGGGGGGAGATCGACTTCGCGCTGGGGTACACGGAGCCGGACGCGGGCACGGACCTGGCCTCGCTGCAGCTTCGCGCCATGCGCGACGGCGACGACTACGTCCTCAACGGGATCAAGCGCTTCACGAGCGCGGCGCACCGGGCGGAATACGTGTGGCTGGCGGCGCGCACCGACCCGACGGCGCCGAAGCACCGGGGCATCTCGATGTTCCTGGTGGACTTGCAGACGCCCGGGATCACGGTCAAGCCGATCTGGACGATGTCCGGGCTGCGGACGAACGAGGTGTACTGGGAGGACGTGCGCGTGCCCGCGGACGCGCTGGTGGGGGAGGAGAACCGGGGCTGGTACTACGCCGCGCACGCGCTCGACTTCGAGCGGGTCTCGATCTTCACGGTCTCGGGGGTGCGAGCGGTGTACGACGCGCTCATGCGGTGGGCGCGGGCGGAGGGACCGGACGGGAGCCGCCCGATCGAACGCGCGCAGGTGGCGCGCACGCTGGCGGACTACAAGGTGCAGATCGAGGTGCTACAGATGCTCGCCTACCGGAACCTCGGGATGATCAACCGGGGGGAGCACCCGAACCACGAGGCGAGCGAGGTCAAGATCTTCAGCACGGAGCTGATGCAGCGTCTGCTGCACACGGGCACGAAGCTGCTCGGTCCGTACGGGCAGCTCACGCCGGAGTCGTCGCACGCGCCGCTGGGCGGGCGCATCGAGCAGGGCTACCGGGCGGCGGTCATGCCCACGTTCGGGGCGGGCTCGAACGAGGTGATGCGCACGATCATCGCGACGCGCGGCTTCGGCCTGCCGCGAGGATAGGAAGCACGACTGATGCCGAACTGCCACGACCGAGCGTGGGACTACGTACGTAGCGTGCCACCGGGAAGAGTGGTGACTTACGGGCAGGTAGCGAAGTGCGTGGGAGGGAATGCCCAGCACATGGGGACGGCCATGCGTAAAGCAGAGGCCAATGGGCTAAATGTACCGTGGCAGAGGGTCGTCAGGGCGCGAGGTTTCGTTAGCGACGATGCACCTCCCCACCAGGCCGAACGGCTGAAGGACGAAGGCATCTCTTTCTTGAGCAAGAACCGCGTCGACCTTCAGAAGCACCAGTGGACCGGCTAGGCGTTGCCGCCAAACTTCTATGAGCGGGTGTGGGGGTTCGTGCGGGAGGTGCCACGGGGGCGGGTGGTGACGTACGGGCAGGTGGCGGTGGAGCTGGGGGCGCCGTCGACGGCGCGGGCCGTGGGGTACGCGCTGCGGGCGCTTCCGCCGGACACGGACGTTCCCTGGTGGCGCGTGATCAACGCGAAGGGTGGGATCAGTCTGAGGGGACGCGGGGCGGGGGCCGACCTGCAACGGGAACTGCTCGAAGAGGAGGGGATCCCCTTCAGCGCCGCCGGGACGGTCGACCTTCGTACCTACCGCTGGTGGCCGGATGACGAGGAGAGCCGCCGCTACCGCAGCGCTGAGGATGAGCAGGGTGCCCCGCTCGCCCGCGGCTGAGTGGAGCGCTCGCGGCGCTCGCTGAGTCGAGGGATCCTGAGCCTTAGCCGGGCTTTGAGTAGTCCCAGGAGATGACGCGCGTGGGGTCGACCTTGATGTAGGCGGCCCCTGGCGGCGGCTGCGTGGGGAGGGCGGACTCGGGGGCGCCGCGACGGCGGGCGGCCTCGCGGGTCAGCTCCAGCAGTTCGTCCGGGGTGTTGATGACGGTGGCATCGCCCTGGATGAGGACGCCCTTGATGTCCTGCATCGTGGAGCCTCCCTCCAACGAAAGACTGACCTTGGGGTTGCGCTGGGCGTTGAGCACCTTCTGGGTGCGATCGCGGCAACCCACGTAAACGGCGTCGTCCACACGGAAGTAGCCGATGGGCACGCTGTGGGGGTAGCCGTCGGGGCCGACGGTGGTGATGGTGATCCAGCCGGGGCGGCTGTCGAGGAACTCGTTGACTTCGTCTGGGGTGAGCTGACCGGGCATGGCGCCTCCAGCGAGAGAGGATAACCGCTGCGGGCGGCGCGGGATCGGGCGCGGCGCTGCTACAATCGCAGGGCGCATGGGGCCTGGACGCGAACGAACTCGCAAGACGCGAACGACGTGACCACGGGTATCCTCGCCCTGCAGGGCGACTTTCGAGAGCACGCGGAGATGCTGGCGAGCCTTGGGCGGTCCTCGCTTGAGGTACGCAAGCCCGAGCAGCTCGACGCGCTGGACTCGCTCATCATCCCCGGCGGCGAGAGCACGACGATCGCGCGGCTCATCCTTCGCTACGGCTTCGGCGACCCGCTGCGCGCGTTCTGCACGAGCGGACGGCCGGTCTGGGGCACGTGCGCGGGCGCGATCCTGTTGGCGAAACAGGTCGACGAACTGGACCGGCCGGGCATCGAGACGATGGACGTGACGGTGGGACGCAACGCCTTCGGGCGGCAGGTCGACAGCTTCGAGGCGAGCCTCGATCTGGCGGGGCTGGATGGGGGGCCGTTCAGGGCGATCTTCATCCGCGCGCCGGTGATCGAGTCGGTGGGGGAGGGTGTGGAGGTGCTGGGGCGGCTCGATGATGGCGCAATCGTGGCGGCGCGCCAGGGGAACCTGCTGGCGACGGCCTTCCACCCCGAGCTCGGTGGGGATGCGCGTCTGCACGAGTATTTCCTGACGATCGGCGCGGCGGAGCGGCCACGGGCGGGGGCGGGCGCGTGAGAAACGGACAAGTTCACGCCGCGGGGGTAGCGTAGTGGCGATGCCTGAGGAAAACGGCGCGGCGCCCGAGCGGATCGTGACCGACGACCTCGACGCGCTCATCGAGACGCTGCCGCCGCGACTCGCGGAAACGCTCGAGATGGAGGAGCACCGCAGCGACCTGCTGGAGGTCATCATGGACCTCGGGCGGCTGCCCGAGGCGCGCTACCCGAATCGCGAGATCGTGCTCAGTCACCACGAGGTGACCGAGGAAGACATCGACTTCGTGATCTCCGGCGTGGGCGAGTTCGGGGACGACAACCGCGCCGGGATCGAGCGGACGCTGCACCGCATCTCCGCCATCCGCAACCGGCGGGGGAAAGTGGTGGGCTTGACCTGCCGCATCGGGCGAGCGGTCTACGGGACGATCCGCATCATCGAGGACCTGGTGATGAGCGGGAACAGCATCCTGCTCCTGGGGCGTCCGGGTGTGGGCAAGACGACGATGCTGCGCGAGGTGGCGCGTGTGCTGGCGGATGAGGGGAACAAGCGCGTCGTGATCGTCGACACGTCGAACGAGATAGGGGGCGACGGCGACATTCCCCACCCGGCCATCGGGGGCGCGCGGCGCATGCAGGTCTCGACGCCTGCGCGCCAGCACGGCGTGATGATCGAGGCGGTGGAGAACCACATGCCCGAGGTCATCGTGATCGACGAGATTGGGACGGAGCTGGAAGCGTCGGCTGCACGCACGATCGCGGAGCGGGGCGTGCAGCTGGTCGGCACGGCGCATGGCAACACACTCGAGAACCTGATGGCGAACCCGACGCTGTGCGACCTCATCGGGGGAATCCAGTCGGTCACGCTGAGCGACGAAGAGGCGCGGCGCCGGGGCACGCAGAAGTCGATCCTGGAACGGATGGCGCCACCCACGTTCGACGCCGTGATCGAGATCCAGGGCTGGCGTCGCGTGGCGCTACACGAAGACGTGGGCGCGACCGTCGACGCCAAGCTGCGAGGGTTCGCGGCGCCGCCGGAGGTTCGCGAGCTGACCGGCGCGGGGGCAGTCGCGACGGTGGCGGCAGAGGAGCAGGAGGCGCCCGCTCCCGCCGAGAAGGCGCGCCCGCCCGAGGGGAACGGTGCAGCGGCACGGGAGCAGGAGACGCGGCTCTTCCCGTTCGGGCTGTCGCGGGGGCGGTTGGTGCAAGCGATCCAGGAGACGGGCGTGCCCGTGCAGGTGGTCGACGACCTGCGGACGGCCGATGCGCTCATCACGCTGCGGCACTCCTACCGGAAGAAGCCCGCGCCGGTGCGGGAGGCGGAGGAGCGCTCGCTGCCGATCTACGTGATCAAGAGCAACACGCTCTTCCAGATGGAGCAGGTGCTCCTCCAGTTCAGGGGGCATCGCGCACGGCGCGACCCGGTGGCGGAGGCGTACCGCGAAACCGAGGACGCCATTGCGCAGGTGCTGACCGACGGGCGCGCGCTGGAGCTGGCGCCCGCGAACAGCTACATCCGGCGCGTGCAGCACGAGCTCGCGGGGCGCTTCAACCTTGAGAGCGAGAGCCACGGCAAGGAGCCAGAGCGGCGCGTGCGCATCCTGCCCGAGCCGCCACGGTCGGGCGGACGGTGACGGCAGAGGGTCCGGGAGGGCGCTTCATCGTCCTTGAGGGGGGCGAGGGGGCGGGCAAGAGCCTGCTGGCGGCGAGGCTCGCGCGGCGGCTCGAGGTCGCAGGCATTCACACGGTCGAGGTGCGGGAGCCCGGGGGAACGCCCGCGGGAGAGGCCGCGCGCGACCTGCTCGGGCAGTCGCTGACTCCCTGGGCGGAGGCGTTCGCGTTCCTGCTGGCGCGGTCGGAACTGGTGAGCCGCGTGATCAAGCCGTCACTTGAGGCGGGCGCGACGGTGCTCTGCGACCGTTTTCGCGCGAGCACGGTCGCCTACCAGGGCTACGGGCGGGGACTCGACCTGCGCCGGCTGGCGGAGGCGAACGCCTCGGCGACGCAGGGGCTGCTGCCGGACCTGACCATCTACCTCGACCTGCCACCCGAGGTTGGTCTGCGGCGGAAGCGGGGAGAGGATGGGGGGCCGGCGACGGGCCGGGAAGGGCTCGCCTTCCACGAACGGGTGCGCGAGGGCTACCGCCAGCAGCTGGCGCAGGCGCCGGAGGGGACGTGGGTGGAGGTCGACGCCACGCAGCCGCCGGAGGCCGTGGAAGAGGCCGCCTGGGAGGCGATCGCGAAACTCCTGCGCATCCCGGCAGGCGGATAAGCGGCCCCAAGTGCTGCGGACGGACGAGGGGCTGCGGCGACCGGCGAATTACTTCGCGCGGACTTTCTACTCGCTCGAGAACTCCAGCTACCGGCTGCTCTGGACGGGGACGCTGTTCTCCTTCCTGGGGATGCAGATGCAGGTGGTCGCACGCGGCTACCTGGCCTTCGATCTGACCGGGCGGAACACGGCCCTGGGGGCGGTGATGCTGGCCTTCGGCATTCCCAGCCTGGTGTTCACGCTCTGGGGCGGGGTGCTCGCCGACCGCCTGCCACGACGGCGCACGCTGCTGGTCTCGCAGACGGCGATCGGGCTGAACGCCGCCTGGATCGCGCTGATGATCGCGTTCGGCCTGATCGAGTTCTGGATGCTGCTGGCGGCGAGCTTCGTGCAGGGCGTGGGATTCGCCTTCATGGGGCCCGCGCGACAGGCCTTCATCGGCCACCTCGTGGGCCGCGAGGCGGTGGGCAACGCGATCGTGCTGCAGCAGTTGAGCATGAACGGCACCCGCGTCATCGGTCCCGCCATCGCGGGAGTCTTCATCGCCATCTGGTTCATCGGCCTGGCAGGGGTGTACTTCATGACCACGGCCGGCTTCCTCATCGCGATCTACACCGTGTGGCGCCTGCCGGCGGGCGAGCCGGAGAGGCGAGAGGGAACGAGCTCGCCGCTGAGCGACCTCATCGATGGGCTGCGCTACGTCGCCAGCCGTCCCTCGGTGACGATCCTGATCCTCGGCGCGTTTGCGCTGACGGCGTTCGCCTTCCCCTTCCAGTCGTTCCTGCCCTCACTCGCGGTCGACATCTACGATGCGGGCTCGCGCGGTCTGGGCGTGCTTTCATCGGTGCAGGCGGTGGGAGCGGTGATCGCGATCGTGTTCGTGGCCGGGATCGCCAACCACCCGAACGCCTGGCGAATTCAGCTCCTGCTCGCGGTCGGTTTCGGAGGGGCGGTCACGTTGCTCGGCTTCGCCTCGAACCTCGTGGTGGGCCTGGTCGCAATCCTGGTGGTGGGGGCTTTCTCGGCAAGCTTCCAGTCGCTCAACAACGCGCTCACGATCTCGTTCTCCGCTTCGCGCTACCACGGACGCGTGCAGTCACTCACGTTGCTCTCGTGGAGCCTGTTCGGGATCGCGTCGCTGCCCGTCGGCATCGTGGCCGACATCATCGGGATTCGCGAGACGCTCATGATCATGGGGATCGTGGCGGTGGGAGCGGTCCTGCTGCTGCACTTCCTCGGGCGGCTGTGGGGGGCGGAGGAGGACCGCCACCGGGTTCCGGAGAGCACATCCCGCTGAGAGCGCGGGGGCGAGGATCTGAGGGGGGATGGGGTAATTCCGCGGTCCGGCACTTACGCTGGTCGGTGTGGAACGGGACCCGCACGCTGTGAACGTGTTTGGCACGTGGGTGCGCGAGCGCGTGACGCTTCGTTCGGTGCTGTCGGGGCTCACCGCCGTGCTGATCGTGCTCGCATTCGCCCTCTGCTGGGGAGTCGTCTGGATTTGGTCGAACTGGACTGAGTCCCTGTCGTGGGTTCTCTGGGCATCACTGCTGGCGCCGGTAGTCTTCTGGACGGCATACATGCGCGCAGTCCCCGACATCGAGCAGAGGCCAATCGTGACAGCCGCGCTCGTGGCACTCGCCGTGTCTTTGTGGGTTGGGGGTGGCATTGGCTATGGGGCGTGGGGAAGTGACCGGGGACCGGGGAGTGGGATTGGCATGCTACTAGTGTTTCCGTTTGCGCTGCTTACCGGGCCAGTTGCGGTCGGCGCAACGGTCCTGCACTCCCGCCTGACGATGTCGCTCGCGGCGGTGCTGCTGGGGCAAGCCATGTTCGTCGCAGCGACCATCGTCTTTCCCGATCCGACGGTCATCGAGGACGGCCTCTATAGCAAGGACAACATCGCCACGGCAGACAGGATCCTCATCGTCATCCTTGGGGGAATTGGCGCCCTTCTTCTGGTGAGCGCCGGCACGCTGCTGAGGCGGCACATCTCACCCTGGGTCACCTGGCCAGGGGCGGCTATGTTCTTCCTGACTGCGGTTATCTACCAAGCCTGGTACCCGCCCTTTTCCACCTTGGGGGATTGAGGGCCATGCGGTAGGGGTAGGGGCGCGCACCCGCGGGGCTTGGTACGCTCCGAAGCGAGCCTGGGGGCGGTTCGCGCCCCTTCGGCCACAACCGTGATGGACAACACTCTTCCCGACGAACGCCCGCAGCAACGCCGCGAATACACGGGGCCTGCGTTCACGTTCGGCATCGCGGCGCTGGTGGTGGGGGTCGTGGGATTCGGCATCTGGTTCCTGGAGATTCGCGGCGACGGGGGCGCGGTCGAGACGGAGGCGGGGCTCGGGATCGTCGCGCTGGAGGACTCGCTGAACCCGACGGGTGAGGCGCCGGCGGCGGCAGTGGGGCGCGCCGCGCCCGCGTTCCGCCTGCGCGCGCTCGACGGCTCGCTGACGGCGCTGACGGACCACCGTGGGCAGTACGTGCTCCTGAACTTCTGGGCCTCGTGGTGTGGACCCTGCCGGGGAGAGACGCCGGAGTTGCAGGAGTTCTTCGAGCGGCAGTCGCCGGGACTAGTGGTGGTGGGCGTGAACCAGCAGGAGACGGTCGAGACGGCGCGGGAGTTTGCTGAGGCGTTCGGCGTGACCTACCCGATCCCGCTCGATACGGACGGGCAGGTGTCGTCGGCGTACCGCGTCAGTACGGGGCTGCCCGTGAGTTTCCTGATCGACCCGGAGGGCGTCATTCAACGGGTGCATCTTGGCGCGCTCACGGGCGAGGACCTGGCCGAGCTGGCGGCGGAGCTTCCCTGATGGCGAGCGGCGCTCCGGCTACAAGTGCTCCGGCGCCCGGATTCGACCCGGCACGCGCGGTCTGGCGGCTACTCACGAACGTGAAGTTCGCGGTGGCGCTGGTCTCAGCAGCGGTGCTGGCCAGTCTCATTGGGGTGGTGCTGCCGCAGCTACCCGCGGAGATGCGCGGAAATCCCGGGGCACGCTCAGCCTGGCTGGAGCTCCGGCGCGAGGACTTCGGTGCGCTGACCAGCACACTCGACGGGCTCGACCTGTTCGATGTCTTCCACAGCCCGTGGTTCGTCGGCCTCTGGTTCGTGATCGTGGCAGCGGTGACGGTCTGCACGATCAGCCGCTTCCCACCGACGTGGAGGAGTGTGCAGCGCCCACCGATGCGGGTGGGGGAGCGCTACTTCGAGGCGGCGCGGCACCGGGCCTCGTTCACGCACGCGGGTGGGGCGGAGGCGGTGGAGGGGCTGCTGCGCCGTCGTCGCTACCGGGTCACGCGGACGCACGCCAACGAGGGCGTCACGGAGCTGTTCGCGGAGCGCTTCGCCTGGAGCCAGTACGCCACGTTCGTCTCGCACCTGGCGTTGTTGTTGCTGCTGCTGGGGGGGCTGCTGACGAACCTGGCGGGATTCCAGCGGACGCTGGCGCTGGCGGAAGCGCGCCCGGCGGCGCCGCTCTTCGACGAGCCGGGGGTGGGGCAGATCTTCGTCGGGATGGGGGACGCACACCGGGGGGTGGACGCGGCGGGAAACATCGTCGATTTCCACAGCGACCTGCTGCTCCGTCGGGGGGAGAAGGTCGTGCGCTGCACCGCGACCGTGAACGGACCGTGCTCGGCGTTCGGCTACCGCTTCCACCAGGCGGCGTTCTTCGACGACCTCGCGCACCTGACCATCTGGGGGCCGGATGGGCGCGTGCTCTTCGACGACGTGCTCGACTTCGAGAACAAATCGACGGCGACTCCGGCGCTGACGGTGACGGACGCGGAGGGGGTGGTGGTGTTCGACCAGGCGCTGCCGCAGATGGCGAGCGTGTCGGGATCGACGCTCGGCTACGAGGGAGACGTGGCGCTGTCGGAGCTGGCGCTTCCCGACGCGGTCTACGGGGTGAGCTGGCGGGCGGAGGGGGAGACGCTGGTGGCGCTGATCGACGGCGGGGGGAACACGCCGATCGAGTTGCGTCCGGGGGAAATGGCGGATACAGGCGTTCACCACATTGCCTTCCGGGGGATCGCGTCCGTGCCCGCGATACCGGTGCTGGATATGCCACGGGGGGAGACAGTGGGGGTCGTGAACGTGCAGATGCCGGAGGGCGCTGACGGACGTCCATACCTGTTCATCTCGAACATCGACGCGGAGAACGTGGTGATCGCGGACGGGGCGACGGTCGAGACGGGGTCGGGGTACCGCTACCGCTTCGGGGGGCGGGTGGACGCTTCCGGGATCGATGTGCGTCGCGACCCGGGCGACCTGTTCATCTGGGTGGCGGTGGTCATGGCCATGATCGGTCTCGGGGTGACGTTCTACGTGCCCCGGCGGCGGCTCTGGGTGCGGGTCACGGGGCAGCGCACGCAACTCGCGGGAATCGCGGCGCGCACGACGCGCTTCGGGCGCGAGTTGCGTCGCATGGGGGCGGAGCTCGGGGCTCGGGACGCGCTCCTGCCGGAGGATCGGGACGAGGAGAGCGGCGGGCTCTCGCGCGGCTGAGTGGGGCTGTTGCGTTCGGCGTCGGTCTGCTTCGATGGAACGGTCGGGTGGATCGCCCGGGGGAGACGCAAATGGTGACGGTCAGCGTGGAGGAGGCACAGCGAGCGTTCCACGACCTGCTTGCGCGGGTCGAGAACGGGGAGGAAGTGATTGTCGTTCGTGAGGGCAGGGCGGTGGCGAAGCTCGTGTGGTACGGGGAAAGAGGAGAGCGACAGTTCGGTTCGTGGAAGGGGAGATTCAAGCTCGACGACAGCTTCTTCGACCCTTTGCCAGAGGAAGAGCTCAGGGCGTGGGAAGGTGGCTAAGGCCCGCCGCTACTGGAAGAGGGCGCCGACGCTCTGGCCGGTGTGGATGCGCTCGATGGCGTCGCCGAAGAGGGAGGCGGTGGGGATGATCTCCATGTTCGGGAGCATCTTCTCCGGGGACAGGGGGACCGTGTCGGTGACGACGATCTCGTGGACATCGGCGGCGCGCAGGCGGTCGATAGCGGGGTCGCTGAAGATTGGGTGGTAGCCGGCAACGACGATTTCCCGCGCGCCCTTCTCACGGAGGATGTTGACCGCCCCCACCATGGTGCCCGCGGTGTCGATCTCCTCGTCGATGAGGAGGGCGTTGCGGCCATCGACCTCACCGATCACGTTCATCGCCTGCGTGTTGCCGGTGTTGCCGATGCGGCGCTTCTCGACGAGGGCGAGGGGCAGGTCGAGCCGCGTGGCCATGTCGCGGGCGCGCTTCTCGCCGCCGACGTCGGTGGCGACGACGGTGTAGTCCGTCATGTTCTTGCCGGCGAAATAGGCGCTCACGGGGTAGAGGGCGTTGAGCTCATCGACGGGGATGTTGAAAAAGCCCTGAATCTGGCCGGCGTGAAGGTTCATGGTGAGAACGCGATCGGCGCCGGCGGTCTCGATGAGGTTGGCGAGCAGGCGGCCGCTGATGGGTACGCGGGGCTGGTCCTTCTTGTCGCTGCGGCCGTAGGCGTAGTAGGGAATGACGGCCGTAATGCGGCCGGCGGAGGCGCGCCGGGCGGCGTCGATCATGATGAGCATCTCGAGGATGGACGTGCTCACCGGGGGGATGAAGGGCTGCACCAGGAAGACATCGCGGCTGCGGATGTTCTCCTGGTACTGGACGAAGATGTTCTCGTTGGCGAACTCGAAGATGTCGGCCTTGCCCTGGGCCTTCTTGAGGTGGGCGCAGATCGCCTTCGCGAAGGCGGGGTAGGTCCTTCCCGAGAAGATCGCGAGATCAACGAGCTCGTTGGTCATCAGACGACCACGAATTCCTTGTACTCGCCGAAGACGCGCCGCCACATGTTGCAGATCTCGCCGGAGGTGGCGCCGACGTTGACCGCGTCGATGATGAGCGGCATCAGGTTGGTGTTGGCGTCGTTGCTGCCGCTCTCGAGGGCGCGCATGGCCGTGCCCCAGGCATCGGCGTCGCGCTCCGACTTCACCTTCTTGAGGCGGTCCAGATGGCGACGCTCGCCTTCGGGGTCCATCTTCAGGATGGGAATCTCAAGGGGTTCCTCGGTCTGGAAGTCGTTGACGCCAACGATGATCCGGTCGCGGGTCTCGAACTCGCGCTGGAAGCGGGCCGAGGCGTCGGCGATCTCCTTCTGGAAGTAGCCGGTCTCAAGAGCGGGAATGACTCCGCCGAGGTCCTCGATGCGCTCGAAGATAGCGTTGCACTCGCGCTCCATGTCGTTCGTCAGCTTCTCCACGAAGTACGAACCTCCGAGCGGGTCGATCGTATTGGCGACGCCGCTCTCGTGCTGGATGACCTGCTGGGTGCGCACGGCCAGCCGCACGGCCTTGTCGGAGGGGAGGGCGATGGCCTCGTCCATCGAATCGGTGTGGAGCGACTGGGTGCCGCCGATGACCGCGGCGAGCGCCTGGACGGCGACGCGCACGAGGTTGACCTCGGGCTGCTGCTCGGTGAGGGAGACGCCAGCGGTCTGCGTGTGGAAGCGCATCAGCCAGGAACGAGACTTCTTTGCCCCGAAACGCTCGCGCATCTGGCGGGCCCAGATGCGGCGGGCGGCGCGGAACTTGGCGATCTCCTCGAAGAAGTCGTTGTGGCAGTTGAAGAAGAAGGAGATGCGGGGGGCGAAGCTGTCGATATCCATACCGCGGTCGAGCGCCCACTTCACGTACTCGATGCCATCGGCGAGGGTGAAGGCGAGCTCCTGCACGGAGGTCGAGCCGGCCTCGCGGATGTGGTAGCCGCTCACGGAGACGGGGTTCCAGAGGGGCATTTCGTCGGCAGCGAACTCGATCGTGTCGGTGACCAGCCGCATGGACTCGCGCGGAGGGTAGATGAACTCGTTCTGGGCGATGTACTCCTTGAGGATGTCGTTCTGGAGGGTGCCCGCCAGCTTCGCGCGGGGGACGCCGCGCTTCTCCGCCGCCGCGATGAAGAGGGCCCAGATGACGGGCGCGGGGCTGTTGATCGTCATGGAGGTGGTGATGTTGTCGAGGGGCAGGCCATCCAGAAGGATGTCCATGTCCGCGAGGGAGTCGACGGCCACGCCGCAGGAGCCGAACTCGCCCTCGGCCCAGGGGTCGTCGTGGTCGTAGCCCATAAGGGTGGGCATGTCGAAGGCGACGGAGAGGCCGTTGTTCCCGGCGCCGAGGAGGTCGTGGTAGCGCTGGTTCGTCTCCTCGACGGAGCCGAAACCGCTGAACATGCGGATGGTCCACGACTTGCCGCGGTAGCCCGTCTTGTGGACGCCGCGGGTGAAGGGGTAGGAGCCGGGCAGGTTGATATCGCGCTCGTAGTCGAGGTCGGCGACATCGGTGGGGTCGTAGAGGCGGTCGATGGGGCGGCTGGAGACCGTCATGTATGGTCCCGCGCCCTCACGGCCCTCGGCGACCACCGCCTCGTCGTACTCCTGGCGCAGCTCGCGGGCGCGCTCCAGTCCGTTCGATTCGCTCACAACCCTGCTCCTCTCCCGACGTTTCGAGGGAGTCCGTCTATCTTACCGAACAGGCCAGAACGGGCAGGCTGCCCCTTCAGGCTGGATCGGGGACGCACTCCCGGCCTACGCTCCGACGATGCGGACGCCGGAGCGAATGCAGCGCTACCGCGAGGTCGCCGCACAGCGGCAGCAGGGCGTTGTCGTGCTCGAAGACATCCACGACCCGCACAACGCCGAGGCGGTGTTTCGGAGCTGCGACGCCTTCGGGTTCCAGCGCGTGTGCCTCGTGTTCGACCAGGAGGAGCCGTTCGACCCGCGGGCGATAGGGAAGCTGACCTCCTCCTCGGCGAACAAGTGGCTGGACTTCGACGTGTTCTCTTCGGCGCGCGAGTGCGCAGACGAGCTGCAGCGGGACGGCTACGAGGTGGTCGCGGCGGTCGCGGCGGGGGAGGCCGAGAGCGTCTTCGAGGCCGAGCTGACGGCGCCACGCATCGCGGTGATGCTGGGGAACGAGAACCGCGGGCTCTCGCCGGAGGCAGTGGCGCTGGCCGACCGGCGCGTGACCATCCCGATGACGGGCATGGTGCGCAGCCTCAACCTCTCGGTAACGGCGGCGCTGGTGCTGTTTGAGGTGACCAGGCAGCGGCGGCAGGCGGGATTCGAGCCGTACCTGCTTCCTCCCGACGAGCAGGAGGCGCTGCGGCAGAGTCTCAGCGACCGTTAACAGCCGTTAACATGGGGGTGTGTTCCGCAGCCGTCCCGAGTCATCGGACCCGCCCCTGGAACTGAGCGGCGGCTGGCGAAGTATTGAGTTCCAGGCGACTGTGGCGCTCGCGGCGATGCTGACGCCGCTGAACAGCACGATGCTGGCGGTGGGACTGCCAGCCATCCGCTCGCACTTCGGTGTCGGGGTGGGCGAGATGGCGCTGCTGATCAGCGTCTACCTGGTGGCGGTGGCGGCGATGCAGCCCGTCTCGGGGCGGCTCGGGGACGCGTACGGTTCCATCCGCATCATGATGGTCGGGCTCGTCCTGCTCATCGCAATCTCGGCGCTTTCGGCACTGGCCTGGAGCCTCCCCTCCCTCATCCTGATGCGCGGGCTCCAGGGCGCGGCAACGGCGCTGGTTCTGCCAAACGCCATCGCCGTGCTGCGCAGGCGGACAGCTTCGGAGCGGCTGGGGACGGTGCTGGGGATGAACGGGGCGGCGCTCTCCATCGCCGCCGCCAGCGGTCCCGTGATCGGCGGGGCGCTGCTGCTGGCCGGCGACTGGCGGCTGCTCTTCCTGGTTAACGTGCCTCTCTCGGTCGTGGCTATCGCCATGTTGCTGCGGCTCAGCCCGGACGAGGGACAGGGCCGCCAGACCCTTCGCATCGACCTTCCCTCGCTGGGGGCGCTCGTGGCGGTGTTCGCCAGCCTGGTCCTCATCGGGAGCGCCACGCGGGTGGAGAATCCGGCGTTCCTGATCGCGGGTGGGGCGCTGCTGCCGCTCACGATCGGGGCCTACTGGCTGCGGTCACGTTGGGGCGGGAGCATCGTCCATTTCCACTTCTTCCGGGCCCGGAACTTCCGCGCGGGGGCGAGCAGCCAGGCGCTCACGAACCTGGTTATGTACTCGTTCCTGGTGAGCCTGCCCCTCTACCTCGTGGACCTGCGCGGAGTGAGCGACCAGGTGGTGAGCCTGGTGCTGTTCTCGCTGATGTCGGCGATGATCGCGCTCTCACCGGTCGGTGGGGCGTTGACGGACCGGATCGGGCGGAGACCGCTGCTCCTCGGGGGCGGCTTCATCATCGCCGCCGCGACGGTCACGATGGTCGCGCTCTTTGACGATCCGCCACTGGTAGCGATCATTGGGCCGCTCGTAGGGGTGGGGATCGGGCTGGGCATCTCGGGGCCGGCGCGATCGTCGGCGGCGCTCGAAGCGTGGCCACGGGACGTGGCCGGCTCCGTCTCGGGGACGTTCTCGATGATGCGCTATGCGGGCGCGATCGTGGGAGCGGCGATGATCGCGGCTCTGCTCGGGCCCGACCCGGGCGAAGGGGCGTTCCGGCTCCTGGCGCTCGTGCTCGCGGGCGCGGCCATTCTCAACATCTTCGTCTCGCTCGAGATCCGGGACCGACCGAAGGTGACCGCGGAACCACCCATCGAGCCTGCTGCCCCAATCCTGGAGCGTCCGCGACCCTAGCCGCCGCGTGGGTCGACGAGGATCTTGATCTGGCGGCGGTCCTCGTTCAGCAGTGAGAAGGCGCCGGCGATGTCGGAGAGTTGGGCCGTGTGCGTGTGCAGCGGCCGAACCTGGATGCGGCCGCTGGCGATGAGGTCGGCGGCCATGGCGAACTCCTGGTGGGAGTAGGCAACGGAGGCGACGACGGTGACTTCCTTCGAGATCCAAGCGCCGGGGTTGATGGTCGCCGGTTCGTTGGAAAGGCCCACGAGCGTAACGGCGCCGCCGCGGCGGACGAAGTCAACGGCCTGCTGGATGGTCGGCGAGATGCCGGCGCACTCAAAGACGACATCAGGACCGAGGCCGCCAGTAGCCTCGGCCAGTTCTCCCGCCACGTCCTCCTCGCGAGGGTTGAAGACGCGGTCAGCGCCGAGTTCGATAGCGAGGGCGGCGCGCTCGGGCACCGGCTCGACAACAAGCACGCGACCAGCGCCGGCGGCGCGGGCGCACTGGAGTGTCAACAGTCCGATGGGGCCGGCGCCGATAACGGCAACGGTGTCGCCGAGCCGGATGTCGGTGCGGCGGGTGGCGTGGAGGGCGACGGTCAGCGGCTCGACCATGGCCGCGTCGAGGTCGTCGAGGCCCTCGGGGACAGGGGTCAGACGGCGGACGTCGGCGGCGATGGCCGGGGCGAAGCCGCCGTGGGGCGTGCCCATGAGGCTGCCGAGCTGGCGGGGGCAGTCGCTGGCGTAGCCGGCGCGGCAGGTGGCGCAGTCGCCACAGGCGGGGGCGATGCCGCCGATGACGCGGTCGCCCTCACGGATATCGGTGACGCCGGCGCCAACGGCCGAGACTTCGCCCATCCACTCGTGCCCGCAAACGGCGGGATTCCCGAGGATGCCGGACTGGTAGTTGTGCATATCGGTGCCGCAGACGCCGCAGTAGTTGATGCGGACGACGGCCTCCCCTTCACCCGGGGCGGGCTCGGCGAACTCAAGGAGTTCGATGATCTCTTTGCCGGTGATAATCGCTGCCTGCATGGCGCGGCAGTGTAGCGCGCGCAGCGAGGGCGCGCGCCCCGGCTGCGGGGCAGGCGCTATCCTGCGGGCGCGTGCGGACACGAGCAGCCCCGTTCGCGAGAGGGAGAGCCGCCATGGTCCAACCACACGCGGCTCTCCGCTGACGCCGTGAACCTCGGCGTCCTGGCAGGGATCGGCTCGGCCGCCATCTGGGCGGTGGCAAGCACGCTCATGGCTACGTCGTCGACGCGCGTCGATGCGGTGTCGGTGAGCGCGCTGCGGGGGGCGTGGGGAGCGGTGGCGCTATTGATCGCCTTGCCGTTCGTGATCATGTCGGGCGGCTTCGAGGCGATGGACGCGGCGGTGGCGGTGGCGGTGATCGGGTCCGCGCTCGTCGGCCATTCGCTGGGCGACACGCTCTACGTCTTCTCGCTGAACGCGCTGGGGCTGACGCGCGCCTTCACCATCAGCCTCGGACTCTTCGTCTTCCTGACCTACGTGCTGAGCATCGCCCTGCTGGGTGAGGAGATCACGGTGGCGGAGGTGGTCGGCTCCCTCCTCGTGCTGGCGGGCGTCTATCTGGTCGCCCTGCGGGGACGGCAGCGAGGAACGCCGGTGGCAGGGGCGACGGGCGGCGGGAACGTCACGCGCGGACTGATTCTGGTGGGTGTGACCGCCCTCGTCTGGGCAGTCGCAACCGTCTGGCTGGGCGACGCGGTCGAGGGGCAGAACGCCGTTGCGGTGACGGCGCTGCGGCTGCCGGCGAGCGCGCTCGTGGTGGGGTTCGTGGCCGCCGCGCTGCCGCGATCAAGCATCCGGCGGTGGCGGATTTCGCGCTTCGACCACGGCGTCCTCTTCCTCGCGGGAGTGGTGGGCACGGGGCTCGGCAGCCTGCTCTGGATCTATGCGGTGCAGGAGGCGGGGGTGGGGCGGGCCGCCGTGGCGAGCGCGATCTCCCCGCTCTTCGCGGTGCCGCTGGGCGCGATCTTCCTGAAGGAGCGGCTGACCCTCTGGCTGGTAGCAGGCGTGGCAGTGGCCGTGGCGGGGATCGTCCTCATTTCGTGACGCCGCCCCAGTACTGGTTAGTCGGTGGCGGTGAAGAAGTCGGCGCGGGGCGTGCCAGTGCCGTCGTAGACCGGCTCTTCCAGGTCAACGCGGAACTTGCTGATCTCGGAACCGGTGATGCCGTGGGCGCCGAGGTTGCCGCCCATGTCGGCGTAATGGCGGTTCTGGAAGTGGGAGGCGAGGGCCTCTTCGTCGTCCCAGAGCTCGTAGACCCAGATGCGGCCCTTGTCGAAGGGGTCGGGAGTCCAGGTGTAGTGGCGGCAGCCGCGCTGGGTGAGGGCGCCGTCGATGAAGGGCTTGCCCTTGGCGAGGGCCTCCTCGCGCAGTGCGGGGTCGAGGTCGATGCTTCCGGCGATAACGATCATAGGTGCCTCCCTGGGTGCGGGCGATCCTACCGGGTCGCGGGGAATAGACCTGTTCCGCGGTCGTTCTCCAACGCTGGGGAAGGGGAGTGCTACGGCCCGGACCGTGGGCGCCTCGAGTAGGCGACAGCCAGCCCAGTCCCGATTGCCAGGACCAGGATTACGAACCCCGAAACCGTCCACTGCTCAGCACGGAGACCCTGCCCTCTCGTTGGCGCACTCACATCAGACTCCGCTGTGACTCCGCTTTCCGACTCGGGTGGAGTTGTGTCCTCTGCCTCGGACGGGCCTGCATCCTCGGGTTCGGGCGGGGCCGTGTCCTCTGCCTCCGGCGGGCCTGCATCCTCCGGCTCGGGCGGGGTTGTGTCCTCTGCCTCGGACGGGCCTGCATCCTCCGGCTTGGCCGGGGTTGTGTCCTCTTCCTCCGGCGGGCCCGTGTCCTCAGGCTCACGAGGGCCCTCGTCCTCTGGCTCCCGCGGGCCCTCGTCCTGAGGCTCTGGCGGACCCGGGTCAGGCGTCGGCGTGGGAGTCGGTGTTGGAGTCGGCGTGGGAGTCGGCGTGGGAGTGGGGGTTGGCGTCGCCGTGGGCGTCGGTGTTGGAGTCGGCGTGGGAGTAGGAGTGGGGGTCGGCCTGGCCACAGGGCGCGAAGTGCCACCTCCACCGCCGCCGCCGCCCCCGCCGCCTCCGCCTCCGCCGCCACCACCGCCGCCGCCGCCGCCGCCGCCGCCACCGCCGTTGCCGCCGTTGCCGCCGTTGCCGCCGTTGCCGCCGTTACCGCAGGGCACACTCGTGACCTCGAGGACTGCGTCGTTGTAGTCATCGTCTTCGTAGTCCTCGAAGGCGATCTCACCGTCCGTGACCGGGCCGATGACGCGTCTCTCTCCCGTTTCCTCTACCTCTATCCCCAGGACCAGGTCCTCCCCGGCCTGCACCTGCCCGATCTCGACGACCGTACCCACATCGCGATTCGTAACAACCTCCTCGTTGTCGTCAAGCAGGTCCACGTCGTTGTCCCCGGGGAGGCGACGGAAGAACGTGTTCTTGAAGTCAGCGTCGTAGTCAAGGACCGTGACAGTGACGACCCTGCACTCGTTGTAGACGGCCGGTTGCGGGAGCCGGGGGGCGCCTCCGCCGTCATCCGTGACGAAGAATGCTACCGCCGACCCCGCCAGAAGGATCGTAGCTAACGCAGAACCGACCAGGCCATACAGCACCTTGGCCAGCCTCACTCCCGTCTTCAGCTAAAGAGCATAAGCCTTTTACCATAATGGGGCACTTTTCGCCAAGGCCGCGGTCCAGCTATGGCGTGAGGAGGCAGCGAGATGGGTCCGGCCCGCAGCCGCTCTGGCGGCAGACGACGGCCAGGCGCCCTACGCCTCGCAGGGGACCGGCAAGCGTGGAGGGGGAACTCCGTTCAGTTCACGCGGCGGCCGCCGCTGGCGGCCCAGTAGGGTTCGCGCAGCTCGAACTTCTTGAGCTTGCCAGTGGCCGTACGCGGGAGTTCGGTGGCGAACTCGACCTGGCGGGGCACCTTGAAGTGGGCCATGTTCTCGCGGCAGAACTCGATGATCTCGTCGGGCGTCGACTGCTCGCCCTGCTGGAGAACGATGACGGCGAGGGGCGTCTCGCCCCAGCGCTCGCTGGGGATGCCGACGACGGCCGCCTCCAGCACCTTGGGGTGCCGGTAGAGCACGTCCTCGACCTCGATCGAGGAGATGTTCTCGCCGCCGGAGATGATGACGTCCTTGGCGCGGTCGACGATGTTGATGTAGCCGTGCTCGTTCACGGTGGCGAGATCGCCCGTATAGAAGTAGCCGTCGCGGACGACCTTGGCGGTCTCCTCGGGCTGGTTCCAGTAGCCCTTGAAGACCATATTGCCGCGCGCGGCCACTTCGCCGATGGCAGCGTCGTCCCAGGGGACGTCACCGCCGCCTTCGCCGACGACGCGGAGCTGGACGCCGACGGAGGGATGTCCGGCCCGGCCCTTGAGGCGGTAGAGGGCATCGCCCTCGGTGTTCACGTGGGGCTTGGGCTCCGCCACGGTGAGGATGGGGGCGGTCTCGGTGAGGCCGTAGATCTGCATGAAGGTCCAGCCGCGCTCCTTCTCGAGCCGCTCGACGAAGGTGATGGGGGGCGGAGCGCCGGCGCAGACGAAGCGCGGTTTGGTGGCGATCTCGTATTCGCCGGCGTCCTCGAAATCGAGGATGCGGGCCAGGACGGCGGGGGCCATGCAGGCGAAGGTGATCCCCTCATCGCGCATGAGGCCGTAGAGCCCCGCGGGGTCGGGAGCGCGCACGACCACGTGCTTCCCTCCCATGGCGGTGAGGGCGTAGACGCCGCCCCAGCCGTTGCAGTGGAACATCGGCAGGGTCCACATCTCGACGTCGTCGTGGCTGATGCCGAGGTGGGCGATGAAGTGGTAGGCGTTGGCGTAGAAATTGCGGTGGGTGAGCATCACGCCCTTGGGGCGGGCGGTGGTGCCGGAGGTGTAGTTGATGCTGACGAGGTCGTTCTCGTCGAGCTCGGGGTCGGGGGGGACAGTCTCCGGCTGGCCGGCGACCAGCTCCTCCCACTCCTGCCAGCCGTCGGGGGTGGGGGCGTCGCCGTAGCGGGCGACGACCCAGTGCTCGACATCGGGGAGGTCGTCGCGGATGCCATCGAGGGCGTCGGTGAGGTCGGAGTCGGCGATGATGACCTTCACGCCGGAGTGGGAGAAGGCGTACTGGAAGTCGGCGGAGACGAGGCGGTAGTTGAGGGGGACGAGCACGGCGCCGATGAGGGAGGTGCCGTAGAAGGACTCGAGGAAATGGTGGCTGTTGGGGCTGAGGATGCCGACGCGGTCGCCCTTGGCCACGCCGAGGCCGGCGAGGGCGTGCGCGAGCTTGTAGCAGCGTTTGGCGAACTCGGCGTAGGTGAAGCGCTTGTCGCCATCGACGACGGCTTCCTTGGGGCCGTAGAGGCTCTCCGCGCGGAAGAGGAAATCGTTGACGACCATGGGGACTTCCATGCCGCTCTCCAGGCGCCGTAGGGGCGTGGCGGAATGCTACCGCGCCCGCCCGTGCGGGCGATACCGCGACGCCGGGAGCCGTCCGGTAAACTCGCGCCGCTCGAAACGCCCGCAGGGAGACAGCCGATGACCGCCCCGACAGCGACCGCCACCACGCTGATGACGCCCGAGACCAACGCCAACCCCTACCCCGAGTACGACCGCCTGCGCGCGCAGTCGCCGATCTACTTCGGGCAGGAGGCGGGCTCCTCGGCAGCGCCGCCGGTCCGACAGAGGGGCACCGGGGTCGTGCTGGGGTACACCACGCTGCCGGTGGCGCTCACCGAAGCGTGAGGCGACCGCGGAGACTCGATCATTGCGGGAGGCTAGGATAGAAGCCGTGCCCCTCATCGAGACGCACCTCCTGACGAAGCAGTACCCCCGGGTGACGGCGCTGGACGCGCTCGACATCAGAGTGGAGCCGGGGGTGATCGGCCTGGTGGGGGCGAACGGGGCGGGCAAGAGCACCCTGATCAAGATTCTGCTTGGGCTGTTGCCAGCAACGCGCGGCAGCGCGCGCGTGCTGGGGATGGACGTGCAGACCGAGGGGCGCGAGATCCGGGAGCTCGTAGGCTACATGCCCGAGCACGACTGCCTGCCACCCGACCTCTCGGCGACGGAGTTCGTGGCGCACATGGCGCAGGTTAGCGGCCTGCCGCGCGCGGCCGCCCGCGAACGGACGGCGGAAACACTGCGGCACGTCGGCCTGTTCGAGGAGCGCTACCGCGAGATGGGCGGCTACTCGACGGGCATGAAGCAGCGCGTGAAACTCGCACAGGCGCTCGTGCACGACCCGCGCCTGATCTTCCTGGATGAGCCCACGAACGGGCTCGACCCCGCCGGTCGCGACGAGATGCTGGACCTGGTGCTGCGCACGGGACGGGAATTCGGCATCGCCGTGCTGATGTCGTCTCACCTGCTGGGGGAGATTGAGCGCGTGTGCGACTCGCTGGTCGTCATCGACGGGGGACGGCTGGTGAAGTCGGGAGCGGTGGCGGAGTTCACGGCGGGGCTGGGGTCGCTGGAGGTGGAGGTGGAGGGAGACGCGGCGGCGCTGGCGGCGGCGCTGACGGAGCGCGGCTTCGAGGCGCGGGGGGAAGGCTTCATCGCACACGTGGGGCTGAACGGCTCGGAACCGTACGACGCTATTCGCGACTGCGTCGTGGAAATGGGGATGGGGCTGGTGCGGCTGGAGCAGCGGCGGCAGTCGCTGGAGGACATCTTCCGACCGGACGATCCGGAGGCGGCGCCAGAGCATGTCTGAGCGAGCTGCGGGGAGCATCTACGACCTCGGCTACCGCCGCTACGAAGGGCGGCGGCTGGGGCGGCGCGAAGCGGGCTTTTCGCTGTACGTGCATGGACTGCGTGCGGCTTTCGGGCTGGGGCGGCGGACGCGCAGCAAGATCTTCCCCATGGGGCTGGCCATGATCGCGGCCGTGCCCGCGATCATGCAGATTCTCTTCGCCTCGCTCGGCAACTCCAACGAGGTCGAAATCTTCACGGCGGAGGACTACTACGGCTACATCCAGGTGATCCTGGCCCTGTTCGTCGCGGTGGTGGCGCCGGAGCTGCTGGGTCGAGACCAGCGTTATGCAACGCTGCCGCTCTATTTCTCGCGGGGGCTCAGCCGCCACGAGTACGCCATGGCGCGGTATGGGGCGATGGCAACGGCGCTGCTGGCGCTGACCCTTCTCCCACAGGCCATCATGTTCCTCGGCCACGCGCTGGTGGGTGAGAGCTTCGGCGGGTACTTCCGCGACGAGTGGAAGGCGATCGGCCCGATCGTCGCGGGCGGTGCGCTCATCTCCGCCTTCCTCGCCGCGATCGGGATGTTCATCGCAGCGCTGACGCCGCGCCGGGCGTTCGCCACGGTGGGGATCATCGCGCCGCTGGTGCTGCTCCCCCTCATCTCAGGCTCGCTCGTTTTCACCCTGGAGAGCCTGGGCGGACGGCTGGGCATCTTCCTCAGTCCGTTCGCGGTGATGAACGGGTTCACCCACTGGCTGTTCGGAAATTCGGAGGGAGTTGGGGAGAACCTGATGCGGGCGGACTTCGCGGGGGGCTGGTACTTCCTCTTCGCCCTCGCGGTCACGGCTATCGGCGTCGCGCTGCTGCTGCGCCACTACGGGAGGCGCAGCCTGTGAGCGCAGCGGAAGGGACGGCGCTCCCGGCAGCGGTGGAGGTGAGCGATGTCTCCCGCTGGTACGGGAACGTGGTGGCAGTGAACGGCATCTCCTTCGCGCTCGAACCGGGCGTGACCGGTCTGCTGGGCCCGAACGGGGCGGGCAAGACGACCCTGCTGAACATGATCGCGGGCTTCCTGAAGCCTTCCGCGGGCGAGGTGCGGGTGCTGGGGGAAACGGCCTTCGGGACGCCCGAGATCTACCGGCGGGTGGCGCTGGTGCCGGAACGCGAGGCGGTCTACGAGTTCCTCACGGGCTACCAGTTCGTGCAGCTGAACGCGCGGCTGCACGCACTGCCCGACCCTGAGGAGGCGACCCTGCGGGCGCTTCACATGGTCGAGATGACGGACGCGGCCGACCGCGCCACGGGCGGCTACTCGAAGGGGATGAAGCAGCGCATCAAGGTCGCCGCCGCGCTCGTGCACGACCCGGACATCCTCCTGCTGGACGAACCGTTCAACGGGATGGACCCGCGACAGCGGCTGCAAATGATGGAGCTGCTGCGCCGGATGGCGGCGGAGGGGCGGACCGTGCTGTTCTCCTCGCACATCCTGGAGGAGGTGGAGCGGCTGGGAGAGAACGTGCTGGTCGTGGTAGCGGGGCGGCTGGCGGCCTCGGGCGACTTCCGCGCCATCCGCAAGCTGATGACGGACCGCCCGCACAGCTTCACCATCCGGTCGAGCGACAACCGTGAACTGGCGAAGGCGCTCATGGCCGAAGAGAGCGTGTTCGGCATTGAGCTGACGGACGGGAAGCTGGTCGTACGCACAACGGAGCTGACGGCGTTCATCTCAGCGGCGCCACGGGCGGCGCAGGCCGCAGACACGTCCCTGTTCGAGGTTCGCCCCGAAGACCAGTCGCTCGAGAGCGTCTTCGAGTACCTGGTGGCGCGATGATTCTGCTCGTCCTGCGATTGACGCTGAGACAGCTGCTGGGCCAGAGGCGGACCCTGTTCCTGGGGGCGGTCGCGCTGCTGCCGCTGGTGGCGGCGGTGATCTTCCGGGCAGCGGGCGAGGACGCGGAGTCGGCCTCGGAGTTCGCGGCGCAGGTCGTGCTGGACGGCTTCATCGTGACGGCACTGCTGCCGCTGACAGCCGTGCTCCTCGCGACGGCGGCCCTGGGGAGCGAGATCGAGGACGGCACCATCGTGTACCTGCTCTCCAAGCCGGCCGAGCGCTGGCGCATCCTGGCCGGCAAGCTGCTCGCGGCCTGGGGGGCGACGGCGGTGATCGTGCTCGCCAGCGCCGTCGTTGGTGGGGTGGTGGCGCTGGCGGGGCAAGGGGACTGGCGCGTCCTGTGGGGCTTCATGATCGCGCTGGTGGCGGGCTCGCTGGCCTACTCATCGCTGTTCATGCTGTTGAGCGTCCTCACCTCACGGGCGCTGCTCGCGGGACTGGTCTACGCCTTCGTCTGGGAGGGCGTGATCACGAACTTCGCTCCGGGCGTGCAGCGCTTCAGCATCCGTGAGTACACGGCGTCCATCGCGGAGGCCGCCGCGGACACGAACCCCTGGGTATTCGAAGCGGAACTTGGGATCACGTACTCCGCGATTCTGACCGTGGTCGTCACGGCGCTGGCGGCGGGGCTGGCGGTGCGGCGGCTGGCGCGCTTCGAGCTGGGCGAGGCGTCGTAGGGGGCCTCAGGGGCCGTCGCCGCGGAGCAAGTCCTCGACATCGCGCAGGATGTCGTCGGCGGAGAGGTCGGAATCTGGCTGGACGGCAGGGGCGGCGCCCTCCTGGTACCGCTCCTCGAGGGCGCGCACGTACTGGCCGATCTGGTCGTCACCGCTCGACGCCTCTTCCACACGCTCAAGGAAAGCGGCGCTCTCGCGCTCAAGTTCATCGAAGGACGGAGCGAACCCGATCATCGGTTCGAGGGCGCGGAGGAGGGCAAGGGTGGCGGGGGGATTCTCATCGACGCTGAGGTAGTGGGGCACGGCGGCGGCGACGCTGACGAGGGGCAGGCCGTGCTTGCGCATGGCGTCGTGGAGGACGCCGATGATGCCGGTCGGTCCCTGGTACTGCGAGGGCGCGAGCCCGAAGCGTCGCGCCAGGGTGGCGTCGGCAGCGGAGCCGCTGATGGGGATGGGGCGCGTGTGGGGGGTGGCCGCGGGCCGTGCCACAAGCGTGCAGACGAGCGAGGGCTCAAGGGCGGCGAGGGCGCCGGCGAAGCGGGCGGCGAAGGGCTCCCAGCGCAGGTTGGGCTCGGTGCCGGTGACCGCGATGAGGTCGTGGGGGGAGTCGGGCAGGCGGACGGCCCAGGCTTCGTTCGTGGGCCAGGTGATCTCGCGCAGGCCGCCATCGACCAATCGCACCTCGGGGCGCGTCTCCGTGAAGACGAAGTACTCCTCGGGGTCGACGTGTATGAAGCGCTCGGCGCTGCTGGCCTCGATCAGGTAGCGAGAGGCGTCGGTCGTGACCGTGCCGGTGTCGCTCCAGCCGGTGAAGGCCAGAACCACGACGGGCGAGCGCAGCCCTTCGACTGGCGAAACCTCGAAACCGTCCACGGAACTATCGTAGCGGGTGGGGTGGTTAGGGGGCGGTTGGAGGGTACGGCAAGGGAGTGTATTTCCTTGTGAAACCCTCTTAGGTAATGCAGAATAGAAGAAAGTAATGCAGGGCACTGCCCATGATTGAGTCCGGGATCACCGCGAAGGGCCAGACCACGCTCCCCAAGGCGGTACGCGAAGCACTGTCGGTGAAGGCGGGGGACCGCGTGCGGTATGTCATCGAAGGGGGACAGGTCCGGATCCTCAAGGCTGGGCCGGTCGACCGACTGTTTGGGATGCTCCAGTACGACGGGCCTCCGGTGACGCTGGAGGAGATGGACCGAGCAATCGCCGAAGGCGCGAGTGACGCTTGATCGCCATCGATACGAACGTCCTGGTCCGCCTTCTGGCGCGGGACCATGCCGAGCAAGCTGAAGCGGCGCGTGTCCTGCTGCAGAGCCTGACGCCCGAGCAGCCGGGTTTCGTCAGCCGCGAAGTCGCGATAGAGGTTGTCTGGGTGCTGGAGCGCTCCTACAAATTTCCGCGGGAACAAATCGCTGAGGCCCTTGTGGAACTCCTTGCCAGCAATAACCTCGCGTTCGAAGCTGCGGATGACGTCGCCCATGCCGCCTTTCAGTACGGCCAGGGCGGACCCGGATTCTCCGACCTGATGATCCTGGCAGCGGCCTCGCGCGCAGGAGCCACGCCCCTGTATACGTTCGACCAGCGGCTCGCGCGGGCGGAGGGGGCAGAGCTGCTGGGGTCCGGCTAGCGACCGCCGGCGAGGGGCGGGCCGAGGGGGCCGCGGCGGTGGTACATGGCCGAGCCGTCGCCGCCGCGGCGGAGCATGACGACCTCGCCCATGATGCTGATGGCGATCTCCTCGGGCGTCTCGGCGCCGATGGCGAGGCCGATGGGGGTGCGCACCTTGGCCAGCTCATCGGCGTCGAAGCCCTCCTCGCGCAGGTGTTCGAGGACGGCGGCGGTGCGGCGTTTCGAACCGATCATGCCGACGTAGCCCGCCTCCCGTCCGAGGCAGCGGCGCAGGGAGAGCTCGTCCTGCTTGTGGCCGCGGGTGACCATCACGACGGCGGTGTTGGCGTTGATCGGGAAACGCTCGAGCGCCGCCTCGAAGTCCTCGCAGATGACCTCGTCGGCCTCGGGCAGGAGTTCGGGGTCGGCGAAGTCCTCGCGGTCGTCGAGGACGGCGACGTGGAAGTCGAGGAAGTTCGCGAGCTTCGCAAGGGCCCGTCCGATGTGGCCCGCGCCTACGACGAGGAAAACCGGCTTCGACTCGACCACTTCGAGGTAAAGGCTCGTGGCGTCGGGGAGGGTGCGCTCGGAGAGGCCTTCGGGGCCGGCGTAGACCGTCTCGGCGGCGTGGCGCTTGAAGGCGTCGGGGGCGCGTGCAGCGACGAGGTCGTCGAGGCGCGGGTCGCCGAGGGTGCCCTGGCGGGCGCCCCCGGGCTCCACGAGCAGCTTCGCGCCCTGCGCGAGGGCGGTGGGGCCGGGCTCGAGCACGGTCGCAAGGAGGACGGGCTCACCGCCACTGGCGGCCTCAAGGAGACGCTCGGTGTGCTCGCGCATGCGGCAAGTGTAACGGCGCGTGGTTGGTGATCGCGCTACGATCGAGGCATGCCACATCGACGAGGGCTCGCATGAGCGCACTGCAGGAACGGGATCCGGAAGTCGCCGCCATCATCGCGGCCGAGCGGGAACGGCAGACGGAGACGCTCGAGATCATCGCGAGCGAGAACTACGCCTCGGCGGCCGTGCTGGAGGCGACGGGCTCGGTCTTCACCAACAAGTACGCCGAGGGCTACCCCGGCAAGCGCTACTACGCGGGTAACGCGCACTCGGACCAGATCGAGTCGCTCGCGATCGAGCGAGCCAGGGCGCTCTTCGGGGCGGAGCACGCGAACGTGCAGCCGACCTCGGGGGCGGAGGCGAACATGGCCGCCTACCTCGCCTTCGCCGATCCGGGCGACACGTTCCTCGGCCTGGAACTGACGCAGGGCGGGCACCTCACGCACGGGTCGCCGGTGAACTTCAGCGGGCGGCTCTACAACTTCGTTCCCTATTCCGTCGACCGCGAGTCTGAAGTCGTGGACATGGCGACGGTGGCGGAGCTGGCGGCGGAGGCGAAGCCACGCATCATCGTGACGGGGGCAACGGCCTACCCGCGGCAGTTCGACTTCGCCGCCTTCGCCCAGATCGCGCGCGACGTAGGGGCGCTGCTGCTGGTCGACATGTCGCACTTCGCGGGGCTGGTGGCGGGCGGGGCGCATCCCTCGCCGGTGCCTCACGCGGACATCGTGACGACCACGACCCACAAGACGCTGCGAGGGCCGCGCGGGGCACTGGCGCTCACCACCGAAGAGCACGGGCCCGCGCTGGACAAGGCGGTGTTCCCGGGGACGCAGGGAGGGCCGCACATCCACAGCATCGCGGCCAAGGCGGTGGCCTTCGGCGAGGCGTTGAAGCCGGAGTTCCGGACGTACGCCGCGAAGATCGTGGCGAACGCGGCGACGCTCGCGGAGGCGCTCCAGGCGGGAGGTCTGCGGCTCGTCTCGGGTGGGACGGACACGCACCTCATCCTGGTCGACTGCAGCACACTGGGGATCAGCGGGATGAAGGCGCAGAACGCCCTGCAGGGTTCCGGCATCATCGCAAACAAGAACACGATTCCGTACGACGAGCGCTCGCCCTTCGTGACCAGCGGGCTGCGCATCGGCACGCCCGCCCTGACCTCGCGAGGGATGGGGGCGGACGAGATGCAGCGGCTGGCGGCGTGGATCGTGCGCGTGCTGAAGGACCCCGACGGCGACGGCTTGCGCGAGGGCGTCCGGCAAGAGGTGGCGGAGTTCGCGCGGGCGTACCCGGTGCCCGGCATCACGGACGCCTAGCGGGAACGGTATCCCGACCTGTCATCGCATTGAGCGCACAGGGGGGCGGTGCTACGCTCCCTCAGCAGCCGGGCGCCCCGACCGTGGAGTCGGGGGACACCCACCGTTCGGTTTCCGGAGCGCTATGCGCGAGTACGAATTGATGGCCGTCTACGACCTCGAAGTAGTCGAGGAGGGCGGCCAGGACGCAAGCGTCCAGCACCTCACGACCCTGGTCGAACGGAACGGCGGATCGGTCACGGAGGTCGACCACTGGGGTCGACGACGTCTGGCCTATCCCATGAACAAGCAACTCGATGCGGACTTCATCGTGACGCGCATCGAGCTCGACCCGCAGGCGGTGAAGCCGCTGAACGCGGACTTCGAGATCGAGGAGCGCGTGTACCGCCACATCGTGGTTCGCGCGGACGAACTGCCGCCTCCGCGGCCGGTGCTCGCGCCGGCGGGACCGCGGGGTCCGGGCTCGCCGACGGGACCAAGGCCGGAGGGCGCGCCGCCAGTGGCGCCTGGCCCCGAGGCGGAGGCCGCTCCTGCCCCCGAGGCCGGGGCCGCGCCTGCCCCCGAAGCAGAGGCCGCGCCTGCCCCCGAAGCAGAGGTCGCACCCGCACCCGAGGCGGAGGCCGCTCCTGCTCCCGAGGCAGAGGCCGCTCCTGCTCCCGAGGCGGAGGCCGCTCCTGCTCCCGAGGCAGAGGCCGCTCCCGCTCCCGAGGCAGAGGCCGCTCCCGCACCCGAGGCGGAGGCCGCTCCTGCTCCCGAGGCGGAGGCCGCTCCTGCTGCCGAAGCCGAGGAAGCACCCGCTGCCGAGGCTGAGGAAGCACCTGCCGCTGAGGCCGAGGCACCAGCAGGGGACGACACGGCGAAGGAGTAGCGAGCAATGGGCAACCTGAACAGGGTGATGATCATCGGCAACACAGGCCGGGACGCGGAGCTTCGCTACACCGCCAACGGCACGGCCGTCTCCGACTTCAGCATGGCCGTCAACTCGCGACGCCGGTCGCAGAGCGGTGAGTATGAGGACGAGACGGAGTGGTTCCAGGTGGTCCTCTTCGGGGACCGCGCGGAGCGCATCAGCCAGTACATCACGAAGGGCAAGCAGCTCTACGTGGAGGGTCGCCTGCGGACCCGCAACTGGGACGACGACCAGGGCGTGCGCCACTACCGCACGGAAGTCCTCGCAAACAACATCGAGTTCCTCGACCGTCGCGGCGAAGGCGGCGGCGGTGGGGGCGGGAGCGACTGGGGTGGCGGCGGCGACCGAAGTGGCGGCGGCGACCGAAGTGGCGGCGGAGACGGCGGTGGCGGTGGTCACCGCGGCCCGGCGCCCTCCGAGGTCGACGACCTGCCTTTCGAATAGAACGAACAGGGGGCCGCTTGCGGTCCCCCCTATCCCGGTGCGCCAGAGCGCACGAAACCCATCGGGAGGAGATACCCATGACTGAACCTCAACCATTCACGCCGCCGGCAGCGCCCAGCGCACCGGCGCCCCTCGGCGACCGCCGCCCCGACTCACGCCCACCAGGAGGTGATCGCCGTGGCCCAGGCGGAGGAGACCGCCGCCGCGGCGGTGGTGGCGGCGGCGGTGGCCGGCGCTTCGGCGGAAGGCGGCGGCTCTGCCGTCTCTGCAACAAGGTGCGCTGCTCGCCTGGTGTCGAGTACAAGGTCGACTACAAGGATGTCGACCGGCTGCGGCACTTCATCAACGACCGCGGGAAGATCGAACCGCGGCGGAAGCTGGCGACCTGCGCGCTGGCGCAGCGCGCGATCTCGCATGCGGTGAAGCGGGCGCGCCACATGGGCCTGCTGCCGTACACGCTCCAGCACGTGCGCGAGACGCGCATCTTCCCGCTGCGGGGCTAGGGCCACCAACCGATGACGCGCCGCGATCGCACCACGGGCCTGCCCCTCGCACGGCGGGGGCGGCGCGCGGCGTCGCGGGCAAGCGAGGGCAGGGGTCTGTTCTCGCAGCGCGTGGCGCGGCTTGCGATCATCGGGACAGCGGTAGCGGCGCTACTCGCCGTCGTGGGGCTCCTTGCCTACAACTGGTACGACGACAGCATCGCGCGACCGCGCAAGGTGGTGGTTCAGGTAGGCGAAGAGGAGTTCTCCCTCTCCTACTACGCGGCGCGACTGCCCGAATTCGCCCGGACCGATGCCTCAGGCAGTGGACTGCTGCTGACCCAGGCGTTGCTGAGCAAGCTGGAGCAGGAGGGGCTCACGATCGTCGCGGCGGCAGAGCGCGGCATTGTGCTCAGCGAGGAGGACGTGACCCGCGCGATCGCGATCGAACTCGGGGTTCCCGCCGACACCTCCCGGGGCGGCCTCTTCGACAGGCGCTACCGCGACGCCCTGCGCGAATCGGGGCTGAGCGACGGTCACTACCGCCGGCAGGCGGAGGCGCGGGAGGCGGAATGGCTGCTGCGCGAGTCGCTGCGCGAAGAGGTCGGCGAGGCGGGCGCGCTCGTCCACATTCGCGTCGTCACGGCGGCCACGCTCGAGGAGGCAGAAGCCGTGAGAGCCCGGATCGCAGACGGTGAGGACATGGGCACGATCGCGCAGGTGGAGTCGCTGCACGAAGACTCGCGACAGAACGACGGCCTCCTGCCCTCGCCACCGGCGCTGCTCGACGAGGCGCTGCGGGAGACGCTCGCGGAAGCGGCAGAAGGCGCGCTTCTGGCTCCAGTGGAGGCCGGCGACACGTTCTGGGTCGTCCGCCTGGAGCGCCGCGAGGCAGCGGGCGCCTACACGAACGAACACATCGCGGCGCTCACCGAGCTACGCTTCGAAGAGGCGCTCGAGGCGGTGCGCTCCCATGTGACAATCGACCGCGACTTCACGACAGACGACGCCAACTGGGCGATCGAACAGGTGGGCTAGCGCGTGGCAAACGAGATCGGCATCGGCTTCCTGGGTATGGGCAACGTCGGCGAGACGGTGGTGGCGACGCTGCTTGAGCGCGCCGAGACGTTCCGCGAGCAAACGGGGGCGTCCCTCAAGCTGCGCCGCGTGGCGGTCGGGGATCCGTCCAAGCCGCGGGGCATCGACCTGCCGCCGGGGATGCTTACGGGAGACGCCGGGGATGTTCTGGACGACCCCTCGGTGGACATCGTGGTGGAGGTGATCGGGGGGGACGGGGCCGCCGGCGACTACGTGAGGCGAGCGTTGGCGGCGGGGAAGCACGTGGTCTCGGCGAACAAGGAACTGATCGCGAAGGCGGGACCGGAGCTGTTTGAGCTGGCGCGAGCGAGCGGCGCCGCGCTGCGCTTCGAGGCGAGCGTGGGCGGCGGCATCCCGGTCATCTCGCCGCTGCTGCGGGACCTGCCCGCGAACCGCGTGCTGGCGATCCGGGCGATCATCAACGGCACGACGAATTTCATCCTGACGAATATGGCGCAGCGCGGCGACAGCTTCGAGGATGCGCTGGCGGAGGCGCAGGCCCTGGGCTACGCCGAACCCGATCCCACGAACGACGTGGACGGCCACGACGCCGCCTTCAAGATCTCGATCATGGCGGGCCTCGCGTTCGGGGCGCACGTGCCGCCCGAGGCGGTGGCGACGGAAGGAATCCGCTCGCTGGCGCCGCAGGACTTCCAGTACGCGCGCGAACTCGGTTATGTGATCAAGCTGCTCGCGATCGCGGAGCGGCACGACGACGGCGTGCTGGCGCGCGTGCATCCGGCGCTCCTGCCCGAGTCAGAGCCGCTGGCGCGGGTCGACGGCGTACAGAACGCGGCGCAGATCCAGGGC
Organism: Tepidiformaceae bacterium; assembly: GCA_965262975.1. Classification (GTDB taxonomy): domain Bacteria; phylum Chloroflexota; class Dehalococcoidia; order Tepidiformales; family Tepidiformaceae; genus UBA2991. The sequence goes on along the minus strand of OZ253575.1, from coordinate 3,750,010 downwards.
GACCTCGCGGGCACGCTCACCTTCCAGGGAGCGGGGGCGGGAGCGGCGCCCACCACGAGCGCCGTGCTCGCCGACGTGCTCGACATCGCGCGGTCGCTGGCGCAGGGGGCAAGCCTCGCTGGGACCCGGGTCCGTGGCGGAGCGGGGAGACGCTGGGGCTGGGGGCTCTGGAGACACGCTACTATCTCCGTGTGACCGTGCTCGACCAACCCGGTGTGCTCGCCCAGATCGCCCGCGTCCTCGGGGAGGCGGGCGTGAGCATCGCGGCCGTGGATCAGCGCGAGAGCGACGAGGAGCGCGGCACGGCCGAACTTGCGCTGATGACACATCGCGCCCGCGAGCTGGCCGTGACAGGGGCGCTGGAGACACTGCGCGGTCTCCCCGAGGTGCCCGAGGTGAACGCGATGATCCGCGTCGAGGCGGCCACATGACCTCCGAACCGGCACTCCGTTCCATCGAAGAGACGCTTGGCCTGCTGGAAGGGGAGACGCGCACCCAACGGGAAGCGGGGGAGGCGCTGACGCGCGAACTGGCCCAGCTTCGCCGCCAGATACAGGCGCTTGTCGAGCAGGGGGAAGAGCAGGGGCGCGCTACGAGGCAGGTCGAGACGACGGTCGCGCGCTACCAGGGGCTCCCCCAGAAGGCCACCCAGCTCTCGCAGGACGCGGAAGAGCTGCGAACAACCCTCACTGAGGCGCGCTCGGCACTGGAGACCAGCGAGCGCACCCGCGATGCCGAAGCGCTGGTCGCGGGTCGCGAGTTGCGGGAGGCGCTGAGGCGGCTGGGTGGCCTTGAGGACCGGCTCGATCTGCTCACCTCCGAGGCGGCCACGCGGGAATCGAAGCTGCAGCAGCTGGGGCAAGCGCTGAGCGTGCTGGCGGACTGGCAGCGGGAAGTACGACAGCAATCGGAGCAGTTCGATCTGCGGCTGCAACGGCTCACGGAAGTGAGCGACGAGATCGAGGGCAGGGTGCTCGCCGCCGCCCAGACGCAGCAGGAACGTCCGCTGGAGATCATCCACGAGCGGCTGCAGATCCTGGGCGAGTTGGCGCACCGCGCGGAGGAGGCCATCGAGACGCTCCGCGCGGGACAGGAGCTAGGGCAGGAAGTGCAGGATGAGATGGGGCGGCGGCGCGACGAGCAGGAGCGCATTGAGGCGCAGGTGAGCCGAGTCGAAGGGGCGGTCGACAACCTTGCCCGGCAACTCGATGAGGCGCGGGGCGAGACGGCGTTGCTGGACGGACGCCACGCGGGCCTGAGCGAGCGCGTGAGCCTGATTCGCCGCGACATCTCCGAGGTGGTGGACCACGTGCGCGAGGAGTTTGGCCGCTTCAGCGAGATGCAGAACCGGTCGCGGCGGAGACAGATCGAAACGCTCGAGCAGGAGCTGCGCGAAGTGAAATTCCACGGGCTCCGTCCGCCGGACGAGCCGTGAGCGAGCCGCTCAGGCGCGGGGTGCTGGCCCGCTGGGCCGAGGTACTGCCGCTCACCCCGAAGACGCCCCAGATCACGCTCGGTGAAGGCGATACGCCGCTCGTGCGCTCGGTCGCCATCGAGCGGGAGCTGGGGCTGGACGAGCTCTGGTTCAAGCTGGAGAGCTCGAACCCCACGGGCTCGTTCAAGGACCGGGGGATGGTGGTGGCGGTAGCCAAGGCGATGGAGCGGGGCGCGAAGGCCGTGCTCTGCGCGAGCACCGGCAACACGAGCGCGAGCGCGGCCGCCTACGCGGCCCGCTGCGGGCTGCAGGCCAGCATCTTCGTGCCGCGGGGGCGGGTGGCTGCGGGGAAGCTCGCGCAGGCGGTCGCCTTCGGGGCGCGCATCGTCGAGATCGAGGGGAGCTTCGATGATGCGCTCACGCTGGCGCGCAGGGTGGCGGAGATCCATCCGATCGCGCTCGTGAACTCGATCAACCCCGATCGCATCGAGGGGCAGAAGACGGCCGCCTACGAGGTCTGCGAGTCGTTGGGCGACGCGCCCGACGCGCTCGCCATTCCCGTGGGGAACGCGGGCAACATCACCGCCTACTGGAAGGGGTTCGTGGAGTGCGCGGAGCGCGACTATGCCACTCGCCACCCGCGGATGCTCGGCTTCCAGGCAGCGGGAGCGGCCCCGATCGTGCGGGGCGAGCCGGTGGAGAACCCGCAGACGGTGGCGACCGCGATCCGCATCGGCAAGCCCGCGAGCTGGAAGCCCGCCGAGCGGGCGCGCGACGAGAGCGAGGGGCTCATCGACGCCGTCACCGACGACGAGATCCTGGACGCCTACCGGCTGCTCGCAGCCAGGGAAGGCCTGTTCGTCGAGCCAGCCAGCGCGGCCAGCGTGGCGGGACTGCGGAAGCTCGACCGCGAGGGCGCGCTTCGGGGCGGGCGGGTAGTGGCGGTGCTAACGGGGTCCGGTCTGAAGGATCCCGAGACAGCGGAGGCCGCCAACACGCCGGACGTGGTGCGGGCAGCCGCGACGCTCGAAGGCGTGGAGCGGGCGCTGGGGCTGTGACGCCAGCTTGACCCGCGGACGGCGGTCCGTAGACTCGCCCTCATGCGCACCCTCACACGACTGATCGCTCCGGCCGCGCTCGCGGGCGTGCTCGCGCTGGCAGCCAGCGCCCCGCTGATGGCCCTCCACGCGCCGCCAGCCGCCGACGCCCCGGCGACCACCGCCCAGGAGGCGGAGGCGAGTCGCAACGTGGTGCCGCCGCTGATCTGGGCGATCGTGGGGGCAGGGCTCTTCTGCGGCGGTCTGGGCGTGCTCTTCCTGCTGAAGCGCGAACTTGGCGGCTTCGAGCTGAAACCGGGGGCGTGGACGGCCCCGATCAGCGTGATTGCGAGCCGCACCCTCCCGGTGGAGGAGTCGGACTTCCCCGAGCACGACGGAGACGACCACGGCCACTGAGGCCGAGCACGGCGCGCCCTTCCCTGTGGCCCGCCTGCTGCTGGCGACGAACAACCCCGGCAAGGTTCGCGAAATGCGCCGCCTGCTCGCCGGCGAGCCGTTCGAGGTGGTGACTCCGGCCGAGCTGGGCATCGCCCTGGACGTGGTGGAGGACGGTGAGGGGTACGCCGAGAACGCGGCGTTGAAGGCGCGCGCCTTCGCAGAAGCGGGCCAGTGCTCGCATTGGCGGACGACTCCGGCATCGAGGTGGATGCGCTCGGTGGTCCAGGCCCCCGCTCCGCTCGCTACGGCGGCTCCGGTCTCGATGACGCCGGTCGCACACAGCTCATGCTGCGCGAGATGCGCGAGGTTCCCGACGGGGAGCGGGGAGCGCGCTACCGCGCCGTTGTCGCGATCGCCTGGCTGGAAGGGTGGGTGGAGTGCTTCGAGGGGACGTGGGAGGGGTCGATCGGGCGCGAGACACGGGGAGAGAACGGCTTCGGGTACGACCCAATCTTCCGCACGCCCGACGGCCGCAGCGCCGCGGAGTTGCACGCAAAGGAAAAGGACGCGGTCAGCCACCGCGGTCAGGCCGTGCGCGCGGCGTCCCGCTGGCTGCGCGAGGAGCGCCCCGCCACCTGAGCGGCAGGGGCTAGTGGGCGGCGGCGGCCTTTTCGTTGCTGGCGTCGATGACGCGCTGGGCGACGTTGCCGGGGACTTCCTCGTAGCGGTCGAACTCGAGCTCGAAGAGACCGCGGCCCTGGGTGAGCGAACGGAGGTCGGAGGCGTAGCGCTGAACCTCGGCGAGGGGCACGTCGGCGTCGACAACGCTCAGGGAGCCGTCGGGGGCGATGCCGTGGATGCGCGCCCGCTTGGTGTTGAGGTCGCCAACGATATCGCCGGCGTTCCCCTCCGGTGTGCGCACGCGGATGGTCATGACGGGTTCGAGGAGAACTCCGTGGGCGCCCGAGACCGCCTCCTTCAACGCCTGGCCGGCGGCGAGCTTGAAGGCCATCTCGCTTGAGTCGACGGGGTGGTGCTTGCCGTCGAGGAGCGTGATCTCGCAGTCGGTGAGTTCGTAGCCGGCGACCACGCCCTCGCGGGCGGTCTCCATGACGCCTTTCTCGACGGCGGGGATGAACTCGCGGGGGACGGAGCCGCCGACGACTTTGCTGTTGAACTGCAAGCCGGACCCGCGCGAGAGGGGCCTGATCTCGATGGCGACGCGGGCGTACTGCCCGTGGCCACCGGTCTGCTTCTTATGCGTGTAGTCGGCGGCGGAGGTCCTGCCGACGGTCTCGCGGTAGGGGACGCGCGGCAGGGAGAGCTCGACCTCGATGTTGAACTTCTGGAGGAGGCGCCCGACGGCCACGTCGAGGTGGGCATCGCCCAGGCCTTCGAGGATGGTCTCGCTGGTAGTCAAGTCGCGGCGGAGGCGAAGACCTGGGTCTTCCTCGACGAGGCGCTGGAGGCTGGGGCCGAGCTTGTCGACGGCAGCGTTGGCGCCGGGGCGCACGGCCATGCTGTAGACGGGCTCGGGGAAGATCATGGTCGGCAGCAGGATGGGCTTGTCCTTCGTCCCGAGAGTATCGCCCGTGCCGGTTTCGCTCAGCTTGGCGACGACGCCGATGTCGCCGGGGGAGAGGCCCTCGACAGGCTCCTGGTCCTTGCCGCGCTGGCGGTAGATGGTGCCGAGGCGCTCGTCCGAGGACTTGCTGCTGTTCCAGAGGTGGCTATCGGCCTTGACCGTGCCAGTCATGACGCGGAGGTAGCTCAGGCGTCCGACGTAGGGATCGGCGGATGTCTTGAAGACGAGGACGGCGGGCGAGGCGTCGGCGCTCACCTCGAGGCTCTCGCCGCCGGCGTCGGCAACCTCGCGCTGGAGGGGGGTGGGGGCGACGGCGACGAGGGTATCGAGCACCTGGCGCACGCCGATCTGGTGGGTGGAGGAGGCGCAGAGGAGGGGCACGATATCGCCAGCGGCCAGGGCCGTGCGGAGGGCGGCGTGCAGCTCCTCAGGGGTGATCTCCTCGTCCTCGAAGTACTTGGCCATGAGGTCGTCGTCGTTCTCGACGATGCTCTCGATCAGGGCGGCTCGCAGCTCCTCGGCGGTGTCCTGGTACTCCGCGGGAATGTCGCCGGAGTCGCCGCTCTCGCCGAGGTAGGCCTTCATGGCGAGCAGGTCGATGACGCCGCTGAGATCGTGGCTCTCGCCGATGGGGAGGAAGAGGGGGGCGACGGCTGTTCCCCACTTCTCACGGAGGGAATCGAGGACGGTATTGAAGTCGGCGTTTTCGCGGTCGAGGCGGTTGACGAGGATCATCCGTGGGAGGGCGCGCTCCTCGGCGATCTGCCAGACGCGGTCGGTGCCGACCTCGGGGCCGGAGACGGCGTCGACGACGATGAGGGCGACATCGGCAGCGCGCACGCCGCAGATGACCTCGGAGACGAAGTCGGCGTAGCCGGGCGTGTCGATGAGGTTGATCTTGGCGCCGTTCCACTCGACGGGGAGGACGGCGAGGTTGAGGCTGAACTTGCGGCGGTGCTCGTCCTCGTCGTAGTCGCCGTTGGTGTTCTGCTCCTCTATGGAACCCATCCGCGTGACCGCGCCGCTGACGAACAGGGCGGCCTCGCCGAGCGTCGTCTTGCCCACGTTGCCGTGACCGGCGAGAACAACGTTGCGGATGTCTTCGGAGGGGTAGACCTTCATCGGATGCCTCGGGGCCGCTGGGGCCGGGGATTGGGAGCGGATTCTACCCGCTTCGGAAGGCCTCTGAAGGGGCAGGCAGGGGGCGCCTCCTGTAGACTCCGTCCGCACGCATGTTCGACGGAGCCCGCACCTACGTCGCCATCGACCTCGAGACAACCGGCCTCGACCCGACGCACGACCGGATCACCGAGATCGGGGCGCTGCGCTTCAACGAGGAGGGCCGGGAGTTGGCGGTCTTCGACCAGCTGATCGACCCGGGGCGGCCCATCCCCGCCTTCACCGAGAAGCTGACCGGGATCACGAACGAGGACGTGCGCGGGGCGCCGGCGTTCGCGGAGATTGCGAACGACCTGGCGGCATTCGTGGGGGAGAGCGCGGTCGTCGGGCAGAACGTGCGCTTCGACCTGGCCTTCCTCGCGGAGGCGGGCGTCGAGTTCGAGGGGCCCGCGCTGGATACGCTGCGCTTCGCGCGCATCCTCTTCCCCGAGGGGCCGGGGGCGCTCGCGGAGCTGGCACGGGAGCTGGGCGTCGAGGCGCCGGTTGCGCATCGCGCCCTCGCGGACGCGCGTACGGCGGCATCGGTATTCCTGGAGCTGCGGCGGCGCGCGCAGGCGCTGCCAGCGGGGGAGCGCGAGGGGCTGGCGAGGCTGGTGGCGCTGGACGAGCCAGCGCTCGCACGTGAGATGGCCGGCGAGGAGCTCGACGCGGGGGACGCGTTCGAAGCGCCCGCGCTTCCCGAGCGCTGGCAGCCACCGGAACCGCTTGTGCGAGCGGAGACGCCCGAGCCCCTGGACGCATCCGAGGTGCGGGAGGCACTGGCGCGGGCGGCGGGAGTGGTGGAGCGCTTCGAAGAGCGCCCGCAGCAGGCAGAGATGGCGGAGGCGGTCGCGGGGGCGTTCTCGGACGGGGGGCACTGGCTGATCGAAGCGGGCACGGGCGTGGGCAAGTCGCTCGCGTACCTGATCCCGGCGGCGCTCTACGCGCTGCGAAACGGCGCCCGCGTGGTCATCTCGACAAACACGATCGCGCTACAAGAGCAGCTGCTCGGGAAGGACGTGCCGGCCCTGCGCGAGATCCTGCGCGAGGCGGGCGCCATCGCGGAGCCGGAGGACCTGCGGGTGGCCTTGCTGAAGGGGCGCGCCAACTATCTGTGCGTGCAGCGCTGGATGGCGCATCCGGCCAGCCTCGGCGACCCGGATGTGGCGCGGCTGGCGGGGTCGCTGGCGCGCTGGCTGCCGACGACGCGCAGCGGCGACCGCTCGGAGCTGCGTCTGGACCCTGGGGCGCGTGCGGCCTGGACGCGCTTCTCAGCGGCGGATGTCGACTGCCTCTCGCGCCAGCACACCTTCGTACGGGAGGGTCGCTGCTTCCTGCAACGGGCGCGCAAGACGGCGGAGGGGGCGCACCTGGTGGTGGTGAATCACGCGCTGTTGCTGGCCGACCTCGCGAGTGGAGGGAGCGCCATCCCCGCGTTCGACCACCTGATCATCGACGAGGCGCACAACCTGGAGGCGCAGGCGACGCAGCAGTTCGGCATGCACATCGGGGCGCGGCAGGTGACGGATGCGCTTGAGGCGATCCACCGCCCGCGCAGTTCGGAGCGGCGCGAGGGCGGCGTGGTGGCGACGACGGGGCTGCCGGAGTCACTGGGGGCGGGGGCGGCAGCCGTGCTGAAGGCGGCGATTGCGTCCACAGCGAAGGGAATAGCCCGCCCCTTCGAAGCGCTGGGCGCGCTGGCGGGGGAGTCGCGCGACGACCGCGTGAGCATCACGCCGGGGGTGCGTTCCGGCAGCCGCTGGGGAGAGGTGGAGGAGGGGTGGACAGCGCTCGACGCCGCCCTCGCGAACGCGGTCGAGAGCACACGGGCGGCGGCGGGGCTGTTGGGCGGGGAGGACGGCGGGCCCGCGGGGGAAGAGCTGGAGGCGGCAGCGGGGAGGCTTGAGGCGGTGCGGCACGAGCTCGAGGAGCTGGTCGAGGGCGGCCACCCCAACCAGATCGTGTGGGTCTCGGCGACGCGCGACGGGATGGGGGCGCTCAACTCGGCGCCGCTGGAGGTCGGGCCGCTGCTGGCGGCGGAGCTGTTCGAGGGCCGCACGACGGTCATCGCCACGAGCGCAACGCTGGCGGCGGGAGGCTCGATGGCGTTCACGGCGAACCAGATGGGTCTGCCCGACGCCGGGACGCTGGCGCTGGGCTCGCCCTTCGACTACGAACGCTCGACCCTGCTGGCGACACCGACGGGCTTCCCCGACCCCGGCTCGGGGGGATACGACGAGGCCGCGGCGGAAGCCGTGACGAAACTGGCTCTGGCGTCGGGGGGGCGGGCGCTGGCGCTGTTCACCTCGCACGCGTCCCTGCGACGCGTCGCCGGGCTGTGCCGGGAGGCGCTGGAGGCCGAGGGCATCAGCGTGCTCGTGCAGGACCGCGACGGCGCACCGCGCCAGTTGATGCGCAACCTCGTGCAGGATCCGCGTGCGGTCATCTTCGGGACGGCGAGCTTCTGGGAGGGGATCGACATCCGCGGGGAGACGCTCTCGCTCGTCGTCATCGCGCGACTGCCATTCGCGGTTCCGACGGACCCCGTCCACAAGGCTCGCTCGGAGCTGTACGACAACCCCTTCGGGGGGTTCTCGCTGCCGGGGGCGATCCTGCGCTTCCGGCAGGGTTTCGGACGCCTCATCCGCGACCGCGAGGATCGAGGGGTGGTCGCGGTGCTCGACAGCCGCATCCGCACGAAGCGCTACGGCCGCGAGTTCCTTGAGGCAATTCCCCGGTGCACGAGGCTCGGGGCCGACATCGAGACGATCGCGGCGCGCACACGCGAGTGGCTCGACCGGTGAGCGCGGCGCGGCCCCTTCCCCAGCGCATCACGGGCGAGGGGGTCTCGCTACGGCGCGTCGAGTCCGGAGACGTGGCGCGCTACGAGGTGCGGCGCCGGGGGAAGCGCGAAGTCGTGGGGGAGGTCGCGGTCGACCTGACGGGGGAGGCGCCGTTCATCTCGCGGCTCTGCATCGAGGAGGGGGCGCGGGGGTACGGGGCGGGCTCGGGGACGGCCACGGCGCTGCTGCGGTCGCTGGCGAGCCGCTACCCGGTGGTACGCACGTGGGCGCCGCCGGACCGCGGGCTGGCGGTGTACTTCTGGGTGCGGATGGGGTTCCGGCCGGTGCATGGGGAGGGGCCGGACGGGGGGCTGTGGTTCGAGCAGACCCTCAAGCCACCAACCAGCAGGCGAAGGGCTGGACAAAGGTAGTAAGGTTTAAGCAGTGGATTCGCGCGAGGCGGGCGCCGAACCCGACGGGGTTTCACATGCAAGCCATCAGGCAGCGCGCGGCAACTGGAACGTGCCGGCACCATTGGATTATCGCGACGCCCAACGGGCACACCAGCCGGGGCATCTGTAAACATTGCGGAACCGAACGCGAGTTTGAGAACTCGGAGAGCGAAGGGCTCTGGCGCAGCCGCAGGTCCGGCAGGAAAGGGTCCACGCCGGACCGTCGATAGAGCGGGCCGTAGACTGAGCCCGTGACACCACGACTGGCCGTTGAACTCGCACCGGATCGCAAGACGAACCTGAGCCTGCGCAGTCCCGTGATGCCCGCTTCGGGCACGTTCAGCTGGGGCCTCGAATTCGCCCGCCAGTTCGACGTGAACCAGCTCGGGGCCGTCGTCTCGAAGGCGGTCACGCCCCGGCCTCGGGCCGGGAATCCGCAGCCGCGGGTAGCGGAGACGCCAGCGGGGATGCTGAACTCGATCGGGCTGCAGAACTTGGGTGTCGAACGCGTCATCGCGGAGATGGCGCCGGTCTGGGCGGGATGGGATGTGCCCGTCATCGTGAACATCGCGGGGGAGTCCGCCGGCGACTACGGCGACCTCGCGGCGGCATTCGACGGCGTGCCGGGGGTCGCCGCCCTGGAGCTCAACTTCAGCTGCCCCAACGTAGACAACGGGCTCGAATTCGGGCTGAACGCGGCGGCGGCGGCACAGGCGACGCGAGCAGCGGTGCGCGCCACCGAGCTCCCGATCATCGTGAAGGTGACGCCGGCCGCACAGGACCCCACGGAGGTCGCGCGCGCCTGCGAGGGTGAAGGAGCTTCCGCCATCTGCGCGATCAACACGGTCCCGGGCCTCGCCATCGACGCGGAGGCGCGGCGGCCGGTGCTGCCGCGCGCAAGCGGCGGCCTGAGCGGCCCCGCGATCAAGCCGGTCGCGCTGCGCGTCGTGTACGAGATCTCGCAGGCGGTTCGCGTGCCGATCATCGGTTGCGGCGGTATCGCCAGCGGACTCGACGCGGTCGAGTTCCTGATGGCGGGGGCCACGGCCGTGCAGGTGGGCACGGCCACATTCTCGAACCCGCGCGCGCCCCTCGATGTGCTTGAGGGGTTGGAGGCGTGGCTGGAAGCGCACGGGGTGGCGGACGTGCACGACATCATCGGGTGTGCGCAACCGGTTCTTTCCTAGGGCCTGCGGGGGGCGTGCGGTACGCTGGCTGCACGGGGTGTAGCTCAGCCTGGTAGAGCGCGCGGTTTGGGGCCGCGAGGTCCCCGGTTCGAATCCGGGCACCCCGACCAACACCCTTGCGAGCGTGCCAACCGTGACACTGGGAAGCCGCATTGCCGCCGCGCTCTTGTTCGCCGGCGCGGGCCTCGTGGCCGTGGCGTGCGGCTCGTCGGAGCCGGGACCAGCGGCGAGCCCTCCTGCGGAAGCCACTGAGGCGACAGCCGCAACCGCAACCGCCACCGAGACCACTGCGGACGAACCCGGCGCGGAGACGAGCACGCCCGCGACGCCTCCGACCGAGGAGCTTCCCCCCGAGGACGCGGCCATGCTCGCCGCCGAGCTTGCGGAGATCGCGCTGACGCCGGTGCTCGAGGAATTCGGCGAGAGCGCGGAGCGGCTCACCGCGCACGCGTTCCCGCTTGGCATTCAGCGCGATGGCGGTGACCTGTGGACCGTGGTCACGAACGGGCCGCAGCCGTACTACCAGGCTGAGGGCGGGGGCGGCGTCAACTTCTTCCACTTCGTCGCGCTCTACCGGCGGAACGCCGATGCGTCGTGGTCCGAAGCGCTGGCCGAGGTGACCCTCGAAACCGCACCCCAACGCACAGAGGTGGTCGAGATCCTGGATCCGGGCCTCCCGGGCTGGGATGAACCCGCAGCCCTGATCGCCATTCGGGGGCAGACGGGCGCACATGCGGGAACGCTGGACGTGCTGCTTGCGGAGGGGGGGCGCCTCTCGACGGTGGTCTCCCACATCAGCGCGCGGCCCGACCCGGGCAGCCTCGCCGACCTCGACGGGGACGGCGTCGTCGAGCTGATCTTCAACACGTCGGACCCGTACGTTTTCTGCTACGCCTGCGCGGTGGAGGAACGGCGAGAGCAGGTCTATCGGTGGGACGGGGTGGGCTACTCCGCGGCGCCACTGGAAGCGCCGGGGGATCTGGGTGGGGACCTCGGGACGGCAGCGGAACGCGTTGTGAAGCTCGCCGAGGCGAACCTCTGGCGGGACGCGGCCATGCTCGCAATCGAAACATCTCGCCGGGCGCCGGACCACGAGGGTCTGCGCTGGCTCTCCATCGTCGTAAACCGGATGGCGGTCCTGCGACTGGCGTACGCGGGGTCTCCGGGGCAGCCGCTGCTGACGAACGTGTTCGCCGGGGAGTACGGAGCCGCCTTCGCGCTGATGCAGGCGCTCCCGCCGGAGGAGGCGTTCGCCCTCGACGGGCCGCTGATCAGCGGGACGGCGGCCGAGACGGACCTGTCGACAATGGTCGCCTACCTGCTCTTCTACGCGGATGAAGCGCTGAAGGTACGAGGGGACGATCCCGCCATCCACGCGGTGCGCGCCCTCGGGCAGGTCCTCGCCTCGCCGGACGACCTCACGCGGGCGCGGTCGTCCATCGGACGGGCGCTCCGGCTCGCGCCGAACGACCGTTTCCTGCAGGAGGCGGCTGCGTACCTGGAGTCGGTGGAGCAGGCGCCCGGCCTGCCGCCCGAGGCGCCCGCCCCCGAGACGCTTCTCGATCGCCCCGAGGCCTCGTACTTCGAGGAGTACACGCTCGGCACGGGCGACCGGGGGCGGTTCGTGCGGGCCCTGCAGCAGCGCCTCGCCCGCGTTCCCTCGCTCGGCTTCCAGGATCCGGGCCGCTACTACGACGTGTACGACGAGGCGACGCGGGACGCCATCCTGAAGTTGCAGGTCGAGGCGGGGCTGCCGCCGACCGGGTTCGTCGACAGGCCCACGTGGGAGGCGCTGGAGGAGGCAGTGGAAGCGGCAGCAGCCAGCGCACAGCCGCAGGAAAGCGCGCCATCGACGGCGCGGCCCGTGGTGGCGCACACGGCGCACGGAGGCGCGGGCGAACCCGTGGTCTACCTGACCTTCGACGACGGCCCCCACCCGACCTGGACGCCACAGGTGCTGGCCGTGCTCGCGCGGCACGGGGTGACGGCAACGTTCTTCGTGCTCGGCCAGAACGTGACGGCCTTCCCCGAGCTGGCCGTACGGCTTGTGGACGCAGGCCACGACCCCGAGAACCACACCTTCGACCATGCGTCACTGGACAAGGTCGACCGGGCAACGTTCGTCGCGGAGGTACGGGACACGGACGCTGCGATCCACGCGGCGGTCGGGGAGCGGGTGGACCCAATCGCCTGCCTGCGGCCGCCGTACGGCGCCTTCGACGAGCAGACGAGCGTGCTTGCGGCGGAGCTCGGGAAGACGCTCACGCTGTGGAACGTGGACCCGCAGGACTGGCGCCGGCCAGGAGCGGAGCAGATCGCGGAGCACCTGATTTCGCACGCGTGGCCGGGGGCGATCCTGCTAATGCACGACGGCGGGGGTGAGCGCTCGCAGACGGTGGAGGCGCTCGATACGGTCCTCGGGGAGCTCTCCGCTCGCGGCTATTCATTCGCGCTGTTGTGCCAGTAGGAGCCGTGCTCGCTGGCGGCCCACGGGAGGGCTGGCTACCATGACCGGAGCCCGCAGGGAGCAATGGTGTTGAGCGACGACTTTGGGATCGACCTGGAAGAGGTGCGCCGCGTCATCGACGGCTCGGAAGTACTGATCGTGCGGCTCGAAACCGTGGGCAGCCGCGTGCTGGTGGACTTCCGCAGCACCGCGACGGAGCTGCCGTTCATCTCGCGGGTTCCGCGGGTGAACTCGGTGGAGGAGCGCGTGCGCGCCGTGAAAGAGCTGCGACCCGCGTTTCCGTATCCCGAGAAGCTGATGTCGTTCGCCTGGCCGCGGCGCGTCAGCGTGATCGGGGAGTCGGGGTTGTGGGACTACCTTCAGCGACGGCTGGAGTCGATCGGCGGCGCGATTGCGGGAGAGGCGGCGGCGCGAGTCCACCGCGAGCTCCTGGACGAGGAGCGGCGGGAAGTGGTGGCGGCGGTGCGCGGCGGCGAAGGCATGCGCACCATCTGGCAGCGCGAATGAGCGAGGCGGGCACGATCGACCTGCGCAGCGACACGGTGACGCAGCCGGAGGCGGCGATGCGCCGAGCGATGGCGGAGGCGGAAGTGGGCGACGACGTCTTCGGCGACGACCCCAGTGTGAACCGCCTGGAGGCGTTGGCGGCGGAGCGGGTGGGCAAGGAGGCGGCCGTGTTCGTGCCGAGCGGCACGATGGCGAACCTGGTAGCGGTCTTGAGCCACACACGTCCCACCGACGAGGTGCTCCTCGGCGAGGAGTCGCACATCTTCAACTACGAGGTAGCGGGAGCGGCGCGCGTCGGGGGCGTGCAGTTGCGCCCCCTCGCGAACGACTCCGGCGGGGGGCTGGCCGAGGAGGATGTGCGCGCGGCCATCCGCGAGCCAAACATCCACGCCCCGCGCACGGCGCTGCTCTGCCTGGAGAACACCCACAACCGCTGCGGAGGCGCGGTCCTGACCACCGCGAGAACGGAAGCGCTGGCGGGGATCGCGCACGAAGCGGGGGCAACGGTGCACCTCGACGGGGCGCGCATCTTCAACGCCGAAGTGGCCAGCGAGACACCCGCGGCGGAGCTCGCAGCGCCCGCCGACTCCGTGTCGTTCTGCCTGTCGAAGGGGCTCGGGTGCCCGGTGGGGTCCGTGCTCTGCGGACCGCGTGACCTTATCGAGCGGGCACGGCGGGAGCGGAAGATGCTGGGCGGGGGGATGCGGCAGGCGGGGGTGCTGGCGGCAGCGGGCATCCACGCGCTGGCGCACAACATCGAGCGCCTCACAGATGACCACGCCAACGCTCGCACGCTGGCGGAGGGGCTGGGGAGGCTTGGGGCGTTCGCGGTGGAGACGCCGGCGACGAACATCGTCGTGCTGCAGGTACTGGAGGGAACGCGCGACCAATGGCTCGCCGCGTTCGCGGAGGAGGGGGTGCGGGGCGTGCCCTTCGGGGCCGGACGCATCCGCATGGTCACGCACAAGGACGTCGATGCGGCGGGGGTCGAGGAGGCGCTGCGGCGCATTGATCGAGCGGCGGTGGCGGTCGGGTGAAGGGCTGGCTCGTCGTGGCCGTCCTCGCGCTGGCTGGCACGGCGCTCACCGGGTGCGGCTCGGAACCTCTTGAGGTGTACCCGCCCATCTTCGCGAAGGCGCCCTGGACCGGGCCCGAGCGGCTTCACTACAACCTCGTGGAACACGACAACCTGGAAGGCGCCTGCGTCCTGGAGATCGAGCCGGAAATCGAGCCGGGGGTGACCGAGGTTCGCCGGCTCTGTCGCGACGCGGAGGAGGGACGCTACGAGGACAACGGCTCGGCAAGGGTCGATTCGATGACGCTGCAACCGATCTCGTCCCTGCGCATCGTTCTGGACCTGGAGGAGGGCAGCTCGCGGCAGTTCGCGACGCTGTACCTGCCGGAAGAGGGCCTCGTTCGCTTCGATTCGAAGCAGTTTGAAACCGCCGGGGACGAGCCGAGCGCGAGCCTGACCGCCGAACGAGAGCTCCCGGCGCCGACTGAAACCGTGCCGGAGCCAGCCTGGTACGACGACGAGGAACTCCTCTGGCTCGTGCGGGGAATCCCGCTGACCGAGGGCTTTGAGGGGTCGTTCACGAATGTGAACGCTTCCACGGGCAGGGTCTTCGGGGCTGACATGACCGTGGAGGGGCGGGAGCAGGTGGAAGTTCCGGCGGGAACGTTCGCGACGTGGAAGATCAGGATCACGACGAGCACCGTGACACAGTTGGTCTGGGTCGAGCAGGAAGCCCCTCACCGCGTCATCAGGGCGAGGATCGAGCGCCTCACCTACGAATTGACGGCGGTCGATTAGTGGACGGTGAGACGTTCCGGGGTTCTGGCGGGAATGGATGCGCTTATGTCTCTCGCTTGTCTTGACACGCCCGCCATTCATCCTAGTATCGGAGCCCACCTGAGAACGCGAGCGTTGATGCCTGTCGTAGTTGCCGTTAGCCGAGACCCCCGCATGCGGGCCGCCCTGGACACGTATTTGCGTGAGCGGGGCCACGAAGTGGTCACGTTTGAAAACTACGACGAACTCATGGGACGGCTCGATCCGAGGGCGCCAGCGGCGATGGTCGTCGACGTTCAGGGGATTCCCCGGGGCGAGCCAGGATCGCGCTTCACGCAGTTCAGCCAATGGCTGGCGCGGACCTACCTCGACACAGAAACGCCCTCGTTGGTCTACCTCCTTCGAAAGGGCTCGCGGCGGCCACACTTCCACCTTCCCGGGCCCGTCATCAAGAAACCGTTCCCCCTGGAGAAGCTCGGGGAGACGCTCCGCAGCCTGCTCGGCGACCCAACGCGGGCGGCTCTTCCCCCCTTCGAGGTGGAGACGGACACCAACACGCTCAGGGGGAGCAGCGGCGCCGAGCACCTGACCAACATCGAGGCGAACCTGCTCGCCTACCTGATGGCGCACGAAGGCGAGATTCTGCATCCCCGCACGCTGCTGGCCGAAGTCTGGCAGTACCACGATGACGCTGGAGCGAACACGCTCGTGCGGGCCCACGTGAGCAACCTTCGCCGGAAGATGCGAACAGTGCTCGGCAGCGACGAGCAGCTCGAGACGATCCGTGGCAAGGGCTACCGCTTCGTCGCCTGACGCAGTGCCGTAAGCTCCCGAACCCGTGACCCTCCCCTTCCTTGCCGCTGCGTGGCTCCTGGGCTTCGCCGCTGTCGGCGTGTGGGGCGCGCCCGCGTGGGTGGCGGGGGCGTGGTTCGGCGCCGCGGCGCCGGCGGCCTGGGTGCTGAAGGGCCGCGGAGCGGGACTCCTGCTGGCAACCGCCGCCCTGCTGGCTCTTTTGGGGGCGTGGCGCTTCCAGGGGTGGGCCGACGAGCCCCTCCCCGACCTGGCGCGTTCGCTCGGCGCAGAGGTGACGATCGAGGGACGCATCGATTCCGAGCCGGATCCGGGCCTGACGACCCTGCGATACCACGTGCGCGCCGAGCGCGTGTCGGAGGACGGAGTCTGGCGCGAAACCGAGGGGCGGGCGCTGGTCACGGTTCGGCAGACGGAGAGGCTCCGCTACGGGGCGCCAGTGCGTCTCACGGGGAGGCTGGACGCTCCTCCGGTGCTGGATTCGTTCGACTACCGCGCGTTCCTCGCCCGCCGGGATGTCGTCGGAACCATGAGCTTCCCGCGGATGGAGCAGACCGGGGAGGGGCCGCGGGGCAGCCCTCGCGCCCTCGCCGCGGGGATGCGATTGCGGTTGGAACGGGCGATGCAAGCGTCCCTGCCGGAGCCGGCGGCCTCGCTCGGTTCAGGCATCGTGATGGGGCGCGACGCGACCATGCCCGGGGAGCTCACGGAAGCGTTCCGGGAGACGGGGCTGGCGCACTTCGTCGCGGTCTCCGGGTCGAACATCGCGCTCGTCACGGCGCTGGCGTTCCTGCTGTTCGCGCCGCTCGTGGGACGCAACTGGGCGACGCTGCCCGCCGCCGCCTCGCTCCTGCTGTACGTGTTCCTGGCCGGGGCGGAGGAGACGGTCGTGCGGGCGGCGGTGATGGCGTTGATCGTGCTCGTCGGGTTCTGGCTGGGACGCCCGCGCAGCGGTCTCGCCGCGCTGGGGGCGGCGGCAATCCTGATGACGGCGGCGCAACCCCGACTCGCGCTGGAGGCGGGCTTCCAGCTAAGCGTCGCCTCCACCGCCGGACTCATCGTGTTCGGACCCTGGATCCACTACGCGCTGTCTTGGCTGACCGCACGACTGGGCGCGGCCGCGGCCGTACCGAACTTGCTGCTGCAGGTCGCGGCGCTCTCGCTCGCTGCCTGGATCGCGGCCCTGCCAATTATCTGGGTGACGTTCGGGCAGGTCTCGCTTATCGGGCCGCTGGTGAACATCCCGACCGTACCCGTGTTCGCGATCGCTTTCTGGCTGAGCGGGGCGGCGGCGATTGCGGGGGCGCTCTGGGAGCCGGCGGGCTGGGCCATCGGGCTGGCCGCCTACTATCCCCTGGCGTTCATCATCTGGATGGCGGAGACGGGCGCGAGCGTGCCGCGGGCGGCGATCACGGTGCCTCGCTTCGGGGCCGAGGCGGCGCTCCTGACGACCGCGGCGCTGGCCGCGCTGGCGTGGCCGGCCTATCGCTACCTGGCGCCGCGAGTCACGCCGCCGGAGACGCCCGGTGGGATGGCGCGAACCGTGCGCGCGGTCGCGCTTGCGAGCGGCGCGGGCGCGCTCGTGGCGGCGATCGTCACGATCAGCGTGTGGCCCGCTCGGGGGCCGGGCGAGCTGCAGATCACGGTTCTCGACGTGGGGCAGGGAGACGCCATCCTCGTCACGACGCCCAACGGCGAGCGGGTGGTCGTCGACGGCGGGCCGAGCGGCATCGTGCTCGCGCGGGAGCTCGGCGCCGTACTGCCGCACTGGCAGCGGGGCATCGCCGCCGCGGTGCTCACGCACCCCGACGCGGACCACGTCGGCGGGCTGCCAGCGCTATTCGACCGCTTCGACGTGCAGCAGGTCTACGACAGCGGGGCCAGGCACGGCACCGCTATCTTCGGAAGCTTCGACGAAGCTGCGAGGACCCGGCAGACGCTGCGGCGCGGCGATGTCTTCGAGGTTGACGGGGTTCGCTTCGAGACGCTCTGGCCGCCGCCGGGGGCGCTCGACGGGGCCCGGAATGCCGCGTCTATCGTGCTGCGGATTACCTATGGGGCCGCCACGATCGTGCTCACGGGCGACATCGAGGAGACGGCGCAGCGGGCGCTGATGGCCACGGGCGACATTGAGGCGCACGTCTTGAAGGTGCCCCATCACGGAGCGAGCACGAACGCGGGGGGCTTCTTCGCGGCAGCGCGAGCGTGGGTAGCGGTCATCTCGGCAGGGGAGGGAAACCGTTTCGGCCACCCCACGGAGGAGACGTTGGCCGACCTCGGAGGGCGGGCCGTGCTGCGGACGGACCTGCACGGTCGCGTGACGGTCGTGAGCGACGGGAGCAGCATCTCGATACGCGCCGAGCACTGGGACACGAGCTTTGCGCCAGCCGAGGGGGAGGGGTAGCGTAGCGAAGCCCCATCGGGCCAGAAGGCGGCCTTATGCCAGCACGAACCGACGGCCGCCAGGCCAACGAACTGCGCCCTGTCACGATCGAGACGGGCTACCAGGAATTCGCCGAGGGAAGCTGCCTGATCGCCTTCGGAAAGACACGCGTGCTCTGCGCCGCCAGCGTCGCCGAACGGCAGCCCGGCTGGCTGCGCAGCACGCAGAGCGGCTGGGTGACGGCCGAGTACTCGATGCTCCCGCGCTCAACCTCAACGCGGACGCAGCGCGAGGTCGAGCGTGGCCGTCCGGGTGGGCGCACACAGGAGATCCAGCGCCTTATCGGGCGCTCGCTGCGCGCAGCGGTCGACCTGGACCTGCTGGGGCCTCGCACGATTACGGTGGATTGCGACGTGCTGCAGGCGGACGGCGGCACGCGCACGGCGTCGGTCACGGGCGGTTTCATCGCGTTGCGCCTGGCGGCGGAGAAGCTGGCGCGCGCCGACCTCATCCCGGCGGCGGCGATCACGACACAGGTGGCGGCGGTCTCGGCGGGCATCGTCGCCGGTACGCCCGTGCTCGACCTCTGCTACGAGGAAGACTCCTCCGCCGAGGTGGACTTCAACGTCGTGATGACGGGCGAGGACGCATTCGTCGAGGTGCAGGGCACTGCTGAAGGGAAGCCGTTCGACGGGGCATCGCTTGACGCGCTCGTAGAACTAGCGCGCGGCGGCATCGCAGAGCTGTTCGAGCGGCAGCGCGAGACGCTGCGGGCGGCTCAGACGTAGGGTCCAAGGTGCGTACCGCCGACAATATGCAGATGCCCGTGTTCCTGACTCTGCATCGCCTCGAAGCCGAAGTTGGAGAGCACGCGGAAGCCGTCGGGGCAGGCCTCGGCGCCGATCTTGGCGGCGATGCGGCCAACCGCCTCAATGCCGTTGTCCCAGAGCTCGGCCTGGGTGCGGTGCTCCTTCGTCATCGCGAGCAGCATGACCGGCACCCAGCGGAGGACGTTCTGGAAGACGATGACCTCATCGTCCTCGTAGATGACGTTCGCGGGCTCGGTGCCAGCGACGATGTTGCAGAACACACAGTACGGGGCACGTTTCATGGCGGGAGCCCGATTCTACAGGGCGGAGGCGTAGCCACGATGGCAGCACATAAGGAGGTTGGACGATGCCTCGATTGATGCCCATCCGCGGGCTGCGGTACACGGCGAAGGCGGGGGCGCTCGACCGGTTGCTGGCGCCGCCGTTCGACGTGATCGGCGAGCAGGAACGGGAGCGGCTTGCGGAGCTTTCGCCGCACAACGCGGTGCGACTGGAGCTCTCGGAGACGGGGACCGACCGCTACGGTGCGGTCGCGGCTGAGCTCGAGCGGTGGACCACCGAGGGCATCGTCGAGCGCGACGCGGAACCGATGCTGTACGTCTATGAGCAGGTATTCGTGGAAGCGGGCGTCACGCGGAGGCGGCGGGCGCTCATCTGCGGGGTGGAATCGCAGCCGTGGGAGGAAGGAGCCGTCCTGCCGCACGAGTTCACGATGTCGGCGCCGAAGGAGGACCGCCTGCGGCTGCTGCAGTCCACGGGCACGCAGTTCAGCCCGATCTTCATGCTCGCGCGCGACCGCTCGGGACAGCTGGCGGGCCTGCTCGGAAACACGGCGAAGGGCGCCGAGCCGGACGTGTCGGGCAAGACCGTCGACGGCGTGACGCACCGGCTCTGGGCGCTCCCAGCGATGCGCGGGGAGCTGCGCCAGCTCGCGCCCCTGCTGTCGGAGGCGTTCTATATCGCCGACGGGCACCATCGCTACGAGACCTCGCTGGCGTACCGCAGGTGGCTCGCGGAACGGGAGGGCGCGCTCGCGAGCGACCATCCGGCACGCTTCGCGATGGCAGGCGTCGTACCGGTCGAGGACGAGGGGCTGATCGTGCGGCCGCTACACCGCTACGTCCCGCGCCAGGCTCCCGCGGACTGGCGCGCGCGTCTGGACCCCCTGTTCGACATCGAGGAGACGGCAGCGGACACGGACCCGGAAGCGCTCGAAGCCGCGCGCACGGCATCGCCCGATGCGATCGTGGCGGTCAACCTGTCGCCAGACAGCGTTCACCTGCTGCGCCCGAAGAGTGAGGACGCGGTCGCGAGCCTTGCCCCTGCCCGGGCAAGCGCTCGCTGGGCGGCGGCGGCGCCCATCCTGCTGCGGCTCGGTGTGCTGGACCCGCTGTGGGGCATCAGCGACGAGGAGTTGCGCGCAGGCGCGGTGACCTTCACGCACGAGGTGGCCAAGGTAGTCGAGGCGCTGACCAGCGGGGGCACGGGGTTCCTGCTGCAGCACGTGCCTGCGAGCGAGGTGATCGGGCTGGCCGACGGCGGGGAGCGACTGCCGCAGAAGTCGACGTTCTACTACCCCAAGCTGGGAACGGGGCTCGTCTTCGCGCCGCTCTCGCGCTAATCCCCGCCGACTCGCTTAGCCATGAGGATGTCGGGCTTGCCCGGACCGTTGGCGTCGGGAATGACCCCGACGAGGGAGAAGCCGCAGGCAAGGTAGAACTCGTAGGGGCGCCCGCCCGGGCCTAGAGGCGGACGAGGCGGACGCTTGCGATGCCTTCGACGGCAGCGATCATGTCGAGGTCGGCGGCGTCCGGTTCGTCGTCGAGCATGAGGACCATGAGGGCGCGCCCACGGGGGCTGCTGCGCCCCACGCGCATGGCGCTGATATTGATGTCGCGCTCGCCGAGGAGCGTCCCGAGGCGGCCGATCATGCCGGGCCGGTCCTCGTTTTCGCAGACCAGAAGGAAGCCGCCAGGATCGGGCACCAGGTCGATATCGAGGTCATTGATGCGCACGATGGTGGCGCGTGAGTGGCTGGCG
The DNA here is from genome assembly GCA_965262975.1 of Tepidiformaceae bacterium. GTDB lineage: Bacteria > Chloroflexota > Dehalococcoidia > Tepidiformales > Tepidiformaceae > UBA2991. The sequence goes on along the minus strand of OZ253575.1, from coordinate 3,729,145 downwards.
GTGCCGGTGACGGTGACCTCGGCATCGCTGCTGCAGACGCGCAGCTCGATGAGGTTGTGGAAGGCCTCGTGGGAGGCGCGCAGGCGCTCGTCGATGGTCCAGCCGCGGGCCTCGGCGATGCTCGTGGCGTTCACAAGGTTCACGTTCTGCTCGCTGATGGGACGAAGCAGGCCACGGATGGCGAACGCCTTGAGGGGGGTAACGTCGTGCTCGGCGATCTCGCCGAAGAAGGCGAGTTCGATGGTGGTGAGCTGGCCGCTGAGGAGCTGCGTCGCCACGGTCCCCAGCAGCTCGGCGACGGCGAGGTAGGGGCCGACGACCTCAAGGGTCTCGGGCGGCACGAGGGGGGCGTTGACGGGGTAGCGGGGGGGACGGCCGGCGAGCACATCAAGCACCTGCTCGGCGATGTCGATGGCAATGCGCTCCTGCGCCTCAACGGTCGAGCCGGCGAGGTGGGGGGTGACGATGATGCGCTCCTCTTCGAACAGGGGGTGCTCGCCCGGGGGCTCGGAGGTGAACACGTCGAGGGCGGCCCCGCCGACCTTGCCCGAACGCACGGCTTCGAGCAGGTCGTTCTCGTCGATGATGCCGCCGCGAGCGGCGTTCACGAGGCGCACGCCGTCCTTCATGACGGCGAACTGCTCGCGCGCGATCATGCCGCGGGTGGTGGCGGTGAGCGGGGTATGCACGCTGATGAAGTCGCTCTCGGCATAGAGCCGCTCGAGTTCGACGGGTTCGGCGCCGAGGGCGCGCACGCGCTCGGCCGGCACGAACGGGTCGTGGGTAACGACATGCATCTCGAAGGCGAGGGCGCGGCGGGCCATCTCCGAACCGATCGGGCCGAAGCCGACGAGGCCGAGCGTGTGGCCGCGGAGCTCGGCGCCCATAAAGGCGCGCCTGTTCCACGCGCCGCCGCGGAGGGAGCGATCGGCGCGGGGGATGTGGCGTGCGAGGGACATGAGCAGCGCGAAGGCGTGCTCGGCGGCGGCGATGGTGTTGCCACGCGGCGCGTTCACGACGACGATGCCGCGCTCGGTGGCAGCTTCGAGGTCGACGTTGTCGACGCCCGTGCCGGCGCGGGCGATGATCTGGAGGCGCCCGGCGTTGGAGAGGGCGGCGGCCGTGACCTTCGTCTCGCTGCGTACGACCAGGCCCTCGTAGTTCGCGAGGGCCTCGCGCAGGTCGCCGGGGGAGAGACCGGTGCGCACGTCGACATGCGCGCCCTGCCTCAGCAGGGTGATACCTTCGTCGGCGATCGGATCGGCGATGAGAACGCGGGGACGGGGGCGCGTTTCTGTCACGTGGTGTGCTCGTGGACAGCGGGGAATTCAGGGTCGGTGGGCATGGTTCTCAGCATACCGCCGAGCCCCGTTACGTCCCGCTATGGCCCGCGGGGGCAAGGCCTTCGGCATCGCAAGAGTCAGGCGGTGTTCCAGGGGTTGATCACCGGAACGTCGAGACCTTCGAAGTCGCCTACGTTGCGGGTAGCAACGGCGAGGTCGTGGGCCATGGCGGTTCCAGCGATGAGGGCGTCGGCCAGGTGCAGCACGCGTCCGGCGCGTTGAGCCTGAACCCGCATGACAGCGGCAAGCAGGGCCCCCTCACGATCGACTGAAAGAACTCGATCACCGTATCGGGCTACGACCTCCGCCAGGGCCCGTTGCAGGCGTTCCCTGCGCCGCCCGGCATCCAGTCTCTGCAGGCCAAATTCCAGTTCGTGGAGTACAACCACTGACAACCACGCCCCAGTCACTGCGCGCAGAAACGAGAGGACTCTTGCGTCGGGCACCGGCCTGACAGCCTCGGAGACGACGTTAGCGTCGAGAAGGATTCCTCTCACTCATTTTGCCAGTCGGCGAAGGGGACTTCGCGAGGCGGATCGCGTCGGCTGGGAAGCTCCAGCTCAACTCCGCGGGGCATGTTTTCCACGAGCCACTGGCCGAGCGGCTTGCGTTCCGGCGCCCGTTCGCGCCACTCGTGCTCGGGGACGACCACGAACGGTTTCCGCAGACCGATGCGCTGGGGCCCTTCCTCCTCGGCGAGCCGGAGGATTTCGGAGAGGCGGGCCTTGGCCTCGGCGATGGTCCATGTGCGCTGGCTCTCAGGCAGCTGAGTCGTCATGTTCGCTCCAATCTGCACTAGTCTAGACTAGACTAGCTTGATTCTCAACGACCTCAATCGACCGGGGCGGGCGGTGGGAATCACCGAGCCTATGCCGTGGCGCGCGCGGGGGTTTCGGCGAGGAGGCGCTCGACCACGTCGAGGGCGGCGGCGATGTCTTCCTGGGAGAAGTAGCCCATGTGGCCGACGCGGAAGATCTTGCCCTTGAGGGTCTGCTGGCCGCCGCCGAGGACGACGCCGAACTCCTCGCGGGCGCGCTTCGCGATGGCGGGGCCATCGACATCGTCGGGCCAGCGCACGGCGGTGACGGTGTCGGAGGCGCGGCGCTCATCCTGGGCGAGGAGCTGCAGGCCCATCGCGCGGACGCGGTCGCGGGTGTACTGGGCGACGGCGTGGTGGCGGACGTAGATGCCCTCCAGTCCCTCGGCGCGGAGCGACTCGAAAGCCTTGTCGAGGCCGTAGAAGACGGAGATCGCGGGGGTCCAGGGTGTCTGCTGGCTTTCGAGCGAGGAGCGCGCGCGCTGCAGGTCGAAGTAGAAGCGCGGCATGGTCGAGCGCTCGCTGGCCTCCCAGGCGGCCTCGCTGAGCCAGACGAAGGCGAGTCCCGGCGGCACCATCCAGCCCTTCTGCGAGCCGCTCACAAGGACGTCGACGCCCCAGCGCTCGGCCGGGCAGGGGATGGAACTGACACTGCTGACGCCATCGACGATGAGCAGCGGGTCGCGGTCGCGAACGACGGCGCCGATGGCTTCGAGGGGGTTCGTGACGCCCGTCGAGGTCTCGTTGTGGGTGACGAGAACGGCCTTGATGGAGGGGTCCGCATCGAGGCGGCGGGCGACCTCCTCGGAGTCGGCGGCGGCGCCCCATTCGAGCTCGTAGCGCACGACTTCGGCGCCGTAGGTCTCGGCGATGGAGGCGAGGCGGTTGCCGAAGACGCCGATGGAGACGGCGAGCACGCGGTCGCCGGGGCTGAGCGTGTTGACGACCGCTGCTTCGAGCCCGCCGGTGCCGGAGGCGGAGAGCGTGAGCACCTCGCTGGAGACACCGAAGACCCAATTCAGTCCATCGGTGACGCGCCTGACGATGCCAGCGAACTCGGGTCCGCGGTGGTTCATCATCTGGCCGCCAACGGCTTCGAGGACGTCATCGGGGCAAGGGGTCGGTCCGGGGATACGAAGGTTCACAGATCTTTCCAGCAACGTTTCTTGCTTCGATTTTCCCGCAGAGTGCGCCTACGAACACGAACAGCGGCGGGCGCGCGTTAAGATCACGACATGTCCTCCACCTTTCGCGCCATCCCAAGCGTCGAGGCGGTGCTCGCCGAGCTGCGAGTGAACGGCACGAGCCCACATGCGCTCGCGTTGGAGGCCGCCCGTACCGCCATCGCTCGTGCCCGCGAAGCGGTGAGGGAAGGCGCGACCGCTCCCGACCTGGCGACCATCTCGGCGGAGGCGGAGGCGATCGTGGCGGAGCTGGCGCGGCCCTCGCTGCGGCGCGTCGTGAACGCGAGCGGCGTGATCCTGCAGACGAACCTGGGTCGCGCGCCCCTGAGCGAACGAGCGATGGCGGCGATGGCGGAGGCCGCTCGCGACTACACGAACCTCGAGTTCGACCTCGCGGAGGGGGGCCGCGGGAGCCGCCACGAGCACGTTCGCGACCTGCTGCGGCGCACGACGGGCGCCGAGGACGGGCTGGCGGTGAACAACAACGCGGCGGCCCTGCTGATGGCGCTGCAGGTGTTCGCGCAGGGGCGGGAGGTCATTGTCTCGCGCGGGGAGGCGGTGGAGATCGGGGGGCGCTTCCGCATCCCCGACGTGCTGCGGGAGAGTGGCGCGCGGCTGGTGGAGGTGGGCACGACGAACCGGACGTACGTCGGCGACTACGCGGATGCCATCACCGAGGAGACAGCGGCGATCCTGCGGGTGCATCGCTCGAACTTCCAGGTGACAGGGTTCACGGCACGGCCCGAGCTCGGGGAGCTGGCGGCGCTCGCGGGGGAGCGCAACGTGCTCCTGCTCGACGACCTCGGGAGCGGCTGCCTGGTGGAGACCACGGACTACCATGTCGAGCACGAGCCCACCGTGCAAGAGAGCCTCGACGGGGGCGCGGACCTGACGCTGTTCAGCGGCGACAAGCTGCTGGGCGGGCCGCAGTGCGGCCTGATTGTGGGGAGCGAGGAGCTGGTGGGAACGCTGCGGCGCCATCCGCTGGCCCGCGCCCTGCGCGTCGACAAGCTCACGATCGCCGCTCTGAACGCGACGCTGATGGCCTACGTTGCGGGAACGGAGCGCGAGGAGATCCCCGTCTGGCGGATGCTGGCGCTGGAGCAGGAGCAGCTTGAACCGCGGGCGCGGGCCTGGGCGGAGGCGGCGGGCGATGGCGGACGCGTCGTGGAGGCGCGCACGATGATCGGGGGAGGGGCGGCGCCGGGGGCAGGGCGGACGACGTGGTGCGCAGCCCTACAGGCGGAGCCGGGGGCGGAGTGGCTGGCACGGGCGCTGCGGGAGGCGGACCCGCCGGTCGTGGCGCGTGTGGAGGGGGGCGAAACGCTGCTCGACCCGCGCACGGTGGCGGAGCACGACGACTCCGCGGTCGCCGCCACAATCAAGGCGCTGCTGGGGTCGAACGGGTCGGGTGTCTCACAGTCGTAACGCGGGACCGTTGACCCTCTGGGAATCCCCGGCTTAAAGTGCGGCCAATCGAATGTTCGATTTTTCACAACCGTTGGCCGACTGACCGGCGCGCGGGCTCAAGCAGGAGGGGGCGGCCCCGCCAATGACATCTATGATCCCCGAGGTTGTCATCAACCGGCTGCCGCTGTACGCGAGGGCGCTCACGACCCTCGCAATGGCAGGCGAAACCGTCGTCAGTTCGCAGACACTGGGCGAGCAACTCGACGTGACGCCCGCGCAGATTCGCAAGGATCTCAGCTACTTCGGGCGGTTCGGGAAGCAGGGCCGCGGCTACAACGTGGGCGATCTGCTGGACCGGTTGCGCACGATTCTCGGGCTCGACCGGACGTGGCGGGTCTGCGTGGTGGGGATCGGGCGGCTGGGCCAGGCAGTTCTCGAATACGACGGCTTCGCGCAGCAGGGATTCCACCCGATCGCGGCCTTCGACGCGGCGCCGGCCATGGCGGGCCGGGTCGTGCAGGGGCTCGAGGTGCAGTCCATGGATGATCTCGAGGGCTACCTCGCGAGCGGGGCGGTCGACATCGCAGTGGTGGCGGTGCCGGCGGACGCCGCGCAGGAGGTCGTCGACCGGCTGGTCGCGGGCGGAGTACACGCCATCCTGAACTACGCGCCGATCTCGGCGCACGTGCCCGAAGGCGTCTCGATCCGGCAGATCGACCCGGTCGTGATGATGCAGGGCATGACCTACTACCTGAAGGAGCTGGCGCCGGACGCGAGCTAGGCGGTCTTCGCCTTCGACTCGGCAAGCCTCGTCCTTGCCAGGAAAGGCCCGACTTCTGCAGGAGCGCACAGACGCACGAACTGTGTCCCTTTCCACTGGGGGTCGGTCATGGCAGCGCTGTAAGCGCGACGGCGGCGCCGGTGGCTCTTCAGCGTCCACCAGATGAGGGAGCGGTCCCAGGGGAGGAAGTGCTCCCAGAAGCGCTCCCGGTTCGTGCCCCACAGGAGCTCCCCGGTACGCCAGCGGCGCCACGAGCGGGCCAGGGTGCGCAGCAGCGTTACGCGCAGGGGGAAGTCGAGCCACACGATCGTGTCGGCGGCGGACCAGGTATGGGGGCGAAGGATGCGTCCGTAGTTGCCATCCATGGCCCATCCGGGCTCGGCGATGGCAGAGAGCACCCGGTCGACGACAACATCGTCGGACGCCTGCGTCCAGTTCGGCTCCCAGTTGAGAGCATCGAGCTCGATCTGGCGCAGGCCAAAGCGCTCGGCGAAGGCGCGGGCGAGCGTGGTCTTGCCCGAGCAGCTATCGCCGACCACGAGGATGTTCGGGCCGATGGCTGCAGACTCGACAGGGAGATTCTCAGACACGAAGGACGGAGGGTAGATCAGCGATCGGGTTGGGGGAAGAGGCCCACGAGTTGTTCCTCTTCGGTGGGCAGGCTGCGTTCGATGATTTCGAGGTGGTCGAGGGCGATGGCGGCTCCGACGGCGACGCACTCAAGGGGGCTGTCGGCAACGTAGCAGGGCACGCCCGTCTCCTGGGTGAGGAGCTCATCGAAGTGGCGCAGGAGGGCGCCGCCGCCGGTGAGGACGATGCCGTGGTCGATCACGTCGGCGGAGAGCTCGGGGGGCGTCCGCTCGAGGACACTGTGAACGGCCTGGATAATCTGGCCGAGGGCGTCCTGAATGGCCTGGGCGATCTCGTCGCTGTTGAGGGTGATGGTCCGCGGAAGGCCGCTGAGCTGGTCACGACCGCGCACCTGCGTCGAGATGCCCTCGTCGAGGGGGATGGCGGAGCCGATCGCGATCTTGATCTCCTCGGCCGTGCTCTCACCGATGATGAGGTTGTGGCGGCGGCGGACGAAGGCCTGGATCGCTTCGTCGATGCGGTCGCCGGCGACGCGGACGGACTCGCTTACGACGATGCCGTAGAGGGAGATGATGGCAGCCTCGGTGCGGCCGCCGCCGATGTTGACGATCATGTTCCCGCAGGGCGTGCCCACGGGCACGCCGGCGCCGATGGCGGCGGCGAGGGGCTCGGGGACGAGGTGGGCGGGGCGGCGGGCGCCGGCCTGCTCGGCGGCGTCACGAACGGCGCGCTGCTCGACGCTGGTCACACCGGCGGGCACGGTCACCATGATCTCGGGCCGGATCAGACTGAAGCGCCCCATCATGACGCCGATGAAGTAGCGCATCATCGCCTCGGTCGTGAGGTAGTCGGCGATGACGCCCTCGCGCATGGGGCGGATGACGCTGAGCGCGCCGGGCGTGCGGCCCTGCATCATGCGCGCCTCGGCGCCGACGGCGACGATGGCGTTGTCACGGTTATGTCGCGCAACGACCGAGGGCTCGTTCACGACGATACCCTGCCCCTGGACGAAGACGAGGATGTTGGCGGTGCCGAGATCGATGCCGGCGCGCGTGTTCGAGAGGAAGCCGAAGACCATGTGATTACACCCGCCGCAGCTCGGCGCCGAGGCCGCCCAGCTTCTCGTCAAGGAGCTCGTACTTGCGATCGAGGTGGTAGAGGTCGTCGATCACGGTCGTACCGCTGGCGGCCAGCCCGGCGAGGAGCACGGCCGCGCCGGCTCGCACGTCGAGGGCGCGGACATGGGCGCCGTGCAGGGCCGTGGGTCCGCTGATGATGGCGGAGGAGCCGGTACTCACGATCTCGGCGCCCATCTTGCGGAGCTCGCCCACGTAGAGCATGCGGTTCTCGAACACGCGCTCGTGGATGATGGAGACGCCATCGGCCTGGGTCAGCATGGCCGCCAGGGGGGCGTGCAAGTCGGTCGCGAGCCCCGGGTAGGGCAGGGCCTGGAAACCAACCGGAGCGAGTGGTCGCCCGGCGGCGACGCGCAGGGAGCCATCTCGCGCCTCGACGGTGGCGCCGGCTATGCGGAGCTTGCTGATGATGGCATCCATCACCCCCACGGGCGCATCGACGAGCTCGACGTCGCCGCCGGTCATGGCCGCGGCGATGGCGAAGGTGCCCGCTTCGACGCGGTCGGGGACGAGCGCGAAGGTGGCGCCGTGCAGGCGCTCGACGCCTTCGACGGTCACGATCTGGGTGCCGGCGCCGGAGATGCGCGCGCCCATGCTGTTCAGCAGGGCGGCGAGGGCCTGGACCTCGGGCTCGGTGGCGGCATTGACGATCGTGGTCTCGCCCCGGGCGAGCGTCGCGGCCAGGAGGATGTTCTGCGTGCCGGAGACGGAGGGGTAGTCGGTGAAGATGCGGGTTCCCACCAGCCCCTGGGGGGCGCGCGCCTGGTAGTGCTCGCCGACACGGTCGATGGTGGCGCCCATGGCCACGAAGCCGTCGAGGTGCACGCCGATCGGGCGCTGGCCGATGACATCGCCGCCGGGGGGCGGGATGGCGGCGAAGCCGTGGCGGGCGAGCAGGGGACCCATCACCTGGAAGGAGGCGCGGTTCTCGGAGACGAGCTTGATGGGCGCCTCAAGTGTGCCCACGCCCGCCGCGGTGATCTCGACGCGGTTACGTTCGGGGCGCTCGACGGTGGCGCCGAGATGGACGAGCAGGCTGGCCAGGGAGTCGACATCGGAGACGGCGGGGACGTTCTCGAGGACGACCGTCTCCTCGGTGAGGAGCGCGGCGCACATGGAGGCGAGGGCCGCATTCGCGGAACCAGAGATGCGTACGGACCCGCAAAGGACCGCGCCGCCACGCACCTCGTAGCGGGAGCCATGGCCGCGCTTGGAGCCCATACTGCGCTTCAGTATGGGGACAGGCCGAACCTGCCGCAATGACAGAGGAGCGCCGCCCGGACGTTGTCACGCCGGGCGAGAGCCACGCGTGTAGGTTGAGATTCGGAGGCAAGCCATGACCACGGAACGCCCGTGTTTCGCAGCCTTTCACGTAGAGGACCTTGAGGAAGCCGTGCGCTTCTACCGCGATGGCGTGGGGATCGCACTGGAACGGGATCAGGATCCGCTCCACGAGGAGACCTCGTGGCACGACCCGTACTTCCACTTCGCCCTCTTCCCGAAGGAGGCGCCGCGCGCGCCCGCGCTCGGCCTCTTCGTCGAGGACCTGGACGTCACCCACGAGCGGCTTGTTGCGATGGGCGCCAGGGTCGATCGGGCGCCCTACGTCGCGCCCTGGGGGCGGGAGGCTCGCTACCTCGACCCCGACGGGAACCTCATCAGCCTCACTGAGCGCAAGACGCACCACACGCGGGGCGGCTGAGGCAGGCTAGCCGCCGGGCATGGGCGGTCCGGGACGCCTGGGGCGGCGCTCGGCCACGCGCAGACGGAGGAGGGCGCGCTGCATCGACGCCTGGGCGCGGGCAAGGTCGGCCTCGCTGGCGCCTTCATCGCGGGCGCCGGCGAGGAGTTCCTCGGCGCGGCGGCGCGCCAGCTCGGCGCGGTCCACGTCGATGTCCTCGGCGGCTTCGGCCGCGTCGGCGAGCACGGTGACGTGGTTGCTGTGCACTTCGAGGAAGCCGCCGCCGATGGCGAAGGCGGACTCCTCGTTGCCCCGCCGGAAGATGAGCTCGCCGTGGTCGAGCGTGGTCATGAGGGGGGCGTGGCGGGGCAGGATCGCGAGCTGGCCCTCGCTTCCGGGGGCGATGAGCACCTCAACATCCTCTTCGGTGCGGACGACGCGCTCGGCGGTGACGATCTCGACGAAGAGCGGCATTAGCCTTCCTCGCTCAAGCGGCGGCCCTCTTCGACGGCCTCGTCGATGGAGCCCACCATGTAGAAGGCCTGCTCGGGAAGGCCGTCGTGCTGGCCTTCGAGGATCTCCTTGAAGCCGCGAATGGTATCGCGCACTGAGACGTAGCGGCCCTCGCGACCGGTGAAGGTCTCGCCCACGAAGAAGGGCTGCGTGAGGAAGCGCTGGAGCTTGCGGGCGCGGGTGACGGCGAGCTTGTCCTCGTCGGAGAGTTCGTCGATGCCGAGGATGGCGATGATGTCCTGGAGGTCCTTGTAGCGCTGGAGGACGCCCTGCACATCGCGGGCGACCTGGTAGTGCTCCTCGCCGACGATGCGCGGCTCGAGCGCGCGGGAGAAGGAGGTGAGGGGGTCCATGGCAGGGTAGAGGGCCTGCTCGGCGAGGGAGCGCTCAAGCGCCACGACGGCGTCGAGGTGACCGAAGGTGGTGGCGACACCGGGGTCGGTGTAGTCGTCGGCAGGCACGTAGATGGCCTGGAACGAGGTGATCGACCCCTTCTTGGTGGAGGTGATGCGCTCCTCCAGGTCGCCCATCTCGGTGGAGAGGGTGGGCTGGTAGCCGACGGCTGAGGGCATGCGCCCGAGGAGGGCGGAGACCTCCATGCCGGCGAGGGTGTAGCGGTAGATGTTGTCGACGAAGAAGAGGACGTCCTGGCCCTGCTCGTCGCGGAAGTACTCGGCCATGGTGAGGCCGCTGAGGGCGACGCGGAGGCGCACGCCGGGGGGCTCATTCATCTGGCCGAAGACCATGGACATGCGGGGGAGCACGCCCGATTCCTTCATCTCGTTCCAGAGGTCGTTGCCCTCGCGGGAGCGCTCGCCCACGCCGGCAAAGACGGAGAAGCCGCCGTGCTCGCGGGCGATGTTGGAGATGAGCTCCTGGATGATGACGGTCTTGCCGACGCCGGCGCCGCCGTAGAGGCCAACCTTGCCGCCACGCACGAGGGGGGCGATGAGGTCGATGACCTTGATGCCCGTCTCGAGGACGGAGGGCTGGGTTTCCTGGTCCTCGAAAGAGGGGGGCTTGCGGTGGATGGGCCAGCGGGGGGTGCTGTCGTCGGGGGCGGGGAGGTCGTCGATGGGGTCGCCGAGCACATTGAACATGCGCCCCAGGGAGGCCTCGCCCACGGGTACGGCGATCGCCTGGCCCGTATCGACGGCCGCCATGCCGCGGGTGAGACCGTCGGTGGAGTCCATCGCCAACCCGCGCACCCAGTTGTTGCCGACGTGCTGCTGCACCTCGACGATGAGGCTCGTGCCGTCACCGCGGTCGATGCGGAGGGCGTTGTAGATGGGGGGCAGCTGGTCGGGCGGGAATTCAAGGTCGATCACGGTGCCGATGATCTGGACGATGCGTCCCTCGGCGGCTGTGGCGGTGACCATGATGGGGCTCCTTCTCGGGTTGCTTCAGGATTTGTTGCGGAAGCGCGCAAGACGCTCCGCCAGTTCGGGCCCCGCGCCGGGGCTGGTACGACGCTCGAAGGCGAGGCCTTCGGCAGGGGTGTAGTTGTGACCCTCGTTCACGAGACGCTTATCGGCGCGGAGGGTGTGCCACGAGTTGCCCGCGATGCCGGCGGCCATGTCAGCGGCCACCCCCGCGATGTCGGCGAGATCGACTTCCTCAAGCGACTCAAGGGTGCGCTCGGGGTCGGGCAGAGCCAGACCGCGGCTGAACTCGGTGCGCACGGCCCAGCAGGTCATGCCGGCGGCGTGGGCCGCTTCGATGCCGGCGGGAGCGTCCTCGATGGCGAGGCATTGCCGGGGGAGGAGGCCGAGGAGTCCGGCGGCGCGCAGGTAGATGTCGGGGGCGGGCTTCCCCTGGCTGATGTCGCTGCCGCTTACGATCACATCGAAGGCGTCGGCGATACCGAGCCGGTCGAGGCAGGTCTCCACCCAATCGCGTCGAGAGGAGGAGGCGACGGCAAGCGGCAGGCCAAGGTCGCGCAGGCCGCGCACGAGCTCGACCACGCCGGGGAGGGGCGTGTCGACCGAGCGGTAGCCGTCCGTGACGAGCTCGTTGCTGCGCTCGCGGTAGTGGGAAGCGGGGCGGGGCAGGCCGAGATCCTCAACGAATTCGGGCCAACTTGCCTTGGTCCCCATGTAGCGCTTGTACTGATCGAGGGGGAACGCGATCCCATCCTCGGCCAGCACGGCGCTCACCGCGGCGTAGTAGAGGGGCTCGCTATCGACGAGCACACCGTCCATGTCAAAGATGACCGCGGCGAAGGGGGGCGCGTCAGCCACTGACGGCCTCGGCGCCGCCCACGATATCGAGCAACTCGTTGGTGACCTGCTCCTGGCGGGCCTTGTTGTAGGTAAGGGTGAGGTCGCGCTCGATCTCGCTGGCGTTATCGGTCGCGTTTTTCATGGCGACCATGCGCGCCGACTGTTCGGATGCGGCCGACTCGAGGATAGCGGCGTGCACCTGCATCTCCACATAGCGGGGCAGGAGGCGCTCGAAGACGGCGCCGGGGCCGGGCTCGAAGATGTACTCCTGGCGGAGGGCCTCGGCCTCCGCCTCATCCTCGGCCCTCGGGGGCTCGACGGGCAGCAGGCGGCGCACGACGGGTCGCTGGTTCACGGTGCTGACGAACTCGGCGAAGCTGATGAAGACCTGGTCGACCTCGCCCGCGAGGTAGTCGTCCATGACGAGGCGGGCGATGACGCTGGTGTCGGTGAGGGCGGGGTAGTCGCCGAGTTCGGTGAACTCGGCGGCGACGTTCTGGCGGGAGCGGATGAAGAAGTCGCGACCCTTGCGCCCGACGGCAACGATGGCGGTGGGGGGCTCGGCCTCGCCGACGAAGGCGACGGCGCTGCTGTTGAGGTTCGCGTTGAGCGCGCCGCAGAGGCCGCGGTCGGGGGTGACGTGGAGGATGCCGATGTTCTCGACGGGGCGCTGGGTGAGGAAAGGGTGCGACTCTTCGTTGTCGCTGTCACCCTCGCCGCCGCCGGGGGCGGTGGCTGCGAGGGAGGACAAGACGAGCTGGATCTTCTCCGCGTAGGGGCGGCCCTCGGTGGCGCGCTCCTGGGCGCGGCGCATCTTCGACGCGGCCACGAGCTGGAGCGCGTTCGTGATCTTGGCGGTGTTCCGAACCGACCCGATGCGGCGGCGGAGTTGTTGAATGGTGGGCATGGCGCTCCCTAGTAGGGGACGGACTCCTTGCACTCGCTGACGGCGTCCCGAATCTCCTGGTCAGTGGTGTCGCTGATCTCGCGCTCGGCCTCGAGACGGGCGGAGAGTTCTGGCTTGTTGCTGGAGAGGAAGCTGACGAAGGCAGACTCGAAGCTTCCAATCTTTTCGGTGGGCACGTCGTCCAGCAGGCCGTTCGTAAGGGCGAAGATGACGGCGACCTCTTCGGCGAGGCTGAGTGGCCCGAACTGGGGCTGCTTCAGCACCTCGTTGGCGCGCAGGCCGCGCTCAAGCTGCCGCTGGGTGGAGGCATCGAGGTCGCTGGTGCCGAACTGGGCGAAGGCCTGCAGCTCGCGGAACTGGGCGTGGTCGAGCTTGAGCCGCCCGGCGACGGAGCGCATGGCGCGCGTCTGGGCGGCGCCACCCACGCGGCTCACGGAGAGGCCGACGTTGAGGGCGGGGCGGATGCCTGCGTTGAAGAGGTCCGGCTCCAGGTAGATCTGGCCATCGGTGATGGAAATGACGTTGGTGGGGATGTAGGCGGAGACGTCGTTGGCCTGCGTCTCGATGATGGGCAGGGCCGTGAGCGAGCCGCCCGCTTGCAGCTTGGCGGCGCGCTCGAGCAGGCGGCTATGGAGATAGAAGACATCGCCGGGGTACGCCTCGCGCCCGGGAGGACGGCGCAGGAGGAGGGATATCTGGCGGTAGGCCCAGGCGTGCTTGCTCAGGTCGTCGTAGATGATGAGGGCGTCGCGACCGCTCTCCATGATCTCCTCGCCGATGGCGCAACCCGCATAGGGGGCGAGGTACTGGAGGGCGGCGGACTCGGAAGCGCCGGCAGCGACGATGATGGTGTGCTCCATGGCGCCGTGCTCTTCGAGCTGGCCGAGCACCTGGGCGACCTTGCTGGCCTTCTGGCCGATGGCGACGTAGATGCAGATCAGGTCGCCGCCCTTCTGGTTGATGATGGTGTCGAGGGCGATGGCGCTCTTGCCGGTGGAGCGGTCGCCGATGATGAGTTCGCGCTGGCCGCGGCCAATGGGAATCATGGCGTCGATGGCCTTGACGCCGGTCTGCACGGGCGTATCGACGCTCTGGCGGAGGGTGACGCCGGGGGCGATACGCTCGACCGGACGGGTCCTGGTGGAGCCGATGGGGCCCTTGCCGTCGATGGGGTTACCGAGGGCATCGACGACGCGGCCAATGAGCTCGTCGCCGACGGGGACCTCGATGATGCGGCCGGTGGCGCGCACCTCGTCGCCCTCCTTGATGTCCTCGTAGTCGCCGAGGACGACGGCGCTGACGGACTCTTCCTCGAGGTTGAGGGCGAGGCCCATGGTGCCGTTGGGGAACTCGAGCAGCTCGGAGTACCTGGCGTTGCTGAGGCCGTGGGCGCGGGCCACGCCGTCGCCGGCTTCGATGACGATGCCGACATCGGTGGACACAGACGGAGCCTCGAACTGCTCGATCTGCTCGCGGAGGATGGATGCGATCTCTTCGGCGCGAACGGCCATGCTGCTTCCCTCTTGTGTGTGGCGACGCCTAGGCGCCGCTCAGCTCCCGGCGCAGCCGCCGCAGGCGGGAGCGCACGCTGCCATCAATGAGATGGTCGTCGATGCGGAGGACGACGCCACCGATGATGTCTGAATCGACACTGGCGGTGGCGGTGATCTGCTTCCCCATAGCTTCGCCCAGGCGCTGCTCCATGGCGGCGACCTGGTCGGGCTGAAGGGGGACGGCAGTGGTGATCTCGGCCTGGGCGCGGCCCTCGTGCTCATCGGCGAAGCGGTCGAAGGCGAGGGCGATCGCGCGCGCCTCCAGCGTCCGCTTCTTGGCGATGAGCAGCTTCGCCAGGTTTGCCGCGAGCGGCGACACCTCGAGCGCGCGCTCGACGGCCGCCTGGCGCTCGGCCACGGTCACACGCGGCGCGGCGAACCAGGCAGCGGCGTCCGATTCCGCCAGCACCGTGGCGACGTCGTCGAGGTCGCCACGCCACTGGGTAATCGCATCAGCATCGCGAGCGATGGCGAAGGCTGCCTGCGCGTAGCGCTTTGCCGCCTGCGTGTCGGCCATCTAGGAGCGCTCTCCCAGATCGGATTCCGCCAGCGTCTCTTCGATGATGCGCTGGTGCGCATCGTCGTCGAGCGACTCGCGGATGACGCGCTCGGCGGCCGTGACCGTGATCTCGGCGAACTCGGCGCGGAGGTCGTTGATGGCGCGGTCACGCTCGAGCTGGATCTCCTGGCGCGCACGCTCCGAGGAGGCCTCGCGATCACGCTCGGACTGCTGGCGCGCATCCTCCTGGATGCGCGTCGCAACCTGCTGGGCGTTGGCGACGATCTCCTGACCCTGGCCGCGGGCCTCATCAAGCTGTTCCTGGATGCGCTCCTGTGCGTCGGAGGCTTCGGCGCGGGCCTGTTCGGCCGCGCCGAGGCCCTCGGCGATCTTCTCGCGACGCTGGTCGAGCATGCGCAGGATGGGCTTGTAGAGGGTGAGGCGCAGGATCACGAGCAGAACGATGAAGTTTGCGATCTGCGCGACGAGCTGCGGCAGATTGATGCCGAGAGCAGTGAAGGCTTCGCCCATAAAGAGCTCCCTCGCTTAGCGATTCACGTTCCGCCCGCTAGATGACGAACGCGATGATGATGGCGGTGAGCAGGGCGTAGATGCCGATCGCCTCGGCGAAGGCGACGCCCAGGATCATGTTCGTCTGGATCGAGGCGCGCGCTTCGGGATTGCGGCCGAGGGCCTCCATCGCGCGGCCGACGAGCAGGCCGATGCCGATGCCGGGACCGAGGGCGCCAAGGCCCATCGCAAGGCCGGCGCCGATGGCCTTTGCGCCGTCGTTCTCGAGCGCGAGCAGGAAGAGAAGGTCGAGTGCTCCCATGGTTGGTGGATCCTCCTGTGTGTCCTCCCCGCCTGGGCGGGGGGCAATGTGCGAAGGGGCGGGGCTACTGCCCCGGAGTCCCCTGGGATTCCATGTCGTGGCCGGCTTCGCCTTCGTGGTCGTCGTGATCCTCGTCGTGGTGCTCGACGGCCATTACGGCGAAGACGAGCGTGAGGAGGGCGAAGACCGCGGCCTGGATGAAGCCAACGAAGAGCTCCAGGCCATAAATGATGTCGACGATGAGGAAGGGTAAGAGGAAGGTGAGCATGAGGATGAGCACCTCCCCGGCGAAGATGTTGCCGAAGAGCCTGAAGGCGAAGCTGATGATGCGGATGAACTCCGAAAGCAGCTCGAGGATGCCCACGAAGAAGGGGATAGCCCCGCTGAAGTTGAAGAACTTCTTTAGATAGCCCAGCCCCAGCGTTTGCAGGCCCCAGAACTCGATCATGACGAACGCGATCAAGGCCAGCGCAATGGTGTTGTTGGCGTCGCTGTAGGCGGAGCGGAAGAGGGGGATGATGAGCGCCAGCTTTTGGCCGGGGAATTCGATCCCACCCACGACCAGCTCATCGCCTAGCAGGGCGCTGGCGACGCCGTGGTCGTGGTCGCCGGGCAGGAGCCTGGGCGCGTCCGCGTCAGCATTGAGGGCGGCGATCGCCGCCTGCAGCATGCCCGGGGTGACCTCCGGGGCGTGACCATCGCCCTCGACGTAGTCCCCGGTGTCGAAGTCCGTGAAGGTGTCCGCGAGGAAGACGACGTATTTGTCGAGCGCCTCGCCGGGTTCGACCGGCGCCGCCGCCGAAGCGCCGAGCTCGAAGTGGGCATTGTTGGCGTTGGGGCGGACGAGCCCGATGCCGGTGTCGTCCATGAGCCAGCCGGAGGCGTGCTCAATCTCCTCGTCGAACGCCTTGTGGGCGGCGTGGTGCTCCTCGATCTCATGGAAGATGTGGTGGCCGATGTCCTCGGTCTTGCCGATGGCATTGAAGAAGGGGAGGAGGCCCATCCAGTTCGAGAGCAGGATGAAGATGAAGAGAGTGGCGATCACGGGGAAGAAGCGGCGGGTGTTCTTCGCACCGGCGACATCCTCCAACTGGCTGACAAGGAGCTCGATGGCGGACTCGAAGAAGTTCTGCGCGCCGGAGGGGATGAGCTTCATGGCGCGGGTGGCGAGGAAGGAGGCGACGATGAGGATGATCATCGCCGTCCACGCGGAGATGAGCGTGTTCGAGATGTTGAAGAAGCCGATTTTGGTGATGATCTCGGCGGGAACGATGATCTCGGGCTGGGGGCCACGCGCAACGATGAGGCCGAGGACGATCCAGCCCAACACGGCAACAACGCCGCCGATGATGTAAAGCCTTCTCACCGATCGCCGCCAGAGGCGTCGTCGTCGTCGCCGCCAAAGCGTTTCATGAAGGGGAGAAGCATGCGGATTCCGCCACCGATGGCCAGAGTGAGCCCGAGGACGATCCCCAGGAGGATGAAGAGCGGCTCCAGCCCGGTGATGTCATCGAGCCAGAGGCCGAGCACGACTCCGACGATGATGCAGGTGGCGAAATACCAGCCTGCCCCCATGAGGTAAGCGGTTGGCGCTATCCATCCGCGACGCTCAGGCTTTGCCATGACCGCGCTCAAACCGCAGGAATGATAGGGCGATTGTGAAGCAATGCGCAAGCGGCCGGCGGGGCCGGTCGCGCCTATGCTCGGGGGTCGTCGAAGCCACTCAGATCGAGCCCCTCAATGAAGTCCTTGAACGGCCCCAGGCGCTCCAGTTCCGCGGGATCCACGGGCTTGTCCGGCTCATGCTCCGCGGTCTCCTGGTCGTCGCCTTCGCGGATGACTTCGCCGCCCTGATCGAGCACCGATTCCTCGGCGTAGATCGGGGCCCCGGCGCGCACGGCGAGGGAGATGGCGTCGGATGGACGGGCATCGATCTCGACGGCGTTGCCGTTCACATCAAGGACGATGCGGGCGAAGTAGGTATCGCGGGCGAGGTCGTTCAGGAGGATGTACTGCACCTTGGCGCCGAGCTGCTCGATGACGCTGACGAGCAGGTCGTGCGTCTGGGGGCGGGGCGGGGTGACGTCGTGGAGGCGCAGGGAGATGCTCTCCGCCTCGTAGGGGCCGATCCAGATGGTGAGGTAGCGGTCGGTGTCCTTCTCGCGAAGGATGGCGATGCGCTGATAGCTGTTGAGGGAGAGACGGATGCTTTCGATGGTCATTTCGCGCATGTCCCACCCCCCGACCGGAATTATCCGGCTTGATCGGCTCGATGATAGGAGGGGGCGGTAAGGGGCGGCAAGGCGCGCCCCCGCTCAGGAGCGCAGATTGATGACGGTGGCGGCGGCGATACTGACCGCGAGGATGGCCATCACGGGCTGCACACCAATCCAATCTCCGAGGGCGCCCGCACCCAATACCGGCAGGGAAGCGGCGAGCGCGGCCATCACCCCCTGGGTCGCGACGACGCGGCCCTGGAGGGCGAGAGGGACGCGATCGTTGAGCACGGTCTGGGCGGCGACGCTGACGATGGCGTAGGCAAAGCCGAGGGGTAGCACGAGCGCCATGGCGAGCAGCGCGCCGCCGTCCAGGTCCCAAAGGTCGACATCGTTGAGCCAGGCGAAGGCGCCGTAGCCGCCGAGGAAGGAGGCCTCTTCGTTGACGAAGGCGAGGGCGAAGAGGAGGCCCGTGAAGAGGGCGAAGCCAACCGAACTGAGGAGGCCGTGGGGCGCCCGCTGCGCCAGCGGCCCCGCGACGCGGAGGCCGACGATGACGCCGACGGCGGCGGGTGTGAACACCAGGACACCGATCTCAAAGGGGAGATCGAGGACATCGCGGATGTAGGTGGGGATGAGGCCGCCCATGATGATGAGCATCATCGTGATGAGCGTGAGCTCGATGGCGGCCTTGAAGACGGCGGGGTCGCGGCGCATGGCTCTCCAGCCCGCCTGCCACCACGAAGCTCCCGCCTCGGACGGGGGCGCGCCGGTCGCCGGAGCGGCGCCCACCATCGGGGGGGCGGGCTCAGTCTCGAGTTCCGGTAGCGGGAGCTGGGCGGGCTCGTCACGGGTGCGGGGCACGGGACCGATGCGGACGGTCGCGACGGCCGCGACGACGAAGAACGCGGCGCTAATACCGAAGAGCACGTCGGCCCGTTCGAAGACGCGCAGGACGACGGGGGTGAGGACTGCGAACCCGACTATCTGGGCGGCTCCACCGACGGCGTGGCCGATGGCGTTGGCGCGGGCCAGCTCGCTTCGCTTGACGACGGCGGGGAGGATGGAGCCCTCCGCGGCGGAGACGAACGGCGCGAAGACGGCGAGCAGGATGGCGACGAAATAGAGGGAGGCATCGCCGCCGGGCTGCACGATGAAGCCGATGCAAACGGCCGCGCGGGCGATGTTGCCAAGGGCGACGATGAGGCGGCGGGGGATGGCGTCGGCGGCAACGCCCGCGGCAATGCCCGCAATCATCGCGGGGACGACCAGGGCGAGCACGAGCAAGCTGGTGTAGAAGGCCTTGCCCGTGGCATCAAGGACAAGGAGGACGAGGGCGAGGTTGAGGGCGTTCTGGGGGATGCGAGAGAGGAAGCGCGAGTAGCTCAGCCAGCGGAAGGGGATCTGCTGGAGGAGGGCAGGGGGCGGGGGCGGTGCGTCGACCTCGTCCCAGGCGGGGAAGGCGCTCACGAGGCGGCGGAGACGCGCGCCCGGGCGCGCTGCTCGAAGCGGCGGCGCTCCAGCATCACGCGCCGCCCGCACTCAAGGCAGGCGAGACCGATATCGGCGCCGATGCGGTAGACGCGCCACTCCCAGCCGCCGCAGGGGTGGCGGCGGCGCATTCGCCAGACGTCGCCGACGGCTACCTCCTCGTTCACGGAGCGGGGGCGTTGAGGGCATCGCGCAAGTCTCGCGCCGCGGCGGCGGGGTCGGGGGCGTTGGCGATGCTGCGGGAAGCGTTCACGACCATGAGTCCGGGTTCGCCACCGGCGGCGGCGACGACATCGGTGGGATCGCCGCCCTGCGCGCCCACGCCCGGAATGAGCAGCGTGGCTTGCGGAGCGAGGGCGCGCACGCGGGCGAGCTCCTCGGGGGCGGTTGCGCCGACGACGAGGCCGACGTTGGCGCTCCAGGTGGGCATCTCGGCAGCGAGGCGCTGGTACAAGGGGACGCCGTCCTCAAGAAGCGCGTTCTGGATGGTGGCGGAGCCGGGATTCGAGGTGCGGCAGAGGAGGTAGACGCCGCGGTCCTCGTAGGCGAGGAAGGGCTCGACGGCGTCTCGTCCCTGGAAGGGGTTGACCGTGGCGGCATCGAAGCCCCAGACCTCGAAGAGGGCGCGGGCGTAGGCGGCGGCGGTATTGCCCATGTCGCCGCGCTTGGCATCGGCGATGACGGGGATGCCCTCGGGGATGGCCGCGAGGGTCTGTTCGAGGGCGCGCAGGCCGGGAATGCCGAACTGCTCATAGAAGGCGAGGTTGGGCTTGAAGCAGGCGGCGTAGGGGGCGGTCGCCGCGATGATGGCGCGGTTACGGGGGGCGACCTCTTCCACGGGCAGGTCGCCGGACGGGTCGAGGCCGACGCAGACGAAGCTGCCAACCTCCCGGCTGCGCCCGGCGAGTCGCTCGACGTAAGGCTTCATGGCTGCGCCTCCGCGGGGTGCTCGCGCGGCGAGAAGCCGAGCTTGGGAAGCGTTTCGAGGAAGGCTTCGCGGTTTCCCGAGACGATGAGGTCGAGCGCGCCCTCGGCGTCGGGGGGCGCTTCCAGTTCGAGTTCGGCGAGAAGGGCGGAGGCGCGCTTCGCCACGGGTTCGCCCGTGCCGAGCACGGAGACGCCCGGGAACTCGGCGGTGATGGCGGGGGCGAGGAACTCGTAGTGGGTGCAGCCGAGCACCACGATGTCGGCGCCGGCGGCGACCGTGGGGGCGAGGGCGGCGCGCACGGCCTCGCGGGCGGCGGGCGTCTCGATGTCGCCGCGTTCGACCCGTTCGGCGAGGTCGTGGCCGACGACGCGGTCGATTGCGGTGGCTTTCCCGAACTCCTCGACAACGCTGGCGTAGAGGTCGCCGTCGAAGGTGCCGGGCGTGGCGAGGATGGCGACGCGCCCGCTCCTGGAGGCGCGCGCCGCGGGCTTCACCGCCGGGACCATGCCCACGAAGGGCACATCGAAAAGCTGGCGCAGATCGGCGATGGCGGCGGCGGAAGCGGTGTTGCAGGCGACGACGATGAGCTTCGCATCGGCATCGAGGAGCCGGTGGGTGAGGGCGAAGGCACGCTTGCGCACTTCGCCGGGGTCGCGGGGGCCGTAGGGGAAGTAGGCGGTATCGGCGAAGTAGACGGTGCGTTCGCGGGGGGCGAGACGCCGGAATTCTCGGAGAACGCTGAGGCCGCCGACGCCGGAATCGAACATGCCGACGGGTCGCGAATCCATCCCGTCAAGCATACGTCGTCGCCCGCATTGCCGCCGCCGTCAGGGGTGCGCAGGGCCCCGCGACGGGGCATGCTGCGCCCATGACGAAACGGCTCGACGTGGCGCTGTTGCCGTCGGAGGCGACGGTGATGGAGGCGGACGCCTTCCTCGTGATCGACGTGCTGCGGGCGACGACGACGATCGCGACGCTTTTCGAGGGCGGCATCGAGGACCTGCTGGTCGTCGACACGATCGAAGCGGCGCGGGAGCGGGCGGGGGCGGAGGGGCGAGTCCTGTTCGGCGAGGTCGGCGGTCTGCCGCCAGAGGGTTTCGACTACGGCAACTCGCCCGCGGAGGCGGCCACGGTGGAGCTGAGGGGGAGGGGAGTGGCGCTTTTCACCACGAACGGGACGGGGGCGCTCTGCGGGGTGGCGGGGCGGGGCGAGGCGGGGTCGGCGGCGTTCGCGAACGCAGGGGCGGCGGCGCGCTGGGCGGCGGGGTACGAACGCGTGGCGCTGGTGTGCGCGGGGAACTCGGGGGGAAAGCGCTTCGCGCTGGAGGACTTCGCGGCGGCGGCGCGGCTGGTGCAGCTGATCGCGCGCGAGAGTCCGGGGCTGGAGCTCGGGGATGCGGCGGGGGTGGCGGCGGAGGCGAGCCGCTACGAGGACTGGATCGCGCCGGGACTTCCGCAACGCACGGACCGGAGCGCACGGCTGGTGGCAGGCGCCCACCATGCGCGCGGCCTGAAGGCGCTGGGGCTCGACGCCGATATCGCCTTCGCGGCGCGCGAAGACACATCGCAGGCGGTCCCGCGGGTGGTGGAGCATGGGGAGGGGTGGGCGCTGCTGCGAGACGGGCGCTAGCCCGATCCCTCCCAGCGGCTGCGCAGTTCGGTCAGCGTGGCTTCGTCGGGGGGGCGGCCGCCGTAGCGGGCGTACTCGAAGGCGGCCGTGATCTCGTCGGTCACATCGCGGTGGAGGGCGTTGAGGAGGACGGGCGCGAACTCCTGGGGGGTCTGGGCGTCGTCCCGAGGGTTCCCGGCCCGCCGGGCGGACTCGAGGACCTCCAGGTAGAGGCGCACCGCTCCCTCGCCCGACAGCTCGCGGCGGCGTTCGCGACGGAAGAGGTTGCGGGCGGCGCCGCGAAGATCATCGCCGAGGCTGCCGGTGCGCTCGGACTCAGCAAACTCTTCGCCGGCTTCGCGGGCGCGCCGGCGAAGGATGGCGAGGATGAAGATCGCGCCGGCCACGACGGCGAGCCCGAGGAAGAGGGCCCCGCCAGCCAGGGAGTACCTGGCGATGCGGCCGGCGAGTGAGTCGCCCTCGTCTTCCGGCCCTTCCGCCCCCTCGGCGCCGGGCGGTGGCGCGGGGAGCTGAATCTGCTGCTGCTCGCTCCCGCCCGAGCCAAGAAGTCCGAAGATGAACTCGAAGAAGTGCGTGAGGACCCAGCCGATCGGGAAGAAGACCGCCCAGGTAAGAAACCAGATGAGGGCTTTGCCGACGACAGAAACGGGTGTCGAGAGCACGTCGATGAGGGGGTCGAGGAGGACGCCGACAAGGAGAACGCCGATGACCGCGAAGGCGCCCGTTCCCACCAACATCACCATGGTGACACCGCCCGAGCGGAGCCCGCCGATAGTGCCGCCGCTCTGCGAGAGCTGCGAGCAGGCGAGTGCCGCAAGCGCCACTCCGTAAAAGACGACGCCGCCACGGGTGACGACCTCGGCCTGTTCGCTGGCGGCCGTGACGAGCAGGGCGACGGTGACCAGCGCGAAGGGGATGGCAAGGGAGCGGGGGGCGGCTCCGAGCCACACCTCGCTACGCGCCCGCCAGGCAGCGCGCACCCAGGTGACGAGCAACAGGGAGCTGCTTACGAGCACGGGCGGGACCCAGTCCTTTACCTTGCCTGTGTCGACGACGAAGTCGGCAACCCATCCAAAGTCCCAGAGGACGAGGTCGTGCGCGTATTGGAGGCGGAGGACGGCGTAGAGCAAAACGAGCCCGCCAACACCGAGCGTCAAGACGCGCTTGCGTCCCTCGACGGCGAACCAGCCGAGGGCAGCGGGCGCGAGGAAGGCGATCAAGCCGACGGCGACAAAGCCCGGGGCGCTCACGAGCTCGTTACTGCGCTCGGGGAGGATGCGCATGACGACCTCGCCGACGGTGTAGAAGGCGAGCGCCTCGGCCACAAGCAGGAGGGTGATGGCAAGGCGACCGATCACACGATCACCTCGCTGGCCTCGAAGCGCTGGCCCGTGACCCGCACGGTCAGGCCGTCCAGCTTGTCGAGGTCGACGCGGTCGGAAGTGACAACCACGGCCACCTGGTGGCCTTCGCCCTGGAGGCGGCGCATGGCCACAGCGAGTTCGTCGGGGATGAGCGCCGCGGCGAGCACGAGCGTCGAACCAAGGGGCAGCCGGCTGGACTCGCGCCGGAGGTTGCCGGCAAGATCGCCCATGGTCAGGGGCTGCACGACAGCGAGCGTCTCGAGGATGCGGGGCAGTTGCGAGCGGGAGCGGGAGGGGGCGAGGCGGATGGGGCGGTCCGAGTTCGGCATGGAGCCGTTCGCGAGGAGTCCCACGGCGTAGCGGCGGCCCGCTCCCCAGACCGCGAGCGAGGCGGCCATGGAGACGGTCCGCTCCAGGTCGTCCTTCAGGTAGCCCTCCCAGGAGTGCTCGAGCGTGTCGATGTTGAGAAGCACGTAGAGATGCTGGACGGCCGAGGGCTCGTAAACACGCGACTGGAGCTCGCCTCGGCGGGCGGTGGCCTTCCAGTCGATGCGACGGAGCGGGTCGCCGGGCTCGTAGTCACGGAGGCCGGAGATGCGGAGGGGGTCTTCGAAGATGCGGTTGCGGCCCTTGGACTCGCCGAGGGGGCGGTCGGCGGGAAAACCGAGGTCGTCGAGGGCGAACACGCGTGGGTAGGCGAGGAAGCTCGTAGTCTCGCCGCCTTCCCAGTGGCGAGAGAAGATGCCGAGGAGGTCGCCGGAGTGCATCTGCGTAGGGCCGATCTGGAAGTGGCCGCGATCCTTCGCGCTGAGGCGCATGCGCCAGCGGCGGCGCTCGTACCACCCCAGGGCGCCGCGCCGCGTCAGCCAGCTGACGCCGGGCGCGGATGCGGACACGGGCGTCTCACCCTCGACCTCAAGCCCGTCGGAGATGGCGACGCGCAGGTCGAACCAGGGAAGGGGCAGCAGCTTGCGATTCTCCAGCTCGAAGCGCAGTTCCACCGGTTCGCCCTGGAAGGCGCGCGTCTCGCTGAGGCTGCTTCGCACCTGCACGCGACGGAAGAGGTAGCGGGCCCAGAGGCGGCTCAGGGCGCCCACGATGAGCACAACGACGCCGATACCGGTGACCATCGGCTGGCCCGTACCGACGCCAACCCCGATCAGGATTGGTCCCGCGAGCAGCCAGAGTTCGCGGAAGGGCATGAGCTAGCGCCGGTTTTCCCGTGGCGGGGGCATCAGCTTCGCCGCCAGGGAGACTCGCGGTCCGCCGACGGCCGGGAGGAGACCGAAGGGCTGGAGCGGGATGATGCAGCCGGGGCGGGATGCGACGATGCCGCTGCCGATGCCGGCGCCGGGGAGCGAGCGGGGCGCTCGTCCTCGATGGGCACGGGGACACGGTCGAGAACATCGGAGATGAGATCCTCGACTTCGCGGCCGCGGAGGCGGGTCTGGGTGGAGAGGATGATGCGGTGGGGGAGCACGTGCGGAGCGAGCGCCTTCACGTCGTCAGGGAGAACGTAGTCGCGTCCGGAGATGGCGGCGTAGGCGCGGGCGGCGCGGAAGAGGGCGAGGCTCGCGCGCGGGCTGGCGCCGAGCTCGAAGGCAGCCTCGTTGCGCGTCTCGCGCACGATGCGGACGGCGTAGCGGCGCACCGCCGGGTCGACGTGCAGTCTCTGGAGCGCCATCGACAGTTCCGTGAGCCGCGCGGCCGTGACCACGGGACCGAGGGTGTCGATGGGGTTGGTGTGTTCCTGGCGGGCGAGGATCTCGTCTTCGTCGTCCTCGTCGGGGTAGCCGAGCTTGAGACGCAGCATGAAGCGGTCGAGCTGCGCCTCGGGGAGAGGGAAGGTGCCTTCGAGCTCGACCGGGTTCTGGGTGGCGATCACGAGGAAGGGGCGGGGCAGCAGGGTTGTCTCGCCCTCGACCGTGATCTGGCGCTCCTCCATCGCTTCGAGGAGGGCGGCCTGGGTACGGGGGGTGGCGCGGTTGATCTCGTCGGCGAGGACGATCTGGGCGATGAGCGGCCCTTCGCGGAAGGCGAAGTCCTGCGTCTTCTGGTCGTAGTAGTGGATGCCGGTAATGTCGGAGGGCATGAGGTCGGGGGTGAACTGGATGCGCCGGAAGGAGCAGCCGAGCGACCGCGCGATCGCCTTCGCGAGGGTGGTCTTGCCTGTGCCAGGCACGTCATCGAGGAGGATGTGCCCCTCGCACAGGAGGGCGACCAGCGCGAGCTTCACCACATCGGTCTTGCCCACGATCACGCGCTCGACGCTCGCCTGCATGTCGGCGGCGACGCCGTAGATGGTCTTCACGTCTCCGGGAGACAGCCTGTTGGTAGTAGGTTGCGTCATGAGTGGCCTCGGCGGTGGATGGTAGGGGCTGCGCCGGACGCGCGCGACTCCCGTGGCAAACTGAGGCGATGAGCGACGTGCGATCGATCCCCCTCGGGGACAACACCGTGCACCTCGTGCAGCGGGGCGAGACGCGCCTGCTGGTCGACACGGGGCCGGACTTCGCGGGGGCCTGGGAGGCGCTGCGGGAGGGGCTCGCGGGCAAATCGCCGGACGTGGTCGTGGCGACGCACGGGCATCACGACCACGCCGGGCTGGGGCGGCGGTGGCAGGGGGCGGGAGCGCCCATCTGGGTGGGGAGGGAAGACGGTCCGCTGACCGCGCGGCCCCTGCTCCAGTCGCCCGCGGAGAAGGCGGCCATGCTGGCGTGGGCGGAGGGGACGGGCGCGCCATCGGAGACGCTTGTGTACGTGCGGGCGCGGATCGAGTCGCGGCGGGCGGCGGCGCTGCGCGCCGCCGAAGCAGGGGAGTACCCGGAAGAGGGGACGCGCTGGCCCACGGGCCTGCGCTACCCCCCGTTTGAGGCCGACCGCCTCGTTGAGGGCGACGCCGAGGTCGCGGGGGTCGAGATACTGGCGGCGCCCGGACATACACCCGGGAACGTCGTGCTGGCGGTACGCGAGGAGGGCTGGCTCTTCTCCGGCGACCAGCTGCTGCCGGACGTCGACCCACTGCCGGCCATCCAGTTCGTGGCTGAGGGCGAGGGTCTGCGGCGCTTCCCCTCGCTGGCGCACTTCGCGGCCTCGCTTGAGCGACTGGCGGAGGGCGGCTTCAGGCGCTGCTATCCGGGCCACGGCGAGCCCTTCGACGGCGCCTCCGAGGCGATCGCGGGGGCGCTGAGCCGCATCGAGCGGCGCTGCGCGCGCGTGCGCAAGTCGCTCGCGGGCTCCGGCCCGGCGACGGTCCACGACCTGTCCGCGCGGCTCTATCCGCGCGCCACCCAGCGCAACTTCTGGCAGACGGCTTCCAGCGTGCAGGGCCAGCTCGACGTGCTGGCGGCGCGGGGCGAAGCGCGGGAGCAGGGTGGGGTCTGGGAGGCCTGCTAGCGGGCGTCCTCCCAATGCACTGGGTCAGTTACGATGGACATATGGTCGATCCTGCCAACTTCAGACTCGAAGTCAAAGACTTCGGCCCGATCGTAGAAGCGAACGTTGATTTTCGGCCGTTGACCGTCTTCGTGGGGCCGAGCAACACCGGCAAATCCTACCTAGCCGCCCTAACATATGCTCTGCACCAAGTACTAATGGGCGAGCCGCTGGAATTCCGCCTCAGGCGGTTCAGGCCCCGAAGAATCCACCGCTTCTTCCAGGAAATGGCCCACCGAGACCTTCAACACTTTCAGTCCTGGGCAAATGAGGTGAACCTCGATAGTGAGGAAGCGCCGCTGTCATCGGAGATAGAGGAGACGCTAATTCGCGCCTTTTACCGATACTTCGTAGACACCCAGGGGGAGTTACTCGCGGAACTAAGGAGGTGCTTCGGGGTCGAGTCATTCAGGGAGTTCCACCGGAAACCCAGAAGTCGTAGCTCCATGATAAGAATCTCACGCACCGGAGAATCTGGCGCAGAATCGATACTCAGCTTTACGGTAGACGTGGCCAGGGGATCGCCATCAACAACCGTTGAAATTGGAACCCTGCCATCCGTTCCTCTCACAACGGATATAAAAGATCACATCAGGACTCTTAAAGAGAACGAACTTGCAGTGGACAGTCTGGAATTTTTTGCAAGAACTGCTGCTGAGGAGATTTCCGACTCACTAATGCCAACTATTATGGGGGGACTAAACAGACCGGCCTATTATCTTCCGGCAGCTAGAACAGGAATCATGCATGCACATACGATTGTCGTAAGCGCTTTGCTGGAGCGAGCCCAGTATGGGGGCGTCCGTCGAGACGCCGGAGTCGGAGTACTCTCAGGGGTCCTGGGGGATTTCCTCCAGCACCTGATTGAACTTGAACAGCCCCCGCGGCGGGGTCGAAGTCAAGACCGACACCTTTCCCCAACAGCCACAGAGCTTGAAAACCGTGTCCTTAAGGGTGCTATCCGGAACATCCCCTCCGAATCTGGATACCCGTCATTCTTCTATCGCCCTGAGGGCTGGAAGGACAATCTCCCCTTGATGAACGCCTCGTCTATGGTGTCAGAACTCGCTCCCGTCGTCCTTTTCCTCCGGCATGTCGTCGGAAGGCGCGATATTCTTATCATCGAAGAGCCCGAGTCGCACCTGCACCCCGAAATGCAGGTCGAGTTTGCGAGGTTGCTGGCGGGCGCGGTGAAGGCTGGCCTGCGGGTCATCCTGACGACACACAGCGAGTGGGTTGCCGAGACGATTGGGAACCTCGTAGAACTCTCAGACCTCCCCAAGAGCCGCAGGGAGGCCATGCCTGGCGGCCCTTACGCTTTGCCTGCAGAGGATGTTGGAGTGTGGCTATTCCGGAAGAAGGACCGTCCCCGCGGTTCCGTCGTCGAGGAAGTGATCCTGGACCCGAAGGCGGGAACGTTCGGCGTTGGGTATGACGCCATCGCGGAAGAGCTCCACAACGAGTGGGCCAGCGCAGCGAGCGACCCCGAATAGGCCGATGACAGAACGTCTCTCGAGGATTGAGGGCCAGCTCGACCCACGGGCCCTTTCCAAGAAGTGCGAAAAGGAGGGCTGCTCTGTCTCGTTGCAGGGCCTCCAGAGCCCCTACCTGCTCGTGGACCTTGATCGACCGGGTTCACCCCTCAGGCAACACGAGACTCGGTGCGACTACATCCTCTTCTGCGATCACGACTCCATGCTCCACGTAGCGGCGCTAGAGCTAAAGGGCGGTCGCGCTCGCAGTGCTGTTGCAAGGGGGCAACTCGAAGCAGGCGCGAAGGCTGCGGAGCAGCTTTGTGCCTCCGAAGGCTCCTTGAGGTTCCGTGCGGTCCTAGTGCATGGCCGCAATCTCCGCAAGGCCGAACGCAAACGGATATCCGTCCGGTTTCGCGATTCCGAACACCGCGTCTACTTCAAGACCTGCGGATCCACCATGACTCAGGTTCTCGACATCGCCTCCACCATCCCCAAACGACGCAGGATGCCCAAGGGGCGGCGAAGATGAGTCGCCATAGGACTTTCAAGGGCGCACTGCGGGCGGGAGCGCGTAGGAAGGCACCACTAGTCTCGCCTATGATCGGGTGAGAGTCAGGCTGGGGTGGCGGAACTGGCAGACGCAGCGGACTTAAAATCCGCGGCCGCAAGGCGTGAGGGTTCGAATCCCTCCCCCGGTACCAATTTCCTTCCACGATGGCGCGAGGCGCCTTCGCAACCCTCTAGACTGCCGCCCGTACGGGATTACCCTCGGGAGGGACCTCATGCCGGCGCTGGATGGAGTGCGAATCCTCGATATGACGCAGTACGAGGCGGGGACCTCGTGCACGCAGGCGCTCGCGTGGCTGGGCGCGGATGTCGTGAAGATCGAGCGTCCGGGCGTGGGCGACCCCGGGCGTGGCGTCTACAGCGGCCAGGACAACTCCGCGTACTTCCTCAATTGGAACAGCAACAAGCGCAGCCTCGCGCTCAACCTGCAGGACCCGCGCGGGCGGGAGGTTCTCCTTCGCCTGGCGCCGCACTACGACGTGTTCGTTGAGAACTACGGCCCGGGCGTGATGGAGAAGCTGGACCTCGGCTACGAGGTGATGAAGGCGGCGAACCCGGCGATCATCTACGCGCGCATCAAGGGGTTCGGCCTGTCCGGTCCGTACTCGAACTACAAGTGCTTCGACATGATCGCGCAGGCGGCGGGCGGCTCCGTTGCGGTGACGGGCGAACCGGACGGGCCACCCCTGCGGCCGGGCATCACGGTGGGCGACTCGGGGACGGGCGTGCAGATGGCGCTCACGATCCTCGCGGCCTACATCCAGCGGCTGCGCACGGGCGAGGGACAGGCCCTCGAGATCTCGATGCAGGAGGCGATGACCTACTGGCTGCGGACGGCCATCTCGAGCGGGGCGGACTGGGGGCGCAAGGCGGCCCCGCGCACAGGCAGTGGCGCGACGGCTACGTCGAGGCTGTACCCGTGCGCTCCCGGCGGGCCGAACGACTACGTGATCCTGCTGCTCGTGACGCCGCGGATGTGGGACGCCTTCTGCGACGCCATCGAGCGGCCGGACCTCAGGGACGATCCGCGCTTCGCAACGGCAACGGCCCGACGCGAGCACAGCGATGCGCTGTACGAGGAGATCGCGGCCTGGACATCCCAGCGGGAGAAGCGGGACGTGATGCGCATCCTCGGGGAGGCGGGAGCGCCCTGCGGGGCCGTGCTGGACACACAGGATATCTACGAAGACCCGCACCTGAACGCGCGCGGCTTCGTGAAGACGGTCGAGCACGAGGTGCTGGGCGAGGTGAAGCTACTGGGCTGGCCGCCGCGCATGTCGGAGAGCGAGGTGCCCCTCGTGGCTTCGCCCCTGCTGGGCCAGCACACGCACGAGGTGCTGACGGAGGAGCTCGGCGCGAGCGACGAGGAACTCGCGGAACTCGCGCAGGCGGGCGTGATCGGCTGAGGCAGCACATGGAGCAGAAAACAGCAAGAGTCGACCAACAGGGCCGCATCGTTATCCCAGCCACCTATCGACACGCCCTCGGCATGCAGGAGGGCGACGCGGTCGTGCTGCAGCTTGATGGGGGCATCCTGCGCATTCTCACGAGAGCTGAGGCCATCAGACGCGCGCAGGAACTGGTCGCGAAGTACACAGGCGGGAAGCGGTCGCTGGTCGACGAGTTGATCGCCGAACGGCACACTGAACCCTCCCCGTGAGCCGCCCTCTTCCTTGACAGTGCGGGAAGGGGAGCCATACGCTCGCGGTGGCTTTTTTCGTCCAGGTGCCCGTCCCAGGGAGAATAGGGAAGGCGGTGAGAATCCGCCGCGGTAGCGCCACTGTAAGCGGGATTTGGGGGCCGGAGCCCACTGTCGGTTCGCCGATGGGAAGGGCCCGGCATTAACACCCACCCGCAAGCCAGGAGACCTGCCTGGACGAGGGGTTACATCTCTCCGCTATAGAGAGGTTCCCTCGCTCTGCGCGCACCGATCCGGGCAGATCGACAACCGACCTCCAGCGGACCCGCTGGGGGTTTTCCTTTGCAGGCCGTCGGACTCACCACCCTCCGTGGCTACCGTCAGATGGGCGTATCGACCCGGCTGGCGATCGGCGGATCGCTCCTGCTGCTGCTGGTGCTCGCCGTGGGGCTGGTCTCGTTGAGCCTTGGCCCGCTCGACATCCCAGTCAGCCACGTCGCCTGGATCATCTTTTCCGCCATGGGGTTCGGTGTGCCCGAGTTCGGGCGCACGGAGCAGCTCGTGATCGAGCAGATCCGGCTGCCCCGGATCGTCGTGGGGGCGGTGGTGGGGATGGCGCTGGGGGTGGCGGGGGCGACGATGCAGGGGTTGTTCCGCAACCCCATGGCCGACCCCGGCATCATCGGCGTGTCCGCGGGCGGGGCGCTCGGAGCGGTGATCGCCAT
The DNA here is from genome assembly GCA_965262975.1 of Tepidiformaceae bacterium. GTDB lineage: Bacteria > Chloroflexota > Dehalococcoidia > Tepidiformales > Tepidiformaceae > UBA2991. The sequence continues at coordinate 3,698,206 of OZ253575.1, read as the reverse complement.
CGCCGCCGGGCTGACCGGCATCTTCTTCCTCGCGCTGCCCGTGTTCGCCTTCGTGGGCGCCGTCGCCGCCGCGTTCCTGGTCTACGGCATCGCCGTGGCCGGCGGGCACTTCTCGATGGCCACGCTGCTGCTCGCGGGGGTGGCGGTGAACGCCTTCCTGGGGGCGATCGTCTCGGCGATCATCATCCTCCTTCCCGACAACGAGGCGCTCCGGGAGATCCTGTTCTGGCTCGCCGGGGGACTGGACTCCCGCGCCTGGGAGCACGTTCGCATCGCCGCCCCGCTGATCCTGGGGAGCACGGCCGTGCTCCTGCTGCTGGCCCGCGACCTGAACCTGCTGATGCTGGGCGACGACGAAGCCCGCTCGATGGGCGTGCGGGTGGGCGTCACGAGGATCGTCCTGCTCGGGACCGCGGCGCTGGCCACGGGAGCGGCCGTCGCCGTGAGCGGAACCATCGCCTTCGTCGGCCTGGTGGTACCCCACGTCCTGCGGCTGGTGCTCGGGCCGGACAACCGCGTGCTGATCCCGATGAGCGCCCTCGGGGGCGCGGTCTTCGTGGTGCTGGTCGACACGGTCGCGCGGACGGTCATCGAGCCGGCCGAGTTTCGCGTCGGCATTCTCACAGCGTTCGTGGGGGCGCCGTTTTTCATCCTCCTCCTCATCAAGAACAAACAGCAGGTGTACGCGCTATGAGCGGCCACCTGTCTCAGGGAGTAGGCGTCTCCCTTCTTCGAATGCGCCCCCTCATCGCGCCTCTGGTCCTGCTGTTGCTGGGGCTGGCGCTCCTGGCGTGCTCGTCCGACGAAGCGACGCCTGCGGCCACGCCGGAGGCCACGGAACCGCCAGCGACGGCGACCGCGGAACCCACGGCCGCCGCAACAGAGGCGCCTACGGAAGCTCCCACACCGACTCGAGCCGCCGCGTCGACTCCCACCCCTGCTGGGACCCCAGAGCCAACGCCAACGCCCGCACCAGCGGCGCGATCGCTCGAGGGCGTGCCGGGGATCGTCGACGCGACGAACTCCGGCTGGCCTCGCGAAGTGGAGGGGCTGAACGGGGTAGTCAGCATCCCGGCCAAGCCGGTGCGGATCATCACGGCCTCGGTTGGCCACGATGAGATGACACTTGCGCTCGTGCCGAACGAGCGGCTGGTAGCGGTCGGTGGGGCCACGAAGAACGAGACGTACTCGAACGTGGCCTCGCTGGTGCAGGAGAAGGCGGAGATCTCGCGCGACCCGGAGCTGATCATCGCCCAGTCGCCGGACGTGATCGTCACCAGCCCGTTCTTCCCGATTGAGCTAGTCGAAGCCCTGCAGCGGGCGGGCATCCCCGTCATCCAGACGGAGTTGGAGCAGGGTCCGGAGGCGCGAATCAACGCGATCCTGCTGATGGGCTACATCTACGGGGAGGAGGAACGCGCCTTCGCATTCGCCGATGAGGTCCAGGCGCGGTACGACGCGCTCGTGGGGGTGACCGGCGTCAAGGAGCCGAAGCCTCGCGTGCTCGCCCTCACCCAGTACTCGGACACGCTCTGGGTGGCGGGGGGGAACTCGACCGAGGGTGGCGTGATCACGGTCGCCGGCGGTCTGAACGCCGCCGAAGAGGCCGGGATCACGAGCAACCAGACGACCAGCCTTGAGGGCGTGATCGCCATGGCCCCGGACATCATCATCATTCCCCAGCCGGTCGCGTTCGGTGCGGAGGAGTTCCGGCAGAGCCTGCTGGAGACCGAAGCGCTCGCCGAATTGCCGGCAATCAAGAATGGGGCCGTCTTTATCGTCGAGAGCAGGCACTTCACCACGCTCTCCTACTGGAACATTCGCGGGGCCGAGGATCTGGCGCGCATGCTGTGGCCGGATGACTTCCCCGATCCCCCCGCGGAAACGTTCAGCCTGGCGGAGTAGATGACCATGAACGGCAAGAGCACCCCGGCGGTTAATGCACAAGCGGTCTCGTTCAGCGTTGAGGCGAAGACATTGCTGGATGGCGTCGACGTGCGCGCCGAACGCGGGCAGTTCCTCGGATTGATCGGGCCCAATGGCGCGGGCAAGTCGACCCTGCTGCGGGCCCTCTCGGGCGTTCTCCGCTACCAGGAGGGGGCGGTCGCGCTGGAAGGCTCCGACCTGCAGTCGATGCCGGCCAGGGACGTCGCGGCGATGCTCGCACTCGTTCCGCAGATCGCGCCCTACACCCAGGGCTTCACGGCCTTCGAGCTGGTGGTCATGGGTCGGTACCCGCACCTGGGACGGTTCCAGGTGGAGGGAGAGGCGGACGACCGCATTGCGCGGGAGGCGATGCGGCGGACGGAGACGGAGCAGTTCGCGGAGAGAACGCTGGACACGTTGTCGGGCGGTGAGCGCCAGCGCGTGTTCCTGGCGCGCGCCCTCGCGCAGCAACCGCGCGTGCTGCTGCTCGACGAGCCGACCTCGAACCTCGACATCCTGCACCAGCTCAAGATCCTGGGACTGGTGCGAACGCTCGTCGACGACGGCCTGACGGTGATCGCGGCGATCCACGACCTGAACCTGGCGGCTCGCTACTGCGACCGGCTGGTGCTGTTGAGCGAAGGCAGGGTGGTCACGGAGGGACCGCCGGAGGAGGTGCTGGCGCCGGAGACGATCGAGTCCACGTTCGGGGTGCGCTCAGCCATCCACCGCGACCCGGTGACCGGGGCGCTCGCGATCAGCCTGATCGGGCTGGCGGGTGAGCCGTCGGAAGCGGAGGCGGATGTCCCCGCCCCCGCCGCAAGTGGAACCGGGAACGGCAGGAAGGCCTCCACCAGGAACGGCGTGACCAGTGCCGCCCGATGACGAGGCCGTCGCCAGGCGCTCGCCCGGTGAGGGCCCTGCCAATCTGGTCGAAGGCACCAAGCACCCCTACCGCGAGCAGGGGATGAAGGCCCAGCCCGCCAGCGCGCTCTAGCGATGTCGATCGAGGACATCCTCGCGGGAATCCGGCCGGCCGACGCGGTCGCGCGGGAGGCGGCGGAAGCGGGGGCGGACCTCATCGGGACCGGGGACATGGGTATCGGCAATACGACGGCATCGAGCGCCATCACGGCGGCCCTGACCGGCCGGCCTCCACGCGAGACGACCGGCCGCGGCACGGGCCGCGACGACCAGGAGCTGGCTCGCAAAGCCGCCGTCGTGGAGCGCGCGCTGGCGGTGAATCAGCCCGACGCGGGCGACGGGCTGGATGTCCTCGCCAGGGTCGGCGGGTTCGAGATCGGGGTGCTGGCAGGCGTCGTGCTGGGCGGGGCGCTGGCTCGCCGGGTCGTCGTGCTCGACGGGTTCATCTCCGGGGCGGCCGCGCTCATCGCGCACAGCCTCTGCCCGACGGTTACCGACTACCTCGTCGCGTCGCACCTGTCAGCAACGAGGTGGGGCTGGGGGTCGTGCCGCCGAGCGCGCTGGGTCGCGCCTACGCGGACGAACTCGGGCGCGCCAACCAGATCGTGGCGGCGGCGGCGGCGGACGTGTATTTCGTGGTCGCGGGCCTGCCGCTCAACCTGAAGACACTCGGCCAGGAAGAGCCGGGGCGCTGACGCTCCAACTCCATCACGCCGTAGACCAGTTTTATGTCGAGGTGCTCACGCACAGGCGCCGCGAACTGGTCGTACTCGCCATCGGGATCGATGCCTTCCGTGCCGGGAGGGAGCGTCACGCCCTTGCTGGTAAGCTGTTCCCGCGCAGCAAGGCTCCGCCGAGACGGGGAGTCGTCAATTCTGCCAATGGCGCAAAGTTGGCCCCGCTGGGAACCCACAGAGTGTCCAAATCCTGTAAAGTCAGCCTTGGTTGGTGAGTCTTGACCGGAAAATGTGAGCAAGCTGACAATTTTGGGCAGGGTCACCATCCCCAAAAGCCCCAAATAGGACATACTGCACGGCGCACTAATTGGCGGAGCAAGCGGTGGCTAGCGAGATAGTTCAGACGGCACAAGAAGCGAAAACCGACGAATTCCTCTGGGAGGGGTCATCACCCCCTGAACTGGCTGAGGGCGTGGTGCAGTTGGTGAATGCGGTCGTGAAGGGCGTCGAGCGACAGATTTCGCCGGCCGGCCTCATTAGCATGGAATTCGCCATCCTGAAGTCCTTCGTCGAGAAGAACGAGTGGACTGTCACGCAGCTGGCTGACGTACTGCCTGCTGATGCACCCCGCATTAGCCGCCTGGTGACGAAGCTGGTCGACCGGGGGCTTCTGCGCAGGCGCCGAAGGACCGACGACCGCCGCGTAGTCCTGCTGAGGTTGACGAAGCAGGGGCAGGAACTCACAGAGGAACTCTGTGGACGCGTGCATCAGCACGAGGCGAGGCTTCTGGCGGGCGTGAGCGAGGAAGAGTTGGAGACGCTCCGGGCCGTGACGGCCAAGATCCTGGTCAACCATGGCGCCATGGAGCAGTCGCGGGCGGGGTAGCCCGTCAAAGCGATCACACACCGCCTGAACGGCCAGTCGCGATCCCCGTTGAGAAGTGGCTGGAGGCACTTGCTGGTCTTAATGGTTACCCTTGCAGAAAACTGGCACGAACGTGTCAGTTCGCAATATCACGGGGCCTTCCGACATGGACCAGCGAGCAGAGACCGATCAGGTAGTGCGCCTGCGTGGCTCCCACTTCGATCTTGAGAGGTGGGTGGGGGGACTGGCCCACGCGGTGATGGCCGGCATCGAGCGGCAAGCGGCAAGACAGGGTCTCACGGCGGTCGAATTCACGCTCCTGAGGGTATTCCTGGAGAAACAGGAGCGGACGTTCTCACAACTTGCTGCCGCTCTTCCGATCGATGGGGAGCGGCTTGTGCAACTGATCGGGAAGCTCGTTGACCGCGGCCTGTTGCACCGCCGAGGCAGGGGGATCGACCCTCGGGTGATGCTGCTCGCCCTGACGGAAGAGGGCAGGAAAATCGCGTGGGCGCTTCATCCCCGCGTTCGGGCAGAGGACTCGACGCTGCTGGAGGGAGTCAGCAAGGAGGAGATGGACACGCTGTCGTCCGTTGTCTCCAGGATCGTGGCCAACCAGGCCGCTTTCGAGCAGTCCTCGCCTCAGTAGCTATCCACGGACTGGTGGGGCAGCGCACGGCCTCCGCAGGCGAGCCCAAGCTGCACATCGGCGTCCCCGAGGCCATCGCGGCTGCTGTCGTGCGCCTCGCCGCCACGCGGTACCCGGGCGCCAACCACACCCACCTCACCGAGCTGCTTGAGGAGCACGAAGGCCTCGCCCTCAGCCGCCCCACGGTGCGGGGCATCCTGACGCGGGCCGGCATGCCCAGCCCGAGGCGGCGCCGCCCGCCACAGCACCGCGTGCGGCGCGAGCGCATGCCGCGCGCGCGGGGATGCTGCTCCAACCCGACGGCAGCCACCACGCCTGGCTCGAGCAGCGTGGCCCGCGCTTCGCCCTGCTGCTCGCCGTCGAGGCTCAGCGCCCCCGCCTGCCCCAGCTCGTCCTCCCAGGAGAAGACGAGCGATGGGGACGGGCCGTCGAGGGGCAGGTCGTAGCTGACCCGCTCGCCGGCCTCGAGCGAGGACACGGCGAAGTAACGGGACGCGGCGCCAGAAGACCGCACAGGCACTCGCCCCGCGGGCACGGATTGTCCTCGCGGCTGGGGACGGGCGAGCAACACCGCTATCGCAGCCCGGCTGGGGGTGAACGGAACGACCGTCGGGAAGTGGCGGCAGCGTTTTCTTCAGCGACGGACCGACGGCCTCCTCGACGAACCGCGGGCAGGAGCGCCACGGACCGTTAGCGACGCTCAGGTGGAAGACGTGGTCGTCCGCACGCTGGAGACCACACCACCGGACGCGACGCACTGGAGCACCCTGCCAGGCGGCAAAGTGCTGCGGGTCAACCCTTCGACGGGCGCCGGCGCGCCGGCGCGCCGGCCAACCCGTTTGCCCAGGCGCCCCTGGTCTACACCTAGGGGCGCCGCAACGCGCGGGGCCTGGCTCGGGTCGCCCTGGCCAGCCAACCGCCCGAATCGTGGCCTAATCGCACTCCCAAGCGACCACAGTTGTCAGCCCGCCGATAATCTCGGTGCAGGCCTCGTACAGGAGAGTGACACGAACCGTGTAGTCGTTGTTACCGGCACTGTTTAGCGCCGCTGCTGAGGGCCGTATTTCGATATATACATCACCGTCCTCCGCCCGAAGATCGCTGGCCCACTTATAGGCGGTTGCTGTCCTGCCGTTTGCCAGCCCGTACCCGATGGATTTACCGTCGCTGTTCCAAAGCAGGAACCACGCGCCGAGGTCGCTGCTCACGGTGATTTGTAGCAGCGAGTCAAGTTTAGCATCAGTATAATCACTTGAAGTCGTGACTGTGGGAATGGCATCAAAGTGCCACCAATCCGAAACATCACTGAGATTTGACCCTGACCCTATCCTGCCAAGTGCGGCTACAGAGGAATTCATTTGCTCAAGAGAAAGCCAGTTACCGGTATACACGTTAGTCCAAATGCCGCCATCAAGCCCGTGTACAGCGTCCGACTGTGGTTCGATGGGTATTGCCAGCAACTTCATCGTGACATTGTTGTAGGTTGTGCCTCCCTGCTCCAGCCTGATGCCGTAGGCGCCTGGTTGTAGATCGACGAACAGTATGCTGTCTTCGAAATTGTTTCCGTTCGACCCATGGCGGTCTGCGTGTTTGACGATACGGTGCTCGTCTTGGCCGACGTACAGGCTCAACTTCGCACCGGCATGGTTCTGCTCTGAGACGACGATTTTGACGGAAGCAGCGTTGGTGAGCGTGAACGACGAGTAATGCTTCTTTTTCGCGCCCGCGTCCCCGGTAGTCAGAGAGAAGGAGCTCTCGCTGTACTGATAAGCGGGGTTCTGGCGAAATGTGAGGGTCACCTCTTCCGTAGGTGGTTCGTACAGGGGGTCGAGGGTACGGGAGTTGCCGGCCCTCAGAGTGAGCACGAACGGGTTGTCCGGGCTGCGGCCGATGGTTGTCGAAGTAGGGGTGTGAACGCGTGTGCCGATGCCTGGCTCGGGCTCGGGCTCGGGCTCGGGTCCGTCCGGCACGGATGTGGACTTGTCTTCGCCGCTCTGGCTGGGCGCCGAGTTGCTCGACGTACCGTCATCAGAGGTCGGCTCGCCGGCTGCGGCGCCGCTGGCTTCCTGGGACCAGGCGCTGCGTTTGGCGCCGGAGACCGCGGGCTTGAACTTGGCGCGTACTTTCACTTTGTATTCGGCGTCGGGCACGAGGTCGCTGAACGTCACGGTGGCGCCGGCGACTTCACCACTCCCGCGACCGTCGGCGCCGGAGGCGACCGCCAACACGGGCGCGACCGACGAGGACGAGGCAGTGGCTATCGATGTCCTCACCAACGACAGCGATCCCGAGAACGACGACCTGACCGTCAGCCTGCTAGGCGGACCGCATTCGCGGGTCCAGCTCGTCGCGAAGGGCATCACCAAACATATTCGTGGCGAACACAACAAGGGAGAGGGCGAAAGCCGGGGCGATGAGCAGCCACGGGGCGGCGAGCATGTAAATCCTTCCGTCCACACTCAGCATCCCTCCCCAGGATGGAGTGGGAGGCGGCACGCCAAATCCCAGGAAGCTCAGCGCCGCCTCGGCAACGATCAGGCCGCCGATGGTCGTCGAGATGAGGACTATGATCAGCGCGAAGATGTTCGGGAGAACGTGGAAGACCAGGATTCGCGCGTCGCTGGCGCCGAAGGATCGCGCCGCCTCGACGTACTCCTCGCCCTTGATGTCGATGACCGAGCCACGCACGACGCGGGACAGGCTAAGCCCCGTTCGAAGGCCGAGCGCCAGGATGATGTATTCCGTACGAGGACCAAGAACGAGGAGGACGCCCAAGAGGAAGATCAGCGGTGGGATCGCCTGTGCCGTATCGACAAATCGCTGCACGAAGTAATCGAGCTTTGCGCCCATGTAGCCGCTGACGGCGCCGAGCAACGTGGCGGCAAGCACTCCCAGCAGGGTCGCGCCAATTCCGACATAGAGCGATGTCCGGGCCCCGTACACGATGCGGCTGAAGACATCCCTCCCGAAGTGGTCGGTGCCGAAGAGGTGGGCGCCATCGGGCCCTTCCAGGCTCGGCCCTACGTTGTTTCGAATCGGATCGTAGGGGACGATCACGTCCGCCAGCGCCGCGGACAGCACCAGCACGACCAGGACCACCGCTGAGAAGGCTCCAAGCGGCTGACGGCGGCTGAAGCGCACTATCCTCGCTGGCAAGCCGACCCAGGCCGATCGCGTCTGTGGCGCTACGGCCACCGCTCCCGTCTGTGGCGCTACGGCCACCGCTCGCCCTGAGGACGGCGCCGTCGTCATGCACCTACCCTCACCCGCGGATTCAGCCAACCGTACGATATGTCAACGAGCAGATTAGCGAATATCACGAACATGCCGGAAACGACGGTGATCCCCTGGATAACCGGATAGTCACGCTCGCTGATCGCGGTCAGCAGCATGCGGCCCATACCGGGAAGCCCGAAAATCGCTTCAATCAGAACCGCACCTGAGATCAAGGTCGCTACCTCGAGCCCGAGCGTGGAAACCACCGGGATGAGCGCGTTTGGCAACGCGTGCCGGAGCACGGCCGTGCGCTCCGGCAGGCCTTTCGCGCGCGCCGTCCGGACGTAATCGTGGCCGAGGACTTCGAGCAACTGGGTGCGGGTCAGACGCATGATAACTGCGCTCGTGGCAAGCCCCAGGACCAGGGCGGGTGCAAGGAACTGTGAGACGTACGTCCACGGGTTTGAGCCGTCGAACGAGGTATACGTGACCGGCGGCGACCACTTCCACCAGATGGTGGGCAGCACGATGACAAATGTGGCGAGCGCGAAGTTCGGAATGCTGAGGCCAAGGATGGAGATGCTCCGCATGACGTAGTCCCCCGCGGTTCCCCGGGTGACGGCGGAGAGGAGACCAATAATCATCCCGGCCAGAGAGGCCCAGGCCAGCGCCATGACCCCCAGGATTAGGGTCGGCAGCACAGTGCGCTCGATCATTTTCGTCACCGGTTCCCCTCTCAGGACCGATCGACCGAAATCGAGCTGCGCCGCGTTCCACGTATACTGGATGTACTGCAGAGGCAGGGGCTTATCGAGTCCGAGCCGCCGTTCGAGCCCTGCCCGTGCCTCCGAGCTCATACCGCTAGTTCCGGTCACGGCCGCCTGGGCCTCGAGCGCATCGATGGCGCTGCCGGGCAGCAAGCGTACAAGCACAACGACGGTGAACAACAGCAGCAGCGTCGTGGGGAGTATGCCCGCGAGGCGGGCGATGATATACTTGGTCATTCCTCCCCCGGAGACAGCGCGCAGCCCTTGATGGAGGAGCCGTGCGCGTCGGATCGACCAAACGGCTCATCCCATCAGGTTCGCCGCGATGCCCTCGGCAGCATACAGTCTGCCGTTGGTGAGGGGACGCTCGTGTACTGGCACGGAAGAGTCTTTGACGGCATTGAGTGGGCTCTGCGCTCGACCGACCTTCGCGAGGATCCTCTCGATCGTGGCCGTCCACGTCTAGGGACGCGGGTCGGCGTTGCGCACAGCCAGGTAGGCTTCGATCGCGGCTTGCAGCTCTCTGACGTGCTTGAAGACGCCCCGCCGGATGGCCTTGTCGGTGATCTCCGCGAAGAGCCGCTCGACGGGGTTGAGCCACGACGTTGAGGTCGGCGTGAAGTGCAGATGGACGCGTCGATGGGCCTTGAGCCATGCCTGCACATGGGCATGCTTGTGTGTGGCGTAGTTGTCGATGATGACCTCCAGGTCCAGCCCCTTCGGCGTCTGCCGGTCGAGTTGCCACTTTTTCTCAGCTTTGGTCTACAATGCCGAAAATCGGATGCTGGCAATCGCGCAATCGAATGCTGGCAATCGAGGGTCTTGAGAGGGGAACGATGAGATGAAAGACAACAACTCGTATTGGAGCCGGCACTACCCAGGGAAACGTCTGGCGCGACGCGCCTTTCTTGGCAGCTCCGTAGGTCTAGGCGTAGGGGCGGCCGCTCTTGGCGTTGTGGGGTGCGGCGACGACGACGACGACGCCCCGGCGACCGCCGCGACCGAGGCAGCCACCGAGGCGGCCACCGAGGCCGCAACCGCAGCCGCGGTGGATACATCCAAGCAGGGCGGCTCGTACATCTGGGAGGGCGACGGCATCAGATTTGTCCCGCCCGTGGTCGATCCTCACGTTGCCGGTTCGGGTGGTGTCAGGCTGTGGCTATTCTCCGCCGATATCGCGGTTCGGCGAAACTTCGATGGGAGCGAGCTCGTACCGGAGCTCTTCAGCGCCTGGGAGACTGTCGACGGCCTTGAGCACATCGTCACTGTCAGGCCGGGCGTGAAGACCCACGACGGGCCGCTGACCGGCGGCCGGCTGTTCAACACCGAGGACGTCGCCGTGAACCTCGAGCGCATAGCCGGCCTGCTGGATCCCGAGGGTGACCCCAGCGGCTACTGGATGGCGAACCTGCTGCAGGGACTGGTTTCCGCGGAAGCCATCGATGACAGCAAGGTCCAGGTGACGTTCTCCAGCCCGTTAGCCTTCCCGTGGGGCCTTACGCTTCCCTACGCATCCCTGCTGCCGGTGGAGAATTTCGAGTCTGGCGGTCTCCAGAATGCGGACCCGGCGAAGGTATCGGCCACCGGACCGTGGGTACTCTCTGAATACAAGACAGACGAGAGCTTCACCGCCAGTCGAAACCCCGACTACTGGGGCGGCGCACCGTACATGGACGACGTGATCTGGAAGCCGACAGGGGACCGCGTCAGCCAGTCGGCTTCGTTCATTCAAGGAAACGCGAATTTCTTCAACAACCCGTCCAAGGTGGAGCGCGAGACGATCCTCGACGCGCGCGAAGGCTCTCAGCTGTTCCACTGGGCCGGTTCCACTTGCGCCTACACGATCTTCAACACGCGGGACGGAGCCAAGTTCGCCGACCCGCGCCTGCGGCGCGCCATGCACCTGGCGACGAACTACGTGGCGAACCAGACTGCTTTCTGGGGCGAAGGCTTCTTCGCGCTGGGCGGCGTCCTGAACAATGCCCACGCCGAAGGGCTTTCGCAGGAGGAGCTCCTCACCATGCCGGGGTGGCGGGAGGACAAGACCGAAGACCTGAAGACGGCGAACGACCTGATCGCGGCCGCCGGCTTCCCCCAGGGCGAGGGCCTGTCCTTCGAGTTCATGGGGAATACGATCTGGGAGGCTTACGGCTACAACTTCTCCATTCGACAGATGGACGATTGGCGAACCGCTTTCCCGGAGATCGATGTCGAAGGGCGCCTCTCCGCGGATGCCACCGCCCACATTGAGGCGTTGACCAACGGTGGCTTCGACGTCTCCCACCTTCCCATTGGGTCTTCGTCGCCGGCGTCCTCAGACCTCGGCCAGTACACCACGGGCGCCGGGAACAACTTCTCGGGCTACTCCAACCCGGAGCTTGATGCGGTGGTCGCAAGGGCCAACACCAGATTCATTCCCGCGGAGGCAAGCGAGGACGTCTTGGAGGCGCAGCGCATCCTGTTGGAGGACCTCCCCCAGCTAATCGACCACCGCCTGCACCAGGCGGCTATCTATGGGCCCGACGTGCGAGGCTTCCCCATCATCCCGGGCGCCACCGAGCCGCTGGCAGGCAACTTCGAGAACTGGGACACGATCGCCCGCCACGCCGGCTCCTTGTGGTTGGCCTAGCGGGGCCGGTGTCGTCCAAGGAAGGTAGGTAACCGGCGGCCAGGAGCGCGGCTTCGAGGTGGGCATCATCTACTCGCCGGAGGAGGCGATGGCCGATCCCCACTTCGTCGCCCGCGGCTTCCCCGTGGAGGTGGAAGACCCCGAACACGGCCGCTCATTCACCTACCCCGGTGCGCCCTACAAGTTCGAGAAGTCGCCGTGGTCGGTTCGTCGCGCTCCTCTGCTCGGCGAGCACAACGACGAGTGTTTACCGAAGTAGGGCGTGGGCGTTGCTCTGGGCGCGGCTGCGCTCGGTCGGTACGCAGGCGAGCCCCGGCAGGGGACGTCGCCCTCTGCGCCGCACCATCACTGTCTGTTGGTAGACTCGCGCGTAGGATTCGAGGGCTGCCCGGCACTCCGACGTGGCGTCGGAAGGCCTCCGCCTCGCCCTGATACGATGGTGTGCGTGACCCCATCCCCTTGGCCCACGGTCTCTGTGTGGCTGCTCATCCTGGTCGCCTGCCTGGGCGCGTGGGGCTGTAGCGCAGCGGGCGGCGACGCGGAAGGGTCCGGCGGCAGCCCTTCGCCTGAGGCTGAGGCCGACGCCGGCGACGAGGAGGCGCAGCCTGCCTCCGACGCCGAGGCCGAGCCCGCCGACGTCCCGTCCGACCCAACGGAAGAGGGCATCCCCCCACTTGCGCTCGCTGACGGTTCTCAGCCGCCGCCGGCGCCGTCGGTCCCGAGCGGCCCTCTCGACGAGGCGCTTGTCGCCGACCTTGACCGGCTCTTCGGCGCCGTCGGCCCGGTGATCGACCGCGCCGCGCTCGCACGCGTCGGAGCGTCGGGAGACGCGCGCGTGGCCTGGCTGCTCGCGGACCTGTTGCGCTTTCTACAGGTTGGGGACAGCGCCGATCGCGTGGTCTTGGCCTTCGAGGCGCTGACGGGCACTGATGTGCCGAAGGGATTCGCCTGGCCGATCGTGACCAACTGGCTGATCGCCTGGGATCTGCCGGCGCCGCCCGGTTACGTGAGCTGGAAGCGCCAGCCGTTCGAACTGATCGAGCCCGGCTGGGCGCCCTTCTTCGCGGACGAGGACGCGGCGATCGACTGGCGCCTGGTCAGTTGGGGGGGCGTCCTGATCGACGACCGGCCCTTCGAGCAGATCAAGCTCGCCTGCCCCCAGGGCTGCATCCCCGCGCTCAATGACCCCGGGATTACCGGCGTCCGCGGCGGCGCCTGGTACGCGGACGCCGGCATCGTCTTCGGAGTCGTCGTCCACGGCGAGGCCCGTGCCTACCCCAAGCACATCATGGAAGTGCATGAGATGGTCAACGACACCCTGGGCGGCCGGCGCATCGGCATGCCCTATTGCACCCTCTGCGGTTCGGCCCAGGCCTACTTCACCGACCGGCCTCCGCGCGGCTTCGCGATAATCGAGCTGCGCACTTCGGGGCTGCTCTCCCGATCCAACAAAGTGATGTTCGACTTCCACACCTACTCGGTCTTCGACACATTCAGCGGCGCGGCGCTCTCGGGGCCGCTCCAGGACGAGCGCTTCGTCCTGGAGATGCTGCCCGTCGTCACCAGTACCTGGGGCGAATGGAAGGCGGCCTACCCCGACACGACGATGGTGGCGGCGGACGGCGGCATCGGACGCAGCTACCCCCTCGACCCGCTGCGCGGGCGCGACGATGGGGGACCCATCTTCCCCATCGGCGCGGTGGACCTGCGGCTCCCCGTGCAAGCACCCGTGCTTGGGATCGTCACGCCGGCAGGGGAGGCGCTTGCCTTCCCGGTCGCGCAGTCGCGAGCCGCGCTCCAGGCAGGCGACGCCGTGGTGCTGGCCGGGGTCCGGCTCGTCCTGGACGGCGGCGGAATTCGCGCCGAGTGGACCGACGGCCGCCCGCTGCCCAGTCACCAGGCGTATTGGTTCGCCTGGAGCCAGTTCCACCCGGACACCGTCATCTGGACACCGCTCTCCTGAGGCAGGCGGAGACTCGGGGGGAGGTCGTCGAGGTGCGGCCCATCGGCTCGGCGCACCGGATCGAGCACGACGAGCGAGTCCTCGACGTTTTCGCCGAAGTCGAAGCGTTCGCGTGGGGCCTCACCAACCGCCTGGGCGTACCCTGCTTCGTCCCTGGAGAGGGCTTCCCCGATATCGCCACGGACTGCGGCTGGTGGATCGAGGCGAAGGCGATCAACCGCTCCGCCGCCGAGCAGGCGATCAGGAGGCGAATGGTCAACGCCGGCGGTGGCATACGAGCGCCATTGCGAATTGAAGCGTGGCAGCGAGGGCCTGCGGCGCAAGCTCGACTCTGACCTCACGCACGCGCTCCACCAGTGGCGGCACCAGGATTGTGGGCTCCTCCTCGTCTTTTTCGAGGTGACCGGATTCGACTTCGGGATCAGCCGGCGGCGGGAGCGAGTTGACAACTGGCTGCGCGCCTGGGGTCGCGGCGCTGATCGCACGCCGGGCGTTTCGCTCGTCCTCTCGCGGAAGTACGACTGGGAGCGCCCGGTCTACGCCTCGAACACCCTCTGAGGCGCGTCCAGGTGGGCGGTGCCTGCTCATGCTGCCACCCGCCAGCCGATCGAGTAGGCGCCCCAACGGTGCGGCTGTAGGAGAGGGATCTCATAGACGGTGGAACCGATCGTGACGCGGCCTCCCGGCTCCACACGCCCAGTTGCCGATGCGGACACGCGAGAGGACTGCGCCCATGCCCGGCGGGGGAGGCCACCGCACCACATGCGATAGCCTCCCCCCTTTGGCTCCCGGCCTAGCGTCCCGCGCCGACCGGCTCCCCCAAGTCACCTGCGGCGACAACAGCTTCAAGCAGAGCAAGTGGGGGAACAGATACCAGTAGACCGCCGGACGGCGCGCACCCCGCCTGCCGTAAAGGCCGTATGGTATCAGTGGTTTTTGAAACTGTTATACGGTGTCTTCAACTCCACGTGAGCGTATAGCTCGAAGACCGCCTGCTCGACCGGGTCCGCAATCTCCACGGCGCGAACGCACATCTTCGCGCAACAGGACCGGCGACGGGGCGGAGGCGCCGCCGCCGCAGAGGGAGGAGGAGCCATGAGGCTGACCGGAGGCGCCGGCGACCTGCTGCGCCGGCTGACGGACATGCCCTTCCTCGATCGCCTGGAACTGGTCGCGATCTCCGGCTGGTCGCGGGACACCGTCTACCGGGGGCTCCACAGGCTGGAGGATGCGGGGCTCGTCGCCCCCGTTCCCCACGGGACCGACCGCATTGCCCCCACGCGGCGGTTTTACGTCACCGCCACGGGCCTGCGCGCACTCGCGCGTGATCAGGACCTGCCCGTGGAGAACCTGCTGTGCGCCCTCCCCGTCTCGCTCCAGTGGCGACGCCTCCTCCTGCAGCGCCTCGATGCCGTCGCCGCCATCTACCGGCTCGCGTCCACCGTCGCGGGCGTCGCCCACCCGCTCGGCCTCCGCTGGTACCGCGCCCTTCCCATGGACGCCACCCTCACCCTCCCCGGGGGATGCACGGTCGCCGTCGTGCGACAGGGTCCGTCTTCCGACCGCGGCCCTCCGGCGTCCTCCTCCTCGCGTCCGACGAGGTGCGCCTGCGCCACGCCCGCCGTCTGCTGTCGGGCTTTCCCGCGCCCGTTCCCTTAATCTTCGCGCAGGCAATCCCGTGGCAGTGGATCAAGGTCATGGCGGCCCGGGCACGCACGTGTCCAGAGCCCACTACGGCCCGCTGCCCGTGCCTCCCCTTGTCGCGTGGATGGTCTCCCATGCCATGTTGCGCTGCGCTATGCAGTCGGCGATCCCCTCGCGCTGCTGTTCGATGGTCAGTTCGGCGTTCAGTATCCCGGCTATGCAGGCCCCCGCAGTTCTCTGGGCGGCCATGCGGGCGTCGTGTCGTGCCCGAGCCGCCGCCTCGCTACTCTCAGTGTCTCTGGTTCCCCCCTGCGACGACTGGCTGCCTCCCGCCGTAGGAAACTGCTGGTCGCAGGCGATTTCCGCGTTCAGGTAATCGACGTCGGCATGCAGGAGGGCGATGTCCCAAGCCCGCTCTCCCGCCAAGTATGCTGCTTCCGCTGCGTCGAATGCCGATTGAGCGGCGACCACCCTGGCAGCGTGCCTTGCCTCCGCAGCCGCCACCGTGTCGTCGCCAGCCGTCCCGTTGGCGATAGCCACCAGATCCGCGGCGAGATGCTGTGCGCTGACCGCGACAGCATCCTCGTGGACGAGGTGCGCAGTGAGGTATGTCGGCGTGACTACGTTGAAGAAGGCAGCATCCGCGGCAGCGACGGTAGCGTCGAGAGCTGCCCGCGCGGCAGCGATGCACTGAGCGTGGAGCTCACCGGGCGTGGGCGTAGGCGTGGGTGTGGGGGTGGGCGTAGGCGTGGGTGTGGGCGTGGGCGTCGACGTGGGTGTGGGCGTGGGCGTCGACGTGGGTGTGGGCGTGGGCGTCGACGTGGGCGTGGGCGTGGGCGTGGACGTGGGCGTCGGTGTGGGGGTAGGTGTGGGGGGCGGTGGCGACCCATCGTCGTCCCTGATAGTCAGCGTCACGTCGGCGGGTGCGGTGATCGCGCCGCTTGCGACAGTGGCAGACACCGTGACGGTCTCGTTGTTCGTGTCGGCATCGTGCTCGGCGGTGATCGTGACCGTGCCGCTGGAGGATGTGGCGCCTTCAGTGAAGGTGAGCCTTGGGTCGTCAGGTGACAGGGTGTAGCCGCTCCCGCCTCTGGCGCTGACGGTCAGACTGGCTCCGCCTGCGGGGGCGGGGCCCGACAGTCTTGCGGTGACCGTGGCGCTCCCTCCGTTCTCGGAAATGCTGTTGGGACGGAGCACCAGAGTGGCAGTGGGCCGTGGGGCCGCTTCGAACCAAACGATGAAGGCCACCACGGGCGTAGCGGTGCTCGTCTGAATCATCCACGAGCGGGTCGTCTCGCATCCGATTGTCCTGCCCGTCCTGAGGGGCAGCGGCGCAGGATCGACGCGGTCTATGCAGTAGCCGTCCGTTGCTCTGACGGTGACTGCAACACCCTCCCCGCAAGAGACTCTGCCGCTGGGTGGGTTCAATGTCACCGTACCTGTTCCCCCTGCCGCGGTGACTGCCACCTGGCACATCCTTTGGAAGGTGACGGTGATGGACTGCGTTGGAGTCGCCTTATCCGTGGCGACTGTCCACGAGTGCGACGGCTCGCAGGTCACATCCGGGTTCGCCCCATGGCCGGTGTAGCAGTACCCACTCGCTCCCATGGCCATCATCGTGACGCTCTGTCCGCAATCGACGGTGCCGTCGGCAGGGGTGGTGGTGACTGTGCCGGTGTTCGCGGTCGCTGCCCCGCCTGTCACCTGGCACTGCGGTGTGGGCGTGGGCGTGGGCGTCGGAAGATCGGGAAAGTGGTCGCAGGCTGTCGAGACTGGAGCTTGAGGAGGCGTGCCTGTCACTGGCGTTCCGGCGTCGCCCGGCACCATGACGCTGAGCACTTCGGACGATATCCCGTAGGCGTGCTCCGCACCGGGGTGAGGGAATGCCTTGGTCGTCGCGACGACCACGTAGTACTGTTGTCCACCGGGCTGGCCGGTGAGGTCGGCAGAGGTTTCATTGGCCTCTACCAGTGCCGCGAAGACCCACTTCCCGGCGCTGCTGTCCCATCGCTAGACTTCGAACTCCTTCTCCACGTGTACGCCTGATGGGTCCCAAAGTATCGTGACTTCACCGTCCCGTGATCCTGGCTGTGCTGGCAGACCCGCTACAGCCTCGGGCCGGTAGATGTCGCAGTAGTCGTCAATATCTCTCTGCGTGGGTCGACCATTGGGAGAGTTACACGAAGTCACTTTGGTCGAAGTATGCATCAGGGAACTGATTGAACCGGGAGCGTAGTTGTCCTCCGGTCTTCCTCTACCGTCACAGAAGTAGTCCCCGAGACCAAGGACATGGCCAAGTTCATGTGTGATGTCCCGGAGCAGGGCTACCTTGAGCCCTCCCGTAACGTCGTCGCCCGAGTAGCCACTCTTCACGGAATTCACGAGAATTTCCGCCCGCCCCGTGAGGGTGAACCATTTCTCGTTTATGACGCCGTAAACCCTCAGACCTGTGACGCACATGAATGGTTCATAGTCATCTCCCCGGTTTTCTTTATCACAGATATTGAGAACCGCTTGGGTGTCGATGGTGATGATGGCGCTCGCGATACCCTTAGATTTGTCCGCCAGAATCTCCTCGCATTCGGTCAAGTCCTCGTCTACCGACGTGAAGACATCGATGCCGAGAGCAGCTTCCCATCGGTTGATGCCTTCCTGCGCGGACATCGGGAAGTCATCACTGCAGACATCAATCGGTTTCCCGAGGATGAGATTGCGGGTGACGACATTGGTGTAGGTTTCACCATCGTGTGTGATGTACATCGCGTGGTCGTTGTCATGCCCAGCTTCTGACTCCCTTGGTTCGTTCAGAATACCAGCAACGAATACCGCAACGGAGGCCAGTGCCACCAAGATCAGTGCGAGCCTTAGCAACGTACGTTACTTTCCTTCAGAAGACAGTCGTGCCGAAGCGACGACTTGGTCGAATAGAGCCCCGATGTCTCGGGAGTCGCCTGCGGCTGTCTGGATTTGACGCTTCTGCTCGTCTCCCGTCAGGAGGTCAAGGATCAAGTAGGAACCGCTCTGCACATCCCGCAGTCCGAGCGTGAAGATGCCGATGTTGCTGAACGTCCAGCCGGTGTAGCGGACGAGCGACATCCCACTTGGGATATCGATGAGAATCGGTGAGAAGGGAGCAGGGCGGACCGTCACGCCTCCCTGGACTGGTTGGTCGATCAGCATGGTCGGAATGCCATCGTTGCCAGGACGGGCGGCAGGCGGATTCCATCGAAGTTCCGTTGGCAGTTCGCTCTCGTCGGTGATGAGCGGGCCGCCGCACTCGATGATCGAACGGGCAAGGTTCTCGATGGCGAAGTGCTTGCGGGGTGGGTTCCCCGGCGGGTCCGGAAGGATGGCTGTCACCCTGAATCGCTGCCAGCAAACAGTTTCGTCAGTGGGCAGCCACTCAACCACGTCCCCAACCTTGATGCTTTCATAGAACGCCGCTCGCGAATTCCCATCGCCATCGGTCACATTCACGACAAGACGAGTGGCCGCCTCCACGAGTTCATGGGTCGTGCCCACACGGACTGTCGAGTCCTCCGCCAGGTCCGGATGGTCCGTCGTAAAGGCATAGGTGCCCGCCGTCATGGCCGTCCCTGCCATGTCAGAGGTGTCGTAAGTGAGCGCGGTCCCGCAGTAAGGCAGCGCCAGCGTCTCAAGGTCGTTGTTCGCCACGTCCGCCCATACGCCCGGTACGCAACCCGTGAGGCTGTTCCCTGCCACGTAGATGTGCGTGAGGTGGTCCAGCTGACTCAGCTTCGAGGGAACCCTTCCCGTTAGCTGGTTGTCGTTGAGGCGGAGTTCTGTAAGGGCAGTCAGATCGCCAATTTCGGCCGGGATCTCCCCCGTCAGGCCGGTGTTGGCAAGTTCCAGCCTCGTGACGCGCCGGGGCGTACCGGCGATGGTGACGCCCGTCCACTGCCTCATGGGCCTGCCGGCGGTCCAGTTGAGGGTGGCCGTGCCCGCGAGCCGGTCCTTGGCCTTGACCAGGCTCTTGCAGTCCTCGAACAGCTCGGTGTTCGTCGTGGGGTCGGTCACTGCCACGCCCGATTCACAGTTCACGACCCACAAGGTGGTGGTCACGACTGTGTCCCCGATCTCGGGCTTGTTGTCGGGCCGCGGGCGCACGAAGGGGCGCGCCTGCTTCAAGTCGAAGGTAATGAGGGTGGGCGCGGCCTCGTCTTCCGTCACGGTGAAGGTGTAGGTGGTCCCCACCGGCTTGATGAGCTGGGAGGCCGAGATGGGCGAGGGCGTCCCGAACTCCAGCGGGCTCACCTCCAGCCAGAAGCGCGTCCAGCCCGCGGGCAGCGGCGCCGCCGTCACGACCGTGTACTGCTGCCCGCGCTCGACGTAGTAGCGCCCGTCGCTGTTGGCGGTGAGAAGCACGTCGGCGGGGATGTCGACGACCTGCGCGTAGTCTCCGGGGGCGCCCCGGTAGACCGCGAGGACGCAGTCCGCATCCGCCGGCGTGGCGCAGCGTGTCGCCGGCAACGCCGTGAAGGTCGCCGTCACGTTCTTGTTCGCGTCCATCGTCAGCACGCAGGTCGAGATGGTCGTGCCGGCGCAGTCCCCGCCCCAGCTGAGCTCGTGCGTCGCGTCGTTCCAACTCGCCGTCAGCGTCACCTCGTCGCCGTGGTAGAGCGTCGCCCCGCCGTCGTGCGTGACGCCTCCGCCCTCGCCCGCCGTGACCGTCAACGTGCGCGTGATCCGCGCGAACCTGACACGCGCCGTCTTGTCGGCGTCCATCGTCAGCGTGCAGGTCGTTGCCGTGAGGGCCGGCTGGCAGTCACCGGTCCACCGCGCCACCTGGTAGCCCTCGTTCGGCATCGCCGTCACCGTCACACTCGACCCGTTCAGATAGGCGTAGCGCCCGGGGGGCGGACTGCTCCGCCCGTTCGGACCGGCCGACATCGTCAGGTCGTACGTCGTCGTCGTCGTGCAGTCCGGCAACCCCAGGTCGTCGAGGTCGTGGAGCGACACATCCCGCAGCCCCTGGGGGATGCACCCCGTCAGCGGGTTCCCGCTCAATTGCAGGAGCGTCAGGTTCAGTTCGCCCAACCCCACCGGAATCGGCCCGCTCAACTGGTTGCCGTCCAGCAGGATCCCCTGCATGTCGAACCGGTTCGCCGGGATCGGCGGGATCGGCGGGATCGACCCCGTCAGCTGGTTTCCGCTCAAGTCCACGTAGTCCAGATACGTCAGCCCGAACAGCGCCTCGGGTATCTCGCCCGTGAGCCGGTTGCCGCCGACCCTGAGGATCTGCAGCCGCTCGATCATGACCAGCTCTGCCGGCAGTGGACCCGTGAGGTCGTTCCCTGCTAGGTGCAGTAACCAGAGCTTTGACAGTCCGCCTAGCTCTCCGGGAATCGTTCCCGTCAGCGCATTGTCTCCAAGGTTGAGCTGCTGCAGCTCCTCCAGCCCGCCCAGCGTGGCCGGAATCGTCCCGTCCAGGCCGGCGTCGGTCACGACCACCCGGGAGACGCGCGGCGGCGTCCCCGCGAGCGTGATCCCCGTCCAGTCCCCGACCGCCGTGCTCGCGCTCCAGTCGAGCGTCGCCGTGCCCCGCAGCGTGTCCTTCGCCGCCAGCAGGATGGCGCAGTCGCGTACGAGGCCGGGGTTGTTACTGGGGTCGGGAACGGCCGCGCCCTGCTCGCAGGTGGCCTGCGCCGTGGCCGTCTGCTCACTGGAGGTTAGGAAGAGGACGCCGTAAACGACCAGCAGGGCCACAGCTCCGGCGAGCACGCCGCGAAGCAGCCCGCCGCGGAAGGTGGAACCCGTGATCTGCGCCGGTGTCACAACAGTTCCTCCCGCAATAGGCACCCCCACAGGGGCGCCTCACGGAGGAACCGTAGCACGCCCGTCGCCGCCACCAACCCCAAGTGTGAGTAAACAGTGACTATTCGCGGATTAGACGTGATGTCTTATGAGGATAGCCCCGCTGGTGTCGTCGGCGCGGGGACTGGCGTTCCCTCAGGGGATACCCCCCAGCAGTTCTACCAACCCGTACGCAATCGCCAGAGTGGCAGCGAAGCCGACGACGATGCCCAAGACCCCGCTGCGCCAACCCCGCGTCTTCACGGCTGTGCCCGAGGCGGGGGCTTGGTCGCGGGGGAGGCCCGCTTCCCGGGGAACAGCGTGCCCCCGCGTGAAGAACGGAGTTCGCAGGTACGTCGAGACGCTGGGGCATGCTCAGGGGGGCCCCCACCGCGCATCGTTCCAGGCCCGGTCGTGACCGTCTTCATCACCTCGCCCTCCGTTCACAGGGCGCCCGCGTCTCCAGCGACCGCCAGGATGTCGACCGCTCCATCTCCGCCCAACTCCGCACGCTACGCGACTACGCCGAGAAGAATAACTACCTGGTCGCCCGCGAGTACATCGATGAGGCGGAGAGCGGGCGTGTCGCAGACCGGCCCTAGTTCCGGCAGATGCTCGATGCGGCAAGTGCCGACGATGCTCCCTTCGAGGAGATCCTGGTCTGGAAGTGCTCGCGCTTCACGCGCAAGCGCGAGCACGCCGTCGCCTTCAAGTCCATGCTGCGCCGGCGCGGCATCCGCGTCGTCTCCATCACCGAGCACGCCGACGACTCCCCCACCGGCAAGCTCATGGAGGCGATCATCGAGAGCGTCGACGAGTTCTACTCGGAAAATCTTGCGCAGGAAGTCGCCCGGGGCATGCGCGAGGCCGCCTCGCGCGGTTTCTGGGTCGCCAGCCGCACGCCCTACGGCTACCACAAGGTCCACATCCAGGACGGGGCGAAGAAGCGCCCGAGGCTGGAGCCCGACCGCGACACTGCCCCCGTCGTGGAGCGCATCTTCGCGCTCGCCACGTCGGGGAAGGGCATTACCAAGATCGCCCGCACCCTCAACGACGACAGCATCGCCAATCCGACCGGCCGCCCGTCTGCCAGTCCCTGCTCAAGCGCGGCCGCGACGCCTGCGACGCGCCCCGGCTCAACGCGAGGCGCTTCGAGTCCCTCGTCATCGACCAGATCCGCGCCAACATCCTCACCGAGTCCAACATCCGCGATCTCGTGCGCCTCCTCGGCGAGGAGTTGGACGGCGTGGCCCGCGAGCAGCGCCAGCGGCTCAAGACGATCGAGTCTGAGCTTGCCGACGTTCGCCGCAGGCTGGACCGCCTCTACCACCTCTTGGAAACCACCGAGCTGGACATCAGCGACGTGCTCCCGCGCGTGCGCGAGCACAAGGAGCGCCGCGAGCGGCTGGAAGAGGCCGCCTCCGAGGCGCGC
Source organism: Tepidiformaceae bacterium (assembly GCA_965262975.1). Taxonomy (GTDB): domain Bacteria; phylum Chloroflexota; class Dehalococcoidia; order Tepidiformales; family Tepidiformaceae; genus UBA2991. The sequence continues at coordinate 3,675,700 of OZ253575.1, read as the reverse complement.
GCCGGGCTGTCGGAGCGGCGCATCGTACTCGACAAGGTCGAGACCATCACGGCCTACGCCCAGGAGATGAGCGAGTTTCTCGCCACGAGCGAGCTGACCGAGTCGAAGGCCTTCATCCGCTCTTTCATCAAGGAGATCGCGGTCGCCCCCGGCGCGGCCACCATCCGCTACACGATCCCCATGCCCGAGGACAGTCCCCTGCGGGGCGGCGACGCCGAAGAGGTAGCCCTCGGCGGCCCGGTACTGTCTACCGTCAAGTTTGATCGAGAATGGTGGGCCTAACTTGACGGTAGGCAGTACCACCTTCGAGCTGGCGGTGGCGCTGTAGGCGAGGGCTCAGGGACCGCGGTCCGCCGCCAGCGCGGCTCCACGCTTCACCACCGACCAGGTGACGGGCTTGCTGACGGCGACCCAGTAGGTGGCGCCGGCGGAGAGGGTCGTGAGGGTGTTGAGTCCGGGCACATCCTCCAGACCAGGGAAGAAGGCGAGCCACGCCGCCGTGGCCTCGTCCCACCGGTAGACGGCGACAACCGCGTCTGGAAGGCCGGCCTCGGCGGTGGCGACGCCGCCGGCGCCGGGCCAGTCGATGGCGGTCCAGGCGGGGGTGAGGGCGAGCTCGACGGGCGGCGCCTCGAGCGCCACGCGGTAGACGCGCGTGCGGCTGCCATCCGCCGAGGTCACCGTGATAGTGACCTCGCTGACGCTCGAGAGGTCCACCTGGTGGCCGTTGGCCTCGTTGCCGTCGGCGTCGGGCGGGTGGATGGCGACATCCGTGCGGCGCTGCACGGCCTCGGCCTCGACGGTCGTCTCCGTGACGCCGTCCGCGACGACAGCCTCGTAGTCCGGCCGGCGGGGATCGAACTCGCCGATCTCCACACCGCTGAGCGTGAGGGAGACGAGACGCGCGTCGATCGCGTCGGGCATGTTGTAGGTGTAGACGCGGTCGTCGCTCTCGTCGGCGACGTACATGAAGTCGCCGTCGGACCAGATGCCCCGCGGGCTGTTGTTGCTGGCCTGGCTCAGCTCCCCGAACTCCTCGTCGCGGTTGCGCGTGAGCTCCTCGCCCTCGAGCCGGTAGGCGAAGAGCCGTTTGGCGCCGTGGTCGGAGACCCACACGGTCACGCCGTCGGACCAGATGCCGTGGGGGTCGCCGTTGGCGGAGTCGAGGGCGTACTCGGCGAGCAGTTCGCCGCTCGCGAGGGCGTAGACGAAGAGCGCGTCGGCGCGGCCGTCCAGCACCCACATCGTCTCGTGGTCGGACCAGATGCCGCGCGCATCGCTGTTGCCCGCGGCGAGCGCGAACTCGCGCTCCGCGAGCCGCTCCCCGTCCGCCAGGCGGTAGGCGAAGAGCCGCTCGCGGCCGCTGTCCGAGACCCAGACGGTCTCGCCGTCGGACCAGAAGCCGCGGGGCGCGCGATTCGTCTCGGCCAGCGTGAACTCGCGCTCGCTGAGGCGTTCGCCGCTGGCGCGGTCGTAGGCGTAGACCTCATCGTCGGCGCCCTGGCCGTTCTCGGCGATCCAGAGGGTCTCGCCGTCGGACCAGAGACCCGTGGGCCAGTCGTTGCCGCCGTCGAGTTCCTCGATGTCGCGCTTCACGGTCCACTCGAAGTCGACCTCGCTCGGGCTGGGCCCACCGCCACCACCGCCACCACCGCCGCCGGTACCGCGATTGGTGGTCAAATTCAGTTGCTCTACGACCTGAACCGTGATGGTGGCCCGGGCGAAGTCGCCGTCCGGATCTTGTACTCTGACCACCAGCGAATAGATCTCCTGGACGGTGTCATCCATGACGGCGCCGGGCGCCACGCTGATTTGCGCCGTCTCCCGTTCGATGACAAAGTCAGCAGACCCGCTCAGCGTGTATACGAGTTCGCCCTCCTGATGATCGGGGTCGTTTGCATGCAGTTCCTGGCCCACCAGCGTCCCACCGCGGGAACCCTGCTGCACCTCAAGTTCGATGGTGGGTTCGGCGAAGCTTGGCGGGTCGTTGATCTCGCGCACTTCAACAGTCACCCACTCTATCGATTCCATCTTTCCATCTGACACCCGGTACTGGAAAGTCATCCTGCCCGAGGCGTGAGGATTCGGCGTCACACGCAGCTTGTTGTCGCTCAGCACCTGCACCGTGCCATTTCGCGGATCTCGGTGGATCGAGACCCGAAGAGGATCCCCTTCGGGATCGGAATCGTTCGCCAGCACATCGATTTCGACCGGAACGTCCTCGTCCGTCGTAGCCTCGTCGGGTTCCGTCGCCGGTTGCTCGTCCACATCTGTCACGCGGACCGTGACGGTAGTCATATCCTTCAGGGTTGCCGGGTCGGTGGCCTCAACCGTGAGCAGATACTCGTCTGTCTTCTCATGGTCCAGATTCGCGGCTCTTCCTACCAGGATCTGCCCCGTTTCCGAATCGATCTCGAATCGATCATTAAACGTTGACACGAGGCTGTAGACCAGGTCATCGTCATTCGGGTCCGTTGCGACCACCTTGGCGCCTACCACAGTCTCATGACTGGAGTTCTCGGCCACGAACCGCAGCGTGAGCCCATCGTCTGTGAATCGCGGCGGGTCGTTATCCTGAGCCGTACGTTTCACGACTCGCCGAGAGACAGACTCTTTGACCTTGCCGGCGCCGTGCGTATCCTCATAGGTTGTGGTAGCACGCAGATAGTGGTTGATATCTGCAACCCCTGGCGTATATGTACTGCTCGTTGCGCCGTCAATCACATTCCAGTCGTCCCGGTTCTGGGAACGGTGCCAACTCCAACTCCGGCTGATGATCCGATCAGGGTCTTCGTGCATCGCCGTGTAGGGAATCGAGACCAGTGGCTGAGGTGACGACAGCGTCAGGTCCGCTTCCTCATTGATATCCGCAACAGTGATTCTGATGAACTTGATCGCGGGCGGATTGCCCGAGCCCGCCCACACCTGGAATTTCGTTTCGTAGATATTATCACCATTGGCGTCGCCCCTGATCTCCTGTTCAAAGCTGGGACCGCCAATCTGCCAATACAGCCACCACTCCTGCCACCACTCCTGCCCAATCCTCCTCCAGGTGGACGACCTCTTCAAGGTGAATGAGTTTCCATCCACACCCCCAGTAACCGAAAATCTCGGATTCCGTTCCCTTTCCGGATCGACGGCATAGTACTTCGTGACTAATATCGGACCGTCCTCATCGACAGTCAGTTCCGATAGTCCGTGAATGAATGGCAATTCCTCAACATTTCTCACAGTCACACGTACTGACAACGATACCGACAGACTGTGACCGTATGAGCCGTCATCGGAATCGATCACGTTGACATCATATATATTGTCTCGGCCTGAGTCGGTGGACACCTCAAAGTTTCGCTCTGAGGCGAAACTCAGCCACCCGTGTTCGTCTATCGCGAACGCGCTCTCGTCGTGACCCGCGAGCGACCACGTCATCGGACTCTGTTCGATGTCGACTGCCTCATACTGACCGATCAGCAGGCTTCCGTGTTCATCGACCACGTATGATTCGCGGCCTGTTACCAGGTGTGGGTCGTTCGCATCAACCACTGAGACTGCCACGTCAATCTGCGCGTCGATCGTAGTGTCGATTTCGTCGCTGTGGTTCTTGTTGTCGCGAACATACACCGTCAACGAATAACTGCCCTGCACTTCATGGTCGAGCGGTGCAGTAGTCTGGATCTGACCAGTGGTAGGATTAATATCGAAGTGGGAACTGTTTGTCTCCGCCAGCGAAAACTCCAAGACATCACCATCTGGGTCGACAGCGACGATTGGTTCGCCGACGGCAGTTCCGCTCGGGGCATTCTCCACTACTTCACGCAAGCCGGTTTCCGTGGGTGCGAATGCTGCATCAACATTCAGCAGTCTGGGCTCAGCGGCGACTACCGCAGACCACGGGCTTTCTCCAACTGACGTGTGCGCCTGCAATTGCACGTCGTAGGGTGTACCGTTGAGCAAAGACGGAATGTTGTGGCGAAGCTCGCCGCCGCCGGTGCGCCAGGCTGCAACCTTGGTCCAGTTGGCATCGGCCTTGTCCGTCGCATCAGTGGGAATGTAGCGCAGGTCGTAGCGGGAGACATCGGCGCCGCCGTCCTCAGCCGGCGGCTGCCAGAACACGCCGAGCCCGAGGTGTCGCGGCCGCAGGTCGACGTTCGTCGGCGCCCAGGGCAGTTCCAGGATGGGATGGGCCTCATACGTCAACGACCAGGGCCCGGCGCCGCGACCGGTGACCGCCCGGACCTGCACGTCGTAGCGCGCGCCGGGACCGAGGTTGGTCATCTGATATGTGTCGGAGTCCGAGGCTCCGACCCCGATGACCTCGGTCCAGTTATCGTCCGACTTGTGCGCGGCTCGGCTGCGGATGTAGCGCAGGTCGTAACTCGTGACCTCACCGCTGCCGGTCTCATCCGGCGCCGCCCAACCGATCGTCAGCGTCCTCATGCCCGCAACGGCGGAGGTCACGCTCGGCCGTCCCGGCAGATCGCCATGACCGTAGATTTTGAGCCGCCAGGCGACCAGGTCACCGGAACGCTCGTGGTAACGGTCAGCCAGGCGCAACGTCCACTCACCCGCCGGGTTCTCCCCCAGGTGGCGAGCTGAACCGAAGCGCACGCTTGAGCGCAGCGCGTGAGGGTAGAACCGGGTGTTGATCCGAGTCGAGTGCGCCGCCGCAAGGATGGTCGATACCGCGCCGGAGGGGGAAATCAGTTCGATCCGCATATCCCGGAACGAGGGATGATCAAACTCGATATGGAGCTCGACAAATTCGACAAACTCGACGTATGGATCAATCGTTACCTTGCTCGTCACCGTCGGACCGAAACAACAACCCGACGGAGCGTCGGGCACGACCTGCCGTACGTCCTGGGACGATGCTTCGAAGGTCTTCATCGTCGGCAGATTGGTCCATGTGGTCGCCAGCGCCACTGCGGCGCCGGCATCGACGACGCCGAAACCGTAGTCATGGCTGAAGCGGTAGTTGCCTGTGGCGCCATACTTGGCCGGGCCGGATTTCCAGCTGTTACTCGATTGATCGTTCCAGCGCGCCGACGCTGCGAGGATCAACTTGACATCCCTCCAGGTCAGATCCTCATTGGTGGCCCGAATCAGCGCCGCCACGCCGGAGACGATCGCAGTGGCGTGACCCGAACCTCCTTGCCCGAACACATAACGATTCCCATAGTCGGTTGTGACAATATGTTGCGCCGGCGCGCAAAGCCACAGCGTGGCGCCACGGTTGCCGAAATTCAATCGCTTGTCGTTGTAACCGACTCCGCAGACCGCTGTCGCTGCATAGGAATTGCTTCGCCCGTTCAAGTTCGCATCGTCGGCATAGCCGAGACGCGTGCCGCCATTGAACACGTAGAAGATGCCCTTCTCGTCAAAGCCCTCGGTGACACCGCGTTCGAGCGCAGCCTCCCATTCGGCGCTCGCTCGCCGAATGTTGTCGGCTGCGGCTCCGCCCCAACTGTTGTTCGAGACAGACACGATATCGAGGTTGCGGAGCATGGCTGCTACGAGCTCCGATTCGGAATTGTCGGAATCGCGAACATGGATGCCACCGGTTAACAGGATGTTTGCTTCAGGCGCAACCCCGCGAATGCCGATGTCGTTCTGCTCGGCAGCGATCACTCCTGCATAACCGGTCCCTACTGATCCAAAATGGAGCACTCTATTATCCTTCAAGGAATCAAGCTTGTAGCTCCCCAAGAGATCAACGTTGTCATCCAGGTCACGGTGAGCGACATGGAAGTTGTTGTCGACCACCGCAATATTGATGCCTGCGCCTTTCGTCGTCTCCCAGACGCTTGCAACATTAATGTCGTATCCGGGACCGGCGCCGTACTGTCCAGTGTTCTTCAAGTGCCATTGGCATCCGCTCAGAGGATCAACATTCTCTTCACCTGACAGGGAATTATGCGCCTGGGCCAGTGTCAAGCACTTCGTCACCCCGGCTGCATAGATGTCGTCCGGACCCGATTCGATGATATATGCGGCGCCCGTGCTGCCTGACGGCGCTGAGACTCGGATGATATACGTGCCAGCATCGAGCCAGTCTCGAACATAGCCGGCCATATTGGGAAAGGCCAACAGGTGGTGATCCCGATTGGCGGTGAACAGGTCGAGTTGCGTATCACCTTCGAATACCTTGATCTCCAGCGGCTTGTCCGCTTCGAAGGCAGTGGCCAAGATAACGACATGGCGCCTGGAATCTAGCGTCAGTTGGAAAAAGTCCTGATCCGTCGCCGATGAGATACGGCCGGTCTTAATCGTACGCAAGGGCAGCGCCGTCGCCGTCGCGGCTGTGCTGCCTGGCTCGGTGACCGTGCGCAGATGGACGCGGAACGTGACTTGGCCGCTCGTGTCTGGATGAGCCACGCGAATGAAATAGGTGCCCGCATCCAGTGACCGTCTAAACATAAAGTCCGCGTGCATGGTTATAAAGAGGTAGGAGTTGTCGTTCTCGTCGAGTAGGACATCTTCGGACGTCAGCAGCTCGGCTCGCAAGTCGAGCCACACGTGACTTGAATCGGAGGAGTGTATCCACACTTCCGTTGGATCGTCCAGGGTGAAGGTGAACAGGATCGGGCTTTGAACTGCGCCGTTCGAGCGGTGGAACGCGCCCTCAGCGTAGGAGTCAAGCTCGATCACAGTGGCGTCGTTGGGGTCGAGGGCGGTGCGGCTCTGGCTGGCGACCCGGGTTTCGGCCTGCAGTTCGGCCTGCAGCAGGTAGGAACCGGTCCCGCCGAGCGCGTGGCTGACGGTCAGGTAATAGGCGCCCGCCTCGACCGTGGCGTCGAGCGAGAACTGCCGGGGGGCGTTGAGCAGCGAGCCGCTCGAGGACACGAGCACGTCGCCCTCGGACGTGGTCAGCGAGCCCTGGATGTTGGCCGCTCCGCTGCCGGACACCGTCAGCAGCGCCGTGCGCGGCGTCACGATCACGAAGACATCCTGATCGCCGGCCCGGTTGATGCGTCCGGGCACGGATGTCTCCAGCGCCAGCGGTGTGGCCTCGCCGCGCGTTTCGCCGTGGTCGGTGGTCACGGCTGTGCGCGTCGCCGACCAGGGACCCGCGCCGGTCGCGTTGACCGCTCGCACCTGGACGTCATAGCTGACGCCGTCCGTCAGCCCCGTGAGCACCGTCTCCAGCGGCGCCCCGGCGGCCAGGCCGCGCTGCAGCGTCCAGCGTTCGTCGGCCCGCTCAGAGGCCCCGCTCTCGATATAGCGCAGCTCGTACGAACTGATCGGCGAGCCGCCGTCCGCCGGCGCGCTCCAGTTGATCGTCAGGGTGGTCGCCGAGGCAGCGGCAGCCGTGACGGTTGGCGAGCCCGGCGCCGTCGGCGTCTGCGACCGGACCGCTGCGCCGGGCTCGCCGCTCACAGTCAGACGCGCCTCCGACCAGGGCCCGCTCCAGCCGCCGTAGCGAGCCCGGACCCGCACCTGGTACTCAACCCCCGCCAACAGACCGCTGATGCTCACCCCGCTGACCGTGCCCGCCGGGTAGAGATGACCCTCATCGACCGTGTACGAGCGGAACTCCTCGTCCGACCGGGCCCAGTCCACCCGGTAATCAACCGGCGCCGCACTGGGCGGCTCCCAGCCAACCGCCAGCTCGCCCGGGACCGCGCTGGAGAGCCGCAACTCACTGATCGCGCCGCTTGCCTCCTGTGCGTGGGCTACGGCGCACGCCGCCGCAGTCAGCGCAATGCTGGCGATGAGGGAAGTGAAGGCGCAGGCGAGGAATAATGCACCGGCTCTGGCCATATCGAGCGCGCTCCAAGGGGAATACCGGATAGCTCCATGCAGTTTAGGCCTATATCTGTATCAGTATTGTCCAAAGTGGCCTTCTTCCCGTTTAATCTGGTGTATCCATGGAGACATCCACACGCTTCGCAGTGAACCTCCCCCGGAATGATGGAGGCTCAACTCTTGAAGAGGATGGGGCGATGACATGACGAGGCGAGTACCCAGCAGAGATCCGCGAGCGGGAACGTCCGGATGGTGTTCGAGCACCAAGCCGAGCATGCGTCGCAGTGGGCAACGACTACTTCGATCGCCTCGAACTTCGGGCGCACGAGCGCCCTGACAACCGGGGAACGGGAGCGACTACGGCAAGCTCGAGCGCGGGCATCGCAAGCTGCGCCGCGCCAATGAGATGCTGAAGGCGGCCCCGGTTTGTTCCGCACGGGAACTCGACCCGCGACTGCCGAAATGACCCGCTTCATCGGGACCCACCGCGAGCGCTTCGGGGGCGAGCCCATCTGTCGTGAACTGCAGGTTGCCCCTGAGACACCCGCGTGGTGGTCGCCAAGACCCGCTACAGTCACTTCGATCTCGGCCAGATCGGGCCTGGTCGCGCCGAGCGGAGGAACGCTCGTCCGTGCGACGACATTGACGGAGCCGGTCTACCGCACTGCCGGCTTCCGTGGCCTTCAGCAGCCGGCGATGCCCGTCGTCGTCAGTCCTCCATCCAGTCCGGGTTGATCAGCGGTTCGTACGAGACATCGGTCCAACACTGAATGCGGCCTTCACTGGTCAGTCCGCAGCGTCGAGGATAGGATGGGTTGTAGCCTAGGCTGATATGTTCTATCACCGCAGTCCCCGGCGTGGCCCGTTTGATACTGGTCGTGCTGCGGTCGTCGACGTTGCCATGGCAGAGCACTGTTCCATCATCGCGCAGGGCGCAATAGGTACTCGGGTAGGTTACATCGACCCAGGTGTAGCGATGATCACTGTCGATCATCACGATGCGAAATTGATCGGTCGGCCGGTCGGGCGACGTGTACTTCCAACACAATAGTGAATCGTCGAGTTTGATTCCACAGACAAGGGCGCGAGCGCCCGCGGCAACAAACTTGAATTCACCATCCGGTGTGGCGATGGTCCCGTGGACGGTCCAGCAGCGAATTGCGTCTTCGGAGTCGAGCACGCAAGAGAGGTTATAAGCGACCGCTACCTTCTTATGAACCTCGTCACGGAGCGGACTCGGAAGCGGAATACCCCAACAGTCAGCTGCGCCGTCCCGCGACACCCAGCAGGTTCCGCCGGATGAGAAACTGGCGATGTGATTCACGCCGCCCCATTCTGGAACAAATCTGCGAATGCTCCAATCTTGTCGGTCGAGCGGCGTATGGGAAGCGCGATTGCCGCCCGTCCAACAATGGAAGGTATTGTTGACCAGGATGCCGCAGGAATGATACTTGGCAACGTGTACGTCGCGATAGACATAGTAGTCGGGCGCAGACGGCACGTACGCAGAATTGGAGTGCATCACCCCGACGCCGTCGCGTTCTCCGGAACAGATGATCCGTCCGTCTGAACGCAACCCGCAACCGTGAGTCCAGCCGAGTTCAAAGTCGGCCCATTCCAGCTTGCGGTGCAGCGACAACGTGTACGTGCGCGTTGCTGAGCCGTCGGTTGAGGTGACGGTCACCGTGACCCGCATGCGCGGCTCGGTGAACGCGATTTGGTAACCCTCCAGAGCGGCATCGGCGTCGGGCGGCTCGACCAAGACGCTCGCCCCTGTCTGCGCCGCCGATGCCGTGAGCGTTAATGATTCAACGGACTCGCCAACGTCGGTCACCCAGTACCAACCGACCAGCGGATCGAACGTGATTGCCGTGCCCTCGGTCAAGTGCAGCGCGCTCAGCTTGGCGTCGGCGGCCGCAGCCGGCGCCGCGCGGGTGATCGCCAGGTTGTAGACCTGGCTCGTGAGCCGGTGCTTGCTCCATGCCGTCACCGCGACATTGGTCACTCCCGCCTGCAGCGGGATCTGGTGTCCGGCGACGCCGGGGCCGATGTCGCGCTGACCGTATGAAACGTGCGGGCCACGCTTCGGCCGGTAGGTACTGTTTTGTCTTCCGTAGTTAAGCCCGACTTCCGTCACCTCCTCCGGCACCGCGATGCTGTATTCGGTCGTGGTGGGTGTCAGTTCGATATTCACATGACCGACCGAAAGCAAGCGCAAGCGATCGTCCAATAGCTGAACCTGATAGGTGCGCGACGTCGTCTCGTCGGGCGCGGTGACCTTGACTCGAATCTTGAAGTCGCCGCGTCCCAGGTCGATCTCGTGTTCGGGCGTGTCCGGGTCGGCATCGGTCGGGGTGATGACGACGGTCGCGCCCGGCGCTGTCGGGACCGCTTCGACCGTGAGCCGCGTCACCTCAGCGACCAGGCTCGTCTCGTAATTGATGCGCTCGGCGACGAAGTCCGGGTTCAGTCCGACATCGCTGATGTGTAGTTGGCTGAGCGAGGCCTCGTCAGGATCAGGTCGCGCGCGTGTGACTACGAGTTTGTACGTCTTGGCGCTCACGCCGTCCTCGGCGAGGATCGAGAACCTAATGACGGTCACGCCGACTGCGAAGTCGACCTGGTATCCGTCGGTATCCGGATCGGCGTCGGCATGGGAGATGCTCATGCTCGAGCGGCTGTCGGCGGTCGTCGCCAGCAAGGTCAATCGCTCTTCGTCGACTTCGGCTGTGGCGGCATACGAACTGACAGTGGCGTTGAACTGGGGCACCAGCCTGAGGCCGTCCACCACCAGCGATTTCAAGGCCGGCGTCGTCAGTCCTCCATCCAGTCCGGGTTGGTCAGCACCGCGTACGAGGTCCGAGTCTCGCACTGGATGCGGCCCTGGTTCGTCAGGCCGCAGGGGCGAGCTGAGCCTGGGAAGCCCAGGCTGAGATGCTCGAACGCCGCGCCCGCCGGGCTGGCCCGGAAGTAGACGTTAAAGGTATAAGGGCGGCCGACATTGAGTTCGCACACGATCTCACCGTTCTCGCGGAGGGCGCAGTAGCCCTGATGATATGTCGCATCCGCCGAGACATAGCGATGACTGCGGTCCTCCATCACGATGGTGTACTGACCGGTCGGCATCTGGTTCCCAAGCCGTGTCCAGTCTCCATATGTCCAACACAGCAGGGAATCGTCGTCTGCCTTGATGCCACATATGAGCGACTTTCCTCCTGCGGCGACGTGCTTGAACTCTCCTGCCGGTGTCGGGAAGATATCGTTGCGCCAGTTCCAACAGACAATCGCGCTGTCGGCGTTGAGCACGCAGGCAAAGGTGGCGCCCACGGCCACTTCCTGATGCGACTGGTCCCGGACCTGTTCCGGCACCTGGCCCGACCGACAGTGGACCGTACCGTCGTCCGACAACAGCCAGCAGTTGGGACCCCATGAGAAATAGGCGAGTTGCTTGACGCCCCAATCGGGGAGATGGTTGCGACCGCCCGACCAACAATGGAGGGTATTGTTGACCAGGGTGCCGCAGGATTCGTGCTTGCCAGCGTGCACGTCGCGATAGACATAGTGGTTGGGCGCAGACGGCACGTGCAAAGGCTCGGAGTCGAGGAAACTTTGGCCTTCGGTTTCTGCGCCACAGATGATCCGTCCGTCTGAACGCAGTCCGCATCCGTGAACCCAGCCGAGTTCGAAGTCGGCCCATTCCAGCTTGCGGTGCAGCGACACCGTGTAGGTGCGCGTCGCTGAGCCGTCGGTTGAGGTGACAGTCAATGTGACCCGCATGTTCGGCTCGGTGAACGCGATCTGATGGCCCTCCAGGTCAGGGTCGGCGTCTGTCGGGTCGATCACCACGGTCGCCCCTGTCTGCGCCGGCGATGCCGTGAGCGTTAGTGATTCAACGGACTCGCCAACGTCGGTCACCCAGTACCAAAAGATCAACGGATCGAAGCTGATCGCCGTGCCCTCGGTCAACTGCAGCGCGCTCAGCTTGGCATTGGCGGCTGCGGCCGGCGCCGCGCGGTCGATCGCCAGGTTGTAGACTTGGCTCGTGCGTTCGCGCTTGCTCCATGCGGTCACCACAACATTGGTCACGCCCGCCTGCAGCGTGACCTGGCGTCCGGGTATGCCGGGGCTCACGTCGCTGTGGTCGTATGACACGTGCGAGCCGTAGAACGGCGTTCCGTGGTCAAGCCGGACTTCGGTCACTTCCTCCGGCACCACGACGGTGTAGTCGGACCTGCCCTCTCCCAGTTCGATCTTCAAATGACCGACCGAGAGCGACCGCAAGCGCTCGTCCGATACGCGCACTTGATAGTTGAGCGTTGACGTGTTGTCGGGCGCGGTGACCGCGATCTGAATATAGAAGACGCTAGGTCCCAGGTCGATCTCGTGTTCGGGCGTGTCCGGGTCGGCATCGGCCGGGGTGATCACGACGTTCGCGTCCGGCGCTGCCGGGACCGCATCGACCGTGAGCCGCGAGACCGGAGCGACCAGGCTCGTCTCGTAGTAGGTGCGGTGGGCGGCGAAGTCCGGGTACAGTCGGACATCGCTGATGCGTAGTTGGCTGAGCGACGAGTCGTTAGCGGGTGTTTGGTCGCGGGTGACATTGATGGTGTACGAGTCCAGCCGCAGCTCGTCGGCGGAGCGCACGACAATGACGATGTTCGTCTGCGCGGGCGCGCGCCCAGGCGGGCTGGTCAATGCCACCTGGTGCCCGGGAGCCTCGCTGTCGATGTCGGGGCTGGCGATCAGCCAGTCCGCGCCGTCGTCGGCGGTCGGGGTGACGGTGATATATCTGGTGCCGTGGCGGACGGAGATGCGGTAGGCGAAGGTCTCGGCATCGAAGTCGAGATCGCCGCCACTGGCGCTGAGGCCGCTGAGTCGCGGTTCTGCGGTCGATTGCGGGGTCGATTGCGGGATCGACTGAGCGGCATCGCAGACGGCGCAGCCGCGGCTGCTGAACAGGCCACGGCTCCGCGCGTCCTTCGTCTCGGGCAAGGAGGTTTCGTGCAAGGAGACGGGCGCCCGCAGTCTGAGGCTGTATGGCGCGCGGCGCAGTTCATCCTCGCTGTGCGCCGCAACCAGGATCAGGGTGTCGCCCCGCCCGGAGAGATCAAGCGGCTGCGACAGGTCATGTTCGCGGGCAGTGAACTGATCCGCGCGAACGACGTAGCCGAGCGACGCTTGATCCGGCGCGTACGCCTCGGCTTGAATCGTCACGCGCTGCGGGGCCAGCGCCAGAGTCATTTGGTAACGGCGCTGGCTCGGCGTGAAGCTGAATTCGGGCTGGTCCGCCACCTGCAGATGGCGCAGCCGCGGCTCATGCTTGCCGGCTTGATTGAAGGTCACGGTGTAGGTGCGCTGGGCACGGCCGTTCGGCGACGTCACGGTGATCCTCGCCTCGGCGCCGGGCTCGTCCACGGAGATCTGCCAGCCCGCGGTCAGGGGATCCGCATCGGCCGGTTCGGTCTCAACCGCGCAGGCGCCGCTCTGAGCCGCTTCGGGGCGCAGCGTGACCTGGCTGACGCCGAGATCCAGCTCGGCCAGGTAGTGACGCTCGTCGGATGCGAGCGGCGTCAACAGACGCGCGCCGTCGAGTTCGAGCGAGGCCAGGCTGGGGACAGCCAACTGCCCTACGCGCGGGTCGCCGGGCTCGATGATTTCCAGCCGGACGGCCAATTGGTCTCCCGCCGACCAGTCCACGCACTGTTCGCTCCAGACGTAGGCCCAGCCGTTGGCCTGGCGCTGGGCGGCCTCGACCGAGGCGAAGGCGCGATCGCCTACCCAGAGCAGAAACGGGGCCTCTATTGGTCGGTGTATGACCAACGCGAGCTGGCGATCGGTCTCGGGTAGGTAGGCCAGCGCTTTCAGGAAGAGCGAAGACAGGTTGTGCGGATCGCTGGTGAAGGCGATCTGCCCGAAGCCGCCAAACCTCGCGAACCCAAGCGCTGGTTGGCTTGGATTGTTCGAGTCCGCCACAGTCAGTTGCGCTTCGAACAGGAGGCCGAGACTGGTCAACGAGAGCGGACGCAATTGAGCGAGCACGGTGACGGAATCCGAAGGCGCGCTCACTCCCGATGTCCTGATCGCCAGTACCTGGTAGTAGTAGCTCACGTTTCCTCTTGCTGTGCCGTCCAGGTACGCCGTTGCAGCCGTGCCGGTGTCTTCGACCAACACGCCGAATCCTCCCTGCGAGTTTGCGGTCCCTGATCGACGCAAGATCTTGTAGCCGGTGATTGTCGCATCCTGGGGATCATCCCAATCCAGCGACACGCCTGCGCTCGTCGTCCCCGCTCGCAGGCCCGTTGGCGCCGGGACGGCCGGGGTCAGCGCGTTGGCCCAGGAGGATTGCTCGCTCGAGCCATGCGCGTTGATTGCCTGCACTCGATAGACATAGCTCGTTTGCGACGTGACGGTGGTATCAACGTAGGTGGTCAGGGCCGAACCGGTGTTCTCGATCAGCACGGCGAACTCACCCGGCAGGTCCTCTGCCGGCAGCCGGCGCAGGATGCGGTAGCCGGTGATCGTTGAGTCGTCGGGATCGTCCCAGTCCAGCCCGACCTGGTCGTGCGCCGGGTCAGCGGTCAGGCCGGTCGGCTGCGCGGGCGTCAAGACGGGCGCCGCCGGGGTCAGCGCGTTGGCCCAGGATGAGCGCTCGCTCGAGCCGTGCGCGTTGATCGCCTTCACTCGATAGACATAGCTCGTTTGCGGCTTGACGGTGGTATCGAGGTAGCTGGTCAGGGTGGAACCGGTGTTCTCGAGCAGCACGGCGAACTCACCCGGCAGGTCCTGGGCCGGCAGCCGGCGCAGGATGCGGTAGCCGGTGATCGTGGAGTCGTCGGGATCGTCCCAGTCCAGCCCGACCTGGTCGTGCGCCGGGTCGGCGGTCAGGCCGGTCGGCTGCGCGGGCGTCAAGGTGGGCGGGGGCGGGACGGCCGGGGTCAGCGCGTTGGCCCAGGAGGAGCGCTCGCTCACACCATGCGCGTTGATCGCCTTCACCCGATAGACATAGCTCGTTTGCGGCTTGACGGTGGTATCGACGTAGGTGGTCAGGGCGGAACCGGTGTTTTCGAGCAGTACGGCGAACTCGCCGGGCAGGTCAAGGGCCGGCAGCCGGCGCAGGATGCGGTAGCCGGTGATCGTTGAGTCGTCCGGATCGTCCCAGTCCAGCCCGACCTGGTCGTGCGCCGGCTCGGCGGTCAGGCCGGTCGGCTGCGGCGGGGCGCCTTCCTGGGCTGTCACTGTGCCAGCCAGCAGCAATCCCGCCAGAACAAGTCCCGCTAGTCCCGCGGAGGTCAGCCAAGACCGGTACGACCATTTCATCGAGCACCCTCAACTCATCCGAGATGTAGCGTCTGACGCAATCGCCAGAGTCTATGCCTACACCTGTCGCATTAGTGTCTAAAAAGACCTTCTTACTGTTTAAATTAGTGTATCCATTGAGATATCGCCAAGCTCGCAGTTGCGTCTGCTCGAATCTTTACCCGCCACGAGTTGGCGACGCCGCTGACTTCCAGCACTCGTCGGATTCGCGACGGACAGCCTGGGCTTGCCGTCGAAACTGCGCTTGAGCCAGGAGCCCGAGGCAAACTTCAGCTACGTCCTGCAGCCACCGGCCTCAGCGACCTCAGGGCTGTCCCTCGCTCCTGGCGACCAGTGGGGTGACGGAGGGCAGGCCGCTGGCGAACAGGTCGCGGAAGGGCTGGTTCACGAGCTCCGGCGCGCCGAGGATGTAGGACACGAACTCGCCCTCGCGCAGGGTGTACAGGGCGGTGACGTCCAGGCTTCTTGCGCAGGCCTCCAGCTCATCGACGCTGCCCCCCTCGTAGACGACGAGGCTGAAGCCCGCGGCGATGTCGCCGCGGAGGCACTCCGGCCACGGCTGCT
Source organism: Tepidiformaceae bacterium (assembly GCA_965262975.1). Classification (GTDB taxonomy): domain Bacteria; phylum Chloroflexota; class Dehalococcoidia; order Tepidiformales; family Tepidiformaceae; genus UBA2991. Next base: position 3,660,073 of record OZ253575.1, on the reverse strand, counting down.
GCCCACCGTCTTCGAGGTCATCCCCGAACGGGTCCGCCGAGGGCGGCCCGTTGCTCCCGGCGACCAGCGGCGTGACGGGCGGCAGGCCGTCGGGGAACAGCTCGAGGAAGCCGGCGTTCACGAAGTCTGGCGCGCCGAGGATGTAGGAGACGTACGCGCCGTCGTGCAGGGCGTAGAAGGCCACGATCCCCCGGCTGTCCGCGCAACTGACCAGTTCCTCGACGCTGCCCCCCTCGTAGACGGCGAGGCTGAACCCCTCGGAGACGGCTCCCCGCAGACAGTGCGGCCAGGGATCGCGGGCCGGGTCCCACCCTGCCTCGGGGAACCGCACGCGGTAGACCTTCTTGCGGCTGCCGTCCGCTGAGGTCACGGTGACGGTGATCTCGGCGAGCCCGGCCAGCGCAACCTGGTGGCCGTTCGCGTCGTCGCCGTCGGCATCGGGCGGGTCGATGGCGACGTCCGTGCGGCGCTGCATCGCCTCGGCCGTCACGACCGTCTCGGTTACGCCCTCGCCGCCGCTGCCCTCGTAGTCGGTCCTGGCGGGATCGAACTCCCCGATGTCCACGCCGCTGAACGTGAGCGACGCGAGGCGGGCGTCGATGGCGTCGGGCATGTTGTAGGTGTAGACGCGGTCGTCGCTTTCGTCGGCGACGTACATGAAGTCGCCGTCGGACCAGATGCCCCGCGGGCTGTTGTTGCTGGCCTGGCTCAGCTCCCCGAACTCCTCGTCGCGGTTGCGCGTGAGCTCCTCGCCCTCGAGCCGGTAGGCGAAGAGGCGCTTCGCCCCGTGGTCGGAGACCCACACGGTCACGCCGTCGGACCAGAGGCCGTGGGGGTCGCTGTTGGCGGAGTCGAGGGCGTACTCGGCGAGCAGTTCGCCGCTCGCGAGGGCGTAGGCGAAGAGCCTGTCCGCGCGGCCGTCCAGCACCCACATCGTCTCGTGGTCGGACCAGATGCCGCGCGCATCGCTGTTGCCCGCGGCGAGCGCGAACTCGCGCTCCTCCAGGCGCTCCCCGTCCGCCAGGCGGTAGGCGAAGAGCCGCTCGCGGCCGCTGTCGGAGACCCAGACGGTCACGCCGTCGGACCAGAAGCCGCGCGGCGCGCGATTCGTCTCGGCGAGCGTGAACTCGCGCTCGCTGAGGCGTTCGCCGCTGGCGCGGTCGTAGGCGTAGACCTCATCGTCGGCGCCCTGGCCGTTCTCGGCGATCCAGAGGGTCTCGCCGTCGGACCAGAGACCCGTGGGCCAGTCGTTACCGCCGTCGAGTTCCTCGATGTCGTGCTTCACGGTCCACTCGAAGTCGACCTCGCTCGGGCTGGGACCGCCACCGCCACCGCCACCGCCTCCGCCCGTGATGATGATCACCGGCCGGGCGGTGACCATGATGGTCACCTCGACTATCGCCGTGGCGTTGAGCTCGCCACTGCCGTCGTCGGCCTCGACCGTGACGCTGTAGGGAGACAGGGCAACGTTCAGCGCCGCCCCCGCGGCGACGGTGATCTGCCCCGTCTGCTCATCGATCTCGAACTCGGGCGCTCCCGGGATGCGGTAGCCAAGGAGATCGCCGTCCACGTCCGTGGCCGTCACGGGGACGCCAACGTTCGCTCCGGGCCGCGCGTTCTCGGGAACGGAGCGCTCGACCGGGGCGGCGGGGAAGGTGGGTCGGTCGTTCACGGGGTTGACGGTGACCGTGACCTGGGCGGGGAGGCTGCTGAGCGTCCTGACCGGGTCGTCGTCCCTGGCCGTGTACATGAACGTGTACGTCCCGTGGTCGTTCTCGGCCGGCGTGTAGGTCACCAGCTGCGTGGTGGTGTCCGCCACCACCCGCCCGCGGCTCGGCTGGCTGGTGATGCTCACGGTCAGGGTGTCGCCGTCGTCCGGGTCGGTGTCGTTCGCGAGGACGGCGAAGGTGGTGGCTGTGTCCTCGGCGGTCGCCAGGGGGATGTCGAAGACCGCCACCGGCCGCTCGTTCACGTCCTCAATGGTGATGTTGAACGTGGCCGTTCCCGTGGCGGTGTATTCGTCCTCCGCCGTCACCGTGACGCTGTAGGTCTCCTGGTCCTCGTGATCGAGTGCGGCGCCGCTGGCGACCCGGATCTGCCTCGACGTGGCGTTGATCTCGAACGGCAGATCGGTGGTGAAGCCGGTAACCGCGAGGGAGTAGGTGAGCGAGCCGCCCTCAAAGTCGGTCGCCTGCGGCGCCACGCCGACGACCGTTCCCGCGGTCGCGTTCTCGTCGACCGAGAGGCCGGTCGCGCCGCCCGTGAACAGGGGGCTCGGGAACGTCGGCGGTCTGTTGTTCGGGATGTCCGGCAACGTGGGCAACTCTGAGGTCGCCTGCAGGGTCTTCCTGCCTTGCCCATGCCCATCGTTGTAGGAGGCGGTCACGCGGAGGTAGTGGTCACGGTCGGCGCCCACCGGAACGTACGTCGCGGCCGTCGCCGCCACGGTGATGTCCGCCCACGGGCCACTGAGGCTCATCGAGCGCGCCCACACCCACATTGGCGACTGCACGGCGTCGCCCTTCCCCACCTCGAACGCAGCGATGTAGCCGATGCCGATGAACGGCCGGCGCGGCAAGGGCAGGAGCCCCTCGTCCTCGTCCACGTCCGTCACGGTGACGGTGACGGGGTGGTTAGTGGTGTTGACCCCGTCGGAGGCGCGCACGGTGACGGTGTACGAGGACTTGACCTCGTAGTTGGGGGCGGTCGTGAACGAGAGCGCGCCCGCGCTCGTGATCATGAACACGCCAGCGCCGCCCTGCAGCGACCAGGTGACGGCGACCCCCTCGGGGTCTGTGGCACTGTAGGTCGCGACCGCGGTCGTGTTTTCAGGGACGCTGGGCGCCGCGTCGCCGGTGACCGTTGGCGGCTCGTTCACGTTGGTAATCCTGACGATCACGGCGAGGTCGCCCGTCAGCTCGTCCGTCTGCGGGTCCCCATCGTCCTCCTCGGTGGCCCGCACGGTGACGTTATAGGCCTCGTCGGAGCCGAGGTCGGAGCTCTCGTAGTCGGGCGCTTCCTTGAAGCTGAGCGCGCCGTTCGCCGCGTTGATCTCGAAGCGGCCATGGTCGCCGGTGGTCGCGAGCGACCACGTCACGCCCTGCCCCTCCGGGTCCGTCGCCTCGAAGGCGCCCACGTCCGTCCCGCTGTTCTCGACGATGCTGAAGGGGCCCGTGCCGCTGCTCCGCCTGACCACCGGCGGCTCGTTCTCGTTGGTGATGGTGACGGTCACGTCGAGGTCGCCCGTCAGCTCGAGCGTCTGCGTGTCCCCGTCGTCCACCTCTGTAGCCTGCACGGTGACGGTGTAGGCCTTGTCGGGGCCGAGGCCGAGGTCGGAGCTTTCGTAGTCGGGCGCTTCCTTGAAGCTGAGCGCGCCGTTCGCCGCGCCGATCTCGAAGCGGCCATGGTCGCCGGTGGTCGCGAGCGACCACGTCACGCCGCCTCCCTCCGGGTCCGTGGCGACGAACCTGCCCACGTCCGTCCCGCTGTTCTCGACGATGCTGAAGGCGCCCGTGCCGCTGCGCCGCCTGACCACCGGCGGCTCGTTGACGTCGGTAAGCGTGACGGTCACGGCGAGGGTGCCCGTCAGCTCGCGCGTCTGCCGGTCTCCGTCGTCCTCCTCGGTGGCCTGCACGGTCACCTCGTAGGTGTTGTCGCGGTTGTGGTCGCCCTTGATGTCGAAGTCCGGCTCGGCGGCGAAGCTGAGCTCGCCGCCGCTGCTGATCGCAAAGAAGCCCTTGTCGATCCCGCCGACGCTCCAGATGATGTTGGCCCTCTCGGGATCGGTTGCGGAGTAGCGGGCGTTCGCGAGGGCGGTACCCTCGTTCTCGGCGTGGGTGATGGCCGTGGTTCCATCGACCACCGGCCGCTCGTTCACGTTCGTCACCGTCACCGTCACGTCCAGGGTTCCGGTCTGGATTCCCCTCTCGCCATCGGCGGAGGCGTTGAGCGTGACCTCGTAATCGTGCTTCATCTCGTAATCCGGGGAGACCTTGAACGTCAGCACGCCGGTGTTGCTGAAGTCGAAGTCGCCCGCGTCGCGTCCCATCAGCGACAGCCCGGTCACCGCCTCGCCCTCCGGGTCGGTCGCCGTGTAGCTGCCGACGGCCGTCGTCGTGGCGCTGTTCTCCGGGTAGTCCGTGACGCTCGCCCGACCGACGATCAACGGCGGCTCGTCCACGTTCTCGACGGTGATCGTCACTGTGATCGTGCTATCCGTGCTGGTGCTTGCCGTCCCGTCGCTGGCCTTGCCGTCGCTGACCGACACGTTGACCGAGTAGCTGTTCCTGGCTTCGTGGTCCAGGCCGGCCTCGGTCAACAACTGGCCGTCGGAGTCAATATCGAAGAAGGCGTCGCTGGCCGTGTCCAGGGAGTAGGTGAGCGTGTCGTTGTTGGCGTCCGTGGCCGTGAGTGGGTCGCCGATGGGCTGGTTGGCGGCGGTGTTCTCGTCCACACTGCGCGTCGCGGTCGGGCCCTCGTCGAAGAGGGGCGGCATGTTCGGTGCGCGCGCCACCGCGACGCTGTAGGTGTGGGGCGCGGTTGTGCCGTCCGCGGCGATGGCCCCGATGGTGATCACGTTCACCCCCACGGCGAGCGGCACCGCGTCGCCGTTCATGTAGGTGTCCGTGCCCTTCGTGATCGACACGCCGTCCGCGCTGTTGTTCAAGGTTGCCGTCACCGTCGTGGATGTCACGGAGTGGCCGGCGGAGGCGATGTAGGCCACCGTGCCGTCGTCGAAGGCCGGCGCGAGGGTCAAGCCGCCGAGTATCAGCTCGCTGAGCCCGCAGAACGGCAGCGCCAGGCCGTCGATATCGCCGGGGTCCGCGGTATCGCCGTCGCCGTTCGCGTCCCGCGTGAAGTCGTGGGCCGGTACGCCAGACGCGAACTCCGCAGCGGCCACCAGGTAGCGCAACCCGTGGGGCACGCATCCGGTGAACGAGTTGTCCGCGAAGCGGGCGAATCGCAATGCGAGGAGGTTACCCAACTCGGGCGGAATCGGCCCGCTCAGGCGGTTGTCCCGCAGGGACAGTTCCCCCAGGGAGCTGAGGTCGCCCAACTCGGGCGGAATCGCCCCGCTCAACTGATTGTCGTGCAGGTACAGCGCATCCAGGGAGCTGAGGTCGCCCAACTCGGGCGGAATCGCGCCGCTCAACCCGTTGGCGCTGAGATCCAGCGACGTCAGCCCGGTGATCCCGCCCAGCCCGGGCGGGATCGCGCCGCTCAACCCGTTGGCGCTGAGATCCAGCGACGTCAGCAGAGCAAGGTCGCCCAGCCTGGGTGGAATCAGCCCGCTGAACTGGTTCGCGCTGAGATCGAGGGTCGTGAGCTCGGAGAGCCCGCGCAGCCTGGGCGGGATCGCGCCCCTGAGCTGGTTGCCGCTGAGGTCAAGCGACGCCAGCTTGGTGAGGGTGGACAGACTGGCCGGCACGGTTCCGCTCAGGTTGTTCCCGGCAAGGGCGAGCCCCACGACGCGGCCGTCGCCGTCCAGGGTGACGCCATGCCACATGCCGAGGGCCTGCGTGGTATCCCAGCCGACGCTGGCCGTCCAGCCCGACCCGCCCGCGCTGTTGTACAGCGCGATCAGCGCCTCCCGGTCAGTCTGTACCGACCCCGCGCGGAATACGTCGACGGTGTAGGTCTGCTTGAGCAGGCGGCTGTCCGTCGGTGTCACCTCGATCGTGATCAGGTTTGACCCCACTTCGAGTGGTATCGGGTCCCCTGCGCTGTAGGATGTGGCGCCCTTTCCAATGGAGAGCCGGTCGCTGGACTCGTTCTGCGTCACGGTCACCGTCGTGGAGGTGCCCGTGCTCTCGGCGGTGTAGGTCGTAGTGCCGGGGGCGAAGGTGGGAGCGAGGGTCGTCCCGCTCAGCGTGAGCGTGCTGAGCGTGCAGAAGGGCAGGTTCAGGCCGGGGACATCACCTGCGTCGTCGGTGTCGCCGTCCCCGTTCCCGTCGACCGCGATGAAGTCCTGGGCGGGAACGCCGGGCCGCACCTCGGCGGCGGTCAGGAGGGTCCGGAAAGGGAACGCGTGCGGCACGCAGCCGGTCAAGGCATTGTTCGCGAAGCGCGTTCTCGTCAGCAGGTTGAGGTTGCCCAGCACGGCCGGAATCTCGCCCGTCAATTGGTTGTCATCCAGGAGTAGCACTTCCAGGTCGATGATCTGCGCCAGCGTGGCCGGGATCTCCCCCGTCAGCTGGTTCGTGCTCAGGTCCAGATCAAGCAGGTAGAGGTTGCTCAAGTCGGGGATCTGTCCTGTCAACTGGTTGTTGTTCAGGTGCAGGTACCTCACGCTGGTGCCGCCGAGCGAGTCGGGGACCTCCCCCGTCAACTGGTTGTGGCTCAGCCTCAGATGGTACAAGGCGGTGAGGCCGCTCAAGTCGGGGATATTCCCCGTCAACTGGTTGTTGTTCAGGTACAGGTACGCCACGCTGCTGAGGCCGCTCAAGTCGGGGATATCCCCCGTCAACTTGTTGTTGTTCAGGTACAGTTCCACCACGCTGCTGAGGCCGCCCAGCGAGGCTGGGATCGCTCCCGTCAACTGGTTTCGGCTCAGGGACAGGTACACCACGTTGGTGAGGCCGCTCAAGTCGGGGATATCCCCCGTCAACCGGTTGCCCCACAGGTATAGTGTCTGCAGGTTGATGTGGTCGCCCAGCGACTCCGGGATATTCCCCGTCAACTGGTTCTGGCTCAGGTTCAGCGTTATCAGGCTCCCTTTCCTGCGGGGGGTGCTCAGGACGTCCGGGATCGGCCCCGTCAACTGGTTGTCATTCAGGACCACAGACACCACGTTGTCGAGTTTGCCGAGTGACTCCGGGATCATCCCCGTCAACTTGTTTTGGCTCAGGTTCAGTTCCGACAAGGCGAAGAGGGCGCTCAAGTCGGGGATCTCTCCCGTCAACTGGTTGCCGGCCAGGTACAAGTACGACAGGCCGGTGCTGCCGCTTAAGTCGGGGAACTCTCCCGTCAACTGGTTGTCCTGGAGCCACAGTGCCTGCAACTCGGTGAGGCCGCTCAGGCTCGGGATCGACCCACTTAACTGGTTCCTTTGCATGTACGCGTTCACCAGGCTGGTGAGGCCGCTCAAGCTGGGGATCGACCCCGTCAACTGGTTGCCCCACAGGCGCAGCTCCACCAGGGCCGTAAGGTTGCTCAACGTGGTCGGCAGGGGGCCGACCAGGTTGTTGTTGTTGAGGTCCAGGTCTACCACGCGGCCAGCGAAGTTTGTGCGGACGCCATGCCAGTTTCCGATAAGCTCGTCGGTCTTCCAGTTGGTGTTGGTGGTCCAGTTGGCGCCGTCTGTGCTGTCGTACAGCGCCACCAGCGCGGCCCGGTCCAGTTCAGCCGCCGTCTGTCCCTGGACCGGCTGACCGCCGAGCAGGACCGCTGCGAACAGGATCGTGCCCAGGAGCGCCAGCGGCTTGATAGCGAGTCGATTGGCAGGTCTCATGGTTGTGTCCTCGTTCTCCGGGGGCCGAGCGAACTGGCCGACGCGGAGGGCGCGCTCCACCCCTGAGCCGCGTTGAGCAGCACCACGAGCGCCTGCTGGCGCGGGGTGGGCGGGCCGAGCGGCCGAGCAGGACCGCCGGCGTCAGCCTGGACGGTTCGGGTCGTGGACTTCTTCACAGACATGGCGAGTCGGAGAGTGCGGGCGGCGTTTGGAGCCCGGGAGGTCAGGACCGAGCGCGTCGGCCCAATGACGCCGGGTTCGACCATCAGTCACTCCATCTACGGGACGCAGGCTCGCTGCTGGCCCGCCTGCCCCAGACTCCATCGGGCTGCGAAGAGAAAGTCTAAAGACTCGGATGTATCACCAGAGATCAACCCGAACCCGGTAATGTTGAAAGTTCGGTGTAATCCGTCTGGATCCGTTGCCGGGCGACCCGGATCGCGACCGAGCGTGCTCGTCAGGGAGGGGGCGCCACCGCCGGCGGCCTCCCCCGGTCCGGCCTGGGGTGGGACAGTCCAGCGACCTGGAGCGCGAGCACCGGGCCCTTCGCGAGCGCCTATCGCGCCGCATCAAGGCCAGCCTCCGCATCAGCGAGAGCCCCGAGGTTCGACACTGTCCTCCGGGAGGTGCTGGACGGCGCGCGTCTCTGCCCAGCGGCGCCAGCTCAGGCGTCAGCACCCTCTTCAATGACTCAGGGGCGGTGGACGCGTCCCCGCTTCCGGCACGACGCCGGAGGAGGTAGAGGGCGTAAAGCACTTCGGCAACGGCCGGACTCAGCGCCCGCCGGGCGGGCCCTCGCTCCTGGCGACGAGGGGTGTCATGAGTGGCAGGCCCTCGGCGAACAGGTCGCGGAAGGGCTGGTTCACGAAGTCCGGCGCACCGAGGATGTAGGACACGAACTCGCCCTCGCTCAGGGTGTACAGAGCGGTGATGTCCATGCTCTGCGCGCAGGCCTCCAGCTCCTCAACACTGCCCCCCTCGTAGACGACGAGGCTGAAGCCCGCGGCGATGTCGCCGCGCAGGCACTCGGGCCACGCGTGCCGCCCACCGTCGCCAGGGTCATCCCCGAACGGGTCCGCCGAGGGCGGCCCGTTGCTCCCGGCGATCAACGGCGTGATGGGCGGCAGGCCATCGGGGAACAGCTCGAGGAACCCCGCGTTCACGAAGCCCGGCGCCCCGAGGATGTAGGGGGCGTACGCGTCCTCGTGCAGGGCGTAGAAGGCCACGATGTCCCGGCTCTCCGCACAGCCGACCAGGTCCTCGACGCTGCCACCCTCGTAGACGGCGAGGCTGAACCCCTCGGAGACGGCTCCCCGCAGGCAGTGCGGCCAGGGATCGCTGGCCGGATCCCACCCTGTCTCGGGGAACCGCACGCGGTAGACCTTCTTGCGGCTGCCGTCCGCCGAGGTGACGGTGACGGTGATCTCGCCGAGGTCCTGGAGGGCAACCTGGTGGCCGTTCGCGTCGTCGCCGTCGGCGTCGGGCGGGTCGATGGCGACGTCCGTGCGGCGCTGCATCGCCTCGGCCGTCACGACCGTCTCCACCACACCCTCGCCGACGACAGCCTCGTAGTCCGTCCGGCCGGGATCGAACTCGCCGAACTCCACGCCGCTGAGCGTGAGCGACGCAAGACGGGCGTCGATGGCGTCGGGCATGTTGTAGGTGTAGACGCGGTCGTCACTCTCGTCGGCGACGTACATGAAGTCGCCGTCGGACCAGATGCCCCGCGGGCTGTTGTTGCTGGCCTGGCTCAGCTCCCCGAACTCCTCGTCGCGAACGCGCTCGAGTTCCCTGGCGTCGCCGTCCGCGTCCTGCTCACCGGAGTCCGTCTCTGCATCCGGCAGCACGGGCAGGCGGTAGGCGAAGAGGCGCTTCGCCCCGTGGTCGGAGACCCACACGGCCACGCCGTCGGACCAGATGCCGTGGGGGTCGCTGTTGGCGGAGTCGAGGGCGTACTCGGCGAGCAGTTCGCCGCTCTCGAAGTCGTAGACGAAGAGCCTGTCCGCGCGGCCGTCCAGCACCCACATCGTCTCGTGGTCAGACCAGATGCCGCGCGCATCGCTGTTGCCCGCGGCGAGCGCGAACTCGCGCTCCGCGAGCCGCTCCCCGTCCGCCAGGCGGTAGGCGAAGAGCCGCTCGCGGCCGCTGTCGGAGACCCAGACGGTCTCGCCGTCGGACCAGAAGCCGCGGGGCGCGCGGTTGCGCTCATCGAGCTCGAACTCGCGGACCTCCACGCGTTCGCCGGTCTTGAGGTCGTAGGCGTAGACGGCGTCGTCCGCGCCGTCCGCGTTGTCAGCGACCCACAGCGTCGTCCCGTCCGACCACACGCCGGTGGCCCGATCGTTGGCGGCGTCCAGCTCCTCAAGGTCGCGCTTCACGGTCCACTCGAAGTCCTCGTCGCTCGGGCTGGGACCACCGCCACCGCCACCGCCACCGCCACCGCCGGTGCTAAAAATGGCCCTCGTCCCCGTGATCCGCTCGACGACCTTGATCGTGACATCGATCGTGTCGGCGAAGTCCAGGTCACGCGCTTCCACAGTGACGGAGTAGGTGTCCTGGAAGGATGGGTCGAGGACCGCATTTGCTCCGACCACGATCTGACCCGTTGTTTCGTCGATTGCGAACGGACCGCCGCCGCTGAGGCTGTAGCGCAGCTTGTCGCCGTCGTCATCGGTGGCCGCTACGGGCCGGCCGACGCTATCACCCTCCTCGGCGTCCTCGACCACTTCAAGGGAGATGGTGGCCATGTCGAACACCGGGGGTTCGTTGACATCGCCGACGCTGATGGTCCCCGTAGCGGTCGCGGAGGCGTCCGAAGGGTCGGAGGCGGTGACCACTACGGTGTGGGTGGGCCGCCGCTCGTGGTCCAGGGCGGCGCCGCTCGCGACCCGAATCTGCCCCGTGGCGCTGTCGATGGTGAAGTTGTTGTCCCCCGACAAGCGGTAGGACAACGTGCCATTCTCAGGATCAGAGGCCACGACGGCGATCCCGACGGTTGTATCGGCGGTCGAGTTCTCGGGGATTGACCGCTCAAACTTCGAGTTGTCGAACGCGGGCGGCTGATTGTTCGTCACCGCCCGGTTGTTCGAGACCTGCTGCAATCGCTTCCCGGAGCCGTGGCCGTCGGAATATTGGACTGTGACCCGCACGTAGTGGTTGAGGTCGGCCTGGACCGGCGTATAGCGTCCCTCGGCGGCGTTCGCGATCGGAGACCAGTCGCTGCCGTTCTGCGAGCGCCCCCAAGACCAGGATTGGCCGGTAATGCCTCCGTCGGGGTCGGTCAGCGTCGCGGTGAGCTGAGTACCCACCTGCGGCTGCTTCGGTGAGAGCGTGAGCATGCCGAGCTCTTCCTCGTTGGTGAGCATGATGCTGACCTTGAGCATGGCGTCGGCTGAAGTGTCAAATCGGCCTACGAGATCCCTGCCGTCACGGGCTTCGACGGTCACCGAGTAGGTGGCCCGGGTCTCGTAGTCCAGGTCGGTCCAGACCAGCACCGAGCCGGTCCAGGGCGAGACGAGGAAGTACGCGGCGTCAGGGCCGCGCAGGGAGTAGGTCAAGACGTCGCCCTCGGCGTCCGTGGCTGCCACCGGAGCGCCGATATCCATCCCCGACGATGTTCTCTCGGAAACCTGTCGCACGCCGGTTTCCGTGGACGGGAACTCCGGCGCCGCATTGAGCGGTCTGAAGACCCAGGGGCGCGCCTGTTTGATCGCCAGGACATCTTCGCTGGTGGTCTTGAACTCGATTTCCATGGCGAATCGTTCGCCGTCATCGAGGTCGTACAACTCATCGAATTTGTCGTGATCGTGGCCAGGTGACCGCGCAACTGCTCGATTTGCGCGTCGCTCATGAGCAGTTGCTCCGACTCCACCTGGTTGGAGTACACGAGAACCTCGTAGCTATCCTCCTCGAGTAGCAGCAGTTCCTCGGGCACCGAGTTCGCATCGGGATTGGTGACCAGGTCCTCACCGATCTGCGTGTTGACGTAATAGATGCCTTCGCGGGCGTTGATCGGGTCATAGCTCACGGCAACGCCGTTGGCCAGCTCGTCTGAATAGTTGGGGTGCACCAGGACTCCCATCGCGGTCGTTAGATGGTCGACGCGGTGGAAGTCGCGTTCGACGAAGGCACGGAAGTTCCACAGGCTCGCCCACACTCCCTTGATCGATTTGTCGATCCCGTCCTCCTCGGTCTCCTCCGGGTCCTGCGTCTTGGAGTCGTACAGCCCCGCGCCGCTGAACCCCGGCAGATCCTCGTTGTTGGTGCTGGACCGGTACCGCAGCGAAGTCCCGTCCGGGAACTCCCCGTGCATCTCCTCCAGCGCCGTGATGATCGAGTCCGGAGTGGTGGCGTCCTTGATCGCATTCCGTAGCTTCTTGAGTTCCTTCTCCTGCGTGTCGTAGCTCGTCTGGAAGGCGGAGTTGGCCAGCATCGTCGAGACCATCGTTTCGAGTTCATTGGCCTTCATGAACTCGTCGTAGAAGTAGAAGGGGACGGCGAAGCCATCGGGGACGGTGCCGTCGGGGAAGCCCAGGGTTCCCAGCACGGCTACGTTTGCCGCCTTGACCCCGAAGGCGGTCCAGTCCCCAAACTCGATATCGCTGAGCGGCGTGATCTCGGTGACCGCGAGGTCGCGCTGGGGCGTCTGCGCCGCCGCCGGACGGGACTCCTCGTAGTGGGCATCGACTTCCGCCTTGGTGGCGGCGCGGATCGTGTAGCCGCTCCGAGACACGGTGTACCGGACATGGGAGTCGATCAGGGAATCAATGGTCGTGTCATCGAGGGCGTCGCGGACGAAGGCGTTGGGAACGCGGTCTTGCAGCGCGCGCAGGTTGACGTGCGAGAGCGGCGTTTGGGCCACGGTCGTGATGATGCCGGCGACGCGGGGCAGGTCGTTGGGCAGCGACTCGTAGATCACGATATCGCGGGGATTGGGACGTTCATCCTGCCCCATGACGCGCAAGTATCCGTACCCCGTTCCCCGGTTCAGGTAGAGGAAGTCGACATCGGGAAAGATGTCTGCTTCAAATATCATATTGATCCGTGAGCCGTCATAGCTCGCCCGCTCTTCCTGGTAGAGCGGCAGCGCGGCTGCGGGCATCGGGTAATAGGCCAGGTTGTTCTCCAGCAGCGGCATGCTGGCGGCCAGCACCTCATACGCATATTGCACAGCCTCAAAGGGGTAGGCATCCGACGGCTCGAACTCGAAGCGGTAGACGCCGAGCGAACCGTCGGGCGCCTCGACATCGGGGTGGTAGACGATCTCGCCGCGCATCACCCCATTCCGTGGCTGTGACGGGACAGCGAGCGTAAAGAAGTAATGTGCCCGGTGCTTCACCGTGTTCATGAAGTAGACAGCCGGCCGGAAGGAGCTCACGTGAAAGATAAAGAACTTGACGAATTCCAGGTCGGCGAGATGGTTGTCTATCAAAACATTGGTTCCCTGGTAGGAAAGTCGTTCGAACGTCTCACGATCCGGAATGGCCACCGTGCCATGTCGAAGGTCGATCTTGGGAAGTTTATTGATCGGGTTCAAGGTTCCCAGGTCGGCCAACTCTTCGATGTCGCTGATACAGTCGCCGTCCACGTCGGCGGGGTCGTCGACGGAGTATTTCTCCACCAGGTAGTGCTCCTTGGGCAGAGGGGCGAGCTGTTCCGTCAGCGTGGTGGAGCCTTCCTCTCCCAAGGTCACCGAGATCGGGATCTTGCGATCAGTATCCAGGTTTGGCTGCACGTAGAGGACGAAGTAGTCCGCCGTAGTGGAGTCGACCACGATCGGGACGGCCGTTACCGTTACCGCTGTCGGCGTTGGGTTTGGACACGACGGAGGGTCCTGGGCGTACGCCGGGTAGACCAGGAACGCGGCCGGCGCTCCGGCGAGGCAAAGCGCCGCAACAGTAGCGATAAATGGCAGAAGGATCCTGGCCAACTAAAGCACGATTCCTTGTGTGAAGGCTCTGAGACCTGTCAACTCCTCACTCAAGTCCAAAGTTGCCTACTGCGTCGTCCCGGTCCGAGCGCCCGCCGGACGGCCCCTCGCTCCTGGCGACTAGGGGCGTCATGAGTGGCAGGCCGTCGGCGAACAGGTCACGGAAGGGCCGATTCACGAAGGCCGGCGCACCGAGGATGTAGGACACGAACTCGCCCTCGCTCAGGGTGTACAGGGCGGTGACGTCCAGGCTTCTTGCGCAGGCCTCCAGCTCCCCAACACTGCCTCCTTCGTAGACGACGAGGCTGAAGCCCGCGGCGATGTCGCCGCGCAGGCACTCCGGCCACGGCTGCTGCCCACCGTCGCCAGGGTCATCCCCAAACGGGTCCGGCGAGGGCGGCCCGTTGCTCCCGGCCACCAGCGGCGCGATGGGCGGCAGGCCATCGGGGAACAGCTCGAGGAAGCCGGCGTTCACGAAGCCCGGCGCGCCCAGGATGTAGGAGACGTACGCGCCGTCGTGCAGGGCGTAGAAGGCCACGATGCCCCGGCTCTCCGCGCAACTGACCAGCTCCTCGACGCTGCCGCCCTCGTAGACGACGAGGCTGAACCCCTCGGAGACGGCGCCGCGCAGGCAGTGCGGCCAGGGATCGCGGGCCGGATCCCACCCTGTCTCGGGGAACCGCACGCGGTAGGTCTTGCTCCTGCTGCCGTCCTGCGAGGTGACGGTGACCGTGATCTCGTCGCGGTCCTGGAGGGCAACCTGGTGGCCGTTCGCGTCGTCGCCGTCGGCATCGGGCGGGTGGATGGTGACGTCCGTGCGGCGCTGGATCGCCTCGGCCTCGACCGTCGTCTCCGTGACGCCGTCCGCGACGACAGCCTCGTACTCCGTCCGGCCGGGATCGAATTCCCCGATGTCCACGCCGCTGAGCGTGAGCGAGGCGAGGCGGGCGTCGATGGCGTCGGGCATGTTGTAGCTGTAGACGCGGTCGTCACTCTCGTCCGCCACGTACATGACGTCCCCGTCGGACCAGATACCGCGGGGGCTGTTGTTGCTGGCCGGGCTCAGCTCCCCGAACTCCTCGTCGCGGTTGCGCGTGAGCTCCTCGCCCTCGAGCCGGTAGGCGAAGAGCCGTTTCGCCCCATGGTCGGAGACCCACACGGTCACGCCGTCGGACCAGATACCGTGGGGGTCGCTGTTGGCGGAGTCGAGGGCGTACTCCGCAAGCAGTTCGCCGCTCTCGAAGTCGTAGACGAAGAGCGCGTCGGCGCGGCCGTCCAGCACCCACATCGTCTCGTGGTCCGACCAGTTGCCGCGCGCATCGGCGTTGCGCTCGGCGAGCGCGAACTCGCGCTCCTCAAGGCGCTCCCCGTCCGCCAGGCGGTAGGCGAAGAGCCGTTCCTGGCCGCTGTCCGAGACCCAGACGGTCTCGCCGTCGGACCAGAAGCCGCGCGGCGCGCGATTCGCCTCGGCGAGGTCGAACTCACGCTCCTCGACGCGCTCGCCGCTGGCGCGGTCGTAGGCGTAGACCTCGTCGTCGGCTCCTTCGCCGTTCTCGGCGATCCAGAGGGTCTCGCCATCGGACCAGAGACCTGTGGGCCAGTCGTTGCCGCCGTCGAGTTCCTCGATGTCGCGCTTCACGTTCCACTCGAAGTCGACCTCGCTCGGGGAGGGGCCGCCACCGCCGCCGCCACCGCCGCCGCCGCCCGTGATGATGATGATCGGCGGCCCGGCGGTGACCGTGATGGTCACCTCGACGGTCGCCTCGTCGCCCTCGGGGTCGCGGGCGATGACGGTGACGCTGTAGGGAGACCGGGCGGCGTCCGGCGCCGCCCCCTCGGCCACGGTGATCTGTCCCGTCTGCTCATCGATCTCGAACTCGGGCGCTCCCTGGAGGCGGTAGCCGAGGAGGTCGTCGTCCACGTCGGTGGCGATGACCGGGACGCCAACCTTCGCTCCGGGCTGTGCGTTCGCGGAGACCGAGCGCTCGGCCGTCGCCGCCGCGAACGCCGGCGCCTCGTTCACGTCGCTGACGAGGATCGTCAAGGCATCCGTGTCGGTGGCGTCGCGAGGATCGCTCACCGTCACCATCACGCTGTGCGACGGCGCCACCTCGTGGTTCAGCACCGCACCCTCCGCCACCGTGATCTGCCCCTGTGCGACGTCGATCTCAAACAGGTCCGAGCCCGTAAGCGTGTACATCAGCGAGTCGCCGTCTGCGTCGGTCGCCTGCAGCGGGTCGCCGACACGCGTCTGTGCCGGCGAGTTCTCGGGCACCGTCAGCTGCGCTCGCGTGTGAGCGAACTGCGGCGCGCTGTTCGAGCCCGGGGCGCCGGTCGCGGGCGTGGACCAGTCGCCGCTGCCGGCCCGGTTGGTCGCGTGCACTTGCACGTCGTAACCGACACCGCCGATCAGGCCACCGATGGCGGCCTCGAGATCACCGCTGCCCTCGGTCCACGCGGGGGACTGGAGAATCCAGTTGTCGTCGACGGCCTTTTCCGCAGCCGAGGCGGCGTTGGGGATGTGACGCAAGTTGTAGCCGGTGATCGCCACCCCGCCGTCCTCGGCCGGTGCCGACCAGGAGACGGTGAGCCTCTCCCTGCCGGGCGTGACCGTGGTGATGGCGGGAGCACCCGGTACAGCCGCCACGGTCGACCCTGAGAAGACCTCGGACCAGGGACCGGTGCCGTCGCTGTTGATGGCGCGGACCTGCAGATCGTACTCAACGTCTTCGGTGAGTCCCGTGAGTTCGTGGCGCAGCGCGCCGGAGCTGGAGATCCCAGTCTGGGAAGACCACGCGGAGTTGGACTTGTCCGTCGCATCGCTGCGGATGTAGCGCAGGTCGTAGGCGCTGATCGCGGAGGCGCCCGCGTCGCTGGGAGCAGCCCAGTGCACCGTGAGGAAGGTACCCGTGCGCAACGCCTCCGTAATGGTCGGGTAGCCGGGCGAGAATCCATGCCCGTACACGGTCATGCTCCATGATTTCAGCGTTCCATCGCCGGGCGCATAGTGGTCCCTGATGCTCATGCTCCACGTCCCCGCGGGATGTTCCCCAAGGTGCCTGGCGGAGCCGAGGCGAAGCGACCGGCGGAGTGCGCGACTGGGGCCAAGGGGATTGGCGAAGAATGTCTCGGTCGTGAGCACGGACACGGCGGCCGATGGCGATGTCAATTCGATCCGCAGATCCCGGAAGCCATCGTGGTCAATGTCGATCTTGACCGCGATGAACTCGACGAACTCCACGTAGTCGCTCTCGGCGGTGACGCTCGTTGTGACCGTGCCCAGGTCGGGGAGGTTCAGATCCGTGTCCGCCGATGTCAGCGTCATCGTCCGCAGCGCCGGCAGCGCCGGCTGCGCCGGAACGTTGGTCCAACTACCGGCCAGCGCGACGGCTGCGCCGGCATCAACCGTGCCGAAGCCATATTGATGGTTGAACCAGTAGTGCTCGGTATCGGTATCGGAGCGGTACTTCGTGGCGCCCACCTGCCAGCCGGGGTTCCCGGCGTCGTTCTTGCGAGCAGACGCGGCCAGGATCAGCTTCACGTCGCGCCAGGTCAGATCGAGGTTGGCGGCGCGCACCAGCGCGGCCACCCCGGACACAATCGCGGCTGCGGCGGATGTGCCGCCGAAGGTATCCGTGTAGCCGCCGCGGCTCGAGGTGGTCGCTATCTGCGGCAGACTGAGAGCGCCGTCGTTGGATGGGGCGCACACCCAGAGGTTGGAGCCCTTCTCCGATAGCGTGGCGCGGACATCGTTGTAGTTGACCGAGCAGGCCGCGATGACGCCGTAGTGGCTCAATCGCTCATCGAGATTGGAATAGTCTGCGTCTCCGCCGTTACCGCCAGCCCACACGTACGTTGTGCCCTTGCCGCCGAAGCCCTCGGTGAGCCCGCGCTCGATCGCCTGCTCCCAGACAGCACCGGCGAACTTCGGGAGCCTATCGCTCAACTCGCCCCAGCTGTTGTTGCTCACGGCAGTCTCCGCCACGTGGCGGGTGGCGGCATCGGCTGCCTTGGCCTGGTTGAAGCCCTCCTTCTCGAACAGCGCAGCCAGGTTGTAGGCGTAGATGGTGGCCCTGGGCGCAACTCCGACCATGCCCACGCCGTTGTCCCGTGCGGCAATCAGGCCGGCGACCTTCGTCCCGTGGTCGTTGGTGAGATTGCGGATGTCGCCCGTTCCGAGGTAGTTGTGATTGCGGGCCACGAGCACATTGTCGCGGAGGTCCGCGTGCCCGGAGTCCAGCCCGCCGTCGACCACCGCGACCGTCACGCCCTCGCCCTTGGTGGTGAGCCAGGCGTTCGCGACGTTGATGTCCTGCCGTGCCCCTCCGGCCCGGACGGCCCCCGTGTTCGAGAGATGCCACTGACAGCCGGAGAGTGGGTCGCCCAGCGATGTTGCGAACGCGGAGCAGCGGTCGTGCAGCCGCTGGTCATCCTCGGACACCCCGACATGGAGGACGTACCGCCCGCCGGTGGCGCCCGCCTCATTTGTGACCTGGATAACGTATGTGCCCGCCGGGAGGAAGGCGACGAGTTCGAAGGCGAGATGTGTCACCATATTTCCCTCCCAGTAGCCGCGCCCGAGGATAAAGGCCGGAATCTCCGTTCCCTCGCCATTGGACACGGTCGCCGTGAGTGAGACCGGCGCCGCAGCGATTGCCTGCAGCTTCACCCAGGTGTCCGCCGCGACTGTGAGCTGGAAGTAGTCCGCGGAGCTTCCGGACCCCGCGTGCCCTGCCTGCACGCCGTGGAGATCGATGGGCGTTGCCGCAGAAGCCGTGCTACCCGGATCCTGCACTGCACGAATGTGAAGCGTGTATGTCCCGGTGCTCACTCCCGCGTTGCCCCGCACCCGGATGTAGTACGTGCCCTCTTCGAGCTGCTGGCGGAGCGCGAAGTTCTTTTCGCCGAACGGGTACAGGCTGTCGGCGTCCAGAGTGAGCTGAATGCCACTGTCATGCAGCAAGTGGCCTGCCGTGTCGAAGCCGGATCTCGTGTAGGCCCAGAGCTCAACTGGATTGGACAGAGCGATCTGAAACAGGTCGTCGTCGCCCGCCGCGTCGATCCACCCGTCGACAGAGGAGTCAAGCGTGACCGTCGTTGCGGTCGCGATGGTGTCGCCGTGGTCGCTCGTCACGGCGATGTGCGCCGGCGTCGACCAGGGACCGACGGCGGGGTCCGCGTTCACCGCCCGAACCTGGATGTCGTAGCTGGTGCTGTCGCGAAGGCCCGTCAAGGCGTGCTGGAGCGTGCTCCCGCCAGTCACCCGGGCCAGGGTCCAGTGCTCATCCGCCTTGTCGGTCGCGCTGGTAAGGATGTAGCGAACGTCGTAGGCGGTGATGGCCGAACCGCCGGTCTGGGCCGGCGCGCTCCAGTTCACGGTCAGGGAGACGGGAGTGATGGTGACCGTACCGATGGTGGGAGCCCCGAGCGCATCCTGGCCGCTGGCCCGCTCCTCCACCATGAAGGGGCAGAGCGCGGCGCAGGCCGCCAGCAGCAGCGCGGCCAGCCCCCGCCACGGAGCCCTGGACCGTCTACCCCACGTGAGGCTGGATGCCATGTGCCCCCAAGAGAGCACTGTAGCCAACCGTTTGTTGAATTATCGTCTAATATGGAGCGATATTGGTATAATTTCTGTTCAAGCTCGTGCCACGTCCAGCGACACGCCCAGCTCCCGTAGCGCGGTCACGAAGCCGCGCGTGTCGTAGCCGCCGGTCGGCCCCCATGTTGACGCGCGGTGCTCCGCCCAACCCGCGGGTGACTGCGCAGGATCCCATCGGGGGCACGGGCGCCGCGGAGGCCGCCGTATCGGGGCGAGCCGCGAATGCGGGAGGGTGGCTGGCGCCAATACGTACTGTCCTGCGAACGCTCCGCTGGGCCATCTCCAGATGAGCGGGTCTGAGTCGCGAAGCGCCGCGGCTAGTGTGCAGTCCTACAGCACCGCAGCTACCGGGCTCAACCACCGCCGGACGGCCCCTCGCTCCTGGCGACCAGTGGCGTCATGAGTGGCAGGCCATCGGCGAACAGGTCGCGGAAGGGCTGGTTCACGAAGGCCGGCGCACCGAGGATGTACGAGACGAACTCACCCTCGCTCAGTGTGTACAGGGCGGTGATGTCCACGCTGCGCGCGCAGGCCTCCAGCTCCTCAACACTGCCACCCTCGTAGACCACGAGGCTGAAGCCTTCCGAGATGGCGCCGCGCAGGCAGTGCGGCCAGGGATCGCGGATCGGGTCCCATCCTGTCTCGGGGAACTGCACGCGGTAGACGCGCGTGCGGCTGCCATCCGCCGAGGTCACCGTGATAGTGACCTCGCTGACGCTCGAGAGGTCAACCTGGTAGCCATTCGCGTCGTCGCCGTCGGCATCGAGCGGGTCGATGGCGACGTCCGTGCGGCGCTGCATCGCCTCGGCCGTCACGACCGTCTCGGTTACGCCCTCGCCGACGCTGCCCTCGTAGTCGGTCCTGGCGGGATCGAACTCGCCGATGTCGACGCCGCTGAGCGTGAGCGACGCGAGGCGGGCGTCGATGGCGTCGGGCATGTTGTAGGTGTAGACGCGGTCGTCGCTTTCGTCGGCGACGTACATCACGTCGCCGTCGGACCAGATGCCACGCGGGCTGTTGTTGCTCGCCCGGCTCAGCACCGTGTTGGGGAACTCCTCGTCGCTGACGCGCTCGAGTTCCTGCGGTTCCGCGTCTTCGGCCGCTGGCTCCTCAAGTGCGGGCAGGCGGTAGGCGAAGAGCCGCTTCTCTCCGTGGTCGGAGACCCACACGGTCACGCCGTCGGACCAGATGCCGTGGGGGTCGTTGTTGGATGAGTGGAGCTCGTACTGCGCGAGCAGTTCGCCGCTCTCGAAGTCGTAGGCGAAGAGCGCGTCGGCGCGGCCGTCCAGCACCCACATCGTCTCGTGGTCCGACCAGATGCCGCGCGCATCGGCGTTGCGCTCGGCGAGCGCGAACTCGCGCTCCTCCAGGCGCTCCCCGTCCGCCAGGCGGTAGGCGAAGAGCCGCTCGCGGCCGCTGTCCGAGACCCAGACGGTCTCGCCGTCGGACCAGACGCCGCGCGGCGCACGGTTCGTCTCGGCGAGCGTGAACTCCTGCCCGGCGAGGCGTTCGCCGCTGGCGCGGTCGTAGGCGTAGACGGCGTCGTCGGCGCCGTTGCCGTTCTCGGCGATCCAGAGGGTCTCGCCATCGGACCAGAGGCCGGTGGGGGAGCCGTGGTCGTCGTCGAGTTCGTCGATGTCGCGCTTCACGGTCCACTCGAAGTCGACCTCGCTCGGGCTGGGGCCCGACGGCCCGCCACCACCGCCGCCGCCGCCGGTGATGATGATGATCGGCGGCCCGGCGGTGACGGTAATGACCACGTCGACGGTGTCCGCGCCGCCCTGTCCATCGTCGACTTGAACCCTGACCCTGTACTGCGACCGTACCTCGGCGTCGAACGAGACTCCGGCGGCGGTCCTGATCTGGCCGGTACCCGCGTCGATCACAAAGAAGGCGGCATCTGGGCCGGAGAGCGCATAGGTGAGCCTGTCGCCGTCATCATCCGTGGCGCCGACCGTTCCCACGATTACCCCCGGACCGGCGGCATGATCCAGCTGGAAACTCACGCTCGGGAGGGGAAACGCGGGTGGCCTGTTGACGACCAACGCTCGCACCGGGTCGCTGCTGGCCGCCTCGGCCCTCTTGCCCGATCCATGCCCGTCGTCATAGGTCACCGCGACGTGTAAATACATCCCCACGTCGCTCGACGTCGGCGTGTAGCTGCTTTCCGTCGCTCCGTTGATGGCACTGAACGCGCCGGTCGGCGTCGCCCCCCGCGACCACTGCCAGCGGGCATCCGCGAACCCATCGGAATCGTGCAACCCCGCCCCGAGTGTCTCGCCAACGCGCGGGAGGGCCGACGACAGGGTGACCCTGCCTGCCCGGTCAGGAAAGAAAATAAGCTGTTGGCTCGTCTGACGTCTGGTCGACCCGAATGCTTCGAGATGCATCCTTCGTTGATCGGTATCGTATTGAACCTCGGAGGTGACATCCTCTGCCTCCACCTCTGGATACCGAGTCTTCGCACACCCCGCTTCCACGCCATTCACCGTTGGGATACCGACACTCACGTGCCAGGCGGGAACGTCGGCCGGTCTGACCGCACCGCCGTAAATCTCGAGAACGGTGCTGAACAAACCCTCGATGCGTGTCCCGCCTTCCACCAGTGGGAACCGCAGCGAACCAATCCATGTTTCGACGTTCGTGTCGAGGTCCGTGAACCACAGGCCATACCAGACGCCGTCGGCGTTGGACTCCCGGCTGCTATCGCGCGCCACCCGGGCGCGGTAGTCTCCGGCAGACCATTCATACGAGCGACGGGCACTGACGAAGTCTCCCTCGTATCCTCCGTCGTACGTCCATCCATGGTCAGGATCGGCGGCGGCGTTCCCTTGGTCCCGCGTATCCCAAAGAGAAAACAGCGTGCCCTTGACCGCTGGCCTGCCCAGCGGATGCGGTAGCCTGGTTTGCAAGCCGAAGTAGAACGACTTACCAGAGATGTTGCCATTCAACAACATCAGAAACATGCCGCCCCCGGTGGAGTAGTTGGGATCGTTATGAATCGTGAAGTCGACAGTCACTGTCTCGAATTCGATCAAGGCTGCTGTGCAGTCGCCGTTGTATCGCCACCACCACCAGACTTGCGCCACGTTAAAGGGAGGGTGTAGCACTTCGTAGGGCCATGCCGATTCAATCTCGCTGGTCGGGTCGCTCGTCAAGCGCTCCCTGTTTCCCTGGTCGTCGGAGAAGCTCACGGTCAAGGCAATCCGCGCACCTATGTCGTCGCCAGTCACCGTGTACTCCGTCTCTGTCGCCCCTGCAATATCGACTTCAGTTGCGCCCCTGATGACAAGCCATTGATACGTCAGGGTGGCGTTCTCCAGACCGTCTTCATCTGCGATGTTCGACGTAACGGCTGTGAGGATGTGGCCCGCTTGAGCCTTCCCGTTGATTGTTGGCCGTCCCGATGCAGGGCTATTCGCGCCCGCCGCATCCTCGGCGCTCAGATCGGGCACCTGTACGTCGTAGCTCACTGCGTTGTAGGCGGTGGTGCCCGTACTGCCGGCAGGGGCCGTCCAGGAGACGGAGAGCCAGTTCGTCCCGGGCGTTGGTGCTGGGGCGGCGCGCGACGCGGGTGGGTGTTGCGCCATCGCCCGGGACGGCACAGTCACGGCGCAGAGCCCGATGCAGCATGCCAGCAGCATCGCCCACCTCATGGAGCAGGGGCGTGGGACGCCTGCGCGGTTCGCGTGGGCATCGCTGGCGGCGTGGCAGGGGTAGGCCCCTCCACCTCCTCCCTGGCGGCCCCGCCCTGGGATACCCCGCACGCCGCTGCTGTCAGCGCGATGCTGGCGATCAGGGAGGTGCAGGCCCAGGTGATGAACAGTTGATGGGCTCTGGCCATATCGAGCCGCTCCACGGGGACTAGCGAGTAACTCACACGGATTGTAGGACGGCATCTGTCATATTTCAGTCCAAAAGGACGGCCCTAGTGTTTAAATTCGTGTATCCAGGGAGACAATCTACAGGCTTCGTAGTTGCGTCTGTCACCGAGTTGGCGACGCCACTAACTTCCAGCAGCTACGACGCGTCGGATTCGCAACGGGGCGGCCTGGGCTTGCCGTCGATCTGCGCTTGAGCAGGGAGCCCGAGGCGCACTTCCGCTACGTCCAGCCACCGGACTCAACGACCGTCGGGCAGTCCCTCGCTCCTGGCGGCCAGAGGCGTCATGGGTGGCAGGCCGCTGGCGAACAGGTCGCGGAAGGGCTGGTTCACGAAGTCCGGCGCGCCGAGGATGTACGAGACGAACTCACCCTCGCTCAGTGTGTACAGGGCGGTGATGTCCACGCTGCGCGCGCAGGCCTCCATCTCATCGACGCTGCCACCCTCGTAGACGACGAGGCTGAAGCCCGCGGCGATGTCGCCGCGCAGGCACTCCGGCCACGCGTGCCGCCCACCGTCGTCGAGGTCATCCCCGAACGGGTCCGGCGAGGGCGGCCCGTTGCTCCCGGCCACCAGCGG
Organism: Tepidiformaceae bacterium; assembly: GCA_965262975.1. GTDB lineage: Bacteria > Chloroflexota > Dehalococcoidia > Tepidiformales > Tepidiformaceae > UBA2991. Next base: position 3,636,634 of record OZ253575.1, on the reverse strand, counting down.
CGCGATGGGCGGCAGGCCATCGGGGAACAGCTCGAGGAAGCCGGCGTTCGCGAAGCCCGGCGCGCCCAGGATGTAGGAGACGTACGCGCCGTCGTGCAGGGCGTAGAAGGCCACGATGCCCCGGCTCTCCGCGCAACTGACCAGCTCCTCGACGCTGCCGCCCTCGTAGACGGCGAGGCTGAACCCCTCGGAGACGGCTCCCCGCAGGCAGTGCGGCCAGGGATCGCGGGCCGGATCCCACCCTGTCTCGGGGAACTGCACGCGGTAGACCTTCATACGGCTGCCGTCTTGCGAGGTGACAGTGACGGTGATCTCCCCGAGGTCCTGGAGGGCAACCTGGTGGCCGTTCGCGTCGTCACCGTCGGCATCGGGCGGGTCGATGGCGACGTCCGTGCGGCGCTGCATCGCCTCGGACGTCACGACCGTCTCGGTTACGCCGTCCTCGACGACAGCCTTGTACTCCGTCCGGCCGGGATCGAATTCCCCGATGTCCACGCCGCTGAGCGTGAGCGAGGCGAGACGGGCGTCGATGGCGTCGGGCATGTTGTAGCTGTAGACGCGGTCGTCGCTCTCGTCGGCGACGTACATGACCTCCCCGTCGGACCAGATGCCGCGCGGGCTGTTGTTGCTGGCCTGGCTCAGCTCCCCGAACTCCTCGTCGCGGACGCGCTCGAGGTCCTGCGGTTCCGTGTCTTCGGCCGCGGGCCCCCCGGGTGCGGGCAGCCTGTAGGCGAAGAGGCGCTTCGCCCCATGGTCGGAGACCCACACGGTCACGCCGTCGGACCAGATGCCGTGGGGGTCGCCGTTGGCGGAGTCGAGGGCGTACTCGCTGAGCAGTTCGCCGCTCCCAAGGTCGTAGGCGAAGAGGGCGTTCCTGGCGCCGTCGAGCACCCATATCGTCTCGTGGTCGGACCAGATGCCACGCACATCGCTGTTGCCCTCCGCCAACGCGAACTCGCGCTCCTCCAGGCGCTCCCCATCTGCGAGGCGATAGGCGAAGAGGCGCTCGCGGCCGCTGTCGGAGACCCACACGGTCTCGCCGTCGGACCAGACGCCGCGCGGCGCGCGATTCGCCTCGGCGAGGTCGAACTCACGCTCCTCGACGCGCTCGCCGGACGTGAGGTCGTAGGCGTAGATCGCGTCGTCAGCGCCGTCGCCGTTCTCCGCTATCCAGAGGATCTCGCCGTCGGACCAGAGGCCGGTGGGGGAGCCGTTGGCGGCGTCCAGCGCCTCGAGGTCACGCTTCACGGTCCACTCGAAGTCGACCTCGCTCGGGCTGGGACCGCTGGGACCGCCGCCGCCGCCGCCGCCCGTGATGATGATGATCGGCGGCCGGGCGGTGACCGTCAGCTCGGGCGATGGAGTACTGTCCCCGATGGCGTTGGTGGCGACGACCCTCAGCGAGTAAGAAACTCCGAGGGTCAGGCCGGTGATCGCGTGGGTCTTGCCGGTCACGGTGGCGCTGGAGACATCGGAGGGGTTGGTCCAGCTGGCGGCAGCCTCCTTCCACTGCACCGTGTAGCTGGTGATGTCCGACCCCCCGTCGCCGATTGCAGACGAACCGTTAAACAACCAATCGGTCAAGTTCCAGATGGGGGCCTCCCACTCCACGTTCAGGGCGCCCCCTCCAACCGGTGAGGCGGTGAGATTCCGGGGTGGGTCGGGGGAGGAGGCCGCTACCTCGGTTGTCGCCGTGCTTTGAAGTGCCTCGGTGAAGTTGGCGTCGTCGATGAAGGACACCCTCGCCTCGATGGTCCGTCCGACATCGACGGGAGGCACCAGATAGTCGCGCCGGTTGTAAAGGCGAAGGAGGACGTCGTTCCACGGTGGTACCACTCGCCACCCATTGCTAAAGCGCGGCTTTGTCAAGCCGTCCTCGTCGGTGATGCTGGAAGTGTCGACTGTCAGGACTTCACCTACTCGAGGCGTTCCCGTGATGGTGGGGGCGCCGGTGGCGAAGCGGTTAATCGCCCGCGTGATCTCCCGGGAGGGCTGGCTGTCGCCCACCCCGTTCGTGGCGATGACGCGCAGCGTGTACGTCTGGCCACCGGTGAGGTTCGTGATGGTGTTGGTGTGGGTCTCCGCGGCTGCCGTTTGTTCGGAGACATCCGCGGGAACGTTCCAGCTCCCGGTCGAGAGCTTCCACTGGACCTTGTACCCGGTGATGTCCGACCCGCCATTGCCGACGTTGGAGCGCTGGTCGATCCAGTCCTGGATCGACCAGGAGGGACCCTGCCAGCGCAGGCTGAGCTCGCCCTGAGCGGTCGAAGAGGCGGTGAGGTTGCGTGGGGGGGCTGGCGCGACGGTCGCAACCACGGCGGTTGCCGCGCTGTGGATAGCCTCGAGATTGCCGGCGTCGTCGTAAAAGCTGACGGCGACCATGATTCTCAGACCGGCGTCGAGGGGAAGGACGTGGTAGCGCTCCTCGTAGGCGAAGGGGCGAAGGGCGGCCTCGGTGGGATCGCTGGTGGGGCCCGTCAGCCAGAGAACGAGGAATTCGGGGTCGGTGAGGCCGTCGGCGTCAGTGATGCCGGAGGCGTGGGCCGTCAGGAGTTCGCCGATGCCGACCGTGCCCATGATCGTGACCGTACCGGTTGCGGGCGTGTTCTGCTGCGCCTGGGCCCGGTCCCCCGCCGATGCAGTGATCCAGAGAGCCGCGAAGGAGGCCAGCAGGCCCAGCAGCAGTACGAGTGAGCGCCTCCAGAGGGAGGTGCAGACCCAGGATACGAACAACGCACGGACTCTGGCCATATCGAGCCGCTCCACGGGGAATAGCGAGTGACTCCACGGATTCTAGGCCTATATGTGTCGCATATAAGTCCAAAAAGACCATCTTGTTGTTTAATATAGTGTATAGGAAGGGAGAAGTTGACAAGCTTCGCAGTTTCGTCTGCTCGGATTCTCACCCGCACCGAGTCGGCGACGCCACCGACTTCCAGCCCGCGCTGCATCGCGACAGACAGCCTGGGCTTGCCGTCCAAACTGCGCTTGAGCCAGGAGCCCGAGGCAAACTTCAGCTACGTCCGGCGGGCCACCGGCCTCAACGACCGCCGGGCGGCCCCTCGCTCCTGGCGACCAGGGGCGTCATGAGTGGCAGGCCGCCGGCGAACAGGTCGCGGAAGGGCTGGGTCACGAAGTCCGGCGCGCCGAGGATGTAGGACACGAACTCGCCCTCGCTCAGGGTGTACAGGGCGGTGACGTCCATGCTGCGCGCGCAGGCCTCCAACTCGTCGACGCTGCCCCCCTCGTAGACGACGAGGCTGAAGCCCGCGGCGATGTCGCCGCGCAGGCACTGCGGCCACGGCTGCTGCCCACCGTCGTCGAGGTCATCCCCGAACGGGTCCGCCGAGGGCGGCCCGTTGCTCCCGGCCACCAGCGGCGTGATGGGCGGCAGGCCATCGGCGAAGAGCTCCCTGAACTCACGGTTCACGAAGTCTGGCGCCCCGAGGATGTAGGAGACGTACGCGCCGTCGTGCAGGGCGTAGAGGGCCACGATGCCCCGGCTCTCCGCGCAGCTGACCAGTTCCTCGACGCTGCCGCCCTCGTGGACGACGAGGCTGAACCCCTCGGAGACCGCTCCCCGCAGGCAGTGCGGCCAGGGATCGCTGGCCGGATCCCACCCTGCCTCGGGGAACTGCACGCGGTAGACCTTCTTGCGGCTGCCGTCCGCTGAGGTCACCGTGACGGTGATCTCGGCGAGCCCGGCCAGTGCTACCTGGTGGCCGTTCGCCTCGTTGCCGTCGGCGTCGGGCGGGTCGATGGCGACATCCGTGCGGCGCTGCATCGCCTCGGCCTCGACCGTCGTCTCCGTGACGCCGTCCGCGACGACAGCCTCGTAGTCCGGCCGGCGGGGATCGAACTCGCCGATGTCGACGCCGCTGAGCGTGAGCGAGGCGAGGCGTGCGTCGATCGCGTCGGGCATGTTGTAGGTGTAGACGCGGTCGTCGCTTTCGTCGGCGACGTACATGAAGTCGCCGTCGGACCAGATGCCCCGCGGGCTGTTGTTGCTGGCCTGGCTCAGCTCCCCGAACTCCTCGTCGCGGTTGCGCGTGAGCTCCTCGCCCTCGAGCCGGTAGGCGAAGAGCCGTTTGGCGCCGTGGTCGGAGACCCACACGGTCACGCCGTCGGACCAGATGCCGTGGGGATCGCCGTTGGCGGAGTCGAGGGCGTACTCGCCGAGCAGTTCGCCTGTCTTGAAGTCGTAGCCGAAGAGCGCGTCGGCGCGGCCGTCCAGCACCCACATCGTCTCCTCGTCCGACCAGATGCCGCGCGCATCGCTGTTGCCCGCGGCGAGCGCGAACTCGCGCTCCGCGAGCCGCTCCCCGTCCGCCAGGCGGTAGGCGAAGAGGCGCTCGCGGCCGCTGTCGGAGACCCAGACGGTCTCGCCGTCGGACCAGAAGCCGCGGGGCGCGCGATTCGTCTCGGCGAGCGTGAACTCGCGCTCGCTGAGGCGTTCGCCGCTGGCGCGGTCGTAGGCGTAGACCTCGTCGTCGGCGCCCTGGCCGTTCTCGGCGATCCAGAGGGTCTCGCCGTCGGACCAGAGACCCGTGGGCCAGTCGTTGCCGCCGTCCAGCGCCTCGATGTCGCGCTTCACGGTCCACTCGAAGTCGACCTCGCTCGGGCTGGGACCGCTGGGACCGCCACCACCGCCGCCGCCGCCGGTGATGATGATGACGGGCGGGAGCACTGGCCCGGCGGTGACCGTGATGGTCACCTCGACCATGGCCGGCTCACCCTGCCTGTCGTCGGCGGTGACGGTGACGGCGTACTCGTCCTGGGTCGCGATGTCGAACATGACTCCCATGCCGACCGTGATCTGGCCGTCACTGTCGATGTCGAAGGAGGACGCGTCGGCGCCGGAGAGGCGGTAGGTGAGCATGGCGTTGTCGACGTCCGTCGCCGTCACGGGCGCGCCGGCGTTGGCGCCAGCCTTCGCGCTTTCGGGCACGGAGCGAGCGCCCGTCTCTGAGGGGGGGAACACGGGCGCGTCGTTCACCGCTTCGACGGTGACCGTGACCGAGCCGGCGTCGCTGAGAGAGCCGTCGGACACGGTGTAGGTGAAGCTGTCGGAGGGGGGGCCGTGGTAGTTGGCGTTCGGCGTGTAGGTGATGGTCCGGTCGCTCTCGACGCGTGCGCGTCCGTTGAGCGGCTGCGTCCCCACCGAGACCCTCAGGTTGGCTCGCTCCGTATCGGGATCGGTGTCGTTGTCGAGCACTCTGATGATGACCTCCTTGTCCTCGGCGGTCTTCGCCGTGTCGTTGGCGGCCACGGGCGGGTCGTTCACGTTGGAGACGTTGATGGTGACGGTGATGCTGTCCGACTCGTTCAAACGGTCGGTGGCGGTCACGGTGACCTCGTAGGACGAGGTGCGCTCGCGGTCGAGCGTGACGTCGGGCGCCACCCGGATCTGCCCGGCGGTGGGGCCCGCGGCGTCGATCACGAAGTCCGAGGCCCCCGCGAGGCTGTACGTCAGCGTGATGTCGTCGACGTCGGTCGCCGCTACCTTCGTGCCCACGGTGTCGCCCGGCCTGGCGCCCTCGGAAACGGTGCGCGTGGTCATTTCGGTCGCGAACTCCGGGGCGTCGTTGACCGCGTTGACGGTGACCGTGACCCGGGCGGCGGGGCTGGTGAGCATCCTGACCGGGTCGTCGTCCCTGGCCGTGTACATGAACGTGTACGTGTCGTGGTCGTCCTTGGCCGGCGTGTAGGTCAGCATCTGCGTGCCGGGGTCCGCCACCACGCGCCCGCGCCTCGGCTGCGTCGTGATGGTCATCACGGTCAGGGTGTCGCCCTCGTCGGGGTCGGTGTCGTTCCCGAGGACGTCGAAGGTAACGGGCATATCCTCCTCGGTCGTCACCGATGGGTCGGCGACCGCCACGGGCGGTTCGTTGACGTCGTCGATGGTGATGTCGAACGTGGCCGTGGCGGGGGCGTTGTATTCGTCCTTCACGGTCACCGTGACGCCATAGGTGTCCTGCCGCTCGTGGTTGAGTACGGCGCGGACGACCCGGATCTGCCTCGAGGTGGCGTTGATCTCGAACGGCGGATCGGTGGTGAAGCCGGTAACCGCGAGGGAGTAGCTGAGCGTGCCGACCTCAAAGTCGGTCGCCTGTGGCGCCACGCCGACGACCGTCCGCACCCCCGCGTTCTCGTCGACCGAGAGGCCGGTCGCGCCGCCCGTGAACAGGGGGCTCGGGAACGTCGGCGGTCTGTTCGTGCCGGAGTCGGGCTTCGTCGTGAAATCGGAGACCTTCGACAGGGTCTTCATGCTGTGCCCATGCCCATCGTTGTAGGAGACGGTCACGCGCAGGTAGTGGTTGCGGTCGGCGCCCACCGGACGGTACGTCGCCGCCGTCGCCCCGGTGATGTCCGTCCCCGCGCCGCTGCGGCTCATCGAGCGCTTCCACGTCCACGTTGGCGGCTGCACGTTATCCACGTTGTCGCCCGTCCCTTTGAACGCAGCGGTGAAGTCGATGCCGATGAGCGGGCTCGGGTCGGAGAGCGTAAGCACCTCCGGCTCGTTGACGTCCGTCACGGCGACGGTGACGTCGTGGTCATCGGTGTTGGTCCCGTCGGATGCACGCACGGTCACCGTGTACGAGGACTTGACCTCGTAGTTGGGGGCGCTGGCGAACGAGAGCGCCCCCCCGGCGTTGGTGATCGTGAAGTCGCCGGCGCCGGGATCCTCCACCGACCAGGTGATGGTGGCGCGCTCGTCGGGGTCCGTGGCGCGGTAGGTCGCGACCGCGGTCGTGTTTTCGTCGACGCTGGGGGTGGCCTTCCCCGTGATGGTTGGCGGCTCGTTCACGTCGGTAACGGCGACGGTCACGGCGAGTCTGCCCCACAGCTCGCGCGTCTGCGTGACCCCGTCGTCGGCTTCGGTGGCCCGCACGGTGACGTTGTAGGCCTTGTCGCTCCCGAGGCCGGTGCTTTCGTAGTCGGGTATCTCGTTTTCGTTGAATTCGCTTTCCTTGAAGCTGAGCGCGCCGTTCGCCGCGTCGATCTCGAAGCGGCCATGGTCGCCGGTGGTCTCGAGCGACCACGTGACGGCGTGGTCCTCCGGGTCGGTCGCGTCGAAGTCCCCGACCGTGGTCCCGCTGTTCTCCGCGATGCTGAAGTCGCCCGTGCCGCTGCTCCTGGTCACCATGGGCTGCTCGTTCACGTCCGCGATGGTCACGGTCACGGTCAGGCTCCCCGTGAAACGGCCGTCGAAGGCGTTGAGCATGACCGAGTACTCGTCCTTCACCTCGCGGTTCGGGGAGTGCTTGAATCTCAGATCGCCGTTGTTGCTCAGCTCGAAGTCGACCGCGTCGTTCCCCGAGAGGTCCGACCAGGTGACGCCCGCGCCCTCCGGGTCGGTCGCCGAGTAGCGGCTGCCGACGACCTTCGTCGTGGGGCTGTTCTCCGGGAAGTCCGCGACTCTCGCCGGGCCGTCGATCTCGGGGGGCTCGTCCACGGGGGTCACCGTGACGGTCACGGCGAGGGTGCCGATCAGATTGTCGTCGTCGGAGGCGCGCACGATCACGTTGTAGGCCTTGTCTCTCCCGATGTCGGAGCTTTCGTAGTCGGGCGGCTCGGCGAATGTCAGTTCGCCAAACTCGTCAATCGTGAAGAGCAGCGCGTCCGCACCCATCAGACTCAGCCACGAGGTGGCGCCCCCCTCAGGGTCGGTGGCCGCGTACACGTCGATGGGGAGGTCGCTGTTCTCATCCCTCGCAACCGATGTCTCTCCCATCACCTCCGGCGCCTCGTTCACGTCCTCCACCGTCACCGTCACCACGATGGTGTCGTCGACCACAGCGTCGGCGTCGTCGCTGGAGTCTTTCGAGTCGCTGACATCCACGATCAAGACGTGGCTGGGCACGGTCTCGCGGTCGAGGGCCTTCCGCGTCAGCAGTTGACCGGTGTTCGAGTCGATACGGAAGAATTCGTCTCCGCTGGAGAGGAAGTAGGTGAGGGGATCGCCGGCATCGGGATCCACTGCGCTGACGGGCGCGCCCACGTTCCGTCCCACCAGGGGGCCCTCCGGGATGGCTCTTGCGCCCGTCTCGGCCGGCGGGAATGACGGCGCCCGGTTTTGGACCGCGGGCGTTCCGGTCACCTCCTCTGTCGACCATGGGCCCACGCCGATCCGATTGCGGGCACGCACCTGTACGTCGTGGGAGACATCGTTGGTCAGACCGGAGATCCTGGCCGTCAGGTCGCCGCGGCTCCACACGTTGAACTCCCTCCAGTTGCCAGGGTTGTTCTCGCCGGTCGGATTGCTGCGGACGCGCAGGTCGTATCTGGTAATGAACGTGCCGCCATTTTCTGCAGGCGCTGACCAGGTCACGCCCAGGCCGCCATCGCGGGAAACGATCTCGCCAATCGCGGGCGCCCTGGGCCGTTCGGGGTGTGGGCCGGCTCTGGAGACGGCGGACCAGGGCCCCGCGCCAGTAGCGCTGACGGCCCGGAGCTGGAGATCGTACTTGCGTCCCGGGAGCAACCCTCTCACGTAATTATTGGTTCTATTGGGATCCGGGAACCCGGTCACGACCGTCCAGAGTAATTCGTCTGACTTGTCAGGCGCGTTCGCGCGGATGTACCTGAGGTCGTAGCTGGTGATGGGTGTAGCGCCGGTGTCCTCCGGCGGGTCCCAACGGATGGCGATGCGTTCACCGCTGTCGAATGCACGGAGCGTCGGGAAACCCGGTTTGTAGCCGTGCCCGTAGAACGTGAGCTTCCATGAATGCAGTGTGCCGCGGGCATCGGCATCGTCATCCCGGATGCGAAGGGTCCACTCGCCATCGACGCTTTCCCCAAGGTGCCTGGCCGTTCCGAAGGTGAAGGGGTCGACCATATCTGCCTGGAGCGCGGGCCAGTTGGTGCCGAACAGGATATCGAGAAAGCTACGACCGCCTCCTCCCCAGTAAGGCACCGTTATTTCCGAGGTCGTTGTGGACGGCGAGTCCAGTCGGATGAACAGGTTGCGTGCCTTGCGGTGCGTTATGCTCACCTCAAGCTCGATGAATTCGATGAACTCGATGTAGTTGTTGTTGGGTGTGAGGTTCGCCGAGATTTCCACCCCGACTGTGTTGGTGTTGTTGGGACTGAGGATTGCGTCGGGAATCGCCATATCGAGGCGGTCGGATGACACCTCGAGCTTGCGCAGGGTGGGAAGTTCTGTCCAGTTCTTTGCCAGCGCCACGGCGGCGCCCGCGTCCACGGCTCCGAAGCCGTAGTCGTAGCTGAATGAGTACCGCTCGCTGGTCGAGCCGTACTTGAGTGCCCCCGACAGCCGGGGATCGGAGGGGTAATTTTTCCGCGCCGAGTTGGCGAGGATCAGCTTCACATCCCGCCAGGTCAGATCAGGGTTAGCCGCGCGTACGAGAGCGGCTACGCCCGCGACAATGGGCGTTGCGCCCGAGGTGCCTGCGAACCTTCTGGTGTATCGGTTGGCGGTTCTGGTCGAGGTGAGGTCATGGCCGGGAGCGCATATCCAGAGGTTGGGGCCCCGATTCGACCATACTGGGCGTTTATCGTAGATGTCGATGGCGCAGACCGCGGTGACGGCGTAGCTCGTCGTCCGTTCATCGAGACTCGCCCAGCCCCCGTAGTCCCCGTCGTTGCCGGCGGCCCAGGTGATGAAGATGCCCTTGCCGTCGTAGCCCTCGGTCACCGCCCGTTCCAGGGCCATCCTCCAGACGCCCGGCACGGGGGACGGGGTGCCGCCATTGACGGCCCCGTAGCTGTGGTTGGAGATTGCTGTCACGTCCATGTGCCGCGTGAAGGCGTCCGCTCGCTGCGCATCCGTTGCGTGCTGCGCCAGCAGATTGAAGGAGTAGATGGTGGCCTCCGGGGCAACTCCCCGTACGCCGATGTCGTTGGCGCGCGCCGCGATCAGGCCGGCGACGGTCGTCCCGTGGGGCTCGAACGTTTCGAGTCCCCTGTCGTAGTAGTCGTGGCTGCGCGCGGTATCAAACCTGCCGAGCTTGTCGTCGTCGGGGTCAAGCGGATCGTCCGGAGTACCCACGAGGTCTTCGTGGTTGGGTTGCACCATGGTGTCAACGACGGCCACGTTGATGCCCTCGCCCTTGTTCGTCTCCCACACCCCCTCGACATTGATGTCCTGCGAGGCTCCGATTAACAGCTGCCGCGTGTTCTTGAGGTGCCACTGACATCCGTACAGCGGGTCGCTCTGCAGGCTCGCGATGTCGGTGCAGCGCTTGACTGGATCCTGCCCGTAGTCGGTGTCCCAGGCGGATAGCACGTACGGGCCACCGGTTCCTCCGTCCGGGGCCTTCACCCGGACGTAGTAGGCGCCGGCGGCCAGCTGAGTGACGATCGCAAAAGCCTCCCGCCTGCCCTCGTAGCCGTATTCCTCACGACGGATGACGTACGCATTCAGATCGGTCCCATCGGCGTCGAAGAATGTGGGCACGAGGGGGAATGATGTCCCGTATGGCACGGCGGTGATGGTGACGTACGTCTCCTTGTCCACGGTCAGGGAGTAGTAGTCTTCGTCGCTTGCTGATGAAATCCGCCCGGCAACGGTATGCCGCAAGGCCAGGGGCGTCGCGGTGGCCCGCGAGGAGCCCGGGTCAGCCGGTTCTTCAATCAGCAAGAAGTACGTTCCGGTTGGCGAAATCGGAGCGAGGAAACCGAAGATGACCTCTGGCACCGAACTGACCTTGAGCAGGTAGCTCCCCGCATCAAGCGTGTGCCGCATCATGAAGCCCTGGAAGTTGCTGTCTTCATGCCTCGGACGTGTGACGTACCCGTTCTGCGCCGCGGCGATCTCGGTCTCGTCCTCCTCCAGCAACTGGGCCCTGGTGTGCACCCACCCTGCAGACTCGATGGCGACATCCGTGGTCTCGGTCAACGTGAACCGGAAGTAGTCCACTTCTCCCGGGACGCGGAGGATGGCTCCCGTGGCCTGGCCGAGCGTGACCTCCTGTGCCGCGAGCTTCGTATCGCCGGGCTCCGCCACCGAGCGGAGGTGAACGGTGTACGTTCCGGTGGCGCCCTCGGCTTGGGCGCGGATGCGGATGTGGTAGGTTCGGGCTTGATAGTCGTGGATGAGGGAGAATTGGCGCATGTCGCGCGGCGTCTTGCCGTCGGTCTGCGTCTCGCGCAGATCGTTGTATGCGTCCCCGAGCCTCCCTTTCGTATCCAGTTCGCCGGTGGTGAATACCCAGTACAGCCCGGCGGCCGGCAACGTGAATTTGAAGAGGTCCCCCTCGTCGCCGGTGTCGATCTGACCCCGCAAGGACCCGCCGACCGGCAGCGGCGTTGCCTGACTGATATAGCGTCCGTGGTCCGGCGTTGAGATCGTCAACGGGTCCGTCCAGAGCGATGGGCCCTGGGCATTGACGGCCCGCACCCCGACCTTGTAGCTCGTGCTGTCCAGGAGTCCCTCGATGGTGTAGGCGAGATCGCCGCCGCCGGTTGCCCACGCGTCTGTGGCGACCGTCCAGTTGTCGTCGTCGGTCGCGTCGGCAGCCGACTCGATGTGCCGCACGTGGTAGCGAGTAATGGCCGATCCACCCAGTTCGGCGGGGGCGCTCCACGTTACCCGCAACGTAACGGCAGTCGCGACGACAGCGGTTCCCGTGGGGGATCCAGGCACACTCTGCGCCCTGACTGAGCCGGACCCGAGAACTAGCCCGACCAACACGACGGCGAGGACCAGGGTCGTCCGCCTCAACGGGTGGTCTCTTCCCGGCGCCAGTTCGGGCTGGAGAGCAGAACCCCGTCCTGCGCGGCGAGCGTCTTGGCGAGCTCCAGCGAAGGGAAGCCGGGCGCGGTCTCTACCAGGAAGGCGTGCACGGCGAACTGCTGCCGTGCGATGCGGTCGCTGGTGATGCCGTTCTCAAGAAAGAACTGGTCGACTCGGGCCTGATCCCAACTGGCGTCGAGCGCGAGCAGGACGCCTCCGGGAAGTGTGAGGATCTCCCCCGCCTCGCTGCGGAAGACGGGCAGGGCGGTTTCGTCGTGTCGCGGCTGTCTCCGGACGACATGCTCCTCGCCTCCACCCCTCACCACGATGTCGTCGGATCTGGTCTCCTCCTCGGCCTGCGCCACGAGATCGACCTGCACGCGGGCGCGCCGCGTGTGCCTGCCGTCCTGCCACGTGTACTCCGCCCCCTGGGCGGACCGGCTCACGTCGTCGAGGCGGGTCCAGTCTGACGGTGATTCGCTCTCGGAGTCAGGCGATTGGCGCAATTGCGAGCTGGGCCGGCGTGGGCTCGCGGTGAGGTCGTCCCCGGCCGTTGGTGGCGGCGTGGAAGGCGTGGCCGAAGGCGGGGGGTCGTTTGCCTGCTCGGTTGCGCCCGTGGGGGCCGTGGCGGGCGTGGCGGAAGGTGGGGGGTCGTTTGCCTGCTCGGTTGCGCCCGTGGGGGCCGTGGCGGGCGTGGCGGAGGGCGGGGGGTCGTTTGCCTGCTCGGTTGCGCCCGCGGGGGCCGTGGCGGGCGTGGCGGCGGGCGGGGAGTCGTTTGCCTGCTCGGTTGCGCCCGTGGGGGCCGTGGCGGGCGTGGCGGAAGGCGGGCGGTCATTTGCCTGCTCGGTTGCGCCCGCGGGGGTCGGTGGAACCGCCTCGGACGCAGATGCCCGCTGCCCATCGGGAGGACGGGTGGCAGGGGTGTAGTCTGCCTGCGCGGTTCGCGTGGGCGCCGCCGACGGCGTGGCAAGGGTGGGCCCCGCCACGTCCTCCCTGGGGGCCCCGCACGCCGCTGCTGTCAGCGTGATGCTGACGATCAGGGATGTGCCGACCCAGGAGACGAACAACGCACGGACTCTGGCCATATCGAGCCGCTCCACGGGGACTACCGATTGACTCTACGGATTGTAGTCCTACAGTTGTCGTATATCAGTCTAAATTGGACTCTTATTGTTTAATTCAGTGTATAATCCTGAAGACGTTGACAAAGCTTCGTAGTTTCGTCTGCTCGGATTCTCACCCGCACCAAGTTGGCGACGCCACCGACTTCCAGCCCGCGCTGCATCGCGACAGACAGCCTGGGCTTGCCGTCGAAACTGCGCTTGAGCCAGGAGCCCGAGGCAAACTTCAGCTACGTCCTGCAGCCACCGGCCTCAGCGACCGCCGGGCGGACCCTCGCTGCTGGCGACCAGGGGGGTCATGAGTGGCAGGCCGTCGGCGAACAGGTCGCGGAAGGGCTGGTTCACGAAGTCCGGCGCGCCGAGGATGTAGGACACGAACTCACCCTCGCTCAGGGTGTACAGGGCGGTGACGTCCATGCTCTCCGCGCAGACGACCAGTTCGTCGACACTGCCTCCCTCGTAGACGACGAGGCTGAAGCCCGCGGCGATGTCGCCGCGGAGGCACTGCGGCCACGGCTGCTGCCCACCGTCGTCGAGGTCATCCCCGAACGGGTCCGCCGAGGGCGGTCCGTCGCTGCCGGCGACCAGCGGCGTGACGGGCGGCAGGCCGTCGGCGAACAGCTCCCTGAACTCACGGTTCACGAAGTCTGGCGCCCCGAGGATGTAGGAGACGTACCCGCCGTCGTGCAGGGCGTAGAAGGCCACGATGTGCCGGCTCTCCGCGCAGGCGACCAACTCCTCGACGCTGCCCCCCTCGTGGACGACAAGGCTGAACCCCTCAGAGACGGCTCCCCGCAGGCAGTGCGGCCAGGGATCGCGGGCCGGATCCCACCCTGTCTCGGGGAACTGCACGCGGTAGACCTTCTTGCGGCTGCCGTCCTGCGAGGTGACGGTGACGGTGATCTCGCTGACGCTCGAGAGGTCCACCTGGTGGCCGTTCGCGCTGTCGCCGTCGGCATCGGGCGGGTCGATGGCGACGTCCGTGCGGCGCTGCATCGCCTCGGCCGTCACGACCGTCTCGGTTACGCCCTCGCCGACGGTGCCCTCGTACTCCGTCCGGCCGGGATCGAACTCGCCGATGTCGACGCCGCTGAGCGTGAGCGAGGCGAGGCGTGCGTCGATGGCGTCGGGCATGTTGTAGGTGTAGACGCGGTCGTCGCTCTCGTCCGCGACGTACATGAAGTCGCCGTCGGACCAGATGCCCCGCGGGCTGTTGTTGCTGGCCTGGCTCAGCTCCCCGAACTCCTCGTCGCGGTTGCGCGTGAGCTCCTCGCCCTCGAGCCGGTAGGCGAAGAGCCGTTTGGCGCCGTGGTCGGAGACCCACACGGTCACGCCGTCCGACCAGATGCCGTGGGGATCGCCGTTGGCGGAGTCGAGGGCGTACTCGGCGAGCAGTTCGCCGCTCGCGAGGGCGTAGGCGAAGAGCCTGTCCGCACGGCCGTCCAGCACCCACATCGTCTCCTCGTCCGACCAGATGCCGCGCGCATCGCTGTTGCCCGCGGCGAGCGCGAACTCGCGCTCCGCGAGCCGCTCCCCGTCCGCCAGACGGTAGGCGAAGAGGCGCTCGCGGCCGCTGTCGGAGACCCAGACGGTCACGCCGTCGGACCAGAAGCCGCGGGGCGCGCGATTCGTCTCGGCCAGCTCGAACTCGCGCTCGCTGAGGCGTTCGCCGCTGGCGCGGTCGTAGGCGTAGACCTCGTCGTCGGCGCCCTGGCCGTTCTCGGCGATCCAGAGGGTCTCGCCATCGGACCAGAGACCCGTGGGCCAGTCGTTGCCGCCGTCCAGCGCCTCGATGTCGCGCTTCACGGTCCACTCGAAGTCGACCTCGCTCGGGGTGGGGCCGCCACCGCCGCCGCCACCGCCGCCGCCGCCCGTGATGATGACCACCGGCCCGGCGGTGACCGTGATGGTCACCTCGACCATGGCCATCTCACCCTGCCCGTCGTCGGCGGTGACGGTGACGATGTAGGCGTCCTGGGTCGCGATGTCGAACATGACTCCCATGCCGACCGTGATCTGGCCGTCACTGTCGATGTCGAAGGAGGACGCGTCGGCGCCGGAGAGGCGGTAGGTGAGCATGGCGTTGTCGATGTCCGTGGCCGTCACGGGCGCGCCGACGTTGTCGCCGGCCTCGGCGTCCTTGGGCACGGAGCGCGCGCCCGTCTCTGAGGGGGCGAACACGGGCGCGTCGTTCACCGCTTCGACGGTGACCGTGACCGAGCCGGCGTCGCTGAGAGAGCCGTCGGACACGGTGTAGGTGAAGCTGTCGGAGGGGGGGCCGTGGTAGTTGGCGTTCGGCGTGTAGGTGATGGTCCGGTCGCTTTCGACGCGTGCGCGTCCGTTGAGCGGCTGCGTCCCCACCGAGACCCTCAGGTTGGCTCGCTCCGTATCGGGATCGGTGTCGTTGGCGAGCACGTCGATTTTGACCGACTGGTCTTCGTCGGTCCTCGCGGTGTCGTTCATGGCGGTCGGGGGCTCGGGAACGTCGGAGACGTTGATGGTGACGGTGATGCTGTCCGACTCGTTCAAACGGTCGCTGGCGGTCACGGTGACCTCGTAGGACGAGGTGAGCTCGCGGTCGAGCGTGACGTCGGGCGCCACCCGGATCTGCCCGGCGGTGGGGCCCGAGGCGTCGATCACGAAGTCCGAGGCCCCCGCGAGGCTGTAGGTCAGCATGATGTCGTCAACGTCGGTCGCCTCTACCTTCGTGTCCACGGTGTCGCCCGGCTGGGCGCCCTCGGAAACGGTGCGCGTGGTCATTTCGGTCGCGAACTCCGGCGCGTCGTTGACCGCGTTGATGGTGACCGTGACCCGGGCGGGGGGGCTGGTGAGCATCCTGACCGGGTCGTCGTCCCTGGCCGTGTACATGAACGTGTACGTGTCGTGGTCGTCCTTGGCCGGCGTGTAGGTCAGCATCTGCGTGCCGGGGTCCGCCACCACGCGCCCCCGCCTCGGCTGCGTCGTGATGGTCATCACGGTCAGGGTGTCGCCCTCGTCGGGGTCGGTGTCGTTCCCGAGGACGTCGAAGGTAACGGGCATATCCTCCTCGGTCGTCACCGATGGGTCGTCCTCCGCCACGGGCCGTTCGTTGACGTCGTCGATGGTGATGTCGAACGTGGCCGTGTCGGTGGCGTTGTATTCGTCCTTCACGGTCACCGTGACGCCGTAGGTGTCCTGCCCCTCGTGGTTGAGTACGGCGCGGACGACCCGGATCTGCCTCGAGGTGGCGTTGATCTCGAACGGCGCATCGGTGGTGAAGCCGGTAACCGCGAGGGAGTAGCTGAGCGTGCGGCTCTCCGGGTCGGTCGCCTGTGGCGCCACGCCGACGACCGTCCGCGCCCCCGCGTTCTCGCGGACGGAAAGGCCCGTCTGGACGCCCGTGAACAGCGGGTCGCGGAACGCCGGCGGCTCGTTCGAGGCGCTGGTCGGAGCCGTCGCAAGCTCCGAGGTCGCCTGCAGCGTCTTCCTGACTTGCCCATGCCCATCGTTGTAGGAAGCGGTCACGCGCAGGTAGTAGCCGCTGTCGGCGGTCACCGGAACGTAGGTCGCCGCCGTCTCCCCGATGATGTCAGCATAGGGGCCGCTGTTGGGGTTGGTGGAGCGCTCCCACGCCCACGTTGGAGACTGCACGACATCGCCCGCCCCCTGCTTGAACGCAGCCGTGTAGTCCTCGCCGATGAGCGGCCGGCGCAAGGAGAGCTCGAGCACCTCCTTCTCGTCCACGTCCGTCACGGCGACGGTGACGGGGCGGTCAGGGGTGTTGGTCCCGTCGGAGGCGCGCACGGTGACGGTGTGCTCGGTCTGGTCCTCGTAGTTGGGGGCGCTTGCGAACGAGAGCGCCCCGGCGTTGGTGATCATGAACACGCCGGGGCCGCCCTGCAGCGACCAGGTGATGGTGGCGCGCTCGGGGTCGGTGGCGCGGTAGGTGGCGATGGTTCCCGCCCTGTTCTCGTTCCAGTCGACCGCCTCCGGCCCGGTGATGACGGGCGCCTCGTTCACGTTGGTAATCCTGACGGTCACGGTGAGGCTGCCCCTCGGCTCGCGCGTCTGCGGGTCCCCGTCGTCGGCTTCGGTGGCCCGCACGGTGACGTTGTAGGCCTTGTCGCTCCCGAGGCCGGTGCTTTCGTAGTCGGGTATCTCGTTTTCGTTGAATTCGCTTTTCTTGAAGCTGAGCGCGCCGTTCGTCTCGTCGATCTCGAAGAAGCGAGAGTCACCGCCCGACGCGAGCGACCACGTGACGTCGTCGTTCTCCGGGTCCGTGGCCTCGAAGTCGCCCACGTCCGGCCCACTGTTCTCGACGATGCTGAACGCGCCCCTGCCGCTGCTCCTGGTCACCATGGGCTCCTCGTTCACGTTGGCGATGGTTACGGTCACGGTCAGGCGGCCCGTGAGCCCGCCGTCGTAGGCATTGAGCGTGACCTCGTACTCGTACTCGTGCTTCATCTCGTAATCCGGGGAGACCTTGAACGTCAGCACGCCGTTGTTGCTCAGATCGAAGTCGGCCGCGTCGTTCCCCGAGAGGTCCGACCAGGTGACGCCCGCGCCCTCCGGGTCGGTGGCCATGTACCGGCCGACGACCGTGGTCGTGGGGCTGTTCTCCGGGTAGTCGTCGACTCTCTTGGGACCGGTGATCACCGGTGGCTCGTCGAAGTCGGACAGGGTGACGGTCACGGCGAGGGTGCCCGTCAGCTCGGGCGTCTGCCGGTCTCCGTCGTCCTCCTCGGTGGCCCGCACGGTCACCTCGTAGGTGTTATCGAGGGGCCTGGCCTCGAAGTCCGGCTCGGCGGCGAAGCTGAGCACGCCGCCGCTGCTGATCGCAAAGAAGCCCTTGTCGTCCCCGCCGAGGCTCCAGGTGATGTTGGCCCCCTCGGGATCGGTCGCGGAGTAGCTGGCGTTCGCGAGGGCGGTACCCGCGTTCTCGGCGTGGTCGATGGCCGTGATTCCCTCAACCATCGGCCGCTCGTTCACGTTGGTGACCGTGATCGTGACCTCGATGCTGTCGTCGATGGTCAGGTCTTCGTCGTCACTGCTGTTCAGCCCGTCGCTGACCTCGACAGTGAGCGTGTGGCTGGTGACGCCTTCATCGGCGTCGAGGACGGCCTTCGTGCGCAGCTGGCCGTTCATGGCGTCGATCTCGAAGAAGTCGTTGCTGCCGCCGAGGATGCTGTACGTCAGCGGATCGTCGCGGTCAGGGTCGGTGGCGCTGACGCGGGCGCCGACGTTGACGCCCTCGCGCAGGTTCTCCGCCACCTCGCGGTCGGCGGTGTCGTCGGCGAAGGAGGCGTCCGTGTTCTGGATGGCGGGCATGCCCTTCAGCGTCTCCGACCAGTCGCCCTCGCCGATGGCGTTCCGCCCGCGCACCTGCACGTCGTACGCGACGCCGTTCATGAGGCTCGCGACCCTTCCCTGCAGGTCACCGTCGAGGGGGGTCCACGCCGAGAAGGTCTCATCCCAGTTGGTGGGGTCGTCCTTGTCGGTCTGCGAGGCGTTGCTGCGGATCGTGCGCAAGTCGTAGCTGGTGATCTCGGAGCCGCCGTCCTCGGTGGGCGCGTTCCACGCCGCCCCCAGGCCCTCGTCGCGGGGCGTCACGCTGGTCAGCGACGGGGCGAACGGCTGCTCGAGCGAACTCCTCACCACGAGGCTCTCCGACCAGGGACCGGGACCCGTGTCGTTCGCGGCCCGTACCTTCAGGTCGTACTGGACGCCCGGCCTCAGCCCCGTGATCTCGTACGTGCCCGTGTCGTCCGTGCCGATGCCCGTCACCTCCATCCAGTTGGCCGGGTCTTCCTTGGCGGTGGCATTGCTGGGGATGTAACGCAGGTCGTAGCTGGTGACCGCGGAGTCGCCGATGTCGGTCGGGGCGTCCCAACCGATGGTGAGCGTGCGCATGCCTGAGGTGGCCGTGGGGGCCGGCAGGTAGCCGGGCCCAAGGCCGTGCCCGTAGGCCTTGATCTTCCAGGACGCGAACGTGCCTAAATGGCCCGGGATGCGATCGGTGACACGGAGCGTCCACGTACCACCCGGGTCCTCCCCCAGGTGCCGCGCTGAGCCGAAGCGGAACGAGCCGTCGAACACGTGCGACTGGTCTTGGATCACCGCGGTGCTGAGGACGGACACGGCGCCCAACGGAGACTCGAGCACGATCCTGAAGTCACGGACGGAGGAGTGCGCCATCGTGACCTCGACCTCGATGTACTCGATGAACTCCACATAGCCGTCGGGGAGGGTGATGGTCGACGAGACCGTGCTGCCAGGTCGGATGTCCTCTAAAATCGCGTCTTCAAGCGGGGTGTCCACCGGGCCGGACGCCGCCTCGACCGTCCGCAGGGGCGGCACGTTCGTCGTCCAGCCGGCGGCGAGCCCGACAGCCGCGGCGGCATCGACGGTGCCGAAGCCGTAGTTGTGGCTGTACCAGTAGCGCTGGCTGGTGGAACGGTACTTGCGAGCGCCTTCTTCCCACTTGCCGTTGAAATAGTCGTTCCGGCTCGCGGAGGCGGCGAGGATCAGCTTCACGTCGCGCCAGGTCAGGTCGGGGTTCTCGGCCCGGACCAGCGCGGCGACGCCGGAGACGATCGCTGCCGCGGCGGAGGCGCCGCCCTGATTCCGCGAGTAGCGGTGCCCAGTGGTGGTGGTGGTGACCAGGGGGTAGAACTCGACAAAGTCGAAACGGTACCCGGCGGGGGCGCAGACCCAGAGGTTGGAGCCCCTCTCGGAGTGGTCGGTGATTCTATTGCGCGAGGTCGTGGTGCACGCAGCGGTGACCGCGTAGAAGTTCGCCCGCCCGTCGAGGTTCGAGTTGTCCGCGCTCCCGCCATTGCCGGCGGCCCAGACGTAGAACACGCCCTTGCCGCCGAACCCCTCGGTCACACCCCGCTCGACCGCCTCTTCCCACGCAGCCGTGGGGCTGTGCAGGTCGCCATCGTCGGGGAACGACCAGGAGTTGTTGGAGACGGCGGTGTCGGCCATGTGGCGCGTCATGGCGTCCGCCTCGTTGTCGGCGATCTTGTCCTCATCCGCGGTGAGGTTGTACACGTAGATCGAGGCCCGCGGCGCGACACCGCGGATTCCAATGTCGTTGTCACGCGCCGCGATGAGCCCCGCGACCTGCGTCCCGTGGGTCGCAAGCGCGTCCGGGCCGAACCCGTAGTAGTCGTGGTTGCGGGCCGCCACGATGTTGTCGACGAGGTCCTCGTGGCCGGCGTGGATGCCGTTATCCACGATCGCGATGTTCACGCCCGCGCCCAGTTTGCCCGCCGCCCAGACAGACTCGATGTTGATGTCGTCTCCATCGCCCCCGTACTGGTTGGTGTTCTTCACGGGCCACTGGCACCCGCTGAGCGGGTCGGTCAGGGCATTCGTCTGGGCGTCGGTGGTGGCCTTGCACCCGGCGATGATCGCGGCCTGGTCGGTGTCGACCTGCGCAAACACCAGGTATGGGCCGCCGGTCTCACCCGAGGGGGCCTTGATGCGCAGGGTGTACGTCCCCGCCTCCAGCTTCTCGAGGATGCCGGCGGCATAGGGCTCCCCGTGCCGCGCGTAGTCGGCGCGGTCGACGGTGTACGCGCTGAGATCGGTGTTCTGGTCGTCGTAGAGCGTCGCCTCGAGGGCGAAGGAGTCCCCGAGCGGCTGCGCGAGGAACCGCACGTAGGTCTCGGCATCGAGCGTGAAGCGATAGTAGTCCTCCTCGGTGTCGGACGAGATGCGCGCCACCAGCGGGTGACCGAAGGGGAGGGGCGTGGCGGCAACACTGCTGGAGCCGCCCGCGTCGCCGGCTTCGTCGATGAGGAGGACGTAGGGGCCTGCGCCGTTGTACGCCCTCGCGCGGACCCGCACGTAGTACGTGTCAGCGGGGAGCGAGCGCCGAAGGAGGAACCCGTCCGCGCCGAGGAAGCCGCTGCCGTTCTCCGACCCGAGGACGGTCTGGCCCGAGTCACGCAGCTCGCCGATCACATCGACGAACCCGCTCGCCATGATCGCGACATCGGTCGTCGCGGTCAGCGTGAAGGTGAAGTAGTTGTCCTCCGACAGGTGTCGCACGAGCTGGATGCGGCCCAGCGCCGGTTCGCCGAGCGTGACGGTTTGCGCGGTGGCGGCGGTGGCGCCGGGGAGAGTCACGAGGCGGGCATGCACGCGGTACGCCCCCGTGGACCCGCGCTGTCTCTGGACCCGGAAGTAATAGGTCCCCTCGTACACCCTGTACCGGATCGAGAAGTTGCGAACGCCGTGGGGCAGCCAGCCGTCCTCGTTGCGATCAAGGATGTCCCGGTTCCCGGCCGCAAGCACGCCGTTCGTGTCGACCTCGCCCGTGGTGTAGACCCACAGGTAGCCACCGCCGGGCGGGACGCTGACGCGGAACGTGTCGGCGTCGGCGCCGGACGCGATGTATCCCGGGAGGGATGAGCCCAGCGGCACAAGCGACGAGCGGCTCGTGACGACGTCATGGTCGTTCGTCGAGGCCGCGTGGGTGTCCGACCAATCCCCGGAGCCCTCGCTGTTGCGGGCCCGCACCTGCAGGTCGTACGAGAGGCCATCGAGGAGGTCGACGACGACGTACTGGAGGGCTCCGCCCGTCGTCGTCGTCCAGACGTTGTGGAGGAGCGTCCAGTTGGCGGGGTTGGTCTCGTCGTCGTCCGTGCGGATGTACTGCAGGTCGTAGGCGGTGATCGCAGCCCCGCCGTCCGGGGACGCCGTCCACGAAATGGTCAGCGTGTTCGTTCCGGCCGTGACGGAACCGATGGTTGGCGCCCCGGGCGGCTGCTGAGCCTCCGCGCGCCCCGTAGCGAGGAACAACCCAAGACAGGCGCACGCAACCAGGACGAACGTCCACCTCACTGAGGCAAGGCCTCTCTGGGGAGAGGGGGGATACTGACGCCAGGGGCCTGCGGTGCGGCTGCCATCGCGGGAGCCGCACCGGATTCGGTTCGCCCCCTGGCCAGAAGCACCGTCTCGCCACTGCGGTACACAGTAGCTAGTGTAGGCGCGCTATCTGTCTCATAATCGTCTTAAATGGTGGCTAACTGTATAAGAAGTGTTGAGATACTGGAGTTATCCCCCTGGTTCGGTTCCGCTGCACGCCAGGTTTGGGTAGCGCCCCCTGGTGTCGAGGAGTTCCACTCCGCCGCCGTAGGCCACAGGGTCGAGCGAATCCAGGCGTGGAGACCTCTCTTGGTCTCTTCCCGGCTCAGCGAAGAGGCCCGGTAAGTGTGAAGTCCCACAGCACCGCAGCCACCGGCCTCAGCGACCTCAGGGCTGTCCCTCGCTCCTGGCGACCAGTGGGGTGACGGAGGGCAGGCCGCCGGCGAACAGGTCGCGGAAGGGCTGGTTCACGAGCTCCGGCGCGCCGAGGATGTAGGACACGAACTCGCCCTCGCGCAGGGTGTACAGGGCGGTGACGTCCATGCTGCGCGCGCAGGCCTCCAACTCGTCGACGCTGCCCCCCTCGTAGACCACGAGGCTGAAGCCCGCGGCGACGGCGCCGCGCAGGCACTCCGGCCACGGCTGCCGCCCACCGTCTTCCAGGTCCCCGAACGGGTCCGCCGAGGGCGGCCCGTTGCTCGCGGCCACCAGCGGCGTGATGGGCGCCAGGCCATCAGGGAACAGCTCGAGGAACCCCGCGTTCACGAAGTCTGGAGCCCCGAGGATGTAGGGGGCGTACGCGCCGTCGTGCAGGGCGTAGACGGCCACGATGCCCCGGCTCTCCGCACAGCCGACCAGCTCCTCGACGCTGCCGCCCTCGTGGACGACGAGGCTGAACCCCTCAGAGACGGCTCCCCGCAGGCAGTGCGGCCAGGGATCGCGGGCCGGATCCCACCCTGTCTCGGGGAACTGCACGCGGTAGACCTTCTTGCGGCTGCCGTCCGCCGAGGTCACGGTGACGGTGATCTCGGCGAGCCCGGCCAGCGCAACCTGGTGGCCGTTCGCCTCGTTGCCGTCGGCGTCGGGCGGGTCGATGGCGACGTCCGTGCGGCGCTGCATCGCCTCGGCCGTCACGACCGTCTCCACCACGCCCTCGCCGACGCTGCCCTCGTAGTCGGTCCTGGCGGGATCGAACTCCCCGATGTCGACGCCGCTGAGCGTGAGCGAGGCGAGGCGTGCGTCGATGGCGTCGGGCATGTTGTAGGTGTAGACGCGGTCGTCGCTTTCGTCGGCGACGTACATGAAGTCGCCGTCGGACCAGATGCCCCGCGGGCTGTTGTTGCTGGCCTGGCTCAGCTCCCCGAACTCCTCGTCGCGGTTGCGCGTGAGCTCCTCGCCCTCGAGCCGGTAGGCGAAGAGCCGTTTGGCGCCGTGGTCGGAGACCCACACGGTCACGCCGTCGGACCAGATGCCGTGGGGATCGCTGTTGGCGGAGTCGAGGGCGTACTCGGCGAGCAGTTCGCCGCTCGCGAGGGCGTAGGCGAAGAGCCTGTCCGCACGGCCGTCCAGCACCCACATCGTCTCCTCGTCCGACCAGATGCCGCGCGCATCGCTGTTGCCCGCGGCGAGCGCGAACTCGCGCTCCGCGAGCCGCTCCCCGTCCGCCAGGCGGTAGGCGAAGAGCCGCTCGCGGCCGCTGTCGGAGACCCAGACGGTCTCGCCGTCGGACCAGAAGCCGCGCGGCGCGCGATTCGTCTCGGCCAGCGTGAACTCGCGCTCGCTGAGGCGTTCGCCGCTGGCGCGGTCGTAGGCGTAGACCTCATCGTCGGCGCCCTGGCCGTTCTCGGCGATCCAGAGGGTCTCGCCGTCGGACCAGAGACCCGTGGGCCAGTCGTTGCCGCCGTCGAGTTCCTCAATGTCGCGCTTCACGGTCCACTCGAAGTCGACCTCGCTCGGGCTGGGACCGCCACCGCCACCGCCACCGCCACCGCCGCCGCCCGTGATGATGATGATCGACCGCCCGGCGGTGACCGTGATGGTCACCTGGACGGTCGCCGTGGCGTTGGCCTCGCGACTGCCGTCGTCGGCGGTGACGGTGACGGCGTACTCGGTGGCGACGATGAGACTGGCCTGTTCGCTCACACTGAGCTGGCCGGTGAACTCGTCGATCTCGAAGGAGTCCGCATCCACGCCGCCGAGGCGGTAGCTGAGACGGTCGCCGTCCACGTCTGTGGCGGTGACCGGGACGCCCACGTTCGCTCCGGGCTGCGCGTTCTCCGAGACCGAGCGCTCGGCCGTCGCCGCCGCGAACGCGGGCGCGTCGTTTACGGGGTTGACGGTGACCGTGACCAGGGCCTGGTCGCCGCCGTTGACGATGTAAGCAAAGCTGTCCGCCCCATGATAGTCCGCGCGTGGCGTGTAGGTGATCGTCTGGCCGCCGGCGTCCACCTCCGCCGCACCGTCTTGCGGAGCCGTGACGCGGATGACCTCCAGATCGTCGTTCTCGGGGTCGCGGTCGTTGTCCAGCACGCGCACCACCACGACCTCGTCCTCGTCGGTGGCGGCCGCGTCATCGCTGGCCACCGGCGCTTCGTTCACGTCCGTGATGGTGACCGTGACCGTCACGCTGTCGCGCCCCTCGAAGCCGTCATCGACGCCCACCGTCAGCGTGTAGCTCGTCTGGCCCTCCTCGAAGTCGAGCACCACCCTGTCCGCTACCCTGATCTGGCCGGTCCTGCTGTCGATCACGAAGTCGCTTGACCCCTGCAGGCTGTAGCTGAGCGGGTCCAGATCCTCGTCGCTGGCCCGCACCGGGCCGCCCACGGTGCTCCCCGCCCGCGTGTTCTCGGGGATCGAGATCGGCTCCACCGAGTCCGGCAGGACCGGGGCCTTGTTCCCGGCGGGAATGTTCGCCGCCGGGAGCCCCGTGACGGCCCGCTCCGTCTGCGCGCCGTGCGCGTCGCTGTACTCGACCGTCGCCCGCAGGTAGTGGTCGCGGTCCGCCGCCAGTGGCGTGAAGACGTTCGAGACGGCCCCCGCGAGCGGCTCCCCCCAGCCCCCGCTGCCGCTCGTCGAGCGCTGCCAGGTCCAGCTCTCCGCCCCCACCACGCCATCGGGATCCTCCAGCGTGGCCGTGAGCAGCAGGTTGAGGATGGGCCGCTCCCTGTCGAACGTCACCGCTCCGCGTTCCTCAAGGTTCGTGATGGCGACGGTGATCACGAGCTCGGCGTCATTCGTGCCGTCGTTGGCCCGCAGACTGACCTCGTAGCTGGCGCGCTGCTCGAAGTCCGGGGGCGCGGTGAAGCTCAGCGCCCCCCTGGCCTTGTCGAATTCGAAGGCGCCGGCATCGGCGCCGCCGAGCGCCGCCGTTTCGCCCACCCGCGCCCAGTTGGTGAGGTCCCCGTCGGGGTCGCGCTTGGCGTACCTCGCCAGCTCGCCCGCGTGGCCCTCGTTGACGGTGACGCTCTCCCGACCGGCGATCACGGGCGTGATCACGGGCGGCTCGTTCACGTCGATAACACCGACGGTCACGTCCAGGCGGCCCGTCAGCTCGCGCGTCAGCGGGTCCCCGTCGTCCTCCTCGGTGGCCTGCACGGTGACGTTGTAGGCCTTGTCTCTCCCGATGTCGGAGCTTTCGTAGTCGGGCGGCATCTTGAAGCTGAGCGCGCCGTTCGCGTCGATCTGGAAGCGGCCATGGTCGCCGCTCGTCGCGAGCGACCACGTCACGCCCTGCCCCTCCGGGTCGTCGGCGTCGAAGGCGCCGACCGCCGTCCCGCTGTTCTCGTCGATGCTGAAGGCGCCCATGCCGCTGCTCCGCCTGACCACCGGCGGCTCGTTCACGTTGGTGATGGTCACGGTCACGTCGAGGCTGCCCGTCAGCTCGCTCGTCAGCGCGTCTCCGTCGTCCACCTCTGTAGCCTGCACGGTGACGGTGTAGGCCTTGTCGGAGCCGAGGTCGGAGCTTTCGTAGTCGGCCGTTTCCTTGAGACTGAGCGCGCCGTTCACCTCGTCGATCTCGAAGCGGCCATGGTCGCCGGTGGTCGCGAGCGACCACGTCACGCCGCCTCCCTCCGGGTCCGTGGCGACGAACCTGCCCACGTCCGTCCCGCTGTTCTCGACGATGCTGAAGGCGCCCGTGCCGCTGCGCCGCCTGACCACCGGCGGCTCGTTGACGTCGGTAAGCGTGACGGTCACGGCGAGGGTGCCCGTCAGCTCGGGCGTCTGCCGGTCTCCGTCATCCTCCTCGGTGGCGCGCACGGTCACCTCGTAGGTGTTATCGCGGGGCCTGGCCTCGAAGTCCGGCTCGGCGGCGAAGCTGAGCACGCCGCCGCTGCTGATCGCAAAGAAGCCCTTGTCGTTCCCGCCGACGCTCCAGGTGATGTTGGCCCCCTCGGGATCGGTTGCGGAGTAGCTGGCGTTCGCGAGGGCGGTACCCTCGTTCTCGGCGTGGTCGATGGCCCTGGTTCCCATGACCATCGGCCGCTCGTTCACGTTGGTGACCGTGATCGTGACCTCGATGGTGTCGTCGATGGTCAGGTCTTCGTCGTCACTGCTGTTCAGCCCGTCGCTGACCTCGACAGTGAGCGTGTGGCTGGTGACGCCTTCATCGGCGTCGAGGACGGCCTTCGTGCGCAGCTGGCCGTTCATGGCGTCGATCTCGAAGAGGTCGTGGCCGCCGAGGATGCTGTACGTCAGCGGATCGCCGCGGTCAGGGTCGGTGGCGGCGACGCGGGCGCCGACGTTGCTGTCCACGGCGATGTCCTCCGCCACCTCGCGCTCGGCGGTGTCGTCGGCGAAGGAGGCGTCCGTGTTCTGGATGGCGGGCATGCCCTTCAGCGTCTCCGACCACTCGCCCTCGCCAATGGCGTTCCGCGCGCGCACCTGCACGTCGTACTCGACCCCGTTCGTGAGGCCCGCGACCCTTCCCTGCAGGTCACCGTCGAGGGGGGTCCACGCCAGGAAGGTCTCATCCCATTGAGTGGGGTCCTCCTTCTGCACGTCCGTGAAGTCGCTGCGGATCGTGCGCAGGTCGTAGCTGGTGATCTCGGAGCCGCCGTCCTCCGTGGGCGCGTCCCACGTTGCCCCCAGGCCCTCGTCGCGGGGCGTCACGCTGGTCAGCGACGGGGCGAACGGCTTCTCGAGCGAACTCCTCACCACGAGGCTCTCCGACCAGGGACCGGGACCCGTATCGTTCGCGGCCCGTACCTTCAGGTCGTACTGGACGCCAGGACCCAGCCCCACGATCTCGTACGTGCCCGTGTCGTCCGTGCCGATGCCCGTCACCTCGGTCCAGTTGGCCGGGTCGGTCTTGCCGCTCGCGTCGCTGCGGATGTAGCGCAGGTCGTAGCTAGTGACCGCGGAGCCGGCGAGGTCGGTCGGGGCGCTCCAGCCGACCGTCAGCGCCCTCGTGCCGGGCGTGGCCGAGGGGATGGGGGGAAACCCCGGCGTGAACCCGTGGCCGTAGGCCTTGATCCGCCACGACTCGAGCACACCGCCCGCAAACCCCCCCAAGTTACTGATCGTGAGCGTCCAGGTCCCGCCCGCGCTCTCGCCAAGATGCCGGGCCGAACCGAACTGGTGAGACCCCGGGCGCTGACGAAGGCTTGAGAGGCTGTTGAGTGTCCGGGCGGGCAGGCGGTACGCCAGTTGCGAGACGGCGCCGGAAGGCGACTCCAGTTTGACGTTCATGGCGCGGATCTCGTGGTCGAAATGAAGCTCGACTTCAATGAACTCAACGAAGTCAACGTACCTGCCCAGGCTCAGCGTGAGCGACAGGGTTCCGCCGTCGGGGATGGGGAGGTCCAGCGGGCCGGATTCAGCCTCCGCCTCGCGGAAGGAGGGGAGCAGCGTCCAGCCGCCCGCGAGGGCGACGGCAGCGGCCGCATCGACTGTTCCGAAGCCGAAGTTGTGACTTTGCGAATATCGCTCGGAGCTGGAGCCGTATTGCAGGGCGCCCTGCGGAGCCGTCAATAAAGCAGGATACTGCGCGGAGCCCGCCAGGATGAGCTTGACGTCCCTCCACGTCAGGGCGGGGTTGGCAGCCCGCACCAGGGCAGCGACCCCCGAGACCACGGCCGTCGCCGCCGACGTGCCGGTCGTGGTCCCGTAGCGGTTGCTCATCCTGGTCGTCATGATCTCGCGACGAAAAGGTTCGCCCGAGGGGCCGCACACCCACAGGTTCGCACCAACTTCGGAATAGCTCGTTTGCAGGGTACCTTCGTGGACCGCGCAGACAGCCATCACGCCGTAGAAGTTCGCCCAGCCGTCAAGGTTGCTGTTGCCGTAGTTCGTCGGGAGGTTGCCAAAGTTGTTCCCCGTGTTGCCGGCAGAAAAGACGTACGAGATCCCCTTGCCGTTGAATCCCTCCTTGAGACCCATCTCGACTGCGGTTTCCCAGGCCTCGCTCGCCTGGTAACTTCTCCCCTGGTCCGCCGGTGAGTAGCTGTTGCTGGATACGGCTACGTCCACCATGTTGCGCGTCATGGCGTCGGGAGCACTGTGATACGTACTGAGTCTCGGATCCCTATCAAAGTCGCGTACAACGTTGTTCGAGTACAGCTTGACTCCGGGAGCGACGCCCCGGACACCGAAGCCGTTGTCCTTGGCGGCAATGATCCCTGCCATCGCCGTGCCGTGGCTATAGCCGGAATGGTAGATTCCTGTCCCAACGTAGTCGTGGTGGCCCGTCTCGTGCACGTTCTCCGCGAGGTCTTCATGATCGATCTGGATACCTACGTCCACAACGACAACCGTGATGCCCTCGCCGTCGATGCCGGTACCGGCGGGACCGCCTGTTTCCCAGACCGATTGGACGTTGATGGCTGCGAGGTGCCACTGGCAGCCGGAGAGGGAATCGGACAGGCTGCCGCCCGCGCAGGTCTCGAGCAGGGTTCTGTAGTCTTCCTCGAGTATTGACTCGATGAAGTAGGTACCGAACTGGCCGGGCTGCGCCGCGATGCGAAGGTAGTACGTTCCAGCCGGAAGCCTGGCACGCATCGGAAATATGGAATACGATATGTGGTCTCTTTTTTCAATGAATATCGGTCGCTCCGTGTCGGTTTCGTCGACAATCGACACGGCTGGGATGTCTGTGAACCCCCTGGTGACGATGTTTGCCCGGAACATCTCCTCGCGGTCCAGGGTGAACGTGAAGTAGTCCGCGTCGCTAGCGCTCGACAGCCACCCCGTTTCCAGACGGTAGGGCACAAGGGCTGTGGCGCCTGCCTTGCTGGCGCCCGGATCGGCGGCCACCTGCAGGTAGAGCGTATGGGGACCAGCGGGCTCCCCGGACGTGACGTCGCGTTCAGCCCGTACATAGTAGTCGCCGGCGTCCAGCGGTATGTACCTCCTTGCAGCGGACCCCCCCACGACGAACTCGAACATCCGGGAAGAGCCGCCGATGACAGACCTGAGCCCTACACCCCTGTAGATGGCTACGTAGAGTTCCTGGTGCTTGCCCTCTTCGTCCTTGTCTGGCACCGCCGTAACCCAGACATCGGCGAGCTCGGTCAGGCTGAACTTGAACCAGTCGCCTGTAAAGGGTGAGGCGTGCCGGGAGGTGTCTCCGCGGGCGGGAATGCCGGGGGTGATCTCCGGAGCATCTTGGTACCGGTTGGTGGACACGGCCGGGGCGATCACATGCACCGTGTACAACCCCACATCCTCCGCTCCCCCGGCCCGGACCTCGAGCACGTAGTCCGCGTTCGCCGCCAGGGTGGCGGCCATGCCAAAGTTGCGTGTGCCGTGGACTGCATGGGCATCGTCGTTGCTCGCGACGCGGGCGCTGCTCGCGCTATAGAGCGTGGCCGTGGTGTCGAGAGCGCCCGTGGAGTAGATCCAGACGTAGGTCTGGGCCGTGACCCGAATGCGGAAGCGGTCGACATCCGTGGCCGGCTCGATGCGTCCCTCCACGGGTGAAGCAAGGGCCAGCGGCGTGGCCGACGCGCGCGTACCGCCGTGGTCGGTGGTCACGACGGTGCGCGCCGGCGTCGACCAGGGACCGTCGGCGTCGGCGTTCACCGCCCGAACCTGGATGTCGTAGCTGGTGCTGTCGCGGAGGCCCGTGACGGCGTGCTGGAGCGTGCTCCCGCCAGTCACCCGGGCCAGGGTCCAGTGCTCATCCGCCTTGTCGGTCGCGCTGGTGAGGATGTAGCGAACGTCGTAGGCGGTGATGGCCGAACCGCCGGTCTCGCTCGGCGCGCTCCAGTTCACGGTCAGGGAAACGGGAGTGATGGTGACCGTACCGATGGTGGGAGCCCCGAGCGGGTCCTGGGCGCTGGCCCGCTCCGCCACCACGAAGAGGCAGAGGGCGGCGCAGGCCGCCAGCAGCAGCGCGGCCAGCCCCCGCCACGGAGCCCTCGATCGTCTCGTCCACGTGAGGCTGGATGCCACGTGCCCCCCCAATAGAACACTGTAGCCAACCGTTTGTTGAATAATTGTCTAATATGGAGCGGAATTGGTACAACTTCTGTTAAATCAAGCTCGTACCACTGTCTCCCAGCGAATACACACCACCGAAATCCAGCGCGTGCCGCGCCGTCGACGGGGCGCGTTGCGTACTAGCTTGAGCCGAGGCCGTTGAGCAGCGGCTCAAACGAGCTGCACCAGCCAGGGCACTGGCCTCGGCCCAGGGCCCGCTCCAGGGGCTGTCCTCGTGTGCTCCGTGGTGATACCGGGCCCGCACCTGCACCTCGAACTCGGTCCCCTCAGGGCGCCCGCTCAGGGTCAGCGAGGTCGCGTCGCCGGCCGGTTAGGGACAGGGAGTGGCCAGGACCTGCTCGGGCGGACTCCACCGTCAGCTGTTCGGTGGAGCTGGCCGGAGGCCCTGGCCGTTCTGGGTCGCGGACTTCTTCACAGATACGTTCCGCGCGGATCGTTGTTGGAGCATGGCAAGTCGGTAGGGTGCGGGCGGCATTGGAACCAGGAGGTCATGACCGAGCCTGTAGGCCAGTGACGCCGGGTTCAACACAGGCCACTCCAT
Source organism: Tepidiformaceae bacterium (assembly GCA_965262975.1). Taxonomy (GTDB): domain Bacteria; phylum Chloroflexota; class Dehalococcoidia; order Tepidiformales; family Tepidiformaceae; genus UBA2991. The sequence continues at coordinate 3,605,979 of OZ253575.1, read as the reverse complement.
CCACGAGACGCAGGCACGCGGCTGTCCCGCCTGCCCAACTTCACGGGCTGCGAAAAGACAGCATAGCGCGAGGATGTTTCATCAGAGATCAAACTGAGCGGGATGATGTAGAAAATTCGGTATAATCCGCTTGGACTCATTGCCCCCCGCGACCAGTACCGCTGGTGGGCGTGCTACTCAAGGGCGGGGGTGCGGGCCGCGGCCAGCATCACCATCCGGGTTCCGAACGAGGTAGGACATGACCCAGTCCAGCGACCTGGAGCGCGAGAACCAGGCCCTTCGCGAGCGCCTCTCGCGCCTCAGCGAGGCCAGCCTCCGCATCAACGAGAGCCTCGAGTTCGACACCGTCCTGCAGGAGGTGCTGGACAGCGCGCGCCTGCTCAGCGGCGCCAGCTACGGCGTCGTCACCCTCTTCAATGACTCGGGAGCGGTGGACGCGTTCCTCGCTTCCGGCGTGACCGCGGAGGAGGCGGAGGGCGTATGGGCGATGGCTGATGGACCGCCGTTCATGGAGCACCTCCGCAGCCTGGCGGTGCCCGTGCGCACCGCCCGTTTGACCAGCTACGCCCACTCCATCGGCCTGGCCGATTTCAGCCCGCTCGCGGGCGCGGGCGCCTTCATGTCGGCCCCCATCCGGCACCGCGGCCAGGGTCTGGGCGCCATCTGCCTCGCGAAGCCGGAGCCCGATCCCGAGTTCAGCCGCGAAGACGAAGAGACGCTGGTCACCTTCGCCTCCCAGGCCGCCCGCGTGATCGCCAATGCCCGCCGCTACCGCGAGGAGCAGCACGCCCGCAGCGACCTGGAGGCGCTCGTCGACACGGCCCCGATCGGCGTGTCCGTGTTCGATGCACGCAGCGGCGACCTTGTCTCCGTCAACCGCGAGGCGCAGCGGATCGTCAGCACGCTGCAGGAGCCGGGGCAACACGCCGCCGATCTGCTGCGGGTCATGACCGTGCGCCGCGCCGACGGCCGCGAGTTCTCGCTGCAGGAGTTCACCGTGGCGGAGGCGCTCACCCCGGCGGAGACGGTCCGGGCCGAGGAGATCGTCATGCACGTGCCCGACGGCAGGTCGGTCACCGCCCTCATGAACGCGACCCCCATCCACTCCGCCGAGGGCGAACTCGTGTCGTTCGTGGTCACCATGCAGGACCTCACGCCGCTCGAGGAGCTGGATCGGCTGCGGACGGAGTTCCTGGGCATGGTCAGCCACGAGCTGCAGATACCGCTGACCTCGATCAAGGGCTCGACCAGCACGCTCCTGAACGATCCCGGCAGCCTGGACCCCGCCGAGATGCGCCAGTTCTTCCGCATCATCGACGACCAGGCCGAGCACATGCGCAGCCTCATGAGCGATCTCCTCGACATGGCTCGCATCGAGACCGGCACGCTCTCGGTATCCCCGCAGCCGGCCGATGTCACGCGGCTGGTGGACGAGGCCAAGAACCGCTTCCTCAACGCTGGCGGCCACAACGAGCTCAAGATCGATCTCGCCCCCGACCTTCCCCTGGTCATGGCCGACGGACGGCGCATCGTGCAGGTCATCGGCAACCTTCTCTCCAACGCCGCGCGCTACTCCCCCGAGCTGTCCCCGATCGGTCTGGTCGCGGCGCGCGACGGCGTCCACGTCGCCATCTCCGTCGTGGACGAGGGCGCGGGCCTGGCTCCCGAGCACGTGCCCCAGCTGTTCGGGAAGTACTCCCGCCTGGACAACCAGGAGCGCCGCGGCAGCCTCGCGGGTTCGGGCCTCGGCCTCGCCATCTGCCGGGGGATCGTGGAGGCTCACGGCGGCCGCATTCACGCCGAGAGCCCCGGACCCGACATGGGGAGCCGCTTCACCTTCACCCTTCCTTCGGCCGGGGACGCGCCCGCCATCACCACCCCGTCCGCCTCCGACCCTCGCCAGGCACACCCCGAACAGATGCGCATCCTCGCCGTCGACGACGATCCGCAGGCGTTGCGCTACGTGCGCGAGGTCCTCACCAGGGCGGGACACGCGCCCATCGTGGCCAGCGACGCGGAGTCGGCGCTGCGCCTCGTGAAGGAAGAGAAACCCCACCTCGTTCTGCTCGACCTGATGCTCCCCGACACCGACGGCATCGAGCTCATGGGCAGCATCCTCGACATCGCCGACGTGCCCGTCATCTTCGTCTCCGTCTACGGCCAGGACGACTACGTCGTGAGGGCGTTCGACATGGGCGCCAGCGACTACATCGTTAAGCCCTTCTCGCCCTCGGAGCTGGGGGCCAGGATCAGGGCGGCCCTGCGCAAGCGACGGCCCGCCGACCTGCCCGAACCCGCCGAACCGTACGTGCTGGGCGACCTCGCCCTGAATTTCCTGGAGCGCAGGGTGACCCTGGCCGGGCGGCCGCTGGAGCTGACCGCGACCGAGTACCGGCTGCTGGTCGAACTCGCGGCCAATCCCGGCCGCGTGGTCACCAGCGGCCAGCTGCTCGAACGCATCTGGGGCGCGGCAAACTCCGCCAGCACGGCCCCGGTGCGCAACATCGTCTCGAGGCTGCGCCGCAAGCTCGGGGACAGCGCGAGCGACCCCAGGTACATCTTCAACGAGTCGCGCGTCGGCTACCGCATGGCGAAGCCCCAAGACTAGCTGGCGATAACCGGCGTGACACGTTCAGGGCGGCGCCCAACCGCGTGGGCGGCGAGTTACGCGCCCGGCCCCTCACCCGCAGCCCACTGACGACGGCGACTAGCAGGGTGCTGAAAAAGTCCGCAGCGGTCGTTTTAGGCTGATTTTGCGCCGTTCGCGAAACCGAAAAACCCAATGTTTCTGGGCTCTACGAGAGACTGCCGGATGGTCAGTCAGGGCCTCAGGCCCAGGATCATGCATTTATCAGCACCCTGCTAGGGCGCGCTTGAGGGCATGAGTGCAAGCAGGGCCGGAGGGTCACTCTCACCGCTCCACCAATTTCGGTATGACACCGTCCTCGCCAACGTCGGCTGCCTGGCCGTCTTCCAGGTGGCCGACAACGACGCCCGGCAGCTCGTCTGGGAGCTGGGCAAGGACCGCGTCTCCGAGGAGGACATCGTCTCCTTGCCCGCGCACCACCGGCCGGGGATCCAGGGCAGTCGCTGCTCGCCATCGTCCTGCCCTGGCCTCAGCTACGCCTAGTTGGTGATCGTGCCGTCGATCTTGTGGCCCGGGAGCGTGATTATCTTGCCCGTGATGTTGTCGATGACGGGCAGGTTGTCGTCGACGGCGACGATGGTGTCGACGGCGGCGTCGGGGTAGGAGAGCGGGCGGTTGTAGAGGAAGATGCCGTTGGTGTCGGCGTCGGTTGCGAGCACGGTGTAGGCGAACACCAGCGTGTCGGTGCCACTGCCGCTCAAATAGGGCGCGTAATCGTCGCCCGTTCCGGAGATTTTGAAGCGCAGCCGCGGAGCGCCCGTGATGGTCACTGCCTCGGTGAACTTCACTTCGAAGGTGATCACGTCGCCTAACCCGTAGGTGTCTGAGTCCGTGCCCCTGGTGGGATCGGAGGTCACTTCCAGCGAGACCGACAGCGGGTTGTAGCGTTCCGATAGCCAGACTCCAATTGGGATTGCTTTGCTGTTTGGGTCTGCGGTCCAGGAAGCGGTGGTCTTGGTCAACGCGAGGTCGCCAATGCGCCAGCCGGGCCCATAGACCGATTCGGTATTCGAATCCATTCCGCTTAGCCTGTAGTTGGTTCCTTCCATGACTATCCAGTAGTAGGTGTGAAAAGTTACACTGCTGTCAGTGGGCATGAGGGTTATCTCCGCGCAGTCCGTGGCCAGGAATGTAGTGGCCGGTATGCCGGCTGACCACACCACGTGGTGTTGGACCTCGGGGGGGTTGCGGAAGTCGCACAGTTTGGTGCCCGGCACACTGCTGTTTGTGTTTGAGTACAGCGAGAACTGCGGGTGCCCCCCGTGAGTTATAAAGGTTTGTATCCGGTCAAGTTTGTATCCGGCGGTGTTGTAGCCGGTCTCGAAAGACATTGCGTACTGTCTTGCGGCGCCGACTCCCAGAAGGTTGGTCCTCGTGGCCTCCCTCTCCTGATAAAGGTTGCTTACGAATTCCCGGGTGCCGGTGATGTCCGTCATTGTGATCGTGTAGGGTCCGTTGTAGATGCTGGAATCGGAGTTGAGCTGGTCGTAGGCTGCGACGTGAAGCAGGTAGCGGTTGTTCCATTCCCTGGACTGGCGGGAGTGGGTGAAGTGGACGAACGTGTGGCCGTCGTCGCGATTATGGTCGGATTCGCAGCAGCCGCTCGCGTCCGGGTAATTGTCGTGGTCGGGGTCGATGAACTCGATCCCGGCCGAGCCCCCAGTGTTGTTGTTCGGGCTGGCGCCGAACTTGACCTCGACCCGATAGCTGTGCCCCCGTTTGGTGTCGAGATACCAGTAGTCGCCGGTGTGACCGTGGTCCCTGTCCAGGCCGGCGGTCAGGTTGCCGGTGCTGACCGTGCCGGGCGTCACCACGCCGGTCGTCTCGTGAGCGTTGAAGCCGGCGCCCGGGAAGTCCTCGCCGGCGGGCTCGTCGGTCGTCCAGGCGGGCTCGCCGAGCACCGCCAGTTTGATGACCCGTGACAGCCTCACCCACCCCAGGGTGCCTTCGGACGGTCGATGCCGAGGGTGGCGCCCCGCCCTGAGTAGCACGCCCGATCGCGATCCGGTTCGGCTGGCAAACGGCTTCAGGAGATTTATACAGAACTTTCAACTGTAAATGTCTCTGTTTGAACTCTTATTATACAATCCTCAGTGTATTGTCTTTGTCTGAGGCGCGGAGTGCGACGCCGCTTGAGCGCCAATTATTCGTGTAGTGGCCTTCGACCCGCTTCTGCCGCAGAGAGCCTTTCAGCGCGCCGCCCAACAGGCGGACGCCTTGGTCGAGAAACGCGAGCAAGCCTGTGCCCACGCCCACCGACTCCCCGGAGACACCCGAACCGGCGCAGCGCGTCGGCAGTGCCCGTTCAGGGCGCCGCCGGGACCGTACACAGCACGATCGGCGCCACGGCGAGGATGTGGTCAGCGATGAGCCCGACAGCCAGGGCGAGACGTTGGCCCGCGCTCGCGGTGATTCCCGCGGCCAGCGGCCAGCGGACCACCTGACGCACCGGCCCCGTAACGCATCCCGGCCACCCCTCCGTAGACGTCGCCGTGGGGCCCTCGCGTGGGCCGCCCTGAGCCTGCTCGCCGGCCTGCTCGGCCTCCGGGACTCAATGAACCAAGTCCCCATTAAACCCGCTCGCACGATCACTCTCACTCTGCTCGCGATCGCGGTGCTCGCCGTGGCCGGAGGGCTGAGCGCGCCCACCGCGTCAGCCAGCTCGCTCGGTCCCCGGCAAGAGGTGCAGCAACTGCATCAGCAGTCGGGCGAACCCGCGCTGACCTCGCTGACGGTGACCGCAGACGGGACGACGCAGCCGCTCGCGCCGGCATTCAGCAGCACGGTGAAGTACTACACGGTCGTGGTGCCCGCGACCGTGACCCAGATCACGGTCGCGGGCACCGCCGCCACCGGCGACAGCGTGGCCTACCAGGAAACCGACGCGGACACGACCGCCAACGGCCACCAGGTCGACATCCCGACGGCGGGCAAGCGCCTCAACGTGGTGGTGACCCGCACGGCCACCGCTGCGACGACGACGTACGGGGTGCTGGTGATCCGCGAAGGGCCCTCGGCGGCGGACACGGTCGCGCTGATGGCGCTGTACAACAGCGCGGGCGGCGAGACCTGGCTAAGGACACTCAACTGGGCGACCGCTGAGCCCATCAACACGTGGGCTGACGTCATCACGGACAGCAATGGCCGCGTCACCAACCTGCGCCAACCCAACAACAACATGATCGGCACCCTGCCGGACGAGTTGGGCAGCCTCACCGAACTGCAGTACCTGTACCTTAACGACAACCAGTTGAGCGGGCCGGTTCCGGCCTCGCTCGCCAACCTCACGAAGCTCGTCGACTTCTACCTGCGCGCTAACGACTTCAGCGGGCCGCTGCCGGACTTCAGCGGCTTCACCAACCTGCGGCTCCTGGAGCTCCAGGAGAACAAATTTAAGGGGCCGATCCCGAACCTGAGCCGCCTCACGCAATTGCAGAAACTGTGGCTCCAGGACAACGCCTTGAGCGGGTCGATCCCGAACCTGGCCAGTCTCACCAGCCTGACGAACCTGTCCCTGAGCGTCAACACGTTGAAGGGCAGCATCCCGTCCTCGCTGAGCAGCCTCACGAAGTTGCAGGGATTGGACCTGTGGGCCAATGAGCTGAGCGGGCCCATCCCGGACCTGAGCGGCCTCACCGAACTGACCTACCTGTCCCTCAGCAGCAACCAGTTGACGGGTGAGATCGCCTGGCTGGGCGACCTCACCAAATTGACTACCGTGTACCTGTGGGGCAACGAGCTGAGCGGGCCGATCCCGGACCTGACCGGCCTCACCGAACTGACCTACGTGTCCCTGAGTCAAAACAAGTTGACGGGGGAGATCCCAGCCTCGCTGGGCAACCTCACCAAGATCGTGGAACTGTACTTGTGGGGCAATGAGTTGAGCGGGCCGATCCCGGACCTGCGCGACCTCAGCTTGCTGTTTGAACTGTCGCTCGCGCAGAATAAGTTGGAGGGGCCGGTCCCGGCCTGGCTGAACGGCCTCACCAACCTCCAGGGACTATGGCTGAACGATAACGAGCTGACGGGGTCGATTCCCGACCTGCGCGCCCTCCAGAAGCTGTTCCAGCTGGAACTACAGACGAACCAGCTGGGCGGGGAGATCCCGGCCTCGCTGGGAACTCTCAGCGAGCTCCAAATCCTGGACCTGCGCGAGAACAACCTGACAGGACAGATCCCCGACCTGGCCCGCCTCCAGAAGCTGTTCTATCTGGATCTGATCAGGAACCAGTTGGACGGGACGATCCCGGCCTCGCTGGCGGAGATCACCGGCCTGCAATACGTGTACCTGGCGGAAAACCAGTTGACGGGCGAGATCCCGGCCGAGCTGGGCGAACTCACCAAGCTGAAGGGAACGCGCTTCGCGAACACAGGCTTGACCGGCTGCGTGCCGCACGGCTTGCGGGTCCTCCTCGCCGCCGAGGCGATAGAGACCGGCATTGCCGGCCAGGTGATCCCCGCCCAGGACTTCATCGCGGTCGACGCGAACCGCGACGGCGACACCGATGACGAGGGTGATGTCCCCGGCCTGAACCTGCCCTTCTGCATGCTCAGCGCGCTCACGTTGAGCGATGCGACCCTCGATCCCGTCTTCGCACCCAACACGGCGACATACACCGCTGAGAGCACGGTCGCCTCCACGACGGTGACCGCGACGCTGAACGACCCCGACGACCAAGTGTCGATCAAGAAGGGCGCGACGTCCTACAACAGCGTGGACGCGATACCGCTCGAAGCCGGGTTAAACCTGATCACCATCGAGGTGACGCCGTCCGACGCGCGGCTGCTCAAGCAGACCTACACCGTAGAGGTGTTCCACCCAGGGTCGGCGGCCACGGACCGGGCCGCGCTGATCGCCCTGTACAACAGCACCGGCGGGTCGGGTTGGACGAACAACGAGAACTGGGATAGTGCGCAGGAACTCGGCATGTGGTTCGGCGTCGCCGTCAACGGCAGCGGGCGCGTCGTAGGACTCGACCTTGCAGACAACAACCTGCGCGGAACCGTGCGGGCCCAGCTCGCCACGCTCACCGAACTGACGTCGCTGGATCTCAGTGGCAACCAGGTGAGCGGCGCGATCCCGTCCGAGCTGCGCGGGCTCATAGCACTCGAGTCCCTCGATCTCAGCGCTAACCGGTTGAGCAATGCGATCCCACTGGAACTGGGCGACCTCGACTCCCTGCGTAAGCTGTACCTGAACGACAACCGGCTCAACGGGCCGATTCCGGCTGAGCTGGGCCACCTCACCAACCTGGACGTCCTGCACCTGAACGACAACCAGCTCACCGGGGAGATTCCGGCTGAGCTGGGCGACCTCCGCTTCCTGCGTGAGCTGTACCTGAACGACAACCAGCTCACCGGGGAGATTCCGGCTGAGCTGGGCGCCCTCAGTTCCCTGACGGAGCTGTCCCTGCGGAACAACAGGCTCAGCGGGGCGATTCCCGCCTCGCTGGGCAACCTTTTCCTGGGATACGCCCGCTTCGCGAACAACGCGTTCACCGGATGCGTGCCCAACGGGTTGCGCCACCTGCTGACCCAGCCGGAGTTCGCGCCGGATGTCCCGGCCCATGACTTCGCGTTGGACGCGAACGGCGACGGCGATACCGCGGACCCCGGCGACATCGCCGGCCTGACGCTGCCGTTCTGCGGGCTCCGCGAGCTGACACTCGGCGGGTTGACCCTCGAGCCGGCCTTCGCCAGCGACGCCGAGGCCTACACGGCCTCCGCCGCCCACGCCGTGACATCCACGACGGTGACGGCGACCCTGAACAACCACGCGGACGGCGTGTCGATCACGAAGGGCGCGGACACCTACGCGGACGGCGCAACGGTGCCGCTCGACGTCGGGCCGAACCTGATCGCCATCGAGGTCACCGCATCGGATGGCAGCACCGCGCCGCACACCTACAGCGTGACGGTGACGCGCGCGCCCAACACGCCGCCCGTCTTCGGCGAGGGCGCGGCCGCGACGCGCGGTGTGGACGAGGACACCTTCGCCGACCAGAACATCGGCGACCCGCTCAGGGCTACGGATGCAGACAGCGCCGACACGCTCACCTACTCCTTGGACACGGCCAGCGACGCCTTCTTCGACATCGACGCCACCACGGGCCAACTGCGGACCGAGGCCGCCCTCGACCACGAGGCCAGGAAGAGCTACCCGGTCACCGTGTCCGTCAGCGACGGCAAGGACGCCAACGGCGATGCCGACCCGAGCGCGGATACCACGATCACAGTGACGATCCTCGTCAGCGACGTGAACGAGGATCCGTCGTTCGCGTTGGCAAACGACACGCGCACAATCGCAGAGAACACGCCCGCCGGCGTGACCCTTGGCGCCCCGTTCACAGCCACGGACGGGGACGGTGACATCCTGACCTACTCCCTGGGGGCGGGCAGCGCGGAGGACTTCGAGATCGACGCGGCCTACGGCCAACTGCGGACGAGGGCCGCTCTGGACCACGAAACGACGTCCAGCTACAACCTGACCGTCACCGCCACGGACCCGTCCGCCGACAGCAACTCCATCACGGTCACGGTCACCGTCGAGAACGTCGAGGAGCCCGGCACTGTCGCGCTGTCGCCGGTGCAGCCCCGGCTTAGCGACACGCTGAGCGCTACCCTGACCGATCCCGACATGGTCTCTGGCGCCGTCACGTGGTCGTGGGAGCGTTCCACGAGCCGGACCTCGGGCTGGGCCGCCGTCAGCGGCGCCACCTCGGCGGACAACTACACGCCGGTCGACGCCGACGCGAACTACTACCTGCGCGCCACCGCCTCCTACGACGACGGAGCAGGCGACGGCAAGAGCGCCTCGGCGGTCTCCGCCAACCCGGTGCGGGCGTTCGCGTCCGGCAACACCAATCCCTTGTTCCCGTCGGGGCCGGACACCCGCACCGTAGATGAGAACGAGCCGGTGGGCACGATCGTCGGCGCCCCGTTTGTGGCCACGGATACCGACAACGACCGCCTGACTTACTTCCTGAGCGGGACGGACGCGGCCTCCTTCGAGATCGACTCGTCATCCGGCCAGTTGCGGACCAGGACGGTCCTCGATTTCGAGACACAGCAGAGCTATCTGGTGGACGTCACCGCCACGGACCCGTCCGGCGGGTTCGGCGAGGTCACCGTCACGATCACCGTCGGCAACGTGCAGGAAGCCGGCACGGTCGCGCTGCTGCCCCTACAGCCCGTGGTGGGGATCGAGCTGACCGCCACCCTGGCCGATCCCGACGGCAGGGTGGCGATCTCCTTGTGGTCGTGGGAGCGTTCGCCGGACCGAGCGGCCTGGACCCCCGTTAGCGGGGCCAGGGACGACTACACGCCGGTGGCCGCCGATGTGGGCGCCTACCTGCGGGTCACCGCCACCTACCGAGTTGGAGCAGACACCGGCCAGACCGCCGAGGCAGTCTCGGCCCACCCCGTGCGGGAGCCGCGGGGACGCCACACGCCGGTCTTCACCGACGGCGAGAGCACCACCCGCGGCACGACGAAGACCGCGCCTCCGGGCGTGAACATCGGAGCGCCGGTGGCGGCTACCGACGGCGACAACGACCGCCTGGCGTACAGCCTGGGCGGGGTCGACGCGGCGTCCTTCGACATCGACGAGTCCTTCGGCCAGTTGCGGACCAAGGCCGACCTGAGCCTCGATGTCAGGGACAGCTACACGGTCAACGTGGAGGTCACCGACGGCAAGGACGACCAGGGCAACCCGGACCCGGCGATCGACGCCACGATCGAGGTGACCATCACGGTCACCGCCGGGCCGGTGCGCCCGGTCATCATCATCACGGGCGGTGGCGGTGGCGGTTCCAGCGGTCCCAGCCCGAGCGAGGTCGACTTCGAGTGGACCGTGAAGCACGACATTGATGAACTCGAAAGCGGTCACGACAAGCCCACCGGGATGTGGTCCGACGGAACCACGCTCTGGATCCTCGAGAACGGCGACGGCGCCGACGACGCCATCTACGCCTACGACCTCGAGAGCGGCGAACGCGTCGAGGATCGCGAGTTCGAGCTCGACGAGCGCAACCGCGCGCCCCGCGGCGTCTGGTCGAACGGCACGACCCTCTGGGTCGCCGATAGCGGCCAGGACAAGCTCTTCGCCCACGACCTCGGGAGCGGCGAGCGCCTCCCCGATTCCGACATCGAGCTTGCCGAGCGCAACGCCGATCCGCGCGGCATCTGGGCCGACGACGACACGATGTGGGTGCTCGACGGCGGCAAGGACAGCCTCTTCGCCTACAACCTCGAGAGCGGCGACCTGCTCACCGAGTACGCCCTCGACTCCGCCAACGGTGACCCTCACGGCATCTTCTTCGACGGTGTCACCTTCTGGGTCTCCGACCACGGCGCGAAGCGTCTCTTCGCCTATCGGCTCAAGGCAGGAGAAGGAGGCGAGGACGAGCTTGAGCGGAACCGCGACGAGGAGTTCGGAGAGTCCAGGGAACTGACGAAGGCCAGCAACAACAGCCCGCGCGGCATCTGGTCCGACGGCGACTTCATGTACGTGGCGGACGAGAGCGACGACCGCGTCTACACCTACAACATGCCGGACGCGATCGACGCGCGTCTCGCTTCACTCACCCTCAGCGGCGTCGACATCGGGGAGTTCTCGCCGAACCACGAGGAGTACGAGGGCGTTCCCAGCGAGGGAGTCACGGAGACGACGATCGAGGCCACGACCGTGCAGCGCCGCACCGATATCGCCGTCGACCCGCCCGACGCCGACGGCGACGATGCCAACGGCCACCAGGTGGCGCTCGAGGGAGTCAGCGAGATCACCGTCACGGTGACCTCCGCCGACGGCAGCCGCACGAAGACCTACCGCGTGGCCTTCACGCAGGCGCTCGCGGAGATCACGCTGGATACCGGCTGGAACACGTTCGCGTGGCCCGGCGCTGCCGGTGTCGCCATCGCCGATGCCCTGCGGGGCGACGGGGACCTCGCCAACGACATCTCCGCCGCCGTCGCCGCCCTCTCCGGCTGGGACGGGGAGGCGGGCGCCTGGCTGGCCTTCTTCCCCGCCCTCGGGGATGTGCCCGGCGTCAACACCCTCGCCACCCTGGAACAGGGCCGCGCCTACTGGATCGCCGTCACCGAGCCCGTGACCTGGACCGTCCCCGCGCTGACCACGGTCGCGGGGGTCGAGGTCGAGGCCACGGCGCGGGGGTCCGCCTTCGCGGGAACCGTCACGGATCCCGCCGGCGAGGCGGACGCGGGCCTCCCCGTGGAGGCCTACGTGGGCGACACGCGCTGCAACGCCGGCGAGCCCGTCGCGACCTACCGCGCGCTTGAGGACGGGCGCGCGGTCACCAGGTACTACGCCAGCGTCGCGCACGCAGACCAATTGGCCGGCTGCGCGGCGGCGGGCGGCGACGTGACCTTCAGGATCGGCGACCGCGCGGTCGTGGAAACTGGTACCTGGGACAACACCGCCTACCCCTGGCAGACACTCAACCTGACCCTCGCCCGGGAGACGGCGAGCGAGGAGACGGTGACCATCGACGTGGCCGTCTGGCGGCAAAACGAGGATCCCTTCAACGCCCTCGCGGATCTCTACATCAGCACACGCGCGCCGGGCGAAAGCTGGGACACCCACGACGACGATGGAGCGCTCGCCATGACCCTCTATACGAGCCCCCGCTCTGGCGCCCGGAACTGGTACCGGAGCGAGCTCACGCCCGTGGAGGTCGTCCTTGCGGACGGCTCCACCGTCACCATCGACGTAGCCGTCTGGCGGAACGCCGGTACCCCGACGAGCCTCTACATCAGCACGCGCGTGCCCGGCGAAGGCTGGATCACCCACGACGAAGACGGAGCGCTCGCCATGACCCTCTACACGAGCCCCCGCTCCGGCGCCCAGAACTGGTACCGGAGCGACCTCACGCCCATTGAGGTCGCCGTGCAGTAGAGGAATCCACTGCTCCCGGGCCGGGCGTCCGAGGGCCGCCGCCTCAAGGAGCCCCGTGGCGATGGGGCGATAAGGACATCAGGGAGTCTGCGACCCCCCAGAACTGGTACGCCCGGTACCTTCCACGGCGACGGTGCGGGTACCAGCAGCCGGAAGAGGTGAGGCGGTCGTACTCGCTGACTGTGGTGGGTGGCACTGGCTCTAGAAGCCACGTCGCTAAGAGTAGCGCCCCCATCTAGGTCCCTGCTGGGAAGTGTGTTCTCGGTTTCTCGGCGACGTTTAGCCACCGGTCAGGCGACTTGAGCAGCACGATGCGGGTAACGACGGTGTACATGGACAGGGACAAGACCGTGACCGCGAACTTCAACCTGACTTCCACGCCCTGTTCGCGGGACGACCCGGACGAAGAGGAGGACTCCGGCGCGAATCCCCCTGTCGACTCCGAGGGCGGGTAGTGCGCTGTGCCGGGACGGACCATGCGCTGGCGGGGCCCGAAAACGGAAGCGTCGTCGCACTGCTCAGCGAAGCGACGGCAAGCTCGCATCCCATGAGTAGCGCAGCGGTTGGTGTCGATTGGCAGTACGGCAAGTGGTATATGTATCGGCACTACCAGGCGATGGGGCGCATGTCCCTAACGCCAGCGTTCCTCTATCACATCGTCGCACAGACTAGAGTGGCCGAATTCCGTGACTCGGTCCCAAGCGGCACAGTCACCCGGGCCGCATAGGTCCCATGCCATCTTGCAGCGGGCCTCAGTTCGATCCTCAGCAAGCGTGCAGACCTCCTTAGTGTCGGCGTAGCCTCGCTGCTGCCAAAGAACGCACTTGACCCGAAGGTATTCATCATTGAGGGCCCCTAACTCAAAGTACGCGGCCTCCACTGAGTTCGCATCGGCCCTGCGGAGGGAATATTCCTCCTTGATGAGGAGCGCCCTTCTGGTCGCCGACCACCAGCGAAGTGCCTCGGCCCTCAAGAGCCTTCAACAGAGGTTCCATGATGCTTCGGTCGCGACACAAGAGGTGGCAAGAGCCCTGGATGTCCTGCGAGATCAGGCGAAGGACGGAGGCTAGCGGGCCGCGGAGAGGTTAACGCTGAGCTTGGCGAGGCCGGCGGACGCTCGACTGGAGGAGCCGATGGCGACATGCGAATGTGCGAAGCCAGGATCACTCATCGCAAGGCAGGCCGAAGCCTGAGCCCGGCACAGCAAGGCGTGACAGGGGACTAACCGACTGCACACAGACGGGCGAGGCCACCTCCTGTTCCTAGGGTAGCCCGCCTCACAGCGCCAATTGAAACACCAGGACGAAGGTTCTCGATTTTGTAGAGCTTGGTAGGCCCGGGGAGACTCGAACTCCTGACCAATGGATTAAAAGTCACCGGCTCGTGGGTGCTCCCGCGGGCTTCCGGCCCCCAGTCTATTGCTAGGGCGCTGGGTTTAAAAGCTGCAGTGAAACTTTAGGGAAGACGCAGGCTGAAGCGCCTTTAGGGCGTCTGCTAGCCAGCGCCCAGCCGCCGTACCGGACTGAGCTCGGCATGTGCGCGGAGCGCCTGCTCGGAGATGTAGGTCCGCGCGTAGCGGTGCGTCATCGTGAGGTCGGAGTGGCCCAGCAGAAGTTGCACATCGATCTCCCTCGCGCCGGACTCGATCGCCCAAGTCGCGAAGGTGTGGCGGAAGCGATGCGGGTGCACACCCCTCACCCCAGCCTTCCGCTCGAGCCGATGGAGGATCACGTTCAGCGTGTGGGCATCGGCCATGGCGGCCCCCTTGCTCGTGAGGAAGAGGTGGCCAGAGGCCCAGCTGCGGAACCGCTCGATGTAGTCGCGAAGTGCGATCCCGGTGCGGTCGCCGATTCCCACCCAGCGCTCCTTGTCGCCCTTCACGTGGCGAATGCGAACGCGGGAACTGGACCAGTCGACGTCGCCCAGCTTGACGCCGATGCACTCGGAGGCGCGCACCCCCGTGTCGAGCAAGAAGAGGATGAGCGCGTAGTTACGGCAGCCGGTGAGGATCTGTGGGTCCTGGGTCGTGAGGAGCGCCTGCACCTCGTCGGGCTTGAAGGGGAGCTGGATCCGTTGAGGGCACCTCACCAGCGGCACGCGGGCGAAGACGTTCTCCTCGACGTAGCCGACACGCTTGAGCCACGAGAAGCAGGCTTTCACCTCCCGGTGGCGGCGGTGCTGAAAGGCAGGCGAAGCACCGCGCTTCTGCAATGAGGAGAGGAAGGCGTAGACGTGTTCGACGCAGTAATCCGCCGGTCGACTGGGCAAGCCCAGTTCGGAACCGGCGCGCCGAAAGTCTCGGAGCGAGTTGGCGTAGCTGGCGATCGTCTGCGGGCTCTTGCCTTCGATTTCGAGAGCCTGCAGGTAGACAGCGATTCGGTCGTCGATTTCGGCCATGTCGCTCCACATGACCGCTCTCTTCGCCAGAGAAAGCAAGCGGCCGCGTAGCGAGGCAACAGACCCCGCAGGTCGACCTGCTCAGCGAGCTGATCGCTATCTCTTTGGCGCAGCAGTGGGTCCGGGCTACCGATCAGACGCCAGCATGGGCATCAAGGCTTTGAAGGGACGAGGATCGGGCTGGCCAGGCAAGAGCGGCACGGTGCGATAGCGAACGCGCAGCTCTGCGTTGCCGGTGACGGTCACTGTGTTTCGCGGGTCGCCACTGAGGTCATTGTCACTGCCAGCCCAGTGCAACACGACCCAGCCCGCGGCAGGATCTGCCTCCACCTCGACTACGGAGCCCTCCTCGTACTTCCCACCAGGACAATTCGGAGGGCTCAACGTCGGCGCGGCTCCGAGGCCCCCGTCGACGGTGGTAGTCAGGGCGTAGCAGGCAAGAGGCGGCCTCGCGAGCCAGTTGATGATGTTGTCGGTGAGTGGCTGAGGGACTCCTTGGAGGCTGTTCATCTCCGCGAGAACCACAACACGACCCTGGCCGTGTATCCCGTACGCGAGCACCGGCGGCGCAGTAGGTTCCCCAGGGTCGAGAAGATCGTCGCCGTCGAGATCCACGAAGGACTGCTCGGACAGCCAGCCGACGATGGTTACGGACTCGGTGTGGGAGACGATGCCGCTCCCGACTCTCCACGCCAAGGGGCCAACGCCCTCGGTGAGAGGGCTCGGGGCGAAGGTGTCTAGGACTCCGTCCGTCACGCCTGCGAGCGTCACCCCGAAATGCTCTGCGAGGTCGTCCGTCCGTCCGCGCTGCGAGAGGTGGTCCGCCACGATGAACAGGTTTCCGCCTTCAGCGACGTAGACGTCGTAGGCGGCCAACTCGGCTGCTGTGTACTCGAAGAACTCCGGTGCTCGGATCACAAGATCGTGCTCTCGCAGTTGGGCGAGCGAGATCGTCACCTCATTTCCGAATGTGGCGGTTCTGGGCAACTCGGTGACCTCGAATCCAAGCGACCTGAGGTAGTCGGCTAGGAGGCTCCCTTGGTGGGGCCTCTCGGGATCGAGCCCCGGGGGCGCCTGCGGCGCCCACCAGATGCCGCCGCCTTTTGAAGCATCGATGAGGACGCTCATCCCCTCGAACTGACCTGCAGCACCGGGGGCTCCGCTGACTCCCGGAAGGGCGCTTGCCAGGACGCCGACGATGAGCAGGACGATTAAGCGGATCGTCATGGGCGACATCATGCTCTTTTGTTTTGATTCCGCCTCGGGCCGATCGGCCTCCACACGACGCCTCACGACCCGTGCTTCGGTTGCACAGACGAGCGGTCGATTAGAGAGAATCGCCCGGTACAGCCACATCGCGGATCTTGACCAGCAGGCATACCGCCTTAGGTCGCGCAAGCAACACCGATGGGGCTTGAACGCCCGGTGCACCGAGGCCGGCCTTGGGCTTCCGCCTGTGATCGCGATGGGCCTGTTCCGCCGCTTTGCCTAAGCCCGAATCCACCGATCGAAGCTTGAGGGGGCGGGATGCTGGGCTGGCGGAGAGTTCGGCGGCGTGCCGGCGTTCGCCGGGCGGTGCCGGGGGCGGGTCGGAGCGAGGAGCCGTCGCTGAGGGCCGCTCGGGGGCGCTGAGGGCGCGGGCGCGGGGCGTGCGCGGGCATGCTGGCGCGAGCCTCGGAGCCGGGCCGGCGCTGTGAGCGGGCGTCAGGCCGGGAGCGGTAGCGCCCGTAGTCGCGCGAGGGCGGCTGCCCACTGGCCAGCCCAGGGCCAGCGCTTCGGGAGGTGCAGGGTCCAGCGCCGGGCAGAGTGGGTGAGCCGTCCGGCGAGAGCGAAGTAGCGCCGCCTGAGCGTCCTGGTCGTCACGATTCCCTCGTCGAGCCCCAGCCGCGCCGTCCAGCGGGCGAGGTTATGCGCGATCACCCGCACCGCGAGCCAGGCCGCGTTCGCGGCGAAGCGGCCCGAGGGGAGATGGTTCAGCCCGACGCCGTACTTGAGGTCGCGGATCGCGTTCTCGATCTCGGCATGACGGCGATGGTCGGGCTCCAGCTCCAGCAGCTCCCCCGCGCGATCGGTGATGAAGGCGTGGTAGCTGTAGTCCACGAAGAGCGCGAGCTGTGAGCCGGGCGTCGGCTTCACGCGCCGCACGATGAGCCGCACCGCAGTGGCATCCTCCGTGTGCTGGAACGGGGTGTAGGTCGTCTCGGCGACAGCGGAGCCGTCGTCCTGCCAGTACGGGATCGGCCTCCAGTCCGCTTCCGGGATCGCCTCGATCAGCGTGCGTACGTTCGGCTGCTGGCGGATCGTGACCGAGAAGCGGACATCCATCGCGCGGCAGGCGGCGACGACGGCGTGGCTGTAGAAGCCGCTGTCGGCTCGCACCGTCAGCTGCCCGCTCGCTCCGGCAGCGCGCACCCGGCCCACCGTCTCACGCAGGAAGTGTGCGGCCCCCCGAGCGGTGTTGGCGCGACCCTCGCGCAGCCGCGCCATCAGCACCTCACCCGTCCCGGCCGCAACCGCGAGCAGCGGGTGATAGCCGCGCGCGCCGCTGTAGCCGGGGTGCCGAGCGCCCTCCTTCGCCAGGCCGTAGGTCTCGCAGATCGTCGAATCGAGGTCGATCGTGAACGGCGCCGCGCCGGGTCCCGCTCCGGCCACCCAGGCGCGGGCCAGCAACACGCGGGTGACGCGGTCGAGCTGGCGGACGTGGCCCCAGCGGAAGCTGCGCAGGAAGGTCCCGAGGGTGGACGGCGCCTTCACGGTGCAGCCGAGCACCCTCGCCGTCCCGCCAGCGCGCAACGCATCGGCGTCGTCAATGCACTCGCCGCCCGCGAGCGCCGAGGCGGTGAGGGTCACCAGCTTGTCGCCGACGTTCGCCCGTCCCGGCGCGTCACCGAGGTCGAGGTGGGCGTCTGCCAGTTCACGGAGGCCGAGCCGGCCAGCGAGCGTGGCGGGGAGCAGCAGGCCCGCGTGGTCCACGAGGCGGTCGTCGTCGAAGGCGATGTCTATCCGGTCGGGGTTGCTCGTTGGTAGCATCGAATGGGTGCTCCCTGTGGCTGGTACGTGATTCGACCAAACCCATTGTCCCAGCTACAGCGGAGCACCCAACCGCAGTCGCTCGCGCGCTCCTCTTCGGTGGATCGGGGCTAAGGCAGCCTCCGACCTGACGAGATCGATTCAGCACTTCGGCGTTGTCGATCCAGTGATCGTGCGGAAGTCCGACCGTCGGGTCGTGGGCGGGCATCAGCGGCTTGGGGCGGCGCGCGCACTCGGACACAGCATGGTGCCGGTCATCTATGTGGAGGGATCCGACCAGCAGATCCAGGCGCTCAACCTCGCGCTGAACAAGATCCACGGTGAGTGGGACGAAGCCAAGCTGGCTGACGTCCTCGCTGAGCTCGCGGACGTCGACTCGTTGCAGGAAGCGCTCGCGGGCTTCGACACGGACCTGACGGAGCTCGCGGGCTTCTCGACCGTCGAGGTCCTCGCGTCCCTGGAAGCCAGCCTCAAAGGGGTCGCGCCTAGCGAGGCGGCTTCTTCGGGAGTAGGGCCGCCTCGCTTGCGCTCACTCGTACTATGAATCTCCGAGGCGCCCCGCGGGTGTAATCCTTCGCCCCGGCGTTCCGGAACAGCGGGGCGGCCTGCCACAGGGCTGCCTCGCTGCCTTCGGTCGTACCATGGATGCCTGGGGCACCGGCGCTCGTTCTTAGGGTGCCGCGGAACAGCGAGGCGGTCCTGTCACTAACGACCGCCTCGCTTCGTGTGTTCACCCGCACAGCGCCGCCGACGATGGCCAGCGTTGGCTCTTGCGCCGGGGTGTACCGTCCTAGGGTGGAAAACTGTACGCACCACTATCGCCTAGGCTCGCCCGTCGGCTCTGTCATACATGGCGTGTGTTCGAAGTGTGGTGAAGAGAAGCTCTTCCCGAGCAGCGCGCACGAATTCAGCCACTGGCCGAAGGCAGCGGGCAAGCGAAGCCGTGCCAGGAGCTCGCGTCACCTACGTGGGGGATCTACTCCGCCACCTCTAGACTTAGCGCCCACTCCAACCCAGGAGTGCGAGAGGGGGGACAAGTGATATGCAGGCACTCGTATTGAGGGGCACTTCGCTCACGGTCGAGGAGTGGCCACGGGGAACCCCGGGCCCCGGTGAGGTGCTGGTACGCGTGCTGGCGGCGGGGATCTGCGGTTCCGATGTTCACGCCGCAACTCACCTCGAGGCGATGATCGAAGAGACGGGACCAACATCCTGGTATGCGAAAGCGGACCTGACCAAGGGGTTGGTTATGGGCCACGAGTTTGTCGCCGAGGTCGTCGAGGTTGCGCCAGACGTCTCTGAATGGTCGCTCGGCGAAAGGGTGGTACGGGCGCCGGCCAAGGAGACCACGCGGCCCGTCCCGCCGCGCATGGCGAGCGCCTACAGTTCGGAGCTCAACGGCGCCTTCGCCGATCACATGGTGCTGTGGGAGCCGACACTTCTCGCCGTGCCCGAGAACGTCAGCGTTGAGGCAGCCGCCACTACCGAGCCCTGCGCCGTCGCTCGCCACGCCACGCACGAGGCCGAGGTCGATCCGCACGAGCGGGTCCTCATCATGGGCGCCGGCCCAATTGGGCTCATGGCACTGCTGTGGTTGAAGCACGACGGCGTCGTGCGCGTCGCCGTCAGCGATCCCGTGGCGGCGCGGCGCGAGCTGGCGGCTGAGCTGGGAGCCGACCTGGTCCTGGATCCCTTGGCCGCTGACTTTGCGTCTACGCTCGCGAAGGGCCTCGGCACGGCTACAGCCGAGCAGGGGCCGAACGTCGTCTTCGATTGCGTCGGCATTCCGGGGATCATTCGCCAAGCTATGGACGCGGTGAAAACGTGTGGCAGGATCATCGTCGTGGGCGTCTGCATGAACGAGGATCGCTTCATGCCCGTCATTGGGATCAACAAGCAGCTGACGCTCAAGTTCGTCATGGGCTATACCCGCGGGGAGTTCGAAGAGACGCTCGCCGCCTTCAGCAGCGGCGCAATCGACACCGGGCCGCTTGTGACACGGACGGTGGATCTCGCCGAGCTGCCAGCCGAGTTCGGCCGTATGGCCAGTGGCGATCAGCGCGACTGCAAGGTGATCGTCCGCGATGCCGGTGACCCCAACGAAGCCTGATTGGGGGGCGAGAAGGCGCTCGAGCAGCCAAGCGTTTAGCGAGGGTTCGCCGAAGGTCCCGGCGCCGCTGACCGCGATCCCTTCCATGATTCGAGCGATCAAGCCTCGGCGCGATTCCGCCTGGACAACAAGCCCCAGGGAAACTCCCGCCTTCTCCGCAGCCGCCTCGATGATCTGCGTATCGAGGTAGCGACGGCCGAGTTCCTGCTCGAGACGTCCGGCGATTGCCCGCCCTTCGGCACCTCTGCTCCCATCAGCGCTGCCTCGGTCGCTGGGCCGCGAGCTGCCTGCTCCTGAGTCCGAATCAACCGCGCCAACCCCAAGGGAGCGCGTCACATCCTCCCTCGAACGCGCCGCCGTCCGGTCGAGCCCGCAGACGAAGGCGATGGTCGGACGGCCACTGCGATGAAGGCCGGCGGGGCTGCGCTTGCAGCGCTGTCGCGCCTCCAGTGAGGGCGAGGGCTAGCGCCCCGCCGGTAGGGGGCCTAGCGCAGCCTCGTGATACCAGGTTGCTCACGCGTGCGCTGAGGAGCGCATCCGTTCGTCCCGGCCAGAATGAGTCGGGGCCGAGCGCTTGTTCCTCCTTACGCCGACTGATTCGCACGGGGCCCCACTCGGGGGCCAGAAAGGCCCCCAGGCGGTGACACCACTGGCTTGCCCCAACGATTACGATGCTGGAACAAGCCGCCAAGAGCGGAGCTTTCTCTGCTCACGGGGGAGAGGAACGTGCAGGCTTCTCTTCGACCTCCTTGGCCTCCTTCAGGGATCATCGCGGGCCCCTTCGTGAGCTGCCGGCTTGAGCTGACTGCAGCGCTCCGAGGTCTCTGGTCATGGCCGGGCAGGGCGGAGCGCTTGCTTTCAGTAAGGCGTTCGACTGCTGCGATAGCGAGCACGAGGAGTCACAGCTCATGGTCGCCACTCGGGCCACTCGGCACGGCCCTGGGTCAGCCGGTCCAGGGTCGCAGTCGCCACGTGCCCGATGTGGCCGGGAGTGAGGCGTGAATTGTCCGTAGTGGTAGAAACAAGTCTGACGGTCCGACCGATAGGCATCATGAATCGCTTCGTTGAGACGTACGCGAGTGACGTGTTGCCTCTCCATGCGAAGCACGGGTTTGACCTGCTCGGTGGGTGGAGTCGGGCCGGGGGGACCGGCCAGCAGGTGGTGCACCTCCACCGATTTGACGATCTCGCCGCGTATGAGCGGGCTCGAGCGTCCATCGCTGGGGACGCCGCTGTGGCCGCCATGGTCGAGGACCACGCTCGGGAGGTGTCTGTGACCGAGTCGATCGTGCTTGGCGAAACCACGGCGTACGCCACCGACGCGCGGCTCAAGCAGGGGCGAGTCCGCGAGGGCGACGCGCCCTTGACGTACATCCAGAGGGTCTCGCGAGCCCGCTTCCCCCATCGCCCGGAGGTCGCCCGGCTTCTTGCGAGGATCGTAGATGCCGTGGAGGCCTCGAACGCGATCTCCCTCGTGACCGCTTACCAAGCGGTCACGGGACGAACGAGCGATGTGACAGACCTATTCGTCCTGCCGAAGGGTGAGGGGGCCTTGCCCGAAGCGAACGCCGCCGAGCGAGCGCTCGAGGGCGGGGTGGTGGCGGAGAGATTCCACGCCCTTCTCGAAGACGAGATCGTTTACCGACTGCGGCCCCTCCCATACTCGCCCCTGCAGTAGCACGCGCGGCCCAGCGGCGAAAAGGCAGAGCCGAGGCGTCGA
This sequence comes from Tepidiformaceae bacterium, assembly GCA_965262975.1. GTDB lineage: Bacteria > Chloroflexota > Dehalococcoidia > Tepidiformales > Tepidiformaceae > UBA2991. Next base: position 3,584,162 of record OZ253575.1, on the reverse strand, counting down.
GTCGGCTGGCAGTGTGGCAACCCGCCAGGACCAGTCGTGGGAGCCGATAACCCCTCGTTGTGTGTCTCGAGGCGGTGGCCCCGTCGACGCGAGCGAGGTCAACCGCCGTTCGGCGAGTGACAAGAACGATGAGTTCCCTGCTACAATGGCACCCCTCGTAAACGGAGCGCTCGCTCGTTGCGGCGACGTGCTTGAGTGTCCGAGGGGAGGAGCCGGTCCAACGGAACACACACCGTTCCGAGGGAGAGCACCCCAAGGGGTGATAACCCGGCGCTTCGGTGCCTGTGCGTCGGCGAGCGCACGCCGCCTCCTGGCGAAAGACCGCCCTCGACGCTCAGGACGGACGTGAGCCATGCGAGGCTACATCGTCCGCCGCTTGCTCCTGAACCTGGTGGTGGTGTGGATCGTCGCGACGCTGGTGTTCCTGGCGCTACGTGTTCTACCGGGCGACTACGCCGCCGAGCAGGTGGCCTTGCGCTTCTTCACGGGCGTGGGCGATGGCCGCTCGGCAGACGAAGCGCTCGCCGACGCCCGCGCCGAGCTTGGCCTCGATAAGTCCATCCCCGAGCAGTATGTCCGCTACATCTCAGATCTGCTCAGCGTTGATCTGGGGAAGTCTTTTGTGACCCGTCGATCGACGCTCGACGAGGTCGGCCGGGCGCTACCCTACAGCCTCCAGCTGGGCGTGATGACGGCCGTGATCGCCGTGCTCATCTCGTTACCCGTGGCGGTGATCTCTGCGGTTAGACCCGGATCGCTCGTCGATCACCTCTTGCGCTTCGTCGCAATCATCGGGCTCGCCGCGCCATCGTTCTGGATAGCAACGATGTTCACCCTCCTCGTTCTGCGTTTCGACTTCTGGAGGATCGATGTGGTGGGCACCCCGGGCATCTGGGCCGATCCCCTCAGGAGCCTGGAGCTCTTTGTGATCCCAGCCGTTGCCGGCGGCCTAGCGAGCGGCGCCATCCTCATGCGCTACATCAGATCGCAGTTACTCGAAGTTCTCGGTCATGACTACATCCGAACGGCGCGCTCGAAGGGCTTGCAGGAGCGCACGGTGATACTGAGGCACGCAGTGAAGAACGCGCTCATCCCGGCGATCACGGTTCTAGGGTTCGTGATTCTCGCGGTTGTCAACGGGTCGGTGATTCTCGAAGCGATGTTCAACATCCCGGGGATGGGCCGAGCCATCGTGGGCGCTGTGCAATCGCGGGACTTCCCGATGGTGCAGACTCTGGTCGTCGCGATAGCGGTAGGCGTCGTGACGATTAACCTCCTCATCGACATTTGCTACTTCTATATCGACCCCCGAGTGAGCGTGAGCGGCTCCAGTGCGTGACCCGGTGGGCGCTCGAAGCGAAACGGGTTGGGGCTGAGCCGATGCATAGGACGCCGCCCTCAAGGACTCCGAGCTCGAGACAGGGTGGTTCAGCGATCCCTGATACCTGGGACTTGGGCTTACGTGACGAGCGCATGGCCTGGGTCGCAGGCCTGCGATCGATTCCGCGACGCGTTGGTCTGCTGGGCATGATCGGTGCTGCGCTCGTGGTACTGGTGGGGCTCGTCGCTCTTCTCGGCCCCGGGTTGACTCCTTATGGCAAGGACGATGTCGTCTGGGTCGACGTCGAGTCCCCGGATAGCGACTCGCCAAGCGCGGCTCGGCGGTTGGCCATCCTCGCTGGTCCCTCGCTCTCACACCCACTTGGGACTGACAACCTCGGTCGTGATCTCATGACTCGCGTGATCCACGGCTCGCGTATCGCGCTGATCGTTGGCTTCGGCGCGGCGTTAATGGGCACCGCGGTCGGCGCCCTCATCGGCATCGTCTCAGGGTATTTCGGTGGAATCGTCGACATCGCGATGCAGCGCGTTGTGGACTCGATCATCGCAATGCCAGGCATCGTCATCCTGCTGCTGTTCACGCAGATCGGTGAACGTAATCTCACGCTTACGGTGACAGCGCTCGGATTCCTAGGAACGGTAAGCGCCGCGAGAGTGGTGCGCGCAGCAACGCTCTCGGTGAGAGGAGAGGTCTACATGGAGGCAGCGCGATCGACCGGTGCCAGCGACCTCCGGATGATGGTGCGACACATTCTTCCGAACATCGTTGCGCCCATCGTCATCATGTTCTCGATCGCGGTCGGAACGAACATCCTTGCGGAGTCGGGACTGGCCTTCCTCAATCTCGGTGTCCCTGGCCCGAGCTGGGGGAACATGGTCAGCGAGGGCCGCGCGTTTCTGGATAGCAAGCCAATGATGAGCTTGGCTGCCGGCGTCGCCATCACCATGACCGTGTTGGGCTTCAACCTCGTGGGCGATGGCATCCGCGATGGCTTTGACCCCACGCGCCGCTCGCGCTAGCGAAGCCAAGCCAGAGCACTAGTCCAGACTCTGATTCGCAGTGAGCACCGCAGAGCCCGAACTTGACGACGTGACGTTCAACTGGTACACCCAACTTGTCATTCCTCGCACCATACGAGCAGGGGACTGACGGAGGTCACCAGGCCATGCCGGAGTTTGACACTGTTATCAAGGGGGGGACCGTCATCGACGGCCTCAGGACTCCCCGCTTCACCGGTGACGTCGGTATCAAAGACGGGAAGGTCGCCTACATTGGTCGCATTTCCAGCCATGAAGGAGCGAGGGTGCTTGACGCCAGCGGTCTGATCGTGGCACCGGGCTTCGTCGATCTGCACACGCACTACGACTCCCAGGTCTATTGGGACCCCTGGTGCACCATTTCCGGGTGGCACGGTGTGACGTCGGCGGTGATCGGGAACTGCGGCTTCGGCTTCGCGCCGGTCAAGCCAGAGGACCGGGACCGAGCCATGCTCAGCATGACGAGGAACGAGGCTGTTCCGCTGGCCAGCATGAAGGCGGGCATGCCTTGGGACTGGGAGTCGTACCCGGAGTTCCTCGACAGCATCGATCGCACGCCCAAGGGCATCAATCTTCTTAGCTACGTGGGGCTGAATCCCCTTCTGATGTACGTGATGGGGCTCGAGGAGGCGAAGAATCGCCCCGCAACCGACGCTGAGCGCGCAGAGATGTGCAAGCTCCTCGAGGAGGCTATCGAGGCCGGTGGCTGCGGCCTTTCTACCCAGATCGCGGGCGAGGACAGCAACCAGCGAGACTACGACGGGACGCCCATGGCGACCGACACGATGTCCGAGGACGACCTGGTCGCCCTTGCCTCGGTTCTGGGCAAGGTCCGCAAGGGATTCATCCAGGTCTCCGGCGCCCGGGCGACACCGGAGCTGGTCAATCGGCTCGCCGAGGCGAGTGGGCGTCCCATTGTCTATAACGCCCTCGCCGCGCTCACCGATCAGCACGGTGTTGCGCTCCCCGGATACAAGGAGACCCAGGCGTGGATCGAGGACGCGAATAAGCGGGGCAACCGCGTGTTCGCGCAGGCGATCACCACGGCGATCGCCTTCGAGTTCCAGCTCGAAGAGTGGAGCCTCTTCGACAATGTCCCCTCTTGGCGAGAGGCCCTGTTCGGAACAAGAGAGGAGAAGATCGAAAACCTTAACGACCCCGAGCGCCGAGCGCTCTTCAGAGCCGAGTACGACGCCGGGAAGGGGCCCGTCACCGGCGCGGGAACCGAGGACAAGGGCATCATCTCAGGCAGCGGGATTGCGGAACTCAGGGTCGAGATCGTGGAAGAACCATCCCTGCAGCAGTACGAGGGGTTCACGATCCGCGAGATCGCCGAGCGCGAAGGCAAGCACATTGTCGACGCCTTCCTGGACATCGGCGTGGCGGACAAACTGCGGTCGACCTTCGGCTCGCCGCCCGCACGGATGGATATGAAGGCGATGAAGGAGATCGCGAACTCGCCGTTCGCCCTTCCGGGCCTCTCGGACGGTGGCGCCCACACAAAGTTCATCACGATGGGCGCATACCCGACGGAGTACATCGAGGTTCTGGTGCGCGAGAACGAACTCATGGACCTGGAGGAAGCGCACTGGCGGCTGAGCACCTATCCCGCCATGGCTGCGGGGTTCAAAGATCGGGGCTGGATCAAGGAGGGCTCACCGGCAGACATCATCGTCTACGACTTCGAGAAGCTGCGGCGGACGGAGACGAGGCGAGCCTACGACTTCCCCGCCAACGAGTGGCGCCTCGTGCGTGAAGCCGAGGGCTACCGATGGATCATGGTGAACGGCAAGACGACGTTCGAGGACGGCAAGTGCACCGGGCTCACCCCCGGGAAGCTCATCCGCCACGGTCAGGGCTAAGGGCGCTGGCTAGGACACGACGAGTTACGCAGCGAGACCGCGGAGGGCTCGTTCGGCAGCAGGCCTTGGGGCTCTATGCAGCGTCCCGGGCCTGTAAGGGGCCTCGCGAGCCATCACCGGCACATGTTGAGGAAACCGGCCTGATCCAGGAGGGACGCAATGGCGAGTGATTACTGGGATCGATACTTTCGGCGAGCGCGGCGTATGCGCACCAGTAGGCGGCGGTTCCTTCAAGGATCCGCGACAGCCGGGATCGGAGCCGCCGGCTTAGGTCTCGTCGGTTGCGGCGACGACGATGAAGAGGAGCCTACGGCCACAAGCGAGCCAGGCGAGACGCCGGATCCAACGGCCACAAGCGAGCCAGGCGAGACGCCGGATCCAACGGCCACAGCGCGGCCAGGAGAGACACCACAGCCCACAGCCACAGCGACGGAGGTGCCACCGGATACCTCCGCCGTCCCCACGGACGGGAGCTACTACAGCCAGGTGGGCGAACCATTCGTTGGGATCACCCTCGACATCCATCGCGGCGTATCTGGGATCGCTGGCGGCGTCGAAGGGAGCGCGTACAGCGGGCTCATCCGCTTCGACGACATCCCAGCGCCAACCTTCAGAGGCGACCTCGCGCGTGACCTTCCTGAGCAACCCGACGCTGTCACCTACATCTTCGAATTGCGTGACGATGTGGTCTGGCACGACAAGGCCCCGACCAACGGGCGGCCCTTCACGATGGACGACGTGCGCTGGAACCTGGATAGGCAGCTGACTCGGACACTTGCGGACGGCACTGTGGCCGACGATTTCACGCTTACGAACACCGTTTTCACCCACATAGACAGCCTCGACTACGTCAACGACGAGAGCATCTCGTTTACGCTGAAACAACCTCGAGGCACGTGGCTCGAGTCTCTCGCGTTTGCCGGTTTTATGGACCAAGGCGTCGCTGAGCAGATCGAGAGCGACCCTGACGTCATCTCCGCCGACCGCATCGTTGGCACCGGCGGTTACATGTTCACCGAGTTCGTGCCAGACGGCCGTCGAATAGCTGAGCGCCATCCCAATTGGCACCTTAGGCAAGCGGGCGAGGAAGTGCAGTACTTCGACGCCTTGGCCCTGCTCGACGTCGGTGCTGACGTGAATGCTGTGCGGATCGCGCTTGAGCAGAAGCAGGTTGACTGGATCGGTGGGCGATTCCAACGGCAGTCCTACGCGCCGGAGTTCATGCAGGCGATCCAGGACGCGAACTCCGACATGGAACGGCTGGACGTCCCCGCGCTGAACGCGAATAGGGCACTCATCTACAGCTGGGAGATTGGCCCGTTCAGCAACCCGATGATCCGGCAGGCTTTCTACCTCGCCCTAGACAGGCAGCTTGTCCTACAGCAGGACTTCGCCGGGGAAGGAAGGATCACGGGGCCTCTGCCGTGGGCGTTCACCGACTGGGCGCTCTCTGAAGAAGAGATCCTTCAGCAGCCGGGGTACGCGCTCAACAAGGACGACGAGCTTCAGGAGGCGCGGCAGCTCTGGGAGGCTGGCGGCGGGGAGGATCTCGAAGACAACATCGAGCTTGTCGCGAACGAACCGGACGCCGTGAGGCTCTCCGAGTGGTTCACAGCGATGATGAACGGGAACCTGGGGACGGACAAGATCGAGGTGAAGGGCATTCCCGGGGGGAGCATCCTGCCGTATCTCACCGGGGAGGACCCGATAGCCTTCCTCACGCCTGTATCTGCGTGGACGAGCCCCGACCCTCGGCAGCGACTCGCGCGGTCGTATACAACGGCAGGCTCTATCAACTTCGGGAAGTACAGCAGCCCGGGTATGGACGACCTCTTCGATCAGGCGGCAGCCACACTTGATCGGGATGAGGCGATCAGCACGATGAAGGATATCCAGCGCTTGGCCATGACGGAGTCGGGGGCGGGCACCATTCTCATGGCGGCTGCGACGGGCCGGTTCCTCAAGTGGCCCTACCTCAAGATGGAATTCAACCCATGGAGGCTGCCTGTGGACGAACGCTCGTGGATCGATCAGTCCGACTCGACGTTCAGCAGTCGGCCCAGCCTCTAAGTCTATCGAGTGCAGGATGACGCACCAGGTGCGTCATCCTGCGTCGACCAAAAAGACGATCCACTGCACCGCATCAGTCTCAGGCGGGAGGGCAGCGAGAGCCAAACGCGCCGGTTGTCCGAGGGCGGTTCGAGCGCACCTCGGTGAGTCGATGAGCAGGGCTACGGCCAAAGGACGGACGGTTGACGATCGAGGCGGTCGGAGCAACGTCGATCAGCGTCAGCAACCTCGATCAGGCGATCGACTTCTACACACGCCTCCTGGGATTCGAGGAGTACCGGGAGAGGCTCCACATCCGAGGGCCCGCCATCGAGAAGATATTCGGGATTCCGACCGCTGAGGGGGACGTCGCTTTCGTACGCCTGGGTGGATTCGATCTCGAGCTATTCGCCTTCGAGGCGCCTGACGGATTCAAGAAGAACCCGTTGCGCTTCACCGACACCGGTGGCTTCTCGATGTCCCTTCGCTCGGGCTCGTTCGACGACGAGTATCGCCGTCTCAAGCGCGAGGGTGTACGCTTCAAGTCCGAGCCTGTCGAGTACGAGGGGCGGATCAAGGTCGCGGTGATGTGCGATCCGGATGGGAACTGCATGCAGCTCACATCCTGGCCGGCGGAGGAGGCCTAGCATTGGGCGGGGTGAGGCGCGGCCGGCGCGAAGCCGAGCAGCGAAGATCGCCGTCGAGCCCCGCCCCGGGGAGCGCGAGCAAGGCCGCGCACCACGGGCGACAGAATGGAATAATCGGGACAACGACCCTCGACAGCTAACGAGCCCCGGGCAAGCCCCGAGCGAAGGAGAGAGGCAATGCCAGAATTCGACACTGTGATCCGAGGCGGCGCCATAATCGACGGTTTGCGCACGCCGCGTTACACCGGTGACATCGGCATTAAGGACGGCCGCATCGCCTACATGGGCCGACTGAGCGCGAGCGACGGCGACAACGTGATCGACGCTGATGGTTTCATCGTCGCCCCCGGCTTCGTGGACATGCACACCCACTACGACGGACAGGTGTTCTGGGATCCCTACTGCACGATGTCGGCCTGGCACGGTATCACCTCCGTGGTGGTGGGGAACTGCGGATTCAGCTTCGCGCCCGTCGAGCCGGAGATGCGCGACCGGGCGATGCTGATGCTCTCGCGGACCGAGGCGATCGAGCTCGAGGCCCTCCAGGCCGGCATGCCCTGGGACTGGGTGACCTTCCCCGAGTACATGGACAGTCTCGAGGGCACACCGAAGGGTGTGAACGTCGCCAGCTACTGCGGCGTCTCGCCGCTCATGATGTCGACCATGGGGCTGGAGGCAGGCAAGAGCCGCACGGCTTCGGCGGATGAGATCACGAAGATGTGCGCGTTGTTCGATGAGGCCCTAGACGCCGGCGCGGTCGGTTGGTCAGCGCAGTGGGCTGGCCAAGATAGCGGCCAGCGCGATTACGACGGGACGGCCATGCTGTCCGACCTGATGTCCGTTGAACAGGCGCACGCACTGTGCGAAGTCCTTGCCCGGCGAGGGCAGGGCATGACTCAGATCAACGGACACGGCGCCGGCGAGTCATACGCTGATGTGTGGGCTCGACACGAGAAGCTCGCCGAGATCAGCGGCAGGCCGGTGATCCACAACGTCATCGAGTTCTTCACCGGCGTCGACGGCAAGGCGCACGGCAACTACGTGGACACGATCGAATGGCTGGCTGCCGCGAACGCACGCGGCAATCGAGTCTTCGGGCAGGTCGTGACCGCCCCGGTCGCCCCCGACTTCACGTTCGAGGACTTCAACCTGTTCGACCGCAGCCCCATCTGGCGAGAGGCGACGCTCGGCACCGTTCCGGAGCGCACGGCCAAGCTGGCCGATCCCGAGCGCCGCGCGGCTCTGAAGGCGGAGTTCGACGCTGGCGATGCGCCTGCCGTCACGTTCTCCGGGACGATGGACGACCTCGTCATCGCCGAAGTCGAGAACCCTTCGCTCAAACACTACGAGGGGATGAGTGTCCGCGAGATCACGGAACTCGATGGGAAGCATACGATCGACGCGATGCTCGACATCACCGTCGCTGATGAGCTCAAATCGCTCTTCCACACTCCCGTCGCAGATCCGGACGCGGAGGCAGCGAAGCTCGTGCTCCGCTCGCCCTTCGCGATACCGGGTGTATCCGACGGCGGGGCTCATACGAAGTTCCTCACCCTCGGGTCGTACCCCACCTACCTCATCGCTCGGCTGGCGCGTGACAACGACGTCATGGACCTCGAGGAGGCGCACTGGCGCCTCAGCGCGTACCCCGCCCAGGTTCTCGGCTTCAAAGACCGCGGCTGGCTGCGCGAAGGGGCCGCTGCGGACATCGTGATCTATGACATCGACAACCTCAGCATCGGGAAGCGGCAGCGGCTCGACGACCAACCCGCGGGTGCGTGGCGTCGCGTCCAGAAGGCTGACGGGTACAAATGGATCCTCGTCAACGGCGAGGTCACGTTCCAGGATGGGGAGTGCACGGGTGCGACGCCCGGGGGCCTTCTCCGAAATGGGGAGGTTCGCTCGGCATAGAGTCGCACCCACCGCCGACGCTACCCGCCACGAGGCGGCGCTCTTCGGGCACTCCCCCTGCGAATTGCCTGAAGCCGTCGCTGTAGCCAATCGGGCCGAGCCAGGAGGTCGCCGTGAGCATCATCGTCGAGACCCTCGTCACCCTCCGACCCCCCGCGGTGATGCCCGTGTTCATTGAGGTGATGGCGGAGAAGGCCATGCCGCTCCTGAAGCGGCACGGCCTCGATCCGTTCGCTGCCTGGTCCCAAGCCGGTGGACCGGCGCAGCAGGTTATGCACCTCAGTCGCTTCGACGGTCTCGCCTCGTACGAACGGGCGCGAGCATCGCTCGAGAAGGAGTCATCCCGGAGCACTTGGATCGTCGAGGCGCTGCAGGGCGTCGACGTCACGGAGGTCATCAGTGTCGGCGAGCCTTCGCCTTACTCGCCTGACGAACGGATCGATCGAGCGCTCGCGGAATCTGGCGCCTCTCCGAGGAAGTGTTTCCAGCGGATTGCGCGCATGCGCCTCGGCATGGAGGAGGAGGCGAAGAAGCATCTCGCCGTCATCATTCGTGAGGTCGAGAAGAACAGCGGCGCGATCCAGCTCATCACGGGCGTCCAATCGATTCTGGGTCGACGTGACGAGCTCAAGGACACATTCATCCTCCCCAAGGGTCAGGATGCGCTGGCCGAGGCACGAGCAGCAGAGGCCGCTATCGAGGGCGACACGGTCGATCGCTGGCACGCCTGCCTCAAGGAAGAGGAGACGCTCTTTCTGAACCCACTCCCCTACTCACCGATTCAGTAGCGCTGTGGGCGGACCCCCGTTGGCCGGGGGAGTCAGGTTGTCGCGGGGACCTCAGCGGCCTCAGCGTGAGGCCCCCGTAGCCGTTCGCTGCAGCCTTCGAGATTCTGAGGATCCGGGAGAGCTGATGCCAGCGAGCGGCTCGACCACCAGGCGGTCAGGAGATCGTCTCGCTCCGCGTCCTTCGCACGCTGGGTTCCAGAACCCGCGCTCCCTCAGAGGAGCTCGTATGCTGGATTTAGGCCGCAGGCCGACCAGTAGCGGCAGCGTGGCCTATCCCTCCTGAGCGGGACCCGTGCACACGGGTCCCGCTTCCTTGTGGCGGCTGGCCCGGCCGGAACTCGGAGACGAGTGGGGCCACAGAAGAGGAGTTGGATCGTCATGGTCGCCGCCGCCGACGCGGAGTTCGCTTCCGGTGGACGTCCGGACCGAAGATCGTTCGCGGCTTCGACCGCTCGAGCGCAACGCTCGTCGGAAGCGGTTCCGTCAGGGTCCGCGCTCTCTGACCATCTCAGAGCTCCCTACTTGGGCGGCTAACCAGGAGAGTCAGGTTTGGTCATCCGACCTCTGATGTACCCAGGAGCGCAGTGCTTCGCGGGCCTTGGGCCACCGGAGGATGCCGTGATCGCCGCCCGGCACGAGGACGAGCTCGGCGCCGGGGATCCCCTCCGCCAGCTCGACTCCGTGCTCAGTCGGAACGATGCTGTCGCTATCGCCGTGTATGACCAGAACGCGATGTTCGGCGAGGCGGCCGAGGTCCTCACTCGTGTCGAAGGTGAGGTGTGCGCGCCAGTTGCACAGCTCTCCCAAGGCGAACGCCTTTAGCTCTTCCTCGGGTGTCTCACGGATAACCTTGAACTGGGCGTCGACACGCGCATGCATCTCGCCGCGATCGGCCTCGGTCGCACCCGGGTGGCGCACGCTCGGCAACTGAGTGTTGTAGATACTCTCCCGGCGGCGCTCGAAGACCGCATCGCTGCCCTCGCGCGAAGCGAGCTCTACCATCTCGGCGATGGGCGCATAGAAGGGAGCGTCCTTCATGTGGGCGCTGGTGTTGACCAGGGCGAGGGCGGCAATTCGCCCCGGATGACGAAGCGCTAAGGTCTGGGCGATCGTCCCGCCCATCGAACTGCCGACGATGACCGCCTCGTCGACGCCGAGATACGCGAGGAGCGCGGCCGCTTCGTCACCGAGGTCGTCCTGGGTGTAGACCTCGTCGCGAATCTCGCTTCGGCCGCAGTTGCGCCGGTCGTACTCAATCAAGCGGACCTGGTCGACGGCCTCCCGGATGGGCGGGGCGAGAGCAACGGAGGTACCACCGAAGCCACCGTGGATGAAGAGCACGGGATAACCGGAGCCGGTGTCCGTGTAGTTGATCTGCCAGCCGCCGATGTCGGCCGTGGGCATCGTTTGGGCCTCCTTGCCAAGAGCGCTGGCGATGATAGCCCTCGTAGGCATCTGGCCTAGCGGATACACAGTGACACGTGCCGATCGCGACGATCGAAGCAGCCGCCGCGCATCTGGGGGGGCGGTCTCCTACTGAGCGTCGAAAGAGGAAAAGGATCGTCACCTCGGCGCTGGTAGCTTCTGCTCTAAGGGACGAGCCAGGACTATCCCTTCTCTCCTTGCTCGGTGTCCAACGTGTGCTGTCTGAGAAACCCATCCGCGCTGAGCTACCACGTTCTGAGACACCCCCCGGGAGGCTCGATCTCGGCGTCGCACACGGATTCTGCTCAGCGCTCAGCGCATGGTGCTATGCTGCGCCCAACGGCCCGCCCAGAATCGAAGTCGATGCGCGCCGAGGGCTTGGGCTGCGGACACGGCGCTGAAATGAGGGAGTGCCATCGCAGAGTTCGAAACCGTCATCACCGGCGGCACCATCATCGACGGCCTCCGCACACCGCGATTCACCGCAGACATAGGGATTAAGGGTGGTCGGGTGGCGTACATCGGCCGGCTGCAGCCCCATGAGGGTGACGAGGTGATCGACGCCAGCGGGCTAATCGTCGCCCCCGGCTTCGTGGACGTGCACACCCACTACGACGGCCAGATCTTCTGGGATCCCTACTGCACGATGTCGGGCTGGCACGGCATCACCTCAGTCGTGGTGGGGAACTGTGGATTCAGCTTTGCGCCGGTGAGGCCCGAGATGCGCGACCGGGCAATGCTCATGCTCTCCCGAACGGAGGCCATCGAGCTCGAGGCCCTCCAAGCGGGGATGCCGTGGGACTGGGTCACCTTCCCCGAATACCTCGACAGCCTCGATCGACAGGCGAAGGGCGTGAACGTCACGAGCTACTGCGGCGTTTCGCCGCTCATGATGTGGGTCATGGGACTGGAGGCTGGGAAAGGGCGAACGGCGACGGACGACGAGATCGAGCAGATGTGCGTCCTTCTCGACGAGGCACTGGAGGCGGGAGCCTGCGGGTGGTCTGCACAGTGGGCAGGGAATGACAGCGGTCAGCGCGACTACGACGGCACATCAATGCTCTCCGACCTCATGTCGGTGGAGCAAGCGCATGGCTTCTCGGAGGTGCTAGCAAGGCGCCGCACGGGGTTGACGCAGATCAACGGCCACGGGGCGAACCGCCCATTCACGGAGACTTGGGCGAGGCACGAAAAGCTCGCTGAGATCAGCGGACGGCCCGTGCTCCACAACGTGGTCGAGTTCTTTACGGACCAGCAGGGCAACGCGGTGGGGAACTACCGGGAGACGATCGAGTGGCTCAACGCGGCGAACGCAAGAGGCAATCGCGTCCTCGGACAGGCCCTCAGTGTGCCTGTCGCGTCTGACTTCACCTTCGAGCACTTCAACGGCTTCGACACGAGCCTGGTTTGGCGAGAGGCAACGCTGGGAACGGTTGAGGAGCGCCGGGAGAAGCTTGCCGACCCAGGGCGGCGGCGCGCGCTCAAGGAGGAGTTCGATAGCGGTGAGGGGCCCGGCTCAGTCGTTACTGGATCGGCGAGCTCCCTTATGAACGATCTGGTCGTGGCGGAGGTTCTCGAACCGTCGCTGAAGCCCTACGAAGGGCTGAGCGTCCGTGAGATCGTCGAGAGGGACAACAAACACACGATTGACGCGATGCTCGATATCGCGGTCGCCGACAACCTGCGCACGCTTTTCCAGACGCCCGTCCCTGAGATGAACGTCGAAGCGGCCGAGGAGGTCCTGACGTCGCCGTTCACCGTACCGGGCGTATCCGACGGCGGCGCTCACACCAAGTTTCTCACGCTTGGTGCCTACCCCACGTACCTCCTCGCGAGACTCGTCCGCGATCACGAAGTGATGGACCTTGAGCAGGCCCACTGGCGGCTCAGCACTTTCCCCGCGAACCTGGTCGGCTTCAAGGATCGGGGATGGCTCCGAGAGGGTGCTGCTGCGGACATTGTGATCTACGACTTGGAGGAGCTGAAGATCCTCCCGAAGGAAAGGCTCGACGATCAGCCGGCGGGCGCGTGGCGCCGCGTGCAGCGGGCTGAGGGGTATCGCTGGATCATGGTCAACGGTGGTGTCACGTTCGCCGACGGCGTCTGCACGGGCGCTACTCCCGGACAGCTGCTCCGCAGTGGCCGCGGCACTCCCACTTGAGTGGAACTCGTACGGAGAGTGTTCGGATCTCGTCAAGCCCGGAAGGGCGTCGACTGGATTTATAGCGCCCAGACAATCTGCTGGTCCGGATTAACCGACTGACCTCGCGTTACGTCCTGGAGCTGTCCAGTATCTCTGAGCTGTGGGGCCTGTGGGGCACGAATATTTCCATCGGGCCTTATGGGACAGGCTTCTCGGGAGGTCACGACGGTTGCGTGCACTTGCGCGATGACCGCCTGAGGTCACCCTCTGCGCGGAGGTTGATCCGTGTGGACTCTGCTCAGGCTGTTGCTCGTCACGCTCCGGTTGCTGCCCACCGCTCGGCGTGATCTCGTCCTCGAGAATCTTGCCCTTCGCCACCAGCTAGCCGTCTGTGCCCGTCCTCGCCGTCCACCGCTCAGCGATGACGATCGTCGCTTCTGGTCTGCGCTTGCACGGGACTGGCCTCGTTGGCGAGATGTGCTCGTCCTCGTGCCGCCGGAGACCGTCGTCCGCTGGCACCGCACGCCTGGCGCAGGTACTGGAGCTGGAAGAGTCGGCCTCGAGGGCCAGGATCGCCTTTGCGTCGCCCATGGCGTTCACGCCCGTTTCGAACTCGGCGAAGAAGTCCGCCCGTTCGAAGCGACCCGCGTGCAGGACGACGAATATCCAGCCTCCCTGGCATCTATCGACGCCAACTGCGTCCGTCATCAGGTGAGTCCTCCGCGCAGGAGCAGGCTACCAGCGAGCGCTGTGGCGGCGACGCTGCGACCCGGGTTGGGGACGAACTCGGCGTTCACGAAGCAGCGACTCCGCAGCGTGAGGAAGATCGAGCATTCACGGCAACCATCCACGTTTGCACCTCGGGGAGCTCCGGTCTCGCCGGACGAGCGTTTCGAGCGTGCAGGAAGCGGATCCCTGCGCCCGCCCTTTGGGCCCGTTGATCTTGTACCCGACCGCCACAGCGCGCGGCGGGGCGACACCGAGCCGTGAGCCACCGTTACGGAGGTACCGGGGGGCCAAGCGGTCCACACCACGACCCAGTCGGTCCTTCTCACCGCCCGGTGAGCTTAGGTCGCCCGTCTTGGGGTGCGAGGGCACGCGACGCCGGTAAGATGCCCTAGTCTCGAGGAGTCGCCTGATGTCGATCCCGACCCAGCCTTTCGGCCGTACGGGCCATCTGAGCACCCGAACTATCTTCGGTGCCGCGGCCCTGTCACGCTCAACGCCCGAAGAAGCGGATCGCGCTCTGGCACTGATCCAGCGGTTCGGGATAAACCATATCGACACGGCCGCTTCCTACGGCGACTCAGAACTTCTCATCGGCGCCTGGATGCCCCGGCATCGCGACTCCTTCTTCCTTGCGACCAAGACCGGTGAGCGGACGTACGAGGGCGCGCGTGGATCAGATCCGTGCCTCGCTGACGCGCCTGCAGACCGATCACCTCGACCTCATCCAGCTCCACAACCTCGTCGATCCCGGGGAGTGGCAGACGGCGCTCGGGCCCGGCGGCGCGCTCGAAGCGGCCGTTGAAGCCAGGGACGAAGGGCTCGTGCGTTTCATCGGCGTCACCGGCCACGGAGTCACCGTCCCGGCTATGCACCTCCGCAGCCTGGAGCGTTTCGCGTTCGACTCGGTCCTTCTGCCCTACAACTTCACGATGATGCAGAACCCGGACTACGCCACGAAGTTCGACGAGCTCGCGCGGGTCTGTGAGGAACGGCAAGTCGCCATTCAGACGATCAAAGGAATCACGCTCGGCCCCTGGAACCAAAAGGAGCAGACCCACCGCACCTGGTACGAGCCCCTCACCGAGGCTGATGACATAACTCAGGCAGTTCATTGGGTCCTTGGCAGACCGGGCACCTTCCTCAACACCGTTGGTGATGTCTCACTTCTGCCCTCGGTCTTCGGGGCGGCCGCGGCTCTCGGCCCGCGGCCACTCGACGGTGCCATGGCGGACCTTGTGAGAGATCGAGAGATGGCGCCGCTCTTCGTATAGCGCCACGCCCGACGGCCGCGCTCCCTAGCTCGCAGAGGCTCACGGTCGCGTGGCCAGCGGGGGCGGTGCCGTCGTAGTGGAGGACCGCCCAGTCATCCGTCTTCGCCAGCCGATGCGCGCTCGGTATTTCAGAATGCCCCGCTGTACTCCAGGAGCGCTCGGGCCCCTGGAGTGTTCCTCAGGAGTTTTCTCCAGATCCGCGGCCAGTGGGCTACCAGACACCTTGGCTGTGCCAGTGCGCGACTTCGTGTGCCAAGCGGCAGTAGACCTCCGCATGCGTGTAGTGGTCGGCCCGGCTGTTGGCGGACCATCTGGCAACCCAGTTCCCGTTCGTGTCCTGTTCCAGCGTTCGCTGCGGGGCGAGCATCTTGCGGTAGTACTCACCCATCCCTTCGCGGACCCGCCCGCCGAGCGCACGCCCGTTGCGGGGAAGCCCTAGTCGCTGGGCACGGAAGAGCGCCGCCGTGTCGTCGATCATCTGGACGCGATTGACTGAGAGCGTTGGAACGCCGCCGTCGCCACGACGCTTGAATTCGGCCCCTGGCATTGACTTCGTGTAATAGCAGGCGGTCACCGCCGGTTCCCGCTCGCGTGCGAAATCGACCACCTTGTGAGTCTCCGGAAGCCCGTCGATTACGCAACTCTCGATGTGGAAGCGGTCCATCAGCACGCCAAGCTCGTCAAAGCTGTCGACTGTTCCCGCCCACCAGAGCGGACGCATCGCCTCGCAATCGCGCACGAAGAAGTGCTCACGGATGACGACGTGCAGCTTCGTACCCACGTCGACGCCCATGTCACAGTGCTGGCCTTCATAGTCGTCGAGCGAGTAGTCGGCTCGGCACCGGTCGAGGGCGTCGAGCGAGAGGCCACCGCCCGGCGGAGAGAAGACCTCCCCCAGGTCCGAGTTCTGAAACTCCTGAAGGCCAATCGGGGTGATCGCCGTACTCGTCTCGATCATCGCCTGCAGGTTCGCCCAGGGTGAATAGAGCCGGCTGAGTTGGTAGCCGCGGATCCGCTCGTTCCGGGTGCTTTGGGATGCCAGTGGCCCTTGGTCGTTACGTCCATTGGCGCGCGGCAGGCGTGGCAGACGATACGCGCAGACCCCTGGTCGACGTTGTCGTTCCAGGTCAGTGTCTGCTCGAGGCAGCAGGCGGGGCAGGGCAGGTAGTAGTGACACTGATCGGACTGGAGGAAGAGCGCGTTGACACCCGCCTCGGGATAGCGCGGCGTCGAGGCGACGATGAGGCGTCCGTCGTCGCTCGACGCGAGTCGTCTCTGCCCCAGCTCAAGGATGCCCTCTGCCATTTGGTCGAACTCGTCGAAGATGACCAGGTCCGCATCAACGCTCGCTATCTGGCGCGTGCTGTCCGCTCCCCGTAGGTAGATGTACCCGGGGCCCACCATCTTCAGCCGCTTCGAGTCGGCGCCTTTCCTGCGTGGCGGCTCGGGCTGCAGCCGCCCGCGGATGTAGGCGCTGCTCTGGATCGCGCGATCGAAGCGGGCCTGAGCGAAGTCGTCCATCTGGTTCTGGGTCGGCATTAGGAAGAGCACGTGCCCACGGTCGGCGAAGGCGGTGTCGGCCGCGTGCAAGGCGCGGTTCACCAGCAGCTCGGTGAGACCTACTTGGGCCGACTTCTGGATGACCACGAAAGGATGCTCATCACGGGCGATCGCGGCTAGCGGGTGAAGATTCGCCAGCATCCCATCCGCGCCCATCACACGGTGGGCCATTGCCCAGGCGTGGGGATCAGTGGGGACCCGCCTGGCCTTCTCCCGCCACGCCACCCTCCTCAAGCGCAATGAGGCGGTCGAGTTCTTCATCGTCAAGCTCCTCAAGCCGGCTGTCGGTTTCTCCTTGACTAATCCGCTCGGTCGGCTCGCCCCGGGCGAGTCGCTCGAGCCTGGCGCCCTCGGTGATGGCGCGGATGGCTGCGTCTGCCGTAGCGCGCTCACCCTCCAGCTCAGTGAGCCATTCCGTCCCCTTCTGCTGGAGCAGCAGGCCCACCTTTGCCTGGCGCCCTTGCATCTTTCGGATCTCCGCGATGCGGGCCTCGTCCGCGGCCACACGGGCCCTGCGCTCAAGGTCGGCGAGTCGTTGCTGCCAGTGGTATCGGCGCGACCACTCGTAGAGCGTGCGCAACGAAGGCGCCCTTCCCTTCTTGGTCAGGATCTGGTGGAGGCGTTCGATCGAGCGATCTGAGCCCATCTCGACGTAGGCGTCGAAGGCGCGGCGATGTCGCGTCGACTCAGCCATCGTGCTCATCCAGAAACGAGCGGCAGATCAGGGCCAGGGCACGGCCTCGACGGTTGTTGCCAGCGAGCGTGTCCATCGCGACCGTCACCACCTGCTCCACGACGGCCTCGTCCTCAGGCGTGAGCGCGAAGGAGGCGAGTCGCGGACCGGCGGTCGCCGCCCGTTCCGCCTCAGCGGTGAGCTCTGCGAGCAAGGCGTCGGCGTCAAGGTCCAGCAGCGCAAGCGTGTCATCGATGGCACGCGCGTCCTCCGGCAAGATCGCCGCGAGTTCCTCCGCGGGTATCAGCTCGGTGAGCTCGACGAGCAGCTCAGCCCGCCGCGCCGGGACGTCCTCGCCCTCCAGTCTGTTGAGGGTCGCCAGGAGCACGAGGGCGGTCTCGTCGTCGCAGGGCCAGGGGAAACAGAGTGCGTGCTCGTAGCCCAGCGAGCGCAGCACCTCGAACCGTTGGTGGCCGTCGAGGATCTGATAGGCGCTGCCGATCTCCGGGTGGTCGCGAACGACGATCGGTGGATAGCGATCCTCGCGAGCGATGTTGCGCCGGAGCTTCTCGAGACGCTCTGCGGTATGAGATTGGCGTTCGACGGGTGCGGAAGGAGCTTCTCGAGCGGGACGCTGATCAGCTGGTCAGGTTTTAGCGACGATGAGGTACTCACGGTCTGTGGCACGCTTCTCCTCCGAGGCGATGGATTTGAGGTGGGTGTAGGGCACGGCCAGTGCCGTCGCGACCTGGCGGTACCGACCGACTATGTTGCTCAATTGACCTAGCGAAGCAGTCGGCCCGCCGTACGAGAGGACGAGGCAGGAGATGTGCTCGCAGGCGGCGAGGAGATCGGGCAGCGCCGGCGACTCCGCTGAGAGCTCGTTCTGGCCCAGGATGGCGTCGAGCGGCGCGTAGGCCCCTCCGTAGGCGGTCGTCCTCGGATAGGGCGGGTCCAGATAGACAACATCCGCATTGACTCGAGGAATCAGTCCGAGGGCATCCGCAGTGTGGGCCTCTCCGCGCCCTCCGAAGACGCCCCTATTGACGTCCTGGGCGATGAGCCAGAGTCGGTCAACGGTCGGTGGCCCCGACTGCCGGAGGTAGTGAGGAAGCCGTCTCGGGCTCAGGCGGTCAAGCTGGCCCGTGTTTGCGGCTTCGGCGTCGGACGCCGACAGGATAGACATCGGCTGCAGGCGCAGGATCGCCTTGATCACCACGAGAGTTAGGAGGCTCCGCAGCGGCTCTGGCTTCGAGCCACCTCGCCTGCTTGGCCGAGAAGACCTTGGGCACGAACGTCGCCGCTGGCCCTTCGCTGGCCGGGGCCGCTGCCAGCGCGAGGACGTCCGCGTGGCGGAGGCGGGTGCCCTGATTGGCAATCAGTGCCCGCCCAGCGACCGCGGCTCGCTCGGCGATGTCGCTGGAGATGACGCTGAAGCCTTGTGCCTTTGCATACAGCGAAATCGCTCCCCCTCCGCTGAAGGGATCGAGCAGGACCGAGGAAGCCCAGAGCTCCCGGGGGCGAACGGCCGTTAGTAGAGCGAAGATGAGCGGAGCGAGCCGACGCTTGCCGCCCAGATACGGGGGGAGCGAGAGAAGGAACTGCGAACCCGGGGCTGACATGCCGCAAGTGTCGAGCTGGTCACGAGTGCGATGTAAGGCCCGATCAATGCCCGCCCCGATTACTCGTCCGAAGTCTCCTGTGATGCGGCCCTGATGCGCTGGGCGCGCCGTCGGTTCCGCTCGATGTTCTCCTCGTAGGGCCCATCGTCTGTCCAGAGGCGGTTCGCGAGGCCGGCCTCATAAATCTCTCGGTCGGTAGACTGCGGTGATTCTCGAACGAGCCGGATCAGCTCCACGCGCTTGGGGTCCCGGCGACCCTGTGGGCGTCCCGGGCGGCCACGGCTCTGGCCGAGCGCCACCTGCTGTTGGTAGCTGATGGCACCCCATAGGCCCCGGAACTGCGACTCGTCGAGCCTGCCTACGTTGATCCAGACCTGACCGGATTGGATCTCCGCTCGCAGCCGGGCGACATCGCGGTCGTTGTCGAGGACCCAGATGGGGCGACCCTCGTAGTCGGGCAGCCCTATGAAGCGCTTGGGCGCGAACCGATCGTCGCCCGTGACGGCTGTCATGAGGAGTCCCCTGCACCCGTCCCGGCCAACTATCTGCACGACGGACGGATGGTGCTCCTGAACCCAAGTCACCGCACGGTCAGCCGATCGCTGGAGTGACTCAAGGTCCCCAGACGCTCCGAAGGCCGCTCTCATCCGCTCGATTTGCGCGATCAGCTCAGGGTCAGCCCAGAGTCCGTCGAGGACTTCGAGGCGTCGGTGAGGTGTCGGCGAAAGGACGGGGAGACCGAGATGAATCCACTCATGTGATGGGTATAGAACACTTGTTCCCCACAGGTCAATGCTCGGATCAGGAAGCGGGCGCTCTGTCGCGCCGGACCCGCGTGCGCCCCCTGAGGGCTTGGTCCTTCCCCCTCAAGCGGGGGCTGAGGCGGTTGGCTTGGCCTCAGTCTCGAGCCAAGCGAGCAGCGGGCGGCCGCCCTGTGGCGCAACTGCGTAGGCCATCGAGCGCCGATGGATCTGGCCATTCGGCTCGTCAGCACGGCCCTGGTTGGTTCCGATCGCACGATGGCAGGGACCCACCTGACCCTTGGGCTGGGGAGCTCTGGCCAGAGTCTTAGGGGAGCCGTGACAGGTCCGGGTCAACTCGACAGCCGTTCACTGATATCGAGCCGTGCCTTCGCGGTGATCGCGGCCGTGTTCGTCGCGGCGGGGATCGCCGTCGGCGTCTCAGCGGCAGTGGTCCTCCTGCCTGGGAGCGAGGACCTCCCAGTGGGGGTTGACGAGGGTCCCACAGCGACGAGGGGAGCCGTAGCCACTCAAACGCCGGCAGCGACCGCCACGACAACCCAGCTGCCGCCAGCGATGACGACGACTACGACGGCTTCTCCGACGGGAACAGCAGTTGGGAGCGAGACTCCGGACCCCTCAGCGACGGCGGCGCCCGCCCGCACGCCGCCAGCTTCCTCGCCAAGTCCTGTGCCAGCCGTGCTCCAGAAGGGAATGAACGCCATAGTGGAGAACCTCGGGGATGATGGCCTGCGGGTTCGCAGTGGGCCTGGAGTCGATTACCAGCGGGTAGGCCGGCTCGTCAACGGAGCCGTCGTGCTCCTGCTGTCAGAGCAGACGATTGGGGATGCAGACAGCTACTACTGGTGGCAGCTGCGGCTGGCGGATGGGACGGTCGGTTGGTCGGCACAGGGTCCAACCGACAGCGACGACCGCTGGCTCGTCCCGCCGGGCACGGTTCCGCCTGAATTCACCGAGTTTGCCGCCAACATCGACGACGCCAGAGCGGGCATGAACGCCGAGTTCTTCTGGCAACTCGCCGACACCTCTGAAGTGACCTGCACCGAGGCGACATCGAGTTGGGTTTACGCTTGTGTGGACCCAGCCTCTCGGCTCCGTCGTGAGGAGCCTGGCAGTCGCCAATCCCTTCGAAGGCACGGGCTACGGGCATGAGCAGCTGGTCAACCTTCTTGCGGGGTGGTTCACCGGGTCCCGCCCGGACCTCGGCGACGAGTTCGGATCCGGAGTTCCGACTCTGTACGCGACGGCTCGATCGCGCCCATACGCCGATGTCGATCAGTATCACGCGATCCTCACGCGAATCGTGCTGGGGGCGTCTACGCCTCAGATCCCGCACCGACAGGTTCTCGTGTCCACTTGGGAGGTCGTCGATGGCCTCTGGCTGCACAAGCGGCTCTGGACAAGCGAACAGTTCTGGAGCGAGGGCTCCCCGTCAGCTGCTGACTGGTTGAGCGGTACCTGCGCCCGGGCGACTAGCCCGTGCGAAGAGTGGACACGTTGGATCGAATCGACGCCAGCACCTTAGCCCCGATCCACCGAAGAAGAGCGCGCGAGCGGCTGCGGTTGGGTGCTCCGCTGTAGCTGGGACAATGGTTTTGTCCGAATCACGTACCAGCCACAGGGAGCACCCATTCGATGCTACCAACGAGCAACCCCGACCGGATAGACATCGCCTTCGACGACGACCGCCTCGTGGACCACGCGGGCCTGCTGCTCCCCGCCACGCTCGCTGGCCGGCTCGGCCTCCGTGAACTGGCAGACGCCCACCTCGACCTCGGTGACGCGCCGGGACGGGCGAACGTCGGCGACAAGCTGGTGACCCTCACCGCCTCGGCGCTCGCGGGCGGCGAGTGCATTGACGACGCCGATGCGTTGCGCGCTGGCGGGACGGCGAGGGTGCTCGGCTGCACCGTGAAGGCGCCGTCCACCCTCGGGACCTTCCTGCGCAGCTTCCGCTGGGGCCACGTCCGCCAGCTCGACCGCGTCACCCGCGTGTTGCTGGCCCGCGCCTGGGTGGCCGGAGCGGGACCCGGCGCGGCGCCGTTCACGATCGACCTCGATTCGACGATCTGCGAGACCTACGGCCTGGCGAAGGAGGGCGCTCGGCACCCCGGCTACAGCGGCGCGCGCGGCTATCACCCGCTGCTCGCGGTTGCGGCCGGGACGGGTGAGGTGCTGATGGCGCGGCTGCGCGAGGGTCGCGCCATCACCGCTCGGGGGGCCGCACACTTCCTGCGTGAGACGGTGGGCCGGGTGCGCGCTGCCGGAGCGAGCGGGCAGCTGACGGTGCGAGCCGACAGCGGCTTCTACAGCCACGCCGTCGTCGCCGCCTGCCGCGCGATGGATGTCCGCTTCTCGGTCACGATCCGCCAGCAGCCGAACGTACGCACGCTGATCGAGGCGATCCCGGAAGCGGACTGGAGGCCGATCCCGTACTGGCAGGACGACGGCTCCGCTGTCGCCGAGACGACCTACACCCCGTTCCAGCACACGGAGGATGCCACTGCGGTGCGGCTCATCGTGCGGCGCGTGAAGCCGACGCCCGGCTCACAGCTCGCGCTCTTCGTGGACTACAGCTACCACGCCTTCATCACCGATCGCGCGGGGGAGCTGCTGGAGCTGGAGCCCGACCATCGCCGTCATGCCGAGATCGAGAACGCGATCCGCGACCTCAAGTACGGCGTCGGGCTGAACCATCTCCCCTCGGGCCGCTTCGCCGCGAACGCGGCCTGGCTCGCGGTGCGGGTGATCGCGCATAACCTCGCCCGCTGGACGGCGCGGCTGGGGCTCGACGAGGGAATCGTGACGACCAGGACGCTCAGGCGGCGCTACTTCGCTCTCGCCGGACGGCTCACCCACTCTGCCCGGCGCTGGACCCTGCACCTCCCGAAGCGCTGGCCCTGGGCTGGCCAGTGGGCAGCCGCCCTCGCGCGACTACGGGCGCTACCGCTCCCGGCCTGACGCCCGCTCACAGCGCCGGCCCGGCTCCGAGGCTCGCGCCAGCATGCCCGCGCACGCCCCGCGCCCGCGCCCTCAGCGCCCCCGAGCGGCCCTCAGCGACGGCTCCTCGCTCCGACCCGCCCCCGGCACCGCCCGGCGAACGCCGGCACGCCGCCGAACTCTCCGCCAGCCCAGCATCCCGCCCCCTCAAGCTTCGATCGGTGGATTCGGGCTAAGCTGTGCGCTCGCGCAAGGGGACAACGATGCCGACCGCTGAAGACGAGACGCAGCGCAACTGGCTTCAACTGCGTCTCGACGGTGATGTCGAGGGCGGCGTGGATGCACGGGCTCTCGCAAATCTCCTGACGGATGTCGTCGCCGCAGCACGTTTCATCGCCGACGAGCGACTCGGCGTAGGCCCTCGACGTGGCCCGATGAACACGGTCGAGCGGGGGCTCGCTAGCTTCAGGGTGACCTCCGTGTCACCGGGCAGCGTCGTCATCCAACTCGCGGCCCCGCTTGCGGCCACCGAGAGGCAGCTGGCCTTCGCTAGCCAAAATCTCGGTCCAGACACGATCGCCGATAGCCTTGTTTCGGAACTGAATGACATCTCGCAGGGAACGTCCCACTCTGAAGGCGGATACGAGCGGCGTCGCATGGTTGAGCGCATCGTGCGTTCAGCTGGCCAGATTGGCCGGGTGGCCGAGGTGACCCGATTCAATAGCACCGTCGCCGACGCGGAGCCCCAAGTCGTGCTTTTGCAGCTGGATGCCCCGGTGCAACAGCCGGCCGCTCCCGAACTGACGATCCGGCAGACGGTACTCTACGGACATGTCTATATGGCTGATGTCGAGATGGGTCGTCAGCGCCTCCGCATCAAGCTTCCTGACGACAGCGATCAGACGATGGCGATCGAGGATGACGTGGTCGATCACGCGGCCGAAGCCCTCGGTCAGTTGGCCGAGGTCCACGTATCCGAGGCCACTGTGGATGGCCGGGTAGTGGAGCGAGTGGTAGGACACATTCGGCTCCTCGAGGCGTCCGAGAGGGGTGTCGACTTACCGCCGAAGAGCATTCAGCAGCTTGCGCAAGAGCAAGGTCTCGCGATGCGGCCGACGCCCGACTACGTCGAACTGCTGAGCGAATTGTGGCCGACGGAGAGCGATGCTGAGGCATTCCGGGAGTATCTGCGAACCTCCCGTGCCACAGCGGGATGAGCGTGGAAGACGCGGCGGCGGCCTTCGTGGTCGTAGATACGAGCGTCCTCTCCTACTTCACGACCAACAGTCCGCAGGCACCCACGTACACGCGGCTTCTGAGTGGGCGGACGATAGCCCTCTCCTACTTCGCCCGTACGGAGCTGGAGAATCACCCGAACTGGGGCGAGAAAAGGCGCAAGCGGCTCGACGCCCTCATCGCCGGGACCGTCCAGCTTCCCCCATCGGAAGCCACGAGTACCTGGTCCACGAGTACCTGGTATGGGAGGGCGAGCCGGAAACGGGCAGAACTGGGCCTTCACTCGGTCGACGACATGGACCTGTGGATCATCTCCCACGCGGCTGAGCACCGAGTCGAGTATATGAGCCACGATCGCAACGGGTGCCTCCTAGCAAGGGGACTCGGGCTATCGGTACTCACAGCGCACGACCTCGACCCCTCGGAGTAGGCAGGTGCCATCCGTCCATGGGGGCCTCTTGAGTTCAGTACGAAACCTGGACACATCGACATCCAGGAGATAGGCCATCTACGCGCCCATCCCCAGCGACTCGGCAATCCGTTCGAACGACGACTGCTTTCGGACCCCGAGGAGGCGATATGCCTCCGTATAGGACGTTCTGCCCTCCAGCGCACTCGCGATCAGGGAACGCGTCAGGCGCTTCCCGGCACGTGCACTGACGTTTCTGACGGCATTGCCACCGGACCTGGGGGGTAGCGCTTCGAGACGCGCCAACTCCTCGCGATAGGCGGCACGGAAGTCCTCCCAGCCAAGGGCTCCCACGTCGTGAAGGCGGCGGATCGCAACCAGCCTGCTTACCTTGCAGCGACGTGCCAGGCGCTGGACCACATCGCTCAGTTCCGCGGCGTCGTCGAACTCTGCCCGGACGAGCTCAGCGGGTGCCAGCAACTCCGCCGCGACCTGGTTGCACCAGAACTCAACCCGGTGGTCAGGGGTGCTCTCAGCGGGGGCGTTCGAGACACCCGACTCTCCGAGCCAGACGTGGCAGAGTTCGTGGGCAAGGGTGTACATCTGCGCGGCCTTCGTGTCAGCCCCATTGATGAAGACCAGCGGCGCAACAGGGTCGGCCAGAGTGAAACCCCGGAACTCTGCGGGGTCAAGCCGGCGGTGAGTATTGCTTCCCACGATGCCGCTCACCATCACCAGGACGCCCAGCCCATCAGCCTGCGCAATCAACTGCCGGAGCGCCTCCGACCATGTGGACAGCTGTTCACGCTGCTCCACGTCGAATCCCAGTGCCCGGCCCAGGTGCCCGGCCGCGGCAGGCGGCTCAGTGGTTGTGTCGAGGCTGCCGACGAACTCTAGGGGCGGCTCCCCGGCTATCCGCGCTTCCTCCCGGTACCACTCCTGACGCTGCTGGCACAGGTAGATCGTGTCGAGCAGGTCCGGGGAGGGACGACTGATGGCAACGTCGCTGACTGTGCGGAAGTCAGGAAGGGGGAGCGCCTCGACCGGCGGCTCCATCAGGAACAGGAAGCCTATCGGCGTTTGGGTGGCCTTCGCGAAGTCCTCAACCTGCCGGAAGGTCGGCAGGACCGCGCCACGCTCCCACTCTGCCAGCCGCGGGAACCGGCGCCGCAGTTCATCCGCACTCTTCCCCGACCTCTCCCGGGTCCAGCGGAGCAGGTCGGGCTCGATGCCAACCCGGTTCATGCCGGCGATTCTCGCAGATCGATCTCGCGCTCGTCGCCAACCTCAACTCGCGGCAGCGGCGCGCGCTGCATGGCGTCGGCGTTACAACCCGGGCCGGACTCGCGGACCCGCCAAATTCGCTTCCCGGTCGCCTCGACGACGTCGGACGTGATGCCCTCGCGCGTGTCCGCGCGCAGGCGGAGATCCAGGTGCGCGGCGAGCGTCAAGGCCATGTGATCGCGAGAGCGCGGCGCGCGACCCGATGAGGACGCCAGCCTTGAGTGCAACACGGGCGGATCGAGTGTGGGCGTCGAGCTCCCCCTCTTGCCCGGGCTCTGGCGAGCCTACGTGGCCGCGAAATTGTATTTCGCTGCCAGTTGATCTGGTGTCAGCGCAAACGGGGCGGGAGGGGTCACCTCGCCTATGAACCGAGTTACCTCGCTCTGGAAATACAGACCCTTCGGAACGAAGAACATGCCCATGCGGCGAGCGAGGTCGGTTCTCATGGTCCGGCCAGATGACAGAAGGAGTGCGCGCCTGCTTCGGGTGAGCGCAACGAAGAAGAGCCTGCGCTGCTCCTCCACCTGCTCGTGAACGGGGACATCTCCGTCCTCCCTGACGGAAGGCATGAGCCCTTCGGTCATTCCGACGATAGCGACTACATCGGCCGTTAGCCCCTTGCTCTTGTGAAGGCTCATGACCCGGATGACTTCAGATTCCTGAGGAACCTCGGGCCCACGGATCATCTCGCCAAGTGCTTCGAAGAGCCTTGGAGGTGGCATCCCGTCCGTAACCACGTCGAGCGCTGCCTTCCGCAGCAACTCGCACCCTTCGTCGCTCTCAGGCATCAGAGTATCGACCAACTCGACGCCGAGTAGCCCATCGAGTCCTTTCAACGCCACGCCCAGTTCTCGCCAACGCTCAACGAGCCTGCCCGAGTAGGGCAACGCTAGCTCGCCGCACTCGAGCCGATTGAGAGCGTCATGAAGTGCCTCGCCGGACTGTGTGCAATGGTCCTTCAAACGAGCGTAAGGCCCCTTGAGCCACGTAGTCGTTCCGTGTCCTAGCCACCAACGAATCCCCACGCGATCAGTGGGATCAACCAGCAGCCGCAGCAGCGTGAACGCCCGCTGGGCCGAGAGCTCATCAAGTTCCTGCTCTTGGAAGAAGCTCCGACTCTCGCGCCCCAGCGCCGTGAGCTCGTCACGAACCATGTATCCCAACTGGCGACGTGGCGAAAGCACGAGCACCTTCCCAGCATCGACGTCAGGATGCTGGAGCAGATACGCGTCGATGTACCGGGCTACGCCTCGTGCCTCCTCCTCAATCGAGGGCCACCTGACAACGTCGACATCCTCCGGTCGCTCCGGATCCGCGCACAAGAGAGTTCGATCGGTGAGCCGATTCTCCTGGTGAGTCATGAGGGCGTTCGCCATATCAACGATCCGTGGTGGACACCGCCGGCAATCTTCCGTCGCAAGTCGAAGCACGTCTGGGAAACGCTCGTGGTACTCGACTATTCCCTCAGGGTGCGCAAACTTGAACTTGTAGATTGACTGGTCGTCGTCACCGATCACGAGGTGCGAGCCATTCTTCCCGAGCTCGGCCACGAGTTCCTGCTCCGCGCGGTTGAGGTCTTGGTACTCATCTACGAGGACATGGAGGTAGCGCGGGCCAGCATCGGGGTTGTTCCGTAGGTATGTGAGCATGGTTGGGACGACTTCCCCAATGAGCATCGCCTGGTGAAACACTAGCCACCGGAGCAATGCTTGGTGGAACTCGCGTTCGTGCTGTGTGTTCGGCCAGCCAGGCTCCTGCGATTGGAGCTGTGCCCAAGCTGCTTCAAAGGCCTCAATGGCCTTCTCCTTGCGACGCTTCCCCGAGTAGTTGGTGCCAGCAAAAGAATCTGGCAGATCGGCCAGCAGCGGCTCACGTTCATAGTCCGATAGAGGTCGGGGGGCGGCCCGTGAGTTGCATCGTCTGCTGCTGCTGGAGCGCACGGAAACAGAGCGAGTGGAGCGTACGGGCCTCGATGAGGTTTGCTGCTTCTACCCCGATGGCCGCAAGATCACTTCTTAGCGCGCTCGCCGCCGCCCGGGTGAACGTCACGGCAAGAACGTCCTTAGGGTTGACACCATCCTCCAAGAGTCGTGCGACCCGATGCTGGAGTCCGAACGTCTTTCCCGTACCGGGACCAGCCAATACTCGAATCTGATGGTCGGGCGCATGGGCTATCTGCCACTGCACGGTGCCTTCAGTAACCGGAGTGAGAGTCACGTTCCTGTCCATCCCCTACTGAAATTGATGCCGATATGGTTATTGCTGGAATTCGCGACCGAAAGGCTCGAGATCAAGCGTGCCCCAACCCGTCAGCACTCTGTAGGACCTCTGGGCTGCCGCCGCGTGGAGTCCCACCATGAGCCCCCCAGAGTACTCTCATTGTGTCGCAGGGCAGCATCACAGCCCAGGAAGAGGCCGACCCATGACAGAAAAAAGCTCCGAGTCAGGCAGGAGCTGGCAGCGGAGTTGCAGGGGCATAGAGGCGCTGTAGAGCTAGCACACACACGAGCGCGAGAGCGGACCTCGGGTTAGTGGTCGCTGACTCGGTCACGCTAGGCGCCCTAGGGATGGTCTGAACAGGTGGCGTGGCGGGCGCGGTGCCCATCGATCAGCGTGCCGAGCGGCGCTGTGGGGGCCGATACGGCGGTCCGGGGGATGGCCGCGCCTCCATGTCGCTCCGGAAGCGCTTCGGCGGGCGATTCCGGACGCACGGCTCCCGCGATCACCCGAGCTGAGGCGCCGCTCGCAGCAGATTCGTGAACCCCAGTAACAGCGCCAGCCGCTGGTGATTCTTCTCAAGACCGCGGTAGCGGACCTTCGCGTACCCGAAGTGCCGCTTCACGTAGAGAAACGGATGCTCAACCTTCGCACGCACCGAGGCCTTCCGCCGCTCCGCCCGTGCCTCCTCGCCCCCCGGCGCCAGCTGCCGCCTGAGACTCGGGCGCATCGCCACCCGCCAGCTCACCCCCGAACGCGCGTGCTCCGGGCGCTTCTCCACGCCCTGGTAGCCGGCATCGCCCCACGCCTCCGTCTCGCCGCCGTGCAACAGGCGATGCGCCTCGGTCACGTCGGAGCTGTTCGCCGCCGTCGTGCTCAGGCTGTGGACCAGCCCCGTCCGCGCATCCGTGCCGGTGTGCAACTTCATCCCGAAGAACCACTGCCGGCCCTTTCTGGTCTGGTGCATCTCGGGGTCGCGCGCACGCTCCCGGTTCTTCGTCGATGACGGCGCGCTGATGATCGTGGAGTCCACGATCGTGCCCTCGCTCACCTGCAGACCGCGCGCGGCGAGGTGCGCGTTGATGGTCGCGAAGAGCGCTGTTCCCAGCTGATGACGCTCCAGCAGGTGGCGGAAGTTGAGGATCGTCGTCTCATCGGGAATCGGCCCGGAGAGGCTGAGACCGGCGAACTCGAGCATCGCACGGGAGTCGTAGAGTTCCTGCTCCATGCCGGGGTCGCTGAGGTTGAACCAGAGCTGGAGGCAGTGGATGCGCAGCATCACGCACAGCGGGTACGGGCGGTGTCCGCAGCCACGCTGCGGGTAGACCGGCGCGATGCGCTGCTCCAGCTCAGCCCAGGGGACAAGCCTGTCCATGCGCTCGAGGAACGTCTGCCGCCTCGTCTTGACCTTCTTGTGCTCGTACTCGACGCTGCCGAACGAACGCTGCTGCATGGGGCACCCCTCTCTCCACTCGCCCCATGACCGCATCCGCTCACGCGCTCAGGCGAGTTATTCAGACCATCCCTAAAGGTCTCGAAACGCTCGTTCATGAACTTGCGCTGGTGGTCCAGCTGTCCCTCGCTGTTCTTTCCAGGCACGCAGAGCCGGATGGCTCGGTCCTCCACCACCTGCACCCGCCCAAAGTCGTGCTCCTCGTCGGGCCCGCCATCCTCCTGAAGATACACGTCATCGAGAGCCCCGCCGAGCACCGAGGCAACCCGACGGGACGGCTTGGCCTATCGGCATCCTGTCCCGTCGTTCCGATCGGGACACAAGAAGTACACGTAGGGATGAGTCTGGAATCCCTCAACCCGCATGTGGGTGCCAGCGACGCCTCCGTCCTCCTTCTACCACTCCCTGAGCCGCTTACCGACCCTCAGAACGCGGGTGCCATATGGAAGCGGGCGCACACCTTTTGCACGGTACCTCCTGTCGCTGGAATCATCCGAGACCGTGCCAGTCTAGCGACGGCTTCTAGACGTTCTACACTCGCCGTATCGATCGTTTCGGCGTGGCCGCAGACTGCCCTCACTTAGTCCCACGAGCCGTCCGCCCCGTGTACCTCTAGGTTCATGCCAAGAACGTTCCGGAACCGGGTGACCGCAGCTCTTCGATCCACTTCCGTAGCGTCTGCCGTTCCACCGCAGCGATCGGATATCCGCGCGCCGTCCGGACTGTATCAGCGCTAGGTGCCAATGCGCTCGTGGTCACGATGAGCCCCGACTGTGCCCCCTCGTCCGAGACGTCTGTCCAAAGAGCCTTTACGACCACTTGGCTCACCGTCCGTCGCTGGCGTTTGCACTGAACGAGAACCAAGGGCGGCTTCGTAGTGTCATCCGCTGGGGCCCACACACGGATGTCTACTCCGCCGTCGCTTCGGCCGGGTCCCATCTCAACTCGAAACCCCGCACGTTCAAAGAACTCTCCTGTTAGTCCTTCGAACTTACGCCAATGGATTTCGTCGATCCGCTCAAAATTCCGAGCCAGGTAGTCGACGAAGCGTTGATCCAGAAACGCCCCATACTGCGTCTCGAGGCCCTCGCTTATGAACAGATCGCGCAGCTGAGCGGTGTCATCCCAATCGACCCATCGCCCGAGCGTCCAAGGCGAGGCTTGCTGTTCAAGGACAAGCGCGTCGAGCAGCACCATGGCGATGTTGAGTCCCGGATGCCCGAATTCAGTCGCGACAGTCTCAAGGAGGTGGTCAGTATCGAGGGACATTCCTTGCGGCGTGTTGTCGACCTGGTTGCTGAGCAGATCTAGGCAACGAGTTAGGACCTCTGAGAGAACCTCGCTGTGGGTCTGGTCATGCTCAAAGCGGCGAATGACGGCGATAGCTGGTGGCAATGGATGCGGACTGGGAAGATTGCCGACGCGGTACAGGAGCCCACTAACAGCTGCCTCGTATTCCTCGGATCGCACTCGTACTAGATGGTCCTCCTCCGCAAGGACGGCCTCTCGGATATCCGGGGAGTCCAACAAATGTCCTGCGATTTCCTCGCGGGTGAGAGCTAGGCCGGCCTTGTACCCGACCAACTCTCCAAGGTGCCCCGCCATCGACATGGCGCTAGTCCAGATCGCTCCCATTGAATGTCCCTGTCCACACTATCTTAGTTCCAACGCCTGCTCACCCAGAGTCGCCGTCCCTTGTCCAGATGGCGCGGAGGTCTGTCCATGACGGCCCTTCTGGATAAGGGGCCTGTTCACGTTAGGAATCCTCTGAGCAAGTGGGCTGGCGGAGGCGATTTGCCGCCCATCAGCGCCTGGAGCGAGTGCGCACGAAGCTGCAGGTCAACCCGCTCCGCCCCGATGAGGAGCCTATCGACATCGACGACCTCTACGGCCAGGCCAAGGTCTGCATCGCCTGCCACAAGTGATCTCAGCAATGGTGATGCCCCGTACCTGGTGGCAACAGAATCTGGCGACGAGGTCGCAAGACGCGGGAACATGGTGTACTGCTGGGGGTGCCGCCCACACCGTCTGGTCCTGGGAGGCGGGGCGGATGAAGCCCACGCACGAAGGCGACCTCACCGAGTAG
Organism: Tepidiformaceae bacterium; assembly: GCA_965262975.1. Classification (GTDB taxonomy): domain Bacteria; phylum Chloroflexota; class Dehalococcoidia; order Tepidiformales; family Tepidiformaceae; genus UBA2991. The sequence continues at coordinate 3,552,717 of OZ253575.1, read as the reverse complement.
TCCGCAAACCTAATAGGTGAAGTGATAGACGTACCAAGTGGCCTTCTCAGGACCGCCACCACCAGGATGATGCACGCAGCCATGCTCTCGCGCTTTCTTGTTTTCTGCTGCTTGAGCTGCGCTCTTGGTGCGGTGTGTGCTGAGCCTTCGCCAGCTGCGAAGGTTTCGATGCTGGCCTCGCCAGTACTGCCGTCGCTCTGCTTCGTTTGTCGTGATTCCAACCCTGCAAGCCATCGGTCTTGCCACTCTTTCTCCGCCTTCCCTTGAAGGCGGGACGGGAGCGTTGATCGAATCCAGCACAAGTGCGAACGCACCTTCTCCTTTGGGTAGCAGGACGCCAGAATTCGTGAGAGGATCGATGTCATATGACAGAGTCAGAGCCGTCACCAGGAATTGGGGCGGCTTCCCCGTATTCGACGGGTGGAGGCGGTACCGTACTTGAGCACCGGTACGGCGCGCTCATGCTGTGCCGCCTGCTCACCGGTGATCCGGTGCCCGAACTCGGAGACGACGCCACCGTGGTCCGGGTTGTATTTCAGGCGCGTGTCGAGACTGCGGTCGATGACCTCCTGCTCGAGGGCCGGGGCGGCGATGGCGCCGAGCGGTGGGCGGCCGTAGCGGTCCGACGGGCACCCAAACTGGTCCCCAGCGACGAGGCGACGGTCAAGCTCCTTACCTCTTTCCTGTTGGATCTCATGGATCACTGGGGCGACGTTCAGTCCGGCCAGCGGCGACTCGTCCTGGCTTGCAAGGCGAGCCCGCCTGTAGAGCAACTGGGCACACTCGCAGACATCGCACGTAATTCGCCCGACGAAAGCTCGTTCCGTGAGGCCGTTGCGCAACCAGGCCGCACAACCCGTCCAGTGCGTAACCGCCTTGTATCGCTCGATAAGGTCGTTGGAGTGGCTGCGCAACGCGTCGATGTCGGTGGCATACCACCGTCCGACTTGACCTGGCGCTTCCTGTACTCGCTCAAGACGCGGGAACTCCGGCTCCAGGCGCCTGACGAGTCTGACCGCACTGTAGCAGTAGGTCGGCTGAGGTCGGTAACGACACGTGGAGAGCCAGCCGAGGCGGACCAACTCCTCGCTGTGATCACCCAACTGGTCGGTAGCTACGCTCCGGCCGGGGCGAAGGTTGACGTGGCGATGCTTGAACGCGACCTGGTCGGTTCACCCTATTTCAAAGGCTCGTCAGCCGCCCGGGGGACTTGGTCAGCAGGGAGTGGTGGACCTATGGAGGCCATTGCTGACCTGAAGGCCTCCTTGCCAGCCCTCTTCGCCACTGCCGTGGCCCAAGTGGGAGTGCCAGAGCCGGGATCAATACCAGATCCGGCCCACCGTGAATTGGAGGAGAAGATCGACTCGGCACGAGAGCTTGCAAATCGGGGTTTCGTCGATACCGCTCGCAGGGACCTTGAGCGACTTAAGGATGAGGCCGAGTCGATCCCGAGTGATCTGGAGTTCCGCATCCTCACGAACCTTGGGGCGTGTGCACTGGCCGCCGAGGATCTTGATGCTGCCGCCGACTACCTCGAGCAAGCCCACAGGCTCCGGCCAGAGGACCAGAAGGCTATCTCAAATGCTGCTCTTGCTGCCCACCTTCGAACGGACTCGGAGCAGGCCGTAGAGCTGGCGCTGGAGGCTCGGGCGAGGAAGCCCGAGGACTCACAGGCAACAGCCGTCCTCCTGCAAGAGTATTGGCAGGGGGGCAACGGCGACCAGCTCGAAGAGCTCGTTGCTGCGGAGGCCTGGATATCGCTTGATCGGAACTGCGGGATGATCCTGGCAGAGATTCGCGTGAGGCAGTCTCGCTTCGACGAGGCGGTAGCGCTCTGCCGTTCCCTTGTTGAAGCTGAGCCAGAGGACACGGCCACTCATCTCGTCTTGAGCGAGTGTTTGCTCAATCAAGCCCATGCGGATCTCAGGCTATCGGGCGGCCAGAGCAGTGAGTCACTCGCACGGCTGCGCGAAGCTGAGGCGAGCGCGACCCGAGCGATTCAACTCCTCCGCCCGATTCAGCTCCAAGCGCGACGCCACGAAGCTCTGGTGACCCGCGCCGGTGTCCGCGCACTTCTGGGAGCGACCCTGGATGCCATGCGAGATCTGAATGAGGTGCTCGACAATGCGCCGGCTCATCCTGACGCCAACTTCACGAAGGGCCTGCTGCTCCTTGAAGCCGGCCAGCCTGCAGAGGCGCGTGCCGCTCTGGAGAAGCTCCTAGGTTCCCAGCGGCACGAAGATGCACTCCCCTTGCTCGCAAGCGCCTGTCTCGACTCTGGCGATGCGGCAGCCGCATTAGACATTCTGGAGGGGACCCTGTCGCTTGAGCGCCCCGGATGGAATGACGTTTACAGGGGGGCGATTCTCCTTCGGGCGGAGAAGGCATGCGGAGTTCAGGACTCAGTGGGAGCTGCTCTCGAGGCTGCCCTGGCGGAGCATCCCGATGACCCCCGGCTCCTCACACTAGCGGCCGCACGCTGCGACCACCGTGGTGACCCCGAGGGTGCCAAGAGTTCGCTTCTCAAAGCGCTTGAGGCTGCAGCCGAGGCGGACCGCCGAGAGATTTTGACACGCCTGGCGACCTTCTATCAGAACCGTGAACGCTTCGGGGAGGCTGCCGATCGCCTGACTGAAGTTGTGGGTGGCAGTCCTAGTCACCCAGCTGCGGTCGAACTCCTCGTGTGTCTCGTCAACAGCAAGCGGCTTCGGGCGGCGCTTGACTGGGCTCGAAGGGTCCGCGACGCGCATCCTCAACTGCCCAAGCTGGTACTGGATGTGGAAGCCCGGATACTTGAGCAGGCCGGCGACATGCGGGCAGCAATGCAGCGCCTTGAGGACATCTGCTCCCGCGACGACGGAACCCCTGCTGATCGGGTGACGCTGGCAGCAGCGCAATTCCGGTGTGGCGAGCGCGCCGCAGCCATCGAGACGGCCCTCGGCGTTAGCGTGTCGGAACTCTGTGACGACCCGCGATCGATCCTGAAGTTGGCGCAACTGAAACTGCAACTCGGCGAGGAAGGCTACCTCGAAGACGCATACGTGGCTCGTCGCTGCGGGATCAACGATCCCGACGTCCAACTCGTGTATATGGGGCTGTTTCTGGCTCGCGAAAGGGAGGGGGTCGAGCCCAAAACAGTTGGTCCTGGCTGTGCGGTCCTGCTCAAGGGCGAATCAGGGGAGCGGTGGTGGCAAGTCCTCGATGACGGCGACGAGCCTCGTACCGACAGCGAGTTGCTGCCGAGTCATCCCCTCGCTTCCCGGCTCCTAGGGCAACGCGCCGGGAAGACCATCGCACTGCGCGAGGGTGGTCTCGAAGACCTCTCGTACGAGGTCGTGGCCGTCCAGAGCAAGTTCCTCCGCGCCTTCGAGGAAACCAAGGAGGACTTCTCAACGCGCTTCCCCGAACACACAGGCCTGTCACGGGTGACGGCCGACGATGAAGGGATGGCGAAAGTCTTCCAGCAGGTCGAACTGCATGATCAGGGCTCTCGCGAATTGGAGCGGGCGTACCAAGAGGGGCGGTTGCCGTTCGCGTCCTTCTCCTCCCGGCTCAGGCGACCTGTTCTGGAAGTATGGCACGCCTATGCAGGGAATACCTCCACGCGCATTCGGTTCGGCACAGGCACAGAGGAGGAGGCTACCGAGGCGAGGGAATTGTTGCGCGAAGCCGACGGCGTGGTCCTTGACATGCTCGCGCTATTGACGGTGCACGACTTGGAGCTCGCCACGGATCTACGGAGCCGGTTCCCACGCGTTGCTGTGCCTCAGTACGTCATCGATGAGCTTCATGAGGCTTACTACGGGGAGTTGGTGATGGGGTCTGCTCCCGCAGGCTACTGGGGAAAGGACCGCACTGGACAGTACACAGCGACGCAGGTGTCCGACGAGGCGTGGGCGAAGCGGAAGGAGTTCGTTCGTTCCTTCCTGGAGTTTGCCGAGTCCTTCGAGCGGATCCCCTCGTACCACCTGCTCGACCTTGAAGATATCGAACCGCATGTCGATGTGCTAACTGCGGCAGGCGTTGGGGCGGTCTATGCGAGCGATGAGCAGCCTGAGAACCCCCTCGTTCTCGTTTCCGACGACCTCGGACTGGCCAGCTTCGCCCGTTCTGTCGGTGTGGGTGCTGTGAACACCCAGTCAGTCTTGGAGGATCTGCGTGAGCAAGATGCGATCACGGACGAAGCATACTCACAGTGGATCGAGCGGCTGGCTCTGTTGAATTACTGGTTCGTACGTATCGGTGCAGACGACATCGTGCGTCGCCTTGGGGCGAACACCTACGGTACGACGGAGGGCACCAGAGCAATGCTCAAGACCCTTGAGGGACCGGACTGTTCCGAGGGCATGGCAGTAGCCGTCGCATCGCAGGTCATCGCGTCACTGGCAGGAGAGGCGCCGCAGAAGCAGTTGGAACTCATCCTCTTGGCAGTGCTGACTACGCTCCGCAACGGTCGAGAGATGAGTCCCGTCCTGTTGCAGTTTCGAGCTGCGATCGGGGAAAGGCTCAGCCCTGTTCTTAGCCCCCTGACGCGGCAACGACTCCTCCGGACCACAGACATCTATATTCGGGTTCTTACAGGGGAAGTGGGCACGATGCTCGGGTTGAGTCAGGACTCCGCCGACTCAGAGTAGCCCGGGACCCGGGTCAAGCCTTGCGGATGGATGTGCAAACGGGACAGTACCAGAACGCTACCCGGCTCTCAGAACGACAGCGCGACGTAGAAATGGGGGCATCCCCGTTCGCACGAGCGCGTCGTCACACCGATGTTCGTGCGGCTGTGAGAAACGGCGCTGTCGACCCGACAGGGCCAGTCGTGAGAGTTCCAGCCCCTACCCGCCTCGTGGAGGCAATGAGGCTCCCCAGGAGTAGCGCAGCGTTTGGTGTCGATTGGGAAACCGGGAACGTGGTCCCCAGTTCGCTGTATGCATCAGCGGCCGCTATTCGGCCCGACACGCTCTACTGCGTGGTGGCGAGGGTGAGCCTTGGCAGTGGTCTCCGCTATTGAGATACGCGCCGGGGGACTCGCTGAGACCATCACGTTCAGAGTGGTCAATCCCCAAACCGAGGACCACTACTTCGTGGACACGAAGGCGCAAGCCGGATCCCACGTAGTTCATACCCCGCGTTGCTCAGGGATGACCTCGGCCCGCGACTTCGTCTACCTGGGACTCTTCCCGGAGTGCGAAACGGCGCTGGAGGCGGCGAAGGACAACTTCCCCGCAGTGAATGGCTGCGAGTTATGCTCCTTCGCTTGCCACACCCGGGTCCCCCCGGTCGCTTAGTGGATAGTCGGACGGCAGGAGCGCGGGGCCGGGGACGTAGCCGAGGATGGCATTCATGTCATCTATGTCCGCTGGTGCCTTCCATGACGGCCAGCGCACGATCGCCGTTCAGGTAGATTTAGCCACGAAGTAGCCCGTGACCACAACGGCCCGGAGTGTCGGAGCCGGTGAGCGAGGAAGGTTGGTCGAGGAGCGCGGTTGCGCGAGACTGTTGGGGATCCTTGCGGTGTTCCCAAACCTCGAGAGACTCGAACGATGCAGCCCAGCAACGGATGAGCGCCAGGGCCGCGTCGGCGACTGAGAGTGCTCCAAATGCCGATATCCCAAGCCAGGATGGTGGACTGGAAGTGCGCTAGCTGCGGCGATGTGACATCGCGCCTCACCTGGCTCGCGGTTGACGCTGGCGAGCGCCCGGATCTGATTGCCGGACTCTCCAACCTCGTCGCATTCGAGTGCCCCAGCTGCCGCCAGCCGCTGCGCCGTTCCCAACCGCTGCTGGTGCTGCGCCTAGCGGAAGCTGCCCCCTTGATCGCAGCACGCGCAGCAGATGACGAGCGAGATCCCCTAGAGACCCTCGGTGAGATTGTCGCCGCTGTCCGGCGCGAGCTGGGCGATGCGCTTCGAGAGGTGCCAGGTCCCGCCGTCCTCGTCACGTTCAACGAGATTGAGGCGGGCGTAGGGGAGGACATCGATACTGATCTCGGAGTGGCTTCAACAGGCGCCGGTGGGACTGCCAGTCAAGAGTCGGCCTATCGAGGACTGTTGAACAAGATCAGGGGCAGCCAACGAGAACAGCGGCTCGAGACCGGGCTTCAAGAGCTCGCGCTCGTCGGGAGCGAGGAGCAACTCCGCGAAGTGGTGGACCAGTGGCCGGAGATTGTGACCGACGAAGCAGAGCATCTCGTCGTGGAGCGCCTGGAGCAGGCCACAACTAAGGGGGGTCGGCACTTCGCCACCTCGCTGGTCCAAGCGGTTCAACTCTGCCGGAGAGGCGACTTTGCGGGCGCTTGGTCTGTGCGCGAGTCGGTCCTCCGCAGATTCTGGGAGCAGGAGGCCATTCCGCGACAGCGCGCGTTCGAGGATGCAAAGCGCGGAGCGAGTCCGAAAGCACTAGCTCAGGCCGGGCTAGATCTGCTGGGCGTCTTGCTGCCGGGCACCTATCCAGAGCGGAGGGCGGAAGTAGCAGCCACGACAGTCGCGGCTCTCCTGCAAGGCGAGGGGGCAGACCGCGAGCAGAACATCGAACGCGCCATTGAGTTAGCCAGGATAGTGATTTCGATCCTGGATGCGCACCCGGACATCGATCAACCGCAGCGTCGAGTTCCCACCCTGATGAACTTGAGCATGGCATTCGGGATCCGTCCGCGCGGCGATCCAGCATGGAACCGCATCCAGAGCCTCACACTTCTCACAGACGCGATCGAGCGGTCCTGGCAGTCGGGTGACCGCGACAGTTGGGCCATGGCTCAGACCAATCTCGCCCACCTCCTCCTCGATCGCGGGGAGGCGGGCGACCCTGACCGAGCCCGCAAACATCTTGAGCTTGCGCTGAGTCACAGGTCGCGCGAGCGAGATCCCGGAGATTGGGCATTCACCCAACTGCATCTGGGCAGGGCCTACGCGCGTGCTGAATCCGGCGACCGCAGGGCCAATCTGCGGAAGGCCATCCGTCACTCCGCGAATGCCCGCGACGGGGCGCGCTCCGCTGGTCAAGTCCCACTTCTCGCTTATGCCGAGCACAATCTCGCCGCCCAGCAGTACCAACTCTCCCAAGTGGCGGGCACTGCACCTGCTTACCGGTCCAGGCTTCTTGATCGCGCCGAGGCAAGCGCGATGGAGTCGGTGCGACTCAGTCCGGTTGGTGCGTCGCCGCTCCGCTTCGGCCACACATGGTTCATCATCGGGAAAATCCGCTCGGCACGCGCCGATCAGGACGGCGCGATCGAAGCTCTGAAGATAGCGCTGACCGCTCTGTCGGCGGACATGGGGCCGACAGAGGCTCGTGAAGCCAGTCGGCACCTCACCGCACTCGCAGAGGAGCGAGATGACATAGAGCTCGCTGCAGATGCTGCAGAACAACTCATTGGGGCTGCAGCAGCCGCGATCGCCACCCATTCACGAGCCGACGATCGGATGTCGGAGCACAGCGTGTGCAGCACAGACTTCCGCTTTGCTGCACACGCATTGGTGCGCGCCGGTCGCCTGGAGAAGGCCGTGACGGCGCTGGAACTCGGGCGAACCAGGGAGCTCGGCTTGCTTACCTTGGCCGAGAGCATCGATCTTGAGGCGCTGTCTCACCTCGATCCGGGCCTGCGTGCCGAAATTGAGGATGTGATTACTTCGTTTCGGGCGGACATCCTCGGCTTGGAGGAGCGCTCAGCGTCGGATCGCTCGGAGCAGTTCTCGCGAATCCGCTCCGCCTTGCGACAGGTGCCGACCTTCGAGAAGGCTCTTGATCCTCCGCCCCTTGATGAGGTCGGCGAGGCTGCACAGCCTCAACGGCCGCTCGTCTACCTCGGCTCCGCACCCAAGGGCTCGTTCGCGATCATCGTGGACAGAGGTGAGGATGGGGGCGCAAGGCTCGAAGCGATCCACGCACCTGATTGCGACTCGCAGGCGATCGTTCACTTGGCGATGTTCGGCCTTGATGCAGACGGGGGCCAAGTGGCCTCGGCTGCATATCTGGCCGCCCAAGCGCATGCGCCGGAACGGCTCGATACAGCTATCGTGGCCCTCTCGCCCCTCATCGGTGAAAAACTGCTTCGCCCTCTCGCAGACTCGCTGGCTGGTCGAGGCGCGTCCGGTGTCACGCTGGTCCCTGCGGGACTCCTCGGGCTGATGCCGCTGCATGCTATCGCCTGGAGCGATGCAGCCGGGAATCGGCGGAGCCTGATCGACGACTTCGATGTGACGTTTGCCCCGTCAGCTCGACTCCAACTCGCCTGCATGCAACGCGCATCCCGGCGAGATGGTGATCCGATTCGGTTTGTCGGGATCGCTAACCCCCTCCCGCACTCAAACCCGCTGGAGGGAGCTGAACTCGAGATCGGGCTCGTCGAAGGACTCGTGCCGGCGGGCGAGAGTCTGGTGCTAAAGAGGGAAGAGGCGACGAAGGAGCGCGTGTTGGATGTACTGCCGTCCGCGACGCACGTCCACTTCGCCTGCCACGGCGGAGGCGGATTCTTGGACTCACTGCTCTCGGCGGCCCTCTCGCTCTCAGAAGAGCAGGAACTCTCTGCCCTCGAGATCGCAGGGCTAGAGATGCCTGCGCGACTCGTGGTCGCCTCCGCGTGTGAGACGGGTGTGGTCCAAGACTATGAGGCGGTCGATGAATCGCTCAGCCTCGCGACCGCTTTCGTCGCTGCTGGCGCAGCCGGCGTCATTTCGACGCTCTGGGAGGTATGCGACTTCGCGACTCCCTCATCGTCTCTAAGTTCTACGAGGGGCTCTTCCTCGCGAAGAGGCCACCAGCAACCGCGCTCCGCGAAGCTCAGATCTGGATGCGCGACGCGGACGGAGCCGACATCGATGCTTATGCATCAACGCAAACGCCGCTGCGCGCACTGCGCGCGCGGCAGCAGTCATCCGATGCTCCGAACGAGTCACCGCCATACAGCGCACCGTCCTTTTGGGGGGCGTTTGTATTCACTGGCTCCTAGTTGCTGCTCACGGTGCGGAGGGGTTCGCTCGCGAACCCCCTTCGAGGGCGTTAAGCCCTGGTCGACCGACAGGAACACTGGTGGGCCGGAGTAGCGACATGGACGGAGCAACAGGCCAGGAGGCACACGCCGTCGAACACCGCGAGCCCTCGGTCATGGTCATCCTCAGAGTCCGGCACAGGAGGGAAGGGTATGACCGCCGATAAGACCGTCACACTGACGCGCGAGGAGTACGACGCGCTGGTCGAGCGGACTGCCCAGATGGAGGACCGGCTGGCCGCCTCAGAGGCGGAGCGTGATGCGAGGGTTCCGCACGAGGTAGCGCTCGCCATCATGGGAGGCACCAGCCCGATCCGCGCGTTCCGCGACTACCGGGGGCTCACCTTGCGCGAGCTCTCGGGGCGCTCGGGCGTCGCCCTGAGCTATCTCTCCGAGATTGAGCACGGCCACAAGCCGGGCTCGGTCACGGCACTGACCCGTGTCGCCGAGACCTTCGGCACCACTATCGACGCCCTTGTGATCGACTGAACATCATCCAACTCGTGGAAGTGCTGCGAGCGCTCGCCGAGATGCGCTACGGGGAGGAACAGGGGAGCCTGCAACCCACCGAGTGCACAGGCATGGTTCAAGCGACTGGGTCGCTCAAACACGACGGCCACAGCGCTACGAGAACAGATCACTCGGTGGCGGCGATCACCAGCGGCACGACGGCGCGAGGCGGCGGGAAGCCCTCACCCCCGGACGCGTCTTCCTCGAACACCTCAAGGTGCGCGATCTGGCGCTCGGCCGCTTCGTACTCGACACCGAAGACGAAGGGCGCGGGGCCATCCACTCCACCGCCCATCGCGAAGCCGCTCGCCAGCTCCTCGCCTTCGCGGTCGAGCAGCCGCCACTGCACGTTCGACTCGAACGTGCGCGAGCAGCCGCGGACCGTGAAGCTGTTCGCGACCTCCTCGCCGCCCGCCGGCGAGTTCACGATCACGAGCGCGGCGTCGGGGAGGCTGTCGTCACACGTGAACGCGTCAGCGCCGCTGATGCCCGCGATCTCCTCCAGTGCCTCGCCCGCGAGACGGAACCGGCGAATGACCAGGATGGAAGGTACCTCGGAGAACGGCGCGTCGGGCGGCCTCTCGATGACCCCCACCGTGATGATGCCTTCGTGGATGGAGAGGCCCGCGACGCGTATCCGGTCGCCGAGGAAGACGGTGTCGGCGTCGTGGAGTTCGCCCTCCTCGTTCAGCAGCGCGTGCAGGTAGCGGAAGCGCCCGCTGCCGCCCGGGTCCTCGATCGTGATGGCGGCGGCGTCCCCGAGGCCGTCGCCGTCGAGGTCGAGGTCGCCGAGGGTCCACTGGCTGAGGCGGATCACGAGTTCGCTGGCCGAGCCGGGCGCGACCGGCGCCCGGAACTCGCCGTCCTCGAGCGTGGCCGTACCGGTGTCGGTGTGCTCGGTCAGGATGGTGGCCGCCTCAAGGTCCACCCCGGCCACCCGATCGGTGTCGGCTACGTCGCAGGACGCCAACGACGCGGCTGCGAAGAGCAGCACCCCCACGGCCGTCGCGCTTCGAACAGCACGCCGGGTCCAGTCTCGCATCGACATATCGGCTCCCTCGCGGTCGGGCGTCAGCTACAGAGTAGTCCGAACGCGTCGCCGCGCCCGGTCGCGGGTGAAACCCGTCAGGCAGATCGGACAAGCGGTTTTGCCACGGTCGTACAGGCTGAGCCGCTTCCTTCTGCCGGACTTTTGAGACACGCCAGAGTAGCGTCCCCTGGAGTGGCGGCGACAGACTATCGCCTCCCCGGCGACTGCCCCCAGGGGCGGCCCTTGTTGGCCCCGCATTGTCTACGGTTCCGGTCGGGCTCACCAACTCCCTGTTGAGTTCGCAGTACGGTCCCGCCATAACCGAAACTCGAACTGTCTGACCCTCGCCGGGTTATCGGTTCAGGGACCGTCCCCGAGTCCCTTCGGTCGTCAGGGAGCCTGTCTACCCTCAGAACGACAGCGCCACATAGAACGCGGCGCATCCGTTTTCGCACGAGCGGGTCGTCATGCCGTCCTTCCTCGAGTGGTGAGAAAACGGCCGACGGCGCCCTCCGAGGGGCAGCGGCGGGGGCGGGACGAATTCAGGGGTGGGAACCAGGCCCAGCGAAACGCCGGAGCCGCAGCCAGCACCCTCGGCGATGGCTGTGGCTTTGATAGCGTTTCGAGAGAGTGCCGCTACAGCCAGCAGCCAAAGCAGGAGAGCGGAAAGAAGCGCGGCGCCGACCGAGTGCCACCGCGGGGACAAATGTCAGGCCCGGCGGGCGAAGGCCACTCGGAGGCGCACGGCCAGTCGATCCGGCTGCAGCGCCGGCTCGCACACTACACGAACGCATCCCTTGCGAAGTCCGGTGATCGTTGAACGCAATACGCCGGGAATGCAGCTTCCTTGGCGCTCGTCGTCGCGATGCTCTAGATTCTTATCGTAGTGAAGATAGTTCATTTTTCGGATCTCCACCTCGACTCCACGTTCATTTGGGCCGGCGCCTCGGGTGACGCCGCAAGACGACGCCGTCAGGCGCTGCGGGACACCCTGCGGCGGATCGTTGACTTGGCGCGGGATGTAGAGGCGGACGCACTCTTCTGCGGTGGCGATCTCTACGAACACGAGCGCGCCGGACGGGACACGGCCGAGTTTCTGCGTCAGACCTTCGCAAGTCTCGATCCCGTCCCGATCTACCTCGCGCCAGGGAACCATGACTGGTACGGGCCAGACAGCCTCTACTCGCGCGTTGAGTGGAGTTCGAACGTCCATGTCTTCAGCGAGTCCGCGTTTCGGCCTATCGAGCTCGAGACTGGCGTCACGCTCTGGGGTGCCGCGCACTGCGCACCGGCGAATACGGGCAACTTCCTCGATGGGTTCCATGCAGATGGAGCGGGTGTGCACCTCGCGCTCTTCCACGGTGCCGAGAACTCGTGGTTCAGCGAGCAGGGCGAGGGCAAGCAGCCGCACGCACCATTCGACGCGGCCCAGATCGCGGAAGCGGGCATTGATCACGCATTCCTCGGCCACTACCACCGTGCGAAAGACACCGAGCAGCACACGTATCCGGGCAACCCCGACCCGCTCGCGTTTGGCGAGGACGGCGAGCGCGGGGCGGTCGTGGCGACCGTCGACGCTGTGGGAAGGATTACAAGCGAGCGCCGCATCGTTGCGCAGACGGCCGTCCATGACATCGAGATCGACATCTCGGGCTACACCACCCAGCAACAGATTCGAGACGGCCTCGCAGAGCAGGTGGACGGGCTCGGCGGCTTCGCGAGGCTCACCGTGCGAGGAGAGATCGCGCCGGAGATCAATGTCACCGAGAGCGACCTGCGCGACGCTATGCGCGCTTTCGACGCCGTGCAGATCCGACTGGGAGCGCTGCACCCGGGCTACGACTTTGAAGCCCTCCGGAGTGAGCCGACGGTGCGCGGACAGTTCGTCGCGGCCGCCCTGGGCGCCGGCCTTGACACAGTGGAGGAGCGGCGGGTGCTCATGACCGGGCTGCGAGCGCTCGAAGGCCGGCGAGACCTCGAGGTGCTCTGATGCGCTTCGAGTCCGTGAAGGCCTTCGCCTTCGGGCGCTTGCGGGACGAGACGCTCGAACTTGCCCCGGGGATGAACGTCATCTACGGGCCGAACGAGGCCGGCAAGTCGACCTGGCACGCCGCCCTCTATGCGGGCCTCTGCGGGATGCGGCGTGCGCGTGGACGAGCCCGCATCGAGGACAGTGGTTTCCAGGCACGCCACAAGCCGTGGGACGGGGAAGGTTGGGAGGTCGGAGCGACCATCGCGCTCGAGAATCGGCGGGTGGTACTGAGGCATGACCTCAATGGCCGGGTGGACAGCAGCGCCCGCGACGCAGACCTTGCCGGGCGCGAGTACTCCAACGAGATTATGAACGATGGCGCACCCGACGGCGCACGCTGGCTGGGGCTCGATCGAAGGTCGTTCCTGAGCACGGCATGTGTGCGGCAGACGAGCATCCTTGCCGTCCTCGACGACCCCGGCGACCTCCAGGACGAACTGCAGAGCGCAGCCGCCACGGCTCGTACTGGCGAGACCGCGGCCGACGCTCTCGTGCTGCTCAACGCCTACCGGACCGAGCATGTTGGAACAGAGCGGGCGCCGACGAGACCACTTGCCCGGTCGCGGCGAGACGTCGAGACCGCGCGAACCGCACTCACGTCGGCGCAGAGCGCTCGCACCGAAGCCGCCGAGCGTCGCCACCGCGTCAACGACCTTGAGGCCGCGGTGCAGAACCTTAAGCGCGAGCGGGACGCGACGGGGGCAGTGCTCGCTGAGGCGGCAGTCCAGTCCGCGGAACGGCAGCTTGCCCGCGCCAGGACTTTGAATGCCTCCTTCCCGAAGGGGGAGCTGCGCCACCCAGCCGACGACAGCGATCTCGCGGAGCAGGTCACGAGAGCGCTCGAGCAGTGGAACAATGCCCTGCAACCCGAGGAGCCCGAAGGCCCAACCGTCACTGAATTAGAGGCAAAACTCGCTGACGAGGATCTGCGACTTGCCATGGTTGCCGAGTTCGACGCATCGGCAGCCGAACGGCGACTCACCGGCGCGCGTGAGCTGAGCGCTGCATTCCCGGCCGGCGCCCCGAGGCGACCGAGCGAAGAAGACGAACTCACCCAGCAGGTCGCGAACGCGCTCGCGGCGTGGGACGCCCGCCCCGCCGTGAGTGGCACGCCGGTCAGCGAGCTGCAGCGCCAACTGAACGAGATCGACCACGAGCTTGTGGACACCCCGCGTGGCGGCCTCACGGCCTTGCTGCGGACGATCGTCCGGTGGTTCGCCCGCCTGCTTGGCCTTGCTCCGCGGGCATCCGAGCCCGAGCTCCCGGACCTTGCCGAGCGCCGCCGCGCCATTGAACGCGAAATCGACGAGGCATCACGGGTCGAGGAAGCTCGGGGCGCCGTCCGCAGCGCAGCGCACAGCGCCGGGCTGCCGGACGGGGCGCCCGATGCCCTCGTGCGGTCCCTGCGCGAATGGCAGCGGACGCGCACCGAGCAAATGGGCGAGAGCGACGCAAGGCTCAAAGACTGGCAACAACTGCAGCGAGTCCTCGGTGAGCAGACGCTCGATGACCTCAAAGCCGACGTCAGCCGTCTCAGGAGCGAAGCAGAGTCCCGCGCCGCGGTAGCGGACAGCAGCGAGCTCACGGCAGCTCTGGCCCAGCCGCTCGATGACGCTGAACTTGCCGAACTCAAGAAACAGACGAGCGCCGCGCTGCGCGCCGAGACGCTGAGCCGCCTGCACATGCGAGAAGCGCAGGACACGCGTTTCGAGGAAGCCATGCTCAGACGAGGAGAAGCGGCGACAGAGCTCCGCGAGGTAGCGCTCGCGATTGGGAGTGAAGCGCCGACCTCAGACGAGCAGGAATCTGCGCTCAGCGACTGGCTTGAGCGCAGGCGCGAGATGCTCGCCGAGGACCGTCGCAAGGCTGCTGACTGGGAGGAACTCCAGCGACTGCTGGGCGAGCGCACGTTCACCGATTTCGAAGAGGAGACGAGGGGGCTTCGTAGCGAAGCGGACTCACTCGTCGAGGGCACAGCCCGGGAAGCAGTCGCGGAGGCGAGGGCGCACGAGCCATCCACTGGTGACCTTGAGGCTCTGGAGACGAGCCTGCGCGAGGCCCGCGCACGCCGCGACACTGCGCACGGCGAACTGAGCGAGTTCGAGAGCGGGTTGCCAGACGTCGCGGAGGCCGAGGAACTGGTCGAGCGCGCCGAGGCGGAGGGCACGCGCGTCGCACGCCTCGATCAGACGCTGGGGACCGCCGTCCGGCTCCTCGAGGCCGCTCAGGACCGAGTGCACCGCGATATCGCTCCGGTGTTGCGCACGACGGTGCTGGAGCGCCTCGAGCAGGTGACCGGTGGCCGGTATACCGACTGCCGCGTCGACCCCGAGTCCCTGGAGGTCGAGGTCGCCCACGCAGACGGTCGGTGGCGCGCGGCCCGGCTGCTGTCGCATGGAACGGCCGAACAGCTCTACCTCCTGCTGCGCGTCGCACTCGCTCGACACCTCACCGAACCCGCGGGAGAGGCGTGCCCACTCATTCTGGATGACGTGGTCAGCGCGGCGGACAGCGCACGCAAGCGGCAACTGCTTGAGACGCTGTTGTCGATCAGCGAATCAACACAGGTGATCCTGTTCACCCACGAGGACGACGTGAAGTTGTGGGCCGAGGAGCGACTCACCGACGCGAGTGACCGGCTCACTGTGCTTGTCGGCGAGGCGCCTGATGACTAGGCATCGCTCGTGACACCAAGCCCTGTCGGCGCGGCGGCGGTAGCCAAGGATGGCCATCGTCCGTACCGCCGAAGGCTGCGACTAACGTTGAACGCGTCGCGACGCCTGCAGCTTTGGACGAGGCACCCAGCGACGCGCAACACATGCGCCCCTCCCGAAGTGAGCGGATAGCAGAACCCGTGCAGCTTGTCGACGGCCGCCTGTTGTACTCCGCCACGGACCTCGTTGGGTACCTGGAGTGCCGACACCTCGCGAAGCTCGATCGTGCGGCCGTGTGGGGACACCTCTCGAAGCCGGAGCGCTCCGACCCGGTGCTGGACCGCATCGCCCAGAGGGGCCTCGATCACGAGCAGCGCTTCCTGGAGTCCCTCCGCGGCGAGGGGTTCACCGTCGTCGAGGTTGAGCGGGACGACGACTTGCCCTACAAGGAGCGCCGCGTCCGGGGGCGCGACGAGACCCTCACCGCGATGCGCACCGGCGTCGACGTCATCTTCCAGGCGGTGCTCTTCGACGGCCGCCGGTTTGGCTACGCTGACTTCCTGAGGCGGGTCGAGCGCCCCAGCACCCTCGGCGACTGGAGCTACGAGGTCTGGGACACGAAGCTCGCCCGTCACGCGAAGGCGTCGGCGATCCTACAGTTGTCCCTTTACTCGGACATGGTATCGGAGCTGCAGGGATTGCAGCCCGAGGAGATGCACCTTGCGCTCGGCGGCGTCCAGCGTGAGACGGTGTCGTTCCGGGTCGCCGACTATGCTGCCTACTACCGGCTCGTCGCGCGCGAGTTCGAGGCGTTCCTCGACGGCGGCGAGGTCTCCTCGGTCGAGGGCACGCCGGAACCGGTCGAGCACTGCCACGTGTGCCGTTGGAGCGAGCGCTGCCGGAAGCAGTGGCGCGTGGAGGATGACCTCTCGCTGGTCGCCGGCCTGTCTTCGCGGCAGCGTCGCGCCCTGCACGCCATCGATGTGACTACGCGCACCAGTCTCGCCGAACCCGCGGAGCCGCTCCCCGACCGCCTCGACGGTGCCGGTCGCGAGGCGCTGGCCCGAATCCAAGCGCAGGCGGAGATCCAGGTCCGGGGCGAGCGCCTGGAGAAGATGGTCTCCGAGCGCATCGAGCCCGCCCGCGACCGGGCGGGCGAACTCGTTCCCAACCAGGGGCTGCTCATGCTGCCCGAGCCGTCACCCGGCGACCTCTTCTTCGACATCGAGGGCGACCCCTTCTTCGGGTCAGAGGAGGTTGACGGCATCGAATACCTCTTCGGCGTTATCGAGCCAAGTCACCCGGATGCGGACGGGCAGCCAGCGTTCCACGCCCTCTGGTCGATCGAGCAGGGCACGGTCACGACCGGTGCCGAACGACGCGCCTTCGAGGCCTTCATCGACCTCGTCATGGACCGGCTCGAATCCGACCCGAACCTGCACATCTACCACTACGCGCCCTACGAGCCGACCGCAGTCAAGCGACTCGCAGGTCGCTACGGGACGCGCGAGGAGGAGGTCGACCAGCTCCTGCGCGGGAATGTGTTTGTCGACCTCTATCGGGCCGTGCGCCAGGGTATCCGCGCGTTCGTAGAGAGCTACTCGATCAAGCGGCTGGAGCCCCTCTACGACTTCGACCGTGAGGTCGACCTGCGGGACGCGGGCACGAGCATCGTGGAGTTCGAGACATGGCTTGAGCTTGGGCAAGGGGACGAACGGGAGGAGCTGCTCGCGGAGATCGAGGGCTACAACCGCGACGACTGTGTCTCGACGCTGCGCCTGCGGGACTGGCTGGAAGGGCAGCGAGCTGAGCTTGTCGGCGAACTCGGGGACATGCCCCGCCCGACCGTGCCGGAGCCAGAGGCGCGCAAGGACAGCGACGACCAGAAGGCCGTCAACGAGCTGGCGGATGCCCTCTGCGCCGGCCTCCCCGACAACATTGAAGAACTAAAGAGAGACGAGCGTGGACGTTGGCTTCTGGCGCAACTCCTGAACTGGCACCGGCGCGAGGCGAAGTCGTTCTGGTGGCGGTATTTCTATCTTGTGAGCGAACTGACTGATGAGGAGCGTCGTGAGGAGTCCGACGCCCTCGGTGGGCTGACCTTCGAGGGCTCGTGGCGGGACCCGAGGCCGAAGGCGCGTTCGACCGTCTACCGGTTTCACTTCCCGCCCCAGGACCACGCCATCAAGCTCGACAAGGCTCCACACGACCCAGAAACCGAGAAGGCCGTTGGAACGGCAGTCCACATCGACGACGAGGAAGGAGTGATCGACATCAGGCGGGGCAGCAGCCAGCCCCCGCCAACTCCTACGTCGCTCATCCCGTTCGAGTACTTCCAACCAAAGCCCAAGCCGGAGAGCCTGCGGCGGCTCGCCGTGTGGGTCCTCGAATACGGTCTTGACGGCGCCGGTCCGTACCGGGCGGCCAGGGACCTCCTCGCCCGCCGGCCGCCGAGGCTGGGGCAGGAAGAAGGGCAGCCGCTTCTGAACAAGGGCGATGACGCGCAGGATGCCGCGCGCCGCCTGGTCGCGGGGATGGGCGAGGGCTACCTCGCCATTCAGGGGCCGCCTGGGTCGGGGAAGAGCACGGTGGGGGCGGAGATGATCGTGGACCTTGTAGCCGCGGGGAAGCGCATAGGCGTCACCGCCAACAGCCACAAGGTCATCGGCGAGCTGCTGGCGAAGGTGGCAAGGGTCGCGGGCCAGCGAGGCGTGGACGTGGCCATCGGCCAGCGCTCGAACGAGGAGCCCACGTACCCCGATGCCGAGCACCTGAAGAAGAACGAGGAAGCGCGAGACGGGCTCGCCGACAGCTCTCTCCACGTCGTCGGCGGTACAACCTGGCTCTGGGCGCGCGAGGACATGGTCGAGAGCGTTGACGTGCTCTTCATCGACGAGGCCGGGCAGATGTCGCTGGCGGACGCGCTGGCGGCGTCGCTCTCGGCCACAAACCTCGTCCTCCTCGGCGACCCGCAGCAGCTCGACCAGCCCCTGCAGGGGGTCCACCCGCCGGGCGCGGAGCGCTCAGCGCTGGCGCACGTGCTCCACGGCGAGCGCGTCATGCCGGACGACCTCGGCCTCTTCCTCGACGGAAGCTGGCGGCTCCACCCGAAGATCAGCGACTACACCTCGGAGGTGTTCTACGAGGGGCGCCTGCATTCGCATCCGGGTCGCCAGCGGCTCAACCTGGAGGGCGTGCCGCCCCTCTCCGGTACCGGCATCCGATTCGTGCCAGTCGAGCACAGCGGCCAGTCGAGTGAGTCGTCGGAGGAAGCGGAGGAATTGGCCGCCCTCGTCCGCTCCCTGCTGGCTGCCAACCCCTCCCACACCGATGCCAATGGCGCTGACCACTCGCTGGACGACTCCGACGTTCTCGTCATCACGCCCTACAACGCCCAGGTGAAGGCCATCCGCGACGCCCTCCCCGGCTTCCACATCGGCACCGTCGACAAGTTCCAGGGGCAGGAGGCGCCCATCTCCATCTACTCGATGGCGACCAGCTCGGCCGACGAGGCGCCGCGCGGGATGGAGTTCCTGTACAGCCTCAACCGCCTCAACGTCGCCACCAGCCGCGCCCAGTGTCTCGCCGTCGTCGTCGCCAGTCCCGCCCTCATCCGCGTCCGCTGCCGCACGCCACGCCAGATGCGCCTTGCCAACGCCCTTGCAAGGCTAGTCGAGGTGGCGGCTGAGCAGGCGTAGCGTGGAACATCACCGGGGAGAGCGCGGCCACGCGGAGTGTGTACGTGCACGACGAACGGCCTGCGGATGGCCGCCAGTGCGCCTGCCCAAACTGCGTCGGCTGTTATGCTCCCATCCCCGGCTCAGGCGTGCCGCGCGGCAGCGAGGCTTAAAGATCGCGCTCGCGAGCGACCGGCCTAGTTGCAGATATACGCATCGAGACAGAATCCCTCACCGAGGCGGCAACGATGGAGTCTCTGGACGGCATTCCTATCGTTGGTGGCGTGATGCGTTGGTTGAGGCGGGATCGTCCCGCCTCCCATGCACCCGACCGCCCGAGCGAATCGGCACAACAGTCGCATCGGCGGTTCTCGCGCCGTCCTCCGGTATCCGGCGGACGAGACCGCCCTCCACCTGCCACGGATCGACGACTGGAAGCCATTGCCCGCGCAGGTCAGAAGGCATGGGTTTCTGTTGGACAAACGGTCACGGTGCAAGGCAGAACGTTGCCCGGAGGGATGATCTACGTGGGGTCACGCCTGCGGGGGATTTCAGCACACGCCTCGATCGAACCTGCACTCGTCAACCCTAAACTCGCTGGCACCCATCCCACCCCTGATCTGTCCGGACACCTGATGGACTACTGGCCGTCCTACAGCCACCTCGCGCCAGAATCACGCGCGGCATACCTCGACTGGCTTGCGGCAGGGCGCCCTGGCGGCGCATATATCGGGTACGTGTTCCTCTTCTTCTATGGCATCGAGCGCCGTGTCCTCTTTGAGGCCGATTACATTGACGAGGCTCGTGCAGAGATTCCGATGCTAGTCGATGAGGTTGAGCGGCTTGTCGAACTCTATCAGGGCAGCAGTTCGTTTCGGGGATACGCCAGCGACTTCCTCTCTTTCGGTCCTCTCATCCGCGGCGTCGTGGATGTCGCAGACTTGACGCCGCCGCTCACGCGGCGTGGTTGGGATTTCCCGGTGGAGCTCAAACTGGCTCTTGGAGCGACCGTCGATGCGTCTGAACCCTTGCCCGCACCGTGGGCACTGTCGTGGCTCCGCACGCACCCGGACATCCAGTTGCGGACTGCCGCTAACCGTTGCGCCGACGAGTTCAACGAACTCTTCAGAATCCGCTACCAGTCACAGTACGGCGATGGGATGACGATTCGACGCAACAAGACGCCGCTGAAGCTCTCGTACCATCCAGCCAGTGCGAGTCTCGGCGATACGCGTATCGATGTAGGTGACCTCCCCGACGTGTGCCGACTGAAAGCGCCGGTTCGGCGGCTTCAGCAAGTAGCTCAAACAGTCACCGAGGAACTTGACGCCTACAGCCGCTGGGCCGGGAAACACGATGACCGCGAGAGTCTGGCCGCCATCGCGCTCCTGCCGCGCGAACTCGCCGAAACCCGAGAGACGGCAGAACTCCGCCGTCTCCTAGAGCGGATCGAGGCGGCGATGGGCGACAGTGACATAGCAACGCTCCCGGTGCCAGATCTCATCGCGGAGTATCCATCGCGGAAGCCGAACACACTGACCGCCCGCGAGGGGACGGCCTTCACCGAACTACTGGAGCAACGCGGATTCGGGGTCGCCCCGGACATTCGCTACTCCGGGATCAACCTCTCGAAACACCAGCATGCCGCCGTGTTCAGGCTACCTGACGAGCCAACCGAACCTGCCGAGGACTATTTGGGCGCGACCGTCCTCCTACAGCTCGGCGCCGCTGTGAGCGTCGCCGATGGCACGGTGACAGAGGATGAAGAACGGCACCTCGAGGCGCATCTGGAACAGGCGCTGAATCTCTCGCGAGTCGACCGCAACAGGCTCCGGGCCCACTTGCAGTGGCTGCTGGCCGATCCTCCGAAACTCACCGGAATGAAGTCTCGCCTTCAAGCGCTCGCGCCGGCGCATCGCGATCTGGCCGGGCGTTTTGTCTTGTCCGTCGCGGCTGCAGATGGATACGTCAGCCCGGAGGAGATCAAGGTTCTCGGGCGCATCTACACGCTCCTCGGCCTCAACTCTGATCAGCTCCACAGCGATCTTCACACGCTTGCATCCGGCCCAGCGACCCACCCGGTCACCGTGATCCCGAGCGACAAGCCAATCGGGCATCCGATTCCCCGGCCGCCTGAGGCGGCGATCGTTCCGACGGATGCGGGGCTGACACTGGACAAGCAGCGAATCGCGGAGGTTATGGCGTCAACTCGCGAAGTGACGCAACTGCTCACGGAGATCTTCGATGGCCCGATTGGAGAGGGAGCGGAAGAATCCGATCCCGACGAGATAACGATCGACGACGACGAGCAGACGACTTCGGAGTCCGCGCTGGATGGCCTGGATTCGCTGCATGCGGAACTCGTCCGCTACCTGGCTCAGCGGCGGATCTGGTCCCGTGAGGAATTCGAGCAGACCGCGGGTGAACTCGGATTGATGCCTGCCGGCGCCATCGAGACGATCAACGACGCGGCATTCGAGCGCTGCGACGAACCACTCCTCGAGGGCGACGATCCCCTCGAGGTAAACGACGAGGCGCTAAAGGAACTACTCGATGGCCGCTGAATCCCGGATCCGTCCCCGTGATCGCGATGCGATTCTCCAGTCGCTGGCGGCTGGTGTGGTACCCAGACGCGGGCTCCAGCACATCCAGGTCGGTCGCGCGGGCGAGGTGTCTGCCCTGCTGGGCGATCTTGACCGCATCATCGACGGGGGGTCGGCGATCCGATTCGTGATTGGAGAGTACGGCAGCGGAAAGAGCTTCTTCCTTCATCTGATCCGCTCGGCCGCGTTGGAGAAAAACGTCGTGACCATGCACGGCGATCTCACGCCGGATCGGCGCATCCACGCGACCGGTGGACAGGCACGGAATCTCTACGCTGAACTCGCGCGGAATCTCGCCACGCGCACGAACCCCGAGGGCGGCGGACTCGCCTCCGTGGTCGAGCGGTTTATTGGACAGGCGCAGCAGGAAGCGCGTGCTGCGGATGGCAACGTCGAAGACATCATTCATCAGCATCTCGACAAGCTGTCCGAGCTCGTGGGCGGCTACGACTTCGCCGAGGTGGTCGCGGCATACTGGCGCGGTCACGATCAGGGTGATGCGAGCCTGAAAGCGTCGGCTGTACGCTGGCTACGAGGCGAGTATTCGACGAGAACCGATGCGCGGCGCGATCTCGGGGTGCGCACGATCGTCGACGACGGCAGCGTCTACGACCAACTGAAGCTACTCGCCCGTTTCGTTCGTCTCGCCGGATACACCGGGCTTGTTGTTGCCCTGGACGAGCTGGTGAACCTGTACAAGCTCGCGAATACACGGGCGCGGAGCAGCAACTACGAGCAGATCCTGCGAATCCTGAATGACTGCCTTCAGGGAACAGTATCCCACCTCGGCTTTCTCATGGCCGGCACCCCGGAGTTTCTGACGGATACGCGGCGCGGGCTCTACAGCTACGAGGCCCTGCAAAGCCGGCTTAGCGAGAACACCTTCGCCTCCGCGGGCTTGAGGGACTTTTCGGGACCGGTCATCCGGCTTCCCAATCTCACCCCGGAGGAACTGTTCGTCGTGCTCACGAAGCTCCGGCACATCCACGCTGGCGGCGACTCCGTTGCCTCCGCCCTTCCGGACGACGCCTTGCGCGCATTCATGGACCACTGTTCGCGACGGATTGGTGAGGCGTACTTCCGAACACCGCGCGACACGATCCGGGCGTTCGTCCAGATGCTCGCCATCCTTGAGCAGAACCCGGAAGCGGAGTGGAGCGACCTCGTCGGGAAGGTCCAGATCGAACCTGAGGCGAACCCGGACATCGTCGGCCTGGAGGAAGTCGGGCCGGCCGAACCCTCCGGCGACGAACTTGCCTCCTTCCGTTTGTAGGCGCATCGATGACAGAGGCGTCGTCCCAAGCGTTCGATCAGCTCGACCGCTCAGTGCAGCGCTGGGTTTGGCGCCAGCAGTGGAACGAACTACGCGAGATCCAGGAGCGGGCGGTCGCGCCAATCCTGAACGGGCGTGACGTTCTGATCTCGTCCGCAACGGCGTCCGGGAAAACGGAGGCCGCATTCCTTCCGATCTGCAGCGCACTCGCTGAGGACGCGGCGGAATCGCTCGGCGTCATCTACATCGCGCCACTCAAGGCGCTCATCAATGACCAGCAGCGCAGGCTCAATCCGTTGTTCGAGTGCATCAACGCAGCAGTGACGCCATGGCACGGTGACATCGCGAGCAGCGTAAAGCGCCGATTCGTCGCGCGGCCAAAGGGCGCGTTGCTCATCACCCCCGAGTCCCTCGAAGCGTTGTTTGTGACACGCGGGACGGCGGTCCCTCGCCTCGTCGAAGCACTTCGATACATCGTCGTGGACGAGCTGCATGCGTTCATCGGGACGGAGCGAGGTCGCCAACTGCAATCACTGATGCACCGAGTGGACGTGGCGGCGAAGAGACGCGTCCCACGTGTTGCGCTCTCCGCCACACTGGGGGACCTCGATCTGGCGTCCGAGTTCCTTCTGCCGCGCCGTGGCGGTGAGGTCGAGCGAATTACTTCGTCGGCACTCGGACGCGAAGTCAAGATGCAGGTACGCGGCTACCGCATCACCCGGCCGCAGATGGGCGAGAGCGAAGCTACCGCCGCAGAACGGGCGGGTGCCTCGGTTGAACTCGAGCAGATGCTGACCGGCGACGACCTGGAGATATCTCGACATCTCTACGAGACCCTGCGCGGTGGCACGCACCTCATCTTCGCCAATAGCCGCGTGGAGGTGGAACGCTTCGCTGATCTGCTCCGCTGGCGGGCGGAACGGGCAAAATTGCCGAACGAGTTCTGGCCACACCACGGCAGTCTCTCGCGCGAGATCCGTGAGGAATCCGAGGAAAGGCTGCAGGGGACTCGGCCCGCTACAGTTGTTGCGACAACCACACTCGAACTCGGGATCGACATCGGCGCGGTCGATTCAATCGCACAGATCGGCACGCCAGGCTCCGTCGCATCTCTGAAACAACGCCTCGGCCGTTCCGGACGGCAAGCAGAGGCACCATCTGTGATCCGCATCTATGTCCAGGAGAAGGAGGTCGGTGAGAACACGCCTCCGCAGGACCAGCTGCGCGGCTCGCTCGTGCAGACGGTGGCCATGATTCGCCTGCTTATGAGCCGCTGGGTAGAGTCACCTCCGCCCGCCGCGCTCCATCTCTCCACGCTTGTGCAGCAGGTTCTGTCGCTCACCGCCCAGCATGGGGGATTCCGCGCCGCGGACGCGTACCGGGCGCTCTGTTCGTCTGGTCCATTCGATGCGGTTGACGAGTCGACGTTTGCCCAACTCCTGCGCGATCTCGCAAGTCACGAGCTGCTCTCCCAGACACATGATGGAACGCTGGTGCTCGATCTCGCTGGAGAGCGGCTGGTCAACCACTACGACTTCTATTCGGCATTCAAGTCACCGGATGAGTGGCGACTGCTCGCGAACGGCCGGACGCTCGGCACGCTGCCCATTACATTTCCACTTGCTTCAGGCCTGTTCCTGATCTTCGCAGGACACCGCTGGCGGGTCATCGAGGTTCACGAAGAGCGCCACGAGGTCGACCTGCAACCTGCCCGTGGTGGAGTCCCTCCACATTTCGGCGGATCAGGAGCCATGATCCATGATCGCGTTCGTGATGAGATGCAGAGTGTCTACGAGGACAACGATATCCCGGTCTTCCTCGACGCAACCGGTCGCGAACTGCTCGCCGAAGGGCGGAGGGCATTCCGGCGCTTCGGGTTGCGTGATCGTCCGTTCTTGCACCACGGGCGACATACGCTGCTGTTTCCCTGGGCCGGTGATCGCATCATGCATACGCTGGCGCTGCAGCTACGTGCGCGGCGAGTCGCGGTCGCGATCGAAGGCCTGGCGATCCTTGCGCGTGACACGACCCCCCTCGAACTCCACGCGCACCTCACAGCGCTCGCAGAGGGCGGCCCGCCAGATACAGGCGTGCTGGCGGTCTCCGTCGAGAACAAACGCACAGAGAAGCACCACCTGTTCCTGAGCGACAGGTTGTTGAGCGCCGACTACGCCTCCAGTCAACTCAACTCCGAGGGCGCATGGCGGACAGCCGTGCGACTCAGCGGCCTCGAGCCGGAGCCGCCAACCAGCACGGAGGCCTCTTCGCCTGGAGATTCCGCCGCCGGCCGTGCATCGCCGGGGATCCTCTAGGTCTCAACCCGTCCGTCGTGCAGTGAACACGCCGACGGGGCTGCGCTTGGGAGGAGCGGAGGGCGCACATCCCTCATCCCGACGTGACTGCGGGGGCTGCCCGATGAGTGATTATCGGCGACGCGCGCGATGGGCCTCAAAACGAGAGCGCGGCATAGAACCTGGCGCATCCCTTTTCGCACGAGAGGGTCGTCATACCGATGTTCGTGCGGCTGTGAGAAACGGCGCTGTCGACCCGACGAGGGACAATCTGTTGCGATTCCGGCCCCTACCCGCCTCTTGGAGGCAATGGGGCTCCCCAGGAGTAGCGCAGCGTTTGGTGTCGATTGGGAAACCGGGAACGTGGTCGGTGGTCGGTGGTCGGTGGTCGGTGGTCGGTCGAAAGTAACCGGTAAGGCGTTGACCCTCGGCGAGACGTAAACTCGGTCGGAGGACGGGTTGATGGCGGAAGTAAGGCTTTCGGCGGACGGGGAGCGGGCGCTGGCGGAGGGGGAACGGCTGGCGGCGAGCCTGAACGTGGCGATCGAAGGCGTGGAGTTCCTGCTGGCGGGGGCGCTGAGCGTGCTGCGCGAGGAGGGCCGGGCGCACCTGTTAGACCCGCACGCGCTGGAGAACGCGCTGCGAGCGGTGCACGGCGAGGGCAGCACGCCACTCTCGGACCGGGTGATGCCGGCGCCGAACCTGCGTCAGGCGCTGAACATGACGGCGGGGGCGCTGCGTCGCGAGGGCGGCACGACGATCGACGCGCTCGTCATCGCGCGGGGAGTGATCGCGTCGGGCGAGGTGAACCCGGCGTTCTACGAAGCGCTGGGGGTGGGGAGCGGGGAGCTGGCGGGGCGTCTGGAGGGGTCCTAGGCGGGGCTGTTGGCTGTTAGTGGGCTGAGCCATGCGGGTTTCGTTCCCTCCTAGACCAACAATCTTAGCTGCTTACAATTGCAGGCCGTGGTCGAGGTTCGTCAAACCGAAGTTTTCGCGCGTTGGTTTCGGAGGCTTCGGGACCGGCAGGCTCGGGATCGTTTCGACACCCGTGTCCTGCGCCTATCGCAGCAGCGCGACATCAACAGGGCCATCGAACTGGCCCGCAATTTCTAGGGGGAGACAGCGCATGGGGAAGACCAAGACCCTGCCGTGGGACGTAATCGACCACTGGGAGACCAACCAAGACATCCTCTCCTTCCTGAAGGTGGTGCTGGAGGAGGGTGAAGACGACCTCCTCGCTCTCGCGCTTGTCGACGTGGCGCGCGCAAAGGGGGTGCTGAAGGAGCTGCAGGAGCAGTTGCGGCTGCGCATGGAGGCGGCCGCCCCCACGACCTAGCAGCGCGCCTCACCCACCCCTGTAGCGGTTGGCGATGGGGAGGCGGCGGTCGCGGCCGAAGGCGCGGGGAGTGATCGCGTCGGGCGAGGTGAACCCGGCGTTCTACGAGGCGCTGGGGGTGGGCAGCGGGGAGCTGGCGGGGCGGCTGGAAGGGTAGGGGCGGTTGGCGAATACTACGGCCGCGCTTCCACCTGATCGGCCACTATCTGAAGGAACCTCTGACCAGCGTCGCTCGCCGCGAATACGTCGGACCCCACTGTGCTCGCTGCTCGCGACGCGGTTGCGACCAGCGCAATCGCGCGGTTCTGCGTGAACGACGCGTCATGATTGTAGTCAGCGTCCATGCGCGCCTCCCGCAGAACCAACACTGCATCAGCAACCGCTACTACATCCTCTTCATCTTGAAGACTGACCAAAGTGGAAGCCCACCTGTTTGGTGGTGTACCTGAACCGGCAAGCCACATGGCGACGCGGTGCAGTTTTCGATGCTGGAAGTCGCGAACCCGCCTGTAGCGCAGGCGGGGATCACCCCCGGGAGCCAGGAGATCAGCGGCCCGCAGCGTGACGGCGTGAAAGAGCGCGAAGTAGGCAGTCGAAACCGCCCGCGCCAGGGCGATTCCTGCTGGTCTGGGTAGCGGATCGCTCAAGACGATGTGCCACGCGTAGGACACCCAAGAGTGTCCGATGGAGGAAGCGGCGTGCGGGGACACTCCAGGGGGCAGCTCGACCGAACGGCCGCCTTGTTCATCCGCCTCAGTCATCGTTTGCCGGGAAACCGCACTCCTTCGCCTCCGAGCGGCCAAAGAGATGCACGACAACGGGGCGGTGAGCGTCGATGCCAAGCGGAAGGGCGAGGCTAACGACGCGATCTTTCGCTGCCTTGTCCACGGAATCCATGTCCTTGCGCGGCCAGAGGACGGCCTCAGCGCGCTTCTGAAGGTCGTGCAGGCTGAGCCCTTCCTCCTCTCTTGGAGGGCTCCAATGCGGTGGGGGTGACGGTGGATCCTCAACAAGGAGTTCAATGACGAGGTGCGGGAGTTCGCCCTCAATGCGGTCATCGGCGCGGGGCTCCCAGAGGCGGTAGCGGAAGGCGAGCGGGGTGATCGCACCGAAGCGCTGAGTCAGGAGCCACTCGCCGATTCCATCGGCGAACCTCTCAATAGCAGTGTCGTCGCGGGCCTGCGTGACCATAGGTCTATGTTAGCAGCAACTACCAGGCCTGGTAGCGGTTGGCGCTCGGGAGGCGGCGGTCGCGGCCGAAGGCGCGGGGGTGGAGAGCGGGGAGCTGGCGGGGCATCTGGAGGGTAGCAGTTTAACCTGAGCTAGTTGAAGGGCAGGTCATCAAGGTCGCCTGCTGGATAATTTCGAGCTCCGTCGTCAAATTTATGCATCAGATATAGGGAGAGCGCGCTCGCGAGGTGTACAACGAGCTCAGCATCTTCGAAGTCCACTGAGGCACCTTCCATCAAGTGTCTCCCCTCGTTTGACGTGTAGCCCCACAGCTTGGATACGGCGTCCCCGACGGGCTTTGGGAACAACTCCGGGTGGTCATTGATTAGCTTGCCGAGCGTGGAGCTCGTGTCTCCAGTGATGTCACGCGCCAAACATTCCAGGGCAGCCATACCATGCTGAATGGCTCCCGTGACATCTGGCTCGGGTCGACGTGATATGTCGTGAATTGCCTCTTGCAGCTCATCCCGCGTGGTCTGGCGATCGGAAGCTCCCAGGTCCCTCAGGGCTGTGCGGACCGGAGCCTCAAAGATTTCGGGTCCCCGGACCTCGATGGCCCCGTTCAGAATCTGCCAGCCGTACCCACGTCGCCGAAAATAATCATTCACCTTTCCGGCAAATGCTTCCGCGTCACTGATGTCCCCGTTGAGATACTTACTCGCCAAATACTCGTAGACTTCTTGAAGGACATCGTAAACATACGACCAATAGCAGGACTCGAGATGACCTCTCACCTCGTCATCTACGTTTGGGAAGTTGCTCCAGTTCCCCCGGTCAGGTGGGACACGAAGAACCTTGCCCACTATTTGTCGCATCCCTTTGGGGGAAATCCCAGACTCGTAGGCTATGTCAACCAGAACACCGCGTAAGTCTCCTGGCTCACCATTGCGTGTCGTGATCTCTGCATCGGGCTCAGCGTGCCCAAAGCGCTGCGAGAACAACTCGGTCATGGCTCCCTACCCTCGAACAGCCGACTCCTACGCGCTACCAACCCGTGTAGCGGTTGGCGATGGGGAGGCGGCGGTCGCGGCCGAAGGCGCGGGGGGTGATCTTGACGCCCGGTGGGGACTGGCGGCGCTTGTATTCGTTGCGGTCGACGAGGGCGAGGATGCGGCGGACGGTGGCTTCGTCAAAGCCCATGGCGACGATCTCGGGGCCGCTGCGGTCGCCTTCGACGTAGGCCTCGAGGATGGGGTCGAGGATGTCGTAGGGGGGCAGGGAGTCGGCGTCGAACTGGTCGGGGCGGAGCTCGGCGCTGGGGGGTTTGTCGAGCACGGCCTGGGGGATGAGGGGGCGTCCGGCGGAGGCGTTGCGCCAGCGGGCGATGGCGTAGGTGAGGGTCTTGGGCACGTCTTTGAGGACGGCGAAGCCGCCGGCCATGTCGCCGTAGAGGGTGGCGTAGCCGGTGGCCATCTCGCTCTTGTTGCCGGTGGTGAGGACGAGCGCGCCGAACTTGTTGGCGAGGCTCATGAGGACGTTGCCGCGCTGGCGTGACTGGAGGTTCTCCTCGGCAAGGCCGGGCTCGGAGCCGGCGAAGGGCTCTTCGAGCATCTCCAGCATGGCGGCGTGGGCGGGCTCGATGGGGATGGTGAGCAACTCGATGCCGAGGTTCTCGGCGAGGGCGTGGGCGTCGCTGCGGCTGTGGTCGCTGGAGTAGCGGCTGGGCATGGAGACGCCGGTGACGTTCTCCGGGCCGAGGGCGTCGACGGCTATGGCGGCGACGACGCTTGAGTCGATGCCGCCGGAGAGGCCGATGTAGGCGCTCGTGAAGCCTGTCTTGGCGAGGTAGTCGCGGGTACCGAGGACGAGCGCCTCCCAGACCTCGGCTTCGTCGGGGAGAGGGGCGGCCTGGGGGAGGGAGGGCTCGTCGCGGGGGGCCAGGTCGGGTGAGAAACCCAGGTCGATTTCGCGGATGTCGCTGAGGGAGTCGCCGTGGGCGACCACTTCGCGACGGCGGCGGGCGTGCAGGCGGCGCTGAACTCCCTGGTCGAGGTCGAGGTCGGCGACGATGAGCTCGTCGCGGAACTGGGGACCGCGGGCGACTATCTCGCCGTGGGCGTCGAGGACCAGGGAGTCGCCGTCGAATACGAGTTCGTCCTGGCCGCCGACGGCGTTGACGTAGGCGATGGCGATGCGGTGGTCGGTGGCGCGGGTGGCGAGCATGCTCACCCGCTCGGCGCCGCGACCACGGTGATACGGGGAGGCGTTGATGTTGACGCAGAGCTCGGCGCCGCCGAGGGCCATGTCGGCGACAGGACCGCTCGGGTCCCAGATGTCCTCGCAGATGCTGACGCCGAACATGAGCGGACCGGCACGGTAGACGGGGGTCGTGAGCCCGTGGCCGAAGTAGCGCTCCTCGTCGAAGACGCCGTAGTTGGGGAGGCGGCGCTTGTGGTAGGTATCGGCCCGTTCGCCATCGACGAAGACGGCGGCGGCGTTGAAGGACTCGCCGGCGAGGCTATCGACGAAGCCGACGACGGCGATAATGCCGTCGGTCTCCGTGGCGAGGGCGGCTGTGGCTTTCCGGGACTCCTCGCAGAAGGAGCGGCGCAGGACCAGGTCCTCGGGGGGGTAGCCCGTGACGGCGAGTTCGGGGAAGGCGACGATGGCGGCGCCGGCCTCGCGAGCGGTGGCGATTGAATCGCGGATGCGCTCGCAGTTGCCGTCGATGTCGCCGACGGTGGTATTGAGCTGGGCGAGGGCGATGCGGCAGGACCTCACCGCCTCAGCATAGCCGCTCGGGTCGCAAGGTCTGTTCTTGGTGGACGGCTACAATGCGGGCCATGCGCGACGTACTCGCACTGATATTGGCCGGCGGGCAGGGTGATCGCCTCTCGGTGCTCTCGGAGCAGCGGGCGAAGCCCGCGGTGGTGTTCGGCGGGCAGTACCGGATCGTGGACTTCGCGTTGAGCAACTGCACGGCGAGCGACATCGACCGGGTGGCAGTGCTGACCCAGTACCGGCCACGATCGCTGGTGAACCACATCGCCTCGGGGCGGGCCTGGGGCTACGACACGCCGGACCGGAACATCGAGATCCTGCAGCCGTACCTGGGCCGGGCCGACATGGACTGGTACCAGGGGACTGCGGATGCGGTCTACCAGAACCTCTACCTGATCGCCCAGTCGCGGGCGGAGGAGGTGCTGATCCTCTCGGCGGACCACGTCTACCTGATGTCGTACCGCAACCTGGTGGCCTACCACCGGCGGCAGCAGGCGGACGTGACGATGGGGGTGTACTCGGTGCCGCTGGAGGAGGGGCACCGCTTCGGTGTGCTGGAGCTGGACGCGAGCGGGAGGATGGTGGACTTCCAGGAGAAGCCGGCGGAACCGAAGTCGACGTGGGTGTCGATGGGCATCTACTGCTTCAACCGGGAGGTGCTGATCGAGGCGCTGCAGGAGGATGCGACGCTGGGGTCGGCGAGCGCCCACGACTTCGGCAAGGACATCGTGCCGCGCATCTACAAGAACCGCCGGGTGTTCGGGTACCAGTACCTCGATTACTGGCGGGACGTCGGAACGATCGACGCGTACTGGCAGGCGAACATGGACCTGATCGAGCAACACCCGCCGCTGAACCTGGCGAACCCTGAGGCGCCGCTGCGAACATCGAGGGTTGCTGAGACACCGGCGCGCTTCGGGGCGAAGGCGGCGCCACACAATGCCCTCATCTCGCCGGGGGCGCAGATCGACGGGATGGTGGAGCGCTCGGTGATCTCGCCGGGGGTGGTGGTGGAGGAGGGGGCGCTGGTGCGGGACTCGATCATCTGCCACGGCGCCGTGATCCGATCGGGGGCGGTGGTCGACCACGCCATCATCGACAAGGAAGTGCAGGTGGGGAGCGGGGCGACCGTGGGTGTGGGGGACAACTCGGTCGTGAACCGCGCGCGGCCCGACATCGTGAAGAGCGGTATCTCGATCGTGGGGAAGCGGGCGATGATTCCCCCGGGGATGACAGTCGGTCGGAACGCCATCATCGGGCCGGGGGTGGAGGAGGAGTTGGCCGGGCTGGCAGCAGTCGAGTCGGGGGAGACGGTCCTGCCCGAACAGATGCCGCTCCACCTGTTCGTCTAACGTGCGGCTCTTCAGCGTGGAGGAGGCGCGGGCGCTGCTGCCACAGGTGCAAGCGGTACTGGAGCGGCTGCGCGACGCGTTCGTGGCGCTGCGGGGATCGCGGGCGCAGGAGGCGGCGCAGCGGCGGGCTTCGATGGCGGACGGCCACCCGTTGCCGCCGCCTTCGCCCACCAGCGGTGAGGACCGGGAACACCACGAGGCGACGCTCCGCGAGTGCGTGGAGTTGCTCGATGGCTGGGGCATCCAGCTGAAGGATCCGGAGCGGGGGTTGATCGACTTCCCCCACGAGCGGGATGGGGTGGTGGTGCTTCTCTGCTACGAGCTGAGCGAGACGGAACTCGCGTTCTGGCACCCGATCGAGACGGGGTACGCGGGGCGGCAGCCGATCTGATCCGCGCGCTTACGTGCCGGGGCCGCTGGATTCCGTACAATCGCAGTAGCGATAGCCGGAGGGTGAGCCATGACGAGTGCGTTCGGTGTTCGAGACATCTTCGTCGAAGCGAATGGGCTGCGGCAGCACCTCATCGCACGGGGTTCAGCGGCGGCGCCAAACGTCGTGCTGCTGCACAACCTCGTGGGGCAGGCGCGCATGTTCGACCGGGCCGCAACCGAGCTCTCGCAGCGCTACCAGGTGTTCGCGCTGGACTTCCGCGGACGGGGCGAATCGGCCTGGGGACCACACGACGAGTACACGCAGGACGTGTACGTCTCCGACCTGGAGTCGGTGCGGGAGGCGCTGGGGCTGCAGCGGTTCGCGCTGGTGGGGACGGCGATGGGCGGAGGCGTGGCAATGGCGTACGCGGCAGCGCACCCGGAGCGGGTGAACGCGCTCGTGATGAACGACATCGGTCCGGACGTGGACAGCAGCGGCGTGGGCCGTATCAGCGACCGCTCGGCCTCGACGCCGACGGCCTTCCCCGACCTGAAGGCGGTCGTGCAGTACTTCAAGGAGCACTTCCCGGCGGCGGCGAGGCTTTCGGACGACCGCGTGGCCGACTACGCGCGCTGGAACGTTCGGTTGAGCGACAGCGGTCTGTACGTCTGGAAGATGGACCCGGCGGCGCGCCACGTGGGCATGGGCGTGCCGGACGAGGATGAGCTCTGGCGGCGATACCGGTCGATCCAGTGCCCGATCCTCGTGCTGCGCGGGGAGCACAGCGACATCCTGAGCCGCGAGACGGCGGCGAAGATGGGGCGGGAGCACTCGAACGCGCAGGTGGTGGAGGTCACGGGGGCGGCGCATCCGCCGCTGCTGACCGAACCGGACGGGATGGCGGCGCTGAACCAGTTCCTGCCGGCGGGGTAACCGGCGGGTTCGCATATTGACCGCTCGGGCGCGCGGACCTAGGCTCGAACGACAACTGAATCGAAGAAGCGTTGATCGGGAGGAGTACCCGCTCAGGCGGCCTCACCAGCGAACCGGGGACGGTGGAAGCCCGGGAGGCAGGCAAGCGGCGAATGGACCCGGGAGTTCCCTCGCAGAAGCCGGAGACGGTGGGTAGGCGGGGGCGGGATGGGCCCCGTTAGCGGCCTTGGGCGTTCCATCCGGAAACGGATGCGCGCCCGCTGAGTGCTCCGGCGATCGCCGGGGAACGAAGGTGGTACCGCGGGAATCCCGTCCTTTCGAGGGCGGGTTTTTTTCTGGGCCGGCCGTCACTGTACCGAGCGAAGCAGACAGCGCCGCGAGGGGCGGAGGTGGCGGAGCCGGAGCAGCAGAAGCGCGACGAGGAAGCAGGACCGAAGGAGGTCGGAGATGACGATGACGGAAGCGGGCACGGCGCTGGAGACGCGCATGCGGGAAGTGATCGCGGAGCGGTCGCTGCTGCAGCACCCGTTTTACCAGGCGTGGAGCGCGGGCACGCTCGAGGTCGAGCGGCTGCAGGACTACGCACGCCAGTACTACCACTTCGAGCGGGCGTTCCCGCGCTTCCTGAGCGCGATTCACGCGCGCACGGAGTCGCCGGCGATCCGGCAGCACTTGCTGGACAACCTCTGGGACGAGGAGCACGGCGAGCGCAACCATCCGGCCCTGTGGCTGGAGTTCGCGGCGGCGCTGGGCGTCTCACGGGACGAGGTTGAGAGCGCGGAGCCGCATCCCGAGACGGCAGCGCTTGTGGAGCACTACGCCGATGTGGCGGCGAATGCGCCGGTGGCGGAGGCGCTGGCAGCGCTCTTCGCCTACGAGTCGCAGGCGCCGGTGATCGCGTGGGAGAAGATCAAGGGGCTGACGGAGCATTACGACTTGCTGCCCGCGCAGTTCGAGTTCTTCTCCGTGCACCTGGTCTCGGACGTGGCCCACTCGGGCGCGGAGCTGTCCGCGATCGAGGAGCTGTGCGAAGACGACGACGCCGTGGTCACAGCGGCGGAACGGGCGAGCGAGCGGCTGTTGGCGTTCCTCGACGGCTGCTACGGCGCGGCTGCCTGACGAACAGAGTCGACAGGGGGATCCAATGAGCGAGCGGAAGCGAATCCTGACCGGCATCCGGCCGACCGGGTCGCTGCACCTGGGCCACTACGCCGGGGCGCTCGAGAACTGGCTCCGCCTGCAAGGGGAGTACGACTGCCACTTCCTGATCGCGGACTACCAGGTCTCGGACTACGCGGACGACTTCGAGCGCGTGCGCGAGTCCGTCTGGGAGGTCGCGCTTGACTGGCTGGCCGTGGGGCTCGACCCGGAGGAGAGCTGCTTCGTCATCGAGAGCCTCGTGCCGGAGCATGCCGAGCTGACGACCTGGCTGAGCTGGTTCCTGCCGCTGGGGATGCTTCAGCGCAACCCGACGCTGAAGTCGGAGATGGCGGACTTCGGCAAGAAGTCGGTGCCGGTCGCGTTCTTCACCTACCCGGTGATGCAGGTGGCGAACATCCTGATGCCACGGGCGCACCTGGTGCCCGTGGGCGAGGACCAGCTGCCGCACATCGAGATGACGCGGGAGCTGGCGCGGCGCTTCAACCGGCAGTTCCGCGAGGTGTTCCCCGAGCCCGAGGGGCTGGTGGGGCGCGTCCCGCGGCTGGTGGGGCTCGACGGCCAGGCGAAGATGAGCAAGTCGCTCAATAACACCATCCAGCTGAAAGACGATGCGGACACGGTGACGAAGAAGGTGCGGGGCATGTTCACCGACCCCACGCGGCTTCGTGCGACCGACCCCGGTCACGTCGAGGGGAACCCCGTTTTCATGTACCACGACGCGTTCAACCCGGACGTGGACGAGGTGAACGACCTGAAGGAGCGCTACGTCCTCGGGAAAGTGGGCGACGTGGAGGTGAAGCAGAAGCTGACCATCGCTCTGAACAACCTGCTCGACCCGTTCCGGGAGCGGCGCGCGTACTACGAGACGCATCTGGAGGAGGTGCGGGACGCGCTGGAGTCGGGTACGGCACGGGCGCGGACGGCTGCGCAGGAGACCATGGCGCTGGTCCGGGATGCGCTGGAGATCAACTACCTGACCGGGCCGCCAGGGGGACGCTGACCGTGCCGCACCCAACGCTCGACGAGGTAAAGGCGCTCGCGGCGGCGGGCAGGGGAAACCTGGTTCCGGTCTACCGGGAGGTGGCGGCGGACCTGGAGACGCCCGTCTCGGCGTACCTGAAGGTGCGCGAGGGGCAGCACTCGTTCCTGCTGGAGTCGGTGGAGGGCGGGGAGCGGCTGGCGCGCTACTCGTTCATCGGGGCGAACCCGTACCAGGTCATCCGCACGGGGCCGGGGGAGGCGTACGAGGGCGACCCGATGAAGCCGCTGGAGGAGGCGCTCGCGGGGATGCAGGCGGTTGAGCTGCCGGGGCTGCCGCGCCTGACGGGCGGGGCAGTGGGCTACGTGAGCTACGAAGCGATCCGGCACTTCGAGCCGCGCGTGCCGGCGAACGAGGACGACCCGGTCGGCATTCCCGAGGCGATGTTCCTGCTGTGCGACTCGATGGTCGTGTTCGACCACGTTCGGCACACGATCCGCGCCATCGCGCACTGCCGCCTCGACGGGGACATCGAGGCTTCCTACCGCGAGGCGGCGGAGACGATCGACGGGATCGTGGCGCGTCTGAGCAGGCCGCTGGCGCTGCCGGTCGAGGAGGTGGCGGAGGTGGCGCGCGTGAGCGCGCAGGGCGTCTCGAACGTGGGGCGCGAGGGCTACGAGCTGATGGTGGAGCGAATCCGCGAGGACGTGGTCGGGGGCGAGATCATCCAGGCGGTGCCCTCGCAGCGGATCCGGCGTCCGACCTCGGTGCACCCGTTCACCATCTACCGGCAGCTTCGGACGGTGAATCCGTCGCCGTACATGTTCTACCTCGACCTGGACGGCTTCCAGATCGTGGGGGCCTCGCCGGAGATGCTCGTGCGGGTGGAGGACGGGGTCGTGACGACGCATCCGATCGCAGGCACGCGGCCACGGGGGGCGACCCCGGAGGAGGACGACGCGCTCGCCGAGGAGCTGCTCGGGGACGAGAAGGAGCGGGCCGAGCACATCATGCTGGTCGACCTGGGGCGGAACGACGTCGGGCGGGTGGCGGAGCCGGGGACGGTGCGGGTGGACCAACTGATGGAGATCGAGCGGTACTCGCACGTGATGCACATCGTCTCGCACGTCTCGGGGCGGCTGCGGGAGGACCGCACGCCGTACGACGCGTTCCGGTCGGTGTTTCCCGCGGGCACGGTCTCGGGGGCGCCGAAGGTGCGGGCGATGGAGATCATCGCCGAGCTGGAGCAGGAGCGGCGGGGCATCTACGCGGGGGCGGTGGGGTACGCCAGCTTCGCGGGCAGCCTCGACACGTGCATCGCCATCCGCACGATGGTGGTGAAGGACGGAAACGCCTACCTGCAGGCGGGCGGGGGCATCGTGTACGACTCGTCGCCGCCAAAGGAGTACGAGGAGAGCGTGAACAAGATGCTGGCGCTGGAACGCGCCATCGACCAGGCAGAGCTGGCGGCGGCGCAGCAACCGCCCGAGCGCGTGGGGGGATAGCGATGGCACAGCGCATTCACCTGGCGGCGATCATCGAGCGGGAGGGCGAGCTGCTGCTCGTGCGCGGGCACGGGGAGGAGGGGTGGAGCCTGCCGGGGGGTGATCTGGCGCCCGAACACGAGGACGTGGACGTGGGGATGGCGGCGATCCTGGGGGAGATGGGGATTACCGTGGAGGGCATCGAGGAGGCGTTCCACGAGACGCTGTTCGTCCCTGAGGCGGAGGGGCACACCGTCTACAACCTGTTCGCGACGAGCGCCTGGGAGGGGGAGCCGGCGGCGGACGGGGCCGAGATGGCCTGGTTCGCGCCCGCGGCGCTCGCGCACCTTGAGATGGACGAACACGTGCGGGCGGGAGTCCTCGCGGCCTTCGGGCTGGCAGCGCCGCGCGACGACAGCGCCGCGATCCTGGGCGCACTTCAGAGGGAGATGGGCATGGAATCAGAAACGACCGACGGTCCGTTCGAGTCCCGGCGGCAGGCTGGGCACGACGTGATGCGCACGCTCTCGGGCGGCGGCGACCCCGAAGCGCGGCACGCGGCCATGCGGGCGAGTTCGCCGGAGCTGGCGGACGAGGTGGTCGACTTCGCATTGGGGGAGGTGTGGGGCAGCGACCGGCTCGACCGGCGCACGCGCAGCCTGGAGGTGGTCGCGATGCTGGCGGCGCTCACGGGGCGGCCGAACCAGCTGCGATCGCACATCAACGGCGCCCTCAACCACGGGGCCACGCCCGAGGAAGTCGTGGAGACGCTGCGGATGGTGGCGGTCTACGCCGGGTTCCCGGCGGCGCTGACGGCGTGGCCGGTGATGGAGGAAATTTTCGCGGAGCGGGGCATTCCGCGACCGGAGCGTTCGCTATGAGGGCCGTCTTCTGGGATCTCGACGACACGGTGCTGAACACGCTGCCGGGCCGCATGGTGGCCCTCGCGGGAACGTACGAGGACTGCCTCGGCACTCGACCCGACCCGGAGAAGGTCTGGCGCGAGCACAACGGTCAGACACTGGAGGCGCTCGCACGGGACCTGCTGGGCGACGACTGGCTGCGCTTCGCGGAACGGTACCGGGAGCGGTACTACGCGCTCGACGTCCCGATCGAGCCGTTCCCGGGCGTGGTCGAGACGCTCGACGCGCTGCGAGCGGACGGACTCGAGCTGGCGGTCGTGACGTCGAAGATCTCGTGGGGGGCGACAGGGGAGTTGACGCGCACGGGGCTGCTGGACCGCTTCGCGACTGTGGTGGGTCACGACGACTGCGAGCGGCACAAGCCCGAACCAGACCCGATCTTCGTGGCGATGGAGCGACTCTGTCTGGACGAGCCGGAAGCGATCGCCTACGTCGGGGACACGCCCGCGGACGTCAACGCGGCCCGGGCCGCGGGCTGCCACGCGATCGGCGCGGCCTGGGGGTCGCTCGACGCAGAGCGGGTGAAGGCGGCGGGACCTGACCTGCTGGCCGAGAACCCGGCGCAGGTGCTCGACTACGTGCGTCGCGTGACGGCGGGAGCGAGGACGTGACGGGCGCGGCGCTGGCGAAGGAGATCACGCACGTGGCGGCGCGCTTCTACCGCGCGAACGCGATCGACCTCGCGCTCGTGCCGCTGCTGCAGGAGACGGCGCCGTACGCGCGGGGCGCGGGCGACGGCTACTTCCTGGTGGTACTGCTGGGCGAGCCGGGAACGGCCTACCCGCTCGACCTGCGCTCGGCGAGCGCGTTCGACACCGGGTACCTCGGGAAAAAGTTCCGCCTCGACGGGCGGGGCTTCGGCTACACGCCCGAGGAGCTGGCGGCAGCATTGCGCGAGGTGGCGGCGGACCTGCACGACGAAGGGAACCTGGACCGATGACGACGCTGCTGATCGATAACTACGACAGCTTCACCTACAACCTCTACCAGTACCTCTCGGAGCTGGGCGCCGAGGTCGTGGTGCACCGGAACGACCAGCTGACCGTGGAGGAGTGCGAGGCGCTGGCGCCGGAGCGTGTCGTGATCTCGCCCGGGCCGGGGAGGCCGTCGGGGGCGGGGCTGTCGACGGAGCTCGTGCGGCGCTTCGCCGGGAAGGTGCCCGTACTCGGGGTGTGCCTCGGGCACCAGTGCATCTGCGAGGCGTTCGAGGGCGAAATCGTGGGGGCGGGGGAGATCAAGCACGGCAAGACCTCGACCATCAGCCACGACGGGCAGGGCGTGTTCGCCGGGCTGCCGGACCCGTTCACGGCGGTGCGCTACCACTCGCTGGCGGCGGATCCGCCGAGCCTGCCGGAGTCACTGACGGTCTCGGCGCGGTCGGAGAGCGGCGTCATCATGGGCCTGCGGCACAAGCGGTATACGGTGGAGGGCGTGCAATTCCACCCGGAATCGATCGCGACGGAGCACGGCAAGGCGCTGCTGCAGAACTTCCTCGATATCAGCGGAGGGACGTGGGAGCGATGACGGCGATACAGACTGCGATCGGGGCGCTGCTGGACCGAGGCGGCATCGAGCCCGAAGAGGCGGCGGCGGCGCTGGAGACGATTATGTCGGGTGAGGCTACGCAGGCGCAGATCGGGGCGTTCCTCGCGGGCATGCGTCAGTACGGCGAGACGCCCGAGGTGGTGGCGGCTTGCTGGGCGGTGATGGAGCGCCACGCGGAGCCGATCGCGGCCGGCAACGTGGTCGACCTGTGCGGGACGGGCGGGGATGGGGCGGACACGTTCAACGTCTCGACGGCGGCTGCGTTCGTGGTGGCGGGGGCGGGGGCGCGCGTGGCCAAGCACGGGAATCGCGCAGCCTCCTCGCGCTGCGGGTCGGCGGACCTGCTGGAGGCATTCGGGGCGCGCATCGACCTGGGGGGCGAGGCGGTGGCGAAGGTGATCGAGGGGTGCGGCTTCGGGTTCCTCTTCGCACAGCGCTTCCACCCGGCGATGCGCCACGTCGGCGGCCCGCGCCGGGAGCTGGGGACGCGCACGATCTTCAACGTGCTGGGGCCGATCTCCAATCCGGCTCAGCCGCGCGCCCAGCTCACGGGCGTGGGCTCGGCGCAGCTGGGGCCGCTGTTCGCGGAGGCGTTCCGCATCCGCGGGCTGGATCGTGCGGTCGTGGTGCATTCGGCGGACGGGCTGGACGAGATCAGTCCCGCCGCGCCAACACACGCCTGGATTCTCGAAGGGGGCGAGGTGCGGGAGGAGGAGCTGACGCCGGACACGTTTGGAGTCGCCGGGTGTTCCCTCGACGACATCGCGGGCGGCGGGGCGGCGGAGAACGTGGAGACGCTGCGGGCGGTGCTGGCGGGGCGGGGCGGGCCGGTAGCGGACTTCGTGACGCTGAACGCGGCGGCGGGGTGCTGGGCGGCGGGGCTGGTCGAGAGCTTCACGGAGGGGGCAGCGCTGGCGCGGGAGTCGATCGCGTCTGGGCGAGCGCGCGAGGTGGCGGAGTCGTACGTGAGGCTGACGCAGGAGGCGCCGTGAGTTCGCCGAGCATCCTGGAGACGATCGTGGCGAAGCGCCGGGAGGACGTGGCCGAGGCGAAGGCCGCGCTTCCCATCGGCGAGCTGCAGCGCGTGGCGAGCGCGGCGCCGGCGCCAATCGACTTCGTCGCACGGCTGGCGGAAGCGCCGCCGGCGGTGATCGCGGAAATCAAGAGAGCCTCGCCGAGCAAGGGCGACATCGCACCGGACATGGACGCGGCCGAGCAGGCGCTGCGCTACGCGCGGGGCGGTGCGGCCGGCATCTCCGTTCTGACGGAGCCGTCGTGGTTCAAGGGGACGCTGGAGGATCTGCGGCTGGCGCGGGAGGCGGTGGAGGAGCTGGACGCGGAACGTCCGGGGATGCTGCGCAAGGACTTCCTCATCGACGAGTACCAATTGCTGGAGGCGCGCGCGCACGGGGCGGACGCGGTCCTCCTGATCGTGGCCTGCCTCGACGACGACACGCTGGGACGGCTGCTGGCCTGCTCGCGGGAGCTTGGCATGGAGGCGATGGTGGAGGTGAACAGCGCCGAGGAGATGGCGCGTGCCGGGGCGGTAGGAGCGAGGCTGGTCGGAATCAACAACCGCGACCTGCGCAGCTTCCACGTGGACCTCGGGACGACCGACCGGCTGGCGGGGGGCGCGCCCGCGGATGCGCTGGTGGCGGCGCTGAGCGGCATCAGCACGCGCGAGGACGTGGCGCGCTTCGAGGGAGTGGGGGCGAAGGCGGTGCTGGTCGGGGAAGCGCTTATGCGGGCGTCCGACCCGGCGGCGATGATCGCGGAGCTGCGGGGACGATGACGCGCGTCAAGATTTGCGGGGTGCGGGACGCGGAGACGGCGCGCGAGGCGGTGAAGGCGGGCGCGGACTTCATCGGGATCATGTTCGCGGAGTCGCGGCGACAGGTCACACCGCAGGAGTGCTACGAGATCATCGAGGCAGTGCGGGAGACGCGGCGCAGTCCGGAGGTGGCGCGCATCGAGGGGCCGGGGCGGGACGAGGTGCGGGGCGCGAGCTGGTTTGGGGCGTGGAACGAGGCGATCGACGACGCGCTCGCGCGCTGGCGTCCGCTGATCGTGGGGGTGTTCGCCGACCAGGAAGTCGCGGACGCGAACGAGATCGCGGAGGCGGCGGGCCTGGAGCTCATCCAGCTCTCGGGCGGGGAGGACGAAGACTTCGTGCGCAGAGTGCACCCGCCCGTCCTGCAGGCGATCCACGTGCATCCGCAGACGACGGCCGACGACCTACTGGAGAAGGCGAGGCCGGGCGTAGCCGCCGGCATCATGCTTGACACGGGCGCGGCGGATGCGCGGGGCGGCACCGGAGCCACGTTCGACTGGGAGGTGGCGGCCGAGGTCGGGCGGCGGTTGCCGCTGATGCTGGCGGGCGGACTCTCGCCCGACAACGTGGCGGAGGCGGTCGCGGCGGTCGACCCGTGGGCGGTCGACGTCTCCAGCGGCGTGGAGACCGACGGCGTGAAGGACATCGACAAAGTGCGCGCGTTCATCCGCGCGGCGAAGGGGACAGGACGATGAGTACGGAAACGACGAGCGATCTGGCCCCGCGCTTCGGGGAGTTCGGCGGACGCTACATCCCCGAGGTGCTGGTGGCGGCGCACGAGGAGCTGGAGGAGGCGTACAACGCGGCGCGGCGCGACCCCGCCTTCACCGAGGAGCTGGCGGACCTGGGGCGTCACTACGTGGGGCGTCCGACGCCGCTCTACTTTGCGCAGCGGCTCACGGAGGAGGTCGGCGGGTCGCGCATCTGGCTGAAGCGCGAGGACCTGGCGCACACGGGCGCGCACAAGATCAACAACGCGCTCGGGCAGGCGCTTCTGGCAAAGCGGCTGGGGAAGCCGCGCATCATCGCGGAGACGGGGGCGGGGCAGCACGGGGTGGCGACGGCGACGGTCTGCGCGATGATGGGGATCGAGTGCGTAGTCTACATGGGCACGGAGGACATCCGGCGGCAGTCGCTGAATGTGTTCCGGATGAAGATCCTCGGGGCGGAGGTGGTGCCGGTGGACTCGGGGAGCCGCACACTCAAGGACGCAATCAACGAGGCGATGCGGGACTGGGTCACGAACGTGCGGACGACGCACTATCTGATCGGGTCGGCGATCGGGCCGCATCCGTTCCCGACGATGGTGCGCGACTTCCAGTCGGTCATCGGGCGGGAGGCGCGAGCGCAGATGCTGGAGCAGGCGGGACGGTTGCCGGATGTGGCGGTCGCCTGCGTGGGCGGCGGGAGCAACGCCATCGGGCTGTTCCACCCGTTCATCGACGACCCGGTACGGCTGGTGGGCGTGGAGGCGGCGGGCGAGGGGCTCGCGGTCCCGGGGCGGAACGCGGCAACGCTTGTCGCAGGGAGTCCCGGGGTGCTGCACGGCACGCGGACGTACCTGTTGCAGGACGAAGCGGGCCAGATCCTCGACACGCACAGCATCTCGGCGGGGCTCGACTATCCGGGCGTGGGCCCGGAGCACTCGTGGCTGAAGGTGACGGAGCGCGCGGAGTACATCGCGGCGGACGACGCGGAGGCGCTCGAAGGGTTCCAGCGGCTGACACTTAGCGAGGGGATCATCCCGGCGCTGGAGCCGTCGCACGCGATCCCGGCGGCGGTCCGGCTGGCGGAGGAGCTGGGCGAGGGCGGTGACGTG
This sequence comes from Tepidiformaceae bacterium, assembly GCA_965262975.1. Lineage (GTDB taxonomy): Bacteria > Chloroflexota > Dehalococcoidia > Tepidiformales > Tepidiformaceae > UBA2991. Next base: position 3,509,977 of record OZ253575.1, on the reverse strand, counting down.
CTGATCGGGTTGAGTGGCCGCGGCGACAAGGACATGCACACGGTCGCCGAGGCGCTGGGCGTCACGCTCTGAGCGTGCAGGCCGCGACGCCGGAGCCCTTCGGGGGAAGCCGCCCGGTCCTGCCCTGGGGGCCGCAGCAGGTGCTGTTCGGGGTGTTGGCGGCGGCGGCGGTGCTGCTCGTGACCAACCTCGCGTTCGTCGGTCTGGTGGAGGTCACGGGGGCGGAACTGCGGACGCGCGATGTCGGCGACGTGTTCGAGAAGGCGGGGGAGATCGCGGTCTACCTGGACGAACGGCTGGCAGCGGCAGCGACGGGCGAGGAACTGCCCGAACCGCCGACCATTCGGGCCGACCAGAAGGCGATCACATTCGGGCTGGCGACCACGTTGGCCTTCAACGTCTTGGTCATCGGGGTCGTGGCGCTGGTCGCGCGGCACGGAGTGGGAGAGCTCTTCCGGCGGCTTGGATTGACAGACTTCCGCGCTCGCGAGCTGTGGCGTCCGGCCCTGGCAGTGTTGGGCTGCTATGTGATGGTGGCGGCGTACGCATCGATCGTGAACGCCCTCGACATCGAAGTGTTGCAGCCCGAGAGCACGTTGCCGTTCGAAGTCGTGCGCGACCCGCTGACGATCGCGCTGGCGGGCGTGGCCGTGATCGTGGCGGCGCCATTGGCGGAGGAGGTGTTCTACCGGGGTTTGATCTTCGGGGGGCTACAGCGGTGGGGCTTCTGGCCGGCGGCGGTGCTCTCCGGAGCGGTCTTCAGCGGGGTGCACCTGGACCCGGGGAGCCTGATTCCGTTCTTTATCATCGGGGTGGCGCTGGCGTGGCTGTTCTGGCGGCGCGGTAATCTCTGGGAGAGCGTGGCGTTCCACGTGCTGTTTAACGCGGTGAGCTTCTCCATCCTGCTGGCGACGGAGGCCTAACGAATGTCGGAACGGTTGCGGGCGCGATTCGCGCAGGCGAAGGGGGAAGGGCGAGCGGCCTTCGTGGGCTACGTGATGGCGGGATTCCCGAGACCCGACCAGACGGTGCCGCTGCTGCTGGGGCTGGAGGCGGGAGGCGCGGACGTGGTCGAGCTGGGGGTGCCGTTCACGGACCCGCTGGCCGATGGGGCGACGGTCCAGCGCGCGAACGAGGTGGCAGTGGCGGCGGGGGTCACGTTCGCGGACTGCCTCGGGATGGTGCGGGGGGCGCGCGCACAGGGGCTCACGGTCCCCCTGATCCTGATGGGCTACGACAACCCCCTGCTCGCGTACGGCGAGGAGCGGGCGGCGGCGGACGCAGCGGCGGCGGGCGCTGACGGCTTCATCGTGGTGGACCTGCCGCCGGACGAGGCGGTCACGTTCCGGCAGGCGTGCGCCGACCACGGCGTGAGCTTCGTACCGCTGATCGCGCCGACGACGGCGGAGGGGCGGATGGATGAGGTCGCGGCAGTGGCGGACTCGTTCATCTACTGCGTGAGCGTGACCGGGACCACCGGGCAGCGGTCGGAGCTGCCGCCGGAGATTGGCGAGCTGGTGGCGACGATCCGGCGGCACACGGAACTGCCGATCGCGGTCGGATTCGGGGTTTCGACGCGCGAGCAGGTGGCGGAAGTTGGGCGGCTGGCGGAGGGCGTGATCGTGGGCTCTGCTATTATCGCGGCCATCGAAGGGGGGAGCGTCGAGGGCTGCGTCGAACGTGTTCGCTCGTACGTGGAGCTTGTAACCGGCCGCAGCGCAGGGGCCGGGACGGGCGAGGCGTAAAGGGGCGCCACGGGGGACGGGCCCGGCCCAACGCTCGCAAGGAGCATCTGTCCATGGCGGTTCGCGGCATCCGCGGGGCGATCACCGTAAGCGAAAACGAGCGCGAGGCGATCCTTGATGGAGCGCGCGAGTTGCTCGAGGCGATGGTCGAGGCGAATGGCGTCGTGGTAGACGACATCGCATCGTGCCACTTCACGACATCGCCCGACCTGAACGCGGAGTTCCCGGCGGAGGCGACGCGGCGGCTTGAGGGATGGAAGTACGTGCCACTCCTCTGCGGGCACGAGATGAATGTTCCCGGCTCGATGCAGAAGTGTGTGCGCATCCTGCTGCACGTGAACACGGACGCCGCGCCGCAAGACATCCAGCACATCTACCTGCGCGACGCGAAGAGGCTGCGGACGGACCTGGCGCCAGCGGATGGAGCGGCCTCAGCCGCGGAAAAGTGAGGCGCCTTCGCGCTTTGCCATAGGCGCGATACGCGAGAACATGCGACCCATCGCTCGTCGAGCCGCTGCTGTCGAGCACACGGCCCCCGAATCAGGGGAGCCGGGGCAGCGGGACGAGTCCGACAGAGGCGCACGGGCGGGGAGCGGCCTTCAGGAGGCCATGCTCGAGATCCGGCTTCCGACGTTTGAAGGCCCCCTGGACCTGCTACTCACGCTGATCCAGCGGCAGGACCTCGACATCACCACGGTGTCGCTGGTGGCCGTCGCCGACCAGTATCTGCAAGCCATTCACTCACATGAGTCGCTCGATGCGGCGGCGTTGGCCGAGTTCGTCTCGATCGGGGCGAAGCTGCTGCAGCTCAAGTCGCGGGCGCTGCTCCCGGTGCGGGAGGAGGAGGGGGTGGAGCCGGAAGAGGAGGATGCGGGGGAGGAGCTGGTAGCGCTCCTGCTCGAATACCGGCGCTACCGGGAGGCGGCGGATGCGCTGGGGGAGCGAGCGGCGGCCGGGCTGCGGACCTATCCGCGCGGGGGCGCGCCGCCGGAGCCTCCGCCGGGGAACGCCCTCGACGGGGTCACGCTGGAGGCGCTCTACGCGGTGATGATGGAAGTGATCGAACGAATTCCGGAGGAACCAGCGGGCACGGTCGAGCGGAACGAGGTGAGCCTCGCCGAACAGATCGAGCTGCTGGAGGAGCGGCTGCGAGGTAAGGGGAAGTCGTTCTCGTTCCGGCGTGTGATTGCGTCGTGTACCTCGCGGGTGGAGGTGGTGGTGACATTCATCGCGCTGCTGGAACTGCTTAAGCGCGGGACGTGCGAGGTGGAGCAGTCGACAGCCTGGGGAGACATACGCGTACGGGCGCTGACTCAACCCGCAGCGAGCAGTCGCTGAAGGCGTCGCTGCCGGTAAGCGGCGACGAGGGTCCAGAGCAGCAGGCCAGCAGCGGCGCCGGCGGCGTCGAAGAGCAGATCGGCGGGATCGGCGTGTCGGTGGGGCAAGAGGGACTGGTACCACTCCTGGGCCACGCCAACGAGGAGGGCAGCCGTTCCCACGAGCAGGAGCAGGGCGGGAGCGGGAAGGCGCGGAAGGGCGGCACGGGCGAAACTGAGGAGGATGAGGACGAAGACGGCGTACTGCACCGCGTGGACGGCGTTGGCGATGGCCCCGCTGGAGGGATCCGTGGGGCTGGGCGTGCTCGCGAGCGCGACCATGACCCCGAGCCACAGGAGCGCCAGCAGAAGGCGGAGGCGCATGTGGCTAGTGTAGCCAACGGCATCGTGCGAGAGTGGAGGATGACGGGAGCGCTGGCTCCGTCTGTCCGCGAGCTATGACCGTGACGCTGCCATCGCTGACGCTCGCCCAACTGGAGATGGCCGCCCCCGCGGGCGGGAGCGCGCTCGTGATGGGGGTCTTCGACGGGGTGCACCGGGGGCACCAAGCGCTGCTTGCGCGGCTGCGGGAGGAGGCGGAGGGGCGGGGGCTCGCGCCCGGGGTTGTCACCCTGCATCCGCATCCGGTGACGGTTCTGCGACCCGACATCACGCCGAGCTACCTGACCTCGCTCGAGGACCGGCTGCGGCTGATGCGGGAGGCGGGCGCCTCGTGGGTGCTGCCGCTCACGTTCACGTCGGAGCTCTCGGAGGTGACGGCGGAAGAGCTGGCGGAGGCGTTCCACCGCCACCTGCACATGCGCCTGATGGTGCTGGGCCCCGACGCCGCCTTCGGGCGGGGGGCGCCGGCGGATACGCCCGAGCGGATGCGGCGAGCGGGCGAGGAGCTGGGGTTCGAGGTGGTGCAGATCGAGCCGCTGCTGGCCGGCGGCGAGCGCTGCAGCTCGACGATGGTGCGGCGGGCGCTGGGCGAGGGCGATATGCGCGCGGTGACAGGCCTGCTGGGACGTCCCTACACGCTGGCGGGGCCGGTGGTGCGGGGCTTCGAGCGGGGGCGCACGATCGGGTTCCCGACAGCGAACATCTCGGTTGCGGCAGACCGCGCACTGCCCGCCCTGGGCGTCTACGCGACGAGAGCGACGGTGGCGGGGCGGGAGCTGCTGGGGGCGACGAACATCGGGAGGCGGCCCACATTCGACGAGGGGCACATCTCGATCGAGACGCACCTGCTCGACTTCGAAGGCGACCTCTACGACGAACGCATGGAGATCGCGATCGTGGATCGCGTGCGCCCGGAGCAGGCGTTCTCGGGGCCAGAGGAGCTGCGCACGCAGATCGCGGCTGACGTGCAGCACGTGCGGGAGCTGCTCTCGTGAGCCGGAAGATGGCGCCGGTCGACGAGCAGCTCTTCGTGCTCATGAGTGGTGTCGAGTACGGGGACGCGGGGCTGAAGCGAGCGTTTGAGGCGGAACTGCGCGAGATGCTGGAAGAGGACCGTCCGCTGCGGGTCTACCTCGGTATCGACCCAACGGCGACCTCACTGACGCTCGGGCACGCGGTGCCGCTGCGGAAGCTGCGGCAGTTCCAGGACTTCGGGCACGAGGCAGTGTTCCTGATCGGGGACATCACGGCGCTGATCGGGGATCCCTCGGACAAGAACAAGCTCCGCCCGCAGATCGACACGGAGACGATCAAGGCGAACGAAGCCGCCTACCTCGAACAGGCGGCGAAAGTGCTGGATCCGGCACGGACGGTGCTCCGGCACAACTCGGAGTGGCTGGGCGAACTCGACCTGAGCGACCTCATCTCCCTGATGTCGAAGTTCACGGTGGCGGAGATGCTCACGCGGGATAACTTCCGCCAGCGCTACCAGCGGGAGGACGCGGTTTACCTGCACGAGTTCCTCTACGCGCTGTTGCAGGGTTACGACGCGCAGGCGCTGGAGTGCGATGTGCAGGTGGGCGGCACGGAGCAGCTGTTCAACCTGATGGCCGGCCGCAAGATCCAGGAGCACGCGGGACAACGGAAGCACGTGCCCGTGACGATGCCGATCCTGGTGGGGATAGACGGCGTGATGCGCATGTCGAAGTCGACGGGGAACTTCATCGGGCTGGACGAGGCGCCCGAGGAGCAGTACGGGAAAGCGATGTCGATTCCCGATGCGGTGCTGGGCGACTACTTCGAGCTCGCGACGAGCCTCGATCGGGCCGATGTGGCGGCGACCATCGAGGAACTGTCGAACGGCGAGCGGGATCCGATGACGGAGAAGAAGCGGCTGGCGCGGACGATCGTGACCGAGCTGCACAGCGAGACAGCGGCAGCGGAGGCGGAGGCGCACTTCGAGCGGACCGTGCAGCGCCGCGAAGTGCCCGAAGAGATGCCCGAGGCGCCGGCGCGCGAGGGTCAGCCGCTGATCGACGTGATCGTGGAGGCGGGGGCGGCGCCGTCGCGGCGGGAGGCACGGCGGCTCTTCGAACAGGGGGCGGTGACGGTGGACGGGGAGCCGGCGGGGGATGGTCGCGAGCCGGCGAGGGTGGGTTCGCGCGTGCGGGTGGGGAAGCGCCGGTGGCTGCGTATCACAAGAACCGGCACGTAGGGACACCTTTGAGGCAGGCTGGGCACGCCAATTTGCGGTAGCGGGCATGGCAAAAGTGTGAGTGTTGTGAGCGTGCCGTTAGCACGTCCCAATCTCGACAGAATCTTCACCAGAAGGTAGCCGCTTCGTATGGCAAAGAGGCGCACGCGCGCCTAGGATGAGCCCCCCGCACCCGACATACGTTCCAACCTTGTCCTGGAGGAGGGCCATGGATGGATACCCGCGTCGCCGAGTTTCTGACGTTTCTCGCTGTCGAGAAAAATGCGTCTGAAAACACGATCTCGGCCTACCGCAGCGACCTGGCGCAGTTCGAGAAGAGCGTCGCCGCCCAGGGAGTCGACCCCACCTCGTCGTGGGAGGCGATTACGGACGAGATTTTGCTGACGTTCGTCGAAGAACTGCGAGAGAGGCGCTACAAGGCGGCAACGGTCGCGCGCAAGGTGGCGGCGGTGAAGTCGTTTTTCGGCTTCATGGCGGCAGAAGGCATCCTGACGTGCGACCCGACGGAGGACTTGCGCTCTCCGCAGGTGGGGAAGGCGCTTCCCCGGACGTTGACGGCCGAGGAAGTGGACGAACTGCTGGAGCAGCCCGCACGCAAGAGCACGCCCGTGGCGCAGCGCGACAAGGCGATGCTGGAGATGGCCTACGCGACGGGGATGCGCGTCACCGAGCTGGTATCGCTGGATGTGGCGCACGTGGCGCTGGAAAGCGACCCCGTGACCGTGCGGGGCATCGGCAAGGGCGACCAGGAGCGGGCGCTGCCGCTCTACCCGCGGGTGGTGGACGAGCTGCGGCAGTACATCTTCCACGTGCGGCCAAAGATGGTGCGAAACCGGAACGAGGCGGCGCTCTTCGTGAACCGCCGTGGCGGCCGACTGACGCGGCAGGGCTTCTGGTTGATCCTGAAGAATTATGCGCGGGACGCGGGGCTCGACGGGATCACGCCGCACACGCTGCGGCACACCTACGCGACGCACATGCTCTCGGGCGGAATGCCCCTGCGGAACGTGCAGGAAGCGCTGGGCCACGCGAGCATCTCGACGACGCAGATCTACACGCACCTGACGGACCAGCAGAGGCGCGAGCAGTACGACAAGGCGCATCCCCGGGCGTAGTCTCGACACAACCAGCGGTAGACTGCCCGGGTGACACCCCCCAGAGAGCTACTTGCGGTGATCGCGCGCGAAGACGCCGAGGAGCGTCTGCGGGCGCTCGATGCAGCGGGGAAGCTGACCTCGGCGCTGCTGCCAGAACTGGAGGAAGGACGGGGTTTCGAGCAGCCCGCGCTGCACCACTACACGGTGCTCGAGCACAACTTCTCGGCGGTGGGGGCATTGGACCGGGCGCTGGGCGAGGGGGTGGAGGGGCTGCGAATGCCCGACCCGTCGGCGGAGATCACGGTATCGGAGTGGTTGGCACGGGAGGTCGACGGGCGGCCGCTGCGGCACCTGCTGCGGCTGGCGTGCCTGGTGCACGACATCGCCAAACCGCGGACGGCGGTGGTGCGGGAGGGGCGGCTGCGCTTTCCGCGGCACGGACCGGTGGGGGCGGATCTGCTGGAGGGGCGGCTGGCGTCGCTGGGGTTCGAGGCGAAGAGCATCGCCTTCGTGACGACAATGGTGCGTTACCACCTGCGACCGGGGGAGTTCGCGCGGTCGTGGCCGCCGACCGATCGGGCGCTGCGCCGCTTCGCGCGGGACCTGCAGGGACAGACGCTGCCGCTGCTGTTGTTGCAGCTGGCCGACGGGATGGCAACGCGGGGGCCCGCGTACCACCGCGAGCACTTTGAGCGGCACATCGCCTTCCTGGGACACATCGTGAGGCAGACAGCGGAGGCGCTGGAGGAAGAGGAGCCGGCGCTGGTGGACGGGGAGGAGTTGATGCGGGAACTGGGGCTGCAAAGTGGACGGCTTCTGGGGGCTGTCCTAACATCGGTGCGCGCGGCTCAGCTGGCCGGCGAGGTAGACGATCGCGCGACCGCTCTCGCGCTGGCGCGCCAAACCCTCGAACGCATGATCACCGAAGGCTAGGTCCGGAGTACTGCCATGGCCGTGATGTTCAGTGTCATCTTCTACACGGTGCTTGCCGTGGCGGCGTTCTATTTCATCCTGCTGCAGCCGGTGCTGAAGCAACAGCGACAGCGCAAGAAGGCGGTACGAGAGTTGCAGATCGGGGATGAGGTGGTGACGACGGGTGGAATCATCGCCGAGGTGAAGGACGTGCAGGCGCCGGCCGATGGGCCGACGGAGCTGATCCTGGAGATCGCGCCCGGCATCCACGTGCGCGCCCTGACCGACGCGATCGAGCGGCGGCTGACGACCCTGGAGCCCGCATCCGAAGAGGCGCTCGAAACAGTGGCGGCGGGCGCCGGCGAGGCCGGCGACCCGAGTGCGTAGTCCCACTACGGTCGGGGTGTTCCTCGCGATTCTCGTGGGGAGCGTGTTCTGCCTCCTGGTTGTCTGGCCGAGCGCGCCAAGCCGCTACCTGCCAGGCGACTTCTGGCCCGAGGGCAACGGCTTCAGCATCGGTAGCTACGAACGCAAGACGATGCGCCTTGGGCTCGACCTGCAGGGTGGGGCGCACCTGGTGCTGCAGGCGGAGCCCCCCGACGGCTACGAGGGAGACCTGAGCGAGTCGCTGGAGGTCGCCAAAGAGGTGATCGAGCGGCGCGTGGACGCCTTCGGCGTGGTGGAGCCGGAGATCCAGATCGCGAGCGGGAACCGGCTGGACGTGCAGGTGCCGGGAATCAGCCTGCCCGATGCGGAACGGCTTATCGGGCGGACGGCCTCGCTCCAGTACTTCGTCTACAACGACGCGGGTCAGCTCGTTCCAGCGACGGGCGTGATCGACGGCGTCGAGATCCAGATGACGGGCCAGCACCTGAAGAGCAACACCTATGCGCAGCGGATAGGGACGAGCGTCTCCGTTAACTTCGAGACGACGGGCGTGGGCAGCGAGCTGGTCCGCCAGATCACCACGCGAGCGCTCGGGTACAACGTCGGCGACCCGCAGCGGCGCATCCTGATCTACCTGGACAACGAGCTGATCTCGGACGCGGTGGTGCAGGGGGTGATCGAGGACCAGGGGTCGATCACGGGGCTTGGCAGCTTCACGGAAGCGAACGATCTCTCGAGACAGCTAAACGCAGGCGCTCTGCCGGTGCCGCTGCGCACGATCCAGGCGAACGAGGTGAGCGCCTCGCTGGGCGAGGACTCGGTGAAGGCCTCGGTGAACGCGGCCGAGATCGGGCTGCTGGCGGTGCTGGCGTTCATGATCCTGTACTACCGCTTCCCCGGGGTGCTGGCGGCCTTCGCGCTGATCGTCTACGCCCTGATCACGCTGACGGTTTTCAAGATGTGGCCGGTTACGCTCACGCTCTCGGGAATCGCGGCGTTCATTCTCTCGGTGGGCATGGCGGTCGATGCGAACATCCTCATCTTTGAACGGATGAAGGAGGAGCTACGGCGGGGCAGGCCGCTGGGGGCGGCGATCGAGACGGGCTTCCAGCGGGCGTGGCCCTCGATCCGGGACTCGAATATCGCGACGTTCATCACGTGCGCGATCCTGTTCTGGTTCGGCGACCAGTTCGGGGCGTCGTTCGTGCGGGGATTCGCGATCACACTGGCGATCGGCGTGGCCGTGAGCATGTTCTCGGCGATCGTGGTGACGCGGACGTTCCTGCGGATGTCCGTGGGCACGCGCATCGCGCGTTCGCGCTGGCTGTTCAACGCGGAGCCGCTGTCGTCGCGCACTGATGACGACGAGGACGAGGCACAGGCAGCACAGGCAGCACCGTCCACGCCACGCTCGACGTTCATTGCCTTCTCGCGGCGGCGCTGGGTGACGTTGGGGCTTTCGCTGGTCGTGTTCGTGGCGGCGGCGGTCACGCTACTGGTGCCGCCATCGCTGCGGGCGGGAATCGAGTTCACGGGCGGATCGACCTTCACACTGGCGTTCGGGCAGGAAGAGGCAGCGGAGGCTGCGGAGGGGGAGGAGCCGGCGGCAGCCGAGCCGGCGGTCGTGGTGGAGGCGGAGGAGCTGCGCGAGGCGCTGAGCCGGCTTGGACACGAGGAGGCCAAGGTCCAGGGGGCGGGGTTCAACACGTTCCTGGTGCGAACGGTGGAGCTGGAGGGGGCGCCGCCTGTCTCGGCGGCGGAGGGGCCCGTACCGCCCGGCGAGATCGACGACATCATCGCGGCGCTGGAAGAGGAGTTCGGGCCCGTACAGCGGCTCGACTTCGCGACGGTCTCGGGGACGGTCTCGACGGAGATCGCGCGGGACGCGACGCTGGCGGTGGTGGCAGCCGCGCTGGCGATCCTGATCTACGTGGCGTTTGCGTTCCGCCGGCAGCGAGCCGCGTGGCGCTACGGGCTCTGCGCGGTGATCGCGCTCGTGCACGACGCGGTGATCGTGCTGGGGCTGTTCTCGCTGCTGGCCAAGGTAGCGGGCACGGAGGTAGATACGGCCTTCATCGTGGCCATCCTGACGGTGATCGGCTTCTCCGTGCACGACACGATCGTGGTGTTCGACCGGGTGCGCGAGGTGACCTCGCGGGACGCCTTCGTGCCGTTCGCGGAGGCGGTGAACGTGAGCCTGACGGAGACGCTGGTGCGCTCGATCAACACGTCGTTCGTGACGGTGCTGACGATCATCGCGATGTACCTGATCGGGGGCGTGACCATCCAGAACTTCCTGCTGGTGCTGCTGGTGGGCGTGATCGCGGGAACGTACAGCAGCATCTTCGTGGCGGCGCAGTTCCTGGTGGCGTGGGAGCACCACGACATCGGGCGGTTCTTCCGGCGCATCACGTCGCGGGGAGAGGCGCAGGCCGCACCCTCCAGCGGCTGAGCCCCAGATGACCGGGGACGCGGACAACACCGGCGATCAGGCGCGCCTGATGTCGGGGGTGGACTTCGGCAAGACAGCTTCGGACTACGCCACCCATCGCGCAGGACTGCCGGATCGCTTTTATGACCTGCTGGAAGCGCAGGGCGTGGGGATCGGCGGCAGCCACGCCGTCGACCTGGGCACGGGAACGGGAGCGGTGGCGCGCAGCCTCGCGCAGCGAGGAGCGACCGTGGTCGGCGTCGACCCGTCGGCGGCAATGGCTGAGCAGGCGCGGTCGCTGGACTTGCAAGCGGGGGTGACCGTTCGCTACGTGCAGGCGACGGCTGAGGAAACTGGGCTTCCGGTGGGGCAGGCCGACCTCGTGATCGCGGGGCAGGCGTGGTGGTGGTTCGACCGGCCCCGCGCGATCGCGGAGGCGAAGCGGTTGCTGAAGGCGGGCGGGCATCTCGTGATCTGCTCGCTCGACTGGCTACCGCTCCCGGGGAGCATCCCCGAGGCGACGGAGGCGTTGATCCTCGCGGCGAATCCGGCATGGACGCTGGCGGGCGGCATGGGTCGCCACCCGAACTGGCTGGACGAGCTTCGGGCGGCGGCATTCACGGACTGCGCGGTCTTCGAGTTCGACCAGACGGCGCCGTACAGCCACGAGGCGTGGCGGGGCCGGATACGGGCGAGCGCGGGGGTGGCGGCGACGCTCAGCGAGGACGAGGTGGCGCGCTTCGACGAGGCGCACGCAGGGATGCTGGCGGAGCGCTTCCCGGAGGAGCCGATGGCCGTCCCGCACCACGTCTACGCGGCGCTGGGGCGGGCGTAGGAGCGGGTTCCGGGGCCCGACGAGGGCGGCAGCGGGGCCGGGACGGCGCGGTACTCGTTTCAGGCGGAATGCAGCGCGACGCGCGCCTCGACGATGGCCGCGAGCTTCGCCTCGGCGGCGCGGGCGGAAGCGACCGGGTTGTCGGCGAAGGTGGCGAAGCCGCAGTCGGGCGTGAACAGCACGCGCTCCTCGCCGAAGAGGTTGACGGCGCGGGCGATGCGCTCGCGCACTTCCGCGGCGGGCTCGACCGCGGGATCCTTCGGGTTAACCACGCCGACGCCGATGCGCATCTCGTCGGGGAGTTCCCGCAGGAGCTCCATCTCGCCGGCGCGGGGGGTGCAGAGCTCCAGGAAGACGGTCCCGACGGGGGCCTCGCGGAGGAAGCCGAGCAGGGGGCGGTAGTCACCGGAGAGGGCGGCGGACTCGTTGGGGGTCCAGTTGCCGCGGCAGACGTGCAGCCCGAGCCGCTCCGCGGGCAGGCCGCGCACGACCTCGCGGAGCAGGTCGGCGGCGAAGGCGAGCTCGCGCTCGGGCGCGAGCTTCTCACCGAGGGCGCCGCACATGAAGCTGCGCCTGGCCCCGGCCTCGCCGTACACGACCTCCGTGAGCACGGGCTCGTCGAGCTGCACAAGGGCGGCGCCGCCCGCGAGGAGGGCGTGCAGCTCCTCGCGAAGGACGCGGACGGCATCGACGGCGAGGTCGTCGCGGGTCTCGTAAGGGCGGTCGCGGAGGCAATCGAGCCACATCGTGCGGGTCAACAGGTAGGGACCGGGGAGAGCGACCTTGACCGGCGCTTCGGCGCAGGAGCGGGTGAAGGCGAGCTCGTGGGCGGCGAGGGGACGGCTACGGCCGAGGGGGCCGGAGACGACGGGATGGCGCACCTCCCCGGCGGGCACGTCGAGGGCGCGGAGCTCGCGGTGGAACTCGTCCGGGTCGTCGACCATGGCGGTGAGGTCGCTGAGGGGGATGAGCTGGCAGTTATCGAGGAGGCCGCCGACGAAGCTGGCGTAGTTGTCGCGGCGCTGCTCGCCGTCGGTGACGACGTCGACGCCGGCGCGGCGCTGGGCGTCGAGGGCGAGCCGGACGGCGTCGTCGGCGGTCTCGTGGAAGGCGTCGTCGCCGAGGCGGCCTTCGAGGTGGTCGTGCAGGGCCTGGAGCATCCAGCGGGGGCGGGGCCAGCTCCCGACCCCCATGACCGAGAGCGGCGCGATGGAAGGGGCGGGGGCAGGCGCGGGGAGGGAGTCGGGGATGTGGACCTCGACCAGGGACGGGCCCGCGAGGGGGGCGGCCGGGGCGGAGGGAGGCGCCTCCGCACGGGCGGCGAGGGGACCCTTCGACACGAGGTAGCTGCGCTGGTCGCCGTGTTTCGTCCAGGAGACGAGCTCATTGCCGGTGAGACGGCACCAGGCGGGCAGCTCGACCTCAACGGTCGGCTCGGTGGAGCGGATCTCGAGGAGACGGCCAGGGGCGAGGGGGTCGATGTGGCGGCGGATGAGCAGGAGGAGGCCGCCGCCGCAGTCGAGGTCGGCGCCGTCGAAGCTGGCGTCGGGCGCGAGCGGGTGGCGTTCGACGGGGTCGACGGGGTGCGTTTCGGGGCTCACGGCGATCGCTTCCGCTAGTAGGTGACGCAGGGGGCGCCGTCTGAGAGGAACTCGACGAGCATGGCGCCGCCGACGATGCGGGCGCCGTCGACGAGGTTGTTCTCGTCGAGGCCGCGCTTCTTGAAGCAGGGGGCGCAGACGTAGATGAGGCCACCACCGCCGGTGAAGGCGTCCATGAGCTCCGTGAGCGGGAGGAAGCCTTCCTCGCGGATGTCATCGGCATAGCCCTTCTCGGCGAGGCGAACGCCCTCGGTGCTGAGGAACACGAGGGTCTCCTTCTCGGAGCCGAGGGCGGCGTTGGCGACGACGAAGCCGACAGTGGCCTTGTCAGGGTCGTTGCCTGAGGAGGTGAGGTTAACGCAGAACTTGCCTGGCACGGAGCGGGTGTCTCCTTCGCTTAGGGGTTTTGGCGTTGCTCGATCCAGTAGTGGGGGTGGGCGGCGCGGAGCAGGCGGCGCTCGGTCATCCGGCACCACGCCGGCATTTCCTCGGGAGCGCCGAGGTCACGCACGGTGAGCTTGAGCACCTGGCTCGCGGCCAGCCCCCGCATGCGGGAGCGAAGCATCACGATAACCTCGCCGCAGCCCAGGTCGCCAGCATCCCACTCGGCGGTGGCGGGCGGCACGTCGGTCACTGGCCGTCCCTGGGCGGGCGGCCCGGTATCGCCCTTCGGAGCGCCGAAGAGGGCGGCGGCGGGGCTGGTCTCCTCGCGCTCGGGGAGGCCGAGGCGGGCGCGCAGGGAGGCGCGGGCGGAGTCGTCGTTGGTGGCCTCGGGGGTCTGGACGACGACGGGCATGGGCAGAGCGTGGCCGAAGACGAGGGCCTGGCGCTTGCTCTCGAGGGAGGCAATGACCTGACGCAGACCGCTCCTGCCGGAGACGCCGCCGATGAGGGCCTCGACATCGTTGTCGCTATCGAGCTGGAGCGTGAACTTGGTGCCGATCTGGGAGAGGACCTCGGGGTCGATCTGGCTTGGGCGCTGGTCGATGACGAGGAGGGTGACGTTGTACTTGCGCAGCTCGCGGGCGATCTGGCCGAAGATGCTCTGCCCGGCGAGGGAGCGGTCGACGAACTTGTGGGCCTCCTCGATGACGATGACGAGGCGGTTGGGGGGCGCTTCGCGCTCCTGGGAGCGCTCGGTGCGGTCGCGGTACTGCTCCCAGATGCGGCGGGAGAGCATGTTCGCCACGAGCATGTAGCTGGTGAGGTCGTTGCCGAAGCGGCCGAACTGGACGACGACGCTCTTGCCGCCCTGCAGCGAGCTGACGATGTGCTTGATAACGTTCCCGAACTGGGCGCCGTCGGTGCGGACGAATTCGCGGCGGGTAAGCCGCTCCATGCGGCGGCGGAGACCTTCGAGGGAGCCGGGATAGCCGATCTGGGCGGCAGCCTGGGACCAGTTGACGTCGCCCTCGGGAGGCTCACGCCGCCAGAGCTTCTTGATAACTTCGGGGGAGGGCTCGTCGGCGAGGATCTCGTCGATCCAGCCGGGGCCGAAGCGGCGGCGGCAGGCGTTGGCGGCGTCGATGGCGAGGTCCGAGAGATCGAGCGTTTCGCGCAGGACTTCGAGGTCGTCGGGCTCGATATCGCGCGTGCCGATGAGGATCTGGCCGTCGGAGCGGGCGGGGCGGTTCTCCAGGGTGTAGAGCTCGACGTCGGTCTGGTGGCGCTGCTTGAGGGAGCGCAGCTTGCTGGTAGTGGGACCCTGGAACTTCATCTCCCAGCCGTAGTCGTTGTGCATGTCGAAGACGAGGGCGACGGTACGCTCGCTGTTGGTGGGGGCGGCGGTGGAGCGCGTGAGCATGGCGTCGAGGAGGTGGAGGACGAGCACGCTCTTGCCGGTACCGCTCTTGCCGAAGACGCCGGCGGAGCGTTCGAAGAGGCGCTCGAAATCGACACCCACTTCGAGGTCCTCCATGCCGAGGGGGGCGCCGACGGGGATGGCGGGGCGGCCATCGGTGGAGAAGGCGCGGTCGAGGGTGTCCTGGTCGGCGGGGAGGACGGCGGCGAAGTGGTTTGGCAGGCGGCGGGCGCGGGCGGGCTCCTCGCCGTTGTCGGGAAGCTCAAGGTAGGGGTCGACGGCGACGGCGGTGTAGACGCCGGTGTCCTGCAGCACCTCGCGCAGGAGGGAAGAGTCGCTCTCCGCGGGGGGCCAGACGGTGGTGCCGGAATCGACGGACTTGAGGGTGATGTCGGTGACCATGCCGAGGAGGCTGAGGCCGCTGCCGATCCCGGTCATGGCGTACTGGCCGAGCTGGGCCGTTTGGCCGGGGTCGAGGCGCACCTCGAGGCCCTTCGTGAGGGAGCCTCCGACGACGAGGCCGAGGGGGCGGGCGGACTCAGTCTGCGAATCGCTCATGGTTCGACCGCCCTGAGGATACTGGTCAGGCGTGAGGGCTCGGCCTTGAGGAGGCGCGCGAGCTCCTTGCCCGCGGCGACGAGGAAGGAGCGGCCCTCGGGGCCGGCGGCGCGGGCGACCTCGCGGATGGCAGCGGCGACAACGGCATCATCGGCGGCGGGGTTGGCGAGGAGGGGTACGAGAAAGCGGCCATCGTCGGCGACGCGGACCTTCTCGTCGTCATCGGCGGCGTGGACCTCGGCGAGCAGGGGCGGGGGCATGGGGGGGAGGATGGGGCGGGCGACCTCGCGCTCGATGTGGCCACAGATGGCGACTTCGAGGGTGGTGCGAAGCAGCAGCTCGATCTCGGGGTTGTCGGCCATCACGGCGGCAGCGCTCTGACCGGGGGCGCCGCGGGGGATGAGGGGTCGGGAGGGGTCGTCGGGACCGCTCTCGCTGCCGGTGACGACGCCGAAGGTACGGTAGCGCCCCTCGCGCACGACGAGCATCTGGCCGAGGGCGAAGGGCTCGCTCGTGTAGCGCGCATAGGCGCAGTCGAAGACGCGCACACTGGCGGCGACGACGCGGCAGGTCTCGCTCAAACCGACCTCCTCCGCTTGCTCTGCTGCTTGCCGGCCACGGGCGCACGGATGCCGGCATCGCCCGCGAGGCGCGCCAGCAAGCGCTCGAACTGCTGGCGGTCGCCGCCGGAGATGACGGCCTGCTCGTGCGCTTCCTGCAAGGCGCGGGGGTAGCCCTGGCAGCGCTCGCACTGGTCGACGATGGTGGCGTGGAGACGGTCGACCTGGGGGGCGGTGGCAGCCCAGGCGGGGAGCTCGACGCGAGCGAGGTCGTCGCCGATGCGCAAGTAGAAGAGGGCGACCTCGTGGCCGGGGAGGAGCGATTCGACGCTGCCCGGGCGGCTGCTGTGGGACTGGAAGAGGGCGCTGCGCTCGCCCGGGGCGAGGAGACCGCGGAACACGTCGCCGTCGGTGAGGGGCGGGGCATTGGGAGGAGACGGGGCGAGCACATCGAGGCTGGCGACGACCTCGCGGGCGGCGGAGGCGGAGATATAGGCGCCAACGCTGAGGGGTTCGCCACAGGCTCGCAGCCGTTCGAGGGCCTTGGTCGTGCGCTCCCGGTAGGGGGCGAGGGCTTCGTCGGAGGCCTGGCGGGTGTGGAGGTCCCAGGGGAGGAGGGTGCCGTCGAGGAGGAGGACGGCGGGGCCGGCCTCGGTCGCGGGGACGGCCAGTTCGACGCCACGCTCAAGCTCGCGCACGTCGCGCAGGAGGCGGGTGGCGAGACCGCGGGGGGCCTGGCGCATCTCCGGGGCGCCTTCGAGCAGGTCGCGATCGAGGCCAACCTCGGCGATGGCGTCGAGGGAGGGGGCGACATCGACTCCGTAGGGGAGGACCGCGTGGCCGATGTTGATGGCGTAGGCGCGGACGGTGGAGAAGCGGTCGGGGGTGATGGAGGAGCCGTCAGCGGCGACGACGGTGACGGGACCGGGGGCGGGCGTGGGGAAGGTGGCGGCGGGGTCGTGGTCGCGGGCGAGGGCGTAGGGGACGGACTGCCCCGCGAGGGCGCGTTCGATACGGGCGGTGGCGGCCTCGGGGTCGCCGCTCCAGTCGCGGAGGGCGCCACGAGCGCCTTCGAGGGCGGCGCCGGCAGCGGCGCGCGTCTCCTCGTGGCGGACGATGAGCGCGGGCAACTCGGCGGCGACGGTGTCCATGCGCAGGGTCACCGGCGAGCCTCGAGGGGGGAGCGAAGGACGCGGACATCGCCGGTGCGGCGGGTGACGTGGGTCGCGTCGAGGTGTTCGAGGATGGCCTGGGCGTACTTGCGGCTGGTGCCGAAGAGGTCGCGGACCTCGGCAAGGCTGACGGAGTCGTTCGCCTCGATGTGCTCGCGGATGCGCGCCACGAGATCGGCGTAGACGCCCGCCTCGAAGATGACGCCCCCGCCGGTGTCCTCGACCAGGCCCTCTCCGGCCAGGTAGGCGAGCAAGTCGGGGGGTGGGAGGGACTCGGTGGGGGGGCTCGCGCCGCCGGCCTTGATGGTGGCGACGAAGGCGCCAGCCTCCTCCTGCTGGGCGTTGCTGAGGGTGACGGCGTAGCCGGGCGGGTGGAATCCGCCGCCGGAACGCTCGACGAGGTCGCCAGCGGAGACGGTTTCGCCTACGACGAAGTCGAAGAGCTGGGGCTCGAGGGCGAGGCGGCTGCGCAGGTGCTCGCGGGGGGCGGAGGGGCGGAGGGGGTGCTCGGCGAGGTGTTCGCGCACGGCCTCGACGAGGCGGGCGGAGAAGGCGGCGAGCCAGGGGCGGGCGACGAGGAGGGGGCCGTGGTCGAGGGCCCGGCCGGCGGCGACCAGCTCGTCAGCGGCGGCGGCGGCCTCGTCGGGTTGAAGGCCGAGGGCGGGGGCGAGGGCGGCGCGGGGCTGGGGGCCGCCGGCGAGGAGATCCGCGAGGCGCTCGGCTGGGGGCGCTTCGAGCTGGCGGTCGAGGGCCTCCAGGGTGGGGAGGTGGTTGCGGCGGTGGCGGCGGGGGTTGACGGCGGCGATGGGGCCGCCGGCGACGGTCTCGTTGGGGGTGCGCACAATGCAGCTGTCGTGCGGCAGTACGGCGACCGAGTGCTCGAGCACGAGCTGGGCCCAGGCGGTCTCGCCGGGGGCGAGTTCGTCGCGGTCGAGGAAGCGAACCTTGGCCTCGGACTCGGCGGTGGCGGAGAGGAAGGTGACGCCGGCATCGTGGGCAAGGGGGTGGGTGAGGAGGTCGGTGGCCCTGAGGCGCACGTCGAGGGCGTAGGCGGGCTTCAACACATCGCGGGCGGCGAGCACCATCCCCCGGCTGAGTTCCTCGGTGCGGATGCCGCTGACGTTGACGGCCGCGCGCGTGCCGGGGGCGAGGCGCTCGACCTTTTCGCCGTGGCGCTGGAGGCCGCGGATGCGGCCGCGCAGGCCGCCCGGCTGGACCTCGATCTCCTGGCCGACCTCGAGGCTGCCGTCGAGGAGGGTGCCGGTGACGACGGCGCCGAAGCCGCGCATGGTGAAGGCGCGGTCGATGGGGAGGCGGGGGCGGCCGAGGTCGCGCTTCGCGGGGGTGGCGTCGAGGGCGGTGTCGAGGGTGGCGACGAGATCGTCGAGACCGTCGCGGGTGGTAGCGGAGGTGCGGACGATGAGGGCGCCTTCGAGGCAAGACCCAAGCAGTGTCTCCGCCACCTCCTCCACGACGAGGTCGACGTACTCCTCCTCGGCAAGGTCGCACTTGGTGATGGCGACGACGCCGGCGGGAACGTCGAGGAGATCGAGAATGGCGAGGTGCTCGCGGGTCTGGGGCATGGGGCCTTCGTCGGCGGCGACGACGAGGAGGGCGAGGTCGACGCCACCGGCGCCGGCGAGCATGTTCTTGATGAAGCGCTCGTGACCGGGGACATCGACGATACTTATGTCGCGTCCCGAGGGGAGGGCGAGCCAGGCGAAACCGAGGTCGATGGTCAGGCCGCGCTCTTTCTCCTCGCGGAGGCGGTCGGGGTCGATGTTGGTGAGGGCGCGGACGAGGGCGCTCTTGCCGTGGTCGACGTGACCAGCGGTACCAACAACGTACATGGGCGTAGGGCGATTATGCCACGCCAGAGGCGGGACTTCGGCCTGCGGCGGGAGACTGCTGCGCGCGCTGCTGGAGGTGGAGCATCACCCGCACCGCCACTTCGTTGTGCAGGAGGCGACCACGGGGCGTGAGGCGCAGCCGTTCGCGGGAGTCTTCGAGGAGCCCGACGGCGCGGCAGGAGTCGAGGGGCGGCCCGACGGCGGAATCGAGCGATTCGCCGAAACAGGCGGCGAACTCGGAAGGGGCGAAGCCCTCGACGAGACGGAGGCGGAGGGCGAGCCAGTCGGACATGGAGGTGGCGGTGTCGGGGCGGACCGCGCTGGCGATAGCGCGTCCCGAGCGCCTGACGGACTCAATGTACTCGCGGGGGTGGGCGACGTTCTCGAAGCGTTCGCCATCGAGGAAGCCGTGGGCGCCGGCGCCGATGCCGAGGTAGTCGCCCCAGGTCCAGTAGACGCGGTTGTGGCGGCTCTCGTAGCCGGGGCGGGCCCAGTTGGAGAGCTCGTACTGGCGGTAGCCGGCGGCATCGAGACGGGCGGCGGCCGCTTCGTACATGGTGGCGACGGCGTCGGGGTCGAGGGGAACGACTTCGCTCCGTTCGACACGCGTCGCGAGCGGGGTCTCGGGCTCGACGGTGAGGGCGTAGAGCGAGAGGTGGTCGGGGGCGAGATCGAGGGCCTGGCCGAGGGTGGCGTCCCAGGCGGCCGGCGTCTGGCCGGGGAGGCCGTACATCAGGTCGAGGTTGACGCCGGGAATGCCGGCCTCGCGGGCGAGGTGGAGGGAGGCGACGGTCGCCTCGGTGGTGTGGACGCGGTCGAGAAAGGCGAGCTCGTCGGTGTCGAAGCTCTGGGCGCCGAAGGAGATGCGATTGACACCCGCCCGGGCGAGGGAGCGGAGAGCGGGGCCGGAGGTGGTGCCGGGGTTGGCCTCGAGGCTGATCTCGGCGTCGGGGGCGAGGGGGGCGGCGGCGCGGACGGCCTCGATGATGGCCGTGAGCGATTCCGCGGGCATCTCGCCGGGGGTACCTCCGCCGAAGGCGATTGACGTCACGGTCCGGCCGGCGATGTCAGGCGCCCAGGCTTCGATCTCGGCGACGACGGCGGCGGCGTAGGAATCCTTCACGGCATCCATGCCGGCGTAGGTGTTGAAGTCGCAATAGCCGCAGACGCGCACGCAAAAGGGGATGTGCACGTAGACGGCAAGGGGGCGCGGAGGAGTCATGGCGACGGTGGAAGGGCGGCGCGTATCTCTTCGACCCTGTTCGTGGTGATGGCGTCGACGCCCCAGCGGGCGAGGTCGCGGGCACGCTCCCCGTCATCGACGGTCCAGGCGACTACCGCGAGGCCAGCGTCGTGGAAGTCGGCGACGGCGCGCCGGTCGAGCAGGGAGTGGCGGCAGGAGACGCCAACGGGGAGGGAATCGTGGAGCAGCACCGACAGGAAGAGGTCGAACCGGTCGGGCGTGTCAATGGAGTAGTAGAGGTCGAGTTGGGGACAGGCGACCTTGACCTCGCGGAGGAGGGGCCAGTTCTGTGAGGAGGCGACGACGGGCACGCCCTGGCTGGATGCGGCCAGAACGTGGCGGAGAAGGCGGGGAGCCTGGCCGAGGCCATTCTTGAGGTCGAGGAACACACCCGCGCGGCCCTGGCAGGCGAGCAGCAGGTCGTCGAGGCAGTAGGGGGGATTGGGGGAAGGGGAGAGGTACCAGCGCTCGTAGAGGAGGGGGAGGGGGCCGGGAAGACGGCGCTCGTGGCGAGCCTCAAGGCGTCCGCCCCGAACCCAGAGGTCGACCTCGAGGAAGGCCGCGCCGGCGGCGAGCGCCCCACGGGCACGGGCGGGGCCGTTGCCGCCCCCGTGGGCGATCAGGGCCGGGCGCGACGGGGCGGCGGTGAGCGGGGAAGGGCCTCCGCTGCCGGGGGTGGTCAAGGCTTCTGGGCGGTCGATTGCCCCCGGGCGGGGTGGCGGGGCGAGACCGCGACGGCCCCACCGGAGATCTCCCGCAGCAGCCCTTCGTCGACGACGCGGTAGCCGCCCGGCGCGGACTCGATGGCTCCGAGGGAGACGAATCGGCTGAGGAGGGCGGTGACGGTCTCGCGACTGGTGCCGATCGTCTGGCCGAGCTCTTCATGGGTAAGGCCGAGGCGCACTTCGCCGCCCGCAATGCGATCGAGGAGGGCATCGGCGAGGCGACCGGAGACGGGCTTGGAGACGAGGTTCATGAGGGTGCGCTGCACGCCGGCAAGGCGGCGCGCCATCAACTCGGTCATGGTGAAAGCGAGCCGCGGGGAGTGCTGCACGAGGTAGAAGAAGTCGTCCCAGCAGATGGTGACCACGACGGTCTCATTGAGGGCGCGGGCGTAGATGGTGTGCTCTTCGCCCTCGAGGATGGCCGTATCCCCCACGAGATCGCCCTTGCCGGCGATATCGATGATGACTTCCTTGCCGTTATCGGAGATGTGATAGAGCTTGACGCGCCCCTTGAGGAGGAGGAAGACGCGATCGGGGGGTTCGCCGGCGGCGAAGAGAAGCTGTCTTGGCTCGAAGCGGCGCTCGGTGAGGAGCGGGATCAAGCGGTCCATCTCGGCGTCCGTGAGGACGTTCATGAGCTTGGAAATACGGCGCAATGAACGGGCGATTGTGAGGTAGGCGTCCATCTGGATCTGGCGGTGCCGGCGGCGCCTGTCGCCGGAAGGAGCACAGGGCAACAGGTCCGTCATGTACTCCCCCTTTCCCGCCCAAGCCGCAAGCGGAGGTTATCCAGTACCCGTAACGCCCGAGGGCTCAGATCTGGTTCCCCACTGCCAACGTACTGTTCGAGATCGGCCAAGGCAAGCGCTTCCTCGCCCTGCTGGTAGTGAAGGAGACCCCGCTCAAGGTAGAGGGAAGCGTTCCACGGTTCGAGGCGCAGCCGGAAGCCAAGAGCAGCGACCCAGCGGCTGGCGTCGCCCATCCCCTGGTAGGCCACGCAGAGGTTGACGAGCATGCGCTGCAATATCTGGCGGCGAGTGACGGCGGCGAGGAGGGAATCGATGCTGGGGAAGGAGGTCGTACTGCCTTCAAGACGGTCAAGGAGTTCCTGCCGGGTGGGCTGCTCGCCGGCATTGAAGGGATCGACGTAAAAGCCATCGTCACCACCACAGCGAACGAGGAAGTGTCCGGGGAAGCCGACTCCGTCGCACTCAAGGCCGACGCGCTGGGCAACCTCCATGTAGACGAGGGAGAGGGTGATGGGAATGCCGAGGCGGCGGTCGATCACGCGGTCGATATAGCTGTTCTGGGGATCGGTGTAGCGCTCGCGGTTCCCGCGGAAGCCGAGGTTCTCGAAGAGTTCGGCGGTGACGAGGCCGGCCAGGGCGTCGGGGCGGGAGCGGTCGCCCGCACGTTCACGAACGGCCTCGGCGATCAGGTCGAGGCCGCGGGCGAGGGCGAGGGCGTCGACATCGTCGTGGCCGAGGCGGGCAATGGCTACGGCGCTGCCGAAGAGGTCGACCTCGTGGTCGTGACCCGCGACCGCCTGGGCAAAATCGCCTTCGGGGGTGCTTTCCACCGTGTGCCCAGAATAGGCGCGGCGGGGGCAAGGGACCAGCGAACGGCGCCGGGGAAGGGATTACAGGGAGGCGCGCCCTTAGAGTCTCGGGATGCGCTTGTGGCTGGCGATACGCGAGTGGCTGCGGGGAGCGCCGCATGCGCTTGGGTTCAGCATCTTCTTCGCGCAGGTGGCACTGGGGATCGTGATCTTCGCGGTCTTCCAGGAGTTCGTCCCGAACAACCTTGGCGCGAGTGACGGGTTCGGCGGGTACCTGCTGGCCCTGTACGGGGGGGCGCGCTTCCTCTCGGAGACGCCGGCGGGAGCGATCAGCGACCGCATGGAGCGGAAGCACACGCTGCTGCTGGGGTTCGCGCTGATGATCCCGCCGCTGGCCCTGATGGGGTTCCTGCAGCAGGAGTGGGCCTACTTCGGATTCTCGGCGATGTTGGGCGTCTCCACGGCGTTCATCTGGCCGGCGACGTACGCGATCGGGGCGGATCTGTACCCGCCGGTGGAGCGGGGCAAGGTCGTGGGCTTCCTGAACGTGGGCCAGCTGCTGGGGTTTGGCCTGGGCGCGCTGGTCGGGGCACTGCTCGTTGAGACAGTGCCGAACTCCCTGTTCATCATCGCGGTGGCAGCGGTGGTGGGGGCGCTGATCATCGGGCAAACAGGGGTGCCCGCGTACCGGCGGGAACTGGGCATGCTGCTTGAGCAGCGGCCGCCGCTTCGGAGTGTCTTCTCGAAGCAGATGATGTTCCTGAGCGCGCTCATCCTCTCGGCAACGATCGGGGTCAGCTCGCTGGTGCCGGCGGTCCGGCCCTACGGCGACGACGTGCTCAACATCTCGTTCGCGCAACTGACGGTGTTCCTGATTCCCGCAGTGGTGGCGGGCGGCATCCTCTACGTGCCCTCGGGGCACCTCTCAGACCGGATCGGACGAACGATCCCACTGCTGCTGGGGCAGTTCCTGATCATCGCGGGCGCGCTTACGGCGGCAGCGACGGGGAACATCTTGCTGGCGGCCTCAGCGACGGCGGTAATCTTCTGCGGGCACGTGCAGCAGGTACCGGCACTGAACGCCTCGATGATGGACCTGGCGCCGGAGGCGTACCGGGGCACGCTGATCGGGTGGTCGGTGGCGCTGAGCGGGCTGGGACTGGCGGTGGGGCCGGCCCTCGGTGGAGCCGTGGTGGACGCCTACGACGCACCGATGGCGTTCCGGGCCGGGGCGATGGTCGCGGGGTTCACAGCCCTCCTGACGATTGCCTACGGACTCGTCTACGGGTACGCACGACCAGTTCACACCGAAGCGGACACGGACCCCGCGGGAAGCTGAGCGCTAGCTCTCGGCGATGGTGACGCCGCTGATCGAGACGGGTTCGGCGGGGCGGTCGTTGGGACCGGTCTGGGCGCCGGCGATAGCGTCAACGACTTCCACGCCCTGGGTGAGCTTGCCGAAGATGGTGTAGTTCGGCGGGAGCGCGTAGTCGGCGTGCATGATGAAGAACTGTGAGCCGTTGGTGTTGGGACCGGCATTGGCCATCGCGAGCGTGCCACGGTCGTAGGAACGGGTGACGGGCTCATCGTCGAAGCGGTAGCCGGGTCCGCCGCTGCCGGTGCCGGTGGGGTCGCCACCCTGGATCATGAAGCCGCTGATGACGCGGTGGAAGATGACGTCGTCGTAGAAACCGTCGCCCGCGAGGAAGGCGAAGTTGTTGACGGTGTTGGGGGCGTCGGCGGCGAAGAGGTCGGCGACCATCGAACCGGCGGAGGTCTCGATGGTAGCGGTGTAGCTCTTCTCCGAGTCGACTGTCAGGGCAGGGGGCGAGTCGTACTGCTTCACGGGTGCTCCGATCGGTGGGGTGGGGCAAGCATACGAGAGTGCGGCGTTTCGCTCGCGGTCAGGCGTCCTCGGAGATCCAGCGGTCGGCGTCGCGAGACCAGGCGACCAGTTCGCCGGGGGTGAAGAACAGGCCAACCTCGCGCTCACCGCTCTCAGGGCTATCGCTGGCGTGGACGAGGTTGCGACCCACCTCGAGCCCGAAGTCGCCGCGGATGGTGCCGGCGGCCGCCTGCGAGGGGTTTGTCGCGCCCACGCTGTTGCGGACGGCGCCGGTGGCGGAATCGCCTTCGAAGACGGCGGCGATGATGGGGCTGCTGGTGATGTACTCGACGAGGCCGGCGAAGAAGGGCTTGCCTTCGTGCTCGGCGTAGTGCCGGCGGGCGAGGCTTTCTTCGACCTGCATGAGCTTGAGACCGATGAGGCGCAGGCCGCGGTTCTCGAGGCGCTGGAGGATGGTTCCGGCGAGGCCGCGCTGCATGGCGTCGGGCTTGACGAGGACGAGGGTGCGTTCAACTGACATGGCGCTATCGTGCTGGCAGACGGTCCTGCGCGCCAGCGGGGCCGAAGGGGCGGCGGGGAGCCGTGATGTTGGGCTCGCGCAGGTAGATGGGGGCCAGCTCGGAGACGGGCTGGAGGGCGCCAGCGCGGTAACGCGCGAGCGCGGCAGCGGCGCGCTCGCGGGGGAGCACTTCGCGTCCGCCCAGGGCGCCGGCGCCTTCGCCAGCGAGGAGGGCGGAGGCCAGCTCCTCGGGGGCGACGATGCGCGTTGGCCCAGCGGGAGCAAGGCCGGAAAAGTCCTGGGCGGCGAGGTCGCCGCGACCGGCGGGGTGGATGGCGGTGAACCCGGAGGGCAGGTCGGGGTCGTCCTGGCAGGCGGCGGCGACCGCTTCGAGGGTGGAGATTCCCGCGAGGATGCAGTCCTGCGCGAGGGCGAGTCCCTGGGCGGTGGCGATGCCGGCGCGCAGTCCGGAGTAGCTACCGGGGCCGCAGACGGCCACGACCGCTGCGAGTGCAACGCCGCGGAGGTGCGCCTCGACGGCGGCAAGGAGGGAGGCGTGGCTGAAGTCGGCGGCGCTCTCGATGATGCGGGGCTCCTCGCCGGAGACACGATCGAAGGCGAGGGCGAAGGCGGGGGAGGCGGTATCGATGGCGAGGACGGCGCTCACGCGGGGTCCAGGGCGGCGAGGATTTCGCGGCCACGGTCGGCGCCAGCGCGCAGCCGGAAGGTGCGCTCGTCGCCCTCACCGCAGGTGATCTCGAGGGTGATGGTGGCGGCGGGGAGCTGGCCGGGGGCGCGGTCGGGCCACTCGACGACGAGGACGCCGCGCTCGGCCTCTTCCCAGAGGCCAAGCTCGGAGAGCTCGGCGGCGCCGGCGAGGCGATAGAGATCGGCGTGGAAGAAGCGCTCGCGGCCGGGGTGCTCGTTGACGAGGACGAAGGTGGGGCTGGTGATGGGACCGGCGCAGCCAAGGGCGCGACCGATGCCCTGGGCGAGACGGGTCTTGCCGCTGCCAAGATCCCCCTTGAGGAGGACGACGTCACCGGCGCGAAGGCAGTCGCCAAGGCGCTCGCCGAGAGCGCGGGTGGCTTCCTCGCTGGTGGTGGAGATGGTGCTCTCGACGGCGGCGGTCATCGTTGGTCCAGTATAGGGAGGGGCGTTGCTGCGCCCCATGCGCTGGCAAGGAGGGGTTCGTGCGAATCACGCTCATCTCGGATGTGCACTCAAACGTGGTGGCGCTTGAGGCGGTGCTGGCGGACGCAGAGGCGCGGGGGGCGGAAGCGATCTGGAATCTTGGGGATACGGTTGGGTACGGGCCCGACCCGAACGGGGTTGTCGGGCGACTGGCGGAGGTGGGGGCGGTCTCGGTGCTGGGAAACCACGACGCGGTCGCGACGGGCCAGATGGGGACGGAGTGGTTCAACGCGGTGGCCGCGGAGGCGGCGGAGTGGACTCGCGCCCACCTGGCACCGGAGGCGGCGAGCTACCTGGCCGCGCTGGGCGAGGTGGTGCGGGAAGGGGAGTGGAGCCTCGCGCACGGGACGCTGCGGGATCCCCTGCGGGAGTACCTGATCACCGAGGAGGCGGCGGCGGGGCACTTCGACCTGCAGGAGACGGTCTACAGCGCCGTCGGGCATACCCACGTTCCCCTGCTGATCCGCCGAGGGGCGAGGGGAGTGGAGGGCGAAACTCCAGTGGAGGGCACGGCAGCGGCGCTGGGGGAGGGTCCACTGTGCCTGAACCCCGGGTCGGTGGGACAGCCGCGAGACGGGGATCCCCGGGCTTCGTACGCGTTGGTGGACGAGGCCGCGGGGACGGTGACGCACTACCGCGTCACCTACGACGTGGTCGAGACGCAGCGACGGATGGCGGCAGCGGGGCTTCCGCGGGGATTGGCGGAGCGCCTTCGCGTGGGCCGGTGAGGAGCAGTGGGGGCTATGTTCGAGGAGGATTGACGCTAGTCGGGAGGCTTTGTACGATATTTCACAATCTTCTCTATCCCTGAGAGCTGATGAGCCGGAAGGCCTTCGCAGCCCGAGGGGTAAATGGTGAGCATTGTGAGCGATAACGGAAAAGACCCAACTTCGGCAATACTGGGCCATCGTATCCGACGGGCGCGCAGGGACGCGGGCCTGAGCCAGGTGCGACTGGCGCAGCTCCTGAACACGACACAGAGCGCAATCAGCCTGTACGAGGCGGGGCAGCGGGCCGTGGGCATCGACATGTTGCTGAACGTGGCGCGCATCCTGAACAGGCCGCTGCACTACTTCCTGAGCGCGATCGACGTTGTGCTCTACGTGCGCGACAGCAGGATTTCGAACCTGGCGCACGAGCTGGAGAAGCGGCCGCAGGATATCGAGGAGCTGCTCGAGTACTGGGAGTTCATCAGCTGGCGGCACGCGCAGGAGCAGGATCACGGAATGGAACTGGTGGGCGGGAGCTAACATAGGCACGCCCCCCAGAGGGCGGGCGCCGAGGCCAGATCAGGAGCACCACAGTGGGGCGTCGCCTCTACGATCCCACGGATGCCCGGAGACTGTTGAATCCGGGGCCGGTCAGCATCGTGACCGCGAGTTGGCGCGGCGAGGCGAACGCCGCGCCGGTCGCGTGGACAGTACCGCTTTCCATGTCGCCGCCGATGGTGGGCGTGGTGCTGCATCCGATCCGGCACACGGCCGACATGATCCGCTTCAGCGAAGAGTTCGCGCTGAACATCCCGGGGCCGGAGCTGCTGCGAGAGACGGCCTTCTTCGGGAATAGCTCGGGGGCGGACGAGAACAAGGTCGAGGGCAGCAAGCTGGGCGCGTTCACGGCGCTGCGCGTGGACGCGCCCCTGCTCGACGGCAGCCTGGCGTGGATCGAGTGCGGCCTGCGGGACGTAATCCCGACGGGCGACCACATCCTGTTCGTGGCGGAGGTGGTGGCGGTGCAGGCGCTGGAGGAGGCGTACGCCGAGCGCTGGCTGCTGGAGGATCGCACCTTCAGCCCGCTGACGTTCCTGGGGGGCAGCTGGTACGCGCAGGTGCGGGAGGCGCGGGAGGCGGTATTCGGTGTCGACGCGCAGGGTGGTCTGATGGCGGAGAGCGCGGAGGAGCGCGAGGAGCGCGAGGAGCTGGAGGCGCACGAAGAGGAACTGCGCGCGCAGGAAGGCGACGAGGGCTACGAAGAGCTGGTCAGCGAGGAGTAGAGCGCTCTCCCTGACCGCGGGCCTCGATCGGTTCGTAGACACGGTGCTTCTCGCCGGCGTAGACGGCGTTCGGGCGGACGAGGCGGTTGTCGGCGTACTGCTCGAGCAGGTGAGCGCTCCAGCCAGCGATGCGGGCGACGGCGAAGATGGGCGTGTAGAGGTCGTGGGGGATGCCCAGCATGCGGTACACGGAGGCGCTGAAGAAGTCGACGTTGGGGTAGAGGGGGCGGCCGCTGAGGCGCTCGCCGAGGTAGTCGCGCACCTTGCGCGAGAGGTCGAAGTAGCCGCGATCGGGGGAGGTGTCGGCAAGCTCCTCGCCGAGCTTCTCGAGGATGATGGCGCGCGGGTCGGTGGTCTTGTAGACGCGATGGCCGATGCCCATGACGCGTTCGCCGCGGGCGAGCATGGCCTCGATGTGCGTCTCGATGTTGGACTCGTCGCCGATGGCCTCAAGCATCTCGAAGACGGCGCTGTTGGCTCCGCCGTGGAGGGGCCCCTTGAGCGTGCCGATGGCGGAGGCGATGGCGGAGTACATGTCGCTCATGGTGGAGGCGGTGACGATGGACGAGAAGGTGGAAGCGTTCATCTCGTGCTCGGCGTGGAGCGTCATGGCAATGTCGAAGACACGCGTCGCAAGCTCGGTGGGCTCCTCGCCGGTGAGGGTCCAGAGGAAGTTGGCGGCGTGGCCGAGATCGTCGCGCGGGGGGATGATGTCGAGGCCCTGGCGCTGGCGGTGGAAGGCGGCGACGACGGTGGGCATGCGCGCGGTGAGGCGCGCGGCCGTCCACTTGAGCTGTTCCTGGGAGAAGTCGTTGGACTTGGAGTCGAGAGCGCCGAGGGCGGTGACGCAGATCTCGAGGGCGCGCATGGGCTGGGCCGTGCCGACGAGTTCGGTGATGAGGGTGCGGTTGAGGTCGGAGAGGGGGCGCTCGACGATCAGGAGCGACTTGAGCTGATCGAGCTCCCGCCGGGTGGGAAGCTGCAGATTCCAGAGGAGAAAGGCGGTCTCTTCGAAGGAGGCGTGCTCGGCCAGGTCGTAGATGTCGTAGCCAGCGTAGATGAGCTGGCCCTTCTGGCCATCGATGCTGCAGAGCTTCGTGGCGGCGACGTTGACGCCTTCAAGGCCACGCTGGATTTCGGTAGCAGGCATGGGGAACCTCGCTCTCAGGGCGGGATGCGGCGGCGCGGCCGTGCGCCCCGGTCGGTGAGTGTGCGACGCCCTATCCTACCAACTTGGCAAGGGGCTTGGCGGCGCGTTCGATCATGGCGCGTTCGATCATGCGGAGAGACGCTCGGCGACGAGCGCTCCCATTCGGGAGGTATCCACGGTCGTGGCGCCCTCGGACTCGATGTCGGCGGTACGGTAACCCTCGGCGAGCACGTCGTCGACGGCGCGCTCGATGGCGGCGGCCTCGTCCTCAAGGGCGAGGGAGTGGCGCAGCATGAGGGCCACGCTGAGGATCATGGCGATGGGGTTGGCGATGCCCTGCCCGGCGATGTCGGGGGCGGTGCCGTGGATGGGCTCGTACATGCCGATGCCGGTACCGTCGCGGCGGCGGCGGCCGAGGCTGGCGGAGGGGAGCATGCCCAGCGAGCCGGCGAGGACGGAGGCCTCGTCGGTGAGGATATCGCCGAACATGTTGCCCGTGACGATGACGTCGAAGGTGGCGGGGTGGGTGATGAGGTGCATGGAGCAGGCGTCGACGAGCAGGTGATCGAGTTCGACGTCGGGGTATTCGGCGGAGAGCTCGACGGCGATCTCGCGCCAGAGGCGGCTGGTGTCGAGAACGTTGGCCTTGTCGACGCTGGTGAGTTTGCCCCGGCGCCCGCGGGCGAGTTCGAAGCCGGTGCGGAGGATGCGTTCGATCTCGCGCTCGCTGTAACGCATCGTGTCTACGGCCTGGCGCCCGCGGCTGTTGGTCCAGCGCTTCTGGGGCTTGCCGAAATAGATGCCGCCGGTGAGTTCGCGGACGACGACCATGTCCACGCCCTGGAGGATCTCGGTCTTGATCGTGTTTTCGCTGATCAAGAGGGGATTGACGCGCACGGGGCGGATGTTGGCGAAGAGGCCGAGGCCCTTGCGCAGGCCGAGGATGGCCTGCTCCGGGCGGATGGAGGCCTGGGGGTTGTCCCACTTGGGGCCGCCGACGGCGCCAAAGAGGACGGCGCGGGAGCGCGAGGCGACCTCAAGCGTCTCGTCGAGGAGGGCGATGCCGTACTCGTCGATGGCGGCGCCGCCGACGATGGCGTTCTCGTACTGGAACTCGTGGCCGAAACGGCGTTCGACGGCGGTGAGGACCTTCAGTCCTTCTTCGATGACTTCGGGGCCGATGCCGTCTCCGGGTGCAAGGAGAATTAGGTAAGAAGGCATGATTCGAGTCTACTGGGTCGGCGCTTCAGGGGCGCGCGTGGCGGTTAAGAGTTCGAGGTAGCGGTCGCGGGGGATGGCCTCGGCGCCGAGGGAGTCGAGGTGGGGTGTGGGGAGCTGCACGTCGATGAGGGAGATACCGGTACGGGGCGCGTACTGGCAGAGAGCGAGGAGGGCGATCTTGGAGGCGTCGGTGGCGCGATGGAACATCGACTCCGCGCCGAAGAGGCCATCCACGCGGAGACCGTAGAGGCCGCCCACGAGCGCCCCCTCGGGGTTCCAGACCTCGACGCTGTGGGCCCAGCCAAGGTGGTGGAGGCGGAGGTAGGCGCGCATCATGCCGGGGGTAATCCAGGTGCCGTCGGGGCGCACGGCGCAAGCGGCGATCACCTGGGCGAAGGCGGCATCGAGGGTGACGCGGTAGCGACCCTGGCGGACGCGCCGGGCGAGCCTGCGGGAGACGTGGAAGCGTTCGGGCGGGAGGATGGCGCGGGGGTCGGGGGACCACCAGAGGGTATCGACGCCATCGTGGGGCCAGGGGAAGAGGCCGGCGCGGTAGGCCGCGACGATCGTCTCGGGGGCGAGGTCGCCGCCGGCGGCGACGAAGCCGCTGGGGGGCGCGGCGCGGGGGTCGGGGAAGCGGAAGCGGGAGGGCGGGAGGGGCTGGGGTGGGAGCCGCGTGTGGACAGTGAGCGACACCTCAGGTGGGGCGGGCATGGTCCCCTAGCTTGCCGGGGTGTCGGGGCCGTCCGCACGGGACGGCTGGGCGGGCGCTCAACAGCCCGGTTCGCCGTAGTTCCCGCAGCAGCTCTCGAGGCGGCGAATCTTCAGCCAGTGGTTGCGGGCGAAGACACGATTCCTGTCCATCATCTGGAGCGTGGAGTGGTACCAGTTCCGCCAATACCAGAGGGGGTTGGGGCGGGGATGGCGCCGCCCGCGGCTCATGCGGGCGACTCCGCAACGGTGGAGGGATAGCGGTCGGGACGGGCGGCCTCGAAGGCGGCGATGTCGTCCTCGTGCGCGAGGGTGAGGCCGATGGCATCGAGCCCCTCGAGCAGGTTGCGCTTCACGGCGGGGTCGATCTCGAAGGAGCGCACGAAGGAGCCGTCGGCGGTGGCGACCGTCTGGGATTCGAGGTCGACGATGGTCTCGGCCTCGGGCAGCTCCTCGGCGCGGGCGATGAGGAACTCGACATCCGCGGGGGCGAGGGTGATGGTGAGGAGGCCGATCTTGGCGCAGTTGTTGCGGAAGATGTCGGCGAAGGAGGGGGCGATGAGGGCGCGGAAGCCGTAGTCCTCCAAGGCCCAGGGGGCGTGCTCGCGGGAGGAGCCGCAGCCGAAGTTGGCCCCCGCCACGAGGATGCGAGCGCCGCTGAAAACGCCCTCGTTGAGGATGAAGGCGGGGTCCTTGCGCCAGTCGTCGAAGAGGAACTCGCCGAAGCCGCTGCGTTCGATCCGCTTGAGGTACTTGGCGGGGATGATCTGGTCGGTATCGACGTCGGCGCGATTGAGGGGCAGGGCCTTGCCGCGGACGGCTTCGAACTTTCGCATCAGCGCATCTCCCACTCGCGGATATCGACGAAGTGACCGGCGATGGCGGCGGCGGCGGCCATCTGGGGACTGACGAGGTGGGTGCGGCCGCCCGGGCCCTGGCGCCCCTCGAAGTTGCGGTTGGAGGTGGAGGCGCAGCGCTCACCGGGGAGGAGGATGTCGGGGTTCATACCGAGGCACATGGAGCAGCCGGCATCGCGCCACTCGAAGCCGGCGGCGCGGAAGACCTCGTCGAGGCCCTCGGCCTCGGCGGCGGCCTTCACGAGGCCGGAGCCGGGCACGACCATGGCGCGTACGCTCGACGCGACCTGCCGCCCGCGGATGGTGGCGGCGGCGGCGCGCAGGTCCTCGAGCCGCGAGTTCGTGCAGGAGCCGATGAAAACGCGGTCGAGGGAAACGTCGGCGAGGGCGGTTCCGGCGTCGAGGTCCATGTAGCGGAGGGCGCGCTCGGTCTGCTCGCGGGCGGCCTCGCTGGGGGCGTCGGCGGGGTCGGGCACACGACCGGAGACGGGCACGCTCTGGGCGGGATTCGTGCCCCAGGTGACGCAGGGCTCGATGTCGGCGCCTTCGAGGGTGACGGTCGTGTCGAAGTGAGCGTCGTCGTCGCTGGCGAGGCCGCGCCAGTGATCGAGGGCGCGCTCCCAGGCGGCGCCGCTGGGGCTGGCGGGACGGCCTTCGAGATAGTCGAAGGTGGTGTCGTCGGGGGCGACGAGGCCGGCGCGGGCGCCCGCCTCGATGCTCATGTTGCAGATGGTGAGGCGGCCCGCCATGGGGAGGGAGCGGATGACCTCGCCGCGGTACTCGAGGATGTGGCCGGCGCCGCCGCCGACGCCAATGATGTTGATGATGGTGAGGATGACATCCTTGGCGGTGACGCCGCGCGAGAGTTCGCCGTTGACCTCGATGGCCATCGTCTTCTGGGCGGCCTGGGGCAGGGTCTGGGTGGCGAGCACGTGCTCGACCTCGGAGGTGCCGATGCCGATGGCGAGGGCGCCGAGGGCGCCGTGGGTGGAGGTATGGCTGTCGCCACAGACGATGGTCATGCCGGGCTGACTGAGGCCCTGCTCGGGGCCGACCACGTGGACGATGCCCTGGCGGGGGTCGTCGATGTCGTAGAAGGGCACCTCGAACTCGGCGCAGTTGGAGCGCAGGGTCTCGACCTGCTGGATGGAGAGGGGGTCGTCCCAGGGGAGGTTGCGCCCCTCGGTGGGGACGTTGTGGTCGACGGTGGCGAGGGTGCGGTCGGGGCGGCGGAGGGGGCGGCCGGCCAGGCGCAGGGACTCAAAGGCCTGGGGGGAGGTGACCTCGTGGACGAGGTGCAGGTCGATGTAAAGGAGGTCGGGGAGGCCTTCCTCGCGGCGAACGAGGTGCTCTTCCCAGATCTTCTCGGCGATGGTCGGCATAGGCTTCCTCGGGCGGCGACCAGGTGCGGGCGCGCCGCGGGCGCTATTCTCCCCCGCCGGGGCGAATCCCGCACGCTCGTGGCGGCGAGAGGGCCTAGGAAAGGGGACAGGCGCCGCAGGCGCCACGGGAACAGTGGCGCGCGTGCAGCTGGAGAGCGCCCTGGAGGGCGGCGGCGCGGGCGAGGGGATCGTCGTCGCCGGCGCGCAGCCAGCCGCCGAGGGAGCGGAGCTGGCCGTAGGGGGCGGGGGCGGGCAGGGCGCGGTAGCGGGCGAGGGCCGCATCCTCGGGCCACAGGCGGGCGCCGAGGGCGACGGGCAGGACGGCGTTGACGGCGAGCTCGAGGGCGGCGGCGGCGCCGATGCCGGGGGCGCGCAGGGCGCGGGGAATGGAGGCGGGCTCGGCGAGGGACTCGGGCCAGACCGCCTCAGCGCCGGGCCAGAGGCGGGCGCAGAGGGCGGCGAGAGCATCGAGGCGGCGCTCGGGGGCGGCGGCGGGGCGGCCACCGTGGCGGATGAGGGGGAGGCCGGCGGCGCCCTCGCGCAGGGCGGCGGCGAAGGTGTTCGCGCGCCCCTCCCCACCGACGGGGGCGCGCTCGAGGAGGGCGGGCAGGGGCAGGCGGCGGGCGATCTCGGCGAAGGCCTCACGGTTGCGGCGGCCGGCGAGGGTCTCGAGGGCGAGGGCGTAGAGGACGGGGGCGGGGCCACGCGAGGCGGCCCAGTGGCCGGCGCGGGAGGCCTTCGCGCGGAGGCGTTCGAGGCCGAGCCGTTCGAGCGCGGGCGCGGGGGAGGAGCGCGCGGCGGTGGCGACGCAGGGGGGCGCGAATGCGGGCAGGGGAGCGGTGGCGGCGGAAGGGGGCGCGACGGCGACGGGAATGGCGCGTCCGCTGGCGTGGGGGGTGACGAGGGCGCCGCCGTCGTTCTCCTCGACGACGTGGAGGACGACACGGGCGTAGGCGGGATCCTCGTGGTGGCCGTGGGCGCGCCAGCCACTGGCGCGCAGATGGAGTTCGACTTCGCCGCGGAGCTCGGCCCCATCAAGCTCGATGACGGCGTCGCGGGCGTCGGGGCCGTAGCCGGGGGCGGGGACGCCGGGGAAGCGGATGCGCAGACGGCGTCCGTCCTCGACGCGGGAGGGGGCGCGCAGGCCCGCGAACCAGCGTTCGGCGAGGGCGGCCTCAGTGCGGGGGGCGGCGTAGGCGGCGGTCTCCTCGGCGAGGGCGCGCCGGGGAACGGGGCGGGTGGGGGCGAGCACGCTCACGGGGCTTCCCCCTCTTCTTCCAGGTCGCGCTCGGGCGGGGAGGCGTCGTAGGGGGCGATCTCCTCCTCCAGCAGGCGCAGGACAGTGAGACTGGCGCCGCGGGGGGCGTAGCGGCCCCTCTCCCACTCGCTCACCGTCTGCTGGCGCACGCCCAGACGGCGAGCAAAGGCGGCCTGGCTCAGGCCCGAGCGCTCGCGCATTTCTTTCACCCACGCGCCCGGGGAGGATTCAGGCATGAGTGGAGTTTACACGGTAACGTGTACCTGATGCGAACCTCAGGAAGTAGCGGCGGGAATGCGGGCGCCGGCGGACTCGGAGAAGGCGCCACGGCGGGCGAGCTCGGCGCGCAGGTCGAGGAGGGCGGTGTAGGTGAGGAGCACCGTGACGGCGCCCTCGCGGGGCTCGCGGGTGAGGGCATCGAGGAAGGCGGCGGACGCAGCCACGGTGGCGGCGGGCGCGGGCCAGCCCGCGTAGCGCAGGCGCAGGGCGGCATCCTCGGCGCGGACGCCGCCAGCCCAGCAACGCCCGACGCGGCCCGCGAGGCGCTCGAAGTCGACATCCCAGATCCAGCTCACGTCGCGGCCGTCGGCGAAGCGGTCGTTGAGGACGAAGGCAACCTCGGCCGGGCCCTCCTCGTCCTCGACGAGGCGCAGGGCCTCACTGGCGCCGGCGGGGTTCTTGCAGAGGAGGAGGCGCAGGCGGCAACCGTCGAGGGCGACGAGCTCGCCCCGGCCGAAGGCGGGACGAGCGGCGGCGAGCCCCTCGCGCACGTCCCCGGCATGCAGGTCGAGGACACGGGCGAGGGCGATCGCGGCGAGGGCGTTGCCGGCGTTGTAGAGGCCGCCGAGGGGCAGGTCGAGCTGGCCCAGGCCGGGGACGGTGAGGCGCAGACCATCGGGGCCCGTGGCGACGGCGGTGGCGCTCGTGTCGGGGTCGGGACTGGCGCGACCGCAGCCGGCGCAGCGCCAGCGGCCGAGGTGGGCGGCGTAACGGCCCTCGTAGCGGTAGACCCCGCCGCAAGCGCGGCACCAGCGCGCGTCGGCGGGTCCGGGGGAGGAGGAGCCGGCGCGGGCGCGGGCGAGTGAGTACCAGTGCACGGGGCCAGACCAGTCGAGGGCGAGCTCGGCGACGGAGGGATCGTCGGCGTTGAGCACCAGCGTCGTGGCCGGCGGCAGGAGGGCGAGCGCCTCGCGCCAGCGCGCGGCCACGCCGTCGACCTCGCCGTAGCGGTCGAGCTGGTCGCGGAAGAGGTTCGTGAAAGCGACGGCGCGGGGCTGGAGGGCGCGGGCGGCGGCGGGCAGGGTGGCCTCGTCCGTCTCCATCAGGGCGAGCGCGCGGCGTTCGCGGGGGCGTCCGCGCCAGTCGGCGGCGGCGGCGAGGGCGGAGGCGATGCCGCGCGTGAGGTTGGAGCCCTCGCGGTTGTGGACGGCGGGGAGGCCGGCGGCGGCGAGCATCCCGGCGAGCAGGCGAGCGGTGGTCGTCTTGCCGTTCGTGCCCGTGATCAGCACGGCCCCGCCCTCAAGCTGGCCCCCCAGGGTCGCGACGAAGGCGGGGTCGATGCGCTCGGCGAGGAGGCCCGGGAGGGCGGTGGCGGCGCCACGCCCGAGGGTGGAACTGAGGACGGCCGCTCCCCTGGCGGCCCAGAGGGCGAGCAGGAGACGGAACCTGGCGAGGGCCATACGCATCCTCAAGCCGCGCCGATGCGGATGGGCATCGTACGGCGCGGCCGGGGCCGTGGGGGAGTGGCTAGGTACCGGTGGCGCGCGCTACGGGGAGCGGTTGCGGGGGCAGGAGGCCCGCGAGCACGCGTTCGATCGCCATCGTGTGGCTACAGATCGACCATTCCCCGAAGAACCCGCAGGTACAGGACCACGCCTCGTTGGCGAACTCGACGCGGTGATCTCCGTTGTCGCCCTGGATGGTCACGCTGAGGCCCTCGACGCGGATGCGCTCAGGCTCTGCGGCGTAGCGCTTCGCTTTTTCGATCTTGCCGATGATGCTCGACTGCATGTTCGCTGGAACCCT
The DNA here is from genome assembly GCA_965262975.1 of Tepidiformaceae bacterium. Taxonomy (GTDB): domain Bacteria; phylum Chloroflexota; class Dehalococcoidia; order Tepidiformales; family Tepidiformaceae; genus UBA2991. The sequence continues at coordinate 3,473,433 of OZ253575.1, read as the reverse complement.
CCTGGCACGGGCGGCTCGGACACGGAAACGGCGCCCCTTCAGGCGCCGTCAGGACGTGTGTGCCGCTCGCGCATCCATCGTGCCATTCACGCTACGGGGGCGCGGGAGGGGCTGTCAACAGGTCCGGGCGTGCGATCCGCAAAGGACACGACCATGTTCGCGGGCGCGCCCACGGTGACCAACTCGCCGGGGGCGGGCACGGGCTGGCCGGAGGCAAGGTTCAGGGCGATTCGTTCGCCGCCGATGCGGCCGATCACCTCGACGGCGGTGACGAGATCGACGACCTCCTCGACCTGGAGGGAGAGGGTGAAGTCGCCGGGGCCGGGGTGGAGGCCACCGGGGGCGATGCCGGCCAGACCGGCGTCGGTGGGAATGAGCGTGTAGCCGAGGAAAGCGGCCGTTTCGGGGTCGGGCGGGGCGGCGAAGACCTCGCGCTTGGGGCCGGCCGCGCGGACCCGGCCCTCGCGCAGGAGGACAAGATCCTGGGCGAGGCGGAGGGCCTCGTCACGGTCGTGGGTGACGAGGATCGTCGTGCCGGCGAAGCGGCGCAGGAGGGCGGGGAGCTCCTCGAGCATCTGGCCGCGACCGCGCTCGTCGAAGCCGGCGAGGGGCTCATCGAGAAGTGTGAGGGGGGCGCGCAGGGAGAGGGCGCGGGCGAGGTTGGCTCGTTGCGCCTCGCCGCCGGAGAGGCGGTTGGCGGGGCGGTCGAGGAGGTGGGCGACGCCGCAGGCGGTCGCGGCTGCGTCGAGGCGGGAGCGGCGTTCGTGGGAGGGAAGGCGGCGCAGACGCAGGGCGAGGTCGAGGTTGGCGCGCAGGGAGCCGGAGAGGAAGACGGCCTCCTGGAAGGCGTAGGCGACGGAGGCGCGAGCGGCGGGCGCGGGACTCCCGCCGACGAGGACGCTGCCGCTGCGGGGGCGTTCGAGACCGGCGAGCAGGCGGAGGAGGGTCGACTTGCCCGAGCCGTTGGGGCCGAGGAGGGCGGTGACGCGGCCCTCGGCGAAGCGCAGGCCGGGCACGTCGAGCACCGTGCGGTCGCCGTAGGCGAACTGAACGTCCTTGAGGCGCGCCTCCATCAGCGGGAGCCCCGCTGCTGGACGACGGTGAGGACGGCGACGATAGCGAAGGCCATGGCGAGCAGCACGAGACCGTAGGCGATGGCGCGCTCGGTGTCGGCGCGGGCGGTCTCGGTGACGATGGCGGTCGTGAGGACGCGCGTATCGCCGACGAGGTTGCCGCCCACGGCCATGGACGCGCCCACCTCGGAAACGACGGCGCCGAAGCCAGCCATGACGGCGGCAAGTAGACCGAGGCGGGCTTCGCGGGCGAGCAGCCAGAGGGTGCGCAGGCGACCCGCTCCAAGCACGGTCAGGAGGTCGGGCAGGCGGGCGGGCAGGGCCTGGATGGAGGCGGCGGTGAAGGCGAGGACGAGGGGCGTGGCGATGAGGAACTGGGCGATGATCATGGCCTGTTTCGTGTAGATCAGCTCGAAGCCGCCGAAGGGACCGCTGCGCACGAGCAGGAGCCAGATGACAAGGCCGGCCACGACGGGAGGCATGCCCATGCCCGTGCCCACGGCGGCGAGGATGAGCGTGCGGGCGGGGAAGCGGGCGCGTCCCAGCAGGTAGCCGAGGGGGACGCCCACGAGCATCGCGAGGGCGGTGGCGGAGCCGGAGACGAGGAGCGACCTCCCGGCGATGGAGAAGAGCTCGCCGTCGCCCGTGCCGATAAGGCGCAGGGCCTCGACCAACCCATCCCAGATGGCTTCCATCAGCCGCCTCCGCGGGGGGACTCGGCGGCGGGGGTGAAGAGCGAGCGGCCCAACTCCGCGACGCGGAAGCGTCCGATGAGGGCCTGCGTCCCGGGCTCGACGAGGAAGGCGGCGAAGGCCTCGGCCTGGGCCGCCGCCACACCCTCGTGGCGGTCGGGGTTGACGACGTAGACGTGGTAGACGTTGAGGAGAGCGGCATCGCCCGCGACGAGCACGGCAAGGTCGAGCACGTCGCGGAGGGCGAGGTAGGTGGCGCGATCGGTGAGGGTATAGGCGCGGCGCTCGGAGGCGATGGTGAGGGTGGCGCCCATGCCCTGGCCGGTCTCCTCGCGAGGCACGTCCCCGGGGGCAATGCCGGCCGCCGTCCAGAGGGTGATCTCCTTCTTGTGAGTCCCGGAGTCGTCACCGCGGGAGACGAAGCGGCCGCCGGCGGCGATGGCGGCAAGGGCGGCGGGGAGGTCGGGAGCGGACGCAGCGGCGGCGGGGTCGTCGGGGGGGCCGACGATGACGAAGTCGTTGGTCATGACGAGGCGCCCGGAGATGAGGTCGCCACTGGCGACGTAGGGGGCCTCGGCCTCGGGGGCGTGCACGAGAACGGCGTCGGCGTTGCCCTCGCCGGCCATGCGCAGGGCGGCGCCCGTGCCAACGGCGATGACTTTCACGGTGATGCCCGTCTTCTCCTCAAAGCGGGGGACGATCTCGTCGAGGAGGCCGCTGTCGTAGGTGGAGGTGGTGGTGGCGAGGATCATCGTGCCGGGGTCGTCAGAGCCGCCGCAGGCCACAGCGGGGACCAGGACAAGCGCGCCCACCATGGCCAGTAGGAGCAGGCGGCGGGCGAAGGGCACGGGGCGCTCCGGTGGGGATATGCTGCGCGCAGCATAGCGAGGCGATGGGGGAGGGGCTAGCGGGGCGGGCCGCGGAGGATGCGCCGGCGGAGGGGTTCGGGGTCGTCCGGGCTGGTCCACATTTCCTGCCAGACATCATCGAGCCACCAAGTGGCGCCGGCCGCTTCCCAGCGCGCGGCTTCGGCGCGGGCCTCGGTCTCGCTGAGGTCGCCGAGCCCGCGCTCGACAACGATGTCGTAGGGGTCAGAGCCAGTTCGCTCGCGCTCGACCCAGGTGCTCATGGCGCGGACGTCATCGAGGGCCTCCTCGGGCGAGGCGTCGAAGACAAATTCCCCCCCGCCGTCGAAGACGTTGGGGAGGAGACCGTCGTAGCGGATGGCGCGGCGCATCGACTTGCGGCGGGGCCACATGGCGGGGTCGCGGGGCCAGGCGCCAACGACCCAGATGGGGATGCGCGGCTGCTGCAGGGGTCGGGGGAGGAACGTGACCTCGCGGAGGCTGAAGTGGTCGCCCGCGAAGGCGAAGGGCTCGCCGCTCCAGAGCCCTTCGAGGATGGCGAGCGACTCGTCGAGCATGGCCGCACGGGTGCGGCGGTCGAACTCGTCGCCGCCGAACCAGGGACCTTCGTCGGGCGGGGCGCCCAGGCCGGCGGCGAGCGTGAAGCGCCCACCCGAGAGGCGGTCGAGGGTGGCGGCCTGGCGCGCGATCAGCCAGGGGCGATGCCAGGCGAGGGGCGTAAGCATCGTGCCAAGGCGGACGCGCTCGGTGCGGACGGCGATCGCGGAAAGGAGCACCCAGGCGTCGGCGAAGGCGGGCGCAGGTTCGTCGGGAGCGACGGCGTAGGGCGTGTCCCAGAGGAAGACGCCGTCCCAGCCAGCGGCCTCGGCGTCGACGGCGAGTTGGATCAGGGTGGCGGGGTCGCCGCCGTAGCCGACGTTGGGGAGGGTGACACCGAAGCGCATCTGGGCATTGTAGCTTGCAAATCCGGCAACCATTGCCATGTGACAGGGCATACAGGTAGACTGCGCTGGCAGGGTCCATTCGGGCCCGCACCTTCAATGGCCCCCATAGGGGGCCTTCTTCTTGGAGACACCAGTGGACCAGTTCACGTGGCAGCAACTTTGTTGCAATTCGCAAGACGGCCGGGTACTGTACTCAGCGCAGGGCGTTTCCCGCCCGCGCATTTGCAATGGCCCTTCCAGGGCCGGTTTTGCAATGGCCCCCATAGGGGGCCTTTCTCTTGGAAAAAACTGATGGACCAGTTCGCCTGGTTTGTCGACGCCGGTTACCTCTACGCCGCAGGAGGGAGCCTCTGCCTCGGCGTTCGGGCCAGAGGCCAAATTGACATCACCTTCGGTTCCATCACCGAAATGCTTGCGGCGCGAGGACGATCTGAGGCACCGGGAGAGCGACATCTGCGAACCTACTGGTATGACGGCGCACGAGACGCCAATCCGGTGGGGCCACACATCGCCATCGCCCGCCAACCCGGCGTGAAGCTGCGGCTAGGCCGCACGGTGCCAAGAGACAACCAAGAGGGATTCATGCAGAAGGGAGTGGACTCACTGATCGTCCGCGACCTGATGCGTCTTTCGGAGAATCGAGCGATCAGCACAGCATTTCTGCTGGGAGGCGACGAGGATCTGCGCCAGGGCGTCGTGGAGGCCCAAGAGATGGGAGTGCGCGTCGCACTGGTCGGAATCGAGCCGTTCGACGAACAGAATCAAGCGGCAACGCTCATCCGAGAGGCGGATGACCTCATCATCCTTGCCCGCGACGACCTATCCGACCACTTCCAGCTACTCGAACTCCTTAAGCCAGCCACGGACGGTCCGGTCGGAACAGCCTATGAGATTGGCATGGACTACGGTCAGGCATGGAGCTCGGATGAAGGTACCGAGGCGGTTGAACGCCTTGAAATCAACATCAGGAGCCAAGGGATTCGCAGAGTCCCGCCCGAGTTCGACCGGAATCTCCTGAGAAGGGCAGGAGCAATGTTGGGCGGGGGTCTAACCGAACGAGACAAGATTGACCTGCGCCGAGGCTTCTTGGACGGCGCCATAGGCAGCGGGGACGAGGTTACCGGGAAGTAGTCCCTCCGCTCGCTACCACCAGATCATCTCGTCGACGTCGTCGGGGAGGTTCTCCCAGTCGGTGGTCCAGAGGCCGGAGCTGAGGTACTTCCAGCCGCCGTCTGCGAGGAGGCAGACGATGTGCTGCTCGCCCGCGAGGCGCTCGGCGACCTTGAGGGCGGCGCGCACGACGGAGCCGCTGCTGACGCCGGCGAAGATGCCTTCCTTCTCCGCGAGGTCGCGGGTGTAGGCGAAGCTGGTCTGGCTGTCGACGACGATCTTCCCGTCGAGGATGGACTCGTCGAGGATCTCGGGGATGAAGCCCTCTTCGAGGGCGCGCAGGCCCTGAACGTTGTCGCCGGGGTGAGGCACGGCGGCGATGACGCGGATCTCGGGGTTGCGGGCCTTGAGGCCGCGCCCGGCGCCGGTGAGCGTTCCGCCCGTGCCGAGCCCAGCCACGAAGACGGTGATCTCGGGGAGGTCGCGCAGGATCTCGACGGCGGTGCCGTGCTCGTGGGCGGCGGGGTTGGCCTCGTTGCCGTACTGGTAGGGGAAGTAGTAGCGGTCGGGGTCGGCGGCGATGATCTCCTTGGCCTTGATGATGGCGCCGTTCGAGCCAAGCTCGCCGGGGGAGTAAATGATCTCGGCGCCGAGGGAACGAAGGAGGAGCGAGCGCTCCTCGCTGACGTTCTCGGGCATGACGCAGACGACGTGGTAGCCGCGCAGCTTGCCGATAAGGGCGAGACCGATGCCGGTGTTGCCGGAGGTGGGCTCGAGGATGGAGTCGCCACGCTTGAGCTCGCCGCGCGATTCGGCGGCCTCGATCATGGCCCTGGCGATGCGGTCCTTGACCGAGCCGGTGGGGTTCTGGCCCTCCAGCTTGGCGTAGATGTGGACGTCGGGGCGGGGGGCGAAGGAGCGCAACTCGACGAGGGGGGTATCGCCGATGAGGTCGAGGACGGAGCGGTAGAGGGCCACGGCGGGGTGGGGCTAGCCCCCGGCGAGGGCGGGGAGGATATCGAGGATGTCGCCATCGCTGAGGGCGGTGCCGGCGCCGCTCATGTAGCGGATGTCCTCGTCGTTGAGGTAGACGTTGACGAAGCGCTGGAGCTGCCCTTCCTCGCTGTACATCTGCGCCTTGAAGCCGGGGAAGTTGGCCTCGATGTCGTCGACGACCTCGGCCACGGTCGCGCCCCGCGCCTCGAACTCCTTCTGCCCGCCAACGAGCTTCTGGAGGACGGCGGTGACACGGATGCGGACGGTGGGCGCGGTGGCTGAGGTCACGGGCTGATTCTCCTGGTTGCCGGGTTCGAGGCTAGACGGCGGCTTCCTCTTCCTCCGGGTGGGGGAAGGGGGACCCGCAGAACTCCTCGTAGTCGATGAGTTCGCTGATGGTGGGGTTGTCGCCGCAGAGGGGGCAGTCGGGGTCGCGGCGGATCTTGACGGTGCGGAACTGGAGGGAGAGCGCATCGTAGAGGAGGAGGCGGTTGACAAGGGGTTCGCCCTGTTCGAGGACAAGCTTGAGCACCTCGGTCGCCTGGATGCTGCCGATGGTGGCGCACATCGCGCCGAGCACGCCCGCCTCGGCGCAGCTGGGCACCATGCCGGGCGGGGGCGGAGCAGGGTAGAGGCAGCGGTAGCAGCCCTGGCCGGGCAGGTAGGTCGTGGCCTGGCCGTCGAACATGAGGATGGAGCCATCGACGAGCTTCTTCTTGAGGAGGTAGCAGGCGTCGTTGACGAGGTAGCGCGTGGCGAAGTTGTCGGCGCCGTTCACGACGATGTCGTACTGGCTGATGATCTCGAAGGCGTTGTCGCTCGTGAGGGGCACCTCGTGGAGGACAACGTCGATGTTGGGGTTGTGCGCGAGCAGCGTGTCCCTGGCCGACTCCACCTTGGGGCGGTCGATGTCGGCGGTCTGGTGGAGGATCTGGCGCTGCAGATTGGAGCGGTCGACGACATCGAAATCGACGAGGCCGATGGTGCCGATACCGGCGAGCGCGAGGTAGAGGGCAACGGGAGAGCCGAGCCCGCCGGCGCCGACCACGAGCACCCTGCCCTCGATGATCTTGCGCTGCCCGACGCTGCCGACCTGGGGCATGATCAGGTGGCGGCTGTAGCGCTCGACCATCTCGGGGGTGAGGACGACATCCGCGCCGCCGGCGAGGGCGGGGATGAAGGCGACCTCGTCGCCGGTGGCGAGGGGGGTGGCTTCACCGTCGAGCGTGTCGATCTCGACCTGGTTCACGTAGACGCCGATGTGGGTGGCGAGTTCGCCGGTGGCGTCGCGCACCTGGGCGCCGAAGCCGGGGAACTGCGTATCGAGGTCGTCCATGACCTCGCGCAGATTCGCGCCGGCCGCCCGCACGCTCACGCGGTTGCCCACGAGGTGGCGGAAGGGGGTGGGGACGTAGATGTTGACGGTCACAGGCTCTGCCTCGCTGTTGCGCCCGCGGTCGGGGCCATCGGATTGTGGGGCGGCTCCCGCCGCCGGGCTAGAGGTCGACACTGAGGTAGCGCTCCCCGGTGTCGCAGAGGATGGTGACGATACGGGCATCCTTCCCGAGGCGCTCGGCCACGGAGAGAGATGCGACGACGTTGGCGGCGGCGGATATCCCGACGAGGAGGCCTTCCTCGCGGGTGAGGCGGGAGGTCATGGCGAAGGCGTCCTTGTCCTCGATACGGATGACCTCGTCGTAGACCTCGCGATCGAGCACGCCGGGAACGAAGCTCGCGCCGATGCCCTGGATACCGCTGAGGCCGGGGCGTCCGCCACTGAGGACGGGCGAGCGGGCGGGCTCGACGGCGACGATGAGGATGCTGTTTCCGAGCTCCTCGCGCAGCACCTGGCCAACGCCGGTGATGGTTCCGCCCGTACCGACAGCGGCGACGAAGGCGTCGATGCGGTTCTCGGTCGCATCGAGAATCTCGCGGGCGGTAGTGCGGCGGTGGATGTCGGGGTTGGCGGGGTTCTCGAACTGCTGGGGGACGAAGACATGGGACTCGCTCTCGGCGAGCTGGCTGGCGGCGAAGACGGCGCCGGTCATGCCCTCGATGGCGGGGGTGAGGTGAACCTCCGCGCCGTAGCGCTCGAAGAGGCGGCGGCGCTCGACGGACATGTCTTCGGGCATGGTGAGGATGAGTCGGTAGCCCTTGACGGCGGCGACCATCGCGAGGCCGATGCCGGTATTGCCGGAGGTGGGCTCGATGATGGTGGCGCCCGGCTTGAGGCGCCCCGAGCGCTCGGCTTCCTCGACCATGTTGAGGGCGATGCGGTCCTTGACGGAGCCGCCGGGGTTCATGCTCTCGAGCTTGCCGTAGATGGTGGCGGAACCCTCGGGCACCACGCGGTTGAGGCGCACGAGGGGCGTGTCCCCGACGAGGTCGAGGACGGAATCGGCGATCCGGGGCCGCGAGGGGGCTGTCATGGATTCCCCCGCTCGACTGCTGCGGCTGCGCCTTCGCGCTCGCTCATTCGAGGGCGCTCGACTGCTGCGGCTGCGCCTGCGCGCTCGCTCATTCGAGGGCGCTCGGCCGCTACGGCCGCGCCTCCGCGCTCGCTGATTCGAGAGCGCTCGACTGCTACGGCTGCGCCTCCGCGCTCGCTGATTCGAGGGCGCTCGACTGCTGCGGCTGCGCCTTCGCGCTCGCTCATATCTGATACCTCCCAGCGACCGCCCTGGGTTCCTTCGCGTGGAGGTCGGCGATTGTGTAGGAGGCGAGGATGGCGCTGGTGGACTCGCGGATGCGCTCCCATATCTCGCGCTGACCGCACTGGTGAGGGTGGTCGGTGCGATCGGCGGGCTCATCGAGCCAGGCGATGGGCGAGAGGCTGCCTTCGAGGGCGACGATGGCCTCGTAGACGGGAATCTCGGCGGGGTCGCGGGCGAGTTCGTGACCGCCGGCGGGGCCGCGCTGGGAGCGCACGAAGCCGGCCTTGCGCAGGGTCGTGAGGAGCTGGTCGAGGTACTGCTCGGGGACGTGGCGGCGGAGGGCGATTTCGGAGCACTGCAAGGGACCCTGGCCGTAGTGGTCGGCCAGTTCGATGAGGGCCCGCAGCCCGTAGTCGCCCCGTGTGGAACAGCGCATCAGTCCCGCCCCGCGGCGGCCGTACCGCCGCAAGAATCGCCTCCTGCGTAAAGTCGAGTAACTGTGTCAACAATCGTAGGGCGCGGGGGCGCAGGGGGCAACAGGCGGGCACTACGGCACGCCGCCAACAAGTCAGGGCAGGGAGGTTGACACCAAGATGCGCTTCACCGGGGGTGTGTTCGAAACCACTGCTGAACCAGGAACAAGGGTGAAATCGGTGCTAACGGTCGGCATGGGGGACCGCGAAACCGCCATCTGGTACCACATACGCGAGATCCGTTCGGCATCGTCGCCTTTCAGAACCTGCTCGCCACACGAGGAACAGAGATAGCCTGCGACTTCCTGCCTCAGTGAGCGGCCGTCGCCTGCAAGGCGCTCGAAGACAAACACGGCTTCGGTGAGCCGACCTGAGCACTCCATGCATCGCGTCACGTGAGCCTCCTTCGAAGGTCTTCTGACCATCTGTCGTGATCAGGCTCGTAGACAGTGATCAGCCAGACCTCAGGCGGGTGCGTGGAGAGGATATGGTACATGGTCCCACTGGGTCCTTGACAGAGGATGAGACAGGAGGCGCCCCTTGGGTCGTTGGGGTTGTCTTCGATGACCTCCGGGGCATCGGCCCTGACTCCCTCACCAACATCTTCAATGTCGAGCCCGCGACTGAGAGCCCGGTCCAAGGCGTGAGCGGTCATAAAGTAGGAACGATCCTCAAACGCCGCGATGATGCCCTTCAGCGCCTCTTCCTGCCGGCTCTGACCAGACGGCAGGCCTAGAACCCCCAGTCTTCCTTGGCGACACCCAGTCCGGTGTAGACCTCTGGGGGAATTGGGATCTCGCCGTTGTTCTGCTCGTAGGCCTTGAGGTGTTTTCGCAAGAGCATCGCGAGGATCTTCGCATGCTCCAAGCTGGTGCGGACGGTCACAAGGGGTTCAGCAGCGGTTTGGGCTGGCGGCACAGGATGCGGCGGATTACGGCCAAGCGTCATCGCCACGCCATACGCCCCCACAGTGAGCTGCACGGAGTCGATGTAGATGTCGTCTACGGGTCGTTCGTCAGACATAGTTGGGGCGACCTTCCCTTCGGGTTGGCCGGCACTCTACCGCATGCCCAGCCAAGGAACGGAACACCGAAGGGGGCGCGAGGCGGAGCCAAGCGGCCTGCACTGCTACCCTTGAACGACAGCTTTCCGTGGGGTTGGACCGTTCGCTTACATTGCCCGTGACCTTCCGTTCCTGAACCGGCTACGCGAGCAGGTGCTGTTCGCGGCGGGTCCGATTGGGTCGACGATCCTCTCGCTGAAGCCGACGCCGGAGGATTACGACGGGCTCGACGGCTGCAACGAGTTCCTGGTCGTCTCGAAGCCGGAGCTGCTCGAAGGCATCCAACGGAGCTTTTACGAGGCCGGCTGTGACGCGGTGGACTCGGCGACGTTCGGGGCGAACCGGGTCGTGTTCGTGGAATACGACATCGAGGAGCGCGTGCGCGAGATCAACCGGCTGGCGGCGGAGCAGCTCGGGCGCCTGCGGGACGAGTTCTCGACGCCGGAGTGGCCACGCTACAGCTTCGGGACGATGGGACCGGGAACGAAGCTGCCGTCGCTGGGACACATCGAGTATGACGAGCTGGTCGAGAGCTACCGCGAGCAGACGCGGGGGTTGATCGAGGGCGGCATCGACGTGCTCAAGGTCGAGACCTGCCAGGACCTCCTGCAGACGAAAGCGGCGCTGGGCGCAGTCGAGGACGTGTTCGGGGAGATGGACACGCGAGTGCCCGTGATCGCGAGCGTGACGATCGAGACGACGGGCACGATGCTGCTGGGCTCCGACATCGCCTGTGCGCTGACGACGCTGGAGGCGCTCGACACGGTCGACGTGATCGGGATCAACTGCGCGACCGGGCCCGAGCAGATGGTGGAGCACGTCCGCCACCTGGCGCAGAACTCGCGAAGGCCGGTGTTCATCGGGCCGAACGCGGGGTTGCCGGAGATTCGAGACGGGGAGACGTGCTACCCGCTCTCGCCCGAGGAGTTCGCGCGCTACCAGCGCATCTTCGTGGAGGAGCTTGGCACGAGCATCGCGGCGGGCTGCTGCGGGACGACGCCGGAACACTTCGAGGCGGCCATCGCGGCCGTCGGGCGGCCACGGCCGAAGGCGCGGCCGGAGACGCTTGAGGCGGCGTGCAGCTCGCTCTACACGAGCGTGCCGTTCGAGCAGGACACGTCGTTCCTGGTGGTGGGGGAGCGGATGAACGCGACGGGGTCGCGGGCGTTCCGCGACCTGCTGCTGGAGGGGGACTCGGATGGGGTGGTGGCGCTGGCGCGCGAGCAGGCGGCGGAAGGGGCGCACGTGCTCGACCTGATGGTCGACTACGTGGGGCGCCAGGGCGCGCCCGACATGGAGCGCTACGCGCGCGAGCTGCGCACGCAGGCGACGCTGCCGCTGGTGTTCGATTCGACCGAGATCCCGGTGATCGAGACGGCGCTGAAGCTGTACGGCGGCAAGGGGATCGTGAACTCGATCAACCTCGAGGATGGGGAACGGAAGATCACGCGGCTGCTGCCGCTGATCAAACGCTTCGGGGCGGCGGCGATCGCGCTCGTGATCGACGAGGAGGGGCAGGCGCGGTCGGTCGACTGGAAGCTGCGGGTGGCGCATCGCATCCACGACCTGGCGGTGGGGCGGTACGGGATGGAGTCGGGCGATCTGCTGTTCGACATGCTCACGTTCCCGCTGGGGGGCGGTCAGGAGGACCTTCGCGGCGACGCGATGGCGACGCTGGAGGCGATCCGGCGGGTGAAGACGGAGCTGCCCGGGACACACACGATCCTGGGGGTCTCGAACGTCTCGTTCGGGCTGAAGCCGGCGGTGCGACGAGTGCTGAACTCGGTGTTCCTGGCGGAAGCGGTGGAGGCGGGACTGGACGCGGCGATCGTGAACGCGCGCCAGATTCGCCCCCTCAGCCGTATTCCCGAGGAGCAGATCGAGACGGCGCGCGACCTCATCTACGACCGGCGGCGGGAGGACTACGACCCGCTCATCCACTTCCTCTCGCTGTTCGAGGATGTGGCGGCGGCGCCGAAGCGGGCGGAGGAGCAGGCGGCGCTGCCCGTGGACGAGCGGCTGAAGCAGCGCATCATCGACGGCGACCGGCGGGGCCTGGAGGCGGACCTCGACGAGGCGCTGGGCGAGATGGAGGCGCTCACCATCATCAACGAGCACCTGTTGGCCGGGATGAAGGTCGTGGGCGAGCTGTTCGGGTCGGGCAAGATGCAGCTTCCCTTCGTGCTGCAGAGCGCGGAGACGATGAAAGCGGCGGTGAGCCACCTGGAGCCGCACATGGACCGGGCCGAGGGGTCGGGGAAGGGGCGGATCGTGCTCGCGACGGTGCGCGGCGACGTTCACGACATCGGCAAGAACCTGGTCGACATCATCCTCTCGAACAACGGCTACACGGTGGACAACCTCGGCATCAAGCAGCCGATCGCGACGATCATCGAGAAGGCGCTGGAGGTGGAGGCGGACGCGATCGGGCTGAGCGGGCTGCTGGTGAAGAGCACGGTCGTGATGCGCGAGGACCTGGAGGAGCTGAACGCGCGCGGGCTCTCGCGCTTCCCGGTGCTGCTGGGGGGCGCGGCGCTCAACCGGCGCTACGTTGAGCACGACCTGCGGGCCGTCTACGAGGGCGATGTCTACTACTGCCGGGACGCGTTCGAGGGGCTGGACACGCTGGGGCGGGTGGTGGCCGGGGAGAGCCCAGGACCCGCGCGGACGGCGGACGCGCCGGCGCGGGCAGCCCGAACCGAGCCGGACGCGGCCGCCCGCGAGGCGTACGTGCGCTCAGCGGTGGCGCGCGACGTTGCCGTGCCGCAGCCGCCGTTCTGGGGGAGCCGGGTGGTGCGGGGCATCCCGCTGAGAGACGTGTTCCCGTATGTGAACGAGATCGCGCTCTTCCGGGCGCAGTGGGGGTACCAGCGGGGCGACCGGGAGGAGGCGGAGTACGAGGCGTTCATCGAGGAGGAGGTGCGGCCGGTGTTCAGGGGCTGGCAGGAGCGCGCGATCGGGGAGGGGTTGCTGACGCCGCAGGTGGTCTACGGCTACTACAAGTGCCGGGCGGAGGGGAACGACCTGCTCGTCTGGCCCGAGGTCGAGGGGGAGGCGGCGGCGGGGGAGCCGGTGCGCTTCGCGTTCCCGCGACAGGCGTCGGGGCGGCGGCAGTGCATCGCCGACTTCTTCCGCGACGGCGAGAGCGGGGAGTACGACACGGTGGCGTTCACGCTGGTGACGATGGGGCCGCGGGCGACGGAGCTGGCGCAGGAGCTGTTCGAGTCGAACGAGTATCGCGACTACCTGCACTTCCACGGCTTCGGCGTGGAGAGCGCGGAGGCGCTGGCGGAGTTCTGGCACAGGCGGGTGCGGCGGGAGCTGGGCATCGGGGGGCAGGACGCGACGGAGATCCGGAAGCTGTTCGGGCAGGGATACCAGGGGTCGCGCTACTCGTTCGGGTACCCGGCCTGCCCCGACCTGGAGCAGCAGACGGGCATCGCGGAGTTGCTGGGTCCGGAGCGGATCGGGGTGGAGCTGGGGGAGACGTTCCAGTGGCACCCGGAGCAGACGACGAGCGCGATCGTGGTGCACCACCCGGAGGCGCGCTACTTCACGGTGTAGCTAGCCTTCCGCCGCCTCGCCAGAGACCGGCTCCTCCTCGGTGACAGCGAGTGGTGTCCCCGGCCAACGCAGGAAGCCGCTGTAGGCCCAGCCCTGTTCGTCATCCTCGGTGAGCACGTAGACCCAGACGCAGGGGCCAGCGTCCTCTTCGAAGCAGGGGCCCTCGACGAGGTAGCCGCTGGACGGGTGGGAGATCAGCTCGACGACGCGCTCGGGGGGCAGACAGACCACGATCTCGGACTCAGTGGTGGGCTCGGCGCGCACGTTGAGGCAGGAATCGACGACGACCTCGGCGGTCAGGGAGTCGTCGAAGGGGAGAAGCTGGATGGCGGGCAGAATGACGGGAACCACGCCGAACCAGGCACTGGAAATGGGGACTGCCTCGATGCGGAGTTCCCTGCTGGTGCGGCCCCAGGCGCTCCAGGAGACGCTGGAGTCGAAGTTCGCAACGGCCAGAAGGTCGCCCTCAAGGTTCGTAACCTTGACGACATCGAGCGCGATGCGAGAGGGATCGTCAGGCGCCGGCAGCACCCACGCCGCGGACGACAGCATGGGGGACGAGAGCACCCATCGCCCTTCCACGCTGACGACCTGTACTCCCGCTACGGTGCCCACGAGGAGTCGGGAGCCATCAGCGAGCCATGGCGTGGCGCCCTCCGGCAGTACCGTGGGGAAGGCAGCGCCTCGCACGCGGAAGACTTCTTCGCCCGTTTCAGCGTCCAGTATCGAAAGAGCCGTCAGGACGGGCGTGTTTCCCGGGCCCGGGTCCTGTCTCAGCACTCGGGTGACCGCCGCTATCCAGCGACCATCGGGGGAGAGCTGGACACCGGCTCCGATGACTCCGGGGAAGCCCGCACACCCGAACGAGACATCGGAAAGGAGCCTGGCGGTCCAGTCGTAGCGGACGACGCGGCAATTGACGCTGGCGGCGCCTTCGGCGCCGGGGACGACGGTGAAGGCGAACCCCTCACCCGCGGGAAAGACATGAACCACGCCGCCGGGGTTATCGAACGCGACGTCATCACCGTTCGCGACCTGGACGAGGTGTAGCTGCTGGCCGCTTGAAGCGAGGAGGACACCGCTTTCAAGACGCCAGGCCTCGACCTGCCGGCCAGACGCGACTTCGAACTCCGCCTCCGGCTCCATGGAAGGCCCGACGACCACGTAGCGGGCCACGCCGCCTTCCGTGTCTCCGCTAAGCCGTTCGAAGGCGATCCCGTCCCCATCGCTCCAGGCGGCACGGCGCAGAGCGGTCGACTCCCAGGCAAACGTGCGGTTCGCCTCGCGGTCGTGGAGCGCCCCCTGGCTCGCAACGTAGCGGCCGTCCGGGGAGATGGCAATCCAGAACCCGTCAAGACCAAACCCCTGCCATCCCTCGACAGAACCCGTCTCGACATCGAGGAGGAAGAGACCGCTGTCCTCCGCGATGAGCTCGCCGGGGGCGTACTTGAGGCGGGTGAAGGCCTCGTCGGTGGCGATCTCGCGGATGCCGAGGGCGTTCGGGGTGGCTTCGGCGGTCGGCTCTGGCTCCGGTGTCGGTTCCGGGGTGGGCGTTGGCTCTGGCTCAGGCTCCGGCGTGGGTGAGGGCTCAGGGGTGGGAGTCGGCTGGGGGGCCGGGGTTGGGGTGGGCGGGGGCGTGGGGTCGGGAGTGGGGGAGGCGGTGGGGGTCGGCTCCGGGGTCGCGGTCACGCCGGCGGCGGGGGAGCCCGCCGGGGCGGGGGAGATAAGCACGTTCACGGGCTCGCCGGGGCGGGTGAGGAGGATGGCGAGGACGACGGCGGGGATGGCCACGAGCGTGACAGCGGCAGCGACGCCCCACCCGACGAGGGGCTTCGAGAGGAAGGCGAGGGGCGCAGCGAGGGGCGCCACCAGGGCGCGGAGACGGGCGCCGACCATCTCGCGGAAGCGCACTCGCTCGGGCTGGGGACTCCAGGTGGCGATCTGGCGGCGGTTCCGCAGCTCCAGCTTTCCAAGGATGTTGGAGACGTGGTACTTGACCGTGTAGGGACTGATGCCGAGGCGGATCGCGATCTCGGCGTTGGTGGCGCCGGTGCGCACCTCGTCGAGGATGCGCCATTCAGCGGGCGTGAGGATGTCGGGATAGGGCGGCCGGCCAGGTCCCCTGCGGGTCATTGGGCAAGCCTAGGGGGAAGGGAGTCGAATTACCCCGTCCGTTTTGGGGACGGGTGGGTTAATTCCCGAGGTCGGCGAGGAGCTGGTCGCGGAGGCGGGCTACTGCTCCATGGGAGCCTGCACAGGCTCCTCCCTCGCCGAAAGCGCCAAGGACGGGATCAGTGCCTCGAGGCCACGAAGGACAGCGGATAGGGCGAAGGATGCTACGTACTCGGGGCAGCGTCCCGCTCCGTGGCCAAGTCCGCGCCGAGTGTTGCGGAGGTCATAGAGCTCCACGAGCCACGCTCGACCTTCTTCGGAAAGGGACTCACGGTGGACCATTCTATTGAGGGCCTCCCGCAGGCCTATGTTCCCGTCCCCCACCAATTGCCGAGCGACTTCCTCTACAGCACCCACCGCCTGCCGAAAGACAACTGCGAAGGTGTACTCGTTCTGTGTGGAAACTGCTTCCCCGAACTGCTCCAACGCCTGCCGTAGACAGGCTCCTGCATCCCGGCACTCCTCCCTTGAGTCGACCTCAAGTGCATCGGCGTAGCGCTCAAGTTCGTCCAGGGTCCGTTTCCGATCTTCGAAGGCGGCAAGAGCGAAGAGGGCCATCTCTTGAACGAGGGCATGCGACTCCGGGGACCGGCGTTGGATGGCGGGGGCAAAGAGAAGCCCGCCCACGATCAAGAGTGCCGTCACAAGCTTGGGGTCTGGAAAAGCCTCGCTTGCCTCCCGCGACACGTCAAACTCGGGGAATTCCGGGAACTCAGGGATGCCAAATGCGCCAGACATGCTACTTGCGGCCTTTCCACCGTTTCTGGGGAGATGGTTAGACACTTGAGCATATCACGACCCTGCTCCTGCAAGGCCATCGCCGAATAGGAGGAGGGCGAACCTGCGCTACCCGCCGAACTCGGCGAGGAGTTGGTCGCGGAGGCGGTATTTCTGGACCTTGGTGGCGGACATGGGCCAGTCGCCGGGGGCGACGAAGCGGACGTGGCGGGGCACCTTGAAGCTGGCGATGCGTCCGCGGCAGTGGGCGATGAGGTCGTCGGGGGCGATCTCGGCGCCGGGGACGAGCTCGATGAAGGCGGCGGGCACCTCGTCGTAGCGCTCGTCGGGGATGCCCACGACCTGGGCGATGTTCACGGCGGGATGGGTCTGGAGGTAGGACTCGATCTCGAGGGCGGCGACGTTCTCGCCACCGACCTTGAGCATGTCCTTCAGGCGGCCCATGAAGACGACGCGCCCGCCCTCATCGAGAGCGCCGAGGTCGCCGGTGTTGAACCAGCCGTCGGCGTCGAAGCACTCGGCGTTCTTCACGGGATCCTTGTAGTAGCCCTCGAAGACGCAGTAGCCGCGCATCCAGATCTCGCCGCGGGTGTTGGGTTCGTCGACAGGGCCGCCGGACTCGGGGTCGCGAATCTGAAGCTCGATGCCGGGGAGGGGGCGGCCGGAGGTGACGGGGCGCTTCTCCGGGGGATCGTCGGGGTGGCTGAAGGCGGCGACGCCGCCGCACTCGGTGAGACCGTAGGCGTTGGTGTGTTGGGCGGTGGGGAGGGCGGCGTGGATGCGGCGGAGGGCATCGGGGGGCGCGACGTTGTTCATGAGGCGGATGCGGGAGAACTCGGCGGCGTCCCACTCGGGGTGGTTGAGGAGGGCGGTGGTGATCGGCGGGAAGGTGGAGAAGCAGACGGTCGCCTGCTCGTCGCGGAGCTGGGCGATGCCGAGTCCGGGCTCGAAGTGGGTGAGGGTGATGTAGGCGGCGCCCGAATCCATGCAGCCGATGAGGGGGAGGATGGCGCTCATGTGGAAGAGGGGCAGGGGATCCCAGAAGCGATCCTCGGCAGTCAGCTCAAAGCGGTCGCCGCAGGCGCTCACGGACGTGCGGACGAGCGCCTCGTGGGTGAGGGGGCAACCCTTGGGGTCGGCGGTCGTGCCGGAGGTGTACATCATCATGGCGACGTCGCGGAGGCGGACGCGGGAGCGGAGGAGGTGGACGTCGTCGGCGGTCACGCCCTCGGCGGCAGCCTCGTAGACGGCGCGGTCGAGCATGCCCGCGGGGGCTTCTTCCTTGCTCGCTCCGCTCGGTCCCTCGACTGCTTCGCGCTCGCTCCGGGCGCCAAGGAGGATCACGCTCTGGAGCTTCGGGGCGCCGGGGAGGGCGAGGGCGGCGGGGTCGGGGGCCTCGGCGAGGCCGGGGAGGCAGCGGTGCAGGAGCTCGACGAAGTCGACGTGCTCGTCGATGAGGCCGCTGGTGATGAGGAGCTTGAGGTCGGCGTTC
This sequence comes from Tepidiformaceae bacterium, assembly GCA_965262975.1. Taxonomy (GTDB): domain Bacteria; phylum Chloroflexota; class Dehalococcoidia; order Tepidiformales; family Tepidiformaceae; genus UBA2991. The sequence continues at coordinate 3,455,596 of OZ253575.1, read as the reverse complement.
TCGATGACGTAGGCGAGCTCGTGCTCCTTGTAGCGGGCGTTGATGGGCACGACCCAGGCGCCGAGCATGGCGGCGCCGAAGATGACCTCGACGTAGTCCATGCAGTTGGGCATGAGGATGCCGAGGTGGTCGCCGGGGCCGAGGCCGAGGCCGGCGAGGGAGCGGGCGGCGCGCACGGCGGCGTCGTTGAGGCTGGCGTAGGTGTGGCGGCTGTCGGGGAAGATGACGGCGTCGGCCTCGGGGTAGCGGGCGGCGGCGCGCACGGGGAGGTCGCCGAAGGGAACGACCTCGGTCCATTCGAGCGCGGGGGCGCTGGCGCTCATATCCAGATCCTTAGCTGCACGCCGCTGCGGCTCAGCGCTTGTCGAACTCGAGGTTGAGCTCGTAGAGGCCGAGCATGATGCCGGGCTGGTGGGTGAAGTCGTTCTTGCCCGGCGCGAAGCGGATGTTGTCGAGCCGGTCGATGAGGACTTCGGTGGCGATGTTCTGTTCGAGGCGGGAGATGCCCTGGCCAGGGCAGTTGCGCGGCCCCATCGAGAACGTCAGGTGGCGGCCGGGATTCTTGCGGTCGAGGCGCAGCTCGCCGGGGGCGGGGCAGAGGTCAGCGTCGCGGTTGCCGGCGCCGAAGCGGAGGTGGAGGAGCGAGCCTTTGGGGATGTGGACGCCGCGAATCTCCATGTCCTCGGGGACGTAGCGGCCGCCGGCGCCGCCCTGGGTGGGGGCGTAGAGGCGCAGGGCCTCCTCGACGAAGAAGCGGACCTTGCCGCCGTCGGCGCGGAGCTCCTCGACCAGCTCGGGGTGCTGGGCGAGGAGGAGGGCCTCGGAGGTGAGGGCGTACTGGGTGGTCTCGTTGCCGCCGATGTGCATGAGGACGGCGATGCTGATGATCTCGCCGTCGCTGAGCTTGCGCTCCTCGTACTCGACCTTGGTGAGGAAGGAGATCATGTCTTCCTTCGGGTTCTTCCGCTTCTCGTCGACCTGGGACTGGATGTAGCGGTGGAAATCGACGAGGACGGCGGCGTTCTCGCGCTCAGCGTCATCGGGGAGCTCGTTGCGGGGACCGTCGCCGTAGACGAAACGGCGGACCTGGGCCTCCTCCATCTTCTTGAGCATGGGCATGTCCTCAAGGGGGAAGCCGAGGATGGTGGTGATGACGGTCTGGGGGAGGGGGGCGGCGAACTGCGTGACGAGCTCGACCTCGCCGTCGTCGATCCAGTTGTCGATGAGGCCGTTGACGGCGGCGGTGACCATCTCGCGGTGGCGCTCGGCGCCCTCGGGGCCGACCCAGGGGTCCCAGAGCTGCATGCGGTAGCGCTTGTGCTGCTCAACGGTGGGGCGGAGGGTCTGGGCGGCGTTGACGGTGTCGCCGAATCCCTCCTCGCGGAAGATCTCGGACTCGATCTTGCTGGAACCGGCGGAAGCGGCAGCAGAGATGTCCTCCGGCATGAGTTCGAAGAAGCGGGGGTCGCGGGTGATGGAGGCGATGTCCTCGAACTTGGAGACGATGAAGGCGTCGGCGCCGGGGAACCAGCCCTTGCCCGGGATGCGGGCGATGGGGGCCTCTTCGTGGAGGACCTTGTAGGAGTCGAACCAGTGCTCCTGGGAGCCGGGTGCGAAGAGTTCGGCGCCGAGGTCGGCGGCGACGGGGCAGGCGGAAGCGGAAGTCTCTGCGCCGTGGGGGTTCGCGGTTTCGGTCATGGGTGCTCTCTCCTGTGGTGATTAGACGTAGCCGAGTTCGCGCTCCATCGCGTCGATGGCGTCCTCGGCGATAGCGTAGGCCTTCATGGCCGTTTCTTCCGAACAGACGATTGGTGGGCAGACGCGGGTGTTACTGCCGCCGCCGGAGACGACGAGCCCGCGTTCGAGGCACTTCTTGTAGAAGAGGCGTCCGGCCTCGTGGTTGGGCTGGCGGCTCTCCTTGTCGGTGACGAAGTCGAGGGCGAGGAGGAGGCCCCTGCCGCGAGCGTCGCCGACGGAGGGGTGGGCGTCGCGGATCTCGTGGAGACGCTGGAGGCAGGCCTCGCCGAGGGTGCGCGTGTGCTCGAGCAGGTTCTCCTCCTCGATCGTGTCGAGGACGGCGAGGGCGGCGGCGCAGGCAGCGGGCTGGCCGCCGTTGGTGGTGGAGGGCTGGGTCTGCTGGAGGGCGTCCTTGAGGCCCTCGCGCACGCAGAGGACGGAGATGGGGACGCCGTTGCCGAGCATCTTGCCGATGATGACCGCGTCCGGGACGACACCGTAGTGCTCGGAGGCGAACCACGTGCCCGTGCGCCCGAAGCTGGCGAACTCATCGAAGATGAGGAGCATGTTGTGGCGGTCGGCGATCTCGCGCAGGCGGGGGAGGAACTCGTCGGGGTAGGTGCGGGCGCCGCTGCCGTTGGTGATGGGCTCGACGATGATGCCGGCGAGCTTGCCGTGGCTGTTCGCGAGCATGAGGCGTTCGGCGAAGTCGGTGCAGTGCATGCCGCAGTCGGGGTACGTCATCTTGTACTCGCAGCGGTAGCAGAAGGCGGCGGGCACGGTGAGGAAGCCGGAGGGGCGGGGGCCGGTCGCGGGGTTGCCCATGGCAGAGGCGATGGCGCTGGTGGTGCGCCCGTGGTAGTCGCCCGTGAAGGAGAGAAATTCGTGATTGCCGGTGGCGGCGCGGGCGACGCGGAAGGCTGCCTCGGTGGCCTCGGTGCCGGTGTTGAAGAACTGGAAGATGTTGAGGTCGCCGGGGGTGATGGCGGCAAGGCGCTCCATGAGCTGGACGCGCTTGTCGGTGGGGAAGTCGCGCACGTTCAGGAGGCGTCCGGCCTGGTTGGCGACGGCCTCGGTGATGCGGGGGTGAGCATGGCCGAGGGCGGCGACCATGTGGCCCTGGGTGAAATCGAGGAAGCGGTTGCCGTCGGCGTCGGTAAGGGTGACGCCCTCGCCGTGGGTGAAGGCGACGGGGAGGGCGTTCACCATCTGGAAGTAGCTGCCGTACTGGTACCGCTCGGTCTTCTCGAAGAGCTCCTGGGAGCGGGGGCCGGGGAGATCGCCGTCGATCAGGGGGGCGTCCTTCGCGGGCGCGTTGGCCCACTCGATGCTGTTCGCGAAAGTGGTACCAGAGAGCTGTTGCGTGGCCATATCGCGCTCCTCCCCTGGGGGCGGGGCGGATTGTACGCGCCGACGGTGCGGGGCGGGGCTGGAGCCGGAACAGGCCTATGCGTCGAGAGCGCCGATGCGCGCGGCCTCGGTCGCGCGCAGCTCATGCGCCTCGTCCGGGGTGAACGAGGAGCCGCAGGTGCCGCAGTCGTAGCGGGATGCCATCTTCTCGTGCCCGATATCATCGGCGTTAGCCCACATGGGGACGAGGGCAACGTGGGGGCACTTCGCCTGCTCGAGGGCTTCGTCGTGCAGGCCTTCGGCCTCCCCGCCCGGACCGCGCCGGAAGAGCTTGTCAAGGAATCCCATGACCGCCTCCTTGTGGCGTCTATGCCACTGCACAATCCTATAGGAAACGTCAAGCGGGAGCGGAGACACGCCACCGGCCGTCGCAGGGGCGGCTTGGGAACGGGTCCGGTAGCCTAGCGGTCGCCGTGACGGGAGCGCTCGCGCCGTACCGCATCATCGACCTGACCCGCGAGATGGGGGCGGTCTGCACGCGCATGCTGGCAGGGCTGGGCGCCGACGTTCTGCGGGTCGAGCCGCCAAGCGGGGACACGACAAGGCAGCGCGCCCCACTGATCGGGGGAGAGGACGGACATCTGAGCGCCTGGTGGGCGCAGATGCACGCGGGCAAGCGGAGCATCACGCTCGACGAGGCGTCGGCGGAGGACGCGGCATTCCTGCTGGACCTGTGTGCGAGCGCCGACGCCGTCGTGGTCTCACCCGACGATCGGGGCGAGTCGTGGCCGCTGGACCTCGATGAGGTTGCGCGGGGAGCGCCACACGTGGTGCGGACGGTCATCACGCCGTTCGGACTTGAGGGGCCGAAGGCGCGGTGGGCGGGGAACGACCTGGTCGGGCTCGCGGCCGGGGGGTTGATGTCGCTCTGCGGCGACCCCGACCGGGCGCCATTGCGGGTGTCGGTGGAGCAGGCGTACGGGCTGACGGGAGCGCAGGCGTGCGTGGGCACGCTGCTGGCGCTGCGGGCGCGGCAGCTGACGGGCCGGGGGCAGCTCGTGGATGTCTCGGTACAGGCGGGGGTCGCGAACGCACTTGGGAACTCGCGGCTCTACTACGCGATGGACGGGCTGGTCACGAAGCGGGCGGGCGGGGGTCGGGCCTTCGGCACGCAGGGTACGCGGCTGATCTTCCCGTCGGCGGACGGGTTTGTGGCGTACTGGCGACAGCCCGAGAGCCTGCGCGCGCTGGCGCGGTGGTTCGACGACGCGGGCGAGCCGCGCACGTTCGAGGCGGAGGCGTGGGCCTCACGGGCACTCGCGGGCGGAGCGATGCCGGAGCCCGAGGAGGTGGAGGAGTTGGAACGCGAGATCCGGCGCTTCTTCGAGCACCGGAGTACGCACGAACTCTCGGAGGAGGGGCAACCGCGAGGCCTGATGATCTACCCGGTCAGCACGATGGCGGACCTCGTGGAGAGCGAGCACCTGGCGGCGCGCGGATTCTTCGAGGAGGCGCCTTCGCCGGTGGGGACGCTGCGGATGCCGGGTGCGCCGATGAAGCTCTCGGTGACGCCGTGGCGCACGGGGGAGGTCGCGGAGGCGGGGGCGCACGGGGAGGAGGTGCGGGGGGAGGTGGCAGTGGGCTCGCAGGCACCCGAGGTGGTGAAGGCGGAGGGGACGGTGGGAGCGCGCGACCTGTTCCGGGGAATACGGGTGGCGGACTTCTCGTGGGTGGGCGTGGGGCCGAACTCGACACAGATGCTGGCCTGGCACGGGGCGGAAGTGGTGCGGGTGGAGTCGACGCTGAAACTGGACACGTTCCGCTCGGGCGGGCCGAGGCCGGAGGGCGACAGGAGTCCCGACGGGAGCGCTTACTGGGCCAACCACAATCGCGACAAGCTGGGCGTCCAGATCAACCTGCGCACTCCGGGCGGGTTGGAGGCGGCGAAGCGGCTGATCGCGGTGAGCGATGTGGTGACGGAGTCGTTCACGCCCGGGTTCATGGCCCGTGTTGGGCTGGACTACGAGGCGGTGCGGGCGATCAAGCCGGACGTGGTCATGATGTCGATGTCGATGGAGGGGCAGTACGGGCCGCACGCGCAGTTCCGCGGGTTCGGGCTGATCCTGCAGGCGGCGGCGGGCATCACGGGGTTCACGAGCTGGCCCGACCGTCCGCCGACGGGCACGGGCGTCGCGTACACGGACTGGGTGGCGATGCACTTCGCGGCCTCGTCGCTGCTGGCGGCGCTCGACCACCGGGAGCGCACGGGCGAGGGGCAGTACATCGACCTCTCGCAGCTGGAGGCGACGACGTACGCGCTCGACGGTGCGCTCGTGGCGGCGCTCAACGGTGGCAGCGAGACTGTCGCCAACGGCAACCGGCATCTGGAGGCGGTCCCCCACGGGGTGTTTGCCTGCGAGGGGGAGGATCGCTGGTGCGCGGTCTCGGTGATGGGCGACGCGCAGTGGGCGGGACTCTGCGAGGCGACCGGGCGGGGGGACTGGGCCGCGGACGAGGGGCTGCGCGAGGCGGTGGGGCGGAAGCTTCGGGAGGACGAGATCGAGGCGGGGCTGGCGGCGTGGTGCGGGGAGCGGACGGCGGAGGAGGCGCAGGAGCGGCTGCAGGCGTCGGGGGTCCCGGCGCACCTGGTGGCGACCATGGCGGATGTGCAGCACGACCCACAACTACGGGCGCGAGGGCACTTCTGGGAGACGGACCACCCGGTCATCGGGCCGCTCACCTACGACGGTCCGGCGTACCTGCTCAGCGAGACGCGGGCGGGTCCGAACAAGCCAGCGCCGCTGCTGGGCCAGCACACCGAGCAGGTGTTCCGCGAGTTGCTGGGGTACAGCGAGGAAGAGCTGGCGGAGCTGGTCGTGAGCGGCGCGCTCCAGTAGCGGGCGGCCCAAGAAGAAGCCGCGGCGCCTGAGCGCCGCGGCTTCGTTGTACCCGTGCGGGCCGAGACCTAACGGTCGGGGCCCTCGATGTAGTTGTCGAGCACGTTGTGCATGTGGCGGATGCGGCGCTCGCGGTAGTTGATGAGGAGTCCCTTGTAGGCACGGGAGTTCATGCCCTTCTGCACGCGCGGCAGGTTGTAGGAGTCCTGGTCCATCACGAGCCCGATCGAGATCTCGCCGTGCTTGTGCTGGCTGTGGATGGGCCGCGGAGGATGGTCGACCCCCGGCGGGATGCGCACGTAGGTCTGCATGTCGAAGTACATCTTGTTCGGGTCCGTCGCATGGGGACGCTGGCGGAAGAACAGGAAGTTCAACGCGTTCGTGTTGAAGGTGAGGCTGGGGAAGATGTAGTAGTGGTAGTCGTCGGAGAGCTGATCGTCGTTCAGCTCGGAGACGTCGAGTCCCTGCGCCGCGGCCGACCTCTTGGTGGCGGCCTGCATGGCGGGACGGACACCGCCCATACCACCCTCGAACGAATCGGGGTCGATGCCGGCGGCGACCATGAACTCCCGCAGCGGCTGGGTGATCTCCGTCTGGTTCGGATAGCGCGGGCTGACGAGCCCGAAGGGAACCAGGTAGCGGTTGTGCCGCTCGTACAGGTCGATCTGCACGTGGATGTCGTCAAGCGACTCCAGCAGCTGAGGGTGGATGCCCTGCACGTGGTAGACCTCGTTGAAGGCATCGACGGAGGTCTTCCAGTTGGTGTCCCACTCCATGGTCAGGTCCTGGACGATGGCGTAGTCCTCGAAGTGGTAGGGGTCGAGGTGCTTGTTGACGGGATCGAGGAACTCCTCAAGGGGCTCGCAGTCGGGGTTCATGTTGAACCAGACGAACCCGCCCCAGACATCGCACGGCACTTCGACGAGAGCCGTCTCCTGGGGAACGCCCTGGGTGAAGGTGTCCTCGTCCGGGACGAACTTCTTGGAACCATCGAGGTTGAACTCGAAGAAGTGGTAGGCGCACTGGAACGACTCGGCGTGGCCCATGCCGGGGTTGCGAATCTGGTTCCCGCGGTGGGGGCAGACGTTGTAGAAGGCGCGAACCTTGTCCTCCGCCTCGCGCACGATGAGGAGCGACTCAGAGCCGAGCTCGGTGGTGAAGTAGTCACCGATGTTGGGGATGTCGGACTCGCGGCCGGCCATGTTCCAGACCTTGGTCCACATGCGCTCCCACTCGAGCTCCATGTACTCCTTCGAGACGTAGCGCTCCTTGGGGATGAGTTCGGTGCCAAGGAGAGGCTCAGAGGCCTTCTCGGTGGGGGTTCCCTGACGGATGGAGGTGGTCATGAGGGCAGGCTCCGCTTGCGGATTCGCGCGCGGTTGGCGCGGATAAAAGAAAGGTACCCGGAATCGCGCCGCGAGGGAACCCCGGAAGGGTAGAGAAGGCCGCCGTTCAGGCAACAGACAGGGCGCAGAGGCGCGCCTGCGGCTAGAATCGCTGGCCGTGGACCTGCGCAGGATCATTCGAGACGTTCCCGACTTCCCGAAGGAGGGCATCCTCTTTCGGGACATCACGCCGCTGTTCGGGGATCCGCTGGCGTTCCGCTACAGCGTGAATGAGCTGTGCGTGCACGCGGCCCGTCGGGACGCATCGGCAATCGTGGGCATCGAGTCGCGGGGGTTCGTGTTCGGGGCGGCGATGGCGCATCACATGCGGTTGCCGTTCGTGCCGGTACGGAAGCCGGGGAAGCTGCCGGCGGCGCACATGTCGATCGAGTATTCGCTGGAGTACGGCGACAGCCAGCTCGACATCCACGAGGACGCGCTCCAGGTGGGGAAACGGGCCTACATCGTCGACGACCTGCTGGCGACGGGGGGCACGGCGGCGGCGGCGGCGAAGCTGGTGGAGCTGGCGGGTGGCGAGGTGGTCGGGCTCGGATTCGTGATCGAGCTGGAGGCGCTGGGTGGCCGAGGGAAGATCGACGGCTACGACGCCATCAGCCTGGTTCGCTACTAGGGCGGGAAGGGTGAGCGGCTTCACGCCGATCCGCGTCCTCCCGGGCGAGGGCATTGAGATTCTCGACCAGACGCTGCTGCCCCACGAGGAGCGCTATCGGCGGCTGCGCACCGTGGCGGAAGTGGGGGAGGCGATCCGGTCGCTGCGGGTGCGGGGAGCGCCGCTGCTGGGTGTGACGGGCGCCTGCGGCATGGCGATCGCGGGGGAGGAACGGGGGGCGGGCGCCAAGACATTGGCGGCAGCGGCGGCAGAGTTGAAGGCGACGCGCCCAACGGCAGTCGATCTGGGGGCGATGATCGATGAGGCGCTGGCGGCGGTGGGCGGGGCGGATGGGGAGGAAGCCAGACGGACGGCCCTCTGGAGGTTCGCGGAGCGGGCGCTGGCGCGTCAGCGGGAGCGGGACGCAGCCCTGGCGCGCCACGGGCGGAACCTGCCGGGGCTCGAAGGGGCGGTGCTGACGCACTGCAACACGGGCGGGCTGGCCACGGGCGGGGAGGGGACCGCGCTGGCGGTGATCGCGGAGGCGTGGCGCGCGGGGCGAATCGAGCGCTGCTTCGCCACGGAAACGCGTCCGCTGCTGCAGGGCGCGCGCCTGACCATGTGGGAGCTCGAGGCGCTCGGCATTCCGGGGACGCTGCTGCCGGACACGGCGGCAGCCTCGCTGATTGCGTCGGGGCGGGTGGGCGCCGTCATCACGGGCGCCGATCGGATCGCGGCGAACGGGGACGGGGCAAACAAGGTGGGTACCTACGGACTGGCGGCGGTGGCGGCGCGTCACGGCGTGCCCTTCTACCTGGCGGCGCCGGTGAGCACGTTCGATGCGGCCACGGCGTCGGGGGAGGCGATCCCAATCGAGTTCCGAGCGGACGAGGAGGTGGGGGGCTTCGGCGGGGAACGCTGGAGCCCGGACGGCGGGGACGCCTACAACCCGGCGTTCGACGTGACGCCGGCGGAGCTGATCGCGGGCATCGTCACGGAGTCGGGGGTGCTGCGGCCTCCCTACGGCGCGGCGATCGCGGCGCTGACCGCCCGGAGCGACTAGCGGGGTAGACTCCGAAGCAGTGCCTGAATGGATTGAACTCGCGGTCCTTGGCGGGAGCGGCTTCTACGAGATGCCGGGGCTGCGCGGGGTAGAAGAGGTGGCGATCGAGACGCCGTTCGGGCAGCCGAGCGACGCGATCCGGGTGGGGGAGCTGGAGGGGCGGCGGGTCGCGTTCCTGGCGCGGCACGGTCGGGGACACCGGCTGCTGCCCTCGGAGATTCCGCAGCGCGCGAACTTCTGGGCGCTGAAGTCGCTGGGGGTGCGGCGGGTGCTGGCGGTGTCGGCGGTGGGTTCGCTGCGGGAGGACTACGCACCGGGCCACCTGGTCGCGCCGGACCAACTGATCGACCGCACGCGCGGGGATCGCCCTGGCACCTTCTTCGGGGAGGGCGTGGTGGCGCATGTGGCCTTCGCGGAGCCGTTCTGCGCGAGCCTGCGGAATCGGGCGCTTGCGGCGGCCGGGGAGGCGGGGGCGACGGCACACGACGGCGGCGCCTACGTGACCATCGAGGGGCCCGCCTTCGGGACGCGCGCGGAGAGCGAGCTCTACCGCTCGTGGGGAGCGAGCCTGGTGGGGATGACGGCGCTGCCCGAGGCGAAGCTCGCGCGCGAGGCGGAGCTCTGCTACGCGATGCTGGCGGCCGTGACCGACTACGACGCCTGGCACGCGGAGGAAGCGGCGGTCGACGCCACGATCGTGATGGAAACGCTGGCCGCGAACGTCGAGGTGGGCCGCCGGGCGGTGGGCAGGCTCGCGGCGGCGCTGGAGGACGACGGCTGCGACTGCGGACGCACGCTCGACGCGGGGTTGGTGACGCCACCGAAGGCGATCCCGGCGGAGACGCGGAAGCGGCTCGCGCCCATCCTCGGGCGGCGTCTGGGGGCGGACGCATGACGCTGCTGGTATCGGGCTGGGTCGCGCTCGACGACATCGAGACGCCGTTTGCGCGAGCCGAGCAGTCGCTGGGGGGGTCGGCGACGTGCGCGGCGCTGGCGGCGACGCAATTCACGGATGTGCGGCTTCTGGCGGCAGTGGGCGAGGACTTTCCGGCGAGCGAGCGGGCGAAGCTGGAGGGGCGGGGCATCGACCTCGCCGGTCTGACGACGGTCGAGGGGGGAACGACGAGCCGCTGGGGCGCCAGGTACCACTACGACATGAACACGCGCGACACCCTCTACACGCACCTCGGAGTGAACGAGTCCTGGCGGGGCACGCTGCCGGCGGGCTGGGAAGACTCGGAGACGGCGTTCATGGCGGCAGACGATCCGGCGGCGCAGCGAGCCCTGCTGGGAGCGCTGACGGCGCCGCGGGCAACGATGGTCGACACGATCAAGCTCTACATCGATTCGGAGCGCGAGGGCGTGGAGGTGGCGATGCGTGAGGCCGACTTCGCCTCGGTGAACGAGACGGAGGCGCGCCAGCTAACGGGAATGGCGAGCATCGCGAAGGCGGGGCGGGCGCTGGTGGAGGCGGGTGCGCAGGCGGCGCTGATCAAGCTGGGGGAATACGGGGCGGTCTACGTGAGCAAAGACGATTACTTCGTTGCGCCGGGCTACCCGCTGGAGGACGTAATCGACCCGACGGGGGCGGGGGACAGCTTCGCGGGCGCGTTCCTGGGCTACCTCGACACGGCCGCGGCGGTGACGGCGGGAGAGGTCCGGCGGGCCATCATCTACGGCTCGGCGGTAGCGTCGTTCGCGGTGGAGGGGTTCGGGCCGAGCCGGTTGCTGGAGCTGACACGGGACGAGGTGGAGGAGCGGTATCGAGAGTTCCGCGCGTTCACCCACTTCGAGGAGGTGGCGTGATGGCGGAGCGGGAGCTTCCCTGGGCGGCGGGGGCGGAGCGGCGCGAGTATCTCGTCCGCGCGCTGCGAAACCGCGACGCGATCCGGGAGCGTCTGCGCCCGCAGCGGGAACACGCCGCCTATGCGCTGGCGCAGCTCGAGCCGGGGCTGTTCGAGCGGACGCGCTGGTTCACGGCGAAGGGGCCGGGTGGGCGGGGGCTCGTGACGCACAGTCGCGGCGGTCTGGGCGACGCCACGTTCGTCACGGGCAACGCGGAGGCGATCGCGGCCATCCTCTCGATCGAGCCGGGACCGGCGCGCAGCTACCTGACCTGTCTGCGGGAGCACGTCGATGCGGTCGGCGGCATCTACCAGCTCTCGAACAGCCAGCCGATGCTGCGCATGACGGTGAACGCGGCCACCTTCCGGCGCTGGGAGGTCGTACCGGCGGTGCGGCTGCTGGGGATCGACATCCGGCGCATCAACCAGCTCTACGGGTCGGACGGGAATCCGACGTACTACGAGGCCGGGCACATCGACGGGGGGGTGTACCGGGGGGTGGTCATCAGCGGGAGGCTGGTGGCGATCGCGGGGACGCACGCGGTCTCGCCACAAGAAGCGGTGGCGGTGGTGGGTAATGTCTTCACGCATCCGCGCCACCGCGGGCAGGGCTACGCCACGGCCGCGACGAGCGCGGCCACGGAGGCGCTGCTGGAGGAGTGCGACACGGTCGTGCTGACGGTGGACCCGAAGAACGCGCCGGCGATCGCGGCCTACCGGCGGCTCGGGTACCGGGAAGCGGGGGAGATGGTGGAGGCGACGGCCACACGTCGCGACGGGCCCGCGCTCCTGGCACTTCCGAGACGCCTGCTGGCGCGGCTGCGGGGGCGCGGAAGCGGAGGAGCGCTGGTCGCGATACGCTTGTGAGGCTCGAAACAAGCAGCCGGGAAGGCGACGGTAGCCGCGAATGAGTGTTCCCTCCGATATCAGTGACCCGACGCGCGTGCGCGAAGGGGTGGACCGCATCGAGTGGGCGGCGCGAGAGATGCCCGTGCTGGCGCTCATCCGCGAGCGATTCGCGCGGGAGCAGCCGCTCAAGGGCGTGCGTCTGGCGGCCTGCCTGCACGTGACCACGGAAACGGCGAACCTGGCGCTGGCGCTGCGCGACGGCGGGGCCGAGCTGCGGCTCTGCGCGAGCAATCCGCTCTCCACGCAGGACGACGTGGCGGCGGCGCTGGTGGAGGAGTACGGCATCTCCGTGTTCGCGCGCCGGGGCGAGGACAACGAGACGTACTACCAGCACATCCACCAGGCGCTGGACCACAAACCGCAGGTGACGATGGACGACGGCGCGGACCTCGTGGCGACAATCCACCAGGACCGCCGCGAACTGCTGCCGGGCGTTGTGGGGGGCACGGAGGAGACGACGACGGGCGTCATCCGGCTGCGGGCGATGGCGGCTGACGGCGCGCTGGGCTACCCGATCGCGGCGGTGAACGAGTCGGATACGAAGCACCTGTTCGACAACCGCTTCGGGACGGGCCAGTCCACGGTGGACGGCATCATCCGGGCGACGAACGTGCTGCTCGCGGGCAAGGTGTTCGTGATCGCGGGCTACGGCTGGTGCGGGCGGGGGCTGGCGAGCCGCGCGCGCGGTCACGGGGCGCATGTGGTCGTGACGGAGGTCGATCCGGTGCGCGCGCTGGAGGCGGTGATGGAAGGGTTCACGGTGATGCCGATGGCGGAGGCGGCGAAGATCGGCGACATCTTCGTGACGGTGACGGGCGACTGCCACGTGATCGACGGCAATGCGCTCGAGACCATGAAGGGCGGCGCCATCATGGCGAACAGCGGCCACTTCGATAACGAGATCGACCTGGGCGCGCTGGCGGGCATGAGCGAGGGGAAGCGGCGCGTGCGCGAGCATGTGGAGGAGTACCGGATGGGCGACGGGCGCACGCTCTACCTGCTGGGCGAGGGGCGGCTGGTGAACCTCGCGGCGGCGGAGGGGCACCCCGCCTCGGTGATGGACATGTCCTTCGCCAACCAGGCGCTGGGAACGGAGTGGCTGGTGGCGAACGAGTCGACGCTGGAGAAGCAGGTGCACGAGTTGCCGGACTCGATCGACGAGGAGATCGCAAGGTTGAAGCTGCACGCGATGGGCATCGGCATCGATACGCTCACGGAGGAGCAACAGCGCTACCTCACGAGCTGGCAGGCGGGCACGTGAGCCCGCCGCGGTTCGTGACCTCCGAGTCAGTAACGGAGGGGCACCCGGACAAGGTCTGCGACCAGATCTCGGACGCGATTCTCGACGAGATCATCGCGCGCGATCCAGTAGCGCGCGTGGCCTGCGAGACGGCCATCACCACGGGGCTGGTGCTGGTGACGGGCGAGATCACGACGAGCGCCTACGTGGACATCCCGCGGATCGTTCGCGAAACCATCCGGGACATCGGCTATGTCTCCTCCGACATCGGCTTCGACTGGGAGACGTGCGGCGTCGTAACGGCGATCAACGAGCAATCGCAGGACATCGCCGCGGGCGTGAACCGCTCGTGGGAGGCGCGCCACGGCGCGACCGAGAGCGCGGAGATCGATACGGGCGCCGGTGACCAGGGGATGATGATCGGGTTTGCCTGCGACGAGACGCCGGAGCTGATGCCGCTCAGCATCTCGCTGGCGCACCGGCTGGCGCGGCGGCTGGCAGAGGCGCGCAAGAGCGGCGAGTTGCCCTGGCTGCGTCCCGACGGGAAGTCACAGGTGACGATCGAGTACGGCGACGACTGGGAGCCGCGGCGGGCGGAAGCGCTCGTGATCTCGACGCAACACGCGCCGGACGTCGAGCGCGAGGCGATCGAGACGGAGGTGCGGCAGCACATCATCAACACGATCGTGGACAAGGCGCTGGTGGATCAGGACACGAAGATCTACGTGAACCCGTCGGGGCGGTTCGTGGTGGGGGGGCCCAAGGGCGACGCCGGCCTGACGGGGCGCAAGATCATCGTCGACACGTACGGGGGCGTGGCGCGGCATGGGGGCGGGGCGTTCAGCGGCAAGGATCCGACGAAGGTTGACCGCTCGGCGGCCTACGCGGCGCGCTGGGTGGCGAAAACGGTCGTGGCGGCGGGGCTGGCGCGGCGCTGCGAACTGACCCTCTCCTACGCGATCGGGGTGGCGCAGCCGACCTCGATGAACGTGGAGACGTTCGGGACGGGCGAGGTCTCGGAGGAGGCGATACTGGCGGCCGTGCGGAAGCACTTCGACCTGCGGCCGGGAGCGATCATCCGTGACCTCGACCTGCGCCGCCCGATCTTCCTGGCGACGGCCGCCTACGGGCATTTCGGGCGCACGGGACTGGACGTGCCCTGGGAGGACACGGGGCGGGCAGCGGAACTTGCGGCGACGGCGCGGCGCGGGGGGTAACCTTCGGCAGGCATGGACGCGATCATCCTCGTCGGGGGGCAGGGCTCGCGGCTTCGGCCGCTGACGCTGACGCGCCACAAGAGCCTGATCCCGGTCGCGAACCGTCCCGCGCTGGACCACCTGCTGGACTGGCTGGCCACCCACGGAATCGAGCGCGCGGTGCTCGCGATGGGAAGGTACCAGGACGATCTGGTGGAGGCGTATCCCGAGGGCCCGCGCGGAGCGCTCACGATCGCACACGTGGTGGAGCGGGAGCGGCTGGAGTCGGGGGGCGCGATCCGGAACGCGGTGCGGGCGGCGGAGGTGGAGGGGCGCTTCCTCGTGCTGAACGGCGACATCTACGTGGACTTCGACCTGGGCGCGGCGCTGGAGGCGCACCAACACACGGAGGCGCGGCTGACACTGGCGCTCTGCCGCGTCGACGATCCGTCGGCGTTTGGCGTGGCGGTGGTGGATAGGGACTCGCGGGTGACAGGCTTCATCGAGAAGCCGCCCCCGGGGACGGCGCCGAGCGACCTCGTGAACGCGGGCGTGTGGGTGTTCGAGCCTAACCTGGTGGGGGAGATTCCTCCGGGGGCGGTGCGGGTGGAGGAGACGCTGTTTCCCTCGCTGGTGGGGCGTCGGGAGAACGTCCTGGGCTACCGCTTCGAAGGGTTGTGGGCCGACCTGGGGACGCCCGCGCGCTACCTTGAGCTCTCGCGGGCGCTCGTGAAGCGGGAAGGAATGCCGGTGCTCGCGAGGGACGCAGTCGTGGCGAATGACGCAGGCAGCATTGCGGGAACGGCGCTGGGGTCCGGCTGCTCGGTGGAACGTGACGCCTACGTGACGGGGTCGGTGCTGTGGGAGGATGTGCGCGTGCAAGCGGGCGCGCAGGTGAGCGATTCGATCCTGGCCGACGGCGTGTCGATCGGGGCGGGGGCGGTGGTGCGCGGGGCGGTGCTGGGGCGGAGGGCGAGCGTGGCGGCGGGCGTGCGGCTGAGGACGGGTGAGATCCTGGAGCCGGGGGAGCGGCGATCGTGAGGCGACGATGAGCGAGAACCCGGTGCGCTTCGGGACCGATGGCTGGCGCGCGATCATGGGCGAGGAGTTCACCTTCGAGAACGTGCGCGCCTGCGCGCAGGCGGTCGCCGACCATTTCGCCGAGACACGGGGGCGCGAGGCGCCACTGGTCGTGGGGTACGACACGCGCTTCCAGTCGGACGAGTTCGCGCTGGCGGCGGCGCGCGTGTTGGCGGGAAACGGCTTCGAGGTGCAACTGGCGGACCGGCCCGCGCCGACGCCGGCGCTGAGCTACCGCATCATCGAGGCGGGAGCGGGCGGCGGGGTGATCGTGACGAGCAGCCACAACCCCTTCCGCTGGAACGGGATCAAGGTGAAGCCCCACTACGGCGGCAGCGCCAGCCCCGAGATCGTGGCCGACATCGAGCGGCGCGTGCCCGCCATCCTGGCGGACCCGGCAGGGCCAAGGCTGGCGCCTGCGGATTCGGACGCGATCACGCGCTTCGACCCGATCCCGGGGTACCTGGCGGGGCTGGGGCGGCAGGTCGACCTGAACCGTATCCGGGGGGCGGGGCTGCGCGTGGCGGTCGACCCGATGTTCGGCGCGGGGGCGGGGCTGCTCACGGAACTGCTCGACGGGGGCAGCACGCGCGTCGAGGAGATTCACACGGAGCGCAACCCGCTCTTCCCGGGGCTGCGCGCGCCGGAGCCGATCGCGTCCAACCTCGACGCGCTGATGGCGCTGGTGGCGGGCGGCGGCTTCGACGCGGGCATCGCCAACGACGGGGATGCCGACCGGGTGGGGCTGGTGGACGGGTCGGGGGCGTACGTGGACCAGCTACGGACGTTCGCGCTGCTGGTGGAGTACCTGCTGGGGGCGCGGGGTCTGCGGGGGACGGTCGTGAAGTCGGTGACGACGACGGCGATGGCGCGTCTGCTGGCGGAGCACCACGGGGCGGCCTGTATCGAGACGCCGGTGGGGTTCAAGCACATCGGGCCGGTGATGATCCGCGAGGACGCGCTCATCGGGGGGGAGGAGAGCGGGGGGTACGGCTTCCGCGGGCACCTGCCCGAGCGCGACGGCATCCTGTCGGCGCTCTACCTGCTGGACGCGATGGCGCTCAGCGGCAAGGGTCCGGCCGAGCTGCTGGAGGAAGTGTTCGCGATCACGGGGCCGCACTTCTACGAGCGCGTCGACCTGGAGCTCGAGGCGGGCGCGAACGCCGCCGTGAAGGCAGCGCTGGACGCGGCTTCGCCCCGGGAGTTCGCGGGCCTGCCGGTCACGGGCGTGGACACGACGGACGGGTGGCGCTTCCTGCTATCGGAGGGCTGGGTGCTTTTCCGGCTC
The DNA here is from genome assembly GCA_965262975.1 of Tepidiformaceae bacterium. Taxonomy (GTDB): domain Bacteria; phylum Chloroflexota; class Dehalococcoidia; order Tepidiformales; family Tepidiformaceae; genus UBA2991. The sequence goes on along the minus strand of OZ253575.1, from coordinate 3,438,997 downwards.
TCGGGCACGGAGCCGCTGCTGCGCATCTACACGGAGCTGCGGGACGAGTCGAAGGTGGGCCCGGTGATCGAGGGGGGGCAGGCGCTCGTGGGGGACGCTTTCGGACGGACGGGGTAATTCGGGGCGCGTCGCGCTAGCGTAGCGGCATGAAGCGGTGCGCGAGCGGGTTTACGGCCATGCTATTCGCCGCGGCGCTGGCGGCCTGTGGCGGCGAAGCGGCAGCGCCCACGCCCTCCTGCCCTGACCCCCAAGCTCAAATACCGAATATCCGCTGAAATACCGCGACCGTAGCGTAGGGCACGTTCTCTATCAGGCAGACCGCCTGGACCCCAGTGTCGTCGCTTAGGAAGCACAGCCGCCGCCACGAGCTCGGGGTCGGCGGCGCCGGGAGAATTCGTAAACAATCGCCCGTGCGTGGATGCGAGCGCGAGCGTGCGCTCGGCTACGTCTTTGGTCGCGGGCATCACGAATCTCTTGTGCCCGCGGACCCAGCGCGCTGCCTCGGTCTCCTTCCGGCGCGTCGCCTCCCGCTGCACAGCCTCGGAAATGCGCAACTCGTTACGCTTCCCAAGGTCTTCCAGCAGTTGCCGCCCGGGGACGGTCTTGACAAGCGCGATGATCGCGTTCGTGTCGATGTAGTAACAGCGCGCTGAGTTATCGGCCATCAAAGCTCGAGCGTGGCCGCCACCTGCTCCGTGCGCAGCTCCAGCAGGCGCGCAACGCGTTCTATCCCGAGGCGCCCATCAGCCACTGCCGACCGCGCCCCCGCGAGCGCCCGCGGGCCCAAGTACCGCCGGTACCGAACCGCCGTTGATACGCCGCCCTTACCGCCTCCGCCGGCTCTAGAAGGCTTCGGCAAGCTGGGGTCGCCAACGAGACCCATCTGCGCGAGCCGCACGCCGAGCACGCTGCTGCTGACGTTGAACCGCTCACGCAACCGCCGGCGCACTTCGCCTGGCAGGGAGCGATAGTCGTCGACGAACGGGACATCCGCCAGCAGCGGTTCCAGGTCCGCGTGTGGGACGAGCAGCGCCCCCGCGACTCGATTCGCCACGCGCTCCTCCCGGTTGTTCGTCCTGTGGCTAGTGAAGGGAGTGCAGAGAGCGAGCTCCCGCCGACCCTGCCGTAGACACAGATGCGTGAGTTCGTGGGCGAGCGTAAACAGTCGCGGCGCCGCAGCGTCCCCGGAACTCAGCAACATGGCCGGCGGCATCCCCACCTCCCAGCGCGAAGCCCCACGCAACTCCCCGATGTCGAGCGAGAGCGTGAACACAAACACCCCTGCGTTCTCCACCGCTGCAACCGCGTCCGCCAGTGCTGTGTTGTCGTCGGCCCACCCATCCTGCCGTACCCGAGTCAGCCCGATGGCGGTCCGGACCGCCTTCGCGAACCGCTCGATCGCCGCGTCGTGGAACGTGCCATCGGCGCCCACCAGCTCTGCAAGGGTCCCTGCCGGCAAGCTAACGTCCTCCGCCGAGCCCTCCGCCAGCGCGATCTCTTTGGCCAGCTCGCAAAACGCATCGAAGGTGCGCAGCTTCCGATGGGTCGCATAGCTCGCCCCGCTCGCACCCGTGCGGAAGTCCGTCTGCGGACGCGCCCAACTCGCGGGGTCGGCCATCGCCCCGAACGGCAGCAGGAGCGCTTCCGCCCAGGCCTCGATCTCCGGCATCGAACGGCGCGTTTCCCCGGCCTCCCAGTCACGCAGCCCCGCGACGGTCACTTCGGCCTTCGGAACAGAACGGCGTAGCGCCGCCTGGATCTTCTTCGCAGCCGTTTGCTCGTCCAGCGCGATGCTATCGCGCACGTGGCGACACGACCGTCCGTCAATGGCGAGCCTCGGTTCTTCGTCAAAAAGAGCTGCCTGCGTCACCGCCTCAGTGTAGCGCGCCGCACGGGCCCGACTCGCGGTGCTTCACGTAAGAACAGATCGGTCCTACACTCGGGATGGCTCATTGGAGGCCTGTGGCTTACCGGCTGCACCTCCGCTCGCTGAAACGCTTGGGGCGAGGCGCCACCGCCAGACCCCGAGCCGCCACGACCGCATGGCGTGGCAGGCGCCGGTCATCCCCCACCGGGGAACAGGCCGAGATTCCAGAGCCGGTGAAGGACTCAACCATGGTTCGGATGACGGGATCCCAGATCCTGCTGGAGTGTCTCCAGCGGGAGGGAGTATCGACCATATTCGGCTACCCCGGCGGGGTGGTGCTCCCCCTCTACGACACGCTGCCGCAGTTCCCCGCGATCAAGCACGTGCTCGTCCGGCACGAGCAGGGCGCGGCGCACATGGCCGATGGCTACGCGCGGGCCTCGGGCGAGGTGGGCGTCTGCCTGGCGACGAGCGGTCCGGGGGCGACGAACCTGGTGACGGGCATCGCGACCTCGTACCTCGACTCGACGCCGATGGTGGCGATCACGGGGAACGTGGCGCGCACGCTGCTGGGCAAGGACGGCTTCCAGGAAGCGGACATCACGGGGATCACGCAGCCGATCACGAAGCACAACTACCTCGTGATGCGCGCGGAGAACATCGCGATGGCAGTGCGGGAGGCGTTCCACATCGCGCGCACGGGCCGTCCGGGGCCGGTACACGTCGACATTCCCAAGGACGTGTTCCAGGAGGAAGCGGAGTTCGTCTGGCCGGAGGAGATCAACCTGCGCGGCTACCGTCCGACGACGAAGGGGCACGCGGGGATGATCCGGCGGGCGGCTGAGGCCATCAACAAGGCAGAGCGCCCGATCATCATCTCGGGACACGGGATCATCTGGGGCGAAGCGACGAACGAACTGGTGGAGTTGTCGGAGAAGGCGCAGATCCCGGTGATCACGACATTCCTCGGGATCGGGGGCTTCCCCGAGACGAACCGGCTTAGCTACGGATTCCTTGGCATGCACGGCATGTACCACGCGAACATGGCAGCGGACGAAGCGGACGTCGTGATCGGGGTCGGCATGCGGTTCGACGACCGCGCGATGGGACGCTTCAGCGACTTCAACCCGGGCGCGACGATCGTGCACATCGATATCGACCCGGCGGAGATCGGGAAGAACCTGCCGACGGCGATCCCGGTGGTGGGCGACGTGAAACGGGTGCTACCGGAGCTGACGGAGCGCATCGAGCGGCGCGACCGCTCCTCCTGGCTGGGCTGGATCGACAAGGTCGAAGAGGAGCACCCGAGCCTGGAGATTCGCGAGACGCGGCGGCTCATCCCGCAGCAGATCGTGCGCACGCTGTACGAGGAGACCAACGGCACCGCCACGCTGGTCACGGGCGTGGGCCAGCACCAGATGTGGGCTGGCCAGCACTACTTCTACGACAGCCCGCGCAAGCTGATCTCCTCCGGAGGGCTGGGGACGATGGGGTTCGAGCTGCCGGCGGCAATCGGGGCGCAGATGGGCACGCCCGATGCGGAGATCTGGGCAATCTGCGGGGACGGGGGGTTCCAGATGACGATGCAGGAGCTCGCGGTCTGCGTGGACGAACGACTACCCATCAAGATCGCGATCATGAACAACGGCTACCTGGGCATGGTGCGCCAGTGGCAGGAGCTGTTCTACGACGAGAACTTCGTCTCGGTGGCGGTCACGCAGCCGGACTTCTGCAAGCTGGCGGAGGCGTACGGCATCCACACCCTGCGGGTGGAGACGAAGGCGGAGGTACTCCCCGCCATCCAGGAGGCGCGCAACTACGACGGGCCGATCCTGATCGATTTCCACGTGGACCAGGACGAGAACGTGTGGCCGATGGTTCCGGCGGGAGCGGCTCTTTCGGAGACGATCGAAATGCCGGAGAAGGAGCTCGTGCGATGACCAGCAGCAACGGAACGCGACCGGGGCATCACACGGTCGTCGCCATCGTCGAGGACAAGCCGGGTGTCCTGCAGCGGGTCGCGGGGCTGTTCCGGCGGCGAGGCTTCAACATCGAGTCGCTGGCCGTCGGGCCCACGGAGTTCGAGGGCCTGAGCCGCATGACGATCATCGTCGACGGGGCGAGCGCGCCCGTGGAGCAGGTGGAGAAGCAGCTCTACAAGCTGATCGACGTGGTGAAGGTGAGCGACCTGACGCACGAGGACGCGATCACGCGGGAGCTGGCGCTGCTCAAGGTTCGCTGCAACAACGTGAACCGGCACGAGCTGCTCGACATCGCGAACGTGTTCCGCGCGGACGTGGTCGACATGGCGACGAACTCGCTGACGCTGCAGGTGGTCGGCGACGAAGACAAGATCAACGGTGTCATCAAGATGTGCGAGCCGTATGGCATCCGCGAGCTCTCGCGGACGGGCTCGATCGCGATGACGCGCGGGCAGAAGACGACGACGGTGCACGAGTCGGAGCCAGAAGCGATCGCGCGGGTGCACCAGAGCCAGGGCCGCCGCGTGGAGGCGGAGCTGCCCTTCAGCAGCGACTAGCAGCCGCTACTCCAGCTCGACCAGCAGCGCACCGGCCTCAACGACGTCGTCGGGGGCAACGTGGACGGCGCTGATCGTGCCCGCTCCGGGCGCAGTGATGGCGTGCTCCATCTTCATGGCGTCGAGGACGACGATGACGGCTCCGGCGACGACGGCGTCGCCCGCGCTGGCGTTCACGGCGGCGACGCGTCCCGCCAGGGGTGCACGAAGCTCGCTGGCGGGGCCGTCACCCGGACGGGCGGCAGCGGCAGTGGCGGGAGGGGGGACCAGGCGGAGGCGGTGGTCGCCGGTCGGGGCGCTGACGGCGATGGCGCCGTCCGCTTCGAGGTTCGCGGTAACTGAAGCCACGTCCTCGGCGGCGACGGGCTCGCCGTCGACCGTGGCCTCGTCGCCGGCGACAGAGACGGCACGGGCGCCTGCGCCATCGTCGAGCCAGAGGGTGCGGGCGCCGGGCGCGAGCCAGGCCGAGCCCGCGAAGCCTCGCGCCTCGCGCCCGGCAAGGAGGGTGGCGGCCGCGACGAGGGCCGCGGGGTGGGGGCGGGCGGCTTCCAGGAGGCCGGGAAGCTCGCGTTCGAGCCACTGCACGCTCGCCTCGCCGGCGGCGAAGGTGGGGTCGGCAACGACGGCGCGGTGCAGGGGCAGATTGGTGCGGAGGCCGTCGAGAGAGACGCTCGCGAGGGCGGTGGCGGCGGCAGTCAGGGCGCCCCGGCGATCCGAACCATGGACGACGAGCTTGGCGATGAGCGAGTCGTATTCGCTGGGGACGGCGTCGCCGGCTTCGTAGCCGGTATCGAGGCGGGCGCCGGGGGCGGCGAGGGCAGTCAGCCGGCCCGCGGCGGGGAGGAATCCGGCCCAGGGGTCTTCGGCGTTGAGGCGGAACTCGATGGCGTGGCCATCGAAGCGGATGTCGTCCTGGGCGAAGGGGAGCGGTTCGCCGGCGGCCACGGCGAGCTGGAGGGCGACGAGGTCGAGGCCGGTGACGGCCTCGGTAACGGGGTGCTCGACCTGAAGGCGGGGGTTCACCTCAAGGAAGTAGAAGGGGCGGCGGCCGTTCTCGGGTTCGCCGACGAGGAACTCGACGGTGCCAGCGTTCACGTAGCCGGCGGCGCGCATGAGGCGCAGGGCGGCGTCGGTGAGGTCGGCGCGCAGGGATGCGTCGACGGCGGGGCTGGGGGTCTCCTCGACGAGCTTCTGGTGGCGACGCTGCACCGAGCAGTCGCGCTCGCCGAGGTGGACGGCGTCGCCGTGAGAGTCGGCGAGCACCTGGACCTCGACGTGGTGGGCATCCTCGACGTAGCGCTCGACGAAGAGACGGTCGTCGCCGAAGGCGGCGGCGGTCTGGCGGCGCGCGGCTTCGATCGCGGGGGCAAGGTCGTCTGCTGCGTTCACGACACGCATCCCGAGGCCACCACCACCGCCGCGGGCCTTGAGCATGAGGGGAAAGCCCACCTCGCGAGCAGCTTCGGCAAGTTCGGCGTCGGTCGTTCCAGACGCGCCGGGGGCGACGGGCACGTCGTTGGCGAGGGCGAGGTCGCGGGCGGCGACCTTGTCGCCGAGGAGGGTCAGGGTCTCGGGGGAGGGTCCGATGAAGACAAGCCCGGCATCGGCGCAGGCGCGGGCGAAGTCGGGGCGTTCGCTGAGGAGGCCGTATCCGGGGTGGACGGCCTCGCAGCCCCCGGCCCTGGCGGCGGCGACGACGGCCTCGATGTCGAGGTAGGTGTCAGCGGCGGTGTGGCCTTCGAGGAGGACGACCTCGTCGGCGAGGCGGGCGGCGAGGCTGTGCCGGTCGGGCACGGAGGCGGCGAGCACGGCGCGCGAACCGAGCCTTCGCAGGGTGCGGATGATGCGCACGGCGATCTCGCCGCGGTTCGCCACGAGGACGGCCTCGAACATGGGCGGCATTGTAGGGGCGGGGGAGTCCGCTACATGCGGAAGACGCCCCAGTCGGTCGCGGGGATGGGGGCGTTGAGGGCGGCGGAGATGCCCATGGAGAGAACGCGGCGGGTGTCGAGAGGGTCGATGACGCCGTCGTCCCAGAGGCGGGCGCTGCTGAAGTAGGGGGAGCCCTCGCGGTCGTAGGTTTCGAGCGTGGGGGCCATGAAGGCGCGTTGCTCCTCTTCGCTCATTTCCTCGCCACGGTCGAGGCGGACCTGGAGAAGGACGTTGGCGGCCTGCTCGCCACCCATGACGCTGATGCGGGCGTTCGGCCACATCCAGAGCTGGCGGGGGGAGTAGGCGCGTCCGGCCATGGCGTAGTTGCCAGCGCCGAAGCTGCCGCCGATGACGACGGTGAACTTAGGGACCTCGACGCTGGCGACGGCGGTGACCATCTTGGCGCCGTCGCGGGCGATGCCGGCGTTCTCGTACTGGCGTCCGACCATGAAACCGGTGATGTTCTGGAGGAAGACGAGGGGCACGCGGCGCTGGCCGCAGAGCTCCACGAAGTGGGCGCCCTTGAGGGCGCTCTCGCCGAAGAGGATGCCGCTGTTGGCGATGATGCCGACGGGGAAGCCGGTGATGCGGGCGAAGCCGCAGACGAGGGTCGTGCCGTAGCGCGCCTTGAACTCGTGGAAGCGGGATCCGTCGACGAGGCGGCCTATGACCTCGCGCACGTCGTAGGTGCGACCGTAGTCGGGCGGGACGACGCCGTAGAGCTCCTCCGGGTCGTGCAGGGGAGCTTCCGAAGGGCCGACCTCCCAGGGCGGGGTCTTGGTCGCGGGGATGCTGGCGATGATGCTGCGGACGATGCGCAGGGCGTCTTCGTCGTCCTCGGCGAAGTGGTCGGCGACGCCACTGATGCGGGTGTGGACGTCGGCGCCGCCGAGCTCCTCGGCGGTGGTCTCCTCGCCGGTGGCCGCCTTCACGAGGGGCGGTCCGCCGAGGAAGATGGTGCCCGTTCCGCGCACGATCACGGTCTCGTCGCTCATGGCGGGGACGTAGGCGCCGCCAGCAGTGCAGGAGCCCATGACGGCGGCGACCTGGTAGATGCCCTTCGCGCTGAGCCGAGCCTGGTTGTAGAAGATGCGGCCGAAGTGGTCGCGGTCGGGGAAGACGTCGTGCTGGAGGGGGAGGAAGGCGCCGCCTGAGTCGACGAGGTAGATGCAGGCGAGGTGGTTCTGCTCGGCGATCTCCTGGGCACGGAGATGCTTACGCACCGTGAGGGGGTAGTAGGAGCCGCCCTTGACGGTGGCGTCGTTGGCCACGATGACGCACTCGCGCCCACTGACGCGGCCCATGCCGGTGACGATGCCAGCGGCGGGCACGTCGTCGTCGTAGACGCCGTCGGCGGCGAGGGGGCTGAACTCGAGGAAGGCGCCGTCGGGGTCGATGAGGCGCTGGATGCGCTCACGGGCAAGGAGCTTGCCGCGTCCGTGGTGGCGTTCGACGTAGCGTTCGCCGCCGGCCTGCTCGACGCGCTGGAGTCGAGCGCGAAGGTCCGCGACAAGGCCGAGGTTGGCATCGCGGTTCTCCCGGTAGCGCGCAGCGAGCACGTCGACGCGGGTGGGGAGGAGGGGGAGGTCGTCGAGGGGCATGGGCGGAAGGGTACGCGGGGGAGGGGGCGATCGCACCACTCCAGTTACAATTGTTGCGTGTCGCTGTTCGACGACCTGATTCTCGCGGGAAGCGAGTCCCCGAGCCTTGAGTACAAGCAGTCCGCATCGTGGCAGGCACTGCGGATAGCGCTCATCCGGACGGTGCTCGGGATGGCCAACACCCGGGGCGGGGGACACATTGTCGTCGGGATGGTCGAAAACGAGGATGGGACGTGCAGCCCACAGGGGGTGACTTCCCAAGACCGAGAGAGCTTCCCGCCCGAAGAGGAGTTTCAGGCAGCAGTCAATGGCTTCGCCGAGCCGTTCATCGAGCCCAGAGTCCAGAGGCACGAGCCAGAGGGAAAGCGTTTCTTGGTCATCACAGTCCCGGAATTCGATTACGAGCCAGTTCTCTGCATGAAGAAAGAGGGCAGCCGACTGCAGCAGGGAAGGCTCTACGTACGGTCAACGCGCAAGCCGGAGACTGTGGAGGTGCGCACACCGACAGACATGCGAGCCCTCATGCGCCTAGCTACCGACAAAGCGCTGGGCCGCGAACTCGAACGGTTGAGGGCTTTAGGCCTCTTGCCAGCGGAGGAAGGGCGGAGCCACACTGACGAGGCCCCCTTCGTCACCCAGCGTGAAGGTATCAGAGATGGTCAGCCAGGCAACTAGCAACGACAACCTCTCCGAAGTCCGCGCAGGGCCTCACTGGCAAGTGGTGCTACATCCCAACGAGTTCGAAGCGGACCGCATTCCTTCGCTCGCTGAGTGTTGGAGCATCATGGAGCGCTCGCGGGTCGGATGGGGCCACCCCGAGTATCCAATCATCGGTCGTGAGGAAGAGCGGGATGAAGGGGAGGACTGGATCGCATCGTCGGTGGACTACGGTGTGCAGCGGGAGTATTGGCGCCTGTACCGGAGCGGTCAATTCGTCCACTTGCGCGGCTTCTGGCTTGAGCGCCGCGAACACGACGCAGCCATGAGCGCATTCGCCGAGCGCCACCCTTCCGAAACTTCCCCATGCGGCCACATCGACTTCAACACGCTTGTGAGAACGCCACTTGAGATCTTCACGTTCGCGGGGAGGCTGGGGATCGCGAGGGCTCTGGACTACAACCCGGTCATCGAAGTCGCTATGAACGGACTGGATGGTCGGGTACTGCTCACGACCGACCCATGGCGCGGAGAGCCTCGCGACATCCATCGCGCCAAGGGAGATACCTTCACTCACACATGGAAGCCCCCACTGCTGGACCTTGCGACATCCCCAGAGGCACTGGCTGCTGAGGCGACGAGGGCACTTCTCGCGCACTTCGAGTACACCTCCGCGAGCACGGAACAAATCGAGAGGGACCAGAAGAGATTCCTCGACGACATCGGGGTGCGCTGCTAGCCGAGGATGGCCGTCACGAGCGCGGTGATGGCGGTGGCGACCAGGAGAGCGGTGACGAGGCGGCGGAACCAGCGCTCGTTGATGCGTCCGGCGAGGGAGGCGCCGACGGCCGTGCCAATGGCGACGCCGGGGACGGCGGCGCCCACGGAGAGACCGATATCGGCGTCGAGGCGGCCGGTGGCGGCGTAGAGCACGAGGGCGACGGCGCCGGTCGCCATCAGGAAACAGGAGCCGGTCGCGCGGAAGGTGTCGGGGGGAAGGCCGCGGCCCTGGAGGTAGATGATGATGGGCGGTCCGGCAGCGCTGGTGCTGGTTCGCAGGAAGCCCCCGGCGGCGCCTGCGGCGGCGGCGATTGGGGTCCCGGCGCCGATGGTGAAGCCACGGGCGAGAGCGAGTGTCCCGCTGAGGACGGCGAGGGCGATCAGGATCTGAAGGACCCTGGCATCGACCACAAGGAGGACGATGAGTCCGAGGGGCATCCCGACGAATGACGCCGCAAAGAGGGTGCCCGCCGTCCGCCAGGCGATGTGCTCGCGCAGGCGCCAGACGATGGCGGCAGCGGAGAGCATGGCGAGGATGTTGACGATGATGACCGTGTCCTGGGCGTCGATGAAGAGGACGAGGAGGGGGGCGAGGACGAGGGCGAAGCCGAAACCGGCAACGTTCTGGGGGAGGGAGGCGATGGTGGCGAGGACGGCGATGAGGGTGAGGTCGAGGGGGCTCATGGGGCGCCCCGCGCGCGGTTGACGGGGTGGCGGTGGGCGGGGAAGCTCCCTGCATGGACGTTGCGAACGAGATCATGGTGCGGGGAATCGTGGTGGGGGTCTTCCAGGAGAACTGCTGGGTGGTGGGGAACCGCCGCACGGGCGAGGCGATCTGCATCGACCCGGGGGACCAACCGGAGGAGGTGCTGGCGCTGGCGAAGGACATGGGGGTGACGATCAAGGCGATCGCGAACTCGCACGCGCATATCGACCACATTCTGGGGGTTCGCGGGGTACAGGCGGCGACGGGTGCGAACTTCCTGCTGCACCAGAGCGATCTGGACCTGCTGCGGAACGGGTGGCGGGATGCGGCGCAGCGCTTCGGCATCGAGGAGGGGCAGGGGCCGCCGGACCCGAACGCATTCGTGACGGATGGGGACGAGGTGGAGGTGGCGGGGCTGAAGCTGAAGGCGATCGCGACGCCGGGACACACGCCAGGGAGCGTGAGCTACTACGCGGACGGGCTGCTCTTCAGCGGAGACACGCTCTTCCGGGGGTCGATCGGACGTACGGACCTGCCGGGGGGCGACTTCGACGAGGAGATGCGGAGCATCACGAACTCGCTGCTGTCGCTGCCGGAGGAGACGATCGTGCTTCCGGGGCACATGCAGGAGACGACGGTCGCGTTCGAGCGCGACCACAACCCGTTCGTGCGGGACTGGCTGCAACGGCAGCGGACGGCGGCGGGGGAGTAGCGTGGCGCAACCTGTTTGTAACATCCGGTCGGTACGGTGGGCGCGCGGGAGCGTCCGCGGGACGAGGCGATGAACGAGTCAGCAAGCTATGTGATCTCGGCGTGCCGCGAGAACGACGTGAAGTTCGTGCGGCTCTGGTTCACGGACATCGTGGGGACGCTCAAGAGCTTCCAGATCACGGTGGGAGAGCTGGAGAACGCGCTCGAACAGGGCATGGGCTTCGACGGCTCCAGCATCGAAGGATTCGCGCGCATCGACGAGTCGGACATGCTGGCGCGGCCGGATCCGGCTACGTTCCAGCTAGTGCCGTGGCGGCCTCGCGAGCAGGGCGTGGCGCGCATGTTCTGCGACATCTACCGGCCCGACGGCGAGCCCTTCGAGGGCGACCCGCGCTGGGTGCTGCGCCGCCAGTTGGAGCGCGCGAAGGCCCTCGGCTACACGTTCTACGTGAGCCCGGAGCTGGAGTACTTCTACTTCGAGGACGCGGAGAGCACGATTCCCCTGGACCGGGGCGGCTACTTCGACCAGATCGCGGATGCGGGCACGGACCTGCGCCGGGATACGGTGCTGACGCTGAGCGCGATGGGGATCGAGGTCGAATCGAGCCACCACGAGGTGGCGCCGAGCCAGCACGAGATCACCCTGCGCTACACGGACGCCCTGACGATGGCGGACAACGCCATGACCTACCGCGCGGTGGTGAAGGAGATCGCGGCGGCGAACGGCGCCTACGCGACCTTCATGCCGAAGCCGCTGCAGGACGAGAATGGCAGCGGGATGCACGTGCACCAGTCGCTCTTCAAAGGGGAGCGGAACGCGTTCTTCGACGGGGACGACAGGTACCACCTGAGCGCACTGGCGAAGGGGTACGTGGCGGGGCTGCTGACGCACGCGCGGGCGCTGACGCTGGTGACGAACCAGTGGGTGAACAGCTACAAGCGGCTGCAGCCGGGCTTCGAGGCGCCGGTGTACCTGAGCTGGGCGCGGCGGAACCGGAGCGACCTCGTGCGGATTCCCGAGTACACACCGGGCGATGAGGTGCACACACGCATCGAGTACCGCTCGCCCGACCCGGCCTGCAACCCCTACCTCGCGTTCGCGGTGATGCTGGCGGCGGGGCTCGACGGGATCGAGCAGGAGCGGCCGCTCCCGCCTCCGGTCGAGGAGAACGTCTTCGAGATGTCGGAGGAGGAGCGAGGGCGGCTCGGGATCGAGACGCTGCCGGGGAACCTGCGGGAGGCGATCGACGTGGCGGCGGAATCGAGGGTGATGCGGGAGGCGCTCGGGGACCACGTCTTCGATTCGCTGCTGAAGAACAAGCGCATCGAGTGGGAGCGCTACCAGCGGCACGTCTCGGACTTCGAGCTGTCGGAGTACCTGCCGCTGCTTTAGGGGGAGGCGGCGACCGCGAGGGCGGCGGCCTCATCGATGCTAACCGTGCGGTCGCAGGCAGTGACGCCGTAGTGGCGGAGGAGGGCGACGCACTCCTCTTCCCAGGCGCCGGGCACACGGAAGACGGCGATGGCGCGGGCGGGTTCAAGGCCGGCATCGAGACAGCCGCGGATGACGCCGCGGGCGATGAGGTCGGCGCGGGTGTTGTTGACCACGTTCATGATGACGGCAATGCGCTCGATCCCGGGCTGGCCGAGCAGCAGGCGGGTGAGGGCGGCCACCTTGCGCACGCTGGGGTTGCCGCCTATCTCGCAGTAGTTGGCGGGCCTGCCCCCATGGGCGCGGACGGCGTCGAAGGCCGTGAGGCTGGCGCCACCGCCGCCGATGAGGAGCGCAAGCGACCCATCGAACTGGACGACGCGCCCGGCGACGCCACGGTGGTCGGAGCGGTCGATGCGGGCGGCTTCGAGTTCAAGGTCGCTGGCCTCGCGGTCGCTGCGGGTGGAGGGATCGATGCCGAGGTCGCGGACGGTCGCGGCCTGGCGGAAGAGGGCGTCATCGTCGAGCTCGACACGGGCGTCGAGGGCGACCCAACGGCCATCGGCGGTGCGGGCGAGGGGGTTGATCTCGGCGAGGAGCAGGTCGTGTTCGGTAAAGAGCCGCCAGAGGCGGGTGAGAACGCCCGTGAGTTCGACGAGTTCGCGTCCCGAGAGGCGGAGGGAAGCGACGGCTTCCTTGAGGCGGAAGTCCTGGGTGGGGGAGAGGGTGGAGAGGGGCACGCGCACCGCGGCGGCCGCCTCACTCTCGACATCGATGCCACCGGCGAGGGAGGCGACAGCGGCAGGGCCGCGGGAACGGTCGTCGTAGACGATGCCGAGATAGCGCTCAGCCTCGACCGACAGGGCCTCCTCGATGAGGAGGCCGGTGACGGGTTGGCCGGAAACACGCGTGGCGAGGACGGCGCGGGCCGCCTGCTCGACCTCGGCGGGGCCTTCGGCGAAGCGGACGGCGCCAGCCCTGGCGCGTCCGCCGGAGCGGACCTGTCCCTTGACGACAACGCGGGGGCCGAACTCCGCCGAGGCCAGAACAGCCTCGGCGGGAGTCTCAGCAAACAGGCCGCGCGGCGTCTCAAGGCCGGCACGCCGGAAGAGCGCCTTGGCCTCATGCTCGAAGAGGCGCACGAGACGCGGGGCTCCGGCTAGTCCTCGTAGTCGCCACCGCCACCGAGCCCGCGACGGGGCGGGGGCGGGGGAGCGGGGGGCACGCCACTCTCGGGAGCGCTGCGGCGAGTCCAGCCACGGCTGACGCCGCCGCGTCCCGCGCCGCGGTTGATCTCACGCTGCTGCTCGGGCTGGCGGGAGCCACCGTCACGGGAGCCACCACCATCACGGGAGCCACCACCATCGCGGGAACCACCACCGGCACGGGAGCCACCATCGGGGCTGCCGCCGCTCCGGGGGCGACGACGGCGGCGCCGCCGGGGAGCACCGTCGGAACGGTCATCCTGGCGGTCATCGGGCCGTTCGTCGGACCGGTCGGCGGGGGCTGCCGCCTCGACGGCGTCGTCGTAGTCGAGGTCGTCGAAGTCATCCTCGATGGCGCCATCCACCTCGTTGGCGACGGGGGTTTCTTCCTCGGGCTCACGCTCGGGGCGGCGCGGGCGCGGGGGGCGGTCCTCAGCGGGGGCCCGGTCGCGCGGCGGGCGGTCCTCAGCGGGGGCCCGGTCGCGCGGGGGGCGGTCCTCAGCGGGGCCGCGGTCGCGCGGCGGGCGGTCCTCAGCGGGCCCCCGGTCGCGCGGGCGGTCACGGTCCCGACCACGGTCGCGGTCACGGCCACGATCCCGTCCCCCGTCGCGGCCACGCGGACGGTCACGGTCACGGCCGCGGTCCCGACCACGGTCGGGGCCACGGTCAGGGCCACGGTCGGGGCCGCGGTCAGGGCCGCGGTCAGGGCCATCGGTCTCGGGGGCAGCGCCAACGCGGCCGGTGCGAGCAGTCAGGTTGACGCGACCGAGCGAGTCGATCTCGGTAACGGTGACGGTGAGCTCATCGCCCACGGAGACAACGTCCTGAACGCTTTCGACACGCTCGTCGCTGAGCTCGGAGATGTGGACGAGGCCGTCCTTGCCGGGCAGGATCTCGACGAAGGCGCCGAAGTTGAGGATGCGGGTGACGGGACCGGTGTAGGTCTCGCCGACGCTGATCTCCTTGGTGAGGCCCTCGATCATGCGAATGGCGATGTCGGCGGCCGTGCCCTCGACGGCGGAGACGAAGATAGTGCCGTCTTCCTGGATGTCGATGTTGGCGCCACCGGAGCTTTCCTGGATCTTGCGGATGACGCGACCGCCGGGGCCGATGACGGTGCCGATCTGCTCCTGGTCGATCTTGATGATGTAGACCTTGGGCGCGTGCTCGGAGACGGTCTCGCGGGGCTTCTCGATGACCTCGCCCATGCGATCAAGCAGGAAGATGCGGGCCTCGCGGGCCTGGGCGAGGGCGGTCTCGAGCAGCTCGCGGGAGACGCCGCCGATCTTGATGTCCATCTGGAGGGCGGTGATGCCCTCGTCCGTGCCGGCGACCTTGAAGTCCATGTCGCCCATGAAGTCTTCCTGACCGGCGATGTCGGTGAGAACGGCGTAGTTGTCGTCGTCGCCCATGATCAGGCCCATCGCGATGCCGGCGACGGGGGCGGAGAGGGGCACACCGGCGTCCATGAGGGCGAGGGTGCTGCCGCAGACACTGGCCATGGAAGTGGAACCGTTGGAGGAGAGCACCTCGCTGACGAGGCGGAGGGCGTAGGGGAACTCCGTCTCGGGCGGGATGACGGGAAGGAGGGCGCGCTCGGCGAGGGCGCCGTGCCCGATCTCGCGGCGTCCGGCGCCACGCATGGGGCGCGCCTCGCCAACGGAGTAGGGCGGGAAGTTGTAGTGGTGCATGTAGCGCTTCGACTCGTCGGGGGAGAGGGTGTCGAGCTTCTGCGCCATGTTCATGCCGCCGAGGGTGGCAATGGTGAGCACCTGGGTCTCGCCGCGCTTGAAGAGGCCGGAGCCGTGGGTGCGGGGGAGGGTGCCGACGTGGATGTCGAGGGGGCGAATCTCGTTGGTCTCGCGGTCATCGGCGCGGCGGCCCTCGTTGAGGATGCGGTCGCGCATGGCCTTCTTGATGACGGCGTAGAGGGCGTCGGCGACGTCGCGGGACGCGAAGCGACCCTCGAACTGCTCGACGAGCTCGGCGCGAACGCGCTTGTTCTCGTCGCTGCGCTCGCTGGCGGCGTTCGAAACGAGGTCCTCAATGCGGCCGGCGAGTGCTTCGCGGACGGCCTCGATTGCCTCCTCGTTGTCGACGGCGGGGGTGTAGTCCTTCTTCACGGGGGCGGCGTCGGCGCCGATTTGCTCGATGAGCGCGTTGATGGCGGAGTTCGCCTCCATGGCGATCTCCATCGCCTCGATGACGGCGTCCTCGGGAACCTCGGAAGCGCCCGCCTCGACCATCATGACCGCGTCCTTGGTGCCGGCGACGATGAGGTCGAGGTCGCCTTCAGCGGCCTCGGCGAAGGTGGGGTTGACCACGTACTCGCCGTCGATGCGGCCGACGCGGACGCTGCTGACAGGGCCGTTGAAGGGGATGTCGCTGATGCTGATGGCCGCGCTCGCGCCGACGGTGATGAGGGTGTCGGGCTGGTGCTCGCGGTCGGAGGAGAGGGTGGTGGCGACGATCTGAATCTCGTTGCGGAAGCCCTTGGGGAAGAGGGGGCGGATGGAGCGGTCGGTCAGGCGCATGGCAAGGATGCCATCGGAGGAGGGGCGGCCTTCACGGCGGGGGAAGCCGCCGGGAATCTTGCCGACGGCGTAGAGGCGCTCTTCGTAGTCGACGGTGAGGGGGAAGAAGTCGATACCCTCGCGGGGGTCGGCCATGCAGACCGTGACGAGGACGACGGTGTCGCCCTGGCGCACGGTGACGGCGCCGTTGGCCAAGCCGGCGAGGGCGCCGTGCTGGATGAGGAGCGGCTTGCCGCCGATCTCGACTTCGTAGGTTCGGATACTGGATTCGGTTGCTGTCATGATTCTCTCTACACTCTCTCTTGCGGCCTGGGGCCGCGGGCTCGATCAGTTCGGGAGGGCTTGGCGCCAAGCTGCCGCCTTGCTCGGGGAGCGGGCGAGGCCGGAGACGAAAGGGGCGTTCCTTAGCGGCGCAGCCCGAGGCGCCCGATAAGCGCACGGTACCTGTTGACATCCCGTGTGTTGAGGTAGCGCAGCAACCTGCGACGCTGGCCGACGAGCTTCAGGAGCCCTCGGCGCGTGTGGTAGTCATGCTTGTGCGCTTGCAGGTGCACGGTCAGGTACTTGATGCGCTCGGTGAGAAGCGCCACCTGGACTTCAGGGGAACCAGTGTCGCCGTCAGTACGGGCGTACTCCTGGATCAGGGCCTCTTTCGTTTCTTGGGCCAGCAAACTTGCTCGTTCGACTTCCTTTACCTGTCTTCAGCGTTGAAAGTAGCACGAGGCGGAGGTAGCGGCAATTTGACGGCACTGGTGTTGCTCAGCGGCTTGCCCGCTACCGGCAAGACGACGTTCGCGGCGCGGCTCGCTCGGCGGCTGGACGCGTACGTGCTGGAGAGCGACGCCGTGCGGCGGGAATTGTTCCCGAAGCGGCGGTACACGGGCAAGGAGAACGCAGCGGTATTCGCGGCCGTGCGGGAGCGGGCGGAGGCGGCGCTGGCGGCAAGCGAGGACGTGATCATCGATGCGACGAACCTGCGGGAGCGGGAGCGCGGGGGCTTCCGCGAACTGGCGGAGCGGCAGGGCGCGAGAGTGGTAGCGGTGCGGCTGGCGGCGCCGGAGGCCGTTGCGCGGAAGCGACTCTCGGGGCCGCGTGAGGGCGCCTCGGAAGCGGGGGTGGGGGTGTACGAGCGGATGCGCAGCCGGGAGGAGTCCTTCAGCGAACCGTGCGTGCAGGTGGATTCGCGGTACTGTGTGGAGCCGAGCGTGGCCCTGACGGCCTCGCTTTGCCGGGAGAGCACATGAGGGGCGAGCAGCCATTCATCCTGCTGCGGGCGCGCGTACGAGAGGATCGCGAGACCTTCTCGGCCTGGTTCCGCTCGCAGCACCTGCGCGAGGTGGCCAAGATCCCGGGGATGGCGCGCGTGCACTGGGGAGAGACGCGGGAGGGGACGATGCTGGGCATCTACTGCTTCGAGGACGCGCGGTCGTTGCAGGGGGCGTTCGGGAGCGCGGAAGCGGCGTCCGCGCGGGAGATGTGGTCGCGCTGGTCGGACAAGCTCGACGAGTTCTCGGTGGAAATGCAGTTCGCGCTCACGCCGCCCACGATGACCCTCTCGACGAACTAGGGAGGCGGCAGAGTCTCCCGAGTGGCAATGGTTGCAGGCGCCAGCACGGTAGGGCATAGGCAGGGGCTGCTGTAGGCTCGCCCCGTGGGCCTCCCGAGTGGGCGGATGTTTTCCCTCTCACCCCCGGCGTTCGCGCTCTGGCTTGGGTGTGTAGCGCTGACGGCGGCGCTGACGCTGGGGTCGAGCGAACTGGTGGAGGCGCAGCCCACGCCACCCTCAACGTTCTTCGGCAAGGCAACTGCTCCCGACGGGGAGGTAGCAGGCGGCCTCGACGTTCTTGCCTACGTAAACGGGGTGGTCTGCAGCGAGGAAGAGCCGCAGCAGACGATCCGGACCGAACTGGAAGGTGAGTTGGTCACCAGCTATCTGGTGCGCGTGCTCTCGTCGCAGCAGAAGGAAGGGTGCGGTGAGGACGGGGATGAGGTGCGACTCCAGATTGGGGGTCGCTTCGCGGAGCAGACCGGAACCTGGCGCAGCGAGCCGCAGGAGCTCGATCTCACATTGCCGGCAGAGGCGCCCGAGGGGACGGAACCAGAGGAACCGGTCGAGCCCGAGGTGACTCCCGAAGCGACCGAAACAGAGGAGCCGGTCGAGCCCGAGGTAACTCCCGAGACGACCGGACCAGAGGAACCGGTCGAGCCCGAGGTAACTCCCGAAGCAACGGAAACGGAGGAACCGGTCGAGCCCGAGGTGACTCCCGAAGCGACCGAAACGGAAGAGGCGGTCGAGCCCGAGGTGACGCCCGAAGCGACCGAAACGGAAGAGGCGGTCGAGCCCGAGGTGACGCCCGAAGCGACCGAAACGGAGGAGCCGGTCGAGGAGGCCGAGAGCACGGAGACACCCGTGGCTACCGAGACTCCTACTGCCACCGAAGCGCCCACGGCAACGGCGACCGCGACCGCGACCGCGACGGCGACGGCGACCGAAGCACCCACGCCTACGGAAGTCGCCACCCCAGACGAGCCCGCGGAGCCGAGGGAAACGCCAGCGCCCCCGGCCACGGAGCAGGAGGGTGATGGCACGCCGACCGACGGAGGGGATGGAGCGCCGGTCTTGATCATCCTGCTCAGCGTGGTGGCGGGGCTGGCAGCGCTCGGGACGGTGGTCTTCTACTGGCTGGGAAGCCCGCCAGCGACGGGCAGTCACGAGCCAGTCATCGGGGGCGGAGGCAGCCGCCGGCGAACATCGGCCTGGGATGATCTGCGTTCGAGGATACGGCGACAGCAAGATTGATCGTCCCTATACTCAGAGTCGGTGGCGACCACCTTGCGGGGGCGCGGAGAGGGTCGTGCGCAGTAGGTATCTGACAAAGGGGATCCTGTTCTCGGGGATTGCGCTTCTCCTGTTGAGTGCAGGGTGCGGCAGCGCGACTCCGGCCGAGGCGCCCGAGCCGACGGCCGCTCCGCCTGAAGCCACGCGGGAAGCGCCGCCAGCAACCTCGACCCCCACCTCGACACCAGCGCCAAGACGCACGCCCGTCCCAGCATCAGCGACGCTCCCGGCGCCGGAGGCCACACCTCCTTCCGAGCCAGAGCCGTACGACGGCCAGCTCGTGGCCATGCGGCTGCCATCGCTGGGCATTGAGGCGCCGATCGAACCGATCGGGCTGGTGCCGGGGCAGAACAAGCTCGACGTGCCGGAGCCGCGCAACGTCGGCTGGTACGACATCTACGACAAGCCGGGGTTCGGCACGAACTCGCTGTACTCGGCGCACAAGGACTACTGGCCCAACATCCGCGGGCCGTTCTATGCACTGACGGAGTTGAAGGCGGGGGACCAGATCGTGGTGGTGATGGATGACGGGCGGGAGTACGTGTACGAGGTGTTCTTCCAGGAGCGCTACACACGAGACTCCATCCCGATGTATGACCTGATCTGGCCGCACAAGGCGAGGAATCCCGAGTTGCTGCGACCGGAGGACGAAGAGTGGATCACGCTCTACACCTGCGGTGGTGATTTCGTGGCGCAGACGGAGGGCGGGGCGGGCTACTACATTCACCGCGATGTCGTGATCGCCCGACTCGTCGAGACCGTCGATCCGCCAGCGGTTCAGGCGGTGGATGGCCTCGAACAGTAAGCTGGCTGGGTGCTGCAGGACGTGAGGGGACTGGCCTCCGGCTATCGTGCAAGCCGCGCACTTCTGGTTCTGGCGGCCCTGCTGGCGCTGGGTGGAGGCGCCTGCGTTGCCCGCGAGCCCGGGGTGGTCTCGGAGCGCGTGCGCGTGACACCGACGGAGACAGCTGCGCCGCCCACGACGCCCACGACGCCCACGAACGTCCCGGTCGAGACGCCAACGCCGGAACCGACGCCGTACGACGGTACGCTCGTCGTGATGCGCATCCCCTCGCTGGGGGTGGAAGCGCCCATCGAGGCGATCGGGAAGCTGCCGGGAGCCAACCAGCTGGACGTGCCAATGCCGCGCAACATTGGCTGGTACGACATCTACGACAAGCCGGGGTTCGGCACGAGTTCGCTCTACTCGGCGCACAAGGACTGGTATCCGGACATCCGCGGGCCGTTCTACGAACTGACTGAGCTGCAGGACGGCGATCACGTGGTGGTGGTGATGGATGACGGCCGCGAGTACGTGTACGAGGTGTTCTTCCAGCGGCGCTTTGAGGCTGGAACAGTTCCGATGGCGGACCTGATCAGTCCACACGAAGCTGAAGACCCGGAGCTGCTGCGGCCGGCGGGCGAGGAATGGGCGGTCCTGATCACCTGCGGAGGGGACTTCATCGAGGTGGAGGAGGACGGGCCGGGGTACTACGTGCATCGCGACGTGGTGATCGCGAAACTCGTGGAGACCAGGCCGGGAGAGTCGGTACGGACGGTGGAGAGCGAAAACTGAGGCGAACCCCGGGAAAGCGGTGTCCCGGGGAGAGGTTCACCTAGTAGAAGTCGAGGTATTTCTCGGGATCGAGGGGGACGCCGTCGTAGCGAATCTCGAAGTGGAGGTGCTCCCCGGTGCTAAAGCCGGTTGAGCCGGAAATGCCGACGATGGTCTCGCCCTTTGCGACGTTCTGACCCCAGGAGACAAGGATTTCGCTGAAGTGGGAGTAGAGGGTCTGCCAACCGTCGCCGCAGTCGACGATGACGTAGTAGCCGTAGCTATAGGTGAGCCACTCGGTGCGGGAGACCCAGCCATCGCAGGAGGCGTAGACGGATGAAGCGGGATAGCCGCCCAGGGCGAGGTCGATGCCGGTATGGATGCGGCCGGGCCCTCGGTAGGTGCCGAAGGTATCGCTGACAAAGTTCCAGGCGGGGAGAGGCAGGCTGAAACTATCATCGGACACTTCAGGTACGCCGTAGTACCCGAGAATCACCCCGCCATTGCTATAGACAGGCGGTGGCTTCGGTTCGGCATTGGGGAGGAGGACGTAGTCGCCGGGCTGGATGTCGCCCGCTTCGGCGAGGTTGTTGGGTCGGTAGGCCAGGACCTCTTCAAGGGTGACGTTGAGGTAGTCGTCGATAATGGCGCTGAGGGTTTCCTCCTGGCCAATCTTGTAGAGGATGCCTGTTCCGAAGGGCACGAGAACCTGTTGGCCAACCGGGATCCAGCCCCCTTCATCGACCTCGACGTTGTTGAGCAGGATGTTGTCGACGGTCGTGTTGTAGGTATCGGCGATCTGTCCCAGCGTGTCGCCGGGGCGAACGGTGTAGAGGACATAGGGAACGTCGGGGTCGATCTGATCGGTGAGCACACGGATCTCGTAGCCGTCGTCGGTTCTGGCAGCGAAGACACGGCCGACGCCCTCGGTGAGGGTGTTGTCGTCGGCGACGTTCTCGGTGGGGCGCATTTGCACGACCTCGGCAGGCGGCAGGGAAGCTCTGAGGGGGGATTCGCGGGTGGCGTGGCTCACACCCGGACGGAGGAAGGTCTCGCCGGTAGGGGCGATGGCGCGCACACCGGAGAGGGGAGCAGTGGGGATGTGGGAGACCTGGGAGGGTTCGGCATCGGAGACGAGCCGTGCGGTGAGGAGGGCGGCGAGGGCGGCCATGCCGATGAGGAGGAGGTGCAGCCCGGCGCGGACGGGGCGGTGGCCGTGGGCATGCGATCGGGCGCGCGAGGAGGAACCGGTGTGGCGCACCCCGAGCACCCAATCCCTCAGCACGAGTCCCTCCTTGTTGGGACATGCCGAAGCACGGCCTCGGCGCTCCCGCCAAGTGTTAAGAGCTAACGTGCAGCAGGCAGGTGCAAAAAGCAAGGATCCAGCGGGAAAAGAGCTCGCTGCGGAAGCCGCGGAGGAATCCCGGTTGAACGTGCCGGCTAATAGAAGTCGAGGTAGCCGGCGGGGTCGAGGTACTGGCCGTTGTACTGAATTTCGAAGTGGAGGTGCTCGCCGGTGCTGAACCCGGTCGAGCCGGAGATTCCGAGGAGGGTCTCGCCCTTCGCGACGGACTGCCCCCACGAGACGGTGATCTCGCGGAAGTGGGCGTAGAGCGTCTTCCAGCCATCGCCGCAGTCGACGATGACGTAGTAGCCGTAGCTATAGGTGAGCCACTCGGTGCGGGAGACCCAGCCATCGCAGGAGGCGTAGACGGATGAAGCAGAATATCCGCCGAGGGCGAGGTCGATGCCGGTATGGAAGCGGTCGCCGCCGCGGGGGGTTCCGAAGGTGTCGCTGACGAGGTTCCAATTCGCCAGGGGCAGGCCGAAGCGCCCGGGCGAGACCGGAGGAGGGGGCCCGATGACGTGCCCCTCGGGGCTCACGATCGGCGGGGGCTTGGGCTCGGCATTGGGGAGGAGGACGTAGTCGCCGGGCTGGATGTCGGTGGCACTGGAGAGACCGTTGGGCCGGTAGGCGATGACGTCTTCGACCGTAACGTTCAGGTAGTCATTGATGATGGCGCCGAGGGTTTCGCCGTGGCCAACCTTGTAGAGGATGCCGGTCTCGATGGGCTCGCGAATCAGGGGGACAAGGATCTGCAGGCCGACGGGGATGAAGCCTGCATCGTCGACCTCGGCATTGTTGAGCAGGATGTTCTGGACGGTGGACCCGCAGGCTTCAGCAATGTGCCCGAGGGTATCGCCTGGCCGAATCGTGTAGAGGACGTACGGTTCCCTCGGATCGATCTGCTCGGTAAGGGCGCGCCGACCGCAGCCCTCGGCATCGGCGACTTCGTCGACAATCCGGGTAAAGGGGGTGTCGTCCGTCGGGACGTTGTCGGACGGTTGAGTCGGGAGAGAGGCCCTGAGGGGGGACTCATCGGTGGTGTGGCTCACCCCCGGCCGGAGGAAGGTCTCGCCACTGGGGGCGATGGCGCGCACGCCGGAGAGGGGAGCGGGAGGAATGCCTGGGAGCAAGGAGGGCTGGGCATCGGAGACAAGCTGGGCGGTAAGGATCGCACCGACGGCGGCCACGCCGAGGAGCAGGAGGTGCAACCCGGCACGCAGGGGGAGGTGGACGTGGACATGCGCAGGAGAGCCCGTGGACAGCAGACTCAGCAACCGATCCTTCAACACGAACTTCCGTCGCTTCCTCGCAGCGGGCGTGTCGTAGCCCAGCGCGGGCGCGCGCGGCGGAGGCGGAGGCCTCCACTGCCAGGGGCAGCTAGGCGGGGCGGGAATCCGTAAGGGCCCAGGGGCCTAAACCTCGGTACGGAGGCTGGCGAGGAACTCCTCGTTGGTGTCGGAGCGGCCGATGCGCTCGAGCAGTCGCTCGGTTGCTTCGAGGGAGTTGGGGGAGTTCTGCGAGATCATCGCGGTCATGCGGCGGACGAGCCAGACACCCTTGAGGGTGGCTTCGTCGAGCAGGAGTTCCTCGCGGCGGGTGGAGCTGGCCTGGATGTCGATGGCGGGATAGAAGCGGCGATCGGAGAGCTTGCGATCGAGCCGGAGCTCCATGTTCCCGGTGCCCTTGAACTCCTCGAAGATGACCTCGTCCATGCGGCTGCCGGTATCGACCAGGCAGGTGGCGATGACGGTGAGGGAACCGCCCTCCTCGCACTTGCGGGCGGCGCCAAAGAGCCGCTTCGGAGGGTAGAGGGCGACGGGATCGACACCGCCCGTGAGGGTTCGTCCGCTGGGGGGCAGGGCGAGGTTGTAGGCACGAGTGGCGCGAGTGATGGAATCCATGAGGATGACGACATCCTGGCCACCCTCGACGAGCCGCTTGGCGCGCTCGAAGGCCATCTCGGCGACGCGGGTGTGATCCTCGACGGGCTCATCGAAGGTGCTGCTGGCGACCTCGCCGCGAACGCTGCGGCGCATGTCGGTGACTTCCTCGGGGCGCTCACCGATGAGGACGACCATGAGATGGACATCGGGATGGTTCGTCGTGATGCCGTTGGCGATGTTCTGGAGGAGCATCGTCTTGCCGGCCTTGGGCGGGGAGACGATGAGGGCGCGCTGCCCGCGGCCGATGGGGGCGATCAGGTCGATGAGGCGGTGGGTGAGGTTTTCGGGGGTCGTCTCGAGGAGAAGCCGCTCGTTGGGGAAGATCGCGGTGAGGTTCTCGAAGAAGGGGCGGCGCTTGGCGGCTTCGGGGTCGAGACCGTTGACGGTCTCGACCTTGAGGAGGCCGTAATACTTCTCGTTGTCGCGGGGGCTGCGAATCTGCCCGGTCACGTAATCGCCGGGGCGGAGGGCAAAGCGGCGGAGGTTGGATTGGGAGACGTAGATGTCGTGCGGGCCGGGGAGGAGTGACTCGCCGCGGAGGAAGCCGTAGTTGCCGTCGTCGGAGACTTCGAGGAAGCCGCCGGAGAAGAGGTGACCGCGGCGCTCGGCCTGGGTCTGGAGGAGGTGGAAGACCAGATCACGCTTGCGCAGGGTGGAGGCGTTGCTGACGCCGAGTTCCTTGGCGAGGCGGATGAGGTCGCTGCGCGTGCTGCTCTCAAGTTCAGTGATATTGAGCGTGGGCGGGGACGCGCCATTCTCACGATCGGAGGTGACGGCCTCTTCGGGGGCGGGTGGGGACTCAGGTGCGCGTGTGATGGCAACGATCCTTTGCCCGCTGCTAGCGGGCGCTCGACGGCTACGGGCGAGATGGGGGTTGCGAGAGACCTCGAACTCTGAGGTGTACCTGGTGAGCGCTACGGCGGGAAGCCGGGCTTCTGACCAGTGCACCTTCAGAATACGAGAGCTTTGGAAACGGGGCAAGTAGGGCGCTGGCTTTGCGCGGAGGGGGGAGCGCGCCTACGATCGCCGTCCATGGCTAGCAAGCAATCAGCAATCAAGCGCTGGCGTCAGTCGCTGAAGCATCGGGCACGGCACCGCGCCACGCGTTCGCAGTCGCGGACGGCGGTGCGAGCGGCGCGCGAGGCAGCAGTAGCGGGTAACGGTGAAGCGTTCGGCGAGGCGCTGAGCGAGGCCTACTCGGTGCTCGACCGGGCAGCGAGGAAAGGCGCGATCCCCACGGGGCGCGCGGATCGCACGAAGCGCCGGCTCGCGGCGCTGCGCCCGGAGTAGCCTCCTCGGGACCACGGTCCCGGAGGACGGCGTGACTACGCCAGGGCGAAACGACAGGCGCATGAGCGAGCCCGGCGGGGCGCGCACGTGACGGAGCTACCCGGTACCCGTCCGACCGTGGACGTGGTCATCCCCTGTTACAACGAGGTCTCGGTCCTGCGCGCGAGCGTGGAGCAGACGCTCGCGCTCTTCGAGGAACACCCTCGCTACGACTGGCGGCTGGTGATCGCCGACAACGGGTCGAACGACGGCACGAGCGAACTGGCTCGGGAGCTGGAGCGCGAGCACGAACGCGTGCGGGCGCTGGTGCTGACGGTGAAGGGGCGGGGAATCGCGCTGCGAGAGGCGTGGCTGGGAAGCGACGCCGACGTGGTCTCCTATATGGATGTCGACCTGAGCACGGACCTGGCGCATCTCCCGGAACTGGTGGGGCGGGTGGCGGAGGGCGGCTACGACGTGGTGAGTGGGTCGCGGCTGGCGCGCGGGTCGCGGACGGCGCGGTCGTTGAAGCGGGAGGTGATCTCGCGGTGCTACGTACTGATCATCCGGGCGTTCTTCCCGCGGCTGCGCATCAGCGACGCGCAGTGCGGGTTCAAGGCTGCCAGCCGGGGGGCGGTGGATGCGGTGGTGCCGGGGATCGAGGACCGCGGCTGGTTCTTCGATACGGAGCTGCTGGTGCGGGCGCAGCAGGCGGGATTTCGCGTGGGAGAACTGCCGGTGCGCTGGGTGGAGGACCGGGACACGAAGGTGCACATCGTGAGCACGGCGGTGGAGGACATTCGGGGGCTGGTGCGGCTTCGATTCGGGTTGCGAATATAAGGGGGCGGGGGCCAATCCGGGGGAGGCGCAAAGGGTCCGGCAGGTTTGACCCCCTCGGAGGGGCGGGGTATAAATCGCTTGCTACAGGATTCACAAACTCGCCGTGGCCGAGAAGGCCGCTGGCGGTGAAGAGAGAGGGCGCGGGGCCGTGGAAGTTGGCGAATTCCTTGAGCTGGTTTTCGTGGGCCTAACGATGTTCCTGGGCCTCGGCATCATGGTCGCATTCGGCAAGTGGTGGGAGCGCTAACGCATGGCCGTTGAACAGCCTACCCGACCCACTCTCGGCGACCAGATCTACGACAAGCTCTTCCACAACTACCTGTGGCAGTCGATTTTCCGCACGGGTTACCCGAACACGCCGCGCAACCAGATGCTGGTGGTGGCGACGAACGTGTTCCTGCACCTGCATCCGACCCGCATCCACCGCACACACGTGAAGATCACGCACACCTACTGCCTGGGCGGGCTCACGTTCTTCATGTTCCTGGGCCTGACCGTGACGGGCATCCTGTTGATGTTCTATTACGTGCCCAGCGTGGATCGAGCCTACCTGGACATGCAGAACATCCAGACGAACGTGCAGTTCGGCCAGCTGATGCGGAACATGCACCGCTGGATGGCGCACGCGATGGTGATCCTCGTGTTCCTGCACATGTTGCGGGTGTTCTATACGGGGGCTTACAAGCCACCGCGCGAGTTCAACTGGGTCGTGGGCGTGGTTCTGCTGGTGCTGACGTTCCTGCTCAGCTTCACCGGCTACCTGCTGCCCTGGGACCAGCTGGCCTTCTGGGCCATCACCGTGGGGACGAACATCGCCGGCTCGGCGCCGGTGCTGGGCCCGAAGACGCGGTTCTGGCTGCTTGGCGGCTTCGAGGTGGGTCCCGACGCGCTGATTCGGTTCTACACGCTTCACGTCATCGGCCTGCCCCTGCTTGCGGCAATTTTCATGGCCGTGCACTTCTGGCGGATTCGCCGGGATGGCGGCCTGGCGCGGCCGCTGTAGGCGGGATGAGCTAACGCATGGCTACCGTTGTCGTCGCCCGTCCGGCCGCCCGACCCACTCCTCGCGCACGCGATGAGGAAGTGCTGGTCTGGCCCGACCTCGTCTTCGTCGAGTTCATCTCGGCGCTGCTGTTCACAGTGCTGCTGTTCGTACTCTCCTACGTGATGAACGCGCCGCTTCTGGACGAGGCGAACGCGAACGTGACGAACGACCCGGCGAAGGCGCCGTGGTACCTGTTGAACCTGCAGGAGCTGCTGCTGCACATGAACCCGGCGCTGGCGGGGATCGTGGTGCCGACGGTGTGGCTGATCATCCTCGGGGCCTTCCCCTACTTCGACCAGTCAACGGAGGGGCAGGGGCGCTGGTTCGCGGACGCGAACTCGGTGAAGAACACGGTGGTCTCGTTCATGGTTGGCTGGTGGGGCACGCTGGCGTTGATTCTGTGGAACTCGGGCAAGGTGGCCCTCTGGCTGAAGGACTGGTTCGGC
Source organism: Tepidiformaceae bacterium (assembly GCA_965262975.1). Taxonomy (GTDB): domain Bacteria; phylum Chloroflexota; class Dehalococcoidia; order Tepidiformales; family Tepidiformaceae; genus UBA2991. The sequence goes on along the minus strand of OZ253575.1, from coordinate 3,411,748 downwards.
TTCTCCGGCGGGGACACGCTGGCGTTCCTCGAGCGCTCGGCGGCGTTGAAAGACCCCTCGGTAGTGCCCTGGCCGGGGTGGGCGGACTCGATTCCCTACCTGTGGTTCAACCTGAAGCTGCTGGATGAGGGGCCAGGAGCGGGCGTGACCACGTTCCAGAAGATCGACCTCCCGACGCTGCTGGTGGACATCGGCATTCCCGCGGGATTCATGGTCGGGCTGACATGCCTGCTCATCTTCGGTCTCTGGAAGATCGGCTGGGTGCTGACCCGCCGGCAGGCGCTGATCACGCTGATGAGCGGGTTCGTGGGCGTGTTCCTGATGTTGACGATTATCGGTACGGCCTTCCGCGGCCCCGGCCAAGACCTGATCTGGCCGTGGGACCTGCGAACCCTCGAAGGCATTCCAGGGCAGGAGTAGAGGCGGATGGCGCAGGCGCAACGAATCGAACAGGCCCGGCAGGTGGAGGCGCGCAAGGTCTCGCGGCGCTCATTCATGCGAGTGAGCGCATTCGCCGGCCTGATGCTTTCGCTGGGCGCGTTCAGCGCGTTCTTCCTCGCGTTCTTCAACCTCCGCAGCCCGCAGGGTTTTGGACGACCGGTGACGGTTCCGAAGATCCAGATTCCGGAGCCGGGCGCCGAGCCCGTGCGCATTACGGGGGGCAAGTTCTGGTTGGTGAACCTGGACGGTTCGGAGGGTGACGTGCTCGGACAGGGCGGCGCGGGCGGATTGCTGGCGCTGTACTGGAAGTGTCCGCACTTGGGCTGCACGGTTCCCTGGCGGGGCGACTTCGACGGGGCCGAGGTTGCGTTCCCTGGCATCCAGGGCTGGTTCCGCTGCCCCTGCCACGGCTCGACCTACTCGCGGGCGGGAGTACGCGTCTTCGGACCAGCGCCGCGCCCGATGGACACATTCCTGCTAACCACGAACAACGACGGCTCCGTAACCGTGAACACACGCGCGCTCACGCTCGGCGGCGGCGAAAACCCCAATCCGAAGCGGGCGGTTCCCTACAGTGGCTAGCGGCCAGCGGAGGACTCGTTGAATACCCAGCGCCAAATCTTCCTGATCGTGGTGCTGATGTTCATCAGCGTGGCCGGCTGTGCGGCCTACGCGACGATCGACCTGCCCATCCGCGCGGAGCGGCAGGCGGACTTCTTCGAGGCCGAGTCAATCGAGCGCGGGGCGCTGCTCTTCGCGAACAACTGCCGCACCTGCCACGGCATCCGGGGCGAGGGCGGCGTTGGTCTGACGCTGAACAAGGCCTCGTTCAGGAACCAGGACCCGCTTGCGCTTTCCCAGAACCAGGACCTCATCCGGCGCACGCTGACCTGCGGGCGGGCGGGCACGCTGATGCCGGCCTGGCTCGACTCAAACGGCGGCAGCCTGACGCCGAACCAGCTTGAACACCTTGTGCGGCTGCTGACGGCGCCGCTTGAAGCGGACACGTTCGACGCGAACGGCAACCCAGCGAACCACGGTTGGCTTGCGGCGGTCGAGTTCGCCCACAACCTGAACCACGAGTCGGCAGCCTCGGTAACGGGCGACACGCTGCCGCAGATCGCAGCGGCGCACGGCATCGGCGGGGCCGAGGTGGCAGCGTTGAACGGGCTTGCCTCGATGGACGCGCCGATCGACGAGGGCGCCAGCATCCGGCTTCCCGGCGGTCGTACGGTCGAAGCACGAGAGAACGACACCGCCCGCACGATCGCCAACCGCGAAAACGTGGGCGCCATCCTCGTCGCTGACCTGAACGGGATCGCCTACGCGTTCGACGAGGGCGGGAACTTCCACATTCCCTACACGGGCGACGACGAAAGCCAGATGCTGAACCCGGAGGCGGGCACCATCGCGACGGGGCTCCTGCCGGGGCAGACGCTGCGGCTACCAGAGGGGGCGACCTACGTGGTGCAGGCTGGCGCGACGTTCGCGAGCATCGCGGAACAGCACGGCATCACGGCGGCGCAGATCCGAACGCTCAACCCCCTGCTGCTGACGATTCTGGGCGACATCGCCGACGACACCGTGCTAACCGGTGAGCGCAAACTGCTCCTGCCCAATGGGACGACGTACACGGCCCAGGCGGGCGACACGCTCCTCTCGATCGCGCAGGCGCACGACATCCCAGATGTGGCGCTCGCGGAGGACAACGGCCTCGACGAGGACGCCGCCATCGCGGAGGGCAACGAGCTGGTGCTGAGGGACGGAACGGGCTACATCGTGCAGTTCGGCGACACCGTCCTCTCCATCGCGAGCGCCCACGGCATCAGCGAGAGCGCGCTGCGCTCGCTGAACGAGCTCGATTCTGGCGAGGAAGTCTCGACCGAGGTCTGGATCGCGCTTCCGCCCATCAACGCCTACGTCGTAAGTGGCGCGGACCTGACAGAGGTGGCCTCCGGCTTCGGCAACGTGACAGCCGCCTCGCTGGGCGAGGCGAACGGCGTCGAGGCTGAGGCGCTGCTGCCCATCGGCAAGACGCTGCACTTCCCCGAGAATTCGTGGGGCGCGGCGCCATCCGACGAGCTCAACCCGGGCACGGCGTGCGTCGAGTACACCGTCTCGTCCAGCGCGTTCAACACGATCAGCGGGGCGGACCCGATCGTCATCGACGAACCGAACGCGGTCTCCACCGATGTGGTCATCCTCGGCAACGACAACGACTGGACGGTCGTGGCCGACGGCGAGGCGGGCACGCCGAACCGCACGGGCGTGAAGGTGACGGTGGGCGCGACGGTGACGTTCGAGAACGTCGTCGGGTTGCACGACATCGAAATCGACGGCGAACAGCAGGGCGAGGACTTCGAGGGAGCGGGCGCAACCCGGACCTTCACGTTCGATTCGCCGGGCGAGTACCGCATCACCTGCGGCTACCATCCGGACATGCTCGCGGTGGTGTTCGTCATCGAATAACGGCTGCTTCATTGACGCTCCGAAGGGGCGTGCCTACGATCCGCAGCCAGCACGGTTCGTCAACAAGGAGGGGATACAGATGGCAGCACAGACGGGAAAGCGGTATCTCTGTCCGACGTGCGGCTCCGAGTTCATCGTGACGAAGGGCGGCGAGGGCGCGCTGAAGTGCGGCGACACGCCGCTCGAACTGAAGAAATAGCGAGGGACGTTCGATGGCCGTACAACTGGGCAAGCGCTACAAGGACGAGGAGACCGGCATCGAGGTGCTGGTGATCAAGCCGGGCGAGTGTGACCTGAAGGTCGACGAGCGCGAGATGGAACTGATGCAGCCGAAGGTTCTGCCCTCGGCCGACTGACGACCTGCATCCACTGGAAACGACGACGACGGGGCCTGTGCGGCCCCGTTCCGACATCCGGGGCGTGGCGAGGGACGCGTGAGATTCGAGCAGCTGGTCGAGAACCGCATCCTGGAAGCGATCGAGGAAGGTGTCTTCGAAGGGCTACCGGGGGAGGGGGAGCCGCTGCCGCTAGGCGATGCCGAGCGGCTGGCGGGCGACCTCTGGCTCGCACACCACATCCTCGGGAAGGCCGGGACGCTGCCGGAGTGGCTCGAGCTGGCGCGCACGATCGAGCGGGACAAGGAACGGCTGGCGGCTATCGAGGGAGAGCACGGGGCGCTCGTCGAGCGGGCGCGGGAGACGGGGGAGTGGCGGCGGCTGGCACCGCTGATCGCGGAGCGCCGGCGGCAGTTCGCAACGGCAGCGCGGTCGCTGCGGGCCAGGCAGGAGCGCTACAACGTGGAGGCGCCGAGCGTCCGCAACGAGCGTCCTGCCATCTGGGTGGAGGAGCGGCTGCGGATGCTGGATGGGCGCGTGCGGGAGGCGCGGAGCGGGGCTTAGAAGGGCGGTCGGAAGCCGACCTTGCCCTCTCCTAGCTGGGGCAGTGTGCGTTTCAGCACGTCGTGAGCCTTGCGGTAGTGGACCTCGTAGCGCTCGCGGAACGCCGCGCGGTCGCAATCAAGCTTTTGCGACATCAGGTCTATCGCCTCATCTCGTGTCGAGGCGGTGAACTTGCCCTTCTCAAAGTGGAAGGGCTGGATGATGAACTTCTCGACGCCGGTTGCCAGCAGATCCTTCGCAAAGCCCTCGGGATCGTTGACCCACAGCAGCGGCGTCATCGTGATACAGGTGTCGACACCTTCGGCCTGCACCTCGGCAATAGCCTCCAGGCGGTTGGCGTTGGAAGGACAGAAGGGCTCGAACGAGCGGCGGACATCCTCGTCGTCGGTCGTGACGGTCATGTTTACCTGGACGCGGCCGCCGTTCTCCTCGATCCGCCGGAAGAGGTCGATGTCTCGCGTCACGTCGGGGCTGCGTGTCTGGACGACCAGCTTCGGCTTGTGGCCATCCGCCATGACCTCTAGCAGCCCGCGGGTCAGCCCCAACTCCCGGTCGATCGGCTGATATGGGTCTGTGACAGTGCTCATGTAGATGCGCTTGCCGTCGAGAGCTTGCCGCTTGCGCTTCCTCTCCTTCCCAAGGAGTTCAACCGCGTTCTCCTTGACCTTCACCCAGCGACCCCAGGAGTCGCGTGCCTCGGGGGAGCGGCTGAAGAAGGCCGCGTAGCAATACGTACATCCGAAGGAGCAGCCGCTGTAGGGGTTCAAGGTAAAGTCGTAGGCCTCCATGAAGCCGGTGGCCTTCATTAGGATCTCTCGGGCGGGGGCGTAGGTGGCAGCCGCCTGGCCGACAGCAAAGACACGAAGCTCAGGGAGGATGACGGACAGGGATTCGTCGGATGAGAGACCGGAGAACGGGAAGGAGGGCTGGCTTGTCACAACGAGGCCCTCACAAAGCGCCGGGCTTCGCTGTACCGGACATGTTCGTCCCACCTTGTATCGGACTCAAGGAGCCCCCGTCTCTCCGACAGATCCGGCCAAGTGGCCAGTTCCCCCCGAAATGCATTGACCTCCTGGAGTTTCTCTTCCCCCGCGTTGCAGAGTTCGCCATCGCCCGCCGCCATCTTCCCCTTCTCCGTGTAGGCCAGGTGGGTAACGCGGTACAACGGCTCAGCACTTCTGGAGTTCTTTGTCACCAAGACAAAGTCTGGCCTATCTCTTCCTATCAGGCCGTCAAGCTCCCTTTTGACCTCTTGGGCATTCTCTCGATACGCAACGTGAAAAGCTGTAAGCCAACGCTTACTAGCTTTCCCGTCCGCCCCGCGAGTCCGATCGGGAAAGCTGCTGGAACCACCTCCGCTGCCAACGTAGTTTATCTCGAACTCCCTCAATATCTTTGCACCGATGTCTTCATGGCATCACTCACATCTATCGAACAGACCTGTAGGGTAGCTCCGATCGCGCTGAGATGCGCGATCCTCAAGCCTATCTGTACTGCAAGTGCCCCACATCCGAAGTCAATGACATGCAGTGCTCCATCGCCCTTAAGAGGGTTCAGTTCCGCAGGCACCTTTTGGGTGAGCGTGTATGCCAAGTTTATCTGGCTTGGTTGGTACCACAGCGTATAGAAGAGAGCATCCCAATCATCGTACTTCGGCCTATTACCCGTGCTCAGACCCAGCAGGGCATCGAGTGCGCCTGCAATCTTCTCTGCGGTCTGACTACGGCTGAGGTCACGGCCAAGGCGATCGAGTTCCTTCCGCGCCACCTTTGCGATGGCGGCATCCAAGGCTTGGGTCACATCGCTTTTCTGACGGAAATCCATGCAGCGGGACCAGCATAGCAGCGGGCGGCTTTCGCAAGCGGTTCGCGGGTGGTACGGTGAGCGCCGCTGTCCGCAAGGGCGGCAATCACACCCGGAGGGTGGTGAGCCAGCAGCGTGGCAGAAATTATCATCGGTGAGGACGAGCCGTTTGAGTCTGCTCTGAAGCGCTTTAACAAGCGCGTGCAGCAGGACGGCATCCTCTCGGAAACGCGCAAGCGCCAGCACTACGAAAAGCCAAGCGTGAAGCGCAAGAAGAAGGAAGCGGCGCGCTTGCGGAAGCTGCGGAAGAAGCAGATTCGAGCGGAAGCTCGCGCCCGTTCGGGACGGTAGTCCCATCCCCGTGGCGGCCCTGAAGGACCGCATCCAGAGCGACCTGCGCGCGGCGATGCTCGCCAGAGACGAGCCGCGCAAGGCCGCTCTGCGCATGCTCACGGCAGCGATCAAGAACGCGGAGATCGCGGCGGGCGACGAGCTTCCCGAGGGCGACCTGCTGGTCGTCTTGCAGCGCCAGGTGAAGCAGCGGCGGGAGAGCATCGCGGAGTTCCGCAAGGGCGGACGCGAGGACCTCGTGGAGCGCGAGGAGGCGGAGCTGGAGGCTTTCGCCGGCTACCTGCCGGAAGAGGCGAGCCGCGAGGAGATCACGGAGGCGGCGCTCGCAGTGGTGGCGGAGACGGGCGCCTCGGGCCCGCGGGACATCGGCAAGGTGATGCCGGTGCTGATCAAGCGCTTCCAGGGCAAGGCCGACGGCCGCGTGATCAGCGAGATCGTGCGGGAGCTGCTCGGCTAACCAGCCTCTTCGTCCGGGAATCCCAGTTCGCGGCGCACCAGTGCGCCGACGACTTCGGCAGCGCTCGCGCCCGGCTCCGAGCCGGCAACGAGGCAACTCTTGGTGAGGGCGAAGGCGAATTCGTGCTCGGGGTCGGCAAAGCCGATCGCGCCGCCGGCGCCGGGGTGGCCAAAGGTGGTGGTGCGGGGGCCCATGGCCGTGATGGGGCCGGTCTGGAAATACCCCATGGCCTTGCGAACGGGCTGCTGAATGACCATGTCGATGTCGTCGGTCTGGAGGCGTGTGGCGGTGCGAACGCGGTCCTCGGGGAGGATGCGGACGCCGTCGAGCTCACCGCCGTTGCCAAGGACGGCGTACATGCGGGCGAGGGAGCGGGCGCTCATCAGGCCGCCGTGGGCGGGCAGGGCGGCGCGGCGCACCCTGGGGCTGTTGTAGGGCGCGGCGAGGATGCCGACGGCGGGGGGGATGGCGCGCATGATGAGCGCATCTGGCGGGGCGGGCGGGGCATCGGGGCGGGGGCCGTCGACGAGGGTGGCGACGCGGGGCTCGTTGGCGTCGTCGACGCCGAGGTGGATGCCGTCGAGCCCGAGGGGGGCGCAGATCTCGTCCTGGACGAAGCGGTTGATGTCGCGCCCATCGGCACGGCGGATGACTTCGCCGAGGATCCAGCCGAAGGTGTAGGCGTGATAGCCGGTGCGGGCGCCGGGCTCCCAGAGGGGCTCGAGCGCGGCGATGGCGGCGCACATGGAGTCCCAGTCGGACATGGACTCGGGTGTGACGCCATCGGGCATCTGGGGGACGCCGACCCGGTGGGTGAGGGCGTGGCGGATCGTGGCGTACTGCTTGCCGCGCTGGGCGAACTCGGGCCAGTACGCGGCGATGGGCTCGTCGTAGGCGACGACGCCGCGCTCGACGAGCATGTGGATGGCGGTGGCGGTCACGCCCTTGGTGCAGGAGAAGGAGGTGAAGAGCGTGCCCCCGTCGACGGGGCGGGCGGACTCAACATCGGCGAGGCCGGCCCAGGTGTCGACGACGAGCTCGCCGTGGTGGTAGGCGGCGACCTGGAGCCCCACCTCGACGCCGCTGGCGATGAGCTCTTCGAGAGCCCCCCTGACGCGCTCGTTGATGTCCGCCATGGGTCCGCCTTTCGCACTCGAAACTGGCCGGTGACCGCGCCGGCTTGCGGGGCAACGATACGCGCCCGCCGGGTGTCACGGCGGCGGGGGAGAGGGGGTGGCTCTGCTATCATCGCGGGCCACCTGATGTTGCGCCGCCTTCCTGATCCCGTCGTTACGCGCGGAGGCGCAGCCGTCTTTGGCGTCCTCATTGCCATCGGCGCGATCGTGCTGGCGGTACCACTGCTTCCCGGTGAGAGCGAGCCTCGCGAGGGCGACATCGCGCCGCGGGCCTTCGCTGCCGTGCGGGAGAGCGAGTACGTCTCCGAGCAGTTGACCGAGGCGGCGCGCGAGGAGGCGGTCGCAGCGGTCGAACCGGTTATGGCCTCGCTCGACGACGTTCCCGTGGAGCAGCTGAAGCTGCTGACCACTCTCTTCGAGGAGGTCGCGCGGCTGCGGCTGCGGACGGGGCTCTCGTTCGACGAACGGCTGGGAGCGCTGGGGGAATCACCGGGGGGTATCGGGCTGGGACAGGCCATCCGTTCGACCCTGCTCACCCTTGAGGTGCGGGACCTGGAGGCCCTGCGACGATCGGCGGTGGAGGGCGTGAGCGCGATCCTGAGCTCGCCCCTGCAGGAGGAGGACAAGCGCAACCGCATCGAGGCGTACCTGCTGGTGGGGAACGTGCCTTCGTTCCAGAACGGCGAGGGAGCGCTACGCGAACTCCTGGACGCCTTCGTAACGCCGACGGTCGCGCTCGACGAGGTGGCGACAGCAGCACTGGGGGAGGAGGCGCGGGAGGCAGTCGCGCCAGTCGTGGCGACCTACGCCACGGGGGAGCTCATCGCGAAGGAGGGGCAGACGCTGGACGCGGTGGTGATCGAGGCGCTGCGCGAGACGGGCGTGATCAGAGAGGGGTTCGACTACTACGACCTGGGGGCGGGGCTGCTGATGGGGGCGGCGCTGGGAGCCGTGCTGGGGGTGTACCTCTACCGTCTGCAGCCGTTCTCGCGCCCGGCGGAACGTCGCGCGCTGATGACGCTGTTGGCAGTGCTGGGGACGCTCGCGGCGGTGCGCCTGGGGTTGCCCGAGCTGCTGCCCGATACAGAAGGCCGGTTCTTCGCCTACGCGCTGCCGGTGGCGGCGGCGGCACTGGTGGTGTCTTCGATCTCGGCGCCCCGCTTCGGCGCGATTGTGGCCGTGGTGGTGGCGCTCTACGCGGGGTTCATCGCAGCTACGGCTCCGGCTCTGGCGGGGGCGGCATTCACGAGTGCGCTGGAGCCGCTGCAGCTCGTAATCGCCTACGCGGCGGGCGGTCTGGCGGGGGCGGCAGCCATGCAGCGGACGGAGCGGCTGGGCCGGTTCGCGGCGGCGGGCGTGGCGGTTGCGGCGGCGACCGGGGCGGTGCTGCTCGCGTTCTGGATGCTGACGGAGCAGCGGGAGACGGAGGGGCTGGGCTGGCTGGCGCTGGCGGCGGGGATCGCGGGGGGCGGCGCGGCGGTCATCGCGCTGGGACTGCACGTGCTGCTCTCGATGGCGCTGCGGGTGACGACGCGGATGCAGTTGATGGAGCTGGCCCAGGCGGGGCACCCCTTGCTGCAAGAACTGCAGGAGAAGGCGCCGGGCACGTTCCACCACAGCATGCTGGTGGGGACGCTGGCGGAGCAGGCGGCAAACCGCATCGGGGCGGACTCACTGCTGGTGCGGGCGGGAGCGTACTACCACGACATCGGCAAGATGCAGCGCCCGGAGTACTTCGTGGAGAACAACATCGAGCGTGGCCGAAGCCCACACGACAGCCTCCCTCCGGAGGCGAGCGCCACGATCATCCACGGGCACGTACTGGACGGGATGGACCTGGCCCGCAGGCGGCGGCTGCCGGCGATCGTGGGGGACTTCATCCCGCAGCACCACGGGACGCGGCTCGTGCAGTTCTTCTACCACCAGGCCCTGGAGCGAGGCGAAGCCGACCCCGAGGGGTTCCGCTACCCCGGGCCACGGCCGCAGGCGAAGGAGCACGCGATCGTGATGCTGGCGGATTCGTGCGAGGCGCTCGTACGGGCGAACCGGCCGGAGACGCATGAGGAGATCGACGAGCTCGTGAACGGGGTGTTCGCGGAGCGGCTGGCAGAGGGGCAGATGGACGAGTGCGACATCACGATGCGCGAGCTCCAGGAGGTGGCGGCCAGCTTCCGGAGCACGCTGCGGGCGGTCTACCACCCGCGCATCGAGTACCCGGAGGCGCCGGCCCCGGCCGACCCGGCGGAGGCCGAGGAGTAGTGCGCGGGAGCGCTCGCAGGGCGCTGCTATACTGCCAGGAGTCCACAAACAGGCCGTCGAGCGAGGGCTTATGCGCTTCGCCATCGTGCGTTTTCCCGGAACCTGGAGCGACCGCGACTGCGAGCACGTGCTCGTGAACGTGCTGGAGCAGGAAGCGGAGATCGTGTGGCACCGCGAGACCTCGCTGGCGGGATTCGACGCGGTGGTGCTGCCGGGGGGCTTCTCCTACGGCGACTACCTGCGCTGCGGCGCGATCGCGCGCTTCTCGCCGATCATGGAGGAGGTGGTGCGGGCGGCAGAGGCTGGTGTGCCGGTGATCGGCATCTGTAACGGCTTCCAGGTGCTGTGCGAGAGCGGTCTGCTGCCGGGAGCGCTCATCCGCAACCGCAGCCTGCGCTTCCGCTGCGAGTGGACGCACCTGCGTCGCGAGGGAGGCGACTCGCCGTGGACGGCGGGGATTCCCGAGGGCGAGGTGCTACGCATCCCCATCAGTCACGGCGAGGGCAACTACCAAGCCGACCGCGCAACGCTGGACGAGCTGGAGCGCTCGGGCCGCGTGGCGTTCCGGTACTGCGACGAGCGGGGCGAGACGACGCCGGCATCGAACCCGAACGGGAGCGCCCGCAACATCGCGGGCATCCGCAACGAGGCGGGGAACGTGGTGGGGATGATGCCCCACCCCGAGCGAGCAGGCGAAGAACTGACGGGCGGGGCCGAGGGCAACCGCATTTGGCAATCTGTGATCGATGCCGCGGCAGGAGTCGCGGTCTGAAAGGAGCACATCAATGACGACCATGACATCCGACTATCCGGTCCAACTGGAGATCGATCCGGCGGCGTCTCAAAACCGATTGACGGTGTTCTTCCGGCCGATCCTGACGATCCCGCACTGGATCGTCCTTGTCTTCCTGGGGATCGCGGCGTTTGTCGTCTGGCTGCTGGCTTCGGTGGCGATCGTGGTCACCGGGCGCTACCCCGCGGTACTGTTGCGGTTCTCGATTGGCGTCGCCCATTGGGCAGTGCGCGTGTCTGCCTATGGCGGAACGCTCAGCCAGCAAACCTGGGGCAGCACCAGGTTTTATATCGTTACCGGCGGCTTTCTGACGGACAAGTACCCGCCCTTCGCGCTGGGCGAGCGTCCCGACTATCCCGTTCGTCTGATCGTGCCGGAGCAGGTCGAGGGGCGGAACAGGCTGACGGGGTTCTTCCCCGTGCGCATCATCCTGACCCTGCCACACGCCATCGTGCTGGTCATCCTCGGCATCTTCGTCACACTCGCCACGATCGTGGCCTGGCTCGGGGGGACCGTGCTGGGGCAGTTGCCTGAGTGGCTGCACAATTTCATCGCGGGGTACACCCGCTGGAGCACGCGCGTGGGCGCCTACTTCGGGCTGCTGGTCGACGAGTACCCGCCGTTCAGCTTCAACTAGGGGAGCAGGAGATAGCTGAGGCAGCCGGTGATCGAGCCTGCAGGAAGCCCGATCTGAAGGGAGCACGCCCATGACGGCAGTGGAATCGGGCTATCCGGTCCAGCTTGAGATCAACCCGGTGGCACCGCACGGTCTGGACGGAGCGGGCGAACGCCTACGCGATCCTGCTGGTCGACGAGTACCCGCCGTTCAGCTTCAGCTACGAGACCAGGGATGACTGAAGCAGTCTACGAAGCGGAGCACGTAGGACCGGAGCTGGAGCTCGCGGGGCAGGGGCGGCGGCTGGCCGCGTACGTACTCGACATCGTCCTCTTCACTATCACGCTCGGGATCGGCTGGCTGATCTGGCTCCTCGTTGTGGGAGGGCGCGGCCAGAACCCGGCGAAGCAACTGCTGGGCATTCATGTGGTCCGCGGGGACGGGAATCGGGCCGGGCTGGGGTGGATGTTACTGCGGGAGATTGTCCTCAAGTGGGCCCTCTTCTCGGTCCTGTCCGCTGTGTTGGGTCTCGCCGGGGGGTGGGGTGCTTTTGTGGCGTTGGCGGCGTTCGCCGTGGCCGCGCTCTGGTGCGCATGGGACACGAACCGGCAGTGCCTCTGGGACAAGGCGGTGAAGACGTACGTGGTGACCGGGATGCGAGATGCGAGCATGTCGACGGCCGCCTCCCCCTCGCAGCAAGCCACCGACAACCTGCAAACGCTGGCGGAGCTGCATGAGCGCGGGCTGCTGACCGACGAGGAGTACGAGGAGCGCCGCGCGCGAGAGATGGACCGGCTGTAGCATCGGGGCGTGGCGGTTGAGCAGGAGGCGCTGGACGCGGTCGCGCTGAGCCGCGACGAGTACGGGTTACTCGTCGCGCGGCTGGGGCGGGAGCCGAACGAGGTCGAGCTGGGGATGTTCGGCTCGCTGTGGAGCGAGCACTGCGGCTACAAGAACAGCCGGCCACTGTTGCGTCGCTTTCCGAGCAGCGGCGAGCGCGTGCTGACGCGCGTGGGCGAGGAGAACGCAGGGGCGATCGACATCGGCGACGGCTGGGCGGTGGTGATGAAGGTCGAGTCGCACAACCACCCGTCGGCGATCGAGCCCTACGAGGGGGCGGCGACGGGGGTGGGGGGCATCGTGCGGGACATCTTCGCGATGGGGGCGTATCCGATCGCGCTGCTGGACTCCCTGCGCTTCGGTCCGCTGGACGAAGGGAACAACCGCTACCTGTTCGAGGGGGTGGTGGGCGGCATCGGGGGGTACGGGAACTGCCTCGGGGTCCCGACGGTCGGGGGCGAGGTGGTGTTCGGGGAGTCGTACAACGGCAACCCGCTCGTGAACGCGATGTGCGTGGGGCTGGTACGAGCGGACGGCATCCTGAGCGCGAACGCGAGCGGCGAGGGGAACGCCCTGCTGCTGGTGGGGGCGGACACGGGCAGGGACGGCATCCACGGGGCGAGCGGACTGGCGAGCCGTACCGATCCGGAGGCGCGCTTCGAGGAGATGCGTCCGGCGGTGCAGGTAGGCAACCCGTTCCTGGAGAAGATGCTGATGGAGGCCTGCCACGAGCTCGCCTCGGAGCACCGCGACTGGATCGTGGGGCTGCAGGACCTGGGGGCGGCGGGACTCACGAGCTCGGTGCTTGAGTGTTGCGCGCGGGGCGACTCGGGCGCCGTGCTCGACCTGGAGCAAGTGCCGCGACGCGAGTCGGGGATGAGCCCGTACGACGTCATGCTCTCGGAGAGCCAGGAGCGGATGCTCGTGGTCGCGAAGCGCGAGCACGTGGAGGACGTGGCGGCGCTGTTCGAGCGCTGGGAGGTGGCCTGCATCGAGATCGGGCAGGTGACGGACGGGGACGAGGTGGTGCTGCGGGAGGACGGGGTGGAGGTGGGGCGCGTGCCCGTCGAGGTGGCGACGGAGGCGCCCACGTACACGCGGGACGGCCGGCGCAGCCTGGAGGCGCTGGCGCGCAGCCAGGCGAATCCGGGGGCGTTCCCGGACCTGCGTCCGGAGGCGGCGACGGAGGCGCTGACGGCGCTGATCGCACGGCCGAATCTGGCCAGCAAGCGCGAGGTGTTCCGCCAGTACGACCACCAGGTGCTTGCGAACACGGTGGTCGCGCCGGGAGGCGACGCGGCCGTGCTGCGCGTGCCGGGTACGACGCGAGGTATCGCAGTAGCGACGGACGGGAACGGTCGCTACTGCCAGCTCGACGCGCACAACGGCGGGGCGATCGCGGTGGCGGAGGCGGCGCGCAATGTGGTCTGCACGGGAGCGAGGCCGGTGGCGGTGACGGACTGCCTCAACTTCGGCGCGCCGGAGAACCTGGAGGTGTACGCGACGCTGGCGGGGGCGGTAGACGGCATCGCCGCCGCCTGCAACGCCTTCGGCACGCCCGTCGTGAGCGGCAACGTGAGCCTCTACAACGAGAGCGGCGGGTCGCCCGTCTGGCCGACGCCGGTCATCGGGATGCTGGGGGTGTTGGAGGACGTGCACGCGCACCTGGGGGCGGCGTTCGAGCGGGCGGGGGCGGAGGTCTGGCTGCTGGGCGCGGAGGTCGCGCAGCCGGCGCGGACACTGGCGGGGAGCGAATACCTGGAGGCGGTGCATGGCGCGATCATCGGGACGCCAACGGTCGACCTGGCGGCGGAGTCGCGCCTGCACGACCTCGTGCTGGGCGCGAACGAGGCGGGTCTGCTGCTGAGCGCGCACGACTGCAGCGACGGCGGCCTCGCGATCGCGCTGGCGGAGTGCTGCCTGCTCGGCGGCTACGGCTTCGCGGGGGAGGTCGAGGTGGAGGGGCGGATCGACGCGGCGCTGTTCGGCGAGGGACAGGGGCGGGTCGTGGTGAGCGCGCGTGCGGAGGCGGGGGAGCGGCTGGTGGCGCTGGCTGAGGAGGTCGGCGTCCCGCTCACGCGGCTCGGCGCGACGACAGACGAGGGCGTGCTGCGCTACGGACCGGTCGAGGCGGACCTGGACGCGCTTCGCGAGGCGTGGGAGTCGGGACTGGGGCTCTAGGCCAGGAGAGCGTTAGCGACTGATGGCGTTGGCGATCTCGTCCTCGGAGAGGTCGGGGCCGACGGCGGCGCAGTGGAGAAGGTCGTTCACAAAGATGTCGGTGGCGACAGCGCGTACCTGGGAAGCGTCGACGGCTTCCAGGCCGGCGACGAAGTCGTCGATGGTCTCGACCTTCCCCTTGGTGAGCAGTTGCTCGCCGTGGCGCTGGCCGAGGGAGAAGGCGGTCTCGAGGGAGAGGCGGAAGCGGCCGATGGCGTGGTCCTTGGCGCGGCGCAGCTCGTCCTCGGGGACGGGCTCGTCGATGAGCTTCTGGATCTCGTCGAGGCAGACGCCGATGGTCTCGGAGAGCTTCTCGCGGTTGACGCCGGCGGAGACGGTGAAGACTCCCGCATCGGCGAGGTAGCCGTAGCCGGAGCTGATTGAGTAGGCGAGGCCGCGCCGCTCGCGCACCTCGGTGAAGAGACGCGAGGACATGCCCGAGCCGAGGATGCCGTTGAGGATGCGGATGGCGAAGCGGCGGGGGTCGTCGCGCCCGAAGAGGGGCAGGCCGAGCATGACGCTGCACTGGTCGATGTCGCGCGAATCAATGCTGATCCTGTCGCCGGAGGTGGCGGGATCGTATGGGGTGACCGACGGGAGGCCGCCGCCGGCGGCGACCTCGGCGAAGCGGGGTGCGGCCAGTTCAAGCACCTGCTCATGGGTGCAGTTCCCGGCGACGGAGAGGACCATGTTGGGGCCGAGGTACCAGCCGTCCATGTGGCTGATGAAGTCGGGGCGATTCATCTCGCCGACGAGTTCGACGCTGCCGCCGACATCCCAGCCGCAGGGCTGCTCGCCGTAGACGGAGACGCCGAGGAGGCGGCTCGCCCAGGCGCCGGGGTTGTCGTGGTTCCGCTTGAGCTCCTGCTGGACGACGGTGCGCTCGCGGTCGATCTCCTCCTGGGAGAGGGTGGAGTGGAGGAGCATATCCGCGGTTATGTCGATTGCCGTTTCAAGGCGGTCGAAGGGAACGATGTTCCAGTAGCAGGTGAATTCCTTGCTCGTGTAGGCGTTGAGCGTGCCACCGGCGCCCTCGATCTCCTCGGCGATCATGTTGGCGCGGGGACGGCGTTCGGTTCCCTTGAAGATCATGTGCTCGAGGAAGTGCGTGATGCCGTTCAGGCGCTGGGGCTCGGAACGGGAACCGACGCCAACGAAGAGGTTGACGGTGGCGGCCTGGGTGGTGGGGACGGGGGTGGTCACGACACGGAGCCCGTGCGGGAGCGTAGTCGTCTGCCAGGTAACGGCCATGGGTGCGGTAGCCTCTCGATCTGCGGCGGGTTGGGCTTATTCTACGGTCGCCCGCAGGACGGGCCGCGACAGGCGGGGATTCATCCGTGGGCGAACCGACCCTGAGACCGAACTGGACGACCGCGGCAGGCGCGCTTGAGGGTGTGCTCGCCGCCGAGGGGCTGGAGCTGCCGCGTCACGCGGTGATGGGGCTGACGGGTCACGCCTGGCACCTGTGCCTGGCCAGCGAGGGAGGGGTAACGGCGCTGCCGAGCGGGCCGCACGACCTCGACTGGGGGGCGATGGTGGAGCGGTACGCGCGCACGGGTCTGGCCTGGGAGCGCTTCGGGATGCGCGCGCAGGGGGCGGAGTTGGCGGGGGCGCGGGAGGAGGCGCTGGCGTGGGCGCGGGAACGGCTCGACCGGGGGACGGCGCTCATCGCGTTCGATATGCAGGTACACGAATTCGCGGTCGTGCACGGCTACGACGCCAGTCGTGGAGGCTTCCTGGTGCACTCGGCAATCTCCGAGGAGCCGGGGGGCTTCGCGCCGTGGAGCGAGTGGCCGTCGCTGGGGATCATCGAGCTGTTCGCGCCGGTCGGGCCGAGCGAGCCGGACCCGGAGGAGGCGGTGGTGGGGGCGCTGCAGACGGCGCTGGATCTGATGGCGGGGGGCGGGGCCGTGAGCGCGCAGCCGCGGGGTACGGCGGCGTTCGAGGCGTGGGCGGATGCGCTGGATGGCACGGGCGAGGTGGATCGGGCGGGGAACGCCTACATGCTGGCGGTGCTGCAGGCGGCACGGTCCGACGGGGCGGCATTCCTGGGGGATCTGGCGGAAGCGATTCCGGGCCTCGCCATCCCGCTGATCCACGCGCAACGAGCGGTTCTCGACCTGACACAGACGCTCTCGCCCCTGCTCACGCTCTTCCCCTTCCCGGCGGGCGGACACGGAAGCATCTCGAATCCGGGGTTGCGGGAGGCGGCGGCGAACGCGCTGCGCCGCGCGGCGGGGCACGAGCGGCGGGCGGCGGAGTCGATCGCGGAGGCGCTCGCCCCGCTGGGGGCGGGGTAGCCGCGATGGTGAGCTGGATCATCGAGGGGGAGCTGGCGGTGAGCGCGCGTCCGGGATACACGCCGGGGGAGGAGCGGGCCGTGCCCCTGGCGGCCGTGGAGCGGTGGATCGCGGACACGCAGGGGGCGGGCGTGCGGTCGATCATCTGCCTGCTCGGCAACGACCAGCTGCCCCTCTACGCGGAGGCGCTGCCGGAGGGGCTGCTCGGGCGCTACCGGGCGTCCGGGTTCGAGGTGGCGCACCTTGGGGTCAGCGACGGGCTGATGGAGCCGTTCACGGCAGCGCAGCTCGACGAAGCGTTGCAGTCGTTCCGGCGGCTGCCGAAGCCGGTGCTGGTGCACTGCAGCGCGGGATACGACCGCACGGGGCGGGTGGTGCGGCACATCCTGGGGCGGCGGGAGGCGGAGGGGTCGCGCGGGAGCTGAGGGCGGCTAGTGGATGTTGGGGAGGGCGGACCACTCGTCCTGACGCTCGAAGAGGAGGTCGTGCATCTCCCAAAACTTCCCCTGGGCGCCCGCGCACTCGGCGGCGAAGTGCGCGCCGGCGGCGTTCGGGTGTCTCTGCGTGAGCGGGAAGTGGAGGAAGGCGACAGCGACATCGTCGCCGGCCAGCGCGCGTATCTCGGGCAGGGACTCGTAGTACCAGCGCTGGCAGAAGGGGCACTGGAAGTCGCTGAACTCCACGACGACGACGGCAGCATCGGGGCTGCCTTCGATGGGCGCCCCGGTGAAGTCGGGGCGTTCGGAGAGGATGGCGAAGCGGGGAGGCTCAGTTCCGGCAAGCCGCCTGATGTCATCGGAGTACTCGTCGAGCGAGGTGGGGCCGCCAGCGAGTTCGGCAGCGATGACCTCGAGGAAGACGAAGGCGGGCTGGGCGCCGGAGATGAACTTGTTGTTGACGAAGAAGGTCGGCGTGCTGTTCACACCAAGTTCGACTCCGCGCTGGAGATGGTCATTGACGACATCGCGGGGGGGTTCGTCGTCGATACACTCGGCGAAACTGTCCCTGTCGAGGTCGAGGGCGGCGGCATAGCCATACAGGGCATCGCGCAGTGTGACCGCAGCACGAGGCTCCGCCCGCTCAGCTGCGGCCGACAGGGTCTCGGCAGCCGTGGAGAGGGCTTCCGCGGCGCCGGCCAGGGATTCAACGGCGGTGGACAGGGCTTCGAGGGCGGGGGCGACCGGCTCCTGAGGGGGCTGCGGGTCGTCATTGGTCACGACGATGGCGACGACGACGGCAGCGGCGCCGAGGATGACGGCGACCGGCGTGAGGAAGTACGACCAGACGGGCGGCCGGGACGGCGCTGGCGGCGAAGCGGGCGCCGCCGGCGAATCCCCGGGCTCAGGCTCGGTAGGGGGTTGGGTCACCGAGCGATCCTAGCGGGGTGGCGATGCTTCGCGCGAACGGGGCTCAGGCGCCCCGCGCGCGGAGGACGGCCAGCGTCAGCTCCTCGACGGTGTCGATCTCGGGGGCGTCGGCGAGGGCGTCGGCGACCCAGCGGCGGGCTTCCGCGCGAGCGTAGCCGAGGGCGGCGATGGCCTCGGCGGCATCAAGGGCGACGCGGTCGCGCTTCAGGGCCTCGAGGTCGACGGGGTTCTCAAGGGCGCCATCCTGGAGGGCGGCCTCGGCGACCACCTTGCCGCGGAGGGTGGCGATGATCTTGGCGGCGACGCGCGCGCCAATGCCGGGGAGGCGCGTGAGGGCAGCCTGGTCTTCCTGCTCGATGGCGCGGGCGATGGTGCTGACGGAGACGGTCATGGCCTTCACCGCTTTGGTGGGGCCGAGGCCCTCGACGCTGGTGAACTTGCGGAAGAAGTCGCGCTCGGGGCGGCGGAGGAAGCCAACGAGGAGGGGCACGGGGACGTTGGCGGTCGCGTGGTAGAGGACGTGCAGACCAATCTCGGGGTCAGGGTCGTCTTCCGGAGCGCCGTCGACGGTCTCCTGGATCTCGGGCCAGAGGAAGGCGGGAACGAGCACGTCGTAGCGAACGCCGGAGACATCGACTTCGACCCTGAGCTCCCCGACGTCGGTGTGGGTGAGGCGTCCGGAGAGGTGGGTAATCACGGGGCGATCTTACGCCGCCGCGACGCCGGGGCGGGGCGCGGGTAGGCTGGGGAACGTGCCGGAATTGCCGGAAGTCGAGACGATCAGGCGCGACCTGGAACCGCTGGTGGTGGGGCGCACGGTGGCGGCGGTGGAGGTCGATCCGGGGACGGTCGAGCTGCTGACGGGCCTGCCGATCGACGCGTTGCGGGCGGGGCTCGTGGGGCGGCGGTTCGTCTCGCTGGGACGGCGGGGCAAGTACCTGCTGTTCGGCCTGGACGACGGGCGCACGTTCGTGACGCACCTGCGCATGACGGGGCGGCTGCTGTGGCGGGCGGCGAGCCATGCGCCGATCGAGTACGAGCGGGGGCGCATCTCCCTCGATGATGGGCAGGATTTGCGCTGGAGCGATCTGCGCAAGTTCGGCACCTGGGACATCGTTGGGGACGCGCAGGAGGTGGTGGGGAAGCTGGGGCCGGAGCCGCTGGACGAGGCGTTCACGGCGGCTTTCCTGCGGAAGCTGCTGGCGGGGCGGACGGCGCCGGTGAAGGCGGTGCTGCTCGACCAACGGCGGGTGGCGGGGTTGGGGAATATCTACGTGGACGAGGCGCTCTACCAGGCGCGCGTCCGGCCGGACACGCCCGCGGGGGAGGTGTCGCGGGGGGCGGTGGCGCGGCTGCAGGTGGCCTGTCGCGAGGTGCTCGAGCGCGGCATCGAGAACCGGGGGGCGAGCTTCAGCGACTACGTGGACGCGCGGGGCGAGCCGGGGCGACAGCACATGTACGTGCAGGTGTTCCGTCGCGACGGGAAACCGTGCTACGCCTGCGGGACGGAGATCGCGCGGTCGGTGGTGGGGGGACGGGGGACGCACTTCTGTCCACGCTGCCAGCGGAGGCCCCGCAGGCGGCGATCCGCTGCGACGTAGAATATCCGCATGGCCGAAGCGCCGTACATCACAAGGCTGACCGAGCTCCGGTTCCTGGAGGAGTACGAGCGCACGGTCCTGAGCAAGCCACAGATGGTGGCGGACACGGCACTGCGATCGCTCGCCTTTTGCTCACCGTACGAGCGCCCGGCGCTGGTGGGGATGCTGGCTGAGCAGCTCGTGGAGGCGGCGTTGCGGCTGACGGCCGTCTTCGAGGCGCTCGACGACCGGCGGGTGTCGATCGCGGAGCGGCTGCGGGGGCCGCTGCCGGGGGCGGACGAGTGGGTGGCGCTGGCGCAGCTTGCGGCCACGGCGGAGCCGGAGGGCGTCGTGCGGCGGCTGGCGCTGGACGACGGCGCGGAGGAGAACGCGGTGCAGCTACGGGGGCTGCCCGTGCCGGAGTGGCTTCCCGACCTGATCGCGGCGAGCACGGCAGCGGATTCGCTGGCGATGCCCGCGCCCGTCGACCAACTCGCGATCACGGGGACGACCGAGGAGGGGGAGCGGGTGGAGGTGCGGCTCGCGGCGGGCGAGAACGCGACGGTGGCGATGGCGGACCTGATCGCCGACCTGTGTTCGGTGGCGCGCGGATTCCTTGGCGCGTACCTGCGGGCGCGCCGGTCGCTGGGGCAGCGGGTGTGAGCGAGGCCGAGCCGCTCGCGCCCGGCAGGCGCGACGCCATCACGGACGTGCGGGGCGTGCGCGTCGGGCAGTGGACATCGCGGCGGAGGGGCACCGGCTGCACGGTCATCCTCTGCGAGGGGTGCACGCAGGCGGCGGTGGACGTGCGAGGAGGGGCGCCGGCGACGCACGAGACGGACGCGCTGGCGGGGGGGAACCTGATCCGGCGCTGTCACGCCGTGGTGCTGACGGGGGGTTCGGCGTTCGGGCTGGCGAGCACGGCGGGGGTGGCGCGCTGGCTGGCGGCGCGGGGCGTGGGGGTGGAGACGAAGGCGGGGCCGGTCCCGATCGTCGTGGGGGCTGGGATCTTCGACCTGCATACGGGGCCGCACGCCTACCCGGGAGCGGACGAGGGGGAGCGGGCGGCGGCGCGGGCCGCGGGCGGGGCGGTCGCGCAGGGGAGCGTGGGGGCGGGGACGGGAGCGACGGTCGCGAAAATGTTGGGGGTCGAGCAGGCGATCAAGGGGGGGCTGGGGACGGCGAGCCTGGTAGGGCCGCGGGGACTGGTGGTGGGGGCGCTGGCGGTCACGAACCCGGTGGGGGCGGTGTTCGACCCGGAGACGGGGTCAATGGTGGCGGGTCCGCGGGGGGAGAACCCCGGAGAGATGCGGACGCCGGAGCAGGCGGTGGTCGAGCGGGAGGAGGAGGAAGGCTCGCGGGAGAACACGACCCTGGTCTGCATCGCGACGAACGCGGCCATCGAGCACGTAGGTGTGCAGCGTCTCGCGGTCCACGGGCACGACGGGCTGGCGCGATCGATCGTGCCGGCGCATACGCTCGGCGACGGCGACACCGTCTTCGCGCTCACGACGGGGGAGGTCGCCGTCGAGCCGCACGACCTCACGATGCTGGGGCTGATGGCGATGCTGACGGTCGAGCGAGCGGTCGTGCGGAGCGTCACGCTGGCGGAGGGGCTGGCGGGGGTGCCGTCGGCGGGGGAGTGGCGGGGAAACTAGCGGCGGAGGGGGTTGACAAGCGTTTCGCGGATGGCGACGATCGGGCCCGCCGTCGATCCGTTCGCGGACGGCGAGCCTGGGAAACGAGACTACGCACGCTCAAGTCCGCCTGGACCCGCAGGGCCGGTACGGATGGCGAGCCGCGGCCAGCAGGCATACCTGGCTTCCGGTTCTACCCTTCCCGCGCCCCGCCGGCACCCGGCGAGGCGCGTTTTCGTTGGAGGGAGCTGCGGTGCGTACGATGCTAGTCGCCAAGATTCACGGAGCCACCGTCACCGAGGCGAACCTTGAGTATGAGGGGTCGATCACGCTCGACCCGATCCTCCTGGACGCCGTCGGCCTGATTCCCTACGAGCAGGTCCACGTGCTGGACCTGACAAACGGGGCCCGTCTCGAGACGTACACCATCGTGGGCCGCGAAGGCAGCGGTGAGGTGTGCATCAACGGGGCGGCCGCGCACCTCGTCGACGAGGGCGACCAGGTGATCATCCTGAGCTACCACCAGTTGGACGATGCGGACGCGCGCGATCTGGCGCCGCGCATCGTCTACCTGGGGGCAGACAACGTCATCGAGCGGCGCGCGCGGGGCGAGGGGATTCGCCACCGCGAGGGCGCGCCGGTCAACGCAAGCTGAGGAGGGAACCGATGGGACGCCTTTCAATTCACAAGCTGGCGGAATGGAAGCAACAGGGCCGTCGCTTCGCGATGCTGACGGCGTACGACTACGCGATGGCGCGGCTGGTCGAGCAGGCGGGCACGCCGGTGATCCTCGTGGGAGACTCGCTGGGCACGGTGATGCTGGGCTACGACTCGACGGTGCCGGTCACGATGGACGACATCCTGCACCACACGCGGGCGGTCGTTCGGGCCACCGAGCGCTGCCTCGTGGTGGCGGACATGCCCTTCATGAGCTACCAGGCGAACGCCGACGAGGCGGTCGCGAACGCGGGGCGGCTGCTACAGGCGGGCGCAGGCGCGGTGAAGCTGGAGGGCGGCAGCGAGATCGCGCCGCTGGTGCGGCGGATGGTGTCTGCGGGCATCCCCGTGATGGGACACCTTGGGCTCACGCCACAGTCCGTGAACCAGTTCGGCGGGCACAAGGTGCAGGGCAAGACCCCGGCAGCGGCGGCGCGCCTCATCGGCGATGCGCGCGCGCTGGAGGAGGCGGGCGCCTTCGCGGTCGTACTGGAGACGGTGCCGGCGCCGCTGGCGACGATGGTGACCGAGCGCACCCACATCCCCACGATTGGCATCGGGGCGGGTGCGGACTGCGACGGCCAGGTGCAGGTGCTGCACGACATGCTGGGGCTGTTCGACGACCAGCGACAGTTCCGCCACACGAAGCGCTACGCCGTTCTTGGCGAGGCGATCCGCGGGGCCGTCCGCGATTATGTCGCGGAGGTCGAGGAGGGCGCCTTCCCGACAGAGGAGGAGAGCTTCCCGATGGCCGAGGAGACGTTGAGCGAGCTGCGCCAGGGCGCGCACGCCTGACGCTCCCGCCGCGGGGTCGCGCATGGAGATTCTGCAGACGCCGGCGGAGATACGCGCCTGGCGCGAGGCCCATCGGGGCAGCCTGGGGCTGACGCCGACGATGGGGTACCTGCACGAGGGACACCTCGCTCTCGTGCGGCGGTCGCTGGCGGAGAACGAGGTGTCGGCGGCGAGCATCTTCGTGAATCCGGCGCAGTTCGGACCGACCGAGGATTTTGAACGGTACCCGCGCGACGAAGAGAACGACCTGCGGCTACTACGGGAGCTCGGGATCGACGTGGTCTACCTGCCGGCGTTAGAGGCGGTGTACCCCGAGGGGTACCAGACGTACGTGACGGTGGAGGGGCTGGCGCAGGTGCTGGAGGGGGCGTCGCGGCCGCTGCACTTCCGGGGGGTGGCGACGGTGGTGACGAAGCTGTTGAACACCATCCGGCCCGACCGCGCCTACTTCGGGAAGAAGGACGCGCAGCAGTTGCGGGTGATCCGGCGGCTCGCGCGGGACCTGGACCTGCCGGTCGAGATCGTGGGGTGCGAGACGGTGCGGGAAGGCAACGGACTCGCGATGAGCAGCCGCAACGCCTACCTCTCGCGGGAGCAGCGGGAGGCAGCGGCGGTGCTCTCGCAGGCGCTGCGGTCGGCGGAGGCGCAGTTCGCGGACGGCGTGCGCTCGGCGGAGTCGCTGCGGGCGGGGGTGCGGACGACCGTGGGGGCGGAGGCGCTGGCCGAACTCGATTATGTCTCGATGGCGGACTCGGAGACGCTGGCGGAGATCGAGGGGGAGGTAGAGGGGGTGGCACTGCTGTCGCTGGCGGCGCGCTTCGGGCCTGTGCGCCTCATCGACAACGTAACGCTGGGCGAGAGCGGCTGAGGGTCGCTGCTACACTGGCGTCCATGGTTTCGGTGGCTTCCCCCTCAGAGCGCGCCTTCAAGCTGAGGGCCGACTTCCAGCCGACGGGCGACCAGCCGCAGGCGATCGAGGATCTGATCGCGGGGCTCAAGCGGGGGGACCGCTACCAGACGCTGCTGGGAGCGACGGGCTCGGGAAAAACGTTCACGATCGCGAACGTGGTGGAGGAGGTGGGGCGGCCGACGCTCGTGCTGGCCCACAACAAGACGCTGGCCGCGCAGCTCTGCTCGGAGCTGAAGGAGTTCTTCCCGGAGAACTCGGTCGAGTTCTTCGTCAGCTACTACGACTACTACCAGCCCGAGGCGTACATCCCGCGGAGCGACACGTACATCGCGAAGGACGCGGCCATCAACGACGAGATCGACAAGCTGCGGCACGCAGCGACGCGATCGCTGTTCACGCGGCGGGACGTGATCATCGTGGCGAGCGTGAGCTGCATCTACGGCCTCGGCGAGCCCTCGGACTACGCGCAGTTCATCCTCAGCATGAAGGTGGGGCAGCGGCTGGACCGGCGCGACGTGCTGCGGCGGATGGTGGAGATGCAGTACGAGCGGAACGACCAGAACGTGGTGCGCGGGCGCTTCCGGATGCGGGGCGACTCCCTCACGATCCTGCCGAGCTACGAGGAGCTGGCGGTCCGCATCGACTTCTGGGACAACGAGGTGGAGCGCATCAGCGAGCTCGACCCGCTGACGGGCGAGATCGTGGCGGAACGGCAGGAGATCGAAATCTTCCCGGCCAAGCACTTCGTGACCAGCAAGGACAACCTCGACGATGCGCTGAAGGCGATCGAGACGGAGCTGCAGGACCAACTCGCCTTCCTGAAGGAGCAGGGCAAGATCCTGGAGGCGGCGCGGCTCGAGGAACGCACGCACTACGACCTGGAAACGATGCGGGAGACGGGCTACTGCGGCGGGATCGAGAACTACTCGCGGCACCTGCAGACACGGCCCGCGGGTACGACGCCGTGGTGCCTGCTCGACTACTTCCCGGACGACTGGCTGCTGGTCGTGGACGAGTCGCACATGACGATTCCGCAGGTGCGAGGGCAGTTCTTCGGCGATCGCTCGCGCAAGGAGACGTTGGTCGAGTTCGGTTTCCGCCTGCCGAGCGCGCTGGACAACCGGCCGCTCACGTTCGAGGAGTTCGACCAGCACATCAACCAGGCGATCTTCGTGAGCGCGACGCCGGCGGACTACGAACTGGAGCAGTCGACGCAGGTGGCGCAGCAGGTGATCCGCCCAACGGGCGTGCTCGACCCGGTGGTGGAGGTGCGATCGACGGACGGGCAGATCGACGACCTGCTGGGGGAGATCCGGGCGACGACGGCGAAGGGGCAGCGCACGCTCGTGACGACGCTGACGAAGAAGATGGCGGAGGACCTCGCCGACTACCTGACGGAGATGGGGGTGAAGACGCACTATCTGCACTCCGAGGTGGAGACGTTCGACCGGGTGGAGATCCTGCGCGACCTGCGGCTGGGCGTGTACGACGTGGTGGTGGGGATCAACCTGCTGCGCGAGGGGCTGGATCTGCCGGAGGTCTCGCTCGTCGCAATTCTCGACGCTGACAAGGAGGGCTTTCTGCGCTCGAACCGCTCGCTCATCCAGACGATCGGGCGGGCGGCGCGGCACATCGAGGGGCGCGTCGTGATGTACGCCGACCACGTGACGGCGAGCATGCGCACGGCGATCGAGGAGACGGACCGGCGGCGGGCGATCCAGGATGCGTACAACCGCGAGCACGGGCTGGAGGCGTTGACGATCATGAAGGCGATCCGGGACATCACCGATCACGTGCGGGAGGCGGCGGAGGACGTGGAGGAGTACGACGCGGGCGTCCCGGCGGGAATTCCCCCGGACGAGCTGCTGCGGATGGTGAAGGAACTGGAGCGGGAGATGAAGGCGGCGGCGAAGAACCTGGAGTTCGAGAAGGCGGCGGCGCTACGCGACCGGATCGTGGAGCTGCGGCGGGAGCTGGTGGGGTCGGAGAGCGAAGAACTGGAGGCGTTCGCGGAGGTGGCGGGGGGGAGCGGTCCGGTGCGCTACGGACGCAGTCAGGCGGGGGGTCGCGACCGGCGGCGGCGGTTTGGGCGGCGCTAGGCGGGTTCCATTTCACGCCATTCACGCGAGCTTCCCGGGCAGAGGGTAGGCTTTGGCCAGCGCACAAGGGGGTCTCAGTATGCCAAGCCGGCGAGCGGACATCGCGTTGACCGATGAGGAGCGGGAACGCTTCCTCGATGAGGGCTGGACGCTGCAGGTGGCGACCAACGGCCCGGGCGGGTTCCCCCACCTGGCGGCCATGTGGTACGTGATGATCGACGGGGTGGTGCACTTCACGACGTTCGGGAAGAGCCAGAAGATCGTGAACCTGCAGCGCGACCCGCGCATCACGGCGATGCTGGAGACGGGACAGACCTACGAGGAGCTGCGGGGGCTCGTGATCCGGGGAACGGCGGAGCTGGACACGGATGTGGCGACGACGGCGGCGGTAATGTCGGTGGTGGGAAGCAAGTACCAGGGGATGCCAATCCCGACGGAAACGCCGGAGGCGGCGCTGCCGGCAGCGTCGAAGCGGGTGACGGTGCGCATCCGGCCGGAGCGGATGCACAGCTGGGACCACACGAAGCTGGGTGGCCGCTACTAGAGCTGGCTGCTGAGGCGGCTGTGGGCCCAGTGGGTGATGGCCACGGCGAGGGCGTCGGCGGCATCGGAGGGGCTGGGGGTGTCGGCGAGGGCGAGCTGGATGCGGACCATCTCGGCGACCTGCGCCTTGTCGCCGCGTCCGTAGCCGGCGACAGTCTGCTTGACCACCGTGGGGGCGTATTCGTGGACTTCGAGGCCGGAGTCGGCGAGGGCGAGGATGGCGGCGGCGCGAGCGTGACCGAGGGCGAGGGCCGAGCGCGCATTGGAGCCGACGAACGAGGCCTCGACGGCGCCCACCTCCGGTGACCACTGGGCGAAGGCCTTGCGCAGCCCGTCGCGGATGAGGACGAGGCGGCGGGCAAGGCTATCGGTGGAGCGGGTGCGGACGACGCCGTGGGTGACGTGGCGGCACTCGTCACCTTCGATGTCGACGATGCCGTAGCCGGTGGCGTTGAGGCCGGGGTCGATGCCAGCGATGCGCATGGCCGCACTCTACGACGGCGGGCAGGGGAGCGCCGAGGGGGCGCTGGCGCTAGCCGGCGTACTGAGCGAGGAGCTCCTCGTCGAAGTCCGCGTTGGAGTAGACCTGCTGGACATCCTCGAGTTCCTCGAGGCCGTCGAGGAGACGAAGCGTCTGGGCGGCAGGGCCCTTCTCGAGGGCGATGGTGGCGGTTGGGACCATCGAGAGGTCTGCGTGCTCGATGGTGTAGCCCGCCTCCGTGAGCGCCTGACGCACGGTTTCGAGGTCGCCGGGGGCGGTCTGGATCTCGACCGAGTCCTCGGAGGTCTCAATGTCCTCGGCGCCGGCCTCGATGGCGACGAGGGCGATCTCGTCCTCGTCCTGGCCGCCGACGGGGACGGAGAGGGCGCCACGGGACTCGAACTGCCAGGCGACGGAGCCGTTCTCGCCGAGACTGCCGCCGGCGCGGGTGAACTCGTGGCGGATGGCGGCGACGGTGCGGTTGCGATTGCCGGTGACGGCGGTGACGAGAATAGCGGCGCCGCCGGGGCCGTAGCCTTCGTAGCTGACTTCCAGAAGCTGCTCGGCATCGGCCGCGCCGGTGGCCTTGGCGATAGCGCGGGCGATGTTGTCATTGGGCATGTTTGCGGTCCTCGCCTTCTGGACGGCGAGACGCAGCTTGAGGTTGGTGTCGGTATCGGGCCCACCCGCCTTGGCGGCGAGCTGGATCTCCTTGGCGAGCTTGGTGAAGAGGGCGCCGCGCTTGCTGTCGGCGGCTTCCTTCTTCCGCTTGATGGTCGACCACTTCGAGTGACCAGACATGGAAACTCCTGCTGGATCGTTCAGGTTCGAGTGTAGCGCAACGCGGCCTGTGGGAAGCCCGTTGCGCTACTCGCCCCAGGCGGCGTTGAAGCGGTCGCCGAGGGCGTCGATGACGTGGTGGTCGGTGAAGTTGGCCTGCAGCGGGCTGACGCTGACGTACTTGTGAATGATGGCCCAGAAGTCGGTGCCCGGCGGCGGGTCGAGGGGTGTGGGGGTGAAGGGGCGGCGGGTGAGTTCGCCGAGGCCCTGGAGGGGGTCGCGAAGCTCGCCGCTGGTGTCGCCCTTCATATCGAGGTGGAAGAAGCCGCGGCGGGCGGCGCGAGTGACGAGAACGCCCTTGATCTCCTCGAAGGGGAGGAGAGGGATGTTGACGTTGAGGAGGATGGACTTGGGCAGATGGCCCTCGATCTCCTCGCGGCAGATGATGGCGGCGACGCGCTCGGCTGCGTCCCAGTCGACCTCGGTGCGGGGCATCATCGCGTAGGAGAGGGCGAGCGAGGTGATGCCGCGGAAGTGGCCCTGGAGGGCTGCGCCGACGGTGCCGCTGGCGGTCAGGTCGTTGCCCATGTTGGCGCCCTGGTTGATACCGGAGACGAGCAGATCGGGGGGCTCGTCGAGCACACCATCGAGGCCGACGATGACGGCGGAGGCAGGGGAGCCGTTGACGTGCCAGGCGTCGACGCCGGACACGGGCGGGTCCTCGATGCGGACCCACTTGAGCTCCTTGCGGAGCGAGAGACTGCCCCCGACGGCGCTCTGGTCGGAGGGCCTGGCGAACCACTCGTCGAGGGTCTCGCGAATGCGCTGGCCCATGATCTCGAAGGTCATGCCGACGTCGTTCGTGACGAAGGCGGAGGCGGGGCCGAGGTCCCAGATGGTCATACCGAGGGCCTGGAGGCGCTCGGCCTCGACGCGAACGTCGTCGACGATGTAGCCGACGTGGTGGAGCCGGGGGCCCTGGTCGGCGGCGAAGAAGCCGCTCCCGTGACCGTTGACAAGCTCGACGTAGGGAGGGCCCTGGCGGGAGTAGACGGCCTGCATCTCATCGCGGGTGTGGCCTTCCGGGGTATCCATCTCCCGCGTCATGGACCAGACGGAGGTCCAGTTCACGTTGAGGGCGGGGCCGAGCAGTTCCATGGCCGCGGGCAGATCGGGAACGGCCATGGCGAAGTGGAAGAGGCGTTCGGAGGGGATGTCGTAGGGACTGATGATGTCTTCGAGTGCCATGGCGCTACTCCTTGTAGACGATGTCGTCGGTCGAATGGGAGCCCTCTGTGAAGCCGAGGCCGGGCGGATCCCAGACCTCATCGACGCGCACGACGCGGTCCATGTCGTGGATGACGATGCGGTCGGAGAACTTCCAGACGCCGTCACGCCGCTCGAAGCGGTCGACGTAGCGTCCGCCCCAGCGGTAGTCGGTGTCGGGTTCGCCGTTCTCGCCGGGGGCGCGGTGGTTGGCCTGGGCATAGGCATCGCCCTTGGCGGTGTCGCCGTCGATCTCGACCCAGACGTTGGTGGTGACGTGCTGGGTCATCTTGAAACGCGAGAGACCGACCATGACGTTCTTCACGAAGTCGTCGCGGACCTCTCTTTTGCGGGTCGTGATGTGGGCGTCCTCGTGGAAGCAGGAGCGCAGGGTCTCCGGGTCGAGGCGGTCAACACCGCGGGCGTAGCGGAAGTAGAGGTTGCGGAGCTCGATGTCGTCGAGCGCGCGCTGGAGGTCGTTCTGGTCGAGATCGGGCACGGCGTACTCCTTGGTGATGTGCTAGACGGCGCGAATCCCGTCGATGATGAGGCCGACGGCGCGGAAGATGAGGACCGCGCCGATGACGCGCGCAAGAACGCCGGGGATGGGGGAGGAGCGGCCCGAGACCGCGAGGACGCCCCCGGCCACGGCGGCGGTCACGACGAGGGCGGCGACAACCGCCTGGGGCTCTCCCTTGTCGGCGGAGCGGGTGAGGACGGCGGCGAAGGCGGCCGGGCTGGCAAGGAGGGGGAAGGCGAGGGGGAAGAGGGCGCTCTTCCAACCGGGCTCAATGGGGAAGGAGAAGGGCCCGAAGAGGATGAAGGCAGCGCCCGTGACGACCATGACCACACCGGCGGCGATGCGGAAGGTCTCGGGCTCCAGACTGAGGGCGTCGAGGAAGGCGTCGGCGGCGAAGGTGGCGGCGAGGAGGAGGGCGGCGGCGCCGAGGAAGGCGATGGCGGCGGCCTTCGGCTGGAGGCGGCCGTTGCCGGCATTGTTCCAGGTCGCGAGTACCGCAGGCGGGTTCACGGAGGCGAAGATGAGGAGGATCGTCATGCCGATTCCACTCATGGGGCGTCCTCCTGGCGGCTCAGGATAGCCTGTGTGAGGGCGAGGCCGGAGAGTGCGTGCTGCTGGTCGTCCATGCGGGTGACGCCGTCGCGGAACCAGGCGCCGGCGGCAAGGCCGGGGCTGGGCCATCTGGCGCTCTCCTGGCCGGTGACCTGGCGGCTGGCGAGGATGCCGGCGCCGCAGATGGCTCGTTCCGCCAGCTCCGGTTCGAGGGAGGCGAGGCGTTCATCGGTGCGGGAGAGTCGCCAGAGGGAGGTGAGTCCCTCGACCCAGGTACCGAGGCCGGCGGCGCGGGTGAGACGGCCGTGGAAGAGGTCGTTGATACCGCTGCCGGTGCGCTGCGACTCGACGCGGATGAGGAAGCCGAAACGCTCTGCGAGCGAGCGGGCGTAGTCGATGTGGTGCTCCTCCAGGGGCCAGTCGCCCATCTCGGCGAGGCTGTAGGCGGCCCACTGGTCGGGCCAGGGGGGGAAGTCGAGATCCTCGACGTCGTCGCGATGGAGGGCGAGGTAGTCGGCGATGCGCCAGGCGGACTCGTCCCAGCCATCTTCGGGGAAGTGGCGGTGCATCTGCGCGAGCGCCCAGAGCGCCTCGCCGGTGGCGTATCGCGACCTGACGGAGGGGTCGGGGGCGCCGGTGGCGGGATCCCAGTAGTTGAGCATGGCGCCGTCGGGGAGCTGCATCACGACGAGGAAACGGGCGAGCTGGCGCATGAGGGTGTCGTACTGCGGGTCCTCCGTTGCGAGGCGGCGCTGGGTGAGACCGGCGAGCATGAGCGAACTGGCGCCGAGCTTGACCAGTCCGGTGTCGGGATTGCGCAGGGCGACCCAGCGGTCGTGACCGATGAGGTTTACCCGCATCCATTCCATGCCGCGATCGGCGGCGTGCAGGCGCGACGCGTCGCCGAGGGCAGCGGCCTGGTAGAGGGACATGGTGACGCCGGCGTGGCGGACGACGTTGTAGTCGTCGGAGATGGCGTCGGCTGCGGCGTCATACTCGTAGACGTAGCGGCCGTCGGCATGTTGCGCGACTTCGAGCCAGCCAGCGGAGGCGGAGGCGGAGGCCTCGAGCGATGTGGGCGTGAGCTCCGGGCAGTGCTGGGGAGCGGCGACGGTCACGCGCAGCAGGGCGACCCCGACGAGGCAGACGCCGATCGTCGCACCGGCCGCGCCAAGCACCTCTAGCTTGCCCCGGCCTGGAAGTTGAGCCGGTGCCCGGCGACCGGCCAGTCATCGAAGGCGATGAGCTGACCCATGGCGCCCATCGTGACGTAGAGGGTGCGGAGGTCGGGGCCAGCGAAGCAGGCGTTGGTGGTGATGCGGTCGGGGAGGGGATAGTGCTGGACGGTGGCGCCATCGGGGGAGATGGAGGTGATGCCGCCGTTAATGATGGTCGCCACGATGATGTTGCCGTCGCCATCGACGCACATGGAGTCGCACATGGCGAAGTTGTTGGGGGCGGCGCCGGGGACGGTGGCGACAACGTGGCGGTCGCCGATCTCGCCGGGGGCGGTGATATCGAAGGCCCAGAGGCGACCGGTGGGGGTCTCGGCCACGTAGAGCGTGCGCTCGTCGGGGCTGAGGCCGATGCCGTTGGGGGCCTCGAGGGGGAAGATGATCTCGCGGATGAAATCGCCCGTGGGGGACGCATAGAAGACGCCGGTGATGTCGCGAGTGCGGCCGTGGCGCTTGCCGTGGTCGGTGAAGTAGAAGTTGCCCTCGCGGTCGAAGACGAGGTCGTTGGGGCCCTTCAGGGGCTCGCCCTCGCACTCGCGGTAGATGGTGGTGACCTCGGAGCCGTCGGCGCTGACGCGCTGGATCTGGCCGCCGATGTATCCGTCGTCGGGGCGGGGGCCGGGGAGGATGGTGCGCTGGCCGCTGGAGGTGCGCCCCTCGGACCAGAGGAAGCCACCGTTCTGGGCGACGTAGATGGCGCCATCGGGGCCGAGGGCGGCGCCGTTGGGACCGCCGCCGGTGGTGGCGAAGGTCTCCCGGCGGGAGCCGTCGGGGGAGACGCGGGTGAGCGTGCCGGCGCGGATCTCGGTGAAGAGGATGTCGCCGTCGGGCAGCTCAAGGGGCCCCTCGGCGAACTCGATGTCGGTCGCGACGACGCGGTACTCCATGGCGTGCTCCTTCTGGCGGCCGCGCCTCTGGGGGCGGCGGGTGCTAGCCGACGGCGCCCTCGGCGCGGAGGGCGGCGATGCGGTCGGCGTCGTAGCCGATGGAGGCGAGCACTTCGTCGGTGTGCTCGCCGTTGAGGGGGGCGCCGCTGCGGACACGTCCCGGGGTCTCGCTGAGCTTGGGGGCGACGCCGACCTGCTGGACGGGTCCCGCGGGCGTGTCGACCGTGACGACCATGTCGCGGGCGAGGTTGTGGGGGTCGGTGACGATGTTCTCCTGCTCGAGAACGGGGGCGGCGCAGATGTCATGCTGCGACATGATCGCCATCCACTCGTCGGCGGTCTTCGTGGCGAAGATGGCCTCGAAGCGCTCGCGCATGGCAGGCCAGCCAGATGCGTCGTGCTGCTTCCCCAGGAACTCCTCGGCGCCGAGCACGCGGCAGAGGGCGTCGTAGAAGTGGGGCTCGATGCTGCCGATGGAGAACCAGCGGTCGTCGCTGCAGCGGTAGGTGTCGTACCAGGGGCGGGCGCCGGTGAGGAAGCCCTCGCCGGGGCGGAGGGGCTGGCCGGTCGAGAAGAAGCCGGTCATGGCCTGGGTCATGAGGGAGAGGACGCCGTCGCTCATGGCGATATCGACGGCCTGACCGCGGCCCGTGTGCTCGCGCGCGAGGAGGGCGGCGCAGATGGCGAAGGCGGCCATGAGCCCCCCGCCGGCGAAGTCGGCGAGCAGGTTGACGGGGATGGCGGGGGCAGCGCCGGGGCGACCGATGACGCCGAGGGCGCCGCCGATCGAGATGTAGTTGATGTCGTGGCCCACGAGGTTGCTGTAGGGGCCGGTCTGGCCGAAACCGGAGAGGGAGCAGTAGACGATGCGGGGGTTGATCGCGGAGATGGTCTCGTAGTCGACGCCGAGGCGGTTCACGACGCCGGGGCGGAAGCCTTCGAGGACGACGTCGGCGCCACGGACGAGCTCGTAAAAGACCTCGCGGGCGGCCTCGTTCTTGAGGTTGAGGGCGATGGAGCGCTTGCCGCGGCCGAGGGCGTTGTAGGCGGCGGCGCGTTTCGCGGCCTCGGGGTCGGCGGATGGACCGGAGCCGAGCTTGGCGGAGACGCCGGGCACAGCCTCGACGAGGGTGACGTCGGCGCCGAAGTCGGCGAGGAGCATCGAGCAGTAGGGGCCGGGCGCGAGGCGGGAGAGATCGAGAACCTTGATGCCGTCGAGAGCCATGGCCATAGGGAGCCTCCGGAGCCTGTTGCGGTTGGTGAGTGGCCGCGGGCAAGTCTAAGGCCGCAGGCCCTGGCACGCTTCCCGCTAGCGCCATCGGGAGGCATGGCTAGAATGCGGAGGCCCGCGATTTCCGCGGGCCTAAGTCTGGCGGCGCGGCGCGCGCGGGAGCTTCGATGAGCGTCCTTCTCGACGAGAACACGCGGTTGATGGTTCAGGGGATCGGCACGGAAGGCGCGAATCACATGCGCCGCTCGATCGCCTACGGCACGAACGTGGTGGCGGCGGTGCATCCGCGACGCGGCGGCGAAGAGCAGGACGGCGTGCCCATCTTCCCGACGGTGGACGCGGCCATGCGGGAGACGGGCGCCAACGTGAGCATCATCTTCGTGCCCGCGCCGTTCGCGGCGGACGCGATCCTGGAAGCGGCAGCCTCGGCGGTACCGCTGGCGGTGTGCATCACGGAGGGCATCCCCGTGATGGACATGGTGAGGGTGAAGCAGGCGCTGAAGGGGGCTCCGACGGTGCTGATCGGGCCGAACTGCCCGGGCGTGATCACGCCGGGCACGCAGACGCGCGTCGGCATCATGCCGGGCGACGTGTTCCTGTCGGGGCGCGTGGGCGTGGTGAGCCGCTCGGGGACGCTGGTCTACGAAGTGGTGGCGCAGCTGACGGCGGAGGGCCTGGGGCAGAGCACCTGCATCGGCGTGGGCGGCGACCCGATCATCGGGACGCCGCAGCGCGAGGCGATCCGCATGCTGAACGAGGACGACGACACGGAAGCGATCGTGATGGTGGGCGAGATCGGCGGGAGCGCCGAGCAGGACGCGGCGGCCTACATCAAGGAGCACGTGCGCAAGCCGGTCGTCGCATTTATCGCGGGGGCGACGGCGCCTCCGGGGCGGCGCATGGGTCACGCGGGCGCCATCATCTCGGGCGAGGACGGGAAGGCGGAGAACAAGAAGGCCGCCCTGCGCGAGGCGGGGGCGGTGGTCTCGGATTCGCCGGCGGAGATCGGCGCGACGATGAAGCGGTTGCTGGGCTAACGCCGCTCCTGCCTCGACAGTCCCGCTCGCCAGCGAGGCTGCTGGCGATCAGACGATCAGTCGAAGAAATACTCGACGCCGTATTTCTTGCCGATGGCGATGATATCGCCGGGATTCTCCCCGAGCTCGCGGAAGAGACCCTCGATACCGGCGGGGGCGAACCAGAAGATCATCTCGGCCTGGGTGTCACCTGCATTGTGGAATTGGTGCCGGGTTCCCTTGGGAACGTTCAGGAACGTGCCGGGCCCGACGGTCACCCGCTCCTCGCCGATGAAGAAGTCGATCTCGCCCCGGATCACATAGAACGCCTCCTCCTCGCGGGTATGGATGTGTGCGGGCGGGCCGCCGCCCGGAGGCACGATCGCATGCGTGAGGTAGTAGGAGCCGTCGGTCTCATCTCCCGTTGCGAGAATCGCGTAGATGTCCCCGCCCGCGGCGGAGGGGACGCCCTCGCGCTCTTCCGGGCGGACGATGCGGGGCGGCGAGGGCATGTCTAACGCTCGTCGAAGTGCAGGTCGCTGTGGGCGCCGTCGCAGAAGGGCTTGTTGTTGGAGGCGCCACAGCGGCAGAGGGTGCGGCGGTTCTGGACCTCCCAGGCGGTGCCGTCAGCGCTCTCGACGCGGACGCCGCCGCGCACCCAGAGGGGACCGCCGGCGACGACGGCGATCTCGGAGCCGAGGTCGGGCTCGACCATCTCATCGCTGCCGGCGGGGATGATGGCGAGACGACCGGTGGGGCAGCGGCCGACCATGGCGGTGACGCGCTCGCGGGCCTCGTCACCCTCCTCACCGATGAGGTCCCAGGCGTTGGTGGTGCGGGTGCCGCAGAAGCCGGCGCCGATGCAGACGGACTCGTCGTCGAGCAGGACGCCGGCGGCGCCCTCGATGCGGTTGGCGCGGTCGGCCATGGGGCGACGGTCGGCGGTTTCGGCCTCGGGCCAGGCTGAGCTGGCATGGGAGCCGTCGCAGTAAGGCTTGTCGTTGGAGCGGCCGCAGCGGCAGAGGGCGTAGAGGTCGCGGGACTCGTCGATCTCGCGGAGGACGTGCCAGTCGACGGGCTCGCCGTTGAGCGTCTGGACGGGGGCGATCTCCTTGAGGGGAACGCCGCCGGAGACGACGTAGGGACCGCCGTTCATGACCTGGATGCGCATCTCGTCTGCCATGTCAGCTCTCCTCGCCGCAAGGGAGCGGCGGCGGGGGGATGGTACAGGAACGGGCGGGGCGGGAGGGGGCCGGACCGGCTCAGGAGGGGAGATCGAGGGCGCTCATCGTCATCGAGCCGGGGCAGGAGACCCCGGCGGAGACGATGTACTGCATGGCCTGGCCCGAGCTCCAGTCGATCTCCTGGATCTCGTCGAGAGGGAGCTGGACGAGCCAGCCCGACTGGGGCATGGGTGTCGAGGGCATGTAGACGACGCCGCACTTCACCCCGGCGTCGTCGGCCAGGATGCCCATCAGGAAGCCCACGCACCACACGCCCGTTCGGGGGTACTCGATGCGTACGACCGTATCGAACCCGGTGGGGGCTTTGGCGCTCCGGTCGGAGCCCGGGAGAAGCTTCTTGGTGGTGTTGTAGATCGACCCCACCCCGGGCACGGCCTTGATGCCGCGCTCCAGGAGCATGCCCGGGGTGCGGAAGAGGAAGTTTGAGCTGAGGGCGCCGACGAGGAAGAGGGCGACGATGATGATGGCGAAGCTCAGTCCGGGAATCTCGTCGCCGGAGATGGCGGAGATGATGGGCTGGAGCAGACCATCCATGGTCTGCACGGCGAACTGGATGAGCCAGAACGTGACCATGAGGGGCAGCAGGAGCAGCACGCCCCGCATGATCCGCCGTGTCACGCCGCGACCGAGCTGTTGATGGAGCGCGTCAGGCTGGATGTCCGTGGTCATGGGAGGCCTCCGAGTGCCGAGTGGGGCTGTCCCGGGATTCTAGGGCGCGGCCACCCGGGCCACCGCGCCGGCGATCCGGGAGCGGGCGGGCGGGCAAGGCCGTAAACGGGGCCAGCGACGTGAACTCTCCGAGGCGGTAAGGAAAGGGTCTGGCAAGAAAGGTGCAATTGTATAGGCACTTTGGTAATATGCTTCTGGGTCGCGGGGGGTTCTGGAGACTATCTCGGTATGCGTACGTCGTTGACCCGACTCACGGTGGTCGTGGCGGGGTTGCTTGCGCTCGGCCTCTGGGTGGTGGGCGGCACACCAGCCGCTGCTGCCAGCGCTACCTGCCAGGCTACGGCAGAAGCCGTCCCCGAAGGCCCACAGGGCGGGCTAACCCCGCCATCCAGGGGCGGCTTGAGCACGCCCCTGGCCATCGAGATCGCCTGCGACCTCCCAACCGAGGTCGACGTACGGCTACCAGGCGGCGACCCCACGGGGCACGTTGTCGACTCCGAGGCGCCCCTCCGGCTGAAGGGCGAACGCGCCTACCTGTGTCACGGTCACGAGGCGAGCGTGGAGGTGGCATCGGTATCGCTGGACTGGACCGTGTCGGTCCCGATCAGCGGGATCAACGGGATTCCCCAGTGCGACACGATGCTGCGGGACGGCGCCACATGGCTGCGCTGGACGGGTCCGCGGATGGCACTGCGTGAGGCCTTCGCGGGGCGGGCGCTGGGCTGGGTGAACTGGGAGCGCGGGCCCGACGGCACCGTCCCGGGGCTCTCGGTCTGGACGTTCGCGGAGGGACAGCTGCTGCCGATGATGGGCTGGGGGGAGGGGATCACCCCGTTCCTTCAGGGTTTGACGCACCTCTCACCGGGCGGCGAGTACCTCGTCATCTCGAATGTGGAGCGCGCCTGGACGTTCCCGCGACCCCCGTCTGAGCGCTCGGTCTTCGAGGACGCGCAGATTGTCTCGTTCTATGGGTTCCCGGGCATTCGGGGCATGGGTGTGCTCGGCCACGGGACTCCGTCCGAAGTTGCGAACGAGATCGCCATCTGGGCGGCTCGTTACGACGAGCTGAACGGGCCACGAGAGGTGATCCCGGCCTTCCACCTGATCACGGGGGTTGCGCAGGCCTATCCGACACGGGATGGCACCTGGCTCTCGCGGCTCTCGGCGGATCGCATCGCCGAGTACGTGGAGGCGGCTCGCGAGCGCGACATGATCCTGTTCCTGGACGTGCAGATCGGCTGGAGCGACCCGCTCGCGGAGGTGAAGCTGCTGGAGCCGTTCCTGCGGGAGCCGTTCGTGCACATGGCGCTGGACCCGGAGTTCGCGACGGAGCACCTCGGCGTCCGCCCGGGGCTGGCCATCGGCGGGATAGGGGCGGACGACGTGAACAAGGTGCAGCGCTACCTGGCGACACTGGTGGAAGAAGAGGCGATTCCCCCCAAGATCCTGATGGTGCACCAGTTCGCCGCCAAGATGCTGCGCGATCGTGACGCGGTCGAGGATGTGGAAGGCGTGGAGCTTTCCATCGACATGGACGGCTTTGGCGGGGTCAGACTCAAGTTGCGGCACTACGCCTGGTACGCGCTCCAGGAGCCCTCGGAGCGGCCGGCGCTGAAACTGTTCTTCAACCAGGACACACCGGTGATGACCCCGGAGCAGGTGCAGGCGCTCGAGAATGTTCCGGACCTGATCATGTATCAGTAGCCAGGGGGACATCGCAACATGTGCGGGACGCAAGCGCATGACCAAGCCCTATCATTGCCCACATGAGTGACTCTCCGACCGAGGGCACCGCGAACGGGTTCATCGCCATCGGGAAGACCGCCAACGGCACGTACGCGCTTTCGCGGTCGGGCAAGGGGAAGGCGAAGTACATGCTCTCCCCGGACCGTCGCGACGAGGAGGCGGTGCGGCTGTTCAGTCGTTGGGTACCGGCCTCGATGTGGCCGAAGGGGATCGAGGCCGCCTAGGCGCTCTCCACCTGCCCGTAGCGGAAACAGGTCGTGACGTGGTCGTTCACGAGGCCGGCTGACTGCATGAAGGCGTAGCAGATGGTGGGTCCCACGAAGGAGAAGCCGTAGCCCTTGAGCGCCTT
The DNA here is from genome assembly GCA_965262975.1 of Tepidiformaceae bacterium. Taxonomy (GTDB): domain Bacteria; phylum Chloroflexota; class Dehalococcoidia; order Tepidiformales; family Tepidiformaceae; genus UBA2991. Next base: position 3,373,540 of record OZ253575.1, on the reverse strand, counting down.
GCTCAGGGCGCGCGACTCGTCGGTCTGGGCGGGCAGGTCGGCGAGCTCGCGGAAGGCGTTGCGGCGCGGCTCGCCGCCGACGAACGACCAGAGGAAGGCGTCGAGGGAGCCGTGCTCGGCCTGCACGGCGAGGGTGGCCTGGGCGCTGGCGATGGCGGCGTCGATCTTGGCCCGGTTGCGGATGATGCGGGCGTCGGCGCGGAGGCGTTCGCGGTCGGCGTCGTCGTAGGCGGCGACGGTGGCGATGTCGAAGCCGTCGAAGGCGGCGCGGTAGCCCTCGCGCCGGTGGAGGACGGTGCGCCACGAGAGTCCCGCCTGGGCCCCTTCGAGGACGAGCAGCTCGAAGAGCGCGCGGTCGCCGTGGGTGGGGACACCCCACTCCTCGTCGTGGTACTGCTGCATGAGGGGGTCGTCGCCGGCCCACTCGCAGCGGGTCAGGGGATCGGGCATGGCGGGGTCTCAGCCCACCATCTCGTTGTGGACGCGATCGGCCATGGCGCGGGCGTTGTGCTGAGCGATTTTGGCGAGGTCTTCGTCGCGCATCCAGCCCGCCTTCTTGTTCTCCGCCCTCAGGCCGCTGAGCGTGTACCGAGCCGACTTGCGCTTGTTACAGGGCGGGCAGAGGAGGATGCGGTTCGTGATGTCGTTCGGTCCCCCGTCGGCGCGTGGCACGATGTGGTCGAGTTCCATGAAGGCGGGTTCGAGGGTGCGCCCGCAGCCTCCGCAGATCACCATGTCCTTCTGGGCTTGCGCCTCCTCAAGGCGCTCCACGATCTGTGTGCGCGACAGGCGCTGCCAGGGCTCGACCGCTCGCTGAACCTTCGCGCGAAGGAAGGGTACGGCCTCCCCACCGTCGTCTGTGCGAACGGGTGGCTCAGTGGAGTAGCCGATCTCGCCGAAGGAGAGCAAGCGCCCGCCGGTATCGCCATCCGGCGCAGCCAGTCCCTCCTTCTGGAGACGGTCGATCACCGTCTGATGCGCTCTGTCCCAGATATCGATGCCGACCCACTGTCGCCCAAGGCGCTCGGCGACGATGCAAGTAGTAGCGCAGCCCGCGAACGGGTCAAGCACCCAGTGCCCCCGATTGCTGGCCATCCTGATGATTCGTTCGTACAGGGCAGTGGGCTTCTGTGTCGGGTAGTCAGTGTCTTCGTTCCCGCTCACAGGAGGGATGTCGGTCCAGACATCACTGAGCGGTCGGCCACGCTGCTCATCCAGATATCGCTTGAATCGCGGCGCGCGACCGGCGGCAGTCTGAACAATCCGGCCGTTCTCGTACTCCTCCTGCATCCGTTCCCTAGTCCAACGCCAGACTCTCGTCACCCCCATGAACTCATACGTGAGATTCGGGCGATCCGCGTTCGGATTGAGCAGGCTTGTCAGTTGATACCGTCGCCCGTTCTCGTCCTTTCGTGAGTACTGGGACTCTGTCTTCTCGTCCAAGTTATCTTCGTCGTACGGCGTGAAGATTTCATCGTTATTCCAAATGGCCGTCCTCGACTTCTGGTACGACAGGATCAAGTCGTGGCTGGTCGGAAGTCTTCGCGTCATCAGGCCCTTGGGCAGTGTTCGATTCCACACGATCTCGTTCCGAAAGTTCCTCTTGCCGAAAATCGCGTCCATGAGCTCCTTGAGATAGTGACTCGCGGTGGGGTCGCAGTGGAGGTAGATGCTGCCGTCGTCGCGGAGGACGCGACGCATCTCCAACAGGCGCACGCCCATGAAGCAGAGGAACGCACCCATATCGTCGCCATAGGATTGACGCGAGCCGTTGATCACGTTCATCACGTCGGGCCAGTCGTCCGTAATTTGGTCGACCCACTCGGGATGGACATCGTCGTCCCACGACCAGCGGTCCTGGAAGCGCGCGCCGGCGGCGAGGCTGTCGGGCGTGGCGTGGAAGTCGCGGCCCTTGTTGAAGGGCGGGTCCGTGGCGATGAGGTGGACCGTGCCGGTGTTCATGCCGCGCAGGAATTCGAGGTTGTCGCCGTGGAAGAGGGTGCGGTTCTCGAAGTTGGGGTCCGGCATCGCGCCAAGCATACCGGTGCGAACAAATGTGCGCTCGCCAGCAGCGGCCCTGTGGGGCGGCGGGGTGTAGCATTCGGGCATACCGAATAGCGCCGGGAGGCGAGCATGTCAGAGGACGCCACGATGCGGGGCAAGACGGCCATCGTCGGCATCGGCGAGACGACCTACTACAAGCACGGGCAGTCGCCCGACCCCGAGTTCAAGCTGGTGCTCGACGCCATCCAGCTGGCCGCCGATGACGCGGGCATCGACGTGCGCGACATCGACGGGTTCGCCTCATTCTCGGACGACCGCAACGACCCGCCCCGGCTGGCCACGGCCCTGGGGGTCAAGGACCTCAGCTTCAGCAACATGGTCTGGGGCGGAGGCGGTGGCGGTGGGTCAGGAGCGGTTGCGAACGCCGTTGCGGCGGTGGCCGCGGGCTACTCGAAGTACGTCGTCGTCTACCGCGGGCTGGCGCAGGGCCAGTTCGGACGGTTCGGGCAGGGCGCGGCTATTCCCGTAGCGGCGGGACCGGGGGCGTTCACGGCGCCCTACGGGCTGATGTCGCCGGCGCAGTCATTCGCGATGCGCACCCGGCGCTTCATGTACGAGCACGGGGCGGAGCAGAGCGCGCTGCGGGCGATCTCGCTGGCCTCGTACCAGCACGCGCAGTCGAACCCGCGGGCGGTGATGTACGGGCGCGAGCTGACCGAGGAGATGTACGACAACTCGCGCATGATCGTGGAGCCGTTCCACCTGTTCGACTGCTGCCAGGAGAACGACGGGGCGGCGGCGCTGATCGTGACGAGCGCGGAGCGGGCGAAGGACATGCCGCACAAACCGGCGTACGTGCTCAGCGCGGCGCAGGGGTCGGACTACCGGCAGGCGGCGACGGCGCACAACTCGCCCGACTACGCGACCTCCAACTTCAAGACGCTGGCGCCGCGGTTGTACGCGATGGCGGGCCTGGGTCCGGAGGACGTGGACGTACTGCAGAGCTACGAGAACTTCACCGGCGGGGTGCTCATGAGCATGGTCGAACACGACTTCTGCAAGCCGGACGAGGTGAACGACTTCTTCACGCTGGAGAACTTCTCCGCGCCGACCGGCAAGCTGCCGCTCAACACGAGCGGGGGCAACCTCGCGGAGTGCTACATGCACGGCCTCGAGCTCGTGCACGAGGCGGTACGGCAGGTGCGGGGCGACTCAACCTGCCAGGTGCCGGACAGCAACATCTCGATGGTCACGTCGGGGCCGATGGTGCAGCCGGTGAGCGACCTGATCCTGGCCGCCGACCGGGGGGTGGACGCATGACCGCGGAGACACGCAGCTACCTGCCCGCGGGCCTTCCCCGACCCGCGCCGGCGGTCGATGGCCTGGGAGCGGAGTTCTGGGAGGCGGCCAAGCGCCACGAGCTGGTGGTCCAGCAGTGCCGCGCCTGCGACGGCTTCCAGTGGGGGCCGGAGTGGATCTGCCACCACTGCCATTCCTACGACCTGACCTACACGCGTCTGTCCGGGCGCGGCGTCATCTATAGCTGGGAGCGGGTCTGGCACCCGGTCCATCCCGCGCTGCGCGAGGGCACGCCGTACCTGGTGGTCCTCGTCGAGCTGCCCGACGCGGGCAACGTACGCATGGCCGGCAACCTGCTCGGGGAGCCCACGCAGGACGTCGTCATTGGGTCGGAAGTCGAGGTCGCGTTCGAGGACCACGGCGAGGGCGACGAGGCGTACACGCTCGTGCAGTGGCGGGCGGTCGAGTAAGCCACTGAGCCCGATGGCAGCGGAATCGACCGGGCGCTACCTCATCAACGGGGCCGGGGATGGGCGTCCGACGCTCGTCCTGGCGCACGGGGCGGGGTCGCCCATGGACCACCCCTGGATGGATCGCGTGTGCACGCTGATCGCGGAGCAGGGCGTGTGCACCGTCCGCTTCGAGTTCCCCTACATGGCCGTGCGGCGCATCAGCGGAAAGCGTCCGGGACCGAACCCGGCACGCGTGCTGGAGGCGATCTGGCGGGAGGTCATCGGCGAGCTGGGGGCGGAGGGGCTCGTCATCGGCGGGAAGTCGATGGGCGGGCGCAGCGCCAGCATGGTCGCGGAGGAAGCGGGCGTCGCGGGGGTGGTCTGCTTCGGCTACCCGTTCCACCCGCCGGGGAGGCCGGAGAAGATGCGGACCGCGCACCTCGAAGCGATCCAGACGCCGGTGCTCATCCTGCAGGGCGAGCGGGACACGTTCGGGCGGCCGGAGGAAGTGGCGGGGTACGAGCTCTCCGACAAGGTGCGTCTGCACTGGATGGCGGACGGCGACCACTCGCTCAAGCCGCGCAAGGCGTCGGGGCGGACGGAGGGGGAAAACCTGGCGGAGGCGGCGGTCGAGGCGGCGCGGTTCGTGACGGAAGTGACGGGCGGGTAGCGACTCAGGGAATCGGCTTGTCGCGAGAGCCCCAGGCGTCCCAGTGGATGACTTCGGAGACGGGCGGGCGCTCGACACGCTTGAAGTTGTCGTCGCCGGTGAAGTAGGCGACGGGGAAGAGCGTCGCCTGGCTGATGTCGCCGGGGATGGCGAGAAGCTCGGCGACCTCTTTCGCGTACTGCAGGTGGATACCCGTCCAGGCGGTGCCCAGACCGCGCGTCCGGAGCGCCATCATGAGCGACCAGGCGGCAGGCATGATCTGGCCGTAGAGGCTGGCCTGGGCGCCCTGACCGTCATTCTCCGCGCGCCCCTCGACGCAGGGGATGATGAGGACGGGGCAGCGGTGGAGGTTATCAGCGAGGTAGGCGATGACGGGACGCATGGGGCGGGCGCCGGCGAATTTGTAGAAGCCCTCGCGGTAAAGCCCGCCGATAGCGTCCTTCTTCGCCTCATCGGTGACGACCATGAAGTGCCAGGGGCGGGCCTCGCCGCCACCGGGCGCGACCTGGATGGCGATGCTGATGCACTCCTCGATGACCTCGGGCTCGATGGGCCGGTCGAAGTCGAGGCGACGGCGCACGGAGCGGGTGGTCGTGAGCACGTGGTCGACGCTGTCGCGGTCGTAGGGGCGGTGCTTGTCGTCCTGTTCGGCCATTTCGTCCATGGGGAGCGCCATTCTGCCACGGGGGAGCGGGGAGGCGGGCGGGGCGCTCGCGCCTTCGGGGGCGGGTGGCAGAATGAAGCTGGCTTTGTGAACGAACGGGCCGCCAGCGCCCGGAACCAGAACGAACAGGGCAGAGGAGAACCAAATTGGTGGATCGACTGAAGGATCGCGTCGCGATCGTGACGGGCGCGGGGCGAGGCATTGGCGCTTCGATCGCGAGGCTGATGGCCTCCGAGGGCGCGGCGGTGGTGGTGAACGACCTCGGCGGCAGCGTCGACGGTGAGGGCGCGGACGACGCGCCGGCGCGCGATGTCGTGCGCGAGATCGAGGCCGCCGGCGGGCGCGCCGTCGCCAACTTCGACGATGTCTCGGACTACGACGCGTCGGAGCAGATCATCCGCACGGCGCTGAACGAGTACGGGCAGCTCGACATCCTGTGCAACGTGGCCGGCATCCTGCGCGACCGCATGATTTTCAACATGACCGAGGCGGAGTGGGACGCGGTCATCGCGGTCCACCTGAAGGGCACGTTCAACACCTCCAAGTACGCCTCCATCTACTGGCGGTCGGAGCGCAAGGGGAACTACCGGCTGATCAACTTCACCTCGGTCTCGGGCCTCTCGGGGTCGCCGGGGCAGCCGAACTACGCCGCCGCCAAGCTCGGCATCGTGGGGCTGACGTACTCCTGCGCGAACGCCCTCGGACGTTACGGGGTGACCTCGAACGCGATCAGCCCGGGCGCGGCGACGCGCATGGGCGACACGATTCCGCCGGATCGCCGCCGTCAGCTGGACGCGGCGCAGCAGCGAGTGGCGGAGGATCGCGCGCGGGAGATGTCGCCGGACAACGTCGCGCCGCCGGTCGTGTACCTCGCGAGCGAGGAGTCGGGCTGGATCAACGGGCAGGTGATCGGGGCGTCCGGCTTCCAGGTGTCGCTCTTCAACACGCCCGAGATGACCCGGCAGATCCAGGGCAAGGAGCCGTGGACGGTGGACGACATGTTCCAGCGCATGCCCGCGGTCTTCCGGCCAGCGCTCGAGGGCCGGAACTTCTACCAGCAGCAGCGCGAGAGCTAGGCGGGAGTGGCCATGTCCAGCGAGCGGGCGGTGCTATTCGACTTCGGTGGGGTGCTCCTGCGCCAGGACTGGGACGCGTACGAGGTCTTTGGCGACAAGCACGGTCTGCCGCGCCGGGCGCTGGCGCGAGCGCTCTACCGCACCGATGCCTGGCGGGGGCTCCAAACGGGGCACGGCGACCGCACGATCTGGCGGGAGGCGGCCATCGCCTCGCTGGCGGAGCACGCCGGCGAGCGCGCGGAGGCCATCTTCGAGGAGTGGTACTCGCGTCCGATCGAACTGCACGAGCCGAACATCGCGCTGGCGCGGGCACTGCGGGCGAGCGGGACGCGCATCGGGCTCCTGAGCAACGCCGCGCCCGACCTCGAGACGCGCATCGTTGACGACTTCGGCGTCGACATCGACTGGAACGACCGCGTGATCTCGGGGCTTGTCGGGCTGGCGAAGCCCGACCCGGCCATCTACCACCTCGCGGCGGAGCGCATCGGGCTGCCCGAGTCGTCATGCTTCTTCATCGACGACCTCGCGGAGAACGTCGAGGCGGCGCGGTCGGTGGGAATGCGGGCGCACTACTTCCGAGGGGACTACGACGCACTGCAGGCGGACCTACGGTCGGCGGGGTACGACTGGGAGTAGCTAGCCGAAGCGGATGCTGTCCTCGAGGTGGCGGGTGGCGGGCTGGCGGCGGTCGCGAGCCATCTGCAGGACGAGCAGGATCGGTCCGAAGCGCCCGACGAGCATCGCCGTGATGAGGAGGCCGCGCTCGGCGGCCCCCGCCTCCGGGACGAGGCCCACCGACCAGCCGGAGAGCGTGACGGCGGAGACGCCCTCGAAGAGCGCGTCGATGGGAGCGGCGTGGGTGGAGGCAATCATGCCGGCGCCAAGGACGGTGACGGCCCCGCCGAAGAGGAGGGTGATGGCGAGAGCGTGCCGGAAGGCGCTCGGGGGCAGCTCCCGGCCCAGCAGGGAGAGCCGTTCGCGGCCCGCGAGGGCGTTCAGAAGGCCCGTCGCGAGAACGGCGACGGCGCCGACCTTGAGGCCGCCGCTGACGGAGCCGGCGGCGCCGCCGATCAGCATCAGGCCGGTGCCGAACACCTTGCTCTCCTCGCGGAAGGCCGCGGTATCGAGGGTGGTGAAACCGGCGGTGCGCACGGAGGACTCGAAGAAAGCGAGGAAGGGACGCCGCCAGCCGGGCTCGGCGCCGAGCGTGGCGGGGTTGGTCCACTCGCCGAAGAGGAGCACGCCCGCGCCCGCGATGAGCACCACTGCCATCGCCAGCAGGACGACGCGGGCGTCGAGGGGGAGGCGGCGGAAGGAGCGACGGGAGAGGTAGAACGCGAGGGGGAGCGGTCCGATGGCGCCCAGCAGGGCGAGGACACCCGTGACGGCGAGCACGGGAAAGTCGTCGGAGAAGGCCGCGTAGCCGCCGTCGGCGAGGGTGAAGCCAGCGTTGTTAAAGGCGCTGACGGCGTGGAACGGTCCCCACCAGAGGCCGCGGGTGGCGGGAACGCCAGCCTCCAGCAAGGTGAGGAAGAGGGCGACGGCGCCGACCGCCTGCACCCCCAGGACGACAGCGATCACGGTGCGGACGACGCCGAGCACTTCGCCGACACCGGGAACGCCCCTGAAGAGGCGTCGCATGCCGGGGTCACGCATCCCCAGGCGTCTCCCGAGGAGCCAGAGCAGGACGGTCACGCCCACCAGGTAGAGGAGTCCGCCGAGGAGCATGAGGGCGGCGATGACACCCTCCCCAAGGAGCGTCCAGTGCTCCTGCGTCGATACGGGGGTGAGGCCCGCGAGCGTGGTTGCGGAGACGGCCGTGAAGAACGCGTCGGCGGCGCTCGTATCGCTGGTGGAAGCAGCAGGGGCGAGGAGGAGGAGCGCGCCGGCGGCCAGGAGCGTGGCGAAGCCCACGACGATGAGGAGGGCGCCACTGCGGGGCCAGCGCACCAGCAGGAGTACGCGCCGGAGGGAGGTGGAGGAGATGGCGAAGCGGTGGCCGGCCGCGACTCCGGCGGGGGCGCCATCCCCAGCGGGCTGTCGAGCGGTTACCATCGCCCGCAGTCTGTGATCGGTCCGCCGGTGAGGTCAATCGGCGGCGGTCACGTAGGGGAGAGCAAGCGATGGCAGTAACGCTGGGAAACGGTGATTTTCGGTACGAAGTGGTGGAGGGCTGGGAACAGCTTCCGGAGGGCGTCACCCTGCGGGAAACGCCCGGCGTGGCGGTCAATTCGCGGGACGAGGTGTTCCTCCTCACGCGTAACACCGACTACCCCGTGATGGTGTTCGACCGGCAGGGGAGCTTCCTGCGGAGCTTCGGGCGGGGCGTATTCGACGCGCGCACGCACGGCATGTTCATCGGCGCGGATCAGGCCGTCTGGTGCGTCGACGACGGGACGCACTCGATCACGAAGTGGTCGCAGGAGGGGGAGCTGCTGCTGACGCTCGGGGGCAACCCGTCCCCGACCTGGAGTGGCGAGCCCTTCAACCGCCCGACGCACGCGGCCGTGTCGCCGGCGAGCGGTGACCTGTTCATCACGGACGGCTACGGGAACTCGAACGTGCACCGCTACACCGCGGAGGGCGAGCACATCCTCTCGTGGGGCGGTCCCGGCATCGACGCGGGCCAGTTCATCCGGCCGCACAACGTGGCGATCGACGAGGAGGAGCGCGTCTACGTGGCCGACCGGGAGGCGCACCGCGTGCAGGTGTTCGACAACGAGGGGAACTTCATCGAGATGTGGAACAACATCCACCGGCCCGACGGGATGGTCATCGGCCCGGACGGGAACGTGTACATCGGTGAGCTGAACGGCATGGACGGCATGGACGGGTGCCCGGGCCTGGGGCACCGCGTGAGCATCCTGACTCGCGGCGGCGACCTGCTCGCGCGCTTCGGGGACGAGGACGAGGGCGAGGGGCCGGGCCAGTTCATCGCACCCCACGGCGTGGCCGTGGACTCGAACGGCGACATCTACGTGGGGGAGGTCTCGTTCAGCATCCGCGGCCGCACTCTGGACCCGCCACGGGAACTGAAGAGCTTCACGAAGCTGCGGAAGGTCTAGCGCGGTGCCCCGTCCACCGCGGGCGCCAGGGGAGCACGCGTCTCGGGGCATGGCCGACCCACGCCCCGAGACGCGTGCACGCCTCCAAGCGCTCCAACAGGATCTGGAGGAGGCCACGCAGCGGCAGGCCGGCTTCCCCGGCAACCTCGCCTACGACTACTCCGCGCTCCTGCCGTTCCTGAGCTACTCGCTCAACAACATTGGCGACCCTTTCCACGAAAGCCACTACCGGATCAGCACGCGCGCGATCGAGCGCGAGGTCATCGCCACGTTCTCGGGGCTCATGCGCCTTGAAGCGGAAACGGCGTGGGGCTACATCACCTCGGGTGGCACCGAGGGCAACATGTACGGGCTCTACCTCGCCCGCAAGCTGCATCCGAACGGCATCGTCTACTTCTCGCAGGACACCCACTACAGCGTGCTCAAGAACCTGAGCGTGCTGAATATGCGCAACATCATGATCAAGAGCCAGGACAACGGCGAGATCGACTACGACGACCTGCACGAGACGGTGCGCATCCATCGCGATACGCCAGTCATCCTGCTCGCGAACATCGGCACGACCATGAAGGGCGCCATCGATGACCTTTCACGGATGCACGCCATCCTCGAGGATCTCGCGATCACGAGTCGCTACATCCACGCCGACGCAGCACTCAGCGGCCTGATCCTGCCGTTCGTCGACGACCCGCAGCCGTACGGGTTCGACGCAGGCATCGACAGCATCGCGGTGAGCGGGCACAAGCTGATCGGCGCGCCCCTGCCCTGCGGCATCGTCCTGACGAAGCGCGACTATGTGAACGTTGTCGCCCGCTCGATCGAGTACCTGGGCACGCTCGACACGACGCTCCCGGGCTCACGCAACGGCTTTACGCCACTCATCCTCTGGTACGCCTTCGAACACTACGGCCTTGATGGTCTGCGGCAGCTCGTGGGAGACATGCTCGACACGGCGGCGTACGCGGTGGAGCGCTTCAATGAAGAGGGAATCCCCGCCTGGCGCAACCGCAACTCGGTGACGGTCGTATTCCCGAGGCCGGCGGACGAGATCGTGCGCATGTGGCAGCTCGCGCCGCTCGGCGACATCGCGCACGTCATCACGATGCCGCACGTCACACGCACGATGGTCGACGAGATCGTCGACGCCTGCGCACGTCGGGAGTGACGGGACACACAGGCATGAGGAGGCTTCGATGAAGCGGATTACCGTAGCGGTTCAGAACAAGGCCGGCGTGATCGCGGGCGTCACGGAAGCGCTCGCGAGAGAGAACGTGAACCTCATCGCCATCAATACGGAGAGGATGGGCGAGACGGGACTCGTGACGCTGACGACGGAGAAAGGCGACCACGACCGGGCGCTCTACTGCCTGATGAACGCGGGCTACCGCGCAGTGACGGACGAGGCCGTGCTGGTGCGGCTCCGCGATGAGCCGGGGGCGCTGGCGAAGGTGGCGGCGCGCTTTCGCGATGCGGGGGTGAACATTCAGAGCCTGCACATCCTCGACCGGCACGACGGCTACGCCACGGTCGCCCTCAACACCGAAGACCGGGACGCCACCACCGCCCTCCTCACCCCCGACGAGCTGGTCTCCCCCGAGGAGGAGGTTTGAGCCGGGGAAAGCGGGGGCGGGCGGCAGCCGAGCCAGGTCATCGCGCCGCACGGCGTGGCGGTGGACGCGCGCGGCGACATCTACGTGGGGGAGGTCTCGTTCAGCATCCGCGGCCGCGCCATGGACCCGCCGCGGGAACTGAAGAGCTTCACGAAGCTGCGGAAGGTGTAGGGGTCGCGCTTCCGATTCGGAGTAGGCTACTGCCCTAGCGTGCCCGAGCAGCCAGAACAGTACGAAGTAGCCCTCTCCTTCGCGGGGGCGCAGCGTGGTTATGTCTCTGAAGTGGCGAGACATCTCCAGGCTAAGAGGATCAGGGTATTTTACGACGAGTATGTCGATACTTGGGGCGCGCACGCAGTGGAGCTATTCCAAAGCGTCTATTCAGAGCGGGCTGACTACATAGTCATTTTCATTTCCAAGGAGTACGTGGAGAGGCCCATTCCGAACGTTGAACGGCGGGCGGCGCTAGATAAGGCTGTGGCCACTCGTCAGGATTGCATCCTCCCTGTCCGTTTCGACGACAGTGCCATCCCAGGCATGTCCGAATACCTGATCTACGAGGACGCAAACACCGTGGCGCCAGCGATGCTCGCGTCCAAGATTGCCGAGAAGCTTGGCGTCAGGCCCTTCGGCGGAAAGGCCTCGGACATTCCCGCTTCACAGATGACATCACCGACAGGCGAGGCCATCTTCGATTACAGCAACCACAACGGTCGCTACATCATTGGGGAAGGAGTCCTCCAGTTTGAGACCGCCTGGACGAAGGCAAGCGACCAATCGATCCATGTCTACAACGACCCGTCATCCATCAATGGCGTAGCAGTAGCCCGGCTTCACTCTTCAATCTCACAGGTCTCCGCGGCGGCGACCTTGGACTACACATCGCGCACGCGGACGCCTCTGCGCGGCCAGGTTGTGGTCTTCCGCAACGCGCACGGGTTATACGCCGCAGCCCAGATTCTGGACATCAAAGACGACACACGTGGGGCCGACCACGACGAGCTACACTTCCGCTACGCCATTCAAGCCGACGGCTCGGACGACTTCACCGAATTCGTCGGGATGTAGCCCCTACTGCAACGCGGCGTGGGTGCTGTGGGCGCGGGAGCGGATGGCGACGGCGGGCGAGTTCCGCTGGCACGACACCGTCTGGAACCTGAACGTGCCCGTTCTGCAGGAACTCTTTCAGCAGATGGCGGCCCCAGGTCAGCTCCAGCCGCTGGGGCTCGTGGAAGTGCTCGACTGGACGGCGGCAGCGCTCGACCGCGTCGAACGCACGGCGTTCTTCCAGCAATTCAGCGAGGGCGAGGCCGTTCCCTACTTTTACGAGCCCTTCCTGGAGGCGTTCGACCCCGAACTGCGCAAGCAGTTGGGCGTCTGGTACACGCCGCCCGAGGTCGTGCGCTACATGGTCGCGCGCGTCGACCGGGCGCTGAAGGACGACCTCGGCATCGCCGAGGGGCTGGCCGGGGAGAACGTGTACGTGCTCGATCCCTGTTGCGGGACGGGCGCCTACGTGGCCGAGGTGCTGCGCCGTATCAACGCGAACCTCGGGAATGCGGGAGCGCTGCGTGGCAACCACTTACGCAAGGCGGCGACGGAGCGGGTATTCGGCTTCGAGATCATGTCCGCGCCCTATGTGATCGCCCACATGCAGGTGGGTCTCACACTGCGGGAGCTCGACGCGGCCTTGCCGGAGCGGGGAGACGCGCGCCCGGCGATCTACCTCACGAACGCGCTCACGGGTTGGGAGCCGCGTACGACCAAGCCGCTCCCGTTCTCCGAGATGGAGAAGGAGCGCGACCACGCGGATGAGGTGAAGCAGCAGACGCCCGTCCTCGTGATCCTTGGCAACCCGCCCTACAACGGCTTCGCGGGGATGGCCGTGGACGAAGAGCGCGAACTTTCGGAGGCTTACCGCACGGTGAAGCATGTGGCGAAGCCAGAGGGGCACGGGCTGAACGACCTCTACGTCCGCTTCTTCCGCATGGCCGAGCGGCGCATCGCGGAGAAGACGGGGCGGGGGGTGGTCTGCTTCATCAGCAACTACTCGTGGCTGGACGGGCTGTCGCATACGGGCATGCGTGAGCGCTACCTGGAGGCGTTCGACGCCATCCGCATCGACTGCCTCAACGGCGACCGCTACAAGACAGGCAAGACCGCGCCGGACGGGTCACCTGACCCCAGCATCTTCTCGACGCCGGAGGATCCGGTCGGGATCCAGGTCGGCACCGCCATCGCGACGCTGGTGCGCAAAGCGGACCACGAGCCCGCGGAGGCGGTCGCATTCCGCCACCTCTGGGGCGTGACCAAGCCCGCGCAGCTGGCGGCGACGGCGGAAGCGGCCACGAAAGCGCTCTACGAAACAGTCGAGCCGGTGCTCGGGCTGGGCCTGCCGTTCGCACCAACGGCTGTCAGCGAGGGCTGGTTCGACTGGCCAGCACTACCCGACCTGTTTCCGCAGTCGTTCCCAGGTGTCCAGACCAAGCGCGATGCCTTTCTCATCGACATCGACCGCGACCGGCTGCAGGCCAGAGTCGCCGACTATTTCGATCAGAACGTAAGCAATGAAGATCTGGAACGGCGATTCCCTTCCGCCCTGAAGAGTTCGTCTGGATTCGTGGTGCGGGACGCCCGTGCTGTGCGAAGCAGTCTGTTGGAGCGGGGCAGTCCGGACGAGAGCGCCTTTGTACTCCACGCCTACCGACCACTCGACAACAGATGGGTCTATTGGGACCTTGAGCCCGGTCTCCTCGGCCGCCCCGTCCCCGAGTACAGGCCGCACGTGTTTGAGGGGAACATGTGGCTGGTGGCCCAGCAGAAGCCACGGCGGGAGTGGTCTCCGCCTCAGGTCATTCGCCATGTCGGGTGTCTTGATCTGATGGACCGTAGCGCCACGTGTTTCCCCGTGCGACTCCGTAGCGAGGTCCAGCGGGACGGTGCGCCGACAGTCGTGGGCCGCTCCAACCTTTCACCGGTAGCGGAAGCGTACCTAGGCAACCTCGGGTTGACAGTCGAGGACCTGTTTCACCATGCGCTGGCCACCCTCCATGATCCCGAATACCGGGAGGCGAACGCAGGGGGGCTGCGCATGGGCTGGCCGCGCATCCCCTGCCCGGGCTGGCCCGACGGCGACGATCGGGAGGAGTCGCGGGCGGCGCTGGTGGCATCGGCGGAGCGGGGTCGCGAGCTGGCGGCGCTGCTGGACGTGGACGCACAAGTCGTCGGCGTGACGTCGGGCACGCTGCGTCCCGAACTGGCCTGCATCGCGACGCCCGCGACGGTGGACGACGACAACATGGCGGGCGAGGACTACGCCCTGACCGCTGGCTGGGGCCACTTCGGTTCAGGCGAGGCCGTCATGCCCGGTCAAGGGCGACTTGTGGAGCGCCCGCACACGGTCGCGGAACGCGAGTCTCCGGGCAATGCGACAGACACGCTCGGCGAGAGCACGTTCGACGTGTACCTCAACGGCCGCGCGTACTGGCGGAACGTGCCGGCGGCGGTCTGGGAGTACAAGCTCGGCGGCTACCAGGTCCTCAAGAAGTGGCTTTCGTACCGTGAGCGGAAGGTGCTCGGACGCGACATGAAGCCGGAGGAGGTCGCGCACTTCCGCGACACGGCGCGGCGCATCGCGGCGATCCTGCTGCTGACGGCGTCGTAGTCCACAACTGCAAGCGTGCTGCTAACTGAAGTAAAATTAGCAGCAATTGTCCGTTTCGCCCTTGCCAGGGGGTGAGTGCGTTCTGTAAGCTTGCTGCTAAGAAACGACAAATTAGCAGCAAGGTGGCTGCACAGGACGGGCTCCACCGTGAAGATACCGCTGTCGCCCCCCGGTCTCGCCGATCTGGCGCAACAGGCCGATGAGGAGAGCCTCCTCACGTTCCTGGGGAGCGCGCGGCCGGTCGATGGCAAGGGCCGGTACCTGCACTGGGACCAGATGCGGCACCGGACTCCGCCCGAGGGCTTGACGCACGAGCAGTGGTGGCTCGGGACGGCGCTCAGCCGGAGGGTCTCCTCCCGGCCCCTGCCCCTGACCAGCATCGACGGCTCGCCGTTCCGGTTCACCAACGTGGACCAGATCCAGGAGATGGTTCATCGGATCGACCAGCAGGCGAGCGGCCATATCCTGACGGACCAGCAGGTGATGAACCCGCAGTCGAGCGACCGCTACCTGGTCTCCTCGCTGGTCGAGGAGGCGATCACCTCCAGCCTGCTGGAAGGGGCGGCGACGACGAGGCGGATCGCGAAGGAGCTCCTGCGGAGCGGGCGCCGGCCCGTGGACAAGGCGGAGCGGATGATCGTCAACAACTTCATGGCGATGGAGGCCACGCGGCATCTTGCCGAGAGCGGAGAACCGCTGACCCCCGAGGCCGTGCTGGAGCTCCACCGCATCGTGACGAGCGGGACGCTCGAGGACGAGGCGGACGCCGGCCACCTTCAGCCTGAAGACGACCGGCGGGTGGCCATCGTCTGGGACGACGGCACGATCCTGCACCGGCCACCGCCAGCCTCGGAGCTCCCGGAGCGGCTGGAGAACCTCTGCAAGTTCGCCAACGAGCAGCTCGGCGAGGGGTTCATCCACCCGGTCATCCGGGCGATCGTGCTGCACTTCTGGGTGGGGTACGACCACCCCTTCGCGGACGGCAACGGAAGGCTGGCGCGGGCGCTCTTCTACTGGTCGATGCTGCGGCACGGGTACTGGCTCGCCCAGTACCTCTCGATCTCCAGCATCCTGCGGAAGGCGCCGGCGCAGTACGCACGGTCGTACCTGTACGCCGAGACCGACGACAACGACGTGACCTACTTCCTCATCCACCAGCTGCAGGTGATCGAGCGCGCCATCGAGGACCTCCGCGGCTACCTCACGCGGAAGGCCACGGAGGTGAGGGAAGTCGAGAGGCTGCTGCGGGGGAACGTGCCCCTCAACCACCGGCAGACCGTGGCCGTTAGCGATGCCCTGCGGGATACGCAGCAGAGCTTCACGATCAAGGCGCACGCCCAGTTCCACCGCGTGACCATCCAGTCGGGGCGAACGGACTTGCTGGGCCTCGAGGAGATGGGCCTGTTCAGCAAGCGCCGCATCGGGAAGCGGTTCGTGTTTACGCCGGCAAGCAGCCTGGCGGAGAGGCTCCGGGCGCTGGCGGAGCCAGCACCGTAGCTCGTCCCGGTTGGCGCAACTGCAAATTTGCTGCTAATGAAATCCAAATTAGCAGCAAAGGGCCTGGAACTCTTCCCGCGCGCGCAAGCCTGTGACGGTGATCCTGCTGCCGGCGGGGGCGTGGGGGAGAACCTAGAAGACGGGCAGCGGCTACAGGTCGCTACAGGTCGCGCAACGCCGTGAAGTTCACAGCGGACTCGGGTGCCTTCGCAGCAGCTGCCAAGTAGAGCCCGAGGTCCGCCGTGAGGACCGGTGTCTCGACTGTCGCGGCCTCCAATAGCGCCGCATCTGCCAGACCAAGGCGCAGAAATTCACTGTTCGCCGCGGCAGTAGCGCTGGCAACCACCACCTCTTCACCGTCTTCAATGAGCACACGCAAGCCTTCCAACAGAACGGACCTTTCGGGTTCCCCGTGCTGGGCCAAGAGGTTGGATGTCTCGGTGAGCGTGTTCGGAGTCACGAGAAGGCGCTGAGTCGGGCCCACGAGCGAAACCAGCAACTCAAAATCTTCAATGGAATATGCCTGTAATCTCCTATGTTTCGCTATTATATCCTTGTTCACCCTGCCAACGGTGAACAGGACTAGCAGTTGCGCGTCGACGAAATACCCCTCCAGGGGCACTAGCGCCTCACGGGAGGCAAGACACGGTCCGTGACCGACTTGATCCGGCCATCCTGATTCATGCGCACAACCTTATAAGAGCGTTCCCTTCGTTGCAGACTCATGCGCTCGCCTAGTGTACCGCTCTTGTACTCCCTGGGGCGTTCAAATCCTATCGTAATCCGCCAGTCACCCGACCTGTCGTCGATAACTACCTCTTCGAGGCGTACATCGGTAATCCCTTCGTCACCGAAGAGGTCAGCAATATATTCTCGCGACATCTGTGCCGCTTCCTTGACGTCCATCCGGTGGCTCCGGCTTCTAGGGTAGCACCCGCCCCGCTTCCGCCTACTGGAGGGCGGAGTGGGGGGTGGGGTTGAGGCGGCGGACGACGATGCCTTCGCGCTCCATCATCTCGGGGATCTGGGGGCCGATGTCGTTCTTCCACTCGTCGCTCTGGTAGACGGCTTCGTACTGCGCCTCGCGCTCGGCTTCGTCGCGGAAACGGCGAATCCAGATGTAGACGGTTTCGTCTTCCTCGTCGGTGAAGCTGCCGAGGATGACCATGCCCTTCGACGACTGGAAGGGGATGATGACGTTCTCCATGAACTCGACCCAGCGGGCCTGCTGACCTGGCTTGATCCGGTACTGTCGCAGCTCGAAGAGCATGATTCGCCTCCGTAGGGGTGGTTGAGGCCGGAGTCTACCTGCTTGCGGGGGCTTCGTGATTGTCATCACGAGGCAAGGCGGCTACGATCGGGCCGCTTCCCTCAGGAGGATCGGATGGCCTACGGCACGGGCATCGCGCGCGGGATGGGTCTGACGCTGCGACAGCTCTTCAGGCCCGTGGATACGATCGAGTACCCGGAGGTCTCGCGACCCATTCCGGTGTACGCGCGCACGAACCTGCTCTGGTTCGAGGAACGCTGTACGGGCTGCAGCACCTGCGCGCAAGCCTGCCCCGATGGCTGCATCCTCGTGGCGACCAGCCAGGACGCGGAGGGGCGCCGCAACATCGATCGCTACGAGATCGATTTCCGCATCTGCATGTACTGCGGGCTCTGCACGGAAGCCTGCCCCTACGAGGCGATCCAGCCGGGCGGGCCGCTCGATGACGCGGTCACGAACTTCGACGAGATGTACCGCGACAAGCACGCGCTCAGCGAGATGGCGCAGTCGTTCCTGGAGCGGAACGAGAACACCTACCCGAACGGCATGAAGGCGCCCGACCCCGACGCCGACTTCCACCGGCTCTAGACGTATGGCGACGATTACCGCGGACGGCCAAGCGATCGAGGCGCCCGACGGCGCACCCCTGGTCGAGGTACTGAAGAACAACGGCATCTACATGTCGAACCTCTGCTACGTGGACGGCCTCAAGCCGTACGCGGGCTGCCGCACCTGCCTGGTCGATATCGAGGGGCCTCCGGGGCTGCAGCTGGCCTGCACGAGCATCGTCCAGGACGGCATGACCGTGCGCACCGACACGGACGAGGTGCAGGAGGCGCGCCGCGCCGTCCTCTCCGTGCTCATCTCGAACCACAGCGACCGCTGCCTCACCTGTCACCGGCGCGAGCACTGCCATCCGGGCGACATCTGCTTGCGCGACGACGTCGTCACGCACCGCTGCCTCACCTGTTCGAAGAACTATCGCTGCGAGCTGCAGGCCACCTGCGAGATGGTCGGGATGTCCGGCTACGAGCCGTGGGTGGGCGAAGAGCGCACCTTCTACCAGGCGCCACAGCCGCCCGCCGACCGGGCGAATCCGTACATGGAGTTCGACCCGCAGATGTGCATCATCTGCACGCGCTGCCAGCGGGTCTGCGAGGACAAGCGGCACACGAGCGCGATCACGCTCGGTGGGCGCGGCTTCGACCTGCAAATCACGTTCGGGGCGGGCGGCTCGATCGACGAGAGCAACTGCGACTTCAGCGGCGCCTGCATCGACGTCTGCCCGACGGCGGCGCTGATGGAGCACCCGAACAAGTGGGTGGCGAAGCCGGACACGTGGACGACGACGACCTGCGACTCGTGCGCGGTCGGATGCAGCCTGAGCCTCGGATCGCGGGAAGGGCGCGGCGTGATCGTGCGTCCCGGCCCGGGCAACGAGTTCGCGGGCGACCAGATCTGCGTACGCGGGCGCTACCACTACGACTCGTTGAAGCCGCGCGAGCGGCTCTCACGGCACCTTGTGAAGCGTGGGGTGATCCAGGCGCCGGCGACGCTCGAGGACGCGGCGGCCGAGGCTGCGAGCGCACTGCGCGAGGCCGCCGGCAAGGGTCGCGTGGGCGTGCTCGTGGGCGGAACGGTCACGAACGAGGAAGCGTACCTAGCACGGCTCATCGCAAGCGGAGCGTTCGGCACGACCGCCGACAGCCCCCTTGGGCCCGTGATGCGAGCGGCGAAGGAAGCGCTTGAGGAGCGTCTGGGCACATGGCGCATGGCCACGGACATGACCCGCATCCCGAAGGCGAAGGCGATCGTCGTGATCGCCGACGACCTCGAGGAGAGCCACAACGTCCTCGGCGTGCGCATCAAGGACGCGGTCGCGAACGAGAAGGCCACGCTCGTCGTGATTGGCGCGCTGCGAAGCGAGCTTGTCGACTTCGCCGCGCACTGGATCCGTCCCGCCGCGGGCGAGGAAGGTCAGGCAGCCGCGAGCCTCGCCAGCGCCGTCGCTGGCCAGGGCGTCGCGAGCGGTGACATCGCCGCCGCCGCCGAGGCGCTGCGGGCGAGCGAGGGCGCGATCGTCATCTGCGCGCCGAACCCGGTATCGCCCGCGATTGCGGGAGCGATGGCGGGCGGGGCGGCGAACGTCGCGGTCGCGCTCCACGGCGAGGCGGCTTCGGACCACCTCGTGATCGCGCCGCCGGAAGTGAACACGCACGGACTGCTCGATGTCGGCGTAGCCGCCGAGGGCAGCGACGACCCGCTCGCGGGCCTGAGCGGACTGCTCGTCATCCGCGACGACCCGACGATGCGCCTGCCGGGCGCCGCGGCCGCGCTCGAAGGGCTTGATGCGCTCGTCGTCGTCGACAACGTGGCGCACGAGACCGCGAAGCGCGCGACGGCCGTACTCGCGGAGGGGCGCGCCTACGCCTCGCGCGGGACCTACACACAGGGAGACTTCCGCGTGCAGCGCCTCGAACCGGCGATCGCGCCGGAGGGCGAGGCCGTGAGCTGCTTCGCCGCACTCTCCGCCCTCGCGAGCGCGCTCGAAGTCGAGGTTCCCGCCGACCCGGAGACGGCCCTCGCAGCGATCGCCAACGAGACCCCGGCCTACCAGCCCGCCGCCGACCTGATCATCGGGGAGGGCGTGCGGATGGAGGTCGAGCCGTCGGGCCAGGGCGCCATCGTTCCGCTGGCGGAGGCGTCCGCCAGCGGCGAGGGGCTGCGCATCATCACGGGTCGGGACCAGTACACGGCGACCGACGCTGCCGCGCTGCGCCATCCCGAGGCGGAGAAGCTGCATCGCTACGACCGCTTCCAGGTGAGCGAAGAAGACGCCGAGCGGCTCGGGATCGCGGACGGCGACGAGATCGAACTCACCGATGGCGAGTTGACGCTGAGCGCTCCCGCGACTGTCACGGACCGGGTGCCCGAGGGCGCGGTCTACGTATCGAGCCTGCTGCAGGGCGGCGCGGTCGTCGGGTTCTTCAAGGGCGCTGCCGTCCCGGCGGTGCGCGTCGGCGTGCCGGTCCCGGCCTAGCCCTATGCCGTGTTCATCCCCAACTCGATGATTGCACTTCAGCAACACCATCAGACGTCATCAGAGCTGCTCGGCGACAGACACATTTTATGACACCCGATGCCTGGCACCGGCTCTCCCGGTTCGAATCTTTTGACTACGTTGAATCATGGTACGAGTTTACGTATCATAAGCCCATAACCCCACCGAAGGTCACACAAGTCAACGCTTTCTTTTCTCAAGGCCGTGAGTTCTTCAGGAATGCAAGCCTCGCAGACTTGAGTGTCAAGCCACTACTGCTTTACTACGGCATATTATCCCTGGCTCGCGGAACAGTACTACTGAGGGACCCTGAAAAGACTGAAGATTCTCTAGAAAAAAGACATGGTCTTCAACCCGTAGACTGGAAGCAGACTTTAATGGACGGTTTACAAGGTATCATTGATTTGAAGGCAAAAGCAGTAAAAGGGACATTCTTAGAGACTTTATCTGCGTGCCCGAATGAGCACCGGGTGCAATATACAGAGGACAGTAGGTTGTTGACTGCAGAATATGACCTTGGGGTACTAGATTTTGCCTCTGGTAAGAGCACGATCACTCTAGGGGACTTGCTCTCCCGGATGGTAAGTACATCAAGTGAATACTCGGGGATCACAGGCAGAACTAGCAACTGGAAACCTGCCATTGTGCGCTCCCAGGAAAATTGCACCTATTTTGGATTTTTGACTACAATACCAGAATCTTTGTCGGATAATTCGAAAAACGACTACTTATCGATTGAGTCGATCGACATAAATTTTGGATCTGGATCCCCTGCTGTCGTACCTGCGCTGAAGTTTCAGCATCTGGCAGACGGTAGCCATCAAAACGCCTTTCCTGTCTTCCATCAAATGAAGGAATCTCCAGTAGTGCATGTCGTACTGCCTTTTCCCAACGGTGACAGAATAAGTGAGTTCTATCAGCTGTACCTAACATCTTACATCCTAGGAATGCTGGCTCGCTACTACCCTTCAAAATGGACATCAGTCTTGCGAGGTGGTCCTGGTGACTTCTCTCAGCCCCTTCTGACTAGAGCTGTTGAAGCCATCGAGGCCGACTTCCCCAAGGAACTGTCCTGGCGGATACGCGACTATCTCACGAACCTGCAACATTAGACTTGGCAGGCGCAGTGGCCAATTTTCGAGCGCCGTAGACACGCCCGACTGCGGGCGTGAGAATCGCGCCCACCCAGCAGGCAGGGAGAGCAACGATGAGTGACGAGTCAGGCGGCTACGTGGTCGCGGCGCAGGCGCGCCAGGGATCGGGGATGGGCGACTTTCGCTTTGAGCGGGAGGCGCTCGACCCCATCGGCGCGACGATCCTCGAGATTCCGGCGAAGACGGACGCGGAGTTCGCCGAGGCGGCGCGGAACGCCGACGCCGTGATCGCGCCGGGACGGCGCATCACCGCCGAGATCATCGAGGGGCTCGACCGCTGCGTCGTGATCGGCCTCAGCAGCGTGGGCGCCGACACGGTCGACGTGGAGGCGGCGACGAAAGCGGGCATCGTCGTGACGAACGTGCCGGACGTGTTCGTCGAGGAGGTGGCGGACCACACGATCGCGCTCATGTTCGCGGCCGCCCGCCGTCTGAAGCTGATGGACCGGCTGATGCGCGAGGGGAAGTGGCGCGAGGCGCGGCCCGTCTTCAGCGACGTGCCCCGGTTCTGGGGGCAGACCGTGGGGCTCATCGCGTTCGGGAACATCGCGCGGGCGGTGGCGCGACGCTGCCAGCCGTTCGGCCTGCACGTGATCGCGTACGACCCGTTCGTGAGCGAACTGACGATGACGGCCGAGGGCGTGGAGCCGGTGGGGTTCATGGAGATGCTGGAGCGAGCCGACTACGTCTCGATGCACGCGCCCCTGAACGCGGAGACGCGACCCCTCATGAAGGCCGATCACTTCGCCACGATGAAGCCCTCGGCGATCTTCGTGAACAACGGTCGCGGGCCGACGGTGGACGAAGCGGCGCTCATCGGGGCGCTGGAGGACGGCGAGATCGCGGGGGCGGCGCTGGACGTGTTCGAGGTGGAGCCGACGAATGCGGAGAATCCGCTGCTGCACATGGACAACGTCATCGTGACGCCGCACGTGGCCTCGGCGACGGCGCGGATGATGCCGGAGACGCGCAGGCGGACCGGTCGCGAGATCGCGACGGCGCTGCAAGGTCGCTGGCCCCGGAGCGCGGTGAACCCGGAGGTGCTGCCGCGCACGGAGCTGCGTCGCTGGCAGCCGTACCCGATGAACCGCGGACCGAACCGCTGATGTTCGCGGTCCAGAAGTTCTTCCTGAAGCTATTCTCGCCGTTTCACACATTCGTGTTTCGGTTGACCGGCGGGCGGCTGATGGGCAAGTTCGGCCTGCCTGTCCTGCTGCTGACGACGACCGGCGCGCGGTCGGGGAAACAGCAGACCTCGCCGTTGCTCTACGTGGAGGAGGACGGCGCCCTGCTGGTCCCCGCTTCCCTCTGGGGAGGGCCGCGCAATCCTGCCTGGTACCACAACATCGTCGCCAACCCCAGCGTCGAGGTGGAGACGCGGGGGATGAAGCGCGCGATGCGGGCCGAGCCGGCGTCGGCCGAGGACCGGCAACGCCTCTACGACCTGTTCAAGGCGGGCTCCGGCCATTACGCATCACACGAGGCGCGGACGGACCGGGAGATACCGGTCGTGGTGCTGCGGGACACGGACGCCTAACGGGAGCGTACCGCAAGCGTTCGAGCTGGCACCCGGCTCTAGACGTTGGCAGAGAGAGGGTGTGGCACTAACGTGCTCTCTCCGGGTAGGGGTCAGCTTTCCACCAAGGCATCAACCGTGGTGCCGAGAGATTTGGCGACACGGGTCAGGGCCGTGACCGAGCCCGGTTTGCGGCCGTGCTCGATCTCGGAGAGATAGCTGACTGCGAGGCCAGATCGCTCGGACAACGCGCGTAGTGTGAGTCCCTGGTGGTCGCGGAACGCACGGACGGGGCTGGCGCCGCCGATGATTGCCAGCGCCACCTCGTGTGGAACCCTTGCATCAGCCGCCGCCTCGGCGGCGGCCAGCAGGTCCTCGAGTTCGGCCGTTCGCTCGACCAGCGCGTCGTACTCTTCGCGCGTCAGTGTGACGGTCTTACCGGCGCTCATACGCTTCCCTCCTGTGTCGGACTCTGAGGATGACAACGACCGAGGGCTCCCCGTGCTCGACGCCGAAGATCACGCGGTGGTTGCCGACCCTCAGCCGGCGGTAGTCGCTCCCGGTCAAAGGCGCCACCTGCCTGGCAAGTGACGCCGGGTCGCTGGCGTACTGTTCGATCTTGGCGACGATCCGCTGGCGATCCCGCTCCGAGAGACGGCGCATGTCCCGGATCGCCCGCGTCGCCCACTCGATGTTCATCCACGCCTTGCCTCATCTTCGCTAATAGCGAACAACAGGTCAAGGAGCGCCGCTGCGACCAAAGTTCATCTGTAAAGGAGTGCGGTGGCATGCCTACAGCACTGGCAAGGAGCGCATTCGCGGGCCGTCCGTAGAATCGCGGGCATGTCCCAGCGCCCCCTGGTCGCCTCGCGAACGGCGGTGTTCTCGGAGTCGGTCATCCGCGAGATGACGCGGCTGGCGTTCGAGCACGACGCCATCAACCTGGCGCAAGGCTTCCCCGACTTCCCCGCCCCGGCGTTCGTGAAGCGCGCGGCCATTGAGGCCATCGAAGCGGATGTGAACCAGTACGCGATCACCTGGGGCGACCCGCGCCTGCGCGCGGCCATCGCGGCGAAGGTGGAGCGCCACTACGGGCTCGACATCGACCCCGAGCGCGAGGTGACGGTCACGTGCGGGGCGACCGAGGCGATGATGGCGGCGATGCTCGCCTTCGTGGAGCCGGGCGACGAGGTCATCGTCTTCGAGCCGTTCTACGAGAACTACGTGCCCGATGCGGCCATGAGCGGGGCGACGCTCAAGTTCGTGACGCTACGAGGGCTCGACTTCGTGTTCGACCCGGACGAGCTGCGGGCGGCGTTCGGGCCACGGACGAAGGCGATCATCGTCAATTCGCCCAACAACCCGAGCGGCAAGGTGTTCGACCGCGGGGAACTGGCGCAGATCGCGGCGCTCTGCCAGGAGTTCGACTGCCTCTGCTTCACGGACGAAATCTACGAGCACATCCTCTTCGACGAGCACGAGCACCTGCCGATGGCGACGCTCCCGGGGATGTACGAGCGCACGGTGACCATCAGCGGGCTCTCGAAGACGTTCAGCATCACGGGCTGGCGGCTGGGGTACGTGGTCGCGCCGCCGCACCTGAGCGAGGTGGTGCGCAAGGTGCACGACTTCCTGACGGTGGGGGCGCCGGCGCCGTTGCAGCAGGCGGCAGCGGTCGCGCTGGAGCAGGGCGAGTCGTACTACCCGGAGCTACGGGCGATGTACCAGGGGAAGCGCGATCGGCTCGTGATCGCGCTGCGGGAGGCGGGATTCATCTGCCACAAGCCGGAGGGCGCCTACTACGTGATGGCGGACTTCGGCGACCTCCGCTTCGATGGGGACGACACGGCCTTCGCGCTCAACCTGATCGAGCGGGCGGGCGTGGCCCCGGTGCCCGGCTCGAGCTTTTATGACGATGCGGAGGCGGGGTCACGCTTCGTGCGCTTCACCTTCTCGAAGTCGGACGAAACGCTGGCGGAGGCGGCGCGGCGGCTGGGGTCGCTCTAGGGGTTGGGCTCGACGCGCGTCACGCAGCTCAGGAAGCCCCTGGAGATTGCTCCCCGCCCGAACCGCCGTCGCCCCGGAAGAGTCCCTTCACCGTCGCGCTGTAGCGCTGGTAGGCCAGGCCCATGGCCAGCAGCATCACTCCCAGAATGGCGAAGGCCCCCACGCGGTATCCGCGTTCCAGCAAGAACACGTCGAACACGAACAGTTTCGCCACCGGCACCGCCAGCATGACGATCCCCATGACGCGGAGTGTTCGCGACCCACGGAAGATGCCTGCGGAGATCGCAAGCGCAGCGTGGGTGGCCCACATGACCGTCAGCGTGAGGTGCATGGCAGCGTCGTAGTCGCCGCCCTGCATGAGCTCACGGTGGCCGAAGAAGCGCACCACCTCCGCCGTGAGCACCCACAAGACGACCGCATTGGCTGCAACCACCAGACTCGTCGTGACTGGCCGGCCGAGCATCTGGGAGTAGACCCCCGAGATCCTCTCCACGTAGGCGGCGGTCACGATGCCGGCCATGACGAAGGCGAACGTGAGGACGTAGGAGTTCAGGACGACCAGGTGCGAGCCCTCGGGGATGCCGATGAAGAAGGTGTCGAAGAGCAGCAGCTTCCCAGCGGCGACCACGACGACAGCCAGACCGCCGAGAGCGAGGAATCGAGCGCGTCGCCACCGGGCCACGGCCATCAGCAGTGCGCCGTACACAGCCCAGGCGGAGGTCAGCGTCAGATGCATAGGCGTCTGGTAGCTGCCGCCCTCCGCCCACTCGCGGTGGCCGAAGAAGCGCACCACCTCGGCGGTGAGCACCCACCCAATGGCCACGGCAGCGGCGATCGCCAGGCCGGTCATGAACAGCCGGCCGAACCTCGCGGAGAAGGCCTTCGAGCTCTTCTCCACGTAGGCCGCAGTGGCGATGCCGGCCATGACGAAGGCGAACGTGAGGACGTAGTAGTTCAAGACGACCAGGTGCGACCCCTCCGGGATGCCGACAAAGAAGGTGTCGAACAGCAGCAGCTTCCCGCCAGCGACTGCGACCACCGACAGGCCGGCGACCGCAAAACGTCCCGCGTGTCGCCAGCGGGCCACGGCCATCAAGAGTGCGCCGTACACAGCCCAGGCGGAGGTCAGCGTCAGATGCATGGGTACCTGGTAGCTGCCACCCTCCACCAACTCGCGGTGGCCGAAGAAGCGCACGACCTCGGCCGTGAGCACCCAGCCAATGATCACGGCAGCGGCGACCCCCAGACCGGTCATGCCGGGCCAGCCGAGCCTCGCGGAGAAGATCCGCGCACTCTTCTCCACATCGGCCGCGGTCACGATGCCGGCCATTACGAACACGAAGGAGAGGACGTAGAAGTTCAGAACGATAGTGTGCGAGCCCTCGGGGATGCCGATAGCGGGGGTGTCGCCCAGCAGCAGTTTCAGCGCGGCCACGGCGACTACGGCCAGGCCACTCGCGGCGAGGAATCCGCCGCCTCGCCACCGGGCCACGGCTATCAGGATCGCGCCGTAGCCGGCCCAGACGGACGTCAGCGTAGACAGCAGTGAATTGCTGGCACGGGTGGCGGCATCACTACTGACGGCTTCCAGCGTCTGGCGATCGAAGTAGCTGATGGCCTCGGCGCTGAAGATCCAGAGGGTCAGGAGGTTTGCGGTAGTCACCAGCACGCGGGAGGCGCGGGTCTCGAAGGCCACAAACAGTTTCACAAGCTCGCGATACAGCGAAGCGACCGCGTACAGCGCGGTCGCTGGCGGCTTGTACTCTGGCGGCGCCGGACCACCCCGGAAGCCATACAACCAGGCGGCCGCGTACAGCCCCCCGATGCCGAAGGCAAAGGCCAGGAACCTGCCGTTCAGCACGGGGACGAACTCGGCCGCATCCACCGATCCGGTGTCGAGGGCGAGGATGCGCACGACCGCGCAGGTGAGCACCAGCAGTCCAGAAACACGGCTAAGCCAGTTGCCGGTGATGACGCCCAGCCCTACCACGACGGCGCCTTCCGCAGCCCACGCCACTGATGTCCACTCGCCGGTGAATTGCAGGGGAGCGGCCACGGTCAGGAACACCAGGGCAGCGCCGCCCAGTTGGAGCGAGACGACCGTGGAGACACCCGTCCTGAGCTTCGCGGCGAGGGCCACGAGTCCGTGGACGGCGGCCAGCAGCAGGGCGATGAGTCCGAACCAAGGCTCGTACTGGTCCCACATGACGGCGAAGGTCAGACCGAAGAAGGCGAAGCCGTTCACCATGATCAGGGTCATGTCGAACTGGTTGGGCTTGCGGCGCCAGAGGATGTTGTAGAGGGTCGCGGCGCCCAGGAAGATGAGGAACACGCCGGAAAGCCCGAGCTGGGCGGCGATGGTTTCGTCTGGCGGGATGTGGTCGAGCCAGACCGCAAACAGGACGTAGGACGCGACCATGCCGATGAGCGTGTACCAGCGCCACCCGCGGACACTGGCCACCGCCACGATCCCGGCGTCGACGACCAGCAGGTAGCCGAGCCCGATATACAGGCGGTCGCCCAACTCGTCGCCCAGAAGCGCCGGGGTGAGGAACGCGCCGAACAGCGCGAGGAAGGCGACGACCCGCGAGTTATGCCTGATGGCCAAGGCCCCGCCCAGGGCCACCGCGAGGCCAAGGAACACAAGGGCGGGCACGATCGGGATCAGATCGAAGAAGCCGAAGGAGGCGTAGATGGACAGGTACAGGACCGCGATTCCGCCGCCAACCACCGCCCGCGACCAGGGCGGGGCGCGGCGGGCCGTGTACTCGCCCGCGGCGATCATGGCGAGGCCGAGTGCAACGCCGAGCAGCACTCGCTCTGTTGGCCCGATCCATTGGTTATCAAAGGCCAGCTTAAGGAAGAACCCGGCGGCGATGGCCAGGGCCACGGCGCCGATGATGGCGAACCAGTTCCGGCCCACGAGTCTTTCCCAGTCGAACGGCGGCCGTGAAGGGGGGACGGGGCGTCGCGGTGGGGGGAGCGGGTGGGCCGGCTCGACATCCGCCGCGATGGCCGCCACGCCCTCTGGCTCGCGCGGGGCGGGGGCGGGCTCTCCCATGGGAGGTGGTGAGACGAGCGGTTCAACCGGCTCGCCTGGAGCGGCGATGGACGTCTGCTCGCGCGGGGCGGCAGGTGGTGGAACGGACGGTGCGACCGGCTCCCGCGGGGTGGCCTCCGCAGGCTCCGGTTCGCGCGGGGCGGGTGGTGGTGGAAGGGACGGTGCGACCGGCTCCCGCGGGGTAGCCTCCGCAGGCTCCGGTTCGCGCGGGGCGGCGGGTGGCGGGGCAGGCTCGACCGGCTCGACCGGCTCGACCGGCTCGACCGGCTCGACCGGGGTGGCCTGCGAGGCGCTCCGGCGCGGCGGGAGCCGGGGCGGTCGCCAGCTCTCCCCCGGCGCCAGAGGTGGTGGGACGAGCAGGTCAACTATCAGGGCCTCAAGCTGAGCGAGTCGCGCGGAGAGGTCGCTTACCTGCGAGGCCAGTTCCGCTACGTCGGCCGGGCCTTCAGGGCTTGCGGCGCCAGGAGGGGGTGGGGCAGCGTCATCCAAAGCGGCTCCGCAGTGGACGCAGAAGGGAGGGTAATCTGGCGTCTCCCGGCCGCAATCCGCACAGGTCCTCGCCGGTGACACGTCGGAATCCACCTCCAACTGGCCGCCATCCTATAGTCCCTCCCCCCGAATTACCCCATCCCCCTCACAGCAGCGGGCGGCGCTCCGATGGGGACCCTTCGGGGACGGCTGCTACACTTTCGGGACGCGCCGCCCAAGGGCGGCGTTCTCCAACGATGAGGGAATCCCGATGAGCGACGCGCCAACGAGCACGCGGCTCGCTTCCACCTACGAACCGAGCACGGTGGAAGACCGCATCTACGCCTTCTGGGAGGAGGGCAGGTACTTCCGCGCGAACGTGGTTCCGGGCGAGGCGCCCTACAGCATCGTGATGCCGCCGCCGAACGTGACGGGCGAGCTGCACCTCGGCCACGGGTACGAGGACGCGCTCACGGACACGCTCGTGCGCTGGCACCGGATGCAGGGCGAGCCGACCCTCTGGCTTCCGGGCGAGGATCACGCGGGCATCGCCACCCAGAACGTGATGGAGCGGGAGCTGCTGAAGGAAGGGCTCACGCGGCACGACCTCGGGCGGGAAGGCTTCGAGGCGCGCGTCTGGCAGTGGGTGCGGCAGCTGCGGCCGCGCATCTACGAGCAGCACCGCAAGCTCGGGGCGAGCGCGGACTGGAGCCGCGACACCTTCACGCTGGACCCGCACATCGTGCGGGCCGTGCGCACGACGTTCGTGAACCTGTACCGGGACGGCCTCATCTACCGCGGGCTGCGGATGATCAACTGGTGCCCGCGCTGCACGACCGCGCTGAGCGACCTTGAGGTCGAGTACGTCGAGGAGGAGGGGCAGCTCTACTACGTGCGCTATCCCGTGGTGGGCGAGGGCGGGATGCCCCTGCCCGACGCCATTTCGATCGCGACGGTGCGGCCGGAGACGATGGTGGCGGATACGGGCGTGGCCGTTCACCCCGAGGACGAGCGTTACGAGGACCGCATCGGGCGCACGGTGCTGCTGCCGGTCATGGGTCGCGAACTGCTGGTCGTCGCGGATGACTCGATCCAGCCCGAATTCGGGACGGGCGCGCTGAAGGTGACGCCCGGGCACGACCCGCTCGACTGGGAGATCGGGCAGCGCCACGACCTCGACGTGGTCGTGGCGATCGGCCAGGACGGCCTCATGAACGAGGAGGCGGGGCCCTACGCGGGGATGACGGTCGAGGACGCGCGCTCGGCGATCGTGCGCGACCTGGAGGACGGCGGCTTCCTCGAGAAGACGGAGAGCTACACGCACAGCGTGGGGCACTGCGAGCGCTGCGAGTCGGTGATCGAGCCGCTGCCGAGCGAGCAGTGGTGGGTGGCGGTGAACAAGGAGTACGCGCCGGGCGTCTCGCTGGCGAGCGGAGCGAGCGCGGCCATCCGCGACGAGCGCATCCGCGTTGTGCCGGCGCGGATGGCGAACACATTCCTGAACTGGACGGATAGCCTGCGTGACTGGTGCATCAGCCGCCAGCTCTGGTGGGGGCACCAGATTCCCGTGTGGTACTGCGACTGTGGGGAGATGACGGTCGCCCTCGACGACCCCTCGGCGTGTGAGTCCTGCGGGAGCACGGACATCCGCCAGGAGGAGGACGTGCTCGACACGTGGTTCTCCTCGGCGCTGGCGCCGCACTCGGACCTGGGCTGGCCCGACGACACCGAGGATCTGCGCTACTTCTACCCGACGACCGACATGCAGATGGGCTACGACATCATGTTCTTCTGGTGCGCCAGGATGGTGATGTTCGGGCTCTACAACATGCGCGAGCACGGGCCGGACGGCGATGTGCCCTTCCGCACGGTGGTCTTCCACGGGCTCATCCGCGACGCGACCGGCGCGAAGATGGCGAAGTCACGCGGGAACGCCGTGAATCCGCTGGTCGCGGCAGGTCAGTACGGAGCGGATGCGTTCCGCTTCGCGCTGCTGACGATGGGAACGCTCGGGCAGGACATGAAGTACAGCGAGGAGCGCATGGTCGCGGCCCGCAACTTCGCGAACAAGCTGTGGAACACGGCGCGCTACGTCCTGATGAAGCTGGAGGGACGCCGTCTGAAGCGTCCCCACGCGGCCGATCGGGAGACACTGGCGCTGGAGGACCGCTGGCTGCTCTCGCGGCTGGAGGGGCTGGAGGGCGAGGTCGACTCGCTGCTGAAGGCGTACCAGCTCGGCGAGGCGGGGCGGCGCATCCAGGACTTCATCTGGAACGAGCTGGCGGACTGGTACGTGGAGATGAGCAAGGTGCGCCTGAACGAGGGCGACGAGCGTCCGCTGGCAGTGCTCGCGCACGTGCTCGACCACAGCCTGCGGCTGCTGCATCCGATCATGCCGTTCGTGACCGAGGAGCTGTGGGGAAAGCTGCGCGAGCACATCGACGACGACCTCGCCTCGGCCCTAATCGTGGCCTGGTACCCGAAGAGCGCGGGCGTCTGGCGGGATCCGGCGGCGGAGGCGGCGATGAGCCACGTGATCGACGTGAACCGCGCTATCCGCAACCTGCGGGCGGAGAAAGGCGTGGAGGCGGGCGCGCGTCCGGGGGTCTACCTGCGGGCGAGCAGCCAGGCGGAGGCGCTTCGCGAAACTGCTGCGGCGACGGCTTTCACGTCGCGCGTCGAGCCAGAGGTGACGGGCGCGGGCGTGGAGCTTCGGGCGGGGGAGTACGCGTTCGCGCGCGTGGGCGACACGGAGGTGGCGCTGGCGCTCCCGGAGGTGGACCTGACGGCCGAGCGCGAACGTCTGGAGCGCGAGCTGGCGGAGGCGGAGGGGCAGATCACGCGGCTCGAGAAGCAGCTTTCGAACGAACGCTTCCTCGAACGCGCGCCCGAGGCGGTGGTGCAGGGCGAACGCGACCGGCTGGCGCAGGCGCAGACGCGGGCGGAGGGGCTGCGGGAGCGGATCGCGGCGCTGGGGAGCTAGCCGAGCAGAATCGCGAGCGCGGCTTCGGTGTCGCGCAGGTCGGGGAGGACGAAGTCGGCGCCGCTTTCGCGGAGGGCGTCTTCGCCGTAGTTGCCGGTCGCGACGGCAAGGACGGTCGCGCCGATGGCGTGCCCGGCGGAGACATCGCGGGGCGTGTCGCCGATGACGATGGCGCTGGCGTCGGCAGCGGCCACGCCGCCCACCTTCGCCAACTCCTCGAGGGCGGCCGCAAGGACCTTCGTGCGGTCGGAGGAGACGTCGCCGAAGCCGCCTCCGCGGAAGCGGTCCCAAAGGCCGTAGTAGCGCAGCTTCAGCTCCGCGCCCCTGACCACGTTCCCGGTGGCGAGGCCAACGACCACGTCCTTGCCTTCGAGCGCATCGAGCAGATCGATGACGCCCTCAAGGACGCGACCATCGTGGCTCTCAAGCGCCTCGGGGAAGCGTGCGAGATAGGCGGTGGTCATGCGGTCGAGGGCGGCGGGGGTGGGGTCGACGCCGGCGAGCGTGAGCGCGTCCGCGAAGATGCCGGTGTCGGTGCGTCCGTCGACGGCGATGCCATCAATGCCTGAGAGACCGAATTCGGCGGTCAAGGCGGCGGCGATGGCGGCGCGGCCAGCGCCGCCGCTCACGATGAGGGTGCCGTCGATGTCGAAGAGGAGGAGGCGCACCGCGGAGAGTGTAGCCCGCGATCGCGGCAGGGGCAGGTCGCGCACGGGTGGGGGGTCTGGCAGAGTCGAGGAATGGTTGCCGTTCCCGAGGTGCGGACGTTGGTCGAGCGCGCGGCCGCGCGGCGGCACGTGCTGGAGGGGCTGATCGCCTCCGTGCCGGACGACTACTGGGATCGGCAGGCCTCCGACGACGCCTGGACAGCTCTGGACCACGTGCGCCACGTGGCGACGGTCGACGGGATGCTCGTTGAGCTGGCGGAGGCGGCAGGACGGACGGGGGAGGGGCTGTGGGTGGGGGGAACCCGAGACGCGGCGGCGCTCGAAGGGCGGCGGGTCGGGCTGATGGACGGCGTGCGGGAAGAGAGCGTCGATGAGCTGGCCGAGACGATGCGTGAGTCGCGGGAGGCGGCAGTGGAGGCGCTGCTTGCGCTACCGGCGGCGGCGCTGGAGCGGGAGGTGCGGGTGGCGGGCGTGCTGACGCCCTGGGGCGAACCGCACGCGTTCTCGCTTCGGGCCTACCTGACCGCCTGGGCCGAGCACGACGGCGAGCACGAGGCCGCCATCCGCCGCGCGATCGAGACGCCGCCCGACGTGACCGCGCTCACGCTGGCGGCGCGGCGGACTCGTCGCGGCGGGAGGCGCTGAGCCCGAGGGCGACGCCAACGACGATGAGCGGTCCACCCACGAGGACACCGATCGGTGGTGTCTCGCCGAGGACGGGGATGGCGTAGAGCGTCGCGAGCAGCGGTTCCCCAAGGATCGCAAGTCCGACGGTGACGACGCGCAGGTGTCCGAGCGCCCAATTGAGGGACGTGTGCCCGATGAGCTGGGGAATGAGGGCAAGCAGCACGATGAAGAGCCAGGCGTCGCCGCCGAAGCCGCTGAGCGAAGGGCGCACGATGAGCACGGCGAGCCAGAGCGTGACAGCGGCGGCGGTGTAGACGACGGCGGAATACGGGAGCGCGCCGGTCTCGTGGCGGGTCTTGCGGCGGATGGTCTGGTAGGCGGCCACGAGGAGGGCGGCGAACAGGGCGAGGAGGTCGCCGACGAAGAATTCGAGGCCGCGGGCGAGGTCGAAGGCGGCGATCACGATGAGGCCCGCGATGGCGACGGCGAGGCCGGCGTACTCGCGGCGGGCGGGGCGTTCGCGCAGGACGGCGAAGGCGAGGAGCGCGCCGAGGAGGGGCTGCAACCCCACGATGACGACGCTGGAGGCGACGGAGGTGCGTTCGAGGGAGGCGAACCAGCTCCAGAAGTGCCCCGCGAGGAAGACGCCGGAGAGGGCCAGCAAGGGCAGGCTCGAGCGCGGAGGGAAGGCGATCTTCCCCCGGGCGCGGGCGACAGCGACGAAGAGCAGGAGCAGCCCGGCGGCGAAAAGGAGGCGGTAGGCGGCGATCGTGAGGGCCGGAGCTTCGTCCGCGAGGCGTACGAAGATGGCGGCCCAGGAGACGCCAAGCACGCCGAGGAGCAGCACGGCCAGAGGCGTCCGGGAAACCGGCACGGTCGCCACGCTACGGCGGCGCGGTGCGGGGCGGCAAGGGCCGGTGCCGGGAGCGCCTAGAATCGGGGGATGGAGGGAACGCTCGGCGAGCGGCTGGAGGCGCTTGCGCGCAGGGAGTCGCCCGCGGTCGCGCGGTTCGACTCGGGGGAAGGGCTGCGGGGCGGGTGGGCGGTGCTTCCCTCCGCCTTCAACCCGCCGACGCGCGCGCACCTGCGCCTGCTGGACCTGGCGGAGGCGGTGGCGGGCGTGGAGGGGGGAGCGGCCCTGCTGACGACGCGGAACGTGGCGAAGGGCATCGAGGGGGCGGCGCTGGCGGACCGGGTCGGGATGCTGCTGGCCGCGCGCGAGTCGCGTCCCGGGCTGGCGGTGCTGGCGGCGAACCAGGCGCGCATCGTCGACCAGGCGGCGGCGCTGCGGGCGACCTGGCCGGAGGCGGCGTTCGATTTCGTGCTTGGCTACGACACGCTCGTGCGGCTCTTCGACGAGCAGTACTACGCGGGAGCGATGGAGGTGGAGCTGGACCCGTTCTTCGAGCGGCACCGCGTGATCGCGGCGAACCGGGGGGATGTGACACCGGCGGACGTGTCCGGCTACGTGGCGAAGCGGGCGGCGCGCTACGCCGACCGCATCATCACGGTGGCTCTGGACGAGGAGCACGGGCGCATCGCCTCGAGCGACGCGCGGGCGCTGATCGAGGCGGGCGAAGGCAGCGACGACCTGCCGGTGGAGGTCGCGGCCTACATCCGCGTGCACGGGCTCTACGAAGGCGGCTAGGCGGTGGAGGACTCGCTCTCGGCGAGGCGGACGGGCCGGGCGAAGAGCACGACGACGGCAGCGGCGAGGGTGATTCCGGCGGTGACCAGGAAGGGCGACTCGTAGTTTCCCGTGGCCTGCTCCAGCAGACCCACGAGGAGGGGTCCGGCGCCGCTGCTGACCTGACTGGTGAACGAGATCATGCCGAAGACGGCTCCGAAGGAGACGTAGCCGAAGATCTCGCTCGTGAGCAGCGACTGCATCATGTAGATGTTGCCGATGGTCAGGCCGAACGTGAGGGCGAAGACGTAGTTGGTGACGGCCGTGTCTATGTAAATCATGAGGAGCACCGAGGCGGCCTGGAAGGCAAAGAGGCCGGCAGTGAGGTGGCGCTTGCTGAGATTGTCGGCGAACCCGCCGACGATGAGGCGGGCGACGATGCTGCCGATGGCGCCCAGGCTGAGGGCGAGGGAGGCAGCGGTACGCGAGCCGGTGCGGTCCTCCAGGAACGCGATCTCGTGGATGAGGAAGCCGGTCTGGGCGAGCAGCACGAGCACGAAGGCCATGGCCAGCGACCAGAACGAGAGCGTGCGCATGGCCTGGGATAGCGTCCAGCGGCGTGTCTGGACCTCGTCGCTGAGGCCAGCGTGGGCGGGCGGGCCGGTGGCGGGGACGGCGCCGTCGGGGGGAAGGCGCATCTGGCTCGGATCCCACACCAGCACGAGGAAGACCATGGGCAGGCCCACGACCAGCGTGAAAACAGCGATGACGGGGGTCGTCAGCTCAAGGCCGCCGGAGGCGATCAGCCAGGCGCCGAGGGGCGGCAGGACGACGCCCGCGGAGGAGACGCCGGTGGCGGAGATGCTCATGGCGCGGGCGCGGCGGCGGATGAACCAGCGCGCCATGATGACGTTCGTGGAGACGCCTCCGGCCATGCCGAAGGCGGCGGCGAGCACGGCATAGACGGCGTAAAGCTGCCAGAGCTCCTCGACGAAGCCGATGCAGCCGATCATGACGGCGGTGAGGACCAGGCCGGCGGTGAGGAAGGGCATCGGGCCACGCCGGTCGATGTGGGGCCCCACTACCGCGGCGGAGAGCCCGGAGATGACGAAGTAGAGGGCGGTGGCGCCGCTCACGCTGGCGTTCGACCAGCCGTGGGCCTGCTGCAGGGGCTTGAGGAAGACGGCGAGTCCGTAATAGCCCACGCCGATGCCGCCAAGCATGACGATGGCCACGCCCACGACGACGTACCAGCCGTAGTAGTAGCGCGAGGGCAGAAAGCGCGCGGCGAGGGGCCGGCGGAGGGGAAGGATGGGCGGACCCGTCACTGTGGCGGGCCGCCGCCCGCACGGCTGGTGACGATCTCGTCGAGGTCGTCGACGACCATGCGTTCGCGGCGGCCGGCGCGGTCGTAGGCGGTCACGGGGGCGACGGCGTCGTGGTCGATGACGACATCGATGACGGTCGGGCGGGGGCTGGCGAGGGCTTCCTCGATGGCGGCGCGCAGGCGCTCGGGCTCGGTGACGCGCTCACCGTCGCAGCCGACGGCGCGGGCGACGGCGGAGAAGTCGACGTCGCCGAACTCGGCGAGCTCGTAGGCCTTGCTGTCGAAGCGGAAGTCGAGGATGTGCGTGTCGAAGGCGAGAGCGTGGTTGTTGAGGACGACGTAGACGACGTTCAGGCCGTAGCGGACGGCGGTCTCGAGCTCGCTCAGGTGGTACCAGAAGCCGCCATCGCCGGTGAAGCAGATGACGGGCGTGTCGCCCACGGCCACTTTCACACCGACGGAGGCGGGCAGGGCCCAGCCGAGCGACCCCTCACAGCGGAGGAATCGCTTACCCGGCTGTCGCAGCTCGACGAAGGCGCCGGCCCAGGCGGCGGCGTAGCCCGTATCGGCGACGATGACGGCATCGGGCGGCAGGGTCTCGGTCAGTTCACGACAGAGCCGCTCGGGGCGGATGGGCGAGTCGCCGGAGGAGAGGAGGGGCTCCTTGCCCTCCCACCAGTGGCGCACGATGCGCTGGACCTCGGCCACCCACTCGCCGGGCGGGCGCACCGTATCACCGGCGGCAGCCAGGATTCCCGCAAGGGCGACCCTGGCGTCGGCGGCGATGGCGACCTTCGTGTTCGCGGGATAGTTCCGGCCCAGCTCGGAGGGGTCGACGTTGATGTGGATGATGTCGGTGTCGCGGCTGGGGAGGGTCCAGCCGTTGGTGCTCTGGCTGCCCGTACGGGTGCCGACGATGAGCGCAAGGTCGGCGTCCGCGACGATCTCGTTGGCGGACTTGCGGGCGTAGGAGCCGAGCACGCCGACGGAGAGGGGGTGGTTCTCGTTGATGGCGCCCTTGCCGGAGAGGGAGGTGGCGACGGGGATGGCGAGCTTCTCGGCAAGCTCGATCAGCTCCGGCCAGGCGCCCGAGGACATGACACCACCGCCCGCGATGATCACGGGACGTTCGGCTTCGAGGAGGAGCGCGAGTGCCTCGTCGACGCCCTCGGCGGGGGGCTCGGGGCGGATTGAGGGACTGGTGGCGTAGCGGGGGTCGCCAGTCGGCTCGGGGAGGTCGGCCTCGCCCGCCTCGGCCTCGGCGGCGATGGCGAGGTGGACGGGGCGGGGGTCGCCGGAGGTGGCCTCGCGGAAGGCCTGCGGGATAAGGTCGGCGAGACGCTCGGTGCGGGTGACGTCGGCGCTGAACTTGGTGACGCTCTCGAAGTGGGCGCGCACGTCCTGGTAGGCGTTCTTGTAGGCCTGCGCCCCGGAGCGCGCGCCGGTGAAGGCGATGACGGGGGTCGAGGCCTGCCAGGGCTCGGCGAGGCCGGCGGCGAGGTTGGTCGCGCCCGGTCCGCCCTGGCTGATGACGATTCCGGGACGGCCCGCGGCCTTGGCATAGCCGTCGGCCATGTAGGCGGCCGCCTTCTCCCCGTGCGTGAGGATGCGGCGGACGCCGGTCCCTTCGAGCATGACGAGGGAATCGAAGAGGTTGGTGGGAACGAGGAAGATGGCCTCAACGCCGTAGGCGAGCCAGCTCTTGGCGATGTATTCGGAGCCCTTCATAGCAACACCCCCGCGCGAGCATGAGTCGCGCGGGGCAAGCCTACCAGCGTTCTTTCCGGCCGGGCCCGATTGGTCGCGTTCCTTCTGATGGCGCCTCGCGGGGGGAAGGCGTTCGCCCACGTTCCCCCGAACCAAGCCGAACTAGGCGTCGATGCCGCGCTCCAGAAGAGCGTTCAGGTTCTCATCCTCGGTGTCGATGAGGGCCTGCACCCACTTGTGGAACATCTGCCCGCCGCCCTCGTTGCGCCCGAAGAGGGAGTGATCCTTGGCGCCGGTCTTGAGGGCGCGCTGCACGCGGAAGCCGGTGTAGTAGTCCTCATCGCCGACGACGTCGAAGTACATCTTCATGATGTCGGCGTAGCGCTCGTCGTCGTCGGGGTTGGGCTCCTCGGGGAGGAGGAAGTTCTGGATGGTGACGGACTCCTCGGGGGTCTTCCCGGGGAACATCTGGGAGATCATGAAGGGCGAGGCGCCCTGGCCGTCGTAGGCGGCGGAACCGCGGCCTCCGGCGATGGAGATGTTGGGGAAGATGGTCCAGATGCCGGGGGTCAGGTCCTCCAGCTGCCACTGGTCCTCGGGGAGATCGGCGGCGCGGGCGAAGCGCGTGGGTGAAACCATGCGCACGTGCGTGCCCCAGGCGTAGTAGTCGGGCTGGTAGGCGGAGTCGGGCCCGAAGCTGTTCCGATGGAGGATGGGGATGTGGTAGAGGTCGCGATAGCCGTCATAGGCGACCTTCCAGTTGGGGCCGTCGAGGTTCTGGCGGCCGATCACGTGGGCATCGGCGAAGCCGAGGTGGTCGAGCATCTCGTCGTAGCCCGCGAGGAAGAGGTCGATGTCGACGTCGGAGGAGGGGTTGAGGGTGACCCAGACGAGGCCGGCGCGCTCGGAGCAGGGGAGGGGCGTGAGGCCGTAGCAGGACTTGTCGATGTCGCCGAAGTTGCCGGAATCGAAGATGGAGACGAGGTTCCCCTGGAGGTCGTAGCTCCAGGCGTGGTAGGGGCAGCGGAAGCCGTGCGAGTTGCCGGCGCCCTCATCGACGACGATGGTGCCGCGGTGGCTGCACATGTTCACAAAGGCGCGGACCTCGCCGTCAACGTCGCGCACCATGAGCACGGGCATGCCCACGACTTCGAGAGAGCGGTAGTCGCCGGGATTGCGCAGCTCGCAGGAGAAGCCGAGGGCGAGGGGCAGCCGCTTGAAGATGCGGTCGACCTCGAGCCGCCAGCGGTCGAGGTCGTAGTAGGCGCTGGTGGGGATCTTGTAGACGTCGTCTGCCAGATCGATGCGATCGGCGCCGAGATTCTCGACCTCGCGGCGGGCCATTTCGAGCAACTGTTCCCGGCTCATGGACTACCTCCAGCGGCGGAACAACCGTGTGGGGGCGATTGTACTCACTGCGGGCGGCTCCCGGCGTAAGCTCCGCGCATGGCTACCATTGATGTTCTGCTGAGCGGGTTTTCGTTCCGGACCAACCAGGGGAGTCCCGGTTTCTGCTCGGTGACGCTGGTGGAGTCGGAGGGGCGGCTGATCCTGGTCGATCCCGCACACGTGGGGCGACGGCGCGAGCTGGGCGCAGCGCTGGAGCAGCGCGGTCTGACCGAGGCCAGCATTGATGCGGTCGTGCTGACGCACGCGCACTGGGATCACGCGCAGAACTTCGACCGGTTCGCGGAGGCGCCACTGCTGCTGCACCCACGCGAGCGCAGCTACGCGAGCGCGCCCCACGAGAACGACTGGGCAACTCCGCCCTGGACAGGCCTCGCGCTGGAGACACATCGCATCCAGGAGGTGGTGGAGGGGGACGAGGTGGCGGCGGGGGTGCGCGTGATCGAGCTGCCGGGACACTCGGTGGGCAGCATCGGACTGCTGGTGGAGACGGCGGCGGGCACAGCCTGCGTCACGGGCGACGCCGTGCACTCCAGCTGGGTGCTGGACTCGGGGCAGCCACCGATTGTGTTCGGGTCGCTCTCGCAGGCGCGGGAGAGCGTGGCGAAGGCGCTGAGCGCCGGAGACATCATCTATCCCGGTCACGACACGCCGTTCCGGGTCGTCGACGGGAAGGCGGACTATCTCGAGCCGTTCGCCCTCACGATCACGAACCTGGAGCCGGACCGCGAGGGGCTGCGCTTCGATGCAACTCCCATGTCGACCTGGATCATGCCGGGTTCGGCCCCGTAGCAGGGCTGCGGTTCATGTCGGCGACGCGGCGGATGGGGTCGGAGCCGTCCCAGCCCTCAGCGGCGGCGGCGATCAGCGCGTAGAAATCGAGCAGTCCTGGCAGGCCTTCGTACACCTCGACCATGTGCCCGTAGACCGCGACCGTATCGACGAAGCCGAACTCCATGCCACCAGCAAGCACGAAGCGGTTGGCGATGGTGAAGCCGAGCGCCTCGTAGCGGGCGAGCTCCTCCTCGAAGTTGGGGACGATGGTGGCGCAGTGGTGGAGGCCCTGCTCAGCGGGGGCGTACATGTCGCGGATGGCGGAGGGACCGTCGTTGTTCTGCTGGACAAGCTCAAGCATGACGGAGCCGAGCTGCCCGTAAGCGGAGGAGTGGTCGAACTCGCCGGGTTGACCGCGGTAGATGGCCCGCTCAATGGGGATGTGCTCGTTGATATAGAAGGGACCGGCGCCGCGCTCGGCGGCCCAGCGCTCGGCCGCTTCGAAGATGTCGGGGACGTGGTAGGCGAGCTGGACAAAGGGGCGGTGGGGCATCTTGGGGCTCCTGACTGTTGGCTATTGGCTGATAGTGGGGGTTTGAGCCGATCGCCGGTCACCAGCCACTAACCACCGGCCATCGGCATCTTGACACCCCGGAGGGGTTGAAGGACACTGAGAGCACCTCCCCAGCGAGAGTATCGCTGGGCCAGCGCCCTCCCGTCGGCTGGCGGAGAGGGCGTTTTGATGCGCCCTCACACCCAACTCGGAGGCCGCTCCAGCACGTAGCCGCTGGCCGTCGGCACGCGATCCGGAAACTGGCTCGTGGCCA
The DNA here is from genome assembly GCA_965262975.1 of Tepidiformaceae bacterium. GTDB lineage: Bacteria > Chloroflexota > Dehalococcoidia > Tepidiformales > Tepidiformaceae > UBA2991. The sequence continues at coordinate 3,333,055 of OZ253575.1, read as the reverse complement.
GCGCGTTCTCCGAAAGGGAGCGACTCCTTGAGGAGGCCGTTACCAGAGCGTTCGCACGCCTTCCAGGGAAGACGATAACGACCTCCTTGCCGGGATAACGTTTCCCAACGGCTTGCACCAAGCCAACGAGATCGGTATCTCCTGACACGATCAGGGCGATATCGAATAGGTCGTCCCGCGCATCGCCGAGGGCTTCAACAGCAAGGTTGACGTCTGTCATTTTCTCCTCGGGCTGCTGCCAAACCGCATCGCACTCCGGGCAGGTCTGCTCCCTGTCAGAGTGCTTCCCGTAGTGGATGTCCACTTCGCCGAGGGTGGCCAGCGCATCCAGGTAGATGTTCTGACGCATTTGTCTGTCCTTGTCACTGGGGCGGTCGGACCGAACGGCAATCCGGCTCGTGAAGTAGCGTACCTTCACAAGCTCCTGGCCAGACTCGAGCAGGGCCTCGGCGAAGCGGTGGATGTTGAGCCAGTAGTAGTACCGCCATTCCTTCGCCCTGAGGCTGTAGTAGAGATTGAAGCCATCTATGTAGACGGCAACGCGCTGGGTGGGATTGTCGCTGGGCTGCACCAGACAAGTGTAGCGGGAGCCACTCCTGGGTTATCAATGCCGCAGGCATTGCGGGCCTACGCTTGGGCCCGGCGAATGGTTGGTCGGTCGCGAGTTACGGTCCTGGCTCCTGGCTGTTGGTGGCTCCGGTGGGAGAAGAGTGGCACGTGCTTATGCGCCTTAGCAGATGATAGGCTAAGGAGCACCGGAGGACACCGTGCCCCTCTTCCTCGCGCCGAGCTGGTTCAAGGACACGTACATCGGGATCGAGGTCGAGCAGTTTATCGGCATCGGCGTGCTGGTGCTGGTGGCGGCGGTGGTGCACCTGCTGGCCGGTCAGGCTCTACGGCTCTACCTGCGGGCGCGACTGGCCGAGGAAGACCGCAAGTTCTGGGACCGGGAGCGGTCGCGGCTGAGGCGCGCGCTCCTGGCGCTCGTCGTGGCGATCACGGTCCTGCTGGGCTTCCCCACGCTGGGCTTCGACGCAAGCGTCGAGCACGTGGTGAACCAGATCGCGAGCCTGTTCGGGGCGGTGGCGCTGGTGCTGCTCGGCTTCCGCGGCGTCGACATCTTCACCAACGTGCTGGCGCGGCGGGCGGCGAAAACGGAGAGCCGCATCGACGATCAGCTCGTCCCGCTCGCCAACGCGAGCCTGAAGGGGGCGGTGTTGCTCATCGGCGGGCTGTTCGTGCTGGGAAACCTGGGCGTGAACGTGACCTCGCTGGTGGCCGGGCTGGGGCTCGGCGGGCTGGCCATCGCCCTGGCCGCGCAGGACACGATCCGCAACCTGCTGGGGGGCGTCACGATCTTCGCGGATCGGCCCTTCCAGGTAGGCGACTGGGTGGTTCTGAACAACATCGAGGGGACGGTGGAGCACGTGGGCTTCCGCTCGTCGCGGGTGCGCACCTTCTACAACTCGGTGGTGACGGTGCCGAACGCACGCATCGTCGATACCCATGTGGACAACATGGGGATGCGCCGGTGGCGGCGGTACAAGACCACGCTGGGGCTTTCCTACGACACGACAACGGACCAGGTGCAGGCCTTCGTGGAGGGCGTGCGCGCACTCATCCGTTCGAATCCGGAGATGCGCAAGGACTACTACATCGTCGAGTTCCACGGCTTCAGCGCGGTCACCCTCGACGTGCTCGTGTACTGCTTCATCGATGCGGCGAGCTGGAACGACGAGCTGCGCACGCGGCACGTGCTGAACCTCGACATCATGCGGCTGGCGGAGGACCTGGGCGTGGAGTTCGCCTTCCCCACGCAGACGCTGCATGTGGCTTCGATGCCAGGGCAGCCGGAGCAGGTTCCGGTAGCGCCGGGGCGGGAGCAGCTGGGCGAGATCGTCGAGGGGTACAGCCCGAACGGGGGCGAGGGACAGCGCGTGGACACGCCCATCACAGCAGGGTTCGATAACACGCCGGACGCAAGCTAGATCGTCGGCCCCATTACCGCCCCCCGTTGACACGACGGGTAGACTATCTCGAATCCACATTGGATTAATGTGCCCTGGCCACGGTGAAGGGTCCGGCAGGAGCGCCGGCGCCAGGGGCAGTCCTGAGGAGGGACGACGTGAAGGAAAGCTATTGGGGCAAGTACTGGCAGAGGCGTGTCTCGCGCAGGCGCGTGCTGGCAGGAGGCGCGACGCTAGCGGCCGGCTCGGCAGCGATCCTCGCGGGCTGCGGCGACGACGACGACGACGACGACGCTGGCCCTGCGGCCACTCAGGCAGCGGCGACCCAGGCTGCGGCCACCCAGGCTGCGGCTGCCGATGACGATGCGGGCGACACCGCAGCCCAGGACACTGCTGCGGACGAGCCCGCGGAGCAGGTCAGCGAGGCGGAGGACCGCTCGCGCTACGGCGGCACCCTGAACTACAGCCTCGCCGCCTACCCGACGGGATTCGACCCCTCGATCACGATCACGTTCCCGCAGGGCATGTCGACGACCTACAGCCAGCTGCTGGCGTTCTCCATCCTTGAGGACGAGTTCTACCCGGACGCGGCGCAGAGCTGGGAGCAGGTCGATCCAGAAACGCTGGTGTTCGACCTGCGGCCCGGCGTGCGCTACAACCCCGAGGGCGCCGGCGGACGCGAGGTGACCGCCGAGGACTGGGCCTTCAACCTGGCCCGCTACCCGGACTCCCGCGCGAACCGCGGCTCGAACGTGAACGAGCTCTTCTTCTCGTTTATGGACCCGAACCAGGGCGCGACCTTCGATACACCCGACAACCTGACGTTGCGGATCAACCAGAACAAGGCGTTCGGGTCGAACCTGCGCGCGTTTGCAGCGGCCTCGCTGGTCGTGGCCGCGCCGGAGCGCATCATGGCGGAGGAGTCGGGCGACCTGGGGCAGGCCTCCGGCATCAACGCAGGCTCAGGCCCGTATATGTTCGACAACGTGTCGGAGACGCGGGTCTCGCTGAAGCGGAACCCGAACTACTACGAGCACCCCGAGCAGATTGCGGGGACCCGCTTCAACGCCGATATGCCGTATATCGACGCGATGGAACATGTCATCGTCACGGACGGCGCGGCGCGGCAAGCGCGGTTCCTGGCCGGTGATTCCGACTACTACGGCCCCATCTCAAAGATCGACGCCGACTCGTGGGAGGGCCAGCCGAATGTCAACGTCGTGACGGGGCCGGCGATTGACGACGGCGGGATCATGATCCAGCTGGCGGCGGCCAAGTGGACCCCGTATCCAGAGCTCTCGAAGGCACTCTCGATGGCGATGGACTGGGACGGCTACATCGAGGTGGTGCTGAGCGGCGAGGGCCGCCGCAGCGCTCCGGTGAGCCCGACGGCGTTCCCGAACTACGCCCTCTCCCAGGAAGAGATCCGCTCGTACCAGGTCTACGACCCGCAGGGCGCGCGGCAGCTGTGGGAGGCGAACAACGGCCCCGAGATCTTCCCCGAACTCGACACGACCGTCGCGGCCTGGGCGGCCGACATCAGCTACGTGCAGTTCATCGGGCAGAGCTTCGAGGACTCGCTGGGCGTGGAGGTCAACTACAACCCGCTCGAGCTGGCGACCTACATCGCCTCCGCGAACGGCCCCACCGGCACGAAGGACTGGCACTTCTTCATCGCCGGCAACAACGCCGTCGCCACCATGCCCGACTGGAACGCACTCGTTGCCTATACGCCGGATGGCTACGGGGCCATCTGGGGCGGCAACTGGTACAAGGGCGTCAACATCGCCGACCCGTGGGTTAACCCGGAGAACCCAAACTACGCCGAGAACGGCGGGACGGATGCGGGCGAGAAGGTTCGCGCGGCGCTGGAGATCACGGACCCATACGCGCGGGAGCTGCAGGACTACGCCGACCGCCAGGCGGCCACCACCGACGACGAGGAGCGGGCGGATATCCTGAAGGAACTGCAGCGGCGCATCTTCACGCGTTACTGCTGCACCTTCCCGCTGCCGACGCAGACGACGAAGTACATGGCCGTCGGCTCGCGGCTGAAGGGCCTGGCGCCACCGCCGGACGGCGACCAGACGGCGGCGTTCGGCATGTGGCGGGCGCACAACATCTGGCTGGAGGGTTAAACTCGACCGACATCGGGCCCGACGAGCGAGCCCACAGAGACGCCGCCCTCAAGAGGGCGGCGTCTCTTCTCGGGGGACGGCGCAGGGTTGGTTGCCCCCACTGAAAGCGCGGATAGAATGCGGAGATTCGCGTGAGGACGTATGTGCCCGCGCGCGGTGGTGGTGGTGGTGTACACCGTCTCGCACCGAAAAACAGGTCCTCAGGAGGGACGATTTGAAAGAAAGCTATTGGGGCAAGTACTGGCAGAGGCGCATCTCACGCAGAAGCGTGCTGGCAGGAGGCGCGACGCTAGCGGCTGGCTCAGCAGCGATCCTCGCAGGCTGTGGCGACGACGATGATGACGACGGCGGGACCGCTCCGGCGGCCACGCAGGCGGCGGCCACCGAGGCCGCGGGCACCGAAGCGGCCGCGGCTGCTGACGGAGAGGCCACCCAGGCCGCGGCAGCCGCCGCAGACGAGCCGGCGCCAGAAGACCGTTCGCGCTACGGCGGGAAGCTGAACTGGACGGAGCGGGCGTACCCGACGGGCTTCGACCCCTCGATCACGATCACGTTCCCGTACGGCATGGCGCAGACCTACAGCCAGCTGATGGCGTTCTCGATCCTCGAGGACAGCTTCTACCCGGACGCAGCGCAGAGCTGGGAGCAGGTCGACCCCGAGACGCTGGTGTTCAACCTGCGCGAGGGCGTGCGCTACAACCCCGAGGCCGCCGATGGCCGCGAGGTGACCGCCGAGGACTGGGCCTTCAACCTGGCCCGCTACCCGGACTCCCGCGCCAACCGCGGCTCGAACGTGAACGAGCTCTTCTTCTCGTTCATGGACCCGAACCAGGGCGCGACTTTTGACACGCCGGACAACCTGACGCTGCAGATCAACCAGAACAAGGCGTTCTCCTCGAACCTGCGCGCCCTTGCGGCGGCCTCGATCGTCGTGGCCGCACCGGAGCGCATTATGGCCGAGGAATCGGGCGACCTGGGGCAGGCCTCGGGCGTCAACGGCGGCACCGGTCCGTACATGTTCGACAACGTCTCGGAGACGCGCATCTCGCTGAAGCGGAACCCGAACTACTACACGCACCCCGAGAACCTGCCGGGTACGCGCTTCAACCTCGACCACCCCTACATCGACGAGATGGAGGCGGTCATCATCACGGACGGCGCCGCGGCAATTGCGCGCTTCCTGGCCGGTGACGCGGACTACTATGGCGGGATCGACAAGATCACGGCCGACCAGTGGGAAGGCCAGCCCAACGTCAACATCCAGACGGGCCCGGCCATCGACGACGGCTCACGCATGATCCAGCTGGCGGCGGCCAAGTGGACGCCGTATCCGGAGCTCTCGAAGGCCCTTTCGATGGCGATGGACTGGGACGGCTACATCGACGTGGTGCTCGGCGGCGAGGGTCGTCGCAGCGCTCCCGTGAGCCCCACGGCATTCCCGAACTACGCCCTCTCGCAGGAGGAAATCCGGGAGCTGCAGGTCTACGACCCGCAGGGCGCCCGGCAGCTGTGGGAAGCCAACAACGGCCCCGAGATCTTCCCCGAGCTGGACACGACGGTTGCGGCCTGGATTCCGGACTACAGCTACGTGCAGTTCATCGGCCAGAGCTTCGAGGACTCCCTCGGCGTGAAGGTGAACTACAACCCGCTCGAGCTGGCGACCTACATCGCTTCGGCGAACGGGCCTACCGGCACCAAGGACTGGCATTTCTTCATCGCGGGCAACAACGCGATCTCGACGATGCCCGACTGGAACGCGCTCGTTGCCTACACACCGGACGGCTACGGCGCCATCTGGGGCGGCAACTGGTACGAGGGCGTCAACATCGCCGACCCGTGGGTGAACCCCGAGAACCCGAACTACGGCGAGAACGGCGGTTCGGCTGCCGGGGAGAAGGTTCGCGCGGCGCTGGAGATCACGCACCCGTACGCGCGGGAGCTGCAGGACTACGCCGACCGGCAGGCGGCCACTCCCGACGACGAGGAGCGCGCCGATATCCTGAAGGAGATGCAGCGACGCATCTTCACGCGCTTCTGCTGCACCTTGCCGCTGCCTACTGGTACCACGTCGTACCTGGCGGTTGGATCGCGGCTGCAGAACGTGCCGGTTCCGCCCGATGGCGGCCAGACGGCGGCGTTCGGCATGTTCCGCGCCCACAACACCTGGCTGGAGGGGTAACCTAAGGCCAACACAACAAGGAAGGGCTTCCGGGGAATCTCCCCCGGAAGCCCTTCTTCTCCCAGAACAGCCCGGGGGGTAGACCGTGCAGAACTACATCATTCAGCGGCTGATCCTGCTCCCCCTGACCATCGTCGTAGTGTCGATCCTCGTATTCGTGCTCATGCGCGTCATCCCCGGCGATGCGGCGGCGGTTCGCTGTGGCGCCTCGGGCGTGGCCGACCAGACGTGTATCGAAGGCCTGCGGCGGGAGCTGGGGCTCGACATCTGCGACAAGTCGAAGAACGCCTGGGGCGACATCACGTGCACGGCGGAGCAGTACTGGAAGTGGGTCTCGGAGATCTTCCAGGGCGACTTCGGGCAGCAGATCGTGCCGCCCAAGCCGATCGCGGACGAGCTCTGGTGGAGGCTGGGCAACACGATCCAGCTGGGCATGCTGAGCATCACCTTCAGCATGTTAATCGGCATCCCGGTGGGGATCTTGTCCGCGATCCGCGCGGGCAAGCTCTCGGACTACGTGGCGCGGTTCTTCGCGATCCTGTCGCTGAGCGTCCCGAACTTCTGGATCGGGACGCTGATCGTGGCGCTGCCGGCGTTCTTCTGGCAGCAACGCTGGATCCCGGACTGGACAGGCTGGGCGGAACCCGCGACGCACCTCCGCATTCTCATCATCGCGGCCCTCGTGCTGGGGATCGCGAGTGCGGGCTACCTCGCCCGCATCGCGCGCTCCTCGATGCTTGAGGTGATGCGCAGCGACTACGTGCGCACGGCGCGGGCAAAGGGCCTTCGCGAGAACATCATCATCATGCGGCACACTTTCCGGCCCTCAATGATCACGGTCTTCACGATCGCGGGCCTGCAGTTCGGCGGCATCCTGGGGGGCTCGGTGATCATCGAGACGCTCTTCAACATTCCCGGCGTCGGCTTCTGGATCGTGAACAACGTCGGCGACCGCGACTTCCAGGTGATCCAGGCCATCGCCCTCCTGTTGGCGACCTGGTTCCTGCTCATTCGTCTGCTTGTGGACGTTGGCTACGCCTACATCGATCCGCGGATCCGGTACTAGGAGCGGGGGGTACAAAATGACTTCAGCTTCCGCTGTCAACGACGACCTCGACCTTGACCTCAGATTCATTGACGACCGGTCCCGTCTCGCGCGACTCGGCAGCGGCGTCGGGCGCTTCATCCGCCTGCAGCCAGGCGGGGCCATTGGCATCGTCATCATCACCCTCGTCGCGGCCGCCGCCATCTTCGCGCCCTACCTGAACACGGTGGGGCACGGCGAGCGCGGCATCCGCAGCGTCTGGCGGGATGACGGGCGGGAAATCTCGGGGGTCAACTTCGTGCTGCAGGCCCCCGGTGGCGACTGGTGGCTGGGAACGAACCGCACGGGCCAGGACCTGTGGTCGCGCGTGGTCTACGGGGCGAGGCCGGCGCTCATGGTCGGCATCGGGGCAGTCGGCGTCGCAATCGTGGTGGCCGTCTCGCTCTCCCTGGCGATGGGCTTCCTGAAGGGGGGCGTGGACGCCCTCCTCTTACGGCTCATCGAGGTCATCATCGCCGTGCCAGGGATCCTCTGGCTCATCCTCTTCACGACCGCGTTCGGCCGCGGCATCCTGGTGCTCCTGTTCGCGATCGCGTTCATCTTCTCGCCGCTGACAACGCTGGTGCTGCGCGGGAACGTCATCCAGGAAGCGGCTTCGACCTACGCGGAGTCGGCCCGGGTGGTGGGCGCCTCGAGCCTGCGGATCATGTTCCGGCACATCCTGCCGAACCTGATGCCGCTGGCGATCGTGAACGCGAGCATCATCATCCCGGCGGCGATCCTGGCGGAGGCGGGCCTCTCGTTCCTCGGCCTGGGTCTGGACCCGCTGATTCCGTCCTGGGGCGCCGACATCGGGCCGAACGCACGCGCCTACTTCCAGACGGCATGGTGGCTGCCGGTCTTCCCCGGGATCGCGCTGTCGCTCACGGTGCTGGCCTTCAACTTCCTCGGCGACTCGCTGAGGGACGTGCTCGACCCGCGGCTGCGGGGCAGCGGACTGGTCTAGAGTTTCAGCCGCACAGCGACAACGACTGCGAACGCCGCCCCGAAGGGCGGCGTTCTCCTTTCTTGACAGCCGGCAGGCGATAACGCAGTGTCGCGCTGCGTCCAACGTGGCGGTGCGAGATGACGAGAGCTGCCACTGGACAGGACGATCTGGGCCTTGCCGGCGAACGGGGCGCTGCCCTCTCAAGGCGTTGGCGGGCAGCCACGCGCTTCGCCCGGCTGCAGCCGGGCGGAACGTTCGGCATCATCGTGATCCTTGCCGTCGTTGTGGCAGCGATCTTCGCGCCCTATCTGAAAACCATCGGCGACGGCGAACGCGACGTTCGCCGCATCGCCATCGCAGAAGGCAAGCAGCTCGACTCCACCGGCTACCTGCAGCCCCCCAACTCGGACTGGTGGTTCGGCACGAACAGCGCGGGGCAGGACATGTGGTCGCGCGTGATCTACGGGACGAGGCCGACCCTCATCATCGGCGTCGGCGCGGTCGGTATCGCGATGACAGTCGCGATCACACTGGCCCTCTCGATGGGGTTCCTGAGGGGCTTCGTCGACGCCTTCCTGCTGCGGATCCTCGAGACGGGCATCGCGGTGCCCGGCCTTCTGTGGCTGATCCTGTTCACGACGGCGCTCGGGCGCAGCCTGCCCGTCATCGTGGTCGCGGTCTCGTTAGCGTTTGCGCCGCTGACGACGCTGGTGCTGCGCGGCAACGTGCTGCAGGAAGCGTCGACGGCGTACGTCGAGGCGGCACGGGTTATTGGAGCGTCAAACGCGCGGATCATGCTCCGGCACATCCTGCCAAACCTGCTGCCGCTCGCGATCGTGAACGCCAGCATCATCATCCCGGCGGCGATCATGGCGGAGGCGGGCCTCGCGTTCCTCGGTTTCGGGCTGCCGCCACCGTCGCCCTCCTGGGGCGTCGATATCGGGCCGACCGCACGGGCCTACTTCTACACGGCGTGGTGGCTGCCGGTCTTCCCTGGGGTTGCGCTGTCGCTCACGGTGCTGGCGTTCAACTTCCTGGGCGACTCGCTGCGGGACGTGCTCGATCCGCGACTGCGCGGCAGCGGGCTCATCTAGCGCGCGCACCGCGCACAGCAACGGTCACGACGCCGCCCTTCGGGGCGGCGTTTCCATTTGCGGTCGCTACGGCTGCGCTGGAGCGACGGGTTCGTTGGTGGCGGGATCGACCTCGAAGGGACTGTCCAGGCCGAGCTCCTCACCGATCTCGCGGATGGCGGGGAGCACCTCCTCACCCATCAGGCGGAGGCTGCGCATGGCGTCATCGTGCGACATCGAGCCGTCGCCGTCCCAGAGGAAGATGCTGCCTGGGCGCAGGTACTCGAGGACGTTGCGGATCTTGGGAATAACCGTCTTGGGGGTGCCCGTGATGATCGATTGCGCCTCGACGAGGCCCTGGTAGGTGTCCTCGACGTTCTTGTAGGACTCGGCGGAGTCGAGGGCGATGGGGCGGAGGTTAGGGTCGTTGGGCTGGCGCTGGCCACGGGCCTCGGCGACCTGCCGCACGCCGCCGGTGGGGAGGAGGGCGCGGCGGTCGGTGAGGCCGGGCAGGTTCTGGAGGTGGCCGCGAACGTCGCCGCGGCTGCCTTCGAGGAAGATGTTGCCGGGGCCCGTGAGGAACTTCCGCCCAACTTCCTCGGCCAGCTCCTCGGTCTCATCGACGTGCACCTTGAAGAGGTAGCCACGGTGCTGGGGGCCGGCCTCGTAGCCCGCCTCGGCGGCGCACTCGTCGTAGTACTCGAAGGAGAGGCGGGTCGGTTCGAGGCGCGTCGCGAGCATGACGTAGGGGTAGCGTCGCTCCGCCGCCCACTGCACGGTCCGGCGGCTGACGGCGCCGGGAATCATGATCAGCGGGTGGGGGCTCTGGTAGGGGCGCGCCCAGGGGTTCACGTAGCGGAAGTTGTAGTGCTCACCTTCCCAGCGGAAGGGGCCCTCGCGCGTCCAGGCGGCGACGATGAGGTCGTGCGCTTCCTGGAAGCGTTCCCAGTTGTAGGGCGGATTGGCGTCGTGGGCGATGCTCTCGCGGCCGGTGCCGCGCACCCAGCCGGTGACGAGGCGCCCCTTCGAGATGGTGTCGATCATGGCGAGCTCTTCGGCCAGCCAGAGGGGGTCGTCCCAGATGGGGAGGATGTTGCCGATGAGGACGATCTTTGCGCGCTTGGTGACACGGGCGAGGATCGAGGCCTCGACGTTGCAGGCGCTGCCCATGCAGAAGGGCGTGCTGTGGTGCTCATTCAGGGCGAGGGCGTCGAAGCCCATCTCCTCGGCGTAGATCTTCTCGTCGAGGTAGCGGTTGTAGAGGTCGGCGCCGAGGACGGGGTCGTACTCGGCGTTGCTGGAATCGAGGTCGACGAGGCGGCGTCCGGTGGTTCCCCACCAGCTGGCGCCGGGATCCTGGTAGGGACGCTCGGTGAAGTAGCCGATCTGCATGGGGGCGAATGGTACCGCGCGCTCAGCCGCGCGTGTGGTAGGCGCGCTCGAACTTGTACCAACCCGAGCCGACGATGGAGAGGGCGCCTTCGCCGGAGATGCGGCCGGGATAGGCGTCGGGGTCGGCGATGTACGCCTTCAGGTTGGCGTCCGCTTCCTCCCAGGTGCCGGCTTCGAGCTCGTAGATGGTGAGGAAACGAGAGATCGCGGGGAAGTCGTCGTGGGCGTGCTCCAGCTCGTAGACCGTGCCCGAGAGAAAGCCGGGGCAGTTTGCGATGTCCTCGATGTGGTTGCCCAGGTAGCGCTCCCGGAACGTCTCCTCGGCTTCGGGGCTGGGCGGCTCGACCAGCCCGACCAGGATCATCTTCGCCATGTGGCACCTCCTCCAGAAGGACGGAGGATAGCGGGCGGGCGGGCGGCTTGCCGCGCAGGCGGGGTGGCGGGGACAATACGGAGCGTTGGCGACATCTGACCACCGGCCACTGCTCCTGCAAGGGGGAGCGTTCTTCGAGAGCGAGGCGCGCAGCTTCGTGCGCGGCGACGTGCTGTGCGTGGACGGACGCATCGCGGCGCTGGGGGAGGCGGCGGCGCCGGAGGGGGCCGAGTCGGTCGACTGCACGGGCGAGTACCTCATCCCGGGGCTTATCGACTGCCATGTCCACGTGAGCTCTTCGGGCGACCCGGCCGAACTGACGCCGGGCCAGCGGCTTCCGCTGGCGCGACGCGCCTGGCGGACGGCCGAACACGCGCGCGCGACGCTCGCGGGCGGCATCACGACGGTGCGGGACCTGGGGGCGGCGGACCGGCTCAACGTGGCGCTGGCGGCGGCGATCGAGGCGGGGGAGTTGGAGGGGCCGCGGGTGGTGGCCGCGGGGATGGGCGTGACGATGTCGGGCGGGCACGGGCACGGGTTCATCGCGCGCGAGGCCGACGGTCCCGACGAGGTTCGCAAGGCCGTGCGCGAGGAGATTCGCGAGGGCGCGGCGGCGATCAAGCTGTTCGCCAGCGGGGGCGTGCTCACACCCGGCGTGAACCCGCGCTCGCCCTCCTTCACACGGGAGGAGCTGACGGCGGGCGTCGAGGAAGCGACCAAGGCGTTCCGCACGGTGGCGGCGCACGCCCAGTCGACGGTGGGCATCAAGAACGCGGTGGCGGCGGGCGTGACTTCGATCGAGCACGGCGTCTGGCTCGACGAGGAGGCGATCACGATGATGATCGAGCGGGGCACCTACCTCGTGGCGACGCTGACGGCTCCGTACCACATCGCGGACGGCGCGGAGGCGGGCGTCCCGGCCTACGCAGTGGAGAAGGGGCAGGAGGCGCTGGAGGACCACATCGCGAGCTACGAGCGCGCCATTGGCGCGGGGGTACGCGTCGCGATGGGCACGGACCAGGGAACGCCCCTGAACCGTCCCGGGGAAAACGCACAGGAAGCCGTGCGCATGGCCGAGCACGGGCTCTCGCCGGCCGCAGCGCTGCTGGCGGCCACGGGCTGGGGAGCCGACCTGCTGGGCCTGGAAGATGAGACCGGCAGGCTGCGCGTGGGCCTGGCTGCCGATATCGTGAGACTGACCGAGGATCCCCTCACGGACATTCACTGCCTGACCCGGCCCGCGGCCATCGCGGGTGTGGTCCGGGGCGGCAAGGTTGCGGGGAGTACGGGAGGAACAGTGTGAGCAAGCTGAGCGAGGCGCTCCAGCGAAAGCGGCGGGGCGAAGGCGCCCGCGTGATGGGATTCGGCGCACGGGCGACGGAGAAGGACCGGGCGCTGCTGCTCGGCGTGATCGGCGCATCCGCGAGCGAGGCCGCCGAAGCGCTCGAGGCGGGGGCGGACTTCGTCGCCGTGGCCGCCGACGATGCCGATGCGGCCGTCGCGGCGCTGGGCGAGCTCGAAGGGCTGTTGGGAGTCGAGGTGGCGTCGCTGGCGGCGGAAGGGATCGAGCCGCTGGAACAAGGGGGCGCCGACTTCGTCGTCGCCAACCCCGAGACGGCGGCGGCCAGCATTGTCGAGTCCGAGATGGGGCTCGTGCTGGAGGCGGACGAAGCGTGGGAGGACGCGCCCCTGCGCGCACTGGCGCCGCTTTCGCTCGACGCGGTACTCGTGCGAGCGCCGGTGGCGACCTACACGGTGGCGCGGCGCATCTCGCTGGCGCGGCTGGCGACGCTCTGCGGAGCGCCGCTGCTCGTGACGGTGACTCCAGGCGTTTCCAGCGCGGATCTTGGGGCGCTGCGGGAGAGTGGCGCCGGCGGCGTGGTCGCGCCCGGAGGGACATCGGCGAGCGAGATGGCGGAACTGATCGAGCAGCTCGAGGCCGTGCCCCCGCGGAGCCCGCGACGACACAGCGAAGGGGGCTTCGCGCTCGTGCCCGCAAGCAGCGGCGAAGGCGATGACGGAGAGTTCGAGGACGACGACTAGCAGGGCGAGCGCGCCCGGCGAGCTTTCGCGGCTGCGGCGGGCGCTGGGGCGCTGGTATCGCGCGAACGGACGGCACGACCTCCCCTGGCGGTTGACGCGCGATCCCTACGCGGTGCTGGTCTCGGAAGTGATGCTGCAGCAGACGCAGGTCGAGCGCGTGCGTCCCCGCTATGAGGCGTGGCTGGAACGCTGGCCGACGGCGGCTCGCCTGGCGGAGGCATCCGCGGCAGAAGTTATCCGGGAGTGGTCGGGGTTGGGGTACAACCGCCGAGCGGTGAACCTGCAACGGGCGGCGCGTGAGGCGATCGAACGGTTTGGGCGCATCCCCCTGGAGGAGGCGAAGCTGCAGTCGCTGCCCGGGGTGGGGCCGTACACCGCCGCGGCGGTCGCCTGCTTCGCGGGGGGGCGCCGGACGGCGGCGCTCGACACGAATGTGGCGCGGGTGGTGGCGCGGGCGCTCCTGGGTGAATCAAGGGCGCGCCCGCCGTACGGCTCGGAATTGCGGGAAGCAGTCACGGCCTGGCTCCCGACCCGGGGGGCGCGAGACCACCAGCTCGCGGTGATGGACCTGGGCGCCACGGTCTGCAAGGCGTCCTCGCCGGCCTGCGACATCTGCCCGCTGGCGCGCGACTGCGCCTGGCTGGCGGCAGGGCGTCCCGAACCACGCTCAGCCATCCCGAAGGGGGCCGCCGAGCCGTTCGAGTCGACGAGTCGATTCGCGCGGGGGCGGATCGTGGCCATGCTCTCGGAGGGCTCCCCGCTGCCTGCGGAGACGATCGCGGAGCGGCTACCGCAGGAGCACCGGGCCGCGTCCGGGCGATACCTCGAAGCGCTGGCCCGCGACGGGATCGTGACGCTGCGGGAGGGGCGCTGGGGACTGGCAGAGGATGGCTAGGGCAGGATGAGCATCGCATCGCCGAAGCTGTAGAAGCGGTAGCGCTCGCGGATGGCCTCGGCGTAGGCCTCGCGCATCAGGCCATGCCCGGCGAAGGCGGAGACGAGCATCAGCAGGGTCGAGCGGGGCAGGTGGAAGTTCGTGAGCAGCCCATCGACAACGTTGAAGGTGTGGCCGGGACGGATGAAGAGGGCGGTCTCCCCTTCGGCCTCCTCGGAGCCGCCGAGGGCGTGTTCGAGGGTGCGGACGACGGTCGTTCCGGTGGCGATGACGCGGCGGCCCTCGGCGCGGGCGGTGCGAATGGCGCCGGCGGTGGCGGGCGGGAGGCGGTAGCGCTCGGGGGGCAGCACGTGCTCGGCGGGGTCGTCGGTGCGGACGGGGCGGAAGGTTCCGGGGCCCACTTCGAGCGTGAGGAAGGCGCGCTCGGTTCCGGCCTGGTCGAGCCTCTCGAAGAGTTCGGGGGTGAAGTGGAGGCCGGCGGTGGGGGCGGCGGCGCTGCGGGGTTCGCGGGCGTAGACAGTCTGGTAGCGCTCGGGGTCGCCGGCGAAGTCGCGGATGTAGGGCGGGAGGGGCACGGCTCCGGCGGCGGCGGGGTCGATGGGGCGGTCAAAGGTGACCGTGGCGGTGTCCTCCTCGCGGCAACGGACGGTCGCGGTGAGGGGGCCGTCGCTTGCTTCGAGCCGAAACTGGCGTCCGGGCGTCGCGGCGCGGCCGGGACGGACGAGGGCGGACCAGGCGCCGTCGTCGTGTTCGCGCAACAGGAGCAGTTCGACGCGGCCGCCCGTGCCGGCGCGAACGCCGAGGAGGCGGGCGGCCATGACGCGCGTGTCGTTCAGGACAAGGAGGTCGCCGGGGAGGAGGAGGGCGGGGAGGTCGCGCACGTGGTGATGGGAGAGAGCGCCCGACCCGCGGGAGACGAGCAGGAGACGGGCGGCGTCGCGGGGCTCGACCGGCTGCTGGGCGATCAGCTCCGGGGGCAGGTCGTAGTCGAAGTCCGACGTGCGCACGCGGGGAGCATTGCCCTTTCTCGAGCCGGGGTCTAGGTTACGCCGACCGGAGGCGGGACGTGGCAGAGTTCAGCGGCGGCAGGACGCGGGCGCGCTTCGCAAGCGTCAAGCGCGACTACGCGCAGGCCGTGCAGGCGGAGGAAGTCTCGATCGAGCAGGGGGCGGTGGTGCAGCTCGAGGCCGCGTCGGTGAGCATGGAGCAGAGCGCCGTGGCCGCCATGCGGGCGGAGCGCGCGACGATGCGGGACAGCGCCGTCGGGGCCCTGGCGGCCAAGTCCGCGGCGTGCGACGGGACCTACGTGGGCGTGCTCGCCTCGCCGGTGGTGCGGGGCGAGGTTCACACGTGGCTCGACCTGCGGACGGCGTTCGCGGTGGGACTGGGCCTGGCGGTGGGGAGCTTCGCGCTCAGCCTTGGACGGGGATTCGTTCGGAGTCTCTTCCGCTAGCGGCGTCGGTGCGGAGCTGCCCGCAGGCAGCAGCGATTTCCGCGCCCTTTTCGATTCGCACAGTGGCGTTCACGCCTGCTTCGGTAAGGATGCGGCGGAACTCGCGCACGCTGCGACGGGAAGGTGCGGCGAACGGTCCGGCGGTGGCGTTGAGGGGGATGAGGTTGACGTGCATGCCCGCCCCGCGAAGGAGCTTGCCGAGGGCCCGCGCCTGCTCGGGGGCGTCGTTCACACCGTTGATGAGGGCGTACTCAATCGAGACGCGACGACCGGTGGCGCGGAAGTAGCGGCGGCCGGCGTCGAGCAGTTCGCCGACGGAGTTGGGGCGGGCGGTGGGGACGAGGCGCTGGCGCAGGGCGTCGTCGGGAGCGTGCAGGGAGATAGCGAGGCCGATCTGCAGGTTCTCGCCCGCGAGGCGGTCGATGGCGCGCGTGATTCCCACCGTCGAGACGGTGACAGCGCGCTGGGCCAGGTTGAAGGCGCGCGGGTCCGTCAACTGGCGGACAGCGCGGAGCGTCTCGGCGTAGTTGGCGAGGGGTTCGCCCATGCCCATGAAGACGACGTTGGTGACGTGCCGCCCGCGCGGGGCGAGGAGGCGCTGGAAGTGGAGGACCTGGGCGACGATGTCCTCGGCGGGGATGTTTCGCTCGAAGCCCATCTGGCCGGTGGCGCAGAAGACGCAGCCCATCGCGCATCCGGCCTGGGTGGAGATGCAGACGGTCGAGCGGGGGGTACGTCCGGGACGGGGGTACTGCATGAGGACGGTCTCGACGGTGGAGCCGCCGGGGAGGGCGAGAAGCGCCTTGGTGGTCTCGCCGTCGTCACTGGCGACCTCGCGGAGGAGGGCGGGCGCGTCGAGGGTGAGTCCAGCCTCGCGCATGCGCTCGCGCAGGTCTCCGGGGAGCTGCGTGATGGCGTCGAGGGAGTCGAAGCCGCGCCGGTAGAGAGCCTGCAGGACCTGGTCGGCGCGGTAGCGGGGTGCGTCGAGCGCTGCGAGGATTTCGTCGAGCTCGTTGGGCGTGAGGCGCAGGAGGCTGGTCATGCGAGGCCGGCCAAACTCGCGAGGCGGCCACGTTCGCCGTTCAGGAAGGCTTCACCGGCGACGCGGCGGGAGCCGCTGCGCTGGACCTCGTCGAGGACGAGCACGCCCTCACGAAGGGCGACGGCGGGCTTCCCCGCAAGGACGGTGACATCGCCGGGGATGAGCTCGTCTCCGGCGTCGCCGACGTGTGCGCGCCAGATAGCGAGGCGGTCATCCTTGTAGGTCACGAAGGCGCCGGGCCAGGGGTCGTAGGCACGGACGGCGCGCTCGGCTTCGACGGCGGTCATGCCAGCCCGCAGATGGCCATGGACCTTCTCCAGGAGGGGACACGTCATCACGAGGGCCTCGTCCTGGGGCGCGGGCTGAATGTCGCCGGCGAGCCAGCCGGGAAGCGTCTCGATGAGCAGGTCGGCGCCCTCCTCGGCGAGGCGTGCCTCAAGGGCTCCGGTGGTGTCGGTGGCGGCGATCGGGAAGGGGCGGGCGGCGAGGACGGGCCCGGCATCCATCTTCGGCACGAGCTCCATGATAGAGACGCCGGTCGTGTCGTCTCCGGCGAGGATGGCGGCGGCGACGGGGGAGGGGCCACGCCAGCGGGGCAGGAGGGAGGGGTGGACGTTGATGACGCGGTAACGGGGGAGGTCGAGGACGGTGCGGGGGAGGATGCGTCCGTAGGCGGCAACGACGATGAGGTCGGGCTCGGCGGCGGCGAGCCGGGCGACGGCCTCCGGGGCGCGCAGGGAGTCCGGCTGGAAGACGGGGACGCCGAGGCGTTCGGCCTCGACCCTGGCGGCGGGGGAGCGCACGCGCCCGCCGCGGCCGGCGCGGCGGTCGGGCTGCGTGACGGCGAGGCGCAGGTCGTAGCCCTCGGCGGCGAGCGCGCGGAGCGTGGGCAGCGCGAACTCGGGAGAGCCCATGAAGATCGTGCGGACCTCCTCGGGCTTCATCGCGGCGTGAGGAGCACGGCATCGCCCCGGGCGGCGCCGGTGCGGGCGGCAGCGTTCCCCTCGCGCTCGGCAATGGCGAGGAAGCCACTGGAGTCGACGTGGCAGGCGAGCGCGCCGAGGGGTGCGTCGCTGAAGGTGCGGACGGTGCGCTCGATGCGGGTTCCGTTTATGTCGAGCGAGAAGTCGGGAGGGAGCTGCTCCTTTCGGATGGTGGTGACGAGGTTGCCGTAGCGGTCGACGTGGACAACGGTCCCCCGGAGGCTGCCCCCTTCGGGGGAGGCGGCGAAGGGCGGGAGCAGCGTCAGTTCGTCGCGGGTGGGACCCAACGACTCGTGGTCGCCGGTACAGGCGATGGAGGCGGCGGCAGGGGCGAAGAGGTCGCGCCCGTGGAAAGTGGAGCTGACCGTCGCGAGGCGCGCATCGGGACTCTCGATGGCGCGGACAGCGAGGCCGGCGGGGACGGGGGCGGGGCGGCGACGGGAGGGGCGGGCGTCGGGAGGCACCGCAGCGGAGAGGAGGCCGTTGTCGGGGCCGACGAAGTAGCGGGGGATGGTGGGGTCGGCGGAGGAGGGGGCACGGACGGCGAGGGGGAGCCGCTCGCTGCCGACGCCGGGGTCGACCACGGCGAGCACGACCGCGGGAGCGGGAATGGAGGGGAGAGCGGTCTCGAGCAGCCAGGCGCCCTCGTCGATCGCATAAGGGGAGACCTCGTGGGTGAGGTCGATGAGGGGGGCGCCGGGGGAGCGGGCGCTGAGGACGGCCTTCACCTGGCCCACGTAGGTGTCGTGAGTGCCGAAGTCGGTCAGCAGGAAGATGGGGAGAGGCAGGGTCATCCGATGCGCCACAGGTGCACGTTCAGGAAGCGGTCGGCAGGAGTGAAGAGCACGCCGAAGGGGGGCGACTCCACCGTCGCCGAACGGATGTAGCGGATGTGGGGGTAGGCAAGGACGACGCTGGGAGACTCCCGCCGCCAGAGTTCCTGGAACTGCGCGTAGGCGTCGAGACGCACGAGCTTGTTGACGGTGGTGCGCCCCCGTTCGAGGAGCGCGTCGATGATGATGCCGCCGTAGTTCGCGACGTTCCCCCCGGGCGGGATCACCTGCGAGCTGTGCCAGGCGAGGTAGGGGTCGGGATCGGGGCCCTGATCCCAGCCGGCGAGGGCGGCGTCATAGGTGCGCGGGGCGAGGAAGTCGCGGCTGAGGACCGTGAAGCTGGTGCTCGCGACGGTTGCGCGGATGCCGATCGGTTCGAGCTGGCGCGCGATCTCACGGGCGAGTGCAAGGTGGCGGGGGTCGTTGTCGGTGCGGATGGTGAGGCGGAACTCCGAGCCCTGGCGAACGAGAACGCCGGTCGTGGGACTTCGATGCCAGCCCGCCTCGGCCAGCAGGAGGATAGCGGCCTCGGGGTCGCTCGGGGGGCTATCGAGGGAGGGGGCATAGGCCCAGGTGCCGGGAGCGATGGCCGAGGACGAAGGCGTCGCGAGACCGTAGAGGGCGTTCTCCACGAGCGTCTGGCGGTCCAGGGCGAGGGAAACCGCCGTGCGCACGCGCGGGTCGCGGAAGTAGGCCGCCTGCCCGTTATTGAGGTAGAGAACGAGCGAGACGGCGCGCTGGAGATCCTCACGGACGAAACCCTCAATCCCATCAAGGGCGGCGATCTGCGTCGCGCTCAGGGCCTGGCGGAGGAAGATGCCATCGATCTCGCCCTGCTCGAGGGCGTGCTGGACCGAGGCGAAGTCCTGCAGGAAACGCACGGTGATGACGTCAATCCGGGGGCGGCCGAGGTGGTAGCGGGGGTAGGCCCTCAGGGTCGCTTCAATCGAGGTGACGGAGTCGAGGCGGTAGGGACCGGCGCCGACGGGGCTGGCGTTGAAGGGCGCATCGAAGAGACCGGCCCCGTCGAGCCCCTGGAGGAGGTGCTCGGGGAGGATGCCGACGGTGGCGAAGCGCGCGAGGAAGGAGGGGCTGGTTGCGGGCAGACGGAGGACGACGGTGCGCAGGTCCGGAGTGCGGACCTCAACGCCGGTCCAGGCCTCGCGGAGGCGAGGGTCGCCCTGGAAGTCGGGGGCGAGGATGTGACTGATGGTGAAGGCGACATCGAGGGAGCGCACGGGAGCGCCGTCGTGCCAGCGAAGCTCGGGATGGAGGCGGAAGGTGTACGTGCGGCCGTCCTCGCCGACCTCCGGGAGGGGGGCGAGGTCGGGGAGGAGGCGACCGTCCTCACCGGCGCGCAAGAGCCCGGCGAAGACCAAGCGGGAGAGGTCCTGGTCGACGGGGTTCTCGGCGGCGAACAGGGGGTTGATGCGCTGCCAGGCGCCGACGACCCCCTCGACGTAGACGCTCTCCTGGGGGGCGGGCGGCGTGGGGGCGGGGGGCGGAGCATCGCCTTCAGGCAGACGCAGAAAGACGATGAGGACGATCGCGGCCAGTGCCCCGGCGGCCAGGATGGCCGCTGGAAGGAGGGCGCGCCGCGAGCTCGCAACCGCGCGAAACATTCGAAGAGGTTAACGCTGGGACTGGACGCTCAGGAAGGACACGAAAAGGAACACTATGACAAGAATGATCGTGGCCTGGAAGAGAGTCTTCTCGAGGCCGCGCTTCGTGCGGTAGACGGAGCCACCGGACATGCCGCCAAGGGCGGCGCCAAAACCGGAGCCCTTGACCTGCAGCAGGACCGCAACGATGAGCAGCGCGGAGACAATGATCTGGATGGCATTCAGCATTAGCGGGTGACGAGAACGGCCTCTTCGGAAGGGTGGCGCTCGCTTTCGGGCACTCCGTTCTCCCGGCCATGGTACACGTCGAGGATGGCAGCGGCGAGTTTCTGGAAGTCGTGGCGGTAGCGGTTTTCGGAGGCCACGACATCGGCCTGGACGACGCGCATGTGCTCGAACACACGGGCGTCGGGGTGGCTGACGGCGACGGGGGCGGAGTGCAATTCCTCCGGCAGCGCTCCGAGGTTGCTGTTCGCGATAACGGCCTCGATGAGGCCGGGGGCAGTGTGCCGTTCGATGGCCTCGATGTGGTCGGCCACGGAAAAGTCGTCGGTTTCGCCGTGCTGGGTGGCCACATTGCAGACGAAGAGCCGCTGCGCGCCGGTGGAGAGCAGCGACTTGCGCAGGTCTTCAACCAGCAGGTTGGGCATGACGCTCGTGTAGAGGCTGCCGGGACCGATGACGACGAGGTCGGCATCGAGGACGGCGCGGACGGCGTCGGGGTGGGCCTGGGCGTTGGCGGGATTGAGGAAGAGCTCGCGGATGCGGGCGCCGTGCTCCGTGATGTTGTGCTCGCCGTGGACGAGCTCATCGTCCTGGGTGCGGGCCGAAAGAGTTACGTCGGCGCGGGTGGAAGGGAGGATGGCGCCACGCACGTTGAGGACGCGGCTGGCCTCGCGGATGGCCGTCTCGAAGTTCCCGGTGACGTTGGCCATGGCGACGATGAAGAGGTTGCCGAAGGAGTGGCCCTCGAGCCCATCGCCGGCGCGGAAGCGGTACTGGAAGAGGCGCGACATGAGAGGCTCGGCCTCGGCCAGGGCGGCCAAGCACTGGCGGATATCGCCGGGGGCGACGACGCCGAAGTCCTGGCGGAGGCGTCCAGAGGAGCCCCCGTCGTCGGCCACGGTGACGATGGCGGTGAGGTTGCTGGTGTGTTCCTTGAGCCCCCGGAGGAGCACGGAGAGCCCCGTTCCCCCACCGATAGCGACGATGCGGGGGCCGCGGCTGAGCACGCGCTTGGCGTAGAGGGACTGGGCCATGCTCCCGTTCTGGGCGCCGGGGCGGACGACCGCGTAGAGGAGGGACTGATTCAGCTTCCAGAAGGCGATGCCGACGCTGCCGAAGGCGACGCACACGAAGATGACGCCACGGCTCCAGCGGGGGATGAACTGGATGGTCAGGTAGTGGGCGACGCCGGGGAAGTCGTAGGCGAGGTAGGCCTCGCGGAAGAGGTAGGCGGCTCCCAGGCTGAGGAACGTCATGCCCACGACCAAGAGGAGGAGCCAGCGCTTGATGTGCATCCCTGGATAGAGCCAGGTGAACAGGCTGTGATTGCGCATCCTGCGTGGCATTACGTTTTCAGAGTCTACCAGCGGGAGTGCCTGTCTCGAAGGTATAACCGCGCGGAACAAGAGAATTGTTCCGAAAAACGCGACCGGCCTACTGGTCGAGTTCTCGAGCCAGCAACTCCTGCGCGATCTGGGGGTTGGCGCGACCGCGCGTCTCGCGCATCACGCCGCCGAGGAGGCGCTTGATGGCGGCGGTCTTGCCGCCACGGTAATCGGCTACGGCCTTGTCGTTCTCGGCGATGACCTTGCGCACGATGGCGACCAGTTCGTCGCTCTCGCGGACCTGGGCGAGGCCACCCTCTTCGACGATGGCGGCGGCGGCCTTGCCGCTCGCGACCATCTCCTCGAACACCTGCTTGGCGACCTGACCGGTGACGGTCTCGCCCTCGGCCAGCTCGATCAGCTCGGCGAGCGCCTCGGGCGCGAGGGGGAACTGCTCGACCTCGGCGTCGTGCTCATTGGCCCAGTGTCCAACCTCTCCCAGCACCCAGTTGGCGGTGAGCTTGGCGGATCGCGGCGCGTCGAAGGGGAGGGCAGCGGCGACGGCGTCGGCGAAGTCGGAGCGGTCGCGCGCCTCGGCGAGGGTGGAAGCCTCGAAGTCGGAGAGCCCGAGGGCGAGGTAGCGCTCGCGGCGGGCAGCGGGGAGCTCGGGCAGCTCGGCGCGCACGTTCTCGACGAAGTCGCGGCTGAGGGCCAGTGGCGGCAGGTCGGGCTCGGGGAAGTAGCGATAGTCGTTCGCTTCCTCCTTGGAGCGCTGGGAGACGGTCACCTGGCGGTCCTGGTCCCAGCCGCGCGTCTCCTGGGGGATGGCGCCTCCCTCGCGGAGGACGGTCGCCTGACGGGCCATCTCGAAGACGAGCGCCTCGTAGACGGCGCGGAAGCTGTTCATGTTCTTGACTTCGACCTTGGAGCCGAGAGCTTCCTGTCCGACGGGGCGGAGGCTGACATTGGCGTCGCAGCGGAAGTTGCCTTCCTCCATGTTGGCGCGGCTGGCGCTGATGGCACGGAGGATGGCGCGAAGGCTGACGAGGTAGGCGCGCGCCTCCCCGGGGGAGCGGATGTCGGGCTCGCTCACGATCTCCATGAGGGGCGTGCCCGAGCGGTTGATGTCGATGAGGCTGTAGCCCTCGCCGGTGATGGGGTCGGTGCGGTGGAGGAGGCGGGCGGTGTCCTCCTCCATGTGGACGCGGGTGATGCCGACACGGGTGCGCTCGCCCTCGGCCTCGACATCGAGCCAGCCGCCGTGGCAGATGGGGAGGTCGAACTGGCTGACCTGGTAGCCCTTCATCAGGTCGGGGTAGGGGTAGTTCTTGCGGTCGAACTTGGAGAACCCGGATATCTCACAGTTGAGGGCGAGGCCGGTCTTGACGATGAGGCGGATGGCCTCCTCGTTGATGACGGGCAGGACGCCGGGCAGGCCGAGGCAGACGGGGCAGACGTGGGTGTTGGGCTCGGCGCCGGAATACTCGGCGCTGCAGCCGCAGAACATCTTGCTCCGGGTGATGGGCTGGCAGTGCACCTCAAGGCCGATGACGGTCTCGAACTTGGTGGCGGCAGCGGTCACGGGGTCGCCTCCTCAACGCGGGGAAGTCGAGTATAGGAACGGGGACGGTAGGGGCGCTAGCGGAGGGCGATGTGGGGCGCCCCGGCACTACGCTCCCCGGTCAGCAAGGGTGTAACTTTCCCCAAGAGCAGAGTCAAAGAGAAGGTTAGCCCGTAACCTTCCCCAAGAGCAGAGTCAAAGAGAAGGTTAGCCCGTAACCTTTCTCAAGAGCGGATTCGAAGAAAAGGTTAGCCTGTAACCTTTCCCAAGAGCAGAATCAAAGAGAAGGTTAGCCCGTAACCTTTTCAGGAGATGCAGGGGACGCAGGATCATGCGAGGCCACACTGTCCGCCGAGTCTCGAAGCACGATCCGACGCTGTACGCCCCTCCGCGCTATCGCCGTGCGTGCGGCTATGAGTCGTTCATCCCCGACCCCCTTCGGGAAGACGAATTCGACTTCCCCGCAGATCTCGCGGCCACCTTGTCGGAAGTGGAACGAGCGGTGGTCGCGCTCAACGGCCTGACGCCCGCAACCCTGTCGTCGCTGTCGCGGCTGCTGCTGCGAACAGAGTCCATCGCCTCGTCGAAAGTCGAGGGCATGCAGACGGACGCGCGCGCGCTAGCGCTGGCCGAGGCGCAGCGTCGGGCGGGACGCAGCGTCGGCCAGCAGGTCTCCGAAATCATCGCCAACATCGACGCCATGGAGGAGGCCGTGCAGCGTACCGCTGATGCGCGGGATCTCTCCGTCGCCGACCTCTGCGAGATTCACGCCGTCTTGATGGAGCGCGACATCACCCGGCGCTCCGCGGGCAAACTGCGTGAGGGCCAGAACTGGATCGGCGGCAACGACTACAACCCCTGCGGAGCGGACTATGTGCCGCCTCCCCCGGAGATGGTGCACGGGTTGCTGGAGAATCTCTGCGCGTTCTGCGAGTCAGAGGAGCTCCCACCGCTGTTCCAGGCCGCGATCGCGCATGCCCAGTTCGAGACCATCCACCCCTTCGACGACGGCAACGGGCGCACGGGGCGGGCGCTGGTACAGGCGCTGCTCCGCCGTCGCGGTCTCGCCCCGCAATGCGTCCCACCTGTGAGCGTGGCGCTCTCTCAGCGTCGCGACGCCTACATCCAGGGACTCATGGAATTTCGGGAAGGCCGCGTCACCGAGTGGGTAACGTTCTTCGCATCGGCGACCGCGAGGGCGGCGAATCTGGCGATCCACTACCACGAACTGATCGGTGATCTCCAAGACTTCTGGCGACGCCGCCTACGCGAAACGGATAGACCCCGCGCCGATGCCGCAGCCTGGGCAATCATCGACACTCTGCCCGCGTATCCCGCCCTGACCGTGGCTGATGCCGTGGAGGCGACAGGCAGGAGTCAACCGGCTGTCAACCTTGGGGTGGCGCAGCTTGAGCGCGCCGGCGTGCTGACGCCGCTCGGTCAGTCACGCCGCTACCGGGCGTGGGAGCCGACCGGTCTGCTCGACCTCATCGGCAACCTCGAGGCAGGCGAGACCTAGAAGGGCATCGGATGCCCAGCGGCGGGGGCGCTAGCGGAGCTCGATGTGGGGCGCTCCGGCACGGACGCGGCCGATGGGGTGGAGGGGTTCGTTGTCGGCGGCGAAGGCGGCTTCGAGGGCTTTCGCCTTGCGGGGGGAGCAGGCGAGGAGGAGGCCGCCGGAGGTCTGCGGGTCGAAGGCGAGGGCGGCGAGCTCGGGCGGGACGCCGGGCGCGACGGTGAGGTTGTCGCCGACCCAGTCGCGATTACGGCCTTCGCCGCCGGTGTGGGCGTCCATGGCGGCGGACTCGCGCGCGCCGGGGAGGAGGGGCAGGGCGGACGCGTCGATGGTGGCGGCGACGCCGGAGCGCTCGACCATCTCCCAGAGGTGACCGCCGAGACCGAACCCGGTGACGTCGGTGGCGGCGCGCAGACGGTGGGCAGCGGCGAGGTGGGCGGCGTGGCGGTTGAGTCGCAGCATCGAGTCGATGGCGGCATCAAGCCAGGCGGGGTCGCCGCGCCCGCTGCCGGTCGAGGAGAGGATGACACCCGTGCCGAGGGGCTTGGTCAGGTAGAGGCGGTCGCCGGGGCGGAGGCCGGCCTTGCGCAGCAGGCGGGAGGGGTTTACTAGGCCGAGGACGCTAAGGCCGAACTTGGGCTCGTCGTCCCAGATGGTGTGGCCACCGGCGACGGCGCCGCCGGCCTCGGCCACCTTCTCGGCGCCGCCACGGATGATCCCGGCGGCGATCTCCGGGGGCAGGTCCTCGGGGAAGGCGGCGATGTTGAGAGCGAGCACGACCTCGCCGCCCATTGCGTAGACATCGGACATGGCGTTGGCGGCGGCGATGGCGCCGTACTGCCAGGGGTCGTCGACGAGTGGGGCGAAGAAGTCAACGGTGGCGATGACGGCGGTGCGGGCGTTGATGCGGTAGACAGCAGCATCGTCCGGCGTCCCCAGCCCCGCGAGGAGGTTGGGATGCTGTTCGGGATCGAACGCGGCGGTCAGCGGCGACAGAACCTGCGCCAGGGCCTCGGGCCCCGCTTTGGACGCTCAGCCGCCGCAGTCGGTCAGATCGGTGAGCCTGATCTCGTGTGCGGTCACGGGGGGATCGTAGCGGACGGAGGCGCAGCGCGATCGGGGCGTGCCAGAATGGCGGCGTGACCCTCGATCCCGACGGCATCATGGCGGCGCTGGCCGAGCTCTACGGCGAGCCGGAATCGCGGCCCCACGGCGACGCCGTGGCGGAGCTGGTGCTGACGGTGCTCTCGCAGAACACGTCGGACAAGAACAGCGGCCGCGCCTTCGTGCAGCTCATGCGGCGCTACCCGAGCTGGGATGCGGTCGCGGAGGCGCCGGTGGATGAGCTGATCGCGACGATCCAGACGGGCGGGCTGGCGCAGCAGAAGGCGCCGCGCATCAAGCGCATCCTGGAGACGGTGCGGGAGCGCGCGCCGGACTGGAACCTCGCCTTCCTGGAGGAGGAGCCGCTGGAGGAGGCGCGCACGTGGCTGCGGGGGCTGCCGGGCGTGGGTCCGAAGACGGCCGCGTGCGTGCTGCTGTTCGCGCTGGGGCGTCCGGCGCTACCGGTCGATACGCACGTGGAGCGGGTGGCGAAGCGGCTCGCCCTCGTCCCGCCAAAGACGACAGCGGAGCAGGCGCACGAGCGGCTCGAAGCGCTCGTGATGCCGGAGCGCTACTACCGCTTCCACATGCTGCTCATCAAGCACGGGCGGCGAACGTGCAGCGCCCGTTCACCGCGCTGCGAAGCGTGCCCGCTGGAGGATGCGTGTCCGAGCAGCGTCCTGCGGGCGGGTGTGGCGGGCTAGGAGTCCTCGTCCCGCACGCCGCCCACCTCGGGCTCGCGCGGCGGGCGCGGAGGGCGGGAAGCGAGACGGCCGGGGAGGGAGACAGCGCTCAGGCGGCGCCTGAGGGCGGACCAGTCGGGCATGCGCGGCAGGGTGGGGAGACGGACACCCTCGCGGCGCGCCAGCTCGTGTGCGGGGCCGGGGACGGCGATGAAGGGGATGGTGGGGCCGTCGTCGTAGGCGTTGGGGTCCAGCGACTCGTCGGAGAAGAACCGGTTGGCAATGAGCCCGAGGAGCCTCCCGGCGACGGCGATGATGAGCCCAAGCGAGCCTGTGATGAGGAAGTTGCGCTCAGGCACGTCGAGCATGGCCTGTGCCGTCGACTGCAAGTCGATCACGAAGGCGTCGCTGGAACCGAAGCGGTCGATCAGGTAGCCGCCGCCGCGGGCGAGGAAGTAGCCGGGAGCGGAGGCCAGCAGCACCGCGAGTCCGAACGAGGTGAAGCGGGAGAAGCCGCGGTTGAGCGCGAGCGTCGCGGCTCCCAGCACCGTCACGACGACCAGGCTGGCGACCGCCAACCAGCGAGCGCGGTCGTGGACATCCCCCGTCAGGAAGCCAACGAGTTCGCGGACGACGGTGGAGATGGAGAGGAGATCGGAGGATTGTTCGCCCGTTTCGTCGAAAGCGTCGAGGCCCGTGGCGTAGACGAGCTTGGCCGAACGGTCGAGGACAAGGGCGCGGATCGTGGCGGTGTCGGCGGTGAGGGCTTCGACGCGGCTGAGCGTCACGGGGAGGGGATAACCCGGCACCTCGAGCGAGGGATCGGACGAGGAGCGGGCTTCGTCACGCAGGGCGGGGATGTTCTCCGTGAGTGTCTCGTCGATGTCGGTGAGGGAGGCGATGCCGGCGGCGAGGAGTGTCTGGGCGTGAACAGGTCGGGTGATCTCATAGATGCTGAGGGAAGCGACGAAGAGGAAGAGGGCGATCGCGAAGAGCCCGGCGGCGAGATGCGAACCGCCGTGCTCAGCTTCGGCGTAGGCCTGCCCGAAGACGCGATCACTCACGGGTCCCCGCCGGGGGAAGGTGGAACGCCGGCTCAGCATGCGTTCACCCTACACGCCCTGTACGACAATGGTTCCGGCGATGCGGTCGTGCAGGGCGCGGCGATACGGGTCGAGAACGGCCCAGAGGAGGCCGGCCACACACGCGAGCAGGCTGAGGCCGACAAGGAGGCCGGCGACGGCGGGCGTTGCGCGGAGAACGTAGGCAAGGACGGCGCCAATTCCCAGCAGGAGCACGTAGACGAGCATGCCGATGACGCGGGCCAGAGCGCCCAGGATGCCGAGGGGAGCGCCATCGGAGCGCACCACGCCGATGTGCATGATCGCGGCTCCGGCGGTCTTCCCCCAGAACGCAAGGCCGAGGAAGAAGTAGAGCAAGCAGGCAGCAGGGACGGCCGCGACAAGCGCCCAGAAGAGGGTGACGGAACCGCCGGACGCGTTCACGCGATCGAAGTCCGAGGAGAGGAGGAGGTTGACCGAGCCGGCGATGATGAGGACTCCCGCGACGAAGAAGAGGACGAGGGCGTCGATGGCGACGGCGGCGACGCGCATCTCGAAGGAGGCGTAGCGCAGGCGGCGCGCGGAGGGACGGTCGAACGCCGCTCCCGGGGCTGCCGCCGATCCTGCTGCCATGAGCACGGCCATTGTAATCCTCAAGGGGGGCGGGGGCTTACCGGGAGGGGGCGAATGGGCCGGGAAAAACCCTAGACTGGAGGCATGACGCAGACCCGTCTCGCCGGCCTGGACGGGGGTCCCGTGGAGTTGCGTCCCTGGCGGCCACAGTTGGTACTGCTGGCGACGACCGCCGCGGCAACGTTCACGCTCGCGCTGACGATCACGCTGAGCCTCCTGCTGAGCGCGGGGGCGCTGGCAGGCTACGAGTACTCGCTCTGGCGCTGGGAGGCCGGCAACGTCACCTCCTCGATCTTCACGCTGCTGGGGGCGGGGGCCGAGATCGACGAAGCCGTAGAAGGAGAGCGCCTCGCGACCTACTTCCGCCTGACCAGCACGATTCGCAGCGAGCTGCAGGCGGCCGAGCCGGACCAGACTCTGCTGGAGACGCTCACGAACGAGCGCGCCCTGTACGAGAACGACGTGGAGCGCATCATCGAGGGGTACGTGGCGGATGCGGTGGTAGAGGCGGGGCTGAAACGCCCGCTGCCAGTGTTTGGCGGAGTGAAGGTGCTCTGGCCGCCGGTCGACATGGAGCTGACGAGCCCGCCGCAACTGCTTGTCCGCTCGCCCCGCGACGAGATCCGGCGGGCGGGGGACACGCTGCTGCAAGCGGACCTGGGCCTGGACGAGATCGAACAGATCGAGGCGCAAACCGACGACGAGGACACGGTCTCGCTGGTGGTCGCGATCGGGGGGTTGGCGGCCTACCCGGCGATCATCCTGGAGGACCGTTCCTACGGCTCGGTGCTGCGGCTGGCGGCGCACGAGTGGGTGCACCACTACCTCGCCTTCTACCCGCTGGGGGAGGCATGGGGCGAGGGCGACGGCACGACGCTCAACGAGACGGTGGCGCACGTCGCCGCGCAGGAGGTCGCACGGATTGCGCGAGCGCTGCACCCGGTGGAGCTGGAGGCGGAGCTCGACGGGCGGGCGCCATCCCGCGAGCACTCCCTGCCCGACTTCGAGGGCGAGATGCGCCAGTTGCGGCTGGACGTCGACGCGCTGCTGGAGGAGGGGCGCGTGGCGGTGGCGGAGGCGTTGATGGAGGAGCGGCGGCAGCACCTCGCCAGCCACGGCATCATCATCCGCAAGATCAACCAGGCGTACTTCGCCTTCTACGGGTCGTACGCGAGCCTGCCACAGTCGTCGGACCCGATCGGCCCGAAGGTCGAGCGCGTGTGGGAGGAGACAGGGGACCTGGGCCAGTTCCTGTCGCTGATGCGGGAGGTGCAGAGCGTGGCGCATCTCGACGCGCTGCTCGAGCGTCTGGGGGTGGATCCGGCGACGGTGGTGGTGGAGTAGGGGTCAGGGATGGGAGGGGGTTGGCTGGGCAAAGAAGACTGTACTGCGAACTTTGGAACTGGAGGTTGGCCTGTAGGGGGGAGCGGGTGGCGCCCTCGTTTCCACGCAGCGCTTTCGTTCTGAGGGTCTGCCCGAGGGATAGGAGGGGAGCGGCCCGACACCAGTCAGACTCGCGCTACGCAGTTCGAATCCTGTTGAGCGGGCCTGAAGGGACTGAATTGCGAACTTTTCGGTGGGCCGTCTCAATATGAAGGCCGGATCGTAGAACGCTACCTAGTTTCGAGGCGGGTTGCTACTACTCATACCAGCCCGATCCAAATAGCAGTCCGTCATGCCGCACAATCCAAGTGTGCTTCTGACGGTTCTCGCCCGATTCCGGGTTGAGCAACACATAGTCCACCCAATGACCCGCCTCAGTGGCGCTCTGTAAGTCGTCGCCATAGAAATACCCCGTGGCGTCCACACGGAGGCTGGGATCACGCCCTCGAAACTGCGGGTTATGGTGGGCTATCGTGTAGCCGTCTGGGTCGATGATGAAGACGTACCACTGGCCGTCAACACTCTCCCTGGTGTTGTAGTAGGCGACGGTCTCCTCCAGGCCGAGGGCGACGTAGAGGTTCGTGGCCTGCTGCACGAAGGCCCTGGTGTAGGCGGGGGCGTCGGACTTGCCGGGGCCGCGTTCGTACCAGCCGGAGCCGAAGGTAATGCCGTCGTGGATCACCATCCAGGAGTGCTTGGTCTCCACAACGCCAGAGGCGGGATTGGCATAGGTGTAGTCGAACCAGGCGCCGTCCTGGTCGGCGGAGGCGGCGACGGCGGACCCGGTGGGGTAGGAGTTGGGTCCCAAAGCCTGGGAGATGTGCTTACCCACCAGGTCGGGGTTGGGGGCATGAGCGACGATGGTCTGGTTCTCATCGCTCATGAAGACGTACCACTGGCCGTCAACGCTCTCCCTGGTGTTGTAGTAGGCGACGGTTTCCTCCAGGCCGAGGGCGACGTAGAGGTTCATGGCCTGCTGCACGAAGGCCTTGGTGTAGGCGGGGGCGTCGGACTTGCCGGGGCCGCGTTCGTACCAGCCGGAGCCGAAGGTAATGCCGTCGTGGATCACCATCCAGGAGTGCTTGGTCTCCACAACGCCAGAGGCGGGATTGGCATAGGTGTAGTCGAACCAGGCGCCGTCCTGGTCGGCGGAGGCGGCGACGGCGGACCCGGTGGGGTAGGAGTTGGGTCCCAAAGCCTGGGAGATGTGCTTGCCCACCAGGTCGGGGTCGGCGGCATGAGCGACGATGGTCTGGTTCTCATCGATGATGAAGACGTACCACTGGCCGTCAACGCTCTCCCTGGTGTTGTAGTAGGCGACGGTCTCCTCCAGGCCGAGGGCGACGTAAAGGTTCATGGCCTGCTGCACGAAGGCCCTGGTGTAGGCGGGGGCGTCGGACTTGCCGGGGCCGCGTTCGTACCAGCCGGAGCCGAAGGTATGCCGTCGTGGATCACCATCCAGGAGTGCTTGGTCTCCACAACGCCAGAGGCGGGATTGGCATAGGTGTAGTCGAACCAGGCGCCGTCCTGGTCGGCGGAGGCGGCGACGGCGGACCCGGTGGGGTAGGAGTTGGGTCCCAAAGCCTGGGAGATGTGCTTGCCCACCAGGTCGGGGTTGGGGGCATGAGCGACGATGGTCTGGTTCTCATCGCTCATGAAGACGTACCACTGGCCGTCAACGCTCTCCCTGGTGTTGTAGTAGGCGACGGTGGCATCTAGTCCTTCCGATTCGTATCTGCTGATGGCGTCTCTTACCAGGAACTTGGTGTAGTCGGCGGGCGTCGACTTGGGAGGTACGGTCGCCGTGGCATAACCCGTGTCCGACTGCTCCTGTATCTGCTCAATGAGAGACGCGACGGTGGCCTCATCCACGAGGGTGGGTGCGCCCGCGGGCCCTGGAGGTCCGGCTGGTCCGGGTGCGCCTGAGGAGCCCTGCGGCCCGGGAGGCCCCTGCCCCCCAGCGGGCCCGGCGGCTCCCTGGCAGGCAGCAATTGACAGGATAAGAGCGATGATCGGGATTACTGTGATTAGGGCGCGCATTGTCATATCTCCTGGTTGCGACGGGCGGCGCCGGACCTCACGGTGGCGAATACTGCCGCTGCGGCGGAAGTGTCCGAGTCAAACTTCAGCCCGCGGAAGCGCATACGCCGCTGCCAAGTCGCTGTTGCAGTCGGGGCCGGGTCGTCTGCTGTCTCTAGTTCAGGCAGTCGCTTATCGAACGCCAAGCGAACATGTCCAAAATTCATTGGTTGAAGACCGACTTCTATTATAGATAGTTACTGCTGCCGTACCTGCTGGCAGAGGGGCAGCCGCCGCCAGGAAGCAGCGGGGCCGGATACCGAAGGAGGCGGGAGGGTGCCGCAGACTGGCTTGTGAAGCGCCACTCACGGTCAGCGGAGGCCGGATAGCGGCCATGTCAACCTGGCAAGAGGGTGAATAATCAGCGCGGGCGGGCTGATGGGGGCAGGGAAAAGATGCTTGGCGGGGGCCGGACCGAGCAGGGCGCGGCTCCCGCCGGAGTACCTATTGCAGCGCCAGGGTGAACCTCAACACGAAGGTTCTTGATTTTGTCCAGTTTGGTGGGCCTACGTGTACTGTATTGCGAACTTTCCGCTTGTCAGTCTCGTTGTAGGCAGAACAAGGATCCGTGCGTTAGACCCCACCCCCAGGAGCACCCGGCGGGGCATGTGGGGGAGATCGGCTTGCCAAACCCGGTTGTGAGTACGGAGGGGGTGGCTGGGGACGGAGGAGTCGAACCCCCACATACAGATCCAGAATCTGCTGTCCTACCATTAGACGAGTCCCCAACGTCCGAACTGAGCCTAGCACGACGGGGCGCGGGTGCTCCAGAGGGGGGACAGGGGCAGGCTAGGAGACGGCCACGGGGGTCGCGTCGAGGACCGTGAGGTTGGTGCGGGCCAGCTCCTGGCCGTCGACGAGCATCTGGACGATGTAGGGGCCGGCGCTCTCGAAGCGTGGCGCGAGGTTGGCGGCGAGCAGCATGTGCTGGTCGTCGTCGGGGGGAATGCCCGCGGGGCGCTCCTTCTCGAACTCCCCGGCCACGTCGACGGGCTCGCTGGCGGAGTCCTCGGGGGCCACGCGGAAGGTGTAGCTGTGACGCTGGTTCGTCTCGATCCCGCCCACCACGAGGCTCGCGGCCACGCCGAGGTGGTGCTCGAAGGGGAAGCCTTCGCCGGTGGTGACGCAGTTCAATCCCCGACCGAGGATGAGGATTCGGTCGCCCTGGACCTGGGCGGCATCGGCAAGCGCCAGGAATTCGCACTTCATCCCAAGCTCACCTCCGTGCCTGGCGGTTAGCGTACGACTCCCATGCGGGGATCGCATGGCCTACGTTAAGGTTCCGTAATGTTCGCCTGCGAGGGCCGTGCGTGGGCTTGCGGGGTGGCGAAGGGGTTGCCATTTCCCCTGCAAAACCTGTAACGATCGGCTGGCTGGGAGGCTGCGATGCGGGGACGGTTCGAACGCATCGGTGGGCTCTCCATTGAGGAGAGCGCGGACGGGCATGCGATCACGTACATGCGCATCTCCTACGAGGGCGAGGGGCCGTTCCACGAGAGCACGCGTCCGATCGCGCTGGGGATGGATGACGGCTCGCCGCAGCCGCCGGGTCCGAGCCACGAGCAGGTGGCCGAGCGCCTCGTGCGGCAGGCGAACTATGGCCTGCATCTGCTGGACGAGGACGACATTCCGAAGCGGGCGCGGGAGTTCTTCTTCTCGGCGATCAACCGGCCCCTGATCCCGCGCGAATTCGCAGTGCCGCTGCGCGTGCAGGACACGCTCGAGGCGCTGCTGGCGCTGGACGAGATCGTGTCCGGGGGCTCGTCGCGGCCGCTGGACGACCTGTAGGCGAAGTCGCTCCCCTAGACCGTGTTGGTGCCGCCGTCGACGCCGAGCGTCTTGCCGGTGACGTAGCTTGAGCGGTCGCTGGTGAAGAAGAGGACGAGCTCGGCAACCTCCTCGGGCTGGGCCGTGCGCCCAAGGGGCAGGGCGCTCCAGGCCTCAGGACCGCCGCGAGCCCGGTGCACCCGCGCCAGCATGGGCGTCTCGATGGGGCCGGGGGCGACGGCGTTGACGCGGATGCCGTGGGGGCCGAACTCCACCGCGAAGCAGCGCGTCAGCATGACCACGCCGGCCTTGGAGACGCAGTAGTCCGTCATGATGGGCGAGGGGTTGTAGGCGGCGGTCGAGGCGAAGTTGACGATCGTGCCGCCGTGCCCCTCCTTGACCATTTGGCGGGCTGCCTCGCGCGCACAGAGCATGACTCCCGTGAGGTTGACGTCGATGACTTTCCGCCAGAACTCCGTGGGTCTGTTGAGGCTGGACCCTGCCTCCACTGGGTGGAGGAAGGGGTCGGTGTCATCGTCGCCCTCGAGGTATTTGGCGTACGAGATGCCGGCGGCCGTGACGATCGAGTCGAGCTTGCCGAACCTGCCGGCCGTTTCGGCCACGGCATTGACGACGTCCTGCTCGCTGGAGGTATCGGTGTGGACGAAGAGGGATTCTCCGCCCAGGTCCTCGATCTGGGCGGCCGTCGCCTCGCCGCCCTCGTCGTTGACGTCGGCGATGGCGACGGCCGCGCCCTCACGGGCGAGCAGCAGAGAGGTCGCCCGGCCCATGCCGGACCCGCCGCCGGTAACAATGGAAACCCTGCCTTCGAGCTCTCCTGCCATGAATCTCTCCTCCGATGTTCTGGCGCTGCGGCGCGGGGTCACGCCCTCAGACGGTGTTGGTGCCGCCGTCGACGCCGAGCGTCTTCCCGGTGACGTAGCTTGAGCGGTCGCTGGTGAAGAAGAGGACGGCCTCGGCGACCTCCTCGGGCTGGGCCATGCGCCCCAGGGGCAGGGAGCCGCCCTGCGACTGGAGGGCGCCCGTTCGCTGCAGCGACGCCGTCATGGGCGTGTCGATGGGGCCGGGGGCGACGGCGTTGACGCGGATGCCGTGGGGGCCGAACTCAACCGCGAAGCAGCGCGTCAGCATGACCACGCCGACCTTCGCGACGCAGTAGTCCATGATGCCGGGCGAGGGGCCATAGGCGGCAATCGAGGAGAAGTTGACGATCGTGCCGCCGTGGCCTTCGGCGACCATCTGGCGGGCCGCCTCTCGGGCGCAGAGCATGACACCCGTAAGGTTGACATCGATGACCTTCTGCCAGCGCTCCGTGGGCTTGTTGAGGATGGTCGCGGTCTCGGGGTGGACGAAGGGGTCGGTAGACTCGTCGCCCTCGACGTAGTTGGCGTAGGAGATACCGGCGGCGGTGACCATCGAGTCGAGCCGGCCGAACTTGCCGACTGTCTCGGAGACAAGGTTGAGCACGTCCGACTCGCTGGAGGTGTCGGTGTGGATGAAGGTGGACTGGCCGCCGAGATCCTCGATCTGGGCGGCCGTCGCTTCGCCGCCCTCGTCGTTGACGTCGGCGATGGCGACGGCGGCGCCTTCGCGCGCGAACATGAGGGCCGTGGATCGGCCCATGCCCGAACCGCCACCGGTGATGATGGAAACCTTGCCTTCGAGCTCTCCCGCCATAATTCTCTCCTTCTGCGCTTTGACGCCGCGGCGTTGGTGGGCGCAGCCTACGCCCCTGGGAGAAGCTCCTCAGCACACGTGAGACAGCAATGACCGCAACCATCTACGACAGCCCCGACGAGGCCCTGGAGGGCATCAGCGACGGCGCGCGCATCATGTTCGGGGGGTTCGTCTCGGCGGGAACGCCGACCAACCTCATCTTCGCGCTGAAGCGGCGGGGCACGCGCGACCTGACCGTGATGGCGACCAACATCGGTTTCGGGGACCGGCTCGACGACCTGTGCGAGGGACGGCAGGTGTCGAAGGCGATCGCGAGCTTCGCGGTACGCGCCTCGACGGCCCGCGAGAGCAAGTTCGAGGCGCAGTACCGCCGCGGCGAGATCGAGCTGGAGCTGGTCCCGCAGGGCACGTTCGCGGAGCGCATCCGCGCGGGGGGAGCGGGCATCGGGGGGTTCCTGACGCGCACCGGGGTGGGGACACAGGTGGCGGAGGGGAAGGAGATCCTGTCCTGGGAGGGCGAGGAGTGGCTGCTGGAGCGTCCCCTGCGCGCGGATGTCGCCATCATCCGGGCGCATCGCGCCGACCGGCTCGGCAACCTGACTTACCGGCTGGCAGGCAGAAACTTCAACCCGCTGATGGCGACAGCGGCAGACCTCGTCATTGTCGAGGTCGAGGAGATCGTCGAGACGGGCGAGCTAGCGCCGGAGGCGATCCACACGCCCGCGGCCTACGTCGACCGGATGGTGCGCTGCGACCCCGTGGAGGTGCGCTGGGATGGCCGCTGAGCGAAAGGCGCGGCTGACGCGGGAGCTGGTCGCGATACGGGTGGCGCGGGAGCTCGCGCCGGGGAGCGTCGTGAACCTCGGCGTGGGGCTGCCGACGCTCGTGGGGGCGTTCGTACCGCCGGACGCGGACATCCTGCTGCAGTCGGAGAACGGTATCCTCGGCTACGGCGGCTTCAGCGAGGAGGCTTTCGACCCGGAACTGGTGAACGCGGGCGGCCAGCCGATCCGGCTGAACCCCGGCGCCAGCTTCTTCGATAGCGCGGCCTCGTTCGCGATGATCCGGGGCGGGCACATCGATGTGGCCGTGCTTGGCGGGCTGCAGGTCTCGGAGCGGGGCGACCTCGCGAACTGGTCGGTGCCGGAGCGGGGTGGGGGCAGCATCGGTGGGGCGATGGACCTGGCGGTGGGGGCGCGACGGCTGATCGTCGCGATGGAGCACACGACGAAGGATGGCGTGCCGCGGATCATGCGGGAGTGTTCGTACCCGCTGACGGCTCCCCGCTGCGTCGACCTGATCGTGACGGACCTGGCGGTGGTGGAGGTGGGGCCGGCGGGACTGACGCTGCGCGAGGTCGCGCCCGGCTGGGCGCCGGGGGAAGTGGTGACGGTCACGGACGCGCCCCTGACCCTGGCGGATGACGTGCGGGAGATGGAGCTGTAGCGCCAGGAGGGCATTCACCCTGAAAACGCCTTGCCGGGCTGAGTATAGTGCGAGGACACGCTGACGCGGGCCGGGAGAAGAGCACATGGCTGACGAGCGGACGGCGCTGCTGGCGCACCTGATGCGACGGGCGGGGGTGGGCGCTACCCGGGACGAACTGGAAGCGCTCGCCGAACGCCCCTACGAAGCGGTCGTGGAGGACCTGCTCCATCCGGAGCGCTTCCCCGAGCCGGAAGACGACGTCCTCTACCGCTACTTCCCACAGATGACCTCGCCGGACACGCCCGTGGCCTCGGCCGGGCGCTGGGTCTACCGCATGGTCAACACACAGCGCCCGCTTGAGGAGAAGATGGCGCTGTTCTGGCACCACGTCTTCGCGACGGCCTGGTTCAAGGGCGAGCACATGCTCTCCATGGCGGAGCAGATCCAGTCGTTCCGCGAGCACGGGCTGGGGAAGATGCGCGACCTCCTGACCGCGCTCTCGCGCGACCCCGCCATGATCAACTGGCTCGACAACTGCGAGAACCACCGCGACGCCCCCAACGAGAACTACGGGCGCGAGCTGCTGGAGCTGTTCTCGATGGGCATCGGCGCCTACGACGAGACGGACGTGAAGATGGCGGGGCGGGCGTTCACGGGCTGGACGTTCGAGCAGCCCATCCCCCTCTACCCGCACGGTGCCTATCCGGCGCGCTTCGTCTACCGCCCCGAGGACCACGACGACAGCGAGAAGACGTTCCTGGGCGAAACCGGGCCGTTCAACGGCGAGGACGTGATCGACATCATCGTGCGGCAGGAGGCGACGGCGCGATTCATCGCACGGCACCTCTACAACTTCTTCGTGGCGGACGAGCCGCAGGTGTCGGCCTGGAGCGTGCAGGAGCCGAACGACCCCGAGGCCATCGAGACCCTGGCGACGGTCTTCCTCGAGCGGGAGGGCGACCTGGGCGCGGTCATGCGGACGCTGCTGAACGCGGACTTCTTCAAGCAGGCGCGATTCGCGAAGGTGAAGTCGCCGGCGGAGTTCGTGGCGGGCGTGCTCAAGCTCTCGGGAACGCTCGATGACCCGACACCGCTCATGGGCGCGCTGCAGGCGGCCATGGGGGCGATGGGCCAGAGGCTGATGGACCCACCCAGCGTCGAGGGCTGGCACACCGGCAAGGAGTGGATCGACGGGGGCACGCTCATGGAGCGCGTCAACTTCGCGGTCCAGCAGGTAGGCGACCCTGAGTCGCCGGGCACACGGGCGCTGACGGCGCGGCTCTCCAACGGCGAGGCGCCGGCAGCGGAGACGCTCGTCGACGGCTGCCTGGAGGCGGCGGGTCCGCTGGAAGCGAGCGCGGAGACGCGCGAGGCCCTGCTCGCGGGCGCGGGGTCGGGCGAGCACGACGAACGGGTCGCGCGTCTACTCACGCTCGTGGTGTCCACACCCGAGTATCAGTTCGCGTAGGAGGCTGGCGATGGCAAGCAACGGCACAAGCGATCCGGTCCTGGTAATCGTCCAGCTCACGGGCGGGCTCGACTTCATGAACACACTCATCCCCTACACGGAGGGGGCGTACTACGACTCCCGTCCGCACGTGGGCATCCCCCAGGACCAGGTGCTGCCCCTCTCGGAGGAGAGCCCGCTGGGGTTCCACCCGGCGGCCTCGCGGCTGAAGGAGCTGTACGACGGCGGCGACCTGGCGGTGGTGCAGGGCATCGGCTACCCGAACTCGAGCCGCTCGCACTTCCGCGGGATGGACATCTGGCACACGTGCGAGCCCGACGTGATCTCGACGGAGGGCTGGATCGCGAAGCTGGTGCGCGAGCTTGATCCCGGCAGCGAGAACGCCCTGACGGCCGTCAGCTTCGGGCGGGGTCTGCCGCGCGCCTGCGCCGCTGCCGGTGTGACGGTGACCTCGGTGGGCGACCTCGACAGCTACGGGCTGATGACGAGCATCGAGCAGGAGCAGGAGCGCGAGGCCAACCTCGATCTGTTCCGGCGGATGTACACCCCGGCGGTGGGCGCGGGCATCGTGCGCGACTACCTCGGCCGCACGGGTCGCGACGTGCTCGCGGGGGCGGACGTGCTCGCGGAGGTTCCGGGCCAGTACACGTCCACGGTCGAGTGGGGCACGAACCCGATCGCGTCGGCGCTGCGGGACGTAGCGCGGGTACACACGGCGGGGCTGGGGACGCGCGTCTTCTACACGCAGCACGCTGGCTACGACTACCACTCGCACCAGCCGGGCGCGCACGACCGCCTGCTGGGTGAACTCTGCGGAGCGCTGTCGGACTTCCTGACGGACCTTCGCAACCACAACGCCTCGGAGAACGTGTCCGTGCTCGTGTTCACCGAGTTCGGGCGGCGCATCCGCGATAACGGCTCGGGGACGGATCACGGCTCCGGCGGCGGCGCCTACATCCTCGGCGACAGGGTTCAGGGCGGGCTCTACGCCGAATACCCGTCGGTGAAGCCGAAGGACTGGCTGAACGGAGAGGACCTGAAGCACACGATCGACTTCCGCGGCATCTACGGCACCATGCTGGAGCAGTGGATGGGCGTGGAGGCATCGCCGATTGTCGGCGGCGACTTCGAACAGGTCCGGCCGTTCGCGCCGACGGCAGCCTGAGGGTATCGGCGTGCCGAAGGCGCATGCGCTGCTACGGGCGGGCTTCCCCTACCTGAGGACGGTGGGGATGCGCCGCGTAACCTCCTACCCAACCGACCTGGCGCTGGGCGACGACGACGTGCTGTTCGTCGTCTGCCGTACCGAGGTGGCGTCGCACGTCCGGCGGCTGAGCCAGGACGACGAAGACCTCGGGGCCATCAACGCCGACTTCCTCTGGCCTTCCTGCATCGTGCGCGGGCCGGAGGGGAACTTCTACGTCTCGGATGAGGGGAAGCACGGCATCGCGGTAGTGACGCCCGAGGGGGAGGTGGTGCGGACGTGGGGGGAGCATGGGTCCGCGCCGGGGCAGCTGGATCGGCCCTCCGGACTCGCCTTCGACGGGGAGGGACAGTTGCTCGTGGCGGACACGGGGAACCACCGCATCCAGCGCTTCACGCCCGAGGGGCGCCACCTTGGCGGGTGGGGGAGCCACGGCAGTGAGCCGGGCGAGTTCGATATGCCCTGGGGCCTGACGGTCGACGAGGAGGGCGACATCTACGTGGCCGACTGGCGCAACGACCGCGTCCAGAAGCTGACGGCCGCAGGCGAACCGCTGCTCGTTCTCGGCGGGAGCGGCGCCGGGAACGGGGAGTTCAACCGGCCCTCCGGCGTGGCCGTCGACGAGCACGGCGACATCTACGTGGCGGACCGGGGGAACAACCGCGTGCAGCTCTTCGCGCACACGGGCCGCTACGTGCAGCAGTTCCTCGGCGACGCGACGCTCTCGGCGATCGGACGCCGGTACATCCTCGCGAACCAGAAGACGCTGCGGCTGCGGGAGATGTCGAACCTGGAGGAGCAGCGCCGGCTGCGCGCCCCCTGCTCGGTGCGGGTCGATGGCAGGGGACGCCTGTACGTGCCGGACCTGGGATCGCACCGCGTGCAGGTCTACGAGAAGGAGGCGTACGTGCTCGAACCAGACGAGATCATGCCTCCGCTCAGCGCGCCGACGCTGCTGACGACCTGACGCGCATGGCGGTCATGATCGGCTTCGCCGCCCGCCGCCGCGAGCTGCTGGAGGCGGAGCTGCAGCACATGGCCGCGGAGCTCCCGATGCTGGGAGTGGAGCGCTCCTACCTGCTGGGCGACCTTGCGACCGGGGAGGTGGACGTGGGGAGCGCGCTGGAGCTGGTGCTCGTGCGGGGGACGTCCGAGCCGTTCCGGCGGCGGGCGGACTTCTTCGTGTCGC
Source organism: Tepidiformaceae bacterium (assembly GCA_965262975.1). Taxonomy (GTDB): domain Bacteria; phylum Chloroflexota; class Dehalococcoidia; order Tepidiformales; family Tepidiformaceae; genus UBA2991. The sequence goes on along the minus strand of OZ253575.1, from coordinate 3,292,705 downwards.
ACCTGCAGCCGCGCGTGGCGACGCACTTCTGGGTGTACACGCCGGAGGAGTTCGACGAGTTGGGGGAACGCGACCCGGTGCTGCGCCGAGCGCTGGCGGCCAATGCCTGAGGCGCCCCGCAGCGGCGAGCGCGAGGCGGCCCGCTGGCTCGCGCAGGCGCGCCACGACCTGGCCGACGGACGGCTGGTGGCGGAGGCGGAGCGGCACGCGCTCGCGTGCTTCCTCGCGCAGCAGTGCGCGGAGAAGGCGGTCACGGCGTTCCTGCTCGGGGAGGGGGCGGAGGCGGTGTGGGGCGGGGCGCTGGCCGACCTCTGCGAGGATGCGGTCGCGTTCGACCCCACGTTCGAGGCGATCCGGCCGATGGCGATCCTGCTCGACAAGCACACCCTCGGGGCGCGCTACCCGACGACTCTCCCCGGAGGCGTCCCGGCGGAGGCGTACGACGCGACGGACGCGGAGCGGGCGCTGGAGATTGCGTCCGAGGTGCTGGGGTTCGTGGAGGAGCGTGTCAGCGACATGGCTTGAGGCAAGGTATTACCATGGAGGTAATACCGCCAAATCATTACCCGGGAGCGTTCCATGGCCAGCATGACGATCACCAGCAAGGGGCAGGTCACCATCCCCAAGGCGGTTCGGGACCAGATGGGCCTGCGCGGCGGCGACAAGGTGAAATTCGTCGAGAAGGACGGCAAGTTCGTCCTGGAGAAGGACGTCGAGGAAAGCCCCTTCGACAAGTGGGTGGGCTACCTCGGAAAGCGGGAGCAGACGCCCGATGAAATCGTCGAGGAGATGCGGGGCCGGTGATCTCAGCCCTCGACACCAACATCCTGCTCGACCTCGTCATCGAAAACGCTCCTCACGGGGAAGAGACGTGGGTGTTGCTTGAGGCCGCACGGGGGGAGGGAGCCATGGTCATCATGGACGCGGTCTATGCCGAACTCGCCGGGGAGTTCGCGGGTCACGAGGCTCTTGACCGGTTCCTGGACGACACGGCCATCCGGCTGGAGTCACCAAGCAGACCAGCCTTGCACCTTGCGGGGGAAGCTTGGCGGGTCTACTCGCAGCGGCGGCCGCGGTCACTTGTGTGCGCGCGGTGCGGCGCGCCACAGTCGGTCCCCTGCGAGGCGTGCGGAGAGCCCCTGCGGACCCGACAGCACCTCGTGGCGGACTTCCTCATTGGGGCGCACGCACTCGTGCACGCAGACCGGCTGCTCACGCGCGACCGCGGGTTCTACGCGACCTACTTTCCCAACCTCGAATTGGCCTGACGCCTATCTCTAGCGGAGTTTGCGGAAGAAGGCGCGGATGTCGTCGATGAAGAGGTCGGGGACCTCGGAGGGGGCGAAGTGGCCGCCGCGGGGCTGCTCGCTCCAATGGACGACGTTGGCGCTGGCCTCGGCGGCGGTGCGGGGCACGAAGATCATCTCCTTGGGGAAGACGGGCAGGCCGAGGGGCACCTTGCGGGCGGCCTCGGGGTCGGGCACTGGCTGGGGCGGGGTGCGGAAGGTGTGCCAGTACCAGCGTGAGGTGGTGACGAAGCTCTCGGTGAACCAGTAGATGCTGACCGTGTCGAGCAGGAACTGGCGCGAGAACGCCTCCTCGACGTCGCCGTCGTTGTCGCTCCAGTTGCGGCGGCGCTCGACGAGCCAGGCGGCGAGGCCGGCGGGCGAGTCGTGGAGGGCGAAGGAGAGCGTCTGCGGGTCGGTGGTGTGGACGGCGATATGGGACAGGGCGGTCTTCCAGCGCTCCTCCATGGTGTCGTAGCGGTGGCGCTCGTCGGGGGCGAAGTCGTCTCGGCTGGTGCGCATCGCGGGGCCCATGAGCATGCCCACCAACTGGCTCGTGCTACCCGGCTCGGGAAGGTTTTCCGGGACGGAGGTCGAGGGCAGGGAGGGGAGGGTCAGGTAGACGCCGAGGACGCGGTCGGGGTAGCGGTAGCCGAGCGTGCCGGAGAGCATCGCGCCGAAGTCGCCGCCGCCGGTGGCGAAGCGCTCGTAGCCGAGCACGTCGGTCATCAGGCGGGCCCAGAGGTCGACGGCCTTGCTCGTCTGGAGGCCGTCGACGCGCAGGGGGGTGGAGAAGCCGAAGCCGGGGAGGGAGGGCACCACGACATCGAAGGCGTCGGCGGGGTCGCCGCCGTAAGCGGCGGGGTCGGTGAGGGGGCCGATGACCTGCTCGAAGTCCCAGAAGGTCCAGGGCCAGCCGTGCGTGAGGATGAGGGGCATGGGGTTCGGGCCCTTGCCGCGCTCGTGGATGAAGTGCACGGGCACGCCCTCGAAGTCGACCTGGTAGTTGTTGTAGGCGTTGATGCGGGCTTCGGTCTCGCGCCAATCGAACTCGTGCCGCCAGGAGTGCAGGAACGATTCGAGGTACTCGCGGTTCATGCCGAAGCGCCAGTCGTCGTTGGCGAAGTCGGCGGGGAAGCGGGTGCGATCGAGGCGGCGGTGGAGGTCGGCGATGTCCTCGTCGGGGATGGCGACGGTGAAGGGTTCGGCCTGCGGCATGGGGCTGCCTCCTAAGAAGGTTGCTGACCGCGCGAACCTTACAGGGGTGGCAATGGGATGGGGCGGCGATCCGCTCGCTAGTCCCGGCGGTGCTCCAGCACCTCGCGCACGCCGAGGTCGCTGACTTCGTAGACGCGGGTGGCGACGCGCTCGACGATGGCGGGATCGTGGCTCGCGCAGAGGAGCGTGCCGTCGTAGCGCTCAAGCGCCTCGATGAGCTTGCGGCGGGTGGTGCGGTCGAGGTGGTTGGTCGGCTCGTCGAGGAGCAGGACGTTGGCGGGCTTGAGCAGGAGCTTGGCGAGGGCGACGCGGCTGCGTTCTCCACCGGAGAGCACGGCCACGCGCTTGAAGACGGCATCGCCGCGGAAGAGGAACTGGCCGAGGGTGGAGCGAAGCCGCACCTCGGGCGCGCCCGGGGCAGCAGCCGCGACCTCCTCCAGGACGGTGTGATCGGGGTCGAGCGCTTCGTCCTGGTGCTGGTCGTAGTAGGCGCGGATGGCGCGCCCGGCCCACTCGACCTCGCCCTCGCTGGGAGGGAGGTCGCCGGCGGCGATCTTGAGGAGGGTGCTCTTGCCGCTGCCGTTCGGCCCCACGAGGACGACCTTCTGGGAGCGCTCGACATGGAGGTCGACACCGAGCAGGACAAGGTTCTCGCCGTAGGCGTGGGAGACGCCGCTGCAGACAAGCACGTCGCGCTCGGTGCGGCCCGTCGCTTCGAGGCTGAAGGTGACCGCGGCCTCCTTGCGGGTCCGCGAGATGCGCTCGATCTTCGAGATCTGGCGCTCGCGGCTCTGGACGGCGGTCGCCTTGGTGGCCTTCGCGCGGAAGCGCTCGATGAAGCGCTCCTGGCGGGCGATCTCCCGCTCCTGGCGGGCGGCTGCGCGATCCTGGGCCTGGAGCTTGTCCGCCTTCTGACGCTGGTAGGAGCTGTAGTTGCCCGTGTACGACTCCACGGCGCCATCGCGCAGGTCGAGGATGCGACTCGCGACCCGGTCCAGGAAGTCGCCGTCGTGGGTGACAATCAAGAGCGCGCCGGAGTACTCGCTCAGCTCGCCCGCGAGCCAGTCGCGGGCGGCGCCGTCGAGGTGGTTGGTAGGCTCGTCGAGGAGCAGGTTTTGGGGGCGGCGGACGAGCGCCTGGGCGAGGGCCACGCGCATCTGCCAGCCGCCGCTGAAGTCGCCGCAGGGGCGCGCGCGATCCTCGGTGCTGAAGCCGAGGCCATCGAGGACGCGCCCGATGCGGGCTTCGATGCGGTAGCCATCGACGGCGTCGAAGTCGTCGAAGAGACGCGCTTGCCGCTCGATCAGCTGATCGAGCGCGCCGTCGCCGGCCTGTTCGATGCTGCGCGCGACTTGTTCGAGCTCAAGCTCGATCGCCAGTGCATCGGGAAAGGCGCGCCACATCTCGGTGACCAGCGTCTCCTCGGAGGCGAGTCCGGTCTCCTGGTGGAGGTAGCCAAGGCGGCCGCCCCGGCTCCCGGCGTGGCCGCCGTCCGGCTCCAGCTCGCGCGCGAGCAGCTTGAGGATGGTCGACTTGCCCGCTCCGTTCGGCCCCACGAGGCCGGCCCGCTCGCCGTCGCTGACGACGAACGAGACGTCTCGAAGCACATCACGCGCCCCAAAGAACTTGGCAACGCCATCGGCGAAGAACATGAACGGTGAGCCTCAGCGCGCGAGCGGAACCTTCCTGCTCATGGCGCGAGAACCGAGCGTACCGCAGGTGGCGCGTCCAGCCGAACAGGCGGACCTAAACCTCACACTCGCGCGCATGCCCTTGAGGGACGGGCAACGGGTGGGGTAATTCGGCCGTCCCGCACCTATGCTGGCCCCATGAAGGGACTGCAGCCTTGGTGGGTGCTGCTTGTCGCGGCCGGGGTGTTGGCTGCCATGGCCTGTGGGGGCGAAGAGCCCCTGGCACCCCCTCCCACCACGCCAGGCACGGAGCCGGCCGCAGCCACAACCACTCCCGAGGCCTCCGAGCGGCCCAGCGCCACTCCCCAAGAAACCGCAACGGCAGCAACCACCGCCCCCCCAGCAGCGCCAGCGTCCACTCCCACGGCAACCCCATCACCCACTCCCGCCTCGACTCCTGATACCGATGCGACGGTCACGCCGACGCCATCCGACACGTCTTCGCCAACCGCATCGGCGCCAACAGCCACAGCGACTGCATCGCCGACGCCCGCGCCCCCCGAGCCAGAGGTGGCGACCGGGGTCGCCGAGCCCGCCTCACCCACCAGCGATCCCCCGCCCCCGGCTGGACCCATCACCCAAACCGGTTTGTACATCCTCAATGTCGCGACAGGCGCATGGTTCAAGAGCAGCGACGAGCCACGCAGACTTCCCGTACCAGAGCAGCGCTACATGGCCCTCCGCTCTGATGGGAAGACGCTCCTGAGTGACCGAGTGACAGGACGCTCTTTCGAGGCGCCTGCCGGCATAGTTCCTCTGGGCAGCCCCTTCAGCCGGGATGCTTCGCTCAGCGACGGTGTTGCGACGTTCGCTTCGAACGAAGGCATCGCCCTGATCGGCAGGGCCGCCGACTTCGAAACCTGCCGCGTCGTCCGGTACGACCTCGGCGGCACGATCCTGTCGGACGCCTCATTCGGATGTGCCCGCTCCTGGGATGGGCCCTACCTTTCGCCGGACGGGAACTTGATTGCGGCGAATGTGCTTCCGAAAGCAAGCCCGGACGGTCCAGGGGAATACGAGAGGCTCACCGCCGTCTCGGTGTTCGATGCTGCAACGGGAGAGGAGCTGTTTCGCATCAAGAGCGCCTTCTGGAGCGGAAATCACCTCTCCCGTGCGCCTGAGACATTCTGGCTTCCCGATAGCTCAGGACTCGTTGTCACGACCGCCCGCGGCAATCGCATCGTGACCGCCGAAGGCAAGTGGGCGCCCTTGCCGGACACGTTGCGAGGGAGGTGGTTCGTTCCCAGCCCAACGGAGCCACTCCGCTTCCTGCTCAATTACAACTACGACTACGAGACCGTAGCTGTCCTCGACGAGGATGGCGAGCTAGTCGCATCCGTGGCAACCGAGATGGAACGGCGCCCCGAAGAGCCCCCGGACTCCTTCCTCGTCGTTTCCCCGTGGTGGGGAGCAACCAGCCGCGAGGTGTACGTGGCCGTCTGGTATCAGGGGCCCACATCTTTCATAGTCCTGACTGCCCTCCTGCCACCGGTGGTCGAGCATGCACCGATCGAACAGCGTCTGCTCGTTCGTGTCGCAACGAACAGGCCGTGCCTCGATGTGCTGGAGGAACCAGTGACAGGATCCCCGACGGTGACCTGCCTTGAGGGAGGTTCGACTGTCGAGGCGGTGGAGTACGGGACAAGCGTCTACAAGAATCAGGCCTATTGGATCGGGGGACTCCACACGGCGACGAGTTACTCCGGATGCCCATCCTGGAGCTGCACCTGGATCTACGTCCGGACGGAAGATGGCACGCAAGGGTGGGTCTTGAGCGACCACCTTCGCTGGGCGAAGGGAGAGCCTCTTCCGAACTCGGGCGGCTAGACTTCCGAGAGGGGGACGGCCCGGCCTTCGGTGCGGCTGCGGTGGGTGGCCTCGATGACGCGCATGTAGTGGACGCCGTCGGGGAAGTTGGTGAGGGTGACGGGGGCGGCCCGGCGGATGGAGTCGACGAAGTCCTGCTCGACGCGCCACTGGCCGGCGGCGCCGGGGTCGGGGTCGAGGGGAGCGGGCTCCTCGCCGAGGGGGGCGAAGGTCATGGTGTCGCCGAGGCTCCAGTGCAGGGTTCCGGCAGAGCCGTAGATGGAGATGCCGTTCGCCTCGGGGGGAGCGGCGTGGAGGACGGTGGAGACGCGGAAGGTGACGCGACCACCGCGCTCCAGCTCGGCGAAGACACCGAGGCTGTCGGGCACCTCGATGGCGGTGCGCTCGCCGGTCTCGGCGTTCGTGCGCTCGCGGATGAAGGTTTCGCCGTGGGCGAGGACGGAGCGGGTCGGACCGAGCCAGCGGGCGACGAGCTCGGTGTAGATGCCGTACGCCATCACGTTCATGCCGGAGAGGTCGGTGCGGTCGCGCCAGTGGAGGGGGGCGTCGAGGTTGAGGGAGGCGCCGTTGAGGACGGTGACCTGGACCTCGCGCACATCACCGATGGAGCCGTCTTCAAGCAGGCGGTGGACGGTCTTCCAGCTCTTCAGGTCGAAGGGGGCCGGTACAAGCTGCGCGACGAGGTCGGGGCGAGCCTCGGAGGCAGCGAGCATCTCGCGCGCCTGCGAGGCGTTCATCGCCATGCGCGCCTCGCAGAGGACGTGCTTGCCCGCTTCGAGGGCGGCGATGGTGAGGTCCCGGTGCATGTAGGGCCAGGTGCCGATGCAGACGGCGTCGATGTCGGGGGCGGCGAGGAGGGTGGCGACGTCGGGCTCGACGCGGGGGATACCGAACTCCTCGGCGATGGCGCGGCCGCTGGCCTCGCTGCGGTTGCAGACGGAGACCAGCTCGACCTCGCCGGTCTCGCGGAAGCCGGGGATGTGACGCAGCTTCATGTTGCCGCCGGCGCCGATGAGGCCGACGCGCAGAGGTGCTTCGTTCGAGGTCATCGGGTGCTCCCTTCCGAAATTGTATGGTTCATTTGATTTCTCCCAAAGTGAACAAATTCCCGCAGCCGCTCCCTAACGGCCCTGCCAGCGGGGCTCGCGCTTCTCGGAGAAGGCGCGCGGGCCTTCTTTGGCGTCTTCGGAGTTGAGGACGGCGCGGCTGACCCACTCGCCGGTGCGGTAGGACTCGTCGATCATGAGCTGGCGCCACTGCTGGGCCATGAACTTGCTGCCCTCGACGGAGAGGGGGGCGTTCTCGGCGATCATGCCCGCGACAGCTTCGGCGCGGGGCATCAGCTCCTCTGGATCGAGCACCTCGCGTACGAGCCCCATGCGGAGGGCGTCGGGGGGCTCGACGCGGTCGCCGGTGAGGAGGATGTACATGGCGTCGCTGAAGGGGACGAGGCGGGCGAGGTGGTGGATGGCATAGCCGGCGAGGATGCCGCGCTTCACCTCGAACAGGCCGAACCAGGCCTCGGTCGAGCAGATGCGGATGTCGCAGTCGAGGGCTCGTTCGAGGCCGCCGGCGATGCAAAGTCCGTTGATGGCGGCGACGAAGGGCTTGGGGGAACGCGAGAAGGGGAGGCTGGTGGCGGGGTCGAAGGTGCGGGTGGGGGCGTCGCTTTCGCCGCGGTCGACGTTGCGCTGGTTCATCTCCTTCAGGTCGGCGCCGGCGCTGAAGGCGCGACCCGTGCCGGTGAGGATGCCGCAGCGCATCTCCGGGTCTGCGTTGAAGTCGCGAAGCGCCTCGGAGAGGTCGTCCATCATCGTGCCGCCGAGGGCGTTGAGTCGCTCGGGACGGTTCATCGTGAAGACGGCGAAGCGGTCGCGTTTCTCGTAGAGCAAGTCGGGCATGGGTGGCCTCCAATGCTGGGTCGCGTAGTCTCGCACGGACACACACGAGAGGTCCCAAGGAGGACGCATGTCCGAAGAAATGGGCATCTTTGAGGTTATGCCTAATACCTAGGCGACCCTCGCCCGGCCACCGGGGACCCTTTCCAAACCGACTCGCTACAGGGGAGATCGCCGCCCCGGCTCCGGTCCTGCCGGGGCCTATCTAGGTTGATACGCGGGCAGTATGGGATACGCGTACGCGGGGTGTCGAGGGCGGTTAGGATCGCCTGCCGAGTGGAGGCAACGCGTGAGTGAGAGCGATTATTGGAACTACGTGAACGGGCAGATCGCCAAGGGCTGGCGAATCGAGAGCCAAACCGACACGCAGGTCGCGCTAGTCAAAGGTCAGCGGCCAAACCATGTGCTGCACCTGCTCCTGTCTGTCTTCACAGCCGGACTCTGGCTGCCGTTTTGGCTCATCATCTCGTGGCGGGGCGGCGAGAAGCGTGAGTTGGTTCGCCTGAGCTAGAGCCGCTCGCCTGCCCCCGTCGGCAGACTGCTACAGCTCCCCCTCCAGCCACGCGCGGAAGACAGGCTCCGGGGCCTCGGCAACCCACCGGGGCAGGTCCTCGTGGGTGCGACTCGGGCGGTGCTCAGCCACGATGCGCTCCGCCTCCATGATGGCGGGGGCAAAGTCGGCGATGAATTGCGCCGTCTGCCTCAAGACGGGGCCGTGCGCGGCAGCGATGCGCTGGGCTTCCCGGAGGGCGGGTCCGTGCTCGGTGGCGATGCGCTGGGCTTCCCGGAGGGCGCGGCGGTGCGTGGTGGCGCGTCGCTGCGCCTCCCTGATGGCGCGCCCGTGTGTGGTAGCGAGGTGCTGCGCTTCACTGATGGCATGCTGGTTCTCCATTATGTAGCGCTGCGCCTCCCTGATGGCGGGGCCGTGCTTGGCGGCGAGGAGGCGCGCCTCCTCCATGAGTCGCCGCATGTTGGGGTCGAAAAATGGATGCTCCATTTGCTGGTCTCCAAATGTTAATGCGTGTGAACACGCTTGCAGTCTCAGTATACCAGTTACCGCCCGCGACGCCCCCAGAAACCGCCCTCCGCCGCCGCCCTGACAGCCTGTCCTCCCTCACGTGTTGGCGTCGGCCATGTCAGGCACCGGGGGAAGGTCCCACCAAGCAGTCCACGTACTGCACGAACTCGTGCAGGTCGGGCATGGGTGGCCTCCAATGCTGGGTCGCGTAGTCTCGCACGGACACACACGAGAGGTCGCAAGGAGGCCACTATGTCTGAGGAAATGGGCATCTTCGAGGTTATGTTCAACTGCCGCGCGATGCGGCGGCTGAAGCCGGACCCGATTCCGGAGGAGCTGCTGAAGAAGCTGGTGGACGCCGGCAACCACGCGCCCACGGGCTCGAACGTGCAGAACGTGCGCTGGGTGGTCGTGCGCGACCCCGAGACGAAGCGTCTGCTGGCGGAGGAGAACCGCAAGCACATCACCGCCTACATGGCGGCCGACCCGGTGGTCGAGCTGCCGCACCACTCGCAGGCGAAGCGCGACCGGATGCGGGAGGCGGTGGTCTGGCAGATGGAGCACATGCACGAGATCCCGGCGCTGGTGATCGCCTGCCTGGAGTTCCCGGAGCCGCAGTCGGACGCGGCGCGCGCGGGCGGGGGCGGGTACGTCTGGCCGGCGGTGCAGAACGTCCTGCTGGCAGCGCGCGCCCTCGGCCTGGGCGCCACGCCAACGACGCTCGGTCTGCGCGACCGCACCCGCGTGAAGGAGATCCTGGGCCTGCCGGAGACGGCGGAGGCGTACTGCCTGGTCCCGGTCGGCTACCCGATGGGGAATTTCGGGGCGGTCACGCGTCTGCCGGTGGAGGAGACCCTGCACTGGGACCAGTGGTAGGGGGCAGTTGATCGCACCCCAACGGAGGGAGCGCTGATGGCATCAGACTTTGACTTCTTCGACCCCGGGTTCCAGAAGGATGTGCATCCGCACTTCGCGCGGATGCGCGAGGAGTGCCCGATGGCGAAGGCGGAGGAGCCGTTCGACTGGTATGCGGTGACGCGCGAGAAGGATGTGCGCGCCCTGCTGCACGACTGGAAGAACTGGACGAGCGAGCTGGGCCCGGGCCTGGCGCGCGCGGGCGGGGGCGTGCTCGTGAGCGTGGATCCGCCGGAGCACACCTTCGACCGGCGGCTCGTGAACCGCGCTTTTACGCCGTCGAGCCTGCTGACGATGGAGCCCCAGATCACGGAGCTTATCGAGGAGATCATCGACGGCTTCGTCGAGCGCGGCGAGGGCGACTACATGGAGATGCTGGCCGTGCCCATCCCGCTGATCGTGATTGCCTGGCTGCTGGGCCTCGACCGCGAGGGGGCGCAGATCGAACTGGCGAACGACGCCATCGAGATGTGCCCGGCACAGGCGATCAGCCTGGTCGACGAGGACGGAGGCTAGGAATGGCGCTCGTTCTCCCTGAGGCGGTCAAGCGAGACGTGAACAACGCCTTCGCGGACGGGCACCCCATCATCGTCGCGGGGGTGACCGTCCACGGCCATCCGACGGTGAGCTTTCGGGGAACGGCGCAGACGCTGGGCGATTCCGCGCTCGCGTTCTGGTCGCGGGACGCGGCGGGGAGCACGCTGGTTGCGTCGCTGGAGACGCACCCGACGGTCGTGCTGGTGTACTCGAACATGGCCGAGCGTCGCTTCTACCAGTTCAGCGGCAAGGCGCGGCTGAACGACGACCCCGAGGTCGCCCGCACCGTCTACGACAACTCGCACGAGATGGAGCGACAGCGCGACCCGGACCGTCTCGGCGAGGCTATCGTGGTCGAGCTGGACTGGGTGCGGGGGCGGGGTGTCGACGGACCGTTCATGCTGGAAGCGAACGAGGAAGCCGCCGAAGCCTAGGAGGCTCACGCCATGCCCTACCCCAACGTCTTCAGTCCGATCACGATTAACGGGCTCGAGATCAAGAACCGCATCATCCGCTCGGCGCACGGCACGGGTCTGAGCGCGGGCGGCCTACAGGTGCTGGTCGACTACCACGAGGCGCGGGCGAAGGGGGGCGTGGGGCTCACGATCCTGGAGGTGGCCTCGGTTCATCCAACCTGCGCGTCATCGATCCTCGCCTTCCGGCCCGAGGTCGTCTCGGACTACGAGCAGCTCGTCGAGGCCTCACACCGGCACGGGATGAAGATGTTCCAGCAGCTCTGGCACGCGGGCAACAACGCGATGACGCTGACGGGCGGTCCGCCCTGGGCGCCCTCGCGGCTGATGGGGGCGCAGGCGACGGTGCTGCCGCTGCCGATGACGAAGGGGATGATCGACGAGGTGGTGGAGGGGTACGCGCGCTCGGCGCGCCACTGCAAGCAGGGTGGGCTCGACGGGGTCGAGATTCACGGGGCGCACGGCTACCTGCCCACCCAGTTCATGTCGCCGGTGACGAACCTGCGCGAGGACGACTACGGCGGCTCGTTCGAGAACCGCATGCGCTTCCCGCGCGAGGTGATCGCGGCCATCCGCTCGGAAATCGGCGACGACTACCCGTTGGGCATCCGGCTGACCGCCTCGGAAGGCGTCGCGAACGGCATCGGCCCGCAGGAGAACCTCGAGATCGCGCTGGCGCTGGAAGAAGACGGCGTGCTCGACTTCTACGACGTGTCGGTCGGGAGCTACTACAGCTTCGACCAGTTCATCGGGGGGATGCACGAGCCGCACGGCTACGAGCTGGATCGGAGCACGGTCGCGACGAAGGCGCTCTCCAAGCCAACCATCGTCACCGGGCGCGTGATCACGATCGCGGAGGCGGAGGAGATCATCGCCTCGGGCCGGGCGGACATGGTCTCGATGGTGCGGGCGACGCTCGCGGACCCGGACATCGTGCGCAAGGCGGAGGAGGGGCGCGAGGCGGACACGCGGCCCTGCATCGGCTGCAACCAGGGCTGCATCGGGGGTCGTTCGGGACCGCTCATGCGCTTCGGTTGCACGGTCAACGTGGGGGCCGGCCAGGAAGGGAAGTTCGGGGACGACCACATCGAACCAGCCGAGGAGGCGAAGCGCGTCTTCGTGGTCGGCGGCGGGCCCGCGGGGATGGAGGCGGCGCGGGTGGCGGCGCTGCGCGGCCACAAGGTGACCCTTTACGAGGCGACGGATCGGCTGGGCGGCCAGATCCAGGTGGCGCGGCAGCTGCCCCACCGCGAGGAGATCGGCAGCATCGTCGACTGGCTCGAAGGGCAGCTACGGAACCTGGAGGTCGACATCCACCTGAACACGAACGTGGATGCGGGCCAGTGGGACCGCTGGCACCGCTCCTTCGAGTGGCTCGAGAACGAGCGTCCGGACTCGGTCATCGTGGCGACGGGCTCGACGCCACGGGTGGACGGCTTCCAGGCGCTGCGCCCGACGGAGCCGCCCTCGGGTCTGCACCTGCCCCACGTGTGGTCGTACTACGACGTGGCGGAGGGGAACGCGGAGCTCGGGACGGCCGCGGTCGTGCTCGACGACGTGGGTCACTACCCGGCCATCGGCGTGGCGGAGAAGCTGCTCGATGCCGGCGTGAGCGTCGTGTTCGTAACGCGGCACTACTCGCTGGGCACGGCAGTGGCAGGCGCGCTCATGCAGGAGCCCGCGCTGCGACGGCTGACCGGCCACGCGAGCGGATTCCGCATCATGCCGCGCGCGCACCTGGCGGAGGTCACGGAGACGGACGTGCTGATTCGCAACCTCGATTCGGATGTCGAGGAGCGGGTGACCGCGGACATGGTCGTGCTGATGTCGGGCAATGTGCCCAACACGGAGTTCGCCGAGCTCCTGGACGACTACGAGGGCGACGTGACGGTTGTCGGCGACGCGCTGGCGCCGCGCTGGCTGGAGATGGCAATCCATACCGGGCACTACGCCGCCCTCGAGGTGTAGACCGCGAGCCGGGGGTGGCGGCAAACGAGTGTCCTGCTAGGGTAGGTCGGCGGCGTTGGTTGCCGCTTGCACCCGATGAGATCCAGCTTTCAAAGTCCTGAACAATCACGCCATTGGGCGCTCCCCGACCGTGGCGTCGCGCTCCGCCGGAGGGTGAGCGCGTGAACAGCTTCGGGCGGCTGCTCGCAGGGCTCCTGGGCCTCGCCCTCGTTGGCGGGGCGGTCGTGGTGGCGCGGCGAGCACTGACCGGCCAGCGCGAGTCGCGCCCGGCGCAGAGGCGACCCCAGCCCCTCCCGGTCCAGGGTGCCGTCGCGGTCGTGGAAGCGTCCGGGCTGCAGGCGGCGGGGGAAGCGCCAGAACAGGCAGAGAAGCGCTCGTTCCTGTTCGACCGCTGGCCGCGGTTCGCCTGCCGGCACCCGTGGTTTGTGATCGGGGGGGCGCTGCTCCTCGTGGCGACCTGCGGGGTGCTGTGGTCGACAATGCGGGGCGAGTTCGGTACGGGCGGCTTCACGCTCCCGGGCGCGGAGTCGCAAGCACTCATCGACCTGCTCGACGAGCGCTTCCCGAGGGTTGCGGGAGACACCGCCGAGATCGTCATTCGCGCCCCGGCGGGTCTGCAAACGACCGCCGTTCGGGCCGAGGTTGAGGAGCTGCTCGCCCAGGCCAGGGTGTTGCCACAGGTGGTGGAGGTGATTTCCCCTTACGACGAGCCGGGACGCATCTCGCCGGACGGGACCATCGCGCGCATCACGGCGCAGTACGAAACAGGGGCCAACGAAGTCGACGAGGCCAGCATCACTGCGCTCTTCGACTGGCGTGAGGACGCTTCACGCGAGGACCTGCAGGTTGAGCTCGGCGGGATCGTCGCGACCGCCGGCGAACGCGAGGCGCCGGGGAGCGCGGAGCTTGTGGGGCTGGCGGCGGCAGCGGTGATCCTGCTGATCGCGTTTGGCTCCGTGACGGCGGCGGGCCTGCCCATCCTGACGGCGCTGCTGGCGCTGATCCCTGCCTTTTTCCTCATCGGGATTGGCGCGTCCTTCGTGAACTTCGCCGACTTCACGCCGCAGTTCGCGGCGATGATCGGCATCGGCGTGGGCATCGACTACGCACTGCTGATCGTGACCCGCTTCCGGGAGGCGCTGGCGCGCGGCATGACGGTTCCCGACGCGGTCGCGAAGGCGGCCTCGACGGCGGGCCACTCGGTCCTGTTCGCGGGGTGCAGCGTGGTCATCGCGCTCATGGGGCTGTGGGCGATCGGCGTGCCACTCTTATCGCTGACGGCGATGGGGCCGGCGCTGGCGGTAGCCCTGGCGGCGATCGTGGCGCTGTTCGTGCTGCCGGCGATCCTGGGGCTTGTGGGACACCGCATAGAACGGTTCCGCCTGCCGGGGATGCGGGTAGCGGCCATCCAGGACGAAGGCGGCATGGGCTACCGGCTAAGCCGCTTGATCCAGCGCGCGCCGTGGCTCTGGCTGATCGTCGCGACCGCGGGGATGCTCGTGCTGGCTTACCCGGCGCTCGACGTGCGGCTGGGGGCGAGCGATGCGGGCAGCAACCCCACCTCCCTCTCGTCGCGGCGCTCCTACGACCTGCTGGCGGAAGGCTTTGGCGTCGGCTTCAACGGGCCGATCGTCGTCGGCGCGGCGTTCGAGAGCGACGACCAGGCGAACGCCTTCGAAACGCTTCCGCCGCAGCTGGCAAACCTCGAGAACGTCGTGAAGGTCACGCCGGCCGTGCTGAACGACGACCGGTCGGCCGGGACGATCATCTTGTTCCCGGACAGCTCCCCCCAGGAGGAAGCGACGGACGAACTCGTCCACCGTCTGCGAGACCAGCTACCGAATCTGCTCGCGGGGACGGGCGTCGACGCGTTGGTGGGCGGCGCGACGGCGGTCTTCATCGACATCGGCGACCGCGTGGCGTCGCGCATGGTGCTCTTCCTGAGCGCCGTCATCGGGGCGAGCTTCCTGCTGCTGATGGTCGTGTTCCGCTCGCTGCTGGTTCCGGTGAAGGCGGCGCTGATGAACGTCCTGGCGGCGGGGGCGGCGTACGGCATCCTCGTCGCGATCTTCCAGTGGGGTTGGGGCGCGGACCTGCTTGGACTCGAAGGCACGGGCCCGATCGAGTCGTTCCTGCCGATGATGATGTTCGCGGTGCTGTTCGGCCTCTCGATGGACTACGAGGTGTTCCTGGTGAGCCGAGTGCGGGAGGAGTACCTGGCGACGGGCGACAACGCCGAGGCGGTGGCGCGCGGCCTCTCCGCCACGAGTCGCGTCATCTCGGCGGCGGCGGCGATCATGGTGGCGGTGTTCCTCAGCTTTGCGCTCAGCGACCAGCGCGTGATCAAGGAGTTCGGCATCGGGCTGTCCGTGGCCATCTTCCTCGACGCGACGGTCATCCGGCTCATTCTCGTGCCCGCGGCCATGCAGCTCATGAGCGACGCGAACTGGTGGCTGCCGGGCTGGCTGGATCGCATCGTGCCCAACCTCGGCTTCGGCGGGCCGGAGGAGCCAGAGGGGCCGGAGGCCCTGGCCGAGCCGGTGGCGGGCGGGCGCTAGCGCCTCCCGGAACGCACCTCCGTATACTCACGGCATGACTACGGAACAGGCCCGCACGCTCGTAACAGTCGTCTCCGATTTCGTCTGACCCTGGTGCTACCTCGGCCTCGGTGAGGTCGATCAGCTGAAGCAGGACTACGAGGGGGTGGAGGTGCAGTTCGCACCGTACCTGCTCGACGCGACCGTTCCCCCGGAGGGACGTCCGCAGCCACCATCTTCGGGACGCCGGAGCGAGGCGCGCACCTACATGGAGGAGCGTGCGGAGTCGGCTGGCATCCAGTTCACGCAAGGGCGCACGCACCGGTCGAGTTCGCTCCTCTCGCTGCAGGCGGCGGAGTTCGCGGCGGACCACGGCGAGGGCGCGGACGCCTTCCACCGGGCCGTCTTCGAGGCGTACTTCGAACGGCTGGAGGACATCGGGCAGGTGGACACGCTGGTGCGCATCGCGGAGACGGCGGGGCTGCCCGGCGAGGAGCTGCGGCAGGCGCTGGAGGGCGAGGTCTACCGGGAGCGGGTGGAGGAAGCCGTCGAGGGCGCGCGCGCGGCGGGGGTGCGCTCGGTGCCGACGTTCATCTTCGACGAGACGTACGCGATCGTGGGGGCGCAGGAGTACGAGACGTTCCAAGGGGTCATGAAGGAGCTCGGCCGCGAACCGCGCGCCCAGGGAGAGCGTGCATGAGCGATGAGACCCGGCGCGTCCTGGCGACAGCGGGCGGAAGTGACCGGCCCGACTGGCCCGCGATGGAGAGCGCTATCCGGCAGCTGGCCGTGAACTACGCGCTGGGCACGGACGCCATCGGGCGGGACGAGCCGGAGACGGGCCGCGCCCTCTACCACCAGACCTTCACGCCGGACGCGGACATCTCGATTGCGGGAGCCCCGGACACGCAGCGGACGGGGCCGGACGAGTGGGTCGGGTTCGTGGAGGACAACTTCCGCGGGGCCGGGCACATCGCGACGCAGCATCTCATCGGCAGCACCAACATCGTCCCGAGCGAGGACGGCGAGAGCGCGGAGATGTCGACCTACATGCACGCCTCGCACCTCGGCCCAACCGGCGACGTACTGGTGGTACTGCTGACCTACATCGACCAGGCAGTGCGGACGGAGGAGGGCTGGCGCATCGCCAGGCGCACCCTCTACCCGATGGCGAGCTGGATACAGCAGGCGCCGAGCGCATAACACACGTACCCATCGGGGACGCTTCGGGGTAGGCTCCGGCTGCCCGCGACAGGTCGCGGGAGAAGGAGGGGGGCATGCCCTCGGAGTTGTTCGAAAAGGGCCTGGCCATCCGGCGGGAGGTGCTGGGCGACGAGTATGTCGACCGCTCGCTGGCGCAGGCCGATGAGTTCACGATGCCGCTGCAGGAGCTGGTGACGGAGCACGCATGGGGCGCGATCTGGGGGCGCCCGGGGCTGTCGCGCAGGGATCGCAGCCTGCTGAACCTGGGGATGTTGACGGCGCTGAACCGCCCGCACGAGCTGCGCCTGCACGTTCGCGGGGCGCTCAACAACGGCCTCACACGCGAGGAGATCCGCGAGGTGCTGCTGCAGACGGCGGTCTACTGCGGGGCGCCGGCGGCACTCGACGGCTTCCGCGTGGCGCGGGAGGTGTTCGCGGAGATCGACAAGGATGACTGAGGCAGCAGCGGGGGCGATCACGCGCATCGGTTTCGTGGGGCTAGGGAACATGGGGTGGCCGATGGCGCACCTGCTCGATCCCCACTACACCCTCACGGTCCTCGACGCCCGCACGGAGGTGGCGGAATCGTTTGCGGCAGAGCACCGGGCCTCGGCGACGACCAGCCTCGAGGCGCTGGCGGAGGCGAGCGACGCGGTCATCACGATGCTGCCGAACGGCGACATCGTGCGGGAGGTGGCGCTGGGCGGGGCGGACGGCGGCGACCTGGTCGCGGGGATGGCGGCGGGCAGCATGCTCATCGACATGAGCAGCTCGGCGCCGCTGGGCACGCGCCAGCTCGCGGAGGACCTGCGCCCCCACGGCATCGCGCTGGTCGATGCGCCCGTCTCGGGCGGCGTTGTCGGCGCGCGGGACGGCTCGCTGTCGATCATGGTCGGGGGCGAGCCCGACGAGATCGCTCGCTGCCATCCGGTGCTGGAACACCTCGGTCGTACGATCTCGGAGATGGGGGGCTCGGGGGCGGGCCACGCCATGAAGGCGCTCAATAACTACTGCTCGGCGGCTGGGCTCGCGGCGGCCTGCGAGGCGCTCATCGTGGGCGACCGCATGGGTCTCGACCCGGCACAGATGGTCGACGTGCTGAACGCCTCGTCGGGGCGCAACGCGGCGACGGAGGGGAAGGTCGCGCAGGCGATCCTGAACCGGAACTTCAGCCTCGGCTTCACCGTGGGGCTGATGGCAAAGGACGTCGGCATCGCCGCGGCGATGGCGGAGGGGCTGGGGCTGGAGGCGCCCATCCTGAGCAGCACGCGCGATCTCTGGCGCGACGCCGAGGACCTGCTCGGGGGCGCGGCCGACAGCACGGCAGTGGTGAAGCTCTGGGAGGAGTGGAACGGCCGCGAGCTGGGGGCGGGGCCGGAGTAGCCGGCCCCCGGCGGCATGCTAGCTATCGCCGAGGTAGGCCTCGTCGAGCCAGGCTCGCACGGTCTCATCGACCTCCTCGGGGCCGGCCACGTTGAGGACGTGGTAGAAGCTCCTGCCCGTGTCGATGACCTTGCGCGAGATCCGGGGGTCGTCGCGCTTGCGCGGCAGGAGCATGCTGAGGGCCACCCAGCGGCGCATGGGCCGCAGCTGGGCGAAGGTGCGCTTTCGCTTGAAGAAGATGCCAACCGCCAGGGGCTCGACGTAGACGTCGTCGTACTGCGCCAGGTGGGCGCTGACGGCATCGAACACGAGACGCTCGTGGCGCGGTCCCGTGGCGAAGTACTCCTCGATGGTCAGCGCGGGGGCGCAGTCGTGCTGCTGTCGCGTTCGTCCGAACTCGCGGCCACAGTCGGGGCAGCGCCATCGTGGCACGTGTGGCTACTCCTCTTGCGTTATCTGTAGTACAATCATACTACAGTGCCAGGGATCGCCGTCTTCGAATTCGAGTGGGACGACGAGAACCTGGACAAGATCGCGCAGCGGGTAGACCCCGAAGAGATCGACAGCATGCTCGACGAACGCTTCATCACCCTACGCAACAGCCGCTCACGAACAGGAGACTACATCCTGGTGGGGCGCGGCAAGAGCGGACGTTCCTGGGCGGTGAGCATCGTGCGAACGTCGGTCAACGGACGGTGGAGGCCAATAAACGCCGAGCCCCCAACAGGCGTGGAGAGGGCGCAAGCTACAAAGGCAGGGATTCTCTGATGGCAGCTGAAGTACAGACGCACGACCCCCGCCCGACGAAGTCGGCGGTGTTCTCGGTGCGGTTCCCGGGTGATGAACTCTGGGAAGTCCGCCGGGCAGCGCAGGCCGCCAACGTGTCAGTCGGAGAATTCATCCGGCGGGCCGCGCTCGATCGAGCGCGAGCGCGCGAGGTGCCGGCGGCGTTCGCGGGGGCCATGGGACGGGCGCTCTCCGACGTGTGGACCGCCTACACAACTGCGGGGGCGCCAGCAGGCGAATCTCTTGAGGACCTGAACGCCTGGCTTGCCTCTCAGGAGAACGCTCCGTCCTCAGGGGAGCAACCAGACCCCGACTAGCCGCCGCCGGAGAGGGGGTTGGCGGGTGGGGTGACGGCGCGGCCCGACCAGCTCGCCGCGGACTCCTCGCCGCCGATGCGGAGGGCGGCGTAGTGGCCGTCGTGGACGGCGCGCTCGATGCGGCGCGGCGCGACGGCGTCACCGACGACGACCACCTCGCCCTCGTAGCCGTCGAGGGCGTTGGCGAGGGAGCGGTTGGCGACGTTGCCGGAGAGGACGACGGCGCTGTCGGCGGCGTACTCGTAGTCCTGGCCGGAATCGAGGCTGCGGACGGTCACGGTGCCGTCGCCGATGGCCGCGAGCTGCACGCGGGGGACGAGGGTGAAGCCGCTGCGGTGGTCCGTGAGGCGACGGAGGGCGGGGTCGCGCATGAGCGCGCCGACAGTCTGGGGTCCGACGCTCGTATAGGCGGTCGCGAAGGTGACGGCGACGCCCTTCTCCAGCAGGTACTCGGCGACGGCGATGGCCTCGTAGTGGCCGACATCGTCGAAGACGAGGACGCTGTCGCCGGTGTCGGCCTCGTCGCTCATGACCTCCCAGCTGGTGAAGACGTTGTCGCGATCCATGCCCTCGACGGGGCTGGCGGGACGCGCGGCCTGGAAGCCATCACGACGGGGCACGGAGCCGGTCGCGACGACTACGGCATCGGGCATCTCAGTGTCGATGAGGTCGCGGTCGACGCGCGTGTCGAGGCGGATGTCGACTTCGAGCTTGCGCAGCTGCGCTTCGCACCAGTCGATGTCCTTGCCGAACTCGTCGCGGGTGGGGGCCTTGCGGGCGAGCTTCACCTGGCCGCCGAGGGAGTCGCTGGCCTCGCAAAGGGTGACGTGGTGGCCGCGAAGTGCCGCCACGCGGGCAGCTTCGAGTCCGGCGGGGCCGCCACCGGCGACGAGAACGCGCTTGCCTTCGCCGGCCATCGCGATCTTGTCGTCGCCGTAGCGGAGCTCCTGGCCGGCGCCCACGTTGACGACGCAGCCGAACTGCATCAGGGGCCCGGTCGAGCCGCCGATGCAGCCCTGGTTGCAGCCGAGGCAAGGGCGCACGTCGTCGGCGCGGCCTTCCTGCGTCTTACGGACGATCTCGGGGTCGGCGATAGTGGCGCGAATCATCGAGACCATGTCGGCGTCGCCGCGAGCGATGAGGGCGTCGGCCTCGGCGAGGGTGAGGATGCGCCCGACGACGAAGGTGGGCTTGCTGAGGGCGCGGCTGGCGGGGGCGCTCCAGGGAAGCTCGTACTCGTGCTTCTCGTGCATGCCGCCGATGAGGCGGTCGAAGTCGAGGTAGCCGGCGGTGGAGATGCTGAAGAGGTCGACCAGGCCGGTTGCTTCGAGGTCGAGCGCGATCTCCTTGCAGTCCTCCGGTTCGAGACCGCCGGGCACGCCCTCGCGACCGCTGAGGCGGGCGCCGATGATGAATTCGGGGCTAGTGGCCTCGCGGATGGCGGCGGCCACTTCCTTACCGAAGCGGCGGCGGTTCTCGGGGCTGCCGCCGTACCTATCGGTGCGCCGGTTCGTCGTCGCCGAGAGGAACTGCATGATGAGGAAGCTGTGGCCGTAGTGCATCTCGACGCCGTCGAGGCCGCCTTCCTGGGCGCGACGGGCGGCGGCGGCGTAGGCCGCGATGGTCTCGTCGATCATCCCCTGGGTCATCTCGAGGGGGATGTCGCCCTGACCCTCAGACATACGCAGGTGGCGCACGCTGGGGATGGCGGAGGGCGCCCAGGGCGGGCTGCCGTCGGCGGGCGCGGCGTGGGCGCCGACGTGGATGAGCTGCTGCATCATCACCATGCCGTGGCGGTGGGTGGCTTCGGCGAGGCGCCGGTAGCCGGGAATCATGGCGTCGGAGTAGGCGGCCACGCCGCCGAGTCCGGAGATGGGGTGGACGGAGGAGGCCTCGAGGATGCTCATGGCGACGCCGCCGCGGGCGCGCGCCTCGTGGTAGGCGATGAGGGTGTCGTTGACCTCGCCGCGGCCGAGGCCGGTGCCGTGGGCGGAGCGCACAACGCGGTTGCGGAACTCCGTCTTGTTGACGGTGATGGGGCGGAAGACGTGGTCGAGGGGCATGGCGGGCCTCCGGCGCTCAGGCGAGCGGAGTCTACCCGCGCACCGGACCCTCCGGGGCGCTACCGCTTGATGGGCGTCCCGAGGATGGTGTCGGGCACGTCGCCGCCGACGGCGCGGATGGCCTCGGCGATGGCCTCGGCTTCTCCCTGGTTGTTGACCACGCGCTCGGCCACGGCACGGGCCTCGGAGCGCATGGGGCGCTCGAGCGATCCCTGGAAGTGGGGCATCACGTAGCGGGCGAGGAGCTCGTAGTGGTTGCGCATACGCTCGGCTGGAGCGAACTCATTGCCCATGAGGAGGATGCCGCCGAAGCCGCTACCGCTCGATTCCCAGAGACGCTCGAGGCCGGCGGTGACCTCCTCGGGCGTGCCGAAGAGGGCGCCACCGTTGTCGACGCACCACTCGGCGTAGTCCTCGGGGGCGCCGTCGTAGCCGAAGGGCCTTCCGAGCGTGCCGCCGATGTAGTCACAGTCGAATTCGTGGAGGTTCATCGTGATGTCGCGGCAGGCCTGCTGGCGGCTCTCGGCGACGTGGATGCGGGTCATGACGCGGTAGTCGCGACGGCTCAGCGTGTTGCCGTGCTCGGCAGCGGAATCGAGGGCGGTGTCCCAGGTGCTCTTGAGGCCGGGGCCAAGGGGGCGGAAGGAGCCGCCGGAGAGGATGCCGACACCGTGCTTCCCGGCGATGACGGCGCCGCCGGGGGAGGACGTGGTCGCGAGGAAAACGGGGATGCCTTCCTCGTGGTAGGGCTGGAGCTGGCAGGCGGCGTTCTTGAGGGTGAACCAGCCGGGGCTGTCGTAGGTGACCTCCTCGCCGCGAAGGAGGCGCAGGATGACGCCGAGCCCCTCATCGAGGCGGGGGCGAAGCTGGGTGGGGTGGAGTCCAAGCTGGGGCGTGTCGGGGGCGGTGGCGCCGGGGCCGACGCCGAGCATGACGCGCCCGCGGGTGAGGTGGTCGAGGAGGAGGATGCGCTCGGCGATCATGTAGGGGTGGTGGTAGCCCACGGAGAGGACGCCGGTCCCGAGCTTGATCGACTGAGTCTCCTGGGCGACGTGGGCGATGAAGAGCTCGGGGCTGGAGATGGGCTCCCAGCCGCCGGAGTGGTGCTCGCCGATGAAGACCTCGTCGTAGCCGAGCTCATCGAGCCACTGAATGGTGCGGACATCGCGGCGGATGGTGAGGCTCATGCTGTCGCGCACGGGGTGGTAGGGGGCCATGAAGAGGCCGAACTTGAGTCGCCAGGGAAGCTTCATCTGTCTCTCCGTCGGCGGGGAAGGATACGCGAGCGGGGCGGGAGCGGGCACAGAACGGTTGTGCTAGGGATGGTACAATGCCGGACATCTCGTGCAGAGGAACCATCAATGACAACGGAAGCGGGGAGTCGGCTGGGGAAGCTGGTCGCGCAGGCGCGCGAGGCAGCGTCGGTGCTTAGCGACGATGACAAGGATCTGCGTCCGATCGCGTTCGAGCGAGTGCTCAACCATCTGCTCGGCGACGGCAGCACACAGCCGCAGGGCGTGACCAATACGGCTCAGAAAGTTGCACCGGCCTCTGAGTTGATCGATACGTCGCTTGCTACCGAACAGCAGCGCGTCGATGCCGCCGCTCGCTACTTCGACATCGATCCAGAGCAGGTACATGAGCTGTTCAACCTCAAGGGCGAAGAGCCCCAGCTTGTACTGCACTCCAACAAGCTGGCCAATGGGTACGCGGCGGCGGTACGTGAGATCGCGTTTCTGGTTTGCGGTATCCGCACGGCAACCGGCCTGGATACCGGCTCTCAGCACATTAAGCAGGCAGCGGCCGATCTGGGGAAGCTTGACGCCCCCAACTTCATGACCACTCTCGGCAACATGAAGGAGATCGCGGTTCTGGGAAAACAAGGCTCACCCAATCGCGCGATCCGTATGCGGGTTACTGGAGCCGAGGCAGCGAGGCCACTCGCCCAGCGACTCGTCTCCTAATGGAAGACTTGCCTAAGAGCCTTGGGCTCGACGATTTTCACAGCGAAACAAAAATTGCCCATAGCCTGTTTCGCGACGGCTATCTGCAGGAGGCGATCCGAAAGGCGGCGGAACGATACGTAAATCGCGTTGCGCAAGAGGCAGAGAGACCGGACCTTCTGGGGACCTCACTGATCAACCACGCCTTCTCCGAAGACAAGCCTGTCCTCGTGCTGAATTCCCACGAGACACTTGATGACTGGACCCTTGTGGATAGGGATGAGCACAACGGCTACCGCTTTCTCGGCGTTGGCCTCGTGCAGGCGGTCCGGAACGTCATGACCCATGCCGATACCTACGCGCTGACCGAGACAGAGGCTCTTGAGTGGATGGCCTTCATCAGCGCCATGCACCGCCGCCTGGATGGCGCACAACAGTTCGTAGCCACGCCAGAGGCAAACCCGATTACGGAGTAGTCCGCCAACGCGGGCCGGGTCTGGAGCGGGCCCGCCGGCCGACCGCAGGAGTTTGAGTGCCCATTGGCCAGGTCACAGTCTCACGACAAGATGAGCACCATCTACACGCTTGGATTCACCCGAAAGACGGCGGAGGAGTTCTTTGCGCTCCTGCAGGGCGCGGGGGTGGCCTACCTCATCGACATCCGCCTCCGCAACCGGTCGCAGCTCGCAGGCTTCGCCAAGCAGGACGACCTCGCCTGGTTCGCACGCGAGCTTGCCGGCATCGAGTACGTCCATGTCCCCGACCTCGCGCCCACGCAGGAACTGCTCGACGGCTTCAAGAAGCGCGGTGGATCCTGGGAGGCCTTTGAGCAGGGGTTCGGGCAGCTCATGGAGGAGCGGGACGCCTATGGGCGCTTCGACCGGAAACTGCTGCGAAACAACCCGTGCTTCCTGTGCAGCGAGGCTTCTCCCGAGCGCTGTCACCGGAGGCTCGTGGCGGAGTCGTTCCAAGCGAGGGAGCCCGGGCTGCAGGTCGTGCACTTGCAGTGAATCCCTTCACCCCTCCGCGCCGGGCTCCCACTCGGGGGCGAAGCCGCGGCGCATGGTGTTCTCGGTGACGACGCGGGTGACGGCGAACTGCCGGAGGTAGTCGGGGCCGCCTGCCTTATCGCCCGTGCCCGACATGGCGAAGCCCGCGAAGGGCTGCCGCCCCACAACCGCGCCGGTCGTGCCACGGTTCAGGTAGAGGTTGCCAACGCGGAAGTTCTCGCGGGCGCGGGCGATGTTTCGCGGGTCGCGCGAGTAGAGGCCCCCGGTGAGAGCGAAGGGCGAGTCGAGGGCGAGGGCGAGCGCCTCGCCGAAGGCGTCCGCGTGGAAGAGCGTCAGGACCGGCCCGAATAGCTCCTCGCAGGCGAGTGGTGATGAAGGAGCGATGTTCTCGAAGACGTGGGGGGCGACGTAGTGGCCCTCGCGGGCGAGCGCGTCGCCACGGGCGAGGAGGCTGCCCTCCGCCATGCCGGTCTCAATGTAGGCCTCGATGCGCGCGCGCGCCTCGGCCGAGATGACCGGCGGGACGACCGTGTAGGGGTCCTCGGGCGGGCCCAGGGGCAGGCTCTCGACAGCGGCCGCGAGGCGCGCGCGGAACTCGTTGCAGGCCGTCCCCACAACGATGACACGGCTGGCGGCGCTGCACTTCTGGCCGGCGTAGCCGAAGGCCGAGTCGACCACGCCTTCGACGGCGAGGTCGAGATCGGCGTCCTCGTCGACGATCACTGCGTTCTTGCCGCCGAGTTCGGCGAGTAGCTTCTTGAAGCCGCGCTGGCCCGGGCGCACCTCGGCGGCGGCTCTGGCGATGGCCCGCCCGGCGGCGTTCCCGCCGGTGAAGGCGATCATGTCGACATCCGGGTGCTCGACCAGCGCCTGCCCCGCCTCGGGGCGGCCGGGGAGGGAGTGAAGCGCCTCCGCGGGCACGCCCGCCTCGTAGAGGATTCGTGCGAGCGCCCCCGCCACGATGGGTGACTGGTGCGCGGGCTTCATCACGACCGCGTTGCCGGCGGCGAGGGCGGCGGCGGTCATGCCGGTGAGGATGGCGAGGGGGAAGTTCCATGGCGCGATGACGCCTACCACGCCCCGGCCCTCGTACGTGTAGCGGTTGGTCTCGCCGGGGACGGTGGTGAGGTCGAGCCCGCGGCCGAGACGTTCCGCCTCGGCGGCGTAGTAGCGCAGGAAATCGATCGCCTCGACGATGTCGCCGTCGGCTTCGCGCCAGGGCTTGCCGCTCTCAAAGATCATCGTCGAGGCCAGGTCACAGCGGCGTTCGTCCATGAGCGCAGCCGCCTTGCGCAGGACGCGGGCGCGGCGACCCGCGGAGGTGTCGCGCCATCCGGGGAAGCCAGCACGCGCCGACGCCACGGCGCGGTCGACGTGAGCCGCATTGGCGACGGCGGCGCAGCCCATCAGGACCGAGGGCTCGGAGGGCGGACGCACGTCGAGCCATTCCTCCGCCTCGACTGGCTCGCCGGCGATGAGGAGCGGGTGGCGGGCCCCGAACGACTCGCGGGCGCGGGCGATCGCGGCCTCGAGGGCATCGCGTTCGGCGGGCCGGTGCAGCTCCAGGGGCGGGTGGTTGCGGAAGGCCCGGCGGCGGGGGCGGGGACGAGGAGGAGGGGGCGGGGGTGGTTCGGCGGGGATAGCAGCTTCGTGCTTGTTCACGAGCCAGGATTCGTTCGACGTGTTCTCGAGAAGGCGCCGTACGAGGTAGGCCATGCCCGGAATGATCTCGCCGACGGGCACGTACACGCGCGTGCGGTACCCCTGGGCCTGAACGGCGCGGCGCAGGCCTTCGGCCATACCGTGGAGCATCTGGAACTCGATGGCCTCGCGGGGGAGGCCGGCCTCGTCGCAGACGGCCATCGCGCAGGCGAGGCTTCGCGGGTTGTGGCTGGCAAAGGCGGGGCGAAGGTGAGGCCAGGCGCCGGCGAGGATCGCGCAGCAGCGCTCGAAGCTCGCGTCGGTGTCGGCCTTCTCTTCGAACACCGGCACCGGATGGCTCGCCTGGCGGGCGAGGATCACCTCCTCGTCCCAGTAGGCGCCCTTCACGAGCCGCACGGTGATGGGAGCACCGCGCTCGCGGGCGATGCGTTCGATGCGTTCGAGGTCGTCCGGCGCATCGCGCAGGTAGGTCTGCACGACGACACCCAGGTCGGGCCAGCCCGCGAGGGTCTTCTCGCGGGAGAGCCGTTCGAGGGCCTCCTGGGTGAGATCGCGATAGCGGAACTGCTCCATGTCGATGTTCACGAAGGCGCCTCGCGCGCGCGCCCGTTCGAGCACGTTCAGGAGGCGCTCACGGAGCGAGGCGTAGGTGGCCGCGGGGGCGGCGGACTCGAAGTGGGCCGTGAGGGCGGAGAGCTTGATGGAGACGTTCGGCTTGCGCACGTCCGAAGGGGCCTCCCAGGCGCGCCCTTCGGCGAGGACATCGATCAAGTCCAGATAGCGGTCGCGGTAGCGGTCCGCCTCGGCGTCGGAGAGGGTGGCCTCGCCAAGGAGGTCGACCGTGCAGGCGGCGCCGCCTTCGACAAGCTCGCGCAGGCGGGGCAGGGCCTCCGCGGGTGTGGCGCCGCCGATGAAGCGTCCGGCCATGGCGAAGACGCCCTCGCGCGCCACGCGAGAGAGGGCGGGGCGGAAGGGGGCGCTGCGGCCGATGGCCGAGCCCAGCCGCACCGCCGCCGGGGCGCCATCGCGGAAGTACTGGCGCATGTGGCTGGCGACAGCCTCGCTGGAGCGCAGCGCGGGCAGCACGTCGACGAAGCGGAGCAGCTTGACCCTGAATTCGGGATCCTGGGTGGCCCACGCCATGAGCCGTTCCTGCCACCAGGCGGGGCTGAGGGCGATGAGGCGCTCTGGCTCCACGGCGAAGAGGAGGGCACGCTGGCGCTCGGCGATGGATGTTTCGAGGCCGGAATCGTGCGGCGGGGCCATCACGATCCCAGCCTAGCCCGCGCGGGGTCGAGGCGGGCGAGGAGGGCGGCTAGCTGGTCGAGGCGGGGGGTGGGGACACGGAGGGCGCGGGCGCGGCGGGCGGGCTCGGCGAAGATGGCGTCGACCTCGATCGCACGGCCTTCGAGGAAGTCGATGAGGGTGCTGGGGCGGTAGGGGCCCATGACGTCGGTGAGGGCGAACATGCGCGTGATGACGGCCTCGCCGTCGATGCGTTCGGCGCTGTCGTGGGCGGCGAGGTCGGCGTTGCCGGCAGCGACGACCTCCTCCATGAGGGCGCGCGCCTGCTCGCGGAGGGCAGGGTCGGTGACGACGACCTCGGTGGTGACACCGCCAGCGGCGACGGTGAGGCCGTTGAAGGGCACGTTCCAGCAGAGCTTCTCCCAGCGCGCGCGGAGGAGGGAGGGGGCGCTGGAGACGTCGACCGTGGCGCCCCGCCAGAGGTCGAGGGCGCGGTCGAGCTCGGCGGGATCATCGCGCAGGTGGGCGATGACGACCTGGCCGTATTCGTAGTGGTGCACGGTTCCGGGTTCGCCGCGGTTGAGGCAGGTGAAGGCGAGCCCGCCGAAGATGCGCTCCGTGCCCAGCGAGGCCGCCAGCGCCTCCTCGATGCCGAGGCCGTTCATGATGGCGAGCACGCGGGTCTCGGGGCCGAGGCAGGGGCGGATGAGGGCGGGGGCGTCGTCGAGGGAGGTGGCCTTCAGGCCGCACAGCACCCAATCGACAGGGCCGATGTCAGCGGGGTCGCGGGCGATGCTGGGGCGCTCGATGACGAAGTCGCCGTGGTGCGACTCGACGCGCAGGCCGCGCTCGGCAACGGCGTCGTAGTCGCGGCGCAGGAGAAAGCGCACGTCGTGGCCGGCCTGCGCGAGTCGGGCGCCGTAGTAGGAGCCGACGGCGCCCGCGCCGATGACGGCTACCGTGGCCATGTCGCGGGGGTCAGGGGCGCGGTCATGCGGGATCGAGGGCGGCGAGCTCGCGGGGGACGCGGGGCGTCTCCACCTGCTGGACCTGGCGCAGGATGTGCTGGAAACGCTCGCGCTGGGCGGGGGTCTCCATGGGCATCTCGAACTGGATGCGGCTGGCGTACTCGCGATGCTCGCGCACGAAGTTGGGGAGGTTGTCGTAGGTGGAGGTCTGGGCGAACTCGCGCAGGACGTCCTCGGGGATGACCGTCTTCATCTCCTCCCACTTGCCCTGGAGCGACATGGAGTGGAGCTGCATGCCGAGGTCTTCCCAGCCGTGGACGCGCCAGACGTCGTGGTAGCTGCGGGTGGAGCCGTAGAAGGAGATGGGCTGGCGGAGGGCCTGGAGCTTCCGTTCGATCTCGGATTCGTCCTCACCGAAGACGGCGAAACCGCCGCCACTGATCTCGATGTCCTGCCAGGTGCGGCCGCCGCGTGCGAGCCCCTTCGCGACATTGGGGAGGAAGACCTCGCGCATGTACTTGTCGGTGGTGAAGCCGTGGGGGAGGACGCCATCGGCCACCTCGCCGGCGACGCGCGTCATGCCCTCGCCGACGGCGGCGAGGAGGACCCTGGGCCGAGGCTGGCCACTAGGGCCGGGCTGGAAGAGCGGGTTCATGAGGGTGAAGCGGTAGCTCTCGCCGACGTAGTCGGGCTTCTCGCCGGTTTCGAAGGAGTCCCAGATGGCGTGGAGGGTGCGGATGTAGTCACGCATGCGGGGTGCGGGGGCGCTCCAGGGCATGCCGAAGCGGCGCTCGATGTGGCCCTTCACCTGGCTGCCGAGGCTGAGCGCGAAGCGTCCGCCGGTGGCTTGCTGCAGGTCCCAGGCGCCCATCGCCAGCACCATGGGGGCGCGCGCGAAGGCGATCGCGAGCGTGCCGATCTCGATGCGCTCGGTCGCCATCGCGGCGGCGGCGGCGAGGATCATGGGGTCGTGCGCCATCTCGCCGGTGCCGGCCGAGTCGTAGCCAAGCTCCTCGAGCCGCTTCGCCGCGGGACCAACGTCCGCGAGCCAGCCCGCCGGGTAACTGCCGCCAACCTTCATCGCACATCTCCTCTGTTGGGAAGGCGATCCTACCGCGCGGGGCGATCAGTAGGGCGGGCCGACGGAGACGACAGCGAGCGTCGCGTCCGTCTCTTTCTGCGACTGCGCCAGGTCTCCGGGGAGCCGCCAGAGCCCGGGGATTACGCGGATGCCTGGTCAGCGAACGGGTTGACAACTCTCAGGCCGTCGTAATCCTGTTCAGGGCTCATGTCTTCCGAGTAGACAGCATCGCAGCCCATGGCGCGTGCGGCAGCGAGGATGGCACTGTCCCAATACGACAGCCCGAAACGCTGACTGATCGACACGCCTGCGCGAAATATGGCGGGGGTAACTGCCTGAATCGGAAAACTGTCGATGGACTCGATGAATCGCAGCGCCTGCGTGGGAGTAATGGCAGCAGGTCGGCTGGGACGTGTCGCCTGGTGGTAGAACTCCTGAAGCACCTGGACGGAGATGGCCAGGTCGCCCTCCTCCAGCAGCGCGAGGGCGCGGCCACGCTTGCCAGCCTCCTCCGACAGGCCGCTGACGGCGTAGAGCAGGATGTTGGTGTCAACGAAGCGCATCGCGGTCGTAGAGCGATTCCCGGGACACGTTGTCGGCCATGCGCAATCCACCGCCGCTCGCGGTGATGTCGTTGACTACTTCGTCCAGCAGCCGGCTCCGGCGTTCACGTTCTGTCTCCCGTGGCTGCCTGTCGCCCGCTGTTCCGGCCAGCTTCCCGCGAACGAGGCTCGTGAGGTAGTCACGCACAAGGGCCGACACCGACGTATCCAACTCCGCTGCCCGAATGCGAGCGAGTCGGTGCGTCTCCTCATCGACGGACACAGTGATGTTTCTCATGCCCCATCTCCACAGATCCTGTGACACACAGCATAGTGGCGTCGGTGGTCGCCCGGCAACGCGACAGTGCCGCACCGGCGCCTCCCACATCTCCCCTCTATCTATCTGGGGAGGCGATCAGTAGGGCGAGCCGGTGAAGGCGGGGACGTAGAGGGGGCGCTCGCGCACGGCCTGGCGGGCGAGGTATTCGCGCAGGGCGGCCATCGTGGCGGCGCGGGGGAGGTCGTCGAGTCCGTCCGCGTGGAGGGCGTGGATGAGGCGCTCGACGAGGGCGGAGAGGGCCTCATTCTCCTCCGCGAGGGAGCCGATGGCGGGGTAGGCGTCGGGGTCGCGCCAGGAGCGGTCGAGGGCGGCGCGAACCTCGGGCGCGAGCGCCGCCCAGGCGTCGCCGCGATCGGCGAGGCGCCCGACCGCGTCTTCGAGGAGCGCACGCATGTCGACGTTGTCCTCGGCGAGCAGGGAGCCTTCGACCTCGACGCGGACGGCGAGGTGCTGGAGAAGGCCGCGGATGCTGCGCAGGGAACTCGCCGCCCACGCCTCCGTGGCGTGCGGAGCGACACGGGTATCGAGCGCCCAGGCGATGCCTTCGATGATCTCCCTCGCACTCGGTTTCACGCCAGCCCCTGTTCCTCGCGGTGGTTGTCGGAGGGTCGAGAGCGGGCGTACATGGCCTCCGTGGCCTCGTCGAGGCTCATGCCGACGAGGGGGGCAAGGGAGTGCTCCATGTTCTTCACCGACCCCATCCCCATGAAGGGGAGCACGGGGCGCTGGTCGCGCCCATCGCAGAACGCCCCCAGGGGCGAGTTGAGGCAGACCATCGCCTTGAAGGTCATGAACAGCTTGTAGAAGGCGAGGGTGCGGCGGGAAAGCTCGAAGCCGGCCGCCTGTTCGTAGTGGCGCAGGGTCTCCTCCTCGTCGTAGAGGCCGAGCATGCCCTGGGAGAAGGCCCAGTCCTGGGCGGGGTCGCCGAGGCCGGCGAGCTCCCAGTCGCTCATGGCGACGATGCGGCCGTCGCGGAAGATCTCCTCGTTGAGGCCGTTGTTCCCCTTGAACAGGCTGATCCGGGGGGAGGGGTCGGCGGGCATGATCGACTCGAGCCAGTAGATGATCTCGGTGACGCCGGGGAAGGGCGCGGAGCGGCGCTCGAACCAGTGCTGCTTCCAGATCCCGAAGTCGTGGGCCACGGCCACGGCGGGAGACTCGGGCACGGGCAGGAACTCGTCGAAGCCGTACGCCTTCCAATCGAGCGTGTGCACGAGGGCGAGCTTCTCCGCGTGCTCGAAGGCGGTCGCGCGGCGGAGGGCGTCGCCCTCGGGGCCGGGCCTGTGGAGGCCGGGGATGGCGGGGCTGCCCTCCACGAGTACGCGCACGAAGTGAGGACGGCCCTCGGCGAAGTCGATGCCCTCGTCGTACCAGAGGGGTTCGGCGACGGGCACGGGAGAGCCCCAGAGGCGCCGGTAGACCTCCCACTCGACCTTGAGGGGGACGGGCACGATGCCGCCGGCGGGCGGGTCGACGCGCACGGCGAGGTCGCGGCGCTGACGGGCAGCGCCCTCGCCCACATCCGCAGCCACCATCCAGGTCTCTCGGGACATGCCCGGGAAGATCTGGTGAAACGACTCGATCTCGACGGGCGCGCCCAAGCGCTCGGCGAGATAGGCGGCGACAGCGTCCTGCGTGACCAAGGCTAGCCAAGCCCGTAGCGGGAGACGCGGCCCCAGTTGATGATCGGCAGGTGGCCGTAGCCGCGGTGGCCGTTGACGGTCAGGCGGGCGGGCTGCTCGCGATGCCCGGGGCGGATGCGGCGCCCGTCGGGCAGGCCCACCTCCTCCGGCTCGGAGACGTCGTAGATGTCGTGCTCGACGAGGAGGTCCTCGCCGCGCCAGGCGCCAAGGCCGAGTTCGTCGTTGTAACCGGAGTCGTAGCCGGTGCCCTTGTAGACCCAGGGGCGGCCCATGGCCTCGGCCTGGATGTCGAACTTCTGGCCATCCTCGGTTGTGACGAGCAGGCGGGCCTTGTCGAACACGCGGTTGCCGGGGACGAAGGAGATGTCGTGCTCGACGCTGGTCACGCGCAGGTCGGGCTGGCCCGAGCCCTCGGGCCAGACGATGTGGCCGTCGACGTTCAGGAGGTTGCCGTCGGCGTCCTCGGACATCTGGAACTGGCCGCCCATGTCGTCGGTGGTGAAGGCGAGCCAGATGAAGAGGGAGCCGTCGCCGCGGGGCCGCTGGCCGTTCTGGGGTTCGAAGCCGCCCACACCGGGGCGCACGCCCCAGGAGTGATCGCGGAATCCGAACCAGTCGCGCACCTCCGTGCGTTCGCCGTTCAGGACAAATTCGCCGCTGACCCGCAGAACCTGGTCGAGGCGCACGTAGTCCTGCACGGGGCGGCCGTTGAAGCGGGCGAAGTGGTGGTCTTCCTCACGGGGGGGCAGGGCGGCCTCGCAGAGCAGGTCGAAGGAGTGGCTGTAGTCGCCCGGTTCGAGCACGAGCCGCATCTTCTTCCAGGGCTCGATGATGTCGATGCTGAGGGGACCGCAGTGCATCTCGCCGATGTGGGGGCGGAGGGCGCGGGAGAGGCGCAGGTTGTACTGCTTGTCGCCCTGGTAGACGCAGGCGAAGCCCTCCTGCACGTTCATGTTCTTGTAGGCGGCGAGCCCCATGACGAGCTGCAGTTCGCCGTCGTGGTGGACGCCGTAGACGGTGCGGTCGAAGAAGCGATGGTCGCTGGTGAGGGCGTGGTCGAAGGTGGTCGGGCCCTGGTGGGCGAGGGTTTCGTCGAGCCTGGTCAGCATGGGAACTCCCCGTCAGTGCACGCGCAGGGTACGTGAGCGCGCACAGGACAGGAAAGCGGGGCGGGGGACGGGGCGTTCGCTTTCGTTTCGGAGCCTTCGTCAAGCGTTCGGGGATTATAAGTCTAGCTTTACGGCGGCTACGCCGCGCGCGGCCTGACCTAAGAGGCAGGGTCTTCGAACCACCAAGCCAGCACCAGTGCTGGGCGCTTCACCAAGCCGACAAGTTCGCCTTCTCTGTAGAACCGGGCGGGAGTGCCGCCTCCATTAACGGCTTCGCCTGTCCTTGTCACTGCCTCATCGGCAAGCAAGTCCATGTCAGACGGGGGCGCGCCCTCGTTGCGAGAGTCAAAAACCACGTGGTATCGCCTCAGCTTCTTTTCAGCCAGGCCCGACGACAGCTCGCTGACTGTAATCATCTCACTCGAAGAGAATCCGCCATCCCAGGGGCTCGTTGCAGAAGGCATCGCGGAACCCAGTTCGCTCATCTTGGGTTGCCTCGCTGGTTCGTTCCTCTTTATCGGTTTGGAACCAGGGCTCCGGGAAGGTCTCGATGACGCAGAATGGGCCGACGGCGCACTCTTCGAAGTAGCTGTCGACAACCCGAACATCGGTCTGGACGATGCTTGGCGCTCGACGAAGTGGTACTGGTACGAAGCGCTGGCCAGGTTTTTTCACGAGGAGCCGAGCGAGTTCATGCGCGTGCTACGCAGGGCTGAAACCGTGCAGTTCTATGTCATCGGGAACGGAGGTTTGGTGTTCCCCAAATTCGACGTGCAGCGAATTCTCCAGACAGAAGCGCAAGACCTGATCGACGCGTGCCCCGCTCGAAGATTCAGGCTGGACGGCGGGTGAATTGCGGTTTGCGCGGGAGCGAGTCAAGGGCGTACGGTGTCAGCATGGCAACCCTTGATACGCACCGCGCAGTCACGAAGCTTCAAGACGCCGGGGCGCCTGAACCCCTTGCCCAAGCGGCTGTAGATGTTGTGGAAGAAGCAGCACTAGAGAGTACCAAGAACTTAGTGACCGATGGAAAACTGTATTTAGCCCTCTTGATTCAGACTGGCGCTATTGTCGCCATCGCTGGGGCTGCTCTTGTTATCGCCCAATGGATGTTCGGCTAGTCGACCAGCTCGTCGTAGGTCAGCCGCTTCCCCCACATCCCGTCGATGATTGCGCCCATCACTTCGATGGTGTCCAGCTCCCGCAATCCCTGCCGTAAAGCTAAGTTTATAGTCCCCAAGCGTTCGCGAACGGCGCGGGCGAGCGCCGTAGACTAGCGCCTCGACTCCAGCGCCGAGGATTCCCATGACCGCCAGCTACGACGACATCTACGCCCGCTCCCTGGCCGAGCCCGAAGCGTTCTGGGCGGAGGCGGCCGAGGGAATCCACTGGGAGCGCCGCTGGGATCGCGTGCTCGACGACTCCCGAGCGCCCTTCTACCGGTGGTTCCCGGGTGCGGTCACGAACACTTGCTACAACGCCCTCGACCGGCACGTGGAAGGGGGGCGCGCCGAGCAGCTGGCGCTCATCTACGACAGCCCCATCACGGGCGTCATCGAGAAGTTCACCTACCGCGAGCTGCTGGACCGGGTAGCGCGCGTGGCGGGCGTGCTGGCGGAGGCGGGCGTGGGGAAGGGCGACCTCGTCCTCGTCTACATGCCGATGGTGCCCGAGGCGGTTGTCGCGATGCTCGCCTGTGCGCGGCTGGGGGCCGTGCACTCGGTCGTGTTCGGGGGTTTCGCGGCGGCGGAGCTGGCGGTACGCATCGACGACGCCACGCCGAAGGTCGTGCTCTCCGCTTCGTGTGGCATCGAGCCGAACCGCGTCGTCGCCTACAAGCCCCTGCTCGACGAGGCGATCGAGATCGCGACGCACAAGCCGGACCACTGCGTGATCGTGCAGCGTCCGCAGCTGGAGGCCACGCTTGTCGAGGGGCGCGACCTCGACTGGGCGGAGGCGGAGGCAGCGGCCGAGCCCCACCCCTGCACGTGGGTGGAGGCGACCGACCCGCTCTACATCCTCTACACCTCCGGGACCACAGGGCAGCCGAAGGGCATCGTGCGCGACAACGGCGGCCACCTGGTGGCGCTTAACTGGAGCATGCGCAACGTCTACGGGGTCGAGCCGGGCGAGGTGTACTGGGCAGCCTCTGACGTCGGCTGGGTCGTGGGGCACTCGTACATCGTCTACGCGCCCCTGATCCACGGGAACACGACCGTGCTGTTCGAAGGCAAGCCGGTGGGGACGCCCGACGCCGCCGTCTACTGGCGCGTGATCGGGGAGCACGACGTGAAGGTGCTGTTCACGGCGCCGACCGCCTTCCGCGCGATCAAACGGGAGGATCCCAACGGGGAGCTCATCCGCCCGGAGGAGATCGCCGGGCTGCGGACGCTCTTCCTGGCGGGGGAGCGCGCCGACCCCGACACGGTGCAGTGGGCCGAGGACCATCTCGGCGTGCCCGTCATCGACCACTGGTGGCAGACGGAGACGGGTTGGCCGATGTGCTCCAACCCGATGGGCATCGAGCTGCTGCCGGTGAAGCACGGTTCCCCGACCAAGTCCGTTCCCGGCTGGGATATCCGCGTGCTGGACGACGCGCACAACGAGGTTGCTCCTGGCGACATCGGGGCGCTCGTCGCGAAGCTGCCCCTTCCGCCGGGCAGCCTCCCCACCCTCTGGCAGGCGGAGGAGCGCTATCGCGAGGCCTACCTCGAGGAGTTCCCCGGCTACTACAAGACAGGCGACGCGGGCTACATCGACGAGGACGGGTACGTCTACGTGATGACCCGCACGGACGACGTTATCAACGTGGCGGGGCACCGGCTCTCCACCGGGCAGATGGAGGAGGTGCTGGCCGCCCACCCCGATGTGGCGGAGTGCGCGGTGGTGGGCGTGGCGGACTCCCTGAAGGGGCAGACGCCACTCGGACTGCTGGTGCTGAACGCGGGCGTCGAGCGCGACCACGCCGCTATCCAGGGCGAGGCGGTGCGGCTGGTGCGCGACCAGATCGGGCCCGTGGCCTCGTTCAAGACGGCGATCGTGGTGGGGCGCCTGCCGAAGACGCGGTCCGGCAAGATCCTGCGGGGGACCGTGCAGAAGATCGCCGACAGCGAGGAGTACAGCGTGCCTCCGACCATCGACGACCCCGCCATCCTGCCGGAGATCGAGGTGGCGCTGCGCTCGGCGGGATACGCGGGAGGCTGAAACCAGCCACCCCTTTCTTAAGGGATTTACCTACGGTAGTGCCCAACGTCCGATGGCCACGGGGGCTACCGCCCCCGTGGGGGCAAGGGGTACACTCGTGACCGGACATACGGACCACGCCGAGAGAGAGGGATACCCGATGCCAGAGAAGGACCTACGGATTCCCGCCGATCCGCGCGACCTCATCCGGGCCGTGCTCAAGGGCGGCGGCGTGCCTCAAGACAAGAAGCCCAAGAGTTAGATATGGCTACTCTGGATACACACCGCGCAGTGACTCAGCTTCAGGATGCGGGCGCTCCCGAGCCGCTGGCGATCGCAACCGTCGAGGTCGTCGAAGAAGCGGCTAGCAAGCTCGTCATGCAAGACTACCTCCGGGCCGAACTTCACAAGCAAACGGCGACCATCGGAGGGATGATCGTTGCGGTTGCGGCGGTTGCTATCGCTGTGATGGAGCTTCTCAAGTAAGTTCCGGTTCAGCCGTGAGTTCCGCGTAGCGCAGCCGCTTCCCCACCATCCCGCGCACGATCGCCCGTAGCTGGTCAACGGTGTCCAGCGGGCGATCGTTGTGGCGTCCCGCGAACTCCCCCACGTAGCGCCCCAGGTGCTTCGCGCTCATCTGGTGGTACGTCCCGTGGTAGCCGCGCTTCAGCAGGCTCCAGAAGCTCTCGATGCCATTCGTGTGCGCCTGCCCGTTCACGTACTCGCCCACCGAGTGACGGACGGTGTCATGGTGGGGGAGGTGGCGGTAGCCGGAGATCGAGGTGGCGCTGCGCTCGGCGGGGTACGCGGGAGGCTGAAACCGGCCACCCCTTTCTTAACCCTTAACCGGTGCTTGTTGACCCCAGTCCTCCCGTGCCAAAGGGTGAGCGTTAACGACGTCTCGATCGCGGAGGGTGGACATGCCACGGAGCAGGCGAAGCCCCCTGGAGCGATCGGTCACCGCCCGCATCGCGCGCTTCAGCGCCCGCCACCGCTGGTACATCATCGGCGCCTGGTTGGCGCTGGTTGTTACGGCCGCCGTCCTCGCCTTCGACATCGGCGATGTGCTCACGACCGACGACTCCGTTGCCTCGAACGCCGAGTCCGAGCGCGCTCACACGCTGCTTGAGGAGCGCCTGCGAGGCCCCGAGGTCCCACAGGAGTTCGTGGTTATCCGCGCCGCCACGGGCACCGTCGACGACGGTGTCTTCGAAGCAGTGACAGGGGAGTTACTGGAGCGCATCCGGATGTTGGAAGGCACGGTGGTGGCCGTCACCAGCTACTACGAGACGCCGATCGAGGGTCTTGTCTCCACCAACCGCCACACGACGCTGATTCCGGTCACGCTCACTGGAGGAGTCGGGGACGCGGAGGAGACGGCCATCCCCCTGATCGAGCTGGTGGAGGGCTTCGAAGTCCCCCTGGGCTTCGAGGTGCTGCTGGCGGGCCAGGGCAGCATCGGGCGGACGTTCACGGAGACCTCGGAGCGCGACCTGCGCCGGGGCGAGGGGATCGGCGTGCCGATCGCGCTTCTCATCCTGATCGCGGTGTTCGGCGCGGCGGTTGCGGCCGGCATTCCCCTGATCGTCGCGCTGATCGCGATCGTGACCGCCCTCGGCGTGGCCTTCGTCGTGGGGCAGGGGTTCCAGCTTTCCTTCTTCGTCGTGAACATGATCACGGCGATCGGGCTGGCGGTCGGGATCGATTACTCGCTCTTCATCATCCAGCGCTTCCGCGAGGAGCGCCTGCGGGGCTTCAGCATCGATGCGGCGATCTCGCGGGCGGGGGCGACGGCCAACCGGGCCGTGCTGTTCTCGGGCGGGGCCGTCGTCATCGGACTGCTGGGGCTGTTGCTCGTTCCGAGCAACATCTACCGAAGCCTGGGGCTGGGAGCGATCTCGGTGGCGATTGTGGCGGTGCTCGCGGCGCTGACGCTCTTGCCAGCGCTCCTGAGCGTGCTCGGCGACCGCATCGACGCGCTGCGCATCCCCTTCCTGCCGCGCATGCGGCTGGATCAGCACAGCAACAAGGGCGCCTGGTCGTTCATCGTGCGCACGGTGATGCGCCAGCCACTGATCAGCCTCTCGGTGTCCACGGCGCTGCTCCTCGCGGCCACCGTGCCTGCATTTACGCTGCAGTCGGGAATCGCTGGCGTCTCGACACTGCCCGAGGAGAGCGAGCGACGCCGCGCCTTCGAGATCCTGCAGGAGGACTTCAGCGCCGGGCTCGTGTCACCCGTCGAGGTGGTCGTTGACGCGGCCGATGTGTCCTCCCCGGCGATCGTGATGGCGGTCGCGAACCTGACCGCACTCATCGAAGCGGACGAGGTGTTCGACGGGGTCAGCGTGAGCATGAACGAAGCGGAAGACCTTGCGCTGGTCTCGGCGCTGCTGACGATCGACCCGCGCAGCGCCGACGCCCACGACGCCGTTCGCCGCCTGCGCAGCGACTACATCCCCGAGGCCTTCGCGGGGGCCGAGGCGAAGGTGCTCGTGACGGGTCCCACGGCCGAAGAGGTCGATCTGCTCGACGTGATCACGCTCTACACGCCGATCGTGTTTTCGGTCGTGCTGGGGCTCAGCTTCATCCTGCTGCTGCTCGTGTTCCGCTCCATCGTCGTACCGGTGAAGGCGATCATCATGAACCTGCTCTCGGTGGGCGCCGCCTACGGTCTGATGGTGCTCGTGTTCCAGTACGGCATCGGAAACGAGCTACTGGGCTTCCAGAAGACAGGCACGATCGAAGCCTGGCTACCGCTCTTCCTGTTCGCGGTGATGTTCGGCCTCTCGATGGACTACCACGTGTTCCTGCTGAGCCGCATCCGTGAGCGTTACGGCCTGACGGGGAGCAACCGCGAGTCGGTGGCGTTCGGGATGCGCTCCACGGGCAGCATCATCACGGGGGCGGCGCTGATCATGGTGGCGGTGTTCGCCGGCATAGCGCTCGGCGACCTGGTGCCCCTGCAGCAGGCGGGATTCGGATTGGGCGTGGCCGTCATCATCGACGCGACGCTCATCCGCACGGTGATCGTGCCATCGAGCATGGCGGTGCTGGGCAGATTCAACTGGTACCTGCCCAAGTGGCTCGAGTGGCTCCCCGAGATCCGCGTCGAGGGCGACCTCAACCCCGACCCCGAAAGCGTCAAGTAGTCGAGCGCCGCTAGCGCGCTACTTGGCGCGCCCTCCACCTTTTCCCGTGCCTGGGTGCGCTGGGTGGTGACCTGCCAAGGGGAGGTACTTTGATGGAACGGCGGTCGCCGGCTCAGGAAGTGGGTAGGGAGCGCGATTCGGCGGCATCAAGCGGGGCATCTCAGCTTCGACGCGACCATCCAAGAGCTGTTCCCGTATGTCTCTGCCCAAGACCTCTGCGAGGAGTGAGGGAACCGCGTTGCCCACTTGGCGCTGAACTGAGCCCCTCGCCCCCAAGATGGTCACATCATCGGGGAAGGTCTGAAGACGTTGCATCTCGCGAACGCCCAGGCGGCGACTCTTCCAGTGAAACGGGCCGACTGCTGGGCCAGGCTGCGCCTGAATCGTCCAAGACGGTAGTTCTTTCGCCAACTTCAAGAGGAAACTCCAGAAACGTCGCCGCCACCCAAAGAGCGGAAGTCCTTCCCCTCTTTCCGTATGAAACAGATAGTTTTGGCCCTCCGGGATGGAGGGGAGCAGATCATCCCACTTCCCCCGTGGTGCGAGATCGTCGCCGGGATCGTCAGGGAGGTCCGCAAGCGCGTCCCAGGCGGTGCGGTAGCACTCCTTGTCCCAAAACCCTCCGTTCTGCTTCGCCGGATGGTGGGTGGGGGCTGGGAACACAAAGGGGCGAGCTTCCCTACTTGCGACAAGGATGAACCGCTCGCGAAGCTGCGGCACGCCGTAGTCCGCTGCCTGTAGGACCTTCGTGGTAACGCAGTACTCGACTTCCCGCTCGCGATTGATGCGGTCGACCTCATCGCGGATGAAGGTCAGCGCCTCGCTCTTACCTTGATAGGCAAAGCCGGGGACATTCTCGAATAGCACGACACGTGGCAGGGCTTCGCGCCAAACTCTCATGAACTCTACTAACGTGGCGGCTCGAGGATCCTCAAGCCGGAGCGCGTCCCCATCCACCCAGTATCCGGACTTCGAGAAAGGCTGACAGGGTGGACCCCCGACGAGCATGTCAGGAGCCTGGCCCTGGAAGCCACCAGCGCTCAAGAGCTCCTCGGTGGAGGCATGAAACACATCCCGCTCCAGGACTGCCCATGGACGATTCTGGCGGAGCGTCTCGCAGCAGTCCTGCTCGCTGTCGAGGCAGACTCGTGTATCGAATCCCGCTGCCTCCAGCCCATAGTCGAGCCCTCCTGCCCCCGAGAAGAGGCTGAGCACCGTGGGACGCCATTGACCTGACAGCGTCATGAACTGGCCACCCTCGTAGCGCGATCGAGCGCTGGTTCGGGATCCTCGACCCAACGACCATTGATGGGCGTGCGCGGGTAAATATATCCTTCACAACTCTTGTGAGGATCAAGATCACGAGGAATGGCGAAGCGATAGTCCCAATGTTCAGTTACCGAGTTGAGGCAGGCAGCGACCAGATCAAGGTCTTCCGGTGTATAGAAACGGGAGCAAGGGTCAGCTCTCGACGCCCTAGTACGCTGGAAGTGCAAAAGGGCCAAACCCTCCCTGTTACGGCGCCGGAGCGCGTTCTTGCACTCGGCAGTAAGCAGGCCGCTCCCGCGGAAGCGCAGCTCCACGTCGCCCGCCGACTCTGCATCAAGCCGCCTACACTCTTCTACTCCATTGACTTGCGAGAGCAGGCGTTGAAGATGGAGTTCGGCGACGGCGCCACGAACCGCCATCTTCGTTCGGCGGCTCTCAGAGATGGGGTCGAGGACTTCCCGTCCGGTCAGGCCAAACTCGGAAGCAAGACTATGCACTCTGTCAGGCAGCGTGAAACCCTCGCCGCCCCCTTGATTCTCCAACGCTGCGCTTTCCATGTGGTCGGCAACGAGCGCCCGCTGTCCCTGGTCCTCACCAATCGCTTCACGCACAAAGAGGATGTCCCGCAGGAGGTTGTGCCGCTTGCCACCCACAAGCACCTCAACCGGT
This sequence comes from Tepidiformaceae bacterium, assembly GCA_965262975.1. GTDB lineage: Bacteria > Chloroflexota > Dehalococcoidia > Tepidiformales > Tepidiformaceae > UBA2991. The sequence goes on along the minus strand of OZ253575.1, from coordinate 3,251,772 downwards.
TCGTCGGCGCGGCGTTTCCGTCGCTCCCACCACGCCCAGCCATCCCTATGGATAGTTCCAGCATCTTGGTCCTTGAATTCAGTAGAGATGAAATGCTTGGTAGGACTGTGAAGGACGGGGTCTACGCCGACGAAAAAGCCCTCTTCAGGGCTGATGCCGAGGAGCAATGTGACGTACAAGCCGTCAGGATTATGCCAGAGCGTATGCTCATTCTTGTCCTGCTTCGACCCGTACTTGTTTGAAAGCGCCACTCGTCACTCGGTCGGTTCTTCGTCTCCCGACGGTTCGTGGAGAACGCGCAGGCGACGACCCCGACGCGCTCTCCATAGGGAGTCTCGAAAGAGATCCGAAACGGAGCTTCTGAAGGATCCGTGGTGGAGAGGATGCGAGAGCGCGATTCTTCGAGGCCGCCGATCAGAAAGTCGAAGAGTGGCTCCTTGCTCCTCGGGCTCACGCGATACCGTTGGTAGTCCCGCCACAGGCCTGGAGACGCCAAGTCCGCCATACTGCCGAGTCTACGCTCTCGAAACGTATGTGCTAACCCCCCGATATTCGATGGCGTAGGCTGCGGCGACCAAGTGGAGGAGGCGCGCCATGGTTGCGGAGCCGTACACGGTTCACCTTTCGGATGAGGTGCTGGAGGACTTGCAGCGGCGGCTGGTGAATGCGCGTCTGCCGCAGGACTTCGCGAACGACGACTGGGGCTATGGGGTCAACGGGGCGTACCTGCGGGAGCTGGTCGACTACTGGATCGAGGGGTACGACTGGCGGGCGGTGGAGCGCGAGATCAACGCGTTCGCGAACTTCCGCACGGAGATCCAGGGCGTCCCCATCCACTTCATCCACGAGCGGGGCAAGGGGCCGGACCCGAAGCCGCTGATCCTGTCGCACGGCTGGCCCTGGTGCTTCTGGGACTTCCACGAGCTGATCGGACCGCTGACCGACCCGGCCGCCCACGGCGGCGACGAACGGGACGCCTTCGACGTGGTGCTGCCGTCGCTCCCGGGCTTCGGGTTCTCGGCGCCGCACAGCGTTCCCGGCATCAACTTCTGGCGGACGGCCGACCTGTGGGCGGAGCTGATGGGGGACGTGCTCGGCTATGACCGCTTCCTCGCGCACGGCGGGGACTGGGGCAACCTCGTCAGCGCGCAGCTCGGGCACAAGTATGCGGACCGCGTGGGGGCGATCCACATCACGGGGGCGATCCCGCTGACGGTGCTGGCGAACCCCACCGGGACCTCCCTGCTCGGACAGCGCACGACGACACCCGAGCAGGCGGCACGCAACCCCGACCTGGTGGAGCCGGGCGTGCTGCGACCACGTCCGGGGAGCGCGCACGTGGCCGTGCAGTTGAACGAACCGCAGACGATCTCGTACGCGCTGCACGACTCGCCGGTGGGACTGTGCGCCTGGATCCTCGACCGGCGCTACTGGTGGAGCGACAACGACCGGGGCGAGCGCGCGGTCGAGCAGGCGTTCTCGAAGGACCACCTGCTGACGCTGATGATGCTGTACTGGGCGACGGGCGCGTTCGTGACATCGGCGCGCTACTACGCGGAGGTGGCGAAGAACCCGTGGCGCCCCTCACACGACCGCAGTCCGGTGGTGGAGGCGCCGACGGGCATCACCTTCCTGGCGCAGGACATGACCTCGCAGGGGCGGGGCTGGACGGAGGAGTACTACAACCTCGTCTGGACACGGGCGCGGGACCGGGGCGGGCACTTCGCCGCGCCGGAGCGGCCCGCGGAGATCGTGGAGGACATCCGCGAGGCGCTGCGTCCGTACCGTTGAGAAGAGCGCCGGGGCGAGGAGAGCGCCGCGCTGGCGCGCGGCTGAGTGGAGCGCTCGCGCCTGCGGCGCGAGATCGAGTTACTCAACGAGTATCGCACCCGCCTCGTCGCCGACGTAGTGACTGGTAAGCTTGAACGTACGCGAGGCGGCGTCGCGCCTGCCGGACGAGGAAGGCAACGACCACGTTTCCGGGGAGCCCGCGGAGTGCTCTTCAATCGAGAGTGAGGTGACGACATGACGGATTGGGGGACCTGCACCGCGGTCGAGAGCGTGCCCGGCAGGGTCAGTGGCGTCTCAATCTTCACAGGGACGCGGGTACCGGTTTCGGCCCTGTTCGAGAACCTGGCGAGCGGGGCCACAGTGGAGGAGTTCCTGGACTGGTTCCCAGGCGTCGAGGAGTGGCAGGTGCGCGCTGTTCTCGAGCACGAGGCCAAGGCCCTCCGAACGCCCGCCTAGTCGTGAGGCTCCTGTTCGATCAGGGCACGCCCGCGCCTCTTCGGCGCCATCTCGGCGACCACACGATCGACACCGTGGGGGAGCGAGGGTGGTCGGAATTGGGCAACGGAGACCTTATTGCTAGGGCCGAAGACGAGGGTTACGACGTCCTCGTCACCACCGATCAGAACATGCGCTACCAGCAGAACCTCACCGGCAGGCGGTTGGCGATCTTGGTGCTGCTGTCCACGGCATGGCCATACGTGCGCCTGCACACCGATGGGATTCGCGCGGCCCTCAATGAGGTCCGCCCCGGGGAGTTCAGGGAAGTCCCGATACCGCGGTAGGTCTGAGCTCCACGCTCGCGGGCGGCGCTGAGTGGGGGAGACACGAATGGGGGGGACGGGGACCAACGGCCAACAGCCAATAGCGAGGATGGTGGAGCCTTCGGTCGGATTCGAACCGACGACCTACGCATTACGAATGCGTCGCTCTTCCAACTGAGCTACGAAGGCTTGCCCTCGCCTCAATACTAGCTCGCTTCGCTCAGTCGCTCGACTGCCGCCAGCGGCCAGTGCGGCTTCGAGGGTGGCGACTCGTTGTTCGAGGCTGGCGACGCGTTCCTCGAGGCGCGTGCGGGTCGCGAGTTCCTCGAATCTGGCGACCTGTTCGAGGAAGCGCTCCCAGCGGCCAGGCTCGGCGCGGATGAGCGCGGGGCAGTCCTTCCCGGACCAGTAGTTGTGCTGGACGATGCCGTCGCGGCCGTGTCCGTCGAGGCGGAGCTGGGCGGTGAGCCAGGCGGCGTTGAGGTCGGCGGCGGGCGCGTCGATGCCCTCGTGCATGCAGATTTCGAGGCCGATGGAGGTGGTGTTGCCGGGGCCGCCGGCGCCATCGCCGGCGTGCCAGCCCTGCTCGCCCCAGTCGAGCGACTGCCAGACCTCGCGGTCGTCGATGGTGGCGTGCCAGGAGTAGGGGGCCTCGCGCGCCATCCAGCGGGCGTGGGCGTGCGCGTCAGCGGTGGGTCGGGGGTTGCCGGTCTGGTGGATGGTGATGTAGGCCGCGAGTCCGCCGTCGAAGGGGCGGTTGGGGCGGTTCTCGGTGCGGGTCAGCAGGAGCTGGTGGAGGGGCGGGGGGGTGAACATGGGGCGGAGGGTGGGGGGTGGGTTGTCGGCCTCCAAGGCCCACTCGACACCCGCCAAACTGCCCGCCCCACCTGTTGAAAACTCCGGCGCATCGAAAGGGTCATACTCAACAATCGGACCAAGCTCGTGGAGGGCTGGCATGGCAACTTCAATGCTGAAGATTGAATCGCCCGCCGCCACGGGCATCAAAATCACAGATGAGTGCTTGTTCGCCGAGCTGGCCGACGGTCGGACGATCTCGGTCCCCCTGAAATGGTTTCCCCGACTGGTCCATGCCACGTTGGAAGAGCGGGAAAACTGGGATCTCTCCGATGATGGAACGCACATCCATTGGCCGGACCTGGACGAGGACATCAGCGTCGAGGGGCTGATTGCGGGGTGGCCTTCCCGCGAAACCAAGGAGTCCCTCGCTCGCTGGCTCGAAGCGAAGGAGGCCGGTCGCCCCCTGGAACTTTACGAACTGGCTCCCCGAAGAGCCCAAAAGGGCGAGTAACGGGCAGGCTACCCCGCCAGGGCGACTGCGGCCGCTCCCAGCAGGCCCGCGTCCTCGCCGAGGGTGCTGGTGCGGACGGGAGTGCTGGAGGCGGGGCCGTAGGCGAGGGAGGACATGGCGGCGCGGAGGGGGTCGAGGAGGAGGTCGCCCATGCCCAGGAGGCCGCCGGAGAGGGTGACGACGTCGGGGTTGAGGATGTTGACGATGCTGCCCAGGCCGATGCCGATGGTGTGGCCGCCGTTGCGGATCTCGGCGATGGCGGATGCTTCGCCGCGCCTGGCCGCCTCGGCGAGGTCGCCGGCGGTGGCGGGGCGGTCTGCTGCGATCCCGGCGAGGATGGGCGCGGCGCCCGACTCGACGAGGCGCTGCGCCCGGCGTCCGAAGGCGACGCCTCCGGCGATCGCCTCGAGGCAGCCGCGCGCGCCGCAGCCGCAGGGCGGTCCGGCGGGGTCGAGCATGATGTGACCGATCTCCCCCGCCAGCCCCTGCGCGCCCCGGTAGAGCCGCCCGTCGATGACAAGGCCGCCGCCGATGCCGGTCCCGAGGGTGGCGTGGAGGAGGTGGCGCGTGCCCTGTCCGGCGCCGAAGCGGTACTCGCCCAGAGCCGCGGCGGAGGCGTCGTTCTCGATGGATACAGGGATGCCGAGGCGCTCGGAGAGCGGCTCCGTGAGCGCGAGGTTGCGGAAGGCGGGGATGTTCGGCGAGACCATCACCCTGCCGCCTTCGGCGTCGATGAGGCCGGCGACGGCCAGGGATGCCGCCACGGGCGGCTCCGAGCCAGCATCGCGGACGTGCGTCAGCAGTTCGGCTATGCGCTCCAGAACCGCCTCGGGGGAGGCATCGGGGTGGGTGCTCACCTCGTGGCGGACGAGCACCTCGCCGGTGTCACCGACGAGCGCGGCACGCAGATTCGTCCCGCCGAAGTCGCCGGCGATCACGGTCTGGGTCATGCCCCGAACTGTACGCGAGGCTCGTCTTTCGCTGGACAGGCGCGGCGCGGTTGCGCACCCTGCGCGCATGGAGGGGTGGCAGGCGCGGCTGCTGGAGGACGAGCGCTCGGGCGTGCTCGGCACGATCGCGCGGAGCGGACTCCCTCAACTGGTGCCGGTCTGCTTCGCCCTTGTCGAGGGGGACATCGCCATCGCCATCGACGAGAAGCCGAAGCGAGGCGGGACGCTCGCGCGCGTTCGCAACATCGAGCGCGACGCGCGCGCCACGCTGCTCGTCGACCACTACGAGGAGCGCTGGGAACGGCTCGCCTGGCTCCGGCTGGAGGGGGACGCGGCCGTGTTCGAACGGGGCGGGGAGTGGCGGGAGGCGCTGGACGCGCTGTGGCGGCGCTACCCCCGTTATCGGGCCATGGCGCTCGAAGGGCTGCCCCTCATCCGGCTGCGTCCCACGCGCGTCGTCGGCTGGCGCTGGCAGGACGCGGACTGAGACGGGCAAGATTCACAACCAGACAGGGGGAGAGCGATGCGTATCGGTTTGATGGTCGAGGGACAGAACGACGTCACGTGGGAGCGCTGGCTGCACATCGCGAATCTCACGGAGCGGCTCGGATTCGCCTCGTTGTTCCGCTCGGACCATTACTTCACGGGGAACCGTCAGATGCAGTCGCTGGAGGCGTGGCTGTCGTTCGCGGCGATCGCGCGCGAACCCCACTCCTACCGCTTCGGAGCGCTGGTCACGCCGATCACGTTCCGGCGGCCAGTGAACGACGCGCGCATGGCGGCGCAGGTCGACCTGCTCAGCGGGGGACGCTTCGTGATGGGTCTGGGGGCTGGCTGGAACGAGGCCGAGCACCGCGCCTACGGCATCCCCTTCCCCCCCACGAAGGAACGGTTCGACCGGCTCGATGAGGCGGTGCGGCTGATGCGCGCGCTCTGGACGGAACGTCCCGCCTCGTTCGAGGGGCGCTTCTACCAGCTGGAGGCGGCGGGCTACCAGCCGCAGCCGGCGGCGGGACGTCCACCCATCGTCATCGGGGGTGCGGGCGAGCGGCGGACCCTGCGCATCGCCGCCGAGCACGCGGACGAGTGGAACTGCGTGACCGTCACCGAGCCGGAGGGCTACGCGCACAAGGTGGAGGTGCTGGAACGGCACTGCGAGGCGGTGGGTCGCGACCCCGCGACGATCGCGCGCTCGATGATGGCCTTCCCCATCGCCGCGCCGAACGAACGCGCCCTGAAGGGGCAGACGGCCAGCACGATGGCGCACTTCAGCCTCGATCCGGAGGCGTCGCCGCGGGTGCTCCTGGGGCGGATGGAGGGGAAGGGGATCCTCAGCGGGACGACCGACGAGGTGGTCGACAAGCTGGGGAAACTGGCCGAACTGGGGCTCCAGGAGATGGTCCTGCAGCACATCGACTTCGACTCGGACGAAGCGCCGGAGTATTTCGCCTCCGACATCGCGCCGCAGGTGGCGAACCTGTAGCGGCTACTCGGGGGTGTACTCGACGCCGATCCTGGCCAGCTCCTGGACGAGGACTTCCTCGATGATGAGCCCGGCGCCGGAGGCGCGGACGATGCCGTCGGCGTCGATAAAGAACGTTGTCGGCATGCCCAGCAGGCGGTAGTGCGCGGCGACTTCGCCATCCACGTCCAGCAGCGCGGGGTACTTCGCCACGAAGACATCCAGCAGCCCCACTGCTCGCTCGGGGTCTTCCTGCAGGTTCACGCCGATGAAGACGACCTCGCCCTCGAGGGCGTTGTAGGCCTTCTGGAAGTCCGGTATCTCCCTGCGGCAGGGACCGCACCAGCTGGCGTACCAGTTCAGGACGATGGGGGTACCGCGGAAGTCGGAGAGGCGCACGATGCGGTCGGGGTCGCGGGCGTTCGCGAGGGCGAAGTCAGGGGCGGGTTGGCCGACCTCGGGCCTGTGGTCGTCGATGACCCCGGTCTCGAGACCGACAGTCCCGACCAGCTCCGGGGCGGCGGGGTCGAAGGCCGCAGTCCCTTCGTCATCGCCTCCCGAGGCGAAATACCACACGGCCACGGCGACGACCGCCACCACGACGACCCCGAGCACGGCGTACCCGCCGTAGCGCCGCAGGGGGTTGCCTGTCGGGTTCTCCGCCATCGGTCACCTCGCTCCGGACTCTATCGTGCCATCGCGGGCCGCATGGCACGAAGCGAAACGGCAAGACGCGGTAAGCCCTTCGTTTCAGGTGGCGGCGTCCTCGCGGGAAGGCTCGACCTCGCGCTTCTCGTCGTCGTGCACGACGAGGCCTCGCAGGAGGCGCCAGGCCAGCTCGCGGAAGGTGGCGCGCGGGAGGTCGGTGGGGCGGTCGTACTCTCCATGGCTAACGCGCGGATAGTTGGCCGACATCTCCGCGCCGAGCAGGAGGGCGTTCGCGCTGAGGAAGACGAGGAAGAGGAACGCCGCGACCGCACCGAGGGAGCCGAAGACAAGCTCGTAGCGGCTGAAGTTCTCCAGGTAGATGCCGAAGGCGAGCTTCACGGTCTCGAAGAGCACGGCGGCCAGGAGGGCTCCCGGCCAGACGTGCTTGAGCCGGACGTGGGTCGCGGGAACCAGCCAGTAGAGCAGCGAGAACGCGACGAAAGAAATCGCCGCCGGCACGATGAACGCGGCAACTGCCCACCCGAACCCCAGTCCCTCGGCGAGGTCGCCAAGGACGCGGATGTCTTCGATGGTCTCGCGGGCGACGCGGAGGGTGGTCGTCGCCCCGAACGACGCCAGGAAGATGATGCCGAGGAGAGCCATCATGCCGAAGTCGACCAGCTTCTGGCGGATGAAGGGGCGCCTCCCGGAGAGATCGAAGGCGATATCGAGAGAGCGGCGGATGACACCGAATATGGCCGTGGAGGTCCAGGCCAACCCGGCGAGGCCGAGGAGCCCCAGTGCCCCGCTCGATGCGCCCGTGAGTTCGCGGACGGCGTCCTCGACGCCCTCGGCGCCCTCGGCGTCGAGGGGCAGGAGGCCGGTCAGCTCCTCGACGACGCTGCGCTCGATGTCGCTGTCCTGGAGAACGAGTCCGAGCACACCGATTGAGAAGATGACGAGGGGGAAGAGCGAGAAGAGGCCGTAGTAGGAGACGGCGGCGGCCATCTGCGGGCAGTTGTCGTGCGCGAACCCGAGGACCGTGTGCTTGGTCAGGAGCCAGAGGCGCCGAAGCGACAACATCTGCTTTCACTCTAGGGCGCGGGGGAACGCGAGCCAACGGGGCGGGGCGCTACCGTGACAGCCCTGACCAGGGCGCGAGAGGGAAGCGGTGACATCCACCACGTCCGAGATCATCTTCGAAGTCAGCCAGGACGAGGTCGATGGCGGCTATTCCGCCAGCGCCGTCGGGTACGGCATCCATACACAGGGTGAGACGGTGGAGGAAGTTCGGGCGAACGTTCGCGAAGCCGTCGAGTGCTACTTCGACGAGGGGATGGAGCGTCCCGCCCTCGTTCGTCTGCACCTGACGGTTGGGGAACTGCTAGAGAAGCTTGACCTCCGCTAGCGGGGTCGATGTCTCAACCCCGGTGGCCGGGTAGCAGGGAGGCGGGGTAGCGGGTGCCGACCTGCCCCTTGGCGATGAGGGCGTCGAGTTCGGGGCGGGTGTAGCCGAGGAGGTCGAGGTAGGCCCAGTCGTTGTGCTCGCCGAGGGCGGGGGCGGGGAGGCGGATGGCGTTGGGGGTGTGCGCGAGCTTGAAGGACATGCCCGGGTAGCGGTGGGCGCCCACGTCGGGCTGGTAGACCTCCTCGAAGAAGCCGCGCGCGTTCAGGTGGGGGTCGGCCTGCGCGTCGACGCCGTCGAGGAGGGGGGCGGCGCAGACATCGCGGGCCTGGAGGGCGTGGAAGAGCTCGTGCTTGTCGCGCGTGCGGGTGAGGGCAGCGACCTCCTCGTCGAGGGCGGTACGGTGTTCGCGACGGGCCTCGGCGGTGGCGAAGCAGGGGTCGGCGGGGAGCGAATCGTCGCCGAGCACGCGGCAGAGGGCGGCGAACTCCTGGTCGGTGGCGACGTCGATGGCGATCCACTGGTCGTCGCCGCGGGTGGGGTAGGCGTCGTGGGGGGCGTTCCAGGGGTGGGTGTTGCCGAGGGTGGCGGCGACGCGACCGTTCATGCCGCAATCCAGCAGGAACTGGCCGAGGACGGGCAGGAAGGACTCGGCGAGGGCCATCTCGATCTGCTGGCCCTCGCCCGTGCGCTGGCGGTGACGGAGGGCCATGGCGACCGCGAGGGCGCCGTGGACGCCGGCGATGGCGTCCGCGGCGAGGACGTCGCCGATGACATCGGGCTCGCTGTCGGGGTAGCCGCGCAGGAGCGTGTGGCCGACGGTGGCCTCGGCGTGCATGCCGAAGCCACGGTAGGCGCTGTAGGGGCCGTCGAGGCCGAAGGCGGGCATGCGCAGCATGACAATGTCGGGGTTGATCTCGCGGAAGGCCTCGTAACTGATGCCCGCCTTGGCCATGGTCTCGGGCACGTTGTTCTCGATGAATACATCGCACTGGGAGACGAGGCGGCGCATGGTCTCCCTGCCCTCGGGGGCCATGATGTCGCAGGTCATGGAGCGCTTGTTGCGGGCGCCGACGTTGAAGCCGGGGCTGCGGTTCCAGGGGTCATCGCGGGGATCGAAGTCGGGGTAGGCGGAGAGGGTCTGGCCCTGCTCGGCGATACGGCGGGCCTGCTCACCGGAAAGGGAGACTTCGGCGCCTCGGGTTGAGGGCTGGATGCGGTTGATGGGCTCAACGCGCACGACCTCGGCGCCCCAGTCGGCGAGGAGCTGGCTGACGTGCGTTCCCGCCCAGACGACGGTGACCTCGGCGACGCGCACGCCTTCGAGGGGCAGGCGGGCGCGGGGAAGGGGGCGGGCGGGCGGCGAGGCAGGGGGGCGAGGTGCGAAGGGTTCCCCAGCGTCGTGCTCGCCGAGGAGGGGGGCACGTTGCGCGGGTTGGCGGGGCGAGTCCGACATGACGAACGGCCGGCCGGGGTAGTGGAGGGGGCCGGCCTCGGGGTGGTCGATGGGCTCCCAGACGCCGCGCGTGAGGAAGTGCGGGTCTTCGAGGAGGTCCTGCGTGGTCTGGAGAGCGCCGCAGGGGATGTGCTGTTCCTGGGCGAGGGGAATGATCTCCCGTTTGGTGCGTTCCATGAGCCAGGCTCGGTAGGCGGCTTCGATCTCCTCGGCGAGGGCGGGCGGCATCAGGGTCATGGGCGCGGAGATGTCGGGGTGCTCGAGAAGATCCTCGCGCTCGATGAGGCGGAGGAGGGAGGGGAGCCGGGGTCCCGCACCCATGATGTTCACGTAGCCGTCGGCGCAGGGGCGCACGCCGGCGGCGACGCGCAGGGCCGTCGCGGCGCGCCCCCCGCCCACGCCCGCGTAGGAGGCGGAGAGGAGAGCCGTGCTGCGCCGGTCGCGGGAGCTGGCCTGGCACTCGGCAACGGAGACGTCGATCCAGTCACCCTGGCCTCCTGCCTCGACGCGCAGCCGCACGAGGGTGGCGGCGAAGGCGGCGGTGATGCCGGCGTGGTAGCCGGCGAAGTGCCCGGCGTGCTTCAGCGGTCCGAGACTGGCGTTGCCGGTCATGTGCATGGGTCCGCCGAAGCCCTGGAGGGTGATCTCGGAGGCACGGTAGCGGCGGTAGGGGCCGGTCTGGCCGTAGGGGGTGATGGAGAGGAGGACGAGGTCGTCGCGCTCGGCGGCAAGCGTCTCCCAGCCCCAGCCCCAGGAGGCTGGGTCGCCGGGCGCGAAGTCCTCGACGACGATGTCGGCCTCGGCGGCGCAGGCGCGCACCTGCTCGGCGTTGGCCGGGTCGGTCACATCGAGGATGCGCGAGCGCTTGTTCGTGTTCAGGTGGAGGAAGAGGCCGGAGCGCTCAGGATGGGGTTCGTCGGCGGGGAAGGGGCCGAAGCGGCGGAGGGGGTCGCCCTCGGGGGGCTCGAGCTTGAGCACGTCGGCGCCGTAGTCGGCGAGGAGCTTGGTCGCATAGGCGCCAGCGACCTCGCGGGAGAGATCGAGGACGCGGACTCCAGCGAGCGGTCCTGCCATGCGCTGCCCCGGGCGCACGATACACGGCTTGCGGGGGCGGGGAGCGGGGGCGTACGGTGCCGCCCATGAAGTACGAAGACATGTTCCACGTGGGCATCATCGTGCCGGACCTTGCGTCGGGCTTGAAGGAAATCGCCAACCGGTTCGGCGTGACGTTTCCCGACCCACCCCCCACCTCCGGGGCTGACGTCCTGGTGAAGACGGCAGCGGGCGAGATGCGGGCAGAGGTGATCGGCGTCTACTCGGCGGAGGGGCCGCCGTACCTGGAGGTCATCAGGGCGGTGCCGGGAACGCCGTGGGAGGCGGGCGAGGGGTCGCGTATCCACCACCTGGGGGCGTTCGTGGACGACCTCGATGATGAGGTGGCGCGGCTGATGGCGCAGGGCGTGGAGCTGGAAGCGACGCTCGACGTTGGGGGCGGGATGATGGCGGTGTCGTACATGAACGGCCCGCTGGGAATCCGGCAGGAACTGCTGCCGGGGCATTTGCGGGAGGGGATGCTCGCTCGCCTGCGGGGCGACGGCGGCTAGCGGTGATCAACTACGACGACGTGTTCCACGTGGGCATCATCGTGCCCGACATCGAGCAGGGGATGGACGAGATCGCGAAGCGCTTCGGGGCGAGCTGGCCGCGACCGCCGGGCTCGGCGAACGTGCGCGTGCGGACGAAGGCGGGGGTGCAGGTGATGAACTCGCGGTTCGCCTACACGGCGGAAGGGCCTCCCTACATCGAGCTGATCGAGGCGGTGCCGGGGACGGTGTGGGAGGCGGGTGAAGGCTCGCGTATCCACCACCTGGGAGCGTTCGTGGACGACCTCGACGCGGAGATCGAGCGGCTGACGGCGGAGGGCGCGGAGCTGGAGATGGCGAGCGTGGACGAGGACGGCACGCGCATCCTCGGCGTTACCTACATCAACAGCGATCTCGGGGTGCGGCTTGAGCTGCTGCCTTCGTCGGGACGCGAACGCATCCTCTCGGTCACGAAGCCGGAGTAGTCGCAGCCCCTAGCGGTGGCCGATCCAGGTGGTGATGCGCCAGCCTTCCTCGACCCTGGCGACGACGTAGGAGGCATCGAAGCGGACGTACTCCTCGCCGTTCTCCCGGTAGCGGCCGCAGTCGACGGTGACGTAGGCAGCGGTGGGGCTCGTGAAGGTGACGTCGACGGTGTGGAGGATGCTGTGGTGGTAGTCGTCGGGGAGGCCGGCGTGGGCGGCGGCCCAGCGCGCGTCCGACTCCTCGACCGTGGCGATGAGGTTCACCTGGCCGCCACCGATGCCGAGGGCGGGGACGTGGCAGTAGGGCCGCATCATGGTGGGGTCCTTGGCGTGGTAGGAGAACCCGAAGTGGTCGCTGTATTCGCGGACCCAGGCGGCAAGTTCGGCTTCAGTGGTCATGTTCGGCTCTCCTGTTTGCTATCCGGATTACTCCGGCGAGAGGTACTGCTCGACCTTGTGGGTGTGGTGCTCGGCTTCGATCGTGCGGATGGTGCGGGAGCGGCTGCGCATTACGAGGGAGTGGGTGATGGCGCCGTCGCGCGTGACCTCGACGCCGCGCAGGAGGTAGCCGGTGGTGATGCCGGTCAGGGCGAAGAAGCAGTCATCACCGCTGACGAGGTCGTCGAGGGAGAGCACCTGGTTGAGGTCGAGGCCGCGCTCGCCGGCGAGGGCGCGGTCGGCGTCGTGGCGGGGCCAGAGGCGGCACTGCATGTCGCCGTCGAGGGCCTTGATCGCGCAGGCGGCGGAGACGCCCTCGGGTGAGCCGCCGATGCCGAGGAGCATGTCGACGCCGGTACCGTCCATGGCGGCCATGACGGCGCCGGCTACGTCGCCGTCGGTGATAGAGATGATGCGGGCGCCCGCCTTGCGAATCTCGGCGACGATGTCGTCGTTGCGGGGGCGGTCGAGGAGGGTGACGGTGACTTCGGTGACGGGAATGCCACGCGCCTCGGCGACCCGCTCAAGGTTCCAGCGGACGGGGGCGGCGAGGTCGACCTTTCCCTTTGCCTCCGGGCCGACCGCGATCTTCTCCATATAGAAGATGTCGTGGGGGTTGTACATCGAGCCGCGGGGAGAGGCGGCGATGACGCTGACAGCGTTGGCGCGGCCGAGGGAGAGGAGGGTCGTGCCATCGATGGGGTCAACGGCGATGTCGACCTGGGGCCCGTTGCCGGTGCCGACGATCTCGCCGTTGAAGAGCATCGGCGCCTCGTCCTTCTCGCCCTCGCCAATGACGACGATGCCATCGATGTCGATGGTGTTGAGCATGTCGCGCATGGCGTCGACGGCGCCACCGTCGGCGCCGTTCTTGTCGCCGCGGCCGGTCCAGGGGGCGGCGCCAAGGGCGGCCGCCTCGGTGGCGCGGGCGAGCTCCATGGAGATGTTGCGATCGGGGGGCAGGCTCACGGATTCACTCCGAGCTGTTCGGCGACGGGCTTGAGCGCGGCGGCGACAAAGAGGATGTGTTCGTCGAGGTCGACGCCGAAGTCGGCGGCGCCGTTGCGGAGGTCGTCGCGGCTGACGCTGCGAGCGAAGGCCTTGTCCTTCATCTTCTTCTTGACGGACGAGGCCTTGAGCGTCGTGAGGGACTTGTCGGGGCGCACGAGCGTGCAGGCGGTGACGAAGCCGGCCATCTCGTCGGCGGCGTAGATGGCGCGGTCCATGTCCTGGGTGTAATCGAGACCGAGGAAGGGCGCGTGGCAGAGGATGGAGTAGCGGATGTCCTCGGGGACGCCGCGGGCTTCCAGCAGTTTCGAGCCCTCCTTCGGGTGGAGCTCCTCGGTGGGGTGGATCTCCCAGTCGAAATCGTGGAGGAGGCCGACGATTCCCCACTTCTCCTCGTCCTGGCCGTGCTTGCGGGCGTAGGCCTGCATGACGGCCTCGACGGCGATCCCGTGCCTGCGGGTGCGCTCTTCCTGCGCGAACTCGGCGAGAATTTCCCAGGCGCGATCACGCTGCACAGGCCCTCCCGACGGCGGCGGCGCAATCGTACCATCCGCGGTAGTGAGGGGCGGTTCGCACGCTATCCTTGGAGGACCATGACCGAAAAAGAGCAAACCAACAGCCAGGGGACTGCACCGCGCCCCTACAGCCTGGAGTCCGCGTATGGCTCGGTGAAGCCATCGGCGCACCCGGAGGACTTCGAGCAGGTGACCCAGCTTGCCAAGGACGAGAAGGTTGAGATGACCGTTCGGAAGATGGCCGAGAACTAGTCGCGCGCTGGTTGGCACTCGGCCTGGCTAGATGGGATGGGCGGTGAGGAACTGGACGCCACGGGCGAGGACCTCGCCCGTGAAGACGGCGCCCATGCAGATGTAGAGGAGGCCGGTGGCGCTCTGCATGGAACGAATCTGGGCGGTGCGGAGGGCAAGGACGGCGAGGACGAAGGCGAAGAGCAGACCCACGCCGATGCGGAACCAGAAGAGCGGATTCGCGAGCAGACCGCCTTCCACGGGGTTGGACGGGGTGGGGGTGATGCGCTCGGGGATGGCGGCGTTGATGGCGAGCAGGACCACCTGCACCGCGATGGCGGCGATCAGGATCCAGGCGAGCTCGCGCAGGGGGCGTCCGGGGAGGGAACCCTCGGTGAGGTACCAGTGGCCCCACGTCATCGAGGTGGAGACGGCGCCCATCGCGACGGTGCCGGCGAGGAGCGCGAGGAGCACGCCCGGGAAGCCCCAGACGGGCGGGGCGAGCATGCCCGCGAGGAAGGCCACGCAGACGACGCCAACCACGGACCCGCCGATGGCGACGATGCGTCCGATGGGATCCCAGCCCATGAAGACCATGAAGGCGTAGAACGCCGACGTACCCGTCACGACGAGGAGGAGGGTCTTCATGGGCTCGAACCAGTCCGGGTCGATAAGGTAGCCGTCGATGTCGGTGGCGATGCTGAGGGAGAGGGCGAGCCAGTAGGCGAGCCCCGCGACGATGGCGGCGGCTCCGCTCATGGTGAGGACGAAGCCACGGGTGACGCCGCCACGCAGATCGGCGGCGAGGGTGACCCAGAGGCTGCCGATGGCCATCTCCATGAGGATGATGAGCAGGGTGTAGGGGAGCGCCTCGGCGTTCACGGCAGCGAGTGTAGCAGCGACTCCGCTTGCGACCCGCCGGGGGCGGGCAGGGGCGGCCTTCGCTATCCTGCGCGGCGGAGGCGAGCGTGAACGAACAGGTGGTGCTGATAACGGGGGCCTCGCGCGGGTTTGGGGGCGAGGCCGCGCGACGCATCGCGGCGCGGGGGAACACGGTGATCGCGACGATGCGGAACCCGGAGCGGGACGGGGCCGCGATCGTGGCGGGGCTGGAGGAGCGCATCACGCCCGTGCGGCTGGACGTGACGGACGCGGGGGCGGTGGAGCGGGTCGTGGGGGAGACGCTGGCGCGATTCGGGCGCATCGACGCGCTCATCAACAACGCCGGCTACGGGCTCTACGGGCCGATCGAGGAGCTCTCGGAGGAGCAGGTCTGGCGGCAGGTCGACACGAACGTGCTGGGACAGTGGCGGCTGGCGAAGGCGGTCCTGCCTGCGATGCGGGCGCAGGGGGCGGGGAAGATCATGAACGTGAGCTCGCTGGCGGGGCGCGTGCCAGGGGCGTGGCTGGGGATGTACGCGGCGGTGAAGCACGCGGTGGAGGGGATGTCGGAGGCGTTGCGCTTCGAGGTGGGGCACGCGGGGGTGGAGGTCTGCATCCTCGAGCCGGGGATGTACGTGAGCGACTGGCAAACAGGAAGCCTGGACGTGGCAGCCCCGCAACTGGAGGGGCGCAGCGCCTACCAGGAGACGGTGGATGCG
This sequence comes from Tepidiformaceae bacterium, assembly GCA_965262975.1. Lineage (GTDB taxonomy): Bacteria > Chloroflexota > Dehalococcoidia > Tepidiformales > Tepidiformaceae > UBA2991. The sequence continues at coordinate 3,236,129 of OZ253575.1, read as the reverse complement.
GCGCTGGCGAACTTCCGGGCGCGGGCGAAAACACGGCCGGCATCGGGTTCGGTGGGGGTGGCGATGGCGGACATGGTCGAGCTGGAGCAGCCGCTGCCGATGCGCTGGCCGGTAGGTGAGGATAGCACCCACCTGATCGAGGCGCGCATGAACTCGACGGAGGCGGGGTGGGAGGCGCTGCGGCGGGGATCGACGCTGCGGACGTGGCGGCGTCCGGGGGAGCAGGGCGGCATGGAGCGCGATTGGGGTGGGGAGAGTGTGGTGCTGATCACGGGGGCCTCGCGGGGGTTCGGGGCGGCGGCGGCGCGGGAGTGCGCAGCGCGGGGAAACCTCGTGGCGGCCACGATGCGCGACCCCGATCGGGACGGGGAGGCGGTACGGCAGGGCTTCGAAGAACGCATCGCGACGTTCGCGTTAGACGTGACAGACCCGGAATCCATCGGGGCGGCGGTGGCGGCCGTGCGGGAGCGGTTTGGGCGCATCGACGTGGTCGTCAACAACGCGGGTTATGGGCTCTACGGGCCGCTGGAGGATCTGAGTGAGGACGAGTGCCGGCGCCAGCTCGATACGAACCTGCTCGGGCCGTGGCGGCTGCAGCAGGCGGTGCTGCCAACGATGCGCGAGCAGGGGTGGGGCAAGGTGGTGAACGTGAGCTCGCTCTCAGGCCAGGCGCCGCGGGCGCTGCGGGGCATGTACGCCGCCTCCAAGTTCGCCGTGGAGGCGATGTCGGAGGGGCTCGCGGACGAGGTGGCGCCGTTCGGCGTGCAGGTCACGATCCTGCAGCCGGGCCAGTACCGCAGCGACTGGCAGACGCGCGGTCTGGATGTGTGCGCGGCAGTGCGCGAGGGGCGCAGCGCCTACCAGCCGGGGGTGGAGCGGATGCTGGAGGAGTTCCGGGCGGTGGCGGCGACGCGGCCGGGATCGGATGCGGTGGGAATGGCGATCGCCGATGCGGTCCAGTTGCAGCAACGGCTGCCCCTGCGCTGGCCGCTGGGGGAGGACGCGCTGCGGCTCATCGCGGCCCGCCGGACCACGCCCGACGACGTGTGGGAGCGCGAGCGTCGGGCCGAGGGCTGGGGTCTCACCGCGGACGACATGGCCTAGCGCCCTACGGGGCGACGATGCGGTAGATGCGGTCGGCCTGGAAGCTGATGAAGTAAAGCTCGCCGTCGCTGTCTTCGGCGAAGGAGACAGCTTCGATGGGTCCCTCTTCCCAGAGGACTACCAGCTCGACGTAGCCACCGGTGGCGGCCGTCTCGGCGTGGATCGCCCAGATGACCCCTGTGCAGTAGTCGCTGTAGAGGTACCAGCCGCGCAGCGAGGGGCTGGCGTCACCGCGGTAGACGTAGCCTCCGGTGACGGAACAGCCCTCGTCGTGGCTGTATTCCCACACGGGGAGGGTGAGGCCTGTGCGGTCGCAGCCCGTGGGCGGCGAGAGACAACGGGAGCCCTCCATGACGTTCCAGCCGTAATTCTCACCGGCCCGGATGATGCTGATCTCCTCGGTGCGGTTCTGGCCCACGTCCCCGGCCCAGAGGAGGCCGGTCTCGCTGTCGAAGCTCATGCGCCAGGGGTTGCGCAGGCCGTAGGCCCATGTCTCGGGCAGGGCGCCTTCCCGGTCGAGGAAGGGATTGTCGGGCGGGATGGCGTAGGGCTGGGACGATGTGGCGTCGCGCACATCGATGCGGATGATGGTCCCGAGGGGGGTGGCGAGGTTCTGCCCGTTGCCGTGGGGGTCGTTCGCATGGCCGCCATCGCCAAAGCCGAGGTAGAGCATGCCGTCGGGGCCGAAGAGGATCGTGCCGCCGTTGTGGTTGGTGTAGGGCTGGACCACCTGGTAGATGAGCAGTTCGCTTGATGCGTCGAAGGCGAAGGTCTCGCCCTCGCCGGTGGTCTCGAAGCGCACAAGGCGGCTGTATCGCCGGTCCAGGCCGGTGCTGAAGTAGGCGTACACGTAGCCGTTTTCCGCGAATTCGGGGTCAAGGGCGATGGAGAGGAGACCCTCCTCGCTGCAGCAGATGGTGGTTTCGCGCTGGTCGTGAACGGCGCGCGGCGCGTCGTAGGGGCCGTCGCGAGGCACGGAGAGGACGCGTCCCTCCTGGAGGACGATGAGGAAGCGGTCGTGCTCGGGGATGTCGATGAGAGCGACCGGGCGCTCAAGGGGCGGGAGTCCGGGGAAGGCGGGGACGAGGGTGGCGGCGGGGGTAGGGGCGGGCGTGGCGGTGGAAGCGGCCTCGGTGGGGGCGGGCGTGGGAGTGGCCTGCGGGTGGCTGGGGGTCGCCTGCGGCCGGGTGGGGCTGGGGGTAGCCGTTGGCGCTTCTGGCGTCGCGCGTGCGGTGGGAGCCGGCGCCGGTTGCTCGCGATCGGCGGAGCCGCCGCAGGCGATCAGGAGGGAGCCGGCGAGCAGGCCCGGGGCGAGTGCGAAGAGTCGCCGCGGGCCGGGGCTCATGGATCCAGGCGCGTCGCCGCTACTTCGAGTGCGGCGCCAACATCGGCGGAGAAGCCCTGGTCGCGGAGGAGGCGTCCGAGGGCGGCAAGGAAGGAGAGGACGTTACCGGACGTCGAGGACTCTCCCATGAGGCCGACTCGCCAGACGCGACCGCCCAGCTCGCCGATGCCGCCGCCGACCTCAATGCTGAAACGCTGGAGCAGGGCGCCGCGCACGGTCCTGTCGTCGATGCCCTCGGGGATCCTCACGGTGGTGAGGACGGGGAGGCGGTGCTCAGCGTCGGCGTGGAGGGTGAGGCCCATCGCCTCGAGCCCTGCCTGGAGGGCGCGCCCGTGGCGTTCGTGGCGCTCCCAGCGATTCTCCAGCCCTTCTTCGAGGACGAGGGCGAGGGCGCGGTGGAGGGCGTAGGTCATGGAGATGGGGGAGGTGTGGTGGTAGGCGCGGCGGCTGTCCCAGTAGGCCTCGAGCATGCCCAGGTCGAGGTACCAGCTGTTGGCGGGCGTCTCGCGGGCCTGGACGGCGCTCCAGGCGGCGGGGGAGAGGGTGAGGGGGGAGGCGCCGGGAGGGGCGGAGAGGCACTTCTGCGTGCCCGAATAGGAGGCATCCACACCCCAGGCATCGATCTCGACGGGCACACCGCCGAGGGAGGTGACGCAATCGAGGAGGAGGAGCGCGCCGTGCTCCTTGCACAGTCCGGAGATGGTCTCGACGGGCTGGAGCACGCCGGTCGAGGTCTCGGCGTGGACGATGGCGACGAGCTTGGCGGGGCCGGCGCGAAGCTCGCGCTCGATGGCCTCGGGGGGGATGGGGGAGCCCCAGGGAGCGGTCACGATGGTGACCTCGGCGCCCGTGCGGGCGGCCATCTGGGCGATGCGATCGCCGAAGTAGCCGCAGACGCCGATGATGGCGCGGTCTCCCGGCTGGAGGAGGTTCATGACGGCCGCTTCCATGCCGCTGGTGCCGGTGCCGGGCGTCGCGAGGGTGACCTCGTTCGCAGTGCGGAACACCTGGCGCATCATGTCCTGGCATTCATCCATGATGCGGATGAACTCGGGGTCGAGGTGGCCGAGGAGGGGGAGGCCCATGGCGGCGAGCACACTGGTGTCGGCGCCACTGGGACCAGGGCCCATGAGGACGCGACGGGGCGGGTCAAGGATAGGAATCTCGGTCATGCGCCAATGCTAACGGCTGGGCCTTCTACAGGGCCGTTCAGGGGCCCTCGCTGACGGCGATGGTGACCTCCCCGCCCGGCTCCTTCTCGACGCCGGCGATGGGCGCCTGATCGACGACCGTGCCTCGGGGGTGCTGCTCGTTGCGCTCCCTGACAACCTTGACCTCGAAGCCCGCTTCCTCCATCGCCTGGATGGCGACTTCCTCGGGCTGGCCGATGACGTCCGGCACGATGCCCCGCTCGACTTCGGGGCCGCTGGTCGTGGGGGGATCCTCGGCCTCGGGGGTGGGGGTGAAGGCGGCTGCAGGTGTGTCCGCTTCCCCTCCACCGGCCTCGCCGTCCCCGGCGCCGTCGCCGTCGCCGCTGCCGCCAACATTGGCGATGACGACCGCGAGCACGACGACGAGGGCAGTCACGCCGATGGCGACGGCCAAGATGACGCCCGTGCGCGCGAAGGAGAGGCCGGCCCCGATGCGGCGGGCGGGGATGGCAACGCCGATGTCGACGCCGATCATGGGGTCGCTGGGAACGCGCGAGCCGAAGAGGCTGGAGGGACCCTGGCTGGTCCGGCTCTCACCCCGTGCGGGGGCGGGGGGCGAGGCGCTCGGGGCGAGGGCGTCCTGGGGAAAGCGAGCGAGGAGGGGGGCGGTCTCGAGGCCGAGATACTGGGAGTAGGAGCGGAGGAAGCCGCGCGCGTAGACGGGCGCGGGAATGATGTCGAACCGCTCATCCTCGAGCGCCTGGAGGTAGCGGCGGGAGATGCGGGTATCGCGCTCCGCGTCTTCAAGGGTGAGGCCGCGTTCTTCGCGAGCCTCGATCAGCCGCTCACCGATGCCGAGGCCGCTCATCGCCGCACTCCAGAGTGGGGACGGTACCACTCAGGCGCAGGCGAGCCAAACACGTGCGGGCAGCCCCGCGTGGGCGCCGGCAGGACCGCTCTCAGGCGACCGTCAGGGCGTCGAGCTGGTGGCGCTTCACCTCGGCCATGACCTTCGCGCCAACGGCGTCGTCGGGCTCGACAACGGGGAGGCGGGGAGCGCCGATATCGACACCGAGCTGGCGCAGCACGTAGCGGATGGTGCTGGGGCTGCCGTTGAGGAAGCAGGCGTCGGTGAGGGGCACGAGGGGGCGGTGGATGGCGGCGGCGGCGGCGAGGTCGCCGGCGAGGACGTGGTCGAGCATGGCGCGCTGGCGTCCGGCGACGATGTGGCTGGTCACGCTGATGGCGCCATAGGCGCCCATGCACCAGAGGTGGAAGTTGTCGTTGTCGTTGCCGCTCCAGATACGGAAGTCGGGGCGGGACTCCAGCACGCGGGCGGCGGCGTGGAGGTCGCCGTTGGCCTCCTTGTTGCCAGCGATGTTGGGGATCTCGGAGAGGCGCAGGAGCGTATCGACGGTGAGGTTGACGCCGGTGCGGCCGGGCACGTTGTAGACGATGACAGGGGCGCCGGTGCTCTCGGCGATGTGGCGGAAGTGCTCGATGATGCCGGCCTGGGGAGGACGCAGGTAGTAGGGCGCGACGGCGAGGATGGCGTCCGCGCCGGCGGCCTCGGCGCGCTTCGCGAGGGCGACGGAGTGGCGGGTGTCGTTGGTGCCGGCGCCGGCGACGACCGTGCCGCCATCGCCGAGTTCCTGCTTGATCTCCTCCCAGAGGCGAGCCTTCTCGTCGTCGCTCAGGAGGGGGGCCTCGCCGGTGGTGCCGGTTACGACTACGCCCTCGTTGCCGGCGCGGACGAGGGAGGCGGCGAGACGGCGGGCGAGGGCGTAGTCGACCTCGCCGTCGGCGGTGTAGGGGGTGACCATGGCGGTCAGCAGGCGGCCAATGTTGGACATGCAGCGCTCCGAAACGTGGATGCTCAGTCTATCTCTATCGCGATGGGAGCGGCGCCGCCTACACGGCCAGCGTTCTCAGAAGCGGAGGGGGAGCTGCCCCCATGAGCGGAAGTGCTTGCTGAGGAAGCGCCACTGGCGCTCGTCGCCGTAGTGGGAGCCAGCCTCGCGGCCGTAGAGGCGGTCGGGAGGGGCGGCGAGCTTCTGGTAGCGGAAGCGGGCGACCTCCTGGCCGTCTTCGAGCATGAAGGGCACGTCGTGGGCGCGCACTTCGAGCACGGCGGGGAGGCCGCCGGAGACAGCGGCGCCAAAGCCGGGGTCGAAGAAGCCGGCGTAGTGGGTGCGCAGCTCGCCGCTGGTGGGGTCGAAGGGGACCATCTCGGCGGCGAGCCCGGCGGGGATGGTGATCTGCTCGCGGGAGCGGAGGAGGTAGAACTCCTCGGGTTCGAGCACGAGCTGGCCGGCGGGCCAGATGGGCTCCCAGAACTCGCGCGGGTCGTGGTCCCTGCGGGCGAGGTCGAGGAGGGCGCTGTTGTTGCGCTTCGCCTTGAAACCGACGGGCAGGACGCCTTCGCCCTCTCCCTCACCCGTACCCGGGTCGTCGGGCGAGGAGCGAAGCTGGATGCGCAGGGTTTCGGGAGCGGAAGGAGGGAGCGCCGGGCGGGCGCTGCCCCCGGATGGGTCTGCGACGGTGAAGCGGAGCTGGTTGAGAGCCATGCCCGCATGCACCTTCACGAGGAAGGAGCGGGAGAACACCTCCAGCCAGAGGGCGCCCTCGTAGCCGGGAGCGATGTCATCGAAACGGTGGGAGTTGTCGGTGACGACGCGGGTGAAGATGTCGACGCGGCCCGTGGAACTCTTGGGGTTGGTGAAGGCGCGAACGTTTCGGGGGAGGCGGAGACCCTCCATGAGGGGGATGAGGTAGGGGCGCTTCGGCTCGAGGATGCCGCCGGAGCGGATGTCGATGCCCTTGTCGATCTGCAGGTCGCCGAGGCGTTCCTTCACGGTCTGGGCGCCGGGCAGGAAGCTGGAGCCGATGCGGTAGGCGGTGGGGCCGAGGAGGAGGTCGAGGCTGGCGGGCTGGAAGCCGCTCTCGGGAATCTCGACGGCGGTGGTGGTGAGCACGCCGAGGCGCTCCGCCTCAAGTAGCGTCTGGCGGGGGAGAACGCCGGGGGACAGGTCCCAGTGCTCCGGCCAGACGGGGGCAGCGGGCGGCGGGGGGCACCAGGGAGCAGCGGCCTGCTCACCCTCCACGGGGCCGGCTTCGCGAGACACGCCGACTACCTCAGACATGTCGGGCGAGTCTAAAGCGCACCCTTCCGATAATTCGCTGGGAACGCAAATATCTGGGGTTTCGGGCGAAGTTAGTCTTCGCTGGCGGCGCGGCGCTCGCGGGCCTCGATGGAGTAGGGAAGCTCGTTCATGTACTCGAGCTCCTCTTCCAGCAGGCAATCGCCGAGGCCCTTCGACCACTCGCTGAACTCGGGATCCTGGCCGGCGAGGGCGAGGACGGAGCCGACGTGGTTGGCGTCGGGCATCTCCCAGAGGTCGTAGCAGCGGTTGAGGCGGCCGATGCTGTTCTGGTAGGCGCCGTGGAGGCGCCAGCCTTTCGATTCGAGGACGGGCACCAGGTGCGACATGATCTCCTGGAATTCCTGGGTCTTGCCGTACTTGCACTCAAGGCGAACGAGCATGAAAGGCATCGCGACCTCCGGTCGGGTTCCTGGCCACTGGCTGCCGGGGGTTGATGAAGCTAGAGGCGGTCGGCGATGGCCTCCTGCAACTCGTTCATCTCGGGGTAACGCCCCTCGGCCTTCTTGGAGTAGATGAGGTCGCCATCGACCACCACTTCGAAGGCGCCGCCGGCGCCGGGGATGAGGGTGAGGGAAGCGGTCTGGTCGGCGAACATCTGCAGGAGTTCCTGGGCCGTCCACGCGGCCCGTGCGGTGTAGTTTCAGGGGACGCAGTATTCGATCGAGATAGCGAGGCTGTGCTGGACCATCGGAAGCTCCTTCAATTCGAGGTTGACGGCTGTTGGACTCTGGCTGTTCGGCATGGAGCCAGTGTACCGCCCTGAGGGCGAGTGGCGGGCGCTATACTCGCGAGACTGACGAGACTCTTGAGGAGGCGCCTCATGACCACGATTCTGGATCCAACGGACGAGCGCGTTCCGGTACGGCGCTCGCTGACGCAGCGGCCGGAGGCGATCAGCGGAACGATCGCGCTGCTGGACATCTCGAAGCCGCGCGGCGATGTGCTGCTGAACCAGCTCGAAGTTCGCCTGCGGGAGCGACTTCCCGAGGTGGAGGTGCGCCGCTACTCCAAGCCCACGTTCACCAAGCCGGCGCCGGAGGCGCTGCGGCAGGAGCTGGCGAAGGAGGTGGACTTCGTCGTCGAAGGGCTTGCCGACTGAGGGTCGTGCACGACGTGCAGTGTGCACGACACGACCTGGCTCGAAATCAACGGAATCCCCTCGGTGTTCATCGCCTCGGACGAGTTCGAGGAGGCAGCGGAGGCGCAGGCTGAGTCGCTGGGGCTGCCGGAGGTGCGGCGCCTGTTCGTCCCGCATCCGATCCAGGATGCGAACGACGACGAGATGCGGGAGAAGGCGGACGCGATCGTGGACGACGTGATCGCGGCGCTGATCGACTAGGAACGGGAAGCGCGCGGCGTTCCTCGCGTAGGACGCCGCGCGATACACTGGACCGATGGCGAAGCTTGGCTTCATAAACCGCATCGTGGGCGACTCGAACGAGCGCGAGGTTAATCGCCTCAGTTCGGCGATCGAGGCGATCGAAGCGCTGGCAGACGATTTCGCCAGGCTCTCGGACGCCGAGCTGCGCGGGCTCACGGACCAGTTCCGCGAGCGCTCCGCGCAGGGCGAGACACTCGACGACCTGGCCGCGGAAGCGTTCGCGGCAGTGCGCGAGATGGCCTGGCGCAAGATGGGCCAGCGTCCCTACCCCGTGCAGCTGATGGGCAGCCTGGTGCTCCACCAGGGAAAGATCGCGGAGATGAAGACGGGTGAGGGCAAGACCCTCACCGCGATCGCGCCCCTCTACCTGAACGCACTGGCGGGCAAGGGCGCCCACCTGATCACGGTGAACGACTACCTCGCGCGTCGCGACGCGGCCTGGTACGGCCCCGTGTTCCACGCGCTCGGGATGAGCCTGGGGATCATCCAGAACAACCACATCCAGTACCTGTACGAGCCCGGCTACCGTCCGGGGGAGGACGGCGAGGGGGGGCTGGAGGACCTGCGCCCCTGCGAGCGTCGGGACGTGTACCAGACGGACGTGACGTACGGCACCAACAACGAATTCGGCTTCGACTACCTGCGCGACAACATGGTGCGCGAGCAGGAGATGAAAACGCAGCGGTCGCTCTTCTTTGCGATCGTCGACGAGGTGGACAACATCCTCATCGACGAGGCGCGGACGCCGCTCATCATCAGCGGTCAGGCGGAGGAGGCGAGCAGCACGTACCAGCAGTTCGCACGGGCGGTGCGCGGCCTGCACGCGGATCTGGACTACGCGATCGACCAGAAGGCGAAGCACGTGGCCCTGACGGAGACGGGCATCGGCAAGATCGAGCGGGCGCTGCGGGTGGACAACCTCTTCGGGGGAGACCCGCGGCTGGCGCGGCACATGGAGGCAGCGCTCGACGCCGAATACCTGAAGCGTGCGGACCGCGAATACGTCGTGCGCAACCGGGAGATCGTGATCGTCGACGAGTTCACGGGGCGGATGATGCCGGGGCGGCGCTGGAGCCACGGCATCCACCAGGCGGTCGAGGCGAAGGAGAACGTGCCCATCCAGCGGGAGTCGCTCACGCACGCCACGATCACGTTCCAGAACTACTTCCGGCTCTACGAGAAACTGGCGGGGATGACGGGCACGGCGGAGACGGAGGCGGAGGAGTTCGCGAAGATCTACAACCTCGACGTGGTCGCCATCCCCACGAACCAGCCGATGATCCGCGCGGACCGCGAGGACATGATCTATATCAACGAGAAGGCGAAGTTCGCGGCGGTGGTGGATGAGATCGAGGGGATGCACAGCCAGGGGCGGCCGGTGCTGGTGGGCACGACCTCGATCGAGAAGTCGGAGTACCTGGCGGCGATGCTGCAGCGGCGGAGCATCGAGCACGAGGTGCTGAACGCGAAGCAGCACGAGCGTGAGGCTCACATCGTGGAGAACGCCGGGGAACCGGGAGCGGTCGTGATCGCGACGAACATGGCCGGTCGCGGCACCGACATCAAGCTGGGCGAGGGCGTCGCGAAGGCGGGCGGTCTGCACGTCATCGGGACGGAGCGGCACGAGTCACGGCGCATCGACAACCAGCTGCGGGGGCGGTCGGGACGGCAGGGGGATCCGGGTTCGAGCCGCTTCTTCGTCTCGTTCGGCGACGACATCATGCAGCGCTTCGCACCGGAGTGGGTGCCGGGGATGCTGGAGAAGATGGGGATGACGGAGGAGATGCCGCTGGAATCGCGCATGGTGACGCGCGCGATCGAGCAGGCGCAGCAGAAGGTGGAGGGCTACAACTTCGACATCCGCAAGCGGCTGGTGGAGTTCGATGACGTGATCAACGAGCAGCGGGCCGTGCTCTACACCGAACGCGACAAGGTGCTCGAGGGGGCGGACGTGCGGGAGAACGTGTTCTCGTTCCTGACAGACGAGGTGGACGGGATCATCGGGCGGAACGGGGATGGCTTCGACGCGAACCTCGTGCATACGGAGCTGGGCGAGATCATGCCGCCCGACATCCTGCCGTCGCTGGAAGAGGTCGAGAAGCAGCAGGAGGGCATCGCGGACCTGGCGCTGGACCGGATCGAGGACCACTACGAGGAGATCGAAACGACGGTGGGCGACGAGATAGCGCGCCAGATGGAGCAGTGGCTGCTGCTCGAATCCATCGACTACCACTGGCGCCAGCACCTGACGGCGGTGGAGGAGGTGCGGCAGAGCGTGGGGCTGCAAGCGTACGCGCAGGTGGACCCGCTGGTGGCCTTCAAGCGCGAGGGCTACGACATGTTCCAGCAGCTGCAGGGGAACATCAGGCGGCAGGTGGCGCAGGCGGTCTTCAAGATGCGCGCCAGGGATCTGCCCCCTCCGACACCGAACGGAGCGACGACCGCCCGCAGGCCCGAGCTCGAGGGCGCACCCAGGCAGGAGCCCGCCCTGGCGGGCGCGACGGCGCGGGGTCGCGGTCCGGCCGCCGCCGCGCCGGCGCCACGACCGGGCGGCAAGAAGATCGGGCGGAACGAACCCTGCCACTGCGGCAGCGGACGCAAGTTCAAGAAATGTCACGGCAAGCTCGCATAGCCAGTCCGGCGCCGGCGTGAGCGTTCTCGCGGCGCTGGGGCTGGGCGCGGGGGGCGTGCGGGCGATGCTCATCGATCCGCCGGACGAGGTGCTGGCGGAGGCGGGCAGGCTCGAACCGCGGCCCACAATCGCGAGCTCGTTACAGGTGGCGGAGCAGGCGCTGCAGATAGCCTGGTGGCCGCAGCGCGACGACCTGAGCGCAGCAAGCCTGAGCCGTCTCGCGTGGATGCTGTCGGCCGCGGACGGGGTCGAGGGGTGGCTGGTGAGCGACGGGGACGAAGAGAGTCCAGGCCGGGAGGGGCTGCTGGCGGCGCTCGACGGTTCAGCGCTTCGAGCGCAAGAGGAGAAGGGTCTCGACGACGGCGGCTTCGCCCTTCGGCTCGCGCCCGCCGAGGGATAGCGCGCGGCGCACGGTACGATCGCACGGATGCCTCAGTTGACCGTCCTTATCCCGGTGAACCGGCTCGACCGCGCGAAGGGGCGGCTGGCGGCGTTGCTGGAGCCGCAGGAGCGCGCGGAGCTGGTGCGGCGTTCGCTGGCGACCGTGCTCGGGGCGGTGGAGGGGGCGGGCATGGAGGCGGTCGTGCTGACCGCGGACGAAGGCGTGCGGGCGGGGCTGCCGGCGGGGGTGCGGTCGCTCGCGGAGGAGCTGGAGCTGCGGGGGTTGAGCGCACAGCTAGAGAGCGCCGTCCGGCGGCTCGGCGTCGAGGAGCTGCTGATCTTGCACGCGGACCTGCCACTGGCGACGGGCGAAGCGCTTGGCCAACTGGTGGCAGAGGCCGCACCCGCGCCCTCGGCGACGCTGGTGCGGCCCGGGGACGGGGGCACGAACGCGATGCTGCTCCGTCCACCGGGGCGCTTCGCGCTGGCGTACGGCAGTGGCAGCGGCGATCTGCACGAGGCGGCGGCGCGGGAGGCGGGCCTTGAGGTGCGTCGCGCCGACGTACCGGCGCTGTCGCTCGACCTTGACACCCCCGCGGATGTGCGCTGGCTGCTAGGGGAGGCGGTGGGGCGGGAGTCGGGGGCGGGACGCTACCTGATCGGGATCGGGGTCGAGGGGCGGGAGGCGCTGGGGGAGGGGTGAGGATTCACGCTCAGGGGGTGATGCGGCCGGCTACACGACCTAACTCATCGTCTAACCTTGATAAAGATGCAGGAACCGCAGGCAGTCGCCACCAACATGCAGGAACCGCGAAAAATCGCCCCTTCGGTGTCCTCCATGGGGTATAACTAGCCTGCTTAGCGAATTTGCGAATTTGCGTAGGCGGTTTAACATGGCCATCGAAGTCACCCTCCTTTCGCACTCAGAAGACCCGATGCGGTCGCTGTATATGGCGTACCGGACGTGCTACAGCCAGCTCACGCCGCAGCAGGTGGCGGCGCGGATCGAGGATGAGCGCATCCCCCGGGAGAAGATGCAGGCCTTCATCGTGGAGCGCCTGAAGACGGGGCACTCGAGCCCGCTGGAGCAGGTCTGGTTCGAGTTCGGCATCTCCGGGGTGTCGCGAGCGTTCAGCCATCAGTTCGTGCGGCATCGGGTGGGCATCTCGTTCGAGCAGCAGAGCCAACGTTATGTGACGTACAAGAAGGGCGAGTTCCCCTACACCATCCCCAAGACCGTCGAGAAGGCGGGCATGGCGGAGAAGATGGAGGAGCTGTTCGGGCAAGCGGGCAAGCTCTACGAGGAGCTGGTTGCGGCAGGCGTTCCGGCCGAGGACGCGCGCTTCCTGCTACCGAACGCGACGACTACGAACTTCAAGATCACGGTGAACTTCCAGAGCCTGCTGCACATCTGCGACCTGCGTCTCTGCACGCGCGCGCAGTGGGAGTTCCGGCGGGTGGCGGCGCTGCTGCGGGCCGAAGTCGCGAAGGCCGTGCCGGAGCTGGGCAGCTACCTGCAGCCGAAGTGCGGGGAGCTGCGTACGGGCTACTGCGACGAGTCGGTGGAGGACTGGGAAGCGTGTCCGATCGGGCGGGTGCGTCCCCACAAGGACGCGCTCTTCCGGCTGTACGACCAGTACCGCAAGGGTGAGCTGCAGCCGCTGCGCGAGGAGGACTGGGCCACGATCGAGGACATCGGGGCAGAGGTCGCGGGCGGCTCCTGATCGCGGGCGGGGCTCGGTCTCGCTACGCTAGAGGGCGTGACAACCTCGACCACGCGCACAATCGCCGTTCGCGACCTGGGGCTGACCGACTACGGGGAGGTCCACCGGCTGCAGCAGGAGCTGCAGGCGGAGCGGGTGCGCGGGGAGGGCGTCGACACGCTGCTCCTGACGGAACACCGGCCGGTGTTCACGCTGGGGCGCAACCACCCCGAGCCGAACCTGCGCGCGACCGCGGAGATGGTGCGGGCGGCGGGCATCGAGGTGGCGCAGACGGAGCGCGGCGGCGACATCACCTATCACGGTCCGGGGCAGTTGGTGGCGTACGGGATCATCGACCTGCGGGCGTGGGGGATGGGAGTCGTCGACTACGTGGAGGCGCTCGAAAACACGATGTTCGGCGTCATCGGGGAGTGGGGCGTGGAGGGCCACCGGCACGAGTGCGCGCGGGGCGCGTGGGTGGGGGAGCGGAAGATCGGGTCGGTGGGGCTGCACGTGCGCCGGTTCGTCTCGATGCACGGGGCGGCGCTCAACGTGGCGCCCGATATGGGGCACATCGCCCTGATGAACCCCTGCGGGCTTGAGGACGCGGAGATGACGAACCTGGAGGCGGAAGCGGGGAAGCCGGTGACGGTGGCGGAGGTGGCGGAAGCGTTCGTGCGGCAGTTCGGGCGCGTGCTCGAATGCGAGACAACGCTCGCAGGCGAGGCCGCTAGCGCGGCCGGCTGACGGAGTCGAGCAGCCGGCGGGTGACCTCGGCGACCTGCTCGACCGCCTCCTCGAACGCTTCCTCGTTGCGGCGGGAGGGCGCGCGGAAGCCGCTCACCTTGCGGACGTACTGGAGGGAGGCGTCGCGAATCTCGTCGTCTTCGGCGATGCCCTCGGGGCCGCGCAGCCGCTTGATGCTGCGGCACATGGCGCTAAAGCTCGGGAGCGGGCGGCTTGTTGGGGCGTCGCGCCTCGACCCAGACCATGGCGCCGAGCAGGGCGGCGATGCTGACCGCGAGGAAGACTCCGGCGGTGATGGAGAGGTTGTCGCGAAGGCCGTCGGGGCCGGTGGTGAGGGCGGCTCGCCAGAGGTTGAAGCCGGTGAGGGCGACGGTGAGGACGAGGAAGGTGAGTCCGGCGGAGGCTTCCATCCAGGCGCGTCGCAGCACGAGGTAGGCGAGCGAGATGCCGCCGAGCGCGTAGAAGGGGATCGTGACGGGCACGACCCAGTCGCGGACCTCGGTCCAGCTGGCGCGGGCCTGGTAGGCGAGGGCGATCAGGGCCGCGGTGAAGACGATGCCGACGACGATGAGCAGAAGGTGGCGCCCAAGATCCTGGCGGTCGGCGGGAGCGTCGGGGCGAGTGGCGCGGTCGTGGACGACCGCGCTCTTCTCGGGCTCGACGGGCGCGGCGGCGGTGAAGTCAGCCATCGCCCGCGATCATGGCGGGCGGGCGGCAGCGGGGCAAGCGGGGGCGGCACGCGGTTAGAACTGGTCGGCGCACCAGGGGGCGGTGTGCCAGGCGAAGAGGGTGTCGGCGAGGCGAAGGGCTTCGGGCGAGCCCTGGATCCTCCCGGCGCGGGCGAGCACCGAGGGGGCGACACCGCCGAAGTAGACCGCCGCGAGGTCTTCGGCGCCGAGGGTCACGTCCGGCTCGGCGGTGGTGGGGCGGCAGGACGCGTTGCCGCCTTCGACGGCGAGCTCGAAGCGGCCGGTGGCCCAGGGGCCGAAGGGGTCGCTGACGTTGAGGACGAGGCGCCCATCGGGCAGGTACGAACGACCCTCGAGGGCCTTGGGCACATCGAGGATGCGCAGCCAGATGGTGTCGCGACGCAGGCGGCGGAGGTGGCGGAGGTCGGCCAGCATCCAGAGCAGGGGATCGTCGGGCGGGCGGTTGCCGGCCTCGATCGTCTCGACGAGGTCGATGCCGAAGAGGTAGCGCCAGAGAGTGGCCTCAACGGCGGGGCTCTTCGCGACCAACTCGTGGACGCGCACGGTTCCCCGCGGAACGCCCTCGGGCCAGGCGCTCTTGACGGCGTAGATGGCGTAGCCCTCGGGGCCGTCGGCGCCGGTGTACTCGACGTACTGACGCCTGGAGAAGCTACCCTCGGGCTTCTCGGCGCGGGGGATGATGAAGGCGCTCCAGTGGCCGGGGATACGGTTCATCATGCCGGGGCGGGACTCGCGCAGCCGTTCGTAGAGGGGCGGCCAGCGTTCGAGGGCGGCGTCGGAGTCGACGAAGCGGACCTCGCCGGGGGCCTCGGGGACTTCCGCGCGGAACTCGGTGTGGCGGCGATCGATGCTGGCGCGGTCGGACTGCGCGGTGAGGCCGTAGCCGAAGCGACCATAGATGAGGGTCTCGGACGACCAGAGGGCGGCCAGGGGTTCGCCCCGCTCATGGATGTCGTCGAGCTGGCGGCGCATGAGTTCGGTGAGAATGCCCCGGCGGCGGTGCGTGGGGGACACGGTGACGCCGGTGACGCCCGCCGTGGGCAGTTCGCCGCCGGGGACGCTCATGGAGAAGGAGATGGCCTGCGTCCTCCCGACCAGTTCATCGCCGTCGCGGGCGACGATGCCGCGATCGAACTCGATGAGGGGGCGGACCGTTTGGGGCCAGCCGCTGCTGTTCTCGGGGTTTTCGAGAAAGGCGCGGTTGCCGGCGGCGACCCACTCACCCCAGTCGTCTTCGGTGAACACCCGGTACGTGATCGCCATCAATCGAGTATGGCGGGCACTCTGGCAAAAGGCCAGACGGTGGCTTGCGGCAGCCGGTAGGCTTGATCCATGAGAGCGATCGGCACGCTAACGCTGGGCCCAGGCGTTTCCGCCGAGGCCGTCGTGGCGGCGCTGAGGGGCTTCGCCGAGCGGGGTGCGCGCGTAGCCGTCATCGAGGCGATGGCGGATGCAGACCTGGGGGCGTGGCCGGGTGAACGGGTGCGCTGGCTCTGGCGGGACTACCCCCTACCGGTCGTGTTCGCGTTCGAGGGGCGGCTGGCGGGGGCGGGGGCGGCGCTCGCGCTGGGGTGCGACCTCCGCGTGTGCGGGGAGGGGGCCGTGATCGAGCTGGATGGGGGAGCGATGGACGACCCGACCGCAGACCGGGCGAGGACGCTTCTGGGGCTGGAGGCAGGGAAAGCCATCCCCTCGCGGTTCACGGGAAGGGAGGCGCTGGAGGCGGGGCTGGTCTCGCGGATGGGGGCGGCGGGGAGCGCGGGGGAGGTGGCACGGGGAGCGGCTGAGGCCATCGCGGGACGGGGTCCGATCGCGACGCGATTGGCCAAAGAGGCGGTGTGGCGGGGGCTGGATCAGCCGCTGGAACAGGCCCTGCGGTTCGAGACCGATTTGACCTTGCTCCTACAAGCGACCAAAGATCGGGCTGAAGGGGTGCGTGCCTTCATTGACAAGCGCGCTCCGAACTTCACAGGGGAGTAGCGGATGATCGTCCTACTGGAAGAACCTGAGTCGTGGTCGCTGATGATGCTTGTCAGCGCGGTCGCGATCGACAATGCTGACATTTCCTTCGAGGGCAAGGAGGCAATACGCCGCTGGCGCTCGGAGCACCAGGAGGGCACGCCCTTGCTGGCGGAGCTCACGGAGGCCCTGAACGATCGGCTGAATGCCGCCATCGATGAGAAGTTCACGCGGCGAGTGAAGAGCAAGGGCCGCTATGAATCGGTAAGGAGGTAGGGATGGTCCAGGTGACGTATAGCGACGACGAGATCAACGAGATGCTGGTCGAGCTCGTGAACCGGATGGCCAGCGATGCCGAGCTAAGCGCGAAGGACCGGGCGATGCTCAAGCGCTGGCGCTCCTCGGAGATGAAGCTCGGCAGCGACGAGTTGGACGACCTCGTACGGAAGGCCAACGACGACTTCGCCCAGAGCCTCTCGCAGCGCGAGAAGAGCGCGATTCGCAAACCCGACTGGCGCACCTAAGCCGCCGAACGACGGTTCCACGCACATGCTCGCGCCGGCGCTGGTCGCCGGTGCGTTGCGTTGCACGCCGCACGCGCGGCCCCACTCTCCTACACTGCTCCCATGGCCGACCCGGTCCTGTTCGCGATCGATGAGCGGGGCGTGGCGACGATCACGCTCAACCGGCCCGAGCGCCTGAACGCCATCAACATGGCGATGCGCGACCTGCTGTGGGAGTACCTGCAGGCCTGTCGCGACCATCCCGACGTGCGGGCGGTGTGCTTCCGGGGGGAGGGCCGCGCCTTCAGCGCGGGCGCCGACATCTCGGAGTTCGGCACGGCGCCGAGCCTGTGGGAGTCGCGGCGGGCGCGGCACGAGCGGGACGTGTGGGGGCTGCTGCTGTCGCTGCCGGTGCCGCTGGTGGCTCGGCTGCACGGGTACTGCTTCGGCGCGGGGCTGGAGCTGCCGCTCTGCTGCGACGTGCGCATCGCGGCCGAGGATGCGCGCTTCGCGCTCCCGGAGGTGACGCTGGGGTACATCCCGAGCGCAGGCGGCACGCAGACGCTGCCGCGCACGATCCCCCCGGGGGCCGCCGCCGACCTGATCCTGACGGGAGAGCCAGTGGGGACAGAGGAGGCGCTGCGCTGGGGGCTGATCACGCAGGCAGTGCCGGAGGCAGGGCTGGACGAGGCGGTGGCGGCGGCGATCGAGAAGCTGTTGGCGGAGCCGTTCACACCGAGCCGACCGGCACTGTAGGGCGGGCTGTTGGCTCCTGGCTGTTGGCTGTTGGGGTTGCGTCGCCACCAGGAGCTGTTCTGGCGCTGCAGGTGTGACCGGCATGGCGCTTCCGGTCCCGGGTCAATCCACTGGCCACCGGCCACCGGCCACCGACCACCGGCCACCGGCCACCGGCCACCGAACACCGACCACCGGCCACCGGCCACCCACTCCCCCCGATTCGCGCGGGGAACGGGGCGCCGGTAGAATCCCGTGGCGCCGCGACCACGCGCACACCCGCTCCTTGGAGGGAGCATGAACACAATCGAGTTCCTTCAGATCTCCGCCGCCGTCGTGCCCGAACGGGAGGCGCTGGTGGAGGTGGGCGGGGGTGGGCGCCGCCTCACGTACGCCGAGATGCAGGAGCAGGTGACGCGGCTGGCGAACGCCATCCGCGGGCTCGGCGTCGGGCAGGGTGAGAAGGTCGCCGTGATGGCGCAGAACAGCGCGAACTTCGTGCTGACGTACTACGCCTGCGCGATGCTCGGCGTGACGCTCGTTCCGCTGAACTACCGCTCGAAGGACGAAGAGCTCTCGCACATGCTCAACGTGAGCCAGGCGGGGGTGCTGTTCGTCTCGGAGCGCTACCTGGAGCTGGTGAACCGCATCCGGCCCACGCTGGAGCACACGAAGACACTCGTGAGCTACGATGGCGCGGCGGACGGCTTCGTCGACTTCGCCGGACTGGTCGCGGGGGCGGAGGCGGAGGACATCTGGGTGGAGGTGGATGACGACCAGCCGACGGTCCTCATCTTCACGAGCGGCACGACGGCGCTGCCGAAGGGCGTGATGATCACGTACCTCGACATGACCGCGTACGTGGTCAACACGATGAACCCGGCCGACCCCGACCTGCACGACAAGACCGTCGTCTCGGTGCCGTTCTTCCACATCGCGGGCGCGACGGCGATGCTCTCCTCGATCTGGGGCGGGCGCACGCTGCTCGTGCTGCCGCAGTTCACCCCTGAGGGGTGGCTGACGGCGGTGGGCGTCGAGGGCGCCTCCCACTCGATGGTGGTGCCGACGATGCTGAAGCGCCTCATGGAACACGACGATCTGGAGAAAACGGACCTTTCCACGCTGCAGCTCATCACCTACGGGGCGGCGCCGATGCCGTACGAGGTGGTGCGCAACGCCTGCGACATCTTCCCGCCGAAGGGTGTGGGGCTGATGAACGCGTACGGGCAGACGGAGTCGACCTCCACGCTGACGTACCTGGGGCCGGACGACCACGACCTGAGCGTCGATACGGAGCTGCGGGAGGCGCGGCTACGGTCGGTGGGGCGCCCCATGGAGGATGTCGAGATCGGCATCATGGACGACCGCAACGTGCTCGTGGCCCTGGGCGAGGAGGGCGAGATCTGCGTCCGCTCGGACCGCGTGATGAAGGGTTACTACGAGCAGGAGGACGCCACCAGCACGGCCATCATCGAGGGCTGGCTGCACACCGGCGACGTGGGCCGCGTGGACGAAGGCGGCTACCTGTTCATCACGGGCCGGAAGAAGGACCTCATCATCCGTGGCGGCGAGAACATCTCCTCGGGCGAGGTGGAGAACTGCCTGGAGGACCACGAGGGCATCGAGGAGGCCGCCGTTATCGGCGTTTCCGACGTCGACTGGGGCGAGGTGGTGAAGGCGGTGCTTGTGCCGAAGCCGGGTGTAACGCTCACGCCGGAGGACGTGAACGCCTACTGCAAGACCCGCATCGCCTCGTTCAAGGCGCCGCAGTACATCGCGGTGGTGGACGAGCTGCCGCGGAACGCGATGGGCAAGGTGCTGAAAAACGACCTGCGCAAGCTCTACGGCACGCCGGCGAACGACAACGTATGAGTGCGACGCCGAGCACCCCGGAAAAGACCCCGACCGTGAAGGGCAGGCCCGAGACGAAGGGCTCTCGCTTCAACGTGAGCGTGCTGGGGATCGCGGTCCCCGTGGCGATCATCGCGGCTATCGGCGCGCTGGAGACGGCGCAGACGGAGCGGGCGAGCCGCGAGGTGTTCTTCAACATCCAGGGTTTCGCCGTGATGTACTTCATCTTCGGCATCGCGGTGGCGGTCATCGTGGGGGCGTTCGTGCAGCGCCTGCGCGTGTGGCGCCTGGGGCGCCCGGCGAACGTCTTCACGGACCTGGGGGCGCGGATCACGAACGCGATCACGCTGGGAGCGGGCACCGCCCGCGTGAATAACGACCGCTACGCGGGCGTGATGCACTTCTGCATCTACTCAAGCTTCGCGGTGCTGACACTGGTGACGATCCTGCTGGCGATCGATGACTACTTCCCGCTGATCTTCCAGGTCGGAGGCGAGCACGCCTTCCTCGAGGGCGGCATCTACCTGGCCTATAGCCTCGTGGGCGACCTGTTCGGCGTGATCGGACTGGTGGGTATCGCGATGGCGGTGTTCCGCCGCTTCGGTCCGGCGCCGGCGAAGCTGACGTGGGACCGGCGGCAGTCGGAGGACGCGATCGTCGTGGGGCTGCTGGGGTTCGTGCTGTTCACGGGCTTCCTGGTGGAGGGGCTGCGGATCGCCGGGCACGAGATCCCGCTCGGGCACGAGAACTGGTCGTACTGGTCGCCGGGCGGCTGGGTGATCGCGAAGATCGTGGGCGGGGCGGGCGACGGAGTGCTCCTGAACGTGCACCAGGTGTTCTGGTGGATCCACGTGGTGGGGGCCTTCAGCCTGCTCAGTCTGATGGCGCTGACGAAGTTCCGGCACATCGTGTTCGCACCGGTGAACGCCTTCCTGAAGCGCCCGACCGTTCCCTCGTACCTGGCGCCGATGGGCGACTTCGAGAAGCTGATCGAGGAGGGCGCGAGCCTCGGCGCGGGCAAAATCCAGGACCTCTCCTGGAAGCAGCTCTTCGACGCCGACACGTGCGTGCGCTGCGGGCGCTGCACGGAGGCCTGCCCGGCCTACACGGCGGGGCAGCCACTCTCCCCGATGGCGATCATCCAGGACCTGAAGTCGTACATGAACCACGCCGGACCGCTCCTGATCGCGGGCAAGGATCCGTCGGAGAAGGTCCAGGGCGAGTTGGTGGGCGACTACGTGCAGGACGAGTCGCTGTGGGCCTGCCGCACGTGCATGGCGTGCGTGCAGGAGTGCCCGGTGATGATCGAGCACGTGCCGACGATCGTGGACATGCGCCGCTACCTGGTTATGGAGAAGGCGCGCATCCCGGGGACGGCGCAGGAGACGCTGCAGAACATCGAGCAGCGCGGCCATCCGTGGCGGGGCACGCAGCTCACGCGCGAGACGTGGATGGAGCAACTCCGCGATGAGGGCATCGACGTGCCCATCTTCGACGGCTCGCAGGAGTACCTGTACTGGGTGGGCTGCTCGGGGGCGCTGGTTGAGCGCAACATGCCGATTACGCAGTCGGTGGTGCGGCTGCTGATCGAGGCGGGCGTGAGCTTCGGCGTGCTCGGTCAGCAGGAGACGTGCACGGGCGACCCGGCGCGGCGGCTCGGCAGCGAGTTCCTCTACGCGACGCTGGCGGAGACGAACGTGGCGACGATGAACGTGATCGGCGTGCGGCGCGTGATCACGGCCTGCCCGCACTGCTTCAACACCTTCAAGAACGAGTACCCGGACTTCGACGGTCAGTGGGAGGT
This sequence comes from Tepidiformaceae bacterium, assembly GCA_965262975.1. GTDB lineage: Bacteria > Chloroflexota > Dehalococcoidia > Tepidiformales > Tepidiformaceae > UBA2991. The sequence continues at coordinate 3,214,959 of OZ253575.1, read as the reverse complement.
CACGCACCACGCGGAGTTCCTCCAGCTGCTGCTGGCGCAGGGCAAGCTGCAGCCGAAGAAGATGGACGGCCAGACGATCACGTACCACGACTCGTGCTACCTGGGCCGGGGCAACGGCATCATGGACGCGCCTCGCAACGTGCTCGAGCAGATTCCCGGGGCGGAGCTGGTGGAGATGCCGCGCAACCGCGAGAAGGGCATGTGCTGTGGCGCGGGCGGCGGCAACATGTGGCTCGAGGAGACGGGCACGCGCGTGAACCACCTGCGCACGGCGGAGGCGGCGAACACGGGCGCGAGCATCGTGGCGACGGCCTGCCCGTTCTGCATCCAGATGTTCGAGGACGGCATCCCCGCCGTTCAGCCGGACGAGGAGTCGCGCTCGATCCAGGCGTTCGACATCGCGGAGCTGCTCGAGGTGAGCGTCGCGCCGCCGCGTCCGGCAGGCGAGGGCGCCATACCGCCGGGGGTCACGGGGTAGCCAGCGGAACGGAGTGCCGTATGGGAGCGAGATTGGGCGGTGCCTTCGCGCTTCTGGCCCTCGCGCTGTTCGTTCTAGGGGCGTGTGGGGGCGGGGAAGGGCGTGTCCTGACGACGCAGGAGTACGCGGACGCGCTCGTGGAAATGGTGGGCAGGTTGGCGGAGGAGGCCGCAGCGGACCCCGAGGATGGGGTGGACCGCGCCGAGCGGTTGGCGGCCAACATTGAGGCCATCTACACGACCGACTTCGAGAGTCTCAGCGCAAAGGAAGCGGAGCGGCTGCTCCAGGATCTCATGGACAGCATCGTGGAGCGATACAGAGGGGTTCTCGAACTCGTCGCCAGTGTGCTCACCGGCTACCGGGATGGCTTGATGAGCATCAGACCTCCCGAGCACCTCCAGAGCAAACATGACGCGCTGAACGAAAAGCTGGCAGATTACGCTGAAGAGCTACGGCGGGCAGCAGCAGAACTAGAAGAGATTGCCCGACGCATGGTGGAGTCGAGGGATGTCTCTCTATTCGGCGAATTCTATGAGACATTTGCTGCCGCCCTGGATGCAGCCTCAGAGCCTGCGTGTCTCGACCTACAAGAGACGCTGGAAGAGGGAACGGGAAACATCATGAGCATCTGCATCTCCTTGGGCTCCGAGGTGATTCCCTAGCAGGGTGCTGATAAAAGCCTGAACCTGAGCGGCAGGCTCTCACTGGCCGATCGGCAGTCTGGTGTAGAGCCCAGAAACATTGGGTTTTTCGAGTTCGCTATAAGCGCGATTTCGGCCCGAATCGGCCGTAGACGACTTTTTCAGCAGCCTGCTAGCGCTACCATCCCCGCATGAGCGCTCCTGAACCTCGTGGGCTTGTGCATTGCGCCGATGGGGTGGAGGTGGCGCGGGGGCTGGCGGACGAGTCGGTGGACCTGGTGTATCTCGACCCGCCGTTCAACACCGGAAAGCGGCAGTCGCGGGAGCAGCTGCAGACGACGCGGGTGGAGGAGGGGGAGGGGGACCGGACGGGATTCGGGGGGCGGCGGTACGAGACGGTCAGGCTGGGGTCGCGGTCGTTCGACGACGTGTTCGACGACTACCTGGGGTTCCTTGAGCCGTTCCTGGTGGAGTCCAGGCGGCTGCTGAAGCCGAGCGGGTCGCTCTACCTGCACCTCGACTATCGGGAGGCGCACTACGCGAAGGTGCTGCTGGACCAGATCTTCGGGCGGGAGTGCTTCGTCAACGAGATCATCTGGGCCTACGACTTCGGAGGGCGGCCGAAGAACCGCTGGCCGGCGAAGCACGACACCATCCTCTTCTACGCGAAGGACCCTGACCGGAACCTGTTCAACGCGGATGAGGTCGAGCGCATCCCCTACATGGCGCCGGGGCTGGTCGGGCCGGAGAAAGCGGCGCGGGGGAAGCTGCCGACGGATACCTGGTGGCACACGATCGTGAGCCCAACGGGCAAGGAGAAGCTGGGGTACCCCACACAGAAGCCGCTGGGGGTGCTGAAGCGCATCGTGAGCGCGTCGTCGCCGCAGGGTGGGCTGGTGGTCGACCTGGTGGCGGGGAGCGGGACGACGGGGGCGGCGGCGCTGGCGCTGGGCCGCCGCTTCGTGCTGGCGGACCACTCGGAGGAGGCGTTCGCGGTCATGCGGTCGCGCTTCGCGGGGGAGGCGGGGGTGGAGTTTCGGGGGGAGCCTTGAATGCGCAGCCGGAGGCGCGTAAGGTAAATAGTGTTCACACAACTGTTGCAGTTTGTTTGAGATACGGGAGTTTCAAGTGGTCACTCGTGACGTGTCAGAGGATCTTCGGGAACGCGAAGAAGCGATGGCCACGTGGCGGTGGTGGGAAGAGCACTACGCGGATTTGCTCGCCCGGTACCCCGAGCAGTTCGTCCTCATCGACAAGAAACGTAAGGTCATCGGGGCGTACCCCTCCCTCACCGACGTCTGCAGTGCGATGGATGAGAAGGGTCTCCGTTTCGTTAAAGATGCCGACACAGAGTTCATTACCGCTCAGGATCGCTGGCACCTGTGATCGCCGGCTTCTTCGACTCTCGGGGCAGGTTTCCCCATGTTCTGGTGCGGGTGCACATTCCCGGAGTGAGCGAACCGAGAGTTGTCCCGTTTCTGATTGATACCGGGTCATCGACGACAGTCGTCCACGCTCGGGACGCGGTCCGCAGGTTGCAGTTGCGAGAGGCCGACCTCGACCCCCGGTCGTGGCCTGAGAGCCAGGTGCAGGCGAGTGGCGGGGTCGGCGGGCTGGCTTTCTATCGCGTGATGGATGCCTCGTACGAGTTCGCTCACGAGGGCGGCGCCATCGAGACGATCTCAGCCAGCGTCGAGCTTGGCGCCGTGGACACGTCGTCGCTGCCCTCGCTGCTGGGCTGGGACGTACTGCAACACTTCCGGCTCGACCTGAACGCGAGACGCGGCAGCGTAGCGCTGCTGGCGACGTAGGTCCGCCCCGCTAGCCACCCCCTCCGAGCGGCTTCAGTATCATCGCGCGGCACTTGCGGAGCGGAGGTGGCGGATGGTGCGGGCTGAGATCATCGAGCGGCGGAACGCGATCCAGCAGACGCCGATGCTGGAACGCATCGCGAGCATGCGCGAGATGCTGCGCGCAGCGGGGGATGAGGCGCAGGAGGTTCGGCGCCTGCCCACGTGGGCGGCCAGGGAGATGGCGGCGCAGGGGCTCTACCGCTTCGCCCTGCCGGCAGAGCTGGGAGGGGAGGACATGACCGCGCGCGAGCAGATCGAGAGCGTCGAGGCGGTGTCGGCCATCGACGGGTCGGTGGGGTGGTGCATGCACATCAACGGGGAGCTCAGCGGGGCGGTCGTGCGGCGCATGGACCTCGCCCTGTGCGACAAGATCTTCGACGACTGGGACGCGCTCGTCTGCTCGGGACAAGGGCCGCCGAACGGTCCCCATCCGGGTCGGACGGCGCACCGGGAGGGCGACGGCTGGCGGCTGCACTACCAGGGCTCGTTCGCGAGCGGCTGCCACAACGCGACCTGGAACTTCCTGATGTCCTCGAGGGTCAGCGATGAGGCCACGGGCGAGGGGACGACCGCCTCCTTCATGATCCCGCGCGGGGAGTTCGAGATCGTCGACACGTGGGACACGGCGGGGATGCGCGGGAGCGGCAGCCACGACATCCGCATGGACGGGACCTACGTGCCGCCCGAGCACCTGTTGCCCGCGCGGCCGCTGGCGCCCAGCGAGCAGTGGGATAACCCGACGTTCCGCAATCCCTGCCACGCCGTCTACAACAAGTCGGCGGTGGCGCTGGGGGTGTGCCGGGGGGCGATCGAGTCGTTCGTCGAGCTGGCGCAAGAAAAGGTCCCGTGGGGGCTCGCGACGGCGCTGAAGGACATGCCGCAGGTCCACTACCGCCTCGGCGAAGCCTATGCGACGTACCTGGCGGCGCGCACGTTCGTGCTGGAGACGCAGGACGCGCTCGAGGCGCACCTGGGACCGAAGCCCTCGGAGGGCGGGCGGCTGGAGCCGGAGTGGGACGTCTACTGGCCAGCCTACCTGGCCTGCGCACACGCGGCGCAAGCGGTGCGCCACGTGGTAGGCGTCATCAACAACACGGCGGGGACGACGGGCAGCCGCATGGAGAGCGCGCTGGAGCGCCACCTGCGCGACGCCCAGCAGGCGGCAACGCATACGGTGATCTCGTGGCGGCACTACGAGGACATCGGCAAGACATTCGTGGGGCACGAGCCCTCGCCCACCTATGTGGAGTTGCGCCGCGCCTAGCGCTGGCGGCTGACGCCAGCCGCACCCGGAGTCGCGCCTCACTGCCGCCTGGCGGCTCCGGGTATCATCCGCGCGGCATTCACGGAGCGGAGGTGGGCGGCATGGTGCGCGCTGAGATCATCGAACGACAGAACGAGATCAAGCAAACGCCGATGCTGGAACGCATCGCGAGCATGCGGGAGATGCTGCGCACGGCCGGGGATGAGGCGCAGGAGCTGCGCCATCTGCCCGCGTGGGCGGCCAAGGAGATGGCCGCGCAGGGGTTCTACCGCTACGCCCTGCCAGCAGAGCTGGGCGGCGAGGACGTGACCGCGCGCGCGCAGATCGAAAACGTCGAGGCGGTGTCCGCCATCGACGGGTCGATGGGGTGGTGCACACACATCAACTCGGAGATCAACGGGCTGATCGTGCGGCGCATGGACCTCGCCCTCTGCGACAAGATCTTCGACGACTGGGACGCGCTCGTCTGCTCGGGACACGGGCCGCCGAACGGTCCCAACCCCGGCACCACGGCCCGTCGCGAGGGCGACGGCTGGCGGCTGCACTACCAGGGGTCGTTCGCGAGCGGCTGCCACAACGCGACCTGGAACTTCCTGATGTCCCCGATCGCCATCGATGAGGCCACGGGCGAGGGGACGACCGCCTCCTTCATGATCCCGCGCGGGGAGTTCGAGATCGTCGACACGTGGGACACGGCGGGGATGCGCGGGAGCGGCAGTCACGATGTGCGCATGGACGGGACCTACGTTCCGCCCGAGCACCTGTTGCCGGCGCGTCCGCTGGCGCCCAGTGAGCAGTGGGACAACCCCACGTTCCGCAACCCCTGCCATGCCGTCTACAACAAGTCGGCGGTGGCGCTGGGGGTGTGCCGGGGGGCGATCGACTCGTTCATCGAGCTGGCCCAGATAAAGACACCCTGGGGGCTGTCCTCACCGTTGAAGGACATGCCGCAGGTGCACTACCGCCTCGGCGAGGCGCAGGCGACGCTCATGGCCGCGCGCACGTGGGTGCTGGAGACGCAAGACACACTCGAGGCGCACCTCGGGCCCAAGCCATCGGAGGGCGGTCGGCTGGAGCCGGAGTGGGACGTGTTCTGGCCGGCCTACCTGGCCTGCGCGCATGCAGCCCAGGCGGCGCGTCACGTGGTGGGGGTCATCAACAACACGGCGGGCACGACCGGCAGCCGCATGGAGAGTCCGCTCGAGCGCCACCTGCGCGACGCCCAGCAGGCGGCGACGCATGCGCTGATCTCGTGGCGGCACTACGAGGACATCGGCAAGACGTTCGTCGGGCACGAGCCCTCACCCACCTACAGGGAGCTGCGCCGCGCCTAGCCCCCGTAGCAGACCCTCCCGGGGTAGCGTCCACCACCTATCAGCGGCTCCGGTATCATCGCGAACCGCACTCACGAACCGGAGGTGGCGGCATGGTGCGCCCCGAGATCATCGAACGGCAGAACGAGATCAAGAAGACACCGATGCTGGAGCGCATCGCGAGTATGCGAGAGATGCTCCGCAAGGCGGGGGACGAGGCGCAGGAGCTTCGCCACCTGCCCCCCTGGGCGGCCAAGGAGATGGCGGCGCAGGGGTTCTACCGCTACGCCCTGCCGGCAGAGCTGGGCGGGGAGGACGTGACCGCGCGCGAGCAGATCGAGAACGTCGAGGCGGTCTCCGCGATCGACGGGTCGGTGGGGTGGTGCACGCACATCAACTCCGAGATCAACGGGCTGATCGTGCGGCGTATGGACCTCGCGCTCTGCGACAAGATCTTCGACGACTGGGACGCGCTGGTCTGCTCGGGGCTGGGGCCGCCGAACGGTCCCAATCCGGGTCGCACGGCCCGCCGCGAAGGCGACGGCTGGCGGCTCAGCTACCAGGGCTCGTTCGCGAGCGGCTGCCACAACGCGACCTGGAACTTCGTGATGTCGCCGGTGGTGGCCGACGAGGCGACGGGGGAGGGCGCGGAGAACTCGTTCATGGTGCCGAAGGGCGAGTTCGAGATCGTCGATACCTGGGACACGGCGGGGATGCGCGGGAGCGGCAGTCACGATGTGCGCATGGACGGCACCTACGTGCCGCCCGAGCACCTGCTGCCGGCGCGTCCGCTGGCGCCCAGCGAGCAGTGGGATAACCCGACGTTCCGCAATCCCTGCCATGCCGTCTACAACAAGTCGGCGGTGGCGCTGGGGGTGTGCAAGGGAGCACTGGAGTCGTTCGTCGACCTGGCGAAGGAGAAGACGCCCTGGGGGCTGGCGACGGCGCTGAAGGACCAGCCGCAGGTTCACTACCGCCTCGGCGAAGCCTATGCGACGTACATGGCGGCGCGCACATTCGTGCTGGAGACGCAGGACGCGCTCGAGGCGCACCTGGGCCCGAAGCCCTCGGAGGGCGGGCGGATCGAGCCGGAGTGGGACGTCTTCTGGCCGGCCTACCTGGCCTGCGCACACGCGGCGCAGGCGGTGCGCCACGTGGTGGGCATCATCAACAACACGGCGGGCACGACGGGCAGCCGCATGGAAAGCCCGCTGGAGCGCCACCTGCGCGACGCGCATCAGTCGGCGACGCACGCACTGATCTCGTGGCGCCACTACGAGGACATCGGCAAGACATTCGTGGGGCACGACCCCGCGGCGACCTACATGGAGCTGCGTCGCGCCTAGCGCGAACGCCACAGGGAAGAGGAGCAAGCAGATGGCAGAACGCGAATCACTCGACGTGCTGGAGGCGATCCACTCGACGCCGGCACGGCGTTTCCTCGGGTCCGACCCGATTCCCGACGAAGTCCTGTGGGAGCTGCTGGATGCGGCCATCCGCGGCCCGACGGGCGGGAACTCGCAGATCTGGGGCTGGGTGGTCGTGCGCGACGAGGCGAAGAAGGCAACGATCGCGCAGTGGTGGAAGGGCGTGTTCGAGGCGACCTACGGGCGCGCAGATCCCGCCACGCTGGAGAAGGGCGGTCGCGTCCAGTTCTCCGACTTCGGCAAGGTGGTTGAGTCGGAGACCGGGCTGGACGCCTCGGGGCTGCGCTCGGTGACCTACCTCGCGAACCACATCGGCGAGGCGCCGGTGCTGCTCGTACCCGTGCTCACGGGCGTGATCGGGGGCGGGGAGTCCACGCGCGGGGGGATCACCTTCGGCGGCTTCATCTTTGGGGCCATCCAGAACCTGGCGCTGGCGGCGCGGGCGCACGGCATCGGCGCGCCGCTGACAACGTTCGGGACGGGCCCCAAGCTCGACGAGCTGCTGGAGCTGCCGGAGGGCGCCACCGCCGTCGCGATCATCCCGCTGGGCTACCCGATCCGCGGGCGCTTCTCGCAGCCGCGCCGGATGCCGGTCGAGCAGGTCGTGCATTTCGACACGTGGGGGACTCAGCAGGAGCGCCCGTAGAGGAGTGTCGTCATGCCTTTCATGATCCGGAACAACGCCAGGTACCGCCGCTACGTAGGCCACAGGAAGGAGCTTGTCCCCCGGAAGGAAGGCATCCGTTACCCGACCCGGGAGGAAGCCGAGATGTTTCTCGCACTGGCCATGGAACGGACTGGCTATGATGACCTGTACGTGCTCCGCGAACCGACCAGCGGGGAGCATGGTGAGGGGCCGGCTGCACCTGCTCGCGCTGTAAACCTAGGAGGCTCTGCCATGCCCGATATCGTCACGCTTGAACGACCGCGCGAGGGCGTCGCGCTCATCACGATGTCGAACCCCGACATCAACAACCACGGCTCGTGGGAGGGCGTGGGGCAGCTCGGGGAGGCGCTGATCGAGGCGCGCGAGGGCGGGGCGCGGGTGTCGGTGCTGGCCTCGGGAACGCCGGGGCACTGGTACGAGCACGCCTGGCTACGCGACCTTCGCAACACCGTGACGGGCGAGCCGACGACGGGGACGGGCGGTGGCTGGGGGGTCTGCCTGCAGGAGCTGGCGAAGACGCCGGTCGTGACGATCGCGGCCGTCTCGGGGGACTGCTCCGGGGGCGGGGCGGAACTGGGCTGGGCGTGCGACCTGCGCATCGCGGAGGAGCAGGCGCGCTTCGGGCAGCCGGAGATCCAGATCGCGCTGACGACGGGCATCGGCGGGACGAGCCGGCTGGCGCGCATCATCGGGCGCACGGCGACGGCGGAGATGGTGCTCGACGGCACGCCCATGACGGCGCAGCGCATCTACGAGCTGGGCGGGGTGAACCGGGTGGTGCCGGAGGGGACGTCGGTGGAGGTCGCGCTGGACTGGGCGAGTCGCCTGGCCGACCGTCCGGCGAAGGCGCTGGCGACGCTCAAGCAGATCCTGATCGACAACGACGACCTGGGGCTGTCGGACGCGCTCGCGAACGAGCAGCGCCTCTTCCAGACGGTGGTCGGCACCGAGGAAGCGATCGCGACGATGGGCGAGATCCAGGATCGGTTCGACTCGGGGGAGTCGATCGAGTCGGTGTACGGGTCACCGCGGCCGTAGGGGCGGGGGGTGGAGTAATAGTGCCTACCCCTACCCTCAAGACTTCCATTCACTGAAATGTCGATCTGCAACGAAACACAAGCCCGCTGAGCATCGTTACGAGGAACACAATGCTAGTTAATTCCGTCGTCTTTGAAATAGTTTCCACTGATTCAAGTGAGGGGAGTCCCAGATTTCTCGGCACTGCGTTCCCAGTGGCTCCAAACGGAGGACTGTTAACCTGTCGTCATGTAGTAAGTGATGATGATGGCGTTCGGGAAAATTTGGCTGTATCTGATAAGGAAACTGGTCAAATTGTCCCCATAGGGCATGTAGCACTCTCAAAGGATCCTCGTATGGATATCGCTTTCATTCCCAACGCGTTGAAGAGGAAAAAGAAGGATTTCTTTCCGATCTTGAAACCAGATTCAATCTTGATAGGAGATAATGTCTTCAGTATCGGGTATTACGTTGCAGATTCGGCTACCACCTTCGGGTACTTCAAGGGAAATATCGTTAATATTAGTGAAGAAACGTGGAGATCTCAGCTTACCTCTCTTTCCCTATCTTATGCTATCATCGAAGGTCTTTCTGGTAGCCCTGTGATCACATACCACAACGGACCAAAAGTTCTAGGGCTCTGCTACGGCAATGTTCAATCTCGAATTTCCGCCCACGAAATTCTTGAGTACCGTGACAAAGAGATTCAGTACCAAGAAACTGTTACTAGAATTGTTGAACTTGGGCAAGCACACCACGCCAACATACTAATCGGGTTCTTGGAAGAGATCGATGCCCAAGGATACATCGTGACAACCGAAGGTGTTCCCGGACTAAGTGAGTGATGGCTGGCCATAGTCATCGCCAGAGGGAGGAGATGGGACAGAGTCCTCCGGTTCCTTGCCCTCGAACAGCCGGAGCAGTTCCTCGGGGAGGGGGTCGAAGAAGGAGTCGGGGATGTGCACGAGGCCCTTCCCCAAGCCGATGGGGCGGGGCGCCTTCGCGGATTTGTCCTTCGGATGCTCGGTCATTGCTCCAGCGTACCCCACAAGGCCTTGCGGGGCGGCGTAGTATATTGGCAATTCCGGGCCGTGATGGGGCTGTGCGGAGGGGCGTCCCGCTGGGGCGCGCGGTGCGTAGCTGTCCGCCGAGTTGGGCCCGGCGGGAGTTCTGATGTCTATCGAGTCAATGTCGAAGCATGACCTGGCGATGATGGAGGCGGAGGCGCAGTGCCCCATGAGCGTGGGGGATGTCGACCTCTTCGCGGCGGGGGGCCAGGAGTACTGGTTCGACGCCTATCGCATCCTGCACCGGGACGCGCCCGTGCTGCGCATCCCCGGGGGCGGCGACACGCCGGACACAGACGGCTTCATCCTCACAAAGTACGAGGACGTCGCGCGAATCGTGCGCGACACAGAGACGTTCCCGTTGCGGTACAGCGACGAGAGTCCGGGGCAGGAGGTGGAGCGGAACATCATCCGCGAGGAGGGGTTCGGGGAGTCGCTTGATGCGGGGATGAGCCTTCGCCCCACGATGGAGCAGCACCGATGGCACCGCGAGCAGCTCACCAACCCGTGGGTGGGGGCCGTTGGTGCGGACCGCCACCGCGAGATGGTCACGGGCTTCGTGAACGAGCTCATCGACCGCTGGATCGACCGGGGTTCGGTCGAGTACGTCACGGAGTTTGCGGCGCCGTTGCCGCAGATGGTGATCACGACGATCCTCGGGTTCCCGCTCGAGGACATGCCGATGCTGCGGGGCTGGGAGGAGGCGCAGGTGCGGCGCTTCGTGTTCGGGTCGACGCACCGGAACCTGCTGCCGGCGGAGGACGAGGCGGAGAACGCACGTGCGCTGGTGGCGTTCCACGAGTACATCCAGAAGCACGTCGAGGAGAAGCGTCGCAACCCGAAGAACGACATGATCTCCTACCTGACGCAGGTGGAGTACGGCGACGACAAACGCCTGCTCACGGATGCCGAGGTGGGGAGCGTCGCCTACGGGATGCACATCGGCGGCAACGAGACGACGCAGTACGCGCTCACGGCTGAGGCGATGTTGCTGGCCCAGCGGCCGGACCTGGCGGAGGAGCTGCGGGCCGACCGCTCGAAGGTGCGGTTCTTCGTGGAGGAGTCGCTGCGGCTGTACGCGCCCACGCAGGGCCTCTCGGGGCGGCGACCGATCCACGACATCGAGGTGCAGGGCGTGACGATCCCGAAGGGGTCAGTGATCCACCTGCGCTACGGGGCGGGGAACCGCGACGAGGAGCAGTACCCGAACGCGGAGGAGATCGACCTGACGCGTCCGAGTCCGGGGCGGCATGTCACGTTCGGGCAGGGGCCGCGCTCGTGTCCCGGAGCGGGGCTCTCGCGGCTCGAGCAGAACATCGCGACGAACGTGGTCCTCGACCGGCTGGACGACCTGCGGCTCGCTCCCGACAAGAACGACCTGCGGCACCAGCCGGGCGTGATGCTCGGGCTGCTCAATCTGAACCTGGAGTTCGGCCAGGGGTAGGTCCGCGACCCGGTCCCGGCGACAGGCTGCGAACGCGCATGCGGCGCATGCGGGTGGGTGCGTGCGTGGCAGCCCTCCCGTGAGCGGGTCGCGTCGAGGGGTTGAGGGGCAGGTGGGTAAGCTGGTAGGCCAACGCGTACGGTACTGCGAACGTTCAGGTGGGCGGTTGTCCTGTAGGGTCGGGATTCCACGCCGTTCCGGGCACCACACTCGACATGCATCCCCGACGGACGCTCCTCTGGCGGTGGTCCCCGCTGCGGCGCGAGAACTCCGCCAGCAAACGAGTTCGCCGGCCTCCGTGACGGCGGGGGGGCCTCCATGCCGGTCTATTCGGGCGCGGGTGACTGCAGCGCCTGGGGCACGTTGATCGCGGGGGGATTCAACCCCCAACAGACCACTTCTCCCGTCTCCCGGACCGCGCACGCATAGTTCGACCCGGCGCTGATCGACCGATACTGCCCAGGTGGCGCATCCGTCTGGCCCACTTCATTGTCCCCCCAGCAGTGGGCTTCGCCTGTCTCCCTTAGGGCACAGGAGTAACCACCGCCCGCGCTCACCGACAGATAGGTTTCCCCAGGAGCGATGGTCTCACCCGAGTAAGCTGGCCCCCAGCAGTGGATACCTCCGGAGGTGTCTAGCGCACAGTTGTGGCCTGCGCCCGAACTCACGGAACGGTATGTCCCTGACGGAGAGTCCACTTCGGTCTGACCGTCGAAGTCGATGTACTGGACGACGGGCCAGCATTCCACCTGGCCGGTTTCCGCGACGGCACAGGCATGCCCCTGGCCTACGCTCACTGAGCGGAACTTCCCAGCAGGCACTATGGGCTCGTACTCCCCCCAGTACGGACTTCCCCAGCAGACGAGTGCACCCGACTCCCGCACGCCGCATCCCCAGCCCACCGAGCGGAACTTCCCGGCAGGAACCTCCAATTCACCGTCCTCATAAGGAGTGCCCCAGCAATCGATCTCGCCCGACTCCCGTAGGGCACAGGTTCCGCTCACGGAACGGTACTGCCCAGGAGGGGCACTCAACTGCCCTTCCTCACCAGCCCCCCAGCAGGTCAGTTCCCCGGTCTCGCGGATTGCACACGTGTGTGTCCAATTCGCGCTCACCGCGACGTAGCTCCCTTCCGGAGCGTCTGTCTGGCCGTAGTCGCCAAAGTACCAACAGACCACAGCACCCGACTCGCGAACCGCGCAAGCATGCGACCAGCTAACGCTCACCGAGCGGTACCTACCTGCCGGCGGTGGCCGGTAACCTAACCGACTCCAGCACACCAGTTCGCCCGTTTCCGCCACGGCGCAGGCCTGCGCGTGGCCCACGCTCACAGCGCGGAACTTGCCCGCAGGTGTCTCTTCCGGTCCGCCAACGAACCGTCCCAGCCCCCAGCAGACCAACTCGCCTGCCTCGAGTATCCCGCAGCTATACTCATAGCCTGCGCTGACCGAACGGAAAGTCCCCCCTGGGGCCTCCGTCTGACCGTAACTGTTGTTTCCCCAACACACGGCCTCCCCGGACTGGCGCACGGCGCACATGTGGTCAAGACCCATACTCATCGACCGATACGAGCCTGCGGGGACAACCCACTCAACCAACCCCCAGCAAGTCACCCCGCCAGCCTCTTCAATCGCGCATGCCTCATCCTGCCCCGCAGCTACCGATTGGTACTTACCCGCGGGGACATCTAGCTGACCATAGTCGTACTTTCCGACGTGCCCCCAGCACGTCACGTTCCCCGACACACGCACTGCACAGGTGAACCCGGCGCCAGCGCTCAGAGAGCGATACTTTCCGGGCGGCACACTGGTGTTCTCCTTGTCTCCCCAGCAGGTGATCGCACCCGACTCATGAAGCGCGCAGGTGTGATCCGTGCCAGCGCTGACCGCGGGTACCGGTGACACAGGGGGTTCCGGCTCGGGGGTGGCTGCGATTGTCGGCGATGGGGTTGGGGTGGATGGCGGTTCTTGCGTCGGGGTCGCCGTGGGGTTCGGGGACGGGGTTGGGGTGGGCGGCGGTTCCTGCGTTGGGGTCGCCGTGGGGGTTAGTTCCAGGGTCTCGGCCGATGTCGGTTGACCAGGTACTTGCTGGTCGCCATCCCCCTTCACGACGACCAGGATGACGGCTAGCGCGGCTACGCCAGCGAGCGCTGCAGCTCCCGCGCCTGCCCAGGCGAGGGGACGCCCCAGCCACGCGAACGCCATGGGAAGCCCCAAGAGCGCGCGCAGGCGGCTTCGCTCGGCGGAGCCCCGGACCGCGAGCGCGTGGCGGTCCTGGAGGCCGAGCTTCCCGAGCATGATGGCGATGTGTGTCTTGACCGTCTCCGGGCTGAGGCCAAGGCGGACCGCAATCTCGGCGTTTGTGCCACCTCGACGCAGTTCCTCCAACACGCGCTGCTCGGCTGGCGTCAGCAGACTCGGGTGGGGTGGGCGGCCTCGGCGCTTCCCTGGCACGAGGCCACGCTAGCACCCGATCCCTCGGAATTACATCACCCGACCCTAGCGGCAGCCTTCCAGGCGCGGCTAGAGTTCGCAGTACAGTCCTGTTGGCTGGAAACTGGTAGGCCGGATTGGACGAAATCGAGAACCGGGGCTTCCTCGCTGGTCACGCCACCCGAGGGCATCGGAATCGTGTACGTGAGCCTGGCCTCGTTGCCGGTCACCTCGATGCCCTTCACGAAGTTGCGGATGAGCGCCTTCCGCTCAGGGACCGTCCCCTCGCACAGGAAGCTGCGGAAGTCCGCGACGTACCCCTTGATCTCCTCGGTGGTGGGCAGCTCCACCCGCCGCTGCGCGAGCTGGGCAGCGGCCACCAGAGGAGCGACCCCGAAAGTCAGCCAAACTCGCGAGAACCAGTTCGAGTCCCCGTGAGTGGGCCTACGTTGACTGTACTGCGAACTTTTCGCTGGGAGGTCCTGCTATGAGCAGTCGGTCAGCCGACCCCGGCTAGATCCTCAAGAGCCTCCGGTTTCAGGGAGTTGGACAGTTTCCGGCCGTCCTGGGTGCAGATGGACCCCTGGGCGCCGCACTTCGTTGTCACCGGCAGCACGACGGTCACATCGGCATTGGAGTCGGGCCGCACCGTTATCCGCCTCCTGCGGGCCCCAGACTTTGACCGCTCCGGTTTCGGGTTCGATACGCCTGCCTCGCCAGTCCATGCATAGGTGCTAGCTTTTTTCGTTGCCCGGAATGCCGCCAGCCTCTCGATCGGTCCCGCCCCTCTGTTACTTCGCCGGCGAGCCCGCCGGGGCCGGTGCTGCCGGCGTGAAGCCCCGGACCCGGTCGGAAATCTCGCTCACCTCCCCGTGCTCGTTGATGGCCTTGATGCGGTACACGTATTCCTTGTCCGGCTCGACCGTATCGTCGGTGTAAGTGGTGTCCGCCGAGCCGGTGTCGCCTGCGATGGTGACGAAGGTCCCCACCGGGTGGATCGCGCGGTCGCGCCGCAGGATGACATAGCCGGTGATGGAGTCGTCCCGCGGATCGTCCCAGGTGAGGATCACGGCGTCGTGGGAGACGGCGGCGGACAGGCCCGTGGGCTTGTCCGGGACGGGGACCGCCGGGGTGTCGGCGCGGATCCAGTCGGACTTCTCGCTCACCTCCCCGTGCTCGTTGATGGCCTTGATGCGGTACACGTATTCCTTGTCCGGCTCGACCGTATCGTCGGTGTAGGTCGTGTCCGTCGAGCCGGTGTCGCCTGCGATGGTGACGAAGGTCCCCAGCGGGTGGATTTCCCGGTCGCGCCTCAGGATGACGTAGCCGGTGATGGCGTCGTCCCGCGGATCGTCCCAGGCGAGGGTCACGGCGTCGTGGGAGACGGCGGCGGACAGGCCCGTGGGCATGGCTGGCGGCTCGGGGCCCGCCACCGTGTCAGTCGCCCCGCTGCTCAGCGTTGTCTCGTTCCCCGCGTCGTCGGTGACGGTGACCCGCACCTTGATGGTCTTGCCCTCGTCGTCGGCCTCCAGGGTGTAGGTGTTATCCGTCGCGCCAGAGATGTCCGTTTCGGCGCCTCCGTCATTGGCAACCCACTGGTAGCTGTAAGTCGCGTTGACCAACCCGTCATCGTCGGCGATGCCCGGGGTATTCGCCGTAAGCGTCTCGCCCACCTGGACCGTACCGCTAATGCTCGGTGCACCGGTGGCCGGGCTGTTGGCGAGGGGCGCCGGGGACTGCCGGCCCTGCGGCGCCGGGGACTGCCGGCCCTGCGGCGACGGGCCTGGCACGCTCCGCCCAAGCCCCGTCGACAGCATCCGTCCGTCCGCCGTGCAGAGCGCGCCCGTCTCCGTGCAGGCCCGGTTCTGCAGCGCCAGGATCGACACCGCACCCGTCCCGGCCGGCTCCACCGTCAGCTCCCACAGGTCCTTGCGACTGTCTACGCGCCGCGCCTCGGTCACCGTTCCGCCGCTAACCGTCAGCGCGTGGTCCCTCATGTCCTGCGGAGAGATAGTCACCTCCGCGCTGAACGCGATCCGGAACGTGAACGCGCTCGACCCGTCATGGGTGGCCGGGATGTCCTGCAGCGTCGCCGTGAGGGGGTCCGCCTCCGTCGCGTTCGACGTCTTCGTCCCCGACGTCGTCTTTAGATACGGAATCATCCACCCGCTACAGCCCCCATCCGTGCAGCCGCGCACCCGGACGTAGTAGCGCGTGCCCGGCTCCAGACCCTTCACCACCGTCTGCAGATCCGGCGACTCGTCGCTGCTTTCCTTGGATTCGATCTCCTCGATCGCCCCCAACCAGTTCTTCCAGTCCAGGCCGTTCGCCCAGTTTCGCAGCGTGACGGTGACCCAGTCCTCTCCTTCGCGCCGTAGCGGATACCCGTACTCGCCGTACTCGCCGTTATCCTCTACGTACTGCACTTCATAGCTCGTGGCCCGCGCCCGGTTGCTCAGCGCGTACGGGACGTCGTTGCGACCCAAGTCCTCCAGATCCATGGTGACATCCCGGCTGTCCAGCGTGTACACCCGGTTCCAGGCCAGCTTCAGCGCCGTGTCCGAAACGGGCCGTTTGAACACCAGATAGCCCACCTCCTCCGGGATCTCCTCCGTCTCCGGCTCCGCCTGCACACGCACCACATCCGAATAGCTCGGCCCCGTGCCCGGGCGCATCGCCACCACGCGGTAGTAGCCCACGACGCTCCGCTTGATACCGCTCAGCGTATAGGTCGTACCTGTACCTGTCTGGCGGCTCCCCTGCAGCCTCTGCCACTGCAGCGCCGGGCTCGGCTGGTACTCCACCCGGTAGCCCGCCACGGGCCCTCCGGTCGTCGGAGTCGACCAGGTCAGGGTCATGTCGTACGTCGTGTACACATCCTCGTACGTGGTCGTCGTCGGGACCAGGACCCTCGTCGCGACCAGGGTCGTCGTCGCTGTCACGTTCTCCGGCCCGTCCGCATCCTTGAGCACCACGATCTTCACCTTCACCTCCTCGCCGGGGACCCAGGCGGGGTTGGGTATGGTCCACAAATAGGTAAAGGTGGTCTGGGCATAGCTGGCATCCGCGAACTTCAGCTCCGTTCCGCCCACGACCACGGAGATGTTGTCGGCGGTATCGTGCTCGAACTTCCGATCGAGCGAGAGATGGAATTCGCCCCCGCTGTAATCCAGCTCGTCGATCGTGTAGAGCGTCCCCCAGCCTTTGAAGTGACTGTTACTCGAGATCGAGGCGTTGTCGCCCAGGTAGGTGAACGCCGTGTCCGTCAGGTTGCACAGCGCGCTGTCATAGCCGTAATAGTCCGAGGTCAGATACGCCACCGTGAGCGTCGCCAGCCAGATCGCGTTCGGGTCGTCGACCGACGGAAGACGCGGCGCCGGCGCCGCGTCGGGCGCCTCCCGCGTTACGGTGACGGTGTAGGTCTTCTTGGTCGTCCCGTCCTCCGCTGTAACCTCCACGGTGATGACGTTGTTGGAACCCAACTCCAGGTCCACCGTGCCGTCGGCGTCCACCGTGCCGTTCAGCTTGATCACCGTCGTGGCGTCGGAGTCGAGGGGAGTTGCTGTTACAGTCGTCTCGCCTGCAGCGGTGGTAGCCATGTACATTTCCTTGGCTCTGTCGAACGTCTCCCCAAGGGGTACGCGACTCAGTTCCAGGCTGCGCAGCTGGGCTTCGCTACTAGGCGCGCGAGAGCGGAACACGACGAGAGTGTATTTCGTAGCGTTGACGCCGTTCGCAGCCCGCACCTCCCACTCGAACGTGTTTCGGTAAGAGGGCAGTCTGACCTGCCAGCCGTCCGTAGTTGGGTTGTCGTCATAGAGGGATTTATCGTTGCGGGTATAGGGCCCGATTTCAGCGTTGGGGTCTACTGTGGTGATGGTGATGGTGGCCGTGGAGGCGTCATGGGGAACCACGGCGTCGAAGCTGGGCGGGGTCGCCGTTTCGAATGCGGGGGTCAGGTCGCCGGGGCTGATGCTGAGGCCGCTGAGCCCGGTGTCGTTGGGCGGACCGCACTCGGTTTTCTGATTGATGTAGAGAATCAAACCGGAATTGGTCAATTTGGCTCGGAGGGCCGTCTGGGTAGGCGGCGTGGTGAAGCTGTTGTTGCTGATGTCCAGGTAGGTGAGGGTCGAGGCGAACGGATCGAATCGCGTAAGGTCAAGCGCAGTGAGCGCGTTGCACGAAAGGTCCAGGCCCTTCAGGCCGGTGAGGCCGGTGAAGATTTCGGCGGGCAGCGCGGTGAGGCCGTTGCTCCACAGGTACAGGTCTTGCATGCTGCCGTCCAGGTCCTCGAATACGCCGGCGGTCAGTGCGGTGATCGAGTTATCGCTCAGATCGAGCGTACTCAGGTCACCGAGGCCGTCGAAGATGTCCACGTTGAGCGATGCGAGGTTGTTGCCGTTGAGGTAAAGGGATCGCAGGGCGGTGAGACCGTCGAAGAGTCCCGCGTTGAGCGATGCGAGGCTGTTGTCGTTGAGGCGGAGGGTCCGCAGGGCGGTGAGACCGTCGAAGAGGCCCGCGTCGAGCGATGCGAGGCTGTTGCCATGCAGATAGAGGGTTGTCAGCGCTGTAGCTTCATCGAAGAGACCGGACGGCAGGGAAGAGAGGCTGTTGTCGCTGAGAGCGAGGGTTTTCAGGTTGGTAAGACCGTCGAAGAGGTTCGGGTCGAGCGATTCGAGGCTGTTGATGTTGAGATAGAGCCACCACAGCGTCGTGAGGCCGTCGAAGATGTCGGCGTCTAGCGATTCGAGTTTGTTGCCACTGAGGAAGAGGAAGAGGAGGTTGGAAAGGCCATCGAACAGATTAGACGGCAGAGACGTGAGGTCGTTGTTGCCGAGGTCGAGGGTTTCCAGGGAGGTCAATCCGTCGAAGAGGTCCACGTCGAGCGATTCGATTTCGTTTCCGCCGAGGGAAAGGTCTCTGAGCTTGGCAAGATCGTCGAAGAGGTCCGCGTCGAGCGATGAGATCCTGTTGTTGGCGAGGTACAGGACTCTGAGGTCGGTGAGCCCGTCGAAGGTGTCCTTGTGGAGCGATGAGATGCTGTTGAAGTCCAGCTTGATCTCCCGCAGGTTGGTGGGGCCGTCGAAGGCGCCCTTGCCTAGCATCGAGATGAGGTTGTTGTTCATGACGATATTCCGTAGGGCGGGCGTACCTTCGAAGATGCCGTCCTCAAGGACTTTAATGCGATTTTCCGAGAGTCGGAGTTCTGTCAGGGCCGTGAGGCCGTCGAAGAGATCCGCGTCGAGCGCTGAGATCCTGTTGTTGGCGAAGTGGAGCGCTGTCAGGGCCGTGAGGCCGTCGAAGGTGTCCTCGTCGAGCGACACGATACTGTTGTTGTCGAGGGAGAGTTCTGTCAGGGCCGTGAGGCCGTCGAAGGCGTCCTCATGGAGCGACACGATACTGTTGTTGTCGAGGGAGAGTTCTGTCAGGGCCGTGAGGTCGTTGAAGGCGTCCTCATGGAGCGATGAAATCCTGTTTGCATTGAGCCTCAGTTCGCTCAGCCTGTCGGTCACTTCGTGGAAGGCGTTCGCGGGTACGGTGGTCAGCAGGGGCGAGCCGTTAATCGTCAATTCGTCCAGTATTGCGAGTCCTGCGAAGTCGCCGGGGACGATGCTGGCGCTGCTGTAGCCTGTGATCTCGAGTTCAGTGATTGAAGCGAGTTGCGCGTCTGTGACGGTCAAACACGTGGGGCTCTCCGTCAATCCACCGAGAATGGCGTCCTGCACCTCCTGCGTGCGAGAGCAGAACTCCGCGGTCTGCTGGCGCGGCGCAGCGGACACAGAACCTATAGCAAGTACAAGCAGGACGACGATCACCAGGGTTGTCAGAGGGATGCTACGAAGCAAGTGATTCATGGTATTGAGGAGATTCCTTCTTGAATCAATTCGCCGAACCATAGTTGATGAATGTGAGTGTGAGATGAGTTATCCAGCTATCAGCAGTGAGTTCTTATCAGTAAATCCCAAATTTACAGGCCGCGACTCGGCGGCCACGTCGGACAGCCGCAAGAAGACCGAGTTCCCGATGAGGTGGAACAGGGCAGCGGGGGCGAGCCCCGGACGCTCCCAGCAGGCCGGACGCGAAGCTGTTCGACTTCACCACTCCCGCGACCGTCGGCGCCGGAGGCGGTCGACCACACGGGCGCTACCGAGGAGGACGAGGCGGTGACGATCGATGTCCTCACGAACGACGACGACCCCGAGAACGACGACCTGACCGTCAGTCTGCTCAGCAGGCCCGGCAACGGCTTGGCGACGATAGAGACGGACAACACCATCACCTACACGCCGAACGCCAACTACGACGGCGCCGACGCCTTCAGCTACACCCTCTCAGACGGGATGTTCTCCGATGAGGGCACGGGCTCGGTCACTATTCGGTCAGTGAACGACCCCCCGGAGTTCCGTGCGCCCACTCGAAGCGGCGACAAACCCAGTTGCTATCCGTGCAATAGCGCGAGTTACGGCGTCCATGCTCATCGCGTGACTCCTGGAGCAAGAGAATACGTCTTACGTATGAGGTATATGTCAGCTATTGGGTCTTTGATGGTGAGTTATCGTGATTCGTTCTCCCGGCCACACCCCATCACTCGTGCAGTCGGAAATCGAGCCGTTGCACGGGCATCAGCGCTGCCCTGCTGATTGGCCGAGAAGCGAGCCTGACTCGCTCCCGGGCGGCGGCGCTTGCGATCCAGTGCTGGACTCGGGCGCTGGTGGCGGCGGCACCGCGCGCTGTGCGTCTCCGGTAAGCCCATCAGGCACGTCGAACCCCTCCGGTCCAGAGAGCAACACCGCCAATGACACCCACAACACAGCCTCCTCGGCTGTGTACAAGGCGCACACCGTTCAGACGGCCTACAGGGCCAATTGAAACACCAGGACGAAGGTTCTCGATTTTGTATAGCTTGGTAGCGCATAGGGGATTCGAACCCCTGGTCTCCGCCTTGAGAGGGCGGTGTCCTAGGCCGCTAGACGAATGCGCCGCCGCCTTCAGACTATCGCAGGGGCGGCTGACCGTCCAAGATTGAAGGCACCCATGAGCCGCACGGTCGCAGCCCTCTGCGTGACACTCCTGCTGGCGTTCTGCGTCGCCGCCTGCGGTGGCGCCCAGACGGCTCCCCCGGCCCCGACAGCCCTGCCCGCGACCCCGACCCCGACCCCGACTCCGGCCCCTGTCACCGCTACCCCTTCCCCCACGCCCCCGGCGACGGCGACGGCGACGGCGACGGCGAGCGCCACCGAAGCAGCCACGGCCACGCCCTCCCCTTCGCCGGCATCCCAAACCACTGCTACTGCTACTGCGACCGCCACTCCCCAGGAGGACGCGCCGCCGCCCGACGAGATACGGGAGATCCTCGATGACGTCGCGGACGTTCGCGGGCTTGAGGCGCCGGCCACCTTGCGCGCCCTGACCGTCGCCCGGCGCGATCTCCGGGACACCTACGTCGCCCTGTTCACGGCGGAGGAGCGAGTCCGGATCGACGAGACGACGAAGCTCTACCGCCTGCTCGGCTACCTGGATGCAGACGAGCACCTCTGGGACATCACCCTCTCGTTCCTGGACGCGGTGCTCGGTTTCTACGCGCCCGGCGAGAAGACGCTCTGGGTGGTCACGGAACAGGATGGTGTCGGGCTAGAGGGGCTCGACCGCGGGGAGAGGCGCACGCTTGCGCACGAGATCGTGCACGCACTGCAGGACTACCACTTCGACCTCGATGCCACGTTCGCCCGCGTAGAGGACAACCTCGATGCTGAACTGGCCTTCATCGCTGTCGTGGAGGGCGACGCCGTGGAGCACACGGACCGGTACGCACGCAGCTACCTTGCAGCACCGGCTGGGGGCGGGCTGTTCTTCCTGGGAGCGGTGTATCAGCTCCCCGACATTCCCCCGCCGATCATTCGCGAGCTCTATTTCCCCTACACGGCGGGCGCCGACGCCATGCGGCGGGTTCTCAGGGAGCAGGGGGTGGAGGCGCTGAACGGCTACCTCACGGAACCGCCACCGGCGACGACGCTCATCCTGCACCCGGAGCTGCTGGACACCGGCTGGGAGCCGGAGCGGATCCCGGACTCCGTCCTCCTGCGAGAGCAGATCGGGGAGAGCCTCGGGGGCGGGTGGAGCCTGAGGCTGACGGGTTCGATAGGGGAGTTCCATCTCCTGAACTACCTGCTCGGGGACGCTCCCTTCTCCCCGGGCTGGCTGCGCGCTCCCGCGAACCAGACGGCCGTCGAGGCGGCGGAGGGGTGGGTGGGCGATCGCTACTACCTGTATGGGAACGGTCAGGCGACGGTGATGGCGGCGCGGGTGCGGTTCAACGGCCCGGAGGATGCGCGCGAGTTCGCTGAGGCGCACCGCGCTATTGCGACGGGCAGTGCGAAAGTCGTGGAGAGAGGCGATCTGACGATCGCGACGCGGGACGACGGCGCCGTCGTCGTGCTCCTCGAACCAGCGGGTCGCGAAGTGGTCTTCGCCATCGGCACGAGCGCGGAAGTCGCGCTCGCCGCCCTTGAACCGCTGCTCAAGGGCTAGCAGGCGGAGGTCTGGCTGCGAGGGGTACCTCCTCAGCGCTGCGGCGGGGTGGCCGACCAGCCAGAATGGATCGCACCGTGCTCACTGCTCCCCGCACCCTCGCCCTGCTCCTGCCACTGGTCCTGGCGATCGTGGCGTGCGGTGGTGGCGAAGCCTCCGGTGAGCCACCATCGCTCTCCGGCCCGATTCGGGAGATGCTCGAGGAGGTGGCGGCCGCGCGGGGGCTGGAGGCTCCAACCAACCTTCGCATGGAAGTCGTCGCTCCCGAAGACATGGTCGAGGTGTACACGGGCCGTGTCGCCGATGAGGACCGCGAGACCCTTCAGGAAGGCGGGGCGCTGTATCAGTTGCTCGGCTACATCGAGCCGGGGGAGTCCCTCTGGGACGTCACCTTGTCTACGGCGGAGCTCATCGCCGGGTTCTACTCGTTCAGGGACAAGACGCTCTGGGTCGTGACCGACAAGGACTCGGTCGATCCCGATTCGCTGAGCAAGGACGAACGCGCCACGCTCGCGCACGAGATGGCCCATGCCATCCAGGACTACCACTTCGACCTGGTCCGGAGCGGCAGCCGCATCGCGGCCACGCGTGACGGGGTACTGGCGTGGAGGAGCGTGGTTGAGGGCGACGCCATGCTCACGACGAGCCTGTGGCAAGGCCGCATCTCCCTGCGGCCCGCCGGGGGACTTTCCGGGCCCGTGCTCCTGCTCGCGAACCTGAACCAGGAGCAGATCGACCCCCAGATTCTGCGGGTGATCTCGTTCCCGTACCTCAGCGGGGACATCGCCATGAGGGACCTGGCCTTTCGCGAGGGACCGGAGGCGCTCAATGCCCTCTATGCCATTCCCCCGCCCTCGACGGCGCATATCCTGCACCCGCATCTGCTTGGAACGGACTGGCTACCCGAGTCCGTGGGCCACCTGCTCCCGGCCGCGGCGATCGGCGGGAGCCTCGGTCCCGGCTGGACGGAGGCGGAGTCGGGGGTCCTCGGGGAGTTCCACCTCGTGAACTACCTGCTCGGAGACACGATCGGCTACCCCTGGGCTGACGGCAGCCACCCCCAGACGCTGGCTGCCGGGGAGGGCTGGCAGGGCGACGCGTACCGGCTGTTCGAGAACGGCGAGGAGCTTGTGCTGGTCGTGGTCGTGCGGTTCGACACATCGGTCGACGCGCGGCAGTTCGACGCCGCCCACCGATCCGCCCTCGCACGGGGCGCGAGCGTCGTCGAGGGCCCCTACATGCTCGTCACACGGGACGATGAGTTGGTCGTTGGCCGGTTTGATCCGGGGGGGCGGACGGTGTTCTTCGTGATCGGCACGAGCGCGGAGGTGGTGCGGGCGGCGCTGGAGCCGCTGGTGAGGGGTTAGGAAGGCGGGGCCCGAGACACACGATCCGGTCTGGCAAAGCGCGGGTGCAACCGGCGAGAATAGAATCACTGTGCTGTCTCCCTCGCGCGCGCTCGCCCTCCTCCTGACCTCGCTGGTACTGGCGCTGGCAGTCGCTTCCTGCGGCGACGAGACGCCCGCACCGGCTCGCGACGCCGGCGATGGCGCGACGCCGTCCCCCGAGGCCACCGGCACTCCCGCGAAGGCTGCTCCACTCTCCGAGGAGGGCCGGCAGCTCCTCGACGAGGTGGCGGAGTTGCGACAGCTTGAGGCGCCACCCAGCCTGCGCATCCTCACGGTCACCCCCCGCGACCTTCCCGAGGTGTACCTGGGGCCGGTCAGCGATGAGCAGCAGTTCGCGTTCGAACGGTGGACGAAGCTCTACCGGTTGCTCGGGTACCTGGACGAGGAGCAACACATGGTGGACGTCAGGCGTTCCCTCCTGGGCAGCGTGAGCGGGTTTTATTCACCGGGAGAGCACATCGCCTATGTCGTCACCGAAGATGACGGCGTAGGGGTGGGAGAGCTTGGCCCGTACGACCGGGACACCCTCGTGCACGAGATCATCCATGCCCTCCAGTACTACCACTTCGACATCGAGGCTACCTACCAGGGCCTGTGGTGGACCCTCGACGCCCGGCTGGGCTTGCAGAGCGTTGTCGAGGGCGATGCCACCGTGCATGCGGCTCGCTACGCCGGCCAGGCCCACATCGTCCCGGCCTCCGCGAGCCAGCCCGCCGACGTTCCGGCGCCCATCCTGCGCGAGGACTACTTCCCCTACACAGCAGGAGCCGACTGGGCGCACGAGGTTCTCACGAAGCACGGCATTGAGGCGCTGAACGGCTTTCTCGCCGACCCGCCAGCTACCACGCTCATCCTTCACCCCGAGCTGGTGGGAACAGGCTGGGAGCCCGAGCAACTGAGGACCACGCAATTCCCGGGCCTGCGCGCCAGCTTGCTTCCGCTGGGGCTGCGGCCCACCGCGCATGGTCCCTTCGGCGAGTTCTATGTCCTGAACTACCTGCTTGGAGACTCTCCGTACTCCCCGGATTGGCTCCAGGACCCCCAGAACCAGACCGCCGTCGAGGCCGCTGCCGGCTGGGCGGGGGATTACTACTACCTGTACGAGGGCGTCGAGAACTGGGTATTCCTGATCCGCATCCGGTTCGTGAGCGAGGAGGAGGCGCGCGAGTTCGCGGAGGTGCATCGCGCCGTGGCGACGAAGGGGGCGGAAGTCGTCGATGACGGCGTCGTGACGCTCGCCACGCAAGCGGACGGCAGGGTCACAGCCCTTCTCGAGCCGGTCGGCCGCGACGTGATCTTCGCGATTGGCACGAACGCAGAGGTGGCCCGAGCCGCGGTCGAGCCGCTGGTGGAGGGCTAGGCGGAGGCGGGCGGCGACGCCGTCTCTGCCCGACTGGAGCGTACCCTGCAAGAATGGCCGCTCCGGTGACCCTGGCTTTCCGAGTCCTGACTCTGGCAGCGTTTTTCCTACTGGTACTGGCGCTGGCGCTGGCGGCGTGTGGTGGTGGTGAGGGCGACGGAACCACCGCGACGCCTCGGGCCGCACCCTCGACTCCAGCCCCCACGGCGGTCACGCCGACCCCCTCCGGCACCGCAACGCCGACGCCTTCCGCCGCGGATGCTGAGGCACCGGGTCAAACTGGTTCGCCCACCCCAACCAAGACGCCCACGCGACCCTCCACCGCAACGCCCCCGCCCGCAGCCGCGGCGGCTCCTGAAGAGGGGGGCCCGCTGCCCGATGCCATCCGCGATCTCCTCGACGAGGTCGCGGAGCTGCGGGGCCTTGAGCCGCCCCCCAACCTGCGCGCCCTCACTGTTGCCCGCCCCGACGTGCGCGAGGTGTACACGGGGCTGTACACCCCTGGGGACCTGGAGTGGTTCGACAAAACGACGGACGTCTACCGTCTGCTCGGATACCTGGAGAAGGATCAAACGCTCCGGGACGTCATGGATTCGTTCGTGGGCCTCGTGCTGGGCTTCTACCGGCCCAGTGAGAAGACGCTCTGGGTCGTCACCGAACAAGAGGGGGTCGGGCTGGAGGACCTCAACCGGGATGAGCAGCAAACGCTCGTTCACGAGTTCGTGCACGCGCTCCAGGACTACCACTTCGACCTCGACACGACGCTCTTCCGCACCAAGGACAACCTTGATGCCGATCTGGCCTTCACTGCTGTCGTAGAAGGAGACGCGGTCGTCCACACCGACCGGCACGCTCTTCGCTTCCTCATGGTTCCGGGCGGCAGGGGACTGTACTTCCTCGGCGCTGCGGGCCAGCTGGACGACATCCCCCCGTCGATCATTCGCGAGATCTACTTCCCCTACACGACCGGGGCGGATTGGGTGGCGGAGGTCATCGCGAAAGAGGGTGTCGAGGCGCTCAACGCGTTCCTCACGGAACCGCCCCCGGCGACGACCCTGATCCTTCACCCCGAGTTGCTCGGCACTGGCTGGGAGCCGGAGCATCTCTTCGGTTCCGTCCTGCCCCTGACGGACATTGCGAAGAGTCTTGGGGCTAACTGGCGCACGAAGTCATGGGGCTCCCTGGGCGAATTTCACCTCCTCAACTACCTGCTCGGAGATTCTCCGGACCACCCGGGCTGGCTGCGCGCCCCCGAGAGCCGGACGGCTGTCGATGCCGCGGCGGGCTGGGCAGGGGATAGCTACCTCCTGTACGAGGACATCAAGGAGGGGAGGGTGCTGGTCGCCGTGGTCCGGTTCGTGAGCGAGGAGGAGGCGCGCGAGTTCGCGGAGGTGCATCGCGCCGTGGCGACGAAGGGGGCGGAAGTCGTGGATGACGGCGTCGTGACGCTCGCCACGCAAGCGGACGGCAGGGTCACCGCCCTCCTCGAGCCGGTCGGCCGCGACGTGATCTTCGCGATCGGCACGAACGCAGAGGTGGCGCAGGCGGCAGTCGAGCCGCTGGTGGAGGGCTAGGCGGAGGCGGTCTCGGGCTCTTCCAGGTAGACGGCGAGGGCGGAGTGGAGGTGGCTGCGGACGAAGCCGGCGCGGTCGAGGTGGCCGAGGTAGTCCTCTACCTGGCGGCGGCGGAGGGCGCGGAGGGCGGCTTCGCCGGCGGCGGCATTGTCGCGGCCACCGCCCAGCAGCAGCAGCAGCGGTTCGCGCACGGCGGGGTCGTCCCACTCGCGCCCGAGTCGGACTTCGGCCTTGCGCAGGTAGCGCTGCTGCTCCTCGCGGCGGTCGGGCATGGCCGCCAGGTACGACTCCAGCCGCTCGACCTGGTACTCCAGCAGCCGTTCGCGGTCACTGGCGACGAGGGTGTAGAGGTCGCGTTCGAGCTGGTTCTGGGCGAGGTCTCCGGCGTGGCGGAAGAAGGTGAAGAGGGCGCTGTCCTGGACGAACAGGTAGGCCATCAGCTCGGGGTAGCTGCGCGCTTCACTGGCGCCGCGGATCAGATCCGTGGGCGATTGCAGGCCGAGCCCGCCCCCGTTCGAGAGGGCGCGCTTGCGGAAGGCCTCGGCGTGGCGGGCGAGGTCGTAGATGACGCTGCTCATGAAGAGCTTCATCTCGACGAAGCCGTAGCTGATCTCGGGCAGCCAGCGGCCGAGCACGGTCGCCTCGGCGTAGGCGCGCTCGCTGTGCTCGGTCATCACCTGGCAGATGGCGTGCTCGATGTCGTCGGGGAGCGCCTCGAGGCTGCGCCAGCCGAGGTCGGTGGCGGGCGCCCAGCGGTCGCGGATGGCGCGTTCGTAGAGGTCGGCGACGGAGGGCGCCCAGACGACGGCCTTCTCGAAGATGGTGTAGCCCATGTCCTCCTGGCCGACCTGCGGGTTCGAGCCGCGCGCGATCTCGGTGCGGTCGGTCCAGATGTCGGGGATCTCGCCGTAGGAACCGACCATGATGTCGCTCACGGTCAGTCCCATCTCGGGGTCGGCCTGAACGGCGCGGACACCCCACTCGGTAGGGGCGTCCATCCAGGCGAGGCTGGGCTTGAGCGGTTCGTGGTCGAGGAAGCCAACGGCCTGCTCGGGGGTCAGCCTGGCGCCCAGCGCGGTCACGAGGGTGCGGGGGTTGTAGCCGTAGTCGAGCGCGCGATCAAGGAGTCCCTCGTCCCAGCCGAGGGCGTGCGCGGCGGCGCGCATCTCGTCGCTGACAGGCGCTGCGGGAGCCTCGCCGTCTTCGGCCATGGGGTTAGTTGGCGTACTGCGCGAGCGCCGGTCCCAGCCGCTCGCGACGATCGCCAAGGCCCGCGACCTCCAGGCGATGGAGGTACTCCTTGATTTGCCGGCGGCGCAAGAGCAGGAACTTGGCGAAGCCCTCGTCGAAGCGGTCCTTGCCGCCGCCGAGGAGGATGCAGAGGGACTCGAAGACGGGCGGGAAGGTGACGTCGCCGCTGCCGCCGCCGGAGCTTTCCTCGGCCTTGTCGAGGTAGTGGTGGATCTCCTCGCGGCGCTCCGGGGTCTCGGAGAGGACGTGCTTCAGGTGCATCACGCCAAAGGCGAGGTGGCGGGACTCGTCCTGGGCGGCCATGCGGAAGATGCGCTTGTCGGCCTGCGTCGGCCCGATGAGCTCGCCCATACGGAACATCGACTGGACGAAGCCCTCGGCCTGGACGTGCATGAGCACGGACATCTCGGTGAAGTCCTGGGCCTCGATGAGGTTGCGCAGGCCGAGGCCGGCGCCCTGCTGAAGGAGGCCGCCGCCGTTGGCGAGGGCGCGCTTGCGGAACACGTCGGTGTGGCGCGCCTCGTCCATGATCTGCGTCATCAGGAAGAGGCCAACCTCGAACTCGTCGCCGGCGATGGCGGGAAGCCACTGGCCGGGCACGTCGCCGGCGATGAACTCGACCTCGGCGAGCATGGTCGCGACCTGGCACATGGCGCGTTCCTTCTCGTCGGGCAGTTCCCTGAGGGTGTCCCAGGGGATGTCGCTCGCGGAGGACCACTGGCGCTGGATGGCTTCCTCGTAGAGGGAACGGCACTGGTCGGCCCAGACGTCGGCCTTGGTCTGGTAGGTGAGGCCCATGCGGTGGGCGTTCTCGCGAGGGGTGGCGCCGCGCAGGCGGGGGGTCATGTCGCGCGGAGCGTCCTCGGTCGAGGCGTACGCCCCAAGGTCGATCGCGTCGAGCGTGAGTCCCTTCTTGGTGGGCTCGGCGGACGTCGGATCGTCGTAGAGATCGAGCCAGGAAAGGTCGAGTTCGGGGGTCGCTGGCGCTGCGCTCATGGGTTCCTCCCTCGGGGCGAGAGACGCTGCTTCGAGTGTACGTCTGCCGGTGCGTGAATAGAAGGGGCCTTCGGTCAAGACACGAGCCGCGCGGCGTGGCACGATCGGCGTAATGCCGAAGCAGGTCGTTAACGTCGCCAGCGACGATTACCTGAGCGCGATCTACCGTCTCCACCACGATGAGGGCGAGAGCGTGATCGCCGTGCGCCTCGCGGACCGGCTGGGTGTGACGCCGCCCTCGGTGGCGGGCATGCTGAAACGCCTGCAGCGCGACAGTCTCGTCGCCATCGACCGGCGCAAGATGATCGAGCTCACGCCCGAGGGGCTGCGGCGCGCGGAACGCATGGTGCGCCGCCACCGTCTGGCCGAGTGCCTGCTGACGAGCGTGCTGAACGTGCCCTGGTGGCGCGCCTACGAAGAAGCCCACCTGCTGGAGCACGGCATCTCGGACGTGACCGAGCCCCACCTCGTCGAGACGCTGGGCAATCCCGACCGCAGCCCCTTCGGCTACCCCATCCCCGGCCTGGGGAGCGCGTCCGAGCTTTCCATGACCACCCTGACGGACGTGCCGGAAGGCGAGACCGTGGCCGTCGAGCGCGTCTTCGAGGAGGACGAACAGCTCCTCCAGTTCTTCGATGCGGAGGGCATCCGTCCCGGGCAGGTGGTGAGGCTGAAGTCCTCGGAGCCGTACCGCGGGACGGTCACGATCACGATCGAGGATCGCGAGATCGTGATGGGCACGCAAGTCGCCAGCCGCGTCTGGGTGAGCGCGGGAGAGGACGCCGTGACCCGGGATTGACAGCAATCAGATCAAGCGCTTTAGCCCTTTTGGGACTACCGTGGCGGCTCACGGTGTTCCATGATAGAAGCGTCAGTGCCTGCCCTCAGGCGAGGTGGGAAGATGCCAGAGACCGAGACCGTTGGCAGCCGCAGCATCGAGGATGCTTTTCACTACTACCTAAGGAACCAGGCCGATTTCGTCGAGAAGTACAACGGCAAGGTGGTAGCGATAAAGGGCGAGAAGGTCCTTGGGGTCTACGACGACCACCTGACAGCCCTGAAGGCTACCTCCAAAGACCATGAGGTCGGCACTTTCCTTCTGCAACTCGTCAGCGAAGGCAGCGAGGCCTATACAGCTTCCTTCCGCTCCAGAGTGACCTTGCCCGCCGAGTAGTGGCCAATAACTTCACGGCCCAGGCCTCCGGCATCATGCTGGAATTACGAAGTGCATGCTTCGTATCGATGGCATGGGACAACGAGAGCGATGAGCCGGAGCCTGCAGCGCATCAGTTCGATGGAATCTGGGATACGGGAGCTACAGGCAGCCTGATCTCCGCGAACGTCGTCGAACGATGCGATCTCAAGCAAACAGGCGTGGCGACCATACGCACGGCGAACGGCAACGAAGACACCGTGCCCACCTACATCGTCAACCTGCGCCTTCCCAACCAGGTCGTCGTCATGGGCATACCCGTCGCCCGAGGGAGCTTCGGAGACGCTGACGTCCTGATAGGGATGGACGTCATCACCAAGGGCGACTTCGCTGTCAGCAATTGGGACGGCAAGACATCGTTCTCGTTCCGCGTCCCCTCCCTGGGAGAGATTGACTTCGTCAAGGAGGAGGAGCGCTCCAGACGAAAGAGGCGCGCCCTCCGGTAGCCCCGCTTCCGCCCCGGCCTGAGCCCCTCGCCTCGCCTCTACTCCCGCGTTCGCGGTCAAGCTCGTAGGATGCGCTGATGCGCGCCCCGCGCGCCAAATCACGCCAGAGGTGGACGATTCATGGCCGACTACCAGGGGCCAGTGCCCGTGCCCACACCCGAAACGCAAGACTTCTGGGATGGGGCGAAGCGAGGCGAGCTTCGGCTCCAGCGCTGCGACACGTGCAAGAACGTGATCTTCCCGCCGCGCCCCTTCTGCCCCGCCTGCGCCTCCCG
The DNA here is from genome assembly GCA_965262975.1 of Tepidiformaceae bacterium. GTDB lineage: Bacteria > Chloroflexota > Dehalococcoidia > Tepidiformales > Tepidiformaceae > UBA2991. Next base: position 3,184,303 of record OZ253575.1, on the reverse strand, counting down.
CTCGGTCTCGAGCTTTACGGCCAGCGGCCGGGCCAAGCTCTACAGCTACGTGATCAACCACCGCCCCCCACCCGGCTTCGGCCCCGACCCCCACGCGATCGCGATCGTCGAGCTCGATGAGGGGCCGCGCATGATGACCAATATCGTCGACTGCGAGCAGACGCCCGAGGCGCTCGTGCTCGACATGCCCGTCGAGGTCGCGTTCACGCCCGTGACGGACGAGATATCGCTGCCGAAGTTCCGGCCGGCGGGAGGATAGCCATGGAGTCCCGTTCCGTAGCAATCGTTGGAGCCGCCGAGACCACTGACCTCGGCCGCATCCCCGGCCTCTCCCAGATCCAGCTGCACGCCGACGCCGCCCTCAATGCCATGGCCGATTGCGGCATCGGCCCGGGTGACATCGACGGCGTGGCCACGGCGGGCGAAGCGCCCGCCGGCATCGCCCACTACCTCGGCATCACGCCCACATGGGTCGACGGCACATCGGTCGGCGGGTGCTCGTTCATGCTGCACGTGCGGCACGCGGCCGCCGCCATCAACGAGGGGCTCTGCGATGTCGCCCTCGTGACGCACGGCGAGAGCGGCCGCTCGCGCGTCGGGCGTGGCGGCTTCGGCGCCGCGCCGGCGTCGCTCCCCGGCCAGTTCGAGGCGCCCTACGGCCTGAGCGGGCCGCCCTCGATGTTCACCCTCGGCGTGCTGCGCTACATGAAAGAGACGGGCATGACGCACGAGCAGCTCGCCTCCGTCTCGGTGGTGCAGCGCGAGTGGGCGGCGCTCAACCCGCGCTCGACCTACAAGGACCCGATCACGGTCGACGACGTGCTCAACTCGCGCATGATCGCCTACCCCTTCCGGCTGCTGCAGTGCTGCCTCGTGACCGACGGCGGCGGCGCGCTCATCCTCGTTTCGAAGGAACGCGCACGCGACTTCCCGACGAAGCCGGTCTACCTGCTCGGCACGGGCGAGAGCGTCGAGACGCCGATGATCAGCCAGATGGAGGACATGACCACCTCGCGCGCCTTCCGCGTGGCCGGAAGCAAGGCGTTCGAGGAGGCGGGCATCAGCCACGACGCCGTGGACCACGTGATGATCTACGACGCCTTCGCCCACCTGCCCATCTACGGTCTCGAGGACCTCGGGTTCGTCGGTCGGGGGGAGGCGGGCGCCTTCACCGAGGCGCGCAACACCGCCCCCGGCGGCTCCCTCCCCGTCAACACGAACGGCGGCGGTCTGAGCTACATGCATTCGGGCATGTACGGGATGTACGCCCTCCAGGAGAGCGTACGCCAGATGCGCGGAACCGCTGCCGCCCAGGTGCCCGATGCCAAGATCAGCGTCTGCCACGGCGTGGGCGGCATGTTCATGGCCTCCGGCACCATCATCATGACCAACCAATAGCTTTCGGGCCGGCACAGATCCACCCCTTCACGCGGTTGTCGCCGCGAGGGGTGGACCTGTAGCCACCATGAACTGACTGGAGCAGGACGATGCGTGAGAACACAGTGAAGGGGCGCTGGCGGGCGGGCGAAGTCGCGTACGGCGGCTGGCTCTCCCTGCCGAGCTCCCTCAGCGCCGAGATCATGGCCACCGAGGACTTCGACTACGTCTGCATCGACATGCAGCACGGCGGCATCGACTACCAGACGGCGATGACGATGCTGCAGGCGATCAGCACGACGGAGACGATGCCGTTCGCGCGCGTTCCCTGGAACGAGCCGGGGATCATCATGAAGATGCTCGACGCGGGCGCGATGGGGGTCATCATCCCCATGGTGAACAGCGTCGAGGAGGCGCAGGCGGCGGTCGCGGCCTGCCGCTACTACCCCGATGGCCATCGCAGCTTCGGTCCCCTGCGGGCGACGATGTACGCGGGGGCGGACTACTTCGCGCACGCCAACAGCGAGGTCGCCTGCATCCCCATGATCGAGACGGAGCAGGCGCTCGATAACCTCGACGATATCCTCTCCGTGCCCGGCGTCGATGCCGTCTACGTCGGACCGGCGGACCTGAGCATCACGCTCGGGCAGCAGCCGGCGATGGCGAACGAGGGACGCTTCGAGGAGGCGCGGCAGCGGATAGCCGCCGCCTGCAAGGAGCACGGCGTGGTCGCGGGCATCCACGCCAACGCCCAACTCGCGGCCAAGCACGCCGCCACGGGCTTCCAGCTCGTGACCATCAGCAGCGATCAGGGGGGCATGCGGGTCGCCGCGCGCGCCGACCTCAAGACCGCCCGGGACAGCTAAGAACACCGCTCCGACGTGGAGACATGGATCGTCGTCGTTGCCATTGTGGGCGGTCTGGTGCTGCTTGGGGCGGGCTCCCAATACCTCGAAACCAAAGAGGCGCTTAAGCGATGGCGAAACCGAGCTGAGGACAGCGAGGGGCAGCTCAGGGAACTACGCCAGCGGGTCGAACGCGAGGAGGAGGAGTTTGGGAGCCATCGCGCGCGCATCCAGGCAGAAAAACAAGAGATAGCGGAACATCGGGAAGAGATGATGTCCGAGGTCGAAACACTTGCAAGGGAGAAGTCGGTTGGCTTCCCTTGGCTCGCAGAGGCCTATGCAGAGTACTTTGCCAGGGAGTATGAGAACACAGCCCGTTGGATGGAGATCAAGCCCAATCCGGCCTTTACCTCTGCCGATCAAGTAAGGGTGTTGGCGCGTAATCTCCGACAAGTAGAGAGAGCAAGGCGAATCCTCAACTACGTAGTCAAGTACTACGAGACCCTCTTCCCCTGGCTCGAGGAACTCCGCGACCCCAACATCGACGACGACTTGATCTCCTCGGTCGAAGGGGGTGGCCTCAGCCAGAACAGAACCGACCCCGTCCAAAAGTGGCTGACTCCGGCCGAATACGAGCGCTTGGACTCCGCCGAGAAATCTGACTTAGCACTTGAACGATATGCGCAACGGAAGAAGAGCAACTGGGAGATCGGGAGGGACTACGAGAGGTACGTCGGATACAAGATGGAGCAGGACGGCTATGCGGTCTCCTACCAAGGCATCATCGAAGGCCTAGCCGACCTTGGCCGCGACCTCGTCTGCACGCGGAGCGGTACGGTCAGGATCATCCAGTGCAAGCGGTGGTCGACCCACAAGGAAATCCACGAGAAGCATGTGTTCCAGCTCTTCGGGACCCTCACCGCATACAAGATCGACCACGAGGACGATGCGGCCGAGGCCGTTCTCGTTACTTCTACGAAGCTCTCTCCACGGGCACGGGAGTTTGCACACGCGCTCCACATCGCAGTCTGGGATGAGTTCCCGCCTGGCGAATACCCGATAGTCAAATGCAATGTGGCACGGGAGACTAGCGAGAAGATATACCACCTCCCGTTTGACCAAATGTACGACCGGACAGTGATCGAGCCAGGGCGTGGTGAGAGGTACGTCTGGACGGCTGCCGAGGCTGAGGTGCTGGGGTTCCGACGAGCCTTCAAATGGCAAGGAGACGCCAGCCAAGCATCGCTGCTGTAGGTCCGGTAAAGGGCCGGTTAGGCGGTTGTGAGCGCGCCTACGCCCCTCTCCCCACCACCGTCACAACTCCCTATTGCGAGCTAGTACGGTGGATCGGGAGGAGAGCGATGTGGAAGCTTGCAGGTGTTCTCTCCGGTTCGGCCCTGGTCCTGATGACGGTCCCCGCCATCCTCCTCACGCTGGCCATGACGGACAGCGGCGTTGACACGGTCTCGGGCACGGTCCGGTACCTGGACGGGGATGTTGAGCTCCCCATGGGGGCGTGTGTCGAGGTGGTGCTGGTGGATGTGTCGGGGGACGACATGGTCGCCATCGCGAAGGGGCGACAGGTCATCGACGACGCGACCACCCTGCCGGTCGATTTCAGCGTTCCCTACCACGCGGACCGCCTGACGCCGGGGTCCACGCACGAACTCTGGGTCGCGGTGCGGCACGACGGGCAACTGCTCTACGCTGCCGCCAACGACTACTTCGTAGAGCTGGACGGGAAGGTCTCCGGCATCGACGTGGCGGTGGGGCCGCCGGCGAACTAGGCGTCGCCCAACTCTCCCGCCGTCGTCCGGTCGGCCGCGACCTCGTCGAAGGGGGTGGTGCGGGGGGCGACCTCGGCGCCGGAGCGCACCCAGTAGGCGCGACCGTTGCGGGCGGCGGCGGGCTCCTGGCCTTCGAGCAGGTTGCGGGCCATACCCAGCATCATGCGGCGGAACTCGATGATGGCGACGTCCGTCTTCCCGAGGTGCTCCCTGGTGCGGTCGTAGATGGGGCCCTGGCTGTCCTGGACGCAGGCGTCCTGCTCGGAGATGCCCTGCACGCCCGTGTAGCTCGCGGTGCGCTGGGCTGCGCGGTCGATCAGGTAGTCGTTGGCGCGGTTGCGGATGGGGCGGTAGTGCTCATCGACGATGGAGTGAATGCTGGCCTTGCCGCCCTTGATGATGGCCAGCTCCTCCTCGGTAATGGGGCGGTCGGGGTTCCAGGTGTAGGTGTAGATCCAGCAGCTCTCGTCGTCGATCGGGACCCAGGTCTGGCCGTTGATGTTCTGGCCGCGCTCAGCCCCCGGGGCGAGGCTGTGGTTGGGCGCGAGGAACTGCGTGATGCGCCAGTAGAAGCTGTCTTCCTCGGCAAAGCGCGCGCCGCCGATGACGAAGCCCGCCTCCGTGGGACGCAGCGTGAATTTGGGGGAGCCGTCGGCCTTCATGTAGCGCAGGGCCGCGGGGGCGTCGTCGGGGAGGTCGACGAGCATGTGCAGGAAAGAGAAGTGGGCGGTGTCGATGGCGCCCTCCACCGACTGCGCCCAGTTGCACTGCTGCAGTTTCTTCGAGACGTAGCGGTGGCTCTCGGGGACGTGCGCCCACTCGAAGTCGGGCAGCTCGGGCTGGGGTAGGTCGGGCGGTCCCATGTAGGCCCAGATGTAGCCGCCCCATTCGCGCGTGGGGTAGGCCGTGATCCCGACCTTGTCCTTGAACTGCGACTCGGGCGGCTCCGAGGGCATGTCGAGGCAGGCGCCGCTCACGTCGAATTTCCAGCCGTGGTAGATGCAGCGCAGGCCGCACTCCTCGTTGCGACCCCAGAAGAGTTCGGCCTGGCGGTGGGGGCAGCGACCCTCGATCAGCCCGACCGCGCCGCTCGTGTCGCGGAAGGCGACGAGCTCCTCGCCGAGCACGTCCACGCGTACGGGCGGGCAGTCCGGCTCGGGCAGCTCGGTCGCGATGAGCACCGGCGCCCAGAAGCGCCGGAGGAGGTCGCCCATGGGGGTCCCCGGACCGGTGCGGGTCAGCAGCTCATTGTCGTTGGCGCTCAACATGGCGCTCGATGGTAGCACGGCCACAGCGGGCCTCGTTGGGGCTTATATCCCTAACTAGGCAGGGGGAAGGGGGCTAGCCAGAGGCCTTCCGAAGAAGGTCAGCGAGAGCACTGGCTTGCTCTTGGGTGAGGAGCAGTTTCTCCGTTCGAGGAACTTCCGCCTTTGACCCTGGCGGGTGGGCAATGGTAAGGCGCAGCACGATCAGTGACTTCCCATCGGGCGTGGGGTGAGTCTCTACTTCACCTGAGAGAACCGCCATCGCCCAATCAGCGTTCTCCATCACGTCTCGGGCTTCTTCGTCCCCGACCTTCGTCCAACCTTGCTTGTCCACTCTCAGACCTCCACGAGCCCATTCCGAACGTTTGTCCGTATCCACTCTAGGACGCCGTCCCACAGAGTCAAGCACCAGGAAAAGCCCGGCGAATGGGCGCTTGTCAAGTTAGGGATATACTCCCGCCTCGTTGCAAGGGCGTGCGCGGGACCAGTAGGGTTGAAGGGAAGGGGAAGCGCCTGTGTGGAGCCTGGTCTGGCAGCTGCTGAAGTACGTGCATACGAGGGTGACCGACGGCTGCTGGGAGTTCATGTTCTGGAGCCTTCAGTGCGCCGGCATCGACCTCGCGAAGACCGATTTCGGCGGCTTTGGCGGTGGCGGCGACGGCGGGTAGGGCGCTCTATATCCCGTTGTACTCCTGTGGGTAGCGCCAGGGGTTCTGGGGCTGCTCCGCTTCCTCGTCGAGGGTCCACATGGGCAGGGAGAGGCCCTCGCCCACGTCCGCGAAGACCATGCGCATGCGGCTGCCGATGCCGACCTGGCGGACCAGCTCGGGCGGCGCGAGATCGCCGTCGGGCGTGGCGAGGTTGCCAGCGACGCGCAGGGCCTCGTGCTCGCTCGGCTGCCCCTTCTGCGTGTCCAGGTCGACGATCAGGATCATGTAGGGGGCCTTCTCGCGGAACTGGGGCTGGATCGCCTGGTGCACCTCGCCGTAGGAGTGCACCGTGCCCTTGCCCTCGACGCGCGTCCACTCGAACTCGCGGTTCTGGCACCAGGGGCAGGCCGTCCCCGGCGGGTAGCGCAGGAGGCCGCAGGCGGTGCACTTCTGCAGGTGGAAGTCGTGCTCGGCGCAGTAGCCGAAGTAGGCCGTGTTCTCGTGGTCGACATCGAGAACGGTGAGGTTCATGCCGCGGTATTCGCCTTGAGGCATCGCCCTATCCCTTCCGCATCACGAGCGAGGAGCCGGTGCCCGGCATCGCCCAGCCGAGATTCATGGAGATGTTCGCGTCGGGCACCTGCCGACAGGCCCCTCCGGAGTAGTCGAAGGTGTGCTGCTTGAGTCCCTGGTCGTCGGTCGGGCAGTAGTCGTCGACCTCGCCGCGGAGCTGGCGCACGTTCTCGATGATCATGTTCATGCCGTGCGTGTAGCCCTCGCAGAGGTGCCCGCCGCTGGTGTTGTTGGGACGCTCGTTGCCGAGCCGCATGATGCCGCTGCTGACGTAGTCGCCGCCCTCGCCCTTCTTGCAGAAGCCGTAGTCCTCGAGCTGCAGCATGGAGGTGAAGGTGAAGGCGTCGTAGGCGCCGGTCAGGTCGATGTCCTCGGGACCCACGCCCGCGTTCGGGAAGATGATGTCCTTGATGTAGTAGCCGGCCACGGTCGAGATGGGGCCGTGTTGGAAGTGCATATCGATGCGCGGCTTGCAGACGCGTCCGGCCACGCCAAGGATGCGCGCGGGGGTGTTGCGGTAATCGTAGGCGCGCTCGGCGCGGGTGACGATGACGGCCGTGGCGTTGTCCGTCTCGACGCAGCAGTCGAGCAGGTGGAGGGGCTTCACGATCATGCGGCTGTTGAGCACGTCGTCCACGGTCACGCGCTGCTTGTAGTAGGCCTTGGGGTTGTTGGAGGCGTGCTCGCTGTGGATGACCTTGACCATGGCCACCTGCTCCGGCGTCGTGCCGTAGTCGTACATGTGGCGCATGAAGCTGGGGCTGAAGTTCTGGCCCGCGCTGAACCAGCCGTAGGGGGCTGTATGCACGGCATCGCCGCCGACGGGCGCGCGCGCCCGCGCCCCCGTGCCGCCGATGCGGACCTGCGAGTAGCCGTTCATCGAGCGGAAGACGACGACGGTGTTGCACATCCCCGCCTCGATCGCGCCGATGGCGAGCCCGACGAGCGCCTCGCTGCTGGAGCCGCCGCCGTAGACATCCATATAGAAGTTGAGGCGGATGCCGAGGTCGCCCGCGATCATGGGCGAGGGCGTGGAGTCGTTGTTGGAGTACGACATCATGCCGTCGACTTCGGAAGCGGGGATGCCCGCGTCCTCCATCGCGTTCTTCACGGCCCAGGTGCCAAGCGCGCGCGTGGTCAGGTTGGAGCCGCGCGTGTAGGTGGTCTCGCCGACGCCGATGATGGCGTACTTATCGCGCAGGAACTTGGGGGCGGTCGTATCCATGTCGGGTGCGGAGGTCATGGGGAACTCCCTCGCGGATTCGGGGGCAGTCTAGCGGGGCGGGGCAGGCGGTGCAGGGTCCTCAGTACCGTCGCGTTTCCCGGATAGCGAGCTTGAAGTTGCGCGGCGGATGGATGTCACCCAGCGCTGCCTGCTGGATGCGCTGCAGAATCTCGGGGACCAGGGCCTCGCGCACCGTAATCGCCCCCTTGTCGCGGGCCTCTTCCAGTCGCGTCAGGGGTTCCAGCTTCGCCCGGCGGAAGGGAATGCAGGACGGGTGGCGAACAAATGGGTGGTCACCCGGAACGAGGACCAGGCAGTGCTCACCACAGCCGGGCCCTCCGTGCGATGAAAGGTTCGCCAGGGCGACCCTGCCGCGAGTGTCGGGAGTACTCAGGATGACATGGAGATGGTTGTCGCGGTCGTATCCGACAAAGGTGCTGCCGGGATCCACGGTCTAGGCGAGGTAACGCGTGTGGAGGTCGTGAAACGCTGTGACTTCGCTCTCCACAGCGGCGACTTCCTTCTTCGTGAATCCTTCACTCTTGAGAATACGTTTCAGGTCGATGGCAGCGGACGACCCCTGCGGGTCGGTCCATTCCGGCAGCGTATGCGTGTAGTCAACGAGATCCCACTCATCGTTACCGCCAAATTCCAGGAAGACAGCGTCGAGCAGCGATCGCTCGTACTCGGAGAGTTCGTCATCCGCTCCATCCAGCTCCCGGGGGCATGTCGCGGTGACCGCGTAACGAGGATCAGGGTCGGACACATACTCGTGCCAGACGGAGTGGCCGCGTCCCCCGGTCTGCCTGATGAGGTCGAGGATGGTGCTGAGGACCGGTCCGTTTTTCATCGAGACCAGCCGGTCACCCGTAACCGGGTGACCCGTCTCGACGAAGGCGCGCCGGTCAGCCAGATACAGGAGCTTGATGAGCTTGATGTAGGGCATCGGATCGCCATGGCGGTGCAGGAGGTGGGCCGCCGCCTGCGCAGCCTTTCGCTCGTCGAACACGAACTTCATCGTCATGGTCTCGTACCACTATCCAGTCTATACGGAGCATGCGTCCCGAGGGTGACACCGGTGATGAAGGAGGCGGCGTCGCTGGCGAGGAAAGCGGAAAGGCTCCTCGCGGATTCGGGGGCAGTCTAGCGGGGCGGGGCGGGCGGTGCTCGCGATGTAGAATGAAGGTACGCCGGAGCGTTCAGAGATGACCACCACCGAGACCAACCTGCTCACCGCCGACGACCTGTTGCGGTTGTACGGACGAGGCGTGCGAGGCGAACTGATCCGGGGGGTGCTCTGCGAGACCATGCCGACAGGACATGAGCACGGGAAGATCGTGGTGAGGCTGAGCGCCGCACTGTTTAGCTTCATCGAGCCGGAGGGGCTCGGAACGCTGGTCGCCTCCGACTCTGGCATCTGGCTTGAGCGCGATCCGGACACGGTGCGAGAGCCCGACATCGCGTTCACTTCGGCTGAGAAGATCCCGCTGGACGCGCAGATCACAGGCTACGCCGAGGTCGTCCCCGACCTCGTGGTGGAAGTTACCTCCCCGAACGACAGCCGCCGCGAAGCCCATGACAAGGCGCGGATGTGGCTGAGCCACGGCGTGCAGCTCGTCTGGGTCGTGCATCCGGAGCCGCGCACGGTGGACGTGCACATCGCAGACCACGCCGTTTCAACGCTGAGCGAGGACGAAGCCCTCGACGGACTGGACGTGGTACCGGGTTTCTCTTGCGCGGTGAGCGCTATCTTCGGCCCCTAACGCGCCGTGTAGCCGCCGTCGACCGGTAGGGTGACGCCCGTGATGAAGGAGGCGTCGTCGCTGGCGAGGAAGGCGGCGGCGGCGGCGATCTCCTCGGGTTCGCCCAGGCGACCCAGGGGGTGCAGCGACTCGAGGTAGCCGGTGGCCTCTTGCTCCGCCAGCGCCTCCTGAATCATCGGTGTGCGGATGTAGCCGGGGGCTATCGCGTTCACGCGGACGCCATGAGTCGAGTAGATGAGCGCGAACTGGCGCGTCAGCCCGACGACGCCGTGCTTGGCGGCGATGTACGCGCCGGAGCCGTCGACCGGCGGGAATTCCGTGACGCGGCTGCTGACGAGTCCGACCAGCCCCGCGACCGAAGCCGTGCTGATGATCGCCCCGCCGCCGCGCTCGGCCAGCAGCGCGCCACCGTGGCGGAGGCCGTAATAGACGCCGCTCAGGTTGACGGCAATGGTGACGTCCCACTCAGCGCGACCGATGCCGGCGTTGTTGTAGAGCACGTCGAAGCCGCCCAGCTCGCGCACCGTCTCCTCGCAGGCGGCCTTCACCGCGTCCTCTTCGGTGACGTTGACCTTCAGGGCGGCGCTGGCGCCGCCGCCCTCGGCGATGGTGGCGGCGGTGTCCTGCGCGGAGGCCTCGTTGAGGTCGACGCACATGACGCTCGCGCCCTCAGCGGCGAAGCGCAGGGAGGAGGCCCTCCCGATACCCGAACCCGCCCCCGTGACGAGCGCAACCTTTCCTTCGAGCCGGTCCATGAGCATCCCCTGGCCGCAGCGGCGGCGCCCGATTGTAGGCTGCGGGCGGCCCGCCCCGCGCGGGGCGTACGATGGCCGCCACCGAAAACGGAGGCCCTGGCATGGCAGATTTGAACGGCGGACAGATCATCGCGCGACAACTGAAGGCGGCCGGCATCGACACGGCCTTCGGGGTGGTGGCGGGACCCATGATCGAGGTCATGGCAGCGATGGAGCGCGAGGGCATCAAGGTGGTGAACTGCCGCCACGAGGTCTCGGCGGGCTTCGCGGCCTCGGCCTGGGGCTGGGCGCGGGGGAAGCCGGGCGTGCTCGTCGTGGGATCGGGACCCGCCCTCACGAACGCGGTCACGCCCATGTACGTCGCCACCGAGAGCGCCATGCCGCTCGTCGTCCTGGGCGGATCCTCGGCGGGGAACCAGCGCGGTCTCGGCGCCTTCCAGGAGGCCGACCAGGTCGCCTTCGCGGCGCCCGCCTGCAAGTGGGCGACGCAGGTCGACAGCCAGGCGCGCATCGCGGAGTACGTGCACCTCGCGCTCGGACGCGCCCTGAACGGGCGGCCGGGGGCCGTCTACCTCGACTTCCCCGCCGAGCTCATCCGCACGCCCTTCGACGAGGAGGCCGTCCAGTGGCGGACGAGCGATCCCGAGATCTCGCGTCCGCACCCGGACCCCGCCGCCCTCGAAGCGGTCGCCGATATGCTCACCGCGGCGGAGCGCCCCCTCGTCATCATGGGCAAGGGCGCGGGCTGGGCGGAGGCGGGTCTGCCACTGCAGCGGCTGGTCGACCGGGGTATCCCCTTTGTGTCGTCGCCGATGGGGCGGGGCTCTATTCCCGACGACCACCCGATGTTCATGAACGCCACCCGCTCGGCGGCGCTGGGCGGGGCGGACGCCGTGCTCATGGTGGGCGGGCGCTTCAACTGGGTGTTCCAGTTCGGGCAGCCGCCGCGCTTCGCCGAGGGCGTGCGCCTCGCCCACATCGACATAGTCGCGGAGGAGTTCTACAGCGGCGCGGACGTCGAGACCGGCATCGTGGCCGACTGCGCGATCGCCGTCGAGCAGCTCAACGGACTGCTCGAAGGGCGCAGCCTGCGCGTGGCGAGCAGCGATTGGGTCGCGACGCTGGCCGAGGGCCGCTCCCGCAACGAGGCCAGCTCGGAGGAGGCGATGGCCTCGGACGAGGTGCCCATCAACCACTTCCGCCTGCTACGGGACGTGCGCGACAGCCTCGACCGCGACGCCACCGTGACGGTCGACGCGGAGCTGACGATGGGCGTCGCGCGGGCGGTCATGCCCAGTTTCGGGTCGCGGCTGCGGCTGAACTCGGGCACGACCGGCTGCATGGGCACGGGTCTGCCCTACGCCATCGGCGCGAAGCTGGCGCGACCGGATCAGCAGGTGGTGGCCGTGCTCGGCGACTACGCCTTCGGCGCCGCCGCCATGGAGGTCGAGACGGCCGTCCGCGTTGGGGCGAACGTCGTCATCGTCGTGTCGAACAACGGGGGCATCGCCGGCCACTCGATCCAGGACCGCCAGTTCGCCCCCGACGCGCCCCCCATCGCCGCCCTCCTCCCCGTCGCCTACGAAAAGACCGTGGAGATGGTGGGCGGCTGGTCCCGCCGCGTCGAGGACCCCGCCGACATCGCCCCCGCCGTGCGCGAGGCGCTCGCCGCGAACACGGTCGCGCTGGTCAACGTCCTGACGGACCCGAAGGGGCGTCGGTCGGGTGCTGCGTACCTGGGCTAGGGGGAAGACAGTGGAGGGCCACATTGGAGCCTTCGCAAATTCCACTTTGACAACGTGACGTTCGGTAACCTAAAATTTCCCCAGCTAGGGGAGACTTGCAATGGCTACCATCAACGTTGGGCAGCGGCAGCTATCGAACTACCTAAAGGCCCTGGAGGCGGACGAGACTGAGATCGAAGCCGCAGGCGAGGGATACCTGGCGGCAAAGGCGCGCCTCGATGTCGCACTCCGGCGCTACACAGCGCTTCGCGAGTTTGTGGCCGAGACCTTGGGACGCAGCCCCTACTCCGCGGATGTCGAGTGGCCAGGTTCCGTGCGGGGAGCTGGTCGCCGACGGGGGAATTACCGCTTCGCTGACCTGGGAGTCGGGGATGCAATCATTGAGGTCTTCCTAGAGAGATTCGGAGAGCCGATTGACCTCGGGATTCTCACAGCCCTCGACAGCGAAGCGCTCGAAGAAGCGACGATGACGCTTGATGAGATCACCGAGGTGCTGTTGGCAGGAGGACTAGGATTCCCGGAAGTGAAGTCGGCTCGCGCTGTGAATGCTGCCCTGATACGCACAGGGGGCATGACCCGCTTCGAAGGTCCAGGTGGACAGGTGCGCTACGCGCTGACCAAGAGAGCCGTCCCCGATGTCGACGATCTACCGTTCGAGTAAGACAAGGAGGAGGTTCAATTGAGGAACAAGGGCGGGCCTGCGGTGGAAACGCAGACCCGCCCTCTTTCTACTGGCCCCGGGTGGCGAAATTGGAAAACGCGGTGGCCTTGGAAGCCACTGCTGCTCGCAGCTTGAGGGTTCGAATCCCTCCCCGGGGACCAATAGCTACACCAAGGCGGCCACAGAGTGGCTGCCTTGTTTCGATTCGCAACTCTAGCGTAGCGGATGGGGCATCGCCAGCGACGACTTGGCTCAAGTCCTCTGGCCTGCTGCCGGTAGCGTCGAGCCTGTCGGAGATCCCGCCTGCGGGCTTGGGCGACATCAGCCGCGGAAGACGCTGACCAGCAGGGCCTCGGGAGCGTCGATGAGGCGCAGGTTTGTCGTGTCTGCGATGAGGTCGAATACCTCAAGGGTGGTGGCGCCGAGGAGACAGACATCGTCGTCTCCGAAGACGACGGGGGAGTTCATCTCGCGTCCTTCGATCCTGAAGCGAGCCTCGCCCATGGCGTGGGTCTTGCGCGTGCCGTCGGCGAGCTTGAACCCTCGCGATCGTGTGCGGGGAACGCCGAGACTCTCGAGGAACGATGCAGGGAGGAACGTGTGGGCGGCGCCAGTATCTACAACGGCGTCGATGGTCTGGAACTCCGAGGCGCCAAGGCTCGCTACGCCTACCGTGGCCTTGAATGGCATCCCCCGACGTTATCACTCGGTCACCGCGCTCGACAGGGCGCTATCCACGCCCCGACGCCCTGTGCTGCGCGGGTCGCTAGAATCTCCGCCATGACCGACACACCTGCCCCCTACCTCCGCCTTGCCCGCGACGACGAGCTTCCCGAGCACATGCGTGACCGCACGGACGACTTCACGCGCGTCTTCGGGCACAACGCCAAGCTCCTTGAGACCTGGAACGCCTGGTACCGGCCCCTCATCAGGGACGGGGCCGTGTCCGCGCGACTGAAGGAGATGGTGCGGCTGCGCGTCGCGCAGTTGAACGCCTGCGACTTCTGACAGGCCGCCCGCATTCCCCTGTCAGGGGAAGGAGAGACCCTCGAAGAGGACACCGTCGACAAGATCTCGACGTGGGGCGACCAGGACTTCGACGAGGCGGAGAAGGCGGCTTTCCACTACGCCGAGCGGCTGTTCGTGGACCATGCCAATATCGACGGCGATCTGTTCGATGAGCTCGGGCAGCACTACACCGAGGAGCAGATCGTCGAGATCGGCTGGGCGGTGGTGAGCTACCTGGGCTTCGGGCGCCTGATCCACTCCTTCGGCCTGAAGCCTTCCTGAGGAGGACCACCGTGAGCTTCGACCCCAGCGTGTTCGGCGACGACGCCATCAGCGAGGAGACTCGCGGCTTCGTGGCGGCTGCCGTGGCCATGCGCGAGCAGATGCCGTCGATGGAGAACACCGACCTCGTGGAGATGCGGCGGCTGATGGACGAGGGGGGCGGGGCCTTCCCCGTGCCCCCGCCGGTCGAGCGAGCGGAGGAGCGCACCGTGCCGGGCATGGGCGAGGGCGCGACGATCCGCATCATCAGGCCCGAGGGGCGCGAACCGACGGGCGTCTACCTCGACATCCACGGGGGCGGCTGGGTCATCGGGCGGGCGCGCATGAGCGACCAGGCGAACCTCGCGCTGGTCGAGAAGTTCGGCGTCGCGACCGTGAGCGTCGACTACCGGCTCGCGCCGGAGCACCCCTACCCCGCCGGTCCCGACGACTGCGAGGCCGCCGCCGTCTGGCTGGTCGAGAACGCCGCCGCCGAATTCGAGAGCGAGCGGCTGCTCATCGGCGGCGGCTCTGCGGGCGCGCACCTGGCGGCGGTCACGCTGTTGCGCATGCGCGACCGGCACGGCTACACGGGCTTCATCGGGGCGAACCTCGTCTACGGGGTGTACGACCTCGCGATGACGCCCAGCCAGCGGCTGGGGGTTGGTCCGGAGGGCGGTCTCGCGCGCGACGCCATCGAGGCCTTCTACGGGATGTTCATCCCCGGCGTGGACGCAACCGACCCCGATGTCTCACCCCTCAACGCGAACCTCAACCACATGCCCCCCGCGCTCTTCACGGTGGGCACGTACGACCCGCTGCTGGACGACTCGCTGTTCATGCACGCGCGCTGGCTGGCAGCGGGGAACGAGTCGGAGCTGGCCGTCTATCCCGGCGGCCCGCACGGCTTCGACGCCGCGCCGATCACCATTGGCCGGGAGGCGACGGCGCGCATCCACGCCTTCCTCGGGGAGCGGCTGGGGCAGGGCTAGCCAGCGAGCCCGAGGTCAGCGGCCATCGCCTGCACCTCGTCGAGAACCTCGATGAGGGTCGGGAACTCCTCGCGGGTAACGAGTTCGAGGGGCTGCTGCTTCCGGCTCGCGAAGTCGTACACGTGGCGGTGGAACTCGTCGGGGGCGTGGGAGTTGTCGTAGCGGAGCAGGTTTCCCATTCCCTCGACGTAGGCGTGGTAGCCGTAGCGCGTCCCGCGGACTTGCCTTTCATTGCGCGCGTTCACACGAACCGCGAGGTCCTTTACGACCCTAATGACGATCTGGCCGGGGCAGAGAAGCTGTCCTCGAAGGGCCAGAATGGGGCCGGAACGGCGAGTGAGTCGCTCGAAGACCGTCAGGTCTTCGAGGACGAAGGTGTGCCGTTCGAGTGCGCGCTCGTGGGCTGAGACGTATCGGTCGATAGCGACCCAACCGTGCTTTTCTCCTCTACGAGGTCCTTGAGCAGGGCGTCGTCCAGCAGCCACTGACATATCTCCCAGGTCTCTCGCAGGGGGTCGTTCCGGACAACCTCGCGCATCGTCTCGGTCGACATTTCATAGCGGCGCTCGTAAACCTTGATCCGCCGCCGCAGCTTGGCCCGCATCTTGCTCGCCGGCACAACCGGGATATCGCTGACCTTCGTGGGCCGCCTTCGCTTCTTCACCTGCGTCATCGTGCTTCCATCTTACACCGACGGTTGCCCGTCACAAGCTCCTGTCGCTAGCCCAGCAGGACCCCGCCGCCGCCCGCGATCCCCACAGTGGCGCACACGCCCGGCTGAGGCGCGTCGACGACGCGCACGCCGGGCACGTCACCGCCGAGCCTCCCCCGGATTGCCTCGGGGTCGCCAGCCAGCTCGACCCAGGCGAAACCGTCTGGCTCGACGCGGTGGGGGGCGGAGCCGCGGGCGGGGTGCTGGTCGGGGGGAATCTGCCAGTCGATGAAGAAGGGGTGGGAGGGGTCGGCCATCGCTTCGGGCAGGCCGGCCAGCCGCCACGAGAGCGTGAGGCCACCGGGAGCGTCGCGCGACATGGGGAGGGGGCGGAGGGCGAGGCGCTCGGCGGTGGCGTCGAAACCGGGGGCGTCCGTGCGCAGGCAGAGGGCGGCCAGGCGGTCGCCCTCTGCGGTCATCTCGCGGAGCCAGCTCCCCATGGGGCTGGCGGCGGCCTCGGCTTCGTCGACGATTCCCATGATCTCGATGTAGGCGTCGCCCAGCGGAACGATGCGGTTGCCGGTACCGTGACCGGCGTGCCTGCCGCCCGCCAGCGAGGTCAGTCCCAGATCACGTTCGAGGCGCGCGGCCGTCGCTTCGATGTCCTGCGTCGCGAGGATGACGTGGTCGATAGCGAGGGCTGTCATGGGGCCGATGGTAGAGAATTCCCGCGCGTTCGGTGTTCTCGCTTGCAGCGGCGGGCCGGGGGCGTCAGGATCAAGGCATGAACGAAGAGATCTACCGCGAGATTGCGAGCGCCCTCGACCGCGAGGAGCCGGTCGTGCTGGCGACGGTCGCGCGGACGCGGGGCTCAACGCCCCGCAAGACGGGCGCGAAGATGGTGGTTCGCAGCGATGGCTCGTTCTTCGGGACCATCGGCGGCGGCTGTGGGGAGGCGGAGGTCTGGCAGGAGGCGATGGAGGTGCTGGAGGACGGCTCTCCCCGCATCGTCACCGTCGACCTGACGGAGCCGACCGACGGCGAGGACAAGATCTGCGGCGGCGTGATGGACGTTTTCGTCGAACGGCTGACCTGAGCCCTGCTTCAGGCGGGGGCTAGCTCCGGCTGGTCAACCGGGAAGGGTATCTCCCACTTCTCGACCCTCTCGGGAAGGTGATCGCCCTCGTCCTCAAGGTGGGCCGCAAGACAGGCCTCGATCGCCTCTATGACATTCGTTCTGAGCTCGTCGAGCGTCTCGCCCTGGGAACCACAGCCTGGCAGTTCGGGCACTTCAGCCCAGTAACCACCCTCTTCTGCTACGTGCACCAATACCGTGAAGGTACGCATCGGAACCCTCCTTCAGCGTCCTGCTGCCCTCAGGAACGTACCCTACTTGGGGAGTATGCAGCGCTTTCCCCCATTGCAGCATCATGTACCATGACAAGACTGACTCTCCGGCGAGTGCCGGAGGTCGAGGAGGGCGTAATGCCTGGTCCTTTGATTGTAGGTCCGCTCGGACCCTTGGAGATCGCGATCATCGTCGGGGTCATTGTTCTGCTCTTTGGCGTTGGCCGGATCAGCAGGATCGGCGGCGACCTGGGCTCGTCCATCAAGGAATTCCGCCGCGCCGTCAAGGATGACAACGCGGAGCAGGCAGAAGCCACCGAAGCCACCGAAGCCACCGAAGAGGTTCAGGCGCAGGTCGAGACACCCGAGGAACCCGACCAGCAGGCGGCTCCGCCAGCGGCAGCGCCCACCGAGGCGCCCCGCAGCGACAGCGGCACCCGAAACGTCTTCTAGCCAACCTTCGGCACCCACAGACTATGAAGCCCCCTTCTCAGGGGGCTTCGTGCTTTCAGGACAGGTCTGCGAGCGTCACCGCTGGCGCCAGGCTATCCCCCTCGCGGCGCAAACCGTCCGGGGGCGCCGCCTTGAGCCTATCTCAGAGAGAGCCGCCGGCGACGGCCGGGACGATGCTGACTTCGTCGCCGTCGTTGATGGTGGTGGCGAGGCCGTCCTCGAAGCGGACATCCTCGCCGTTGATGTAGACGTTCACGAAGCGGCGCAGCTCCCCTTCCTCATCGAGCATCCTCTCGGCCACGCCCGGGAAGCGCGCCTCGAGGTCTGCTATGCAGGCCGAGAGCGTGCCGGTGACGCCATCGACGGTGGCCAGGTCGCCCGTGAGGGGGCGGAGGGGCTGGGGGATGAGGACTGTTGCTGCCAAGTGGTGGTCTCCGTTTCTTCTGGTGGCTAGCCTTCGACGACATCGCCGGTGATGGGGTCCACACGCACACCACGGCTCTCGGCCCAGGTGACGCTGCGCGCGATCTCGCCGGCATTGCCTTCGAGCTCGAGGATGACCCAGCCGGTGTGTTCGTCGACGTCGGCCATGCGGATGTTGGTGATGACCTCGAACTTCTGCCCGATGAGGTAGATCACGGGCTCCTTGATCAGGTCGGTCGGGAAGGTGAAGCGCAGTCGCTGAACGGCCATCAGGCGGGAACCTCCTCGAGATCCTGGTAGGCGGCCTCGAAGCTATCGACGGTCGCGTCGATCTCAAGCGCCGGACCGAGGTGGTCGACCACGGCCTCGGCGGTCTTGAAGCCCGCGCCCGTGATGAATGCCACCACAAGCTCGTCGGGGTCGATTCTACCGCTGGCGGCCAACTGCTTGACGCTGGCGATGGTTACGCCACCGGCCGTCTCGGCGAAGATGCCCTCGGTCTCGGCGAGGAGCTTCATGCCGGCCACGATCTCGTCGTCGCCGACGGAGGCGCAGGAGCCGTTCGTGTCGCGAAGCTGGACGAGGCTGTAGTAGCCGTCGGCGGGGTTGCCGATGGCGAGCGACTTGGCGATGGTGTCGGGCTTCTGCGGGCGGAAGTTCATGCTGCCCTCGGCCCAGGCGGTGGCCACGGGCGAGCAGCCCGCGGCCTGCGCCCCGCTCATGCGCGTCTGGGGCGGGTCGATGAGGCCGGCCTTCGCAAACTCCTTGAGGCCCTTGAGTATCTTGACGAAGAGCGAGCCGCTGGCGATGGGCACGACGCAGTGGTCGGGCGCGCGCCAGCCGAGCTGCTCGGCGACTTCGAAGCCGAGCGTCTTCGAGCCCTCGGCGTAGTAGGGCCGCACGTTCACGTTGACGAAGGCCCAGTTGCGCGAGCCGGCGAGCTCGGCGCAGAGGCGGTTCACGGCGTCGTAGTTGCCGTGGACCTTCACGAGGGTGGGGTTGTAGATGCTGGAGCCCAGCACCTTGCCCGCCTCGAGGTCGTCGGGGATGAGGACCACGGCCTCCATGCCGGCGGCAGCGGCGTGGGCGCTGACGCTATTGGCGAGGTTGCCCGTGCTGGCGCAGGCGAGCTTCTCGTAGCCGAGTTCGCGCGCGCGGGAGCTGGCGATGGCGACGACGCGGTCCTTGAAGGACCAGGTCGGGTTTACCGTGTCGTTCTTGATGTAGAGGTTGGGGAGCCCCAGCGCCTTGCCGAGGTTTCGGGCGTGGATCAGGGGGGTGAAACCCGCCCCGATATCGACGGCCGTGTCCGCATCGCAGGGCAGGAATTCGCGGTAGCGCCAGAGCGTGGAGGGACGGGAGGCGATCTTCTCGCGGGAGACATCCTTGCGGATGGCCTCGTCGTCGTACACGACTTCCAGCGGTCCGAAACAGAACTCGCAAACGTGCAGGGCTGCGAGGGGGTAGTCGCGGCTGCATTCGCGACAGCGCAGGTTTAGTGCGTAGGTCATGTCTCTCTCTCGTGCATCGGGTGTCGCGGTGGGCGAGGCGCTCGCTGATGGGCGCTCGCGCCAGCGCGAGGCGTTGGGATCGCGAGGGTTGGTCCCCTAGAGGACCAGGGACATGAACATTCGGCCCAGAGGTGCTGGCATCGTCTCTCCTCGTGCGCGGGCCGATTCCTTGAGCACTGGCGCTCTCATCGATCTCCCCCTGAGGGGATTCCGGCTTTGGCACCTTGTCTCCTGGGAGACAGGTTGCCCGGGCTTCTCGGGGCCGGTTCCCTCCACCCGTCTGGATAAGGGCGGCACGCAGGCACTACTTGGCGTTCAAGGTACAGCCCCTCAGGGCCTGGGGGAAGGGCGGCCCCGGTTAACCACGCTCGACGGGCAAACATGCTCCCTCGCGCGAGTCCGTAGACTCGTAACGATGGAACGCGACCACTTCCGCGAACTTGTGCGCGAGGCGCTGGCCTCGCTGCCCCGGGAGCTGATGGCGCGCGTCCAGAACGTCGAGGTCGTGATCGAGTGGCGTCCCACGGCGCACGACCGTCGGGCGGCGGGGCTGGGACCGGGACGCACCCTGCTTGGGCTCTACCACGGCATCGCCCTCCCCGACCGGAGCGAGGGCTACAACCTCGTCCTGCCCGACAAGATCAGCATCTACCAGGGACCGATCGAGTCCATCTGCGAGACCGACGACGAGGTGCGGGATCAGGTGCGGACGACCGTCTTGCACGAAATCGGCCACTACTTCGGCATCGACGACGAGCGCCTGCACGAGCTGGGGATGGGCTAGGGCCGAGGGGTCAGGCGCCTTCAGGGGCGTCGAGGGCGCGGCGGGCGAGCTGTTCGAGGGCGCGGTCCTCGAGGGGCGGGTTGTGGAGGCCGGCGCGCACGTCGCGGTAGTAGCGCTCGATCGGGCGGCTCTTCTGCAGGCTCACACCGCCGACCACGCGCATCGCTTCGTCGACGGCCTCGATGGCGTTGTTGAGGGCGTCGACCTTGGCGATAGCGACGCGATCGCTGGCGGGCATGCCGCTGTCCTCGCCCGATTCCCAGGCGGCGGCGGCATCGGCGATGAGCGCGCGGTTGCGCTGCAGGAGCAGGTCGATGCGCGCGATCCGGCGGCGCACGCCGGGGAACTCGGCGATGGTGCGGACGCCGGTGGGCGTACGCGTGCGGGCGAAGCCGACGGCGTAGTCGCGAGCGGCCTGGGCGACGCCGGTGGTGGTCGCGGCCACGCCCAGCGCGAACCAGACGCCGCCCGCGCGTCCGCGGGGGCTGGGCTTGCCCCGGTTGCGGTAGCCGAGGAAGCGGTCCTCGGCCAGGCGCACCCCCTCGAGCACGAGGTCGTGGCTGCCGCTGGCGCGCATCCCGAGGGCGTCCCAGGTCTCGTCGATACGGACTCCGGGGTCGTCGCGCGTGACCATGAAGTCGGCGATGTCGGGGGCGCCGCCCGCGGGCGGGTCCAGCCGTGCGAGCACGGGCACGTACCAGAGCTCGGGCGCGAGGGTGACGAACGTCTTGCGCCCCTCCAGCACCCAGCCGCCCTCGACCGGGGTGGCGGTGGTATCGGGGATGCCGCCGCCCGCGGGGCTGCCCAGCCCCTCCTCGGTGGCGGCGGTATTCACGAGGCGGCCATCCTCGACGGCGCCCCGGCAGAGCTCGTCGAACCACTCCGGCGGGTAGCTGGGCGTCTCGCGTTCGGCGCCGAAGCGGATGAGGTGCATGTTGAGGGCGAGCGCGGTGGAGCCGTCGCCCGCAGCGAGCGCTGCCTGGACGCGCACGAACTGGGAGAGCGGAAGCTCGAAGCCGCCGTGCGCACGGGGCACGGTGAGCTTGAGGAAACCTGCCTCGCGCAGGTCCGCGAAGTTCTCGTGGGGGAAGGAGCCCTCGCGGTCGTGGCGGGGGGCGCGTTCGGCGAAGCGATCGGCCAGGGAGGCGGCGAGAGCGACCCAGTCGCGTTCGGACATTGCCCAAAGTCTAGCGGCTCAGCGGGCGGAGGCGAGCGCGACGTTGCTATACTCGACCGTCGCCGCCTGACCTGGCATGGAGGGAAGGCTTGGAAGAGCCGAAGATCGTCTCGCAACGAATCCTCGACAACGTCGAGAAAGTCATCATCGGCAAGGACCGCGAATTGCGCCTTGCCATCACGGCCCTCCTCTGCGGAGGGCACATGCTCGTGGAGGACGTCCCCGGCGTCGGCAAGACGATGCTGGCGCGCGCGCTGGCGGTCTCCACCGGGTGCAGCTTCAAGCGCATCCAGTTCACGCCCGACCTGCTGCCCAGCGACGTGACGGGCGTCTCGATCTTCAATCAGAAGTCGGGGGACTTCGAGTTCCGGGAAGGGCCGATCGTGGCCCAGATCGTCCTCGCGGACGAGATCAACCGGGCCACACCGAAAACCCAGTCCTCGCTCCTGGAGGCGATGGAGGAGCGCCAGATGACGGTCGACGGCATAACCCACCCGATGCCGTCCCCCTTCATGGTGATGGGCACGCAGAACCCCATCGAGTACGAAGGCACGTTCCCCCTGCCGGAGGCGCAGCTCGACCGCTTCCTCATCCGCGTCAACCTCGGCTACCCCAGCGCCCAGGACGAGGTGAAGGTCCTCGACGAGCAGCAGGTGGCCCACCCCATCGACAACCTTGAGGCGGTGACCGACGCGACCGAGATCCGTCAGCTACAGCGAGCCGTGCGCGAGGTCTACATCGACCCGCTCATCAAGCAGTACATCGTGGGCCTGGCGGGCGCGACACGGACGCACGAGAACGTGTACCTGGGGGCGAGCCCGCGCGGGTCGATCGCCCTCTTCCGCACGTCACAGGCCCGCGCCCTGCTGGAGGGGCGCGACTACGTCACCCCCGACGACGTGAAGGAGTTGGCCTTCGTGACGCTCGGGCACCGCGTCATCGTGAGCCCCGGCGCACGGGTCAAGGGCGCCACCACGGCAGACGTGGTGGCCGACTGCCTGGCGCGCGTGCCCGTGCCGGGCGCCCGCGCTCGCGCCTGAGGCGCGGGATGGTACGGCGGGCGCTCGCGTGGCCCTTGGCGCCGCAGCGGCGCACCCTCAGCGTGCTCCTCGTGATCCTCGTGGCGGCGGTATTCGTCGCCACCGGGACGGGCTTCTGGCTGCTCTACCGGATCGCCTACATCGTCGCGATGGGGATTCCCGTCGCCCTCATCATCGCCTGGCTGAACACGCGCGCGCTCGAAGTCGATGTCGACCGGCGCACGTTGCGGGGGCAGGTGGGGCAGGTGGCGGAGGAGCTGGTCGAGGTCCGTAACACAAGCCGCATCCCGAAGCTCTGGGTCGAGCTTGAGGACCCCAGCGACCTGCCCGGCCACGTCTCGCGGCGGGCGGTGGTGATTCCCAGCCGGGGGCTGCGGAGCTGGGTGGTGAGCACGACCCTGCAACGGCGCGGTCTCTACGACTGGGGGCCGCTGCGGGTGCGCGCCGGCGATCCTTTCGGCATCTTCTACGCGGAGCGCGACTACGGCGCCCGCCAGCAGATACTGGTCTACCCCCGCATGGTGGACCTGCCCCGCTTCCAGACGCCCCCCGCGAGCCTTCCCGGGGAGGGACGTTTCCGCCGCCGCACGCACTACATCACGCCCAACGCCAGCGGCACCCGCAGCTACGCCCCGGGCGACCCACTGAGCCGCATCCACTGGCGCTCAACCGCCCACACGGGCGAGCTGATGGTGAAGACGTTCGAACTCGACCCCACCAGCGACATCTGGGTGATCGCCGATATGGAGCGGAGCATCCACGCGGGCGAGGGCGACGAGAGCACGGAGGAGTACACGGTGACCGTGGCCGCCAGCGTGGCCCAGCGGTATATCGCCGCGAACCGCTCCGTGGGGCTCATCTCCTTCGGGGAGGACTTCACCGTGGTTGAGGCCGAGCGCGGCCAGCAGCAGCTCTCGCGCATCCTCGAATCGCTGGCCGTGGCCAAGGCCACCGGCGAGGCCCCCCTCGCGAACCTGTTGGTGGAGGAGCAGCGCCGCTTCGGGCGCCACACGACGCTGGTGCTGGTGACCGCCTCCACCGACAGCAGCTGGCTCTCGCCGGTGCAGGCGCTCGTCCAGCGGGGGGTGCGGGCCGCGGTCGTCCTGGTGGACCCGAGCACCTTCGGCGGCGAGGGCTCACCGCTGCTGCTGTACGGGGAGCTGACGGCGACGGATATCCTCACGTACGTGGTCGCGCAGGGTGATGACCTCTCCTTCGCCCTGAGCAGCACCGCCATGGGAGCAGACACATGGCAGAGCTAGAGGCCATCCGGTCCTCAACCATGGGCGCCCGCCTGTGGCGCTTCTTCGTGGAGAAGCCGCGCCTGCTCATGAGCTGGGAGGACTGGCTCACGCTGGTTCCGGCGCTGGTGGTGTACCTCGCCATCGCCATCGCCATCCAGCAGGCCGGCTGGGTGCGGGACTTCCCCTCGCTCGCGCCCACGGTGATGGGGGCGCTGGTGCTGGGGTTGGTCGCCTCACGTACGCGCGCCAGCCCCTTCATCGTGCAGCCCGTGGCGCTCCTGTTCGGGATGATGCTGCTCGTGCTCACGGCCACGCCCTACGCCGACGGCGGCTCGATCGTCGGCCGTGTGGAGGACGTAGTCTCGCGCATGAACGAGTGGGTGGTCGTGGTGCGCGAGGACGACGTCAGCAACGACAACCTTCCGTTCGTGCTGCTGGTGCATGCGCTCGGCGTGTTCGTCACCTACATCGCGGCCTGGGCGGTGTTCCGCTGGCGCAACGCCTGGGCGGCGGTGGGGCCGGCCTGCGCGGGACTGCTGGTCATCATCGCCACCACCGACGGACGCCCCAGCGGCGCGTTCCTGATGTTCTCGATCGGCGCCCTCCTGCTCATCTCGCGCCTGCACCTGCAGCGCTCGTTCTTGCGCTGGGACCACTCCCGGGTCGAGTACCCGGAGTGGTTGAGCGCGCAGGCCGCACAGCTCACCCTGGCCCTCACCATCGTGATGGTCGTGATCGCGTGGCAGGTTCCGCTGGGGAAGCAGGCCGACGCGATCGACAGCGCGATCAACTACGTCACGGACCCCATCGAAACCGCCATCGAACCGCTCACGCGCCTCTTCCACGACCTGGCCGGCGGTGGCGGCAACTTCCATAAGTTCGGGAGGAACCTGCCGATCCGCGGGGACGTCAACCTCGGCTCAAGCATCCTCTTCGAGGTGAGGGGCGAGACCCTCGGGCTGGTGCGGGGGACGAGCTACGACGAGTACACGGGCACGGGCTGGCGTGCGTCCGGCCGCGAGTCGGAGGAGGTGAACGCCGGCGATCCCACCTCCGCCGAGATCCAGGGCCGCTTTTACCGCGACCGCGTCATCACCACCCTCGACATCGAAGTGATCGACGACGAGGACACGCTCTTCTCGGTGGGGACGCCCCTCGGGGCGAACATCGACTCGGTCGCCGATCTGCCCGAGGACTTCCCCGGCGACATCGAGCGCATCCGCAGCCAGGAAGACCTGCGGGCGGGCGACCGCTATCGCGTGGCGGGCTCGGTCAGCATCGCCTCGGCCGACCAGTTGCGCGCCGACTCGGCCAACTACCCGCAGTGGGTGACGGAGCGCTACCTGCAACTCCCCGACGACCTGCCACAGCGCGTCTACGACGAGGCGGCGAGCGTGACCGAGGGGGTCACGAACCCGTTCGACCTCGCCCTCGCGATCGAGGCGTACATCCGTGAGTTCGAGCTCGATACGAGCGTGCGCTCCGCCCCGGCCCGGCGGGACGTGGTCGACTTCTTCCTGTTCGACCTGCAACGGGGCTACTTCGACTACTTCTCCACGGCGATGACGGTGATGCTGCGCACACAGGGGGTGCCCGCCCGCGTGGCCGTGGGCTACGCGCTCGACCCCGAGGACCTCGACGGGGTCACCGGCACCTTCGCCGTCCGGAAAGACGATGCCTACTCATGGGTCGAGGTCTACTTCCCGACCTACGGCTGGGTTGACTTCAACCCCTCGGACGACCTGGCGCTCCTCGGAACGAGCCTGGAAACCTTCCTGCTGGCGGCGGAGAACACCGAGATTCCCGAGATCCCCCTGGACCTGATCCCGCTCGATACGCTCAATGACAGCCTGGCGGCGCTGGAGGCGTTGCTGACGCCCACCGAGCTGGAGCGAGGGTACGAGCCGCCCTGGATCCTCATCTGGAGCGTTGGCGGGACGCTGGCGGCGGTCGTGATCGTGCTGCTGGGCACACGCGTCGTCTGGGTGTGGGGGCTGCGGGGGCTGAACGGGATGCCGCGGCAGTGGGGGGGAGTCGAACGGCTCGCCGGGTGGGCGGGACTTCAGCCGAGGGAGTCGGAGACGGTGCGCCAGTGGGGGACGCGCCTTGGCGACGCGCTCGAACGTCCGGAGGAAGCGATCACGCTCAGCACCGCCTTCGAGGAGGCGCGCTACGGGCCACCCGACCTGGAGCGCACGGATCCGGAGCAGACGGGCGAGGCCTACCGCACCCTGCGGAACTCCCTGGCGGCGCGCATCTTCGGGCGCAAGTCGGCGAGCAAGGACGAGGCTGAGGCAGAAGCAGAGGATGAGAGCGAGCCCGTCGAGGAGGAAGTGGTGGACGGCGACGACCCAGAGCAGGCAGAAGACGAGGCCTGATCAGACGTTGAAGAGGACGTTGACCACGTCCCCGTCCTGCACCAGGTACTCCTTACCCTCGGTCCGCTGCAGGCCGCGACGCTTCGCCTCCGCCTCACTGCCGCACTCGATGAGGTCCTCATAGCGGATGACCTCGGCGCGGATGAAGCCGCGCTGCAGGTCGGTGTGAATCTTGCCGGCGGCCTCGGGGGCCTTGGCCCCTTCCTCGACCGTCCAGGCGCGGCACTCGTCGGGGCCGACCGTGAGGAAGCTGATGAGGCCCAGGAGGGCGTAGCTGCGGCGCACGGCCTCGTCCATGCCGCTCTGCTGCACGCCCGCTTCCTCGCGGAACTCGGCCGCTTCCTCCTCGCTCAGCTCGTTCAGCTCCATCTCGAAGCGCCCGCCCATCACGGCCAGATCGCGACCGGCGGCGCCGTGGGAAGCACGCAGTTCCTCTTCGATGGCGAGCCGCCGGGGCAGGTCCCCCTCGCCGACGTTCACGAGGTCGAGGAGGGGCTTGTCGGTGAGGAACTGGCTGCCGGCGAGGAGGCGGCGTTCGTCGGCCGAGAGCGTCATCGCGCGGATCGGCGTCTCCCCCTCGAGCTCGCCCTTCATGCGGTCGAGCAAATCGCGCAGGGCCTGCAACTGGCCGCGTTCCCCCGGCTTGAGGGTGCGCATCTCCGGGTCGAGGCGCT
This sequence comes from Tepidiformaceae bacterium, assembly GCA_965262975.1. Taxonomy (GTDB): domain Bacteria; phylum Chloroflexota; class Dehalococcoidia; order Tepidiformales; family Tepidiformaceae; genus UBA2991. The sequence continues at coordinate 3,157,713 of OZ253575.1, read as the reverse complement.
CGATGCGCCGCTCGATGAGGGCGAGATCGGCGAAGGCCAGCTCCAGGTCCATGATGCCGATATCGCGGCCCGGATCGATGGAGCCCTCGGGGTGGGGGACGGACTCATCCTCGAAGGCGCGGACGACGTTGATGAGGGCATCGACCGCCGCCAGCTCGTTCAGGAAGCGTCCGCCGAGGCCCTCCCCGGCGCCGAAGTTCTCGCCGGCCGCGGGAAAATCGACGTACTCGACCGTGGCGTAGGTGGTGCGCTTGGGCCGGTAGATCTCGGACAGCCGGTCGACGCGGGAATCGGGCACGGCCACGGAGCGGATGTTCGGCTTGCTCGCGCCTCCGAACCCGCCGACCTGGGCGAGCCCGCGCGAAACGGCGTTGAAGACGGTTGTCTTTCCGGCGCGAGGCAGTCCGATGATCCCGACTTGCATCGTGCGAACGTACCCGCGCGGAGCTCAAGGGGGTAGGGGCGAGGCAGGGGCAGGGGCGCAGTACGAGGCCAACTCGCACGCCTCGAAGCGCGGCCGCCGCGCAAGGCAGAGCCGCCTGGCGTGGAGCACGACGAGGGCGTGGAAGCGCGCCAGCGCGGGCGCATCGCCGGCAAGCTCTCCGGCGAGGTACGTCTGCCAGGCGCCGTAGGAGTCATCGGGCGAGGGGCCCAATCCAAGGCGCGAAAAGAGGCGGCGAGTGTAGGCGTCGACCACCACGGCGGGCTGGTGCGCGGCGTAGAGCGCGATCACGTCCGCCGTCTCCTCGCCGATGCCCCAGGTTGCGAGCAACTGCTCGCGCAGGGACCCGGGTGGGAGCGCCAGCAGCGTCTCAAGCGAGCCATGTCGGGCGATCAGGTCGAGGAAGGCACGCAGCTTGCTCGCCTTGGCGCGGTACTGGCCGCTCGGGCCGATCAGTTCCTCCATCGCCTCATCGGAGAGTTCCGCCAGCCGTTCCGGCTCGAGCGCGCCCGCCTCGCGCAGACGGTCGATGGCGCGCTCGGCGTTGGTCCAGGTGGTGTGCTGCACGAGGATCGCGCCAACCGCGACCTCGAAGGGGTCGCTCTCGGCGGTCCAGTGCCAGCGCTCGCCACCGTGCATCTGCTCAAGGGCGGTGACGACGTCGGGGATGGTGGGTGCGGTCATCGGCCTGCTGCCCCCAGCTACGTGGGTCTGCGGAGTCAGTTGAGTTGTGGGAATTGTACTCGATAGAGGTAGTGGGATTTATATGGTATTCTGCCAACATGAAAGCAATACAAGTGACCTTCGACGAGGACCTGTTGACGCGGCTCGACGAGCTCGCGGAGGTTCGTGAGCGAGGTCGCTCAGCGGTGCTGCGCGAGGCCGCCGCGAACTACCTCGCCCAGAAGATCGCGGAGGACATCGATCGGCGCTATGAGGAAGGCTATCGCAGGTTCCCGGCACACGAGGACCCTGATCTCGATGGATGGACTGACCAGGCCGTCTGGGCGGAGGACTAGGCATGGCCGCACGACGAGGGGAACTGTGGCTCTTTCAGTTCCAGCCACCTGACAAGAGGAGGCCGGTCGTTGTCTTGTCGCGCCCCCGAGCGCTTTCGCTGCTGAGAACTGCCATCGTTGCCCCCGTAACGTCGACGATTCGCGGCCTAGACAGCGAAGTCATCGTTGGTCCAGATGAAGGGCTGAAGAACGTCTCGGCAATCAAGCTGGACAACGTTCAGAGCGTCGACCAGCGGCAGTTGCGGCAGTACGTAGGCACCCTCAGCGAAGACAAGCTCGGTGAGGTCTGCCGCGCGCTCGGGGTGGCCACGGGCTGCGATTGACCGGGAGAACGATGCTCTGCTAGGCGATGCCGTGGCGGCGTTCGAGGCCTTGTAGCTCGGGCAAGAGACGTTCGGCGGCGTTCCCAATGACACGCTCGGCGCGGGCCACGGCGGCGAGGTCGGAGGCGCTGAAGACGCCGGCCTCGCGGAGTTCGTCGAACTCATCACGGTCCTCCTCGAGGAGCTCGCCCTCGGGGGTGAGCCACCAGTCGAGGGCAAGGTCGCGGTAGGTGACCTCGCCCTCGCGGATGCTCACGCCGGCTACGGCGTCGAAGCGGTGGGCGACGATGCGGTCGCCATCGCGCATGCGGTAGACGGTGTAGGGCCGGGAGCGCCAGAAGTAGCCGTAGGAGACCGACCCGGGGGGGATCTCGATGGGCGTGCCGAAGACCGCCCCACCCTGGCGCATCACGTAGCTCACGATCACGAGGGAGCGGGAGGCGTACACGAGATTGGTGGGATAGCGGCGCTCACTCCCGTCGGGTTTGCGCTTGCGTTCCACCCAGGGAGTCCCGCGCGGCGATGTCGATGCGGGGACGTGGAGGGTCACGCGCCCATCATGGCGGAGGGAGCGCCCGGCGCGCGAGTGCAAGCGCGCCCCCCGCCCTCGGGGGACGCGGGGGCGTAGGCTCTTTCCATGCGTCGCGCACTGGTCGGCGGTATCGTCGCGCTCGCAGTCGTGCTGGCGGCTTCGTGCGGCGGCGACGACCCGCCCCCGGTCCCCATCCGGCCGCTCGAGGCGACCGCCGAGCGCCTCTACGAAGACGACCTGCCACTGGCCCGATCGAGCGTGCGCATTCGCTTCGACGGCGAGGTCGAGCCCGTAACCCTGCGCGCGTTGCACACGGCCTTCCGGCTAACGCTGCCCGAGCGCTCCCCGCTCACTGGCCACCCTCTCGGCGATATGCCGGTGGTGGGCGTGGAGGTGGTCAGCTCACGGGTCGTCGAGCTCACCGTCGCGGGCCTCGTCACCTCCAGCTCAAACCTGCACCTGGCGGGCGGCGCCATCGTGGGGGTCGAAGAAGCGGTCACGATCGCGGTGGAGAGCGAGTTCACCGAGCTGGGGGTGGTGCTGGCCGGGGGCGTCTTCGCGTTCGGCGACCTCACCCTCGTGGAGCCGCGCCCCGAAGAGACCCCGACCGCGGCCGATCGCGACCCGGCCAGGGTGCGGACGGCGCTGGAGGCGCACCTCGACGAGCGCGGGGCCTCCCTGGGCGTGGCGGAGGTTGCGATGGCCCTCTACGAGGGCATGGACGCAGAGGTGGTCCCGGCGCCGAAGGTGCGGGCGGCGCTGGCGGCGCTCGCCGGCACCTTTGCCGATGCCGCCGTTCGCTCCCTGCTCGGCCCGGAGAACTGCACGGGGGGGCGGGCGGCATTCATCGGCTTCCAGGAGCCTCCCGGCAACCCCGAGCTGGCTGCCCGCGTGACCTACGACGATGAGGGGCTGCGCGTCATTTCCATCCGCCCCGACCTGGAGGCGGCGCCCTTCGAGCTGCTGATGCCCCTGCTCGCGCACGAGGCGATCCACTGCGACCGCTTCGACAGCCTGGAGGAGGAGACGGTGGCGAGCGCGATCGATGTCTACCTCTATATCCACCTGCTCCTCTCCCGGCCGGAGCTGGCGGCGGACGACTCGCCCCTGGCGCGCAACTTCAACATCGAGGCGCTGGCGATGCTCAACAGCGGACGCGCGGTGCCCGAGTCGCTCGGGATTCTCGCCAGCCCGCACGGGCGCGAGGTGCTTCCGGAATCGGGCACCTCGCATCGATCGTTCGCCGACGTGATCGCCGCCACCTACGCAGAGGAGGCCCAACCTAGCGCCCCCCTCGAACAGGTGGCCCAGCAGTACCTGGACGCCCTGGCACGGGCCGTGGAGGTCCCCTTCGGGAGCGCGCTCGACCTGGCCTACGTGGATTTCCTGCTGGCGCGCGCCACCACCTTCGAGGCGATTTCCGGCCTGATTGAACTGTTCGAGCTGGCTCCCGGCTAGCGAGCGAGCGGCTCCGCGGGACGGCGCGCCACGGGTGATGGCTCTATGATGGTTTCATGCACGGAGCCTTGCGTTTCTTCCTGACCGTCGTCCTGGCGCCGCTGTTGATCATCGTCGTCTACCTGTTCGTGAGCTGGCTGGTAGACGGCTACTTCGGGGGAAACATCTTCCCCGACCAGGCCGAGCCCAGCACCTGGTCGGCCCCCGATAGCTGGAGCGAATGGCGCGACATCGCCACCATCGCGATGGGCGTGCTCGTGGCAATGGTCGGGGTTCTCGCGTGCGTTCTGATTGCGGTGCTCATACGCGTCGCCCTCTCGGTGCGGCGAGCAGTGAACCAGAACGTGGTCCCCCTGCTCGACTCCACTCGTGACCTCGTGGACGAGGTGCGGGGCACGGCCGAGTTCGTGGGCGAATCGGCTGTCACCCCGATCATCCGCGTCTATTCGATGGTGAGCGGCGTACGCCGCGGCCTCGACTCCCTGGGGTCGCTCGGCAGCCGCTTCCGGGGTGGGTCGTGAGCCCCGCCGACGGACCCGTGATCGGCGAGGGCGGCGAACCCGAAGGGAGCGCCGACGAGATGGTCGAGCAGCTTCGTTCCGCCGCCCAGGAGGCGGTGGCCATGGCCCGCGAAGGCGCCCGGACGAAGGAAGAGGAGCTCTGGGCGCGCTACCGCGAGCTCACGAAAGAGCGCCGCGAGCAGCGGAAGCGGTAACCCCACAAGCCCCAGTCGCACGCCCTTGCTACGCTAGCCCGGGCCTTGGTGCGGAGAGGTGCTGGAGTGGCCGAACAGGCACGACTGGAAATCGTGTAGGGGTGCAAGCCCCTCGTGGGTTCGAATCCCACCCTCTCCGCCAGTGGTCGGTGGTCGGTGGCCGGTCCGCCCCGCCGCTCCCACCAACAGCCAACAGCCGCGAGCTCCGCTCGCCTAGTGCCAGAAGTGGCGGGTTCCCGTGAAGACGAGGGCCACGCCGTACTGATCGCAGCAGTCGATGCAGTCCTGGTCGCGCAGGCTCCCGCCGGGGTGGGCGATCACCCCGACCCCGGCCTCGCAGGCGCGCTCCACGGCATCGTTCCAGGAGAAGGGAAAGAAGGCGTCGCTGGCGAGGGCGGCGCCGCGCAGCTCGTCGCCGGCCTTCTCCATGGCGATCTCCACGCTCTTCACGCGGTTGGGCTGGCCGCTGCCCATGCCAAGCAGGCGACCGTCCCTGGCGAGGGTGATGGCGTTGCTCTTCACGTGCTTCACGCAGCGCCAGGCGAAGCGCAGATCGGCGAGTTGCTCCGCTGTCGGCTGCGTCTTCGAGACGACTTGGTAGTCGATCTCCTCGGGCGCGACCTCGTCGGCGTCCTGTAGCAGCCAGCCGCCGCCGACCTGGCGCAGCGAGCGGCCGCCGCGCAAGCGCGGCTGGGCCTCGAGGATGCGCAGGTCCTTCGACTTGCCCTTGAGCACGCGCAGACCGTCCTCGGTGTACGCGGGCGCGATCACGATCTCGTAGAACATGCGGGTTGAGCCGTCGGTGGGGTTGCGGAACTCGCGCAGCTCGCGCGCGAGGGTCTCATCGAGCGGGCGGTTGAAGGCGACGATGCCGCCGAAGGCGCTCACCGGGTCGCCCGCGACGGCGAGGCGGTAGGCCTCGCAGAGGTCGTCGCGGGTGGCCGCCCCGCAGGGGTTCGTGTGCTTGACGACGACGCAGGCGGGCTCGGGGAAGTCGTTGACGGCGTTCCAGGCGGCGTCGGCGTCGAGGTAGTTGTTGTAGGAGAGCTCCTTGCCGTGGTGTTGCACGGCCGTGGCGATGCCGCCCAGCGAGTCCTCCGCGAGGGAGCCATCGCGGTAGAAGGCGGCGGACTGGTGCGGGTTCTCGCCGTAGCGCAGCCCGGCGACACGCTCGAGCGGAACGCTCAGCGAGGGCGGGGCCGAGTCGCCGTCCCAGAGCCACTCGGCCACGGCGCTGTCGTAGCTGGCGACGTGCTGGAAGGCCTTCCAGGCGAGTCGCCGGCGGGCCTCGGCGTCAAGGCCGCCCGCCGCGAGCGCTTCGAGCGTGGTCGCGTAGTCGGCGGGGTCGGCGAGAACGATGACGTCGGCGTGGTTCTTGGCGGCGGCGCGCAGCATGGTCGGGCCGCCAATGTCGATGTTCTCGATGCCCTCGGCGAGGGAGGCGCCACCCTCCTGCGTGACCACCGCGCGGAAGGGGTAGAGGTTGCAGGCCACGAGGTCGATCGTGCCGAAGCCGTGAGCGGCGAGCGCCTCGTTGTGCTCGGGCAGATCGCGGCGGGCGAGGATGCCGGCGTGGACCGCCGGGTGAAGCGTCTTCACGCGGCCGTCGAGCATCTCGGGGAAGCCCGTGACCTCCTCGATGCCGGTGACGGGCACGCCCGCGGCCTCGATCGCGCGGCGCGTGCCGCCGGTCGAGACGAGTTCCCAGCCAAGGCCGTGGAGCCCGCGGGCGAAGTCTTCAATCCCGGTCTTGTCGTAGACGCCGATGAGAGCGCGCATCGCTCACCTCCATGCTTCTCTCCAGAGAAGCAAAAGGCCCGTCCGTGTGAACGGACCGGCCCAGGCGAGCGGCCAATGTTTAACTACTCGGGCTCCCCCGCGGTACTCCGCGCATTCGCCAGTCACCCGAGCAGGGGGAGGATAGCAGGGGGCCGGCGGGGTCGTCGACTTGTTCCAGGTAGTTGCCGATTTGAAAGCATCTCGACATCACTTCCAGAAGGCATCATGATGTCTCCATGAGGACCACGCTGACACTAGATGATGACCTCGCGGACGCGCTGAAGGAACGGGCTCGCCTGCTGGACAAGCCGTTCAAGCAGGTGGTCAACGACACCTTGCGGCGCGGTCTGTCTCCTGCTGCTATCCAGGAGGAGCGGCCTGTCTTCGTGGTGAAACCCAACCACAGCGGCTTCAAGCCGGGTATCGACCCGCTCAGGCTGAACCAGCTCAACGACGAGCTTGAAGTCGAAGAGTTCCTCAGAAAACAACAGGCGTGATCGTCCCGGACCTGAACCTGCTCCTCTACGCCTACAACGATGGCGCGCCGCTCTATGTCCCGGCCAGACGGTGGTGGGAGAACCTGATGAACGGGACGGAGCGGATTGGCGCCCCATGGGCTGTGGCAGCGGGCTTCGTCCGCCTCATCACTCACCCGAGCATGCTCCACGACCCGTTTACGCCGGACGAGGCGATCGACACCGTCGAGGCGTGGTTCCGCCTGCCCCATGTGGCGCCGCTGAACCCCGGCGCCGAACACCTGACGCTGGTGCGTGGCGCTCTCGCGGCCGCCGGCGTCGGGGGGAACCTTGTCACGGACGCGCACATCGCCGCGCTCGCGATGGAGTACCAGGCCGAGGTTCACTCGAACGACGCCGACTTCGGCCGCTTTCCCGGGGTGCGCTGGCGCAACCCGCTGTAGGGCCGCCCCTATTGGACCTGGGCTGGGGGGCGTAACAAGGGCCCCGACGAGCCACCGGACCGGTCATGGTCCGGCGGTAACGAATTCGTCTGGCACGCGGGCGGCGATGTGCCGCTCCACACCCCAGCAAACCAGCTCGCCCGAGTCGCGCACGGCGCAGCTGTGCACTTGTCCGGACGCTACCGAGCGGAAGGCGCCTTCGGGCGTGTCCGTCTGCCCGTACTGGTTCCGACCCCAGCAGTGGACTTCGCCCGACTGACGCAGGGCGCAGGTGTGTTCTCCACCGGCGCTGAGGGAGCGGTAGATCCCCAACGGGGCAACCGCCTGTCTGTGCAGGCCGCCCCCCCAGCAGTCCACCTCTCCCGATTGGCGCAAGGCGCAGGCGTGGTAATCGCCCGTGGTCACGGCCAGGTACCGCCCCGGGGGCGCGTTCGTTCGCTCCGCGACTTCGTTCCCCCAGCAGGTCACGGCGCCTGCCTCGCGAACAGCGCAGGTGAAATCCCCACCAGCACTCACCGACAGGAACTGCCCGGAGGGGGCGTCGGCCTCACCATTCTCGTTGTCTCCCCAGCACTCGATGGCGCCTGATGCGGTGATACCACAGGTGTGAAACCGCCCTGCGCTCACCGAGCGGAAGCGTCCCTCCGGGGCATCGGCCTGGCCACGGTCCCCGGGACTGTTGGGGAAGTCGGCCCCCCAACAGTCCACCTGACCGGATGGCCGCAGACCACACGAGTGGTGGTAACCGGTGGTCACGGACTGGTACTGCCCGGCTGGCGCGTCTAGCTGCCCGGCCTCGCCCTCCCCCCAGCAATCGACCGTTCCCGACTCCCGGACAGCGCAGTTGTGGTGGAAGCCCGCACTGACGGACTGGTAGGCGCCGGGAGGCGGAACGGTCTGGCCAGAGTTCAGGACCGGACCACCCCAGCAGGTGAACTCGCCCGACTGCAGGACGCCGCAGGAGATGCCACTGCCCGCAGCTATGAGTCGGTAGCTGCCGGGGGGAGCCTCGGTCTGGTCGTAGTGGTTCCATCCCCAGCACCTCACCTCTCCCAACTGCCCGAGGGCGCAGGCATGGCCGTGCCCCACGCTCACGGAGACGTAGCGGCCAGGGGCGGCACGGGTCCGGCCCAGTGTGCCGTCGCCCCAACAGTCCACCCGACCGGTGTCGCTTACCGCGCAGGCATGGACGTTGCCGACACTGAGGGACCGGTAGGTTCCCGACGGCGGAGTCGCCTGGCCATCGTCGTCGCTTCCCCAACACTCGACCCGACCCGAGTCACGCAGGCCGCACATGAACCCCTTGCCTGCGCTCACGGAAAGGAACGTGCCCTCTGGAGGGTCGGTCTGGCCATCGTGGTTCCGCCCCCAGCAGGCGACCTCGCCGGACTGGCGAACAGCGCAGGCGTGCCACAGGCCAGCACTCACCGAGCGATAACTACCCGCCGGCGGGTCTGTCAGGCCCCAGAGGTTCCTGCCCCAGCACGCCAGCGCCCCGGATTCGCGAACGGCGCAGGTAATCTCCTGGGCAGCACTCACCGAGCGGTACGTGCCTGGCGGCACGTCGGTCTCACCGAACACACTCTCGCCCCAGCAGGCCAACTTCCCGGACTCCCACAGGACGCAGGTATGCGAGAAGACGGAACTCACCGCAGCGATGGCGTCTGCGTCGGGCGTCTCTGTGGCCTTCGGCGTCTCGGTAACCTCCGGCGTTTCCGTGACCTCCGGCGTTTCCGTGACCTCGGAGGTCTCACTGACTTCCTCGATGTGAGCGAGGTCGGGGACGCGGGCGGCGATGTGAGGCTCGGCCCCCCAGCAGACAAGGTCGCCCGATTCGCGCACGCCGCAGGTCTGCTGCCGGCCGGCGTCGACGGAACGGAAGCGGCCTTCAGGCGCGTCCGTCTGCCCAAAGAAGTTGTACCCCCAGCAGGCGACTTCACCGGACCGCCGCACGGCGCAGGCGTGGGAGGCGCCAACGCTTACCGAGTGGTAGAGCCCTAGAGGTACCCTGGATGTCTCAAGGTCAGCGTCTGTCAGGCACTCCACTTCACCAGACTCGCGAAGGGTGCAGACGAACCCTCCGACATCCACGGCCAGGAAGCGACCGGGTGAAACAGGAGGGTCTCCGACCCCGCCTAGACCCCAGCAGGCCATTTCGCCCGACTCGCGAAGAGCGCAGGTGAGTCCGATGCCCGTGCTAACCGAGCGGAATTGCCCCGATGGCGCATCGAGTTCGCCGTATTGGTTGTTTCCCCAGCAGACCAGCTCGCCCGATGCCCGTACCGCACAGGAGTGCTGGTAACCGGCGCTGACGGAGTTGTAGCGGCCCTCTGGGACGTCGGCCTGTCCGAAGTTGTCGGACTCCCATCGGCTGGAGGCCCCCCAACAGTCAACCTGCCCCGAGGGGCTGATGGCGCACGCATGGTCCCAGCCCGCGGTCACGGAGGTATATATCCCCGATGGCGCATTCGTCTGGCCCGAGTCGTTCCATCCCCAGCAGTGAACTCGGCCCAACTCTGTGACGGCGCAGGCAAACCATGTTCCCGCACTCACCGCCTGGTGGCTGCCCGATGGCGCCTCATCCTGGCCGAAGTCCTGGAGAATGCCACCCCAGCATTCGATCCCCCCGACCTCGCGAATGCCACAGGAATAGCTGTCGCCCGAGTCGATGAAACGGTACTCGCCCGACGGGGCCTCGGTTGCGTGCCCCTGGGAGCCGCCCCAGCAGACGGCAGCGCCGGCCTCGTCCAGCGCACAGGTGTGATAACGCCCCACACTCACGGACTGGTATCGCCCCTCGGGCACATCCGTCTGGCCGTATTCGTTCGCCCCCCAGCAGGTGACCGTGCCGGTGTGCCCGAGGGCGCAGGTGTGGTCACCGCCAGCGCTCACGGAGCGATAGGCGCCCGCGGGCGCATCCGTCTGGCCGGAGCCGTTCCCGCCCCAGCACGCTATCTGGCCTGACTCTCGCAGGGCACAGGCGTGGACGCTGCCCCCGCTCACGGAGCGATAGGTCCCGGACGGGACGTCGAAGAGCGCGGGGTTCTGCTGGCCCCAACAGTCGATGACGCCAGACTCGCTCACCGCGCAGGCGAAGGCAAAGCCAACGCTTACGGACCGGTAGCTTCCTTCCGGCACGCCCCCGACGAGCGCTGTCGTGCCCAGTCCCCAGCACGCGAGCGCGCCAGACATGCGGACTGCGCACGTGCCGCGGGCGTGTCCGGCGCTGACGGAGCGGTACGTGCCCGCGGGAACATTGGTTTCTCCGAATCCTGGCTCACCCCAGCACACCAGCCTGCCGGATTCAAAGAGCGCGCATGTGTGTGTCTTGCCAGCGCTCACGGAGACGACGTTAGGACCGGTTGCGGCGAGAGTGGTCAGGGTCACGTCGCCGTAGCGGTAGCGACCCGACCCGCTCAGGCCGTTCATCTCAAGCGGGATGGCGCCGAGGTCGGCCCAGGAGCCCCCCAGGGGGCGGGCGCTGATGTAGAGGCTCCGGAGGTTAGAGAGCCGTTGCCAAACCCGGACTTCGAGACCGTCGGCCATGATGTCGCCGTAGCGGTAGCGCCTTGAGTCACTGAGCCCGCTCATCACAAGGGCGACTGTCCCAAGGTCAGCCCAGGCGCGCCCCTCGGGCCGGACGCTGATCGCGAGAGTGGCGTCGTTGGTGACACGCTGCCAGACACGTATATCGAAGTCAGTTGAGGTGGTGGATTGCGCACCGGCGGTCGCGAGCACCGCAGCCGACAGGACGATCGCCAGCGCCAGGGAAGCAACAACGATGGAACGCTTCACCGGCTATTCCCCGCGCGCCCGGTCAGGCAAAGCCCGCTCTCACGGCCCGCACCATAGCAGCAGCAAGCGCGAACCATGCTAGACCCTCCTCAGTCGCGCCAGGCGCCCTCAAGGCAGGCGTCAGGGCGAAGGATGCAGTCCGGCTGGAGGCCGGACCTTCGCGTGGGGCAGGTGGCCCCAGCAGACCGCTTCGCCGGTGTCGCGCAGGGCGCAGGTGTGGAAGCCGCCGGCACTGACCGAGCTGTAGGCGCCCGAAGGCGCATCGGTCTGACCGTGGTTGTTCTGGCCCCAGCAGACGAGCTCGCCCGAGACGGCGACCGCGCAGGCGTGGCGCCAGCCCGCGCTGACCGAGCGGTAGCGCCCCGTTGGGGGATCCGACTTGCCGTAGGCGTTGTCGCCCCAGCAGACGATCTCTCGCGACTCGCCGAGCGCGCAGGCGAAGCCACCTCCGGCGCTGACCGAGCGGTATCTGCCAGACGGTGCATCCAGCTGGCCGTGCCAGTTGCCACCCCAGCAGACCAGGTTGTAGGAGGCGCCCACGGCGCACGTATGAGCGTCGCCGGCGCTGACGGACCGGTAGCGCCCCAGGGGTGCGTTCGCCTGACCGAACTGGTTCAGACCCCAGCAGGCGATCCTGTTTGAGACTCCGACGGCGCACGTCTGTCCAAAACCGACGCTGATGGAGCGGTACCGGTCAGAGGGCGCCTCGGTTCCGCCGCCGATGTCCTCCCCCCAGCAGACGGCGTTGCCCGTCGCGCCCAGGGCGCAGGTGTGCCAGGGGCCGGCGCTGAGGGATCGGTACGCTCCGGATGGCGCCTTCGTCTGGGCGGACGAGTCGGGCCCCCAACAAGCGATTTCACCCGACTGGCCGAGGGCGCAGGTGTGGAGGTGACCCGCCTCCACCGCGAGGTACGTCCCCGCAGGCGCGTCCGCGGCGCTGGCGTCGACCGCTGCGGCCCAGCACGTAACGGCGCCCGACCCGGCGACCGCGCAGGCATGGCTGCTGCCCGCGCTCAGGGAGCGATAGCTTCCGGAAGGCGCCTGCGTGAGGCTTCCCCGGCAGCGCACTTCGCCGGACCAGTCCAGCGTGCAGGTGAAGCGATCGCCCGTGGCCACCGATCGATAAGGACCTGCTGGCGCATCGCGCCAGTGGGTGGCGCCCCAGCAGAGGAGGCGGCCCGAGTCGCGCAATCCGCAGGTGTGTTCGCTGCCCGCCTGCACGGCACGGAAGGCGCCGGAGGGAGCGTCGACCTAGCCCTGCTCGTTGTCGCCCCAGCACTCGACCAGACCGGCTTCGCGTATGCCGCAGGTGTGCGCAACACCGCTGCTCAGCGCGCGGAAGGAACCCGGGGGAGCGTCGCCCTGGCCGTTGCCGTTCGCCCCCCAGCAGACCGCCTCACCGGTGCGTCCCACGGCGCAGGTGTGGGCGAAACCGGCGCTCACCGAGCGGTACCTACCGGCGGGTGCGTCCGTCTGGCCGCTGAAGTTCTCGCCCCAGCAGACGACCTCGGCGGAGTAATCGAGGGCGCAGGTGTGTCGCTCCCCCGCACTCAGGGAGCGGTACTGGCCCGGCGGGACCTCGGTCTGGCCGCGGGCGCTATCGCCCCAACAGACGACCTCGCCGGATGCGCGCAGGGCGCATGAGTGCTCCCCACCCGCGTCCACCAGCAGCGCCCGATCGGGTCCGGGGGAGGGGAGTGCCACGGTTATGTCGCCGTAGCGGTAACTGCGGGAATCGTTCCCGCTGCGGAGGTCGATGGGGACGGTGTCGAGGTCGGCCCACAGACCACCCTCGCGGCGGGCGCTGATGAAGTGAGTGGCTCGGCCGGCGCCTTGCCAGACGCGCAGTTCGATGCCGGCCGGGGCGATGTCGCCAAAGCGGTAGCCCCGCGAGGTGGGACCGCGGGGCAGGTCGAGGGGGACGGTGCCGAGGTCAGACCAGAGGCCACCCTCGGGGCGGACGCTGATGGCGAGATCACGCGGGTCCTCAATGCTCTGCCAGAGGCGGATATCGACGGTCGTCGCGTGGTCGGACTGTGCGTCGGTGGTGGCCGTCGCCATCAACGGGAGGGCGCTGGCCAGAGCGAGACCCGCGAGCAGCCAGCGCTTCAGCGTTCGCGACACGCCCTCAGTCTCGCCATGCCCGGACGATCGCGCCACCCCCGAGGACTTCATCGCCCCGGTAGAAGGCGATGGTCTGACCGGGGGTGAGGGCGCGCTGGCGGCGGTCGAAGCGCACGGTGGCAGTGTCGCCGGGGGCATCCACGAGGGTGGCGGGGGCGGCCTCGAGAAGGCGGGACTCGTCACGGAAACGTTTTCTGGGCTAGCGTTGCTGCCCAGTGTCCTGGGGATACGCCGCTTCGCGTGGTACGCGAACGGCAATGTGGGGCATTGCTCCCCAGCAAGCGACCTCCCCGGACTCGCGGAGGGCACAGGTATGAACGGAGCCGGCGCTCACCGACTGGAGGGTGCCCGGCGGTACATCCATCTGTCCCCACTCGGCGAATCCCCAACAGACGAGCTCGCCCGATTCCCTGACCGCGCAGGTATGCTTGTAGCCTGCGTTCACGGAGCGGTAGGTGCCTGCCGGAGCTTCGGACTGGCCGAATTCGTTGTCACCCCAGCAAACCACTTCGCCGGAGTCGGTAACGGCACAGGTGTGCTGGTGTTGCGCGCTGACCGACCGGTATCTCCCCGGTGGCGCGACGGCCTGGCCCACCGGGTTGGCGCCCCAACAGTCGATCTCGCCAGAGTCCCTTACGGCGCAGGAGTACCGGGATCCGGCAGTTACCGTCTGGTACCGGCCTGCCGGGGCGTCGGTCTGCCCCTCGTGGTTGCGGCCCCAGCAGACGACCTCGCCCGCTTCCGCAACGGCACATGCATGTTCCCAGCCCGTGGCCAGCGAGTGGAACCGCCCCGGGGGCGCTTCCGTCTCGCCAGAGGCACTGCTTCCCCAGCAGGCGATAACGCCCGAGGTTTCCAGCGCGCAGGTGTACTTCCAGGCAGGGCTCACGGAGCTGTAGCTGCCAGGGGGGGCAGTCGCCTGCCCGAACTCGTTGTCGCCCCAGCAGTCGAGGGATGCACCTTCCCTTACCGCGCAGGTGTGCAAGTAGCCCACCTCCACCAAGGTGTAGTAGCCCGCCGGAGGGTCCGTCTGGCCACGGTTGGCATTGCCCCGCCCCCAGCACGTCACCCCACCGGAGTCGCCAACGGCGCAGGAGAACCAATAGCCTGCGCTGACCGACCGGTAGGCCCCTTCCGGGGCCTCGGTCTCCCCCACGAGGTTCAACCCCCAGCAGTCAATCCCGCCGGACACTTGCACGGCGCAGGAGTGCGACGAACCGGCAGCAATGGAGAGGTACCGGCCGACCGGCGGGGTCGACTGGCCAGCGTCGTCGCCTCCCCAACAAACCAGCTCCCCCAACTCGGCCACCGCACAGGCGTGGGTGCTGCCAGCACTCACCGACAGGAAGCTCCCCGCGGGCGGATCGGACTTGCCGAACTCATTACTCCCCCAGCAGTTGAGTTCCTGCGCGTCACTGATCGCACAGGTGTAGGAGGCGCCAGCAGTGACCGAACGGTAGGACCCATCGGGTGCGGCAGCCTCGCCACGCACGTTACTTCCCCAACAGTCCACCTGGCCGGACTCACGGATGGCGCAGGTATGCGACTGGCCGGCGTTGACCGAGCGGAAGCGACCAGCTGGAGCTTCCGCCTGGCCCCAGTCGTTGTCGCCCCAGCACACGATCTCTCCGGACACCCGCAACGCACAGGTGTGCGCGGAACCAGCGCTCACTGAGCGATACCGCCCCTCTGGCACTGCCATCTGGCCGCGACGATCATCACCCCAACAGACGATCTCGCCCCCGGCGAGGACTGCGCAAGCGTGATACCTGCCCAGGCTGAGGCGTAGCTGGCCGTCTTCTTCGCCCGAGGAGGAGCGCTGTGGTTCAGCAGTTTCCCCGGTGCCTTCCGCCGGGGTCTCGGCGGGTTGAGGGGTGGCCGTCTCGGCTGGGGCCTGGGTGGATTGAGGGGTTGCCGACTCAGCCGCGGTTTCCGTAGGTTCCGCGGTCGTGGTCCCAGCCGGGGCTGGGGTGGGTTCCGGGGTTACCGTCTCAACCGGGACGTCTCCGGGTTCCTGGGTGGGCAGGTTGTCCTGCGGTTCCGACTGGTTGTCGCACGAGAGGGTCAAGAGGACGGCGAACGCTGTCGCCACCGTGAGCGCGGGGAGTGCTGCTCTCCGCATGGCCGCACCAACCCGCGGGAACCCCACCGTCGCCGCAGGCGGGAGCATAGCAGAGGCTCAGTGCCTCGGTGCCTCAGTCTCGCCAGGCGCGGACGATCGTGCCACCCCCGAGGACTTCATCGCCGCGGTAGAAGGCGATGGTCTGGCCAGGGGTGAGGGCGCGCTGGCGGCGGTCGAAACGCACGGTGGCGAGGTCGCCGGCTGCCTCGACGAGCGTCGCGGGGGCGGCCTCTGCCTTGTAGCGCGCCTTGGCCGCGATGGGCTCGCCCAGCGGCGGTGGGGCGCCCGCCACCCAGGAGAGGGCCTCGACGGAGGCGTGGTTGGCGTAGAGGTCGTCTTCCTCGCCCACGACCACGACGTTCGTGGCGGCGTCGATGGCGGTCACGTAGCGGGGCTCGCCGAGGGCGATGCCGAGTCCCTTGCGCTGGCCCACGGTGAAGCCGGTAACGCCGTCGTGCTGCGCGAGCACGGTGCCATCGCTGGCGCGCAGCTCACCTTCGCGTGGCTCGACACGCTCGGAGACGAAAGCGCGGTAGTCGTTGCCGGGCACGAAGCAGATCTCGACGCTGTCGGGCTTCTCGGCGACGTCGAGGCCCGTGCGGCGGGCGACCTCGCGCACCTCGTCCTTGTGCAGCCCTCCGACTGGGAGGATGAGCCTCGCAAGCTGCTCCTGCGCGAGCATGTAGAGAACGTAGGACTGGTCCTTGCCGTCGTCGACGCCCTTGAGGAGGCGGTGGGGAGCGCCGTCCTCGCCGTGGGCGACGCGGGCGTAGTGGCCGGTCGCGAGGAGGTCGCCGTCGAAGGCGGGGAGGCGGTCGAGAAGCGCGCGGTACTTGATGTGCTCGTTGCAGCGGGCGCAGGGGTTGGGCGTGCGGCCGGCGGCGTACTCGGTCACGAAGGGGTCGACGACGTGCTCGCGGAAGGCGTCCTCGAAGTTCATCACGTAGTGGCGGATGCCGAGCTGGCCGGCGACGCGGCGGGCGTCGTCGATGTCCTCGACGCTGCAGCACTGCTGGTGGCCGCGAAGCTCGTCGGGGCGCTCCTCGGTCCAGAGGCGCATGGTGACGCCCACGACGTCGTAGCCCTGCTCGACGAGGAGGGCGGCGGCGACGGAGCTATCGACGCCGCCGGACATGGCGCAGACGACACGGGGAGCATTCACGGCTGTGCTACCATCCTGACATCCGCGGCAGGCGGAATGGAGCGCGCGCTCTGGAACCCGAGCCCCTCGCCCACAGGATCATCGATCTTCTCTCCGAACTCCAGGCTGAGGATATCGCGCTGCTGGACATCGGCAAGGCGTCCAGCTTCACCGACTACTTCGTGCTGGCAACGGCGCACTCCCCACTGCAGTTCGGCGCCATCGTGGACCGCCTCGGGCACGAGCTCAAGGAGGCGGGCGTCCCGCCACGCCACCAGGAGGGCCGCAAGGAGAGCGGCTGGGTGCTCATCGACTTCGGCGACGTGATCGTGCACGTGTTCTCGCCGGAGAAGCGGGAGTACTACCGCCTGGAGGAGCTCTGGGGCCGCACGACGCCGGTAGTGCGCTTCACGGGGTAGGTGGCGGGGGCTTCCGGAGGTCCTCTGGGACGAGGACCGCGAGGTCTCGAACGCCCCAGCAGTGAATCTCGCCCGACTCACGCAGCCCGCAACCGTAGAGCCAATCCCCAGAAACCGTTTCGTAGCGCCCGAGTGGTTCCTCCAAGTGACCGGATGGGCGTCTACCCCAGCAATGCACTTCTCCTGCCTCGCGCAGAGCACACGCACTCTGGCGGCCTACGGAAACTGATCGGTAGTTGCCTTCTGGCGCTTCGGATTGGCCCTCACGGTTGTCTCCCCAGCAGATAACCTCACCAGTCTCAGCCAGGGCGCAAGCGTTATCACCCACGCTCACAGAACGATAGGTCCCCGATGGCACGTCCAACGCCCCGAAGTATTCGCTGCCCCAGCACACCACCCTCGCTGCTTCGTCCAGAGCGCAGGAATGAGACGCGCCAGCGCTTACCGAGTGGTACGTCCCGGGTGGCGCATCGGGCTCGCCAAACCAATTCGCGCCCCAGCACACGACCTGCCTGGACTCACTGAGGGCGCAGGCGCGCGTGCTGGCGGCACTCACAGACAGGTAGGCTCCTTCTGGCGCGTCGGTCTCGCCGAAGAAGTCATGACCCCAACAGGCGATGTCGCCGGTCTCTCTCAGGGCACAGGTGTACGAATTGGCTGCGCTTACAGAACGGAAGCGCCCTGGTGGCGGAGGGGTCGTCGCACCCCAGCAAACTATGTCGCCCGCCATACGGATCGCGCAGGCGTGGTTCCGCTCTGCACTTACTGAACGAAAGACCCCTGGCGGGGTGTCGAACTGGCCGTAGTCGCCCTTGCCCCAACAGTCGACAACTCCGGAGGCTCGGACGGCACAGGTGTGTTCGTGACCCGCACTGGCAAAGTGGTACAGGCCGGGTGGCACCCGCTCCTGCCCACGCGACCCCGGCACGCTGTCACCCACCGACTGGGCCTCGGCATCGCCCGAGCGTGCCCATGCATCCGGGTTGTACTGCGCCCCCCAGCAGACCAGTTCCCAGAACTCGTCAACTGCGCAGGAGTGCAGATCGCCTGAGGTCACTAACTGGTAGCGCCCCTGAGGCGACTCCGTTTGGCCGTAGCGATTGCTTCCCCAACAGACTACTTTGCCCGACTCGTTGATCGCACAGGAGTGCAAGTCTCCTGAGCTGACCTGCCTGTACCGGCCGGACGGGGCGTCTGTCTGGTCGTACCTGTCAAAGCCCCAGCACTCGATCTCACCCGACACTCTCGTCCCACACGTGTGCGCACCGCCAGCGCTGACCGAACGGAAGGCTCCCGCGGGCGCTTCTCTCTGGCTCTGCGAGTTTCTGCCCCAGCAAACCACGGCATCCGACTCCTCGATTGCGCAGGTGTGATCAGTTCCAGTGCTGACCGAGTGGTACCTCCCCGGAGGCGCGTCCGCTGCGCCATCATCATTCCCTCCCCAGCAAACGATCTCACCCGACTCCCGTAGTGCACATGCGTGGGAGTGGCCAACGCTCACCGAGCGAAAGGCGCCGACCGGCACCGCCAACAAGCCATAATCGTCCGAGCCCCAGCAGACGAGTTCACCGGACTCGCGCACTGCGCACGTGTGCCACCAGCCTGCGCTCACCACGACCCCCGCCGGGCGCTCTGGCGGGATGTATGGCTGCTCGCCGCCGCCCAGCAGTGCGAGCAGCCATAGCGCCACGACGATCACAGCGGCCACGCCGGCGACGACGCCCGCGGCCACGAGCGGCCTCAGCAGGAAGGGGGCGAGGATCCAGCCGTGGCGGGGTCCATCCTCGTCGCGCCAGGCCGCGAGTTGGTTCCGGTCGTCGAGCTCAAGCTTGGCGAGCATGTTCGAGACGTGCGTCTTGACCGTCTCGGGGCCGATGCCGATGCGGACGGCGATCTCGGCGTTGGTGCCGCCCTTGCGCAGCTCCTCGAGGACGCGGCGTTCGGCGGGCGTCAGGAGGTCGGGGTGGGGTGGGCGTCCGCGGCCTCTGCTCGGCATGGCGTCACGCTACCACCCGCGGTGGCCGATTTACCTCCCCCGACCCCACCAACACGGCGGGGCGGGTGAGGGGCGAGCGGCCTATACTCCGGCGGCGGCCGGCGAGACCGGCGACAGGGGGAACGATGGAGTATCGGCGGCTTGGACGGTCGGGCCTGCACGTCTCGGTGGCGGGACTGGGCTGCAACAACTTCGGCATGCGCATCGACTACGAGGCCGCCGAGAAGGTCACGAACGCGGCGCTCGACGCGGGGGTCACGCTTTTCGACACGGCGGACGTGTACGGCCGGGGCGACTCGGAGGAGATGCTGGGGCGAGCGCTGGGGGCGCGGCGTCACGAGGTAATCATCGCGACCAAGTTCGCGGCCCCCATGGGGGAGGGCCCGATGGACCGGGGCGGCTCGCGCCACCGGATCACGGAGGCCTGCGAGGCCAGCCTGCGGCGTCTGGGCACGGACTATATCGACCTCTACCAGATGCACATGCCCGACCCGGAGACGCCGATCGAGGAGACGCTGCGGGCGCTCGACGACCTGGTGCGGGCAGGCAAGGTTCGCTACCTCGGCAACTCGAACTACAAGAGCTGGCAGATCGCGGAGGCGCACTGGACGGCCGAGAACCACCACCTGACGAAGTTCGTCTCGGCGCAGAACCACTACAACCTGATGGAGCGCGGCGTCGAGACCGAAGTCGTGCCGGCGGCGAACCGCTACGGGCTCGGCATCCTGCCGTACTTCCCGCTCGCAAGCGGCTTCCTGACGGGCAAGTACCGTCCGGGCCAGGCGGCGGCGGAGGGGACGCGTCTGGCGGCCTGGGGTCGCGCGGACGCCGTGCTGACGGAGGGAAACTTCGCGGTGCTTGAGAAGTTCGAAGCGTGGGCGGAGGAGCGCGGGCACACGGTGCTCGAGCTCGCGGTCGGGTGGCTTGCCTCGCAGTCGCACGTGGCCAGCGTGATCTCGGGCGCGACGAAGCCGGAGCAGCTCGACGCGAACGCGGCGGCGGTCGAGTGGCGCCTCACGCCGGAAGAGGTCGCAGAGGTGGCGGCGATCGTGGGGTAGGGGTCTAGGCGGGTTCTTCGGGCAAGCCAACCCTGGCCCGGGCTGCCGCGCGTATGCGCCAGGCCTCGCGCAGCACTTCCTCCCACGGGACGCCTCGCTTCGAGGGCGGGACGTGGACGGAACCTGCGAGTTCGAGTAAGTCGGGGATGCGGGTCAGCGTGACGCGTCCGCCTTCTACCCTGAACAGGATCTGATCGCCACTCTTGACACCGAGCGCGTCACGGATGTTTCGTGGAACCGTGAGCCGCCCCTGCGAGTCGACGCGGGCCGATGCGTCCATACCAGATTCCGTCCCTTCACCTGCTGCAAGAACAAGGATAGCGTGGAGCCGCACCCGGTTAGCCGTAGCGGGGCGGCTGGTACACTGGTCGAAGACCCGCAGGGAAGGAGCCCTGATCCCTTGGCCTACGCCGACAAGCAGATCGTCTGCCGCGATTGCAGCACCAGTTTCACATTCACCGCCGGTGAGCAAGAGTTCTACGCGAACAAGGGGCTGCTGAACGAGCCCTCGCGTTGCCCCTCGTGCCGCCAGTCACGCCGTACGAACCGCAGCTCCCTGGAGGAGATGGACGGGTACGTGCGCTACGGCAACTTCGCCAGCTTCGGGGGGAAGACGCCCCGCCAGATGCACCCCGCCGCCTGCGCCGACTGCGGTCAGATGACCGAGGTGCCGTTCCAGCCACGCGGCGACCGGCCCGTCTACTGCAGCACCTGCTACAACAAGATCCGTCCGCCCCGGCAGGAAGCGCCACCGCGCTAGCCGCCCAGGCGGCGGAGGCGTCCGTGTCCGAAGACGAGATACGCCTCACGCAACTCCGCAGGATGCTCGCGGAGCCGTTCGCCGATCTCGGCGAGGCCTGCGCGGCCATCGCCCGCGACCCGTCGCGCCTCGCGCAGGCGCTCGTGGCCGAGGCGGCGGCGAGCGACGACGTGTCGAGCGTGGAGTCGGCGCGGGCCTACATCGAGGCACGGCTCGCGGACCTGGGAGACACGGTCCCGGAGGGGGCGACAGCGGGCGTACGCGCCGTCGTCGAGGCGGCGCTGGCGGGGTGGGCTTGACAGGCCCGTATCCTTCCCAGAGGAGAAACCATGCCTGAAGCTCCAGTGACCCCCGAAGTCGTGAAGTGGGCGATCGACGAAAGTGGTTGGTCGGTGCGGGAGCTAGCTGAGCGCCTGAAGGTCGAGCCTTCGGTCGTCTCCGCGTGGTCAAGCGGCAAAGGCAAGCCGAGCAAGGGCCAGCTGACGAAGCTCGCAGAGAAGCTGAAGCGTCCACGAGCAATGTTCTTCCTGCCAGACGCTCCGGCCGAGAGTTCACTTCCTCACGGGCTGCGAACCGCGGCCGGAGTGCGGGACAACCCGGACCTCAGCTTCGACGAGCGACTCTGCATACGCCGCGCACGACGGTTTCAGGAACTCCTCGCGACCATCACCGACCGAGCGCCTGCAATCCCTACCGGCAGCCAGGGTGAAAGCCCGCAGGATGTCGCCCAACGGTTCAGGGCTTGGGCCGAAGTGAACTGGGAGACGCAACAGGAGTGGAAGACTGCCTCACGGGCATTCCGTGGCTGGCGCGAGGCCATTGAGGCAAACGGTGTAGCCGTGCTCGCCCTCCAGCTGGGGAAAGAAGGGATCAGGGGATTCGCGTTGAACAGTGAGCGCGCGCCGATGATTGCGGTGAACACCGCAGACATTCCCGAAGCCCGCAGCTTCACACTGTTCCATGAACTCGCTCACCTGGCACTCGGTGGTGATAGCTCGTGCGCCGGCAAGAACGGCGGGGGCATTGAGCGGTGGTGCGACCGCGTAGCAAGCCACACCCTTATCCCACGCGACCAGCTTCGGACCGAGAAGTCTCTGCAAGACCTCGACGACCTTGCTCTGATCAAGCGCACCGCCCGCCGCTTCCAAGTCAGTCGCCGCGCAGCTGCGCTCGCGCTGGAAGAGGTCGGGGCCGCTGAGAGCCTCTACGGCTTGGCAGAGACTGCCTGGCCCACCCTTGATCGCGAGAAGGGAACAGGGGGCAGGGGGGGAGACGGGGGTAGGACATCTCCTCGCATTTGCATTGCTGAATACGGTCACTTCGCTGTCAGCAGCTTCATCAGCGCGCTGAGTGACGGAAAGGTCAGTGAACTGCAGGCCCGTGACTACCTTCGGCTAGACCACACGCAGCTATCCGAAGCAAGCCAATTGCTCAGCGAGCGCGCTGGGTGACCCAGCCATTTCAAGGATTCGAGATGGGCCCGCTTTGGGTACTCGACTCCACCGCAGGCATCTACTTCAAGACGCTCCCAATCGACCGCCAGTGGGAGTTCGGCGACCACCTCCTTACGCTCGTGCGGCGTGGAGAGTTGATCTTCCCCTCGCAAGTGCGTCGTGAGCTGACTGATCCCGAGATCATCAAGCATCCTGATATGCCCGGAGCTTGGGCCGCACAGGCATGGAAGGTGATGAAGCCACGTCCCGCACCGAGTGATGTGACCGTCACGGAAGTTCTTCATGCCCACCCCTATCTGGTTGACGAGAACGCACAGTACGACCAAGCCGATCCCTACCTCGTCGCGCTTGCCGTCGAACGTGCTCGCGCTGGCGACGAGGTTCGCGTCGCCACGAACGATGGCGACTTACGAACCGCATGCACAGACTTCGGCATCGTTGTCGAGACTGCCGCCGAATTCGTCGCCCACGTCCGGGCGTGACCGTCAGGCGGGTAGGGCGGATACTTGCTCGCGCACTTTGCGATAACTCACGACCAACGTCAGGGGAGGCGTTTTCATGCCCCGACATCCGAACGAGGCGCTCTTCGAAGGCGAACCACCGATGCCCGTGATTCCGTCCTGCGAGCACTTCGCGGGAACGGAACAGCGTATCCGGAAAGCGTTCGAGCTCCAGCAGCAGATGGGCGGCGTCTTCGACATCACCATGGACCTCGAGGACGGCGCGCCCACCGGCCAGGAGCGCGAGCACGCGCAGATGGCGGCGCGCATGCAGAACAGCCCGGACAACAAGTTCAACATGGCAGGCGTCCGCATCCACGACTACACCCTTGAACACTGGCGCTCCGATGTCGACATCGTCGTGGGGGAGGCCGCCGCGCGCGTGGCCTACCTGACGGTGCCGAAGTGCACCGAGGCGAGCCAGGGCGCCGAGATGATCGAGTACATCCGCGAGCGCACGCAGAAGGCGGGCGTGGACCGCGAGATTCCGATCCACATCCTGGTGGAGACGCACGGCGCCCTGCACGATGCGTGGGAGCTGGCGGCGCTGCCAAACGTGCAGGTGCTCGACTTCGGGCTGATGGACTTCGTCTCGGCCCACCACGGCACGGTTCCGGCCTCGGCGATGCGCTCGCCGGGCCAGTTCGACCACCAGCTCATCCGTCGCGCCAAGGGCGAGGTCGTAGCGGCGGCGCTCGCGCACGGGGTGGTGCCGGCGCACAACGTGACCCTCGAGCTTCGCGACGAGGACGTTATCTACGGCGACGCGCGTCGCGCCCGCGAGGAGTTCGGGTTCATGCGGCAGTGGTCGATTTACCCGGCGCAGATCGAGCCGATCACGCGCGCCATGGCGCCCGCGACCCCCGAGGTCGAGCTGGGCCAGGCGATCATGCTGAAGGCCTACGAGGCGGACTGGGGCCCGATCCAGCACGAGGGCGACCTGCACGACCGCGCGACCTACCGCTACTACTGGGAGGCGTTGCAGCGCGCCCGCCTGATGAACGTCCCGCTCTCGGACGAGTTCGAGAAGTTGTTCTTCAGCGAAGCAGCCTCTTGAGCATCGTGACGCTCTACCTGATCCGTCACGGGCTGGCCGCCGCCGGGCTCGACGAACTCGACCCGGGGCTGGCGCCGCTCGGTCACGAGCAGGCGGAGATCACCGCTCGCGCTCTGGGCCACCTGACGCCCGCGCGGCTGGTCGTTTCGCCCCTGCGACGCACGCGCGAGACGGCGGAGCCGATCGCGAAGGCGTTCGGTCTGGAGCCCGAGATCCGCGATGAGGTCGCGGAGGTCTTCGACCCGACGCTCCCCGCCGAGGAACGCAAGGCGATCATCGGGCCGTTCATGGAGGGCACCTGGAGCGAGCAGAACGAGACGCTGCAGGCCTGGCGCCGTCGGGTCATCGCGACGCTGGTGGCGCTGGGGGAGGGCGAGGGCGACGTGATCGTCGTGAGCCACTACATCGCCATCTGCGCCGCCATCGGCGAGTCAATCCGGAACGACCGGGTGGTGCCGGTGAAGCTCGGGAACACATCGATCACGACACTCGACGTTGGCAAAGGGAAGCTGCTGCTCGTAGCAGCGGGGTCGACAGAGCACCTGCCGGAGTCGCAGATCACGGGGATCGCCAGGGCGCTCCCGGGCGGGCCGTAGCGCACGCTTCCCCCTATCCCGGAGCGATCGTAGGCTTGACCGCGCAAGCGATTGCCGGAGACCACAGGTCCCCCCAGCGGGGATAAGCCGCAAGCGGCGCCTGTCGAGGTGATGCGCGAGGAGAGCGCCTTTTCTGCGCGCCACTCGCATTCCTCTCTCCCCATCGCTGGATTGGAGCTTCGTTCGTGCCTGCCGCGAAGAAGGTGGCGCTAGTCGCCGAGATCAAGCAGGACATTGAGCGCGCGGAGGTCGCCATTGGGAGCGACCACAGCGGGCTCGACGTGGAGGCGTTCCAGGCGTTGAGACGCGCACTGCGTCCCGCCGAGGTGCGCGTGCGCGTCGTCAAGAATTCGCTCGCCAAGCTGGCCGCCGAAGAGGCGGGCCGGCCCGAAATCGCCGAGCTGCTGAAGGGGCCGACGACGCTGATGCTGGGTTACGGCGACCCGGTCGCGCCGGCGCGGCTGCTCATGGAGCACCTGCGCACTGTGCGGCTGAAGCTGACCATCCACGGAGGCTGGATCGAGGGACGCGTGCTGAGCGCCGCCGAGGTGGAGGAGCTCGCGAGGACGCCCTCGCGCGATGAGCTCATCGCCCAGATCGCGGGCAAGCTGCGCACGCCCGTCCAGAACCTTGCGGGCCTGCTGCAGGCCACGCTCCGCGACTTCAACGGCCTCGTCGAGGCACGCGCCAACCAGCTCGAAGAGGGCGAAGCCGCCTAGCGCGACGCCGTCTGCCAGAAACGCCACACACACCAAAGGGGTATTGCAATGGCCACCAAGATCGAAGAAGCCCTGGAGATCATCAAGGGCATGACGCTGCTCGAACTCCGCGACCTGAACAAGGCGATCGAAGAGGAGTTCGACATCACCGCCGCCGCGCCGATGATGATGGCCGCCGCGGCTCCCGCCGCGGACGTAGCCGCCGAGGAAGAGCAGACTGAGTTCGACGTCGTCCTGAAGAGCTTCGGCGAGAAGAAGATCAACGTGATCAAGGCCGTGCGCGAGGTCGTGAGCGGCCTCGGGCTGAAGGAAGCCAAGGAACTCGTCGAGAGCGCCCCCACGAAGGTGAAGGAAGGCATCAGCAAGGACGAGGCCGAAGAGATCAAGGGCAAGCTCGAAGGGGCCGGCGCGACCGTCGACGTCGAGTAGAGCGCCGCACGGTATTTCTGCGCTCGACTGTTGCGCGCTCGGTCATTCTGCGCTCGACTGCTGCGCGCTCGCTCATTCTGCGCTCGACTGCTGCGCGCTCGCTCATTCTGCGCTCGACTGCTGCGCGCTCGCTGCTGCTACGGCATCCCATAGACTCGCGGCGATCACGTATTAGCGAGTGGCGGGGGTCATGAAGTCCATCACGTTCAGCCAGGCCCTTGTGGCGGTGGGGCTCGTTGGGCTCACGCTCCCGCTGACCATCGGGCAAACCGGCATCAGCCTCATTGTCTCGGCCTATTCGTACGAGGGCAGCCCCTCGCCGGTAGCCCTGATCGTGGCCCTGGCGGCGACCCTCGCGGTCGCCATGGGGCTCCTCGCCACGGGGCTGGCGCGGATGCGGGCAGGGGACGAAGCGGAGGACACCCTCAGCTACCAAGAGCTGCTCCTCACCATCGGGCTCCTCGGCCTCCTGATCGCTGGCGCTCTCTCGCCGATATCACTGGCCTTCAGCATCGTGACGGGGTGGGATGAGGCTTCCTGGTGGACCAGTGCCGACGCCGGACCGCTGGCGCTCCAGTTCGCAGCCTTCGCGATCCCGCTGCTGCTCATCGGGAGCAACTGGAAGGGTGCGAGGCGTGGTCCCTCTGTTCAAAGTGAGGCACTCGTCAGGCCATTCAGCTGCCTGGCTGTTCTCACTCTCGTAACCGCAGGTTCAGCCGCCCCTGGTGTGGCGATGAGGCCGCTCCCCAACCTCTTATTCTCCGGCAGGTATAGAGCCGAGCAGCTTGATGATCCGACCGTTCTAATAGGACTGAAAATAGGGATGGCCCCGGAGCTGGTCAGCCTTGCGCTGGTCGCCGTCGCCATCCCTATCGCGGTACTCCTGCTGCTCCGGTTCAAGGAAGACGCGCTCAGGTCGGGTTTGGCAGGACCGCTCCTGATAACCGCTGCCTTACTTGCCACTTCTGGGACCTTCCTCGGTGTGTTGCTACTGCTCCTCTTCGGCATTCCCCTTGCCGCCCTCTTGTGGCCCCACTTCACCGGACGCTGGCCAGTGAACCCACCAGGCAGACTTAATTCTGGCCAACTGCTCGCATGGGTAGCGTTGATCTGCCTCGCCGTGACCACGTCGCAGGCTCTGGGGTTCGCATACACATTCACGTACTCGGGGCCCTACCGCGAGCCCTTCCCCGGACCGGCAGCGGCGCTCGCGCTTGCCTGCGCCATCAGCCTCGCGATCCTTGCGGTCGCTGTGGCGAAGCTGCGATCCGAGCAAGAGAACGAAACCGCGTGACGCTCCCCCCGAGCCGCTAGAATCCGGCGCGCGGCGTTGCCGCGCTGAGTGGGGCCGCGCTGAACCCCATCGGCGAGGGGTGCAAGCGATAATGCCTGGGGAGACCGCCCGCACCCTTTGGCCGTACATCGCGCGTTCGATCGAGCAGATCATCGGCGCGCTCTCCGACCTTGAGGATGCGGGTGTGCCGCTCGATTGGCGCCCTCCTGCTCCCGAGACGAACAGCGTCTACGCACTCGCCGTCCACGCCCTCGGCACGACGGAGCACCGGCTGCTGGAGGTCCTCTGCGGGATCGATGTCGACCGGGACCGGGAGGCGGAGTTCGCCGCCACGGGCGGCTCCGCAACGGCGATCGTCGACGACTGGCAACTCCTCAAGGCTCGGGTCACCGCAGCGCTCGAGGAGCTTTCGGACGCGGACCTCGCGACACCGAGGCAGCATCCGATACGAGGCGAGATCAGCGGGCTCGACGTGCTGATCGTGGTCGCGAGGCATATGGCGGAGCACGCCGGCCAGGCAGAGCTCACGCGAGACCTCGCACTGGCGTCGACCCCGAGCGGCTAGAATCCGGCGCGCGGAGGTGCGCGATGCCGGATGTCAGGCGGCCCGACGGGGCGGTTATTCACTACGAGACGTTTGGGGAGGGGTATCCGCTGCTGTGCTTCGCGCCGGGCGGCGTGAACAGCGAGATCGACTTCTGGTCGGTGAGCGCGATCAACCCCATCAAGGAGTTCGCCTCCGACTTCATGGTCATCGGAATGGACCAGCGAAACGCGGGTAAGAGCCCCGCACCCGCGGCCCCCGCCCCCTACGACGTGATGGTCGCCGACCAGCTTGCCGTGCTCGACGCCGTCGGGGTCCAGCGGGCGCACACGTTCGGGGGCTGCATCGGCGTGGCGTTCATCCTGCGCATCGCGCAGGAGGCGCCGGAGCGCATCACCGCCGGGGTGGGGCAGGACCCGGTGGGGCTGAACCACACGAACTCGATCGAGACATTCATGGATATGTTCCGGCCGACGCTGGCGCTGGCGCGGGGCGACGGCGTGGGGTCGGTGATCGACGCAGCCATGGCGAACCCGATCTTCATGGCGAACAACGCAGCCGGACCGTTCGCACGGCGCATCCACGACGACGAGGAGTTCCGCGAGGAGATCGGGGGCATGGGCGGGGAGACGTACGCGTCGCTGATCGAGGCCTACGCCGACGCCATCTGGCCCGACCGGCCGCCCTACTTCAGCGTCGACGAGGAGTTCGTGCGCGCGTGTGAGACGCCCCTGCTCATCCTGCCGGGCAGCGACGCCTTCCACCCCACGAGCATCGCCGAGCAGATCTGTCGCGACGCCCGCAACGCGCACTGCCTTGATGTCGACTGCCGCAGCGAGGAGAAGCTGTCGGGCACGATCGAGGCGGTTCGCAGCTTCCTGAAGGAGCACACACCGTGACGATGCCGGGAATGGGAGTCGATGCGACGGTGCAGGCGCAGTACGCGCAGCTGGTCGGGCGCGTGCTCGACTACTGCAAGCTGGCGGTCGCGGACCTTACCATCGAGGAGTTCTGCGACACGCAGGGGCGGCGGACGAACTCGATCGCCTTCGACGTGTGGCACGTGCAGCGCACCATCGACAACATCATCCATTTCGCCTTCGACCGGGAGCGGCCGGTCTGGCTCGTGCAGGGGTTCGACGAGGCGTGGGGGCTGCCGCGCGTCGAGCAGGGCACGAACATGACCCCGGACGAGGCCTACGACCTGGTCTTCCCCGGACCGGAGGAGTTCAACCGCTACACGGAGGCGCTACGGGAGGCGGTCGTGCCGCGCATCGCGGGCATGAGCGACGAGTACCTGACCACGTTCCAGCTCTTCCGCCCTTGGGGCGAGATCTCGCGCATGGAGGCGATCGGGCACGGCCTCATCGGGCACGCCAACGGGCACCTGGGGCGCGCGACCTACGCGCGCGCCCTGCTGGGCAAGCCGGGGCTGCCGTACTAGCGGTGGTCGGTGGTCGGTGGTCGGTGGTCGGTGAGAGATAACCGGGTTGGGGGGGCGGCGCCTCCCATCACCAGCCGCTAGCGGCTAGCGGCCGCTGGCGGCTAGCGGCCGCTGGCGCGGTAGTCGCGGTAGGGGCCGTCGCGCCAGTCGAGGGCTTCCTTGAGGCCGCCGCCACTCTCCATGGCCTGGCGGGTGCGGTCCTGCCACTCGTAGGCCTGGGCGGTGAACTGGCCGGCGGCGTCGAGGTCGGTGGAGCTGCGGACGGACGAGTAGATGCCCATGTTCTCGTAAAAGCGGTTCATGCTCGTCTTGGCGATGGCGAGGTGGTCGGCGCTGAGATTGGCGATGCGGTCGGCGAAGGCGGTGGTGCGCTCCTCAAGTTCGTCGGCGGGCCAGGCGTAGTTGACCATGCCGATCTCCTCGGCCTCCTTGCCCGTGACGTTGTCGCCCGTGTAGTACAGCTCCTTCGCCTTCCGCATGCCGAGGACGAGCGGGAAGATGGCGCCGTTGCGGGCGACGCCGAGGCCGCGCACACCGGGGTGGCCGATGCGGACATCCTCGGCAGCGGTGACCATGTCGGACATCATCGCCATCTCGCAGCCGCCGGCGAGGGCGTAGCCGTGGAGCTGGGCGATGGTGACCTTGGCCATGTTCCAGTAGTACATCTGGATGTCGGTGATCTGCTGCATGCCGGTGCGCATGTTCCAGAGCAGGCGGCGACCTTGGTCGTCGACGGCGCGGTGGCGGCGGACGACGGCGTCGGCGCCACGTCCCTGGGGCGGGGTGAGGTCGTAGCCGGCGCTGAAGCAGCGGCCAGCGCCCTTGATGATGATTACGCGCACGCTGTCGTCGGCCTCGTAGTCGTGCAGGGCCTCGTTGAACTCAAACAGCAGCTCCTGGGAGAGGGCGTTCATCTTCTCGGGGCGGTTGAGGGTGATGCGTCCGACGCGGCCATCGGTGCCGACGCGGTCGAGGAGGAGGTTTTCGTAGTCGGGCATGGGGTGTCTCCTGCGGGTTCGGGTGGCAGGGATTATAGGAGCGCGGGGCGAGGGGGGGATGGGAACTACTGCGGCGAGAGGACCGTGATGCCCCCAGCGGGAAAGCGACGGTCGAGCGTGTAGACAGGAAGGTCTTCGGCGCGCGCGGCGGTCCAGATCAGCGCATCCGGGATGGATACGCGTCCCGACGGCCGGCACTGTGCCAGCGCGCCGATGACCAGGTCCTTAGGGAGATGGAGGGTGTCGATGTTGTCCCTCTGGAGAAGCGACAGCAGATACTCCACGACCTGTCCACGGGAGGCTCCGTAGTAGGACGTGAGCACGTGAGCCGTTTCTGCTATCACAACCCCACTGACCAGAAGATCACCTCCGCCCTCGATCAGACGGACGCTCGCCTGGAAGAGGTGCGGTGGATCGCCGGTGAGGTAGCGGACAACCACGGATGTATCGAGGAGAGCCCTCACTTACGTGGTGCTCTTCCGGCGTCGAGCGGCTCAATCCAGGCGCCCACGCGCCTCGTCCCACTCGTCCTCTGAGAGCGTCCGGGTGATGTAGGGCGCGAGGCTTCCTGCAAGGGAGTCGTTGTGCACAGGGGGCAGGAGGAAGGACACCATCTCACCGTCGCATTCGACCTCGATGATGTCGCCCTCGTCTCCCCACCCGAATTTCTCGCGCAGGTCCGGAGCGATGACCACCACTTCTTTGCTGCGCACCACGTTTGCCATGCAGTTACTGTATCAGAAACGCCGGAGGGATCCCACCGGATAGGGCTCAGGCGAGGCCCAGGCGCTCGGCGAGGCCGATGCGCTTGAGCTTGCCGGTGGGGCCGACGGGGATCTCGTCGACGAAGACGACCTTGCGGGGAACCTTGAAGGGGGCGAGGTGCTCGCCGCAGAGGTCGCGGACGGCGGCCTCGTCGAGGTCGGCCCTACACTGCGACCATGGTTGGACGAGGGAGAGTTCCCATGGTGGTACGGGTGGCAGCAGGCATCGTGGTGGCGGTCATGCTCGTAGCCGCCGCCGGATGCGGCGACGAAGATGCAGCGCCAGTGGTGACCCCGGAGCCAGCAGAAACGACGGAGAGCACGCCGACCTCGACGGCAACCCCGCAGCCGCCGCCCGTGCCGACGGTGACCCGGGAACCCACCCCAACGCCAACAGAGACACCAGAGGCGACCCCTGAGGCGGCCAGAACCTCGCGGCCCAGCTCGACAGCCACCTCCACCCCGGCGCCGGCGCCAACGCCCACCGCGACGGCCACAGCCACGCCGGAACCGAGAGCGACACCCGAGCCGACGCCCCCGAGCACGCCCACGCCGGAACCGACGTCTACGCCTGAGCCAATCGCGGATGCGGACCCCGCGGTCTCGGTGAGCGCTCGATGGGAGCACACCTGCGCGCTATTGGATTCCGGCAGGGTGGCCTGCTGGGGCATCAACGACTACGGGCAGACGGAGGTGCCGCAAGGGACCTTCCGTGCAGTCAGCGTCGGCGTTCAACATACCTGTGCACTACGCGAGTCGGGGGAGGCGGTCTGCTGGGGGAGCACGAGCGACGGCAAGACAGAAACACCCCTGGGGAACTTCCTCACACTGAGCACAGGTGGGCACCACGCCTGTGGATTGCGCGAGAGCGGCGAAGTCGTTTGTTGGGGGCACAACTCCGATGGAAAGGTAGGAGCGCCCCCCGGCCCCTTCCGCTCGGTGAGCGCCAGCCAGCAGCACACCTGCGCGATCCGGGAGTCGGGCGAGATCGCCTGCTGGGGTGAGGACCGCTTCACGCAGGCACCTTCCGGGTTCTTCCGCTCGTTGAGCGCAGGCTGGATCCATAGCTGCGCCGTCCGGGAGACGGACGAGTTGGTGTGCTGGGGAGAGGATGAGGAGTACCGGAACGCGAATGCGCCCGTGGGGAAATTCCTCTCGGTAAGTGCCCACTGGCCACTGACCTGCACCCTGGAGGAGTCAGGAAGGGTTCTCTGCTGGGGAGCCTTCACGGAGGCGTTTGCATGGGAGGGGACTTATCGATCTATCAGTGTGGGCTTCGGGTATCGCTGCGGCGTGACAGAGTCCGGAGGAATTGTCTGCCGGCGGGGAGGGTACTACGGCGAGGACGATCCTCCGCCTGGGAGCTTCCGCTCGGTGGGCGTGGGCGATGGATTCACCTGCGCGGTGCGGGAGTCGGGCGATATAGCCTGCTGGGGCCGGAACGACCTTGGCCAGACAGATGCACCTACCGGAGACTACAGCCTGGTCAAGACGGGGAGGGAGTTTGCCTGCGCGCTGGGGGAGGCCGGTGGGATCTCCTGCTGGGGAGACAACGAGTACGGCCAGGCCGACCCGCCGGCTGGAATCTTCCGCTCGCTGAGCGCGGGGCACTGGCACGCCTGCGCGGTTCGGGAGTCGGGCGAGGTCGAGTGCTGGGGACAGAACTACTCGGGGGAAGGGTCTCCCCCTGCAGGCAGCTTCCAGTCGGTGAGCGCCGACTACCAACACAGCTGCGGGATCCGCGACACGGGCGAGGTCGCCTGCTGGGGTTGGAACAACTACGGCCAGGCCAATCCCCAGCCGGGGAGCTTCCAGGCAGTCAGTGCGGGCTACTACCACACGTGCGGCATAGGCGATTCCGGAGGGATGCGCTGCTGGGGCATCTGGCTTGCATGGGACGACTTTTACGACTTCGGCGATCGCACGTACCGCGCCGTGAGCGCCGGCGCTCAACAGACCTGCGCCGTGCGAGACACGGGGGAGATCGACTGCTGGGGGGAGGACTTGTACAGGAAGCCGAGTCCACCGGCAGGCAGCTTCGTGGCGGTGAGCACGGGCTGGACGCACGCTTGCGCGATTCGCGAGTCGGGAGAACTCGCGTGCTGGGGAGAGAACGCAGCGGTCAAGGTTCCAGCGGAGCTTCGCTAAACCCCTAAGCGAGGCCCAGGCGCTCGGCGAGGCCGATGCGCTGGAGCTTACCGGTGGGGCCGACGGGGATCTCGTCGACGAAGACGACCTTGCGGGGAACCTTGAAGGGGGCGAGGTGCTCGCCGCAGAGGTCGCGGACAGCGGATTCGTCGAGGTCGGCGCCGTCGTTGCGGATGACGGCGGCGGCTACGTCCTCGCCCAAGGTGGCGTGGGGGAGGGCGAAGCAGACGGCCTGGCGGACGGCGGGGTGGCGGAGGATGACCTCCTCGACCTCGCGGGGGGCGACCTTCTCGCCGCCGCGGTTGATCAACTCCTTCAGGCGGCCCGTCAGGAAGAGGTAGCCGTCCTCGTCGAGGTAGCCCTCGTCGCCGGTGCGGAACCAGCCGGCAGCGGTGAAGGCGGCGGCGTTGGCCTCGGGGTTGGCCTCGTAGCCGGCGGTGACGCTGGTCCCACGGATAGAGACCTCGCCGCGCTCGTGGGATGCGAGGAGGTCGCTGGCGGGGTCGAGGATGGCCATCTCGATGCCGGTGGCGCGTCCGACGGCGCCGGGCTTGCGCAGTCCGGGCGGAAGGGGTTGGGCGGCCATCTGGTGGGAGGCCTCGGTCATGCCGTAGGCCTCGATCATGGGCGCCCCGAACGTCTGCTCGATGCGCTCGAGGACGACGGGCGGAAGGGGGGCGGAGGAGGAGCGGACGAAGCGCAGGCGCGTCCGGGCGAGCGTCTCCGCGTGGCGCCCGGCGCGGGTGAGAACGAGCTGGTGCATGGTGGGGACAGCCGTGTACCAGGTGGGCTCGAAAACATCGAGCCACTCGAAGAAGCGGAAGGCGTTGAAGTCGCCGGGGCAGGCGATGGCGCCGCCCGCGGAAAGGGGCGCCAGCAGTCCGGCGATGAGCCCGTGGATGTGGAAGAGGGGCATCACGAGCAGGCAGCGGTCGGCGGAGGTGAGGGCGAGGGACTCGGCGATGTTGGCGGCGGAGAGGGAGAGGTTGGCGTGGGTGAGAGGGACGGTCTTGGGGCGCGCGGTGGTGCCGGAAGTCTGGAGGACGAGGGCGACATCTTCGGGGGCGGGGGAAGGGCCGGGGGCGGGGGTGAGGGGCGCGCCGTTCTCGGTGAGGGTGAGGTCGAGGCCATCGCCCTGCAGGTCGAGGCGGCGGAGGCCGGGCAGGGCGGGGATCGCCTCCGCGTCGGGCGTGGCCACCACGACCTTCACGCCCAGCTCCTGGAAGGAGAGGGCCAGCTCCTCCTCGCGGTAACGGGGGTTGAGGGGAGCGGCGGTTCCGGCGGTGGCGGCGGCGAGACAGGCGGCGGCCATGCCGGGGCTGTTGGGGAGGACGAGAGCGACACGGTCGCCGGGCGAGATACCGGCGCCGCGAAGCTGGCCGGCGAGCGCGTCGACAGTCGCACGCAGGTCGGCGAACGTGGCATCGCGGCTGCCCACACCCTGGACGGCGATTGCCTCGGGGGCGCCGGCGGCGAGCAGCTCGGGGACCGTCGCCGCCGGGGACACGCTAGCCGTCCGCCGCCACGCGGGGCGACTCGATGCCGAGGGAGGCGAGGTGGTCGCGCATGTGCTGCGGCGCTCCGGGGGTGCCCACCTGGTAGGTGTCGCCCTCGTGGCGGGGGATGACGCCGAAGGCGGTGTTGAACTTGTGCGAGAGCTCGACCGTGCCCGCGGTGATGGCCAGCTCCAGCAGCTCGCGCTCGCTGAAGTGCTCGCGAAGTTCGGCGAAGAGGGCGTCGTCGATCGAGCGGGCGTCGTCACGCACCCAGCGCTCGACGAACATCATGGCGAGCCGCACGCGGGGTTCGAGGTCTGACGTCTCGGGATCACCAATGGCGGCGATCATCTCTTCGTCCATACCGTCCTGCTGCGCCGCAGCAGTGCGCGCGGGCGCTCAGAAGTCGCAGGCGTGGAGGGTGGCGGACTTGATGCGGATGAGGTCGCGGATGCGGGGCTCGAGGGAGCCGTACTCCCAGAGGGTGCCCCACTGCACCTGGAACGCCTCCCAGAGTTCACGGTGCTGGCTGTAGACGCCAGCGAATCCGGCGCCGGAGTCATCGAGTCGCGGCATGGGAGCACCTCCTGTGGGTAGTCGCTGAAGGAATGATACGCGCACGAAAGTTGAGAAGTATGAGCGGATCATGAAGACTTTTCATGTAATCGCCATCATGCCGGCAAAGTTGGGAGCATGGACGGCACTTAAAAAGTTTTCATGTAATCGCCATCCTGCTGGAAGGCTGAGGAGCATGGACGGAACTTGAAAAGTTTTCATGTAACCACCATCATGGGTCCATGCCTAACCGCCCCGCCAACAGACGCCTGCCGAAAGCACCACCAGAGGATCTCATTGAGCAACTCGTCCGCACCACCGAAGGGCAATTCCTAGAGCGGAAAGGTCCGCAAATCAACGCCCGGGAGCTCGGGAACGTCATCGCCGGGTTCGCCAACGCAGATGGCGGACGCATCGTGATCGGCGTCCAGCAAGGCCAGGTGCTCGGTATCGGGCAGGAGTCCGAGCGTCGCATCAACGAGTGGCGGCAAGCCTCCACCCGATTCGTCGAGCCACCCGCTACCCTGCGCTTCGAGACGATCGAGTGCGTCAACGTCAAGGGAAAGCGGGATGCACTCGCGATCCTTGATGTCGAATCCAGCACGAGAGTCCACAGAAGCGTGAAGGGGGATGTGTACCTTCGCGTGGGGGATTCGACCCGCAAGCTCTCGGCAACCGAGGCCCAAGAGCTCCCATATGACAAAGGCGAGTCGGTCTTTGACGGCTCGCCCGTTCCGGAAGCCGGACTATCAGCGCTCGATGAGCGCGCCGTAGCTCGCTTCGTGCGCGCGATCCACGCCCGCACCGCCAGCGCCAACGCTCTCAAGGCGCGTGGCCTGGCGGTTGAGAGCGATGGGGAGTTCCAGGCGACGGTCGCCGGGCTTCTGGTCCTGGGAGAGGCTCCCCAGTTGGCCTTTCCCGAGGCTTCGGTGCGTGTTCTCCGGTATCAGGGGGCATCACGGGAGACAGGTGCGCGCGCGAACGTGCTGGCGGACCGCCGGATAGAGGGGTCTGTGGTGAAGCAGGTACAAGGGGCCGCACGCCTCCTGCGCCGCTGGATTCCCGAGGCAGTCCGGTTGGGGCCGGATGCTCGCTTCGCTCCGGAGGCGCTGATCCCCGAACCAGTCTGGATGGAGGCCCTTGTGAACGCCGTCGTTCACCGTTCGTACTCGATGGGAGGGGACCACATCCGCGTCGAACTCTTTGACGACCGGCTCGAGGTGAACAGCCCCGGGCGACTCCCTGGGCTCGTGCGGCCGGAGAACATTCGCGAGACTCGCTTCGCCCGTAACCCGCGGATCGCGCGCGCGCTGAGCGACCTGGGCTACGGCCGGGAGCTTGGCGAGGGGGTGAACCGCATGTTTGAGGAGATGTCGCGCGTTGGACTGCCCGACCCCGTCTACGTGCAGACGTCCGCCTCCGTACGGGTCACCCTTCTTGCGGACCCACTTGCGCGCCGGATTCTCGAACGGCTTCCCCGTGGGTCCGAACGTTTCGTTGAGTTCGCCAGCCGCAACGGGCGGTTCACAACGGTCGAGGCAGCCGATTTCCTGGGGCTTTCGAGACCCACGGCAAGGCGCCACCTCTACGACCTGGCGGAGGCCGACCTGATCGAGCACATCGGTACCAGCCCGAAGGATCCGCGAGGCTACTGGCGGGTGAAGCGCTGACCCAGGGCAGCCACTTGTCAGTGCTTGGCCAGTACTTGAAAGCTTTTCAAGTAGCTACCTAGCTGAGGCAGTCGCTGCCGAGGGGCTCGCACGGCGCGTGCCTGCGAGCGGACAAGTTGCGACTTCAGGCGGGCTTGAGCGCGAGCGCCAGGTTCACGTCGATGCCGATGGCGGGGCCCATGGTGCTCGTGACGGTGACCGAGCGGATGAAGGCGCCCTTCACGTCGGGCCGGGCCTCGTTGATGGCCTCAATGAAGGTAGCCATGTTGTCGTGCAGCTTCTCCGCCTCGAAGGAGGCCTTGCCGAGGGGCACGTGGATGTTGGCGAGGCGATCGAGACGGAACTCGACGCGGCCCTTTTTCGCCTCGGCCACGGTGCGGGCGATGTCTTCGGGAGCGACGACGGTGCCGGAGCGCGGGTTGGGCATGAGGCCGCGGGGACCGAGGATGCGGCCCAGACGCCCCACCTTGCCCATCATCTCGCGGGTGGCGATGGCCGTATCGAAGTCGGTGAAGCCGTCCTGCACCTGCTTGATGAGGTCGTCGCCGCCGACGATGTCGGCGCCGGCTTCCGTGGCGTCACGGGCAGCCTCGCCCTCGGTGAAGACGGCGATGCGCATCTCCTTGCCGAGACCGTGCGGAAGGACGGTGCTGCCGCGGATCTGCTGCTCGGCGTGGCGCGGGTCGAGGCCCGTGAGGAGGTGCAACTCGATCGTCTCATCGAACTTGGCGGTGGCGGTCTCCTTGACGAGGGCGAGTGCCTCATCGGGCGGGTACTTCTGCGTGCTGTCGATCTTCTCGGTCGCTGCGGCGAACCGCTTGCCAGGCTTCATGGGGTGCTCCGGGCTAGTCTTCGACGCCGATGCCCATGCTGCGGGCAGTGCCGGCGATGATGTGCATGGCGGCTTCGATGTCGTTGGCGTTGAGGTCGGGGAGTTTCGTCTCGGCGATGCGGCGGATGTCGGCGCTGGTAACGCTGCCGACCCTCTCGAGCTTGGCGAGCCCGGAGCCCTTCTCCACGCCGGCGGCCTTGCGCAGCAGGTCGGCGGCGGGGGGCGTCTTGAGGACGAAGGCGAAGGAGCGGTCCTCGAAGATGGTGAGGTGGGCGGGGATGATGCTCCCGGCCTGGGCCTGCGTGCGAGAGTTGTACTCCTTGCAGAACTCCATGATGTTGGCGCCGTGCTGACCGAGCGCGGGGCCGATGGGCGGCGCGGGATTCGCCTTTCCGGCCTCGATCTGGAGCGTGAGGACTGCGCGGACTTTCTTCGCCATGCCTGTTGGTTCTCTCTGCCCTGTCCGCGGAAGCGGGTTCGCTCGCAGACGGATAGCCCGCCATAACGGCGGGCCCGTTCAGTATCAGCCAGCGCGCCCGCACGGGCAACGCGGGCTAGTACCTGGAGACGTTGATCTCCTCCATGCGACCGGTGACGAGGTAGCTGACGCGCTCGCAGATGTGCGTGCAGCGGTCGGCGATGCGCTCGAGATTGTGGATGGCCGTCACTGCCGTTTTCTCCGCTCCACCACGCGCGCGTACTGGAGCGGAGAGTGATCACTCCTTGCGCGCGGTAATAGGGCGCATGCCGGCATCGGTCACGGCCACCGGCTCCGGGCCCTCGCGGAAGTTCCCGGTGCGCACCAGCGAGCGGACCTCCGGCAACAGCATCGCGGCGGCGGCGAAGCCGGCGCTCCAGAGCGTGCCCGACACGATCAGCAGCGGCCGTACGCCGGTGTCGTCCGACAGCCACCCGAATCCATAGTTCACGAAGGCCATCTGTCCGGCGGCGAGCATGATGTACAGCGACATCACGCGTCCCCGCAACTCGTCGGGCGTGACGCGCTGCACGAACACAACCGTTACCGCCATAAAGCTCGCCTGGGTCGCCCCGGCGAGCACGCCGCCGGTGACGGCGATGTGCGGCGTCGAGGCGAGGCCGATGACGAACATCGAGAGGCCGCTGCCGATGCCAACAAGGAAAAACATGCGTCCCAAGGCCGCGTCGCTCTGGATCATCGAGACGATGAGCGTCCCGATGATCGCGCCCGCGCCGATGCCAACGATGATGGCGCTGTAGGTGACGTCGGCCCCACCGACCGCGGTAGCGAGCGTGGGCATCATCGAGTCGAACGCCATCGTCGCACCGCAGTGGAAGCCGACGAGCAGGAGAATCACAACCAAACGCGGGTCGCTCGCGACGTAGTGAACGCCCTCACGCACATCGCGGAACACGGGGCCAATGGCAAAGACCCGCCCGGCGGTGCTCGGGAGCTGCGCACTGCGGTATTCGAGCCGCACGAGTTGCTGCAGAGCGAGCGCAAGGAATACGCCGGACAACACGAAGACAGCGCCCGCGCCAATGGTGGTGAGCAGCGCGCCCCCTATGAGCGGCCCCGCGATGCGAGATCCGTGGCGCGTGATGCCGGATAGCGCGATGGCGTTGAGCAGGTGCTCCTCCCGCACGACGTTCGGGACGATGGCCTGTTCGGCGGGCATCCCGAAGGCACGCCCCATTCCGTCGATGCTCGCGAAGACCAGCACGTGCCATGGCTCGATGACCCCGGCGAAGGTGATGGCGGCCAACGCGGCAGCAGCGACGATGCCGACCGCGTCGGCCACGATGGCTATCAGCCGTCGGTCGAGGCGGTCGGCGAGGGCCCCGCCGATCGGCCCGGCGAGGGCCAACTGGATCATGCCGGCGAATGTGACCGCGCCGACCCAGGCGCCCTGCCCGGTCAGCTCAAACACGAGCCAGCCGCGGGCGAGCAGCATGGTCCAGAACGACGCCGACGCGAAGAATGTATTCCAGAAGACGCGCCGGAAATCCGAGTACAGCAGGGACGGGTGCCGCTCGGTGATGCGCGTCAGCAGTGCCGGCGTTCTGCTCACTCAGGCCTCGCGCTACGAACCCTACGCCGGCAGCTCAGGTAACGGGAAACGGAGTACCCTTCATTCCCACAGGCAGCAAAGCAGCCTCAGCCAGCTGATAGCTCGTCGTGTCGTCAAGGAGCCGTCGCCAATGCGAGCTAGTACTTGGAGACGTTGATCTCCTCCATGCGCCCGGTGACCAGGTAGATGACGCGCTCGCAGATGTTCGTGCAGCGGTCGGCGATGCGCTCGAGGTTGTGGGCGGTCCAGAGGTAGTAGGTGTTGCGCTCGATCATGGCGGGGTTGGCGATCATCCCGCGGAAGGCCTCGTCGTAGACGGCGTCCTGGAGGCGGTCGACCTCGTCGTCGGCGTCGCACACGCGCCGGGACTCGTCGACGTCGCGCTCGACGTAGGCGTTGAGGCTGTCGCGGAGCATGGCGATGGCTCGGTCGGCCATGGCGGGGATGTAGCCCATGCGGCGGGGAACGTCCTCGGCCTCGCCGAGGCGCAGGTTGATGCGGGCGATGCCCTCGGCGTGATCGCCGATGCGCTCGAGGTCGGTGATGATCATGAAGGCGCTCATCACCGCGCGCAGGTCGCTGGCAAGGGGCTGCTGGGAGGCGATCACGAAGATGGCGCGCTCCTCGATATCGAAGCGCTTCTTGTTGATGGCCTCGTCCTCGTCGATGATGCGCTGGGACCACTCAAGGTCGGCGGAGCGCAGCGCCTCGACGCTCTCGACCACCGCCTTCTCGGCCATCGAACCGAGAATGAGCACGTCGTCCTGGAGCTCGGTGAGTTCCTTGTGGAAGAGCTCTCGCGGGATGGGGCACCGCCCTTCTAGCCGAACCGCCCGCTGATGTAGTCCTCCGTGCGCTGATCCGCCGGTTGGGTGAACATCGATTCGGTCGGAGCATACTCGATGAGCTGCCCCGTGATTTCCTCGTCGGTGAGCATGAAGGCCGTGTAGTCGGAGACGCGCGCCGCCTGCTGCATGTTGTGCGTGACGACGACGATCGTGTAGTCGGTCGCGAGCTCGCGCATGAGGTCTTCGATCTTGAGGGTGGCGATGGGGTCGAGAGCCGAGCAGGGCTCGTCCATGAGGATGACATCGGGGTTGTTGGCGAGCGCGCGGGCGATGCAGAGACGCTGCTGCTGGCCGCCGGAGAGGGCGAGGCCGGACTGCTTCAGGTCGTCCTTCACCTCGCCCCAGAGGGCGGCCCGCCGGAGGGAACTCTCGACCAGATCATCGAGGTTGCCGCGGAAGCCGTTCACGCGGGCGCCGAAGGCGACGTTGTCGTAGATGGACTTGGGGAACGGGTTCGGCTTCTGGAAGACCATGCCGATGCGGCGGCGGACCTCGACCGGGTCGACATCGGAGCCGTAGATGTCAGCGTTGCGGTAGCTGACGTTGCCCTTGGTGGTGACGCCGGGGATGAGGTCGTTCATGCGGTTGAGGCAGCGGATGAGGGTGCTCTTGCCACAGCCGGAGGGGCCGATAAGGGCCGTCACCTGCTTGCGGGGGATGTCGAGGCCGACGTTCGTCAGGGCCTGCTTGGCGCCGTACCAGAGGTTCAGGTCCGAGATCGAGAAGGCCAGCTCGCCCTCGGGCCTGACCACGTTCGTCGAGGGCTTGTGCTCTGCCGCGGGGCTGCCGCGCAGGGCTTCGCGAGCCTGGTCGTCGGTGGGGGCGGTTGCGCGGACACGAATCGACATCTGGACCTCAAATCCTACTACTGTCAGTTGCGGCGCAAGCGGTCGCGGACCACAAGCGCGAGGGCGTTGAGCCCGATGACGGCGATCATGAGAACGATGATTCCCGCGGCGGCGTTCGCACGGAACTCGGTCTGCGGACGGAGTGTCCAGTTGTAGACCTGGATCGGCAGGGTGGTGAATGAGTCGAGCAGGCCACCGAAGCTGAGCGAAGGGTCGAAGGCGATGAAGGTGAAGGCTCCGATCATGATGAGGGCGGCGGTCTCGCCGGCGGCGCGGGCGACGGCGAGGATGGTGCCAGTCAGGATGCCCGGCATGGCGCCGGGCAGGACGTGGTGCCAGACGGTCTGCCAGCGGGTGGCGCCGAGCGCGAGCGAGCCCTCGCGGATGCTGGGGGGCACCTGGTTGATCGCCTCGACGGAGGTGATGACGGTCATCGGCAGGATCATCAGGGCAAGCGTCAGGGAGCCGGCGAGGATGCTCGGGCCGAGCTCCATGAGGCGAACGAACACGGCCAGGCCGAGGATGCCGTAGATGATGCTCGGAACGCCCGCGAGGTTGGCGATGTTGAGGCGGACGGTGGTGAGGATGACGTTCTGGGGAGCGAACTCCTCCATCCAGACGGCGGCGCCCACGGCCACGGGAATGGCGAAAACGACCGTGAACACGAGCACCCAGCCCGACCCGAGGATGCTGGAGCGGATGCCAGCGCGCTCGGCGAAGCGGGAGGGGTAGTTCGAGAGGAAGTCCCAATCAAGCGAGGGGATGCCGGTGATGGCGTTGTCGATGCCGAGGATGACGAGGACGACGAGGCCGAGGACGGTGGCGACCAGGAGAATCCAGCGCGAGGCGCGCGACCACGCCTGCCGCCTGGCGACACCTCCTTCGGCGCGAAGGGTGACGTCTTCCGGCGTGGATTCCTTAGCGCTCACTACTCGTACGCCTCCCGGAAGCGGCGGACGACGAACTGCGCCCCCACGTTGATTACAAAGGTCATCAGGAAGAGGAGGGCGCCGACGGCGAAGAGCGAGGTGTAGTCGGTCGTGCCGCGGGCGGCATCGCCGAGGGCGACCTGGAGCATGTAGCCCGTCATGGTCTGGATGCTCTCGAGGGGCGAGAGGGTCAGGTTCGGGGTGGAGCCGGCAGCGACGGCGACGATCATGGTTTCGCCGATAACGCGGGCGATGGCGAGCAGGATGGCGGCCATGATGCCGGAGATGGCGGCGGGGAAGACGACGCGGAAGGCGACCTCGAGGCGGGTGGCGCCGAGGCCGTAGGCGGCCTCGCGAAGGTCGCGGGGCACGCTCGCCATCGCATCCTCGGAGACGGAGGCGATGGTCGGCAGGATCATGACCGCGAGCATCACGCTGGCGGCGAGCGAGTTGAAGAACGAGACGTTCTCGCCAAACAGCGGCAGAAGGACATCGTCGGAGATGAAGGTGAGGGCGAAGTACGCGTAGACCACGGTGGGGACGCCGGCGAGCAGTTCGAGCAGCGGCTTGAGGAAGCGCCGCGTCTGCACGTGGGCGTACTCGCTCAGATAGACGGCAGCGGCAAGGCCGAGGGGAAGGGCGATGACCATCGACCAGAGGGTGACGTTGATCGTGCCGAATACGAGCTCCCAGACGCCGAAGCTGCGCGGGTTGAAGAAGGTCTGCCACTCATTGCGCGGGTTGAGGAAGTGCCAGAAGGAGACTTCCTGGAAGAACCCGATCGCGTCGGCGAAGAGGACGTAGACGATGGCGAAGGTGGTGGCGATGGAGACCGTCGCGCAGAGGATGAGCGCGACCATGATGAGGTTCTCGCCGGGGCGGCGGAGGGGGCGCTTGCGGAGCGCG
This sequence comes from Tepidiformaceae bacterium, assembly GCA_965262975.1. Classification (GTDB taxonomy): domain Bacteria; phylum Chloroflexota; class Dehalococcoidia; order Tepidiformales; family Tepidiformaceae; genus UBA2991. Next base: position 3,115,029 of record OZ253575.1, on the reverse strand, counting down.
CGGGCAAGGTCGGCGCCGTCGGGGGAGCTTGCTAGCGCCACGCGGGGACTCCTGCCGGTTCGCGACCAAACTGGCTCATCACGATGCGAGGATGCGGGAGCGCTGTTAACAGAACCAGAAGGGAGCCAATCGCCAGCACGCCACGCGAACGTATGAACAAACGATTAAGGGGCCATTAACGCGAAGGAGACCGTCAGGCGGAGGCTCGCTCGACCTCGTCCAGGGCCAGTTCGAGCAGCTCCGTGAGGCGCCCCCAGGAGTACCACGGAAGATCGTCGTTGAAGGCGCGCCAGCCGTGGTAGATGACGCCCAGCTCGAACAGCCAGCGGGCGCGGAAGAACTCCATGTCAGTCAGCTCGCCCGCGGCCCGCGCCCCTTCGTAGGCCTGCTGGAAGAACTGGTCGCGCACGGGGCCGAAGGGCGCGCCCTTCAGGTGCCCGAGGGCCAGCACCTGGGCGACATCGTTACGGATGTCGCCCAGGCGGGCTTGCTCCCAGTCGACCACGGCCACGACCTCGCCGGCGCGGAAGAGGTAGTTGAAGACGTTGATATCGCCCTGGCAGAAGCCGACCAGGGCGCCCTCGGGGACGCGCTCGCTGAGCAGGTCGAGGGCGCGCCGGAGGATGGGGGCGTCGGCGCCGGGGAAGCGCGCCATGCGTTCCCCGACCACGGCCAGCTCGGCGCGGGTGGCGTCCGCGGCGGAGGCGGGCACGGCGAGCACCTCGTCGAGGCCGAGCGCGCGCCAGTCGAGGGCGTGGATGCGGGCGACCATGGCGGCGTAGGCGCTGAAGCTGGCCTCGGGGCCGGCCACGCCCATGTGGGGCGCATCGACCCACTCCAGCACGGCGAAGGGGGCGCCGAGCACGGACGCATCCGGCTCCGCCCCGACGACAGCGGGGACGGGAACGCTCGAGGGGGCGAGGCGGCGGAGCACGGCCGCTTCGCCGACCACGTCGTACGGCTCGAAGATACCGCGCTCGCGCTGCAGGCGGAGGAGGACGGCGGGCAGGGGCGCGTTCGCCAGCCGGGCGCGCAGGATGACGTTGGAGGCGCCGCCCTCGACCGGGTGGAGGGCGAGCACCTCGACGCGCGCGTAGCCGTCGAGGGTTCGCAGCCACTCCTGGAAGGCGGCCGCCGCTGGAGCTTCCATGAAATGTGTCGTGTCCTCCAGGTGCGGGTTACGCCCCGGAGGGTAAAGGGAACCGGGACTGCACTCCAAGGCGATCGGACGGCATCCCTATACTCTTGGCGTGACCGTCCGCCAGACTCCCTGTTACCGGCACTCCCGGCGCGTGGCGAGCGTGACCTGCCAGCGCTGCGAGCGCCCGATCTGCGCGGACTGCATGGTCTCGGCGGCGGTCGGCTTCCAGTGCCCGGCGTGCGTGCGGGAAGGGCTGCGGCGGACGCGCCAGTGGTCGATGACGCGCCAGTCGCGGGTCGTGGTGACACCGGCGCTGATCGCGATCAATGTCGCCGTCTGGTTCATCGTGGCGGCGATCACCGGGGATGTATCGCTCTGGGGCGGAAGCGTCACCTCCGTGCACTTCGATTTCGCCCTCCAGGGCCAACTCGTCGACCACGGCGACTACTGGCGGCTGGTGACCTCCGGGTTCCTCCACTACGGGCTGCTGCACCTGGGCATGAACATGCTCGTGCTGTGGTGGCTGGGCCGCCTGCTGGAGCCCGCGGTTGGCGGCCCGCGTTTCCTGTTGATCTACGGCGTGGCGCTCCTGGGCGGCTCGCTGGGGGCGCTCCTGGTGGACCCGAACGCGTTCACGGCGGGAGCGTCGGGGGCGGTCTTCGGGCTGGGAGGGGCCGTGGTGGTGGCGGAGCGGGCCTCGCGGTTGAACCGCCAGGGGTCGGGCGTACTCGCCTTCCTCGCGATCAACATCGTCATCTCGCTCTCGATACCGGGGATCTCGCTGGGCGGGCACATCGGCGGGCTGGTGCTGGGGGCGCTGGCGGCGGCGGTGCTATGGGGCTTCCCCAGGTGGCCCGCCTTCACGCGTGCCGCGGCGGCCTCGGTCCCGCTGCGCGTGCTGCCGGAGCTGGTCATTGTCGCGCTGGGGGCGGGCACGTTCTGGCTGACGCTGAACGTGGTCGCGCCACGCTGGTCCGACCCCTTCCTGTAGGAAAGCGAACATGACGGGCGGAGGAACGTGTTCGAAAGAGGGTGATCCCTGTAACACATTCCTGACGATGTGTTCGAAAAAAGCGGTTTGTGTAACACGTTGAGGGGGACGTGTTCGGAAAGCGAACACGGGCGGGCCGGTAGCCTCTGGCGGGGGCTACTGTACGATAACGAACCCGCCGACCTTCACAGACATCAAGAGAGCAGGGCTTGAATGGCCATCGACCGCATCATCCGCGTCGACATGAGCACGGGCGAGGTGACCGAGGAACAGGCACCCGAGAACTACGCCCTGCTCGGCGGTCGCGCCCTGACCGCGCGGATGCTGCTGGAGGAGACGGACGCCCGTATCCACCCCCTGAGCGAGGCGGCCAAGCTGTTCATCGCGCCGGGGCTGCTGGCGGGCACGGCCGTGACCACGAGCGGGCGCTCGAGTTTTGGCTTCAAGAGCCCGCTGACAGGCGGCACCAAGGAAGCGAACGTGGGCGGGCAGCTGGGACACCGGCTGGCGCGCCTCAACATCAAGGCGATCGTGGTCTCCGGCGCCGCGCCCGACGGCTGGCAGCGGCTCGACATCGACGGCAGCGGTGCGCGCCTTTCCTCGGCGGACGACCTCGCCGGTCGCAGTAACTACGACCTTCACCGCGAACTCGTGGGCGAGGCGCTGAGGACGCGCGCCGCCGCCACGATTGGTCCCGCCGGGGAGTACCGCATGGCCTCCGCCTCGGTGGCCGTGACCGACCCCGAGGGTCGCCCGACGCGTCACGCGGCGCGGGGCGGGCCGGGCGCCGTGATGGGGGCGAAGGGCCTGAAGGCGATCGTCGTGGACGACGCCGAGGGCGCTCGCACCGTTCCCGGGGAGAACGCCAAGGATTTCAAGGGCGAGGTGGTCAAGTTCAGCAGGATGGTGCTGGAGGACCCACGCGTCCATAACACGAGCCGCTACGGCACGGCCGGCGTCATCAAGTTCGTGAACCGCGACAACGTGCTCTCGATGCCGACACGCAACCATCGCAAGGGCAGCTGGGAGGAGGCGGAGTCGATCAGCGGCCAGGTGATCGAGGAACTCGGCAAAGAGCGTGGGAGCAAGATGCTGCCCTGCATGGCGGGCTGCATCATCAAGTGCGCCATCCTCTTCAACGACGCGAACGGCGAGCACGTGACGACCGCGCTCGAGTTCGAGACGATCGCGCTGCTCGGCTCGAATCTGGAGATCGGCCCCGCCGACGCCGTCGCCGAACTGGACCGGCTCTGCGACGACATCGGGCTGGACACCATCGAGGTGGGGAACGCGATCGGGGTGGCGATGGAAGCGGGCGTGCTGGCGTGGGGCGACTGGGAGGGGACGAAGCGCCTGCTGGACGAGGACATCCGCGGGGGCACGCCCCTGGGACGCATCATCGGGGGCGGCACGGCGCACGTGGCCGCCACCTACGGCATCGACCGGGTACCGGTCGTGAAGGGCCAGGGGCTGCCCGCCTGGGAGCCGCGCACGCTGAAGGGGATGGGCATCACCTACAGCACGAGCCCGCAGGGCGCCGACCACACCGCCGGCATGGTGACGGCTCGGGGCGCCACTGCCGACACGCTCGTGAAGCAGAGCCGCCACGAGCAGCTCGTAATGATGGCGGTCGATTCGGTGGGGGTGTGCCAGTTCACGAACGCCCTGCCGGGCGACATGGCGGCGTTCATCAGTGAGCGATTCGCCACGAAGATGAGCGACGAGGAATTGCTGGAACTCGCGCGCGAGGCGATCGAGACGGAGCGCGAGTTCAACCGTCGCGCGGGGTTCGACCGCGAGGACGACCGCCTGCCCCACTGGCTTCTGGACGAGCCCCTGCCCCTGCCCGACGGCCCCTCGGCCTTCGACATCGACGACGCGATGCTCGACGAGGTCTGGGCCTAGCCACTATTCGAGTCGAATACCCCTCACGCTGATGCGCCGCGCATCACGCGAAGCTGCGCGACGTGCTCCTCGATGTGGTCGGCGGCGCGCGCGACCAGCTCCGCGACGGTGATGACTCCGAACTCGGGGTGGGCGCCCGTTCGCTCCCAGGCGTCGGGGGCGCACTCGCGCAGAAGTTCGGCGGTTCCGTAGCGCACCTGCTGGAATGCGCTCAGGGCCGCCTCGGGGTCGCGGAAGATGTAGAGAAGCTTCCGCTTCCAGAGTTCCTGGTCGAAGGCGGGGAGGTCTGACTGGTTGCCCTCCAGGGCGAGGCGAATCTGGACGGCCCGAACGAGTTCGGCGTCGGCGAGGTGAATGACGACATCGCGCATCGACCAGTCCTCGCCGGGCGGGCGGCGGTTGAGGGTGGCGGGGCCGGTCCCGGCGAGCGCCTCACGCACGAGCGTGGGGCCGCGCACGAAGCGTTCGAAGGCGTCGGTGTGGGCGTCGGGAATGCGCGGCACGGGCACAGTTTAGGGTGGTCGGTGGTCGGTGGTCGGTGTTCCCTGTTCCGCAATTGACACAACATCCCCATCGCCCGGGATGGCGAGCGTGAGGGTGACGTTGTTCTCGCCGTCGATCGTGGCCTCGTCCAGGAGCAGGTTGAGGAGTTCGCGCCGTTCCTCGTCAGGCAGGTCGTCGAGGCCGTCGCCGACGCGCTGCGTCCACTCCACGACGCGCTCCAGCACGAGGCGCTGGTCGGCGTGCGCCGACGCCCTCGTCCGATACTCGTCGAGTCGTGCCCGAAGGCGCTCCAGCCGCTCGCCGATGAAGCGGCGCTGGTGGTCGAGTTGTTCCTCGGTGATCTTCCCCGTCACGTAGAGGCGGATGGCGCGGTCCTCCTCCAGCTGCACGCTGGCCAACTCGCGCTCCGTGCGCGCGACCTCGCCGGCCACGTCGTCATCCGCATCGCCGTCCAGCGCCGCCAGCCCGGCCACGATCAGGTCCGGATGTTCCAGCACGCGCTTGACCTCGCCCCAGACCAGGGTCTCGAGCCGCTCGGCGCGGATCATCGGATGCTCGCGACAGCGCAGCGAGTGCGGCGCCTTCATCCCGTAGCACTGGTAGTAGCGCCGTGGCGTATCGAAGTCGTAGCGGTAGGTCTTCCCGCCGCGCCTGACGGTGTGGCGCCGCTTCGCGATGGGACCCATCAGCATGCCGCACTCGCTGCAGCGGACGAGGTGCTGGAGCAGGTGGAACACCTTCGTATTGCGAGAGGAGCGGATCCGCCGCCGCTCCCGCAGCGCCTGCGCCTGCTTCCAGATCTCGTCGTCCACGAGCGGGGGGAAGGGCACGCCGATCCAGCTGTCGCGGGGCTGCTCGTGGATGCGGGTGCCGTCGTCGGTGGCGATGTGGCGGGCCTTGCCGTACCACCAGGTGCCCAGGTAGGTCTCGTTGCGGAGGATGCGGTTGACCTGCGGCGCGTGCCAGCGCGAAGCGCGCCCGCCCGTGGGGACGTCCTCGCTCGTGAGTCGCTGGGCGATCGCGAGCCCGCCCATGCCCTCGTGGACGTATTGCCGGAAGATACGCCGCACCACCATGGCGTGCTCCTCGTCGACGGCAGGCGCGCCGTCCTCGGTGATGCGGTAGCCGAAGGGAACGCGGTTGACGGGGATGCGGCCCTGCTTGGCGGCGCCGCGCTTGCCCATCGAGGCGCGCTCGCGGAAGTTGTCGAGCTCGATCTTGCCGATCGCGGCCATGAGGCCGAAGGTCTTCATGTCGACCGCGTCCATGACCGCCTCGATGCCGATGCGCTGCGCCTCGACGACCTCCATGAGGGCGGCGGCGGGGTACATGCCGCGGCTGAGGCGGTCCGACTTCCAGCAGACGACGGTGTCGAAGCGCCCGTCCCTGGCGTCGGCGAGCATGCGCTGGAACTCGGGGCGCTGCTTGGACCAGCCGCGTCCCACCTCCTGGTAGCGCGCGGTGATGGTGTAGCCGCGCTCCGCGCAGTAGGCCTCCATGTCGCCGATCTGCTCGGCGAGGGAGGTCTTGTCGTCCTCGGCCTGGCTCTTGTCGGAGACGCGCGCGTAGATGGCGGCGCGGCGGTTCTCGGACTGTCGTGGTTTTCTGGTTCCCGGCATGGCTGCCTCCTCCGAATACAAGACCCGCCTCCCTGCGGGGGCGGGTCCGCGAGCAGTAGCATGCGGCTCGCGTCACCTGTCCACGGGTGGCGCCACGGCCCGGGGTGTTGTCAGCACCGCCGGGCCACCTCGTCCCCGCCAGCGTAGCGGGATGGGGCTGAGGGGGTCAAAGCACCGCACGCGCCGACGATGCGGTTCACCCTACCGGTCCTCACTGCCATCGCCGTCGCCGTCCGTCGGGGCGGCGCGCGTCGCGTGGTCGAGCAGGATCGCGGCGATGCGGCGCAGGCGCGCCTCGGCGTCGGGGGCGGGCCGGACCTTGATGGCCACCACGCGCGGCTGCGGGCCACTGGTGTGGCCACGCCCGGTGCGCCCCGGCTGCTTCGCCGCTTCCATTCCGTCCGTCCCGCTGTGCAGGCGCGCCGCTCGCGCAAGGCCGCCTGTTCCACGGTCAAGAGTGGTGGACGCGCGCCGGGGAGGTAATCCCGCGGACGGGACTTCATCGGTGAAGCTGTCTCAGAAGTCGCCACCGCAGCCTCGATGCCGGGCAGTTGAGCGAACTGCTGGAGCGGACGGAGCGGGCGATCACCGACCTGGAGGCCCGCAACGAAGCGGGCGACGATCCCGCCCCCGTGCGCCTGCCCGAGCGGCTGGCCGACCGCGAGGCGCTCAGGCGGCGGGGGCGGCGGGTGCGGCCGTTGAAGCCGGGTGCAGATCGCGCGCTCGCTGCCCGATCCACTGCCTTCTGAGACAGATTCATGGCTGAAGTTCCTCGCCGGTGTGGACCTGGACGCTCGCCCTGGGCAGCAGGTGAGAGAGGTTCAGCCGGCGTGCCAGGTCCTGGAGGGCGAGGAGGTGGTCGGTGTTGGGACGCACGCCGGTGCGCCAGCGCCACAGGTTGAGGGTGTTGGTTCCAAGCTGGCGGGCCAGGTCCGCCCACGTCAGGCCCGAGGCCGACTTGAACCGCTCCAGCGCCTGTGCGAAGTCGGTGGGGTAGACGTAGGTCGCCCGTTGGGGCCGTGTGCGCCGCCGCGGCATCGAGTCAACCCGCCACGCGCGGTGCGAGGAAGTCCTCGCCCATGAGGATGTCGAGGCCACCCGGAATCCAGGGGGCCACACTGCACGCGCTACCTGGCGGAGGACGGCCTGCTCGTCCTCGTCGTCCCACGGCAGCGCCTGGCGGTGTCGGCGAGGTACCTGGCGTCGCACTTCTCGCGCATCGACTGCTGGGCCTTCCCGGAACCGGAGCGCGAGGCCTACGACCAGGTCGTGCTGCTCGGCTACCGCAAGGCGGAGGTCTTCCTCGACGGCTACGCCGAGGAGCGCATCCACCAGTGGGCCGCGGGCGAGGCTCCCGAGCTAGGTCCGTCCCGCTACCCGCTCTACGTGGCCACGGCCACGCCGGCGGGGGACGTGCTCTTCGCCACGCGCACGGTCGATCCGGTGGCGGCGGCCGAGGAGGCACGGCACTCGGGACTCTGGGCCAGCACCGCCGTCACGGACCTGCTCTGGCCCGCCCAGGACCAGCGCACGCGTCCGCTGATGCCGCTGCGGCGCGGCCACCTGGCCATGCTCGTGGCGGCGGGCTTCCTCGACAACCTCCAGCTGGAGGCCGGGGACAGCCGCATCCTCGTCAAGGGCCGCACCTCCAAGGAGATGGTCCTGGCCGAGCGCACGCCCACGAAGGAGACCTTCCGCGAGCGCCTGCGCACCACCGTCGTCGCCCTCGACCTGGACTCCGGACAGGTCACCGACATCGCCGCCTGATTGCTTCCAGCCGCCTCCAGGTGGCGGCTCCCGACGGGTCAACGCCGATCCGCGAAACGAGGCCCCGTCCTTCCCTACCGGGAAACGGCGGGGCCCTGCTGTTGCCACCCACATCAGGAAGGAGACAGAAAATGGACCTCGCAGGATTCATCGACACCTACCGTGACGCCATCGCCCAGCGGGTGGTGGAGTCCTACCCGCCCCGCTACCGGCCATCCGATTGCGGGAAGCCCCTTCCGCCCCTGCTGCGTTCTCCCCTGGGAGCGCAGGCCGACGCCATCCGCGCCGCCGCCCTCTCCCTCGACACCCATCGCGGCACGACCGTCGTGGGCGAGATGGGCACGGGCAAGACCTTCATCGCGGCCTCCGCCGCCCACATGGCCGGCTTCCGCCGGGTGCTCGTCCTCTGCCCACCCCACCTCACCCGCAAGTGGAAGCGCGAGGTGGAGGACACCGTCCCCGAAGCCCGCGCCGTCATCGTCACCTCCATCACCGACCTGGAGCGCCTGCGCCTCTCCCACGGACCAGGGCCGCTCTTCGTGGTCATGTCGCAGGTTGGCGCGGGCCTAGACAATCTTCCCGACGAGGAGCGACGCGAGTTGCTCGACCTCCTGCTCGAAGAGGCCACAATCGACCGCGATAACAATGTCAGCCTCACGCTAGCCATTCCAACAGATGACTTAGTGCCAATTGCGCAACCGGCATCACGTTACCGTAATGCCAATCGACACCAACCGCTGCGCTACTCATGGGATGCCTCCTTGCCGTCGCTTCGCTGAGCAGTGCGACGACGCTTCCGTTTTCGGGCCCCGCCAGCGCATGGTCCGTCCCGGCACAGCGCACTACCCGCCCTCGGAGTCGACAGGGGGTTCGCGCCGGAGTCCTCCTCTTCGTCCGGGTCGTCCCGCGAACAGGGCGTGGAAGTCAGGTTGAAGTTCGCGGTCACGGTCTTGTCCCTGTCCATGTACACCGTCGTTACCCGCGTCGTGCTGCTCAAGTCGCCTGACCGGTGGCTAAACGTCGCCGAGAAACCGAGAACACACTTCCCAGCAGGGGCCTAGATGGGGGCGCTACTCTTAGCGACGTGGCTTCCAGAGCCAGTGCCACCCACCACAGTCAGCGAGTACGACCGCCTCACCTCTTCCGGCTGCTGGTACCCGCACCGTCGCCGTGGAAGGTACCGGGCGTACCAGTTCTGGGGGTCGCAGACTCCCTGATGTCCTTATCGCCCCATCGCCACGGGGCTCCTTCAGGCGGCAGCCATCGGACCCCTTGCCCGAGAGCGTGGGGTTCCCCTACTGCAGGGCGACCTCAATGGGCATGAGGTCGCTCCGGTGCCAGTTCTGGGCGCCAGAGCGGGGGCTCGTGTAGAGGGTCATGGCGAGCGGTCCGTCGTCGTCGTGGGTGTCCCAACCTTCGCCCGGCACGCGCGTGCTGATGAAGAGCCTCGTGGGACTGCCGACGTTCCGCCAGACGGCTAGGTCGATGGTGACGGTCGAGCCGTCCGCAAGGACGACCTCCACGGGCGTGAGGTCGCTCCGGTACCAGTTCTGGGCACCGGTGCGGGGACTCGTGTAGAGGGTCATGGCGAGTGGTCCATCGTCGTCGTGGGTGTCCCAGTCTTCACCCGGTGCGCGTGTGCTGATGTAGAGATCCGCGAGGGCGTTGAAGGGGTCCTCGTTTCGCCGCCAGACCGCCACATCGATGGTCACCGTCTCCTCGGTCACCGTCTCCTGGGCGAGGGTCAGGTTGAGCGTCTGCCAGGGGTAGGCGGTGTTGTCCCAGGTACCGGTTTCCAGCGCCGCGCAGCCGCCCACGAGGAAGGTCACCTCGCTATCCGCCGCCGCGCATCCGGCCAGTTGGTCTGCGTGCGCCACGCTGGCGTAGTACCTCGTGACCGCGCGTCCGTCCTCGAGCGCGCGGTAGGTCGCGACCGGCTCGCCGGCGTTGCAGCGCGTGTCGCCCACGTAGGCCTCCACGGCCAGGCCCTCGGCGACCTCCTCGCTGGGGCCGGTGACCGTTCCCGCGAAGGCGGCTGCCCGGGCCGTGGCCTCGACCTCGACCTCCGCGACCGTGATCAACGCGGGGACGGTCCAGGTCACGGGCTCGGTGACGGCGATCCAGTAGGAGCCGCCCTGTTCGAGGGTGGCGAGGGTGTTGACGCCGGGCACGTCCCCGAGGGCGGGGAAGAAGGCCAGCCAGGCGCCCGCCTCCTCGTCCCAGGCGTAGAGGGCGGCGACGGCGGCGGAGATGTCGTTGGCGAGGTCCCCGTCGCCCCGCAGGGCATCGGCGATGGCGACGCCGCCGGCGCCGGACCACGCGAACGTGTTCCAGCCGGTATCCAGCGCGATCTCCGCGACCGCCCGCGTGAAGGCCACGCGGTAGACGCGCTCGCGGCTGCCGTCGGCGGAGGTCACCGTGACGGTGATCTCGCTGACTCCCTCAAGCGCCACCTGATGGCCGTTGGCCTCGTTGCCGTCGCCGTCGGGCGGGTCGATGGCGATATCGGTGCGGCGCTGCACGGTCGTGGCCTCGATCGTCGTCTCCGTGACTCCCTCGCTGGGAACGCCCTCGTACTCCTCGTGGTTCGGCGAGAACTCCCCGATGTCGATGCCGCTGAGGGAGAGGGACGCGAGACGCGCGTCGATCGCGTCCGGCATGTTGTAGGTGTAGACGCGGTCGTCGCTCTCGTCGGCCACATACATCACGTCGCCGTCCGACCAGATGCCCCGCGGGCTGTTGTTGCTCGCCCGGCTCAGCACCGTCTTGGGGAACTCCTCGTCGCTGACGCGCTCGAGTTCCTGCGGTTCCGCGTCTTCGGCCGCTGGCTCCTCAAGTGCGGGCAGGCGGTAGGCGAAGAGCCGCTTCTCTCCGTGGTCGGAGACCCACACGGTCACGCTGTCCGACCAGATGCCGCGGGGGTCGTCGTTGGCGGCGTCGAGGGCGTACTCCGCAAGCAGTGCACCGCTCTCGAAGTCGTAGGCGAAGAGCCTGTCCGCGCGGCCGTCCAGCACCCACATCGTCTCGTGGTCGGACCAGATGCCGCGCGCATCGCTGTTGCCCTCGGCCAGCGCGAACTCGCGCTCCTCGAGGCGCTCCCCCGTGGCGAGGTCGTAGGCGAAGAGGCGTTCCCGGCCGCTGTCGGAGACCCACACGGTCTCGCCGTCGGACCAGATGCCGCGGGGCGCGCGGTTGGTGTCGGCGAGCGTGAACTCGCGCTCGCTGAGGCGTTCGCCGCTGGCGCGGTCGTAGGCGTAGACCTCGTCGTCGGCGCCCTGGCCGTTCTCGGCGATCCAGAGCGTCTCGCCGTCGGACCAGAGACCGGTGGGCCAGTCGTTGCCGCCGTCCAGCTCCTCGATATCACGCTTCACGTTCCACTCGAAGTCGACCTCGCTCGGGGTGGGACCGCCGCCGCCGCCGCCGGTAATGGGGCCGGTAATGGGGCGGGTAGTGGCGGCGTCGATGTTGGAGGGATCGCCGGCGCCGACAGAGTTGATGGCGGACACCCGGTAGTAGCGGGTCGTGCCGACGGGCAGGCGGATGTGCTCATAGGTGGTGTTGGCGTCGCCGGTACTGGCGACCAGATCAGTCCAGTCGGCGGCGCCGTCGGGCGAGACCTCGATCTTGTAGCCGATGATGGGGGAACCGCCGTCGTCGCCGGGGGCGGTCCATGAGAGGTTGATCCAGGTATTCCCGCCGGTTGATGCCGAGAGATCGGTCGGGACGCCGGGGAGGGTGTCTACCGTGTCGTCGTCGTTCACCGTCACGACGACGCTCTCCACCCTCACACCCGCGTAGTCCCCGCCCGTGACGGCATGGCTGATGGTAGCGCTGTCATCCACCGCGTCGCTGTCCTGCGCCGCCGTCACGGTCACCGGCTGCGCCGTGCTCCAGGTCGACGTCGTGAAGGTGAGCGTGGGAGGCGAGAACGTCACATCGGTGCTACCGGTTCGCGACTGCGTCACCGTCACACTCGCCGTGGGCTGGCTGTTCAGCACCACCGTGTAGGTACCCGTGCTGCCCTCATTGACCGGCAGCGCGGTTGCGGACACCGTCACGCCGCGGGTGGCGCTACCGGTGTAGGTGGAGTTGGCCCGGGTTGCGGCCGTGTTGCCGTTGCCGGCGGCATCCTGCGCCGCATTGGCCGGCACATCCACCGTCACCGCTCCAGCGGCCGTCGGCGTGACCAGCGCCGTATAGACCGTCGTGCTCGTGACCGTGAAGCTTGAGGCGGTGGCATTGCCGAGCTTGATATCGCCCACGGCAAACCCCGTGACAGCTTCCGAGAAGGTGAACGTCGCCGTGAACGGCGCATCGCTGGTGGACGGCACCCCACTGATCGTCACGGTCGGCGCGGTGGTGTCCACCGTCCCGGTCATGGTGCTGTCCGTCACCAGGTACCACCGAGTGAACGACTGGGCCTTGTTGCCCGATGCGTCCTGAATCGGGTTGGACACGGGTTGGGTGTAGTCGAGCGACACAGTCTGTCCCGCCGGGACGGGTGCGGCGAGCGTCAGCGTCACCTCGGACCCGTCAACGCTGACCTCGTTGATGGAGACAGGGTCTCCCGCCACGCGCAGGACGAAGGCGGTCGAGGACGGCGTTGAGGCGCCGTCGAGGGGCTCGTTGTACGTCAGCACCACCGTTGCGCCGTCCACCGTCGCCCCACTCGGCGCCGGGCCATCGCCGTCGTCGTCCAGGATGCTCACCGTGGCCCCTGAGCCGTCAAGGTCATAGCCCGTTCCAGAACTCAGCAGGACCAGGACGGTCTCGGTTAGCTCCTCGACTGCATCGTCGATGATGGTGATGGAAATAGTCGCATTGGTTACGCCCGAGGGGATGATCAATGTCCCCTCCCCGTTGGTATAGTCGCCCGGCGTCTCCGCGGTGCCACTCCGCGTGTACCAGGGAACCGACAGTGGGTCGCCTGCAGGCTGGTCGAGCGTGACCGCTAACACGGCCGTGCCAATGCTCTCCAGAACGGTCTGAGTCCTGAGCGACAAGGACGGGATGCTGGCAATGGCGTCGTCGATGTTGGAGGGTCTGCCGACGCCGGCAGAGTTGATCGCGGAGACCCGGTAGTGGCGGGTCGTGCCGAAGGTCAGGCCGAGGTGTTCATAGGTGGTGTTGGCGTTGCCTGTATTGGCGACCAGCTCGGTCCAGTTGGCGACGCCGTCGGGCGAGGACTCGATCTTGTAGCCGCTGATCGGGGCGCCGCCGTTTTCGCCGGGGGCGGTCCATGAGAGGTTGATCTGCGTGTTCCCGACGGCTGTTGCCGAGAGAGCGGTCGGGGCGCCGGGGACGGTGATGACCGGGTTGGTAATGGTGATGGTGCTCTCCGTCACCAGGTACCACCGAGTGAACGACTGGGCCTTGTTGCCCGATGCGTCCTGAATCGGGTTGGACACGGGTGCGGTGTAGTCGAGCGACACAGTCTGTCCCGCCGGGACGGGTGCGGCGAGCGTCAGCGTCACCTCGGACCCGTCAACGCTGACCTCGTTGATGGAGACAGGGTCTCCCGCCACGCGCAGGACGAAGGCGGTCGAGGACGGCGTTGAGGCGCCGTCGAGGGGCTCGTTGTACGTCAGCACCACCGTTGCGCCGTCCACCGTCGCGCCACGCGGCGCCGGGCCATCGCCATCGTCGTCCAGGATGCTCACCGTGGCCCCTGAGCCGCCAAGGTCATAGCCCGTTCCAGGACTCAGCAGGACCAGGAGGGTCTCGGTTGGCTCCTCGTCTGCATCGTCGATGATGGTGATGGAAATAGTCGCATTGGTTACGCCCGAGGGGATGATCAATGTCCCCGCCCCGTTGGTGTAGTCGCCCGGCGACGCCGCGGTGCTACTCAGCGTGTACCAGGGAACCGACAGTGGGTCGCTTGCCGGCTGGTCGAGCGTGACCACCAACATGGCCGTGCCAATGCTCTCCAGAACGGTCTGAGTCCTGAGCGTCACGGTCGGGATGCTGGCGATGGCGTCGTCGATGTTGGAGGGATCGCCGACGCCGTCAGAGTTGATCGCGGAGACCCGGTAGTGGCGGGTCGTGCCGGCGGTCAGGCCCATGTGCTCATAGGTGGTGTTGGCGTTGCCGGTATTGGCGACCAGCTCAGTCCAGTCGGCGTTGCCGGCGGGCGAGACCTCGATCTTGTAGCCGATGATCGGGGAACCGCCGTCGTCGGTAGGGGCGGTCCATGAGAGGTTGATCTGGGTCTCCCCGGCGGCTGATGCCGAGAGATCAGTCGGGGCGCCGGGGACAGTGATGTTCGAATCGTCGTCCCGCACGGTCACCATCGCCGAGCCCGGCGCACCCACCGAGTAGCTGGCCGGGCTCCCGGTATCCGCCGATATTGTTGCCGTCACCACGCTGTTCGCCTCAGCGACGCTGTCAGACGCCGTCGCGATGCTCAGCGTCACGGTGGTCGAGTTGGCCAGGAAGGTCACCGTCCGGGCGCCCTCGTTGGACGCCGCAACCATGTCTCCCCCCGCCTCCGAGACCGTGACATTCACGGTCAGCGCGTCTGTTGTGCTCCCCGTCCGGCTGAGCGTGAAGACCGCCGACGTACCCTCGGTGACGGGCGACGTGCCCGCCGTGATCGTGATGGCAGGCAGGGCCGCGGTACCGGTATAGGTGGAGCTGGCCCGGGCCGCGGCCGTGTTGCCGTTGCCGGCGGCATCCCGCGCCGCATTGGCCGGCACATCCACCGTCACCGTTCCGCTGGCCGTCGGTGTGACCAGCGCCGTATAGACCGTCGTGCTCGTGGCCGTGAAGTTTGAGACGCTGGCATTGCTGAGCGTGATATCGCCCGCGGCGAACCCCGTGACCGCCTCCGAGAACGTGAACGTCGCCGTGAACGGCGCATTGCTGGCGCTCGGCACACCGCTGATCGTCACGCTCGGCGCGGTATTGTCCAGGACATAGCTGTTGTTGTTCGTGCCGGTCGGGGTCCTATTGCTCAGTGCATTGCTCGCCCCGTCCTCAATGTTGTGGGACGAGGAAATGGTCAGCGCGACGGTCGCGTTGACACTGGCCAGATTGCCTCCGCTCGCGGTGACGTCATACGCGCCCGTCACCCCGGAGACCGTTGCGACCGCCGTCACCGTCGCGGTCGTTCCGCTGACCGCGAAGTCCGCCGCATTCACGTTCGAGACCGCCTCGCTGAACGTCACCCGCCAGGTCAGGCTGTCCGCGTTGGTCGGAGAACTCGTGGGGTTCTGTCGCGCAATCGAGGCCACCGTCGGGGCGGTGGTGTCCGTGTCGTCGTCCGTGACGGTGACCGTCAGCACGGTGCTGCTCACGAAGTCGTAGTCGGCTTCGCTCGGGTCGAGTATCAGCGTCGCCGACTCATCCGCCTCGTCGGTGTCCTGCGCCGCCGAGACGGTCACCGTCTGAGCGGTGTCCCAGTTGGCAGCCGTGAAGGTCAGGGCGGTGGTTGGAGACAGCGTCACGTCCGAGTTGTCGGAACTGATGGCCAGCGTCACGTCGCCGGAGGGCTGCGAGCGCAGTGCCACCGACAACGTGCCGGTGGCGCCTTCGGTGACGGTCAACGGGGTGGGCGAGACCGTCACTCTTTTGCACGTCGTCGAGCCGGTGGTCACGGTGACGATGCTGGTGAACTTGGCTCGAATAGCCGCCTCGGTCGGCGGCGTCGTGAAGCTGTCGCTCTGCACATTCAGTTCCGTGAGGGTGGCGGCGAACGGGTCAAAGATGTCGAAGTCAAGCGCAGTGAAGTAATTGCAGTTGAGATCCAACAAATCTAGTGCGGTGAGGTCCTCGAAGATGTCCGCATCCAGCACCGTCAGTCTGTTGTCCTGGAGTTTAAGATCAGTCAGGGCGGTGAGGCCGTCGAAGAGGTTCGCATCCAGCGTGTCCAGGCTGTTCTGATCGAGCCAGATCTCTTGCAGGGCGGTGCGTCCGTCGAAGAGGTCCGCATCCAGCGTCGTCAGGAGGTTGCCAGAGAGATAGACCTGTATCAAGGCGGTGAGGCCGTCGAAGATGTCCGCATCCAGCGCCGTCAGGTAGTTGTAATTGAGAGCGACCGCTTCCAGGTTGGTGAGGCCGTCGAAGATGTCCGCATCCAGCGTCGTCAGGAAATTGCCAGCGAGAGCGACCGCTTCCAGGTTGGTGAGGCCGTCGAAGATGTCCGCGTGCAGCGTCGTCTGGCCGATGTATCCGAGTTGGAGGCTGTCCAGGGCGATGAGGCCATCGAAGATGTCCGCATCCAGCGCCGCCATGTCCGAGTTGAAGGAGAGATGGATCTCTGCCAGGGCGGTGAGGCCGTCGAAGATGTCCGCGTCCAGACTCTCCAGGCTGTTGAAACTGAGATCGAGGATTCTGAGGGCGGTGAGGCCGTCGAAGATGTCCGCGTCCAGCGTCGTCAGGCCGTTGCCAGAGAGATTGAGGCTTTCCAGCGCAGTGAGGCCGTTGAAGGCGTCCTCGGCGACCGTCGTCACAGTAGAGAGGGAATCGAAACTGAGATGAGTCAAGGCGGTAAGGCCGGCGAAGGCGTTATCGGGCAAGGTAGTCAGCTGTGTCGAAAAACCGCCGAACAGCAGGTTAGTCAGCCCCGTGAGCCCTGCAAAATCTGCTGGGTCGAGGGTGGTACCGCTGTAATTGCTGACGGGCAAGGATGTGACCGCGACAAGATCGGCGGCGGTGACGTCCGAGCACGTGGCTCTACCCGTCACATCAAGAATCGCCGTCTGCACCTCCGCCGTGCGGCTACAGATGCCAGTCTGAGCCTCGTCGTCGTCCACGACGACGACCGTCAGCGCGGTGCTGCTCACGAAGTCGTAGTCGGCTTCACTCGGGTCGAGTATCAGCGTCGCCGCCTCGTCCGCCTGGTCCGGGTCCTGCGCCGCCGAGACGGTCACCGTCTGAGCGGTGTCCCAGTTGGCAACCGTGAAGGTCAGGGGGTGGTTGGAGCCACCGTCACATCCGGGTTGTCGGAACTGATGGCCACCATCACGTCGCCGGAGGGCTGCGCCCGCAGTGCCACCGTATACGTGCCGGTGGCGCCTTCGGTGACCGTCAGCGACGTGGGCGAGACCGTCACTCTCAAGCACGGCGTTACGCCGATGAGCAGTTCGGTGATCATGGAGAACTTGGCTCGGATAGCCGATTCGACCGGCGGCGTGGTGAAGCTGTCGCTCATGAGATCCAGGTGCGTGAGGGTCGCGGCGAACGGGTCGAAGATGTCGAGGTCAAGCGCAGTGAAGTAATTGCACTTGAGCTCCAACCGATCCAGGGCGGTGATGCCGTCGAAGATGTCCGCATCCAGCGCCGTCAGGCTGTTGTCCTGAAGTTCAAGCCTAGTCAGGGCGGTGAGGCCGTCGAATAGGTCCGCATCCAGCGTGCTCAGGCTGTTCTGATAGAGCTTGAGCTCTTTCAGGGCGGTGAGGCCGTCGAAGATGTCCGCATCCAGCGTCGTCAGGAGGTTGGCAGAGAGAAGGACCCGTATCAAGGCGGTGAGGCCGTCGAAGATGTCCGCGTCCAGACTCTCCAGGCTGGTGAAACTGAGATCGAGGATTCTCAGGGCGATGAGGCCGTCGAAGGTGTCCGCGTCCAGCGTCGTCAGGCCGTTGCCAGAGAGATTGAGGTTTTCCAGCGCAGTGAGGCCGTCGAAGATGTCCGCATGCAGCGTCGTCAGGCCGTTCTGTCCGAGATCGAGGGCGTTCAGGGCGATGAGGCCATCGAAGATGTCCGCATCCAGCGTCGTCAAGAGGTTGCTATTGAGATCGAGCTCTTCCAGGTCGGTGAGGCCGTCGAAGATGTCCGCATGCAGCGTCGTGAGGAGGTTGCTAGAGAGATTGAGGTTTACTAGGGCGGTGAGGCCATCGAAGAGGTCCGCATGCAGCGCCGTCTGGTCGGCGTACGAGAGGTACGAGAGATCGAGGTATTCCAGGGCGGTGAGGCCGTCGAAGATGTCCGCGTCCAGACTCGCCAGGCTGGTGTAACTGAGATCGAGGATTCTCAGGGCGGTGAGGCCGTCGAAGGTGTCCTCGTCCAGCGTCGTGATGAGGTTGTCAGAGAGATTGAGGTTTTCCAGCGCGGTGAGGCCGCTAAAGGCGTCCTCGGCAACCATCGTCACAGTAACGAGGGAACTGAAATCGAGATGAGTCAAGGCGGTAACGCCGGCGAAGGCGTTATCGGGCAAGGTAGTCAGCTGTGGGGAACCGTCGAACACCAGGTTAGTCAGCCCCGTGAGCCCTGCAAAATCTGCTGGGTCAAGGACGGCACCGCTGTAACTACTGACGGTCAAGGATGTGACCGCGACAAGATCGGCAGCGGTGACGTCCGCGCACGCGGTTCTACTCGTCGCAGCAAGAAGCGCCGTCTGCACCTCCGCCGTGCGGCTACAGATGCCAGTCACCGCCGCCGAGACCACGATGTCGAAGGTGTCGCTGACCGAGTCGCTGGCGTCGCTCGCCGTCACTTTCACCGAGACGGTCTCCACGGCCGTTGGCGTGCCCGAGAGGGTGCGCGTGGCGGGGGCCGAAACTCAGCCACGAGGGCAGCGCCATGTCGTCGGCGAGCGTCGCCGTGTAGGTCAGCGTGTCGCCGTCGGCATCCGCGAACGTGGCGGCCGGAACCTGGTAGCTGAACGCAGTGCCCGACATCGCCGTCTGGTTCGGGATCTCGGTCGCCACCGTCGGCGCGCTGTTGGTCGAAGAAGAGAGCGTGCCCTTGATGGTGATGTAGAGCGACGCGCCAAGGAAGTTGGCTGACCATACATTCGAGGCACTCTTGACGTCAAAGGTATTGGCGATACTCCAGCCCGAGACGCTGCCGACGTCCTCGCCGTCGTCGGGGGTAACGGTCAGCTTCACGTTGGCCGTGTTGGTAACCAACAGCGCGTAGGTGGTGTTGGCATTGAGCGTCGTATTGCTGGGAGCGGTGAACACAACGGTTCCGGCGGCAAAACTGGAAGGGGGCGTTAGGTCTGTGCAGGATGAAGTCGGGCGGTCGCTGGCGTCGACCGTACACAGGGAAACGGCGAAGGCGTCTCCCTGTAAATCCTGGGAGATGATTCCGACGCTTGACAGCGTGGCGCCCGTGGCGCCGGTGGTGAACGCCTGCGAACGGTCGTCAGTTCCACTCCAGTTCGTTTCGTTGCCCTGAGTCGCGTTGCTCACCAGGGTCGTCGCGGTCTGCGCGGCGACGGGCGACAGCAGGGCCAGGAGGCCGAACAGGCCGGCGAGCAGACCCAGGGCGGCCCACGCGGGGGCCACACGGCGATGTCTACGGAAGGGCGACCGTGGATATGCGTGTCGGGGCTGGCGGCGCCCCGAACGGGCACTGCCGGCGCGCTGCGCCGGTTCGCGTATCTCCGGGGAGCCGGTGGGCGTGGGCACAGGCTTGCTCCCGTTTCTCGTTCAGGGCGTCCGCCTGTTGGGCAGCGCGCTGAAAGGCTCTCTGCGGCAGAAGCGGGTCGAAGGCCGCTACACAAACGATTGGCGCTCGAGCGGCGTCGCACTCCGCGCCTCAGACAGAGACGTTACACTGCGGGATGTATAATCAGGGTTCAAAAAGAGACAGCTACAGTTGAAAGTTCGGTATAATCCGCCTGGATCCGTTGCCCTGCCGACCCGGATCGCGACCCGGCGTGCCACTCAGGGCGGGGCGCCACCGCCGGCATCCACCATCCGGGCTCCCGAACGAGGTGGGACATGACCCGCGGCCCAGCGACCTCGAGAACCAGGCCCTTGGCGAGCGCCTGGCTGCCGCACGCGCTCAATCAAGCCGGTGAGCAGGCCGACGGTCAGGAACCCGACAACGATCGAGGCCCAGGCTGTCATCTCCCGTAGGCTCGCGGCTCAGCGAGGAGCCCCGGTGGGTGTGAAGTCCCACAGCACCGCAGCGGCCGGACTCAACGCCCGCCGGGCGGGCCCTCACTCCTGGCGACCAGTGGCGTGACGGCGGGCAGGCCGCCGGCGAACAGGTCGCGGAAGGGCTGGTTCACGAACTCCGGCGCGCCGAGGATGTAGGACACGAAGCCTCCTCCCTACCGAACGATCAGAACTCAGACACGCCCACGCAGGGAAGGACGACACCATGAAGCCCCCAGCCACCCGGAGGTCCGCCGCCCTCTACGCTCGCGTCTCCAGCGACCGCCAGGATGTCGACCTCTCCGTCGCCGCCCAACTGAGGGCACTGCGGGGCTACGCCGAGAAGAACGACTACGTAGTCGCACGCGAATATGTGGACGAGGCAGAGAGCGGCCGCGTCGCCAACAGACCCCAGTTCCGCAAAATACTGGACGCGGCCAGCGGTGCCGCCGCCCCCTTCGAGGAGATCCTCGTCTGGAAGTTCTCCCGCTTTACCCGCAAGCGCGAGCACGCAGTGGCGTTCAAGTCGATGCTTCGCCGCCGCGGCGTCAAGGTGACATCCATCACCGAGCACGCCGACGACTCCCCCACCGGCAAGCTCATGGAAGCGATCATCGAGAGCGTGGACGAGTTCTACAGCGAGAATCTGTTCCCGCAGGTGGGGCCACGGCCCGGGGTGTTTGCGCACCGCCGGGCCACCTTGTCCCCGGCAGCGTAGCGGGGGCGGGGGGGGAAGGCCGTCAAAGGACGGCCGCGCCACCCGTCCAGTGCTGCGGGACCTCCTTCCCGATCAGCCTCCCGCCGCGCCGTCCCTAGAGTCCAGGTCCGTCGGGGGCTTCTCTCTCGCGGCATGGTTGAGCAGGAGCGTGACGAGGCGGCGCAGCCGCTCCTCGGCATCAGGCGCGGGCCTGTACTCGATGGCCACCACCCTGAGTTCCGCAGGAGCGCGCGGGCCGCGCTTCGTGCGCTCCTCGCTCGTCGTCGTTTCCATCTCGTCCGTCCCGGCAATGCCAGGCGCACTGTGCAGCGGCGCGTACACACCGGCCTCAGAACGCCTGTTCCAGGGTCCAGCGTGCTGGACGAGCGGGGCGGGGAGTAATCCCCTGAAGGGGACTTCATGGTTGAAACACGATCAGAGGACAGGGGTCTGCCGCCTCGCCGGAGGCGTTTGCGCACGCTCGCGGAGGGGAGCAGGTGCGCAAGACCGAGGCTGCGGGCGAAGTCCTGAAGGCGAGCAGGTGGTCCGCGTTGGGGGGACGCCATGGCGGGTCGTGGTGCCAAGCAGCGTGGTTGTCCCTGAAAGTACCTCGGCGCGCGCATGCAGATCAGCCTCAATCAGCAGAGGCTCGGCGAGCTGGTGGGGGTCGCCTCCCACACCGTCTGGTGCTGGGAGGCCGGGCACACGGAGGCCAACCATGAGCACCTCGTCGTCTCTTTCCGCGACGCCGTCGCCGACCTCCAGGAGGGCATCGAGTCGATCCACAACTACATCCGCAGTACCGGCCTTCCTACGACATGGCCGGCGGAACCGAAGAGCGTGTCGCCCTCGACAAGGACGTGCAGGCACTAGCTGGGCAACGTTAGTGACGCCCCATGGATGCAGTGTCAGGGCGATTCGCTCGGTTTCGTCCGGCTCGTGGCCGTGAGCTGGGCTTGGTCCAGCGTGGCGCGGCTGATCCGCTCTCCATGCCAGCCCGGGCGATGTGCTGGTCCGGCAGCCCTCGGTCTGGGGGGCAGGAGCTGCGAGTCCCCACTGCCGACGGCCGGTGGGAAGACCTCCGAGAGCCCCGACCTTTCGCGGTCCGTGAAGACGCAGACCTCCACGTTGGCTGTCATTCACAGTCGCAGCGGGGTCGTGTCACCGGGGGCTACAGGTTGGGGGATCGAGCTGTGAGGCCCTAGTCGGGAGCGTCGACGAGCTCCCCAGGGACTCGAGGCGACTCACCCAAGCATTGAAGCGCGGGCACTCCGCACGCATTCTCGGCAATCCGGTCTCTTGGGCTAGCAGCGGCCCGTAGGTACGCTTGCGGTAGCTGGGCACAATACCTTCGATCCGCTTGCTCGGTGCCGTCTCGCGGCCATCATCGATGTCTTCTGGCGTAGGGAACGAAGCGCGCACGCGGCGCAACTCGTCAACCGCCTCCAACGAGACCCCCAGCAGAACGTGAAAGGCATTCACGTCCGAGAACAGCAGCCCTTCGAACTCGTGCTGCTGAACGTATGCGAACGCTCGTGATGGGTCGCGGTTGGGGCCGAGTCTAGCGTTGAGTCCTTCATCGATTCGCGCCTCAAGCTGTTCGACGGTCTCGCCTTCCCGTTTGCGACGAAACCCGTAGAAGTCAGCCAGCGATGTTACGAAGTCGAAGCTCCATTGGAGTCTCACCATCTCGGGAACAAGCCGTTCGACGCTGATGTTGCCGCCTTGTCCACCGGGCTTGATCGGTTGCGCCTCGACAGCCGAGTCGAGCAAGTGGCCCGCGAGCAAGGACTTGACGAACTCTTCCTCAGTTTCGCCCTCGACGACTATGGCCAGTCGGATCAAGGGCGCCCACCCAGCAGGTTCTTCTGCCAGAGTTCACCGGTGGTGAAGCTGTCATCAAGCCACCTCTGGTAGGAATCTGGGTTCAGGCGCCGGAATACCGTCTGACCGTCGTGCAAATCCAACACGACGATCTCGTCAAGGCCGAACGTGTCGACCAAGAGTGGGGATTGTGTCGCGGTGATGACCTGTCGCTGCTTGGCGAGGGTCTGGATCATGTCGCCCACCAAAGTGATAGCCGCTGGATGCAGGCCCAGCTCGGGCTCATCCAGCAGGATCACATCGGGGAGCATCTCCGGTGGCAGGTTCAAGAGTGTGACGAGGGCAAAGAACCGCAGCGACCCATCCGAGGTGACATGAGCCCCAAAAGTCTTGTCGGTCCCCTTAGCCTTCCACCTGAGGAGCACTTTGCCGTAGGTCTCATCGATCGCGAACCGGTCGAAGACCGGCAGGATCCTCGCGATATGTCGGCAAATGAGTTCAAAGCGCTTGACGTCTTCCCGCTCCAAACGATAAAGGACCGCGGCTAGGTTACCGCCATCAGAGCGCAGTCGGCTGTTCTCCGCGGCGTCCCAAGTTTTCTTCAAGTTGGAACCAGCCGAAGTGTCGTGAAACTGGTAGACCGAGCAACTGCGGAGCAGGTTGACGATCACTGATGCCGTCGTCGAATTCACTCGGTCGATCGCGGACTGCGCCGCCTCCACGATCATGGCCTCGCGATGTCCGCTGCCCACTGACTGCCAGGGTGCTTCTCCGGGCATGTCGTTGGCGTTGAAACGGAACCGCTCCTCACTGAAGAAGAAACGGTCGGGGGACGCATGGGACAGTGCAAAGTTGTAGTCGTTCGTACCTCTCACGGTCCGGAGCCGCATCTCCGCCTCCATGCGAGGCGTGACCCGGTTGCCCTGGTAGAGCTGGTCGTCGGCCCCACCCTGCATCTCGATGAACTCACCGAGTCGGCGGGAGCGAAGCATCCAGCTCATCATTTCAAAGAAGCGAATGAAATTCGACTTTCCCGAACCGTTGGCTCCGATCAGTACGGTGGCGTCGCCCAGTTCCGCCAGCTCGACGGCGCGAAGGGACCTGAAGCCGCAAATG
The DNA here is from genome assembly GCA_965262975.1 of Tepidiformaceae bacterium. Classification (GTDB taxonomy): domain Bacteria; phylum Chloroflexota; class Dehalococcoidia; order Tepidiformales; family Tepidiformaceae; genus UBA2991. The sequence continues at coordinate 3,091,640 of OZ253575.1, read as the reverse complement.
CGTACGGACTCGATCCTCGTTGGCGTCACGGCTGCCGAGTCCACGTTCATTGGCTGACCGGAACCTCGTCCTTTGACTGTGTCTGTTGCCACCTGATCATCTTGGCGCAGTGCGTGGCGCGGCGTCCAGCCACGGCCGACATGGGTGCCTCGGTGACGGCAACCTGGTCGGTACACTCTGCTCGAAGGCGGGGAGCGTAGCTGAGGCGAAACGGCCTAGGTGCGCCGAAACACGGTCGCCCTGGGCAGCAGGTGCTCCAGACCCAGGCGGCGGGCGAGGTCCTGGAGGGCGAGCAGGTGGTGCGCGTTGGGACGTACGCCGTTGCGCCAGCGCCAGAGGTTGAGCGTGCTGGTGCCGAGCCGGCGGGCCAGCTCCGCCCAGGTCAGGCCCGAGGTCTCCATCAATAGCTCCAGCGCCTGGCCGAAGTCACCGGAGTAGGCGTAGTCCTCCCGTCGGGAGTGCGTGCGCCCGCGTGGCATGGAGTCAGCCTTCCTCGCAGGACGCGAGGAAGTCCGCGCCCATGAGGATCTCGAGGCCGCCCGGAATCCAGGTGGCGAGCCGCACGAGGGCGTCGTAGGAGCCGCCGCAGGGCTCCGCCCCCTGGCGCCAGCGCAGCACCTGCTTGCGCTGCACCCCGAGGGCCTCGGCGAAATCGTCCCACGTGAGGCCGCTCGCCTCCTTCAGGCGGTCGATGCGCCGGGAGAAGTCCCGGGGCAGCTTGCCGCTCCCGCAGGGCACGGCGCGTCCAGCGATCACGGGGCCGCCGCGATAGCTGGGCAGGCGGGGTGTCGCGCTGCTCGTCGTGTGTCGGCTTGAGGGCGAACTACTCACGGAAGTCCTCCCCGGGCGCTCCGGGAGCGCCTCCTGGCTGGGCATGGCTACGTTGCGGTGTGGGCGTCGCATGGGGGTCCGCACTCCTGTGTTTGTAGTAGAGGCAAACTGTATGGTTGGTAAGGGTGCATGTCAAGAACATATGTCCTATCATGCGGCTTGACACGAGGCTCAGGAGACGCCCATGACCAAGCAACGTGGCTACCCATGGAAGGACGTCGGCACCCGCATCCGCGAGGCGCGCAGGCAGGCGGGCCTCACCCAGCAGCGGCTCGGCGAGTTGGTGGGCGTAGCCTCCCATACGGTCTGGTGCTGGGAGGCAGGGCGGATGAAGCCCAACCACGAGCACTTCGTCGAGCTGGCCTTTCACTGCGAGACGAGCGTTCCCGCGCTGGAGGGACGGGACGTGCTGGAAGGGGAGCTGCTCAAGGAGGCGGAGGTCTCCTTCCGCGACGCCGTCTCCGGGCTCCCGCTGGAGGACATCGAGTCGATCCACAACTACATCCGGTTCATCCGGACGGAGCGCCGCAGGCGGAGGCGTGCGGCGCCATGAACCGGGGGCAGCGGCGGGGAGCGGCGTTGCGGCGGGAGCTGGGCCTGCGAGGCCGGGTGGACGCCGAGGCGGTGGCGGCGAACCTCGGGCTGAGCGTGCGGACCTGGTTCATGGAGGTCCAGAAGGAGTTGCTGGTGGACGGGGAAATCGTGGTGGCCGAGCGGCTCAATCCCGAGTGGCGGCGCTGGTCGATCGCCCACGCGATCGGGCACCGGCTGCTCCATCCCGGCAATCACCTCGCACTGCGGCAACATCATGCGGACCTGACGGTGCGCCACGAGCGGGAGGCGGAGGACTTCGCCCATGCGCTCCTCGTGGATACCGAGGAGGCGCTCGCTGAGTACTTCACCCACTCGTGGGAGGTAGCTGAGCACTTTGGTGTGCCCGATGAAATGGTCCGCGTGCAGGCGCGGCTGCTGCCGGCCGATGCGGTCTGACGGCGCGCTGAGTCGCGGCAGTAGTGTGGCCACCCGTCACCGCGGGAGCGGCGACCCGCGGGGAGCGGAGTCGATGGGATGTTTCAATCCTCGCCCACCGCTGAGGGTGGGCGCGACGGGATCGTTCCCGCGGCAGTCAGCTCCAGCTCCACGTCGTTTCAATCCTCGCCCACCGCTGAGGGTGGGCGCGACGCGGGTGAGGGCGGACCTGCTGCACGAAGTCTTCGTGTTTCAATCCTCGCCCACCGCTGAGGGTGGGCGCGACGGACCTTCCCAGCCGCAGGTGCATACGGGGTAGAAGTTTCAATCCTCGCCCACCGCTGAGGGTGGGCGCGACTTGATGCGCTACTGGCTGGGAGGCGAATGTGACGGGTTTCAATCCTCGCCCACCGCTGAGGGTGGGCGCGACCACGTCTTCGTCCGTCGGGTCGGTCGCGTAGTTGCAGTTTCAATCCTCGCCCACCGCTGAGGGTGGGCGCGACGTCGACTTGATCGTGCGAGGCAAGGCGGTACGCGTGTTTCAATCCTCGCCCACCGCTGAGGGTGGGCGCGACGGTCGCCCCCTATCCGCCAGTTCGCTCGCATTCCGCGTTTCAATCCTCGCCCACCGCTGAGGGTGGGCGCGACACCACGGGGCGGACACGCTGCGCTACTGGTGCTACACGTTTCAATCCTCGCCCACCGCTGAGGGTGGGCGCGACGACCGCGCGAAGGCCGCCATCGAGACTCTGAAAGACGCGTTTCAATCCTCGCCCACCGCTGAGGGTGGGCGCGACAGGCCGCCATCGAGGTCATCCGTCACCGCCTGCCGGTTTCAATCCTCGCCCACCGCTGAGGGTGGGCGCGACGCCTGCTACGCGCCCTGATTTGCCTTTATGCCGTGGGTTTCAATCCTCGCCCACCGCTGAGGGTGGGCGCGACGCTCCCAAACTTCGGCAATTCCTCCTTTGCTGCCGAAGATCGCGAGCCTTTTCCCCCAGGTGGGGGCCATCTTTGGAGGATTCCCGATCGCGCCCCACTATAGGCTGCGAACATCCCGGCCCAGACAGATCGCTGGGGGTTCGCGCCGGCTAGAGCACAAGGGGGTCTCGGATGTCGTAGCGTGGCTGCCGCCCCGCCATGAAGGTGTTCCGGCCGTGCGGCTCGCGCAGCCGGTAGATGCGGATGCTGTCTTCCTGCTTGTCGATTGCCCCTTCCAGGTCGTTCTGCAACAGCTCCACCTGCTCGGGCGCAAGTACGCACTCGAAGACCGACTTCTGGACACGCTGGCCGTAGGCTTCGCAGATCTTCGCGACACGCCGCAAACGAGCCCGCCCGATAGATGTCTCCGTCGACACGTCGTACACAACCAGGAGCTCCATGCGCGCTGCCTAGCGAGCCACGTAGGGCGGGTAGTGGGCGAGATCCCCGCGGAGGTGACGTGCGAGCAGCCGCGCCTGCACATGCGGTACCAGTCCAAGGGCGACCTTCTGGCGGAGAAGGCGGTGTGTGACCGGGCGTTTCTTGCGCTCCTGGTACGCTGACAGGACCGTACGCCGCCCCTCGTCAGTGAGTCGCACCGCGCCCCCCTCCAATACGTCAAAGTTGTCCGCTCGAAGCTGGCGGCGGTTGATGAGGGTAACGGCGAGGCGATCGGCGGCGAGTGACCGAAGCTCCTCCATCAGGTCGAGGGCGAGTGCCGGACGGCCGGGGCGTAGCGCGTGCAGATAGCCCACCTGCGGGTCGAGCCCCACGCCTTCGAGGGCGCCGGCGCATTCCTCCCGGAGCAGCGCGTAGAGGAAGGAGAGCAGGGCGTTCGTGCGGTCGCGGGGAGGACGGCGCGATCGGCGCTCGAACGTGAAAGTCTCCCGTTCCACACGGATGAGGGCGCTGAACGCCTGGAAGTAGACCCTCGCCGCCTCGCCTTCGGCGCCGCGAACGACATCCAACTCCTCGATCGTGTGCAGGCGCTTGAGAACGCCCTCGAGCTCCCCGGCGGCGTGCCGGAGAAGTTCGGATGGTTCACCGGCGCCATCGCGCGCGCCGCGCAGCAGCACGAGGCGGCTGTTCTGTATCTTGCCCGCCACGAACTGCCGGGCGATGCGTGAAGGCCAGCCAGGGTCGTCGAGCGCCAGGTGCTGACTTCGCCGGAGGAGGACGTTTCCATGTACCGGACCCTCCAGCCGTGCCTTGAACCGCCCCCTGCCGCTCATGAAGGTCAGCGTGCGTCCATCGTCGGCGCAGCGGTGAATGAGCAAGGGGCTCACGGATACCGGTCCGAATACGACGATGCTGTCGAGTCGAATGAGGGGGGCGCGCAACTGCGTTTCGCCCTCGATCACGACCCGGACGGCATCGTGGTCCAGGTGCAGGGAAGCCCCGGGCGTGAGCACGTAGAGGGTGTTGAGCAGCTCAAACATCGAACCAGCCCTCGATGGCCTCATCACTCACGGGTCTGAAGAGCGCTCCCTGGTAGCCGCGGACACGCGGCGTTTCCCCCACGACCGCAGGCAGGCACGCGTTGATGAGCGAGCAGTCAGGACAGCGGCTGTCGTTCACGGGGGCCGGCAACTGCTGCTCGGAGAGCAGCGACCGTACGGCGGCGACGGCAGTAAGCGTGCGCTCCCGTAGCTCCTCGTCGATGGCGACACGAACCCGTCGCTTCGTCGCGTGCGAGTAGAGCGCGCCGGCCGGGACCGGCGCGCCAAACATCTCCTCCAGGCAGAGGGCCTGCGCGCAGAGCTGAAGTGCCGCGTGGCCGCCGGTGACTCGGCCAACCTTGTACTCGACCGGCACTGGCCCTTCTGGACGAAGCTCGACGACATCGGCCTTGCCTATCAGGCCGTACTCGTCTGACCAGAGCGGCAAGGCGCGCAACTGACGAACGCCCCGGGGGGCGGTCGTCTCCCCGAGGTCGGCCCGCTCGTGACTGAGCCGCCCACGCACGGTGAAGACATTCTCATCGAACGTCTGCTCCACGTGGATGAGCGCGCACTGCCGTGGGCAGTAGCTGAAGTGTTCAAGCGCTGAAATGGGCACGAGGATGTCCATCTCCGCGCCTGGCTGCCCGCCGCTCATCCCACCAGCGTCGTCAGCGTCACCCCAGGCATGCCTCCGACCGGTCCGTCGGCGGGGTGCTCGACGGTGTAGTCGGAGAACGAGCGCGGCGCATCCGACTCGCTCTCCGACACCTGAACGAGGTCGAGGAGACGGTGGGCGGCGGCGTTGCCGAGCTTGCTCTCGTGGCTGAACACGTAGAGGCCGCGGCAGGCCATCTCACCACGCGAGGCGGAGCGGTCGACATCCCACATCATTTCGAGGGCCTTCCAGAAGAGCGCGAGGTCTTCACTGTCAACGCCGGTCTTCTCGGCGAAGTGGGGATTGAAGAAGCCGTGCGCCCGGTAGAGGCCGTAGGGAACCGTGGACTTGCGCCCCATCGTCCCGAAGTTGGTCGCCTGCTCTCCGCTCTCTTCGCGGTTCACGTCCTGCCGGTTCTGGGCCGGACCGACGATGCTGGAGTCGAGGGGCACGATGCCGTCGATCGACCGCGCGAACGTCAGTTGCATCGGTCCCCGTACCTGGCCTGCGTTGTGCTCCTTCATGGACATTACCGCGCCGAACATGCGCACGTCGTAGAACTCCTCGCACATCCAGCCTCGGGCGTCGCTCACGCTGGGGGTCGCCTCACCGTTCGCGCGCTCGCCGAAGACGCGCGCGCGGCGGTCTCCCAGAAACTGGCCGTGCTGCACGTAGACCTTGAAGCGCCCATCGCCATGAGCCATGTCGACGTAGTCGCGCACCTTGCGCTTGATCGCGACATCCGTGACGAGCCCCTGCATCGTCTCGGGATCAACGCGGGGCAGGTTGCCGGCATCGGGGTCGCCGTTGGGATTGCCGTCCCGCACATCGAACAGGAGGACGAAGTCGTGTCGTCGGGTGACGTCTGTGGTGATGGTTGTGGTCGAGGGGCTGGTCATGGCTGGTTCTCCTTCGCGGTGTCGCTGTTGGCGTCGTTCTTGTTGTCGCGCGCCTCACGACGGGCGGCAGCTTCGGCGCGCTCATGCGCGCGCTGGTGGTAGTAGCCCAGCGAGAACAGCGCTTGATCCTTGAGGGCGAGGGTTGTGGGCCAGTCGCTGATCTGGCCCACGACCTCCTCGAGACGGCGCTGAAGGTTGACGTAGGCGCCGCGGCGATCACGCTCCAGTTTCGCGAGGTGGGGCTGCGCGCCTCGCAGCAGCGCCCCGAACACGACGGCTGGTGTGGACGAGGCGGCGCCGTAGTAGCGGTCGACGATCGTGGCGTTCACGCCCGGCAGGGCCGCTCGTTGGACATCCTCGATGACAGCGAGCAGGCGGCCGCAGTGGTAGGCGGTGGATGGATGTTCGGGTTCAAGGGCAACCATGTAGTTCTCCTTTGACTGTTGCGTCTCCCGGTCCCGGCTAAGCAGGACGAGCTTGATGAGAGCCGCACGGGGCCGGGTCACTCCCTGCTCGGCGCGACAGCGCCTGACCGCCTGGTAGGCGAGGTCCAGTGGCAGGGGCGTGCCGGCGAGGGCTGTGTGGACGAGCGCACGTGGCGTTGCGACGGGGAGGTCGCGGCGGGCGTCTCGCACGGTCGAAGCTGCGAGCTGGAAGAGGCTGAGCGGCCGAGGATGCGCGCCCGGTGGATCCTCGGCCCTCGGGTCGGCGATCCGCTGGAGCTCGAACCACGCCGCAACGCTCTCGGCGACGGCGCTCGCGGTTGTGTCGATCCAGTCACGGACGACGGCGCGGCCCCCGCTGGCCGAGAGGGACGCAGCGTAGAACGCCGCCTCGTCTTCGACCTCGGCGCGCCGGCCTTTTCGCACAGACTCGAGGAGCGCCCGCACCTGGGCGGCATCGGGTTCCCGCATGAAGTTCCCGAAGTCGAAGCCGACCTGCTGCCGCTTCGCCCAGAAGACAAACGTCGCGCCCCCGACGGCGATGCTGGAACGCTCGTCCGCAAGCAGGCGATTAAGGCCCCGCGTGAATGCTTCCCCGCACTCGCGGCAGGTCGGCGCGATCCGGGAAGCCTTGAGACCGTACGACTCGAATGCCTTGGAGTTGGCGGAGATGATCGAGGTGCCGGAGGACTGCCCCCCGCGGATCCCCTTGATCTTCGCCTGCAAGCGGTCGAGGACGGGCTTGTGCTCGCCGCACACAAGGCACTGATCACTGGTATCCGAGTCGGGGGTGTTCTCCGAAAGCCAGAACTCCCGAACCGCAGGCAAGTCGATCGGACGGCAGCGCGAACCATCGTCGAGATTCACCTCGAAAGTGACCTTCAGTCCGTAGTCCCACTCCTCGCCGAGGTCGAGTTGGTCAACCCCGCCGTGTTCGTAGAAGCGTCGCACGGCCAGCACGGCGGGCTCTTCCGTTTCAACCGCACAGCGACCGAGTAGCTCGCGATAGGCTACATGCGCCTGATTGACACGCTCCTGCTTGGCGGGATCGCGCGCCCGGCCAAACGTGTACTCCCCGTTGTCGGCGAGGAGCAGTGGTCTGATGCCGGCCGCGCGCTGGACCTCCGGCGCGTCCATGTCCAGGCCGCGCTTGCCTCGCGTGGTGCTAGGGTCGATGCGCGAAATCGGCTGTGGCGTGAGCGGCTGTCCGTTGGCGTTGAGGACGACGATCCAGGCAACGGGTGTACTGGCGTAGAGCGGCGGAGGCTGCTCCTCCATCCGCTCGTCCGCGTACTCCTTGAGCTTGCTGAGCAGCATCAGGCTGCCTCCACGAAACGGTCGGGGACGCGCAGCACGCCGCCCTCAAGTGAGGCCGAGAAGAACCTGGGCGTGCCCCGGCCGCTATCGTCCGCGGCATACTCGATGTCGAGCAGCATGAGACCGAGGTCCTCGCTCTGAGCGATGGGTTTGTCCTCTGGCCCTGGCTCGCCGAAGGCGGCGCTGAACTCGCGGCAGCCAAGGTAGGGGGTGGCGAAACACTGGCCCCGGGCTACACGTCGGCGGAACTGGGCGCGGTACTTCGCGATGTCGTCATCGACACCATCCTGCAGTGCCAGTTGCGCGCGCACGATGTAGGCGACGTCTCGCAGCGCGAGGGTGTGGCGCTGGGCGCGGTTGGCGGAGGCGTCGTAGCCGCCACCTTCGGTCGCCCAGCGTCGCGCCGAGCGGTCGCTCTGACGGTCGTTGATCTCGTTCCGCAGGAGAGAGGCGTACTCGATCGGCTTGAGCACGTGAATCTCCTCGATGCGCCAGGCGACCTGTGGCTTCCAGAAGATCGCCTCCAGCGCCCCGCGCGCGGCGGACGGCGTCATGACGGGGTAGCTCACCCGCTCGACCTTCATCTCCGGTCGTGTGAAGCAGGCGTAATCGCCCCAGAGCTTAACTTCGAGCGGTACCGGATCGCGGTTCATTGGCTCCTCCGAACGAATGTTCGCGCAAGGTAGCTACGGGGATGGCGCTCTGTCAACGGCGGTTCGGCCGCCAGCCGCTCAGACGATCAGTTCGGGATCTGCCTCAACGATCCCTCGGACGGAGTCGTACTTGCCGTTCCAGCGTCCGATGTTGCGGACGGCGTCGATCCCCTCAATCAGTCCTCGCCCCTTCAGCCGGTCGTACTCGTGCCGCTGGAGGGAGACGGTGTGTGGCTGGAGATCGCGCAGGACTTCACGGGCAGGCCGTTGGCGAGTCTGCAGCTGTTCCACGAGAAACTCGATCTTTTGTCCCTCGACCTCGGGGTAGTCGACAATGACATCACAGGTGTCCTCGTCGATCATGCGGAACTTGTCCGCCACCGCTGGGAAATTGAGAGCCGCGCGCAGGTTCTGGATACTGTGCCTATCGGCGGGGATTCGTTCCGCCATGCGTTCGAAGTAGGCGTGCAGAACCTCCAGTGATTCAGGTGCGAGGCCGCGCAAGAGTGCAAGCACCTCCCGCGCCGTATCCCTGCCCGTCTCATAGGCGCCCGGCGGAACCTTGCCGTCCGGTGACGCAAACACGACCACACGGCCGTGATCAGCCTGCTTCCCCTCGCGGTTGCAGCGCCCTGCCGCTTGGATGATGGCGTCGAGCGGCGCCTCCGCGCGAAACACCGTCGCGAAGTCGAGGTCCACGCCCGCCTCGACCACCTGCGTGCTCACGACGCGGCAGGGCTCTCCCGCGTCGAGCTGCCGCCGGATCTCTTCGAGGACCGCGTTGCGGTGCGCGCCGCACAGCAGGGTCGAGAGATGCAGGGCATCCGGATCGTCGAGCGCGTCGAGCAGCTCCATCGCGTGGCGCTTCGTGTTCACGATGGCGAGGGCGCTGCGCTCCTCGCGCATCCATCCCGCAACCTCCCGCCACTCCTTCGGCCCGTCCGTTCGCCACTCGTATTCGACGCGTTTGAGCGCCTCGAAGTGACGAGCGGGATTGGGAATGATCTCAGACGCTTCGACCTCCTGGAACTCCTTGATGAGGTCGAAGGCTGGTTGGGTCGCCGTGGAGAGCACGACGCTGGCGCCGTAGTTCTCGGTCAGCTGGTGCAGGGCGTCGAGGATGGGCGAAAGCAGGCCCGCCGGCAGCGCCTGCGCCTCGTCGAGAATGATCACACTCTGGGCGACGCTATGGAGCTTTTGGGTCTTGCCGCGGCGGTTCGAGAAGAGGCTCTCGAAGAGCTGCACGGTCGTCGTCACCACGACCGGCGCATCCCAGTTCTCGGAAGCGAGTCGCTGCCACACTGCGGCCTCAGTGAAGTTGTCGTCGTCGTCACTCGCCCTGCCGGCGCCTTCCGTGGCTGCCGAGTGGTGTTCGAGCACGACACGATCGTCCCCGAAGATGTCGCGGTAGACCTTCACTGTCTGCTGGGTAATCGTTGTAAAGGGCACGGCCACGATGACGCGGCGTAGGCCGTGCTCGATCCCGTGACGGAGGGCGAACGCCATCGCCGAGCGGGTCTTGCCGCCACCCGTGGGGACCGTCAGCCGGAAGATGCCCTGCGGCCTTCCCGCTGCCTCGGTACATGCGTCGTAGACCTCGCGGCGTACGCGGTTGACGGAGCTCTCCAGAGGGGGCTCCTGCCTCGCCAGGAACGCCTCGTAGCGCTCCCAGAGGTCCTCGAGCGTCACATCGCTCCCACGCCCAGGCGAGGTAGCACCCAGCTTGTGCGCTTCGGTATCGAGGCTGTCGGCATCGACCAGCGCGGAGTAAGTCAGGCGCAGGAAGAGCTCCGCGCCGAGCGCATCCTTGACGTGCTGTGGGGTCGTTGGGGCCGGCTGGTCCAGGAGGTCGGGCATCTCCGCCCCCAGCGCTTCGAGCGCCTTCCTCGGTCCGTCAAGCTGCCGTTTCTCTTTGAGCCACGGCGCGAAATCTCTTACTCGGTCCTTGAGCCCACCGTGGTGCGCGTGGATAAGGAATCCGATCCAGCCAGCGTCCCCGAATGCTTCCTCCTCAAGGAGAACGCCTGCGCACTTGTGGTCGAGGCCGACACGATCACGCTCCCCCTGTTCGCACTCGACCAGGCGTCGTTGCCATGAAGGGTCAGCCTTCCCCACGTCATGCCAAAGCCCTGCAAGGAAGGCCAAGTCACCACCGCCGAAGGGGCTGGCCAGATCGCCAGCGAGATTCGCGACATTCCGCAGATGATCGACGAGAAGCTGCCGCTCTCCTTGAGTGTTGGCGGAGTGTGCGTAGAGGTGAGTGGCTTCCTCGCCTAGGCTTTCGGTAACCTCGTCGAGCGGCTGCATGCAGTTGTGATCATAGAGTCACGCCCCGTTGAGGTACGCATCGGGGCGGATCAACACAAGTGCGTCGCCTGGTCCGCGTGAAGGCACAGCTACTGTCGGCCGATGCGGTGTGACGGGTGCTGAGTCACAGGAGTCGAGTGGTGCCCATCACCGCGGCAGGGGTGCGGCCGGCGGCGAGCGTGGTGGTGCGGTCAGACGGCGGATTCGTAGTGCGGATACCGGCTTATGAACTCTTCGAGTCCTGGACGGCCTTGCTGTACTCACCCAGCGCTATCCGGGCCGCGAGCGGCCCGTCGCGAGATTCGACATGCCACGGGTCGAGCTGACTGGCCCGGGGCGAATGTTCTCTACCGTGTCCGTACGTGAGGCGCCATGCGGGGTTACAGCTGGGGCCTCATGTGGGGTGGCCGCCGCGACGGAACGAGGGAGGGTCAGCGCGGCGCCCGCGCCCCCAACCTCCTGGCCACGCATCGGGAATTGCATCTGCTCCAGCAGCTTCGGAGCCGGCTCGTACCGGCCTCGAAGGTGTCCTTCTTGATGATCATACGAACAACCCCTAGCATAAGACCGGGTTAGCCGACGAAATATCAAGGACCGGGGAGCCCTGGCTCGCGGAAGGCTCCACCGACCATAGCATCCAGCGGGCATCTCGGCGGGAGGACAACTGGCATGCCAGCCGTCAAGCACGACGAGTTCTTTCGCCGGCATCCGGTGTTCACCGGCGAGGAACTGGCCGCGCATCTGTCAGCGCGCGGTGGCACGGGCGCGAGGGCCCAGGAAACGCTTCTCGCCTACCACGTGAAGGCTGACCGGCTCGTGCGTGTGCGCCGGGGCCTCTACGCCGTGGCGCCACCGGGAGCCGACGCGCAGTCCTTCCCGGTCGATCCCTACCTGATAGCGTCTCGGCTGACCCAGGACGCCGTCCTGTCGCACCACACGGCCCTCGAGTTCCACGGCCGGGCCTACTCAGCCTGGGAGCACCTCACCTACCTGGCCGCGCGCCCGTCCCCGCCACTGACGTTTCGCTCCTATCTCTTTCGGGGGACGCGATTCCCGGAGGCGCTCGTGCGATCACGCAGCGAAATGCACGGTGTTCTGACCGCAGAGCGCGCAGGGCTTCCCGTGAGGGTCACGAGTCCTGAGCGCACGCTGGTGGACGTGCTCGATCGCCCGCGGCAGTCCGGAGGCTGGGAGGAGATCTGGCGCTCGCTGGAGTCGGTGGAGTTCTTCGACATCGAGCGGGTAGTGGAGTACACCCTCCTCCTGGGCAACTCGACAACGGCCGCGAAGGTGGGCTTCTTCCTCGAGCAGCACCGAGAGCCGCTCATGGTCGACTCGCGCCATCTTGAGACACTCCGCCGCCAGCGTCCGCGACAGCCCCACTACGTCGATGGGGCGAGAGACGGGCGCGGCCGTCTCGTCTCCCGCTGGAACCTGGTGGCGCCACGGGAGGTGGTGGACCGTGCCTGGGAGGAAGTCGCATGAGGGTCTCCCTTGAGCAGCTCGCCGCGGACGCCGAGGCGACAGGCTTCCGGGCGGACATGCTGGAGAAGGTCGCGCACCTGCTGGGGCTGCTTGAAGCCATCCAGCATCACCCCTTCCTGAAGGGGAAGCTGGCACTGAAGGGGGGAACGGCGCTCAATCTCTTCGTCTTCGACGTACCCAGGCTCTCGGTTGACATCGACCTGAACTACGTCGCCGCCGAGAGCAGGGAGGCCATGCTGGACGAACGTCCGAGGCTGGAGGAGGCGCTGCGGGCGGTCTTCGGCCGAGAGGACTTCGCGAGCCGGCAGCTCGGGACCGAGCACGCGGGAGGCAAGTGGACGCTGCGCTATCTGGCGGCTTCCGGTCAGGGCGGCAGGATCGACGTCGACATCAACTACATGTACCGCGTGCCGCTCTGGCCCATCACCACGATGGACTCGCATCGCATCGGCCGCTGGCAGGCGACCGCCATCCCCGTCGTGGATGTGCACGAGCTCGCCGCAGGCAAGCTGGCGGCGCTCCTGTCGCGCCGTCGCGCCAGGGACTTGTTCGATAGCCGCCTCGTCCCCGCCATCGACGGTCTCGACTTCGGCCGGCTCAGGACCGCCTTCGTCGTCTACGGCGCGATGAATCGCAGGGACTGGCGCACCGTCTCAGTCGAGGACGCGGCCTTCGACCGAGCGGAGTTGGCGAGTCAGCTCCTCCCATCGCTGCGGGCCAGCTCTGCCCGTGCGAGCGAGGCAGCCAGCCTTGGAGAAGGGCTGGTCGACGAGTGCCGGCAGGTGCTCTCGGCGGTACTGCCCCTCAGCAGCGCGGAAAGGGCGTTCCTCGACCGGCTGCTCGACGAGGGGCAGATCGACGCGACCATGCTGACCTCCGACCCGGCGCTCCAGGAACGAGTACGGGCCCAGCCGTTGCTGGAGTGGAAGGCCCAGAATGTAAGGCGTCACAAGGGGTTAGCCTGAGCCGATGCTGGTCCCGGTGCCCAGGCTCGTGCGGGTTTCCTGCGCCCCGAGGCAGGCTGTCGGCGTGGGTACTGCGGGAGCTGCGCACAGGAGGTAGTGCATGTCATCGCTGGTCGAGTGCCTGGAATCCTTTAACCGCAAGGAACGGTTCATACTGCTTCGCCGCACCCTGGGCCCTACGACGTTCCGCCTTGACGAGGACTTCCGTACGGAGTTGAGCGAGAAACTGGGTGTGGTCATCCCGGCCAATGCCTATGTCGCAATGGACTACCACATCGACTGGCTCCAGATGGCCCTGCACGTCAAGGAGGGGCGCTGGGACGGGCGGCCCATCGAGGCGCCGACCTCCTTTGAGGCGAACGCACGGGACATCGACCTCTTGGTCGCATTCGAGAGGGGCGCGACGACCCACGTTGTGCTGCTCGAGGCGAAGGTAGAGACGAACTGGACGAATGCTCAACTCCGGCCGAAGGTGGAACGGTTGCGGCAGATCTTCGGGGACACTCTGCCCACGGGCATCGCAAGGCCACACTTCGTGCTGCTGTCGCGGCGAGAGCCAAGACGAGTGGATTCGGGTTATTGGCCCCGCTGGATGAAACCGAGTGGCGCACCGCAGTGGATGGAATTGCGGCGCCCAGAGGACCTACGCAAGGTGACGCGTTGCACCGGTGACGGGCAGACATTGGCGACAGGCGGTTTCTTGCGCATCGACACGCTCGCGCCGTAAGGGGTCACACAGCCGTCGTCGACTCCGCCCGGTCAGCGAGAGCCGCGCAGGGGCCGTACACCGGACAAGGCCTCACTTACGAGCGCACCCGTGGCCGCTGCCCCAAGGGGCTCTCGCGGGATTCACCGCCTCACCACACCCTGGGGGTCCCTCTGCGACGCCTTCCGGTTGAGGGCGACATCGAGGATGGAGAAGGCCCGCTCCAGGCCAAGACCTTCCTCTCCGGGCACGGCGCCTTCCTCCTGGAGCAGGAGGGCATGCGCCACGAAGCCGGCCAGTTGCAGGAGTTGGTCGTCGCCGGCGCTGCGGAAGGCGGGACCGCCGATGATGCGCGTGAGGGGAATATTGCGGGTGGGGGCGCCGTCCTCCCAGGCCTGGAAGCGGCTGGGGATGGGGTTGCGGACGCAGAGCCGCCGGTAGAGGCGCGTGATCGGCTCCTCCGGCACCTGGTCGAAGATGAGGAAGGCGTGGGCGCCCGCCGCGATGACGGAGGTGTTGATGCGCGTGAGGAGGCGGCCGAGGCTGACCTCCCCGTGGCGCCCTCGCCCGGTCGTGGGCAGGCAGACGGTGATGACCTCGATGCCTCCGCCGCGGCGTGCGGCCTGCTCGATAAGACGCAGCCCGCTCATGAAGATCTGCGCGCCTTCCCCGGGTGATAGCCACGCGCCGTCATCCTCGCCCGCTCCCGAGAGGAGCAGGTCGAGGGGCTGAAGCTCGGCCGCCGGGTGGATGCCGTAGCGGGCGTGCAATTCCAGCCGCCACTCAATCACATCCCCGAGGAAGTCGTTCCAACGCTCGTCATCGACTCCGAGGGCAGCGCGGATGAAGCAGCCGGCGCCCTCGCGCTCATCAAGGTAGTAGAGCCGCACGGCGGCCACCTCGTTTCTCCCCTCCGGTCCGTCGGGTAGCAGCCCCCGCTGCGGCGCCGCTCTCTGCGGGTCTCCTCCATGCCATCGGCTGGAGCGGTCCCAGTTCGTCGATCACCGCCCGGTGCGAGACCCAGAGCGGCACCTCGACGCCTGCACGCTTCATCGCCACGCGCGCCACGCGCAGGAAGTGGGTCTGCGCCAGCTCACCGTCGAAGACGACGAGGACGGCGGGAGGGGCGCCATGGTCGTCGGTGGGCCGGTGGGAGGCGTAGTAGCGGAGGTAGGGGGCGAGCCGGGCCGCCATTGTGACCGGGCGCACGGCGCGGCGCTCCCACTCGAGGAAGAACGGCCACACGGTGTCGCCCCGGCGCAGGATGCCGAAGGCGTCGGCGTGGACCGAGCGCAGGACCCCACCGTGGCGGAAGTAGCGCGCCGCCCGGTGCGGCGGGTCGAGCTGGGACACGTGCCAGCCGAGGTCGGGGGCCTGCCTCGCCACGCCCGCGACGAATCCGTGAACGGCGGCGGTGTGCTCCAGGTTGCGCAGCAGCTGGCGGCTGCGCCTGCCGGCGACGTTGCGCCAGGAGAACGGAGCGTCCGCGTCCAGGGGGGCGGCGCTCCAGCGCCTGCGCGCGAGAGCGACGGCGGCGCGGTCACGGCGGGCGAGCAGCGCCAGGCCGCGGTCGCCAAGGGCGAGGCGTCCGCCTGCGATGCGGGTCACGAGGCCGCCCTCCTCAAGGGGCAGCACGAGTTGCGAGACGCGCGAACCGGAGACGCCGAGGAGGCCGCCCAGGTCGCCCGCCGTGATCCAGTGCCAGTCGGCGACCAGGTCGAGGACGCGCTTCGAGGCAGGGCCGAGCAGGGCGGGCAGCAGCCAGCCGGGAGCTTCACGCGCGTCCACCTCCTGAAGGTCGAGCGGGAAGGTGGCGCGTGCCGGCGGTTGCTCCTCCGGCCACGCGCCTCGCGTCGCGACATGGGACAGGACCTCGTCCAGGGCGAGGAGGGGGGACCCGGAGGCCGTGCGCCAGATGCGGGCGCCCGGACCCGCGGCGACGGCGTCGCGCTCCAGGGCGTGGAAGGCCGGAGCATGCGAACCGGCCATCAGCCCGCGGGCGTGGCGCAGGCGCACCTCGTCGGGGGCGAGCAGCAGGACCGCGCCCGGCCGCGCCCCCTCGCGCAGGCGCCAGAGGCGCTTGGCAAAGGCCGTGCGGTCGGTGGCGTGGCCCTGCCGCACGATGGCCAGCGTGCGCCCGTCCGGGAGCGTGAGGGCCGCATCCATGGGCATGGCGCGGTACCAGCGGAAGAGGATCGGGTAGTGGAGGTTGGCGATCCCGGCGGCGAGGCGGTAGATGGCGGCCGCGGCGTCGAGCCGCTCCAGGAGGATGCGCCGCCAGTGCGCGGAGAGGGGCCGCGAGCGCAGCAGTTCGTGCACGCCCAGGCCCTCCTCGTGGGCGAGGCGGCGCAAGCCCGCGGCGGTGAGGGCGTAGCGCCGCGTCGGGGCGATGAGCTGCGAGGCGTGGGGAAGGGATGCGGCCAGCCCCTTCTCCTCCAGCGCCGCGACGCTCCCGTAGACCGCGCCCCGCGACCAGCCGGAGAGGGCGACCAGCTCCAGCCGGTCGAGGAAGGGTGTGGCTCCAAGCAGCCGCAGCAGGTCGCGCTCCGGTCTCACTTCTCATCCTCCCCGGAGGCCCCAGCCGCCGGCGGCTGGAGGTGCTTGCTGCGCTGCTTCCTGCGCGCGGGCTCCCCGGGGTCGGGGACCTCCTCGCCGGACTGCGGGCGCTCGCTCTCGCGGAGGGACTCAAGGCCCTCCCGGTACGCTTCCACGCGCCTGCGTCCTTCCGCCTGGCGGGCCGCGACCTCCTCCTCGGTGACGAGGTAGGAGGCCGCGTCGTCGCGGATGCGCGCGGCCCTCTGCGGGTCGCCCGGCTCGGGCTTGAGTACCTTCATGGAGAAGGCGGGCATGCGCTCGGTTCCCACCGTGGCGCGCACGTAGCAGTGGTGGACGGGCAGGGAGACGATGTCCTCGACGGAGATGCGGTCGCGATCCAGCTCCCAGACGAGCTGCTGGGCGTCGCCGCCGGCCACCTGGAAGACGGCGAGGCAGCCGACGTTGGCAAGGAGGGTGCTGCGCATCGTGCGCGAGAGGTCCTCGAGCTTGTCGAGGCTCTGCGTGGCCAGCACGAACGAGGCCCCGAACTTCCCCAATTCACTCAGCATCGACTCGTAGTCGACGCCCGGCATGGACTGCATCTCGTCCACGACGACGAGCGCCCCACGGCGCTGCTCGGGGGGAAGGTCGCCCTGCTCGCGGATGACGCTGTCGACGAGATTGAGGATCGAGGCCCCCACGAGGGCGGCGACGTCGCGCCCGGCCGTGCCCTGGGCGGTGGAGACGAAGAGGACGCCGCCGTCGAGGATGGTGCGGCGCAGGTCGATGGTGGAGCGGGGCTGGCCGAGGATCGCCCGCGCCCGCTTCGAGGAGGCATAGTAGGAGAGGCGCGTCTGCACGGGGGCGAGGGCCTCGGCACGGTACTCCCTTCGCCACCCCCCGAAGTCCCGCGCCCACCAGTCGAGCAGGTAGGGGTCGGAGACCCGCTCCAGCACGCGGGCGCGGAAGCCGTCGTCGGAGAGCAGCGGCAGGCCGTCGAGGATGGTGTGCTGGTCCTCGTCGGCGGTGGCGGGGTGGGCGTTGGCCTCGTGGAGGGTCTTCACCGTCTGCTCGAGGATGGACTGCATGCGCGGCCCCCACTGCTCCCAGAGGCCGCGGGCGACGCGCACGACCGAGTCGGCCGTGCGGTCGCGGTCGCTGAAGATGCGGGTGTCGAGCAGGTTGATTCCGGGGAAGCCCTCCGCCGCACCGAGGTCCAGGAGCCGCACCCGGTCGACCAGGGACTCGGGTACCTGCTCCAGCAGGGCCCCGACGAGGTCGGCGTGGGGGTCGACGACGATGATGGCGTCGCCGTCGCGCCCGGCGGCCTTCTCCTCGAGCTTGTGGGTGACGAGGTGGCGCATGAGCGTGGACTTGCCCATGCGCGTGCGCGCCACGTAGAGGTGGTGGCGGCGCAGCAGGTCGTCCGGGAAGCGGATCGGGCTCGCCCTGCTCGCGGTCGTCTCGCCGACGTAGGCGCCGCCCGTGACGCCTCGCCCGGAGGGAAGGAGCACCTTCGCGCCGGAGCGTTCCACGAGGGGCGTCTCGTCCCGCGCTCCCGGCGGATGCCAGAGCGCCGCCGCTTCGCGCACGCCGAGGACGCTGCGGCTGCCGAAGAACCCCGGGGCGGACGGGTGCAGGTTGGCGGCGTCGGGGAGCGCGGGCCGCACCTTGCTCACGGTGAAGCGCGCGCCAGCAGGGTGGTCGTAGTGGCGGTAGGCGGCGGCCACCGGCGCAAGCAGCTCGCCCGCCCGCTTGCGCCCCTCCTCCGGCTCCATCACCGGCAGGATGGCGGTGATCTCAACCTCGGCGTCGAAGGCGATGCGGGAGACCTTCTCCTTGATCAGGAGCGGGTCGTGGACACGGTTGCGGGACCGCTGCCAGCGCTGGCGGGCCCAGCCAGCGAGCGCCAGGACACCGACTATGCCCGCCCCCAGCGCGACCGTCTTCCAGATCTCGCCCGCCTGCACCCACTGGTAGCCACGCACCGCGCCGAGCCTCACCACGGCGAGGACGGCCATGGCCAGCCCCTCGGTCCCCTGGCTGCGGACCTGGGCGGTGGGGGCGGGCTGGCGCTGCTCCGGAAGCGGGCGCTCGTAGGCCTTCACCTGGTGGGCCTGCGCCCACTCCGGGCCGAGTGAGCGCAGCAGCAGCCGCGCCACCACGCGCTCGCCCTCGCCGGGCGCGGAGAGCGCGCCGAGCAGGGAGAGGAGGGGGTCGGAGCCGGCGTCGAGGAGGTCGTCGTCGCGGAAGACGCGCAGGGAGACGTACTCGGGGCCGCTGGAGCGCAGGGTCATCGACCACGCCTGCTCCCCATCCCGTAGGCGCAGGGGGTCGTCCGCGGAGGTCAGCTCATGGATGCGGGCCTGGGGGTAGTGGGCGGCGACCTGGCCGCGCACCACCTGCTTGTCGAGGCAGCGGGCGAGCAGGGTGACGCCGTCCGCGTCGCCGGCGAGCTCAAGGGAAAAGGGCTCGGGCACGGCGATGGAGGCGAGCAGGTTCTCGACGCCGAGGAGGGTGCGCTCACCGCTGCGCGGGGGCGTCACCTCCAGGAGGACGGGAAGTCTGGGGACAGGCCGGCTGAAGGGGTTGAGTCTCATGGGGGTGGTTCCTTTCTGGATGTGAAGTGGGTGTTCGGTTAGTGCTGGCTGCCGGGAGTCCACTCGATCAGGGCCTGCTCCTCGGGCGTGGCCTCGATGCGGATGGGGAAGCGGTTCCCCCGCGCCAGCAGCAGCCCGTCGCCGCGCTGGCAGGAGAGCAGCCAGCGCTGCAGGTCGGGGGGCAGGTCGAAGGCGTCGCCGACGGTGCTGATGGCGGCGGCATCCTGCTGGAGGAGGAGCTTGAAGGCGGCGTTCTGGAGGAGCGCGCGCCCGGAGTGGCCGGTGATGGCGCGGGAGGAGTCCTCGCTAAGGAGGTCCTGCACGTCCTGCGTGATGAACTGCAGCCCGAGGCGGTGCTTCCGCGCGCGCTTCGCCATCGAGACCATGAAGGCGGCGCCCTCGGGGTGCTGCATGATCGACCAGACCTCATCGACGACCAGGAGCCTTGGCTTCGGGTCGCGCGCGGCCGCCGCCCAGACCGTCTCCGTGCAGACCATCGCCGCGGCCGGCCGAAGCTCCGGTTCCAGCAGGTGCAGGTCGAAGACGGTCACGAGCGCCTCCTTCGCGAGCAGGTCGTCGCCCTCGTCGGAGAGGAGGTGGCGCAGGCTGCCCGTGGCGAAGGGGCGTAGCAGCTTCGAGAGGTCGGCGTCGCTCTCCTGGAGGTAGCGGTAGAAGGAGGCGAAGCCGGCCCCTTCGCTGGGGTCGGCGTAGTAGCCCGCGAGGGCGTGGTCGAGGGCGGCGCGGCGTTCGGCCCCGAGCCGCTCCCCCACCATCACCTCGATCAGGCGGCGCAGGCTGCCGATACGCTGCAGCAGCTCCTCATCGTCGCGGCGGTCGATGACGAAGGGGTTCAACCCTTGACCGGCCACGCCCGGCGAGATGACGCGCCCGCCCGCGGCGCGTGCCATGGAGGCGTACTCGCCCTCGGGGTCGATGACGTAGGCGACGACGCCCCGCATCACGCCCCGGAGGACACCCAGCTTCGTCGCGAACGACTTCCCGCTGCCGGAGCGTGCGAGCACGGCCGTGTTGGCGTTGAGGTGGGTGCCGTCGAAGGGGTCGTAGACGACGGGAGCACAGGCGCGCAGGTCGATGCCGGCGAGCGTGCCGCTGCGCGTGTCCAGATCGGGCGGCGAGAAGGGGTACAGGCGCGCGATCGACGAGGTGTCGAGCGTGCGCCAGGCGGCGACGGCGTTGAGGGCGAGGGGCAGCGTCGAGAGCAGCCCTTCGCGCTGGCGGAAGGCGAGCGCGTCGAGCTTCCCCAGCGTGGCCGCGAAGTGGGCCTTCGCGCGTTGGGTGAGATCACTGAGCGAGGCCTCGTCGGGGGCGTGGAGCGTGACCGAGAGGGAGGCGTGGAAGAGGCGCTCCCGCCCGCGCTGCACCTCGTCGCGCAGGCGGGTCACATCCTCGAGGGCGATCTCCGCCTCGGAGGAGAGGGTGCGCCCCTTGTTAATGGAGAGGCTCTGGGCGGACTCGAAGCGCACCTTCTGCCACTCGAGCGTGCGGGCGGCCTGGTCTGCGGGGATGGACCCGAGGTGGAGCGCGAGGTCCATGGGCACGCCCGCCGTCATCAGCCCCTGGAGGAAGCCGGGGGCGAGCGAGCGCGGCCACCGCCCGAGGTGCAGGGAGCGCGCGAGGTGGTCCCCGAGCCGCAGGTCGCGGCGGTTGACCTCGACCTCGACGGGCGCCTCCTCGTCCCGCTCCGCCGGCGTACCGCCAAGGGCCGCGGCCAGCAGCAGGCGCCGCAGGGCGCGGCCCTTGAGAGGGTGGACGGAGAGTCCCGCCCTCGCGAGCAGGGACCGCAATTCCTCCACATGGTCGATCTCGCACACGGCATAGAAGCGCCGGTCGAGGATGCCTTCGCGCCGTTCGAGGTCTCCGAGAAGGACCTGCAGGGAGTCGGCGGCCTCCCGTGTCTGCGGGGGCAGGCTCTCGGGCTGGGTTTCGCGCAACTGGTCCCGCATCCGCCCCAGGTCGGGCGGGTGCTGCCTGACGAGCAGCTGGACGGGGAAGTCGAGGGCGTTGAGGAAGCCGGCGAAGGCCCCGAGCTTGGGTTCGTCCAGCTCAAGCCCCTGCACCTCGCAGACGCCCACCTTCACGCCATCCAGCCGCACCACCGCCTCCTCCTCCAGGTGCGAGAGGAGGAAACAGAGCGGCAACGGCAGGGGAGGCTTGGGTTCGGGGGCCTGGGTCGCCTCGGGAGGGGTCTGCGGCTTCAGCAGAACGCGTTTCGCGGTTCGTTCGAGTAGGGCTTGCATGTCTTCTGGTTCTCCTTGGTTCGAGTTGAGTCGCTGTTACGGGTGGGACCTCCCTCCGAGGAAAGGCACTTCCAGGAGGGGGTCTCAGAAAATCGGGATGACGCCGTTGATGAGGGCCAGGGCGACGCCCTTGGCCGAGAGGACGAGGACGAGACCGACGACCGCCATGACGACGGCGCTGCGGGCGCGGCCGCCGCCGCGCGCTTCGGCGCCCTCCGCCATGAGGACGACACCCGCCCAGACGATGGCGAAGACGGCCAGGCCGGAGGCGGCGTAGGCCATCGCCGTGAGGACCTCGTTGAAGGCTTCGAGCATCGCCCGCTCCTCCTCCGGCGCCGCGCCCATGGAGAGGAGCGCGACGCCAGCGAGAAGCAGGGCGGTTAGGCCGCGTCTCAACATGGCTACTGCCCGTTGAGGACGCCAAGGAGCCACTGCAGCTCCTCGGGCGTGACGGCGGTCTGGGTGGACAAAGGCGGCTCCTCCTCCGGCTCCGGCGGAACCAGCGGTTCGTAGGGGTCGTCGGAGGCGACGCTCAACGCCAGGGCGAGAGACTCGCTCCGGGCGCGGACGAGGGGAGCGCGCGCGACGACTTCGGCGCGCACGTGCTCCGGGTGGATGACGGTGAAGACGACGTCCTGGCGGACGGTCGACTCGGGGACGTAACAACTGGCCGAGACGGTGTGCTCCGTGGAGGTGCCGTCCTCGTTGGGGATGGTCACCGTCTCGCTGACGGTGTCGCCGAAGGCGGGGATGGTGACCGCCGCCGTCTCCGTGAACTGCTCCGTACGCTCGGGGTGGTGCGTCAGCTCCACCAGCGCCGGCAGGGGCGATGTCGTGGTCGCTTCGAGGGCGGCCTCGATGGAGACGGCGTGAACCGCCTCGCCGCTCCCTATCGGGAGGGTGAAGGGCGTACTGCCGTTGGGGACGAGGGTCGCCGTGGCGGACCGCGTCCCGGACGTGATCGTGAGGGTTCCCGAGAGGTCGGAGACGCTGGCCTCGATGAGGGCCGTCACCGACGCCTCGTGGTGACCGCTGGCGATGGGCAGGTCCACGCGCTCCTCGACCGAGGAAGCGCAGGTGGAGGCGACGGCCCCCTCAATGCTGCCCGGCGTCCAGGCCAGCGAGGTCACCGACAGGGAACAGAGCTCCCCTTCGACGCTCGGCAGGGGATGGGGAAGCTGTGCGCCTTCAAGGCTGAGGGCGCCCGCCTCTCCGAGCTCGTCCTGCCAGGAGACCGTGATCGACGGGAACTCCCCGCTGAGGGGCAGGTCCCAGGAGACCCGCTGGCCCGTCGTGAGGCTTGAAGCGGCGCGGAAGACCAGCGTCTCCCCGTCGTCACCGCCGTAGCCCCGCACCTGGACTTCCAGGGCGGTGGCCGCCCGTAACGTGAGCGTGGCGACATCGCCGGTGACGGAGAGACGCTCGACGAAGAGCCGCTGCCCGGGGACGGGCGGCGGGATCGTCAGTTCCTCCCCAAACCACTGGTCGTGACCGTCCGCGCTGACCGGCTGGGACCAGAGCGCCATCACCCCGAAGACCGTCGCCATCGCCACCGAGGCAACGAGGAGGACAAGCCCTCCCCGCTGCGCCACCGAGCGGATGTCGACGCGGTGGCCGGTGCCGTTGCCGTTCTGGCCCTGCCGCCGCTTGAAGCGCTCGCCGAAGCGGCAGTGGGCGCGGAATGGACGCCGACCGGTGCGGCGCGTGCGGTTCTTGCGCAGCTTGCGCAGGCCACGCCGCGCGCGGGTGGCCATGAGCTGCACGGGACCGGGACGGCTCGGAGGAGGCGGGGGCGGCTCGCTCCGCGCGAGCTCCGCCGGGACCCCGGCGTAACGCCTGGGCCCCAGCCAGAAACGGAGGAGGTCGGCCGCCACCAGGGGCAGCCGCCGGCCTCCGATCTTGCCGGCGACCGCGGCCACGCCCGCCAGCGCGATGAGGATGGCCAGCGCTAGCCGCACCCCGGAGGGACCGAAGGGGGCGAGGCTGTAGGCACCGTAGGCGAGGGCCGCGACTGCCGTCAGGGCCACGATCTGGGGAAAGGTGAACCAGAGCAGGACGCGGTCCTCGGCCTGCACGTGGGTGGGTACTTCGTGTGCTTGCATCTGACGCCTCCTATCCGCGCAGCGTCCCGATGAGGGACGTGTTGGGAACGGGCACGTCTTCGATGTCGACTACGGGGTCGACGACGGCGCCCATGACGAGTTCGACGATGCCGTAGGCCACCATCGCCAGGACGATGCCGGCGAGGGCGGTGAGCATGGCGCTCTTGCCGCGCTCCATCTGGTGGGGCGCGCCCGAGGCGGTGAGGTAGAGGTAGGCGCCGTAGATGAAGAAGCCGACGCCCACGGCCCCCACGAGGCCGAGGAGGATGCCGACGATGTTGGAGATGGTCTGGACAAGGTCTTCCATTGGTTCGCTACTCCTGTGCGTGTGTTGGTCGTTGCCGCTGGGGCTGCTCCGTCGCTACTGGCACATCGCTCTCTCTCCTCGGGTGGTGAACGGCGTGGAACACTCCACGCCGGTGATTGGTCTCGTTGGTCATCGCTACTCGCCGGCGCTCCTGGGGGCTCCGCCCGTGCCTCCGGCGGGCGTACCCATGTCGGCGGCGGAGCGCACCGCGCCTCCCGCGGCCAGACCCACTCCCGCCACCGCGCCCGCTGCCGCCCCGGCTGCTCCTGCTCCCGCTCCCGCCGCTTTGCCCGCGCCGCCGCCACCCCGCGCCAGCATCCCCACGCTGCGCGCGGAGCGGACCATGCTCCCGGGCAGGGCCATGCCGAAGTGGAGGGTGTGCATCCAGGAGTCGAAGGTCCCGGCGTTGCCCAGCAGCGACGGCACGCGCGTCGCCAGGTAGACGAAGGCGAGCGACAGCAGCAGCTTCCAGACGAGGTCCTGGATCGGCTCGAAGGCGGCGATGTCCGCGAACTGGTTGAGCATCCCGAAGCCCATCGCCAGGGCGATCAACTGGATCGCCTGCTGGAAGACGGTCGTCAGGAAGAGCCGCAGCCAGTGCCGCCCCCAGCCCGCCGTGTGCGGCAGGATCCAGAGCCCGAGCGCGATCGGGGCGAGCACGACCAGCAGGTCGATGAGCGCCAGCCGCATGATCAGCTGCAGCAGCACGTAGAGGACGAAGAAGCCGTAGACGAGGTAGAGCAGGGCCAGCACGAGGGCCATGCCCACGCTCCCCACCTCCACCGCCGTCAGCAGCGTCTGCGCGGACGAGCGCAGGAGGTCGCCCGCGCTCAGGTCGAGGGAGGCGGCGACGAACCCGGAGACAGCGTCGGCCACGTCCAGGACGAGGGCGCACCACCAGAGCGAGGTCGCCGCTGCCACAAGTCCCAGCAGGAGGCGCGGGACCATCTCCCGCCAGCCGGCGGGAACCCGCCCGAGGTGCTCCTGGATGGTGAAGCTCAGCCCCATCCAGCCGAGGATCAGGACGAGCGCGGCCGAGGTAATGGCCCAGACGACCATCCAGGCCTCGCGCACGATCGGGTGGAGGTAGGTGAGGTCCGCGGGGGTGCCGGTGATGATGTCGTGCATGGGGACTACCGCTCCCGGCAGCGGTCGGCGTCGTCGCCCGTGGCCTGCTCGACCACCCCGCAGAGCGTTCCGTGCGTGCCTTCGATCACCCAGCCCGCGATCGCCCGCCCCCACTCCTTGGGGTCGAGCGCGCTCAGGATCTTGTTCCAGATGCCGCCCGGCCGGTGCTCGGGGATGGCGGCGTAGAAGGTGTGCTGCTGGCCGCCCTCGGCGACCGACAGGACGAGCAGGTAGGGGCGCTCCTTATCGAGCTGGAACTGGTCGTCCTCGAAGGGGTACTCGAAGGAGTACTCCCAGCCGTCCTGGCGCTTCTTCTCACCCCCCTGGACGCGGTACAGGGTCGTGAGCCAGTCGCCCGTGTCGGGGTCGCGCACGCCGTAGTAGAGGGACCCTACCTGGCGGCTGAAGGTGGGCCGCGCGATGAAGCGCCCGTCACCCTTGCGCTCGACGGGCTCCTCTTCGGCGTTGACGAAGACCAGCTCGTCTTCAGGCGGCTCCTGGGCGAAGACGAGGGCGGCGGGGATGGCTATAGCCGCCGCCAGCAGCAGCGCCGCGGGCAGCAACGCCGTCACCAGCGCCAGCTTCCTCCTCCGGGATGTGGGGATGGGGATGCGAGACTTCATGGTTGCCCTCCGCTGGAGTGGGTGAGGGCAAGGGAGTGTGGGGAGCGAATCGGCTTGTGGTAACGGCTTGTGAGGGGGTGCGCGGGTGAACCCCTAGGCCCGCCTACGTGGGCTGCGCTACGAGGCCTGTGCCACTAACTCCACCTCCATCGACCGGACCCGGCCTCCGCAGACACGGATGACTCGGCAGTTCATTCATGTGCTCGTCCCGAGTATGGCTGCGGTACGCTAGGCGAGTGAAGTCCGGTCTTCTGCAGTGGGGCGCGAGCGGTGGCGGGACTCCCATCCGTCCGGTGCGGAGGGCTGCTGCGCAGACCTTGGTGACGACACTAGGTAGCGGAGAGGTGCCTACAGCCCGGGAGGAGTCGGATGGCTAACCCAGCAGAGGTGGCAACACAGGTTCGGTTCGCGCTCGATCAACTCCCCGCCCACAACGCACATCACGTGTTCGAAGAAATCTGCCGACATCTGACGAGGCAGTTCATTTGCTCGAACGTCCTCCCTGCCACTGGCCCCGTGTCAGCAGGGGGTGACCAGGGTCGCGACTTCGAGACGTTCCGCTCGTACCTGAGGAGAGAGGTCGGACCACAAGGGGGGTTCCTAGGACTCGTCAGTGAAGGCACCATCGCGTTCCTGTGCACCACCCAATCTGACGACGTAGCAGGGAAGGTCGCCGGAGACATTCGGAAGGTCCTCGACTCCGGGCATCCCGTCCACGAGGTCAAGGCGTTCTCCCTTTCGTCCGTGCCCGTAGGCGCCCGGCACAAGCTAGAAGTCGACACACGGGAACAGCACGGCGTTGAGCTCGACTTCTTTGACGCGGAGGCCATCTCAGAGTTGCTCGCGACACCAGAAGGGTTCTGGATAGCCGAGCAGTTCCTAGCTCTGCCCGCAGAGATTCGACCGCTAGAGCAGCCTGACGAGGAAGATCTACCTGCCTGGTACCTACAGCGTCGAAGCAAGTGGCGGCAGAAGCGCACTCCGGAGCCCACGCTCGGTGACCTCATCGATCTGAAGGCTGGACTCCGCCATGCCACGTTCAGGGCTGACGCGAAGCCAGACCTGCCATTCTGGCTTGGGCTCGTCAGAGAGATGCTGGCGGACCCTGACTTGCCGGATCCCGTTCGGCAACGTGCCCGGTATGAACTCGTCGTTGCGACGCTTCGGGGGACCGGTGACCTTCGCGCTGTCGACGAGGTCGCTCGCACTTATCTGGACAACTCGTTGGTCGAAGACGCCCCCGCCCGCCTTGAGGACGCGGTTACTCTGCTTACATACGCAATCGCTGCGGTAGATCGAGGCCTAACAGCGATCAAGGCCACTGATATTTGGACGTGGAGGATTGAGCTGAAGGAACAGGTGGAACGCGTCATGGCGGACGCGTCTCTGAGCCAACGAGCGAGTTTGCTGTTCACGCTCGGGCGGCTAGGACTTCTCCCTCGAATCAGGGACGACGGCGCCGTCGGGGTGTTGGCACAACCCCTTGAGCTAGGCGACATCGAAGACGACTCGCTGATGTCTGGTTCACCAGCGTGGAGGGTGGAGTCCGCTGAAGATTTGGTCGATGCCGAACTCACGATGTCAGCGTGGACTGATCTGGCGAAGGCGCTTGAGACGACACCGCTGTTTCCGGTGGAGCCCCTGTCTCAGTTTCTTGAACTGCTCACGCCGGTTCTGGTCGATCAAGACGGCTGGCGGACTCTCGTTGACTTGGTCGACCAAGGGGTAGCCCGAGCATCGGGAAGCAGTGCCGTTGCCGCGCTTGCAGGGAAGCGTGCAATGGCGCTTCTGCGTGCCGGCCGTCAATTGGACGGCCTCGCGGAGCTTCACGAGGCGAAGATCTCCTGGTGGCAGGGAGACACGCTCCGGGGATCTCTCGAAGCGATGCTGGCAATCGCGCGCATCTATCGAGATTTACGGCTCCCCCTCGCTGCAAAGGCACATGCCCTGGCTGTCGCCATGGTTGCCGTAACAAGCGGTGATGACGATCTTGCCGATCTTGCGCCTGTTGGCATTCTCATGGCGGCAGACGCCGACTTCGCCTCGGGTGCTTGGTGCGGGTCGACCGAGTTGATTGAGATGGGGCTAGCCGCGCAGTACAGCCTGGGCGGGAACAAGCCTGAGTCTGAGAGCGAAGCGCTGGAGACTGCCACCTCAAAACTCACCCTGATCAGCGCTTTTGCAGGGGAGCTTGACCCGGAGTTGGCGGAGTCCATCCGACAAGTGACGAACCGACTCGGCATTCAGGACATCATCGACGAAGCGATTGGGGAGGCTGGCTCGCCAGCCAAGGTGGACTGGGGATCCTTGCTCCCCGGGGTCCTCACGAGTCGCCCCTTCTCGGACCTTGGAGCAACGAGGTGCATACGGTTCTCCGCTCTGGGAACCGACTGGACTGTGGAGTGCAAGAACGATGTTGGAACGGCCCGGGCGGCGGAGAGGTTTGCGGCAGCAGCGCAGGTCATGCTGGCAGAACTGGCACGGGAAGACCTATGCCTATTGCCGACGCGCATTACGGTTCGGATCCGCCGAGGAGCGACCGCAACGCAGGGCCTTGAGGATGCCCTCCAGGCGCTCCCGAGCAACGATGGACGCCTCTGGGAGGCCCGTGTGATGCGGGTCGCCGAAGGCCACAGCGATCCAGGTGAGGTAGACAAGGAACTGGTAGGAATACTCACGCACATCCTCCTTGAGGTGTCACTTCTCCCAGCGGCGGACTTCCTTGAAGCCATAGAACGCTCCTTCCAGAGGGGACTTGTCCACAAGCTCTCCCCTGCCCGACCGTACGACGAACTGGCAGCAATGTTCTGGGACGACCAAGCCCAAGGCATTCCGAGAGGCATCTTCGAGACGAGGTGGGACTGCCTGGGTGGAACGTTCGACCCTCACTCCGACTTGAGATGGCAGGACGGACCGGGGCCGACGTTCTCAAGCGCCAAGGCGGAGGAGTTGATCCGCAGCCGGTACGACATCTTTGCGAGCAGCCTTCGCGTGACTGTGCGGACGCTGCGCCCTTCCTTCGTGTTTAGCCAGACCGTAAAGGTGCTTCGGAGGGAGGGCTGGCTGGATTGGCACTTGCTAGTCGCAGTCTCCAACATCGTCCGGGACTACCGACACCCTATAAGCGCTCGAGAACTCCGTGAGCCAGACGCACACGAGCGATTGTTTCGAATTTCACGCGAACCAGAGGACGACAGGCAACCTAGAGTCCCGGTACGCATGTTCACACGCGAGAAGATGAAGGACACACGCGAGTTGGCGATGCTGTCCCTCCTTGCGCATTGGGAACTGGAGCGCCACCAGCAGACTCCTGACTTCCCTGCGGTCGAGCGATTTCTTGCGACACGCTACGGGTATTGGCACGACGACGTAGATCACGAAGACCCGTTCCCGGAAGCTCACTAGCGGCCGCCCAACCGAAGGCAGCACCCACAGGGCGTGCAACCCGCCTCATCGTTCGCCCCGATTCAAATGCCTACCGCTGAACCAGGAACGCGTTGCCCGAAGTGCAGGGGTTCACGCCCGCACCCCCCTACAGGACCTCCCGCCACAGGACCTCATGTGGTGTCCAGGCTTCACGGGGGAGGCGGAGACGGAGATCCCGGCCCCGACGCTTCAACTGATCCCAATTGGCATTTTCGCGTGACCTCCGCCATCAGGCTGAACGAGCTCACGTTCGCCAGATGTTAGGATCGTTGAAGACGGCCACTGCGGACACGCTCCTCAAGGGGCGAGTGCAGTCGCCGGGGGTTGGCTAGAGATGGCAACGTCCGCCTCAACCACGACAGATTCCGTCCGCTGGATTCTCGTCTTCTACCACTCGGGTGATGAACAGGAGTCGGACCGGGATGACTTCCCGAAGGTCGAGTTCTGGCAGCCCGATGAGGAAACCGCCAAGGCCGAGGCAAAGCGCGTCCTACAGGAGTTGCGCGACCGGGGCGACCATCGGGACTGGAAAGCCGCTGGACATCCCGACCCCTATGCGGTCGCCAAGGGGCGCCATCCGATTCAGCAGTGGGTTCTGCCGTCTGAGAACCTGAACGGTCAGGTCTGACGACCCTCGGTGTATCGACCACACGCAGCTCTCGATTCGCCCCCTGACGATGCGACCCTGTGGAAGTACCTTGACTTCACCAAGTTCGTCTCACTCCTTGACAGGGGCTCACTGCACTTTTCACGGACAGACAAGCTGGACGACCCGTTCGAGGGCACGTTTCCCAGGATGCCCGGGCTGTCAGAGGATGCCCGCCAGGAGCTTGAGACGATCAGCACAGTGAATCAGTCTTCGATACTCGTGGATTGCTGGCACCGGAACGAGTACGAGTCCGAGGCGATGTGGAAGCTCTACGCTGACTGGGAACGAGGCATCGCCGTCCGCACCAGCTTCCTCGACATGCGGCAGAGCTTCACGGGCAGCGAAGACATCTTCATTGGGTTGGTCAGATACATCGACTACGAAACCGAGGAGATTGACCTCTCGTTCCAGCTAGAGCCGTATATCACCAAGCGAAAGAGCTTCGAGTATGAGCAAGAGGTCAGAGCCTTCAGCGTTCGGACCGAGTACGAGAACGGACAGCCCGTTTCCTCCAGAGATAAGTACGCCGCCGGCCTCTACCACGAAGTCGATCTCGACCGCCTCATCGGCGAGGTGCTCGTCGCTCCCCGCGCTGCTGGCTGGTTCGTTGAGCTCGTAGGGTCTGTCATGCGCCGCTATGGCCTGGAAGTGACCGTCCGCCGATCTACCCTGGCCGATCCGCCACCGTGGAGAACGACGGCGTAGCTGGCCCTGGTAGCCCCGGTACCCGCAGTTCTGCCAGCAACCCCCCACCTGCACCTCCGTACAATGGACCGCATGCACTCCACCGAAGTCCGCCGAGGGTAGCCCCGTGAGCGATGATGTCCCTGCTTTCTCGACACTCTCCCACGACGACATCCGCAGGTGGGCCGCAGCCCGATCGGTTGTCGAAAGCACGATTACGTCGCTGCGCGAGGCCGAGTCCGGCGAGGATGTCGCGGCCCTGATCGAGGCGTTGCACCTTGCCACCGCCCGCGCCCGCGACCACGAGTCCGCGGCCATCCATCTCATGAAGCGCTACGGCTTTGCCGATGGCGTCGAGGTGCCCGGCATCGGACGTTTCCGCGTCCATTGGGTGGACGACGGGACGAAGATCCTGGAGCGGGTTCCATGACCGCTTCCGCCAAGCTCAACGAGCTCAACCTCGCCGAGAACCCCGCTCGTGAGCTGTTGGAGCGCCTCGGTTGGACGTACGTGCCCCGCGAGGAGCTGGCGGCGGAGCGTGACGACGAGCGCGACGTGCTCCTGAAGGGGCGGCTCACGGCGGCGCTCATGCGCCTCAACGAGTGGATGACCGAGGACCAGGCGCAGCGCGTCATCTTCAACCTGCAGCACCTCGACGAGACCGGCCTCGCCCGTAACCAGGCCATCCATGAGTACCTCGCGCTGGGCATGCCCCTGACCGTCGACCATGGCGGCCGCCAGGAGACGCCCACCGTCCGCTTCTTCGACTTCGACCACCCCGAGCCGGGCGTGGGGCTGAACGAGTACGTCGTCACCACGCAGTTCCGCGTGCGTCGGGGCAGTGAGCGCGGCGCCCGGCGCGCCAGCGAGGACGACGAGCGCGTCGTCAAGCCCGACCTCGTGCTGTTCGTGAACGGCATCCCCCTCGTCGTCATGGAGGCGAAGTCGCCCACGCTGCTGGAGGTGTGGAAGACCCAGGCGGTGAAGCAGTTGCGTCGCTACCAGGAGGCGGGACCGGAGTGGCACGGCGCCGGCGCTCCCGAGCTGTTCGACACGAATCTCCTGTGCGTCGCCCACTGCGGCGCCGATGCCGCCTTCGGCTCCGTGGGCGCTCCCGAGAACGCCTACGCCGGCTGGAAGTCGATCGAGCCCTTCACCGAGCGCGAGTTCGAGGGCCATCTCGGCACCCCGCCCGAGGGGCAGGCGCGGCTCCTCGCCGGCCTGCTCAATCCCCCTGTCCTCCTCGACATCCTGCGGGACTTCGTCGTGTTCGAGCACGAGCGCGGGCGGCTGGTGAAGAAGCTGCCGCGCTACCAGCAGTACCGCGCCGTGCGCCACGGCATCAAGCGCATCCTGGAGGGACGCACACCGGAGGAGCGGGGCGGGGTCGTCTGGCACACGCAGGGCTCGGGCAAGTCGCTCACGATGCTCTGGCTGGCGACGAAGCTGCGCCGCTCACCCGCCCTCCGCAACCCCACCATCGTCGTTGTGACCGACCGCACGCAGCTCGACCAGCAGATCACGAAGACCTTCCAGCAGGCGGCGGTCGACGAGCCGGAGCGCGCGAAGAGCACGCGTCGCCTCCGCGAGCTGCTCTCCACGAACAACGGTCGCACGGTCATGACGACCATCCAGAAGTTCGAGGACGTGCTGAACGCCCCCGCGGGCCCGCTGGGCCACCTCAACGACGCCGACAACGCGGTCGTGATGGTCGACGAGGCGCACCGCACCCAGTACGGCCGCCTCGCCGCGAAGATGCGCGCAGCCATGCCGCGGGCCACATTCGTCGGCTTCACGGGCACGCCCATCGACAAGGACTTCAAGCGGACCACGCTCGGCGTATTCGGCGAGCTGATCGACTCATACACCATCCCGCAGTCGGTGGAGGACGGCGCTACCGTGCCCATCTACTACGAGGCGCGCCTGCCCGAGTTGCACGTCGAGGGTCCGGAGACGCTCGACCGCCTGTTCGAAGCGCTCTTCGGCGAAGAGCCCGAGGAGACGCGCGCCGAGATCCGCCGTCGCTACGCAAACAAGGAGCGCATCGCGGAGGCGGCCAAGCGCATCGAGGCGATCGCCCTCGACATCGCCGAGCACTTCAGGAAGAAGGTCCAACCAAACGGCTTCAAGGCCCAGGTCGTCGTGCCAAGCCGCGCCGCCGCCATGCGCTACGCGCGGCACCTGAACGACTTCGGGCTGCCCGCCTACCCCGTCATCACTACCACCCACAACGACGGCCCCGAGTTCGACCTCGCCCGCGAGCTGAACCAGGACAAGATCGTCGAGGACTTCATCGACCCGGATGGCGAGCCCCAGGTGCTGGTCGTCGTCGACAAGCTGATCACGGGCTTCGACGCACCCGTCGAGCAGGTCCTCTACCTCGACCGCTCCATCCGCGAGCACACGCTCCTGCAGGCCATCGCCCGGGTGAACCGCCGCTTCTCGCACACGAAGAACGGCGCACCGACGGAGAAGCAGTACGGCCTCGTGGTCGACTACCACGGCGTTTCGCGGGAGCTCGAAAGCGCGCTCGCCATCTTCGACAGCGGTGACCTCGAACAGGCGCTCACGGAGCTGGAGGACCCGGGCCCGGTCATCCAGGCGGCTGCGGACAGGGCCGAGGCCCACTTCCGCGGCCTCGACCTCGACGACCCCTGGGCCTGCGTCCACCACTTCGACGCCGACGCCACCACCGAGGGCAACTACAAGGCCGACGCCTACGAACGGTTCGACCGTGACTACGGCGACTTCTCCGCGTTGATGGACCGCTACCTGCCCGACCCGGCGGCGCTCGCCTACCTCGACCGCCTGCGCCAGCTGACGGTCATCCGCTCCTATGCTCGCGCCCAGTTCCTCCGGGAGCGCGCCGACATCGACTGGACCGCCATCGGGGCGAAGGTGAAGCAGCTACTGGACTCGCGCATCGACGCAAGCGTCCGTGAGCTGATGGCGCCCGTTTCCGTCCTCGACCAGGACTTCGACCAGAAGATCGAAACCCTGCCCCACGACGAGGCGCGCGCCTCGCTCATGGAGCACGCGCTCCGGGCGCAGATCAACGAGCGGGTCGAGGAGAACCCGGTGTTCTACGAGCGGCTCTCCGAGGCCCTCAAACGCATCATCCGCGAGCTGCGGGCCAAGCTCATCGACGCCGCCGAGGGATGCAAGCGTCTCGCCGCACTGCGAGACCAGATCACGCAGGAGGAAGCCATCGCCACCGAGCACGGCCTGACGCCGGTGTCGTTCGCCGTGTACGGTCTGCTCGCCGGCAAGGGAGCCGGTGCAGGCGGCCCCACCGATGGGTATCGCGAGGTCGCCGAAGACGTGGCCGACTACGACACCGAGTTCGACAGCAGTCTGACGGGCGTGGCCCGCACCATCGAGGACGTCATCCACGAGCACCGCGCCATCATCGACTGGCGAGAGAACCTCGACGTCCAGCGCGAGATGCGTCGCGACATCAAGCGCCGCCTCCGGGAGGCCAAACGCTACGGCGAGGACGAGCTCGACGAGCTTGTCCGGCAGGTCGTGGAGGTAGCCCGGAGGCGGCTCGCATGACCGAGCGCGGAGAAGTCAGCTTCGGCGATGCACAGATCAAGTACCGAGTCGTCCGCAGCCCCAGACGGCGGAAGACGATCGAGGTCACGGTGGATGAGCCTGGGCTCGTCACTGTGGCGGCGCCGGTCGATACGTCCCCGGAACAGTTGGAAGCGACAGTCCGCCGACGAGCCCGCTGGATCATCCGCCACGACGGTGCCGCCTCGGCGGCCCCGCCCCCTCGGCGTTTTGTCAGCGGTGAGTCCCTCCCCTACCTTGGGCGCTCCGTGCGCCTTACGGTCCACTCCACCGACGACGCCCGGGTTCGGATCAGGTTCCATCACTGGCAGTTCGACGTAGATGTCCCGCGCTCACTCCAGGGCGAGGAGCGTCTCGAGAAGGTGCGCGCCGCCTTCGAAGCATGGTACCGAGAGCGAGCAGCCACGAAGCTCCCCCCGCGGGTCAACCGCATCGCGAGCCATCTGGGTGTCCAGCCGAAGGGAGTGCTCATCCGGAACCAGCGCCGTCGCTGGGCGAGCTGCGCCCCCGACGGGACGCTTCGGTTCAACTGGCGGGGGGTCATGGCCCCGCCCGCTCTCCTCGACTACGTTGTTGCCCACGAACTCGCCCACCTGCGCGTCCGTGGCCACACTCCCGAGTACTGGTCCGTCGTCGCCCAGGCAGTACCCGACTACCGCCTGCGTCGCGAGCGCCTCCGGGAGGTCGGGCCGCTCCTCAGCATTTGAGCTACACACGGACCACTCCGTGAGAACACCTCTCCACTCGACCAACGCGATTCGCTGACCGCCGCCTCCTTGGTACTGGGGCACCCGCAGGCAGGCGGCGCAAGCTGACGCTAGGCCGCTGCGTCGTGAGTATTGGACGCGCGCGTCCCCTGTTGGCCGCTGCTCGCGTCTCGCCGACATGGCCGTGATAGCGCATGAGGGTCGGTTTGCTTACCCATCGCTGAGGCCTACGGCAGGGTTCAGCCTAGCAAGAGCCGACAGCATGGCAACGGAGACAGGGAGTCCCGCCGTTGCGTCGCCTCTTGAGACACTTGACTCCGGGTGGTAAGATTTTCTTACCCAGCGTAAGGAGACGGCATGGACAGGCAGCAGATCGTCGCAAAGGTAGTCCAAACCGTAACCCAGATCCAAGAGGTGAGTGGGCGGTCGAGTGATAGCATCGGCCTGTCCACGCGCCCCGTGGGAGACG
This sequence comes from Tepidiformaceae bacterium, assembly GCA_965262975.1. GTDB lineage: Bacteria > Chloroflexota > Dehalococcoidia > Tepidiformales > Tepidiformaceae > UBA2991. The sequence goes on along the minus strand of OZ253575.1, from coordinate 3,056,926 downwards.
TGGAGGGCTTCGACAGCCTAAGCGGAGTGGAAGCGACCGTCATGCTTTCAGAGTCTCTGGGAATTGCCCTTCCTGACGACTACAACCCCTTCATCTCCGACGATGGGGAGCGGACGCTGTCGATTGGCGAGATAGCGGACACCCTGAGCACCTACGTCGGGTCTGAGGCCTAGCAGAATGACTGAACAAGAAGAGAAACGGAGGGTCATCGCATCGCGCCTCCGCTTATCGAGAGAGGTGGCCGGCCTCACCCAGGGTCAGGTAGCAAAGAGTCTGGACTGGCACCGGCCGACGGTGTCTGAGATCGAGGCAGGACGTAGACGGGTGTCCGCCGAGGAGCTCACGACGCTGGCTGAGATGTATGGGGTGAGCGTGCATTGGATCGTCGGCGAGGAAGATAAGGACTCGACCCTCGCTGCCGACCGCGTGAAGCTGGCGGCGAGGGAGTTGAGCAAGTTGCGAGAGGAGGACCTCGATCGAGTGCTCCAGCTTGTCCAGGCGCTCCGTGCCTCTCGAGGTGCAACGGAATGAGCGGTCGGCGAACGATAGCCCGACAGGCGATGGCGGCGGCACTGCGCGCCCGCCACTCCGCAGGCTATGGGCTTGACAACGCCGTTTGTGTTTACGACCTCGCCGAGAAACTTGGCGTAGAGGTCCGGTTTATGGACCTTCCTAGCGTCGAAGGAATGTACTCGTCTGCTTCCAGTCCTGTCGTCATCGTCTCTTCGCTACGTCCACCAGGCCGCCGGGCATTCACCTGCGCCCACGAGCTTGGTCACCACAACCGGGGCGACGGAGTGGAGATCGACGAGCTTGTTGAGCAGTGGGATGAGCCTCGCTTCGATCCCAGGGAGTTCGTGGCGGATTGCTTTGCGGGCGCCCTTCTCATGCCCAAAATGGCCGTCTCGAAGGCATTTGCTGTTCGAGGATGGAGCATGGAGGAGTGCACTCCAGCCCAGGCCTTCATGGTCGCTGGCTACTTCGGCGTCGGGTACACGACGCTGATCCACCATCTGAGCAAGGCGCTCTGGGTCCTGCCGGATACGCGGGCACAGGCACTGCTGAAGGTAGCCCCCCGGAAGGCTCAGTCGCTCCTCTTGGGGTGGCAGACACCACACACCGTTGTGGTGGTGGACGCCCACTGGACCGGGAGGGCCGTAGATGTAGAAGTGGGTGACCTCATATTGGTCCGAGGTGGAGCGCAGTCAGAGGGTGTGTGCATTGAGCCATCGGCAGACGCAGAGCCTGGGCGACTCTTCCGGGCAGTTAGGCCTGGAGTCGGCCGCCTGGAGGCCACCACCGCTTGGTCTGCCTTCGTCCGGGTCTCGCGACGCGACTACGTGGGACGTGCCCTCTACCGGCACTGGGAAGAGGCTGGGGATGCGTAGTTCGCTAGTGATAGAAGAAGAGAATTTGTCAGTCGCTTGGGCGAGGACGCTCCTCAGCGTGGTGGATGCGGGAGAGATTGCGCCTCTCACGGTTGTGATTCGGGGTTTCGACAGTGGGGAGCCTAGGGAGATGGCACCGATTCGTCAGCTACTTGATGGTGCCCTTGGTGCGGATGCGAAGGCGCTCTCCTGCCACGAGGTCGCCAACACCATTTTTCCCATTTCACTGTGGAACCCGCGAGCAGCCCGTCAGCAACTCTACGAGCGTTACCGGCGAATCATGCCGCATGTGCTGCGGGACCGTCGAAACAGGTACGGGGTCTATTTCCAGCGCCTGATCGCGTTCGGCCACGACGCTGCCTGCGACGGGGGCGTGAATCAGTTGGAGCACATCATCCAGACGTGGCACGGCGGCAACCATCGCAGGTCCGCCTTACAGGCAGCGATCTTCGACCCAAACAAGGATCACACCAATCAGCGCATGAGAGGCTTCCCCTGCCTCCAGCAGGTCGCGTTCGCGCCACAAGGCTCGGACGGGCTGGCCGTGACCGGCTTCTATGCCACGCAGTACATTTTTGAGCGGGCGTACGGCAACTACCTGGGGCTGTGCCGGCTGGGTGGTTTCATGGCACAGGAGTTGGGAAGGCAGCTAACCCAGGTGAACTGCGTGGCGAGTCCAGCGAAGCGCGACAGGCCAAAGCGTCTCCTTCAAGAGCTGGCTCGGGAGGTTGAGACAATCTTGGACCAGTGGCGACAGGAACGGTGACGGAGCAACCCGCGCAGGGAAGACTCATCGTGTTCGAGGGGCCCGACGGTGTCGAAAAGAGCAGCCTCTCCGAGCAACTCACCAACCGCCTCCGCGAGACGGGTATTCCCTGCGAACACCTAGCGTTTCCTGGAAGGCAGCCGGGCTCTCTGGGACGCCTCGTCTACGACCTGCACCACGAAGCCCCCGAAGTTGGCCTCCGTAATGTTAACCCCACAAGTCTGCAACTGCTGCACATCGCGGCTCATGTCGATGCCATAGAAGGACAGATACTGCCTGCCCTCCGCGCAGGAACTTGGGTCGTTCTCGACGGGTTCTGGTGGTCCATATGGGTTTTTGGAACTGCGTCTGGAGTGTCCGAGCGCTCATTGGAGGCGATGATCGAGTTGGAGCAAGGGCACTGGGGACAAGTCAAGCCGGACGTGCTGTTCCTGGTAGAGCGAGAGAGTCGCACTCCAGACGGTGGCGATGGGCTGCACGAAAGATATCGCGAGCTTGCGAACCGGGACCAGCTCCACTCGCGCGTGGTAACGCTACACGATGACTCTTCCGTCGAGGATGCACTTGACGAGGTGTGGGAAGGGGTTGCTCACATCGATCAGCGCCTTAGCCAAGGAAGGGGTTCCTCAACAGACCTTCAAGAAGACGGCCAACTGACCCTTCTGGAGGGTGGTGTCGTCAATCTGCCCAGCGTGTCACTCCTCTCCCCAGCGAAGTCGACCGTCGTCTACGACACCTACTGGCGCTTCGCAGCGGAGCGACAAGAAGTATTCTTGCGCCGACTAGAGGGCTTCTCGGCTCCCTGGACGGAAGACTCAGTACTGTCTCACTATAAGTTCACAAATTCGTACCGCGCCTCCGACCGAGTAAGTCAGTATCTCATCCGCAACGTCATCTATGAAGGTCAACAATCTTCAGAAGAAGTCTTTTTTCGCACGCTCCTGTTCAAGATCTTCAACAAGATTGAGACGTGGGAGCTTCTCAATGCTGCCATCGGAGAGGTCGAGTATTCGTCGTATTCGTTCGATGCCTACGACAGCGTGCTGTCGCAGGCGCTCGCAGCCGGTCGGGCAATCTACTCTGCGGCCTACATCATGCCTTCGGCGGGCCGGGTATTCGGCTATTCTCAGAAGCACCGCAATCACCTCAAGCTTGTCGAGCGGATGATGGCAGATGAGGTACCGAAGAGGCTCGCAGGTGCACCCACGATGAGGGACGCCTTCAGTATCCTGCGCTCCTATCCCTCAATCGGCGATTTCCTCGGCTATCAGTTCGTGACTGACCTGAATTACAGCGAGGTCACCGACTTCTCGGAGATGGAATTCGTTGTTCCCGGCCCCGGTGCCGTGGATGGGATCCATAAGTGTTTCTCTGACCTTGGGGGTCTGACCGAAGCAGACCTGATCAGGGTCGTCACCGAACGCCAGGAGGAGGAGTTCGATCGCCTCGGCCTACGGTTCCGCGACCTTTGGGGCAGGAGGCTCCAGCTCATCGATTGCCAGAACCTATTTTGCGAGGTTTCGAAGTATTCTCGGGTGGCACACCCCGAGATACGCGGGGTGTCTGGTCGCAAGCGGATCAAGCAGAGGTTTCGGCCGCGTCTGACCCCGTTGACGGTGTGGTACCCACCAAAGTGGGGAGTCAACAACGCGGCGCGCGCGTGGCTCGCTGAAAGCGACGGGGCACCGCCGGCAAGCGTGACTACCTAGCCCAGAGAGGCGGGAGATCATGCGCGCAGTGCCTTCGGCTTTCTGCCCCCATCCTTGGTTGCCCGACGTTAGCCCGGAAGCCACCTTTTGCGGAGACCTCGAGTCTCGCTCGCAACTTGCCGTCGATGCGCCCTAAACTGTACGCATCACGCCAACGGCGAGGAGCACCCCCCCGCCAACCTGTTCATCCAGGACGACCACCGAACCATCGCCAGCCACTTCACGTCAGCCTGGCTGAGCACCAGGAGTCAGGGGGTCGCCCGTGGAACTAGATGAGTATCAGGTACGCGCTGCTGCGACGGACGTGCGATCCGACCCGGACGATATCGCGTTCCCCCTACTCGGCCTTTCCGGGGAGGTCGGTTCCCTCGTGGCCGAATACAAGAAGCACATACGCGCTGATACTCCGTATGACAACTTCGTCGAGGAAGCGCGCGAAGACCTAGGCGATCTCCTGTGGTACGTAGCCGCCCTCGCGCGGACGCTCAACTTGTCGCTTGAGGACGTTGCCCTCGACAATCTTAAGAAGACAGCGGCTGCTTGGGGTGACCGTCTCCCGCCCGCCCCCATGTACGACGAGGGATTCCCACCTTCGCAAAGACTCCCCCGTCTCTTCACGATCCGATTCCACTCGGAAGAACGCGACGGCCTTCACCACGTGATTATGTACCGAGGAAGCGAGGCTGTGGGTGACGCCCTCAACGACAATACGTACGTGGACGACTACTACCGATTCCACGATGCATTCCACCTCTCTTGTGCTGCAGTTCTTGGCTGGTCTCCAACCCTACGGAGGCTGATGCGGCTCAAGCGCAAGCAGGATGGAGAGACAGACCGGGTTGAAGACGGCGCGCGGGCACAGGCGATCGAGGAGGCACTCTCAGCCTTTGTCTTTTCGGCGGCCCGCAAGTTCAACTTCTTCGAGGAGGTTGGACGCGTGGACTGGGATCTGCTCAAGACAATCCGCACGATGACCCAGCACCTTGAGGTGGGTGACCAGCCTCCCGTTGCCTGGCAGCGCGCGATCTTGCAAGCGTATGAGGTCTGGCGACAACTGATCGAACATGACGGAGGCGTCGTTGAGGGCAGCCTAGAAGACCGTACGCTCAGGTTCGTGTGCCCCTAACACCATCTTGACCATGCGGAGAGATGCTCGGGTCGCGCCGGTTAGCGGCACGCTCCAGAGACGGTCGATCGCCACGTTCCCTGAGCGAACCCACTGGCATGTGGGGTAACCCACACCGACACCCGGCTGGTGCGTTTCGGCTACCTCTGCCAGTCTGTGCCTCGAAAATTGCCTCAACCACCGGAGGAACCCATGGCCGTTTTGGGTCACGACAAGATACGCGAGCACCTGGATATCGGGGAGGTCTTCAAACCTGATACTTGGGATCAGGATGGGATAAAGGAGGCCTCGTACGCGCTCAGACTGGCGTGGGATGGCCTTGTGGTGGACGGGCATCCCTACCCGCCAGGGACTCCCTACTGCGGAACACAGATCCGCATCGAACCAGGACGCATCGCGATCCTATCGACTGAGGAGGTACTCCAGATGCCGCGGGACCTCTCCGGCAAGGTAGGGGTTCGGCTTGAATTCGCAGCCTTAGGCCTCCTTGGGCTGATGGGAATCCAAGTTGATCCCTACTACGGGCAGGACTCAGAGAATGAGAGGCTGTACTTCAGGGTCGCCAACGTGAGTAATGAAACGATACGACTCCACCCCTGGGACCGTGTCTTCAATATCGAACTACATGAGGCAGAGGGTGCGACTCCACCTTGCACGCGCAGGGAACCTGGGTGGACGCGCATGCAGAAGCTCATCCGGAATCAGCCGGACACGAGTTGGACCTACATCACGAAAATTGAGCAGGATGTGAAAGGCATCGAGGACCGCTTTCAACCCCTCTTCTTGTTCGGCATTGTTCTTGTCGCGGCCACCCTATTAGGGGTAATGGCAGCCGTTGTGATCAACACTAAAGGGGCTTCCGCTCCACCCTGGGTTGCTGACTGGGGGTGGGTCCTTTTAGTAGTGACCTTCGCTTCCGGCGGGATCGCTACTGCGGTGCTCGTTTTCACCTTGACTCTTAGTGAAGCAAAAAGGGCTTGGAGCAAAGAGTCCCAGCGCTGAAGATCCCATCGTGGGGTAGGGGAATCTGCACAGAGTCGTTCTATGGTGCCGGGGTCTTCAAGGAGCTACCGAAACGGGGGTGCTGCGGTCACAGTCCGCGCGCTCACCTAGTGCAGCGACTCACGCACTACGGGTGCGGTGTCGAGACCCGGGGCCGATGAGCATCGCGGCCACTGCCTGTGAAAATCCACACTCCGTCGCGCAGGGTAGCACCATATCGCAGCTTCAATCGTGTGGGCAGATCCTCTCTGGACACATCAAAGTGTGCCGAATACCGTGTCCTCGTACGTGAACGGCTGGGAGTGATCAGCACGGTAGGAAGTGAATAATGGTTGGACAGCTAAAACGCCGTGGTACCGGTTACCTGACCATCTATGAACCTGGTCCTCCTGACTGCGCGGTCACTGTAGGTGTAATCCACACCTTCGATGTCTAGGACGACCATACTGTCCAAATCCAGCTGCAGGGTTCCTTCGCGATAGGATGAAGGAACGGCCCGTTCCTCCCCCTCGTCTTCAATACCCTTTGACACCTCGTAGGACGGATGGACGGAATTGGCACGTCTCTCATGCTTGGTACGCGATGGTACCTCGGGAGGTTGCGCGGATGTTGTGTTCTCAAACACAAGGATATCCCTGTCGTCGTCGTCCTCATCCTCTTCGTAGGCGCGAGGCATGGATATCTCTACGTCGGTCCCTGGGGGTGGGTTGTAAGGTGTGACCCCGCAGGCATGAGCAAACAACACAACATTGTGGCCAGTCCCACCAGTCTGCGACGAGCGAAAGATGATCCCGTCAAGGCGCGGGGTTGACTTGTTTGCCAAGAATTCCGCCACAACTTGGGTGGCGAGGTACTCCACGGTCTCGTCCTGGGGCATCACCGGCCGGCTGATCTCGCTCGCCAGTCGCCTAAGAAACGCCGCCCGACCCTTGCGCACAGCGTATTCAGGATCAAAGCAGCTTCCTTCGACGTAGACCTCTGCCAGAATATCCAAGTCGAGTAGGCGTAGAGTCCGCAGCAAATCGAACTTGGCTACTACCACCTGGCTGCCTACTGGTGCCCGCAGTTCGGCAACGCAGGTGGACTTATCCATGGCACCGTAAAAGACTGGGATTCCTGGCGCATTCATCCGTCCGCCCTTCGCCAGCTGCGGTGGCGGTGGTCCCATCTCGCGAGTCGGTGCTTCCAGTATGGCCCTCAGCTGCCTAATTGACTGCGCCTCGCGCGCCCGCCAAATGAACCGGTCTTCGTCGCCTGGGCCGATCTCACGGACTACTCGCTGGCCACTGGACGCCTTGTGAGCATCAAGGTCAGCGAAGATGCTGCCCAGCATCTCTTCAGCAGCGGCGTTGAAGAACCTCGCACGGGAACCTATTTCGTCCCGGACCTCCGCCCACATACTGTGGAAGTCCCCATCGTCGGGCCTGCCCTCTTCGTAGTGGGCGTCGCTGTCGTAAGCCATCTCTATGTCTCCGCCGTCCTTGACCGCCTGGTAGTAGTTTGGGTAATCGTGTTCCTGGTACAACAGCCTTATCACGTCGCCAGCGATCTCTTCCCTTACACCTGCCATGTCGGCGACTACATCGACTACTGGATAGCCTCGTCGCTCCCACCGGCCTTCGCGAGCCAAATAGTACTCATACCCCTCGAGCGGATAGCCGGGGGTGAGCTCGAAGTGTTCATGCAGCACTTCATGGATGCGGGCGGCCAGAACCTCCAGCGGTTGTGCCTCGCGGGTCTTGCTACAGTAACTACACAGGCTGGGAGCACCTTGAACCCTCACCTCGGCGGCCAGGAACTCATCTCCAATGCAGTCGTGGCATACGGTGGGGGCATCGTTGTCTTGTGTCGGCAACAGGATGGCTCCGCGGCCTGGGATGCTTTGTGGGAGAGACTACTACGCACGGTTGCACACTCTGCGACATAGGGGAATCCACAGTGCGAACGAGTCATGATCGTTCTGGCACGAAAGAACGCCCATACATAGGAGCGGGCAGGGGAGGCCACTGCACATGGCAGTGGCCTCCCCTCGGTCCGCTTACGGTCAGCCCCCCGTGCCCACCAGATCCGTCTCGCGTTCCCGCTCCACTGCCCACTCGAAGAGGGAGATGGACGCGGGCGCGGGCCTGCGGCCGCGGCGCTTCCGCTCGGCCGGCTCCTCGGCCATGAACTCCGCCCACGAGAACAGCGACCGCTGCCGCTCCGGGGTTTCGTCCTCGGCCTCTCCGCCCACCGGAAGGGCGCTGCGGCCGTCACCGCTGGCGTGAACCTCGACGACCACCGGCTCGGGCGCGGCCCACTCCGCGTCGACCAGCAGCGCCTCGGCGTCCGCCGCGACCTGCTGCGCCTGGGCGAAGACATCCTCCACGGACTCCTCGCCCGCTTCGCCCGCGACGATCTTGCGCGCCAGGGCGAGCATGAGGTCGTCGCCGTCGTCGCCGTCGTCGCCGTAGGCGGCGAGGCCGTCCTCGGGCAGCTCGCCCTCGACGGCGAGGGAGCTTTGAAGCTTCTTCGCCACGAGCTGGAGGGCGTCCGCCTGCAGGGTGTTCCGGTAGGCCATGAAGACGACCTGGACGGGCTCCGTCTGGCCGATGCGCCAGGAGCGCCGTGACGCCTGCCGCATGGTGTAGACGGAGTAGTCCGTCTCGTACCAGCAGATGGTGGGGAACTCGACGAGGTCGAGGCCCGTCTGCACCAGCCGCGGGTGGCAGACGAGGACATCGACGCCCTCCTCAACCCGTTGCGCCACCCAGGCCTCGCGACGTTCGGGAGCGACGGCGTCCGCCTTCATGACCGCCACCTTGAAGCCGTGGCGAGTGAGGAAGTCGTCCATGCGCCCGGTGATGTCACGCGTGCCCGTGTGGGTGGCGTAGACCAGCACCCTCCGGCCCTGGAGCCGCTCGGCGGCAACGAGGTCGACGAGCGCCTGCTCCTTCGGATAGAGCTTCTCTTCGGAGAGGGGAGGCACCTGGATGAGCACCTCCCCGGACTCCGGGTCGAAGACCGTCTCGCCCCGCGTGCAGCCGTCCGGGTAGGCCAGGAGCGTCTGCAGGTAGGTGGCCAGCAGCCGCTTCGAGCCCTTCGCCAGGGCCTCGGTGAGGGCGGCGCGCAGCGTCTCGAAGACGGAGTCGTAGGCGCCCCGCTGGGAGAACCCCGTCGAATCCTCTTCCGTATCCATCGACGAGAGCAGCACCCGCTCCTCGTAGGGAGGCAGCCCGGAGGCCACGTCCGAGAGGCGCAGGAAGATACTGGCGCCGATGAGGTGGAAGAGCGCGGCGGGGGCAAGCCCCGGACGCTCACGGATCACCTTGCGGTATTTCCTCCGGCGGCTCGTGCGCCCGTCCTCGATCGACTCGCCGTCGTCGCGCCCGATGGTGTGCTCGACGAAGCCGTAGCGCTCGATCCAGCGGCTCTCCTCCCCGCGCCCGAACTCCCCCCGGATCTCCGGGGAGAACCGGTAGAGGAGGTGGAAGAGGGTCGAGGAGTAGCCGCCCATGAGCGTGCCCGAGAGGCTGAGGGACTTGCCGCAGGCGTCGGCGAGGATGCCGGCGGCGATGCCCTGGGCGGAGCCGCGGCCCTTGTACTCGTGGACCTCGTCACTCACCAGCAGGTCGAAGAAGCCCCGCAGGCGGTGCTTCACGTAGTCGGCGAGCGGGTAGCGCTTCGGCCCCGAGGGGTCCGCCTGCCAGAGGGCGGAGCCGCAGTCGTCGCAACTCCGCTTCCTGCGGCCGAGGTCCTTCAGGGTCAGGGGCAGCCCGTCCTTGTCGACGATGGGCGTGAAGCAGTCCGGGCAGCAGGGCACCCGGAACGGCTCCAGGGTCTCCTCGTCCCGCACGAGTTTTCCTTCCGCCGTCGCCCAGCGCTCTCCTACCGCCGGCAGCCAGCGGTAGGAGAGCTTGGCGCGCTCCCGCGACATGACCACGAAGAGCGGCCCCGGCCCGTGGGAGAGGCGCAGCTTCTCGAGGTCGGTGATGGAGGTGACGATGACGGCGCGGGCGTCCGGAACTGTCTCTTCCACCTCGCGCTTCCACTTGCGCGTGAGGTGGGGCGGGCAGAGGACGAGCACCCGGCGGAAGCCGGCCATGTGGGCGGCGGAGGCCGCGATGAAGGTCTTGCCCGTGCCCATCTCGCCCACGACGGTCGTGCCGCGGTGGGTATCCAGGGAGAGGGCGGCGGCGCGGATGGCGTCCGCCTGCGCCCCCAGCGGGGAGCGCAGCAACTGCGGGAGGGGCCGCCCGTTCTCGGAGGGCCGGTAGCGGGGTGGATAGGACTCCACCACCCGCTGGGCGATGGCGTCGCGGTAGGTGTCGATGAACTCGGCGAGGTCCATGGTTCTGTTCCTTTCTCATGTAGGGTTGCGGGGCGGCCGCAATGCGGCCGTTCGTAGTAGCGAGGCCCCGCCTCCCGTCGGTTGGAGAGGCGGGGCCTCGTGTTTGCGGATCGGCGTTGACCCGTCGGGAGCCACCAGCTGGAGGCGGCTGGAAAAAGATCAGGCGGCGATGTCGGTGACCTGGCCGGAGTCCAGGTCGAGGGCGACGACGGTGGTGCGCAGGCGCTCGCGGAAGGTCTCCTTCGTGGGCGTGCGCTCGGCCAGGACCATCTCCTTCGAGGTGCGGCCCTTGACGAGGATGCGGCTGTCCCCGGCCTCCAGCTGGAGGTTGTCGAGGAAGCCCGCCGCCACGAGCATGGCCAGGTGGCCGCGCCGCAGCGGCATGAGCGGACGCGTGCGCTGGTCCTGCGCGGGCCAGAGCAGGTCCGTGACGGCGGTGCTCGCCCAGAGTCCCGATTGCCGCGCCTCCTCGGCCGCCGCCACGGGGTCGATGGTGCGCGTGGCGAAGAGCACGTCCCCCGCGGGCGTGGCCGTGGCCACGTAGAGCGGGTAGCGCCGCGGACCGAGCTCGGGAGCCTCGCCCGCGGCCCACTGGTGGATGCGCTCCTCGGCGTAGCCGTCGAGGAAGACCTCCGCCTTGCGGTAGCCGAGCAGGACCACCTGGTCGTAGGCCTCGCGCTCCGGCTCGGGGAAGGCCCAGCAGTCGATGCGCGAGAAGTGCGACGCCAGGTACCTCGCCGAGACCGCCAGCCGCTGCCGCGGCACGACGAGGACGAGCAGGCCGTCCTCCGCCAGGTAGCGCGTGCAGTGGGTGAGGAAGGCGTGCTCGACGCGCTTCTCCTCGCCCGAGTCCCAGTCGTACGGGGGGTTCAGGTAGAGGAGCCCGAAGGCGCCGTTGGCGATCGATGTGGCGAAGAGGTCGGTGCCGAGCACGCGGTCGAGGCGGTACTTCGCCTCCTCCGCGCGTTCGCTGTGAAGCTCCACGCCGAAGGTTTCGACGGGAGCGGCGTGTGGCTTTCCCAGGCCCTCGGCCAGGCGGGCGAGGGCTTCGCCCTCTCCACAACAGGGGTCGAGAATCCTGAGAATCTCGTCGCTGCGGGCGTAGCCAGCGGGCGGCTGGATGAGCTCCGCGATCAGGTCGGTGACTCGTGGCGGGGTGGGGTAGAACCCGCCCTTTGCCTGTGCGGCCAGTCTCATTGCGATTCTCCTTTCCGGTAGGTGGTCGATGTGGATGGTTCCTCGCGCGGCAGCGTCAGGAGGCCCGACGCGACCGCCACGGAGAGGTCCTCCCTGAGGGCTTCGGCGTCCGGGTTGCAGCGGTAGGCGACGACGCCCGCCGACTGCAGGGGGACGGCTTCCTCCCGCGCCAGCGCCCGCCGCCAGAGCCAGTCCGCCCAGGAGCGGTGCAAGGGCAGGGGGCTGCGCTTGTCGAGGAAGCGGTGGTGCAGGGCCGGCGCCTCCTCCTCGCTCTTCGCCAGGAGGAGGAAGCCGTCCCGCTCGAAGGCGTACTCCGCCAGCTTCGTGTAGACGAGCGCGTGCCAGCCGCCGGAGACGGGCAGGCGCGCGATCTTGGTCGTCCACGTCCCGACGGTCTCGGGGGGGACATGGCAGCGCTCGTAGCCCCCGGAGAGGGCCATGCCGTCCGCCCCCCGGATGAGGTGGGCGACATCGGGCGGCTGTTTGAGGAGGGAGGCCCAGATCGCCTTGAGGGCGGTCTGGGAGCCCACCATGGAGAGGAACCAGAGGCCGCCGCTGTCGGGGTCCCTGGCGAAGGCGTCGGCCGTGGCGGAGAAGCCACCGGCGCTGACGGTATGGAGGTCGTCGGTTGTCACGCTGCGACCTCCAGGTAGTGGGCGCCGAAGGCGGCGCCCAGATCGCACCAGTCCCCTTCCCGCAGGGACCAGCCGCCGCAGCCGCAGCGCCCGTCGTAGAACAGTGGCCCGGCCCCGAGGCTCACCGTCAGGTCGTGGGGAAGCGTCCACGAGGGCCGCTTCTCGAACTCCGCCAGCTCCGTGGCCAGGTGCTGGTCGCAGTAGCAGCCCCAACTGTCGCCAGAGGGGTCGTCGACGATCTCGGTGGTCGCGGGATGAGGCTGCGGGCAGTCGTCGCAGAGCATCCCCTCGACCGCGGGCTGGGTGATGAACGCGTGCCGCCGGTCGTCGAGGACGGCGCGGATGGTGGTCATGACTCTTTCTCCTCTGTGTGTAGTGGGCGGAAACGACGGCGGGGCCGGTTCCCGGTAGGGATGGCCCCGTATGGCGACGCCCGGTAGGGGCGGCGCTCGGTGTGCGTGTGCGGTCAGTCGAGGAGGCCGCGGTCCTTGAGGCTGACGGCCTCCCCGTTCCCGATGACGACGTGGTCGAGGAGCTGCAGGCCGAGCAGCTTCGCCGCCTGCACGAGCTCCTTCGTGACGTTGATGTCCTGGGGGCTGGGAGAGGGGTCTCCCGAGGGATGGTTGTGGGCGACGATGAGGTTGGGGACGCCCTCCACCACCGCGGGCCTGAGCACCTCGGCGGGCCTGACGACGGTGGAGTAGGCGTTTCCCTGGTAGATGACGCGCTGGCCCACGACGCGGTTGCGGCGGTCGAGCAGCAGCACGCGCACCTGCTCCTGGCAGAGGGCCCCCATCTCCGCCCCGAGGAGGCGGTGAACATCCTCCGGGGAGGTGATGGCCGGGCCTTCGTCCGCGCGTCCGGGGTCGGTTTCGACCTCGTAGCGCACGGCCAGTTCGTTGAGGACGTGCAGGTTGCGGCGCAGCGCCTCCAGCAAGGCGTCGCCGTGCTCCGGGGCCGTCATGCCGCCACCTCCACCGGCAGCGCCTGCCCGAGCGGGCAGATGCAGTCCTCGTGGTCGGGGGAATCGGGGTCGTTGCAGGTGCGGCAGTTGCCGCACTGCGGGCAGGGGTCGGTCTGGTGGGCGGCGTCGCGGGCGACCCGCCGGGCGACGGTGTCCTCCCAGCAACAGTTCCGCTCGCAGTTGTCGCCGCACTCCTCGTCGGCTGCCTCGCAGGTGCGGCAGTAAGTCCGCCCCTTGACGACCGGGGTGCCATAGCCGCGGCAGTCCCCGCCGTAGTTGTCGATGGCCTCGAGCTCGGCCTTCACCGTCTCGTGGATGAGGGGATGGTCGTCGGGCCGTTCGGACTCGGCGATGTAGTGCCAGGCCCACTTCGTGCCGAGATCGGTCCAGTCCGCCGTCCGGTAGGACCAGCGGTCGCAGGTGCAGTGGCCGTTGTAGTGGTCGGGGCCCTCGAGCAGGGTCATGACCAGGGTGTGCCTGCTCACGGTCGGGAGTTCTTCGCGCTTGGTCGCTTGTGACACTTGGGGTTCTCCTTCTGGTGTTCGCGGGTGGGGCGCGGCGGACCGCACCGGTCGGAACGACGGCGGGGCCGTCCCCGAAGGAACGGCCCCGTGTGGTGTTCGCCCGAGGCGGACGGCTAGAAGGGCGTGGGCGCGGAGGCTGCGGGCTCGGCGGACTCAGAGCCTTGCTCCCGCTCCCCGGAGCGGCCGTTGCCGTTCCCGTTGGAGTCGAGGAAGACGACCTCCTGGGCGTGCACCTCGGTGCGGTGACGGCGCTGGCCGTCGTCCGTCTCGAACGTGTTCTGGGCGAGCGAGCCCGCGACGAAGAGGCGGTTCCCCTTCTTCACGTACTGCGCCACCGCCTCGGCCTGCTTCCCCCAGCAGACGACGGAGTGCCAGTCGGCCTCGGTGTCGCCGTTCTGGCGGCGGCGGTCGGTCGCCAGCCGCAGGGTGGCGACGGCGGTGCCGCCCTGGCTGTAGCGCATCTCGGGGTCGGCCCCGACGCGCCCCAGCAGTTCGACTCGATTAATCGTTCGTGACATTTTCAAAATCTCCTCTTTGTGGTGGTGGTTGGCTTCGTTGGTGGGGGTAGCGGCGAGACCGCACCCTGGGCGGAGTGGATGGCGGGGCCGGCCACGAAGCGGACGGTCCCGTGATGGGCGCCCCCGCGAGGGAGCGTCTGGGCGTTGTGGTCAGGCGGCCTTCGGCTCGTCCTCAGCAGTGGAGGTCTGGAGCTTCCGGGCCATGGCCTCGATGAGGCTCGTGACTTCGGAGACGGGCAGCTCGTCGAGGTCCTTGCCGGTGCGGCTGCGCACGGCGTCCCGCACCTGGCCCTCGTCGAAGCCCTGCTTGCGCCCCAGCTCGACGATCGTGCGGCGCAGGGAGGGGGCGAGATCGCTGGGTGCGGCGTCGCCGTAGAGGCTGTTCCCGAACTGGTCGCCGTAGCCCCGCAGGGCGCGCTTGAGGGCATCGGTGACGGCGCCCTTGAAGGCCGTCTCGTGGCCCTCCGCCGTTTCCTCGACGACGGCGTGGAAACCCACGTCTGTGCGCGAGGGGGAGCCGGGGACGGTCACCCGAACGGTGGCGGCGTAGGCGCGCATGTGGCGCGTCTCGCCCGTCTTCGGGTCGACGCTCTCGCTCTCGCGCAGCTCGACGGGACCGGTCAGTTCGTAGCCCCAGCCGCCGAACCCGAAGACGCGGTTGGCCTGGTCGATGGCGGCGCGCCCTTCGAGGTAGGCGAAGGTGCGTCCGCCGCGGCCCTTGCGATGCGAGACGAGTCCCTCGTCGAGGGGCTCGCCCAGCTTCTGCGTCATGGCGGGCGGGAGGCCGTCCCAGAGGAGGTCGTGCTCCTCGATTGCGACGGGCCCGGGGTGGGAGCCGTTGCGGCTGCCGTTGAGGGTGGCGGTGGTTCCGTTCTGCATGGTTTCTTTCTCCTTGTGTTTCGTGCTGTGTGGACGACTTCGTTGCGGGTCTCCCCTGCGGGAGATCCGTGGGCGGGGCAAGCCCCGGCGGTCAGCGGCCATGTGGCCTCCTTCGGTGTGGTTGATGGGCGCAGGGCGTTCACCCCGCGCATGGGCGTTGGGGCACGGGTGGCCGCCCGGTCCCCCAGGGGAGGCCGGCGCGGTCACAAGCTGGGTGGCTGGGGTGGGGTGCTAGGCGGCGGCGCGAGCCGCCCGCGTGAGCAGGCGCTCGAAGACCGCCCGTCCGTTGGGCGAGGTAGCAAGCTCCGCCACGTCGGAGACGCTGGCGGGCAAAGCCACAGTGGCGGCGCGGGGGCCAAGCAAGCCCCCAAGCCGGCTCGCCGCTTCGCGGCCGGCCTCGTCGTTGTCGAAGGCGAGGAAGACCCTCGGGCAGCCCCGCAGGGCGGAGGCCACGCGCTCAAGGCCCTGCGTCCCCAGGGCGGCGCAGGCGGGCAGGCCCCACTGCGCCAGGACAAGCCAGTCGAAAACGCCCTCGGCCACGACCGCCCACGAGGGCGCGGGGCCAAGCCGCCCCATCCCGAGCACGGGCTTGGGACCGGGCAGCGACTGGAACCGTGGAGACCGCTCCGGGTCGATGGCCCTTCCCGCAAGCCAGCGGACGCGCCTGCCCGCGACCTCGGGGATGACCACCATGCCGGCGAAGCGCTCGCCTCGCTCCGTGAAGAGCCCCGAGTTCCTGAGCCGCTCCTCGCTGAAACCGGCGCCCTCAAGGAAGCGCCGCAGCCCGCGCCCCGGCGTGTAGCCCAGGCCCAGGCGGATGGCCGTCTCCATGCGGATGCCGCGGGAGGCGAGGTAGGCCCTCGCCTCCCGGCTGCGGCGCAGCTCCCCGCCGTAGAACCGGCCCGCCGCCGTCAGCAGCGCCGGGTCCCTCGCGGGAACCGGCGCGGGAGCAGGTCGGCGGTGGCGAGCGCTGACCACGGCGGTCGGTGGGGCGGCGTCGAGCCGCCGGATCGCCTCGGGCAGGCTCAGGCCCTCGAGGCGCTGGAGGAAGTCCAGCACGTCGCCGCCCTCGCCGCAGCCGAAGCAGTACCAGCGCTCCGTGTCGCCGTAGACCGTGAAGCTGCCCTCGCGCTCTTCGTGGAAGGGGCAGACGCCCTGACGGACGCGCCCCCTGCCCCGAAGCTCGACGCCGGCCGTTCCCACCACCTCGGCGAGGAGGTGGCGGCGCTTGAGGGCGGCGAGGTCGATCGGGGGGGCGCCGGCGACGGCCGTCACGCGGAGTCTCCAGCCAGGGACCGGAGCCCCCGCAGGCTGCGCCGCGAGGTGGTTTTGCCGGGCCGCCAACGCATCCCGAGGACGGCCAGCACCTCCAGAGAGTTGCCGGCACCGCGAGGCGCGAGAACCGCCGCGCGTCCCGTGCCGGGGCTGTAGACGAGCGCCTCGCGATCCGCGAACCGCCGCCGCGCGAGGTCGAACCACTCGGCATAGACCCAGCGCGCCTCCGTGTCCTGCGCCCTTGCCATGTCGACGCCGGCGAGGAGCGCCAGCGCCCCGTCGAGGTCGCCCACCTGCCGCAGCCGGCGGGCGTCGTGGACGTTTCGCGCGAGGCTCTGGTCCGGGCTCTCAGAGGCGCCCCCGAAGATGCTCTCGACCAGCTGGTCGACCAGCGCTTCGAGGGTCGGGCGGGTTGCGGTCGTGAACGGAATGCTCGTGGTCGCTGTGGTCATCGTGTCCTCCTTGTCGTGGCCTGAGTGGTCGGTCGGATGAGCTGGCGGAGCACGAGCGCTCCCAGGACGAGGCCCGTCGCGTTCAGCGCGAAGAGCTCCAGGTCGCCGGTCAGGGGCAGCGGTCCGATGACTAGGACCGCTGCCACCAGCCGGGTGCGCCACCCCATGCGGGCGGCCGTCGTGATGGCTTCCGTGATGTGCATGCGTCTCTCCTCTGCGTGCATCTGGCTGGTCCGCACCCGCATCCCGGCGCGGAGGTCGTTGGTCGTTGGACACACTCCACCCACGGTCGGATTCAGAACCGGGGAACGGGGGAGTGGCTTGTACCCGGAACCACCCGCGACTCGAACGTGCAGGGGCCGGGGAAGAAGGCGCAGCTCTGCCAGGGTCTCTTCGCTGTGAAGGAACGCTGGCGGCTGCGGGGATGGGGAGAGCTCCGTCCGCAACGATGTGCTCGGCGAAAGGTGCTCAGGATGACGTGGCGAGGACTCGCGGTGGTGCATCCCTTGCGAGACGCGCGCGAGTCCTCAGTTGTGCGTGCCTGACGATGCGAAGTTGCTACTGGTGAGTCAGGCCGTAGGCGTGGGAAACGGGCTCAGCGCAGAACGCACTTCCCCCACGGTCCCCCAAGTGCTGCAGGCACTCTGGATGCGGGCTGCTGGGCGAAGGACTTCAACACTCCACTCAGCGGCAGTTCCTTCGTTGGGAACCCGTTGGGAGAGACTTGCTCATCCCGCTGGGTTCTCCGAGCCAAAGGAAGAACCCCCAGGTTTCTTAGGCGGGAAACGCTGGAAAAGCCAGAAATCGAGAATGAGTATCGCCGCACGGCCCGCGCTGATGGAAGGGGTTTCGGGCCCTTCCGGCGAAAGTGTTTGATCCACTGCGACGGAACTTCGACAGAACCCTAAGCGGCCTCCCTCCAGACCCTCCTCCGCCCTTCAATCCGGTCGGCGGTCGGCACTGGCCAGACGCTGCCCGCAGCCAGCACACTGGGTGGACACATGCCCAATTCGCTGCCACCGCGCACGCTCAAAACGGATGACCCCAGGGCGCCTGGTCGGCCGTCCTCGCGAAGAGAGGACCAGGTCCCGTGGGGCGTCGGAGGTTCGAGCAGACCGTCGCCGTTGCGACGCGCGAAGCGGTCGGTGGGGACGGCCCTGGCTGCCGCCGGCATCGCGGCGGGACTGGCTGCACTGGTCGCGGCGCTGGCCCTGCTGGCGGGGGACTGCGCCGACCGCTCGAACGGGAACGAGCCCGCCCAGGGGCAGGAGTGGCTGCGCGTTGCGGAGCAGGCGCTGTTCACCCGACCGCCACGGGTTGGCTGAGCGAACCGGGATGCCCGACACCCTCGACGCCCGCCTCCGCCACGGTCGGGTGTGAGGATGCGCCGTCTCAGCCCACGCCGCCGGCGAACGCGTCCCAGGTCACATTGGCACTGCCACCGGTGGTCCCGAAGCTCTTCGCCGCTCCACAGCCATCGTCAGGTCCGCAATGTCGGGAACATGGTGTGTGACGGCTAGTTCCACAACGTGGGAGTGCGGGTCACCCAGCGAGCAGTCCTCGATGCGCTGGAAGGTCTTTGGACCACGGCGGTGCCTGGGGCTAAGTGTGGAGCCCGTGTTGAAGGGGGCGAGCGTGATGCGGTCCCGATGGCGCCTGAGCATCTCGCGCGTGTCGACGGTGAGCACGTCGTGCGGTCGAGATTTATACAGTGAGGCGTTCAGGAGCTTCTTGAGATCTCTCTCGCACACCCAGAAGAACGTCTTGCCGTTGAGGAGCTGGTACCACTCGCTTGGGGTCATTCCGTCCAGGACCAGCTCCAGCGCCTTCGGCGGCATGGGGCGCTGGTCCCGGATGACCGCTACCCCATGCTCGGGATGCTCAACCGTGACCTCCTTGGAGCGCCACGTGGACTCGATGCTGAATCGCTCCGCATCGCTGACCTCGAACAGGTCGAGCAGCGCCGATGTGCTCAGCAGGCCATGTCGCTTGATGCTGAGCCAACTCCCGCACTCGGCCATGTGGTACAGCCTGGGGTAGCGGGCCACGAACTGGTCGATGGTCGCCATGCATGGCCTCCTGGCCCCTGGATTCTCGTCACCCGCTGGCGCGGACGCCCATGTCTCGCCTGACGAGCCGGGACCCTAGGAAACGACGAAGTACACCGATCCGTCGCGCACCCAGGTGTCGGCCGTCTTGCCTACTCGCTTGGCAGCGCGCGAAACGCGGAGCGCCAGACCGCGGGTCGTCTCACCCCCGTCGGGGGTCAGTTGGCCCACCTCGCCGGACTTCACCGCACTTACGTAGTCCTCGTACTGGCGCATGCGCGCCGTGAGCTTCCCCGTCGACCGCATCGGTCCTGGGGCGGCGGCTGACTTGACGCGCGTGAACTTCACCATGCCATTGCTCCCTACCTGGTAAGTAGATGCAGCGTACCAGCGGGACCCTGGTCTGCGTGGTGTGACTGCACTCCCCGCCTTGCTCTTGCGCAGTACTCGAGGGGAACTGGTGTGAGCACTGAGACTGCGGAAGCGTCCCTCTGCGTTCCGCGAGGGGTCTGTCAGCGCCGCCGGCGGAGCGTCCCGTTCGCGGCCCCTGCGGAGCCACAGCCCGGTCTGCACTTCACCGGCGCCCGAGCCCGAAGGCACGGTCGAGTGGCCGGGCTAGGAACTCGCGCTGGCCAGCAGCATGAATGTGGTCACGCCCGCGAGGAGCGCGAACACGAGACCGACCCGCACCCAGCGCCCCAGTTGCGCCCAGGCACGTGCCCGCCGCCTGTTCGCGAGCGCCTGCAGCCTCCAGCCCAGGTGGCTGTGCAGTTCGAGCCCCCGCTGGGGGTACGTCGCCGGCGGCAGCGTCAGCTCGTGCTGCTGCAGCATCGCCACCTCCAGCTCGAGGATGCGCACCTCCCGCCTGAGCCACACCAGCCCCTTGCCCGGACGCTCGTGCACCTGCCACAGCCGGCGCCACTCGTCGACCAGGGGCCAGGCCTCGCCGTACATCTGGGCGTCGTCGGGAGCAGGCTCCCTGGTCACGAGACTGGGATGCTGTCTGCGCACCACGGGCGTCGTCGCCACTGCCGGTTCCGGGGCCGTCCCTTCACGGCTGCCTACGTGTGGCTCTCGCGAGGCTTGACCTCCGACGATCAGCTCACCACGGGGAGTGGTCCCAGGGGCCATCGACGGGGCACCGAGCAGAGACTCCAGCCGGGCGACTCTTCGCTCCACCTGCCGCAGGTCCCGAGCGTGTTCCTCACGCAATGCTGTGTTCCCCTCCACAACGAGTTCACGGATCTCCTGCACCTGCTGCTCCACCGCTGCCATGCGCTCAGCGAGCCCAACCCCGGCCGTCGCAGGCTCCGCCTCCGCAACCTCCTCCTCCTGTCCCTCTGCCGTGCCGACGCGTTCGAGCGCCGACCGCACCCGCCTCGACAGCGTCCCCCGCTTCAGGGCCGCGACCACCGTCCGCGGATCGAGGTCCAATGCCTCCGCCGCACCCGTGCGTCCTCGCTCCCGCACCAGTTCCGCGAGCAGCGCCATGAGCCTCAGCTCGTGCTGGTCTGGCGCTCCCCCGCTCTCGGTGGCCTCCGGTCTGACGGCTGCCGCTGGACTCCCTCCTGCTGGCCCGACGGGCCTACGCGGGACTCTCTCAACCCCTTGTCCAGCGCTCTTCCCCGGCATACAAAATGCTCCTTTTGTCCACCTGGCGACCGGAACCAGCCCGACGGCAAAATTCCCTGGGACCGGCAGGTTGTGTTCCCCGGAAACGCCCGGTTTCGCGGGCTCAGGACCAGCGTCTGCAATTTGCAGACATACCCTCATTCCCTGTACACGTCTGCTACTGGCAAGCGGCCCCACTGACGTGCAAGTGCGCCTCTCAGGACACCACATGGGGGTCGGTGGCGGGAGGTCCTGTAGGGGGGTGCATCCGTGAGCCGCCCTGGAAGGGCGTGCGCGCACGCACCCCCTTCCAGGCCGTTACCCCACACCCCTCTCGCGCTCACACTCCGTTGCCCTCACCACATGCCTGGAGGGCAACCGTGAAGTCTCGTTTCCCCATCCCCGAGTCCCGTAGGCGGCGCATTGCGCTGCTGGTGGCGGCGTTGCTGCCCGCGGCCCTGCTGCTGGCAGCGGCCGTAGCCGTCCCCGCCGCCCTCGTCCTCGCCCAGGAGCCGCCCCCGGACGAGCTGGTCTTCGTCAACGCGGAAGAGGAGCCCGTCGAGCGCAAGGGAGACGGGCGCTTCATCGCGCGACCCGTCTTCAGCAATCGGGTCGGGTCCCTCTACTACGGCGTGCGCGACCCCGACACGGGGGAGTGGCTCACGACCCTCTACCGCGTCCAGGGCGGCGAGAAGAAGCGCCAGGACGGCTGGGAGTACTCCTTCGAGTACCCCTTCGAGGACGACCAGGTCCAGCTCGACAAGGAGCGCCCCTACCTGCTCGTCATGTCCGTCGCCGAGGGCGGTCAGCAACACACCTTCTACGCCGCCATCCCCGAGCACCGTCCCGGCGGCATCTGGAACAAGATCCTGAGCGCGCTCGACCCCAAGGAGTGGGGACGGGCGATCGCGGGCTGGGTGATCGAGGGCACGCACGGAACGCTCTGCGGGGTGGTCGAGCAGGCCACGGGCGACGACGCCGACCGCTGCCGGGAGCGGTAGTCCCATGCACGACATCATCACCGGCACCCCCGCCGACCTCACCTACCTCCATCCCATCGTGCGCGAGGCCTGGATGGTCGTCTGGGCCATCACCTCGGCGGCGCTCGTCCTGATCCTCGGCTGGATGGGCCTGAGCTTCACCATCCAGGAGCACCTCGGGCGGGTTCCCGCCGGCTGGCGGGAGATGGTCCCGCGCCTCCTCCTGGGACTGGTGGCCGCCGCGACTTCGCTCTGGTGGTGCGCCCTCGTGCTCGACGTGGCCGACGCCGTCTCCGGCTTCGTCGCCGCCTCCCTCGACCTGAGCGCGGGCGATCTCCTGCGCTCGTCCGCACAGACCCTGCTGACGGCGGTGGAGCTGGGGAGCGTGGGCATGGCCCTCGTGCTGGCCCTGCTCTACCTCGTCTACGGCTTCTTCGTCCTCTACGTGCTGCTGCAGCTGATCATGCGGCTGGCTCTCATCGACCTGCTGGTCGTGCTTGCCCCGATCGCGCTCGGGCTCTGGATCCTGCCGCACACGGCGGGCTGGGGGCGGCACTGGCTGCGGCTCTTCCTGACGACCGTCTTCCAGCAGGCGATCCAGCTGATCGCGCTGGCGATCGGCTTCGGGATGCTGAACCAGTTCGCGGACATCGCCGCCTTCGAGCCGATCCAGGACCTCGTCTGGAAGCTGCTGCTGTCGCTCGCCTTCGTCTACCTGGCGACGCGCGTGCCGTCGCTGCTGGGCAACGCCGGGACCTTCGACTCCTGGATGCACACCCTCCACTTCGGCATGGCCCTGCCCGGCAGCATGGTCCGCTCCGCGCGCAGCGTGGGGATGCTGACGCGGGGCGTGGGCGGTGCGGGCAGAGCCACGGGAGCAGGAGCAGGAGCGGTCGGGGCGGCAGCGGGCGCGGTGGCGGGAGCGGGTCTGGCCGCGGGCGGCGCGGTGCGCTCCGCCGCCGACATGGGCACGCCCGCCGGAGGGACGGGCGGAGCCCCCAGGAGCGCCGGCGAGTAGCGGCGACCACGACACGAAACCACGGCGTGGAGGAGTCCGCGCCGTAACCACCCGAGGAGAGGGAGCGATGTGCCAGTAGCGCGACGAACGAGCCCCAGCGGCAACGACCAACACGCACAGGAGTAGCGAACCAATGGAAGACCTTGTCCAGACCATCTCCAACATCGTCGGCATCCTCCTCGGCCTCGTGGGGGCCGTGGGCGTCGGCTTCTTCATCTTCGGCGCCTACCTCTACCTCACCGCCAGCGGCGCGCCCCACCAGATGGAGCGCGGCAAGAGCGCCATGCTCACCGCCCTCGCCGGCATCGTCCTGGCGATGGTGGCCTACGGCGTCGTCGAACTCGTCATGGGCGCCGTCGTCGACCCCGTCGTCGACATCGAGGACATCCCCGACCCCACCACGTCCCTCATCGGGACGCTGCGCGGATAGGAGGCGTCGCGATGCAAGCACACGAGGTACCCACCCACGTGCAGGCCGAGGACCGCGTCCTGCTGTGGTTCACCTTCCCCCAGATCGTGGCCCTGACGGCTGTCGCGGCGCTCGCCTACGGCGCCTACAGCCTCGCCCCCTTCGGTCCCTCCGGGGTAAGGATCGCGCTGGCTGTCCTCATCGCGCTGGCGGGGGTGGCCGCGGTCGCCGGCAAGATCGGAGGCCGGCGGCTGCCCCTGGTGGCGGCCGACCTCCTCCGTTTCTGGCTGGGGCCGCGGCGCTACGCCGGGGTCCCGGCGGAGCTGGCGCGGAGCGAGCCACCACCGCCTCCTCCGAGCCGTCCCAGTCCCCTGCGGCTCATGGCCACGCGCGCGCGGCGAGGGCTGCGCAAGCTGCGCAAGAACCGCACGCGCCGCAGCGGCCGGCGTCCCTTCCGGGCGCACTGCCGCTTCGGCAAGCGCTTCAAGCGGCGGCAGGGCCAGAACGGCAACGGCACCGGCCACCGCGTCGACATCCGCTCTGTGGCGCAGCGGGGAGGGCTTGTCCTCCTCGTTGCCTCGGTGGCGATGGCGACGGTCTTCGGGGTGATGGCGCTCTGGTCCCAGCCGGCCAGCGCCGACGGGCACGACCAGTGGTTCGGGGAGGAGCTGACGATCCCGCCGCCCGTCCCCGGGCGGAGGCTCTTCGTCGAGCGGCTCTCCGTCACCGGCGATGTCGCCACGCTCACGCTGCGGGCGGCCACCGCCCTGGACATCCAGGTGCGGGGCTACGGCGGTGACGACGGGCAGACGCTCACCTTCCAGCGGCGGGCGAGCCTCGCCACTGGGGGTCGGGTCTCCTACGACCTGCCCCTCGTCGGTGAGTCGCCCTCGGTCACCGTCTCCTGGCGGGACGAGCTTGGTGACGCGGGCGCCCTCAGTCTTGAGGGCGCGCAGCTTCCCCATCCTCTGCCGTCCGTCGAGGGGGAGCTCTGCTCCCTCTCGGTGACCTCCCTGTCCTGGACGCCGGGGCGCATCGAGGGGGCCGTCGCCTCCACCTGCGCTTCCTCGGTCGAGGAGCGGGTGGACCTGCCGATCGCCAGCGGCCACCACGAGGCGTCGGTGACGACCCTCATTGAGGCCGCCGTCACCGATCTCTCCGGAACACTCACCATCACGTTGGGGACGCGGTCCGCCACGGTGGCCCTCGTCCCCAACGGCAGTACGCCCTTCACCCTCCCGATAGGGAGCGGCGAGGCGGTTCACGGCGTCTCCATCGAAGTCGCCCTGGAGGCGACCACTACATCGCCGCTGCCGGCGCTGGTGGAACTCACCCACCACCCCGAGCGCACCGAACGGCTCACGGAGACGGCGGCGGTCACCATTCCCGCCTTCGGCGACACCGTCAGCGAGACGGTGTCCATCCCCAACGAGGACGGCGCCTCCACGGAGCACACCGTCTCGGCCAGCTGTTACGTCCCCGAGTCGACCGTCCGCCAGGACGTCGTCTTCACCGTCATCCACCCGGAGCACGTGCGCGCCGCAGTCGTCGCGCGCGCTGCCCTCGTCCGCGCCAGGAGCGAGTCTCTCGCCCTGGCCCTGAGCGTCGCCTCCGATGACCCCTACGAACCGCTGGTTCCGCCGGAGCCGGAGGAGGAGCCGCCGCTCTCCACCCAGACCGCCGTCACGCCCGAGGAGCTGCAGTGGCTGCTCGGCGTCCTCAACGGGCAGTAGCCATGTTGAGACGCGGCCTGACCGCCCTGCTTCTCGCCGGCGTCGCGCTCCTCTCCATGGGCGCGGCGCCGGAGGAGGAGCGGGCAATGCTCGAAGCCTTCAACGAGGTCCTCACGGCGATGGCCTACGCCGCCTCCGGGCTGGCCGTCTTCGCCATCGTCTGGGCCGGTGTCGTCCTCATGGCGGAGGGCGCCGAGGCGCGCGGCTCGGGCCGTGCCCGCAGCGCCGTCGTCATGGCGGTCGTCGGTCTCGTCCTCGTCCTCTCGGCCAAGGGCATCGCCCTGGCCCTCATCAACGGCGTCATCCCGATTTTCTGAGACCCCCTCCTGGAAGTGCCTTTCCTCGGAGGGAGGTCCCATCCCTAACGGCGACTCATCTCGAACCAAGGAGAACCAGAAGCCATGCAAGCCCTACTCGAACGAACCGCGAAACGCGTTCTGCTGAAGCCGCAGACCCCTCCCGAGGCGACCCAGGCCCCCGAACCCAAGCCTCCCCTGCCGTTGCCGCTCTGTTTCCTCCTCTCCCACCTGGAGGAGGAGGCGGTGGTGCGGCTGGATGGCGTGAAGGTGCGAGTCTGCGAGGTGCAGGGACTGGAGCTGGACGAGCCCAAGCTGGGGGCCTTCGCCGGCTTCCTCAACGCCCTCGACTTCCCCGTCCAGTTGCTCGTCAGGCAGCACCCGCCCGACCTCGCCCGGATGCGGGACCAGTTGCGCGAAACCCAGCCGGAGAGCCTGCCCCCGCAGACACGTGAAGCGGCCGACTCCCTCCAGGTGCTTCTCGGAGACCTCGAACGGCGCGAGGGCATCCTCGACCGGCGCTTCTACGCCTGCTGCGAGATCGACCATGCGGAGGAATTGCAGTCCTTGCTCGCCAGGGCGGGCCTCTCCGTCCACCCTCTCAAGGGCCGCGCCCTGCGGCGCCTGCTGCTGGCCGCGGCCCTTGGCGGCACCCCGGCGGAGCGGGACGAGGAGGCGCCCGTCGAGGTCGAGGTCAACCGCCGCGACCTGCGGCTCGGGGACCACCTCGCGCGCTCCCTGCACCTCGGGCGCTGGCCGCGCTCGCTCGCCCCCGGCTTCCTCCAGGGGCTGATGACGGCGGGCGTGCCCATGGACCTCGCGCTCCACCTCGGGTCCATCCCCGCAGACCAGGCGGCGCGCACCCTGGAGTGGCAGAAGGTGCGCTTCGAGTCCGCCCAGAGCCTTTCCCTTAACAGGGGGCGCACCCTGTCGTCCGAGGCGGAGATCGCCCTCGAGGATGTCACCCGCCTGCGGGATGAGGTGCAGCGCGGCCGCGAACGCCTCTTCCACGCCTCCCTGTCGGTGACGCTCCACGCCCCCGACGAGGCCTCGCTCAACGAGCTGACGCAGCGGGCGAAGGCGCACTTCGCCGCGACGCTGGGGAAGCTGGACGCGCTCGCCTTCCGCCAGCGCGAGGGACTTCTCTCAACCCTGCCCCTCGCCCTCAACGCCGTCGCCGCCTGGCGCACGCTCGACACGTCCTCGATCGCCAGGCTGTACCCCTTCTCACCGCCGGATCTCGATACGCGCAGCGGCACCCTCGCCGGTATCGACCTCAGGGCCTGCGCCCCGGTCGTCTACGACGCCTTCGACGGCACCCACCTCAACGCCAACACCGCGGTCCTCGCCCGCTCTGGTAGCGGGAAGTCGTTCGCCACGAAGCTTGGTGTCCTGCGGGGACTGATGCGGGGTGTCGTCGCCTACGTCATCGACCCCGAGGGGGAGTATGCCTCCATGGCGCGCGCAGCAGGCGGGCGGGTCATCTCACCGGGCGTGCCCGGTCAAGGGTTGAACCCCTTCGTCATCGACCGCCGCGACGACGAGGAGCTGCTGCAGCGCATCGGCAGCCTCCGCCGCCTGATCGAGGTGATGGTGGGGGAGCGGCTCGGGGCCGAGCGCCGCGCCGCCCTCGACCACGCCCTCGCGGGCTACTACGCCGAGCCCAGCGAGGGCGCCGGCTTCGCCTCCTTCTACCGCTTCCTGCAGGAAAGTGACGCCGACCTCGCCAAGCTCTTGCGGCCCTTTGCCACCGGCAGCCTGCGCCACCTCCTCTCCGACGAGGGCGACGACCTCCTCGCCAGGGAGGCGCTGGTGACCGTCTTCGACCTGCACCTGCTGGAGCCCGAGCTGCGGCCGGCCGCGGCCATGGTCTGCACGGAGACGGTCTGGGCCGCGGCCGCGCGCGACCCGAAGCCAAGGCTCCTGGTCGTGGACGAGGTCTGGTCGATCATGCAGCACCCCGAAGGCGCGGCCTTCATGGTGTCGATGGCGAAGCGCGCGCGAAAACACCGGCTGGGGCTGCAGTTCATCACGCAGGACGTGCAGGACCTCCTCAGCGAGGATTCCTCCCGCGCCATCACCGGCCACTCGGGCAGAGCCCTCCTCCAGAACGCCGCCTTCAAGCTGCTCCTCCAGCAGGACGCCGCCGCCATCAGCACCGTCGGCGACGCCTTCGACCTGCCCCCCGACCTGCAGCGCTGGCTGCTCTCCTGCCAGCGCGGCGACGGGCTGCTGCTGGCGCGGGGGAACCGCTTCCCCATCCGCATCGAGGCCACATCGGAAGAACAAGCCCTGATCGAATGGACCCCCGGCAACCAGCACTGACCACACCCACTGCACTCCCAACCACAGAAAGGAACACCCCCATCCGACTCAATCCCTTCCAGCGACCCGACCCGAAGCCCAGCGGACACACGGCCAACACCCACAACCACAAGGAGTACCCCATGAATCCCATCCACTGGCTCTTCCCCCGCTCCCTCCCGAAGCCCCCCGTTCTTCTCGCCATCACGCCGCCCCGCACAGGCGAGCGCACCCTGCTCGGCGTCGAGAACTTCCTCCAGTCGATCGCGATTCCAGAACCCTTCTCCCTGGAGCTGACCGGGGACGGTGACGGCGTCACCGTGCTCGTCCGCTGCCGCGACGGCGAGGTCGTGCGCGAGCAGATCACCGCCCACTACCCCCAGGCCCGCATCGAGGAGCTCTCCCCCGAGGAGGATCCCCTGCGTCTCGCCGAGGGCGAGCAGGCCTGGGGCCTGACCCTCGCCTCCACCGGCCCCGACTACGTGCCCCTGCGCACGTTCCGCGACGACGACCTGCTCGACCCCGGTTCCGACCCCCTCATCGCCCTGCTGGGAGCGCTCTCCGCCCCGAAGGAGGGCGAACGCGTCGTCACCCGCCTCCTCCTGCGCGCTCTCGGCCCGGACTGGTCGCAGCCCCACCAGGAGCTCGCTTTCGGGCAGCCGGCCACTCAGCGGCCGCCCCCGCCGTCCGCGTCCTCCGCGCAGGGCGCGACGGGCGGCATGGACCCCCTCGCCCTCGCTGTCCTCGCCGTGGTCGGCCTCGTCGCCTTCAAGGGCTGGGAGTGGGTGCAGAGCGGCGAGCCCCTCAAGGCCGCCCTCCTCGGTGTAGGCGCGCTCGCGGTGAGCATCGCCGGCCTCTGGCTCTGGCAGCGCTGGAAGGGCGGCCGTGACCGCGTGTACGACCCCGCCCTGATCAAGGAGAAGGTCTCGCGCGCGGCCTTCGCGGCCGAGCTGCAGGTGACCGCCATCCTCCCCCGGGAAGGCACGAAGGAGCGCGCTCGCGACCTCCTCGGCCGCGTCATCGCCGCCTACCACCACTACGACCACCCCGTGGGCGCGCGTTTCAAGGACGGGAGGATCCGGCCCGTCCTGCCGGAGCCCTCGATCGAACCGTCGCCGCCGGGCTTCTTCGGGAAGCGCAGCGCCCTCGGTGTACGCGAGGTGGCCGCCCTCTGGCACCCACCCGGCGCCCGCGACGAGACGCCCCTCGTGGGACGCTCCGGCGCGAAAGTCCTGCACCCCGACGCCAGGAGCGCCGGCAGCGGCGCGCCCGTGGGGGAGACCGTCTCCGGCGCGAGCAAGACGGTCCACTTCCCCGACGACCTGCTGCGGCGCCACCACCTCTACGTGGCGCGCACGCGCATGGGCAAGTCGACCCTCATGCGCCACCTCGTCGCCCACAAGCTGCGGGAGAAGGCCGCGGGCCGCGACGGCGACGCCATCGTTGTCATCGACCCCCACGCCGACCTCGTGGCCGACATCCTCGAAGACGTCCCCGCATCGCTGATCGACCGGGTGAAGCTCGTCGACCTCGCCGCCGGGGACGGCTTCCCCGGCATCAACCTCCTCGATACGCGCATCTTCAGCGACCGCGACCGCACTGCCGACTCGGTCGTGCGCGTGGCCCGCGGCCTCTGGGAGCAGTGGGGTCCGAGGATGCAGTCGATCCTCGAGCAGACGGTGAAGACGCTGCACGAGGCCAACACGGCGGCCGAACCAGAGGACCAGTACACGATCCTCGACGGCTTGCGCCTGCTCTCGGACGAAGGCTTCCGCGCGAACGTGCTCGCCTGCGTGGAGGACCCGTACCTGCTGGACTGGTGGGCAAGGGACTTCGGGGGCTGGCGGCGGGAGTACCGCGCCGAGGCCCTCGCCCCCGTGCAGACGCGCCTCTCCTACTACGCCTCCTCGAAGCGGGCGCGCGCCATCCTCGGGCAGTCCCGCTCCACCATCGACCTGCGGCGCGTGATCCTCGACGGCGGCGTCCTGCTCGTCTCGACCGCGCAGGGGACGGCCGGGCGGGACGTGGCCGCGCTCGTGGGCGCGTCCCTGCTGAACCTCGTCGACAGCGTCATCCGGGAGCAGGAGCGCCTGCCCCTGGAAGAGCGGCGCGGCGCGCTCGTCGTCGTGGACGAGATGCAGTCCATGCCCGGCGTCGACTACGAGTCGATGCTCTCGGAGCTGGGCAAGTACGGGGCGAGCTTCGTGCTGGCCACGCAGAGCCTGGCCAAGCTGGCCGACCTCTCCCCCACCATGCAGGACACCGTCCTCGCCAACACCGGCTGCCTGGCCGTCTTCCAGGTGGCGGGCAGCGACGCCCGCAAGCTCGTCTGGGAGCTGGGGCGCGAGCGCGTGACGGAGGAGGACATCACCTCCCAGCCCGTCCACCACTGCTACGTGCGCGCGACGGTCGGCACGGAGCGCATCCCAGCCTTCTCGATGCGCGTGGCGAAGCCGAAGGCGGGAGACCCGGGGGTGGCCGCGAGCATCCGCGCCGCCGCCGCTGCCTACACGACCTCCGCCACGGAGATCGCCGGAAAGGAGGCGCGGGCGCAGGGGCGCATCAAGGCCTACCGCGAGGGGCTGCGGGAGCTGGCCGCGGCGGATGCCGACGATGTCTCGCCGGGCGCGACCATCCGGCCCCCGGCGAAGGGCAAGGGCCGACGCGGACGGAAGGGACCCGACGCTACCGCGCCGGGGGAGGAGGGTGAGCCGTGAAATCGCTGACCTGCGAGGAAGCGCTCCTGTGCCAGCTGGCGGAGACGCCCTTCGCCGACCGGCTCGACCTCGCCGCCCTCACGGGCTGCTCGCCGTCCGCGGTGTACGGCGCGGCCGCGGAGCTTGAGGACGGGGGCCTCGTCACCTCGCTTCCGCATGCAACCGGGCTCATCTCTTCCACGCGCCGCTACTGCCTCACCGCCGCGGGCGTGCGGCGCCTGGCCCACGCGGAGGGCGTCACGGTCGAGCGGCTCCTGCGCACGCGGCCCATCTCGGCCCACTGGCGCCGCCTGCTCCTGGAGCGGCTCGACGCGGTTGCCGTCATCTACCGCCTGGCCGTCGCCCTCTGCGGCGCGGCCTGGCCCCTCCGCATCCGCTGGTACCGGGCCTCGCCGCTGGACGCGGCCCTGTTCCTCCCGGACGGAACCGTCCTGGGCGTCGTCCGCCACGGGGCCATCACCGATCGCACGGCCTTCTCCAAGCGCCTGCGGCGGCTCTCCGAGGGTCCCCTCCCCGGCGCGCTCCTCTTGCTCCTGCCGGACGAGGTGCGGCTGCGGCACGCGCGCAGGCTCTTGCGGGGCGCTCCCCTGACGGCCTTCCTCGCCCTCGAAGCGCACGTCGTCCACGCCGGTCCCGGCGACCGCATCTGGCGGCTGCCCTCCCTCTCCGGCGTCCTCACCCTTGAGAAGGCGCTTTCCGTGGTCGAGGGGCGCGGCCTCGCCCCCGTTGAGTCCCTGCCGGGACGGGTGTTCCTTTCCCGCCCGTTCCGGCAGGGTGATCCCCAGCTCGCGCCATCGGTGCTCGCGCCCGCGGCGAAGCGCTGCCTCGACACGCTCTTCGACTGGCCCTGGATCACCCCATCCCACCTGGCCGGCCTGCTGGGCGTCTCCGGGGAACGGGCTTCCCGGCTCGCCGCGGCCCTTGAGGCGATGGGCCTGGCCGAGCGCATCCCGCTGGATCGCCGCACTCTCCTGGTCCCGGCGGACCGCGGCATCGCCCTCCTCGCGAGGCGCGACCGTGCGTCGGTGGGGACGGCGTGGAAGCGCTGGAGCGTGGCCCCCATCGAGGCAGGCCTGCCGCCGGACTGGCGCAACGTCGCCGGCTCCCGCAGCCGCCAACTGCTGCGCAACCTCGAACACACCGAGGCCGTCCACGGCTTCATGGCGGCGCTCGCCGTGCAGGCGCGCCGTCTGGGCTGGGAAATCGTCCAGCTCGACCCGCCCCACCGCGCCTCGCGCTACTTCCGCCACGGGGAGCGGCTCCACTCGGTGCGGCCCGACGCCTCCGGGATGCTGCGCCGGGAGGGGCGCGCATGGCCCTTCTTCCTTGAGTGGGAGCGGCGGGCGGTGCGGCCCGTCACCATGCGCCGCCGACTCGCGCCCTACCTGCGCTACTTCGCCTCGGAGCGGCCCCTCGAGGACCATGGCGCGCGGCCCGCCGTCCTCATCGTCTTCGACGGCGAGTTGGCCGCTGCTCACTTCCTGCGCGTGGCGCGCGAGGAGATGGAGCGTACCGGGGTGGAGGTGCCGTTGTGGGTCTCCCACAAGGCGGCGATCGATGAGCGTGGGCCGCTTGAGCCGACGGCCTGGAGAAGGCCCGGCGACACCCCCACGGGTAGGCAACCCGCAGAGAGGGGAGGTGAGCGCCGTGCAGCTCTACTACGTCGATGAGCGCGAGGGTGCCGGCCGTTTCGTTCGCTCCGCCCTCGGAGTCGACGCCGCCTGCTGGAACGGCTTCTTCCAGGACGTCCGCGCCTGGCGGATGGAACTGCGGGAGCGCTACGGCATCGAGCCAACGGTCGAGCTTCAGCCCTTCGACCTGCTCGCGCCGCGGGCGGATGGCGAGGCCACAGCCTGGCTCTCCGCGGCCGACGGGGCGTCGGTCTTCCGTAGCGGCCTGCAACTCATCGAGGACGCCGCACGCTACCGAGGGGGCATCGAGGCCATCAACGTCTGCATGCCCATGACCGGGCGAGGGCGTCACGAGGAGGTGAGCCTCGGCCGCCTCCTCACCCGCATCAACACGGCCGTGTCCGCCGCAAACCGGCACGCCTTCCTCATCTTCGACGAGGTGCGCGAGGAACCCATCACCCGCCTCTACCGGCGGCTGCGCGTCCACAACCCCATCCCCAGCCGCTACGAGGCCTGGGATGACGGGTCCCCCACCCGCAACATCCCCCTCGACCGCGTCATCGGCGGTCCCGCCTTCCGCAGCGCCGGGGACGACCACCTCCTGCAACTGGCGGGATTCGTCGCCCACGCCCTCCTGCTCCAGGAGGAGGGGACTGGTTCTGGGACGGAGGATCTCGGGGCCAACGGGGCCTTCGCCATCCTCGACCACGCCCTCAACAGGGAGGCGTCGCAACGGGACGCTCAGGGTGTCGTCAGGAGATAAGGGTGGGGCGTTCTGTTGGTGGGTGTGCCCTTCCCACTGGCCGCTCGCGCTTCGCAGTCGTCCATAGTGTGGGCGGGGAAGCAGCCGCAGAAGTGGGTGGATCACGGGAGTGCCAAGGGCATGGCCGGGGTGGCTGCGGGCTGTACGATGGCTGCACAGCATCACGGCTTACGAAGTGTCAAGAGACGCATTGGCGAGACGCACGCGCCAATAGGCGACCGACACGAAGCCATGGAAGGAGGTCACTGCGCGTGGGTTTTAGCGCGGGGGGATACTCAGGCCCGAAAGAGGTTAGCTACCTCTTTGTCGACGGCGGCTACCTTCGAAAGGTCTGTGAGAAATTCTCTGCCGAGTGCTTCGACGGCATCAGGTTGCCGATGGACTACCAATCTCTGGGTAGTGGCTTCACGAAGTGCTTCTACTACGACTGCCTTCCTCTCCAGCGGGCAGACGAGCACGAAGAGAGGAGCGAGGCACGTCGCGCTGAGCAGCAGGCGGAACTGAGCGCCATCAGGGCGCTGCGTGGTTGGCACGTAATAGAAGGAGTCGTAACCGGGCGCGGAGGCCGAGCGCGCCAAAAGCAGGTTGACGTGCAGATCGCGGTGGACATGTTGACGCACTCCTATCGCGGGAACATGCACCGCGCTGCATTCATCGCTGGAGATCAGGACTTCAAGCCCTTGGTAGAGGCCGTTGTTCGGGAAGGCATGTTCATCGAGATATGGTTTGAGACGTCATCAGCGAGCACGGATTTGCTCGATGCGGCGGATGGGAGGGTGCCCCTGGGCCTCTATAACATCTATCGACACCTACCAATGGGGTTTCAGGAGGGTCATCCGCTCCCCAAGCGATGGGTCGCCGAAGGCCGGGACATCGGATCAGCGCGGTTGCAGAAGACAGGAGAGTGCGCTGAGGGAGCCGCCCAACTCTACGACGGTGATGGGGAGTACACGCTGATCCGTCCGTCCCAGGGCAGCGAAGACCATTTGCTCCACATGGCCCACCCCGACCTCGATTTTCTGGAGCGCGTTGCTGCATCGATGGATGGTGCAGTTACGTGGGGAGGGACACGGTAGCGTTGTCGTGGCTCGTGAGTGGGTTTACGCTGCGACGCCCTCCTGCTGGAGCAGGAAAGCCCTAGGCTCCCGAGCACTCGCCTGATGCCATGTCCCGTCCCGGAACGACACCTCCGTTTCCTCAAGTAACTCCCGTTCCCAGGAGCCAGTCGGTGCTCACCTCGCAGCGGGAAGCCAGGTCGACGAGGTGCTCTCCGCTCGGCTTCGTCTTGCCCGCCTCCCAGCACCAGACGGTGTGCGCGCTGACCCCCAGGAGTTCGCTCACCTCTCGCTGCGTGAGGCCCACCCTCATCCTCGCCTCGCGGATGCGGGTGCCGCTCTCCTGCCACTTGTAGCCCCGGTCGTCGGGCATCCCGTTCGGTACCTCCTGCCGTGTGGGACGGCCATTGACCCGGACAGTATTTTGACCGCCACTAGGTTGCTACCTACAATCCTAGCCCATTCAAAGAACAGGGTACGGCTGTGACACGACGGAGACAGGTAATGGTCCGCTTCAGGCGCGATGCCCTCTGGAAGCGGCTTGCGATGCTCAACCGTTCGCAGGCCTGGCTCGCCAGGGAAGCTGGCATCAGTCCGGGCTATCTCTCGACCCTCATCACCGAGAGCCGGGCTCCCTCCGGGTGTGTCCGCCGGCGCTTGCAAGCGGCCCTCGACATCACCGACTTCGATGAACTCTTCGCACTGGAGGGCCACGATGAGAACGCGTAACCACACCGATAGGCGGTCTGCCACGACGCACGGCCTGACCATCCACGGCCGCCCCGTCCCCTACGGGAGCGGTGTCCTTCCCGAAGACTTCGTGAGGCGGCTCCAACTGCTCAAGAAGGCCAGCGGCCTCACCTGGAACGGCTTTGCCGAAGCGCTCGGCGTCGATCCGAAGCAGGTGCTGCGCTGGCGCCACGGCACGGAGCCGTGCGGGGGCGCGATGCACTCCCTCACCCTCCTCGCGGCCCGCATCCCTGGTGGGCTCCACCTGCTCATGGGCGAGAGCTTCCCGCCCGTGGGCAGGGAGGGATGACCACATGCCCCGCCAGCGCAAGCGTTACCGCCGCGAGTTTCACGCTTTCCCTGCGGACTTCCCGCAACGGCTGGAGCGACTGAAGGAGGAGTCCGGCCTGACCTGGAGCGAGCTTGCCGCCCGACTGGGGACAAGCCCACTCACCCTCCGGCGCTGGCGTCAGGGCGTCTGTCCGAATGCATTGCACCTCCTCGCGCTGATGGAGGTGGCCGCATCGCTCGGCCTCGCGCAACCACTGCCGGTAGGGAATGACAGGAGACGGGGCCGGGGAATCGGCTGATGCGGTCAGTTCGGGGCCGTGAGGACCCGTGCAGGCTGCCAGCCAGCAATTGCTCACCGTATCTGAAGGCGGCAACCGTTCGGGAACATCCTGTGTAGTGCGCGCTGCGTGATCCTGGTAACCGATCCAACGGTTGCGAGCCGTAGAATTGGCTCACTACTCCTCTTAGACCATCATTTGTACGGAAGGTCTCCCTTTTGCACTGCTATTGCACGTGGTGCGGTGATGCGTTTGTACCAACCGCCCATTGGCGAGGCCAACCCTTCAGGGCAGCCCAGTTCGAGTGGCTGCCCTGGGCGAAGAGGCCGGACCCGAGTGGTCAACAGTCGAAAGAGCGAGCAACCAGTAACACCCATCGAGGCGCAGTGATGTCCGTTACGCCCCCCCCCCCCCCCCCCCCCCGAACATAACGATGAGCTAACACCGCAAAAGCGTTGGCGATCAGCCAGGGATGGCTTGCGTCGGGGCGGTCGTACAAGGACGGCGCTGCTGCTGCTGACGGCGGCGCTGATCGCCGGCCTGGCCGGTCTTCGCGGCGGGTTGGTGGAGGCCGACGCCGTAGACGGCGAAGTCTCCAGTGTGGTGCTCTCCAGCGACGCCGCGGGCTCCCTCACCATTCGTTGGGACGCGCCCACGTTGTCGCCCTCCGATTACCGGCTCATGTGGGCGCCGGCGGACCAGGACTACCTCAGCTATCGCTTCGAGAACGAGGCGCTGCGCGGCAACTCCTACCCCGACGGCGCGACCACCTCACTCACCCTGACCGGCCTGACCAGGGGCGCCGAGTTCAAAGTCCGGCTGCGCTCGCGCTACCGCGACGGGCAGTATGCGCAGCGGCGCTGGAGCGGCCCCTGGACGGACGAGGTCACCCAGCGCGTGCGCGCCGAGGCGCCGGCCGCGCCCACGGCGCTGTCCGCCACTGAGACCACCAGGAAGGGACCGACCTCGATCAGCCTGAGCTGGGCTGCGCCCGATCACAGCGCGCTCACCGGCTATCGCATCTGGCGCGGCGCGGCCGTGGACTCGCTGACCGTGCTGGTGCAGGACAGCGGCGACACCGCGACCGGCTACAGCGATCCCACGACCGAACCGGGCAATACGTACGTCTATGCCGTGGCGACGCTCAGCCTCGACGGCGACAGCCCGCGCTCCGCGACCACGAGCATGACCCGGGCAGCCGCGATAGTTCCGCGTGACGAGCCGACCGTGGAGCCGACACCGGAGCCCACCGTGGAGCCGACGCCAGAGCCGACCCCGCAAGCCGGCGCGATCGCCGAACTGACCCTGAGCAGCGACACGCGCGGAGCCCTCGAAATGGAGTGGACCGCGTCCGACCCCGCGCCCGACCGGTACTGGATCAACTGGGGCGAATCGCACCTGGCGTTCCCCTCGCTGGAAAACCGGAGCTTCAACTTCGCCTGGACCGGCACGGACATGTACTTCGGCGAGTCGATCGTCGATGCCGGCAAGACCTACCAGGTGCGCGTGCGCGCCGTGTACGACAGGGAAGGGAACAAAGCCGCCTGGAACAGTCCCTGGTCGGACATCGAGACACAGCGTGTGCGGAGCGACCCACCCTCAGCGCCGGGCGCCCTCGGCGTCGGCGTCGTCGACCACGACGGCGTCAGCCTCAGCTGGAGCGCGCCGACCCACGACGCCCTCACCGGATACCGCGTGCTGCGCGGCGCCGGCGCTGCCTCGCTCGGCATGCTCGCCGCACTCGGCGTGGACGCTCGCTCCTACACCGACACCGCCACCGATGGCGCGACGACCTACCACTACGCCGTCGTCGCCCTCAGCCCGGACGGCGACAGCCCGCGCTCGAGCGCCGTGCGCGGCGACCACGCCCCCGCGCACGCCCGTGACCCCGGTGACCGCCGGGGCGCCCGCCGCACCGGCGGGGCTGACCGGCACGCTGGACGGCAACGGCGGCGTGACCCTGAGCTGGACCGACCCCAACGACAGCGCCATCAGCGGCTACCGCGTCCTG
Organism: Tepidiformaceae bacterium; assembly: GCA_965262975.1. GTDB lineage: Bacteria > Chloroflexota > Dehalococcoidia > Tepidiformales > Tepidiformaceae > UBA2991. Next base: position 3,020,287 of record OZ253575.1, on the reverse strand, counting down.
CGCGGCGCGGACGCCCGCTCGCTGGTCGTGATCGCCGAGGACACCGGAACGGCCGCGGTGAGCTACACCGACGCCGCGCCCGCCGCCAACGCCACCCACGTCTACGCGGTCCAGGCGCGCAACGCGACCGGACTGAGCCAGCTCTCGGCCACCTTCTCCGCCACGACGCTCAATCCGCCCTTTGGACTGGATGCCGACGCGGGCGCGTTCGACGTGGCATTGAGCTGGCGCGCGCCCGATGGCGACGGCATCACCGGCTACCAGGTCCCGCGCTCAGCCTCCGCTCGAGCGCCGCGCGCATCAGCCTGGACGGCGTTCCCCGTTTCAGGCTAGCCGCCAGCGTGCGCGGATCAACTGCCAGCGCCTCCGCCGTGCGGGCACGTCCCCGCTCGTGCACCAGCTCCCGCAGCAGCGCCATCAGCCGCTGGTCGTGCGTCTCCGCCGCACTCCCCTTCGTCGCCACATCCATCGGTCCTGCCCCTCCGTGACTGCCGTCACCCGGGTCTGCCGGGGTCTGCACACTTGCCCTTCGGGGGTGCAAAGTTGCGCTTTGCGCGTGGGACCCGCCCGTCCGTGAAGAAGTTGGTTGCTTCCTGCCGGGGTTCCCGGAAACGCCTTGTTTCATGGGGTCAGGACCGGCATGCAACTTTGCAACCAACCCTCATATCCCTGTACACGTCGGGCGCCTCCAAAGAGGCCCCTTTGGGCAGCAAACGTGCGTCTCAGGAGACCACACCCTGCCGTCGTGCGGCAGGGCCTGAAAGGGGGTTCACCCTTGAACCCTCTCGGTTCAGCTAGGCACGAGGACGGGAGATGGAAGACGGGGCCGATAGCAGAAGAGCGCCCGTCAGCGGGATTCTCTACTCAATGCGAGCGGCAGGATGCGCTCAATCTGCCACCTGCCAGATCGTGCGCGCCAGCGCCGGTGGGGCCATCACGGGCCTGGTCCGGGCAACACAGTGGCGCTAAAGCAGCGTAGCAACTCGCGCTCCAGCGACTAGCAGGGTGCTAAAAAGGCTTGGGCTGGGAGCGGACTGTGGAGGTTCCCCATGCGCGGAGAGCGAGAGCGGCAGGCCAACATCAAGCTGGCAGTGACGCCGGAGACGTTCGTCCCCGAGGACCACCCCCGGCGGCGCATCAAGCCCCTGGTGGACGAAGTGCCTGACGCGGCTGTCGCCACGCTTCAAGGAGATGTACGCCAGCCACGGTCGTCCCTCGATCCCGCCCGAGCACCTGCTCAAGGGGAGCCTCTTGATCGCCCTCTACTCGGTGCGCAGCGAGCGTCAGTTCTGCGAGCAACTGCGCTACAACCTGCTCTTCAAGTGGTTCCTCGACCTGTACGTCGACGATGAGCCCTTTGCCGCGACGACCTTCTCCAAGAACCGCGAGCGCCTGTTGGAGGCGGAGGTGGCGCGCGCCTTCTTCACCGAGGTGGTGGCCGAGGCGGGCCGCAGGCGGCTGCTCTCGTCCCCCAAGGGTAGCCGACGACTTCTGGCGGCATCGGTCTGTTTGATAGAATTCAGGTAAGGGGGTTCCGCGGCTTTGCCTGCACTCGATGCCTTGGTGACGCGGCGCTCTGCGGGAATGCTCAGTGCGCTCGTCGCTTTCGTGCTGCTGGCTCTTCTGGCTCGCGAGTCACCCTACCTGTGGTGGGTGTTGGTGGTTGCCGTGTCGACGGTCGGAACGGGGTTGTCAGGACGCTTCCCCGAGTTGGAACGCAGCCTTGTTGGTTGGGGTCTGGCCGTTGCGGTGATCGGGGTTGGAGTGCTCGCCGTCGGTACCCAGTGGGAGCGGCACACCCCCGGAATTGCGGCACTGGGCCTGTCATCTTTCGTCGCAGCCACGGTGCTTCTCACGAGGACTTCCCGGGTGCGGTGGGCTCCCGTCCGAGAGATGGACTGGGGAGAGGTCTTCTTCTCGATCGGCACTTGGATGGGTGTTGCGCTCTTGGTGCTGAACGGGCTATCTCTTCTTGTCTACTGGGTCCTCGCGGGTCTGGACTGGGGGTGAGCCCCGGCATCGTGCGTCTCCGAAGGCGCGGGAGCGGCAGGCCAACATCAAGCTGGCGGTGACGCCGGAGGCGTTCGTCCCCGACGACCACCCCCGGCGGCGCATCAAGCCCCTGGTGGACGAAGTGCCTGACGCGGCTGTCGCCACGCTTCAAGGAGATGTACGCCAGCCACGGTCGTCCCTCGATCCCGCCCGAGCACCTGCTCAAGGGGAGCCTCTTGATCGCCCTCTACTCGGTGCGCAGCGAGCGCCAGTTCTGCGAGCAGGTGCGCTACAATCTGCTCTTCAAGTGGTTCCTCGACCTGTACGTCGACGATGAGCCCTTTGCCGCGACGACCTTCTCCAAGAACCGCGAGCGCCTGCTGGAGGCGGAGGTGGCGCGTGCCTTCTTCACCGAGGTGGTGGCCGAGGCGCCACACGTGGCCCGCAACGACCGTGGGCATCGTAGCCCCAGACGACGGCTTCCTTGCGCAATCTGGTGACGGAGAATACCTCGGCTGGCTGGACTGCTGGACGAGCAGGGTCTCACTGGCCAATTCGGCAGATTGGCGTAGAGCCCAGAAACATTGGGGTCTTCGCCGCCCACTATAGAGACGGTCGCCATAATTTTCCCTTGACCCTGCGTAGTGCACGGTGGGTCACCACACCGAGCGTGGCCGTGCCGGCAGGGTATACCAACCACACCATGACCAAGACTGCCCACACGAACCACGGTGTCCCATCGCTTGAAACTCGGTCGGACTGGGCGATCATGGTCCAGCTAGCCATCATGTATGCGAAGTAGCCCCCCACCGAGAGAAGCACAGCCCACCAACGCCCAAGCGCGAAGGCAAAGAGGAACGGGGGGACGCCAACGATGACGACAAATGCATCCCATCCCATACAATACTCCTCTACCTCAAGTCTCTCGTCCTCGGGTGGAATAGCTAATATATCTCATCTGGGCTTTGTCGTTTCCTGTCTCTATGCGGTTCCGCTTCCACCATATGGCACCTACTGTGGCAGCCACGCAAGGTGAGTCCGATAAGGCTACTCGCGCAAGAAGTTGAATCCGTAAAAGAATAGGAGCAGGGGGAAGAGGCATGCTCCAACCAGCGCAAATGTCGCGACCATGCGCCCCTGGAGTGCCAGCGCCGCCACGATGAGCACAAGCCCGGCAATCCCAGTGTGCAGTTGCCAGTAGAAATCGTAGGCCACTACTACGAGCCAGGACACCAAGAAAAGGCCGCCAGCCGCAGCAAGCACTCCTGAGACAATAGCGAGCGGTCTGTCCCGCACTGCTCGCACAACTGCAGGCCATGGCCACTCCCCCGAGCCCGTCCTTATTGCCAGCAGTACCGCGATCAGAAAGAAGGAAGCGGCTGCCACGGCAAGGTTGAAGTTGTTCGCTCCCTCGCGAATGTAACCCGACGACGTCGCCCACACCGACCAACCCAGGGAGAGCCCGGCTACCGTTGCGAGAACCCCCAACAGGGCCGCGCGTAATTCGTCTCGGCTAGCGCGATCATGCTTCAAGCGGACCCCTCTAATCTCAAACCGACTAGGCGCGAAGTGGATCCGCTCCCAACTCATGATACACCCGGTCTGGGACACTGCCAGCATCCTGCGCAGCCCTCGCATGTTCTCCCCGTCGGGCAAGCCCGGCATCGACGACGCCAAGCCGCGTCACCATCCTCGTGAACGACGACGCACCCCGGCACACGGCGCGCCGGTCCCGATAGCGGGGCCTTCGGGACCGGCGCGGCTACAACCGAATCGAGCCGGGCGCGGTCAGTGCCTCCTAAGAACATGGGCTGGGTGTCTTCGTGTAGAACGCACTCACATGAACAGAATAGTCCGTCATCTTCACTTGTGTTCTTCGTTGGTTACTAACGAAGCCCATGAACTCACCAAACTCCCCGTACGTTTGCCAGAAGGAAAAAGTGAAAATAAATCCTAGTACGCACTTATCTGGTGCGTAAATATCCACTATTTCGTCCTGAACGTGGAAACTAGACTTACCTCCTCCAGCGCTGTACGAAACTGTGAGCGTGTACCGCTTCGGCTTAATATGTATCTGGGTTCCCATGCCGTCGTTGTCGCCGGCGCGATCGTCATATCGCGCGTCAGGCGCTGGGTACCATTGGGAAATGACAACGCTGTTCACCCAATCGAGAGGGTCTCCAGCATCACTTTGAAGAAAGGAATTTCTAACCGCCCGCTCACCGTCTTCCCAATTCTTCCCGCTGTGGTCCGCAGGGTCAACATGGCCTGCAACAGCAGTCCACTCTCCGTAATATTTCGAATGACCAACACGACCTAGGCTCCAGTATCGCAAGTGTCTTCGGCTTCTGAAGCAACTATCTGCACTAGCCTGCAGGCCACCACCCCTGACTTCGCCTTCATAGTCTCCTGAGCTAACTGAAGTAAAAGCCCCGCTGTCACCATTGCGTAGGTAGACCTCTTGGTGGCCCTCGAATGGTCCACATGCCTCCCCAGCATCTCCCTCCCAAAGATAGTCTTGGTCATCGATGGGGCGGCTGTCGTCATGACGAGTGTTGTACCGCATGCGATATTCAAGCGCTTCAGCACTGGCACCACCCCATACAAGGACATTGATGGGATCCTTCTTGTTACAATATCCGTCATACGAGTACTTTGAGACGTAGATGCTCTCGCTGCCAGAGTCACCGAATTTCAACAAGGGGACAAGGCACTCTCTGGGTGATGGATCGATGACATCGGGCGCGGTCGTACGAGCGCTGCGGGAGGTATCCGGTTGTACGCTCGCTGCAGTGGGAACAATTACATAGCTGGTTGCGACGTAGAGTGCACGGCATGTCTCCGCTAGCCAGGCGCTGGCAGCGGTCGACGCGGCTGACTGTGTGGAGTAGCTCGCCTGGCTGTTGCTTGCGGTTCCCTGAGCGCAGCTCGCAGACGAAGACCAAGTAATGAAGCTGTTAATAACGGATGCGGCCACGGGACAGTTCTCTGCTATCCAGGCCTGGGCGGCATCGGTGGCATCTTGCTCCGAAGTGAGGCCGGAGCCGCTTCCGGAGTCGGAGCCGTCGCTACAGCTTGCCGACCAATCCCACTCGTCGTAGCTGGTGATGCTGGGCACAGGCGTGCAGTTGTCGGCGATCCACGCTCGGGCGGCGGCTGCCGCGTCGGTCTGTGAGCCGAGGTCTGAGCCGCTGCTGGAGTCGGAGCCATCGCTGCAACTGGCCGTCCAACTCCAGCTCATGTCGCTCGTGTCATGCGTGCCCGGGCCCGGGCAGTCCGTCCCGATCCATGCGCCGGCGGCCGCCGATGCCAGAGCCTCGGTGGCATGGCCCGAGCCGCTGCTGCTACCGGAGCCGTCCTTACAGCTGGCCGTCCAGGACCAACTTGTAGTGCTATTGACAGCGGGTGGCGAGGGGGGAGGCGGGCACGTCGTGTCGACCCAGGCCTGCGCCGCCGTCTCGGCCGCCGACCGGGTGGCGTAGCCCGAACCGCTCTCGCTCGCGGAGCCGTCGCGACAGCTTGCCGACCAGCTCCACGTCGTGTAGCTGCTGGTGCTGGAGGTGCCTCCCTGGCAGGTCTGGTCGATCCAGTTCTGCGCGGCCGTCTGGGCAGCCGATTGTGAGGCCAACCCGGAGCCGCTGCTGCTGTCGGAGCCATCGCTGCAACTCGCCGACCAGCTCCAGGTCGTGTCGCTGTTCGTGGTGGATGTCCCACCGCTTGGGCAATTTGAGCTGATCCACGCCCTCGCTGCAGCCGAGGCAGCAGACTGGGTGGCGTGTCCCGACCCACTGCTGCTCGCGGAGGTGCTGGTGCAACTCGCCGACCAGGACCAGGTCGTGTAGCTGCTCGTGCTCGGTGCAGGCGGGTACGGACAGTTGGAGCTGATCCAGGCACTGGCGGCGGACGCTGCTGCTGACTGCGTCGCGTGCCCAGAGCCGCTGCTGCTTCCCGAGCCGTTGTTGCAGCTCGCCGACCAACCGTAGGTCGTGTAGCTGCTCGTGCTGGGCGTGCCCCCGCCCGCGGGGCAGTTCGAGCTGATCCAGGCGCTGGCGGCGGACGAGGCCGCCGACTGCGAGGCCAGCCCGGAACCGCTGCTGCTGTCGGAGCCGTCGCTGCAGCTCGCCGACCAGCTCCAGGTCGTGCCGCTGTTCGTGCTTGACGTCCCTCCCCGTGGGCAGTTGGAGTTGATCCAGGCGCTGGCGGCAGCCGCGGCGGCAGACTGGGTGGCGTATCCCGACCCACTGCTGCTCGCGGAGGTGCTGGTGCAACTGGCCGACCAGGACCAGGTCGTGTAGCTGCTCGTGCTCGGTGCGGGGGGGTACGGACAGTTGGAGCTGACCCAGGCGCTGGCGGCGGACGCTGCTGCCGACTGCGTCGCGTGCCCCGACCCGCTGCTGCTTCCCGAGCCGCTGTTGCAGCTCGCCGACCACCCGTAGGTCGTATAGCTGCTCGTGCTGGGCGTGCCCCCGCCCGCGGGGCAGTTCGAGCTGATCCAGGCGCTGGCCGCGGACGAGGCCGCTGACTGCGAGGACAAGCCCGAGCCGCTGCTGCTTCCCGAGCCGATGCGGCAGCTCGCCGACCAGCTCCAGGTCGTGCCGCTGCTCGTGCTGGAGGTGCCTCCGCCCACGGGGCAGTTCGACCCGATCCACGCCCGTGCAGCCGAAGCCGCCGCCGATCGCGACCCGTAACCGGAGCCGCTGCTGCTCGCCGAGCCGCTGCGGCAGCTCGCCGACCACCCGTAGGTCGTGTAGCTGCCCGTGCTCGATGTGCCCCCGCTGGCCGGGCAGTTGCTGCTAATCCACCTGGCTGCGGCCGACGATGCCGCCGACCGGGTGCTATAACCCGAGCCGCTGCTGCTTCCAGAACCGATGCGGCAACTCGCCGACCACCCGTAGGTTGTGGAACTGCTAATGTCGACTACGGGGAAGCTTCCCGAACAGTTCGCGTTGACCCAGGCCTGCGCCACATTCTGCGCCGCCGTACTGGAGCTATAGCCCGTTCCGCTGCTGCTCGAGAAGCCGCAGGACGCCGTCCAACTGTACTCCGTGGCGCTGCTTGTGCTCGAGGTGCCCCCGCCCTGTGGACAGTTGGAGCTGATCCAGGTCGCAGCCGCACTTGCCGCCGCTGCCTGGGTGCTGAAACCGGTGCCACCGCTGCTCGGTGAACCCCCGCTGCAGAGCGCCGTCCAGCTGTAGGACGTGCCCGTGTTCGTGCTGAACGTGCCCCCGCCTTCGGGGCAGTTCGAGCCGATCCACGACTCGGCGGCCGCCGACGCTGCCGCCTCGGAGCTGTACCCCGAGCCGCTGCTGCTCCCCGAGCCGATCCTGCAGAACGCCGTCCAAGCGTACGTCTGGGCGCTGCTCGTGCTGGAGGTCCCCCCACCCTGTGGACAGTTGGAGCTGATCCAGGTTGCGGCCGCATTCGCCGCCGCCGACTGCGAGCTGTATCCCGTCCCGCCGCTGCTTGGGGAACCGCCGCTGCACAGCGCCGTCCAGCTGTACTCCGTCGTGCTGCTCGGGCTGGAGGTGCCCCCGCCTGCGGGGCAGTTCGAGTTGATCCACGTGCGAGCCGCTGACAACGCCGCCGACTGTGTGCTGTAGCCCGTGTTGCCACCGCTGGGCGAGCCGCCCTGACAGAAGGCCGTCCAGCTGTACCGCGTGACTCTCTGCGTGCTGGAGGCGCCTTCGTCCGTGGGGCAATTCGCGCCAATCCACAGCTCAGCAGCGGCACTAGCCGCCTCCCGCGAGCTGTACCCGGAGCCGGTGTTGCTCCCCGAACCCACCCGGCAGAATGCCGCCCAGCCGTAGGTCTGGGCGCTGGCCGTGCTGGAGGTGCCGCCACCCTGCGGACAGTTGGAGCTGATCCAGGTCGCGGCCGCATTCGCCGCCGCCGACTGCGAGCTGTATCCCGTCCCGCCGCTGCTTGGGGAACCGCCGCTGCACAGCGCCGTCCAGCTGTACTCCGTCGTGCTGCTCGGGCTGGAAGTGCCCCCGCCTGCGGGGCAGTTCGAGTTGATCCACGTCTGCGCGGCCGAGAGCGCCGCCGACTGGGAGCTGTAGCCCGTGTTCCCGCCGCTGGGCGAGCCGCCCTGACAGAAGGCCGTCCAGCTGTACCGCGTGACGCTCTGCGTGCTGGAGGTGCCTTCGTCCGCGGGGCAATTCGCACCAATCCACAGCTCGGCAGCGGCACTGGCCGCCTCCCGCGAGCTGTACCCGGCGCCGGTGCTCGTTCCCGAGCCTACCCGGCAGAATGCCGCCCAGCTGTAGGTCTGGGCGCTACTCGTGCTGGACGTGCCACCGCTGGGGCAGTTCGTGTCCAGCCACGTCTGCGCGGCAGCCTGGGCGAGGGACTGTGAGTCATACCCGGTGCCACCACTGCTCGGCGTGCCGCCGCTGCAGAACGCCGTCCAGCTGTACTCCGTGGCGCTGCTCGTGGTCGATGTGCCCCCTGAGAGGCAGTTGGTGTCCAGCCACGTCTGCGCCGCCGACTGGGCAAGGGACTGTGTGGCATACCCCGTGCCGCCACTGCTCGGCGTGCCGCCGCTGCAGAAGGCCGTCCAGCTGTACTCGATTGTGTCGTCCGTGGTGGACGTGCCCCCACAGTTTTCGTTCAGCCACGTCTGGGCGGCCTGACTCGCAGCCTCCTCCGACTCATACCCTCCACCGCTGCTGCTCGGCGTGCCGCCGCCGCACATCGCCGTCCAGCTGTGGTTCGACTCGCTGCTCGTCGTAGACGTGCCGTCGCCCTGGCAGTTCGTGGTGATCCACACCTGGGCCGCCTGAGTCGCTTCCTCCTCCGTGGCGAAGTCCGTGCCGCCGCCGCTCGGCGTGCCCCCACCGCAGAAGGCCGTCCAGCTGTGCTTCTCCATCTTCTCCGTGGTGGGGGTGCCACCGCGAGATGCCTCAGCCGTGCAGTTGGAGGGGGAGGCGATCCATGCATCCGCGGCGGCCTGCGCCTCCGACTGCGTGGCGTACCCTACGCCGCCACTGCTCCCGATGCTGCCCATGTCATTGGTGCAGAACGCTGTCCAGCTGTACTCCGTTTCGCTGCTCGTCGTTGACGTGCCCCCTTCGGTGCAATTGGCGCCAATCCAGGAGCGGGCAGCCTGCGAGGCCAACACTTCGGTCGAGAGTCCCGTACCGCTACTTGTGGCGCCGTCGGGGCAGACGGCCGTCCAGTCGTGTGTCGGGATGAACGTGACGCTGGCGCTCTTGTCTCCGTCCATCGTCAAGACGCACGTAGTCCCGCTGCCGCTGCAGTCGCCACCCCAGGATGCCACCTGGTAGCCACTGTCCGGTGTCGCTGTGATGGTCACGCTGGCGGCGGAGTCGTAGTTGTGCGTTCCCGCCGCCGGGTCGATGCTCCCGTTTGCCCCGGCCGATACCGTCAGGGTGTATGCCGTCCCCTGCTCGAAGGTCACGCTCGCCGTCTTGTTGCTGTCCATCGTCAGCAGGCAGGTCAAGTCCGTGACACTCCCGCTGCAGTCGCCACCCCAGGCGTCCACCCGGTAGCCGCTGTCCGGGGTCGCGGTGATGGTGACGATGGCGTCCTCGTCGTAGCTGTGCGTCCCCGCCGAGGGGGTGATACTGCCGTGCGCCCCTGCCGAGGTCGTCAGCGTGTACGTTGGCACCTGCTCGAAGGTGACGCTGGCGGTCTTGTCCCCGTCCATCGTCAGCACGCAGGTCGGCTCGCTGCCACCGCAGTCCCCGCTCCACGACTCCACCCGGTAGCCAGCGTCCGGTGTCACCGTGATGGTGACGCTCGCGCCACTGTCATAGGTGTGCGTTCCCGCTGCCGGGTCAATGCTGCCGTTCGCCCCCGCCGACGTCGTCAGCACGTACGTCGCGCGCTCGAAGGTGACACTCGCCGTCTTGTTCGCGTCCATCGTCAAGACGCAGGTTGTGTCGGTGCCACTGCAGTCGCCGCCCCAGGAGGCGACCCGGTAGCCGCTATCGGGTGTGGCCGTGATGGTGACGCTCGCGTCCTCGTCGTAGGTGTGCGTCCCCGGCGCCGGGTCGATGCTGCCATTCGCACCCGCCGATGTCGTCAGCGTGTACGTTGTCGTCACCGCCTCGAAGGTCACGCTCGCCGTCTTGTCCGCGTCCATCGTGAGGGCACACGTGGTCTCGCTGCCGCTACAGTCCCCGCCCCATACCGCTACCTGGTAGCCAGCGTCCGGCGTGGCCGTGATGGTCACGCTCGCGTCCTCGTTGTAAGTGTGCGTGCCGGGGGTAGGATCAATGCTCCCGCTCGCCCCCGCCGATGTCGTCAGCGTGTACGTTGTCGTCACTGCCTCGAAGGTCACGCTGGCTGTTTTGTCCGCGTCCATCGTGAGGACACACGTCGTAGCCGTGCCGCTGCAGTCCCCGCCCCATGCCGCGACCTGGTAGCCAGCGTCCGGCGTGGCCGTGATGGTCACGCTCGCGTCCTCGTCGTAAGTGTGTGTGCCGGGGGTAGGATCAATGCTCCCACTCGCCCCCGCCGATGTCGTCAGCGTGAACGTTGTCGTCACCGCCTCGAAGGTGACGCTCGCCGTCTTGTTGCCGTCCATGGTCAGCACGCAGGTCGTAGCCGTGCCGCTGCAATCACCGCCCCAGGAGGCGACGCGGTAGCCAGCGTCCGGCGTCGTCGTCACCGTCACGCTCGCGTCCTCGTCGTAGCTGTGTATCCCTGCCCCCGGATCGATGCTCCCGTTCGCCCCCACTGATGTCGTCAGCGTGTACGTCACCCGCTCGAAGGTCACGCTCGCGGTCTTGTTGCCGTCCATCGTGAGGACACACGTCGTGGCCGTTCCGCTGCAGTCCCCGCCCCATGCCGCCACCTGGTAGCCAGCGCCTGGCGTCGCCGTGATGGCGACACTCGCGTCCTCGTCGTAGGTGTGCGTGCCCGCCATCGGGTCGATGCTCCCGTTCGCACCCGCCGAAGTCGTTAGCGTGTACGTCGTGACCTGAGTCGCGTCCTCAAAGGTGACACTCGCCGTCTTGTTGCCGTCCATGGTCAGCACGCAGGTCGTAGCCGTGCCGCTGCAATCACCGCCCCAAGAGACGACGCGGTAGCCGCTGCCGGGCGTGGCCGTGACCGTCACGCTCGCCCCACTGAGGTAGCTGTGCGTGCCTGGCAGGGGGCTGACTCCCCCATTGCCTGTCGCCGATGTCGTCAGCGTGTACGTCGTCGTCGTCGTGCAGTACTCGAGGTCCAGATGCCGGAGGTCGTTCAACGTGATCCCCTGCAGTGACGCCGGAATGCACCCCGTCAGTCCCGTGTTCCCGTAGAGGCTCAACTGGTACAACTCCGACAGAACACCCAGCGACGCCGGGATGCTGCCCGTCAGCTGGTTGTTCTCCAGTCGCAGCGAACGCAGACTCGAGAGCTTCCCCAGCTCCACCGGGATGCCGCCCCCCAGCGGGTTCACGCTCAACGCCAGGGTCGTCAGGTTCGACAGGTTCCCCAGCTCCGGGGGGATACCGCCCGTCAAGTCGTTGCCGTACAACTGGAGGGTGGTCAGCTCCGAGAGGTTCGCCAGCTCGGGCGGTATCGAACCCGTCAGGTCGTGCCTCGTGAGCGCGAGACGCTGCAGCTTCACCAGACCCCCCAGCTCCGGGGGAATCGTGCCCGTAAGGTTGATGATGCGACCGTACTGACTCGCGCCGCTCCTGCCCCCACTGAGGACGAGCCGCGTGACGCGGCTGGGTGTGCCGCTGACGGTGATGCCTTCCCAGCTCGTGATCGCCCGGTCCGCACTCCAGTTGAGCGTGTCCGTGCCGCGCAGGGTGTCCTTCGCCGCCAAGAGCGTCTCGCAGTCGCTCACGAGGCCAGGGTTGTCGGCAGGGTTGGCGACGGCCGTGCCCAGTTCGCAGGGGGCCGCTGTGGCCGATACAGACGTGGGCGCCCCGGACGAGTTGACGGTTACCAGCACCGCCCCGAGTACGACCAGGACTGCAATCAATCGGAACCAAGTGTGATACCTGCTCATGATCCACGACTCCCATCTGACCTGATGTTGAGTCGGGAAAGTACGGGTCTAATAGACCTGGAAGATAGAGTCTTTTCTCGATAATCACCGGTTATCACCGAGAACTCACGCTAATATCACGAGTATTCTGTTACGCGTAGTTTCTCTAGTTAGTTCACACACCTTTCCGGCATGGTTCGGGTTTGGGAGCCGCTGCACTGCCTCGCGCCTCGACACCCGACCAGGATCCGGGCCGTGGAGCACAACCTCGCCAGGGAGTGCAGGTTGGGACCTGGGTAAGCCCAGCCGCGGAAGTGGCAGGCCGCGGGAAAGCGCCATAGTGGCGAGGACAGGGTCTTGGTCCTAGTCAGGGAGAGGCCCTCTGTGCCCGCCCCCGCGTGCCCTCCTACCTGCCCCTTCCGCTCTGGCTCTCAGCCTCGCGCGCGAGCGCCGAGGTGAACTGACCTGTGTGGGCACGGTGAGCAGGCGGTTGACTCGGGAAGGATCATCGGCGCCTGTGTTGACCGCGCCGCCATACCCCGTGTTCGGGGCCTTCTCGTGCCCCGGACCATGGCGATGGGTGCCTGGTCGTCAGCCCACGTCGCCGTCTGGCTGACCGCTCGGAGCCATCCGGTACCCCACGCGAGGGGCGTTGAAGATGTAGGCGGGATCGCTAGCGTCGTCGCCCAGCTTGCGGCGAAGGCTCTTCACGATCGTGCGCAACGGCCGTACGTCACCGTCGTCGTGCACCTTCCAGATACGCCTCAGCAACTGCCGGTAGGTGACGGTCTGGCCGGCGGCGCCCGAGAGTTCGGCAAGCAGCTGGTACTCGGTCGCGGTCAACGGCACGGGACGGCCGGCGATCGTTACCTGGCCCTTTGCGTAGTCAATCGTCAACTCGCCCAGCACAAAGCGCTCCGGCCGCTCGGGCCGGGAAGTGTCCGTCCCTCTGCGCAGGGCCGACCGGATCCGCGCCGCCAGCTCCGTGGGTGCGAAGGGCTTGACGACGTAGTCGACAGCCCCGTTGTCGAAGGCCCTGGCCACGACCTCCTCCTGGCCGTACGCGGAGAGGAAGATGATGGGTACATTGGCAGTCTCCCGGATGCTCTCCATCAACTCGATTCCGTCGGTTCCCGGCAGCATCAGGTCCAGCAAGACCAGCTGGGGCTCGTACTCCTCCATGATGCGGAGGGCCTCTTCCGGGTCGCCGGTCACGATCGGCGCATAGCCCGCTTTCGAGAGGGCGTCCCGAACATGCCTCAGTGCCTGCGGTTCATCATCCACCACCAGAACGCGCGGCAGTTCCCCCGCCGCCCGCTGCGAGCGAGCGACGGGCTGGCCGGGGGAGGTTGCCATCCCGGTGTCTTCCTCGTCGGCCACGGGAATGGTGAAGGTGAAGCGCGCACCACGGCCCGGCCCATCGCTCTCGGCCCAGATGCGCCCTCCGTGAGCCTCCACGATCCCCTTGCAGATGGCGAGACCCAGCCCCACGCGAGCGAGATCGCGCACCTGTTCCTCACCTTCGCGACGAGCGAACTTGAGGAACAGGTGCGGGAGACGTTCAGCCTTGATGCCCTTACCCTCATCGGCGACGGAAAACGCAACGTGGATGTCCCTCCGGACAGCAGTGACCCGGATGGGGAACGACTCTTGCGAGTGCCTGGCTGCGTTGGAGAGGAGGTTGCCCAGCACCTGGACGATGCGTCGTGCATCCGCCATGACCAGCGGCAGGTCCGGCGCAATGTCGAGGGAAAGGCCCTCCCTGCCGCCCCCGCTCAGGAACGTCTTCCTGGCCTCGTCCACGAGGCTGGCCACATCCGCGGGTTCGGGATCGACCGACAAGCTGCCGGTCTCGATGTGGGCCACGTCCAGCAGGTCGCTGATCAAGCCGCGCATGCGGTCGGCCTGATCGACGATGATGCGGAGGAACTGGCGCACCTCCCCGGGAGCGAAGGCGGACACATCATCGAGCACGGTGGTCGCCGAACCCCTGATGGAGGTCAGCGGCGTTCGCAGCTCGTGGCTCACCATGCCCAGGAACTCGGCGCGCAGCTGCTCGAGCTCTTGCAGTTCGGTCATGTCCTGGAGGGTCACAACAAGGGAGACGATCTCACCGTCCTCCGAGCGAATGGGCGTCGCGTTCACCAGCGCACTGACGGATCTGCCGTCGGGGACGACGCTGAAGACCATCTCCTCGGCGTGCACGGTCTCGCCGCTGCCCAATGTCTGCTCCAGTGGGAGTTCGCCCAGGGAGAGTTCGCGCCCGTCGGCGCGCTTGACGGTGGTCAGCTCGAGTAACTGCTCTGGCGTGTGGTCCGGCACCTGCAACCCCCCGACAATCCGCGTCGCCTCCCGGTTGAACAACACGAGATTCCCCGTCCGTGCGTCGAAGACCACGACGCCGACGGGCGAGGTGTTGACGAGCGTCTCCAGATCGGCTCTGGCCTGTTGCTCCTCCCGGTACTTGCGAACGTTGGAGACGACCAGCGCCGCCTGGGAGGCGAACATCACCAGGGTCTCTTCGTCTTCAAGGGTGAACTCCGGACCATCACCCTTCTCGGCGAGGTAGAAGGTACCGACGCGCACGCCCTGGTGACGCATCGGCGTCCCGAGGAAGGAATTGACGGCCACGGGCGGTAGGAACTCGGGGACGCCGAGCGAACTGATGTGGTCACCCAAACTGCAGACCCTCAGCGGTCCCTCGATCTGGCTGAGGGATTCGAAGACCTTCAGTGCATCGGGGAAGACCCAGAGCCCCGCGCGTTCTTCCGGAGTCAGGCCGGAAGTCACGATGTCCTCTGTCTGGCCTGCTTCGCCGAGCGTGGTAATGATGCCGTGGCGGGCGCCCGTGAGGGATCGGGCGCTGTCCAGGACCTCTTGCAGGACCGTGTCGAAGTCCAGGCTTTCGTTGATGCGCAGGCTGGCCGCGCTCAACCGGGAGAGACGGTTTCGCAGGGCGGCGTTTTCTTTCCGCAATCTCGCGGTTTCGTTCAGTGGCACTTGGGGTCCTCCGAGTCGCAGGCGGCGACGCTGGCCGGGCCTCGCCAGGTCGGAACTTCGCCCCGCGCGGCGGGGTCGATGGTCGTTTCGCCCCAGGGGCTCAGGTCACCGCCCCGGACTGGGGCCGGCCGGTAGGCGGAGCGGCCGCCTGCGCCCTTGTCGGACGCGTTCCGGTTTGTCTCCTCGCCCAGCGTCTGGGGGAGCAACACCTTGCTGGCGCTCGCGACTGAGACTCCCTCGGCCCACTTGAGCTGGTCGTGCGTCACGGACTCGGCACCCGCAACCGGGGGAGCGTCGAACTGGAGGGGGGCGGGGTTGAAGGTCGCTGTGGCGGAGAGCCCCCTGGGCTTGGCGGAACCAGTGCCAAAAGGGGCTGTGGGGCTTTTGAAGCTAAAGTTAGGGGGGGGGGGGGGGGGGGGGGGGGGGGTAAGTTTCTCCCAGATCCAACGGTCGCGACGGCCCTGCACGCGGACGGCGCGGTGGCAAGGGCCGGCTCACCAGCCATCGCCCGTGCAAACTGTGGGGCCTGAAGCTTCAACTGGGTACCCTCTCGCCTTTCTGACGGCGCGGGACTGTACCACGACTCCTGGTGACAGGCGTGTGAAGCTCACGACTATCTAGATGGTGTCTCCATGACATTCGTCCATCGAAGAGTCGATAGTGCTCGGCCGCCAATACTGTTCAGGCAGGGCGGGTCGAGGGCTCGCGGCTGCCCCGTGAACGGTGGCCCGCATCGCTCGCGGTGCGACGCACTCGCTGCCCGATCCGCCCGAACGCGTTGACGGGCATGAGTCGCCATCTGGTACTGACTGCTGCTATTCGACATTGAACGCAATGTCTGGCTCTGCGAACCGTGGTCGAGATAGGATCCGAGACACGACAGGAGGAACGCAGCGATTGAAGCGCATCGCCGAGGATGAGTGGGGAGAGCTCGTCGAACAGGCTGTCTGGGCCCTCACCCACCTTCACACTATGGCCACCCAACAGATCGGCATCTTCAGCGAGGAGCCTCTGACGACGGGCGATGTCACGAGCCTTCAACAGAGGTTCCATGATGCTTCGGTCGCAACACAAGAGGTGGAGAGAGCCCTGGATGTCCTGCGAGATCAAGCGAAGGATGGAGGCTAGCGGGACGCGAGAGGTTCTTGCTGAGCTCGGCGAGCCGGGCGGCCCGCTCGACTGGAGGAGCCGATGGCGACATGCGAATGTGCGAAGCCAGGATCACTCATCGGAAGGCAAGCCGAAGTCTGAGCCCGGCACAGCTAGGCGTGACAGGGGATTAACCGACTGCACACAGACGAAGCGAGGCCACCTCCTGTTCCTGGGTAGCTCGCCTCACAGCGCGAGATGGAAGACCAGGACGAAGGTTCTCGATTTTGTATAGCTTGGTAGCGCGTGCGGGATTCGAACCCGCGGTCTCCGCCTTGAAAGGGCGGCGTCCTAGGCCTCTAGACGAACGCGCCTACCTGTCTGGCAGTATACCGGCGCGAACTCTTTCGCCGGTTCCGCCCCGGTTACTGCTGGCGGTTGCCGGTGCGGTAACGGTCGGGGTCGTCGCGACGCTCCTCGCGCTCGCGCGCCCAGCGTGAGTTGCGCTGACGCATCACCTTCAACACCTGCTGGATGACGGGGCCGCGCTCCTTCCACACGTTGGCGGCGAGCGCCTTCGCCGAGGCGAGCTCCTCGGGGTCGTGCACGTAGGCGTTGTCGGGCTCGATGACCTCGACGGGGCAGGCGTCGACGCAGAGGTTGCAGTCGATGCAGCCGGCGGGGTCGATGGTGTGCTGGAGGTCCGGGGTGTCGTAGTAGCGAACGGTGTCGGTCGGGCAGACGTGGCGGCAGTTCCCGCAGTTGATGCAGCCGGGGAGGATCGTGAGGGCCACCTGCGCGCTAGTCCCTGCGCGTCCCGCGGCGCGCCTTTTCGGGCATCACCGAGGGGCGGAACTTGGCGCGGGGCGCGAGTTCCTTCAAGAGGTCGTCCTGGTTGCGCTTGCGCGCCCAGGTGCGGGCCTTCTCCAGGGCCTGTTCGAGGGCTTCGCCGCTGAGAACGGTCGTGTCGTCGTAGTCGATGCAGTCAACCGGGCAGACGGGCACGCAGGCGTTGCAGTCGATGCACTCCTCGGCATCGATGGTGTGCATGAAGTCGTCGGTGTCGAAATAGTGAATCGTCTCGGTGGGGCACACGCGGCGGCAGTAGCCACAGTTAATGCAGAGCGCCTTGTCGATGACGTAGGTCACTCGTCGTCGTCGCTCCCGCGTATCCCGATCACACCGCCGGCCTCCGTCAGCATCTCCTCAAGGTGCATGCGCCACTCGTTCGCGCGACGGCGCTTCTTCGGCGTATCGGCGAGCTCCTCGATCTGGGCGCGCCCCCACTGGATGTGCTCTTCCTCATCGACAAGGATGAACTTAAGGATGCGCACCGTCGGCGAATCGACGACCTGATCGGTCGCGCGCATGTGGTAGAGGTAGTGGGTGGCGAGGTGGGGCTTGAGCACGCCGAAGATGCCGACCACGCGCAGGACGGAGTCGTCCTGGTCCTGGATGGCCTCCATGAAGGCGCGGAACTCGTCGTTGGGCGGGTCCATCTTGGGGGAGGTCATGAGGGGGTAGGGGCCTTCGGCGCCTTCGGTCATGCGCAACTCGGGGAGGCGCTTGCCGAGCGTGTCGGCGTGCTGGGCGCAGTGGTAGGCGATGGGGCCGAATTCGACCTTGTGGTGGACCTGCGGCTGGGTGGCGATCCACTGCAGGAGGGCGCGCATCATCTCGACTTCGGCGTAGCGGTAGTGCATCAGGCGCCGCGCGCATTCGTCTACGGAGAAGGCCCCCCCAAGCTTGCGCTCGGGTACCCAGAGTTCGACCATTCGTGTCTCGCTTTCCCGGCCCGGGGGCCTGGCGTTTGCTACTTCAGCTCTTCGCGGGGGGTGAAGTAGAGCGCCCCCGACTCGCACGGCTCGTGGCGCTGCCACCCGCCGCTCTCCAGGGCTGCCGCGACCTCTTCCTCCGCGTCCCACATCGTGATCTGCTCGTCTTCGAGGGTGGACACGGAGCACTCCGGCTTCTCGCAGACGAGGTCATGGATGACCATCGTCGCCGAGTCACCGCAGTAACGCTTGAAGTTGAAGGGGGGCCGCCAGCGTTTCGCCATCTTCTTCCCCTGCCGGCGGCGCCTAGAGGGCGAAGTCCTCGGGCGGGAGCACTTCGTCGCCGGTGTTGAGGGCCATGACGAGCTCCTCGAAGGCCTGCTGGGCCTCCATCGCCTCGCGACGCCTGGAGGGGTCGCCCTCGGTGAGTCGCGGCACCCAGTAGTTTCCGACCTCGACGTGCATCACCTCGTCGGCGTGGTTGAAGTCGAAGGCCGTCTCCCACTCCTTGTCGCCGATGTTGCGGCCCATATCGATGAGCGAGGTGAAGAGGTTCATGGCCATGCCTTCGCCACCGCGGTGGACGGCGGCCATGGAGTTGATCATGTTCTGCTCGCCGGTCTGGGAAACGGCGCCGTCACCGGCGCGGTAGCCGTCGGCGAAGTCACCGAGGGTGACGCCATGCTCGGGCATCTTCGCGAGCACGATCTCGGCGTGGCGACACTCGTCCCAGGCGAGCCTCGCGTTCACGAGCGCCAGCTCCCACGGCAGCTGGTCGACGCCCTCCCGCGTCGCCATCACGTAGCGTCGCGAGAACGTCTCACCCCCACCGATCTCACCGTTGTACATCGCGTGCAGCAACACCTTGGTCGACATCTTCTCGGGGTCGCGCAGGAGGATGGAGGCGAGGTCAATGCCGTTCTCGCGCCAGTTCTCGCGGTCGTCCACGGGGAGATAGCGGTGGGGCGGGTCGCGCCGGTGGTCGCCCGGCCCGAGGGGGCGGTAGAAGGATCGTTCGGTGGATTCGGTGGCGGACATGGGTTCCTCCCCGTTTGCGTGGCCTGGGTTTGACGAGGCGGCGGCCCCCGGGACGACGCCTAGAGTGCGAATTCCTTGGGCGCGACGACCTCGTCGCCGGTGTTGAGGGCCATGATCAGCTCCTCGAACGCCTGCTGGGCCTGCATCGCCTCGCGGCGCCTGCTGTCGTTGCCCTCCGTGAGCCGCGGCACCCAGTAGTTGCCGACCTCGACGTGCATGACCTCGTCGGCGTGGTTGAAGTCGAAGGCGCGCTCCCAATCGGGATCGCCGAGGTTCCGGCCCATGTCGATGAGGGCGGTGAAGAGGTTCATGGCGAGCCCTTCGCCGCCGCGATGCACCGAGGCCATGCTGTTGATCATGTCGAGCCCGCTGCGGGGGTTCCCGTTCTCGCTTGAGGCCGGGAGGGCTGCGCCCGCCGTGTAGCCATCGACGAAATCGCCGAGCGTGCAGCCGTTCTTGGCCATCTGCTCGAGCACGATCTCGGTGTGGCGGCACTCGTCCCAGGTAAGCCGGGCGTTCACGAGGGCGAGCTCCCAGGGGAGCTGGTCGATGCCCTCCTGCGTTGCCAGCACGTAGCGGCGGCCGAACGCCTCGGAGCCGCCGATCTCGCCGCCGTACATGGAGTGCAGGAGCACCTTTATGGGGAGCTTCTCGGGGTCGCGGAGCAGGATCGAGGGCATATCGATGCCCTGGTCGCGCCAGTTCGAGCGCTCGCTCACGGGCAGGTAGCGGTGGGGCGGGTCGCGCCGGATCTGGTCGGGCGTGGGATCCTTGTAGAAGGGTCGCTCCGTCGTCGCTTCTGCCGTCATGGTTGGCCTCCTGGGGTTCCGTGAGCGCCGCGCGCGCTCATTCGCCTGAATGATAGCGGGTTGAGTGGGGGCTGGTTAGCCCACGACCTCGCGCAGGCGGTAGATGAGGTCGCTGCGATCGCCGCGCGCCACCTGCGTGAAATTCGCCGACATGTCCGCGTTCGTGTCCAGCACCGGATCCCTGCGGCTCCAGGAGTGCACAACGGTGCGGTGGAGGATGAGCCAGGGGCCGCCGTCGCGGCGCTCGAACACGTCCACGTAGCGCCCGCCCCAGGTGAAGTCGCTGGCGACGCCATCCTCGCCGGCGGGAATGCGGTGGTAGGCAACGTGGTAGGTCTCGGAGTAGGCGCGATCGCCGTCGACCTCGATGTGGGAGTTGCCGAGGAAGTGCTCGGTGCATTCCAGGTTCGAGAGTCCCACCATCACGTGCTCCGCGAACTCATGGGCGTTCCCCTTGAAGGTGCCGTGGTCGTCGTAGGCATCGGGGTGGTAGGCCGACTTGACGAGGTCGGGGTCAAGCAGGTCGATGCCGCGGGAGTAGCGCATGAGCGCGTCACGGATCTCCTGTTTCGCGAGCAATTCGTCGATCGCGGCCTCGCGGTCGGTCTCGGTCCGGGGTTCGGTTGCGGTCATTGTCGGCCTCCGGGCGCAGGAGCGCGGGGGTATTCTAGCTGCCATGGGCGGGGACGACGGCAGCAGGAAACATATGCGGTGGGCAATCCTCATGCCGGTGGGCGCGACCGCGCGAGGAGTCCGATCGGGAGCGGTCGTGGCCGTCCTGGGGGCCATGGGGGCGCTCGCTTGTGGATCCTCTGGAGACGGCGCCCCCGCGTACGAGCTCCGCATGCCCAGCCCCGAAGCGGACACGCCCGCAAGCGAGCCGGAAGGACAGACCACTCCGGAGGCGACTGCGGCAAGCGCCACACCTTCCCCAACCCGGGCCGTTACCCCGACCCCGACCTCGACCTCGACTCTGACGGCCGCGCCCACGCCAGTGCCCACGCTACCGGCGGGGGCGCCCTTCCCGAGGCAGATGCAGCTCACGGAGGTGTTCGCCAACCGTGACTTCGGTCAGCCGCTGGCCGCCTTCCCCTGGCCAACCGGAGGGCTGGCGGTTGCGGATCGCATGGGGGAGATCAATGTGCATCTTCCGCGCCGGCAGCCGCGGCTCGTGCTCAAGCTGGACACCGCCTCTGGCGGAGAGCTGGGCCTGGTGAGCGCCGTACTCGACCCCGAATTCGAGACTCGCTCCTACCTCTACCTGTACTACCACCCCATCGAGGAGGCGTCCGACGGGCGCGTAGTCGGGAGGTTGTCGCGGTTTCCCGTGGTCAACGGCTTCGTGGTTCGGGACGCAGAGCTTGTGATCATGGCGATCCCGCAGGTGGAGACGCTGCACAACGGAGGGGCTCTCCGCTTTGGCCCGGACGGCATGCTCTACCTCGGGCTGGGCGACAGCGAGCGCCCGCGCGACGCGCAGGTCCTGAACAATCTCCGGGGCAAGGTCATCCGCATCGACGTGCGCGAGGCCTCGGAGGAGGAGCCATACCGCATCCCGCCCGACAACCCCTTTGTGGGAGTCGAAGGGGCGCGGGCTGAAATCTGGGCGTACGGCCTGCACAACCCCTGGCGCATGAGTTTCGCCGAGAACGGGGTACTCGTCGTGGGCGACGCAGGGCACACGACAGAGGAAGTGTCGGCCGCGACGGCGGGGGCGAATCTTGGCTGGCCCATCTTCGAAGGGTTCGCCTGTAGCGATGAACCGAGCGCCTGCGACGCTCTGGAGGAGGTGACGATGCCGCTCGTCACCTACGGCCGGGACCAGGGGTGCGCCATCGTCGGCGGGGAGTTCCCGTACCTGTTCGCCGACTCCTGCACGGGGCGCATCTGGGCGCTGGAGGCCGATCCGGAGGCGGAAACGGGGTGGAGCATGCGGGAGCTGGCGCAGACGAGGGACCTGCGCATCCTCAGCTTCGCCTCGGGCGAGGAAGGGAATGTGCTGGTGCTGACGGCGGACGGCCCCATCCTGCGACTGGAGCCGTTGGCCGAGTAGCGCGCACGGCCCGCGCTCACGCCCGGTCGGGAGGCGTATCCTTGCCGCCATGCCGGCAACCACAGCGCCAGAAACCGCGGGACGAATGGTCGCCGCCGCGCGCCACCTCCTCGCGCTGCTGGAGCCCGAGCAGCGAGCGCGCGTCCTGCGGCCCCTGGTGGACGACGAAGAGCGGCGCCACTGGAACTACGCGCCAATGAAGCGGGAGGGTCTGCCGCTGCTGGCGATGACGCCGGGACAGCAGCAGGCGGCCAACCGGCTCGCCGCCAGCGGCTTGAGCCGCTCGGGCTACGTCACCGCCACGGTCATCATGGGGCTGGAGAACATCCTTGATGCAGCGGAGGCGTGGAGCGGGGGGCGGCTCGGCGTAGAAGTGGGCTCCGAGCGATGGCGGGATCCGCAGCTCTACTTCGTGACGATCTTCGGCGAGCCCGGCGACGCTACGTGGGGATGGCGCTTCGAGGGCCACCACGTGTCCATTCACTACACGATCGAGGGCGACTCCATCGTCGCCCCCAACCCGACGTTCCTGGGGGCGAATCCGGCGGAGGCGCCCTTCGGGGGAGCGGGACGGCTGCGGCCCCTCGCGGCAGAGGAGGACCTCGCCCGCGAGTTGCTGCTGGCCCTGGACGAGAGCCAGCGCAGCGTGGCCCTTATCTCGACGGCGGCGCCGCCCGACATCGTGCAGTCGAACCGCAGGCGGGTGGAGGAGGGGGCGCTGCCCATCCCGACGCGCCGCCTGATGGGGCTCCCAAGCGACCCGGAGTGGGACGAACGCTCCCGCGTCGAGCGGGCGGGGCTCGGCTTCGGGCCCGAGCAGGAGGCGGCCGTGCGCTACTCGTCCACACCAGGCGGCCTCGGCGCGCACGACCTGCGCGATCCCCAGCACGAGATGCTGGAAGCGCTCGTGGCGCTGTACGTCGACCGCCTGCCGGACGAGCTGGCCGAGAGCCAGCGGGAAGCGCTGGCGGCGGACACCCTCGGTGGGATGCACTTCGCCTGGGCGGGCGGCTCCCAGCCGGGCGAACCGCACTACTACCGTCTGCAGGGTCCGCGTTTCCTGGTCGAATACGACTGCACGCAGAACGGCGCCAACCACATCCACGCGGTCTGGCGCGACCCTGAGGGCGACTTCGGCGAAGATCTCCTCGCGCGGCACTACGGCGAGCATCACTAGGGCCGCCGCCGGCAGCAGGGGGTCCCAGGTTGCGCTACGTCATCTACGGCGCCGGAGCGATCGGCGGGGTCATCGGCGGGCGCCTGCATATGAGCGGCCAGCCGGTGGCGCTCATTGCGAGGGGCGCCCACCTCGAGGCGCTGCGCGAGAAGGGCCTCACCCTGGTCAGCGCGGAGGGCACGCAAACGCTCCCCATCCCCGCCGCCGGCTCCCCCGCGGAGCTCGACCTGACGGCCGACGACATCGTCATCCTCGCCATGAAGTCGCAGGACACGGTGGCGGCGCTGGACGCGCTGTTCGCGGCGGCGCCGCCCGCGATCACGGTGGTCTGCGCGCAGAACGGGGTCGTCAACGAACGCATGGCGCTGCGCCGCTTCCCCAACGTCTACGGCCAGCTCGTCATCCTGCCCGGCACGCACCTGGAACCGGGAACGGTCATCGCCAGCGCGAGCGGCGTATACGGCATCCTCGACCTGGGCCGCTACCCGAACGGGAGCGACGAGCGCGCCGCGAGCATCGCGAACGACCTGACGGAGGCCGGGTTCAGCGCCGCGCCCCGCGAGGACATCATGCCGTGGAAGTACGGCAAGCTGCTGCGGAACCTGGCGAACTCGACACAGGCGATCCTGGGGCTGGAGGTGAAGGCGGAGGAGCTGATGGCGCGCGCTCATGAGGAGGCGCTCGCCTGCTTCGCAGCCGCCGGTATCGCGCTGGTGGGGGATGACGAATTCCGCCAGCGCTTCCAGGCGCTCAACCGCATCTTCTCCGGCAGTCCGGCGGCTCGCGCGGGGAATTCGTCGTGGCAGAGCCTCACGCGCGGGACGACGACCATTGAGGCGGCGTACCTGAACGGCGAGGTCGCCCTCCTCGGCAGGCTGCACGGCGTGCCGACACCCGTGAATGCGCTCCTGCAAGAGGTCGCGACGGAACTCGCGGCGTCGGGCCGGGGGCCGGGGGCGTACTCGCTGGCCGAGCTCGAGGCGCGTCTGGCCTAAGGTTCGCGCTCCATCTCCGCGACCATGAAGTCCCGCACGAGCGGGAAGACGGGGCGGCGCCAGTCGTTGGCCCAGTCCTCGTCCCTCACGCGGATGAGGAAGGCGAAGACGTAGCCCTCGCCGGAACCGTCCGCGGGCCGGACATAGCCCGCCGAGACGCGGTAGCCGGTGGGAAGGGGAGAGGTCCAGTAGCCGGCCTTCTGCCCGTACACATAGCCCTCCACCCCGAAATCGGCCGGGAAGGGCCAGAAGGCGTCGCCGAGCACGGGCCTGGTGGCGAGGTCGAGCAGGTAGGCCGTCAGCTCCTCGTTGAGCTGTTCGCCACGCACCAGCGAGACCCACACGCGCGCAAGGTCGTGGGGCGTGAAGTGGGCGTACCGCCAGCTGTGCTCAAGCACCGACGCCTCGGAGACGCCGGCCCGCTCCAGCATGGCGGCGATCTGCTCGGGTGTGACGAGTTCGTTGAGCAGGTCGGCGTCCGCGTCCAGCGAGAGGGAGAGCACGATCTCGACGTGAGGCTGCACGGCCTCGAATGCGATCAGGCCATCCTGCACGGCGCGCAGCAAGGTGATGACGATCATGATCTTGCCCGCCGAAGCGGTGTACTGGCCGTGTCCGGGCTCGACCAGGACGGTGGTGTCGCAGTCGAGGTTGACCAGCGCCAGCCCCCAGCCGCCGGTGAGGCCGTCCATCGCGTCCTCGACCGCTTCGCGCAGGGTCGCGCCGCGCTCCTCGAGCCCCTGGCAGCGCGGCGGTCGTGGGTCCGGGGTAGGAGTGGGCGTCGGGGTTGGTGTGGGAGTCGGGGTTGGTGTAGGAGTCGGCGTGGGAGTTGGTGTAGGAGTTGGTGTCGGAGTTGGTGTCGGAGTTGGTGTCGGGGTCGGTGTGGGAGTAGGAGTTGGCGTCGGTGTGGGGGTAGGAGTTGGCGTCGGGGTCGGTGTGGGCGAGGGTGTGGCGGTCGCGGCCACCGTCGCGGTCACGGCCACCGTCGCGGTAGCAGTCACGGTCTGGGGTGCGGGCTCCGAGGTTCCACCGCCACAGGCGGCCAGGAGGGCGGCAAACGCCAGCAGGACCGCCGTTACGGTCCCCGCGCGCTGCCTGATTCCGCTGGGCATCGGGGGGATGTAGCCGCCTGAATCTTCCCGCGCGGCCAAGTCTAGCGGTTGCGCTCCACCTCGCCCACCACGAAACCGCGCACGAGCGGGAACACGGCGCGCCGCTGCGGCTCGAAGATGTCGTCCTCCCATGTTTCCAGGAGGAAGGCGAAGGTGAAGCCCGCACTGGCGCCGTCTTCGGGCCGAACATAGCCCGCTGCCACGAAGTGGTCGGAGTCCTCCTCCGTGACCCAGTAGCCGGCCTTCTGCCCGTACTGGTAGCCCTCCATGCCGAAGTCCGCCGGGAAGGTCTCCTTCCCCTCCGGAAAGACCACTTCCGAGGCGAGCTGGAGGAGGTAGGCGGTCCAGCGCTCGTCCAGCTGCTCGCCCTGGAGGATGGAGGCCCAGACGAGAGCAAGGTCGTGGGGGGTGAACCACGCGTGGCGCCACTCCCACTCCAGGTACGAGCTTGAAGAGACGCCTGCTCGCGCTATCACCGCTCCCACCTGCGCCGGCGTGACGAACGCCGCAACCTCGTCCGTGTTCTTGTCGAGGGAGTAGTGGAGGACGAGTTCGACGTGCTCCTCGATGGCGGCGAATTCGAGCAGGCCATCCTGTACGTTCCGGAGGGCGGCGGTGAGGATGACGATCTTTCCGGCCGAGGCGGGGTACTGGGAGTGTTGGGGGCGAACGACGACGGAGGAGGCGCAGTCGAGGTCGACCAGCGCCAGTCCCCAGACGCCTTCGTACTCGACCATGGCGTCCTCGACCGCAGCGATGAGCGCTGCGCCACGCCCGGCCACGCTCGCGCAGCGCGAGGGGCGGCCATCCCCGGGTTCCTCCGGGGAGGCGGCCACGGCGGTCGGGGAGGCGCCCTCCGTGGCAGTCGGGACGGCAGTCGCCGTGGCGGTGGCGGTGGCAGTGGGGGTGGCCGGAGACGTGGGAGTGGGGCTGGGCGACGGCGTTGTGGTCGGGGGGGCGGCGGTGGGGACAGGCGTGCCCGTGGGCGCAGGGGAGGGCGTGGGCGTAGGGGCCGGGGTGGCGGCCTCGGTAGCGGTAGCGGTAGCGGTGGCGGTGGGGGCGGGGGCAAGGGGCTCGGTTTCGCGAGGGGAAGTGCCGCCGTCCAAAAGCAACAGCAAGACGGCCACGAGTCCCAGCGCCAGGGCCAGCACCGCCGGGAGGAGCGTCCGCATCGAGGGCCTCAGCCGCATCCGTCCACTGTAGCCAGATGCTGCTCAGGGCCAAGGTGCGGCGTCTTGTGGGAACCCCGCGGAGGCGGCATAGTCGCGCCTTCGGGCCTGTGGCCCGAAGGGGGAGCGCAATGACTGGACTAAACCTCACGGGAATCGAAGACAAGGTCGCGGTGGTGACCGGCGCCGGACGCATGAAGAGCATCGGGCGCAGCATCGCCGTCGAGCTCGCGAAGGCCGGGGCGGATGTCGTCATTACCGGCACCGGGCGTCCGCCCGAGCGCTACCCCGACGACGAGAAGGCCGCCGGCTGGCGCGACATCGCCTCCGTCGCCGAGGAGATCGAGGCCGCCGGTCGCCGCGCGTTGCCGGTCATCAGTGACGCCGCCGACGAGGGGTCGGTGCAGGAGCTTCTCGACCGCACGGTCGCCGAGTTCGGGCGGGTCGATTTCATCGTGAACAACGCGGGCGCCGCCCGCGGCCCCGACCGCGTTCCCGTGGTCGACATGCCCATCGACGCCTGGGACACGGTCATCCGCGTCAACCTGCGCGGGCCCTTCCTGATGTCGAAGATCTTTGGCCAGCAGCTCATCGACGCGGGCAACGGGGGCGTCATCATCAACATCTCCTCGATCGCGGGGAAGGTGCTGGGGCCGAACATGGCCGCCTACGTGGCCAGCAAGGCCGGCCTCCAGGGGATGACCGGCGGCATGGCGCGGGAGATCGGGCGCCACGGCGTGCGCGTGAACGCCATCTGTCCCGGGCTCGTCGATACCTCGCGCATGGCGGACGTATTCGACGACCCGCAGTTCGACGCGCGCGCGGCGAACATCCCGATCGGGCGCGCGGGTCTCGGCGAGGACATCGGCTGGGCGGCGGTTTACCTCTGCAGCGAGCAGGGCTCCTGGATCACGGGCCAGTCCATCAACGTGTGCGGGGGGAACGCGGTCGCGCATTGACGGACGAACGCGAACCGCTGCGGGCGATCGTCGATACGAACCTGCTGGTGGGGGCGCTGGCGCGCCCGGGAGGCTCGTCGGCGCGCATCCTCGACCACTGGCGCGCGGGCGCCTTCGAGCACGTCGCCTCGAAGGCCACATTGCGGGAGGCGGAGTCGGTCGTGGGCGCACGCTGGGTGGCGCGCATCGCCGACGCCGGCGCACGCGACGCGCTGCTGGCCGAGCTGCGCGAGCGCTCGGTGCTCGTCGAAGCGCCCGTGCTCGATGAACTCACCCTGAAGGACGCGGGCGACCGGCGCCTGGTGGAGGCCGCACACACCGCTGGCGCACGCTACCTCGTGACCGCCGACCGGGAAGTGCTGCGGATGCGCGGCTACGGCGCGGTCGAGTTCGTGACGGCGGGGGAGTTCCTCGCGGCGCTCTCGGCCCACGCCGGTTGACGGTCCCTGCGGGCGCTCCTACCGTTCGCGGTCCCGAGGAGGCGGCAGATGACACTCAACCCGCA
The DNA here is from genome assembly GCA_965262975.1 of Tepidiformaceae bacterium. Lineage (GTDB taxonomy): Bacteria > Chloroflexota > Dehalococcoidia > Tepidiformales > Tepidiformaceae > UBA2991. The sequence goes on along the minus strand of OZ253575.1, from coordinate 2,992,662 downwards.
GGCGAAGTTCGTCCTTGATCAGATGGAAGCGCTGGGCGCGCCGCCACTGCACGAACAGGAGCCAGAGGCCGTGCGCGAGGCGAACCGCCTGCCACCGGCGGTTCCGGGCGCCCCGATGGCGAACGTCGAGGACCGCGCCATCCCCGGGCCGGGCGGCGACATCCCCGTGCGCATCTACCAGCCCACCAACGCCACGGACCACTCCCTCCTCGTCTGGTACCACGGCGGCGGCTGGGTGATCGGCGATCTCGACGGCGCGGACGTGACCTGCCGCGAGCTGGCCGCGCGCAGCGGCTCTGTCGTTGTCTCGGTGGACTACCGGCTGGCCCCGGAGAGCCGCTACCCCGCGGCCCACGAGGATTGCTACGCCGCGACCGTCTGGGCGGCCGAGCACGCCTCCGAGCTGGGTGCCGACGCGAGCAAGCTCGCGGTCGGCGGGGACTCCGCCGGGGGCAACCTCGCCGCCGTCGTTTCCCTGCGGGCGCGCGACGAGGACGGTCCCGCGATTGGCTTCCAGCTGCTCGTCTATCCCGTCACGGACCACGACTACGGGACCGACTCCTACCGCGACAACGCCGACGACTACCTGCTGACGCGCGACGGCATGGTCTGGTTCTGGGACCACTACCTGGGCCCCGACGGCGACGGCTCCCACCCCCACGCATCCCCGCTGCGCGCGGAGGACCTCTCGGGTCTGCCACCGGCGCACGTGATCACGGCCGAGTACGACCCCCTGCGTGACGAGGGTGAGGCATACGCGAAGCGCCTGCAGGAGTCGGGCGTGGCGGTGACGCACACGCGCTACGCCGGCCAGATCCACGCCTTCTTCGGCATGCACGGCATCCTCGACGACGCCACCAACGCCGCCCAGGAGTCGGCCGAGAAGCTCAAGGCGGCGCTCGGCTAAGCGTGCCGTAACCAGCCGGACGAAGCGGGCAATTCGCAGAGGATTGACCAACTGCTCACGCCCGCCTACGTTCTCATGGGGCGAGTCCAAGGTTGTACCGAACGACGATTGGGCAACTGTTAGGTCCATTCGCGTCAGGGAGGCGGCAAAGTCATGGGGAGCGTTGTCCTTGAAGTCAAGACCCCGCAGGGGGCAGCAGTACCCGATGCCGCGATTCTGGCAGCCTACCCGAACCGAGCCTACGTCACCGGCCGGACTGACGCCGACGGTCAGTGCCGCCTGAACCTCTACCGGACCGACCAGGAGATGACGGTCCTCATCGCTGCCGCAGGGTATTTGCCCTCGCACACGACGATCGTGCCCAGGGACAAGCCGAGCATCCCCCTGGAGCTGGAGCCCTCGAAGGACGGACGCAATGCAGCCCTCTTCACCAAGAGCACCGGGCGCCTTCCTGGCATCGAGGGACGTATCAATCCACACAAAGACGGCTACGTTTACGCCAACAACATTGCCATCAATGGCACGCTTGCAACCCCGGCGACCCACTTCGACATAGGGCAACCGCTCCAATGCATTGACGTTTATGGAGTCGAGACAACCGTCCGCTTCCTGGTGGTTGAGGGCCAGTTTTCGCTCATCGAATACACGGATCCCAAGGCCTACGCGGGAGCGTGAAGATGGCTTCCGCTGACCAGCACCGGGCGATCAGCACTCAATTCCTTGATCAGGCCGAGCAGGAATTCAGCAAAGGCGATCTCCTTCAGGCATCCGAGAAAGCATGGGGGGCCTTTTCTCACTACGTGAACGCGGTCGCCCGAAAGCGAGGCTGGCCTCTCGGGGCGCATCCTAACCTCATCGAGAACGCTCACAATCTCATCAACACAAGCCCTGGCGAAGCCGAGCACAGACGCCGGTTGGCGCGATCGGTGGAGGCCCTTCACGCCAACTTCTACCAGGCGTTTCTGGATGAAGACTCGGTCCGGGATGGTATCAACGACGCCAAGGCACTGATCGAGGCGCTCTCAGACCTGGAAGTGGGCGCCTAGCAGGGCCAGCTTGGCCTACCACACTGGACAAGGTCGAGAGCCTTCGTTCTGGTGTTTCAGTTGGCGCTCGAGGGAAGCCGCCCGGCTGTGGCCTATCCGGTGGAGAGGGAACCTCCGCCTCGACCAGGTCCCGTTCAAGGAGCCTGTCCGTGCTCACCTCGCAGCGGGAGGCCAGTACCAGCGACCCCAGACCGAGATCCTTGCCGCATACAGAACGATGTCCGCGTCGGTCAAGGTACCTGGCGCAACCCACTTCTGTGTGGCTTCTCTGCTGGCCTTCAGCAAGCCAGGGCTCCCGGTCCCGAGTGATCTACCAGGATGCGTCGTTGCCATAACAGATCGAGTGCCCCCGTCTAGCCGCGCCGTCTCACGGCGCTTACGACTGACAACCCACGCTAATTGCTCATGTATATGAGAGGGAAATGTACCAAGCGGAATAGGCAAAGCGGTGACTCCTAAGCGGATCATTATTACCAGGGAAATGATTCCTTATCACCTATCGCGTCGCCGTAGGGGAATGGCAGGATTCCTGCCGTGGCGATGGCATCGCCCGTCACGGGTCAAGACGATGATCGGATCACTTCGTCCCGAGGGGAGCGCGTGAGTACTAGCGCGTGAGTACTGGCTGCCGGTATCGCCGGGGGCGCCGCAGTTCTCGTTCGGGCAGGTGCACGAGCCTTTGAAGGGGTTAAACGATTTCTATCTCATCTCATGCACGCCCTACGGGCACAAGGCGGCGCGGCGCGGCGCGGCGCAGCGCGGCAGTCGCGGCGCTCCTCGTATTTGCCGTTCTGGGGACAGCCCCGCCGGCGGCCGCGCAATCCGCCGCTACCCTGGTGAGCAACATCGGTCAGGGCCCCCAATTCACTCTTGTTAGGTCCGCCGTGGACCGCGCGCAGGCGTTCACCACCGGCGCCACAGGCAGCACGCTGTCAAGCGTCGAAATCGTCTCCGACGATGAAGAGAATTACGAAATAGCCGTCTCCGTGTGCGACGTCGACGAGGGCGGCTACCCGGCTTCAACCTGCACGGCCCTCACGCCCCCTCGTAGCTTCGCGCTCGGAACCCTTGTTTTCACCGCGCCCAGCCCTATACCCCTCGACGCAGACGAGACCTACACGCTGCTGATCACGTCTCCGGGAGGAGACTCCCTGCGAGTGGGCTCCACCCCGCGCAACCGCGAGGACACAGTCGGCGCCGCGGGCTGGAGTATCACCGATGAGTCTCACTTCAAGAGTTCCTCGACGAGCATGTGGGGGCCCTCCGTCACGCTCCTGGCGTTTCGCATCACCATCAAGGGTACGACCACTGCGACCGACACCGTCCCGAGGGTGGAGACCGCGATTCCGGACCAGACGGCGACGGTGGGCAGGGCGTTCAGCTATGCCTTTCCGGACAACACGTTCACCGACCTGGACGGCGACACGCTGAGCTACATGGCGACGAAAGCCGACGACGCCACGCTGCCCTTGTGGCTGACCTTCACCGCCACCACGCGCACCTTCTCGGGTACCCCGCAGTCCGCGGACGTGGGGACGGTCTCGGTGAAGGTGACGGCCAGCGACAGCAACGGCGGGTCGGTCGGTGACACCTTCGACATCGTAGCGAGCGCCAACAACCTTCCCACGGCCTCGAACGGCGAGGTGACCGCCAGCGAGGACACGGACTACACGTTCACGGCGGCCAATTTCAACTTCTCGGACAGCGATCCGGGCGACGTCCTGTTCAGCGTGAAGATCACGGCACTGCCCGCAACGGGCACGGGCACGCTGAAGGTGGACGGCACGGTCATTGCCGCGGGCGACCTGCCGAAGGAGGTGACCAAAGTCGACATTGACGCGAGCAAACTGACATACAGCCCGCCCGCCAACGCCAATGGCAATGACTATGCGACCTTCCAGTTCAAGGTGAACGACGGTATGGACGACAGCGCCACCGCGTCCACCATGACCATCGACGTGACGGCGGTGAACGACGCCCCGGTGGCGACCGAGATTCCGGATCAGGCGGCGAGGGCGGGCACGGCGTTCAACTATGCGTTTCCAGACAACACCTTCAGCGACGCGGACGGCGACACGCTGACCTACAGGGCGACGAAAGCCGACGACGCCGCGCTGCCCTCGTGGCTGACCTTCACCGCCTCCACGCGCACCTTCTGGGGTACGCCGCAGGCCGCGGACGTGGAGACGGTCTCGGTGAAGGTGACGGCCAGCGACGGCAAGGGCGGGTCGGTCAGCGACACCTTCGAGATCGAGGTCAGCGCGAGCGTCCCCGGCGCCCCGACCGACCTCTCGGCAACAGCCAGCGGGACCACCCGGATCAACCTCACCTGGACCGCCCCCGCCAGCAGCGGCGCCGCCGCCATCTCCGGCTACAAGATCGAAGTCTCCTCCGACGGCGGCTCCAACTGGACCGACCGCGTCGCCGACACCCGCGAGACCACCACCACCTACGCGCACAACGGCCTAACCGCCGGCGCCACCCGCCACTACCGCGTGTCCGCCATCAACACCAACGGCGCCGGCGGCTCCTCCAACATCGCCAACGCCACCACCGGCACTACCGGCGCCACCGTGCCCGGCGCCCCGATCCGTCTCTCGGCCACAGCCGGCGGGACCACCCGGATCAACCTCACCTGGACCGCCCCCGCCAGCAACGGCGGCTCCGCCATCACCGGCTACAAGATCGAAGTCTCCTCCGGCGGCGGCTCCAACTGGACCGACCGCGTCGCCAACACCCGCGAGACCACCACCACCTACGAGCACACCGGCCTCGCCGCCGGCGCCACCCGCCACTACCGCGTGTCCGCCATCAACACCAACGGCGCTGGCGGCTCCTCCAACATCGCCAACGCCACCACCGGCACTACCGTCCCCGGCGCCCCGACCGGTCTCTCGGCCACAGCCAGCGGGACCACCCGGATCAACCTCACCTGGACCGCCCCCGCCAGCAACGGCGGCTCCGCCATCACCGGCTACAAGATCGAATCCTCCTCCGATGGCGGCTCCAACTGGACCGACCGCGTCGCCAACACCAGCAGCAGCACCACCACCTACGAGCACAGCGGCCTCGCCGCCGGCGACACCCGCCACTACCGCGTGTCCGCCATCAACACCAACGGCGTCGGCGGCTCCTCCAACATCGCCAACGCCACCATTGTCCCCCTCGGTGGCGGTGGCGGTGGCGGTGGTGGCGGCGGCGGTGGCGGCGGTGGCGGCCCCTCGGGACCGTCGCCCAGCGAGGCCGATTTCGAGTGGACGGTGAAGCGGGACGTCGAGGAGCTGGACTCGGGCAACGACTGGCCCACGGGCCTCTGGTCCGACGGCGCCACCCTCTGGATCCTGGAGAACGGCCAAGGCGCCGACGACGAGGTCTACGCCTACGACCCCAGGACGGGCAAGCGTCTCGAGGAGCGCGAGTTCGCGCTCGCCGACAGCAACCGCGCGCCGCGCGGCGTCTGGTCGGACCGCGAGACGGTGTGGGTCTCCGACAGCGGGCGCGACCGGGTCTTCGCCTACACGCTGGCGAGCGGCGCGCGCGACGAGAGCCGCGAGATCGAGCTGGCCGAGCGCAACGGCGACGCGCGCGGCATCTGGTCGGACTCCGAGACGATGTCGGTGCTCGACGGGAGCAAGAACGCGCTCTTCGCCTACGACCTCGCCACTGGCGAGCTCCTCGGCGAGTACGCGCTCGCCCCGGCGAACGGCGACCCGCACGGCATCTGGTCCGACCGGGTGACCGTCTGGGTCTCCGACCACGGCGCGAAGCGGCTGTTCGCCTACCGCCTGCCCGCACGGCCGGAAGCGCCCGCGGCCGAGGACGCGGAGGCGACGCCGCTGGAGCAGGTGCGCGACGAAGAGTTCACCGAGCTCAGCGGAGCCAGCAACAACAGCCCGCGGGGCATCTGGTCGGACGGCGACTTCATGTACGTCGCCGATGAGAGCGACGACCGCGTCTACACCTACAACATGCCGGACGCTCTCGACGCGCGCCTCGCCTCGCTCAGCCTCAGCGGGGTGGACTTCGGGGAGTTCGACCCCGGCAGGACCGACTACGAGGGCGTCGCGGGCGAGGGCGTGACGCAGACGACCGTGGGGGCGGAGGCGATGCAGCGGCGCACCGATGTCGCCATCGACCCGATTGATGCCGACGTGGAGGGGGACGGTCACCAGGTTGGCCTGGAGGGCCTCACCGAGATCACAGTGACCGTGACCTCGGCGGACGGGAGCCGCACGAAGACCTACCGGGTGGCCTTCCCAGCGCCCAGCGCGGCGGCTCCCGCGGCGAACTGCCTGCGCGGCGCTGTCACCGTCGGCTTCAGCCTCGTTGTCCATGAGGGCGGCAGCATCAAGGAACTGGAGGCCTGCGCGCAGAGCCGCAACGTCACGGCGCTCTACGTGCCGCACGATGGCGAGTACGTGCCCTACATCCTGGGCGCCGCGGACTTCGTGAACGAGGAGTTCGTGGCGCTCAACCCCGAGGGCCTCGCCGCGCTCACGCCGCTGGTCGCCAGGAGCGAGGGGCCGCCCTCGCCCGCGCCTGCGAGTGACGACGTGCCGGAGTTCGGGCCGGACTGCCTGCGCGGCGAGATCGCCAGCGGCTTCAGCCTCGTGCTCTACGAGGGCGGGAGCGTCGAGGACCTCGACAGCTGCGCGCAGAGCGGCGGCGTCACCGCTGTCTACGCGCTGGTCGATGGCGAGTACGTACCCTACATCCTCGATGCGCCCGACTTTGTGAACGAGGCGTTCGTGGCGCTCTTCCCCGACGGCCTCCCCGCCATCGCACCACTGGTCGCCAAGAGCGACGGGCCTCCCGAGGCCAACTGATCGCTCTTCGTTGCCTGGGCTTCTCGGTTCGAGACGAACTATTCCGGGGTAGACCACGCCCCGGGCCTGCAGCTCTCCCAGCTGACCGGACCCCTTCGCGAGTCCACCGTTTATGAGAGTCCAGCACAGCCACCCGGCCTGCAGGAGACCTGCACGGCGTGGGTTCTTCATGCAACGTTCACCGGCTCGTCACCTCCTCGCAACAGTCGCCCCCGACCCTGATCGCAAGGCACGGTGTCGATGGCGAACAAGCTCGAAGCGCTCAAGCAGGCCAGGGACGGGCTCGACGTGTTTCCCGATCTCCTTCGCTATGCGCGCGAAGGCTGGGCCGCGATCGATCCAGACGATTTCGAGCGGCTGAAGTGGTATGGCCTCTTTCACCGCAAGGCGACCCCCGGGTATTTCATGCTGCGCCTGCGGATTCCCAACGGCGTGCTCACCAGCGAGCAGCTAACGGCCATTGGCGATATCGCGAATCGCTGCGGGAGGGGTCAGGCGGATATCACGACGCGCCAGAACATCCAGCTGCGGTGGATCGCGATCGAGGACGTTCCCTGGATCTTCCAACGGCTGTCGGCCGCGGGCCTTACCTCGCAGCAGAGCGGCATGGACAACGTCCGCAACGTCGTCGCAGCGATCAAGGGCGACCCCGAGCATCCCGTGAACAAAGGCCGTCTGTGTGCGAAGGGCGCCCTTCTCCCCGCCATCTTCGAGTCCGGCGAACGCCTACTACGACCCGCCGTGCGGACGGCCGCGGGCGGCTCCCTGGCCCCCGCTACCTGGGACGAAGCGATCGATCGCGTGGCCGGCGGCATTCGCTCGGCAATCGAGCGGCACGGCCCCCACTCCGTCATGTTCTACGGTTCGGGCCAGCTCCCCACGGAGGACTACTACCTCTTCGGCAAGCTCGCCAAGGGCTTCCTCGGCACCAACAACCAGGACACCAACTCGCGCCTCTGCATGGCGAGCACGGTCGCCGCCTACAACCTCGCCTTCGGTACGGACTCGCCTCCCGCTTCGTACGCCGACATCGAGCAGGCGAACACCTTCCTCATCGTCGGCGCCAACGTCGAGGCCTGCCACCCCATCCTGTTCGACCGCATCAAGGCGAGGAAGCGTGGCGGCGACGACGTCAAGGTGATCGTGGTCGACCCGCGCCGAACGCGGACGGCCGAGATCGCCGACCTCTGCCTGCCCCTGCGGCCCGGCAGCGATGTCGCCCTGCTGCAGTCGCTGCTCTTCGAGGTGCGGCTCGCGGGGGGCATGGACGACGAGTTCGTCGCGCGGCGCACGAATGGCTGGCCCGAGCTCGCCGCCTCGCTCGCCGGCTGGTCCGCCGAGCGGGCGGCCGACATCACCGGACTCTCCGCCCAGGAGATCGTCGACGCCGCCCGCATCATCTCCTCGAACGGCCCTGTCCTCACGCTGTGGACGATGGGGGCCAACCAGAGCACATCGGGGGTGGACAAGAACCTCGCCCTGATCAACCTCTCCCTCGCGACCGGGAACATCGGCCGGCCCGGCGCCGGGCCCTTCTCGCTGACGGGACAGCCGAACGCCATCGGCGGACGGGAGGCGGGCGGCCTGGCGACCACCCTGCCCGGCCACCGCCTCGTCGCCGACGCGGGGCATCGGGCCGAGGTCGAGGCCGCCTGGGGCATCCCGCCGGGGTCCATTTCCTCCCGTCCCGGACTGGCCGCCTCCGAGATGGTGGAGGCGCTCGAACGCGACGAACTGAAGGTCGTCTGGGTGGTGGCCACGAACCCCGTCGCCTCACTGCCGAACAGCGACCGTGTTCGCGCCGCCTTCGCCAGGGCCGAGATGGTCGTGGTGCAGGACGCCTACCACCCGACCGAGACGGGCGATCTGGCGGACGTGCTCCTGCCTGCGGCGCAGTGGTCGGAACGCGCCGGGACCATGACGAACAGCGAGCGCCGCATCTGCCTGCTCGAACAGATCGGGGAGGCGCCGGGGGAGGCCCTCCCCGACTGGCAGATCATTGGCCGCGTGGCCGCCGCCCTTGGTCACGAGGACGCCTTTGCCTACGGGGACATCGAAGAGATCTTCGCCGAGTACCGCGAGCTCACGCGAGGACGTGACCTCGACATCACGGGCGTCAGCTATGACCTCCTTCGCGAGTCGGCGGCGGGGGTGCAGTGGCCCCTGCCCGAGGGCGGCGGTGAACGGCCGCGCCTCTTTGAGGATGCGCCCTTCGCCACGCCCGACGGCCGCGCGCGCTTCCACGTGCCCACCTACCGCGAGCCCGACGACGCCCTGAGCGAGAGCTATCCACTCTCGCTCGTGACCGGCGGGTGAAGGACCAGTGGCACACCATGACGCGCACCGGAAGCGTGCCAAAGCTCAACAAGAGCGAGCGCGAGCCCTTCGTCGAGATGCACCCCGCGGATGCCCGCCGTCTGGGCATCCGCACGGGGCGCAACCTCCGCGTCAGCTCGCGGCGCGGCAGCTTCGAGGCGCGCGCGCGCGTCGGCCAAACGGTCCGCCCCGGGACGGTCTGGGCGCCGTTCCACTGGGGAGCGCGGTGGCACGATGGAGGCCCGGTGAATGCCGTCACCAGCGAGTCGTTCGACCCGCGCTCGAAGCAACCCGAGCTGAAGTTCGCGGCGGTGCGCGTGGAACCGCTTTAACCCCAGTTCCCCCTACGGTCAGAACATGCGGCTGCTAGCGTCCCGCTGGCGGGCGCTGGCGCGAGGTTCGCCGCGATCCGCACGAAACATGCCTGGCATGAAATGTGCCCGAAGCACGGTGTTCTCGTGGAGTTCACCTCGACGTAAAGAGCCCGACACCTCCCACCCCTACCTTCTTCCCAGGACCTCTGGCAGTCCCGGGGGGGAGAGCTGAATGGACACGGCCCGGATCGACATCGTCGGCACGGCCAACGCCACGACCGCGGGCTGGGGAAACCTCGGCGGCGGCGTCACGCAGATCGTGATGCCCCTCGTGCTCACCGTGATCATCGCGCTTGGCGTGGGCGAAGCGCTGGGCTGGCGGGTGGCGATGGTCGTGCCCGGCATCGCGCTCTTCTTCACCGGCATCGCCTACTACCGGGTAACCCGCGACGCCCCCGATGGGGACTTCCGCGAGCTGCGCGCCAGGGGAGTGTTGCCTCCATCAGATCAGGCCAAGGGGTCGTTCTGGTCGGCAGCGCGCGACCACCGCGTGTGGGCGCTATTCGTCATCTACGGGGCCTGCTTCGGCATCGAGCTGACCATCAACAACGTCGCCGCCCTCTATTTCCATGACCGTTTTGCGGTGGGAGTTGGCCTCGCGGGCGTCATCGCCGGGCTCTTCGGGCTCACGAACATCTTCGCCCGAACATTGGGTGGGCTCTTCGGAGACCGCGCGGGGATACGTTTCGGACTGCGTGGCCGCGTGCTCTTCCTCGGCGCCGTCCTCCTCATGGAGGGGCTGGCGCTCATGTTCTTCTCCCGCATGGGCGCCCTGGTTCTCGCTATCCCGGCGATGCTCGTATTCAGCCTCTTCGTGCAGATGTCCGAGGGCGCGACCTTCTCGGTCGTACCCTTCATCAACCACAAGGCGCTGGGCTCGGTCGCCGGCATCGTGGGCGCGGGCGGCAACGCCGGGGCCGGGGCCGCGGGATTCCTCTTCCGCATCGAGAGCCTCGCCACGCAGGATGCCTTCCTCTACATGGGCGTGGCTGTCCTCCTGGCCTCGAGTCTCGTGCTGCTCGTGCGGTTCGCCCCGGAGGCGGAGGTGCTCGAACGGCGACGGCTCCGGCACGCGCTCGTGGGCGGAAGCGCGAGTGTGGGCGCCGTCCGGCTCGGCGACGGGGACGGCGCTGCCCAGGGAACCGCCGGCGGCTCGTAGCCAGCGGGAACTCCCTACTGGCGCCGACCGCTTCGTAATCGCGGGACCATCCGCAGACCCGCTTGCCTCGTAGATGCCGGAGGTAGCGGAGCGCGCCATCCAGCAGGTCGAGGAGGTCATGCCCCCTCCAGTGAAAACGTTCAGCCCGAGACCTGCCAGACCCTTTGACCAACGGTGTAGGATGAGCGCAAACCGTTGGGAGGTACCCACGTGCCTGAATTCGATACTGTCATCAAGGGCGGCACCGTCATCGACGGGCTGCGCACACCACGTTACCAGGCCGACATCGGCATCAAGGACGGGCGCATCGCCTCGATCGGCGCGGTGGGCGCGTCGAACGGGGCGAAGGTTCTCGACGCGAGCGGGATGATCGTCGCGCCCGGCTTCGTCGACCTGCACACGCACTACGACTCGCAGGTCTTCTGGGATCCGTACTGTTCCATCTCCGGGTGGCACGGCGTTACTTCGGTGGTTATCGGGAACTGTGGTTTCGGATTCGCCCCAGTGAAGCCGGCCGACCAGGACCGCGCGATGCTGACGATGGCGCGCAACGAGGCCGTACCCCTCGCGACGATGCAGGAGGGGATGCCCTGGGACTGGGAGACCTACCCCGAGTTCCTTGAAAGCCTTGAGCGGACGCCCAAGGGCATCAATCTGCTGAGCTACCTCGGCCTCAACCCGCTGCTCGTCTACGTGATGGGCATCGAGGAGAAGGGACGAGCGGCCACCGACGAGGAGATGGAGCGCATGTGCCAGATCCTCGAGGAGGCGATGGAGGCCGGCTGCTGCGGCTTCTCCACGCAGCTCTCGGGGGAGGGCAGCGTCCAGCGGGACTACGACGGCACGCCCATGATCACGGACCTGATGCCGCACGACGACGTGATCAAGCTGGCGCGCATCCTGAAGAAGGTAGGGCGGGGCTTCATCCAGGGGGCGGGGGTGAGCCGCGAGCTGACAGAGGCGCTCTGCCAGGCGAGCGGGCGGCCATTGATGAGCGGTCTGGGCGTGACGACGGACCAGCACGGCCAGCCGATGGCCAACTACAAGGAGCAGATGCAGTGGCTCGAGGACGCGAACCAGCGCGGCAACCGCGTCTTCGCCCAGCTGATCACGGCTGAGGTCGGCTTCGAGTTCACGTTGGAAGACTGGAACCTGTTCGATTCGAGCCCGCACTGGCGCGCCATCACCCTCGGCGACGTACCCGAGCGGCTCGCGAAGATGCGCGACCCCGAGCGGCGCGCTGCGCTGCGAGAGGAGTTCGACGCGGGCAAGGGACCGATCGCCGGCGGCGGCACCGAGGCGCGAGTCGGGGGCACGAACGTCTGGGGCGTGGCTTCGATGATCGTGGAGTCGGTCGAGAAGGACGAGCTTCGCGACTGCGAGGGGCTGACCATCTCCGAGTTGGCGGAGCGCGCGGGGAAGCACCCGATTGACGCGATGCTGGACCTCGCGGTCGAGGACGAGCTGCGGACGACGTTCGTGACGCCGCCGCGGGAGCGCTCCGATGGGGAGTTGGCGGCGATCAAGGAAGTCTGCAACTCCAGCTTCGCGCTGCCGGGCGTCTCCGACGGCGGAGCGCACACGAAGTTCATCACGCTGGGCGCTTACACGACGGAGTACCTGACGAAGCTGGTGCGCGACGGCGAGGTCATGGACCTTGAGCAGGCGCACTGGCGCCTCTCCGCCTATCCGGCGATGGCGGCGGGGATCAGGGACCGCGGCTGGATCCGCGAGGGCGCCCCAGCCGACATCGTCGTGTACGACTACGAGAACCTGTCGCTGCTACCGCAGGAGAAGGCGTTCGACTTCCCCGCAAACGAGTGGCGCCGGGTACGGAAGGCGACCGGCTACCGCTGGACGCTCGTGAACGGCGACGTGACCTTCGAGGAAGGCGAGTGCACCGGGGCGACACCGGGCAAGGTGTTGCGTCACGGTACCGCGTAAGCCCACGGCAAGTTCGGGGGTGGCCGGCCACCCCCGAACTGCACGCGCAGGAGGAATGCCGCAAGGATGACCTCGTACATCATTCGGCGACTGCTGGCGGTGCCGGTCGTGCTGTTCATCCTGTCCCTTGGCGTCTTCTTCATGGTTCGCGCCATCCCTGGCGATATCGTCACGCAGAAGCTTGAGCGCACCTATACCGTTGAGCGCGCGGAGGCTCTGCGAGCGCACCTGGGGCTTGACCGGCCGTTCTACGTGCAGTATCCGGAGTGGCTTGGAGAAGTCTTCAGAGGAGATTTCGGCATCTCACTCGATACCGGTCGATCGGTCAATGACGAGATCGTGCGGAGGTTGCCCATCACGGTGGAACTCGGGGTGCTGACGCTGTTGATGTCGGTGGTGGTGGGCATTCCCGCAGGCATCATTACCGCAGTGCGCCAGAACGGGATTTCCGATCAGGTGCTCCGCCTCGTCAGCATCATCGGCCTCGCCGTGCCAACGTTCTGGGCGGCAACGCTCGTGATCCTGATCGCGGCGGTCTACCTGAATTGGGCGCCACGGTTCGGCTATATCGAGTTCGTCGACGATCCGATCGCGAACCTCAAGCAGTTCACCATTCCCGCAGCAGTGGGCGCGTTGGGGTTCTCAGCCATCCTGCTTCGGCTCACACGCGTGCAAATGCTCGAGGTTCTCCGCCAGGACTACGTCAGGACAGCGCGCGCGAAAGGGCTGAAGAATGCGCCCGTCATCCTGCGCCACGCCCTGAAGAACGCGATGATCCCGGTAGTGACAGTAGTCGGGCTCTCACTCGCGGCGGTTGTGTCGGGCTCGGTGTTCCTTGAGCGTATCTTCTCGCTTCCAGGCCTCGGGAACTACGCCGTCACCTCAGTGACCAAATCCGATTATCCCGTGATTCAGGCTTTCGTCCTCTTGACGGGCCTCGTGTTCGTTCTTGTGAACCTGGTGATCGACCTGCTCTACGCAGTGCTCGATCCGAGGATTCGCTACTCATGACGGTGATCGCGGCATCCGACTTCAGCCTCGGCGGAAGGATCACGAGCCAGAATCCGATTCACCGTATCACGCGCTTCGCCCGCACCCAGCCGCTGGGTACGTTCGGATTGCTGATCATGCTCGTCATCGTGGTTATCGCCATCTTCGGCGAGTGGCTCGTACGGTTCGACCCAGATGCTGTCTCGCGCGAAGTGCTCGAGGGGCCGAGCGCAACGCACTGGTTCGGGACGGATGACAACGGCCGCGACTACTACTCGCGCATGATGATCGGCGCCCGCATCACGATCGCGCTGGCCGTGATCGCCGTCGCAATCGGTTTCGGCATCGGAACAGTGCTGGGCATGGTCTCCGCGTGGGCGAAGGGCTGGTTCGATCTGCTCTTCCAGCGGGTGGTCGACGCGCTGCTGGCGGTGCCCGGGATCATCCTCGGGCTGTTTCTTGTCGCCGTTCTCGGTCGGGAGACGCACAACCTCGTTTTGCTGCTGACCCTGCTGATAGTCCCGGGGGTGACTCGCTTTGCGCGGGGCACCGCGCTCTCACTCCTGAACGAGCCCTACATAGAAGCAGCGCACGCGCTGGGGGCAGGGGCGCCCCGGGTGCTGCTTCGTCACCTGCTCCCGAACCTGCTCCCATCCGTCGCTGTGGTGGTGACTACCACCATCGGAGGATTGCTGCTCGTGAGCGCGGGGCTCAGCTTCCTCGGCCTCGGTGTTCAGCCCCCGACGGCTGAGTGGGGGAAGATGCTGGCCGAGGGACGCAACTTCTACATAACGGCGCCGCATCTGTCGATCTTCCCCGGACTGGGCCTGAGCCTGGCAGTGCTGGGGGTGAACCTGTTCGGTGACGCCATCCGTGACGTGTGGGATCCACGCCTGCGTTCACTCTAGCATTGCAGGAAGGCGTACAATTCACTCCGACCAGCGGTCGGAGGAGGAACCAGCATGGAAAGCTATTGGAGCCGGTACTGGCGCAGGCGAGTCTCGAGGCGTGCGGTTCTGGGAGGGGCCGCCGCCGGTGCTGTCGGCCTGGGCGCTCTCGCGCTCGCTGGCTGCGGCGATGATGACGACGACGACGACGAGCCCGCACCCGCAGAGACGGAGGCGGCGGCCGAGGCGCCAGTCACCGGCGACCAGGTCTCGGGTGGCACCTTCAACATCAGCGGCGCGGCGGGAGCGCCGGACGTGTTCGATCCGGCGATCACCATCCTGGGCGGCACCTACTCGCTCGGACTGAACAAGGTCTTCTCGCGCATCGTCAAGTACGGGCCGGACTTCTCGATCCTCCCGGACATCGCCAACCCTCCGGAGCAGCCGGACGAACTGACCTACATCTTCAACATCCGGGACAACGTCTACTGGCACGACCTGCCGCCCGCGAACGGGCGCAAGTTCACCGCCGAGGACGCAGTGTTCGGCGTTTCCCGGTTCGCCAAGGACAACCCCGAGTTCATCTTCGGATCGAAGCTCGATCCGGTGGAGGGCCACGAAGCCGTCGACGAATCGACCTACCGGCTCACGACCAAGTTCCCCTTCGCGCCCATGCTCACGATCATCTCGGACGACGCCTGGATGATGGTGAACCGCGAGCAGAACGAGGCGATCGGCGACGAGGGCATCAAGTTCTACGAGAACCTCGTCGGCACCGGGCCTTGGCTCCGCGGCGAGCTCGAGGTCGGCGTCAAGAGCCACCTCACAAAGAATCCGAACTTCTACGAGGCGGGGCAACCGTACCTCGACAGAATCAATTTCGTGCCGTTGTCGGACCGCGCCGCCCGCGATGCCGCCTTCCGCACCCGCCAGATCGACGCGTCCTCGTTCATCACCGGCCTCACGAAGCTCGATGTGGAAGCGCTTCAGGAGGAGTTCGGCGAGGACATCCAGAGCTCGCCCAAGGTGCTGTCGGCGACGTACGACATCGACCTCAACCACACGAGAGAGCCGTTCGGCGACAAGCGGGTGCGGAAAGCCCTCCACCTGGCTGCGGACCGCGACTCGTTCCAGAACGCGTGGGGCAAAGAAGCGGGCTTGCTGATGACCGCGGTGCCGCAGTTCTTCCCCACCTACGGCCGCACGCAGGAGGAGCTGTACGAGCTCCCCGGCTACCGCCAGCCGAAGGACCAGGACATCGCCGAGGCGAAGAAGCTGCTGGAGGCGGCCGGCCACGGCGACGGGCTGAGCCTCACGACGCTGAAGCAGGGGTACATCGGCAATCACGGCATTCCCTTCAAGGAGAACCTGAAGGCGGTCGGCATCGATCTCGAGCTCAACGAGGTTCCGACGGGGGAGTGGATCGTGGCGCGCCAGCAGGGCGACTTCGACATGGTCATCGCCAGTAACACGGGAGCAATCGATCCCGACTTCTATCTGTCCGATCGGTTCCACTCCGAGGGCACGCAGAACTACGGCCACTACGTCAGCGACGAGTTCGACGCGCTTGCGGTGAAGCAGCGCGGCGAGGTGGACATTGAGTCACGGGCGGCGGTCATTCGCGAGGCGGACGACATCCTGCTCGAGGACGCGGCGCACATTTTCAGCGCGAACATCGTGTTCCACCCCACCTATTGGAGCTACCTGAAGGATGTCGTGCTCGTGGCGGGCCTCAGCTCGTGGACCCAGCAGCTCTGGATCGACCCGGACGAGAAGGCCCGAATGGGCTAGAGGTCCCTTACGGCAACCAGTTCAGAGCGGCCCGCCAGCTGGCGGGCCGCTCTGTTGTCTGTCGGGACAGCCTGCTACGGCCGGAAAGCGAGGGGCAGGCGACGGAAGCCGTAGATGAAGGGGGACTCGGTCTGACGCTGGGCCGGGGCCTCGCCGTGCTCGATGTGGTGGTAGCGCTCGATCACGGCGTGCAGCAGCTTCTCGGTCTCAAGGCGGGAGAAGGGCGCTCCGATGCAGTAGTGCGCCCCGCTGCCAAAGCCGAGGTGGTCTCGCACGTCGCGGTCGAGGTCCATCTCGTCGGGATTGGCGAAGACTCGCGGATCGCGGTTGGCCGCGCCCACGCCAAGCGCGATGACCGACCCCGATGGGAGGCGCGTGCCGCCGATCGTGGTGGGTTCGGTCGTCGTGCGGAAGATGGTCTGGGTAGGGGACTGCCAGCGCACCATCTCTTCGATGAAGGTGGGGACCAGCTCGCGCTCATCGCGGAGCCGCCGCCAGAGGTCAGGCTGGGCCGCGAGCACGTTGAGGATATTGGCGATGAGGTTGCTGGTCGTCTCGTTGCCGGCGACGAGCAGGGTGATGCAGAGCCCGATGATCTCCCACTCCTGGAGCGCGGGTCCGTGGCGGTCATGCGCAAACACCTCGCTGATGAGGTCATCGCGCGGGTTGCGCTGTCGGTCGGCGACGAACCGTCGAAGGTAGCCAACGATTTCGGTGAACTCGGCTTCGCGCTCCTGCTGGGTCTGGCCCCGCTGGGGGCTGCGCATGCGCATGAAACGCTCGCGGTCCTCGTCGGGGATGCCGAGCAGGTGGGTGATGACGGAGACGGGGAGCCCGACCGCGATCTCGCTCATGACCTCAACGCTGTCGGGGTCGACGGCGTCGAGCAGTTCGTCGACGCGCCTCTCGGTCCAGGTGGCCAGGGAGTCGTCGAGGCGACGCGTCATCGGTCGCTGGACGAGCGCTCGGCGCTGCGTGTGCCGTGGCGGGTCGTCGTTAACGAGGATGATGATGCGGCTGGGGTCGTCGACGCCCGTCTTCCCAGAGGAGGAGAAGACTCTGGGGTTTCGCAGGATGTCGGCGATGTCGGCGTGGCGGGTCACGACCCAGGCGCCGAGGTCCGGCTCGTGGTACGGGGAAGTGCGGCGCAGGAGGCGGCGGTGGCCGGGGTACGGATCGACGGTCGCGTGGGGGGAGAAGGGACGGATGGCCATAGCGCTTCTGCGGGCCGCCACAGCCTACTCCTTCGGGAAAGCGGAAGGACCCTTCCCAAGACTTCACGTGCCGCCGCTCGCGACCATTGGCGGGGCGGTACGCTCGCTGTGAGCGTTGGAGGGAGAATCGTGTGGCTGCGGTCCTGATCCTGGGCGTCGACCCACCTCGCCTCCCGCCGCGAGACGGGCGACGTGCTCAGCGCCGGCGCTGTCGACGTCACCGAGGTTCGCGCCGGCATCGTCGTCGGTCCGGGTTCGGCCGCCCGGTACACGGTGTTCAGGACTCTGGACTACGGAAGTAGCCTCGACCGCTTACTCCCAGCCCTGCCGCCCATTGACCTCCTTCCAGAATGCGAATAGAGCGCGAGCGTCGTGATCGGCGGCCTATGCTGTTGGCATGGAGAGTCCCACTGGCGCCGTGCCCCGCGTCGACCTGCACCGACACGCGGAAGCCTACGCTCGACTCGACATCGCCCTCGCGAAGCGCGAAGCGAGAAGCCCTCGCGACTGGTTGGGCTGGGCAAGGGATGTCGCTACCGCGCCTGCGGGATTAGGACGGCTTGAGAGGCTTGGGGCGGCCCGCGGACTCGCCTCGCTGCGCAGCTTCGACTCGCGGCGGGGCGACGAGATCTACGCGCAGCCGGACGGCTTTGTCGAAACCGTCGAGCAGAACCTGCAAAACGCCGCCGACGCGGGCGCGATTTACGTGGAGGTCCGCTTCGGCGGAGGGACCTTACGCACGCACCCGGACCTGGTAGCACTCTTTCGTGAGGCCGAATCTCGCGTTCGAAAGCGACAGACGGATTTCTATGCAGAGCCGCTGATAGTGGCCCACTGGCCTGACCATCCCCATGCGGAGGGAGTCTTCGAGGCGTGTCTCCGGGCTGCCAGTGATGGCCTCGCGGGAGTCGACTTTCTCCCCGTCCCCTATGAGCAGGAGCTGGATTGGAGCGCCGCCCATCGCTGGTCTGGCCGCCTCGCTGAAGCTGGGCTCGGGATTACCTGCCATGCTGGAGAGTTCTCTGACGTACACCTGGAACCAGCGCTCCGGCTACCCGGTCTCAGTCGTGTAGGACATGCGGTCCATACGAGTCGCCATACCGACCTTCTGGAGCGAATCGCTGAGGCGGGCGTCACTGTTGAATGCTGCCTGACCGCTAATGTCCTTCTGGGGGCCGTGGGGGGTCTCGATGTCCATCCGCTGCGAGACTTCCTGGCGGCGGGCGTGCCGGTCGCGATGGGCAGCGACAATCCTGTGCGAATGTGCACGGAGATAGACCGTGAATATGAGCTTGCCAAATCCCTGGGCTGCGATCGCCTGGAGCTCTTGAATCTCAGTCGCAACGGGATCGCAGCCGCGTTCACAACGCCCGCCCGAAAGAGCCAGCTGCTGGCGCTCGTCGACGAACGGCCACGGGACCAACCTCGAAAGTGACAACGAAGCCGGCACCGACGCTCGCCAGTGGATCAGGGACAACTGCTGGGAGGGTGTACCTTGAGAGAGCACCCGGCGGGGCTTGAACCCCCCTCTCTGGATGGAGGAGTCGGGCGTGCTCCCAATGAGGGGAAGCGTCCTTTGCGCACTTGAGGTTGTAGCTCACCAATGATCCCCCAGTCCATTCCCTTCCGCTGGTTTCTTGCAGCGCTGCTAGCTACCGTCATCGGTCTCAGTTCGTCGATCACGATGGGAGTTGTGATGCTCCCGGACGACTCGTGGCCAGACCCCGACCCTTACGATCTTGAACAACCGCGGTTCAAGCTTAAGTGTCCAAAACCAGTCGGATGGGAGAAATGAGCGCAGGACGTTGCGAGATAACAGGAGAACGCCCTCGGAGGGAAGGGGCTCCGGCTCCCGCCCTCTCCCGACCGGTAGTGCCAGCCTTGGTTTCTCGACATGCGACCTGAGTCTATTCCGGTCCGCTGGTTTCTCGCAGCGCTGCTAGCTGCCCTCATCTCTCTCAGCTCGTCGGTCGCGATGGGAGTTGTGGTGCTCACCGACAGTCCGGGGACCGAAGCCGACCTTGACGGATTAGTAGCGTTCGACCCTGAGTGTCCAAGCCCACGCTGAGTGTCCAAGACCAGATTTCCATCGCTCGACTGGAGGGCTTCCATGACCCCCGCGCGCTTCGGGAGGGACAGAAGTCAGGCGGAGACTTCGCGGCTGAGGGAGCGTTCGTAGGCGCTCAGGAGCGAGAGCACGATCTCCTCTACCTGGGAGCGGCGCCAGTGCCGCACGCGGCGCTCTTCCGGCGCCTCCTCGGCGTCGGCGGCGACGCCGGCAATTACCTGCCATGCGGAACCCTCCCCGCCTCCCCGGTCGACAAGCTCGAAGGTGGCGCACTGGCCGGCCGCGACGCGGATGGCGAAGCGAGCGCCTTCGGTGAAGGGGTCGATGGTGATGGGGAGCGCTTCGCCGTAGACGTGGCGGGCGTCCTCGATGCACTCGCTCGCCCAGCGGTGGATGTTGGCGAGGACGCGGGCCTGGGAGTCGAAGTCGTGGGCGCGGGCCAGAAGCCAGGATTCCCGGCGCTCGAGCCAACCTTCGTGGAGGCTTCGAACGCGCGCCTCGAAGGGCATTCCGTCCACGGCCTCACCTCCTGGAGTGAAGGGGTGTTTGCGTAGGGGTGGGATACGTGAAGAGGGGCCGGGCGCGGGATTGCGCCCGGCCCCTCAAGCCGGGACGTGGAGCTAGAGCGCCTCGTCGCCGCGCTCGCGGGTGCGAACGCGAACGGCATCCTCCACGTTGGAGATGAACACCTTGCCGTCTCCGATCTCGCCGGAGCTGGCGTTGTCGACGATCGCATCGACAACGGCGTCGGACTTGTCGTCGGCGACCACCAGCGTCAGGTAGACCTTCGAGAGGTACTCGACGCGGTACTCGCGGCCACGCCACTGCTCGGTAATACCGCGCTGCTTGCCGTGGCCCTTGACCTCCCAGACGGTGATACCGCCGGAGAAGCCAAGCTCGTCGAGTGCGTCCTTGACGGGTTCAAGACGGCTGGGCCGAATGATGGCTTCGATTTTCTTCACCGGGAACTCCTTTCCGGACTCAGGGTCGGATGCGGGATGTGGCGAGCGCTCACTTGCCCCCCCCGCCTGGACCGAAGATGCCGGAACCAGAAGGACCGAAGTCCGGGTAGGCGTCGATGCCGTGTTCGATGAGGTCGAGCCCACGCATCTCTTCTTCCTCGCTCACGCGGAGGCCGATGGTGAACCTGATGGCCAGGAAGAGGGCTCCTGCCGTCGCTGCAGTCCAGCCCACGATGGCGCCAATGCCGATGAGCTGCATGAGCAGCTGCTCGCCACCGCCGCCCAGGAAGAGGCCGTAGTGCTGAGGATTCGCGTAACCGGCCGCTGCCATGCCTGCCTCTGACGAGAACAGGCCGACCGCGATGACGCCCCAGATGCCCGCAAAGGCATGCACGGAGACCGCGCCCACGGGGTCGTCGATGCGGAACACGCCGTCCAGCATCTGGACGCCGTAGTACATGACGAGTGCGCCGATGCCGCCGATGACAACCGCCGCCCACGGGTCGACGGTGGCGGTGCCGGCGGTGATGGCCACGAGGCCGGCGAGGATGCCGTTGATGGTGAGGCCGGCGTCGTAGCGGCCCGTGCGGAAGCGCGACCAGAGCATGGCGGTGACGCCGCCGGCGCCAGCCGCAAGCGTGGTGGTGACGGCGACACTCGCGGCGAGTGCGGCCCCGCCGTCCGAGAGAGCGAGCGTGGAGCCCGCGTTGAACCCGTACCAGCCGAACCAGAGGATGAACATGCCGATCGTGGCGATCGAGATGTTATGGCCGGGGATGGCGCGGACCTCGCCGTTGGGGCCGTACTTGCCGAGGCGCGCGCCCACGACGATCGCGCCCATGAGGCCGGCGATGCCGCCAACCGTGTGCACGATGCCGGAGCCGGCGAAGTCGATGTAGCCGTTGCCCAGCCAGGTGTCACCATCGGTGAAGGCGCCCATCCACGTGTTCGTGTCCCAGCCCCAGTGCACCACGACGGGGTAGATGAGGCCGGTGACGACGACGGTGTAGATGAGGTAGGCCGAGTACTTCGTCCGTCCGGCCAGCGCCCCTGCCACGATGGTGGCCGCGGCGGCGGCGAAGGCGAACTGGAAGAACCAGTCGGCGTGGCCGTAGCCCGCCTCCGGCAGTTTGTTGAGGGCGAAGTTGCCAAGCCCGATGAACTGGTTCGAGGCGTCGCTTACGCCGTAGGCGAAAGCCCAGCCAACGAGCCAGAAGGAGATACCGCCGACACAGGCGTCGATCATGTTCTTCATCAGGATGTTCGCCGTCTCTTGCGAGCGGACGAAGCCCGCCGTGAGCATGGCGAAGCCGGCCTGCATGAAGAACACAAGGAAGCCCGCGATCAGCAGCCAGGCGGTGTCGACGGCGCCGATGATGTCGGCGAGGTCGTCAGCGCCATCCTGGGCGGAGACCACGGAAATGATGCCGAGCGCGAGCAGACCGCCTGCAAGCATGGCGGTCGGCCGGCGCAGGGCCGGTAGGGCACGTTTCATGCAATCCTCCTCGATGCCCCCGTGGGGCGAAACGTCGACGGCGAAGCTATGACTGAAAGGTTTCCCCCAGATTGCATTCCTGTTTCAGGCAGGTTTCGAAACACAACGTTCATTTGTTTTGGTCCTTCGGCTGCTTCGCTGGCGCTCCGCGCTCACTCCCGGGGCTTGCGCCCCCCTGTTTTGGTCCTTCGGCTGCTTCGCTGGCGCTCCGCGCTCACTCCCGGGGCTTGCGCCCCCCTGTTTTGGTCCTTCGGCTGCTCCGCTGTCGCTCCGCGCCTCGGGTCACCTCGCTCGACTACTCCGCTGCGCTGCGCGCTCGCGACCGGGCTGTCGCCCTGTCTGGCTCCTTCGGCTGCTCCGCTGTCGCTGCGCGCCTCGTGTCACCTCGCTCGACTGCTCCGCTTCGCTGCGCGCTCGCGACCGGGCCGTCGCCCTGTCTGGCTCCTTCGGCTGCTTCGCTGACGCTCCGCGCCTCGGGTCACCTCGCTCGACTGCTCCGCTCCGCTGCGCGCTCGCGACCGGGCTGTCGCCCCGTCTGGCTCCTTCGGATGCTCCCCTTCGCTGCACGCCTCGTGTCACCTCGCTCGACTACTCCGCTGCGCTGCGCGCTCGCCGCCGGGCCGTCGCCCCGTCTGGCTCCTTCGGATGCTCCCCTTCGCTGCACGCCTCGTGTCGCCTCGCTCGGCTGCTTCGCTGCGCTGCGCGCCTCGGGTCACCTCGCTCGACTGCTCCGCTACGCTGCGCGCTCGCGACCGGGCTGTTGCCCCTGTCTGGCTCCTTCGGCTGCTCCGCTGTCCTTCAGCGAGCACGTGCGTGCGAGATTTCACAAGCGACGGGCCTGTGCTACGCTGGCGGGCGCAGCGGCGCACGGTTTTTCCTGCCCGCTCCATCCATTTCTGACCTGTCTGTAAAGGAGTTGGCGTCAGCGTGAATATTGTCGTCTGCGTCAAGCAGATCCCCGATCCGGAGACGCCGGCCTCGCAGTTCGCCGTCGATGAGGCGGCGAAGCGCGTGATCCCCGCGCAGGGCATCGCGCCGGTCGTGAACCCCTACGACCCTCAGGCCACGGAGGCCGCCCTTCGTCTGAAGGACGCCGCCGGCGAGGGCAAGATCACCGTCATCAGCCTGGGCGCGGACTCCGCGCGCGACGCGATCAAGCACGCGCTCGCGATGGGCGCCGACGAAGGCGTCCTGCTGAGCGACCCCGAATTCGAGAACATCGATAACTTCCAGACGGCGGTCGCGCTGGCGCGGGCGATCGAGAAGATCGGCGATGTCGACCTCGTCCTGATGGGGCGGGCGGCAGCCGACTGGGACATGGGCGTCGCGCCTATGGGTGTGGCCGAGCAGCTCGGCATCCCCTGCGTCACCATCGCGAAGTCAATGGAGTTGGATGGCGAGACCCTGACCGTCGAGCGCGTGCTGGACGACGGCTTCCAGACGGTCGAGGTGGACACCCCCGCGGTCGTCTCCATCTCCAACGAGTTCGGCGAGCCGCGCTACCCGCAACTCCGCCAGATCATGCTGGCGGCGAAGAAGACCGTGCAGGTCTGGTCCGCCGACGACCTGGAGCTGGAGGACGACGAGGCCGGCGAGGAGAACCGCTGGCTGGAGTTGCAAGCGCTCTACGTCCCCAAAGTCGACAGCAACGTTGAAATCATCGAGGGCGACTCCCCCGAGGAGCAGGCCCGCAACCTCGCGCTCAAGCTGCGCGAGGCGAAGCTTATCTAGAGGAACGGCGAATGCCTGGAACGCTCATCATCGCGGAGACGGCCGACGGCGCCGTCGCTCCCCTTTCTTTCGAGTTGCTGGCGGCGGCGCGTGCGCTCGCCGACCAGGGTGCGGGCGCGGTCAGCGCCCTCGTCGCGGGCGATGAGTCGCTCGCCCAGTCCCTCTTCGAACACGGCGCCGATGCCGTCTACCTCGCGCCCGAGGGCTCGCTCGCCCCGGGCCATGCCGAGATGGGCGCGGGCGCGGCTCTGGCCGCGCGCGAAGCCGCGGACGCCGACATCGTGCTCCTGGGCCAGAGCAGCCTCGGGCGCGACCTCGGCCCGCTCGTCGCCTTCCGCCTGAACACAGCCGTGGCCATGGACTGCGTCGCCCTCTCGCTTGAGGGCGGACGCCTGCGCGCCACACGTAGCTGCTACGGCGGTAACGCCAAGGCCGAGGTCACCTGGCGCGGCGAGACGCAGGTCGCGACGCTCAAGCTGAAGGCCTGGGACCCCCTGCCGCCCGATGCCAGCCGCAGCGGCGCCGTGACCGCCATCGACGCCACCGGCGAGCAGCGCGTGCGCGTCATCTCCATCGAAGCGGCCGAAGCCACCGGCGTTCGCCTTGAGGACGCCGAAGTGATCGTCTCCGGCGGACGCGGTCTGGGCGACCCGTCGGCCTTCGAAATGATGGAGGAGCTCTCGGGTTTGCTCGGCGGCGCGACCGGCGCCAGCCGCGCCGCCTGCGACCTCGGCTGGTACCCGCCCTCGCAGCAGGTCGGCCTCACCGGCAAGACCGTGACGCCGAACCTCTACATCGCGGTCGCCATCAGCGGCGCGAGCCAGCACATGGCGGGCATGTCGGGCTCGAAGAACATCGTGGCCATCAACCGCGATCCCGACGCGAACATGGTGCAGGTGTCGCGCTTCGCCGTGGTCGAGGACTACAAGAAGGTCGTCCCCGCCCTCATCGAGGCCATCAAGGCACTCAACTAGGGTTCTGTCTCTTCTGCCGGAGGCCCGGGAGTGCCTAGAATGGATCTACCGCTTCAGGCGACTCACGACGCGCTGAGCTGCCCGCGGAGGTGAAGCCCGTGGTCACAGCGCTCCCGAACCAAGCACCACCGGACCTCTACCTGCTGGGCTCACTCCGTTCCAAGCTGGTTGCCAAGCTCACAGGTCTCTCTGTGCGGACCCTGCAGAGTTGGCACTCGACAGATTTACAGACGGCAACGAGAGAGCCGGGCAGGCGAGGCACGCCTCGCTACTACTCGTGGGTTGACTACCAGCGCCTCTGCGTTGTGTCGTCGCTCCGCGAGCAAGGAGTGCCAACTCGCCGAATACGCGACGCGATACCCAAACTCGACGACTTGTTCCCAGGCTGGTGGGAACTCTCTCTCTCGGCCTACCACGGTCGTGTGCTCGGCAGCCTCGCGGACATTCACGTTGTTGTCCGGAATGGTTTCGATACTCTGGTCGATGTCCCCGGCGGACAGATGACTTTTCGCGACTGGCTGGAACGCGAGGCGCAACAGGTCGAGGAAGGCGTGACGAACTCCCTCTACGACCTGCGGGAGAGGGGCTCGCTGTTCAGGAAGGATGCGTTCAAGGAGTCGATTGTCATGCGGCCAGACCTGAACGCTGCGCAGCCGACGGTACGTAACTCAAGCCTTGAGACCTACTTCGTTAGCGAATTGGTGAAGGAATTTGACGTTGACTATGTTTCAGAAAACTACCGCCTGGATCGCAGCCTAATTGTTCGAGCCGTGGCATTCGAGGCAGCGTCATAGTCGTATTCTTGTGCGACGAGCACATCGGCCGGAAGTTCGGGGGCATTCTGGACGCCTACGGCCATGGTTGCATCTGGGTCGTCGACAACCCCGGCTGGGTGGGAAAGCCTGATGCAAGTCACCTAGATCGCCTCTGTCAGGCTGGAGCAGACTTCTACCTGACACTCGACCATAACCGGGAGCCAGATGTCTGGGCGGCCGTGTACGGCAAGCTCGTCGAAGGCGTTGGCAGGATGTTGCGCATCAAGCCCAAGCGTAGGGATCGCCCGGGCATCCCGACGGTAACAAAGTGTTGGGCGATGGCCTACGAACGCATTGAACCGTGGCTGGAAGATCCAGAGAAGAAGTTGATTCAGGTCGGGATGGAGATTAGATGGAGATTAACAGGAACAGACGGGAGCCGGGATGGGCGCGAGCATATGCCGTCTCGGAGCTGTCGCAGACTGTTCAGCAGCGGATGCGCATTGTTGAGGATAGGCTCGTTCAGGGGGAACACCGCGACTAAACGTACCAAGGGGCCGAGGACGCCCGCGCAAGGAATAAGCGTTATGGGGCCGTCTCCTCCTCCCCGTCCCCTTCCTCGGCTCCGCCCGGGTTGAGGGCGGCGAGGACGAGGTCGCGCGCGAGCGGGGCGGCGAGCCTCCGGCCCTCCTCCGCGTTGTCGAAAACGACGGCGGCCACGGCGGCGGGCGCGCTCCGCGGTGAGTACGCCACGAACAGAACGTGCGCCTGCCCCTCCGCCTCCTCGGCGGTTCCGGACTTCCCCCCGAAGTCGTCGTAGCCCGCATCGGCGAAGACCCACCCGGTGGTGCCGCGGGTGCTCGTCACGAGCTCGAGGCCGGCGCGCAGGTGGGCCGCGTCTTCGGGATCAAGGTCGAGCGAGTGGCGAACAACTGGCTGCGCGTCCGCCAGGATCGTGGGCGTTCGCAGCTCCCCGGTCAGGAAGGCGCTGTAGGCGTTGGCCAGCTGGAGGGGCGTCACCAGCAGGTCGCCCTGCCCGATGCCGAGGTTGACGGCATCGCCCGGATACCAGGGCTCCCCCCGGACCGACTGCTTCCAGGCCGCGTCGGGCACGAGCCCGGAGTCCTCGTAGAGGCCGTCGACGCCCGTCTCGGCGCCGAAACCGAAGGTGCGGGCCATGCCCGGGAGCGCCCCGGGCGCCTCGTTGTAGAGCGTGAGGGCTATCTCGTAGAAGACCGGGTTGCAGGAGCGCATCAGCCCCTCGGCGATACTGAGGAGCCCCCGTTCGCCCTCCCAGTTGCGGCGAGGCGGGTCGATGCCGTACCAGACGGCCCCGCAGAAGAGGCGGTCCTCGGGGTCGTAGGCGCCGCTGTCGAGCCCGGCCGCCCCCGTGACGATCTTGAATGTTGAGCCCGCGGAGTAGAGCCCCTGCGTGGCGCGGTCGTTGAGCGGGTCGTCCTCGCTGGCGGTCAGCTCCGTGAGCGCCTGCTGGTCGCCGAGTTCGAAGTCGTTGGGGTCGAAGGCGGGCGAGCTGTTGAGTGCGAGGATGGCATTGGTGCGCGGGTCGAGCACCACGGCGGCGCCACGCAACCCCGCCAGCCCCTCATGGGCGGCGCGCAGCAGGGCGGCATCAAGGGTGGTGTGGACATCTGCCCCGGGAACGAACTCGCGCTCGAAGAGGACGACGGTCTCGTCACTCCCGACCACTTCGAGGCGCGCGCCCGTGCGCCCGGCCAGCACCGCGTTCATGGCGGCTTCGAGTCCCACGGCGCCCAGCCGGTCGCCGGGCTGGAGCAGGGTATCCGGGCGGGCGGCGAGCTCCTCGCTGGTGTACTCGCGCGTGTAGCCCACCACGTGCGCCGTGGCGGGGCCGAGGGGGTGCACGCGGCGCTCCTCGAACCAGAGCACCGCTCCGGGCACCGCCTCCACGAAGCGCGCCGCCTCCTCCACGCGGGAGTCGGACACCACCCCCAGGGGCACGCGCTGGCGCGGCCCGAGGGAGCTATCGAACGCGGCCGCCACCTCCTCTTCCTCGAAGCCGAAGGAGACGAACGCGGCCGTGACTGTCTCCTCATCGAACACGCGGCTGCGGTCCAGCCCGATCATGCGCACGTCGAGGGTGATGGCGAGGGGCTCGCCGTTGCGGTCAAAGATGGCGCCTCGTGCGGGCCGCCGCACCTCCCCGCGTAGCCGGCTCCCAGTCGTGAGCGCGGGGTGCATGACCGACGGTCTCCAGGCGATCCGCGGGAAGCCCTCCTGTCGAGAGACGAAGGGGACGGCGGTGGCATATTCCAGCGCGCCAAAGTAGCGTGTGTCGAGGCGGACGCGGAAGGTGATGCGCTGAGCACCCTCATCCGAGACAGACACGGCAATGGCCCTGACGGCCGCCTCCTGGCTGAAGCTGTCGTAGGCTGCCGCGAAGTCGGCAAGGGGCATCCCCGCCCGCGTTCTGCTGTCCAGGAGGGCGTACATCGCTGCTGTGTCGCCCGCCTCCCAGGCGGCGGCGAAGCGCTCGGCCACGGCCAGAGGCGTCTCACCCACGGGAGTGGGAGCAACGGTCGGCGCCGGGGTGGGAGTCTCGGGGTCTTCGCTCGTCAGGGTGCGGATACCGCCAGCGGCTGCGCCGGCGATCACGCCAAGCAGAACCGACGCCAAGAGGAACCTGCGTAAGGTCATGCAGTGCTCGCGCCTGTTCCCCGCCGCCTTGATTGTAGCAGCGCTGCTTGCGGTCGCCTGTGATCGGCCGGGAGAGTCGACGGACCAACTCCCTGGCCCGGAGGTTACGCGCCCGGAGCGGCAGGGGCCTCCGCGAACGCTGCGGCTCGGGCTGGGCGCACAGCCCGCCGAGGAAACGCGCGAGGTGTACGTGGACACCTTCGCAACGGCCGCCCGGCACGCGGAGCTGATCAGCATCGCGCGCGTGCCGCCCTGGGAGGAGTTCTTCCCCGGCGCCGAGGTCTCGGAGGATACGCACGCGCTGATGCGGCTGGAGCGCGGCCTTGTGCGCCAGTACGGGCTGTCGCTCCTGTTCGCCATCGACCCCACCGACGGGGCCGTCCAGCGCGGTCGCATCGCCGGTCTGCCCGATGCGGTCCACCCCGAGGAGGGTTTCCTGCGCGCGGATGTACAGGAGGCGCTGGTGGCCTACGCCATCTACATCGTGACCAACTACGAGCCCGAGTACCTCGCGGTTGGGGTCGAGATCAACATGCTGCGAGCGCGCTCCCCTGGCCAGTTCCGCGGGTACATCGAGGCGTACAACCGCGTTTACGACGCCGTGAAGTCGATCAGGCCCGGAACGAAGGTGTTCCCGACCTTCCAGCTGGAGGACTTGCTCGGCAGGCTCACGCAGGAGCATCCGCCCCAGTGGGAGGCCATCGATGCCTTCGGCTGGCGCATCGACGTCCTCGCTATCTCCACCTACCCGTACCTCTCCTCCGCCATCCGCCTCGTCCGCGAGATCCCGGCCGACTACTACAGCCAGCTGCGGGCGCGCTTCGCCGGCGAGATCCTGGTCAGCGAGGCGGGCTACGCCTCCGCCACGATCGAGGGCCACTCCTGGGTCGGCTCAGAGCGTGAGCAGGAGCAGTTCCTGCGGCGTCTGCTGGAGGACGCGGAGGCCAACGGCTTCAGCGCGGTGGCGTGGGTGGCGGAACGCGATCCGACGCAGAGCCGCCAGGGCGGCGCCGCCGTCCTCAATGATGTTGGCCTGCGTCTCAGCGACGGCATGGACAAGCTCGCGTGGGCCGTTTGGGAGGAGTGGGCTTTGCGGCCCCTCCCGGCTGCGGCGGGGGAGAACTAGCGCCAGGCGCGAGATCAGGGCGAGTCCGGGTCGTCGCTGCCCGGGGTGCGAATGGGTGGTGACTCGCCCTCGTCATCGGGACTGGCGTCGGGGCCGAGTTCCTCCGCGATCTGGAGCCGGTCGAGGAACTCGCGGCGCGTGATGATCCCGATCATCCGTCCCTCGTCGATCACGGGAAGCTGGTTCAGGCGGCGCTGTGCGAGCAGCGGCATGACATCCGTGGCGGGGGCGTCGGCGTTGATGGTCACGACATCCGAGCGGGGCGTCATGATGCGCTGGGCCGGGGTCGAGCCCCACTCGCTGCGGGGCACGCGCGCGAGGTCGCTCACGGTCAGGATGCCCACGACGTAGTCGTCGTTGGCGACGACGACGGAGCGCTCGCCCTTGCCGATCATGTGCTCATCGACAACCGCCTGGATGGGTGTCCCGGGCGTGACCTCGATGAAGGTGCGGTGCATGAGTTCGCGCGCCTTCAGGCGGCTGAGCATGGTGTCCATGCGCACGCCGTTCGCCTCGCCGCGGGCGGCGCTGAGCAGGAACCAGCCAATCATGATCGCCCAGATTCCGGGAACCCACTGACCCATGAACAGGAAGACGGCGCCGGTCGCGATCACCGCCCAACCGAATATCTCGCCCGTTCCCGCCGCGAAGCGGGTGGCCTTGCGGAAGCTGCGCGTGCGCTTCCAGGCGATTGAGCGCAGCACCCGCCCGCCATCAAGGGGGAAGCCGGGGAGGATGTTGAACACGGCCAGCAGGATGTTCGCGAACGCGAGGTAGCTGAACATCGCCTCCAGCTGCTCGCTCGATCCACGTACGAGGATCGAGGCGCCAAAGATGGCGAGGGCGAGCGCGAGGCTGGTGGCGGGTCCGGCCGCCGCGATGAAGAATTCCTCGCCCGCGGTGCGCGGCTGGCGCGAGAGGTGGGAGACGCCCCCGAAGATGAAGAGCGTGATGCGCGGTACCGGCAGTCCCCGCCGGATGGCCACCACCGCATGGGCGAGCTCGTGGAGGAGAACGGTGACGAACAGGAGGATGGCGGCCGCTGCTCCCACCAGCCAGTAGGTAACCGTGCTCCAGCCCTCGTAGGTGTCGGGGAAGAGGCCCGCCGCCAGCAGGTAGGTCACGATCCCCAGGATGAGCAGCCAGGAGGGGTGCACCTCAATGGCGATCCCTCCGATGGAGGCAATGCGAAAGCCGCGCGTGAGCATGCCTCTACCGTAGGGCACGGGGAGAGGCGGCGCCATGACAAGGCGCCGTTTGCGCTTGCGGAACTGGCCTGCGGGCCGGTAGCGTGAACGAATGGCAAAGGTCGCGCTCTTCGTGCCCTGCTACATGGCGGCCCTGCGCCCCGACGACGGCGGGCACGCGCGCCGTGTGCTCGAACACCTCGGCGACGCGGTCTCGACGATCGTGGGGCCGTGCTGCGGCCAGCCCGCCTTCAACAGCGGCTACCGCAGCGAGGCGAAGAGTGTCGGGCGCGTCCTCCTGCGGGCGGCGCGCGGCCACGAGACCGTCGTGGTCCCCTCGGGCTCGTGCGCGAGCATGGTCCGCCACTACTTGCCCGAGCTGTGGGCGGGACCGCGCGGCGCGAGTATCGAGCGCATGAGCAAGCGTTTCGTCGAGTTCGGCGCCTACGTGGCCGCCCACCCGAACCTGGCGGCGTTGCCGCTGCGCCTCGCGGGGGCCGTTGCCTACCACGACTCCTGCCACGGCCGCCGCGAGCTGGGCCTGACCGAAGGAGCCGTCGGTCTGTTAGAGCAAATCGAAGGACTGGATGTGCGACGCCTCGCGTACGAGGCTGAGTGTTGCGGCTTCGGCGGGACTTTCACGGTGAAGGAGCCGGAGGTCTCAGTGGCAATGGCGCGGGCCAAGCTGGAGGATGTGGCCTCTCGAGGTGTCCGCGTGCTCGTCTCCGGCGATCTCTCCTGCCTCGCCCACCTCGAGGCCACGGCGCGAGCCACCGAGCAGCCCCTGGAAACCTGGACGCTCGCCGAGCTCCTCGGCAAGGCGCTGCCGTGAGCGGCTTCCGCGCGCGGGCGCGCGCCGAGATCGAGGCGGGTCCTCCCGCCGCTACCCTCTCCCCCATCCTGCGCAAGCTGGTGGCCGATAGTCGCGAGCAGCTCGCCACGGCGAGCCCGCCCGATGCGCGCGCCAGCGCGCAGGCGGCGCGCGCCTACGCGGTCGAACACCTCGACGAGCTGCAGGAGCAGCTCCGCGAGTCCTGCGAGCGCCAGGGCATGGGCTACCACCGTGCCGCCACCGCCGAGGAGGCGGTCGCGATCGTCTCGGACTTGCTCGGCGATGCCCGCCGCATCGCCAAGTCGAAGTCGATGGTGGCAGAGGAGGTGGGGCTCACCCACGCTCTGCGCGCTCGCGGTCACGAGGTACTGGAGACCGACATCGGCGAGTACATCGTCGACATCGAGGGGCGCGGTCCGAGCCACATCACGGCTCCCGCCCTCCACCTGAACCGCGCGCGCATTCGCGAGTTGCTCGCGGGCGCGGGCGCCGACGTTCCCGACGACGACCCCGTGCGCCTCTCGCAAACCGTGCGCGACGTGGTCGCCGAATTCTTCGCCGACGTGGACGCGGGTATCACCGGCGCCAACGCCGTGATCGCGAGCAGTGGCCGCATCGTCATCGTCGAGAACGAGGGCAACGTGTCGCTTGGGGTGAGCCGCCCGCCCCTGCACATCGCCATCACCGGCATGGAGAAAGTCGTGGCCGACGAGGAAGCGGCTCTCGCCGTCCTGCAGGTGCTCGCCCCCAGCGCCACGGCCCAACCGCTGACGGCCTACACCCACTTCCTCGGCGGGCCCGAGGAAGGACGCGAGCGCCACCTTGTCGTGGTCGACAATGGCCGCTCCGAGATCCTCGCCGACGAGCGTTACCGCGATGTCCTGCGCTGCATCCGTTGCGGCGCCTGCATGAACGCCTGCCCCGTCTATACGGCCGCCGGCGGGCTCTCCTACGGCTCGCCCTACATGGGGCCGATCGGGGCGGTCGTCTCGCCCCTGCTCTGGCGCGACGGACGCCACGACGATCTGCCCTCGGCATCCAGCCTCTGCGGGCGCTGCACCGAGGTCTGCCCGGTGGGCATCCCCCTGCACCGCATGCTGCTCGACCTGCGCGAGGGGAAGGCCTCGAACGGGGGGTCAACGGTCGAACGACTGGGGTGGAAGGCCTGGGCGGCTGCCTTCGCGGGACCACAGGGACGCGCCGCCAGCTGGCTCGGCCGGCTCGGTCTGCGCGCCGGTGGCATCTTGCCTGGACTGCGGGGCTCCGGCAACCGCCCCCTCCCCGCCGCAAGGCCCTCCCGCGACCCCGCCATGCTCATCCCCCTCGACGCCATCGAGCCCGAGCCCGAAGCCGTCCCCGAGCCGCTCCCAGAGGATGTGGCCACGCTCTTCCGCGAGCGCGCGGCCGCCGTCGGCGCGATCGTGACCGACAACGCCGAGCCCGAGCCCGGCGATCGCCGCGTGCGCGCCACCGCCGCCGTCGCCTCAACGGGGAGCGTGCTGCTCACGGGGGAGGCGGTAGGGCGGGCGGCGCTCATGGACTGCCAGCGCATCGTCGTCGAGGTCGACGAGGCCGCGATCGTGCGCTACCCGCAGGAGCTGGCCGCCGCCATCGCCGGCGGTGGCGACGCGCTCATCCTGACCGGCGCCAGCCGCACGGCCGACATCGAGAAGCGCATCGTGCGCGGCATCCACGGGCCAGAGGCGCTCGTGGTCGAGGTCGGTGGCGGCGGAACCGGCCACGCTTCAGACTGACGCCGCACATCGAAGACCAGCGCCAGGAGGCACGGCATGAGCGAGCGGGACTTGATCCGCAGTCAGTACGCATTCGCGCAGAACAACCTGGAGGACGCCATCGGGCGGTGTTCGCCGGAGCTGCTCACGAAGACCATTGAGGGTTCACTGACAAACCCCATTGGCGCGACCTACGCCCATACCGCCATCACGCAGGACCTGATCCTCGTGGGCGGCCTGATGGGGCGCCAGCCCGTCTATCACGAGAGCGGCCTGGGCGAGAAGCTCGGCTTCGAGCTGCCCGAGAGCCCCGTCATTTCGCAGGACTACACGACCAGCCTGAGCTTCGAGGTGGAACCCCTGCGCGAGTACGCCGCCGCCGTCCGCGCCGCCGTCGATGGCTACCTGGAATCGGCTTCGGACGAGGAGTTGCAGGCCGAGGTGCCCTTCGGTCCCCAACCGCAGCCCAAGCTGTGGGTCTTCGCCACGCTGGGCGTCTGGCACATCGCCTCGCACCAGGGCGAGATCGCGGCCTTGATGGGGCTGGAGAATCTGAAGGGGCAGATGCTCTAGGCGGCAGCCTAGAAGCGCACGAAGTCGGCGCTGCTGCGGAACATCACGCTGATGCGGGGCCCCGCCTGCTGCGCCTTGGGCAGGCAGTGCTCCCAGTGGAGCTGGCAGGCGCCGCCCATCACGAGCAGGTCGCCCCAGCCCGCCGAGAAGCTGACGGAAGGACCGCCGCCGTGCGGCCGCACGAGGAAGCGGCGCGACTCCCCCAGCGAGAGGGTGGCCACCAGTGACTGCCCGCGGCGCTCGCGGCGCGCCTTGTCCCGGTGCCAGGCGACGCTGTCCCGTCCGTCGCGATAGAGGGCCAGCGCGACCAGGTCGAAGGTCGCGCCGTAGCGCTCGCCGAGCGCGTCCGCGATCCCGCGGATGACTGGGTGGCCGGGACCGTCGCGGGGAACGGAGGCGGTCAGGCGGGGGACGTCGACCATGCGGTCGTACATGACGCGCGTGTGGCCGTGCCAGCGCGTGTCGTCGCGCAGGGCGGCGAAGACGTTCTGGTGGCCGGCGAGGAACCCCTGCGCCTGGTCGATCCAGGACTCGTAGGCGAGCTCGGTGCGCTCGATTCCCGCGAAGGTTGGGTCGAACGACGGGCCCTCGTTGCCGAGGAGGGTGGGCTGGAGGACGAGCTGACTGGACATGCCTGAACCGTATCAGAACGTACGTTCTATAACAAGCGGAGGGGATTGTAGCTAGCTCTACCGGGAACGAACGGCCTCGCGAGGCTGTCCAACCCCGACTCCAACCTCAACGCCCGCAGCTTTCGATTGGACGAGTGACCAGGAAGGTGGAGCGAACACGACACAGGAGGCAGGCTGCTGAGGGTTGGCCTGTCGCAGGTCCCCGCCGTCCATAAGTGTTAAGGCGCCTACGCCTATTGCGCTTTCTTCCGATGTGGGCAACGATCGCCATCCACCAGGATCGACACGGCGGGGGGAGGGGGCAAGCTGATGGCCGCAAGACGAAACACGAAGCAGACCTCGCGGCGAGTTGCGAAGGTTGCCTCGAGGGCGCTGCGTTCTAGCCGGACGAGCAAGACCACCAAGAAACTTGCCGGCTCCGCTCTTGCCCAGGCGAAGCCAGCTCGGAAGTCCAAGTGAAGCTTGGTTTCCTGCCAAGGGCTGCGCCCCGTTGCCCTGCGCCCAGCGGTTCGCTACTTTTTCTTTCATGAGCGCGCGACCTGAAGCAGTCACTGAAACGGTCTACTTCACAGTGTCCGTCACGAGCGTAAGAGACGAATCCGGGGGGCATTGGGTTACATGGGGCTTGCAGACAGGTGTCATTACTGTCGGTGCCACGAAGGCCGAGGCGGAAGAGAGAAGCGAGACGGCCCACATCCTCCTTGTGCGGGGATACAAGAAGCTGGGCGAAGAAGCGCTGGCTGAATTCATGGAAGAATGCGGCATCGACTACAGAATCGGTGGGGAAAAGACGGAAGAACATCGACCACCTTCGCGTAGTGGGGGTTTCGCCTCCGCCGCTTAGCGAAGACTTCGCTCTCATTGTTCTTGACCTTGAAGAACACGGATACGTCGAAGACGGCGAACAAGACGGCCTGACCCAGTTCGCCACGTATCGAAACAGGCATGTGGTCGTCCTGGATAGCGACCCGGCGATAACCCTCGAACTCCTCGTTGCTTCAGCTCTTGCCGGAGGGGTTCCTGAGAGCGCCCTCCCAAATGCCATACGGGAACTGGGCAGACGACAAAATCGACAGTAGCGCAACCTACTCGGTGAGGTCGTCGTAGGTCAGTCGCTTCCCCACCATCCCGTCCACGATGGCTCCCATCACGTCTATAGGGTCTGCGTCCCACAGGCTCTGCAAGCAGAACCCCGGCCCCGCGCTCACGTTAGACTCGGCCCGTGCGCATCGGCCTGATCTCGGATACCCACATCCCGGAGTCCCGCGCGGAGCTGTGGCCGCAGGTGTTCGACGCCTTCGCGGACGTGGATGTGATCCTGCATGGAGGCGACATTCACGAGGTCGGCCTGCTCGATGAGCTGGCGCAGGTCGCCCCCCTCTGGGCGGCGCGCGGCAACGGCGAGGACGGCTCCGGCGGTCGCCCGGTGCAGCCCGACCACCCCCTGTTGGAGGAGGCCTGGGCGCTGGAGTTCGAAGGCGTCTCCATTGGTCTCGTCCACGACATGCCCGTGCCCGAGATGCCGCCTCACCTCACCGTCGAGCGCGCCATGGAGCGCTACTTCGGCCGCACGGACCTTGATGTCGTCGTCTACGGACACTCGCACGTGGAGGCCATCGACCAGGTCGGCGATGTCCTCTGTGTGAACCCCGGTTCCCCCACCTACCCGCACAACCTCCAGACGCAGCTCGGCACGATCGGCTTCCTCGACATCGCCGACAGACGCGCCGAGGCTTCCATCTGGCAGCTCACCGAGACGGGCATCGAGCCCTTCGACTGGACTCGCTGGCGCCGCCCGAAAAAGTAGCGCCGCGCGCCAATCGGGATGCGCTATACTCCCACCGGAACTCCCACCAGAGCAGGTCCGGGACTCAATTGACAGAATTGGCAGGTTCTTCACAAGCGGCGCGGTCGCCCGTTGCGGCATCGGCGCCGATGCGCGTGCTGTTCATCGCGCTTGGCAGCCTGCTCGTCGCCATCGGTGTGCTGGGCGTCTTCCTGCCCCTGCTCCCCCACACGATCTTCTTCCTGTTGGCCGCCGCCTGCTACGCGCGCGGCTCCGAGCGGGCGCACCGCTGGCTCATGACGAACCGCTTCTTCGGGCGGTACCTGCACAACTACTCAGAACGCCGCGGCGCCACGCTCGGCACGAAGGCCGCAACCCTCGCCATGCTCTGGGCCGGCCTCGCGCTCTCCGCCTACCTGATCACGCCGCCGGTCTGGATCTACGCCATCCTCGCCGCCGTCGGCGTGGGCGTGACCACCCACCTGCTGCGCCTGCGCACCCTGCGCGACTGACGCCCGCGAGGCTCGCGAGGGCGGCGAAACCGGCTAGGGGCCGGTGGTCGTCGTGGCGGGAACAGCTGGTGGCGTCGGCTCGTCGTCCACGGTCGAGCCCGAGAGTAGCGCGGCCGGGTCGATGATGATGTTCTGGCCCGATGGGATGAGGGCGATGTCTATGTTCGGCGCGAGCTTTATGACCGCGAGGTACTGGATGACCTGCGGCGTGAGCGATTCATCAAGGAGGACGTTCGCCAGCGCCTGCGCCTCCGCCTGCAGGAGGATGGCCTCGGCGTTACCCCTGGCGCGCTCGATCTCGGCGGCCGCGTCACCCTTGGCGCGCGCCTCGACGGCGCGGGCCTCACCCTTCGCGCGCTCCTCGGCCTGGATGGCCTCGGCCTGCGACTGGGCGATGCGCTCCCCTTCCCGGAGGGCGTTCTGGGCCGCGATCTGCTTCTCTTCGATCGAGCGCTTGAAGTCGGCATTGAAGTCGATGTTGTCGATCAGCAGGTCCTCGACCGTGACGGAGAAGTTCTGAAGGTCGAGCGCTAGCGCATCCCTCACATTCTTGCGGATCGTCTCCCGGTTCGGAGCAATGTCGACCGTGCTGTACTTGACCGTCTCGGCCTTGAAATACTGGTTGATGCGGGGCTCGACGAGGATGTCGAACCAGTTGACGCCGACCGTTCGGTAGAGGTTCTGCACGGCGCCAGGGTCAACGCGGTAGTTCACCGTGGCGGTAATGACCACGTCCTGGGTCTCCGAGGAGAAGCCGCTGACGTTCGAGAACTGGCGGCGCTGGACGCGGATGCTCTCCGTGCGGATCTCCTGCCAGGGGGCGACGAACTGGAGACCCTCACCCTTCTGCCCGATGATCTCGCCGAACTGGTAGACGACGGCGACGTCGCCGGCTTCGACCTGCTTGAGCGCCGAAAGGGCTGTGTGCGCGCCCGCCCAGATCACGAAGACGATGATGGCGAGCACGATGAAGATGAGGCCGCGATCGGCCTCGGGGCTCCCCGGTTCCGCCTCGCTGCGCATCGCCCGTCCGAACAGGAAGGCGACGCCGCAAAGGATGATGGCGATGGCGACACTAACAAACCAGACCATGATCTCCCCCGGGGCACTTGGTGGCTGCAGATGAGTCTACGGGGCTTGGCGGTTAGCCGTTAGCTGCTCGCTCTTTACCGGCCGGGGCTGTCGGGGTGGGGCCCAACAGCCAGCAGCCAGCAGCCCCATTCACACCCGCGACCAGTCGTTCGTGCTGAAGATGTCCTCGTCGAGGGGACTGCGCTGGCCGAGGGCGAGCCGGTGGCCCCCGGCGGCGCCGATCATCGCGGCGTTGTCCGTGCAGAGGGAGGGGGGCGGGACGCGGACGGGCACGGGGCTGCGGGCGCGCATCTCCTCGCGCAGGCGGCCGTTGGCGGCGACGCCCCCGGCGAGCAGCACCTCGGCCACATCGAGCTCGCGCGCCAGCCGCGAGACCTTCCCGGCGAGCACGTCGACGACAGCCTCCTGGAACTCCCAGGCGATCTCGGCGGGCGAGCCCCGCTCCTCGCGCACGGCGTGGAGCACGGCCGTCTTGAGGCCGCTGAAGCTGAAGTCGCAGGTGCCGCGCATCCAGGCGCGGGGCAGGCTCAGGGCCGAGGCGCCCGCCGTAGCGGCAAGCTTTGCGATAGCGGGTCCGCCGGGGAAGGGCAGCCCGAGCAGCCGTCCCGACTTGTCGAACGCCTCGCCGGCGGCGTCATCGAGCGTACCGCCGAGGCGCTCGTACTGGCCGTGTCCGCGCATCAGGATGAGGTCGGTGTGGCCCCCGGAAACAACGAGGCACAGCGCCGGGAACGCGGGCGGCGGCCCTTCCACGAGCCAGTTCGCGTAGACGTGCCCCTCGAGGTGGTTCACCCCGAGGAAGGGCAGGTCGCGCCCGAAGGCCATCGCCTTGCCCGTGCTGTAGCCCACGAGGAGCGCGCCCGCCAGTCCCGGCCCGCGCGTCGCGCAGACGGCGTCGACATCGTCGAGGGTGCAGTTCGCCTCGGCGAGCGCTTCGCGCACGACCGGCGTGATCTGGCGCAGGTGCTCACGGCTCGCCACCTCGGGCACGATCCCGCCGTACTTCGCGTGCAGATCGACCTGGCTGGCGACGACCGTGCTGTGGATCGTCGTACCGCCCTCGATCAGGGCGGCGGCGGTTTCGTCGCAGGATGACTCGATTGCGAGCACGAGCATGGCTCTGCGATCGTAGACCACCCGCCCGCCGGGGGGCCACGGAGCGGGGCCGGGGAGCGGTTAGAATGCGCCCCGCGGAGGCGCAGATGGCGGTTACGGTAAGGCTCTTCCCCACGCTCCAGAACCTCTCCAA
The DNA here is from genome assembly GCA_965262975.1 of Tepidiformaceae bacterium. Classification (GTDB taxonomy): domain Bacteria; phylum Chloroflexota; class Dehalococcoidia; order Tepidiformales; family Tepidiformaceae; genus UBA2991. Next base: position 2,953,825 of record OZ253575.1, on the reverse strand, counting down.
GTCGAAACTCGAAACGTTGGAACTCGACTGGCGCGAGGGTCTGACGGCGAAGGCGATCCTCGAGGACGAGGGTTTCAACGAGCGCGATCAGGAGGCCGTGCTGGCCGTCATCAATGATGCCCAGTCCGAGCTCGACACGCCCATCGCCGACGGCGACGCAGTCGAGCTGCGCATCAACATGCAGGGCGGCTGACCCCATGCCCGACACGGACCTCGATTTCGCCCCGGCTCACGAGCTGGCGGCGCTGGTGCGCTCACGCGAACTCTCGCCCGTCGACCTCATGGAGCGCTCCCTCGCCCGCATCGAACAGCTCAATCCGAGCCTCAACGCCTTCGTCGAGGTGGACGGGGAGGGCGCTCTGCGGGAGTCGCGGGCGCTTGCCGAGCGCCTGGCGGCGGGCGAGGACGTGGGGCCGTTCGCGGGACTGCCGCTGGGCGTGAAGGATCTCGAGAACGCGGCCGGTTTCGTCACGACCAAAGGCTCCCGTCTCTACCGCGACAACCGCGTCGATTTCGACGACGCGCTCGTGGCCCGGCTGAAGGCCGCCGGGGCGATCGTCGTGGGCAAGACGAACACCCCCGAGTTCGGCCACATCCCCTTCACCGACAACGAGCTCTTCGGGCCGACGCGCAACCCCTGGAACCTCGAGCGCACGCCGGGCGGCTCCAGCGGCGGCTCGGCCGCGGCGCTGGCCTCCGGCATGGCGCCCCTCGCGACCGCGAGCGACGGCGGCGGCTCGATCCGCATCCCCGCCTGCTACACGGGCCTGTACGGCCTCAAGCCCTCCCAGGGACGCACCCCCATCGCGCCCCGCCCCATGCCGTCCTGGCTCAGCGTCAGTTGCTACGGCCCCCTCACCCGCTGCGTCCGCGACGCCGCCATCTACCTCGACGTCGTCGCAGGCCCGCACCCGGCCGATCCGGAGTCGCTGCCCGCGCCGGATGTCTCCTACACGGACACGCTGGAGGAGCCGCTGCCGAAGCTGCGCATCGCCTTCAACGAGACGCTCGGGGTGACCCGCGTCCAGCGCGACGTGCTGCGCGAGGTGCGTGCCGCCGTCGAGGTGTTCGCGGCGATGGGACACGAGGTGGTGGAGACCGACGACACGATTCCCGAGATGGGCGGCTGGTGGGCGCGCGTCTCCGCCTTCCAGTCGTTGGGGCAGGAGTGGGACAACTACTCGACCCGCCACGACGAGTTCACGGCCCGCTACGTGCGCCAGCTCGACCGCGCCATCGACGTGAGCCCCTCGGACTTCCAGGAGTTCCTGCGCCGCCGCGGCGAACTGATCGCGTGGACCGCAAGCCTCTTCGAGCAGTACGACCTCCTCCTGACGCCCACGCTCCCGACCGAGGCGTTCGGCCCCTCCGGCCCCATCCCCCGGGAGGTCGAGGGCGAACGGGTAAACGGCATCGCCTACACCTACCCCTTCAACTTCACGGGCCACCCGGCCGCCTCCGTCCCCGCCGGCCTGACCGACGCCGGCCTCCCCTGCGGCCTCCAGATCGTCGCCCCCCGCCACCGCGACGACCTCGTCCTGCGCGCCTCCTACGCCTACGAGCAGGCCCGCCCCTTCCCACCGCTGCCCGGCGCGTAGACCGCTCGCGCCCCCGCGCCGGTGCGTATCCTTCGGCGGCGTGAAGTCCATCACCTTTCACCAGGCGCTCCTGGCAGTGGGCCTGATCGGTCTGACGCTGGCCACCGCGCTGGGCGCGGGAACCGTTCCGCAGATCGTGGGGGCCCGATCCGGGTTTGACGACTCCGGCATCGGTCCTTCGACCACCGCAGCCATCCTCCTGCAGGCAGCAGCCTTCGCCATTCCCTTCGTCGTTCTCGCCACGGCGGCCCTGCAGAGGCAGGAGAATCGCACCAACCCCCTGACGTTTTCGCAACTGCTCACCGTGACGGGGCTGCTGGGTCTCGTGATCGTGGGCACGCAGGCGCCCCGTGTGGCCATCCACGTCGCGGAATTCGTCTGGCGCGGGACTAGCTCCGACTACTGGGCGCCGCTGGCCCTGCAGGTGGTGGCGTTCATGGTTCCGCTCGTGGTGATCGGCGCGGCGCGGCTCAAGGCCCTGAGAATCCGCCAGAGTGCGGAGGAGAACGGCGACGCGATCACCTTCGCGAGGCTCGTTCGCTGCCTGGCCCTGCTCGCCCTGGCCATCGCAGTCGCTGCTGCGCCCGCTACCGCCAACGACATCGTCCGCACCCTGGAGATCGAGGAAGGGGCGAGCCTTGCCATGGCCGCCAACGCCTTTGTCGCGCTGGGGGCAGGGGTTGTGATCCTCCTCACGGTCCTCGCGCTGCTGCGGGACCGGGAGGAGCGGCTGGCGGGAGGGCCGGACTCGCCACGGTTACCGGCAATCGCGGGGCTCCTCGGCCTGGGTGTCGTCGCGGCCTCCTACCAGAGCACCGCGTTGCTGCTGGTAGGCGCCCTTGCCGTCATCCTCGGGCTGTTCTGGCTGAACGACATCCAGGCGGGCAGCGAGGACGTAGAGCACAAGCCCCTTCATTCTGGCTGGCTGCTGGGGACCGTAGCGGTGGCCGGTCTGGCGCTCGTCGCTACGCATACCCTCCAGCCCATCTCGGCCATCGCTGGCGACGTGGGAGCCGGCGCCTCGGTCGCGGCCCTTGTGCTCCTGTTGGCTGCTTACGCCATAAGCGTCGCGCTCCTCGCAGTGGCCATCCGCAAGCTCCGGGACAGCGACAGCGACAGCGACAGCGACAGCGGGGAGGCGGGGCCGTGGGCGGAACGCAAGCCCATCGCCCTCGTGACGTTCCCCGAGGTGCTGAGGGCCATAGGCGTGCTCGGGCTCTCGCTGGCTCTCACGCTGGCCGCGTTGGCCACCATGATTCTCTGGTCGGTTGCCGAGGACTCGGCCCGTTCGGCCGTTGTTCCCGTGTTGTTGGTGGTCCTGTCGCTCGGCATCGCGCTCGGTCTCACGCTCGTCCGAGTGCGGCCGGGGAGCCTCGCTTCCGACCAGGGCCTTACGTTCAGCGAACTCCTGATCGCTACCGGACTCCTGGGCCTCGTGATCGTGAGCAACGCCGCGTCCCTGACAGCCATCTGGAGCGCTATCCAGAGCACACTCTTTGGGCGGCTTGACATCGACCCCTCTCGCCTCGGCACCGTCATCGTGCAGGTGGCCGTCTTCGTCATCCCGCTGGCGGTAATCGCCAGTGGCTACATCAGGCGCAAACGGGCGAAAGACTCGCCAGTCGAACTTGAGGATGCCATCAGCCGCCCCCGGCTGCTGACCTGCCTGGGGTTGCTCATGCTCACCCTTGCCGTGGCGGGCGCGCCGTTCGCCGTCAACGGCATTGCCGTGGCTGTCTCCCTGGGAGACAACCTCAGTTCCAACACCCCAGGTTTTGTAGTCCTCGGGGTCGGCGTGGTCGCTCTGCTGGCCACCCTCGTCGTGACAGCGCGTCGGAGAACCCTCGCGGTGGGAAGGCTGGCGTCTGTCCATCTGCTTGTTCCAGCAGCACTCTTCGCGTTCAGCCTGGTCGCCGTCCCCTACGGCTATGGCTCCTCGCTGCCGGTAGCCGTCCTGATCGTATTCGCCATCCTGATCCTGTGCTGGCTGAACTCGACAGGGGCGGGCCAGGGGGAGCGGGACCCGGTGACCTCCGCCTGGCTGCGCGTCGTGGCGCCACTGGCCGGCCTCATCTTCATCGTGCTCGTGACACAGGCGGCGCTGCCCGTGCTGGCGTCCTCTCCAGAGGACGGCTCCTTCATCGGGGCGATGGTCGTCCTTGCGATCGCCTACGCGATCAACCTGGGGATCCTGGTGCATGCCTTGCGCAGGCGGCGGGACGGAGGCCAGGACGAACTCGTTGCCGCAGTGGGAGGCGAGCCGCCTCAGACCCCGGCGTAGCTGTGCAGGCCCGTGATCCAGAGGTTCACGCCGAAGTAGGTGAACAGCATCAGCGCCCACATCGCGACCAGCCACCACATCGGGTCGGGGCGCCAGCTGCGCCGGAAGCGGGCGGGGATGAACCAGCGGATGATGGGCGCGCCCGCCACCGACCCCTCCCCCGCTCGCGCGTGGAAGTAGGCTGCCAGCGCCAGTAGCACCACCAGCGCGCTCGTCTCCTTCGGGTCCCAGCCCCAGTAGCGACCCCAGGCGCTGTTTGCCCACCAGGCTCCGAGCGCGATCCCCAGCGCCAGCAGCGGGAATCCCACCTGTACGGCCCGATGCGCGAGGTCGCCGGCGGCCTCCCCGCCGGGCAGCGACGCGAATCGTCGCTTCCCCTCACCGCCCTGTACCAGGTAGATGACGGCCGCGCTGAAGGCCACCGTGAGCACGGAGTAGGAGACCATCACCACGCTCACGTGCAGGGTCAGCAGCGGGCCGTTCTGGAGGGCCGGGATCAGCGGGATAACCTCGTCGGGGAAGAGGGTGGCGACGGCCAGCAGCGCAGTCACGATCGGCAGCGCCACGACCCCGAAGCGTCGCGCCCGCGCCGTCCGCTCGAACGCCAGCCAGGCCACACAGACTCCCCAGGCCAGCGCGACCGTGTACTCGTACAGGTTCGAGAGCGGTGCGTGCTCGACGGCCACCCAGCGCGCCACGAGCGACCCCGTCAGGGCGAGCGCTGTCAGGGTCGCGAACGTGGTCGCGAGCCGCCCGATACCGGGGTTGGGCACACCAGTGGCATCCGAAAGCGTGACCGTTCCCGCGTCCGTCTGGGCGCTGAACCGCCGCAGGGAGAGGGACGCGCTGGCGGCGTGCGCGATGTACGTCGCCGACGCAAAGGCGGCGAGCGCGAGGCCGGTCCAGAACAGGTAGCTCGCAAGCTCAACCATCGAATTGCATTGTATCGCCGGGTTCCGCGACAGACCTCACGGGCGAGGGCCGTGCCACGCTGCCCGTAGAATGCGGCGGTCGCGGCCCGCGCCGCAGGAAGGGACACGATGGAAGCGACCCGCAAGCCCCACTTCGGCGCGAACGTGCCGCAGATCAAGCGCACCTGGGAGGAGGCCAGCGAGGCCGCCCGCGAGTTCGAGTCGCTCGGCTTCGACTCGATCTGGGTGAACGACCACCTCTACGGGCCGCAGTCGCCCCACATTCCCATCCTCGAGGCGTGGACCACCGTGGCGGCGCTGGCGGCAGTTACGGAGCGCGTCGAGATCGGCACGCTCGTCACGCCCGCGGGCATGCGCAACCCCGCCCACCTCGGAAAGATGATCGCGACCGCCGACGAGATCGCGGGCGGGCGCGTCATCCCCGGGCTCGGCGGCGGCTGGATGGAGCGCGAGTTCACCGACTTCGGCATGCCCTTCCTCTCGACGCGCGAGCGTCTGCGCCAGCTCGAAGAGACGGTCGTCTTGCTGAAGCGCATGTGGACCGAGGAAGAGCCGGTCACCTTCGAGGGCAAGCACGTGCGCGTCGAGAACCTCGTCTGCGAGCCGAAGCCGCCGCGCACGCCCCCCATCCTCATCGGGGGCGCGGGCGAGCGCGTCACCCTGCGCATCGCCGCGCAGCACGCCGACATCTACAACAACCTCGCGGGTCATCACTCGAACCTCGCCCACAAGGTCGCGGTCCTGCGCGAGCACTGCGCCGACGTCGGTCGCGACCCGGCCGAGATCAAGGTCAGCCAGCAGTGCCTCGTCACGATCGCGCCGGACGAGGCCTCGGCCGCGCCCATGATCGAGCGCGCTCAGAAGATCTTCGGCGGCCACCTCGGCGACCCGACGGGCCCGCTCGCCCTCTCGGGCAGCCCCGAGCGCATCCGCGACCAGATCGCCGCCAACCAGGAAGCTGGCTGCGACATGTTCGTCATCGAGTTCTTCGGTCGCGACACGCGCGAACCCGCGAGGCTGTTTGCGGAGAAGGTCCTGCCGTACGTCTAGGTTTGATCTGCTAGTGGGCTTACTCTTCTCAGCACTTCCAGCTACGATACCTGCGTCCAGCTCAGCACGGTGCACCAAGGCAGCATCTTGAACATTTGTTCGCATTAGGTTCTACTAGGGGTTGAGACATGATGAAGCTCACCCACGAGATACGTGACCCGGTGCATCAGTTCGTCCGCTTCGACGAACAAGAACGTCGCGTGATCGACTCGGCCCCCGTGCAGCGCCTTCGTCATATCCACCAGCTCGCAACGACATACCTGGTGTATCCGGGGGCAACGCATCGCCGCTTCGAGCACTCGCTGGGTGTCATGGAACTCGCCGGACGTGTCTTCGACATCATCACGAACCGCGAGAACGTGCACCCCGCGGTGGCCGAGGCGATCCCGGAAATTCGTGAGACCAAGTGGCATCCGTATTGGCGCCAGATCCTCCGCATGGCCGCCCTCTGCCACGATCTCGGTCACATCCCTTTCTCCCACGCGGCGGAAAGCGCTCTGCTGCCCAAGGGATGGAGTCATGAGCGACTGTCAGTCGACCTGATCCGTGCCGATCTGATGAGCGATGTCTGGGAGAAGGCGGTTCCACCGATGGACGCCAAGCGGATCGCGAAGATCGCAGTCGGACAGAAGAAGTTGTCGGGCGAGACGTTCAGCAACTGGGAGGCCATCCTTTCCGAGATCGTCGTGAGTGACGCGTTCGGCGTAGACCGGATGGACTACCTTCTCGGGGACTCACTGCACTGTGGCGTTGCATACGGGCGCTTCGATCACTATCGCCTGATCGACACGCTGCGGGTCCTCCCGCGCGGAGACGGTTCCGAGGAGCCCACCCTCGGGATCGAAGAGGGGGGCCTGCAGTCCGCGGAGTCCCTGCTCCTCGCCCGGTACTTCATGTTCAGTCAGGTCTACTTCCATCGCGTACGGCGCGCATACGATGTCCACCTGAAGGACTTCCTGAGGCTCTGGCTCCCCGGTGGGTTGTACGACGTGGATCTGGCAGCCCATCTCGCAATGACCGATGTTCAAGTCACCGCCGGCATCACCGATGCCGCATCTGATGAAGGCAGCCCCGCTCACGATCCGGCGTGGCGACTGATGAACCGCGAGCACTTCCGGGTGCTCTGGTCACGCAATTCGGCCGATCTCGAGAAGAATCCTTCATCCGGGCAGCTCGTCTTCGACGCCGTGCGCGCGCGCTTCGGGGACGCGACGGTACGGCGCGACCGGCTGCCTCCGGTGGGCGCGGCAATCGACTTCCCCGTGAAGATGAATGACGGCCGTATCAGCCTGGCCGGTGCCGAGTCCTCGGTGATCAACACTATCCCCGACGCCGCGTTCGACTACGTCTTCATCGATCCCGATTGGGAGGACGAGGCAGGGCGCTGGCTTGCCAATGAAAGAACTGCAATTCTCCCCGAACAAGGAGGCAGCGAGCCAGATGGAACAGACTGAGAAGGCCGCGATTGTCCTCGGCCTCATGGATGCCCTCTACTCCCAAAACAGTTGGTGTGGGGAGACGCACGTCCAGAAGTGCGGCTATCTCGTCCAAGAGATCCTTGACGTGCCCCCGGCGTTCGAGTTTGTGCTGTACAAGTACGGCCCGTACTCCTTCGACCTGCACGATCTCCTGGGCGAGATGCGGGCCGATCTGCTGATCGACCGCGAAACGAGGCCGGCCCCATACGGACCGACTCTCAAGCCGTCAGAATCGGGCGCCAAGTTGCTGCGGCAACACGCCTCCACCACTGCTCCCTACGAGGCAGCGATTGCAGCGGTAGCCAAAAGGTTCGGAAAACGGAGCGTATCCGACCTGGAACGGATCGGCACCGCCATGTACGTCACTCGCATGGGAGGCTCAGACCCACGCGAGCGGGCGAGACTAATCACTGAGCTCAAGCCACACGTGGTTTACGAGGAGGCGCTCAAGGCCGTTCAGGAAGTGGACGAGCTCCTCGGGCAGGCTCGTTAGAGCACGGCAGGCGTTGGCTCATCGACCTAAAGGGGGCGGACGCGCCCCTTGTGCGGCGCGGTAGGATGGCTGGTCCGGGGGAGTGGATAGGGCCCGGTGGTCCTCGCCGTCTTCAAAACGGTCGCCTCGTCACCAGCGTGGCGAGGGGTGGGTTCGACTCCCATGCACTCCCGCCATCCGGGGTGGAGCGCCAGGGGCGAGGTGGGACAAGCCCAGCGGGTTTCGTGCGCCTCCGTGGTGGTCGGCCATGCTCGGGCCCACGTTCAGCTTCCTGCCAGGCCCTTGCGAACGGGGGAGCGCTCACCGTAGCGTGCGCGCGCCACGAGGAGGGCAGTTGTCATGAAGGACTTCGCGGGCAAGGTCGCGGTGGTGACGGGTGGAGCAAGCGGTATCGGGCTAGGGATGGCGACTCGCTTCGCCGCCGAGGGGATGCGCCTCGTCCTCGCCGACATCGAGGAGGGGGCGCTGGAAGCGTCCGCCACGGGCCTGCGCGAGAGCGGCGCGGAGGTCCTGGCCGTCCAGACCGACGCGGGCGACGCCGCCTCCATGGACGCCCTCGGCGAGCAGGCGCTGGCGCACTACGGCTCGGTCCACATCGTCTGCAACAACGCGGGCGTGGGGGCGCGGGGACGGATGTGGGACCTGAGCGTCAACGACTGGGAGTTCGTGCTGCGGGTGAACCTGTGGGGGGTGATCCACGGGGTGCGCGTGTTCGCGCCGCACCTGATCGAGCAGGACGAGGGGCACATCGTGAACACGGGCTCGATGGCGGGGCTCGTGTCGGTCGCGGGGTCGGGGGCGTACAACGTGAGCAAGCACGGGGTCGTCACGCTCTCGGAGACGCTGTACGGGGAACTTCAGGACGCGGGATCGAATGTGGGCGTATCGGTGCTCTGCCCGGGCATCATCAGGACGAACCTGCGCAACTCGGAGCGGAACCGTCCCGCCCACCTGCGTGACCTCGACCCAGAGGAGGTGCAAGCGCGGACGGAGAACACACCGGGCTACAGCGACAGGGTTCGATTGGAGGCGCTCTCGACGGAGTGGGCGGCGGAGTGCGTGCTGGAGGGGATCAAGGCGAACCGCTTCTACATCCTCACGCACGAGGACCACGAGGGGCAGATCGCCCGGCGCCACGACGCCATTCAAAACGACGGCACGCCCGCCATCGTCCGCTCCACCGTCTTCGCCGGCGGCCCGAAGGAGCGGTAGCAGGAGCGGTGCAGCCCAAGCGCGCTGGCACACAGGGGTAGCCAAGAACGGTACCATCAATCCATGAAGAGAATCGGGGTCACGTTCGACGAGACCCTACTGGAGCGCCTCGACCAGCAGCCGGAGGTCCGGGAGCAAGGCCGAGCGACCGTGCTGCGTCGAGCAGTCGCCGACTACCTGGCGTCCAAGGAATTGGAAGCTACCGCCGATTGCGACTGTCCAAACCTCGACGCTGTAGAGCCATACATCATGGAAGAGGACCTAGATACGGCTGCGGAGCTTGCACTCGCGATTTGGTGTGAGAGCTGTAGGTCGAGCGTCGAAGCTGCTCGTGCCGCCACAATCCGGGCGCGTGAGCGCGCCGAGATGGAGTTGGATTTCACAGCCGAACACCTTGCCGCAGGGGAACAAGGCCTTGCCCACTGGCATGTGATGGCTGCGCTTGAAGCGTCGATCGCTGCAGATGTGGCAGGGGAAGAGACTCACAGGCTTTCTCTTGACGATCAGGAGTGCTCAGATGTCCTCCTCTCCACCCACCACGCAGCGACCGAAGCAGACCCGGAACTCCGCGGCTCACATCTCTGGAGAACGATTGCAGATGAACTTGCAGCCGAGAACTCCCCGATTGCACCCACCGCCGCATCCATCGCCCGAGCACTCACCGAGGTTGAGCTAGCCACGAGTATCGCTGCAGAAGCCTACGCCGTGTATGGTGCCGCTGGCCCCTATATCTGCGAAGAGTGCCGCCAAGCCGAGGCGGAGCAACTCGCAGCCGGGCCGAGTGATGGTCAACCATGAGCACTACTGCACTCCGCCCCACCCGCCCAAGTGTCGTTCGTGAACAGCATGCGAAGCTGGCTCAGAGTGGGCCGTGTGAGGAACACACGTCCCGTCGCGAGACCGCGCGCAGCGCCCCCACACAGAAGTCAACGGTCGTGCGCGCGGAGCTTGGGCTTCGGCTCCCGCAAGGCACCCTTCACGAGGGCCTTTCGTTGGGCTTCGTCTCCCGGCTGTTGAGATTCGTTGAATGGGCGCCGGGGTGGGACGGCGAGGCTGCCGAGCATATCGACCATGCGACCGCACAGAAGGCGTTGGAAGTCGCGCTCGCCATGCGGACGGTCGCTCCCGAACCCTTCGTCGCTCCGGCCCCTAGCGGGTCACTGCTCCTGCAGTGGGACTTCCGCGACGGAACGTATGTTGACGTCTTTGTAGACAGTGACAGCGAGTTCCCCGCAGAAGCGGCTCTCGTGCTCAAGGGCGTCGTTCACGAAATAGAACTCACCGAGCCAGCAACCCTTCGCACGCTCTTGAGAAAGCGAGCCGCTCCCGAGACCGCCGCTCGGTGACTTCATCGCCTGAAGAACGCAGCCCCCCAGCTGCGAGAGATGAGGAGCACGCGCTAAGGCTGCTGCTGAACGACTGGGTGAGCAACGGGCGGATTACCGGCGCTGCATTCCGTACTCGGGGTAAGAAAAGCCCAAAGTACGTTTCGGTTTCCTTGTTCCTCAAGGAGCGCCTCCCCAACCACGACGGAAGTGCCTTGCATATTGAGCGTTTCGCTTCATGGGGCCGTGCCCGATTGGCAGTCGGACACATCCGCTCGGCCAGTCGGGTCGTAGGCGACATCGAGCAACCCCTGGAGTTCGACCTCGTAGTGACGGGTTCAGCGGAGCCGCCACTAGAGGCACTGGGCTCCGCTCACGCCAACTTGGTGGGTCCAACGCAAAAGCCAGCTGCGGCGACAGCGCTGGCCGAAGCATTCAACCAACACGGTGAGGTCGAGAAGGCTCCAGACTAAATTGCCCGCCCTCAATGCACCGTCGCCGCTTTGAGCGCGAGGTCGGTGATGACGGCGGCGATGCCGGGGTGGGTGCCGACGGGGTCGGTGTAGCGGACGCCGGGAGTCTCGTTCGCGGCGGCGACCTGGCCGACGTGCCAGCCATCGGAGGCGAAGAAGGGCACGACTGTCGCGTTTCGGCCGCGGGCGAGTTCGGGGATCGACTCGATGTTCGGGTCCTGGTCGGTGAAGACGGCGGTGACCTCCGCGAAACGGTCCATGGCGCGCACGCGCTCAACCTGCTCGCGGACGGCGCTCGACGAGGCGGCGTTGCGCTTCGTTCCGTGGCCGAGGACGAAGAGCGGGTCGTCGGGGGAGGCGCCGGCATCGAGTGCGCGCTCGACGATGATGCCGGCGAGGGCGGGGTGGACGCCCACGGGACGGGTGTAGCGGATCGTGCGTCCTTCGCGCCGTGTGACGGGACCGTCGAGGCCCATCTCGGCGGGGATCACCTCGCTCGTGAAGTAGCCCTCCGACATGAAGACGGGCACGACCACCACGTCGCTGGCGGTGCAGCCGTCGAGGGCGCGCGCGAGGGAGGGCTCCTCCTTCCAGAAGGCGACCAGCACCTCGTCCCACGTATTGCCCGTGGCCAGCGTGCGGGCGTGGGCGCGAACGGCCTCGCTTGAGCGCGCGTTCAGGTGCGATCCGTGGCCGGCGAGGACGAGCGCCGTGCTCATCGCGCGCTCACGCCAGCGCGTCGATGACGGCGCGCACGAGTTCGTCGAGGCCGGGCGTCGTGGCCTCGCGGTCGACGCGGCCGAAACACTCGCGGACGGCCGCGGAGGTGTGCGGTCCGATGCTGACGAGCGCAGCCTTCAGACCGCTCGCGTCGGGACCGAGGGCCGCGTGCAGGTTCCGCGCGGTCGAGCTGCTGGTGAAGGTGACCGCCTCCGCCTCGCGCACCGCTTCCAGTTGCGCGTCGGTGAGGGGGACGGGGCGGTTCTCGTAAGCGGTCACCGCGCGCACGGAGATCCCCCGCGTCTCCAGCGCGACCCGCAAGTCCGCCCGCGAGAGGGAAGACAGGAAGAGGGTGACGCTGGCCCCGGGGTCGGCGGGAAGGTCGGCGAGGGCGGTCGAGAAGGGCCGTTCCGGGACGAAATCGGCGCGCAGGCCGTAGCCCTCCAGAGCCGCCGCGGTCGCCTCGCCGACGGCGGCGAGCTTGCGCCCGGCGAGGGCGCGTGCATCCAGCCCGCTCGCGAGCAGGGTCTGCATGGCCGCCTGCACGCCGTTGGCACTGCTGAAGGCCCACCAGTCGGCGGGAGCGGTCACCGCTTCGCAGAGATCGGGCGAGCCGGCGAGAGAGACCAGCTCGATGGCGGGCGCCTCGGTCACGAAGGCGCCCGCCGCCTCGAGCATCGCCACCAGGTCGCTCGCCTGCGCGCGGGAGCGGGTCACCGCCACGCGGCGGCCAGCGAGGGAGCCGGGGTCGAACCAGGCAAGTTGGCCGGCGAGATTCGCCACGGGACCGACGACGGTCACGAGCGGGGCCGTCAGTCCCGCCTCCGCCACGCGCGACGCGATGTCGGCGAGCGTGCCCGTCGCGACCTGCTGGTCGGGGCGGGTGCCCCAGCGAACGGACGCGGCAGGCGTCTCGGGCGCGCGGCCCTCGGCGATGAGGCGGTGGGCGCACTCAGCGAGCGTCTCCGCGCCCATGAGTAGCACGAGCGTGTCGACCGCGGCGGCTGCGCGCCAGTTGGCGCCGCTTTCGTCCACGGCGCGCGCGTTCAGGACCATGAAGGCCCCGGCGAGCCCCCGGTGGGTGACGGGAATGCCGGCGTAGGCGAGCGCGCCGATGGCGGAGGTCACGCCCGGCACGACCGTGCAGGGGATGCCGGCGGCGCGGCAGGCGCGCAGCTCCTCGGAGCCGCGCCCGAAGACGAAGGGGTCGCCGCCCTTGAGGCGCACGACGCGCTTCCCCTCAAGGGCGTACGCGAGCATCAGGGCCTCTATCTCCGCCTGGCTCGCGCTGTGGGCGCCGGAGCGCTTGCCCACGCCGCGCACCTCCGCGCCCGCGGGCGCTTCGCGCAGCAGGGCCGCGGGGGCGAGAGCGTCGTGGAGGACGACATCGGCGTTGCGGAGTGCGTCCAGCCCGGCGACAGTGATGAGGCCGGGGTCGCCCGGCCCGGCCCCGACGAGCCAGACGGAGCCGGAGTGGTTGGTGGTTAGTGGTCGGTGGTCGGTGGGCACAGCGCAGCGATTCCAATCTCTATTATGGGCGCGCTCAGGTCGCTGGGGCTCCCGGAGGGCACCGGCCGGCCGGACCCGCCAGGAACCAACAGCCAGGAGCCAGAGCCGCATGACCGAACCAGTCCAGCACTTCTACGAGTCGCAGCGGCTGCGGCTGTCGTACTGGGCCTGGGGGAACGAGGACGCCCAGCCCCTCATCCTCCTGCACGGCGGGCGCGACCACGCGCGAAGCTGGGACGACATCGCGGAGGCGTTCGCCGCGGACCACTACGTGGTCGCTCCCGACCTGCGCGGCCACGGCGAGTCGGCGTGGTCGCCGGGGAGCGAGTACACGACCTCGCAGTACGCCGTCGACCTGCTCACGCTCGTCGAGCGATTCGACCGGCCCGTGCGCATCATCTGCCACTCGTTCGGGGGGCAGGTCACGTTCCTCGCGGCGGGGACGCGCCCGGAGCTGTTCGCCTCGATCGTCGCTATCGAGGGGCGCGTGCCGGGGCTGTACGAGGATCCGCAGCCGATGAACCCGGAGCGCTTCCGGGAGTACGTCGAGCAGCGCCGTTCGCTGGAGACGCGCCAGGTACGGCGCTACGCAGACCTCGAAAGCGCGACCCAGCGCGTGCAGGAGATGAACCCGCGACTCTCACCCGAGCAGGCGCGGCACATCGCCGTCCATGCCGTGCGCGGGGACGGGGACGAGCTCATCTGGAAGTTCGACAACTGGTCGCGCCCGGGCGTGCGACGCGACGAGTTCACGCTGACGGAGATGCGGACGTTCGTCGCTGCCATCGAATGCCCGGTGCTCTTCATCGTGGGGAGCGAGTCGGGGGTGAAGCGGGGCATGGAGCGCTGGGTGGAGGGGTTGGCAGGCGTGCGGCCGGTGGTCGTCGAGGGCTCGGGCCACTGGGTCCACCACGACGCTCCCGAGCAGGTCATCGCGCTGGCGCGGGAGCATTTCGGGCGAGGAGAGCGCTAGCCGAAAAGGTCGGCGTGGGTCCCGGTTCGAACCATCCTCAGTTCGTCACCATCCTGTCCCCAGATCAAGAGCCAGTCCGGCTCGACGTGACATTCCCAACTCCCTGACCAACTCCCGGTCAGACGGTGCTGCCTGTGGTGCGGCTCAAGGGGCTCCTCGAAGGCCAACCTCCCGATGACCGCCCACAGCTTGTCCATGTCCTTGCCTCTCCTCCTGGCAAGCTGGATGTCCTTCCTGAACGGCCTCGTGTTACGGAGATGCACGCGCTAGTCAAACGCGGCCTTGAAGTCTTCGAATGTGGCGTGGTCTTCCAAGTCCACGCCGTCCCGCGCCTGCTGCAACGCCTCGACGGTCTCCGCATTCGGGACCCGTACATCGAAGGGGAGTCCGCGATGCATGGTCACCTGCCGGTAGAAGAGGGTGATGGCCTCGGTCGCCGACATCCCCAGTACCGAGAAGAGTTCCTCCGCCTCACGCTTCAGTTCCGGCTCAACCCGGGCTCGTATCATCTCAGTCTTGGCCATCGGGGGCCTCCCTGTTCACGTACGTATACAAACTGTATCACAAATGGGGTACAAGCCCCGATTGCGGGGCGGGGCGGGCGGACGTACGCTCGCGCGGCAAGCGGAGGGTGTGCGTGGACGATGCGGATCGCGGGACCGACGAGAGCGAGGCGCTGTTCGCAATGCTCGAGGAGTTGGGCGTGATCAACGCGCGCGAGCTGGGGCTTGAGCACATCGGTGTCGTTGCGCTCTGCGATGCGCACCGCCACCTCGACGAGGGGAAGCCGGGGCTGGCGATGCACACGCTGGAGGTGGAGCTGGGGGAGCCCGAGACGCCCATGCCGATCGAGATCGGGGCGGCCGCCTTCGTCCTGCGGGGGAAGGCGCACGAGGCCCAGGACCGCGCCTACCACGCCCGCATCGACTACGAGTACGCCCTCAAGATGCGTTCCAACATCCCCTTCGCCAGCGAAGCGATCCGGCGCATCGACCGGGGCGGCTGACGCACGCCGGTTCCCGGTCCCCTAGAATCGCGCGACCAGCGACGGGGAGGCGGCAGCATGGTGCGACCCGAGATCATCGAGCGCAGCACGAAGCTCCAGGAGACAGCGCCGGCACTTGAGCGGCTGCTCGGCATGACCGAGGCGCTCAAGCAGGCGGGCGACGAGGCGCAGGAGATTCGCCACATCCCCGCCTGGGCCTCCAACGAGATCGCCGACCAGGGGCTCTACCGCTTCGCCCTGCCCAAGGAGCTGGGCGGCGAGGACCTGAACGCAAGGGAGCAGATCGAGATCGTCGAGGCGGCCTCCGCCATCGATGGGTCCATCGGCTGGTGCGTCCACATCAACTCGGAGATCAACAGCCTCTTGCTGCGCCGCATGAGCCTCGAACTCGTAGACGAGTTCTACGACGATTGGCGCGTCCTCGGCTGTGCCGGCGTGGGGCCGGGACTGCAGACCGCTCGCGCGCGACCGGTGGAGGGGGGCTGGCGGCTCTGGTGCCAGGGCTCGTTCGCCAGCGGCTGCCACAACGCCACCTGGGCGCTCGTGCACACGCGCTCAGAGGGCGTGCCCCTTGAGGGCGGAGGTTCATCAGAGAGGGCGTTCCTCATGCCGCGCGAGGACTGGGAGATCGTCGATACGTGGGACACCGCCGGCCTGCGGGGCAGCGGCAGCGCCGACGTGAAGGTCGACGGCCCGTTCATCCCGGAGAAGGCGACCCTGCCCAAGGACCTCTTCAGCAACTGCGACACGTTCGCGAGCCCCACGCTGCGCAACCCGATGCAGGCGCACTACAACAAGGGCGCCGTCGCCCTCGGCATCGCGCGCGGGGCGATCAACGACCTGATCGAGTTGGCCACGACGAAGACGCCGTGGGGGTCGGGTTCGCTGCTGGCCGACCAGCCCGAGCTGCAGTACCGCCTGGGCGAGGCCGAGGCGACCGTGCGGGCGGCGCACGCCTTCATGGTCGACGCGCAGGAGAAGACGGAGGAGCACCTCGGCCCCCTGCCCAAGGACGGGGGCCGGTCGCAGCCGGACTGGGAAGTGACACAGCGCTCCTACCTCTCCTGCGTGCACGCCGCGCAGGTCTCGCGCCACGTCGTCGACACCATCCACAACACGGCGGGGACGACGGCGAGCCGCATGGATTCGCCGCTGGAGCGGCGCCTGCGGGACGCCCACCAGGCGGCTTCGCACGCGGCCATCTCGTATCGGCACTACCGCAACCTCGGGAGCACCTACCTCGGCAACGACATGCCCGGCTTGTCCGCGGCGCGGGCGTAGGGGGCAGCCGGACTCAGGGCTGTTCCGGGGGCTTCGGGCGGAACAGCTTCCCGATCACGCTCCCGAGCAAGGGGCGCAGGGGGCGGGGCAGGACGCGCCAGGCGATCGCCTCGCCGGCGACTCCGCCCACCTTTCGGATCTCGTCCTCGTGCTCGCGGACGTAGGTGGCGGCGCGCTCGGCGGCGGGACGGGAGACCTCGATGGCCTCCTTCGCGAGCCGTTCCGCCTCGGGGCGGGCCGCCTCGACCGTCTCCTTCGCGACCTTCACGGCGCGACGGGCCATCTGCTCGGCCTCGGGCTGATGCTCAAGGGCGGCCTCGTGGGCCTTGCGCACGAGCCGTCCGAGGGAGCGCCCGATCTGTTCGGCGGCGCCATCGCCGGGAGGTTGTCTGCGCTCGCCTGCCATGGCGCTATTCGCCGCCGCCGCGGATGCGCCGAACGATGCGGCGCAGCAGGTCGAAGCGCGGATCGCGGGGGCGCCTGGCAAGCTGCCGGCGATGGCCGGCCTCTACCTGAATGGCCTTGCGTTCCATCTCGACCTGCCTCCGCTTGCCGCGGGCGTTCAGTTCCGTCAAACCAGGTGGTGGGCCACCGCCGAAGCCAGCCATGTCAGCCTCCCCCTCCACTGTAGCGGACGCGCTCGGCGCTAGTCCCCGCCGCCACGGATGACACGGACGATGCGGCGCAGCAGGCGGAAGCGCGGGCCGCGCGGGCGCTGGCGAAGCTGCCGGCGACGCTCGGCCTCCTCGAGCCTGTCCTGTTGTCGGTCCTTCGCGTACCTGTATTGGTCCTGCGCGCGCCGCTCCGCCAAGCGCTCCAGGGCGGCGCCCCCACCCTTCTGCTTCGGTACATCTTGACCCCAACGTGTCACGCAAGTCTCCCCCGTCCACTGTAGCCGACGCGAGCGGGCAGATGGAGCTAGTCGACACCACCGCGGAGGAACCGCACGATGCGGCGCAGCAGGCCGAGGCGGGGAGGTTGGTTGCCTCCAGCGAGCAATATGCGGCGCGCCTCGGCAGTGTTGCTGTCGAGTTCTTCCTCCGCTCTCATAGCGCGAACTCTCAGTTCCGTCGGGTCGAAGCCTCCACCGAACTCCACAAGGGCCTCCCCTCCCACTATAGCGGACGCGCGCGCCGCTAATCCCCGCCGCCGCGGACGAGCCGCGCGAGGCGGCGCAGCAGGCCGAAGCGGGGACCGCGCGGGCGCTTCGGGGGACGGTGGTCGCCGCCACCGCGACGCCTCATCTCGTCCTGCTGGGCCTGCGCCATCATCTCCAGCTCTGGTCCGGGATTAGGCGGGATGAAGCCGCCGCCACCGAAGTCCGCCATGCTGCGCCTCCACTATCACTCTAGCGCACGCAGAGTTTGACAGAACGGCGTACCATCGAGCCACTTCTCGGAGACAACCCGGAGGAACAGATGGTTCAGCAGCGAATCGGCAGCAAGACCCCCACGGAGAAGGCGCACGAGCCCTTCATGGGCACGCAGCTCATCCCCAAGGAGCGCTACACCTCGAAGGAGTTCATGGAGCTCGAGTGGGAGCGCATGTGGACCCACGTCTGGAACATGGCGGGCCGCGAGTCCGACATTCCCACCGTGGGCGACTACTTCACGACCGAGCTCGGCCCCGAGTCGCTGCTCATCGTGCGCGAGGCGGAGGACAAGGTCCGCGCCTTCTACAACGTCTGCCCGCACCGCGGGAACCAGATTCGCAACCCGGGCATGGGTCACGCCGAGTCGTTCCAGTGCGCCTACCATTTCTTCGAGTTCAACCTCGACGGCTCCAAGAAGTTCGTCCCCGATGAGGACACCTTCACCCAGGGTGTGCCCCAGGAGACGGCCCTCGTGGAGGTGCCCTGCGATGTCTGGGGCGGCTTCATCTGGTTCAACATGAACCCGGACGCCGAGCCCCTGCTGGAGTTCCTCTACCCGGCCGCGCAGCACCTCGACCCGTACCACTTCGAGGAGTTCTCGATCGTGGCCGACAAGACGATCGAGTGGAACACGAACTGGAAGGCCTCGGTGGACGCCTTCAACGAGGTCTACCACGTGCAGGGCATCCACCCGCAGCTGCTCGAGGGGCTGGACGACATCCACGTGCAGATCGACCTGTACGAGCGCCACAACCGCTACCTGGTACCGATGGGCATCGTGAGCCCGCGCTACCAGAACCCGGAAGAGGTGACCGACGGGCTCAAGGGCCGTCTGCGCAACGCGGGCGTCGACCCGGCCGAGTTCGAGGGCCGCGGTGGCGAGGTCCGCCCCTTCCTGCAGAAGCGCGCCCGTGAGGTCGCGGAGGAGCAGGGGATGGACGTCTCCGAGCTGAACGACGACCAGATGTCAGACGACTACCACTACTACATCTTCCCGAACCTGACCTTCAACACGCATCACTCGGGCTTCGGGTTCTTCCGGCAGCGGCCGCACGCGACGGACCCGAACAAGATGTACTTCGACATCCAGAGCTATGCGCGCCTCCCGGCGGGGACCGACGTTCCGCGTCCGATTCACACGCAGCACAAGCACGGCGACATCTCGCTGGGGCTGGTGATGGACCAGGACTCGTACAACCTGCCGCGCGTGCAGAAGGGGATGAACTCGCGGGCCTACAAGGGCCTGCTCATCAACTACCGCGAGCGGCGCATCCGCCACATGAACAAGGTCATCGACGACTACCTGTACGGCCCCGACCGCTAGGAGGCGGCCGGACAGAACGGGACCGTCCGATGGGCGGGAGCGAGCAGTACTGGACGAAGCGGCGACGGCGCGTGAGCCGTCGCCGCTTCCTGTTTGGGAGCGGGGTCGCGGCGGTAGGGTCGGCGGCACTCCTCGCGGGTTGCGGGGGCGACCCGCCCGCACCTGTGGGCACGCCGACTCCCGGCCCATCGCCAACCACCTCAGGGATGCAGCCGCCAAGCCCAACCGCGGAGCCTCCCAGCCCAACCTCCTCCGCAACCCCACAGGCGATCAACCACATATCCCGCCGCGGCGGCACGCTGCGGCTGTGGAAGACGGCGGAAGACAGGGGGCTGGACCCGGGCATCTACCACCTGCAAAACAAGGACATCCTCTACTCGACTCTGACCCAACCCATGACCTACCAGCCAACGAAAAACCTGTTCGCCATGGATGGGATGACCGGCTACGAGCAGGTCGATCCCGTCACGCTCGTCTGGAGCATCCGGCCGGGAATGAAGTTCCACAACGGTGACCCGGTCGACTCGGAGGCCGTGGCCTTCAGCTTCGGACGGCTGCCGAAGCTGTGGGAGGCACTGGACGCCACCCACGTGCCACGCTCTGGCTTCGACTTCGTGGACAGCTTCGAGGCGACGGACGAACTGACGCTGACGGAGCACTGGACCCGCCCGAATGCGGAAGCGCTCGTCCATCGCGCCCGTCACTACTACTCGTTCCTCAATCCCCGCGTCGTCCAGGCGCAGGGGGAGGTGGCCGGGGTGTACACAGCACCGGACGGCACAACGGAGGACGTGTTCAGGGTCCAGGACCTGCCCTTTGGCGTTGGGAGCGGGCCGTACACGATCACGAAGCGCGACTCCGAAGGCACGCGAGTCGAACGGTGGGCGGATTACCACCGTCACATTCGTCCGGACGACGGCTTCGTTGAGGATGGCCCTTGGATTGACGCCTGGGAGACCCGGATTCTTCCCGATCGGGATTCGGCGAAGCAGGCGTTCATCGCGGGCGAACTGGATGTCTTCGACGTGATCGATCCGGCGGAGCGCCCCGAATTCAGCGGCCTGGATCACGTGGCCGTGACGGAAATCCCCAACGGGGGTCACACCATGCTGGGCATGGACGGCGCCAAGTTCCACGATGTACGCGCCCGACAGGCTTTGCGGATGGCCATTGACTACGAGGCGTTCATCGCGACGATGCGGCCTTTCGGGGGAAAGTACGGCGCACCTATCTCGGACTTGCTGCCACACTTTCAGAAGCTGACCCAGGAAGACCTGCAGGGTTGGTACCACCACGATCCGAGAGAGGCACGTGCCCTCTGGGAGGCGGCCGGTGGCGTGCTCGGGTACGACCCCCTCACGGTTCTCCAAAGTTCAGACGCATCATCGCCGCAGTTCCCCATCAGCGAGTTCGCTGCCCGGACACTCCACGAGGTGCTTGGAATCCGCACCGAGGTCAGCTCCTACGTCGCTAGCGGGGGCGGCTGCTACGGGATGCGTTCACTCGTCGGATTCGGCGCTCCGCTCTTGTGTACATACGATCGTCCGACGCCCGGCGAGCCGAAGGAGTGGGACATCCTCAGCTACGGCACCGGCGGGAGCGGAGGGACACGCGGACTTCCCTCGGAGAGCCACCTCATCCACTATGACCCACGCGTTTATGGCCGGTCGGCCTTCAACTTTTTCGCGGAATCCCCCCGCCCTGAGGTGGCCGCCGATTCCGTGGCGCTCACAGCGATGCTTGAGGCGCAGGAGCAGGAGGTCGACTTCGACGTTCGCGTCGAGCTGCTGACCGAGATCCAGCGCTGGATCCTCGATCACGCCTGGTGCACGCTGGCGCTGCCCATCAGCAGCGTCTCCTACTACGGATTCAGCTCGCGGCTGCGGGACCACGCCCCCGAGGAATGGCTGAACCTCTACGATTTGCGCCGCGAGTCCATGTGGCTGGCGTAAGGTTCCGCACAAGGGGGTAGCGTATGGACATCGGATTCGCAGTTGGGCCCTGGGACGTGAGCTTCGAGGACATCAGCTCCTCGATGGCCGCGGCTGAGCGGCACGGCTTCGCCTCGTACTACCTCGGGGACCACTTCTACGTGGGGGAGCAGCTCGACTCGCTTGAGCCGTACCTGCTGTTCGCGCTGGCGGCGCGGGAGACGGAGCGCATCCGCTTCGGGCCGCTGGTGACGCCGGTGATGTTCCGGCCGCCCTCGAACGTGGGGCGGCTGGCGGCGCAGCTCGACCTGCTCAGCGGGGGGCGTTTCGTGCTCGGGCTGGGGGTCGGCTGGGGGGAGGCGGAGCACCGCACCTACGGCGCCGACTGGCCGCGTCTGGGCGAGCGCTTCGACCGCCTCGACGAGTACATCCAGGTGATGCGAGCCATATGGGGGGAGGGTCCGGCCTCGTTCGAGGGCGAGTATTACCGTCTGAGCGAGGTCGACTCGCTGCCGAAGCCGGCGGCGGGACGCCCGCCCATCCTCATTGGGGGTGGGGGCGAGAAGCGCACCCTGAAGCTGGTGGCGAAGTACGCGGCCGAGTGGAACAGCGTCGACCTGACGCCCGAGGTGTTTCGCCACAAGTGCGAGGTGCTGGCCGCGCACTGCGCCGACGTGGGTCGCGACCCCGCCACGATTCGCCGTTCGATGACGACGATCGGATTCGTTGGCGCGACCGACGAGGAGGTCGAGGCGGCGACGCTCACGCAGATGCAGCGCACGCCCCCGCCCGGCAACCCCACCCCTGCCGAGTATCGCGCGGCGCTGCGCGAAGGGGGCGCGGTCATGGGAACCGCCGGCGAGGTGGTCGACCAGCTCGGCCGGCTCGCGGAGGAGGGGCTGGACGAGGTGCAATTCGTCTACTTCGACCTGAGCACCGACAGCCTGCCGGCATTCCTCGCGAGCGAGGTGCTGCCGCAGGTCGCGGACCTGTAGCACGGGGAGGATCAGCATGAAGATCGGGATCGTTGTAGGGCCGTGGGGGTTCACCCTCGAGGAGACGATCGCCACAATGCAAACGACGGAGCAGCTTGGCTTCGACTCCTGGCACCTGGGCGACCACTTTTTCTCGGTCAACCAGATCGACTCGATCGAGCCGTACCTGCTCCTGGCGCTGGCGGCGCGGGAGACGGAGCGCGTGCGCATCGGGCCGTTCGTGACGCCGGTGATGTTCCGG
Organism: Tepidiformaceae bacterium; assembly: GCA_965262975.1. Lineage (GTDB taxonomy): Bacteria > Chloroflexota > Dehalococcoidia > Tepidiformales > Tepidiformaceae > UBA2991. The sequence continues at coordinate 2,931,631 of OZ253575.1, read as the reverse complement.
CCGCCCTCGAACGTGGGGCGGCTGGCGGCGCAGCTCGACCTGCTCAGCGGCGGGCGCTTCGTGATGGGGCTGGGGGCGGGCTGGCACGAGGGCGAGCACACCACCTACGGCGTCGACTACCCGTCGCTGGGGGAGCGCTTCGACCGGCTCGACGAATACATCGCGGTGATGAAAGCGATGTGGGGAGAGGGGCCGGCCTCGTTCGAAGGGCGCTACTACCAGTTGCGCGAGGCCCAGACGCTGCCGAAGCCGGCCGCGGGTCGCCCGACGGTGCTCATCGCGGGCGGGGGCGAGAAGCGCACCCTGCCCCTGGTGGCGAAGTACGCGCACGAGTGGAACAGCGTCGACCTGACGCCGGATGTCTACCGGCACAAGTGCGAGCTGCTCGCCGGCTACTGCGACGAGATCGGGCGCGACGCGGGCGAGATCCGGCACACGACGATGACAATGGGCCTCATCGGGGCCACCGATGCGGAGCTGGAGGCGGAAGCGTCGCTGCAGATGCTGCGCAGGGCGCCGCCCCAGCCCACTTCCCCGGCGGACTACATCGAGTCGCTCCGCGGGAGGGGCGCGATCATGGGAACGCCCGACGAGATCGTCGACAAGATCGGGCGCCTCGCGGAGTCGGGCATCGACGAGGTGGTGTTCATCTGGTTCAACCTGGCCTCCGACCGCGTGCCGGAGTGGCTGGCGAGCAAGGTCCTGCCGCAGGTGGCGAAGCTCTAGCGAGCGGCGCTGGCTACGGCTGGTTGACGGTGCGCTGCGAGCCTCGGCGCACGAGTTCATGGCGCTTGATGCGCCACTGGCCGTCGTCTCGGACCATGTCGTCCACGTAGGTGGCCCAGAGGGTCATGATCGCATCCGGGTCTTCCTTCAGGAAGTGGGTGGCCTGCACCTCGGTGTTGACGTGGGCGGTGTCGCCGTCGATCTCGAGGACCTGGTTGCCCATCAGGTGCTGGGTGCCGGGGAAGTTCTTGAGCGCCTCGATGACGTACTCGAGGTAGGTATCGGCGCCCTCCATGTCATCGCCGCCGTAGCCCACGACCGTCAGGTCGTCGGTGAAGCACGAGCGGTAGCGGTCCATCTCGCGGGCGTCGACGGAGGTGCCGTACTTGACCATCACGTCCATGATGGCGATGCGGTCGGCGATGTAGCCGGGGTCTTCGTACGGGGCATCAGCAGGCATGTGGGGGCTCCCTTCGCGTTGGGACGCGATTCTAGCGCGTGTTCGAGGGTCCGCCACCGCCCAACCGGCGAATCCAGCCGCGATCCATGGCCTCCAGGAAGGCGAGCAGGGCGATGAACACGGCGGTCAGCGCGGCATCGCCCCAGTCCTGGGTGGCAAGCGCGAGGACGAGGAACACGGTGAGGATGACGAGGAGCGCCAGGCGCACGTATCCCCAGATGCGTCGAAACCGCTGCTGGCCTGCCTGGGTCATGCGGATACTGTAGCCCTTCCACCGTAGCCGCGATCTGCCAGAATCGGGAAATGATTGAGAAGGCGTACGGATTCGTGCTGCGCGAGGGCGCAGATGGCCGGGAGTTGCTGGTGTTCGAGCAGGCGGGCGTGCCCGAGGCTGGTCTGCAGGTGCCCGGTGGAACAGTCGAAGAGCGGGAGACGCCGATCCAGGCGGTCTCCCGCGAAGTGCTGGAGGAGAGCGGCCTGTCCCTCGGCGGCTGGCAAGCGGTGACGTCCTTCGAGACGGACGGGCAACGCTGGCACTGCTACGCGACAGCGCCGGGCTTCCCCTTGCCCGACTCGTGGCGCTGCGAACCGATAGGGGCGGAGGCGGTGAAGGGGCTGCGCTTCGAGTATCGCTGGGTCGCGCTGGCGGGCGAGGAAGCGCTGGCGGGGGCGCAGGAGGAGGCGCGACGGGCGGTGGTGGCGTTCGGCCCCGTGGGTTAGCGCGACTGCACGCTCTCCGCAGGCGGCTCTCCTATACTGGATCGTGGACTCAGGGAGGATTTTCGCGCCCATGAACGGCATCAAGACCGGCTTCCTGCTCGCGGCTCTGACCGCCCTGCTGCTCTTCATCGGGTACGTGCTGGGCGGGTTCGGCGGCCTGATCGTTTTCCTCGTCATTGCCGCGGTCATGAACTTCTCCGCCTTCTGGTGGAGCGACAAGTTCGCGCTGCGGATGGCGGGCGCGCGCGAGGTGTCGGCCGAGGAGGCGCCGGGGCTGCACGCGATGGTCGAGGAGGTGGCGTACCGCGCGAGCATGCCCATGCCGAAGGTCTACATCATCGAGAACCCCACGCCCAACGCTTTCGCCACGGGACGCAGCCCCGAGAAGGGCGTAGTGGCGGTCACGACCGGCATCATGAGGTTGCTCAATGAGCACGAGCTGCGCGCCGTAATCGGCCACGAGATGGCGCACGTGAAAAACCGCGACACGCTCACGAGTTCGATCGTGGCGACGATCGCGGGCGCGATCTCGATTATCTCGTTCATGCTGCTCTTCTTCGGGGGGCAGCGAAATATGCTTGCCGCGATCGCGATCATGATCCTGGCGCCGTTGGCGGCCTCGGTCATCCAGTTCGCCATCAGCCGCACGCGCGAGTTCGCGGCGGACGAGGCGGGCGCGCGCATCGTGCGCGACCCCGATGCGCTGGCGAGCGCGCTGCAGAAGCTCCACCAGGGCGTCGCCTATAACCCCATGCAGGCGACGCCGCAGCAGGAAGCGGTGGCGGCGCTCTACATCGTCCATCCGTTCGCCGGGGGCGGCATGTCGAAGCTGTTCAGCACGCACCCGCCGCTGGAGGAGCGCATCGAGCGTCTGCGGCGGATGAGCCTGTAGGCGAGCGCCTCCCCCGCACTGCTCCGCGCGCGGGATTTGTCCCGACTGCCATCTGGCCGGTGACTGTGTAGCACAATAGTTCTATTCTGCCTCTCCCACAGGAGGTGGAGCCCTTGGACGAGAGCCCGATTCGCCGGCCGCGCATCGACGCGCTGCCGGAAAACACCCGCTACCGAGACAACGGCTGCGACCTGTACCCCTCGTGCCTGCGCTGCCCGCTGCCGCGCTGTCGCTACGAGGAGCCCGGCGGTGCGCCGGCGATGCTGCGCACCGGTCGCGACGCGACGATCGTGCGGCTGTCGCGGGAGCAAGACCTCCCGGTGGATGAGCTGGCAGCGCGCTTCGGGCTCTCCCGCCGCACCATCTTCCGCGTGCTGCGCGCGGCCCGTGAACCCTCGGAGTTGCAAGCCACGGGCTAGCGGGACGCTAGCGTTCGCAGACCACGCCGTCACCGTCGCCATCGCGAGCGCTGGGGACGAGGTGGGCGGGGAAGCCCCGGCCCGGGCCGCTGCGGCCCTGCACCCGTTGTACCCCCGCCGCCTCTGCTGCGTCGCAGGAGCCATACCGGGAAGCGGTCTCCGGGTCCCGCGTAGGGGTCGGCGTTGGGGTTCGTGTCGGAGCGGGCGTTGGGGTTGGTGTGGTCGTGGGCTCGGGCGTGACCGTGGTATCGGTCCCGCCAGCACACGCTGGTTCGGCCAGTGTCGAGGTCAGCTGGTCCTGATCGCGGGCGGGCAGGTCAAGGTCGTAGCGCTCGGCGAGGGCTTCCCAGCGAGCCGCGTACCAGCAGCGGTTCTCGGCGGGCATGTAGTCCGCGGGGCCACTGTCGCCCTTGCGCTGGTTCTCGCTGCTGGCCACGACCGCGAGGTTGTCCTGGTCGTTGATGAAGTTCCGGACCTTCTCCTCGTCCCAGTCGAGCCCGCCGTTCTCGCAGGCGTAGTTGCGCGGCACGATGTGGTCGACCTGGATGCCATCCTGCGATCGCACGCGCCCGGTATAGCGCCCAACGAACGTGCCGTCGGCCTGCCGGACTCGGTCGCGGGCCTCCACGCGGGCCGACTGCCGGAACGATGACCAGGGCGGACGCGAGACGTCGCAGGTGGCGGCCTCGGGTTCCGGCTCGGGTAGCGCCACCTCGATGCGCACGGCGTTGCTCTGGTGGAAGTTTCTCGAGTCGCTCAGGCCGGACATGTCGAGGGGCGTGTTCAGCGTGCGCCAGCCTCCCCCTTCGGGGCGCGTGCTGACGTACAGCAACGACGGGTCCGAGACGCTTCGCCAAACGGTCACCTCCACGGTGACCGTCCGGGACGTCTGGGCGAGGGCGAACGCGACACCGCTCAGGGCGAGCACGCCCACGAGGGCTGCAAGGAACCAGCGTTTAGGGACCACGGGAGGCCGCCTTCTAAGACAAACGAGCTAAGCCAACGGGCGCGTTATAGACGCACGGAGTAAGCCAGCGAGGCTTGTATACGCCACGGGCACCGCGAGAACAACGAAGCGGCGGCCCACTCAGGGCGGTCGAACAGCAGCTACCCCTCGAACATCCGTTCCCGTAGACTTGCGCCATGGCCGCCGAGGAACGCGAGATCGACGGGGCCGTTCTCGACGAGGACGAGCTCCAGGCGGAGCAGACGCTGCGACCGCAGCAGCTCGGCGACTTCCCCGGCCAGGAGCGCGTGAAAGACGTGCTCGAGATCGCCATCGAGGCGGCGCAGAAGCGCGGGGAGCCGCTCGACCATCACCTCTTCTACGGTCCGCCGGGGCTGGGCAAGACGACGCTCGCGCATATCCTCGCGGCGGAGATGCGCGCCCCCATCCGCACCACCAGCGGCCCCGCTATCGAACGTCCCGGGGATCTCGCCGCCATCCTCACGAACCTGAAGGAGGGCGACGTCCTCTTCATCGACGAGATCCACCGCCTCGCCCGCGCCGTGGAGGAGATCCTCTACCCGGCGATGGAGGACTTCGCCATCGACCTCGTCATCGGCAAGGGGCCGGGGGCGCGCTCCATCCGGCTGCAGCTGCCGCCCTTCACGGTCATCGGCGCGACCACGCGCTACGCCATGATCAGCGCCCCCCTGCGCGACCGCTTCGGCTCGGTCTACCGGCTCGACTTCTACGAAATGGACGCCCTCACGACGATCGTGCGGCGCTCGTCGGGGCTGCTCGGGGTCGCGCTCGGGGAGGAGGCCGCGGCGGAGGTCGCGCGGCGCGCGCGGGGAACGCCGCGCGTGGCCAACCGCATCCTGCGGCGCGTGCGCGACTACTCCGAGGTGCGCGCGGACGGCCTTGCCACCCTGGAGGTAACGCGGGAGGCGATCGACCTGCTCGAGGTGGACGCGCTGGGGCTGGATGTGAACGACCGCCGCCTGCTGCGCGCCCTCGTCGAGCAGTTCGAGGGCGGGCCGGTGGGGCTGGAGACGATCGCGGCAGCCATCAGCGAGGAATCGGACACCGTGTTCGACGTGTACGAGCCGTTCCTGCTGAAGTGCGGACTGCTGCAGCGCACGCCGCGGGGCCGCCTGGCCACGGCCGCGGCCTGGCGCCACCTCGGCATCAAGCCGCCCCAAACCCCCGGAGCGGGGCCCCAGGGGGAGCTGTGGCGCGAGGCTGACGCCGGCGGCAAGTTGTCTCTGAACACACCCGCCGCCCATGATTAGCGCCGCCAGCGGACAAGCTGGGGAGAGCGGCCTGCGTGTTTGAGCGAACGGTGCTGCCCAACGGGCTGCGGATCGTCACGAGCGAGATGCCGCAGACGCGGTCCGCCACGGTCAGCGTGTATGTCGGAGCGGGCAGCCGCTACGAGGACGACGCCGAAGCGGGGCTCTCGCACTTCCTTGAGCACATGCTCTTCAAGGGCGCCTCGCGCCGTCCCACGGCGCAGGAGATCGCGGAGGCGATCGAGGGCGTCGGGGGACTGCACAACGCCGCCACCGACCGCGAGCTGACCGTCTACTACGCGAAGACGCCCGACTGGGCCGCCCTCGAAACGATCGACATCCTCTCGGACATGGTGACGGCCCCGGAGATGGATCCGGTCGAGCTCGAGAAGGAGCGCATGGTCATCCTCGAGGAGCTCGCCATGGTGGAGGACAGCCCGGGCGAACTGGCCACGATCCTCGCCGACGAGACGCTCTGGCCCGACCAGCCCCTCGGCCGCAACATCGGCGGCGAACTAGCGACGGCGCGGTCGCTGCCGCTCTCGGCGGTGGAGCGCTACTTCCGGGCGCAGTACGTGCCCTCGAACATGGTGCTCTCGGTGGCGGGGAACGTCACGCACGAAGCGGTGGTGGAGGCGGCCGCGCGCTGGCTGGGGCCCACCCCGGAGGGGGCGCCGCACGACTGGCATCCAGTGCAGCCGCGCGGCGAGCATCCGCGCATGGGGGTCCGCACGAAGGCTACCGAGCAGGCCCACCTCTGCCTGACCTATCCCGCCCTGCCCCTCGGCCACGACGACCAGTACGCGGCCGGCCTGCTCAGCGCCCTGCTCGGCGAGGGCATGTCGAGCCGCCTCTTCCTGGAGCTGCGCGAGGAGCGCGCGCTCGTGTACGACGTGCACTCCTACCTGAGCGAGTACCGCGATGCGGGCGCGTTCACGGTCTACGCCGGCTGCGACCCCTCCAACGCGCGGGTCACGCTGGAGGTAGCGCGCGCCGAGATCGAGCGCTTCCTCGCCGATGTGACCGAGGAGGAGCTGGAGAAGGGCAAGCGCATGGCCGCCGGGCGCATCCAGCTGCGGATGGAGGACACGCGCGCCGTGGCCGCCTGGATCGGCGGGCAGGAGCTCGTGCTCGAAGAAGTGCTGACGGTCGACGAGGTGGTGGCGATGATCGAGTCGGTCACGCTCGACGACCTGCGCCGCGTGGGCCGCGACCTGCTCCAGGCGGAAGCCGCGACGATCGCAGCGGTAGGACCATTCGAGGACGACTCGGTCTTCGCCGGCGTCATCTGATGGCGGGCAGCGTCCTGCTGACAGTCCACGTCGTGCCCGTGCTGCAGGGCCAGCTCGTGACCTTCCTCCTCGAAGCGCCCGGACCGGGCGGGCGCTGGCTGCCCTGGACGGTCCTTAAGCAGGGCGCCAACCCGTACGAGATCGCTTCCACCATCATCGACGAGTGGTGCGACGGCGCGATGTCGGACTTGCGCCTTGTCGACGTCATCTCCCGCGAGGGCGACGAGGGCTGGGAGCTGGCCGTCGTCTTCCGGGCCGAGCTCACGGCCCTGCCCCGCGGCGAGCGCGGCGAGCCGCGCGTCTGCGAGTCCCGGGACCTGGCCGGCGTGCGAGGTTTCGAGACGGTCGACCTGGAGCGCTGGCTGGGGGCATCGGGAGCCCCTGCGGTTCCCGCGTCCGCCCCTGATCCGGACGGCCCACAGCTGGTGTTCTAGCCAGGCAGGCCCGGGACCACGCGTCGTGTGAAACGACACGGGCGTTACATGGGTGTTCGGGAAAACAGACCTTTTTCCAGCTAAGAGCCTATATATGTAACAAGCCGTGGCATTGAGGTTCCCCCACCGATTTCCTTGGCAATCGGCATGGGTGTTACATGGGTGTGTGGCAAAGTGGCCGTTTATCAAGCTAAGATGCGTCTATGTCAAACGAGAGGGGCACCCAAGAACAGAGAAGGCAGGCTGAGGCGGCGTTGAACTCAGCGTTCAGCCCTCACTCCCCAATTAACGCTGCGGCATTGTTCCGGGGGCGAGTCGAGCAGATTCGGGAAGTTGTCGATGCCACGACAGCGACGGGGCTTCACGTCGTGATCTACGGGGAGCGAGGAATTGGCAAGACATCCCTAGCAAACATCATGCCCGAGTATGTCGACGCGGTCTCCGTCTCCAAGACGACCTGTGGACAAGGCGACACCTTCTCATCGGTCATCCTGCGAGCGGCTGGCGCGATCCAGCTGAGCCGGCCAGTTCGTCAGGCCGGATTTGTCCCCGGAGAGGGCCGCCGGGATGAGCCCTTGCTGCCCCAGAAGGATCTACTCGTGCCAGACGAGGTCGCGAGTCGGCTGGCGCGGATTCCTTCACCGGTCGTGTTCGTAATCGATGAGTTCGACCGCCTCGCGCCGAGTGAGACGGACGCCTTCGCGGATTTGATCAAGGCATGCTCCGACCGGGGCGTCTCCACCACCCTCGTTCTGGTCGGCGTGGCCGAGAACATTGATGCCCTGTTGCGCAGCCACGCTTCCGTCGTCCGCAATCTGCGGCAGGTCCACCTGCCGAGGATGTCTGATGATGAGATTGGCGAGATCATTGACGAGGGTCTGGCGCAGGCGGGATTCACCATCGAACCGTCGGCCCAACAGCAAGTGGTCTCCGTTTCGCAGGGATTTCCCCACTTCACCCATCTCCTCGCGCAGAGCGCTGCGCGGACAGCGCTGGATGCTGGTCGACGCCGGATCGGAACCGGTGACGTGGAGGCTGGAAAAGAGCGAGCGGTGGAGCGCTCAGACCAGAGCATCCGCGAGATCTATCACAAGGCTGCGACAGGAGTTCGGAAGGGAAATCACTGGCGCGAGGCGATCACAGCCTGCGCCCGCGCCGAATCCGATGACAGGGGCTACTTCTCGACACGGGCGGTAGCAGACCAAATGGGCATACTGCTGGGTAGAGCGGCACACCAGCAGACCGTCGCCTACCACCTCGGGAAATTGACGGAACCCGATAGGGGGCCGCTGCTCCAGCGCACGGGACCGCGCAGACGGTACCGCTACCGCTTCATCAATCCACTCATGCGTCCGTTCGTCCTCATGCTGCCCCTGCCAGAGCGCGAGCCATAACAGAAGCCCTGTCTTCCAGCCCACGAAAAGTCAGCGCAGAGAAGAGCGGGCGCTCTCCCCACCCGTCGCGGCGCTCCTGTACGCTACGACTCCCGTCGCGGGCTGCGCCCGCCGACGGCAACATGCTCAGGAGAGACGCCATGACCGATATCGCCAACCGGGGATATTCCAACCCCGATGTCCTCGTCAGCACCGACTGGGTCGCCGACCACCTGGACGACTCCAGTATCCGCATCGTCGAGTCGAACGAAGACCAGCTCCTCTACCCGTCCGGGCACATCACCGGGGCGGTTCAGGTCGACTGGGCGGCCGACCTGAACGACCAGCTGCGCCGCGATTACCTCCAGCGCGAGGGCTTCGACGTGCTCATGTCGCGCAGCGGCATCTCGCAGGACACGACCGTCGTGTTCTACGGCGACCGCAACAACTGGTGGGCCTGCTACGCCTACTGGGTGTTCCAGCTCTTCGGCCACAGCAACGCCAAGGTGATGGACGGGGGCCGACAGAAGTGGGAGCAGGAGGGCCGCGCGCTCGTGCGTGAGGTCCCCACCTACGCGGCGACCGGCTACTCCGCCTCCGAGCGCGACGACGCCCCCATCCGCGCCTTCCGCGAGGATGTGCTCGCGCACCTCGATGCGGGCGGGCAGCTCGTGGACGTGCGCAGCCCGCAGGAGTACTCCGGCGAGCGCCTGCACATGCCGGACTTCCCGAACGAAGGCGCCCTTCGCGGCGGCCACATCCCCACCGCCCGCAGCATCCCCTGGGCGCGCGCCGCGAACCCCGAGGACGGCACCTTCAAGACGGCCGCCGAGCTGCAGGAGATCTACCTGAACGAGCAGGGCCTCTCGCCCGACAACGACACGATCGCCTACTGCCGCATCGGTGAGCGCAGCAGCCACACGTGGTTCGTGCTCACCCACTTGCTCGGCTTCGGGAACGTCCGCAACTACGACGGCTCCTGGACCGAGTGGGGCAACCTGGTGAACGTACCCATCGAGAAGTGAGCGAGGAAGGTATCCCCAAGGCGCTCGCCGACCTGGTCGACGAGTTCTCGGACCTGGAGCGTGGCGAGCGGGTGGACTACCTGATCGAGTACGCCGATCAGTTCGAGAACGTGCCCGAGCGCATCGCCGTGCGCCCCTATCCGGAGGACCGGCGCGTGAAGCGCTGCGAGTCGCAGGCGTACGTCTGGGCCGAGGACGACGACGAAGGGGGGCCACGCTACTACTTCGCGGTGGAGAACCCGCAGGGCATCTCCGCGAAGTCGTTCTGCGCCATCCTCGACGACACGATCTCGGGGGTGTCGCCCGACCAGGTGCTGCGCATCCCCGGAGATGTCATCTTTGCCCTCTACGGGAAGGAGATCTCGATGGGGAAGGGCGAGGGTCTTCTGGGCATCCTGACGGCGGTGCAGATATTCGCGCGCGAGGCAGCCGGCCGCCAGAGCCTCTGAACCATGCCCGAGATCCCCGACCTCGAGGCGATCCGCGGGTTCCTGAACGAGCGGCTGCCCGGCCAGACCGTGGAGTCGGCCGAGGTGAAGATTCCCCACGTGGTGCGCACGGGGGCGACCATCCTCGCGGAGTCGCTCCCGGGCGACGCCTTCGGGGAGACGGGGCGGCAGGGCAAGTTCCTGCTGTTCTCGCTCGCCTCGGGGCGGGTGCTGGCCATCAACCCGATGCTCACGGGGCGGTTCCAGTACGCGCCGCCCGAGGCGAAGAAGCAGGGCCGCACGTGCCTGCGCTTTTCGCTCTCGGGCGGGAACGAGTTGCGCTACGCCGACCTGCGCGTGATGGGCCGCATCTACCTCCTCCCGCTGGAGGAGTTGGAATCGATCCCGAACTGGACCGCCGGCGGTCCCGACCTGCTCGACCCCGCCCTCACGGAGGAAGTCTGGCTACAGCGCATCGGGAAGTACCGGGGGCGCATCAAGAACATCCTCACCAAGGCCGAGTTCGTGCAAGGCATCGGCAACGCCTACAGCGACGAGATCCTGTGGGAGGCGCGCATCAACCCCTTCACCGCCCGCAAGGACCTCGACGAGGGGGACCTGCGCCGACTGTTCGCCTCGGCGCGCGAGGTGATGGCCTGGGCCACGCCCCTCGCGCGCGAACGCATGGTGAAGGGCGACTCGCTCGACTACCGCGAGCGGCGCGACTTCTTCCGGGTGCACCGCCTGGGCGGCGAGGCGCGCTGTCCGCGTGACGGCGCGAAGATCACGGACATCGACGCGAGCAGGAAGGTGACCAGCTTCTGCCGCACCTGTCAGCCCGGCGGCCCCGCCTTCTCCTAGGCGGGCGCACCCATACGGGCGGGGGCCTCTACACTGCCCGACGGCATGGAACCCGAATCCCGTTACGTCGACTCACAACGGCTGCGGCTGCACTACGTTGTCTGGGGCGACGATGGGAAGCCGCCGCTCATCCTGCTGCACGGAGGGCGCGACCACGCCCGCTCGTGGGACCGCACGGCGGAGGCGCTCTGCGACCGCTACCAGGTGTTCGCGCTCGACCTGCGCGGCCACGGCGACTCCGACTGGGCGCTCGGCGGCAACTACTCGATCATCGACTACGCGCTCGACTTGCACGCCGTCGTGGGCGAGATCGAGCGGACACCGGTGACGCTCGTGGCGCACTCGCTCGGAGGCAGCATCGCCCTGCAGTACGCCGGCACGATGCCCGAGAAGGTGCGGGCGGTGGTCAGCATCGAGGGGCTCGGGCGGCTGCAATGGACGGGCTCGGAGCACCGGCCCGCGCACGGGCGCATGCGCGAGTGGCTGGCCGACATGCGCGAGCTGTCGGGTCGCGGGGTGCGTGTCTACGCCACGTTCGAGGACGCCGTTGCGCGCATGCGCGAGGCCAACTCGCATCTCTCGCCCGAGCTGGCGCACCACCTGACCGTGCACGGCGTGCGGGAGGTGGACGACGGCTACGTCTGGAAGTTCGATAACCACGTGCGCTCGCGCTCGCCCTATGAGTTCAACATGGAGGACGCGCGCGACCTCTGGAACCAGATCCGGGCGCCGCTCCTCTTCATCCAGGGGGCGGAGAGCTGGGGCAAGGACGATACGGGCGCGGACTACAGCGCCTTCCACAACTACCGTGCGGAGACGGTCGAGGGGGCCGGCCACTGGGTCCACCACGACCGCTTCGACCGCTTCCTGGAGCTGGTCGGGGGCTTCCTCGCGGAGACGTCCGGCTAGGGCCTGTTCACGTTAGCTGGAGCGCATCGTCGATCAGCGCGAGGTGAATGAAGGCGAGGAAGACGCTGTCCAGCTTGTCGTAGCGGGTGGCGATGCGGCGGAAGCACTGCGGGCCAGCGCTGAAACGGAAGGGACGCCTCAGCGTTCTCATCCGTGAGGTATTCCACCTCGCGCCCAACGAGGCTACTCCGTAGGTGCACCTTCGCCGCTCTCGTTCGCGACCGTCCTTGCTGGCTTGCCACCGCTCGCGTCGGCTCGTCGAATGGCCCCCAGGCGGCGCCGCCCGCGTGCGATGACGCAGGGTGCGCTGTGGTGGCGGGACTCCCCCAGGGCGTCCCGACGCACCCTGCCGTCCGCCCAGGTGATGGTCCGTGTGGTCCGGGTGCTGAGCCCTTCGTAGCCCGGGTCGACAATGGCCTCCCTCCCCGGTGGAAGGTGGGAATCGAACACGAGGCGCGTCGCGGGAGCCTCGCGCAGGGGCTCGCTGACCACCAACTCCACGGTGAAGTCCCGTGGCCTATCCGAGCCCACCGCTACGCGCACCCGGTCGGCGTCCACGTCCACGTTGAGCGCCACCGGGTAGTCGAAGGGATTGCGGAACCGCAGGTCGCGGTAGCCGTACTCGATGGCGCAGTCGCGACCCAGCTCGAAGTAGCGCTCGTCGCCGTAGGTGTCGACGCTGTGGGCGTAGCGCTCGACGATCTCCAGGCCTGCCAGCAGGGCGGCGTTGTAGACAACGGTTGAGAGCAGGCAGATGGAGCCACCCATGTCGGTCGTGAGGACTCCGCTCCTGATGGCGGCTGCGGGAGCGTACCCGGCGGCAGCGGTGGGCCGGCCCGACAGCCGCCAGAGCGAGAAGGTCTCGCCGGGCTGAAGGACCGTGCCGTCGAGCGCGTCCCCGAGGAGGCGCTGGTTGTGCCGCTTTGCTCGAGCGAGCCGTTCCTGCCCCGGGTAGTCGATGAAGGCGAGCTCGTAGGCGCTGTGCTCGAATGCTGGTCGCTGCCCGCCGGCCGGGCGCGCGGCGAAGGCTGTGCGCGGGCGGCGGTCGCGCCACGCGCGTCGCGCCAGCGCCACCTGCAACCGCAACTCGTACGGCACGCAGGCCCGCACGACTCGACGAAGCGCGGTCATGTCGCCACGACCCGGTAGCGCTTGGCATCGAGCGACTCGATCACGTCCGCGATGCCCGCCGGCATCGCCTCGACGCCCTCCGTGCCTCGCGGCGCCCCGAACGTGTCGATAAGCGCCGCCATGCGCGCGTCGAGCTCGTCCTGGTCACGCCACTGTTCGAACCAGCAGACGAGGCCGGGGTCGTCCTCGCGCTGGTGCGCGATGTGCGTCAGGCAGTCGTTCCGCGCCTGACCGCTGCGGCTCAGCTCCACCGCCAGCTCGCGTAACGCCTCCTCCCGTCCCGGCTTCGCTCGCGCCACCGCCCAGGCCGTGATCGAGGCCGCGTACCAGTCGCGGTCGGGATCGACGTCGTTCCGGAGCAGGTCGTAGCCGAGCTGCTCGCGACGCTGGATCGCCGTGTAGAGGCGCGAGCCCTGGGGGCCCTCCGGCCCGCCCGCCAGCATCGGCCGGATGCGCTCGACGTGGCGCTCCAGGAGCGGCATCGTCGCCCACTGCTCGTACCAGAGGAAGTCGCGTGGGTCGTCGAGATTCTGCAGGCAGATGTAGATGTCGCAGCCCTCGTCGAGCCGGTTCGAGGTCTCGGTCAGCTCGTTCGCGATGGCGATGAAGCTATTCTCGCGCCCCGGTCGCGCCGTCAGTCCCACGGTCCACGTGATCATCGCGCGCCCCCGCCGCTCAGGGAGCCCGTCGGGTCAGCTTTTGTCGGCGGCATCCTCTGAGTGGGCGCGCAGTCTATCCCACCGTGCTGGCGGTGTGGGGGTGCCTGCGCGTGGCGTCTCGCCCTTATCCAGGGCCGCCAGCAGACGCGCCTTGTCGGCCACGAACTGCGGCTCTGTGACGATCTCGGACCGCCGCGGGCGGGGGTAGTCGATCGAGAGCCGCGCGGCGATCCGGGCGGGTCGAGGGGTCATCACGTAGACCTCGTCCGAGAGGATGAGCGCCTCCTCCACGTCGTGCGTGACGAACAGGACCGTGCGCGCGTCGCTGGCCCAGACCTCCTGGAGCCACTGGTGCATCTCCCGACGCGTGATCGCGTCGAGCGCCCCGAAGGGTTCGTCCAGGAGGAGCACGTGCCGGGGAACGAGGAAGGTGCGCAGCAGCGCCAGCCGCTGGCGCATTCCCCCGCTCAGTTGCGAGGGCCAGCTCTCCTCGAAGCCCTCCAGCCCGAAGCGTTCGAAGAGCGAGAGCGCCTGCGCCCGCGCCTCCGCCTTCTCCGTGCCCGCGATCTCCGCGCCCAGCACAGCGTTTCCGATCGCCTTCCGCCAGGGCAGCAGCAGGTCCTTCTGCGGCATGTAGGCGGCCAGACCCGGCTCCCCCACCGTCGAACGCCCTTCGACCAGCGACTCCCCGGCATCGGGCGCGAGGAGCCCCGCGAGCACCTGCAGCAGCGTGCTCTTGCCGCAGCCGCTCGGCCCCACGAGGCTCACGAAGGCTCCCGGCGCCGCCTCCAGGTCCACGCCGTCGAGCACCTCGACGGGGCGAGCCCCGGGAAACGTGTGGCGCAGCCCGCGTATGGCGACGGCTGCTTCGGTCATCGCCCCTCCTACGGGAGGAAGTCGTTCGTGAAGGCGTCCTCCACGTCGATCGCCGACTCGGTCAGCCCCGCCTCACGCAGGAAGCTCTCGAAGCGGGTCCAGACGTCGAGCTCCTGGCGACCCCAGTTGCCGGGGTCCGACGTGTACCGGCTGGCCAGGTAGGCCGCGCTCGCGCGCACCAGTGCCTCGTCGAGCTCAGGCGCCGCTTCCAGAAGGATCGTGGCGGCCTCGTCGGGGTTCTCGATAGCGTACCGATAGCCGCGCGCGGTCGCCTCCATGAAGGCCTCGATCAGGTCGGGGTCATCCGCGATCAGCGACTCGCTCGTGATGATGACGGGCGTGTACCAGTCGGGGATGCAGTCGGTGTGGTCGATGAAGCGGACGAACGACACGTCCCGGCCCAGCACCTCGGTGTAGCGAATGCCGTCCCAGGCGTCGAAGATCCAGACGAAGTCGTAGTCGTCCTGCTCCATGCCGACGATGTAGTCGACGTTGCCGATGATGGCGTACTCGACGGTGTCGGGGTCGCCTCCGTCGCAAGACACGAGCTTGGAGATCAGCGCTGTCTCAAGCGGGCCGCCCCAGCCGCCGTAGGTCTTCCCGGCGAGGTCGCCCGGACGCGAGATGCCTTCGTCGCCGAGGGCGATCAGGCTCGAGGTGTTGTGCTCGATTACGGCCGCAATCGAGACGACGGGAACGTCCTGCTCGCGCGCGGGGATCACCACCTCCTGCACGGAGATGCCGAAGTGCGCCGCTCCAGAGGCGACCGTCTGGGGTACTCCGCCCGCGCCGGGCTCGACGATCTCGACGTCGAGACCGGCCTCCTCGTACCAACCCTTGGCCTTCGCGATGTAGATGCCGGCGTGGTTCGTGTTCGGCGTCCAGTCGAGCATGAAGGTGACGCTCCGGACCTCGTCCGGTTCGTCGTCGCCGCACGCGGCGAACACGAGCCCCACTGCCACCAGCAGCAGGGGGATGAGCAGGTATCGTCCGTTCAGGAATTTCATGAGCCGCTGTCTCCTTGGTCGTTGGCGTATTTCCAGGGCGAGGCGAGCCTCGCCATCAGGTGCACCGCCACGAAGAGGGTGATGCTGAGCAGCGCGATGACTGCGATGGCTACGAATATCTGGTCGATGCGGAAGGAGGCCTGCGAGCGGATGATGAAGATGCCCAGCCCCTCCTTGGCCGCCACCCACTCGGCGATGACCGCTCCAATGACGGAGTAGGCGGCAGCGATTTTCAGCCCCGCGAAGAACCCGGGAATCGCCGAGGGGATGAGCACGTGGCGCATCTCCTCCAGCCGGTTGGCGCCCATGCTGCGAACGAGCGCCACCATGTCCCGGTCGGCGGAGGCGAGCCCATCGACCGTACTCACGACGATCGGGAAGAACCCGACCAGCGCGACGACGATGAGCTTCGACTCGAGTCCGATGCCTACCCAGACGATGAGCAGGGGCGCCAGCACGATCGCGGGGACCGTCTGCGACGTGACGATGATCGGGTAGAGCACGCGTTGGGCGAGCGGGATGCTCGAGATCAGCACGGCCAGCGTCACGCCGCCCACCGCGGCCGCCAGCAGCCCAAGGACCGCCTCCGTGGCGGTGGCCTGGATGTGGTTCGGCAGCAGGTGGCCCTTGTCGATGAATGCGTCCCAGATGGCGCTCGGCGCGGGCAGGATGTACGGGCGCGTGTCGAGCACCTCGACCATCAGCTCCCACAGCCCCACGAGCGCCACCAGCAGCACGAGCGCGGGCGCGTACTGCCAGGCCGCGCCGGCCGCCCGCCCCAGCAACCGCCCGCTTCGCGCGGGGCGTGCGCGCTGGATGGTCGGCGCCGCCGTTGCGGACGGCGCTTTAGCGGCCATCGTCTGCCTCGCGGAATTTCCCGGTCAGGCTGTCGATGGTCGGGCCGTCGACGCGGGACGCCTGCTCGACCTTGATCACGGTCACGAGGCCGTCGGCCCCGGCATTGAGGCAGGCCTCGTGCACCTGCCGCATCAGTGGCCAGACCTCGTCGGGCTCGCCCTCGACGGTCGTGCCCAGGGCCCCCACCTCGTACTTCAGCCCCGAGCCTTGTACGACGGCGATGGCGGCGTCGATGTGCCGGTAGGGGTCGTCAGGTGTGCCGGCGGGACTCGCCAGGCACTGCAATTCCACGATCATGCGCGGCCTCCTTGCGCTGCCGGAGGCGCCCGATCGGTTCGAGGAGAAGGAGGATGGGTGAGGCCGCGGCCCGGCTCAGCGTGTCTTTGCCGAGTCCGTGCCCGGCAGGCTCGCTTCCGCCTGGCGCTGGTGCGCCTCGCTGGTGCTGGCTGCCGGTGCTCTTGCCTTCACGCCGCTTCCCTACGCTCGCATTACCGAGATCAGGTTCCTGGGGTGGTCCTCTCGGATCTCAGCCTTTCGGCCCCCCCGGCGGCATATTCCGTTACGAAATATGCATCCTCCACGCTAGGGGGGGCGGCCCCCGGCGTCAACCGCCCCTCCTCTCCGCGGGTGGCCTGTGGGATTATCAACCTAACTTGACGGGGTGGGACTGGCGACCCTAGACTCCGCCCAGGAAGCTCATCTTTGGCCTACTCGCCCTGGCTCTCAACCGCATAACCAAAAGCCTCATGAAGGGGCTCTAGGGCGGGCGGTAAGCGCGTAAACCGGACATGCGAAGGCCCCGGTAGAACCGGGGCCTTCTGGTATTCTGGCCAGTAAGTCCTCGCCCGAAACATCCCATCACAAACTACCGGGCGCCGCAGGAGGCTGGCATGCCCAGCATAGCGGAGCTTGTCCCCGAAGACGAGACGCCCCTCGCAGAGTTCGCCGCGTTCCTCAACGCGCTCGGGGAGGCCCTCGAACCGACGCACAGGGCCTTCATCGCAGCGTGCGAGTCACCAGCCGCCCATCGGGCTGCTCAGGTGGTCAATGCGCTGCCCCTCGTCGTTGATGCGCTGCTTGTGGCGATGCTGACGCCTACGCCAGCCGTTGATGAGGACGCCTGGTACTGCGAGTGTGTCGAGTACGCCTTAGCTCAGTCGAGCGTGGTGAGTTCCAGCAGGCTCACGTCACAGGACTCGTAGTCAAGCTCCCCGATGGCGATCAGCTTGTCCGTCCCGCCGAAGGCGTTGTCGGCCTGGAACTCCATGCGGACGCGCACGTAGCCGTAGGAGTCCGGGACGGTCCCGAACGTGGTCCGCAGCGTCTTCATGGAGCCTTCATCCCGGAGGTGGGGCCGCACCTGGTCTTCGAGCGCGTCAAGGTGCCCGTCCCACGGGTTGGCAATCCTCGATCTGCTCGCGCACCGTCTTGGGTTCCTCGCTGTCGCCGTTCGTGCAGGCGAACACGATCCCGGTACAGGCACCGACGACGACCGCGCCCAGCACGATGATGACGAGGCAGCCCTGGACTATTTGCTTCGGGGATTGCTTCCGTTTGTCCGGCACAGGAGAGCCCCCTTGCGGCAGGGATGAGGCTTCCTGTGGAAAGTCCACCTACGTCCAACGTGAGCCACAAGGGGGCGCGAGTCATACACTTGTGACCGAACATATGGACCACGCGTTAGGTAGACTAGGTGGGGGAGAGAGGGGCAAGCAGACGATGGCACTGGACACACATCGGGCTGTGACCCGGCTTACGGATACAGGATCCTCAGAGCCCCATGCGCTCGCGGTGGTGGACGTGGTGGAGGATGCGACCAGCGATCTGGTCACGAAGCCTATCCTTGAAGCGGCGCTCTACAAGGCGCTTCTAGCGCAGTCTGGCATCATGTTCGGGCTGATGGTCGGCATTGCAGCAGCCTGTCTCGGTATTGCTCATTGGATGTTCGGCTAGGTGGCGTAGTCACGGCGATCAAGAGCCAGAACCCCCGCTACGCTG
The DNA here is from genome assembly GCA_965262975.1 of Tepidiformaceae bacterium. GTDB lineage: Bacteria > Chloroflexota > Dehalococcoidia > Tepidiformales > Tepidiformaceae > UBA2991. The sequence continues at coordinate 2,913,325 of OZ253575.1, read as the reverse complement.
GTGCCACGCCCGCGGACGTGGCTCGTGCGCTTCTACGCGCCCCGCGCGCCGGACGGAAGACCGTTGTCGGCGATGAGGTCGCGGTAGAGAAGCCGCTGGCCGACGAGGCCGGCGACGACGGCGGCCATCTGGGCTAGCGTGTCCACGTCACGGGCGTTGTGCTTGCCCGCGAATTGCTGCACGTAGCGGTCCAGATGCTTCGGGCTGATCTTGTGGTACACGCCCTTGTGCGCCCGCTTCAGCGTGCTCCAGAACGACTCGATGCCGTTGGTGTGAGCTTGCTCTATGACGTACGTCCCTACCGAGTGCTGGACGGCGTTGTGCCGGTACTCGCCTTCGAGCGGGGTGTAGGCGCCGTGGCCGTCTGAGTACACCTGAGCGCCGGGAGCGGCGTGCTCGCGGACAAACCCGCGCAGCGTCTCGCCGTCGGCCTTCGCGATGGCCTTCGCCCGCACCTTGCCGGTCTCCCGATCCTTCACACCGATGACCGGAGCCTTCTCAGGGACGCCAGCGCGCCCGCGAGCGCGCTGGTACTCGTGCTTGTTGCCTTCCAGCCCGCCCACGTAGGTCTCGTCAACCTCGACCGGCCCCGCGAGCTGGCCGCTGTCTGGTCCAGCCCACGCCTCGCGGATGCGGTGGAGCATGAACCATGCCGTGGGCTGGCTGACCTTGATGTCACGGTGGAGCTTCATGCTCGACACGCCCTTGAGGCTGGTGAGTTCCAGGTAGATAGCGATGGCCCACTTGTGGAGCGGAACCTTCGAGTGGGAGATCGCGGTGCCGGTGCGGACGCTGAAGTAGTGGCGGCAGTCCGTGCACCAGTAGGGCATGGGCTTAGCGTTCGGAACCTCGCGGGTCTTGATGCTGCCGCAATGCCCGCAGCCGCGCCCGTCCGGCCAGACCAGAGACTCGAACCATGCGGTCGCCTCACGCTCGCCGGGGAACATCTCCATGAGCTGGACGATGGAGATTCCCTCGCGGTGGGCCTTGCCGAGAGCCTGATGTGCCATAACCCGATCCTACGGGCTGGCTCACTGGCTGTCAAGTTATCTTTATAAGCCCCGGTGGCCTGACCGTGCGCGCGGAGGGCGGTATACTCAGTCGGCTCTATCGCATCCATCCTCAAGAAACGACATGGAGGCCCCAGTGGCAGTAGCCCCAACGACGCTCGAAGGAACCGCCCTTGAGCGCGTCCACAAGCTCACCCAGGTTATTCGCGAAGGCGGCGACGAGGCCCAGAAGCTGCGCCGCCTCCCCAACGAGACGGTCGACATCCTCATCAACGAGGGCATCTTCCGCTTCACCCTCCCCACCGAGCTCAGCGGAGAGAACGCCAGCTCCATGGAGACCATCGAGGTCCTTGAAGCGATCGCCGCCGTCGACGCCTCTGTCGGCTGGAACGTGATGATCGGTTCCGAGATCAACGCCATGGCCGCCGGTGGCATGGACAAGGACCTCGCCAAGGAGGTCTACCTCGACAACCCGCGCGTGATCATGTGCGGTGGCGGAGGTCCCGGGACCGTTCCCGGCAAGGCCGTCGAGCAGCCCAACGGCGACTACAAGATCTGGGGCCAGACCACCTTCCAGAGCGGTTGCCACCAGGTCGAGTGGGCCTTCATGGGCTGCCCCGTCTTCGCCAGCGAGGACGCCGAGGGCCCGATCATGGACGAGGCCACGGGCATGCCCCAGGTGAAGATGTTCTTCGTCAACAAGTCCCAGTTCGAGATCGTCGACACCTGGGACGTCGCCGGTCTGCGCGGTTCCGGGAGCCACGACGTCAAGTGCGAAGGCTCCATCATCGAGAAGAAGTGGCGGGACGTGCAGCTCGTATCGCTTCCGGCCCACTACCCGAACCCGGTGTTCCGCATCCCCGTGCCCCTGCGCCTCTCCTACAACAAGGCGGCGGTGGCCCTGGGCGTCGGGCGCGGCGCCCTCAACGTGTTCGAGGACCTCGCCCAGAACAAGGTTCCGATGCTCTCCAGCGGCACGCTGCGCGACCGCCCGGTTGCCCAGTACCGCACGGCCGAGGCGGAGGCGACCGTTCAGGCCGCGCGCGCCTTCGTGATGGAGTCCATGCGCGAGGTCGAGGACGAGCTCCACGCCGGGGCCGAGCACCCCAGCGCGGAAATCACGAAGAAGGCGCGGCTCGCCTGCACGTTCGCAGCGAACGCCTGCATGCACGCCGTGGACAGCGTCCACAACACGGCCGGCACCACCGGCGCGCGCATGTACAGCCCGCTGGAGCGCAAGCTCCGCGACGCGCACGGCTGCGCCTCCCACCGCTGGGTCGCGCATCCGCTGTACGAGACGATCGGCAAGCTCTACCTCGGCCACGAGCCCGACTTCGAGTTCCAGGGCGCGTAGCCGACCAACCCGTCATCCGTCTTGACGCCGTGGGCGGGCATCGTGGACAATCGTTGCATCAAAGCCCGTCGGCGGTTAGCTCCAGGTCAACTGGATGAGCCCGCCGACCATCACCGCCCCAGGGGCCTGAGCAAGCGCTCATGGCCCCTGAATTCTTTAACGACGGGAGACCTGCATGACCACCGAGCCGGAACAGGCTGTTCGCGCGGCCCGCAATCGAGTGCGGGTGTTCATCGACTTCTGGAACCTCCAACTCACCATGCGGAGTGCGGTGGGTGGGCGGTTCAACTTCGACTGGGAAGTCCTGCCCGGTTGGCTAGTGCATCGAGCGGGGGAGATCTGTCAGACGATGGGCTCCTATGAAGGCACGCACGTCTACGGCTCGTTCAGTACTGCGGCCGATCGGGACAAACCGCAGCGCCAAACGGGCGCCTGAGCCGGAACAGGGGACACGTTTCCGGGAACGGTTGAGCCCATTTGTGCATAGATATCTATGACAGCCTGACCCCACCCCGCGGAGACCCCCTTGCGCCGGCACAACCGGATGGGACCCGGCAGAGGAAGGGCGGCCGCGGGGAAGGGTGGTAGTGTGTCGGCACCTTCCGGGAGGAGTCCGCGCGACGTGAAACGTGGAGCCGCGATCGGGCACGGAATCATCGCCGCGCTTGTGCTGGCGCTGGCCTTCTCCGCGGGCGCTGGCGTCGCCGGGGCGCAGGAGCGGGGGACTCCCGGCAACGACTCCGTCGATGTCGACGTACGCGTCTGGCAGCACGTGCGCGATCCGCTGCGCATCCACATCAGCGCCCGCCCCGAGGGCGTCCGCTGGGACACGCTCGGAACGGTCCGCCTGCTCCTCGACGACGGCCTCAGCAGCGACCGGAGCGACCGCTTCGGCGACATCACCGTCGAAGGCATTGAGGTGCGCGTCTGGCAACGCGTGACCGAGCCCCTGCGCATCTTCGTCAGCGCGCGCCCGGTCGGCGGCGACTGGGATGTCGTGGGGACCATCCGCCTCCTCCTCGACGATGGCCACAGCACCAGCGGCAACTACCGCTACGGCGACATCACCGTCGCGGTGCCCCTCGACACCGACGGCGCGCCCGTGGTTGTCTCGCCCGGAGGCGAGGAAGTGCCCCGCCTGGCCATCCTGACCATCGCCTTCGGCAAGTCCCCCGGCCTGACCGATGGCTCCCAGCTGGTCTCCATCGACCCGCCCGTGGAGGGCTCGTTCGTGTGGGCGGACGCTCGCACGTTGCTGTTCCAGCCCGACTACCCCGGCTGGCAGCGGGGACAGCAGTACCGAGTGCGCGTCGATCCTGACCGTGCAGGTCTTGACGAAGCCTACGAGCACACGTTCACGGTCGAGGGCCAGCTTGAGGTCGCCCACGTCATCCCGGGCGACGGCGACACGGGAGTGCCCGCGAACGCCCAGCTACTCGTGCAGTTCAACCGCTCGGTGGCGGCCCTCACGGTGCTCCAGGAGGGGCCCGCGCCGCCGGTGCTGGAGTTCGACCCGCCCCTGGAGGGAACGGGCGAGTGGCTTAACACCTCGCTCTACCGCTTCATCCCGAGCAACCTGCAGCCGAGCACGACGTACTCGGTGCGCGTCCCCGCGGGGCTAACCTCGGCTGCGGACGGCGTGCTTGAGTCCGACTTCACGTGGAGCTTCACCACCATCCAGCCCGCCATCGACCGCTTCGAGCCGGGCGACGGGACGACCTTCGTCGAACCCGACACGTCGATCGTGGTCACCTTCAACCAGCCCATGGACCGCGCTTCGGTTGAGACGGGTCTGGTGCTTCGTGAGGCTGAGGGAGAAGCCATCGCAGGCTCGTTTGAGTGGGATGAGGGCTCCACCGTTGTCACCTTCACCCCCGATGAGCCACTGGAGCTCAGCGCCTCCTACCAGGTGTCTGCCCCAGCGGGACTGCGGGGAGCGCACGACGGCGAGATGCCGTCCGCGCGGGGCGCGCGCTTCGAGACGATCGGTCTGCCGCAACTGCTCTACACGCGTCCAGCCGACGGTGAGACCGACGCCTCCCTGTCGGGAGTCTCCCTCCACTACAACAACCCGATGAATGTCGAGTCGTTTGAAGGCCGCGTCTCCATCAGCGGCATCGATCCAGAGGACATCGAACCGTATTGGTACCGCTGGGCTTCCAAGGAGATCTACCTCCGCGTTCAGCTCGAACCCTCGACCGAATACACCGTGCGCATCGCTGAAGGCGCGCGCGATCGGGGTGGCCGCCCCCTTCCCGCCCATGAGTTCTCCTTCACGACGCGGGACCCGTACCCGTCGCTCAGTCTCGCCGCGCCGGCCAGCTTCTCCACCTTCTCCGCGAGTCGCGAGCAGGTGCTCCACTACCACGCGTCTCGTCTTGAAGAGGTGCGCTTCCGCCTCTACCGCCTCTCCGACTCCGAGGCGGAGACACTGCAACGGCGTGGCTTCATCGATGGCTGGAGCGCCCTCACCAACGCCTACGTGGAGTTCTGGCCCGAGGTGGAGTTCTTGCCCGAAGGCGAGCCCCTGCGCAAGTGGACAGAGCCAAACCCCGAGGACCTGCGGGCGACCTCGCGCCTGTATTCGACCGCCCTGAGCGAAGGCGAGCCCTTGCCGAAGGGTCACTACTTCCTCGCGGCGGACGCTCCCTACTTCCGTGACGGCTGGGAACGTTCCTTCGTGCGGAAGCTCGTCTTCAGCGTCGTCGATACGGCCATCGTGACGAAGCTGGCGTTCGACGAACTGGTGGTCTGGGCCCTCGACTACGACACAGGCGAACCGCTCGATGCGGCCCCGGTCCGCGTCGCCCCCCTTGAGGAAGCGCCCCTGAGCCCCTACGCAACCGCGACGACCGACGGTGAGGGCATCGCCCGGCTCCCGCTCCTCGGCCAGCAGAGCGACTCCTACTACAGTCCCTACGGCGAGTTCCTGGTGCGGATCGACGAGGGCGGGCGCCAGGGCGTGGCCTCGACCTGGTGGGACACGGGCAGCTCGCCGCGGGACTTGAGCGTCTCCACGTCCACGTTCGCTCCCGGCCCGGTGGGGCATCTCTACACCGACAGGCCCATCTACAGGCCCGGCGAGACGGTCTACTACAAGGGCGTCGTACGCGACGAGGACGATGCTTCGTACACCATCCCGGGGCCGGGGACGGAAGTCACGGTCACGATCCGCGACGCTTCCTACGACAACGTGCTCAACACCACGACGACGCTCAGCGAACTCGGCACGCTCAGCGGGGAGTTGGTCCTCCCCTCCGACGCGCCCATTGGGACCTACCGCATCTCTGTGTACGAAGCCGGGTGGGGCAGCTCCATCGGGGCGAGCTTCACCGTTGCGGAGTTCCGCGTACCGGAGTTCAAGGTCGAGGTCGAGACAGCCGGGGGCGACTACGTCGCGGGGGAGACCGTCCCAACCGAGGCGCGGGCGAGCTTCTTCTTCGGCGGACCCGTCCAGGACGCTGCCGTCGCGTGGACCGCACAGTCGACCCCGACCGCTATCCGGGTCGAGGGCTATGAGGGCTACTCGTTCTCCGAGTCTTCCTACTGGTGGTCCACGGACTACCGGGATTCTCTGCGCGGCCGCGGCGAGGCCAGCACGGACTCCTCTGGCATCGCGAGCTTCGACGTTCCCGCCGAGCTGGACGAGGGCGAGGGCACACAGGTCTTCACCATCAGCGCCACGGTGACCGATGCGAACGCGCAGGCCATCGCCGGAAGCACGACCGTGACCGTCCATCCCGCGACTTGGTACGCGGGCATCAAGCCGGAGTCGTACGTCGGAACCGCCGGAGAGCCCGAGACCGTCAACCTCGTGACGGTCGACTTCGAGAAGCGCATCGCGCCCAACCGGCCCGTCACGGTGCGCATCTATGAGCGCGAGTGGATCCGCACGAAAGAGCGCGCCCAGCACGGTGGCTACCGCTACCGCTACGAGCCGCGCGATACCGAGGTCGTCGGCCCGCAGACGGTCACCACGGGCGCGAACGGGGAGGCCTCGATCTCGTTCACCCCGCCCTCCGCGGGCACCTACCGGCTGGTGGCGGAGTCGACCGACGAGCAGGGCCGCGTCGCGCGTTCGGCCCGCTTCCTCTGGGTAGCGGGCGAGGATTACGTCCCCTGGCCCGTGCGTGAGGGCGCCCTCGAACTCATCGCCGACCGCGAGCAGTACGAGGTTGGGGACGTCGCCGAGGTACTCGTGCCCGCCCCCTTCGCCGGCGCCACCGGGCTCGTGACGATCGAGCGCGGACGCGTCCTGAGCACCGAGGTGCGCCGCTTCGAGACGAACAGCGAGATCCTGCGCATCCCCATTGAGGACGCGCACATCCCCAACGTCTACGTCGGCGTCGTGCTCTACCGGCCGCCCACCGAGGACGATCCCTATCCACGCTACAACGTGGGCTACGTCAAGCTCTCCATCTCGACCGAACCGCGCCGCCTCGACGTGAGCATCCAGCCGGATCGCGATCAGGCCATCCCGGGCGAGACGGTGCAGTACGAGGTGCAGGTCACCGACTCGGAGGGCGTGGGGGTCGAGGCCGATGTCTCCGTCGCGGTCGTCGACCAGGCCGTGCTCTCCCTGCTGGACGAATCGACGCGGGATGGCATGAACGTCTTCTGGTACGAGCGGGCGCTCGGTGTGCGCACGGCCTCATCGCTCGGCGTCTCGATCGACCGCGGGAACGAGGCGTTCGACGAAGCCACCGAGGGGGACGAAGGTTCCGGGAACAGCGCGGCTGAGCAGAAGTCTCCCACTGCGGATAGCGACGACGACATGTCCGATGAAGCGGCTGACGCCGCTCCGGGCGAGGGCGTCGCGTTCCTCATGGCGTTCACCGGCGACGACGGGGCCGCGCCCGCCGTCCGCTCCAACTTCCAGAATACGGCCCTCTGGATCGGCCTCCTCACCACCAATGCGGACGGGCAGGCCAGCTTCGAGCTGAAGCTGCCCGATAACGCCACCACCTGGCGCGCCCAGGCCCGCGCCGCGACGGCTGAGACGCAGGTGGGCCAGGGGGAGAGCGAGCTGCTTGTCACGCAGCCGCTGCTCGTTCGGCCGGCCCTGCCCCGCTTCCTCCGCGTTGGCGACGAGGTGAGCCTGCGAACGCTCGTGCGCAACGGTACCAACGAGGCTCGCGACGTGACCGTCACGATCGAGGCCGCGGGCGTCGTCCTTGAGGGCGAGCACACGACCACCGAGCGCGTCGAGGCCGGAGAGTCCGTCGTGTTCGGCTGGTCCGCGCGCGCCCTTGAGGAGGGCACGGCCACGGTTCGCTTCACCGCCACCACCAGCGGCGGCTACGGGGACGCCGTCGAGCTCAGCCTCCCCGTGTACCTCGACGTGACCCCGGAGACGACCGCCACCGGCGGAGTCGTCGAGGACGCCGTCGCCGTCGAGGCCGTCTACCTGCCCGATTACGTCATCACCGGCAGCGGCTCACTTGAGCTCTCGCTGCAGGCCTCACTCGTCGGCGCCCTCGACCAGGAGCTGCCCTTCTTCGAGCCCTATCGGTGGGAGTCGAACGTCAGAGTCGCAAGCCGCATCGTGGCCACGATCGCCGTGCAGCGCGCGAGCGCGGACGGTCTGCCGGAGGCGCAGCAGAGCCAACTCCGGGCCGACATCGACACGCTCATCACCTACCAGAACGGCGACGGCGGCTGGGGGTGGTGCCGCTCCTGCCACTCGTCCGATCTGTGGGTCACGGGCTGGGCGCTGATCGCCCTGGGAGAGGCCGGGGACGCTGGCTACACGGTCCCCGAGTACCAGTATTCCCAAACCGTGCGGCTGATCACTTACCACGTGAACCGCGAGACCGACGTCGAGCGCCCCGCCAACATCAACCAGCACGCGTTCCTGCTGTACGCCCTCGCCAGCGCCGCGAATGAGGATGGCCAGGCGAGCCCCCTCGCGCGCGAGCAGGGCGCTGCCATGCGCGCCCTGCTTGAGGAGCAGCGGACGCAGCTCACGAGCTGGGGGCGGGCCTACCTCGCGCTCGGACTGCTCGCCAGCGGCCACGAGGCGGACCACGAGTCGGTCCGCATCCTCCTGAACGACCTCAGCGCGGGCACCATCGCCAGCGCCAACGGCAACCACTGGGAGGACGACCGCCGTCCCGGCTCGATGCACAACAGCAGCGTGCGCGCGACCGCCCTGGTCCTGCGCGCCCTCGTCGAGGCCGACCCCAGCCATCCCCTCATCGAGGAGACGGCCCGCTGGCTCGTGGTGGCGCGGTCGGCCGACCGCTGGAAGACGAGCGTCGAGCGCGCCCAGGGCATGGCCTCGCTGGGCGCTTTCGCCCAGCTCACGGGCGAGACGCGCGGCGTCTACGACTACCAGGTGCTGCTCAACACCCGCCGGGTGCTGGACGGCCACTTCGACGTGCCCGCCCGCGACTACCTCGACGGCGTCGCACTGACGCTCGATACCCTCCCCCTGGGCGAGGTGAGCCGCGTGCAGTTCGAGCGGGAGGCGGGCACGGAGGGCCGCCTGTACTACGGCCTCAACCTACGCTACGTCACGCCCGCCACCGACATCGAGGCGCTCAACCGCGGCTTTGCCATCTCACACCGGTACTCGCTGCTCGACGACCCCGAGACGCCCATCACCAGCGCCTCCCTCGGCGATATCGTCCGCGTCACGGTGACGGTGGTCGCCCCCGCCGAGCGCCTCTACGCGAAGGTGGAGGACTTCCTCCCGGCAGGGCTTGAGCCCATCGATCCCCGCCTCAACATCGTGTCGCCCTGGCTCCGCGAACAGCTCCAGCGCGACCAGACGGAGGCCGTCCTCGGCGGCACGGCTCCCTACTACGCCCCCTGGTACGCCTGGTACTACAGCCCCTGGGACCAGGTCGACCTGCGCGACGACCGCGTGACGCTCCTCGCCGGCCGTCTGCCGCGGGGGGTCCACGAGTACGTCTACTACGCCCGCGCGACTACCCCCGGCGACTTCTTCGTCGCCCCCGCCCACGCCGAGGAGACGTACTTCCCCGAGGTCTTCGGCCGCAGCGACAGCAGCCGCTTCGGCGTCGACGAGGCCGAGTAGGGAGGGCGAAGCGCGCCGGCGAGGTGGGGCAAGAACGATCCCGCGGTGGCCGTCCCCCCGTCCAACTCAAGCAGAGAATGTGTGTTGGAAGCCGGGTGGTACGCCAGAGAGGATTCGAACCTCCGACCTCTACCTCCGCAGGGTAGCGCTCTATCCACTAGAACCTGCGCTCACTCACCGGTAGTTCGGCTAGGGCAAAGATCCCTGGCTGTCCTCGATCGCGTCCCAGCACACGACCTCGCCCGTCTCGCGCACGCCGCATGTGCGCAGGCCGGCAACGCTCACCGACTGGTATTTCCCCGCCGGCGCATCCACTAGCCCCTCATCCAAAATTGTCCAGCAGTCGATCTCGCCCGTTACCCGGATGGCGCACGAGTGGAAGGTGTCCACGCTCACCAACTTGTAAGTCCCCGGTGGAGCCGCCAACCCGGCATTCCCGAAGACTCCCCAGCAGTCGATCTCCCCTGTCTCTCGCACGCCGCATGTGCCTAGTCGGCCGGCACTCACCATCTGGTATCTCCCCGCTGGAGCCTCCGCCTCGCCATGCTGGTTGGCTCCCCAGCAGTCGATCTCTCCCGTCTCTCGCACGCCGCATGTGTGTTGGTGGCCGGCACTCACTGAACGGTATCTCCCGGACGGCGCGTGCCTCTGCCCGAACCGGTTGGCTCCCCAGCAGTCGATCTCTCCCGTCTCCCGCACGGCGCAGGTGTGTTGGTCGCCGGCACTCACTGAACGGTATGTCCCCGACGGCGCGGACGTCTCCCCGTACCTGTCGAAGCCCCAACAGACGATCTCGCCGGTCTCCTTCAACGCACAAGCGTGGCTCCCTCCCACGCTCAGCGACTCGAAGTTCCCCGGCGGGGCGTCCATTGCGATTCTTGCGACTCTATCCTGGCCTCCCCAGCAGTCGATTGTGCCAGTGACCCGCAGAGCGCAGGTGAAGTCACCGGCCGTACTTACCATGACAGCCTCCCCAGCGCCCTCTGTGGTGCTTGGCGGCGCCGGCGGAGTCGACGAATCAAGGAATTCACCGCAGCGCACTTCATCGAGGCACACCCACTCGAAAGTGGCAGCCATCCTCTCCAGGAACGCACGATTCTCGTCCGAAACAACCACACCATCGTCGGTAATAGCGACAATCGGGGGCTGTATGGGCTGCCCCCCGCAGGGCCGCCTCCCGTTGGGAAGGAAGCATTCCAGTGTCCCAACCGTCTCCCCTTCTCGAAATACTCTCCACTCATGCAGAGTGCCGCCAACATACGAAGGCTCCTCGTGCTCAATGCCTACTTCCGCCGGCACCTCCATCAGGCAGACTCCTGGCGGACAGCTCCACATCTGCACCCCACTCCACGTCCTAGGGGTCACTGGCTCCAGCTCCCCCACTACCCGGAACGAAGCCAGCATCCTTTTGGTTAGCTCTCCCCGTGGTGGAGTTGCGTAGGGCTTGCCGTCGCAGGCCCCATTCCTGAAGACGCAAACAATCACCTCATACTCTGTCTCGCTTCCAGGAAGGCCTGGAATCCACACCTCCCACCATCCCAGGCTCCGACCCACGAGGTCACCGTTGACGGTCCATCCCATGCCCACCATGAATTCCACCCTCATCACCTCCTCCGGCACTGCCATTTCACACCTCAGGCCTCGTCCGCAGTCCCAACTCTCCACGGGAGGGCCGCTTACCTCCTCACTCACCGGCACTAGTTGCCCTCCATCGCCGCCGTCGCTGAGGACGGCGACGAGGACGACGGCGACCACAGCAGCGGCGGCAATCCCAGCCAGCCCTGCTCCCGCCCACAGGAACAGCCGTCCAAGGGAAGCGAACCCACCAGGGACCGCTAGCCCACCGAGCAAGCGCCGTCGATCGCGCTCTGGCCGCCAGGCGGCAAGCCGATGGCGGTCGTCGAGACCGAGCTTCCCGAGCATGTTCGAGAGGTGGTACTTGACCGCGTCCGGGCTGACACCGAGGCGTATGGCGATTTCCGCGTTGGTGCCGCCCCTGCGCAGCTCATCGAGCACACGCCACTCCGCCGGCGTGAGGATGTCGGGGTGGCGGGGGCGACCGCGCTGTCGCTGCGTCACTGGCAGCCATCCTAGGGCGCACGTCCCGGATTTACCCTACCCGTGCTTACACCGCGGTGTCATCGTGATGAGTCGGCTGATAGTCGCCTGGCACGTCCGCACCAAGCCGGGTGGTACGCCAGAGAGGATTCGAACCTCTGACCTCTACCTCCGCAGGGTAGCGCTCTATCCACTGAGCTACTGGCGCACGTTTCTGGTGCCGAAGGTGAGATTTGAACTCACACGCCCACAAAGGACACTACGCCCTGAACGTAGCGCGTCTGCCTGTTCCGCCACTTCGGCTCCTGCCTCCATTATCTTCCGGCGTCGGCTCCCCTTCAAACGCGGCCCCTGAAGGGCAGTGGCGGATCGGGTGGGTCGGCCCTAGACTCAGAGGGCGTTGGGCGGTTAGCTCAGATGGTTAGAGCGCGTCGTTCACACCGACGAGGCCACTGGTTCGAGTCCAGTATCGCCCACCAGTTCCCTGGTGTTCACCTGTCTCGCCAGCGCTAGCGGAGGGGCTTGTCGGAGAGGACGCGACCGTCGCGAATCTCGACAAGTCGGTCGGCGCGCTGGGCCATGCGGGGACCCGGGGCTCGCATCAGCGACTGCCCGCCCCTGCGGACGTGCGCCGTGCAGTGGGCCGGTCGCTGTTGCCGTTCGCACTAGCGGAGGCGGTGCCTGGCGGCGCGTGGCCGGCGGCCTGGACCTGGATTCTTGAGGGAAGCCTGGAGATCGATGCGTTCGACCTCCAGGCCGATTCCCTCGGTGGCGGCATCGAGCATGGCCTGACGCGCTGCCGATGTCGTGGGAGGGATCGCAACATCGAGCCCTGGGGTCAGGGCGAGCTGCGCATCGATCTCGATCCCGCCTTCTGGGGTGGGGCGCGCACGTACCACGGCCTCCTCCACGGAGGCCACCGTTCGCGCGGCGAGCGCGAGGTAGTCTTCCGCTGATCGTCTGGACATGGTGACCAACCCGTGGTCGTCGTGCGCGATGGTAAGAGGAGGCGGTGTCCGGGGTGGCAAGAAAGACCCCAGGTTCGCGAGCGCGAACGCGATCCCGAGGACTCCGGCCACGATCGCGAGGATCCATGCCAGGACAGCCCCCGAGCCGCCGAGGGCATCGACCGACTCAAGGTGCTGGCTGAACCAGTTAAAGGGAGAGACTGCATCTGGCTCGAGGGAACCGCTGAGCACGAGCAGTACGCCGACGGCGCCGCAGACGACTCCTGCAGCGGCTGCAGCCACGAGCACGCTGTTCACGCTGGCCATGAGTCCCTTCACGGAGGCTCTCCCTTCAGGTTTCGGGCGTCGAGGGTGGGTGCCTAGTTGAGGACCCGTCCATCGGGCTCGGTCGCGTGGTGGACGTCGCGCACGTGGATGTTGACCTCGACCGTTACAAGGTTCGTCATGGTCTCGATCGAGTCCGTGACAGCCTCGCGCACGGCTCCGACGACGGAGGGGATGTTGTGGCCGAACTCGACGACGACATCAAAGTCGAAGGCCGCCTCCTGCTGGCCGTGCTCCGAGGTGACCCCTGGAGCCCCGCCCGCGACCGTGCTGATCGCCCCGAGCAGGCCGGAACGGCCAAGCGAGTGGACCCCTTCTACCTGCCCCGCGGCGATGGCCGCGATCTTATCGAGTACCGCATCTTCGATGACGAGTTCGCCACCAGTTGTTTCAGCCATTTGGGAAAACTCCTTCTTTCTTTGGCGTGTTGCTGGTTCGTTCCCATGCGTGGAGTCAGAAGACCTCACGCATGAAGATCGCATTGGGGACGATGCGCTCCTGGTCATTGGCCGTCTGTATGGCCGTGGCGAGCATGCCGATCTCGGCGACGACAGCTGTCTCGTTCCGGAACTCAATGACCTGGCCTTCGATGTAGTGTTCCTCCACGTAGCGCGCAGCCAGAAGATTCTCGAAGAGCCCGCGGGCGCCGATGATGAGGCTCACAACCAGCAGCGCGAGCGCTGCGGCGAGGCTGATGCCAAGCACGACCACGGGAAGATCGACCGCGATGCCGGCAGCCTCGAGTGCGAGCGCTACGGCTATGGCGAGCGTGACCACGCGAATGAGCACGGAAGCGAGACCGGGCGCGATGGCGCCACTGCGCGCGGCTGCGCCGGCCGCCAGGGCAGCCAGCTTGTCGCTGAGCGCGATGCCAAAGACAAGGATCGCCAGTGCAATGAGGATCATCGGGACGACTTCGGACGCGCGTGTCATGACCACGCCGAGGGTCTCCAGGGCGGCGAAGCGGGCCGCTTGCGCCAGGGCCGTGATGAGCACGCCCGCCTGCAGGGCGCGCAGGGCCACGCTCCCGGCGGTGGCGCTGCTGCCGGCCTGCTGCAGCATCGCATCGAAGCTGGCCACCCCGGGGAATTGCCCGAGCCGGAGGCGAGCAGCGAGGCCGGGAGCAACCCGCCCGAGAATCCAGGCCAGCGCCACACCCGCGCCCAGGAGCATGGCTACTCCGAGCAGACGCGGACCGTAGAGGGCGATCTCGATACCCAGGGACTCGAAGCGAGTGGCGAGCTCCTCCATGTGATCCTCCTAGCCCCTTCCACCGGCGGGAGCAGCGCCGAAGAGGCTCGCGACCTGGCGCGTAGCGCGTGCGGCGAAGGTCCGGCGCCGTAGGGCGCGCACACTCTCAACCGCGGGCATACCGGCCGGCTCCCGGGTGTCGCGGGCGATAAGCCTGGCAAGACTGAGGTAGCGGGCGTGTTCTTCGACCTCGCCGGCGCACGTGGCGCACTCCGGGGCCTTCGCTGTCCCGTCGAGGAGCGCGCGGGCGGCTTCGTCGATGCCGTCTTCTTGCAGGTGAACGTGCTGCTCGGTCATGGCTTTCCTCCCGCCGGAGAATCGGGTCGCGCGCGCAGGGAGGTACGGGCGCGGCCTAGCCGCATCTTGAAGGCCGCCTCGCTGACGCCGAGGAGGGTCGCTGCCTCGGAGATGGAGAAGTCCTCGACATCACGAAGGATGACAGCGGTGCGTTGTGCGGGAGGCAGGGCGTTGAGGCGCGCAAAGAGCTCTCCCACCGCATCCCTGACTTCGACGACCTCGTCGGGAAGGGAGGAGCGATCGGGCTCTTCCTCGGAAAGCACCTCGGGTTGGTCGCGACGAAGGGCGTCGACAGCGAGGCGGACGCCGATGCGCCGCACCCAGGGGGCGAATCGGGCGGGGTCTCGCAGCGTTTCGATACGCTCGTGGGCCCTCAGGAACGTCTCCTGGGAGAGGTCCTCCGCGAAGGCCGGCTCCCGGACGATCCGGAGCGCCGCGGCATAGACAAGGCGCTCATGTCGCTGGATGACGATGCTGGCAGCCGCGAGATCGCCTCGCTGCCAGCGACGCACGAGCGTGCCATCGGGTTCGTCCGAGGCCCAGTCGCTCATGGGCAGTCTTCGCGCGCGTCCACTGCGCGTCCCGATCATCGCCGCTCCCCCATGGCCAGGGGCCAGGCCGTGAAGCCGGCGGCCGCTCCCACAACGGCCACGATAAGCGTAAGCACGAATTCATCTCCCGAGAGAAAGATGACCAGCGGAATCGCAGCCGCCAGCAAAGCCCCACCCACCGTCCAGGTTGTCCGCGCCGTCCAGTCGATCGTCGGGATCACACTCGCCTCCTGTCAGGTCTGACGGGGAAACCCGCGAAAAGTAACGCAAGGCCCGGCTTCGAGCGGGATCTCGACACCTGCCCGCGCGGGCCCACCAGTTCCCTGGCTTTCTCCTGTCTCACCAGCGCTAGCGGAGGGGCTTGTCGGAGAGGACGCGACCGTCGCGAATCTCGACAAGCCGGTCGGCGCGCTGGGCCATGCGATCGTCGTGGGTGACCATGATGCAGGCCTTGTCGCGCAGGTGAACCTCGCTCAGGAGGGCGTCGACGACGCGGGTTCCGAGCTCGAGGTTGAGGCTGGCGGTGGGCTCGTCGACGAGCAGGAGGGCGGGGTCGCGCATGAGGGCGCGAGCGATGGCGACTCGCTGGCGCTCGCCTCCCGAGAGGCTGGTCGCGATCTGGTCGCGGACGGGGCCGAGGTCGAGTTGTTCGAGAAGCTCGTCGGCGCGGCGGCGCAGGGCAGCACGGTCGGCGGCGCCGAACTGGCCCACGAGGAGCAGGTTCTCGCGAGCGGTGAGGAAGGGCACCATGTTGCTGCCCTGGAAGACGAAGCCGACGCGGTCGCGCCGGTAGCGGGTGCGGGCGCGGGCGCCGTAGCTCGTTATGTCGTCGCCATCGACGCGAATCTCGCCGGAGGTGGGGGTGAGAAGCGCACCCGCGAGGGCAAGCAGCGTGGTCTTGCCGGAACCGGACGGCCCTTCGAGCGCCACCACTTCGCCACGGTCAACATCAAGGGTGACCTCGCGCACGGCATCGACGCGACGGGCGCCTTGACCGTAGGACCGGGAGACATCGCGCAGCTCAAGGATGGCCACGTGCGCTCCTACTGCTGCTGCATGGCGACGATGGGGTCGACGGAGGCGACCTGGCGGGCGGAGAGGAGCGACCCGACGACGCCAGCGATCACGACCGCGATGGACGAGGTCGTCATGGCGCCGGTGGTGAAGCGAATGGGGATGGTGTCGGAAGCGAGGACCGTGACCTCCGTCAGAAGGGCGAGTCCCACGGCGAGCGCGGCGCCAACGACGCAGATGACGAGCACCTGGAGGAGTCCCTGGGAGACGAGATAGAGGCCGGGAGCGCCAATCGCCTTGAGGATTCCGAGGAGGGCGACCTTCTGCAGGGTGATGACGTAGAAGAAGACGCCTATCACCATCGCGCCGATGAGCAGGCCCATGTAGCGCAGGGCGTCGACGGTTGACTGCTGGGCCTGCACGCCTTCGATGTTGTTGAAGCCAGCCTCCTTGGTGACGATGCGCCAGGCCGCGCCCTTTGTCCCGTCGAGATCTCTGCCCTCCAGAAGCACCAGGCTCGCGGCGGGCTGCTGCGTGGCATCGCCCTGGAAGATCAGGTCCTGCCAGGAGGCGATGTCGACGTACATGGCGGGCTGGAAGAAGAAGTAACCCTGGTCGACGATGCCAGCGACGGTGAAGTCGCGCGTCTCGAAGCCGACGGGCAGGGCGAGCGTATCGCCGACGCGCGTTCCCACGACCCGACTCCAGGAGCGATCGATGAGAATGTCCGTGGGTCCAGCGATGGGACCACCGTCGACGACCGCCGGCTCGGCGAAGGAACCGGGGATAACGCCGATGACGGCGGCGGTATCGCTCTCCTCGGGGCCATACTCGATGACGGCCGCGACGTAGCCGATGGGGGTGGCGCGGTCGGCGGCGGGGAGGGCCCGGATCTCGGCGACATCGAGGTCGCTCAGGCGGGAACGGATGACGGAGAGGTTGGAGTTGGCGGCGTAGGCGAGGTGGTCGCCGTTGAGGTTGAGGAGGGCCGTACCCGCCGCTTCGTTCAACCCGAGGCCGAGTCCCGTGACCATGATGATGAGGTAGGCGATGAGGGCGACGACGCCGGTGACGAAGCCGAACTGCAGTTTGCGGCGTCTGATTTCGATGAGTGCGAGCACTCGACTCTGCCTCGGGCGGTCGGGATGAGCGCGGTATTCGACTCAGCAAGGCTCGCACAGCCGGTTGCCGGGGGCCAGTACAGAAAGCGCCCGCCATCGCCCCGGAGGGTGGCACTCCCGTAGAGTCGGGCAGGGCCACCCTAGGCCAGTGTGGGGATCCAGCTTTGAATACCGACGGCATCTTCGCACTCCTGGCAACAGAAGACTTTGGGGCCTATGCCATGTCCCTTGACCAGGAGATCGTGTTCTGGAACCGGGGAGCGGAGCAGATTCTCGGCTACCCGGCCGATCAGGTTCTTGGGAGGCATTGCTACGAGGTAGTGACGGGCGTAGCCCCGGGGGGGTTGACACCGGCGTGTCTGAAGGGGTGTCCCTCAATCCGCGCCCTGCAGGCCGGCACAGTGCCCAAGGCAGTGAGCCTGCAGATGCTCTGCGCATCGGGGGAACGAAAGACGGCATCCCTCACGGCCATGGTGATCTCAAGCGCCCCGGACGGACCCCCGCTGCTGGTTCACCTGTTCGAGGACACCCCCGAGGGTGCGCCGTCCGACCTGATCGCGGAGGCGGTGCGGGGAGAACTGGCGGAGGGCGGGGCCGACATTGTCTCCGACCACCCGGCGCCGCCATCGGCTGGAGCGGACGCTGCGGCGCTGACCGCAAGGGAGCTGGAGGTGCTCGCCCTGGTGGCCCTGGGCCGAGCGACGGGCGAGATCGCCAGCGAACTCGGTATCAGCGAACACACCGTGCGGAATCACGTTCGCCACTTCCGCCAGAAGCTGCACGCAGGAACCAAACTTGAGGCGGTGTTGACCGCTCTCCGCCAGGGAATCCTCGAGTGGGCGTAGCGCCGTGCAGGCTTCGTCGCGGTCGAAGCCGTCTGGCAGGTTCGCCGGGACCGTCCTAGGGTAGTAGCGGGCGTGGCGAACGCCGAGCAGCAAGGCGGAGGGGCATCGAGATGGCTGATGAGCCGACCCGCGAAGCGTACCGGGAAGCCTGGCAGAGCTGGACGAAGCAGCTTGAGAGGGTGCATAGCGCGCTCCTCGACGGGGAGCAGCTCACGCCGGACCGGCTGAAGGGCCTCCTGAATCGCGAGGCGCGCGCCAAGCAGGCGTACGACGAGGCGCGTCTGAAGCTGCTGGGGCTGGACGAAGGCGCCTCGCCAATCCCCTCCGGGGACGAAAACCCGTTCCGCTAGCCGCCGCCACCGCGGGCGCGGAGGGCGATCAGGCCAAGGAAGAGGCGTCCGGCGGGGCTGGTCGCGAAGGCAGCCCTCCGCACCAGATCGAGCGCTTCTCGCGCGACTCCTATGTGCCTCAGCGCATCGGGCTGCCTGAAGAGAACATTGTGGTCGTAGTCGGCTTCAAGTCGTCCGTCCTGCAGGCTCTGAAACGCCTGTGAAATCTGCCGGGCTGCGTCGTCAGTGCGCAGGCGGACGACTGCCGCCTCGGCGAATTCCGGTGGCTTGCTCCCGCTGACCCAATCCGCAACAGCCCTTACGTCGCGGTGACCAATGGCACGCGTGAGCTGGCGACTGGGCGGGCCCGGGCTGCCAGGAGCAACCTGTGCAGCGCAGGCCAGGGTGAGCGCGTGAAAGAGGGCGTAGTAGGACGCAGAGACAGCACGGCGGAAGTCGTCGCTGCCGGGCTCCGGCAAGGCATTGTGGAAACGGACGATCGTCGCATCAGGAGGACTATCTCCTGAGAAGACAAAAGCTGGTTTCGACGCGAGCTTTCGTGCCTGGTTGAGCAGCCCACGAGGGTCGATTGGGGGCACGGTGTGTTACTCGGGAAGCCCTTCGGACTCCGGGTGGAGGAACAGGAAGACTGGCGACGCCGGCCGTATCCCATAAGGGGGGCCCAGTTCACGCCCTTTCGCCTCAGCCGCTCTGCGCACCTCCTGCCAGTCCTCAAGCGGCCAGGTACTCACATAGGACTCGATGGTGGTGGTACCAGCAGCTTCGTCTCGTATGGCCTTCCACCCCTTGTGCTCGCCGGTCTCCAGATCAGGGGGCGGGTCGCTGACTAGCAGTTCGATCACGACATACGAGTCGTCACCTTCATCCGACCAGCCCATGCGGTGGCGGAAGGCGAGGGGCTTGATGGAGCCGAACTGCTGCGTGAGCAGCCACTCGCCGATCGCGTTGGCGAATTCGTCTATTTCGTCGCGCGTGCCGGGTCGCGTCACCATGTGTTAGCTCCGCCGGTGATGGTACACCACAAGAACTTCCCATCCGGGTGTTATGTGGCGCGTGGTAGACTCGCGCGCATACCCTTTTCCTGGAGATGCCCCATGGTCGAGACCAAGAAGTCGTTTTGCCGCTTTTGCCATGCGTTCTGCCCGATCGAGGTGGACGTCGAGGACAACAAGGTCATCGAGATTCGCGGTGATACGAGCAATCCCATCTACGGTGGGTACACGTGCATCAAGGGGCGGCACCTGCCGGACCAGCACAACCACGCGGATCGCATTCGCACCTCGCTGAAGCGCATGCCGGACGGCAGCTTCCAGCCGATCTCGAGCGAGCAGGCGCTCGACGAGATCGCGGCGCGCCTGAGCGCCATCGTCGAGGAGCACGGACCGCGCTCGGTGGCGACGTACAACGGCACGTACGCCTTCTGCAACGCGATCACGCTCTCGGTGTCCCGCGCCTGGCACAAGGGCGTGAAGTCGCCCTCGTACTACACGAGCGTGACGATCGACCAGCCGGCGAAGGCGATCGCGGCCTCGCGGCATGGCACCTGGATGGGCGGTAGCCACGGCTTCGACACGGCCGACGTGGCGATGCTGATCGGGAACAACCCCGTCGTCTCGATGTTCGGCGGCATTCCGCCGTTCAATCCCTGGAAGCGTCTTCGCGACGCGCAGGCGCGCGGTCTCAAACTGATCGTGATCGACCCGCGGAAGTCGGACGTGGCCAAGCGCGCCGACCTGTTCCTGCAGGTGAAGCCGGGCGAGGATCCGACGCTGCTGGCGGGGATCATCCGCGTGATGTTCGATGAGGGCCTGGTCGACGGCGACTTCCTCGCCGGGAACGTGGCCCACGTGGAAGAACTGCGAGAGGCAGTCGACAGCTTCACACTGGACTACGTGGAGGAGCGCACGGGCGTACCGGCGGCACAGGTGGAGCGCGCCGCGCGCATGTTCGCCGAGGGCCCGCGGGGCGTGGCCTCGAGCGGCACGGGCGCGAACATGGCGCCCCACCCGAACCTGACCGAGCACTTCGTGCATACGTTCAACACCCTCGGCGGGCGCTACCTGCGCGAGGGCGAAGTGGTGCCGAACCCCGGCGTCATCGGCCAGGAGCGGCCGTGGATGGCGCAGGCGAATCCGCCGAACCCCGCCTGGGGCAAGGGCGAGCCGAGCCGCGTGCGCGGTCTGGGCGAGGTCTTCGGCGAGATGCCGACAGCCGCCCTCAGCGACGAGATCATCGAGCCGGGTGAGGGGCGCGTGCGCGCGCTCATCAGCGTGGGCGGCAACCCCGTGGGCGCCTGGCCCGACCAGCTCAAGACGATCGAGGCGATGGGCAAGCTCGACCTCAACGTGAGCATCGACATCCGCATGTCGCAGACGGCGAAGATGGCGGACTACATCATCGCGCCGAAGCTCTCGCTCGAGCGGCCCGACCTGACGGTCCTGACCGACTCGTGGTACCCGGCGCCGTACGCGCAGTACACGCCCGCGATGGTCGAGGCCGAGGACGACGTGATCGAGGAGTGGGAGTTCTTCTGGGGGGTCGCGCAGCGGATGGGCACCGAGATCAAGCTCGTCGGCGGCCTGATGCCGATGGACGAGAAGCCGAGCACGGACGACGTGCTGGACCTGATCACCGCGAAGTCGCGCATTCCGCTCAACCGCGTGCGGGAGGCGGACGGTGGCGCGATCTTCGAGGGCGAAACCGTGCGGGTCGGCCCGAAGGCCGCCGGCACGGACGCGCGCCTCGACGTGGCGCCGCCGGACCTTGTGGAGGAGATGCACGAGGTACGCGCAGAGCCAGTCGTGGAGGGCGCCGGCTACCTGCCGGGTGAGGTGTTCTCGCACCGGTTGATCAGCCGCCGTATGCGCGAGTTCTACAACTCCTCGGGCCGCGACATCGCCGGCCTGACGGCGCGCGACGGCAGTACGAATCCCGCCTTCATGAACCCGCGCGACGGCGAGGAGTACGGCATCGAGGAGGGCGCGATCATCGAGATCGAGTCCGGCCGCGCCACCATCCTGGGCGTCGCGGCCTTCACCGACGACATTCCCTCGGGGGTCATCTCGATGGCCCACTCCTGGGGTGACACGCCGGAGAACGACAAGGATGTCCGCAAGATCGGCGGCAGCACCAACCGCCTCGTGAACAACGCGGAGGCGTACGACCCGATCACGGGCATGGCGCGACAGAGCGCCATCCCGGTCAACATCCGGCCCGCCAGGGAAGCGGTCCCGGCCGGCTAGCCGAGGAGGCACCATGGCGGACATGAAGTCCGGCACCAACGACGTCTGGGAGACGATCTACACGCAGCGGGCGATCCGCCGCTGGAAGGACGAGCCGGTCCCCGATGACCTGATCTGGAAGGTGATCGAGGCAGGCACGAAGGCGCCCTCGGGGAGCAACCTGCAACCCTGGCGCTTCGTCGTGATCAAGGACCAGGAGACGCGAGACGCGATCTCCGCGCAACTGCGGCAGGGGCTCGAGAACCCGGGGCTCCAGTCGATGATCGACAACGCCATCAAGTCGGGGTCGAAGGGCGAACGACTGATGATGACGGGCGCGCGCGGGCTCTTCGAGAACCTGGCGCAGGCGCCCGTCTTCATCGTGCCCTGCATCTACCAGGTGTCGTCGCCGACGCAGGACCCGACCACGCTGCTGGCGGGCAGCTCCATCTACCAGGCGGTGCAGAACATCATGCTGGCCGCGCGGGCGCTGGGGCTGGGAACCGTGATGACGACCTTCCAGGGGGCGGTCGACGGCATCCTGCGGGAGCGCTGCGGCATTCCCGACGACGCGACGCCGGCGGCCATCATCCCGATGGGGTTCCCCGATGCGAACTTTGGTCCGACAAACCGCAAGCCGGTGGACGAAGTGACCAACTGGGACCGCTGGGACGTCACGCAAACGCGCGGCTAGCGCGAAGCGCCAGCGGTCGGGGCGAGGCGCCGGGAGATGATCGCGCTTTACCGCTTCTGGCCGGAGGCGCGCGCAACCGTACGCGAAGCGCTTGAGGTTCCACCCACCATGCCCTCCGCCTCGGGGGGCGCACTGCCCCTCACTGAGATCGCCACGACCCTCGGGGCGTACGACCTCGCCGTGGACCTGGGGGAGGCGGGGAGCGCGGGCGAAGCGGCATCGCGGGCGCTGGGGGTGGCGGAGGCGGTCGGCGGGGGGCGGCTTTGGCGGGAGGGAGGTGGCTGGGCGGTGGACGTGGAGGAGACGGGCATCGCGATCCCCGAGCCGGAGATAGACATGTTCGGCGAGATTCCCCCCAAGGTTCCTTTCCTGCTGCTGCGGGCGAAGGGCGGCTGGAACCTGGTGGCGTCGCCGGACCGGGAGGCGTGGCTGACGCTCTCGATGACGTTCCTGAACCGGCGCACCTACCAGCGCTTCGACACGGAGGGCGCCTGGTTCAGCCCGGACGTGAACGAACTCGCGTCGCTGGTGATGGGGACGCACAACACACAGGACGTGGAAGGCACGTGCCTCACGTACGGCATTCCCGGACTGTCGCTGAAGGACTGGGAGGACGAGCGGCAGGCGGAGGGCTTCGGGGGCGACCCGGAGGCGACACGGAGCGCGCTGCTGGCGGAGAAGCTGCACTACGCGGCCTTGCTGCGGAAGCCCGCGGGCGCGGAATCGCTGCGCGAGGCGCTCGCGCCACTGGGGTCCGAGCTGTTCGTGGAGGGGTAGCGCTCAGGCGCTAGCGCAGGGGCTCGACGACCATGACGGCCTGACCCACGATCTCGCCGCTCTCCAGCAACTGCGTGGCCTCGTTCACCTGCTCGATCGTGCAGCGGAAGGTGACGATCGTGGGGATGGGGAGGCGTCCGTCTTCCAACCACTCAAGCAGCATCGCCACGTCTTCGTCGGGGTTGGGGGTGTCGGGGAGGGTGTAGCCGTTGGAGGCGACGATGGCGTCGAGCTCTTCCTGGCGCTCCTCCGTGCCGGGGCTGGCGACGACGATGGCAGAGCCGCCCTCGCGCACGGGGGCGCGGCCCGGGCGGGCGCTCGTCTCGAACTCGTGAACGCAGTCGAAGAGGTGGTCGACGCCGTCAGGGGCGAGCTCGGCGATGCGCTCGACGGCGGCCGCGCTGCTCAGGTTCAGGGTCTCGGTGGCGCCGGCGGCGCTGGCGGCTTCCAGGCGAGCGTCGTCGCGGGAGACGGCGATGATCGTGCCGGCGCCGGCAACAGCGGCGGCGGCGATGGTCGAAAGGCCGGCGCCGGCGCAGCCGAAGACGGCCACGGTGTCGCCTTCGCCCACACCGGCGGTGCGAACGGCGCTGGCGGCGAGAAGGGCGGTGTTCCCGAGGACGGCTGCTCCTTCCTTGTCGGGCAGGTTGGGGATGGGGACGAGGAACTGCTCGTCGAGGACGAGGTTGGTGCCCCACGCCCCCGCGGGGTTGACCTCGGTCTCGGCGCCGTCGTCGAACTCGACGAGGGGCAGCTCCGGCTCGCGATCGGGCGCCGCGCTCCAGGGTGTGATGAGCACCACCTCTTCGACCTTGACGCGGGTGACCGCGGCGCCGATTTCGAGGACACGGGCCGTCCCCTCGCGGCCGGGGATGACGGGGAGGGGCTGGGGCTCCTCGACCTGCTGGAGCTGGCCGTGCTCGATGCCGGCGGCGTAGATCTCAAGGACGGCCTGGTGGGGGCCGGGGTCGGGCAGCTCCAGCTCCTGGATCGCGCAGACGCCGAAGTCGCCTTCGAGGACGACAACACGAGCAGTGGTGGGCATCGCGAAGCGCCTAGCGCTCGATGTAGGGCGCGAGCAGCTCGGGTACGCGCAGGTCTTCGGGGATGCGCTCGCGGCCGATCATGCGGTCGACCTGCTCGGCGCAGTTCCAGATGCGTCGCTCCTGATAGCTCACGGGCATGCCAATGAGGCCCGGCGAGTTCAACGACTTCTGCATTGGCGCCATGTTGCGGGTGTCCTCCTCCATGACGCTGTCGAAGCCATTGAGGCGCCCCTGCCAGGTCTCACCCGTGGCGGGGGAGGGAACATCGCCCCAGTCGACGCAGAAGGTGATCCACTCGAAGCGGGTGGTTCCCACATCGATGGGCCAGGCGAGGAGGAAGGGCATGCCCGTGGCGCTGACGGGGGTGACGAGGTTGGGGAACGCGCTGAAGGCGGTGCTCGTGCAGCGCGTCATGCCGTTGACGGTGGGAATCTCGACCATGCTCTGCTTGCCCACGCCGAAGGCCTGGCGGTCGAGGTCGACGCGCCAGTCGAGCTGGTGCTCCATACCGGTCATCTCGGCGGCGCGCTTGGAGAGGGGCGTGATCATGCGGGAGTGGCCGTTGGGCAGGACGCCCATGGTGGCGCCGCGCTGATCGAGGCCGGAGACGCCCGCCTTCTGGTGGATGTGCTTGAAGTGGTAGACCTCCTGGAAGGCCTCGACGGTGACCTTCCAGTTGCAGGGGATGATGGTCCAGCGCTTGTCGATCATGCGCAGCTTCGCGCCCTGGAACATGGCCATCTGCTCGGGCAGGGGATGGAGCCAGTCGAGCAGGGGCTCGGCGTGCGGGTCCTGGTTGATGAAGACCCAGCCGTCCCAGCTCTCGCAGCGCAGCTCGCGGAGCTTGCGCTTCTCCTGAGGAATGCCGGTCTTGTCGCCCACGAAGCGGCCGCTGGTGAAGTCGTAGAGGTCGCCGTCCTCGGGACAGCGGAAGATGCCCTCGGGGAGCTTGCGGCGGGGGAACTCCTGCTGATACATCAGGTTGTGCCCGGCGGAATCGAACTCCTTCTCGTGGAAGAGGTGAGTATCGTCGGGGACGTTGAAGAGGGGGGAGCCGTGGATGCAGGCGTTGTGGAAGGCATGGATGGCGCCGTCCTCGCCGCGCACCAGCACGACCTCAGCCCCAACGTGGTCCCACATCTGGTAGAAGCCGGGCTCGGGCAGCTCCTCCTCGCGCGTGGCGTAGACCCACGTGCTCGTCCACAGGTGCTTCATCTCCAGGTCGAAGAACTCCTGGCTACGGTAGCGCCCGGCGGGAATATCGGGGAACTTGGGGAAGCCCTCGGGAGGTCCCTCGCGCGAGAACTCGTACCGGATCTCGTCCTTCAGGCGTTCGACGAGCGCTTCCTGCATGGGGCTCCTCCGTGGGCCGGCGCTGGCCGTGCCGGTCGCGTCCTGCGATTCTACGCGCTGAGGGACAGGTTGCCGCCCCACGTGGAGCAAGACAGGAGACGCCCATGATTCGCCACATCGTCACGATCACGCTGAAGGAAGACGCGCCCGCCGAGGAGATCGAGGCGTTCTTCGACGAGCTCGGCCCCATCGGCCGCCACCCGAAGGCGATCGACTACTACTGCGGCTGGAACTTCCAGGACCTGGGGGCTCGCTGCGACATCGGCATCTCCTGCTCATTCGCCAGCCACGCGGACTTCGAGGAGTACATGGCCTCACCCGACCACAGCCCGCCGGGGGCCATCATGAACCGCATCGCCGACCACTGGAGCGTGATCGACTACGAGGAAGATTCGCCGACGGCGGCGCGGGACGCGACTCGGTCGGTGCGGGGGTCTGCATGACGGACCGACCGCTGATCGCGATCACGCTCGGGGATCCGGCCGGGATCGGGCCGGAGGTGGCGGTGAAGGCGCTGCAGCGGGACGAGCTGCGCTCCCAAGCGCGGCTGTTCCTGCTGGGCTCGCCGACGAGCGTGGCGGCGGCCCTGCGGTTGATCGGGTCGACGCACGAGCTGCGGCCGGTGCGGCGCCCGGAGAGCGTGCGCGGGGGGCCGGGGACGACAGAGGTGCTGGCCGTCGGGGGGTTCCGCGAGGACTACTTCGCGATGGGGGAGCACTCGGTGGTGGCGGGGGAGGCGTCGCACGTGTGGGTGGAGGAAGCGGCGAAGCTGGCGCTGGCGGGAGAGGTGGAAGCGATCGTGACGGCGCCCATCAACAAGGAGTCGTGGCAGATGGCGGGGAGCTCCGACACGGGGCACCAGGAGGTGTTCCAGCGGCTCTCGGGGTCGGGGCACGTGGCCACGATGCTGGTGAGCGGCGGCCTCCGCTGCATGCACCTCTCGACGCACAAGACGCTGGCGGAGGCGTGCGCCTACGTGACGCGCGAGAACGTGCTGGAGGCGATCCGGCTGACGGACCGGCACTTCCGCGAGTGGGGGTTCGCCGAGCCGCGCATCGGGGTGGCCGCGCTCAATCCGCACGCGGGGGACGGGGGGCTGATGGGCACGGAGGAGCTGACGGAGATCGGGCCGGCGGTGGAGGACGCGCGGGCGGAGGGGATCGTGGCGACAGGCCCGGTTCCGGCGGACTCGGTCTTTCCGCAGGCGGTGGCGGGGCGCTACGACGTGGTGGTCGTGATGTACCACGACCAGGGGCACATCGCGATCAAGGTGCACGGATTCGAGAAATCGATCAGCGTGAACCTGGGCCTGCCGTTCATCCGTACGTCGGTCGACCACGGGACGGCGTTCGACATCGCGGGCACGGGGGTGGCGGACGAGACGAGCATGGTGGAGGCGATCGTGGCGGCGATTCGGCTGACGAAGCGCCAAGGCCTGGCCTAGGGAAAGGCACATCCTTCACCCCTCGCGGCGCTGAGCGTTTAGCCGGCTCGAACTTGCTCCGATCTCAGAAAATAGCGAGGGGGTTGGCGGGGCTGCCGGTGCCGCCGCTGACGCGCAGGGGCGAGAGGACGAACTGGAACTCCCAGCGACCGAGCCGTTCGCAGGTCTCGGCGAGCTGCTCGAGGTTGCAGTTGTCGATGAGGTGGAGGCCCATGGCGGTCAGGCTGACGATGTGCACGGGCTGGTTCATCTCGGTGTAGCCGGAGGGCATGGCGTCCTGGGCGGTATCGGCGCCGATGGCGGCGGCTCCGCGTTCGTGCAGCCAGGGGAGGCTGGCGGCGTGCCAGCCGGGGTAGCCGGCGGCGGGAAGCTGCTCGCGGCCGACCTCGCCCTTCTTGCGGCCGTAGCCGGTACGGAGGAGGACGACATCGCCCGGCTCCACCTTCACGTTCTGGCGGGCCTCGGCGGCTTCGAGGTGCTCGGGGTAGACGCCCTCGCCGGGGTCGAGCCAGGGCCGGTCCTGGGCGGCGGCGACATCGAGGAGGACGCCGCGCGTGACGATGCCGTCCTTGAGGGCCGTGATGGCGTGGTGGGTGGCGCCGAGGCCGGAGGTGACGAGCTCGGCGGGCTTGCCGTTGTACATCTTCCCGTCCCAGAAGAAGTGGCAGAGCCCGTCGATGTGGGTGATGGCGTAGCCGTGGAAGATGAAGCCGATGAACTCGAGGGCGCCGGCGTTGCGGGCGCCGGTGGCGCCGACGCGGTGCTCGTCGTTGAGCCCCTGGCCGGTAGCGAGCATGTAGCGCTGGGGGGTGCCGAAGGCGTGGTCGGGCTGGGGGCGGGTCTCAATCTCCCAGGAGCAGGAGACGCTGACCCCTTCCTGCACGAGGGCGGCGGCGGCGCGGCGCTTCTCGGGAGTGATCAGGTTGAGCGTGCCAAGCTGGTCGTCGTCGCCCCAACGGCCCCAGTTGGAGAGGGTGTCGATGTAGCTCAGGACCTCGGCTTCAGCGGGTGGGGTGGGCATGGCGGGCCTCCGGCGCGGGGATGCGGGGAGGATGGGCGGGGGCGGGGGGCGGGTCAAGGGGTGGGGTGGGGTCAACACCGATCGGCGATGACCGACGACGGGATGACGATCTCGATGCCAGCTACGTCGGCGCCATCCACAGGGATAACCGTCCAGGCCCTTCCGTCGCCCATGACGCCCCAGAGTCCCTCGCCAAGCTGGATGCCGACAAGGCCTTCGTCCTCGCTGTACCAGCCAAGGGATCTCCCGCAAGCGTCGTAGACATTCAGGTGATACTCATGTCCGTCAGGAGCCTCGAAGCTAAAGGCCCCAGAGTCATCGGTCCTTGTGGAGAGAAAGCCCGCGATATCCGCTTCTGGATTCGCCGTTATTTCGTAGTCCTTACGGACAGCACCTGCTTCATCTACGACCGTTCCAGCGATCTGGTAGCGAGCTCCAGTGTGGCAGTGGATGTTCAGTACGTTAGGCCAGCCACCCAAATTGATCGTGGCGGAGACATATTTCCCAGCGACAACGAGATCGTCTTGCCCCACACGTCCGCTAAAGGAGCCGTCTTCTGTGTACCACCCGAGTAGTCCCCCACAAGCCGCCGTGACGTTGACTCCGTAGGCCCCGTCAGGAAGCAGCAGAATTCCTCCCGTTTCGCCAACGTCGGATCGTGGGCTGTAGTAGTCCTCGCCGAGATCAAAGTCGTGGTAGTACGCGCCAATGGAGAGGGGAACCCCTTCCCATTCCCAGAAGGGGTTGCCGTCAGGGCCGTTGACCGTGACGTGAACCGTCCTTAGTCCTTCGAGCTCCGGTTTGCTAGGCTGGAGCCAGTACTGCTCGCCAGACGAGTACAGCCAAAGCGCGTCGCCACGGCTCAGCACGGGAACGGCCCCGGTGAACTCCTCCGCCCCGGGAAAGTAGTTGCGGAACCGTTTGCCTTCGGCGTCCCAGGTTAGGGCTGCCTTGAGATCGCTGCCCAGGCCGGCGACCGCCTCCCCCAAGCCAACTCCAGCCTGCCCGGCCCAGCCCACAAGGTTCCAGCCCTCGTGCAGTGACACCAAGCCAGCCCAAGGGTCAGCGGCAGCGCGTCGGGTCCAGGGGACCGGCTCGCCGCCCCCGATCTTGAGCCAGAGGCCCATGCCGGGGGTGAGCGTTGACAGATCACCCTCGGGCTGGGCGGACTGGCCGACTGAGGCCACGCGGTAGCGCTGCGCCTCAGCGTCCCAGGCGTAGACGGCCTCAAGCTGGGGGATGGCCTCGAAGAGGGCGCCAACACCCGTCTCGGGCTCGATCCAGCCTGCCAGGTTGAAGCCCGGCTGGAGCTGAGTTGTGAACGTCTCGCCAGAGTCAGCAGCCGCACTTTCGAGGGATGGTGCAAACGCGAAACCAAGTGCGATCGCCGCGAGACCGATGGCAAACGCACGTTTCAGGGAGGGCACAGGCCCATCCTAACGATCGAGGGAACGAACTACCCCACCCGTTTTGGCCGGGGGCAGGCCCCAGTTCGAGAGGGTGTCGATGTAGCTCAGGACCTCTGCTTCAGCGGGGGCGGGGGGCGGGTCAAGGGGCGTCAGCACTCGGTGATTCCGTGACCGGCGGGAAGTTTGATGACAATGCCAGTGATGGACTCGCCTCTGACCACCAGCGGGGTTGCGTCTTCGCGCCGGGGGGCCAGGCCATCCTCACCGCCATGCCACCCACCGAACGCGACCTCCTCGCCCTCGCGTGTACAGAAAGCGATATTCATCTCGCCATCGCTTGCCAACAGCGTGAAGGAGCCGGCGGCGTCGGTTCGGCTGGTCCCAGCCACATCTTCGCCAAGGAACGCCCAGACGACGATCCCCGACAGCGGTACGTCGTCGGGGCCAAGAACGACGCCCTGCACCACGTACCGCCTCACTTCCGTGTCCGGGTAGGCGCCGAGGTAGCACGACGAGGAGAGCGTTGCGTCTCCGAACACTTCCTGCACGAGGCGGGCAATCCGGGGGTCGTAGGCCTCCAGCTCCTCCCGGGTATCGACCCCGTTGAGACTGCCGCCGACATCGAACCAGGCCTGCACCGCCACCGCCCAGTATTCGTCGGCGTTTGTCGCCGAATAGGTGTTCACCCATAGTCCCTGCTGAATCGCCTGACCCAGCAGGAGCCCAAGCTGCTGGCGGAATCCGCCTGTGCCCGTGGGCGCCTCCAGCCCCAGGTTGAGGACCAGGTGCCCGACTTCGTGGACGAGTGAGTCCTGCCGGTAGGACTGATCCGGATGGCAGAGCACAAGCTCCTCGCCGATGACGGTGACGGGAACCCAACGGGTGGGCCCCAGACCGCGCATGGTGCTCATGGCCCGCCCGTCGAAGGTCGTCCAGTCGGGATCTTCCCGGGCGCGGTAGCGATATTCGGGGAGGCTGGTCGCTGGCTCGTCCGCGGCGAGCACCGCAACGCGTCCCCCCGAGGCGACGATGGCTTCGCGCATCTCGGGGCGCTGGACCAGCATCTCGTCGAGAGTCGCTGCCACACGGAACAGGGTCTCGTCGGACACGTCCGACGACGAGACAACGGGAATTCCACCAGCATCCAGGTACTTCTCGTAGAAGGGCTCCAGCCCGAGCAGGGCCGGCGGTGGACCGAGTGCAGGACTCGCCGTCGGGGTGGCGGGCTCGGGCGAAGGAACATCACCTCCGCACCTGAAGGAAGCGCCAGCAGCGACAACAGCCAGGAGGACAAGGAGTACGCGGTTATAGGCCATCCGACAAGGCTACCGGAACGCGCAGGCCGGCCGCGTGCTACTTGTTGGCGACGCTCTCGAGGCTGCCGTGCTCGGCGCTGGTCGGGGAAACGCGGGAGACGACGTAGAGGAAGATGGCGCCCGCCGCCCCAGCTACGAGCGAGCCGGCGAGGACCCCGATCTTGGCCTGGTCGAGGATGGCCGAGTGGGAGGGGAAGGAGAGTTCGGCGATGAAGAGGGAGACGGTGAAGCCGATTCCCGCGAGGAGGGACGCACCGAGAATATGGGCAGTCGTGACGCCGTCGGGGAGGCGGCCAGCGCCGAGGCGGAGGCCGGCGAGGGTGGCCACGCCGACACCGACGAACTTTCCCGCAACGAGCCCGAGGATGACCCCCCAGGCGATGCGCGCACTGAAGGCGTCGCCGAGCGCGTCGGGCGTCACCTCGACGCCGGCGTTGGCGAGGGCAAAGAGGGGCACGATAAGAAAGCTTGAGTAGGGAAGCAGGGTGTGCTCCAGGCTGCGCATCACGTCCCTCCCGCGGAAGGGGTTCGCGGGCGTGAGCAGGCCGAGGATGACGCCCGCTATGGTGGCGTGGATGCCCGACTCGAAGGTGGCGTACCAGAGGATGAAGCCGAACACGACGTAGATGGGCACGTGGCGGATGCCGAGGCGTTGGGAGGCGAGGATGAGGGCGATCAGGCCGATAGCGCCGCCCAGCCAGTGGAGAGAGAGATCGTCCGTGTAGAAGACGGCGATGATGGCGATGCCGCCGATGTCGTCGGCGATGGCGAGGGTGAGGAGGAAGACACGCAGGCCGGCGGGCAGGCGGCGTCCGAAGAGGGCGAGCACGCCGACGACGAAGGCGATGTCGGTGGCGACGGGGATGCCCCAGCCGTCGATGCCGTCGCCGCCCAGGTTCATGAGGGCGAAGATGGCGGCAGGGACGATCATGCCGCCGGCGGCGGCGATGATGGGGAGGGCGGCGCGGCGGGGGTCGCGCAGTTCGCCGACGACGAGCTCGCGCTTGATCTCCATGCCAACGACGAAGAAGAAGATGACCATGAGGGCGTCGTTCACCCAGCCCTTGAGGTGCTCGTCGATGGCGAAGAGCTCGCCGAAGAGGGTGACGCCGAAGTCGCCGAAGTGGTGGTCCCAGAGCTGGTGGTAGGAGTCGCCGTGGACGTTCACCCAGACGAGGGCGATGACGGCGCTGACGAGCAGGGCGATGCCGCCCGCGGCTTCGAGCCGCATGAACTCGACGACAGTGGAGCGGACGCGCGTGGTGGCGGGCGCCCACCAGACGGGGGCAGCGCCGCGCTCCGGGTTGCGTCTTCCCTGGTTCACCATGGGTTGTTGTGTGCTCGCACCAGTAGCGTTCGCGCCGCGGACAGGTCATGCCGCCCGCGCCACGCCGCCGCGAGGGTAGCAACCGGCATGCTTGCAGTCAGCTAGCGGCGGCCACCGCGGAAGATTCCGCCGATCTGGTCCCAGAGGGACTTGCCGCTGGCGCCCTCGAGGAAGTCCGCCCACGACTCCTCGGCGGAAGCGGCGCGGTTAAGGCCACGCACGCGCTCCTCCATCACGTCGCGAATGCGTCCCTCCTCGCCCGCATCGACCCAGAAGCCGTGCTGGTCTTCGCAGGTATCCAGTTCGAGGTTGTAGGCGCGGTAGTTGAAGGCGCGCATCTGCTTGCCGCAGACGGGGCAGTTGAGGTCGCTCGGGCGCTTGGCGTACTCGATGGTCGCGCGCCGCTGGTTCTCATCGGGGGCCGTTCGCGACTCAAGCTCATCGAGCTCGTGGTGGTCGAGCCAGCGACCGTTGCAGGTCGGGCAGTGGTCAACCTCGATGCCCTTGTGGTGTTCGATGAGGAGGGTGGCGGAATCGCGGGGACACTGCATGCATCCATCGTACGCGAGCGGGGTGAAGGCGCAGGTTCAGGGGGAGGGGAGGCGGCGGGCGCCGGGGACGGCGTGGTCGCCGGTGGGGTCGGCGAGGATGGCGCGGAGGGCTTCGATGCCGTCGAGGAGGCGGGGGCCGGGGCGGCTGAACCAGGCATTGGCGTCGAGCGCCCAGACGGCGCCGTTGGCGACCGCGGGGAGGGAGCGCCACTCGGGACGGTCGGCGAGCGCGGCAGCCTCGCTCACGACCTCGTCGAGGGAGAGGCCGCAGGGGAGGAGGAGGGCGACATCAGGGGCGGTGGCGGCGATGGCGTCCCAGGTCACGCGCTCCGACTTCTGGCCGGGTTGGCCGAGCACGTCCTCACCGCCGGCGCAGGCGATCTGTTCGGGCACCCAGTGACCACCGGTGAAGGGCGGGTCGAGCCATTCGAGGGCGAGGACGCGGGGAAGGGACGCGGGAAGGGGGGCGGGCGCGGCCAGGCGCTCGCGAAGCCCCGCGGCGACGCGGGCGCCCTCGGACGGACGGCCGGTGGCCTCGCCGACTTCCTCGACGGAGCGCGCGACGCCTTCGAGGTCGAGGGGCGTGAGGGTGAGGACGCGAGCGCCGAGCTGTTCTTCGTGGACGACGCGGTGGACCTGCCCCTCGCTGACCGCGCAGACATCGCAGAGGGCCTGCGTGATGACGAGGTCGGGCTGGAGTTCGCGCAGGCGGGGAACGTCGATGGTATACGTGGATCCGCCGGCGGCGAGCAGGCCGCTGATGGCGGAGTCGATCTCGGACTGGGGGAGGCCGCGCGTCTCCACGGCGGAGGCGGTGAGGACGGGGAGGCCGCGGGCGCCGGCGGGGTAGTCGCACTCGTGCGAGACGCCGACGACCTCGTCGCCGGCGCCCACGGCGAAGACAATCTCGGTGGCGCTGGGGAGGAGGGAGGCGATGCGCATGTCTGCGGCGCAGCTTGGCCAGCCGCGCGCGCGTGTGCAAGCAGGGACAGGGGCGGACGCGCTCCGCTAGGCTGGGGTCGCCGCCAGACGGCGGCGGGAGCAGGGCATGCCAGAGGGACGGCGAGCGGCGATCAGCGGGACGGCGGAGTGGGCCCCGCAGCGTCGCTGGGACACGCCCATGTTCGGGCTGGAGGCGTACGGGAAGCTGGCGCGCGAGGCGCTCGACGACGCGGGCATGGAGCTGGGCGAGATCGACGGCATCCTCTGCACGCGGCTGGGGGATGCGCCCATGTTCGCGCCGGCGGCGGTGGCGGAGTACCTGGGCATCGCCGCGAACTTCGGGGAGGTGGTGGACCTGGGCGGGGCGAACGCGGCGGGGATGGTGTGGCGGGCGGCGGCGGCGATCGAGGCGGGGGTCTGCGATGCCTGTCTCTGCCTGCTTCCCTCGGTGCCGGCGCCGCCGGAGCCGGGCGCGAAGCCGAACGCGCGCGGCTGGATGCTGGGGGCGGACGCCTGGGGCGCGCCGCACGGACAGTTCGACGCGCCCTACGGGCTGATCAACCCGAATTCGCACTTCGCGATGGTGGCCCAGCGCTACCTGTACGAATACGACCTGGCGCCGCGGACGCTGGCGAAGATCGCGGTGCAGGGACGGGAGAACGCGCTGCAGAACCCGAAGGCGATCTTTCGCGCCCAGCCGATCACGATCGACGACGTGCTGAACTCGCCGATGGTGGTCGACCCGCTGCATCTGCTGGAGATCGTGATGCCCTGCGCGGGGGGCGCGGGGGTGGTCGTGACGACGCTGGAGCGAGCGCAGCGAACGGGTTTGCGTCCGGTGCTCGTGAGCGGCTTCGGCGAGCACATCACGCACAAGTCGATCACGTACGCACCCTCGCTGACGCAGATCCCGGTGGTGGCGGCGGCGGACCGCGCCTTCGCGATGGCGGGGGTGGGGCGCGAGGCGATCGACGTGGCCTCGATGTACGACTGCTACACGATCACGGTGCTGATGACGATCGAGGACTCGGGGTTCTGCGCGAAGGGGGAGGGGGCGCGGTTCGTCGAGGAGCACGACCTGCGCTTCGGGGGCGACTGGCCGCTGAACACGCACGGGGGCCAACTGGGGATGGGCCAGGGAGGGGCGGCGGGGGGCATGTCGCACGTGGTCGACGTGGTCACGCAACTGCAGGGGCGGGCGGGGCCGCGGCAGGTGGCGGCGGCGGAGCGGGGGTACGTGACGGGGACGGGGGGATTCATGTCGGAGCAGGTGGCGCTGGTGCTGGAGGGGGCCTGATGGCGGAGCCTCCGCCGCGCGTCCTGCCGAGGCCGACGCCCGCGACGGCGCCCTTCTGGGAAGCGGCGCGGGAGCATCGTCTGCTGCTGCCGCGCACGGCCGAGGGCGAGCCGTACTTCTACCCGCGCGCCTTCAGCCCGGGCAGCCTGGAGCCGGGGACGGAGTGGGTGGAGGCGAGCGGACGGGGCGTGCTCTACTCGTACACGGTCGACCGGCGGGGGACGGCGCCGGCCTTCACGGCGCGCGCGCCCTACGTCATCGGCATCGTGGAGCTGGAGGAGGGGCCGCGCCTGACCACGAACATCGTGGAGTGCGCGATCGAGGACGTGCGCATCGGGATGGCGGTGGAGGCGGTCTACGAGGACGTGGACGACGAGGTCACGCTGGTGCTGTTCCGGCCGGTGTAGGGGTAGATGTAACAGACACCTATCACGTCAAGATCCACGTGCGGGGGACACATGCCCCATCTCTTCGTAGGTACCTGACTCTTGTCGATGTGCTCGGCGGTGTCCGTCCCCGGGCAGGTGTCAACACGTGGGGCAGGGTCTAGCCCCTGGTTACGGCCTGGTGGTGTGAAACGCACGGTCCCATCTTGGGCTGGAGGTTCTCAACCATCGCCTGGAAGTGGGCATCGACCCCCGCGTCTTCCGGGACCGGTGTGGGGATCTCTTCGCACACACCAAAGAAGGGGCCGTGTGGTGCTTCCTCGGTCCCTGGTGAAGAAGGCCTTTCCTGCCCGATCCCCAGCTCGCTGAGGGTTGCGTGGTAGTCGTTCTCATCCGGGATGGGGTAGAGCGACTCCGGAATGGTCAACTCGAAGTGTGCGAATGGGTCTGGCATGGGCTGCGGCTCCCGCTGTACCGGCTGCGGCTCTCCGGAGCCACAGGCCGCGAGGATCAGGATCAGAAGGAGGGGGGTGATGGTGACCTTCATGGCATTTGCCCGGTGCCGACCCTACCACGCTCCACAGGAAGAGGTCCCGGCTCGCTGCCGGGAGGGGCGGTTCCCAGGTCGGTGGGATGAGGGTAAGGCACCCCCAACCGCAGTGGCCCGGTGAGGCGCGTATCCTGCCCGCCACGCGCGCAACGGTGGCGGGGCCGCCGGGAGGATCGCATGGCGACGGTCGTCGAGCGGATCAAGGTCATCGATGCGGACAGCCACATCTCCGAGCCGGAAGACCTGTGGACGAGCCGGGTCTCGCGCCAGAAGTGGGGTGACCTGGTCCCGCACGTGAAGTTCGACCCGCAGATCAGCGAGGACCGCTGGTTTGTAGGCGGCCATCGCGCCAGCCCCACGGGGAGCGCGGCGATGGCGGGCTGGACGGACCCGCCGCCGAGTCATCCGCCCTCCCTGCCGCAGGCCGACCACGGGCGTTCAGCGTGGATGCGCGGTTGCAGCGCATGGACGAGTACGGCATCCACGCGCAGGTGATCTACCCGAACGTGGGCGGGTTTGGCTCGGGGAATTTCCTGCGGCTGAAGGACCCGCAGCTGATGGCGGAATGCGTGCGCGCCTACAACGACTTCCTGATCGACTGGACGGCGCCGGCGCGGGAGCGCTTCATCCCGATCATGGCGACGCCGTTCTGGGACGTGGACCTGTGCGTGGCGGAGATGCGGCGGGCGGCGGAGCGGGGCCACAAGGGCGTGCTGATGACGAGCCAGCCGGACGTATTCGACTTTCCCCGCATCAGCGACCCGCACTGGGATCCGGTGTGGGCGCAGGCGCAGTATCTGGGGCTCTCGATCAACTTCCACATCGGCTCCGGCGACCTCACGGCTATCCGGGACACGGAGGTGCACAACGGCCGGCAGGCGGCCTTTGCCAAGGCGACGGTGCAGTTCTTCCTGGACAACTCGAACGCGGTGATGGACATCATCTTCTCGGGCATCTGCCACCGCTTCCCGGACCTGAAGTTCGTCTCCGTCGAGAGCGGCGTGGGCTGGCTGCCGTTCCTGCTGGAGGCGATGGACTGGCAGTGGGTCAACAGCGGCTGTCCCGCCGAGCATCCGGAGATGGACCTGCTGCCGAGCGAGTACTTCAAGCGGCAGTGCTACGCCTGCTTCTGGTTCGAGCGGGGGAGCGCGATCAAGGCGATCGAGCAGCTCGGGCCGGACAACATTCTCTATGAGACCGACTTCCCCCATCCGACGAGCATGTCGCCGGGGCCGAACACGACGGCGATCTACCCCAAGGACTTCATCGAGCAGGAGCTGAGCGGCCTGCCCGAGGAGGTGCTGCGCAAGATCCTGCACGACAACTCGGCGGCGGTGTACGGGGTGGGTGAGTGACGGCGACCGAGCCACGGGTCGACTGGGACGCCGCCTTCGAGGAAGCGCTGGACATCCTGCAGGAGTACCTGCGCATCGATACGTCGAACCCGCCCGGGCGGGAGCGGCTGGCGTGCGACTTCCTGGGGGCGATCCTGAGGCGGGAGGGGATCGAATACGAGCTGTTCGATGCGGGAGACGAACGCGTCTCGCTGCGAGCGGTCCTGAGCGGCAACGGCAGCAAGGAGCCGCTGATGCTGCTCAACCACACCGATGTCGTGCCGGTGGAGCGGGAGTACTGGGACGAGGAGCCGTTCGCGGGGCTGATCCGGAACGGGGAGATATGGGGTCGGGGGACGCTCGACATGAAGGGGCTGGGCGTCGCGGAACTGCTGACGGTGCTGCTGCTGAAGCGCTCGGGACTGCCGCTGGCGCGTGACATCGTGTTCCTGGCGGTGGCGGACGAGGAGGCGGGGGGGACGCTCGGCATCGAGTGGCTGGAGCGGCTCCACCCCGAAGCGCTCGTGGCGGAGTACGTCATCAACGAGGGCGGGGGAGGGACGACGGAACTGTTCGGGGTGAAGCGGCCGGTGTTCACGGTGACGACGGGGGAGAAGGGGCCGCTCTGGCTGCGGCTGGTGGCGGAAGGACGGGCGGGTCACGGTTCGGTGCCCCACGACGACAACGCCCTCGACCGGCTGGTGCGCGCCCTGGGGCGGCTGCAGGAGTGGGAACGGGAACCGCAGCTCTCTTCGGCGCTGGAGGAGTACTTCGAGCGGCTGGAGCGGGCGGGCATCTACGGTGGGGGAACCACGATCGAGGCACTCAGGGCAACGGCGGCAACAGACGTGCGCGTACGCGCGCTGCTGACGAACACGATCAGCGCAACGACGGCGAGCGCGGGCATCAAGCACAACGTCATCCCGGGGCGGGCGGAGGCGACCATCGACTGCCGCCTGCTGCCGGGGGTCGACGCCGACTCGTTCGAGGCGGAGCTGGCGCGCGTGATCGACGACCCGAAGGTGCGCATCGAGCGGGTGTTCGCGGGCTCCTCGGATACGAGCACACACGACACGGAGCTGTTCGCGACGATCGAGTCGGTGGTGCGCGAGCTGGTGGAGGACGCGGTGGTGACGCCGGGGGTGACGGCGGGGTTCACCGACAGCCGCGTCTTCCGCAACCAGGGGGTCGTGGCCTACGGGTTCTCGGGCGGGCTGACGCCGCCGAATCTGGCGCGCACGGTGCACGGTCACAACGAGCGTATGACGCTCGACAGCTTCCGGCTGAGCTGCCAGATGATCTACGAGGTCACGCGGCGGATGTGCGGGGCGGGGTAGTGGTCGGTGGTCGGTAGTCGGTCCCCCCACCCACCACCGATGGGGGAGGCGGGGTGGGGACGAACCGCCGGCGACGAGGGGCGCTAGTCCCAGGGGTCGCCGGGCATGATGGGGCGGCCGCGGCCGTCGGGGTCGAAGTTGTCCATGGGGAAGGGGCCGGGCTGGTAGCCGCGGCTGGCGGTGAGGCCGCCGTCGAGCGGGAGGACGGTGCCGGTCACGTACTTGGAGGCGTCGGAGGCGAGGAAGACGATCGGCCCGATCAGGTCTTCGGTCTGGCCGATGCGGCGCATGGGCGTGCGCCCTTCGAGCATCTCCATGACGCCGCTCTGGATGAGGCCGTCGTGCGTCATGGGCGTGTCGAAGATGGTGGGGGCGAGAGCGTTCACGCGGATGCCGCGGTCGCCCCACTCGACGGCGAGGAACTCGGTGAGGTTGCTGACACCGCCCTTGGCGGCGAAGTAGCCGGGCGAGCGTCCCTCGAAACCGCCGATGCCGAAGATGGAGCTGAGATTGATGATGTTGCCGTGGCCCTGGCGGAGGAAATACTGGGCGGCGGCGCGGCAGCAGTACCAGAGACCCTTGAGATCGGTATCGACAATCTCGTGGAAGATATCGTTGTCGGAGTGCTCCGCGCGCCAGGCGCGCAGGTCGGCGATGCCGGCGTTGTTGATGAGCACATCGACAGTGCCGAACTCGTCCCAGGCGGCCTTCATGAGGGCCTCGACCTGCTCGTAGTCGGTCACGTCGCAGGCGACGGGGAGGCAGCGGCGGCCCTTGCCCTCGACCATGGCGACGGTATCGCCGAGGCGGTCGAGGCTGCGGGAGGTGACGACGATATCGGCGCCGCGATCGGCGAGCGCGCTCGCCCAGATGACGCCGAGCCCGTAGCTCGCGCCGGTCACGATGACCACTTTGCCTTCCATCGAGAACACGTCGTCTGACATAGGAAACCCTCCGGGGGAGGGATTGTACGGACGGCTGCGCTGCGCGCACGGCGTTCACGCGGGCGGACGGCGCAGGGGGTATCCTGCGCGCGCACGAATCGCTGGAGGTATCCCATGCCCGCACGACGCGTTCTGACCGAGCTGGACGAGTGGCCCCGCCACCAGACCATCGACACATTCGACATCATCGCCAACCCCAGTCCGGGGTGGAGTGACGGCTACTGGCACTGCGTGGGCGACCCGGACGGCGAGGTGAACCTGATCACGGCGCTGCGGCTGTACCACAACACGAACACGATCGATGCGTATTCGATCCTGAGTACGGGCGACGGGAAGCAGTACAACGTGCGGGCCACGCGCAAGCTTCGCCCGAACATCGACGATCTGACGGTGGGGCCGTTCTCGCAGGAGATCATCAAGGGCCTGCGGACGGTGCGGCTGGGGCTGGAAGAGACGGACGTCGACTGCTCCTTCGACATCCTCTGGGAGAGCTCGGCGCCGCCCTACGACGAGTGCCAGGGCATCCGCATGTACCAGGACGGGCGGATGGTGGGGGAGCGATCGAACCTGGTGCAACTGGGCGACCTCTCCGGCTGGGTCAAGGTGGGGGGCAAGGAGTACCACTTCGAGGTGGAGGACGGCTGGGTGGGGGCGAAGGACCACTCCTGGGGGCAGGCGAACACGGGCGAGGGCGAGCAGCCCAACCGCCACGCCGCGCCGCCGGAGCAGCGACGCTCCGTGTGGGGCACGCCGGGGGCGCGCTGGTGGGCGCTGGTGCGTTTCGCGGACCGCTCGATGTACTGCTCGTTCCGCCACCACGCCGACGGCACGATCGTGGCCTCGGGCACGGGCGGCGCCAACCTGGCCGAGTTCGGAACGGTGCACAGCCGCATCGACTACCCCTACGGCTCAGGCAAGGAGGGGTGGGCGTACACCGACGTCGACGTGGTCAGCACGGAGTTCGAGGACGGGTTCCCGCGGCTGAAGAGCGCGCGAGTCGACCTGACACGGCCCGACGGCGGCGTCGACCGCTTCCTGCTGGAGACGGTGAGCAAGCCCGTCTACATGCAGGGCGGCGGCTATTGGGGCGGCTGGGACGACGGTCTGGGGCGGGGCGTCTACCGCGACGACGTGGTGGAGGGGGAGGTCTGGGATGTCTCCCACCCGGTGATCGTGCGGGACCTGGAAGGCGACGAGGTGAAGCAGCGGCCCGGCGGGCACTTCGCCGAGCTGTACACCCGCTACACGAACATCGACGACCCGAGCGACGTCGGGCTGGGGCTGCAGGAGTGCGTCTTTTCCCAGGAGTACCAGGGCATCAAGGCGATGTAGTCTGGTGGTCGGTGGCCGGTGGTCGGTGGTCGGTGTTCGGTGGTCGGTGGTCGGTGGTCGGTGTTCCTTGTTCCTCAATTGACACAACATCCCCATCGTCCGGGATAGCGAGCGTGAGGGTGACGTTGTTC
Source organism: Tepidiformaceae bacterium (assembly GCA_965262975.1). Classification (GTDB taxonomy): domain Bacteria; phylum Chloroflexota; class Dehalococcoidia; order Tepidiformales; family Tepidiformaceae; genus UBA2991. The sequence continues at coordinate 2,872,728 of OZ253575.1, read as the reverse complement.
TCGCCGTCGATCGTGGCCTCGTCCAGGAGCAGGTTGAGGAGTTCGCGCCGTTCCTCGTCGGGCAGGTCGTCGAGGCCGTCGCCGACGCGCTGCGTCCACTCCACGACGCGCTCCAGCACGAGGCGCTGGTCGATGTGCGCCGACGCCCTCGTCCGATACTCGTCGAGTCGTGCCCGAAGGCGCTCCAGCCGCTCGCCGATGAAGCGGCGCTGGTGGTCGAGTTGTTCCTCGGTGATCTTCCCCGTCACGTAGAGGCGGATGGCGCGGTCCTCCTCCAGCTGCACGCCCGCCAGCTCGCGCTCCGTGCGCGCGACCTCGCCGGCCACGTCGTCATCCGCATCGCCGTCCAGCGCCGCCAGCCCGGCCACGACCAGGTCCGGATGTTCCAGCACGCGCTTGACCTCGCCCCAGACCAGGGTCTCGAGCCGCTCGGCGCGGATCATCGGATGCTCGCGACAGCGCAGGGAGTGCGGCGCCTTCATCCCGTAGCACTGGTAGTAGCGCCGTGGCGTATCGAAGTCGTAGCGGTAGGTCTTCCCGCCGCGCCTGACGGTGTGGCGCCGCTTCGCGATGGGACCCATCAGCATGCCGCACTCGCTGCAGCGGACGAGGTGCTGGAGCAGGTGGAACACCTTCGTATTGCGAGAGGAGCGGATCCGCCGCCGCTCCCGCACCGCCTGCGCCTGCTTCCAGATCTCGTCTTCCACGAGCGGGGGGAAGGGTACGCCGATCCAGCTGTCGCGGGGCTGCTCGTGGATGCGGGTGCCGTCGTCGGTGGCGATGTGGCGGGCCTTGCCGTACCACCAGGTGCCCAGGTAGGTCTCGTTGCGGAGGATGCGGTTGACCTGCGGCGCGTGCCAGCGCGAGGCGCGCCCGCCCGTGGGGACGTCCTCGCTCGTGAGTCGCTGGGCGATCGCCAGCCCGCCCATGCTCTCGTGGACGTATTGCCGGAAGATACGCCGCACCACCTTGGCGTGCTCCTCGTCGACGGCAGGCGCGCCGTCCTCGGTGATGCGGTAGCCGAAGGGAACGCGGTTGACGGGGATGCGGCCCTGCTTGGCGGCCCCGCGCTTGCCCATCGAGGCGCGCTCGCGGAAGTTGTCGAGCTCGATCTTGCCGATCGCGGCCATGAGGCCGAAGGTCTTCATGTCGACCGCGTCCATCACCGCCTCGATGCCGATGCGCTGCGCCTCGACGACCTCCATGAGGGCGGCGGCGGGGTACATGCCGCGGCTGAGGCGGTCGGACTTCCAGCAGACGACGGTGTCGAAGCGCCCGTCCCTGGCGTCGGCGAGCATGCGCTGGAACTCGGGGCGCTGCTTGGACCAGCCGCGGCCGACCTCCTGGTAGCGCGCGGTGATGGTGTAGCCGCGCTCCGCGCAGTAGGCCTCCATGTCGCCGATCTGTTCGGCGAGGGAGGTCTTGTCGTCCTCGGCCTGGCTCTTGTCGGAGACGCGCGCGTAGATGGCGGCGCGGCGGTTCTCGGACTGTCGTGGCGTTCTCGTTCCCGGCATGGCTGCCTCCTCTGAATACAAAGACCCGCCTCCCTGCGGGGGCGGGTCCGCGAGCGGTAGCATGCGGCCCGCGTCACCTGTTCCCGCAGGCGGCGCCACGGCCCGGGGTGCTTACAGCACCGCCGGGCCACCTCGTCCCCGCCAGCGTAGCGGGATGGGGCTGAGGAGGTCAAAGCCTCCGCCCGGCCCGGCGCTGTTGCTTCTACCGGCCCTCCGGCCCGTCGCCGTCGCCGGGCTGCGGGGCGGCCCGCGTCGCGTGGTCGAGCAGGATCGCGGCGATGCGGCGCAGCCGCGCCTCGGCGTCGGGGGCGGGCCGGACCTTGATGGCGACCACGCGCGGCTGCGGGCCACTGGTCTGGCTACGCCCGGTGCGCCCCGGTTGCTTCGCCGCTTCCATCTCGCCCGTCCCGCTGTGCAGGCGCGCCGCTCGCGCAGAACGCCTGTTCCACGACCCAGCGTGGTGGACGAACGTGGGGGCGGTAATCCCGCGGGCGGGACTTCATCGGTGAAAATCTGCGGTACTGGCCGGCGCAGGCCGTTCCCGGCCGCGCACGCTCGCCGTGGCCGATGGCGGCGACTGGGTGCGGGTGTGGGTCAGTAGCCACGACGGGGACGATCGCCGGGCTGCGAGGCCGGGTCGTCCGCTACGAGCCGCGCCTGCACACGCACGGCGTCGCCGGGCACCCCGAAATGCTCGGCGATCTCCCAGGAGTGGACGAACCCCTCGGCGAGCGCCTCCTCGGCGTCGATCAGCAGCTCGTGGGCGAAGTCGTCCGCCTCCCGCTCGTAGCGGCGCCGCTGGTGCTTCGGTTGCTCGATATGGTTGCCGCGATGAAGCAGGCGGTGGCCGATGGCGTGTGCCGTCTCCCAGCGCCGCTCCTCCGGGCTCAGCCGCTCAGCGATCAGGATCTCGCCGTCCACCGTCATCTCCGTCTGCACATCGAAGTGCCACGGCCGCACCCCGAGCCCGAGCCCCGCCGCCACCGCCTCGACGTCCACCCGCCCGCGCAGTCCCAGCGCTCGCCGCAGCGCCGCACCCCGCCGCTGCGCCCGGTTCACGTCTCCACGCGCCTCCGCTTGCGGCGCTCCGCCCTGACGAAACGGATGTAGCTCCGGATCGACTCGACATCCTCCATGGGGAGGCCGTCCACCGCGTCGCGGAAGTAGACTTCCGCCTCCTTCAGTAGCTCCGCCTCGACGACGTCGCGACCCTCCAGTTCGGCGACGCTCGTTTCCAGGTGGAAGGCCAGTTCGACCAGGTGCTCATGGGTGGGCTTTGTCCGTCCCGCCTCCCAGCACCAGACAGTGTGGGTGGAGACGCCGGCGAGGGCGCCGAGGCGCTTCTGGGTGAGTCCGGCCTGCGTGCGCGCCTCGCGGATGCGGGATCCGAGGGCGATCCACTGGGAGCTGTGCTGGTCGGTCATGGGCGGGACTCCCTGCGCGTGCGGTGAGGGGAGCAGTATAGAACGTCCGTTCTTGACGGCCACCTTATTTGAACTTACTCTACCGGCCTATTCGAGATTACACGAGGGCTGGAGCGTCGCCTCGCTGCGGCGCCTCCCTCGACTGGAGGACTTCCATGCGTCGTGCACGTTCGAACAGGAGAGCCGCACCCGTCCGCAGGGCCTCGCCCCGCCTGCCCCGCTACCTCGGCGCTCCGGTCATCGCCGGCCGCGCCGTGCGCTGCGAAACCCCGAAGTTGCCGCCCGACTTTCGCGATCGCCTCGAGCGGCTGCGGCACCTCGCCGGCTGCACCTGGGACGACTTCGCCGAGGCGCTGGGCGTGGAGCCCAAGCGCGTGCTCGGCTGGCGCCACGGCGCCGAGCCCCACGCCGGCGCCTATCACGCGCTGCTCGCGCTCGCCTCCGGCATACCGGGGGGCGTACAGATCCTGCTGGGCGAGGACTTCCTCGCTGCCCTGCGGGAGGGCTGACGCGATGCGGCGACGGCGTGGCCTTGTTCTCGACGACGACTTCGGACCGGCGATCGCGACGCTCAAGGAGGCGTCCGGGCTGACCTGGGCGCAACTCGCGCGCCTGCTCGGTACGAGCACCGTCAACCTCTGGCGCTGGCGCAATGGCATCCGCCCCAACGCCGACCACCTGCTCGACCTCCAGGCGCTCGCGCGCCGCCTCGGTCTCGAACACGTCCTGCCCGCGGCGCGTTTCCACGAGCACCCTGGGGTCGCAGCACTGGGTGGCGACGTGGACGCCCCGGGCCGCGAAGGAGCTAGCGATGCCTAACGCCGGGAGCCGCCGCGAACGGCCGCGTTACTCGTTCGAGACGCGCTGCCGCGCCGTCCGGTTGATGCTCGGCGGGATGAGTGCGGCCGCCGCCGCCGCGAGCGTGGGCGCAGACCCCAGCAGCGCGTGCCGCTGGCTCGCGCGCTACCGCGCGGACGGCTGGGCGGAACTGCGCGAGCAGTCCCCGCCTCGCCCCTGGCGGCAACTGCTGGTCGAGGCGATCGCCCGCTACGGGGCCGAGCGCGGCTACCCGCCGAGTTTTCGCGATCTGGTGAAGGCCACCGGACCCGGTTCGTCGACGTCGGGGGTGTGGTACTGGCTGGAGGTGTGCGAGCGCGAGGGCCTGCTCGTGCGCGAGCGGGGACGGGCGCGCGCCCTCGCGCTGACGGCGGCGGGACGGGTGCTCGCCGGCTTGACCCCAGAGCGAGAGCGGGCGGCCACGGATGGTGCGCGTCCCGAGCAGGCGGCATAGGGGAGCCTCGCTGCGGGCGCAGCAGAAGGGCTGGCCAGGTGCGGCCGGCCTACGAGCCTTCCGGTTCGGCTGGCGGAGCCGGAGAGAGGGCGGCCAGGCGCCGCTCAAGGTCTTCGTCCCTGGGGTCGAGGAACGCATCGAGCGCCTCGGTCGCCTGGCGCCACTGGCCAAGCGCGACGTGCGACGCGATCTGTTGGTAGTGCGTTTCGACGTCCCACACGTCGAGTTCGGCAGCCTGATCGAAGTCCCGGGCGGCGGCCGCCAGCTGCCCCGACAGCAGCAACGTGATGCCGCGCGCGAAGCGCACGGTGGGGTCGAGCGGGTAGGTGGCGACGGCGCGGTCATGGTCGACGATCGCCTCCTCGAACTCGCCCAGCACGCGGTAGATGATGGCCCGCCTGATCAGCACGTCGGCGCCGGCCGGGCCCGCGGTGACCTCCTCGGAGAGGCCTGCAATCGCCTCCCGCGCGTGCTCACCGAACTCCTGTGGCAGGGGCCCGCCGGTTGTCGTCAACGCGTCCATCATGTGCTTGCTCCTCGCAGCCGTGCGTCGGTGGATAGTGAGCGCGCAGCATAGCACGCATGTTCTTGTAGGCCTCCTGGAGCGGGAGCTGCCGTCCGGGGTAGGCGCTTCCGGGGGGCGGGCGGCGTAGCAGTGGACAGGTGCCCCCAGGGCCTATCCGGCCCTTCGGTCCTCAGGGACGGTGCCAACTCACAAGGGCGAGCAAGATCTGGGAGAATCAGGAGCATGCTCGATAGCGTCGCCGAGTGGCTGTGGTGAAACCGGGGATCTGAAGCGAGCGCACGGTGGCCGCTGCCCCAAGGGGCTCTCGCGGGATTCACCGCCTCACCACGCCCTGGGGGTCCCGCTGCGACGCCTTCCGGTTGAGGGCGACATCGAGGATGGAGAAGGCTCGCTCCAGGCCGAGTTCTTCCCCTCCGGGCACGGCGCCTTCCTCCTGGAGGAGAAGGGCGTGGGCGACGAAGCCGGCCAGTTGCAGGAGGTGGTCGTCGCCGGCGCTGCGGAAGGCGGGACCGCCGATGATGCGCGTGAGGGGAATATTGCGGGTGGGAGCGCCGTCCTCCCAGGCCTGGAAGCGGCTGGGGATGGGGTTGCGGACGCAGAGCCGCCGGTAGAGGCGCGTGATCGGCTCCTCCGGCACCTGGTCGAAGATGAGGAAGGCGTGGGCACCCGCCGCGATGACGGAGGTGTTGATGCGCGTGAGGAGGCGGCCGAGGCTGACCTCCCCGTGGCGCCCTCGCCCGGTCGTGGGCAGGCAGACGGTGATGACCTCGATGCCTCCGCCGCGGCGGGCGGCCTGCTCGATAAGACGCAGCCCGCTCATGAAGATCTGCGCGCCTTCCCCGGGTGAGAGCCACGCGCCGTCATCCTCGCCCGCTCCCGAGAGGAGCAGGTCGAGGGGCTGAAGCTCAGCCGCCGGGTGGATGCCGTAGCGGGCGTGCAGTTCCAGCCGCCACTCGATCACATCCCGGAAGAAGTCGTTCCAGCGTTCCGCGTCGACTCCCACAGCCGCCCGGACGAAGCAGCCGGCGCCCTCGCGCTCATCAAGGTAGTAGAGTCGCACGGCGGCCACCTCGTTTCTCCCCTCCGGTCCGTCGGGTAGCAGCCCCCGCTGCGGCGCCGCTCTCTGCGGGTCTCCTCCATGCCATCGGCTGGAGCGGTCCCAGTTCGTCGATCACCGCCCGGTGCGAGACCCAGAGGGGAACCTCGACGCCTGCACGCTTCATCGCCACGCGCGCCACGCGCAGGAAGTGGGTCTGCGCCAGCTCACCGTCGAAGACGACGAGGACGGCGGGAGGGGCGCCGTGGTCGTCGGTGGGCCGGTGCGAGGCGTAGTAGCGCAGGTAGGGGGCGAGCCGGGCCGCCATCGTGACGGGCCGCACGGCGCGGCGCTCCCACTCGAGGAAGAACGGCCACACGGTGTCGCCCCGGCGCAGGATGCCGAAGGCGTCGGCGTGGACCGAGCGCAGGACCCCGCCGTGGCGGAAGTACCTCGATGCCCGGTGCGGCGGGTCGAGCTGGGACACGTGCCAGCCGAGGTCGGGGGCCTGCCTCGCCACGCCCGCGACGAATCCGTGAACGGCGGCGGTGTGCTCCAGGTTGCGCAGCAGTTGGCGGCTGCGCCTGCCGGCCACGTTGCGCCAGGAGAACGGAGCATCCGCGTCCAGGAGCGCGGCGCTCCAGCGCCTCCGCGCGAGAGCGACGGCGGCGCGGTCGCGGCGGGCGAGCAGCGCCAGGCCGCGGTCGCCAAGGGCGAGGCGTCCGCCTGCGATGCGGGTCACGAGGCCGCCCTCCTCGAGGGGCAGCACGAGTTGCGAGACGCGCGAACCGGAGACGCCGAGAAGGCCGCCCAGGTCGCCCGCCGTGATCCAGTGCCAGTCGGCGACCAGGTCGAGGACGCGCTTCGAGGCAGGGCCGAGCAGGGCGGGCAGCAGCCAGCCGGGAGCTTCGCGCGCGTCCACCTCCTGAAGGTCGAGCGGGAAGGTGGCGCGTGCCGGCGGTTGCTCCTCCGGCCACGCGCCTCGCGTCGCGACATGGGACAGGACCTCGTCCAGGGCGAGGAGGGGGGACCCGGAGGCCGTGCGCCAGATGCGGGCGCCCGGACCCGCGGCGACGGCGTCGCGCTCCAGGGCGTGGAAGGCCGGAGCATGCGAACCGGCCATCAGGCGGCGGGCGTGTCGCAGGCGCACCTCGTCGGGGGCGAGCAGCAGGACCGCGCCCGGCCGCGTCCCCTCGCGCAGCGGCCAGAGCCGCTTGGCGAAGGCCGTGCGGTCGGTGGCGTGGCCCTGCCGCACGATGGCCACCGTGCGCCCGTCCGGGAGCGTGAGGGCCGCATCCATGGGCATGGCGCGGTACCAGCGGAAGCGGATCGGGTAGTGGATGCCGGCGATGGTGGCCGCGAGGCGGTAGATGGTCGCGACGGCGTCGAGGCGCTCCAGGAGGATGCGCCGCCAGTGCGCGGAAAGGGGCCGTGAGCGAAGGAGTTCGTGCAGGCTCTCGCCCTCCTCGTGGGCGAGACGGCGCAAGCCCGCGGCGGTGAGGGCGTAGCGCCGCGTCGGGGCGATGAGCTGCGAGGCGTGGGGGAGGGATGCGGCCAGCCCCTTCTCCTCCAGCGCCGCGACGCTCCCGTAGACCGCGCCCCGCGACCAGCCGGAGAGGGCGACCAGCTCCAGCCGGTCGAGGAAGGGTATGGCTCCAAGCAGCCGCAGCAGGTCACGCTCCGGTCTCACTCCGCACCCTCCCTGGAGGCCCCATCCGCCGGCGGCTGGAGGTGCTTGCTGCGCTGCTTCCTGCGCGCGGGCTCCCCGGGGTCGGCGGCCTCCTCGCCGGACTGCGGGCGCTCGCTCTCGCGGAGGGCCTCAAGGCCCTCCCGGTACGCTTCCACGCGCCTGCGTCCTTCCGCCTGCCGGGCCGCGACCTCCTCCTCGGTGACGAGGTAGGAGGCCGCGTCGTCGCGGATGCGCGCGGCCCTCTGCGGGTCGCCCGGCTCGGGCTTGAGTACCTTCATGGAGAAGGCGGGCATGCGCTCGGTTCCCACCGTGGCGCGCACGTAGCAGTGGTGGACGGGCAGGGAGACGATGTCCTCGACGGAGATGCGGTCGCGGTCCAGCTCCCAGACGAGCTGCTGGGCGTCGGCGCCGGCCACCTGGAAGACGGCGAGGCAGCCGACGTTGGCAAGGAGCGTGCTGCGCATCGTGCGCGAGAGGTCCTCGAGCTTGTCGAGGCTCTGCGTGGCGAGCACGAACGAGGCCCCGAACTTGCCCAGCTCCGACAGCATCGACTCGTAGTCGACGCCCGGCATCGACTGCATCTCGTCCACGACGACGAGCGCACCCCGCCGCTGATCGAACAGCAGGTCGCCCTGCTCGCGGATGACGCTGTCGACGAGATTGAGGATCGAGGCCCCCACGAGGGCGGCGACGTCGCGTCCGGCCGTGCCCTGGGCGGTGGAGACGAAGAGGACGCCGCCGTCGAGGATGGTGCGGCGCAGGTCGATGGTGGAGCGGGGCTGGCCGAGGATGGCGCGCGCCCGCTTCGAGGAGGCGTAGTAGGAGAGCCGCGTCTGCACGGGCGCCAGCGCCTCGGCGCGGTACTCCCTTCGCCAGCCTCCGAAGTCCCTCGCCCACCAGTCGAGGAGGTAGGGGTCGGAGACCCGCTCCAGCACGCGGGCGCGGAAGCCGTCGTCGGAGAGCAGCGGCAGGCCGTCGAGGATGGTGTGCTGGTCGTCCGCGGCGGTGGCGGGGTGGGAGTTGGCCTCGTGGAGGGTCTTCACCGTCTGCTCGAGGATCGACTGCATGCGCGGACCCCACTGCTCCCAGAGGCCGCGGGCGACGCGCACGACCGAGTCGGCGGTGCGGTCGCGGTCGGCGAAGACACGGGTGTCGAGCAGGTTGATGCCGGGGAAGCCGCCGGGGGCGGCCAGGTCGACGAGGCGCACCTGGTCGATGAGCGACTCGGGGACGTGTTCGAGCAGGCCGGCCACGAGGTCGGCGTGGGGGTCGACGACGACGATCGCGTCGCCGTCGCGGCCCGCGGCCTTCTCCCGCAGCTTGTGCGTGACGAGGTGGTGCATGAGGGTGGACTTGCCCATGCGCGTGCGCGCCACGTAGAGGTGGTGGCGGTGCAGGAGGTCGGCGGAGAAGTGGACGGGCCGGGGGTTGGCCGCGGTCGTGTCGCCGACGTGGGCGCCGCCCCTGACGCCCCTGGCGGAGGGCAGCAGGACCCTGGCGCCGGTGCGCTCGACGAGAGGCGTCTCGTCCCTCGCTCCCGGCGGATGCCAGAGCGCAGCCGCTTCGCGCACGCCGAGGACGCTGCGGCTGCCGAAGAACCCCGGGGCGGACGGGTGCAGGTTGGCGGCGTCGGGGAGCGCGGGCCGCACCTTGCTCACGGTGAAGCGCGCGCCCGCGGGGTGGTCGTAGTGGCGATAGGCGGCGGCCACCGGATCGAGCAATGCCCTCGCCCGCTTGCGGCCTTCCTTCGGCTCCAACGCGGGCAGGATGGCGGTCACCTCGATCTCGGCGTCGAAGGCGATCCGTGAAACCTTCTCCTTGATGAGAAGGGGGTCGTGAACGCGGTTGCGCGACCGCTGCCAGCGCTGGCGGGCCCAGCCGGCGAGGGCCAGGACGCCGGCGATGCCCGCCCCCAGCGCGACCGTCTTCCAGATCTCGCCCGCCTGCACCCACTGGTAGCCACGCACCGCGCCGAGCCCCACCACGGCGAGGACGGCCATGGCCAGTCCCTCCGTCCCCTGGCTGCGAACCTGCGCGGTGGGGGCGCTCTGGTGCTGCTCCGGAAGCGGCCGCTCGTAGGCCTTCACCTGGTGGGCCTGCGCCCAGCCAGGGCCGAGCGAGCGCAGCAGCAGCCGCGCCACCACGCGCTCGCCCTCGCCGGGCGCGGAGAGCGCGCCGAGCAGGGAGAGGAGGGGGTCGGAGCCGGCGTCGAGCAGGTCGTCGTCGCGGAAGACGCGCAGGGAAACGTACTCGGGACCGCTGGCGCGCAGGGTCATGCTCCAGGCCTGCTCGCCCTCGGCGCGGAGGAGGGGGTCCTCCTCCGCCGGCAGTTCGTGGATGCGGGCCTGGGGGTAGTGGGTGGCGATCTGGCCGCGCACGACCTGGTCGTCGAGGCAGCGCGCCATGAGGGTGAGGCCGTGCTCGTCGCCCGCCAGTTCGAGGGCGAAGGGCTCGGGCACGGCGATGGAGGCGAGGAGGTTCTCGACGCCGAGGAGGGTGCGTTCGCCCGTGCGGGACGGTGCCACGCCTACGGACTTGACACCACTGGACTGTCGGGGAACGCGGTTCTGTTCCAACCCGTGTTGGCAGCGGGAACGCTATCGGCGGAGCCGCACCAGCTAGGCCCCCAACTCCCAGAGAAGCCTCAGCGCTGGAGGATGGTGAGGAAATCTCGAATCCAGAGCAGCCGTTCGCGGCGGAAGGCGGACCGCAGGATGAGAGCCCAGAGAAGGCCCCAGATTGCCGCCACAGCGACGACCAGGATCAAGCCGCCGACATCCTCGATCCAGAACATCCAGATGTTCGGCACACCAGTGATCACCGCAATCGCAGCCGCCCCCCACCACACGTTGAGAGAACGTTGTGGGGTTGGAGGGCGGCGCGATTGCGGGTCCATCATCTGGTTCTAACGACTGCTAGTCGCCCTTGTCCGCCAAGCCTGATGGAGGTATGCGCTCCGGCGGCGGAGTGGGAGTAGGCGCAGGCGTTGGCACTGGCGCCGGCACTGGCGTTACCGGCGGAGGCAGCACAGCGACGATAGCCCCAGCAGTTCCGCCGCCAATGATACCGGACCAGGCGCCGATGGTCGCTCCCGCCAGACAACCTGCGGGACCAAACACCAATCCGATTACGCAGCCGCCAACGGCCATAGAGATGCCACCGACGACGATGCCGTGCGTGACGCTGCTGGCGATACACTTCCAGCATGGGTCGGCAATGATCGGGTAGGCATAGTCCCCGGAGGTGTGATCTACCTCCATCGTGAGGACATCGCCGTCAAGCACGAAGCGGGTAGGGACCTCCTCGCCCTCCCAGTCATGGGCGGAGGGTGCTGAAAGCGAGACGATGGTGAGGCCGTCCTTGTTGACGACCAGGTAGCCACCCTCGCCATCGGAGACAAGGGACTGGCTCTCTTCGAGTTCGATGCGGTAGCTGAAGGACGCGGGAGACTCATTGCTCAGAATGATCTCCAGGAAGGCATAGCCGCCGGTCTCCAACGCCATGACGATGCTTTTCTGGTTCTCGTAGGTTACAACGTCATCGCCGACGAGGGTGCCAACGTCGTCCGCGTCGCCGTCGGTGAGGCGCGTCATCTTGACGTAGGAGCCATCGGCAGCGGTGAGGATGACGCCGTCCGAGAGATTCGCTGCCACTTCGAGGCCGTACTCGGTGCCCTGCTTGCTGAGGAGCTTGCCCTCCTCCGTGTCGGCAGCAGGTGCCTTCTCCTCTTCCTCCTGGACCTGCTCGACTGGGAGTTTCTTGTCGTCAACGGCATCATCGGCACTGGCGGGGATGGCGAAGACAATCCCCATCATGACGACGAGGCTGATGGCGAGGAGCAGCCGGTTCGGGCGGTTCCTCATGACACGAATATAGTACACGAATTAGTCTCCACCGCCGAATAGGGCAGTCGCGGGAAGCTACACGCCTCTCACACTGATGTCCAAACCTGTTGTCTGATGTCCAGACCCTGATCGTGGCCGGGCAGCCATCGCTGCAGGTCGGGAGGCAGGTCGAAGGCGTCGCCGACAGTGCTGATGGCGGCCGCATCCTGCTGGAGCAGCAGCTTGAAGGCGGCGTTCTGGAGGAGCGCGCGCCCGGAGTGGCCGGTGATGGTGCGGGAGGAGTCCTCGCTGAGGAGGTCCTGCACGTCCTGGGTGATGAACTGCAGCCCCAGCCGGTGTTTTCGCGCGCGCTTGGCCATCGACACCATGAAGGCGGCGCCCTCGGGGTGCTGCATGATCGACCAGACCTCGTCCACCACCAGCAGCCTCGGCTTCGGGTCGCGCGCGGCCGCCGCCCAGACCGTCTCCGTGCAGACCATGGCGGCGGCGGGGCGCAGCTCCGGCTCCAGCAGGTGCAGGTCGAAGACGGTCACGAGCGCCTCCTTCGCGAGGAGGTCGTCGCCCTCGTCGGAGAGGAGGTGACGCAGGCTGCCCGTGGCGAAAGGGCGCAGGAGCTTCGCCAGGTCCGCGTCGCTCTCCTGGAGGTAGCGGTAGAAAGAGGCGAAGCCGGCCCCTTCGCTGGGCTCGGCGTAGTAGCCGGCGAGGGCGTGGTCGAGGGCCGCGCGGCGCTCCGCCCCGAGGCGCTCCCCCACCATCACCTCGATCAGGCGGCGCAGGCTGCCGATGCGCTGCAGCAGCTCCTCGCCGTCGCGGCGGTCGATGACGAAGGGGTTCAACCCTTGACCGGGCACGCCCGGTGAGATGACCCGCCCGCCTGCTGCGCGCGCCATGGAGGCATACTCGCCCTCGGGGTCGATGACGTAGGCGACGACACCCCGCATCAGTCCCCGCAGGACACCAAGCTTCGTGGCGAACGACTTCCCGCTACCAGAGCGGGCGAGGACCGCGGTGTTGGCGTTGAGGTGGGTGCCGTCGAAGGCGTCGTAGACGACCGGGGCGCAGGCTCTGAGGTCGATGCCGGCGAGGGTGCCGCTGCGCGTGTCCAGGTCGGGGGGTGAGAAGGGGTACAGCCTGGCGATCGACGAGGTGTCGAGCGTGCGCCAGGCGGCGACGGCGTTGAGGGCGAGGGGCAGCGTCGAGAGCAGCCCCTCGCGCTGGCGGAAGGCGAGCGCGTCCAGCTTCCCCAGGGTGGCCGCGAAGTGCGCTTTCGCACGTTGCGTCAGCTCGTTGAGCGAGGCCTCGTCGGGGGCGTGGAGGGTCACCGAGAGGGAGGCGTGGAAGAGCCGCTCGCGCCCGCGCTGCACCTCGTCGCGCAGGCGGGTCACATCCTCGAGGGCGATCTCCGCCTCGGAGGAGAGGGTGCGCCCCCTGTTCAGGGAGAGGCTCTGGGCGGACTCGAAGCGCACCTTCTGCCACTCCAGGGTGCGAGCCGCCTGGTCTGCGGGGATGGACCCGAGGTGGAGCGCGAGGTCCATGGGCACGCCCGCCGTCATCAGCCCCTGGAGGAAGCCGGGGGCGAGCGAGCGCGGCCAGCGCCCCAGGTGCAGGGAGCGCGCGAGGTGGTCCCCGAGCCGCAGGTCGCGGCGGTTGACCTCGACCTCGACGGGCGCCTCCTCGTCCCTCTCCGCGGGGGTGCCGCCCAGGGCCGCGGCCAGCAGCAGGCGCCGCAGGGCGCGGCCCTTGAGAGGGTGGACGGAGAGTCCCGCCCTCGCGAGCAGGGACTGCAATTCCTCCGCACGGTCGATCTCGCAGCAGGCATAGAAACGCCGGTCGAGGATGCCTTCGCGCCGTTCGAGGTCTCCGAGAAGGACCTGGAGGGAGTCGGCCGCCTCGCGCGTCTGCGGGGGCAGGCTCTCCGGCTGGGTCTCGCGCAGTTGGTCCCGCATCCGGGCGAGGTCGGGCGGGTGCTGCCTGACGAGCAGCTGGACGGGGAAGTCGAGGGCGTTGAGGAAACCGGCGAAGGCCCCCAGCTTGGGCTCGTCCAGCTCCAGCCCCTGCACCTCGCAGACTCGCACCTTCACGCCATCCAGCCGCACCACCGCTTCCTCCTCCAGGTGCGAGAGGAGGAAGCAAAGGGGCAGCGGCAGCGGAGGTTTTTCGGGGGCCTGGGTCGCCTCGGGAGGGGTCTGCGGCTTCAGCAGAACGCGTTTCGCGGTTCGTTCGAGTAGGGCTTGCATGTCTTCTGGTTCTCCTTGCTTCGAGTTGAGTCGCTGTTACGGGTGGGACCTCCATCCGAGGAAAGGCACTTCCAGGAGGGGGTCTCAGAAAATCGGGATGACGCCGTTGATGAGGGCGAGGGCGACGCCCTTGGTCGAAAGGACGAGGACAAGACCGACGACGGCCATGACGACGGCGCTGCGGGCGCGGCCGCCGCCGCGCGCCTCGGCGCCCTCCGCCATGAGGACGACGCCCGCCCAGACGATGGCGAAGACGGCCAGGCCGGAGGCGGCGTAGGCCATCGCCGTGAGGACCTCGTTGAAGGCTTCGAGCATCGCCTGCTCCTCCTCCGGCGCCGCGCCCATCGAGAGGAGCGCGACGCCGGCGAGCAGCAGGGCGGTTCCACCGCGCCTCAACACGGCTACTGCCCGTTGAGGACCCCGAGGAGCCACTGCAGCTCCTCGGGCGTGACGGCGGTCTGGGTGGACAGCGGCGGCTCCTCCTCCGGCTCCGGCGGAACCAGCGGTTCGTAGGGGTCGTCGGAGGCGACGCTCAGGGCCAGGGCGAGGGACTCGCTCCGGGCGCGGACGAGGGGAGCGCGAGCGACGACTTCGGCGCGCACGTGCTCCGGGTGGACGGTGGTGAAGACGACGTCCTGGCGGACGGTCGACTCGGGGACGTAACAGCTGGCCGAGACGGTGTGCTCTGTGGAGGCGCCGTCCTCGTTGGGGATGGACACCGTCTCGCTGACGGTGTCGCCGAAGGCGGGAATGGTGACCGCCGCCGTCTCCGTGAGCCGTTCGGTGCGCTCGGGGTGGTGCGTCAGTTCCACCAGCGCCGGCAGCGGCGATCTAGTGGTCGCCGCAAGGGCGGCCTCGATGGCAACCGCATGGACCGCTGCTCCGCTCCCTACCGGGAGGGTGAAGGTCGTACTGCCGTTGGGGACGAGGGTCGCCGTGGCGGACCGCGTCCCGGACGTGATGGTGAGGGTCCCGGAGAGATCGGAGACGGTCGCCTCGATGAGGGCCGTCACCGACGCCTCGTGGTGGCCGCTGGCGACGGGCAGCTCCACGCGCTCCTCGACCGTGGCGGCGCACGTGGAGGCGACAGCCCCCTCGATGCGCCCCGGCGTCCAGGACAGGGAGGTCACCGACAGGGAGCAGAGCTCCCCCTCGACGGACGGCAGAGGATGGGGAAGCTGCGCGCCCTCAAGACTGAGAGCGCCCGCGTCACCAAGCTCGTCCCGCCAGGAGACGGTGACCGAGGGCGACTCACCGACGAGGGGCAGGTCGTAGGAGACCCGACCCCCAGTGGCGAGGCTCGCTCGTCGCTGGAAGGTGAGCGTCTCCCCGTCGTCACCGCCGTAGCCCCGCACCTGGATGTCCAGGGCGGTGGCCGCCCGCAGCGTGAGCGTGGCGACATCGCCGGCGACCTCGATCCGCTCGACGAAGAGCCGCCGCCCGGGGACGGGCTCCGGGATCGTCAGCTCCTCGCCGAACCACTGCTCGTGACCGTCCGCGCTGGCCGGTTGCGACCAGAGCGCCATCACGCCGAAGACCGTCGCCATCGCCACCGAGGCAACGAGGAGGACAAGCCCTCCCCGCTGCGCCACCGAGCGGATGTCGACGCGGTGGCCGGTGCCGTTGCCGTTCTGGCCCTGCCGCCGCTTGAAGCGCTTGCCGAAGCGGCAGTGCGCCCGGAAGGGACGCCGGCCGGTGCGGCGCGTGCGGTTCTTGCGCAGCTTGCGCAGTCCCTTCCGCGCGCGGGTGGCCATGAGCCGCAGGGGACTGGGACGGCTCGGAGGAGGTGGGGGCGGCTCGCTCCGCGCCAGCTCGGACGGAGCCCCGGCGTAACGCCTGGGCCCCAGCCAGAAACGGAGGAGGTCGGCCGCCACCAGGGGCAGCCGCCGGCCTCCGATCTTGCCGGCGACCGCGGCCACCCCCGCCAGCGCGATGAGGATGGCCAGCGCCATCCGTACCCCGGAGGGCCCGAAGGGGGCGAGGCTGTAGGCGCCGTAGGCGAGCGCCGCGACGGCCGTCAGGGCCACGATCTGGGGGAAGGTGAACCACAGCAGGACGCGGTCCTCGGCCTGCACGTGCGTGGGTACTTCGTGTGCTTGCATGTGGACGCCTCCTACCCGCGTAGCGTCCCGATGAGGGACGTGGTCGGGTCGGGGATGTCCTCGATGTCGACGGTGGGGTTGACGACGGCGCCCATGACGAGTTCGACGATGCCGAAGGCCACCATCGCCAGGACGATGCCGGCGAGGGCGGTCATCATCGCGCTCTTGCCGCGCTCCATCTGATAGGGCGCGCCGCTGGCGGTGAGGTAGAGGTAGGCGCCGTAGATGAAGAAGCCGACGCCCACGGCCCCCACGAGGCCGAGGAGGATGCCGACGATGTTGGAGATGGTCTGGACGAGGTCTTCCATTGGGTGCAGTACTCCTGTACGTGTGTTGGTCGTTGCCGCTGGGGCTTCTCCGTCGCGTTACTGGCACATCGCTCCCTCTCCTCGGGTGGTGAACGGCGTGGACTGCTCCACGCCGTGGTTTCGTGTCGTGGGTGGGGGTTACTCGCTGGCGCTCCTGGGGCCTCCGCCCGTCCCTCCGGCGGGCGTGCCCTGCTCGGCGGCGGAGCGCACCGCGCCTCCCGCGGCCAGACCCGCGCCCGTCACCGCGCCCGCTGCCGCGCCGGCCGCTCCTGCGCCTGCTCCCGCCGCCGCCTTGCCCGCGCCGCCGCCGCCCCGCGCCAGCATCCCCACGCTGCGCGCGGAGCGGACCATGCTCCCGGGCAGGGCCATGCCGAAGTGGAGCGTGTGCATCCAGGAGTCGAAGGTCCCGGCGTTGCCCAGAAGCGATGGCACGCGCGTCGCCAGGTAGACGAAGGCGAGCGACAGCAGCAGCTTCCAGACGAGGTCCTGGATCGGCTCGAAGGCGGCGATGTCGGCGAACTGGTTGAGCATCCCGAAGCCCATCGCCAGGGCGATCAACTGGATCGCCTGCTGGAAGACGGTCGTCAGGAAGAGCCGCAGCCAGTGCCGTCCCCAGCCCGCCGTGTGCGGCAGGATCCAGAGGCCAAGGGCGATCGGGGCGAGTACCACCAGCAGGTCGATGAGCGCCAGCCGCATGATCAGTTGCAGCAGCACGTAGAGGACGAAGAAGCCGTAGACGAGGTAGAGCAGGGCCAGCACGAGGGCCATGCCCACGCTCCCCAGCTCCACCGCCGTCAGCAGCGTCTGCGCGGACGAGCGCAGGAGGTCACCCGCACTCAGGTCGAGGGAGGCGGCGACGAAGCCCGAGACGGCGTCGGCCACGTCGAGGACGAGGGCGCACCACCAGAGCGAGGTGGCCGCTGCAACGAGCCCGAGGAGGAGGCGCGGGACCATCTCCCGCCAGCCGGCGGGAACGCGCCCGAGGTGCTCCTGGATGGTGAAACTCAGGCCCATCCAGCCGAGGATGAGGACGAGGGCGGCCGAGGTGATGGCCCAGACGACCATCCAGGCCTCGCGCACGATGGGGTGGAGGTAGGTCAGGTCCGCGGGGGTGCCGGTGATGATGTCGTGCATGGGGACTACCGCTCCCGGCAGCGGTCGGCGTCGTCGCCCGTGGCCTGCTCGACCACCCCGCAGAGCGTTCCGTGCGTGCCTTCGATCACCCAGCCCGCGATCGCCCGTCCCCACTCCTTGGGGTCGAGCGCGGTCAGAATCTTGCTCCAGATGCCGCCGGGCCGGTGCTCGGGGATGGCGGCGTAGAAGGTGTGCTGCTGACCGCCCTCGGCGACCGACAGGACGAGCAGGTAGGCGCGCTCCTTGTCGAGCTGGACCTGGTCGTCCTCGAAGGGGTACTCGAACGAGTACTCCCAGCCGTCCTGGCGTTTCTTCTCGCCGCCCTGCACGCGGTAGAGGGTCGTGAGCCAGTCGCCCGTGTCGGGGTCGCGCACGCCGTAGTAGATGGACCCCACCTGGCGGCTGAAGACGGGTCGGGCGATGAAGCGCCCGTCCCCTTTGCGCTCGACGGGCTCCTCCTCCGCGTTGACGAAGGCGAGTTCGTCTTCAGGCGGCGGCTCCTGGGCGATGACGAGGGCGGCGGGGATGGCCACGGCGGCCACCAGCAGCAGGGCCGCGGGCAGCAACGCCGCCACCAGCGCCAGCCGCCGCCTTCCTCTACCGGTCGTGATTCCTTCGGGTCGCTTCACTGGATGCCTCCTCGCGATAGAACGCCTGTTCTGAGCGAGGGAGTGTCGCGGCCCGGACGGCTAAGCCCGAATCCACCGATCGAAGCTTGACGGGGCGGGCAGCCGGGCTGCCGGAGAGTTCGGCGGGCGTGCCGGCGTTCACCAGGCGGCGGCGCGGGCGGAGCGGAGCGAGCAGCCGTCGCTCAGCGCCGCTCGGGGGCGCTGAGGGCGCGGGCGCGAGGGTGCGCGAGGCGTGCGCGGGCATGCTGGCGCGAGGCTCGGACCCGGGCCGGCGCTGTGAGCGGGCGTCAGGCCGGGAGCGGTAGCGCCCGTAGTCGCGCGAGCGCGGCTGCCAGCTGCTCTGCCCAGGGCCAGCGCTTCGGGAGGTGCAGGGTCCAGCGCCGGGCCGAGTGGGTGAGCCGTCCGGGGAGAGCGAAGTAGCGCCGCCTGAGCGTCCTGGTCGTCACGATTCCCTCGCCGAGCCCGAGCCGCGCCGTCCAGCGGGCGAGGTTGTGCGCGATCACCTGCACCGCGAGCCACGCCGCGTTCGCGGCGAAGCGGCCCGAGGGGAGATGGTTGAGCCCGACGCCGTACTTGAGGTCACGGATCGCGTTCTCGACCTCGGCGTGCTGGCGATGGTCGGCCTCAAGCTCCATCATCTCCCCCGCGCGATCGGTGATGAAGGCGTGGTAGCTGTAGTCCACGAAGAGCGCGAGCTGTGAGCCGGGCGTCGGCTTCACGCGCCGCACGATGAGCCGCACCGCGGTGGCGCCCCCCGTGTGCTGGAACGGCGTGTAGGTCGTCTCGGCGACAGCGGCGCCGCCCGGCAGCCAGTACGGGATCGGCGTCCAGTCCGCTTCCGGGATCGCCTCGATCAGCGTGCGTACGTTCGGCTGCTGGCGGATCGTGACCGAGAAGCGGACATCCAGCGCGCGGCAGGCGGCGACGACGGCGTGGTTGTAGAAGCCGCTGTCGGCGCGCATCGTCAGCTGCCCGCTCGCTCCGGCGCCGCGCACCCGCGCCACCGTCTCACGCAGGAAGTGGGCGGCGCCGCGGCCGCTGCTCGCGCGGCCCTCGCGCAGCCGCGCCATCAGCACGTCACCCGTCCCGGCCGCCACCGCGAGCAACGGGTGATAGCCGCGCGCGCCCGTGTAGCCGGGCTGGCGGGCGCCCTCCTTGGCGAGGCCGTAGGTCTCGCAGAGCGTCGAATCGAGGTCGATCGTGAGCGGCGCGTCGCCCGGTCCCGCCCCGGCCGCCCAGCCGCGGGCGAGCAACTCGCGGCTGAGGCGGTCGAGCTGGCGGGCGTGGCCCCAGCGGAAGCTGCGCAGGAAGGTCCCGAGGGTGGACGGCGCCTTCACGGTGCAGCCGAGCACGCGCCCGGCGCCGCCTGAGCGCAACGCATCGGCGTCGTCGATGCAGTCGCCGCCCGCGAGCGCCGAGGCGACCAGGGTCAGCAGCTTGTCGCCGGCGTGCGCCCGCCCCGCTGCGTCACCGAGGTCGACGTGGGCGTCCGCCAGTTCACGAAGGCCGAGCCGGCGGGCGAGCGTGGCGGGGAGCAGCAGCCCCGCGTGGTCCACGAGGCGGTCGTCGTCGAAGGCGATGTCTATCCGGTCGGGGTCGCTCGTTGGTAGCATCGAATGGGTGCTCCCTGTGGCTGTGACGTGATTTGTCAAAACCCATTGTCCCAGCTACAGCGGAGCACCCAACCGCAGCCGCTCGCGCGCTCTTCTTCGGTGGATCAGGGCTTAGGGGCCATACGGAGTTGTCATTCCCACGGGCGGGATGGCGCTCGGGTGGTCACCGGCACCGGAAGGGGCCGCCGCGCCCGCCGCGTGCGGCGGCGCACGCCGTGGCGCTCGGCCTGCCGCACGACCTCGCCCAAGCACTCGTCCTGCTCGAGCATGCCAGGTCGTCGACCGACTCCCCGCCGGCGAGGTTGAGGAGCACGAGGGGCGACGGAGAGCTGGCTCTCGCTCCAGCCCTGCACGCGGGCCGTGGGAGCGCGACGCGCGAACGATCCGCGCAGCCCCGCGGCCTCCAGTAGATCGAGGTAGAGGAGCAGGCCTGCCAGCGCCGTGACGCCCGCCCCCGAGCGCGGCGCCTCGGCGTACTCAATGGGTAGGAGTCCCTGTGTCATGATGGTGCACGCCGTTGGTGATGCATTGCGGCTTGACACACGCATCATCGTCCCGATTGCGGTCGGGGCCGACGGGGGATACTCAGAAGTCTTGGTTGTGGGTCTGGGAGTGCGCGATAGTGCACGATAGTACAATCGTCTCCCAGCCTGGATTTTTGTTGAACATGCATTCGATCTAGGTACGGCGGTGGCAGAGGGGTGAATAGGTGATGGGGAATACTCCGTTCCCGCACACAGTGAACACTCTGCCGCGCCGTCGGCAGCGAATCCTGTCGGCGACCGCAGTAAGCGCCTTATTCCTCGCCTTCCTAATCGTGGGTAGCGCTGCGGCGCAGGTAACCAACAGTCAACCGGCGTTCCCGTCCAGCGAGGACGGTGCCCGATCGGTGGCCGAGAACACCGCCGCAGGCGCAAACATCGGCGCGCCTGTCGGGGCCACGGACGCGGACACCGACGCCCTGTATGTTTCCACCTCCGAGGGCAACGGCGCGGACAAGATCCTGCGGGTCACTCCTCAGGTGGCTCCCCGGTTCCCAGCCAATACCGACACCACCTGGGATACGCCGGAGAACGCCGATATCACCACCATCGTCGCCACTGTTGCGGCCGAAGAGCCGAACGGCGAGGCGATCACCTACTCCCTGGGCGGGACCGACGCCGCCTCCTTCAACATCAACGATACTACCGTCGGGGAATTGCGGGCCAACGCGCCGCTGGACTACGAGACCAAATCCTCGTACCAGGTCGATGTTATCGCCACCGACCCCAATAACTTGAGCAGCAAAGTAACACTGACCATCACAGTAACCAACGAGGACGAGGCGGGCGCGATAACCCTGTCGTCCCAAGCGCCCGTCGTTGGCATAGACCTGACGGCCAGTATCACCGACCTCGACGGGGGTGTTTCCATCATAGGTTGGACCTGGAGTAAATCCTCGGACCAAACTACGTGGACCGCTATTGCCGGCGCAACGTCGTCCACCTACAGACCGGTTGCCGCCGACGTTGGCAGCTACCTGCGAGCCACGGCGGCTTACACCGACAGCCAAGGATCGGGCAAGAATGCGCAACAGAAAACGGACGCCCCGGTTGTGGCGGCTCCGAGCGGGGTGGCCGTGACCGTCAGCGACGACGAGACCGCCGGGGTGACGGTGTCCGAAACCACGCTGACGTTGGACGAGGGCGGCAGCGCCACCTACACCGTGGTGCTGAACAGGCAGCCCACCTCCGACGTAGTGATCGGCGTCACCAGGAGCGGCAGTCCCGATGTGACGGTGTCGCCGGCCACCCTGACCTTCACCCCGGCCAACTGGAGCACGGCGCAGACGGTGACGGTGCGGGGGGCACAGGACGCCGACGCGGTGAACGACACGGCCGCCATCGCCCACGCCGTCGACGCCTCCCAGAGCGCCGACGAGTACGACACCGCGGCCATCGCCGGGGTGTCGGTGACCGTGACCGACGACGACACCGCCGGGGTGACGGTGTCCGAGACCGCGCTGACGGTGGACGAAGGCGCCAGCGCCACCTACACCGTGGTGCTGAACGCCCAGCCCGCCTCCAACGTGCTGATTCGCATTGACCACAACAACCTGGACGTGGGGGTGGACGCCGATGCGGGTAGGGCAGGCGCCCAGGCCTTCTTGCTCTTCACCCCGGGCAACTGGAGCACGCCGCAGACGGTGAAGGTGTCCGCCGCCCAGGACGCCGACGCCGCGGACGACCAGGCCCAGCTGGACCACGCGGTAAGCTATACGTTCGACAGGTCCGGCCCGTACAACAGCGTGCTCGCCGCCGGGGTGGCCGTGACCGTCACCGACGACGAGACCGCCGGGGTGACGGTGTCCGAAACCACGCTGACGTTGGACGAGGGCGCCAGCGCCACCTACACCGTGGTGCTGAACGCCCAGCCCGCCGCCGACGTGCTGATTCGCATTGACAACAACAACCAGGACGTGAAGGTGGACGCCGACGCGATCTTCCCAGGCCTCCAGGCCTTCATGCTCTTCACCCCGGGCAACTGGAACACGCCGCAGACGGTGAAGGTGTCCGCCGCCCAGGACGCCGACGCCGCGGACGACCAAGCCCAGCTGGACCACGCGGTAAGCTATACGGCCGACAGGTCCGGCCCGTACAACAGCGTGCTCGCCGCCGGGGTGGCCGTGACCATCATCGACGACGAGACCGTCGGCGTGACGGTGTCCGAAACCACGCTGACAGTGGTCGAGGGCGCCAGCAACACCTACACGGTGAAGCTGGACCCCCAGCCCTCCTCCGACGTGGTGATCACGGTAACCAGCAGCAATTCGGCCGTGACGCCGGCGCCGGCGCGGCTGACCTTCACCTCGAGCAACTGGAGCACGGCCCAGACGGTGACGGTGCGGGCCGCCCACGACGCCGACGCGGTGAACGACTCGGCCGCCATCGCCCACGCGGTGGTGCCCGCCGAAAGCGCCGACGAGTACGACACCGCGACCATCGCCGGGGTGGCGGTGACCGTCGCCGATGACGACGCGGGCGTGACAAACTCCGAATCCACGCTGGCGGTGGCCGAGGGCGGCAGCGCCACCTACACCGTGGTGCTGAACACCCAGCCCTCCGCCGACGTGGCGATTATCATCGCCGACGACAACCCGGACGTGACGTTGGACACCGACGCGACGCAGCCAGGCATCCAGAACAGGCTGACCTTCACCCCGAGCAACTGGAACACACCGCAGACGGTGACGGTGGCCGCCGCCCACGACGCCGACGCGGTGAACGACAAAGCCCAGCTGCGCTACACTGTATCGTCCGACAACGTGTCCGGCCCGTACAGCGGCTTGGCCGTCGCCGGGGTGGCCGTGACCGTCACCGACGACGACACCGTCGGCGTGACGGTGTCCGAAACCACGCTGACCGTGGCCGAGGGCGGCGACAACACCTACACGGTGGTCCTGGACGCGCAGCCCACCTCCGACGTGGTGATCAACGTAACCAAGAGCGGCAGTACCGACGTGACGGTGTCGCCGGCCACCCTGACCTTCACCGGGGACAACTGGGACACGGCGCAGACGGTGACGGTGGCCGCGGACCAGGACGCCGACGCGGCGGACGACTCGGCCGCCATCGCCCACGCGGTGGCGCCCGCCGAAAGCGCCGACGAGTACGACACCGCGACCATCGCCGGGGTGGCGGTGACCGTCGACGACGACGAGACCGCCGGGGTGACGGTGTCCAGGCCCAGGATGAGGATGGACGAGGGCGGCAGCAACACCTACACCGTGGCGCTGAACGCCCAGCCCACCTCCGACGTGGTGATCGCGGTGACCAGCAACAATTCCGACGTGACGGTGGACACCGACGCGGCGACGTCCGGCAGCCAGAACACGCTGACCTTCACCCCGAACAACTGGAGCACGGCGCAGACGGTGAGGGTGGCCGCGGACCAGGACGCCGACGCGGCGAACGACAAGGCCGCCATCACCCACGCGGTGGTGGCCGCCCAAAGCGCCGACGAGTACGACAACGTGACCATCGCCCGGGTGCGGGTGACCGTCATCGACGACGAAACCCCCACCGCCGGGGTGACAAGCTCCGTGTCCCGGCTGACGGTGGCCGAGGGCGGCAGCGCCACCTACACCGTGGTGCTTAACACCTCACCCCCAGGCGCCTTCAGAGTGACGGTCTTCGTTCTTCTCGTCTCCGACGGGAACGTGACGCGGGCGCCGGCGTCGCTGTTCTTCACTTCCAGCAACTGGGACACAGCGCAGACGGTGACGATGTCCGCCTCCCAGGACATCGAGGCGAGCGACAGGGCCCAGATATCCTACGTTGTACGGTGCACCTGCAGCCAGTACAACGGCTTGAGATACGACAACGTGGTGGAGGTGATCGTCGTCGACGACGACGCGGTCGGAGTGACGGTGTCCGAAACAGCGGTGTCGGTGATCGAGGGCGGCAACAGCAACTACACGGTGGTGCTGAACAAACAGCCATCCTCTGACGTGGTGATCGACGTCACCGCCAGCGGCAATACGGACGTGACCGTGTCGCCGGCCACTTTGACTTTCACTTCCAGTAACTGGGGCACGGCGCAGACGGTGACGGCGCGGGCGGCCCAGGACGCCGACGCCGCGAACGACACGGCCGCCATCACCCACGCGGTGGTGGCCGCCGAAAGCGCCGACGAGTACGACAACGTGAGCATCGCCGGGGTGACGGTGACCGTCACCGACGACGAGACCGCCGGGGTGACGGTGTCCGAAACCGCGCTGGAGGTGGCCGAAGGCGGCAACAACACTTACACCGTGGTCCTGGGCGCGCAGCCCACCTCCGGCGTGGTGATCAACGTAACCGCCAGCGGCAGTCCCGATGTGACGGTGTCGCCGGCCACTTTGATCTTCACCCCGGCCAACTGGAGCACGGCGCAGACGGTGACGGTGGCCGCGGCCCAGGACGCCGACGCGGTGGACGCCGCGGCCTCCATCAGCCACGCCGCCGACGCCTCCCGCAGCGCCGACGAGTACGACGCCGTGACCATCGCCGGGGTGGCGGTGACCGTCACCGACGACGAGACCGCCGGGGTGACGGTGTCCAGGCCCAGGCTGAGGGTGAACGAGGGGGGCAGCAAAACCTACACGGTGAAGCTGGGCGTCCAGCCCACCTCCGACGTGGTGATCAACGTCACCAAGAGCGGCAGCGCCGACGTGACGGTGTCGCCGGCCACTTTGACTTTCACTTCCAGTAACTGGGACACGGCGCAGACGGTGACGGTGGCCGCGGCCGAGGACGCCGACGCGGTGAACGACGCAGCCGCCATCGCCCACGCCGTCGACGCCGCCCGCAGCGCCGACGAGTACGACAACGTGACCATCGCCGGGGTGGCCGTGACCGTCACCGACGACGAGACCGCCGGGGCGACGGTGTCCGAAACCACGCTGACGGTTGCCGAGGG
The DNA here is from genome assembly GCA_965262975.1 of Tepidiformaceae bacterium. Lineage (GTDB taxonomy): Bacteria > Chloroflexota > Dehalococcoidia > Tepidiformales > Tepidiformaceae > UBA2991. The sequence continues at coordinate 2,847,940 of OZ253575.1, read as the reverse complement.
CGGCAGCGCAACCTACACCGTGGTCCTGGACGTGCAGCCCGCATCCAACGTGGTGATAAGCGTAACCGCCAGCGGCAGCAGCGACGTGACGGTGTCTCCGGCCACCCTGACCTTCACGACGGCCAACTGGGACACGGCGCAGACGGTGACGGTGGCTGCGGCCCAGGACGCCGACGCGGTGGACGACGCGGCGTCCATCGCCCACGCCGTCGACGCCGCCCGCAGCGCCGACGAGTACGACAACGTGACCATCGCCGGGGTGGCCGTGACCGTCACCGACGACGACACCGCCGGGGCGACGGTGTCCGAAACCGCGCTGGAGGTGGCCGAGGGCGGCAGCGCAACTTACACCGTGGTGCTGAACCTTCAACCCACCTCCGACGTAGTGATAAGCGTCACCGCCAGCGGCAATACGGACGTGACCGTGTCGCCGGCCACCCTGACCTTCACGACGGCCAACTGGGACACGGCGCAGACGGTGACGGTGGCCGCCGCCCAGGACGCCGACGCGGTGGACGACGCAGCCTCCATCGCCCACGCCGTCGACGCCGCCCGCAGCGCCGACGAGTACGACAACGTGACCATCGCCGGGGTGGCCGTGACCGTCACCGATGACGAGACCGCCGGGGTGACGGTGTCCGTCATTTCAGTGAAGGCGCCGGAGGGCGGCAGCGCAACCTACACCGTGGTACTGGACGTGCAGCCCACCTCCGACGTGGTGATCAACGTAACCAAAAGCGGCAGCTCCGACGTGACGGTGTCTCCGGCCACCCTGACCTTCACGACGGCCAACTGGGACACGGCGCAGACGGTGACGGTGTCCGCCGCCCAGGACGCCGACGCGGTGGACGACGCAGCCGCCATCAGCCACGCGGTGGTGGACGCCAGCAGCGACGACCTGTACGACGGCCTCCAAATCGCCCGCGTGAGCGTGACCGTCACCGAAGACGACCCCGGGATGAGAGTGTCCCAAACCGACGGGATTGTGATGACGGAGGGCATACCTTTCTCCTACACGGTGGCCCTGACCACCAAGCCCACTTCCAACGTGGCGCTAATAATAGGGGTGCTCGGCAGCCGGGGCATTACGGTGGACGGGTCCCCTATCACGTTCGATCTGCCCGGACTGGGTACCCTGGCGGCGGTGGAGTTGCTCTTCACCCCGGCCAACTGGAACACCCCCCAGACGGTGACGGTGCGGGCCCCCGACGACGATGACTCGGCGGACGACTCGGCCACCATCTACCACGGCATTATCCCCGGCAGCAGCGCCGAGGAGTACCGCAGTGTCCCTCTCATCGCCCTGGAAGTGTTCGTCAACGACGACGACCCCGGGGTGACCGTGTCCCCCAAGGCGCGGTCGCTGGCCGAGGGCGGCAGCGCGACCTACACCGTGCTCCTCGACACCGAGGCCGCGTCGGACGTGGTAATATCGGTGAGCAGCGACAACACGGACGTGACGGTGTCTCCGGCGACCCTGACCTTCACCACGGCCAACTGGGGCACGGCGCAGACGGTGACGGTGCGGGCGGCCCACGACGCCGACGCGGTGAACGACGCGGCCTCCATCACCCACGCGGTGGTGGACGCCGACAGCGACGACCTGTACGACGGCCTCCGCATCGCCCGCGTGAGCGTAACCGTCACCGACGACGACGCCGGGGTGAGCGTGTCCGAAACGGCGCTGACGGTGGCCGAGGGCGGCAGCGCAACATACACCGTGAAGCTGGACGCCCAGCCCGCCTCCGACGTGGTGATCACGGTGAGCAGCGACAATTCGGACGTGACGGCGTCGCCGGCCACGCTGACCTTCACCCGGGCCAACTGGAGCACGGCGCAGACGGTGACGGTGCGGGCGGCCCAGGACGCCGACGCGGCGAACGACGCGGCGTCCATCACCCACGCCGTCGACGCCTCCCGCAGCGCCAACGAGTTCGACAACGTGAGCATCGCCGGGGTGGCGGTGACCGTCACCGATGACGAGACCGCCGGGGCGACGGTGTCCGCGACCACGCTGACGGTGACCGAGGGCGGCAACAACACTTACACCGTGGTCCTGGACGTGCAGCCCACCTCCGACGTGGTGATCACGGTGAGCAGCGACAATTCGGACGTGACGGCGACGCCGGCGAAGCTCACCTTCACCCCGTCCAACTGGAGCACGGCGCAGACGGTGACGGTGGCTGCCGCCCAGGACGCCGACGCGGTGAACGACGCGGCCGCCATCGCCCACGCCGTCGACGCCGCCCGCAGCGCCAACGAGTTCGACGCCGTGACCATCGCCGGGGTGGCGGTGACCGTCACCGACGACGACGCCGGGGCGACGGTGTCCGAAACCACGCTGACGGTGGCCGAGGGCGGCAACGCAACCTACACCGTGAAGCTGGACGCCCAGCCCGCCGCGGACGTGGTGATCACGGTGAGCAGCGACAATTCGGACGTGACGGCGGACACCGACGGCGCGACGTCCGGCAACCAGACCACCCTGACCTTCTCCCCGTCCAACTGGGACACGGCGCAGACGGTAACGGTGTCCGCCGCCGAGGACGCCGACGCGGTGAACGACGCGGCCTCCATCACCCACGCGGTGGTGGCCGCCAGCAGCGCCGACGAGTTCGACGCCGTGAGCATCGCCGAACTGGCGGTGACCGTCACCGACGACGACGCCGGGGTGACGGTGTCCGAAACCACGGTGACGGTGGCCGAGGGCACCAGCACCACCTACACGGTGAAGCTGGACGCCCAGCCCGCATCCAACGTGGTGATCAGCGTGACCAGGAGCGGCAGCGCCGACGTGACGGTGTCGCCGGCCACGCTGACCTTCACCCCGTCCAACTGGAGCACGGCGCAGACGGTGACGGTGCGGGCGGCCCAGGACGCCGACGCGGTGAACGACGCGGCGTCCATCACCCACGCGGTGGTGGCCGCCAGCAGCGCCGACGAGTTCGACGCCGTGACCATCGCCGGGGTGACCGTGACCGTGGCCGACGACGACGCCGGGGTGACGGTGTCCCCTGCTACATTGCGCATCCCCGAGGGCAACAGTTCGACCTACACGGTGGTCCTGGACGCCCAGCCCGCCTCCGACGTGGTGATCACGGTGAGCAGCGGCAATACGGACGTGACCGTGTCTTCGGCGCGGCTGACCTTCACGACGGCCAACTGGGACACGGCGAAGACGGTAACGGTGTCCGCCGCCGAGGACGCCGACGCGGTGAACGACACGGTCTCCATCACCCACGCGGTGGTGGCCGCCAGCAGCGCCGACGAGTACGACGCCGTGACCATCGCCGGGGTGGCGGTGACCGTCACCGACGACGACGCCGGGGTGAGCGTGTCCGAAACCACGCTGACGGTGACCGAGGGCGGCAGCGCCACCTACACCGTGAAGCTGGCCGCCCAGCCCGCCTCCGACGTGGTTATCACGGTGAGCAGCGGCAATACGGACGTGACGGTGTCTCCGGCCACCCTGACCTTCACCCCGTCCAACTGGAGCACGGCGCAGACGGTGACGGTGGCTGCCGCCCAGGACGCCGACGCGGTGAACGACGCGGCCGCCATCGCCCACGCCGTCGACGCCGCCCGCAGCGCCGACGAGTTCGACGCCGTGACCATCGCCGGGGTGGCGGTGACCGTCACCGACGACGACGCCAGGCTGGTCTTGGATGTCGAGAAGTTAAAGATGGACGAGGGCAGCAGTAGCACTGCCTACGATGTGAAGCTGGGCGGCCAGCCCACGGGTAACGTGGTGGTGCGCGTAACCGTGAGCGGCAGCAGCGACGTGGCGGTGGACACCGACGGCAGTACAGACGGCGACCAGGATACGCTGACCTTCACGAATGGCAATTGGGACAAAGGGCAGCTTGTGAGGGTCCGGGCGGCCCAGGACGCCGACGCGGTGGACGACGCGGCCTCCATCACCCATAGCGTCGTGGACGCCGACAGCGCCGACGAGTTCGACGCCGCGCCCGACGCCGTGCGGCACGTGACCGTCGACGACAACGACGCCGGGGTGACGGTGTCCGCGTCCAAGCTGACGGTGGACGAGGGCACCAGCGCCACCTACACGGTGGTCCTGGACGCCCTGCCCGCCGCGGACGTGGTGATCACGGTGAGCAGCGACAATTCGGACGTGACGGTGTCGCCGGCCACCCTGACCTTCACCCCGGCCAACTGGAGCACGGCGAAGACGGTGACGGTGTCCGCCGCCCAGGACGCCGACGCGGTGAACGACGCGGCGTCCATCGCCCACGCGGTCACCGCCGCCAGCAGCGCCAAAGAGTACGACGCCGTGACCATCGCCGGGGTGACCGTGACCGTGGCCGACGACGACGCCGGGGTGACGGTGTCCGAAACCGCGCTGACGGTGGCCGAGGGCGGCAGCGCCACCTACACGGTGCTCCTGGACGCCCTGCCCGACTCCGACGTGGTGATCACGGTGACCCGCAGCGGCGACGTGACGGCGACGCCGGCGAAGCTCACCTTCACCACGGCCAACTGGAGCACGGCGCAGACGGTGACGGTGCGGGGGGCCCAGGACGCCGACGCGGTGAACGACGCGGCGTCCATCACCCACGCGGTCAACGCCGCCAGCAGCGCCAAAGAGTACGACGCCGTGACCATCGCCGGGGTGGCGGTGACCGTCACCGACGATGATGACGCCACGCTGGTCGTGCCTGGCGACGCAATTATGATATCGGAGGGCATCAGATCCGGTGGCTACACTGTGCGACTGAGCGCCCAACCCACGAGCAACGTGGTGGTGCGCGTAACCGTGAGCGGCAGCAGCGACGTGGCGGTGGACACCGACGGCAGTACAGACGGCGACCAGAATACGCTGACCTTCACGAATGGCAATTGGGACACAGGGCAGCTCGTGAGGGTCCGGGCCGCCGAGGACGCCGACGCGGTGGACGACGAGGCCTCCATCACCCATAGCGTCGTGGACGCCGAGAGCGCCGACGAGTTCGACGCCGCGCCCGACGCCGTGCGGCGCGTGACCGTCACCGATGACGAGACCGCCGGGGTGAAGGTGTCCGAAACCACGCTGACGGTGGCCGAGGGCGGCAGCGGCGCCTACACGGTGGTCCTGGACGCCCAGCCCGCCTCCGACGTGGTGATCAGCGTGACCAGGAGCGGCAGCGCCGACGTGACGGTGTCGCCGGCCACGCTGACCTTCACCCGGGCCAACTGGAGCACGGCGCAGACGGTGACGGTGCGGGCCGCCGAGGACGGCGACGCGGCGAACGACGCGGCGTCCATCGCCCACGCGGTGGTGGCCGCCCGCAGCGCCGACGAGTACGACGCCGTCGCCGTGGCCGCGGTGGCGGTGACCGTCAGCGACGATGACGCCGGGGTGACGGTGTCCGAAACCACGCTGACGGTGGCCGAGGGCGGCAGCGCTACCTACACGGTGAAGCTGGACGCCCAGCCCGCCGCCGACGTGGTGATCAGCGTGACCAGGAGCGGCAGCGCCGACGTGACGGTGTCGCCGGCCACGCTGACCTTCACCCGGGCCAACTGGAGCACGGCGCAGACGGTGACGGTGCGGGCCGCCGAGGACGGCGACGCGGCGAACGACGCGGCGTCCATCGCCCACGCGGTGGTGGCCGCCCGCAGCGCCGACGAGTACGACGCCGTCGCCGTGGCCGCGGTGGCGGTGACCGTCAGCGACGATGACGCCGGGGTGACGGTGTCCGAAACCACGCTGACGGTGGCCGAGGGCGGCAGCGCTACCTACACGGTGAAGCTGGACGCCCAGCCCGCCGCCGACGTGGTGATCAGCGTGACCAGGAGCGGCAGCGCCGACGTGACGGTGTCGCCGGCCACGCTGACCTTCACCCGGGCCAACTGGAGCACGGCGCAGACGGTGACGGTGCGGGCCGCCGAGGACGGCGACGCGGCGAACGACGCGGCGTCCATCGCCCACGCGGTGGTGGCCGCCCGCAGCGCCGACGAGTACGACGCCGTCGCCGTGGCCGCGGTGGCGGTGACCGTCAGCGACGATGACGCCGGGGTGACGGTGTCCGAAACCACGCTGACGGTGGCCGAGGGCGGCAGCGCTACCTACACGGTGAAGCTGGACGCCCAGCCCGCCGCCGACGTGGTGATCAGCGTGACCAGGAGCGGCAGCGCCGACGTGACGGTGTCGCCGGCCACGCTGACCTTCACCCGGGCCAACTGGAGCACGGCGCAGACGGTGACGGTGCGGGCCGCCGAGGACGGCGACGCGGCGAACGACGCGGCGTCCATCGCCCACGCGGTGGTGGCCGCCCGCAGCGCCGACGAGTACGACGCCGTCGCCGTGGCCGCGGTGGCGGTGACCGTCAGCGACGATGACGCCGGGGTGACGGTGTCCGAAACCACGCTGACGGTGGCCGAGGGCGGCAGCGCTACCTACACGGTGAAGCTGGACGCCCAGCCCGCCGCCGACGTGGTGATCAGCGTGACCAGGAGCGGCAGCGCCGACGTGACGGTGTCGCCGGCCACGCTGACCTTCACCCGGGCCAACTGGAGCACGGCGCAGACGGTGACGGTGCGGGCCGCCGAGGACGGCGACGCGGCGAACGACGCGGCGTCCATCGCCCACGCGGTGGTGGCCGCCCGCAGCGCCGACGAGTATGACGCCGTCGCCGTGGCCGCGGTGGCGGTGACCGTCAGCGACGATGACGCCGGGGTGACGGTGTCCGAAACCACGCTGACGGTGGCCGAGGGCGGCAGCGCTACCTACACGGTGAAGCTGGACGCCCAGCCCGCCGCCGACGTGGTGATCAGCGTGACCAGGAGCGGCAGCGCCGACGTGACGGTGTCGCCGGCCACGCTGACCTTCACCCGGGCCAACTGGAGCACGGCGCAGACGGTGACGGTGCGGGCCGCCGAGGACGGCGACGCGGCGAACGACGCGGCGTCCATCGCCCACGCGGTGGTGGCCGCCCGCAGCGCCGACGAGTACGACGCCGTCGCCGTGGCCGCGGTGGCGGTGACCGTCAGCGACGACGAGACCGCCGGGGTGACGGTGTCCGAAACCACGCTGGAGGTGGCCGAGGGCGGCAGCGCTACCTACACGGTGAAGCTGGACGCCCAGCCCGCCGCCGACGTGGTGATCAGCGTGACCAGGAGCGGCAGCGCCGACGTGACGGTGTCGCCGGCCACGCTGACCTTCACCCGGGCCAACTGGAGCACGGCGCAGACGGTGACGGTGCGGGCCGCCGAGGACGGCGACGCGGCGAACGACGCGGCGTCCATCGCCCACGCGGTGGTGGCCGCCCGCAGCGCCGACGAGTACGACGCCGTCGCCGTGGCCGCGGTGGCGGTGACCGTCAGCGACGACGAGACCGCCGGGGTGACGGTGTCCGAAACCACGCTGGAGGTGGCCGAGGGCGGCAGCGGCGCCTACACGGTGGTCCTGGACGCCCAGCCCGCCGCCGACGTGGTGATCAGCGTGACCAGGAGCGGCAGCGCCGACGTGACGGTGTCGCCGGCCACGCTGACCTTCACCCGGGCCAACTGGAGCACGGCGCAGACGGTGACGGTGCGGGCCGCCGAGGACGGCGACGCGGCGAACGACGCGGCGTCCATCGCCCACGCGGTGGTGGCCGCCCGCAGCGCCGACGAGTACGACGCCGTCGCCGTGGCCGCGGTGGCGGTGACCGTCAGCGACGATGACGCCGGGGTGACGGTGTCCGAAACCACGCTGACGGTGGCCGAGGGCGGCAGCGCTACCTACACGGTGAAGCTGGACGCCCAGCCCGCCGCCGACGTGGTGATCAGCGTGACCAGGAGCGGCAGCGCCGACGTGACGGTGTCGCCGGCCACGCTGACCTTCACCCGGGCCAACTGGAGCACGGCGCAGACGGTGACGGTGCGGGCCGCCGAGGACGGCGACGCGGCGAACGACGCGGCGTCCATCGCCCACGCGGTGGTGGCCGCCCGCAGCGCCGACGAGTACGACGCCGTCGCCGTGGCCGCGGTGGCGGTGACCGTCAGCGACGATGACGCCGGGGTGACGGTGTCCGAAACCACGCTGACGGTGGCCGAGGGCGGCAGCGCTACCTACACGGTGAAGCTGGACGCCCAGCCCGCCGCCGACGTGGTGATCAGCGTGACCAGGAGCGGCAGCGCCGACGTGACGGTGTCGCCGGCCACGCTGACCTTCACCCGGGCCAACTGGAGCACGGCGCAGACGGTGACGGTGCGGGCCGCCGAGGACGGCGACGCGGCGAACGACGCGGCGTCCATCGCCCACGCGGTGGTGGCCGCCCGCAGCGCCGACGAGTACGACGCCGTCGCCGTGGCCGCGGTGGCGGTGACCGTCAGCGACGATGACGCCGGGGTGACGGTGTCCGAAACCACGCTGACGGTGGCCGAGGGCGGCAGCGCTACCTACACGGTGAAGCTGGACGCCCAGCCCGCCGCCGACGTGGTGATCAGCGTGACCAGGAGCGGCAGCGCCGACGTGACGGTGTCGCCGGCCACGCTGACCTTCACCCGGGCCAACTGGAGCACGGCGCAGACGGTGACGGTGCGGGCCGCCGAGGACGGCGACGCGGCGAACGACGCGGCGTCCATCGCCCACGCGGTGGTGGCCGCCCGCAGCGCCGACGAGTACGACGCCGTCGCCGTGGCCGCGGTGGCGGTGACCGTCAGCGACGATGACGCCGGGGTGACGGTGTCCGAAACCACGCTGACGGTGGCCGAGGGCGGCAGCGCTACCTACACGGTGAAGCTGGACGCCCAGCCCGCCGCCGACGTGGTGATCAGCGTGACCAGGAGCGGCAGCGCCGACGTGACGGTGTCGCCGGCCACGCTGACCTTCACCCGGGCCAACTGGAGCACGGCGCAGACGGTGACGGTGCGGGCCGCCGAGGACGGCGACGCGGCGAACGACGCGGCGTCCATCGCCCACGCGGTGGTGGCCGCCCGCAGCGCCGACGAGTACGACGCCGTCGCCGTGGCCGCGGTGGCGGTGACCGTCAGCGACGACGAGGCCGCCGGGGTGGCGGTGACCGTCACCGACGCCGATGATCCTGTGGGTATCCCCCCTGAGCGGACCTCAACGACCAGCTTCGAGCTCGACGCCCACGCGACCGACAGTGTGGTCCGAGGGTGACGAGACGATCCTCGTGCAGGCCGTGTCCACAGCGGCCGGGGTGCACAGTCACTGAGGCCACCATCACCCTCGAGGACGACGACAGCGCCACGCTCGCGATCAGCGCTCCCGCAGGTGACCTCGAGGAGGGCTCCGACGTCACCTTCACCGTCACCCTCTCGGCTGAGGTGGCGGCGGCGGTGAGCGTCGCCTGGTCGGTGTCGGGAGATGCGGTTGCGGGCCGCGACTACTGGCCCACCAGCGGCTCGTTCATGCTGTCCGCTGACAGCGTCGTCAACACCATGCCGGTGACCTTCGCCGTCGGCTCCGTCGCCGGCGCCACCCGGACCATCACGCTCGCCCTAGCAGACGACAACCTCTCCGAGCTGGCCGAGTCCCTCACCGTCAGCCTCGGCCCCGCAGGCGGCAACCTCCCTACCGGCGTCACCGTCGACGAGCACAATGGCGAGGCCTCGGCCACCATCGCGCCCTCTGATCCGATCACCGTTGTCCTCGAGGGCGACGCCTCGGTGGACGAGGGCGCTACGGCGACCTATACCGTCTCCCTGTCACCAACCGGCGTCATCCCCACGCCGACCTCACGGTCGGCTCACCCCAGCGCCGACCACCGCCAATGGCAGCGCCCGCGCCAGGGCGGACTACCGCGCCGCCTCCGGCTCGCTCACCTTCACCGCGAGCGGCGGCAGCGCGCAGACCGTACAGGTGAGCACCATCGAGGACGGCGCCGCCGAGCGCGGCGAGACCTTCACGCTCGAGCTCCGCGACGCATCCGGCGGCGGGGGCGAGCCCCTGACAGTCAGCGGTTCGCCGTTGACCACCACCATCAACGACGACGACGCACCCCGCAGCGGTATCGCCCTGTCGGTCTCCGAGCGCAGTATCGCCGAGGGCGCCGCCGCCACTACCCTCACCGTGACCGCGACCATGCATGGAGGCGCCACCCTGCCGACGGACACCACGCTCAGGCTCAGCCTGGGCGGCAGCGCCAGCTCCGGCGCCGACTACACGGCGACCCCCCTCGGTGCCATCACCATCGCCGCCGGCCGGCCCTCGGCCACGACCAGCTTCCTGCTCACGCCCAGCGACGACAGTGTGGTCGAGGGTGACGAGACGATCCTCGTGCAGGGTGTCCACAGCGGCCGCCTCACAGTCACTGAGGCCACCATCACCCTCGAGGACGACGACAGCGCCACGCTCGCGATCAGCGCTCCCGCAGGTGACCTCGAGGAGGGCTCCGACGTCACCTTCACCGTCACCCTCTCGGCTGAGGTGGCGGCGGCGGTGAGCGTCGTCTGGTCGGTGTCGGGAGATGCGGTTGCGGGCCGCGACTACTGGCCCACCAGCGGCTCGTTCATGCTGTCCGCTGACAGCGTCGTCAACACCATGCCGGTGACCTTCGCCGTCGGCTCCGTCGCCGGCGCCACCCGGACCATCACGCTCGCCCTAGCAGACGACAACCTCTCCGAGCTGGCCGAGTCCCTCACCGTCAGCCTCGGCCCCGCAGGCGGCAACCTCCCTACCGGCGTCACCGTCGACGAGCACAATGGCGAGGCCTCGGCCACCATCGCGCCCTCTGATCCGATCACCGTTGTCCTCGAGGGCGACGCCTCGGTGGACGAGGGCGCTACGGCGACCTATACCGTCTCCCTGTCACCAACCGGCGTCATCCCCAGCGCCGACCTCACGGTCGGCTACACCACCGCCAATGGCAGCGCCCGCGCCGGGACCGACTACCGCCCCGCCTCCGGCTCGCTCACCTTCCCACAGGGTAGCCCCGCTGCGAGCGCGCTTGTGCGCGTCCGCGATAGGGACTTCGCGCAGCTCCGGGGGGCGGGCAACAGCGACCCGCGTGGCATCTGGTCGGACTGTGGCGTGATGTACGTCGCAGACGCACAGGACGAGCGCCATTACAGGTACGACATGCCGAAATCCATCGACACCTGCCTCGCCTCACTCTCGCTGAGCGGTATGTCGATCGACGCATTCTTCCGTGGCACGACTGACTACTGGGGGCTCATCACGCCGGGCCTCACCGTGACGACGGTCGAAGCGGAGGCTCGACGGCAAGACGCGACGGTCGTCATAGAGCCAGCTGACCGCGACGCCGACCCGGCGAATGGGCACCAGGTTGCAGTCGAGCCAGAGGGCGAGATCACAGTCACGGTAATCTCGGCGGACGGGAGCCGCAGGACCGTCTACCGCGTCCGGCCGGTCTGTCTGTCTGGGGAACTGGCCGTCGGATTCAGCTTCGTCCTCTATGCAGGCGGCAGTGTGGAAGAACTGGAGGCTTGCGCGCTCAGCCGAGGGGTCGTGGCCCTCTACGCCCTGGCCGATGGGGCATACGTTCCGTACATCCTGGGAGCGCCGAGGTTTGTGAATCAGCCGTTCCGCGAGCTGTTTGCCGAGGCCCTTGCCCCACTCACGCCACTCGTCGCCGTAAGCAACGAATCTCAAGAGGGGAGACTCGTACCCGGCGAGATCCACTCGCCGACGGGCAGCGAACCGGAGACCTGGCCAGGCTGCTTGCACGGCGCCATGGTGGAGGGCTTCAACCTCGTCGTCTATGAAGGGGGGAGCGTCGGGGAACTCGCGGCGTGTATGCAGAGCCAGCATGTGTCGGCTCTCTACACGTTGCACGACAGCGAGTTCACCCCCTACATCCTCGGGGCGCCGCCCTTCGTCAATGCGCCCTTCCGCGAGCTGTTCACCGACGGCGTGCGCCCGCTTACGCCACTGATCGCCAAGCACGAGCCGCCTCTCGGGGAGCGTGCCGGCGAGGGGACACCCGGCAGTAGCGGAGAAGGTCAATAAGGGGCCGGCATCGGAGACTGCCGGCAGCGTCTCGGCCGGGCCTCCCGGAGATGGAGAGCCGACAGACCGGGCAGTCCTGAGCGGAGGGGCGGAAACGGCGCCCAGTCTCCCGAGCAGAAACCGCACCGCCCGCCGCGGGGCTGAACGCGCTGCTCGAGGGAGCCGACCGCTCGTGACGGCTGCCTACGCGCTCGCGGCGGGCGAGTGGCTGCCCTACATCTTCGGAGCGCCGGAGTTTGTCAACGACGCCTTCGTGCAGCAGTTCCGCGAGGGTCTGCCGCCGGTCACGCCGCGCCCGGTGCCGGGGGGTCATCTCCGTGATCACGTGTCCCGAGGCGACATCGATCGCTGCGTAGAGGTTCGTCGTGCCGTGACGGATGTAGTCGTGCGTCTGGCGGGCAGGGACGTTGGGCTGTTGCGATCGGTCTCGATCTAGACCAAGTGATCGGTCTTAAACCAGGCCACCACCAGGGCGCCTTGGTCTCTGCCAACGATACTCGTTAGGCACTACCTCCTGCCTGCTGCACCAGATCTTCGGGTGTGCGATGTGCGTGCCGCGTCCGGTAGGACTGGCCGCGCGTGGTCAGGATCTGGGCGTGGTGCCCGAGGCGGTCGAGCAGCGCCGTGGTGAGCTTCTCGTCGCCGAAGACCTGCACCCACTCGCTAAAGGCGAGGTTGGTCGTGACGATCGTCGAGCGCCGCTCGTAGCGGTCGGCGAGGAGGTTGAAGATCAACTCACCGCCGGTGCGCTCGAAGGGCACGAAGCCGAGCTCGTCGACGATCAGCAGCGCCACGCGCAGGTAACGCTGGTGCAGCCGCGAGAGCGTGAGTTCGTCGCGCGCCTCCACCAGCTCGCGCACGAGATCGGCCGCGCGCACGAACGCGACGCGGTGGCGACGGCGGGCGGCCTCCACGCCGAGCGCGATCGCGAGGTGCGTCTTGCCGGTGCCGATCGGCCCGGCGATCACGACGTCCTCGGCGCGCTCGATGTACGCGCAGGTCGCGAGCTGGGCGAGCTGCGGGCGCTCGACGCCCCGCAGCGCCTCCCAGTCGAGCTGCTCGAGGGTCTTGAGGTCCGGGAACCGAGCCTGGCGCAGCAGGCGCGCCACTGCGCCGTCGCGGCGGGTCAGCACCTCGACCTCGAGCAGCTGCAGCAGGAACTCCTCGTAGTCCCAGATAGGCATGAGGGCCGGTCTCCTCCTCACAGCGGATACTCGTCTCCGCCGGGAGCACGGCCTCGATGGGCCAGGTAGCGGCTCGGCAAGGAGCCTGAGAGAGGTAGGAGACCGGCCATGCAGCAGGATAGCGCAACGACGCGGAGCATCGAGGGCAGGGATGGGCCCGCCGTTACCGTCGGCCTCGACGTGGGCGACCGCTACACACACATCCACGCGCTCGGCGCCGGCGGCGAGGTGCTGCGCGAGCGGCGCGTCCGCACCGCGGCGGCGGCGCTGGGCGCAGCGCTGACCGGCCTCCCGCGGTCGCGGGTCGTGCTCGAGGCGGGGTCGCGCTCGCCGTGGCTGAGCCGTGTCGTGACGGAACTCGGCCACGAGGTGGTGGTCGCCAACCCGCGCCAGGTCGCGCTGATCGCCCGCAGCCAGCGCAAGACCGACCGGCTCGACGCCGCGTGGCTGGCGCGGCTGGGGCGCTTCGACCCGGAGTTGCTCGCCCCGATCCGCCACCGCAGCGAGCAGAGCCAGCACGACCTCGCCGTGGTGCGCGGCCGCGACGCGCTGGTGCGATCGAGGACGTTGCTCATCAACCACGTGCGCGGGGCCGTCAAGGCCTGCGGCGCCGCGCTGCCGTCGTGCACGGCCGAGGCCTTCCACCGCAAGATGGCCGACCACATCCCCGACGGGCTGCGCCCGGCGCTGCTGCCGCTGGTGGAAACGATCGGCGAGCTGACAGCGCGCATCGTGGCAGCCCGCCGCGAGGTCGAGGCGCTGTGCGAGGCTCACTCCGAGACGCGGGCGCTGCGCCAGGTCACGGGCGTCGGGCCGATCACCGCGCTCACGTTCGTGCTGACGGTCGAGGACCCCTCCCGCTTCCCGCAGAACCGGGAGGTGGGGGCCTACCTCGGACTCGTGCCGCGGCAGCGCGAGTCAGGAGAGCGCGCGCCGCAGCTCGGCATCAGCAAGAGCGGCGACGCGGGCCTGCGCCGGCTGCTGGTGCAGGCCGCGCACTACATCCTCGGTCCCTTCGGGCCGGATACCGATCTGCGCCGCTGGGGTGAGCGCTACGCGGGAACAGGAGCACGGAACGCGAAGAAGCGCGCGGTCGTGGCTGTCGCACGACGGCTGTCGGTGCTGCTGCTCGCGCTGTGGAAGAGTGGGGAGCTCTACGAACCGCTGCGCCACGCCGCGGCCCGCGAGGCCGCGTAACGGGAGGCGGCGCTGCAGGTGGCAAGAGCGGAGAGCGGGAAGGAAGACCCCGAGCGCGAACGAGGCCTCGCACGTGATGCCGAACACGGGCGACTGCGAACGACGGCTGGTCCTCTCAAGGACGCGTCCCAGCTGGCAGCGCCCCCTGGAAGCAGGATGTGCCTTCATGCACCGGACCCGACGCGTGGTCCATCGAGAGTGCGGATAGCGCCTCTATGTCAAACGGCGACCGCGAGCTGGGCGTGTTCGGCGCGGTCGGCGTCATCACGGAGCCGGCGGTAGATGACCTTGGCGAGTTGTCGTTTCAGGCAGCGCATGGCCTCCCTGGGACTCTTCCCCTCGTCGATCTTGCGGCGATAGTAGTCGTGCCCGGGGCCTGGGTGCATGCGCTGCACGTGGGCCACCAGGTGCAGTGCGGTGTTGAGTTTCCGGTTGCCCGCACGCGACAGCCGGTGTCTGACGGCATCTCCGCTGGATACCTCGATCGGGGCTGTGCCGGTGTAGCTGGCGAAGGCGTCGGCAGTGGCGAACCGTCCGATCGGGCCGGTGTGCCCGAGGATCTTGGCGGCCAGGACGTAACTGATCCCGAAGACGTCGGTCAGCGTCGTCCCGCAGGCCTCCACCACCTCGCAGGTGCGCTGCCGGTTGTCCTTGAGTGCCTTGTCGAGCCGACGGATCTCGGCGATGAGCTGCCGCGCGACATGCTTGCGTTCGATGGCGACGGGGTCGCGCGGCCGGAGCCGTGACAAGACCTGGGCAGCGCCGTCTGCGGTCAGCGAGGTCGGTGCACCTCCGGGTACGAGGTCCCGCAGATGGCGGTGGAGCCGGTTGACCGCCTGGCGGCGCTGCTGGGACAGTTCATCACGGCGGTCGGCCAGCAGCCGCAGCACCGTCGTCTCCCCGTCGGTGACGACCTGGCGCAGGTCCCCGCGCGATGCGGCGATCTCGGCGACGCTCAGCGCGTCGAGCCGGTCCGTCTTGCGGCCGTGACCGGTGCGCAGCAGGCGGACCTGCGACGCCAGGGTGGGCGGCACGTCCACGACCGTCTCGCGGGCAGCGACGAGCTGCTGCGCCAGCAGCCGTCCGAGCCCGTCGCTGCCCTCGATCGCCCAGCGCCGGGCCGGCCATGCGGAGGCCCAGCGGAGCAGCGTCGGGGTCATCGCCGGGGAGGCGACGACCTGGAGTTCGCCGAGCTGCTGCCGGTGCTCGTCGACTGCGACCGCCGTGTGGGTGCGCTTGTGTGGATCGATGCCGATGGTGACCAACGTTGCCTCCTGTGCCTCGTGCATGCCGGACACGGCGAGCAACCTGAATTCAGGGATGACCAGGCCTCTATCGAGCTACGCCGTGTGCGGGCACGGCCGGCGGGCAGGCTATGCGAGAGCCACACCGTCCTCGGTGGGCAAGAAGCAGGGAGCCTGCCGGCCGTGCCCTGCGGTCACCCAACCACGAATCGTGGCGAGGCGCGCTGTGGACATTCAAACAAGTCAGAAGCTCGGCACAGGCTCCGCTACCGGCATCACGAGGGGCTCGGCTCGCACCAGGAGGAGCGCCGCACCCGGAGGAGGCCGCCACGTCGGCCTTGCGGAAAGGTCGGGTAAGGGGCTGGCGCGGTACGAGCCGTAGGCAGTGGCGCTTATCCCGCCGGTTTCCCGCCGGTGCTCACTTCCACGTGCCGTAGCCATCGCCCGTTTCCAGCCCCTCCCCTTCGAACCGTGCATGCGGTTCTCCCGCACACGGCTCACCGACGTCCTTCACCGGATGGCATTCGGCCCCGCCCGCCACGCACGCTCCACAACGTCCCTGCGGTGGACTTTGTCGTAGAGCGCGTGAAAACGTCGCTCGGCTCGGCCTTGGCCGCCCGGTAGAGCGTGTGCTGTAGTTCTCGGACCTTTTGCTCGGCGGTTCTAGCCACGACGGGCACTCGCCAATCCTTCCCCAAGCTACACGCGCAGACGAAGTAGCGGCCCTTCCCTCACCGGCGGTTCTGTTGTCCGCTCGGCTCAATCGGTACTATGGCCGCCTCCGACTCCCTCCCGGCCGGCTACCCACTTCCCGGTTCGTCACCGGTTATAGGGCACCTCGCTCCGGCACCAATCCGCAGGCGCCGGACCGGGGAGGGCCTCCCCAGTTCCCGCCGTCACCTTCCACACGTTCCGCGCCCTCTACGCCGGGAGGTTCTTCGGGGTTGCGCCTCCAGGCTCTTCACCCCTTCCATGGCCTTCGCCCTGACGGCCGGGGCTCGGCTCCTCCTTGTTCCCACCATGCGGTGGGTATGTTCACGACGCGGCAGACTTCGCTTCATGCTGCGGACCGCGTGGTCGCTCCCCCTCAAGGGCTTTCGACATCGGGCTCCGGCCCGGCCCGTTTCCAGACCCGACCGCCGATCTGCTACCGGGCCCCCTGGCAGTTACCCGGACCGGACTTTCACCGGTAGGCGACGACGAGCATGTCTCCGGACTGATCAGATCATTCTGCACCGTCCTTCGACTTCAGGGCGCACACCGTCCCTCATAGAAGCCGTCCTGCGTCGCCTGGCGCACGAGCTCGGGGTAGAGGCGGCGCACCGAGGGCAGCTTCAGCTCCCGGCAGTGCGCCTCGAGCACGGCCGCGCGCGCCGCCTCGCTCACAGCGCACCGCCCGGGAGCAGGCGGTCGTAGTCGCGCGCCGAGGCGCGCTCCACGCGGTAGCCGCGCAGCGCCTCGGGCACCACCACCTCGCGGCGCTCCCGGGCCCCGGCCAGCGAGCGACGGAAGGCCAGCTCGTCGAAGCGCCCGTCGCCTGCGAGGCATGCCTCGAGCGCCTCGCGCACGCGCTCCTCGCCGTGCTCCGCCGGCGCCCGCAGCAGCCGCGCCAGCGCGCGAGCAGCCTCATGGCCGCCGCGCTCGCCCTCCAGCAGCGCCCACAGCCGCCCGTAGGGCTCGCCCAGCTCCGCGAGCAGCTCCGGCGCCACCTGCCGCAGCGCCTGTGGCTTGCGCGAGAGCTCGCCGAGGTAGTGGCGGTAGCTCACCCGCCGGCCGCCGAAGCGCTGGCGGGGATGGCTCACCCGCTCCGTCCCGAGGCTGAGTGTCACCTCCTCCACGCCCACCCAGGCCGTGACCGAGAGCCCCGCCCAGCGCTCCGGCACCGAGTACCAGGCGCCCTCGACGCGTACCAGCGCGCTGCGGCTGACGGAGACCGGCTGCAGTCGCCGTGCCTCGAACGCCACATCCGGCAGGGGGCGCAGCGCCGGCTCCTCGCTGGCGAAGCGCTCCCACACCCGCTGCGGCGCCAGGCGGTCGACCTCCCCCTGCATCTGCTCCGAGAGCTCATGCATCGAGTCGCCACGGGGGATCGGCGTGAGCACCTGCAGCCGCACGCCCCTGCCGCGGGACTCCACGCCGCCCTTGTCGTGCCCCTCGCCGGGGCGCGCGAAGCAGGGCTCGACGCCGTAGTGGCTGACGAGCGCCGCGAAGCGGTCGGTCAGGGCGCGGCGCGGGAACTGCACCCGCCGCACCGCGGCGGAGAGGTTGTCGTAGACCGTGCGCCGGGGCACCCCGCCGAAGTGGGCGAAGGCCCGCACGTGGCCGTCGAGGAAGGCGAGCTGGTCCTGGCGCTCGTAGAGCCGGACGAAGTCGCGCCCCGAGTGCATCAGCCGCATCAGGAAGAGCCAGGCGCGGCGCCGCTCGCCGGCGAGCTCGACGCTGACCTCGAAGAAGTCGGCCTGCGCGCTCTCGCCCGGGCGGTGGACCAGCGGCACGTAGACCTCGGCGCGCTGGCGCCGCCACTCGCGCAGGTACTCCAGCACGAGGCTCACCCCGACCTCATAGCCCTCCTCGCGCAGCGCCCGCTGCAGCCTCCGGCCCGTGATGCGCTGCTTCGCCGTGGTGCGCTCCGACCACTCCTCGAGCAACTGCTCCAGCTGCGGCCGCACCTGCTCCAGCACCGGCCGCGGCCGCTTGCGCTTCCGTGGCTCCGGCAGCGGCGTCGCGAGGTAGCGCCGCACCGTGTCGCGCGCGAGCCCCATCTCGCGCGCCACCTGGCGCTGGCTCCTGCCCTCGACGAAGACCTTGTGCCGCAGCGCGTAGATGTCCTGCACTCCGAGCATCCCCTTCCTCCCAACCTCGTGCGGCCTCCGCCGACACAAGGGTGGGCCATGCCCTGGAGTGGCCGAGTTTTAGACCGATCAGCGGTCGGGTTTTAGAGCGATCGGAACATGGGCATCATCGGCAACATCGGAGCGGTGCGGTCGAGTGCCTGGACCTGGGTCTTCTCGTCCACACACAGCACAACGGCCGCGTCGGGCGGGTTGAGATAGAGTCCGGCCACGTCGCGCACCTTGTCGATGAACTGCGGGTCGGGCGACAGCTTGAAGGTCTCCACGAGGTGCGGCTTCAGGCCGAAGGCGCGCCAGATCCTGACGATCGCCGACTGCGACATCCCGAGCGCGGCTGCCATCGATCTGGTCGACCAGTGCGTCGCGTCGGAAGGCTGCTCCTCCAGCGTCTTGACGATCACCGCTTCCACTTGTGCATCAGTGATCGTGCGCGGCGCCCCGGGGCGCCGCTCATCCTGTAGCCCATCGAGCCGCCACTGCGCAAAGCGTCGGCGCCACTTGCCGACGGTGACCGGATGGCAATCGAGCGCCGCGCCGATCGCCCTATTCGATGTCCCCTCGGCCGCTGCAAGGACGATGCGCCAGCGCCTGGGCCGATGTCGGCCGGCGCGCCCACCGCTCCAGCGTCTTACGCTCCTCGTCGCTCAGGACGATCGCGACCGTCGGCCGTCCGATTCGGGTGCTCATGACACTCCAGAGTCTGCCCCATGGGGCAAAACCCCGCTGTGCCGCACCATACCCGTTATATGTCGCTACTGCGACTCAGGACACTAGCAGGATGATGAAAAAGTCTGCCGCGGCGGTTTTGGGCTGAAATCGCGCTGGCCGCGACATCAAGAAACCCAATGTTTCTGGGCTCTACGCCAGCCCACCGAATGGCCAGCGAGACCCTGCGGCTCAGGATCAGGGGTTTTCAGCAGCCTGCTAGGCTCCGGAGGGGCAATGGTCGCTGTTCTCCTGGGCGGAGTTTATGGCCGAGGAGCCGGAGCAGCCGAGGCGACGGACCCGCAGGCCCGGGTGCGCCGTCTCGAACCAGACGACGTATGCAGCGCGCGCGATCAGTTGACTGACGATGCGCCCGCGGCGGCGATGACCGCGCCTCGCCGCCCGCAGCCGCTCGCTGAAGGGAGCACCCTCGGGCGCGCCCACGGCGAAGAGCGTCATCGGGTCGAGCACGCCCCGCGCAGGCCGCGCTGTAGCATCCTCATCTGCACTGCGAACTGCGGTGGACTTGCCCCCGATCCTGTACCAGTCGCTGTGCCCGACTCATCCCGCGCCTCGCGGCTTCGAGCGGTCGGGATCCACTGCACGGAGCTGATGGTGGCTCCGGTCATGTGAGTCCGTGCGCTCAGTGCATACGGTCTCCTGGCCCCTGAACTTGCTGATGACCACGCAACCCATGAGGCGACCCTGCTAGTTCTCAGCGGCGGCGCCCCCACCTGCGCCGGCCACGGGCGGCCCGGTGCTCTTGGCGACCAATGGCGCCATGGGGGCCAGACCGTCAGCGTACAGTTCGTGGAAGGCCCTGTTTACGAAGTCCGGCGCTCCAGGGACGTACGGAACGAACTCGCCTTCTTGCAGGGCGTAGAGGGCAGTCACGTGCCGGCTCGCCGCGCACCCGCCCAACTCCTGAACGCTGCCCCCCTCGTAAACGACGAGGCTGAAGCCCTCGACGACGGTGCCGCGCAGGCACTCCGGCCACGGCTGCTGCCTCTCGTGGTCAAGGTCATCCCCGAACGGGTCCGTCGAGGGTGGTCCGTTACTCCCGGCGACCAGCGGCGCCATGGCTGCGAGCCCGTCGGGGAATAGCTCCCTGAACTCGCGGTTCACGAAGTCCGGCGCCCCGAGGATGTAGGAGACGTAGACGCCCTTATGCAGGATGTGGAAGGCCGCGATGCCCCGGCTCTCGGCGCACTCGACCAGTTCCTCAATGCTGCCCCCCTCGTAGACGACGAGGCTGAAGCCCTGGACGACGGCGCCGCTCAGGCAGTGTGGCCAGAGATCGCGAACCGGATCCCACGCCAGCTCGGCGAGCCGCACGCGGTAGACCCGCGAGCGGCTGCCATCGGCCGATGTCACGGTGATGGTGATGTAGTCATGGCCCTCCACGGCGACCTGGTATCCCTCCACATCCCCCTCAGTATCTGGCGGCTCGATCGCGACGGTGGTAGCGGGCTCGATTGCCTCGGCCGACACGACCGTCTCCGTTAGCCCTTCGCCAAACGTGCCCTGGTATTCCGTCCGGCCAGGATCGAATTCGCCGATGTCGATGCCGCTCAGAGAGAGGGAAGCGAGCCGCGCATCGATGGCGTCGGGCATGTTGTAGGTGTAGACCTTGTTGTCGTTCTCGTCGGCGACGTACATGACCTCGCCGTCGGACCAGATGCCGCGGGGGCTGTTGTTGCCGGCCCCGCTCAGTCGCCCGAACTCCTCGTCGCGGACGCGCTCGAGTTCCCTGGCCTCCTCCTCGCCAGACTCGACCGCTTCATCCGGCAGCGCGGGGAGGCGGTAGGCGAAGATGCTCTTCGGGTCGTCGTTGGAGACCCAGACGGTGACGCCGTCGGACCAGATGCCGTTGGGACTGTCGTTGGCGGAGTGGAGAGCGTACTCGGCGAGCAGGTCGCCGCTCTCGATGTCGTAGGCGAAGAGTGCGCCGGCGCTGCCGTCGAGAACCCAGACGGTGACGCCCCCGGACCAGATCCCGCGGGGGTCGCGATTGCGAGTCGCCGTTCCAATGTCCGCGTCGGGGAGTCGGTCACTGGTCTCGAGGCCATAGGCGAAGAGCTTGCCCTGGCCACTGTCCGCGATCCACATGGTCGTCCCATCGGACCAGACCCCGCGCGGGGTGCTGTTGCGCTCGTCGAGCCTGAGTGCACGGTCTTCGACACGCTCACCGGTCCTGAGGCCGTAGGCGTAGATGGCGTCGTCGGCGCCATCGCCGTTCTGGGCGATCCAGAGGATGGCCCCGTCAGACCACAGCCCTGTGGGCGTGTCGTGACCGCTGTCCAACTCCTCGATGTCCCGCTCGACAGTCCACTCGAAGTCGGCCTCACTTGGGCTGGCGCCGCTGGGGCCGCTGGCACCGCTGGGGCCGCCGCCGCCGCTGGGTGCGTTGGCGGCGCTGGGGCCGCTGGTGCCGCCGCTGGGGGCGCTGGGGGGCGGGTTCACATCGGCGGGGGGGTGGTAGTCGATGACGGTCACTGCCAGCCAGCGGTGGTTCACGTCATCGTACTCATCGGCGCTGCTTTCATCTTCCACGGCGTGCCCAATCGTTGCCGTTTCATTCGCCGTGTTCGGATCCCTGAACGACCGCACCGTCACCCTCTGCGCCACGTTCCAGTTCGATGGGGTGAAGGTCAGCCGGCTAGGCGACGACTTCACTTCCGCGTTGCTTCTTCTGAGCGTGATCACCACGTCGGAGGAGGGCTGTGCGTCCAGCTTCACGGTGTAGGTTTTGCTGTGGCCCTCGGACAATACCAGCTTGGACGCGGACAACGTAAAACCAGCAACATCGTCTTCGACCACGGTCACCGGGAGCGCGACGTCGGTCACCGGGGCGTACTCCCTGGCGCTGCTGGCGTCCACCACCATGTGGCTGATGGTGGCCGTGTCGGGATCGGCGTCGCCATCCTGGGCTGCGGCCACCGTCACGATCTGCGCCGTTTTCCAGTTGCTCGGCGTGAAGGTCAGCCTGTCCTGGTTGCCGGATGTCCCCGTGTCGGTGTCCAGCGTCACGTCGGAGCTGCCGCTCTTGGTCACGCGGATCACCACGTCGGAGGAAGGCTCCGAGCTCAGGCCCACCCCGTAGTAACCGCTGCCGCCCTCAGAAACCCATAGCGCAGACGTAGACACCCTGACCCCGGCCTGGTGCCAATCGTCGACCGTCACCACCACCGCTCCGATGTTCACATTGTCGTACTCGTCGGCGCTGCGGGCGTTGTCCACCCTGTGGCTGAGCGTGACCTGTTCATCAACCGCATTGTCGTCGAGGACGAGGTTCACGAGGACATCGATTCGTTTCCACTTGGTCGGGGTGAAGATCAGCGGAGAGTTCCGAACGAGCACGGCTCCCGTGTTGCTGCTGCTCACGGTGATCACCACGTTGGAGGTGGGCCGCACACTGAGGCCCAAATGATAGAGGTTGATGTACAAGCGCTCCTCGCGCGCCACCACCCGCTCATCGGACACGTGCACCCTGTAGGAGATGTCGTTATCGAAGACGGTCACCGGCACCGAGCGGATCGTCACAGTGTCGTACTCGTCGGCGCTCTCGGCGGCCACCACCGCGTGGGCGATGGTGGCCGTGTCGTCCGTCGTGTCGGCGTCCTCGGCGGCCCATACCGTCACCCTCTGCGCCGTGTCCCAGTTGCTCGGCGTGAAGGTCAGGTTGGCCGGCGAGACCGTCACGTCGCTACTGCCCGTCTTCCTCTTCACGGCGATCACGACGTTGGAGGTGGGCAGCACGTCCAGCTTCACCGTGTATGTGGCCGTGCCGCCCTCGGGCACTGTCAGCGTGGACGTGGACAGCGTCAACCCGGGGGCTTCGTCGTCGTCGACGACCACGCCAAGCCGAGAGTTGGTCAAGCTGTTCCAGTAGGTGACGTACTCACTGGCGCTACTGGAGGCAACTGCATGGTTGATGAAGGCACTGTCCGGCCTCGCGTCAGCGTCCTGGGCGGCCCGCACCGTCACTGTCTGCCTCGTGGCCCAGTTGCTCGTGGAAAATGTCAGGGAGGCCGGAGACACCGTCACGTCGGCACTGCCGGTGCTGGTCAAGTTAATCACCACGCTGGCGGTGGGCTGCTTGGTCAGCTTCATAGTGTAAGTCTGGCTGCCGCCCTCGGGCACTCTCACTTCGAAGACAGAAACCCCCCACCCGACGACGGCATCGACGGTCATGGGCGCCTGCAATGCGCCATCTCGAGCGAGCCCGTCGCTGTCGTTGGCGTCCACGACAGGCGTCATGCCGAGCGCCCAGACAGCGCCGATCAGGACGAAGATCAGCAGGGCGACGAACCAGCGGCTCGGAGCGCCCGCCCCGGCTGACGTCGCGGCACTGGCGGAACGATCGGGTGGGACCGCGCGCTGCTCACGCTCGTCTCTGACCGCCGGTTCCCGTGGGATATCTGACATCAGCCCCACACCGATCCTCTCCTAAGCGCTTTGCTGCCGGTATCGTATAACCTGAGTAGAGGTTCTAGACCAGCCCATATCCGCCACCCGAGTGCATCGAGGGGGCGGTGGGGGCGTGATT
Source organism: Tepidiformaceae bacterium (assembly GCA_965262975.1). GTDB lineage: Bacteria > Chloroflexota > Dehalococcoidia > Tepidiformales > Tepidiformaceae > UBA2991. Next base: position 2,824,289 of record OZ253575.1, on the reverse strand, counting down.
CGCGCTCCGCAGGGGCTCTCGGGAAGCTGCGGGAGCGCCAGAGCGCTGCCGGGCGGCTGGCAACGCTCGGGGGCGGTGAGGCGGCGATGGTGAGACAGGGATGAGGGGATGCGACCGCCAGGCCGACTGCGTCCGGTCGCCCGAGTGAGGTCCGTGCGGGAGGCCGCGCCTGGGTCAGGGCGGTACGTGGGCGAGCGCCAGGATGTTGCGACGGGCAGACAGCAGCAGCCCGTAGGAGGGGTGGCCGGCGCTCAGTTGGATGATGAGCCTCCGCGCGTGGCGGACCACGCGGCCGGGGAGCCCGAGCAGCGCGAAGCGCACGGCCTTCATGCGCTTGCCCGCCCACGCCGGCCCCAGCCCCAGCGTCTTCAGCGCCGCGTGCAGGTTGAAGGCCAGCAGCACGTGCGCCCACCAGGCCGCGTTCGCCCCGAACAGGCCCGCGGGCAGGCGCCCGCCCGCCAGGTCCGTCTTCATCACGCCGTGGACCTCCTCGCCCTTGCCACAGCGCGCCCGGTACCAGCGGATGAGCTCATCGCCGGGCAGGCCGTGGCGGTTGCTGACGACCCCGCGGATGCGGTACCAGCCCGCGCCTCCCAGCTCGACGGCGGGCAGTCCCTCCTCCATCCCCGGCAAGGGCGGATTGCGCAGCGGCTCGCGGATCGCGAGGAAGCGGTAGTCCGGCCCCTTGCGCGAGTACCCGAGCCCCTTCGGCACGAAGCACACCTCGGCGTACTGCTGCCCCGTCTCCTCGCCGCCGGCGCCTGAGAGCGCGCGCCACTCCGCCTCGTCCACCTCCGCACAGCCGTCTTGAAGGCCGTGCTCACGTCCGCACCCACGGCGAACTCGATCACCCCGAAGCGCTTGTTGCGCCCCTCGGCGCAGGAGCGCAGCAGCTCCCACTGGTACCCGGCCGTGTCCGAGCGCTTCAGCACCCGCTCCACCCCCGCGGGCAGGTGCTGAAGCGCCTCCTCGATCACGCGCCGCTGCTCGTGGCCGGCGGGCACGTTGCCGTCGCGGAACTCGGAGTGGACGACCAGGCCGGCCTCCGCCCAGTAGGTCGTGAGCGGCTGGTAGGCGCGCGTCCCCGCGTAGACCGTATGGAGTGACCGGCTCCAAGTTCGCAAACTCGCGGGTTACGACGCGAGGCCACAGAGCCGCATACGAAAGGGAGCCGGTCAGGAAGATGACTACCACATACGCAGGGATGGATGCACACGCAGCGACGATCCGGGTAGCGGTGCTGGCGGCGGAGGGCGGACGGCCCGAGGAGTGGCAGCTGACGAACGAGCGGCGCTCGGTGAAGCGGCTCGCGCAACGCCTGAAGCGCATGGCGCCGGGGCCGGTCGTGGCCTGCTACGAGGCGGGGCCGGGGGGCTTCGCGCTGCAGCGCCAGCTCGAGGCCGAAGGCATCGAATGCCAGGTGATCGCGCCGGCGCTGATCCCCAGGCGACCCGGCGACCGCGTCAAGACCGACCGTCGCGACGCACGGAAGCTCGCCGAGCTGCTGCGCGCGGACCTGCTCACGGCGGTGCATCCCCCGACCATCGACCAGGAGGCGGTGCGCGACCTCTGCCGGGCGCGCGAGGACGCCGTGACCGACCGCACGCGGGCGCGCCACCGCCTGGCGAAGCTGCTGCTGCGGCGCGGCATCGCCTACGACGGGCGGAACTGGACGCTGCGGCACCGCCGCTGGCTGCTGACGCTGCGCTTCGAACACCCGGCCGCGCAGGCCACCTTCGACGACTACCTGCGCGCGCTCGATGGCGTGGAGGAGCGGCTGCGCACGCTGGAGCAGGAACTGGCCGCGTGTGCCGCCAGCGACGACTACCGCGAGGCGGTGGGGCTGCTGCGCTGCTTCCGCGGGGTCGACACGGTGACGGCGATGACGGTGCTGGCCGAGCTCGGCGACGTCACGCGCTTCGGCAGCGCCCGGCAGTTGATGTCGTACCTCGGGCTCACGCCCAGCGAGTACAGCAGCGGCGCCCGTCAGCGGCGGGGACCGATCACGAAGACAGGGAACAGCCACGTGCGCCGCATCCTGGTGGAGAGCGCCTGGCACTACCGCCACCCGCCGCGGGTGGGGGCAGCGCTGCGCAAGCGCAGGGAGGGCCAGCCGGGCTGGGCCGTGGTGCTGGCCGACCGGGCGCAGACCCGGCTCTATCGCCGCCACCGGCGGCTGGCCGATCACGGCAAGCCATCGGTCGTGGCGAACGTGGCCGTCGCCCGTGAACTCGCGGGTGTCCTGTGGGCGGTGCTGAACATCGGCGCCCGGCAGCAGGCGGCGGCCTGACAGCACGCGCGCGGTCCGCGGCGAAGGCGGAGCTGGCGATACGCCGCTCCGGAGCAGGAGGGGGTGGATGAGCGAGGGCAGGCTCAGGAGGATGCGCGGTACAGCTATGCGGCAGCGGCGCCCGGCGCCGTCAACCCGCGACCGTAGACGGCGACCCCTCCCGGCGAAGCACGGTCATGCGGCAAGGCCCCAGGCAACCCGCGAATATCAGAGTGACACGTCGTCGAAGCAGCGCCCTCGTTCGTCCATCTCCCCCCGTTCCGGAGCCGGATCGCCACGACCACCGCCGCTGCTGCTTGACAGCCGGTCACTCCATGTCAGCTGTAGAGCGCCGTCCGCTTCTGCGTCTCCACCACAGTGGCGTCCATGTCGAGCGTGGCCTGCGTCTGCGGCGCCCGGCGCTGCAGGAAGCGCATGAGCTCGGCGTTGACCTTCCCCAGGCCGCGCAGGGCGGCGCCGGGCGCGGGGATGAAGGCCCGTCCACGCTCCCGCCGCTCCTCCTTGGAACGACTCCAGGTAGCGGCGCAGGGCGGAGGGGGAGGGCAGGCTGCGGCGGCGCACGCCCTGGAGCTTCGGCCGCGCGCACGACCTGCCCCAGGCCCTGGTCCTGCTCGAGCATGGCGATGTCGTCGACCGACTCGCCGCCGGCGAGGTTGAGGAGCACGAGGGCGACGGAGAGCTGGCTCTCGCTCCAGCCCTGCGCGCGGGCCGTGGGAGCGTGACGCTCCAGCCAACTGGCGCAGACCCGAGACTGCCAGCAGGTCGAGGTAGGGAAACATGCCCCCGAGGGCGGTGACGCCAACAGGAGGTCATGCTTCCTCAGAATGTGGGGCCAAACAATAGCGTGGATCACGGGCTATGACTCGCGCCAAGCTACGGCGGGGAGTACGAAAGCGACGGGAGGCGGGTGAAGTCAAGGAGCGCAAGGGCAGGCGCGTACCGGCGTTCAACATCCTGCCTCTGCCTCCAGAATTGCAGAACGGACCGGAGCCTTGCACGCACGCATGCGGAGAGCCGGTACACGTCAGCTTCTCCAGACGCCCTCGACGGCCAGCGACGACTGGAGCTTCTGCGCCACGAGCTCGAGGGCGTCGGCCTGGAGCGTGTTCCGGTAGGCCATGAAGACGACTTACCCGGGATCCACCGAAGAAGAGCGCATGAGCGGTTGCGGTTGGGTGCTCCGCTGTAGCTGGGACAATGGTTTTGTACGAATCACGTACCAGCGACAGGGAGCACCCATTCGATGCTACCAACGAGCGACCCCGACCGGATAGACATCGCCTTCGACGACGACCGCCTGGTGGCCGATGCGGGGCTGCTCCTCCCGGCCACGCTCGCCCAGCATCTCGGTTTGCAAGAGCTCGCCGACAGCTACCTCGACCTCGGTGACGCGCCGGGCCGGGCGAACGCCGGCGACAAGCTGCTGACCCTGGTCGCCTCGGCGCTCGCGGGCGGCGAGTGCATCGACGACGCCGCTGCGTTGCGCGCCGGCGGGACGGCGAGCGTGCTCGGTTGCACCGTCAAGGCGCCGTCCACCCTCGGGACCTTCCTGCGCAGCTTCAGCTGGGGCCACGTCCGCCAGCTCGACCGCCTCAGCCGCGAGTTGCTCGCCCGCAACTGGGCGGCCGGAGCGGGCCCGGGCGCGGCGCCGCTCACGATCGACCTCGATTCGACGATCTGCGAGACCTACGGCCTGGCGAAGGAGGGCGCCCGGCACCACGGCTACACGGGCGTGCGCGGCTATCACCCGCTGCTCGCCGTTGCGGCCGGGACGGGTGACGTGCTGATGGCGCGGCTGCGCGAGGGCCGCGCCAACACCGCCCGCGGCGCCGCCCACTTCCTGCGTGAGACGGTGGCGCGGGTGCGCGACGCCGGGGCGAGCGGGCAGCTCACGGTGCGCGCCGACAGCGGCTTCTACAACCACGCCGTCGTCGCCGTCTGCCGCAAGCAGGATGTCCGCTTCTCCATCACCATTCGCCAGCAGCCGAACGTACGCACGCTGATCGAGGCGATCCCGGAAGAGGACTGGACGCCGATCCCGTACTGGCTGCCGGGCGGCGCGGATGTCGCCGAGACGACCTACACGCCGTTCCAGCACAAGGAGGATGCCACCCCGGTGCGGCTCATCGTGCGGCGCGTCAAGCCGACGCCCGGCTCACAGCTCGCGCTCTTTGCGAACTATAGTTACCACGCCTTCATCACCGATCGCGCCGGGGAGCTGCTGGAGCTGGAGGCCGACCATCGCCGTCACGCCGAGATCGAGAACGCGATCCGTGACCTCAAATACGGCGTCGGGCTGAACCATCTCCCCTCGGGCCGCTTCGGCGCGAACGGGGCGTGGCTCGCGGTGCAGGTGATCGCGCACAACCTCGCCCGCTGGACGGCGCGGCTCGGGCTCGGCGAGGGAATCGTGACGACCAGGACGCTCAGGCGGCGCTACTTCGCTCTCGCGGGACGGCTCACCCATTCTGCCCGGCGCTGGACCCTGCACCTCGCGAAGCGCTGGCCCTGGGCTGGCCAGTGGGCAGCCGCCCTGGCGCGGTTACGGGCGTTACCGCTCCCGGCCTGACGCTCGCTCACAGCGCCAACACGGGTCCGAGGCTCGCGCCAGCATGCCCGCGCACGCCTCGCGCACCCTCGCGCCGGCGCCCTCAGCGCCCCCGAGCCGCGCTGAGCGACGCTGAGCGACGGCTCCTCGCTCCGGCACCGCCCGGCGAACGCCTGCACACCCACGAACTCTCCGGCAGCCCGGCTTCGATCGGTGGATTCGGGGTTAGGCACTACCTCCTGCCTGCTGCACCAGATCTTCGGGTGTGCGATGTGCGTGCCGCGTCCGGTAGGACTGGCCGCGCGTGGTCAGGATCTGGGCGTGGTGCCCGAGGCGGTCGAGCAGCGCCGTGGTGAGCTTCTCGTCGCCGAAGACCTGCACCCACTCGCTAAAGGCGAGGTTGGTCGTGACGATCGTCGAGCGCCGCTCGTAGCGGTCGGCGAGGAGGTTGAAGATCAACTCACCGCCGGTGCGCTCGAAGGGCACGAAGCCGAGCTCGTCGACGATCAGCAGCGCCACGCGCAGGTAACGCTGGTGCAGCCGCGAGAGCGTGAGTTCGTCGCGCGCCTCCACCAGCTCGCGCACGAGATCGGCCGCGCGCACGAACGCGACGCGGTGGCGACGGCGGGCGGCCTCCACGCCGAGCGCGATCGCGAGGTGCGTCTTGCCGGTGCCGATCGGCCCGGCGATCACGACGTCCTCGGCGCGCTCGATGTACGCGCAGGTCGCGAGCTGGGCGAGCTGCGGGCGCTCGACGCCCTGCAGCGCGTCCCAGTCGAGCTGCTCCAGGGTCTTGACGTCCGGGAAGCGCGCCTGTCGCAGCAGGCGCGCCACGGCGCGTCGCGGCGCACCAGCACCTCGGCCTCGAGCAACTGCACGAGGAACTCCTCGTAGTCCCAGCCGTGCTGCGTCGCCTCGCGCACGAGCTCCGGGTAGGAGCGGCGCACGGTAGGCAGCTTCAGCTCGCGGCAGTGCGCCTCGAGCACGGCCGCGCGCGCCGCCTCGCTCACAGCGCACCACCCGGGAGCAGACGGTCGTAGTCACACGCGCCGAGGCGCGCTCGACCGCGTAGCCGCGCAGCGCCTCGGGCACCGCCACCTCGCGCCGCTCGCGGGCCCCGGCCAGCGAGCGCCGGAAGACCATATGGGAATCCGCAGTCAACTTCGTAACTTCGTGGCTCCAGCATCAGCACGTTGTCGCCTTTGATGTAGTTTGCCTCGAAAATGTCTGAAATACGGGTACTGTCTCAGTTTGAGACATCAGTGAGGAAATGACGGAATGAAGATCATAAGTCGTCTAATCCGCGGGCTCTTCGCGCGAACTGCACGAGAACGCGGAAATGAAAGAACTCCTCTCGAAGAGCTGCCAGAGTGGTATCAAGCTCTTCTGGTGGTCGATTGGGCAACGGCTCTAAGGTCTCTGTGTCTCTGCGTATGTCATCCAGAAGCTCCCGTAAACTGTCACGGTCCTTCTTTGCCAGCGTTCCCGCGAGCACGCTCAGAAAGAGCATCCGCATATCGTCCGGGTACTCCGGGCACTCCGTAGAAGTCATCTGGTGGTGTGGTGAGGATTCCCTTCCGCTCCGCCTAGAGCGTAGCACACCCTAACCACCTGTTGACAAGCGTGACATCGTTATGATGAGATTACCGCAGGTCTTGCACAGTCGTTGCGTGATCCGAGACGGAGTGCGCGCTCCCTGTCGGCTCACGTGACGGACCCAGGTGGCTTGTGGTGAGGAACCTTCGTTCTAGCCGCAGGGAGGCACCCCATCAATGTCACGCGCGCTGTACTTGCCCTTATCTTCCTGGCCATACTGACAGGCTGTTCGGTCGCTATCGAGGCCGAGACTGAGACTATCGAGGCTGAGAATGCCAACACGGCTTCCACTACAATTGATAGTCCATCATCGGAAGGCTGTATCGGTTTCAACGCCGATGGTTCCTGGGATTATAACTTGGATACGTTCACAGCGCTCGTCCGAGCGGAGCTGGGCAGCGGCGCTGAACCAACCGAGTTTGACGTTCGCGGGGTCGGCCTCGTCGCACACCCTGAAGCGAGAGGCAACTATGTTGTCTCGATCGAAGTCTACGCGAAGCGTGCTTCGGGAGGTTGGATCGACACTACCGTCTGGGGGTTGATTCACAAAGATACCTGTCATAATACTCTGACTGACCCTCCAGAGGGCGTGTGGGGCGGCTACAGGTTGGGGAGTTCTGCCCCGAAGATGCCTATCACACCAACTCCTACACCAGAGACGCGATACAGTCCCTACATCCCGGCGGACTACTGCCCAGGAGGAATCTTCGAAGAGACACGCGACTTGCATGAAACCCATGTGATGGTCTCCAAATGGAAGATCACCGGCTGCAACTTCTACGAGAAGCATCTTATGGTTGAAATTGACGAATACTCGATCGAGCCCTACGAAAAGGGAGTCAGCATCCCCGAGTACACAGGCTGGACAGCCTGCGAGCGTATTCAGGATGGCTACCGGACGCTCGAGATAAGTTGCTATGGCATACTGACATACAGGGACTTCCATTACATCTATGAAGGTATTGGTAGCCAAGAGTTCCAAGAACTGTTCCGCACCTTTACGGGGCGCTACATCATCTACCCGCCATCGCCCAACATAAAGGAGGAAGATCGCATTGCCGACATTATCGACGGAATGTGGGGCCAGGTTCCACTGGTTCTTCGGCTTGCCGAGGCGAGGGGGGTCTCATGCGAGTTGGCGCCACACATCGAGTTGATACTGAAGGGAGAAGCGTGAAGGCTTCAGGCAACCGGGCAAGATTAGCCCTGAACTACATACCCGTGCCCATCTCCCCGACGACGGTCGTGCCGCGTTGCGCCTCGAGCGAGAGCGCCGCGCCGCAGATCGCGTCGGCCTGCGCCCCCAGGGGAGCGCGCAGCAGCGGTGGGAGCGGGCGGCCCGGCTCGGAGGGCCGGTAGCGGGGCGGGTAGGACTCCACCACCCGCCGGGCGATAGCGTCGCGGTACGTGTCGATGAATCCTGCGAGGTCCGTGTTCTGTCTCCTTCCTGTGGTGAGTGGCAACGGGCGAGGCCCCGCCGGTTCCCGATGGGAGGGCGGGACCTCGTGGGGTGCGGCTCGGGATGAGCCGTCAGGCGATACCCGGCGTGATCTCCCCCATGCACGTGGCGGTCAACCTCTATTCGCTGGTCGCCTTCGCCTCCGTGAACGTACCTGCTCCCAGCACCGGCAAGGCAACCTCCCGCCTGAACTGGCTCCTGCGGCAGTTGAAGAATGCGCCCGACTCGATTCGGGTGGACGCCCAGTTCCCTCGGCGCAAAGAGAGCACCTCGAAACTCCTCAAGGAGGCACGCGCGAATCCGCACGCGATGCTGAGCCCCGAACGCCCGCCTGCGTTGGATGTCGTCCAGACGGGCAACGTCGGCAGGAAGGGTCGCGGCTACAGCCACGGCAGCTTCTGTGGCGACATCAACGCGCTCCTACAGGAGTTCTACGACACCGAAGGGATTGAAGCGCCCGCGCGGAACCCCAAGAAGGCCGATCTCGCCCGGTCAGCAGGTTGATTGAAGCCGGCCGTCGCGTTCAGCCGGTTCGGATGTCTCCACGAAGCCGTTGGGCGTGGGCAGAGGCCTACTCCGTTTCCCCGCCTCTAGGGCGTCCGAAGGCTGGGCGGCACGCTGAAAGCATCGCCGCAGCAGAAGATTGGCGCTCGAGCGTCAGGCGCGGATGTATCATCAGAGATCAAACCGACCCATCTGAGACGGCATCCGAGCAGGGTGCCATCAGCGGCAAGTACTTCTGCCGTGCTGGTGATCTCATCTACAGCAAGATCCGCCCCGCGCTGGCGAAGGTCGCGATCGCACGCGAAGACTGCGTTTGCAGCGCGGATATGTACCCGCTCCGTCCGCGGGGCTCGGTAGCGAGCGGGTATCTCTACTGGCTACTGCTCTCGGACGGGTTCGTTGCGTGGTCGGTTCTCGAGGCGGACCGAGTGGCGATGCCGAAGATCAACCGCGAGACTCTGGGCGACCTACGGTTGCCTATCCCGCCCCGTTCGGAGCAACTCGCGATCATCGCCTTCCTCGACCAGGAGACGGCGAGAATCGATGGGCTCACGAGCCAGGTCGAGCGCGCCATCGAGCGGTCGCAGGAGTATCGGACCGCGCTCATCACGGCGGCGGTCACCGGGAAGATCGACATGCGAGAGTCGGCTACGGGCGCTCCAAGCCTTGGCGGATAGCCGCCTTGACCTGTCTGGCTGTCAGCGGTGAGTCAAGGGCTCCCTGGCGAATCCGTTCGAGCAATCTAGGAGCAAGTGGGACGCCCGCCCTGTAGGTCCTGTTCGCGACGCCCGCGCGCAGGACATCGAGGCGCGTCAGGAACGCGTCCCGGTAGAAGACGCACGAATCGCGGGTTGGGTACGGATGCTCTCCTGGGCGAACCGCCACGCACTGGTCGTCGCAGTACCTCCGCCGCACCGGATCGTGAGTCGTGAGATTCGCGACCGCAACTTGCCCGTCAGGCGTCTCGGGCGTCAACACTATCCACAGGTGGCCATGCGCATCAAGGCCGAAGACAGTGTCGCCGGGATTCACCCGACCGTCGCGAGTTGCCTGCGCAGCGAGTAGACCGCTTCCGCCTGCTCGGCCGCCGCTTGGACCTCCTCGTCGCTGTAGCCAGCGTAGCGGAGGATGTCCTCGGGCTCGATCGGGATGGCGCTCCTGCCCGGGTCGGTCCACTCCGGCAGGGCGTGTGTGCGAGCCACCACGTCCCACTCCTTCTCGCGGCCAAAGGACTCGAAGATGCCGTCGAGGACGCTCTCCTCGTATTCCGAGAGGCGATCGGACTCAACGGCGTCGATCAGCACTGCGTCGTAGCGCCTGCGGGCGACGTAGCTGTGCCAGACCGAGTTCTCGGCCGGTTTCGATTCCTTGATCAGGTCGAGGACGCGGCTGAGCACGGGGCCGAACCTCATGGAGACGAAGCGATCGCCGGTGATCGGGGCGCCCGATTCGATGAGGGACTCGCGGTCGGCCAGATAGAGCAGCTTGATCAGCTTGATGTAAGGCATCGAGCCGCCGTGGTGGTCGAGCAGCAGGGATGCGGCCTGCGCCGCCTTGTGCTCGTCGAAGATGAACTTCATCGCGGCCCCCCTCTTCTCTGTCAAGTCTGACGCATACGCGGGCCGTACGCCAACGTCCTGCCACCTTGCGGCGAACGGCCCCGCCCTGTGCGCCTCCACGCCGTTCGAACCCCCGGCAGGCGCTATGCTGGGCCTTCACGGCGAGTCTGGACCCTGAGATACCGATGACCAGCTCTACGAGCGAACACGCCTTCGAGACCAGCGTCGAGTCGATGCTCCTCGACAACGGCTGGCGGAAGGGCGACCTCGCCGAGTGGGATGTCGACAGGGCGCTCTTCCTCACGCGCGCGACTCGCGGGCTCCTCCTTAACGCACGAACGACCGCACAGAGAGGTGTGGAGGGGAGGACGCAGCCCGCGCAGCAGCCCTCCCCTCCCGATCGCCCTACCGGGCCGCGCCCGCCAGCGCCGCCTCGCGCTCGCGGTCCAGCGCCCACTCGAACAGGGAACGCGTGGGAGCCTCGTCGCGCCGCTGGCGCTTCGGCGGCTCGTCCTGCTCCCCGGCCATGAACTCGGCCCACGAGAACAGCGACCGTTGCCGCTCGCCGTCCTCCTCGAGGGTGCCGTCCGCGCCCACCGCGACGACCTCCGCCGCGACGACGGCAGGCTCCGGCGCGTGCCAGCCCTCGTCGACCAGCAGCGCCTCGGCCTCGGCCGCGACCTGCCGGGCCTGCTCGAAGACCGACTCGACGGAGCCCGCGTCCTCCTCGCCCGCGACGATCTTCCTCGCCAGGGCGAGCAGCAGGTCGTCACCGTCGTCCCCGTAGGCGGCGAGGCCGTCCTCCGGCAGCTCGCCCTCGACGGCGAGCGACGACTGGAGCTTCTGCGCCACCAGCTTGAGGGCGTCGGCCTGGAGGGTGTTCCGGTAGGCCATGAAGACGACCTGCACCGGCTGGGTCTGGCCGATGCGCCAGGAGCGCCGTGACGCCTGCCGCATCGTGTAGACGGAGTAGTCGGCTCCGGTTCTGCAATCGACACTAAATCGCCTTCTCCCGGAATGGCGAGCGTGAGCGTGACGCGGTTCTCGCCGTCGATCGTCGCGTCCTCCAGCAGCAGGTCGAGCAGCTCGCGGCGCTCCTCCTCGGACAGGCCGTCCAGGCCGGCGCCGACGCTGCGCGCCCACTCCTCGACCTGCTCCAGCGCCACGCGCCGCCCGGCGCGAGCCGACCCCCGCGCCCGGTACTCGTCCAGCCTCGCCCGCAGCCGCTCCAGCCGCTCGCCGATGAAGCGGCGCTGGTGGTCGAGCTGCTCCTCGGTAATCTTGTCCGTCACGAAGAGGCGGATGGCGCGGTCCTCCTCCGCTTGCACGCCCGCCAGCTCGCGCTCCGTCCGCGCGATCTCCCCGGCGAGTCCGCCGTCCTCGTCCGGCTCCAGCGCCGCCAGCCCCGCCGCGATCAGCTCCGGCCGCTCCAGCACGCACCTGACCTCGCCCCAGACCAGCTCCTCGAGCCGCTCGGCGCGGATCACCGAGTGCTCGCGGCAGCGCAGGCGGTGCGTGCGCATCCCGTAGCACTGGTAGTAGCGCCGCGGCGGGTCGAGCTCGTAGCGGTAGGTCTTGCCGCCCTTCCGCACGCTCTGGCTGCGGACCACGTTCGGTCCCATCAGCATGCCGCACTCGCTGCAGCGCACGAGGTGCTGGAGCAGGTGGAAGGTCTTGGTGTTGCGCGGCGAGCGCGTCAGCCGCCGCTTGCGTAGCACCTGCGCCCGCTCCCAGGTCTCCTCGTCCACGAGCGGGGGGAAGGGCACGCCGATCCAGCGCTCGCGCGGCTGGCCGTGCCTGCGCATGCCGGCGTCGGTGGCGGTGTGGCGGACCTTGCCGTACCACCAGGTGCCCCGGTAGGCCTCGTTGCGCAGCATGCGGTTGACCTGCGCCGCGTGCCAGCGCGCCCCCGGCCGCGCCGTGGGGACGCCGTCGGCCTCGAGCGCCTCGGCGATGGCGGGCGCGCCCATGCCGTCGTGGACGGAGTGGCGGAAGATGCGGCGGATGACCTCGGCGCGTTCCTCGTCGACTTCGGGCGTGCGGCCCTCGGCGATGCGGTAGCCGTCGGGGACGTGGTTGACGGGGATGCGGCCCTGCTTGGCGGTTCCGCGCTTGCCCATGGAGGAGCGCTCGCGGAAGTTATCGAGCTCGATCTTGCCGATCGCCGCCATCAGCCCAAAGGTCTTCAAGTCGATCGCGTCCATCACCGCCTCAATGCCGATGCGCTGCGCCTCGACGACCTCCATGAGGGCGGCGGCGGGGTACATGCCGCGGCTGAGGCGGTCCGACTTCCAGCAGACGATGGTGTCGAAGCGGCCGGAGGCGGCGTCGGCGAGCATGCGCTGGAACTCGGGACGGCTCTTGGACCAGCCGCGCCCGACCTCCTGGTAGCGGGCGGTGATCGTGAGTCTGCGGTCCTCGCAGTAGGCCTCCATGTCGCTCAGCTGCTCGGCGAGGGAGGTCTTGTCGTCCTCGGCCTGGCTCTTGTCGGAGACGCGCGCGTAGATGGCGGCGCGGCGCGTCCCGGCCTGGTGATTGTTCGTTCCCGGCATGGCTGCCTCCTCGAATGTAAACGGACCCGCCCCCGCGGGGGCGGGTCCGCGAGCGGTAGCATGCAGCTCGCGTCACCTGTTCCCGCAGGCGGCGCCAGGGCCCCGGGGTGTTTACGCACCGCCGGGCCACCTTGTCCCCACCAGCGTAGCGGGGCCGCGGCGAGGCGGTCAAAGCAGGGCCGCGACGGCGCGCGCGCCCGGCGATGGGCCCTCCCCTACCGGACCGCCGGGCTTCCCCGTCGCTCGCCCGAGAGCGGGCGCGGGTCGCGTGTTCGAGGAGGATGGCGGCGATGCGGCGCAGGCGAGCCTCGGTGTCCGGCGCGGGCCGGTACTCGATGGCGACCACGCGCGGATCGGGGCCACCCTGATGGCCCCGTTCGGTGCGCCTCTGCCGCTTCGTCGCTCGCATCTCGTCCGACCTCGTACGCCCTTTCCACAGGCAAAGCGTGATGGGCTGGAGCGCCGGACGTAATCCCTTGCGGAGGACTACATCAATGACATGTTCCGGCCTTCGCTCGCCCGTCGTACTGCCCGTCGCCTCCCGCTATGGGTGCTGGTGACGGCAATCGAGTGTGCGGAGGCGGGGATGGCGGCGGAATGCCTTATAGGGGAAGGCGCGCGTGGCCCCCACCGCCGGACCAGCTGCGGACGGCGCGAAGGGTGTCATGGGCGTGTACAGGAAAAGGGCGTTAGTTCCGAGAGACGGAAGTCCCCGAGAACTCAGGCGGGTCAAGGGGAAACGCCCCTACAGGACGTGCGGACGAACAGATCCGGTGTCAGGGCGCGTTCATGGAATGGAACGCCAGAGTTCCGTCGGAGGGAACTCGAGAATGGTAGCCAGAAGCGCGAGAATGCTGTGCGAACGACGCCCGCGGGAGCCCGGACAGCGCCGTCAGGGCGCGGACGCGCCATCGCCGGAGCCGCGCTCGCCGGCTGGACCCCCGATCCGACCCCGCGCCCGGCATCCTGACCACGACCGGCGGCTGACCGCTCGCCCGACAGCCTGGCTCCCTCCCGCTGAGGGGGCAGGAGCACCTCGCCGATCGCCCCGGTGCCGTTGAAGCCGATCTCAGATCGCGCGCTTGCTGCCCGATCCGCTGCCTTCTGAGACAACTTCACCGATGAAGCTGTCTCAGAAGTCCGGTAGGCGATAATGGAGGAGGTGGATACGCCGCTTAGCCGATGACAGGAGCCGAGCGTGCCCCAAGCACAGGCTTTTCACAATACCGCGACCAGCCGTCAATGGGTCCAGATGGCTGCCGGGGACTGTGGCGCCCTGCCCGCCAGGAACGCCTACTGAGCACGGATACGGGCGTGCCCAAGCACGTCGATTTCTTCTCCGACGAACGGCGTCCTGCTCGCGTCGGGGAATCCCCAGAGCAGGATCACATAGTCCGACGGGTCGCCGAGCGCCCCCGGAGACCGGAACCTGACCGTGAACTTCCCTTGCTCCAGCCGGTAATCGGTGGCGACGACGTCCCCCGGGTCGTCGAGTAGCCACCGCCCCGAGACGAGCCGAGGGAGAATCGCGCCTACATAGTGATAGCCGTCGACAGATGCCAGCGTGAAGTTCTGGTGTCCGCCCGTTCGCGCATCCGCGATGGTCTCCTTGGAGAGAACTGCATCGCCCAGCAGTGTTCCGCTGAAGGTGACGAATTCGCCGTCATAGGTGGGGAGCTGGTCCCACTGGATGAGGCCGAGGCTCCAGGAAAGGCTCTCGTCAAAGGGGCGGTCCTCCGGAGCGTTCAGCGCGCCGGACCAGTGCTTCTCGACGATGGCCGCCTGGCCGCCGAACGCCTCCCGCACCTCCGCGATGCCGGGCGTTTTCGCCTCGGGGTCATCCTTCATACGGAGCGACAAACGGTAGAGTTCCTGTAGCCTATACGAGAATCCCTTGCGGCCCAGTTCCTCCAGCAACTCCTGGAAGAGCGACTGACCAAGGAAGTAGCTGCATTCATAGCGTGCCTGCTGTTCCAGAGACGAATCCCATTCCGTCAACATCTCCAGGTCGTGGGCTTCGCAGGCCCCCCGATGAGGGATTTGCCGTAGCCCAGGGCTCACGCCCGCGTCCACGCCGTACAGGTACTCGAAGGTCTCGGCCACGCCTTCGTCGATCCATGAGGCATGACCCCGCCAGAAGAAGTGGGCCGTCTCGTGGATGATCTTTGATCGGAAGTTGAACGTGTCGTATGGCGTCTCGTGTTGCTCGTCGTCCGATAAGACGCTGAAGGCGAAGCCGTAGTTCGTCCCGCCGTAGCCCTCAGTGACGGCGTAGTCGTCCACCACGACGATGATGTGACTGACAGGCAGAGGGCGGTTCATCATGCCCTCGACGAACTCCACCGAAACCTTGACGTCGTCGATCGTCGACTGCCGGGGCTGAGTTCCGGTGCGGATGATGCTGATCTTGAGATTCGGCGTGTGTCTCGTCTTCTCGAACACGACCTCGGTGCGGGCATTGCCACGACCGAGGATGCGGCGCACCTCGCTTGCGCCCCGGATGGCGCCCGTCGCCGCGACGAGCGTGGTCTCGTCGTCGGTGATCCCGTCGCGCACGTTCGGGTGAGTCAGCACGGCGTCGAGCCGCCCGTCTCGCGAGTAGGCCAGTCGGTGGAGGCTGCGCAACGCGAGCACGTCGTCGGTCTCAATGGACGAGAGGAAGGGCATGTCCACCACCTCGACGGCGGCTTCCTCGCTCTCGTACTTCAGATACGCCAACCACAGGAGCAGGTCGTGTTCCGTCTGGTTGATGCCATCCCGGAACCACCGCAGCGCCGCGACTGCCTCGGTGATGTCCACGCCGCTGGCATCGTCTTCATCACCGAGCCAGGCCAGAGACCGAACGGTCTCTGCTTCGATCTCAGTAACGCCATCCCGGAACCAGGGCAGGGCGATGATGGTAGTGGCGTTCTGCGCGCTGGAGTGACCAAGATAAGTGAGGAGGCTCACCTGCGAGAGCCAGTGGAGAGCGCTCACTTCCACCTCGGTGATGTCGTCCCGCACCCACCCTAGGCGCAGCACAGAGCTCAGGTCGTTGACGTAGTAGCCGCCGATGTAGACCAGGTTGTCAACGGCCTCTTGCTCCAATTCGGTGACGCCGTCACTGATCCAGGTCAGCGTCGTGAGTTGGCGGTACAGATCCCCATGCGTATCTCTCAACCAGCCCAGGTTCTGCGTCTCGGCGAGCGGTTGCGACGGTTCGCCAGAGGGCAGGGGCACGCCGAGCGTGATGTCGCCGTAGCGGAATGTGCCGCTGCTAGTCTGGCCGGTCAGGGCGAGAGGGATGGTGCCGAGCGTGTTCCAGCTCCCGTCCTCGGGGCGGGCGCTGACGTAGATGCTGAGGGCGTTCGCCGTGTGCTGCCAGACGCGCAACTCGACGTTTGCCGTCGAGTCCTGCGAGGTGGCACCGGGCAGCGGCACGCCGAGGGCGATATCGCCGTAACGGAAACTGCCGCTGCGGTTCAACTGGTCAAGCGGGAGGGGGATGGTGCCGAGTGTGTTCCAACTGCCGTCCTCGGGGCGGGCGCTTACCCCTGATCCACCGAAGAAGAGCGCGCGAGCGGCTGCGGTTGGGTGCTCCGCTGTAGCTGGGACAATGGGTTTTGACAAATCACGTCACAGCCACAGGGAGCACCCATTCGATGCTACCAACGAGCGACCCCGACCGGATAGACATCGCCTTCGACGACGACCGCCTCGTGGACCACGCGGGGCTGCTGCTCCCCGCCACGCTCGCCCGCCGGCTCGGCCTTCGTGAACTGGCGGACGCCCACGTCGACCTCGGTGACGCAGCGGGGCGGGCGCACGCCGGCGACAAGCTGCTGACCCTGGTCGCCTCGGCGCTCGCGGGCGGCGACTGCATCGACGACGCCGATGCGTTGCGCTCAGGCGGCGCCGGGCGCGTGCTCGGCTGCACCGTGAAGGCGCCGTCCACCCTCGGGACCTTCCTGCGCAGCTTCCGCTGGGGCCACGCCCGCCAGCTCGACCGCCTCAGCCGCGAGTTGCTCGCCCGCGGCTGGGCGGCCGGGGCGGGACCGGGCGACGCGCCGCTCACGATCGACCTCGATTCGACGCTCTGCGAGACCTACGGCCTCGCCAAGGAGGGCGCCCGCCAGCCCGGCTACACGGGCGCGCGCGGCTATCACCCGTTGCTCGCGGTGGCGGCCGGGACGGGTGACGTGCTGATGGCGCGGCTGCGCGAGGGCCGCGCGAGCAGCGGCCGCGGCGCCGCCCACTTCCTGCGTGAGACGGTGGCGCGGGTGCGCGGCGCCGGAGCGAGCGGGCAGCTGACGATGCGCGCCGACAGCGGCTTCTACAACCACGCCGTCGTCGCCGCCTGCCGCGCGCTGGATGTCCGCTTCTCGGTCACGATCCGCCAGCAGCCGAACGTACGCACGCTGATCGAGGCGATCCCGGAAGCGGACTGGACGCCGATCCCGTACTGGCTGCCGGGCGGCGCCGCTGTCGCCGAGACGACCTACACGCCGTTCCAGCACACGGGGGGCGCCACCGCGGTGCGGCTCATCGTGCGGCGCGTGAAGCCGACGCCCGGCTCACAGCTCGCGCTCTTCGTGGACTACAGCTACCACGCCTTCATCACCGATCGCGCGGGGGAGATGATGGAGCTTGAGGCCGACCATCGCCAGCACGCCGAGGTCGAGAACGCGATCCGTGACCTCAAGTACGGCGTCGGGCTCAACCATCTCCCCTCGGGCCGCTTCGCCGCGAACGCGGCGTGGCTCGCGGTGCAGGTGATCGCGCACAACCTCGCCCGCTGGACGGCGCGGCTCGGGCTCGGCGAGGGAATCGTGACGACCAGGACGCTCAGGCGGCGCTACTTCGCTCTCCCCGGACGGCTCACCCACTCGGCCCGGCGCTGGACCCTGCACCTCCCGAAGCGCTGGCCCTGGGCAGAGCAGCTGGCAGCCGCGCTCGCGCGACTACGGGCGCTACCGCTCCCGGCCTGACGCCCGCTCACAGCGCCGGCCCGGGTCCGAGCCTCGCGCCAGCATGCCCGCGCACGCCTCGCGCACCCTCGCGCCCGCGCCCTCAGCGCCCCCGAGCGGCGCTGAGCGACGGCTGCTCGCTCCGCTCCGCCCGCGCCGCCGCCTGGTGAACGCCGGCACGCCCGCCGAACTCTCCGGCAGCCCGGCTGCCCGCCCCGTCAAGCTTCGATCGGTGGATTCGGGCTTACGACGCTCTCGAAAGATCTCGCCTCGGACAGCGAGGAGCACGACGGTCTAGCTTCAGCAACGGCGGTGGAGGCCCTTGGCAAGATCGTGGCGAGTCTCACGGGATACCTCGATCAAGTGGCGACAGATGAGTCCATCGCTCACAACCGACTGGTCCGGGCCCAAGCTGCGTTCTCGGAAGAAACCAACATCCTTTGGTGGGTGATCAACGGCTCCTCACAAGACCTGGGTAGGCCGCGGGGTCAGGCATCGGCGGCGGAACTCACTCTCCCTTCGGCTCGTGAGCTGGCGCACCTCGTCACACATGGGGTACCACCTGCGGCCTCGATCGAGTACCTGCGACGCGCGTTGTCATCCGCGGAAGGCGGAGCTCCTGATCAACTTACAATCGCAGAGGTGATGGAGGCAGCAGCGCCGGACTGGCGAGAATCGGCGACGGTCGCGTTGCCAGAGGGAGGCCCTGACCACCTCTTCCCGGTCCTTACCGGCTTGCGGATTGTGGACGGGGCTTCTGGGAACGACGACTGGAAGCGGGTATTTCGGGACAGGACAGGTCTCGCCGGAGACTTCACTGCTGCCCCGGAGGAAATCGGATTACATCTCTTGCGCGAACTGTCACTCGGTAGCTGCTTGGTCAGCTCCGCACCTGATTAGGAAGTGAGGCCTTGGTCACGAACTCGGATGACGCGATGGAGAGGTTCGTCGAACTGCCGTCCGCGGACGCACTCACTGTCGATGAAGCGAACCAGACGGCCCGATCTTCCGTTACGCGAGTCATCCTACCGGTAGGCCGTGCGGGGGTCGGGAAGACGACATTGCTTGCGGAGATGTACGAAAGATTCCTCGAGGGTCCGTTTGCCGGGTATCGATATACGTGGTCCCGGACTCTTCATGGGTTCGAGCAGCGTGCTCATGACGCGAGGATCGCTTCTGGACGAATGGCGCCTACGACGCGAAGGACACCGCTCGCTGGCTCCGAAGAGTTCTTGCACCTGCGCCTCGCCCCTCTCGGGGCAGAGGCACCGCCGCAGGATGTCCTAATTGCCGACTGGCCCGGCGAGGTATTCCGAGAGATGCGGGACGATGTGCAGGCAGCGGTATCTCATCCACTTCTCCCCCGGGCCGACCACATTGCATTCCTCGTGGACGGCAAGAGCTTAGGGACACTGTCACTGCGACAAGCCGCACGCCACGAGACCGACATGCTCATTCAGAGCATCTTGGACGCCGGCGTCGACCGGGCTGTGAAATCAGTCATCTTCACGAAGTGGGATGCTGCTCTGAAAGGAGATGGTGCTGATCAACTCGACGAATTCGTCAGGGAGTTCGAGAAGCAGATCCGTGGCAAGCACGAGACCCGCGCAGGTGAACTTCACTTCATAAGGACAGCTGCCCGCCCAGCCGTTGGCTCCAATCTGGGGCGCGGGACGAAATTGGATGAAGTCCTCCGACTGTGGCTTGGCTCAACTCGCAGACCGTTCGAGGCATCCTTGTTCTCCGAGGTTCAGGCCGTCCGCGAGTTCGATCGTTTCCGATCTATTCATGCGCAGAGGGCCGGATGATGGACCAGGCGCTGCTCGTCGGTCTCCCCGCCTCCGGGAAGACCACGTTTATCGCGGCTCTGTGGCACGTCATCGTCAGCCAGGACGTCGATGGCGCCCTTGCTCTAGAAGTGATGGATGCACCTGTGGATCATCTGAACGAGTTAGTCGATCGCTGGCTACGGTTCGAGGAGGCCAACCGAACGAGCAGCAGCGCCGAGCACGCCTCGGCGATCAGAATCAGGTCCGGCGGCGGGGAACTGATTACTGAGATCGTTGTACCCGACCTAGCCGGCGAATCGATCCAGCGGAGCATTGTGGACCGCCAATGGACGGGAGACTTCGCGGAATTCGTTCGCGGCTCCACAGGCGTGCTGCTCTTTGTTCACCCTGAAAAGATACGGGAGCACTGGTCGATCACAGACGCAGTGGACATCGCCGGTGAGGAGACGCAATCCTCTGTCAACCCTGTATTGGCTGGTGAATCCGCAGCCAGCGAGTGGACCGCTGACAAAGTGCCGACCCAGGTAGAGCTTGTCGATCTGCTCCAGCTTCTCTGCGAGCACATTGACAAACAGCACTTTAGGCTCGCGATAATCGTATCCGCCTGGGATCTCGTGAATGATCAGGGGCGGCCGTCGGAATGGCTTGCCAAACAATTCCCTCTGCTTGAGCAATTCCTGATCAGTGCCCACTCGCGGATTGACCTCCGCGTCTACGGTGTCTCTGCTCAGGGGGGGCAGCTCCCCGAGGACAGCGAGCATCTCCAGTCCTACGTCAAGGCTTCAGATCGGATTCAAGTTGTGCTCGACGACGCCGCACCATCGCACGACATTACTGCGCCCCTCCGGTGGGTCGTCAATGTCGATGCAGAGTGAAGTCGAGAGCGCTGGTGGGATCGTCCATGTCGCTCAAGCCTTGCATGGATACCGAGACGGGCACGAGCTACTAGCGACTTCCCGCAGCTTGTCTAGAGATGGGCAGCGAGCTCTCCTTGAACTGTCTGACTTGTCCGGACCGGCCGCAAGGACTCGCGGGTTTGAAAGCTATATTTCGGGCTACCCAGTGCCTGGCGAACGCCTTTACGCGTTTGCTAGGACCTGGTTGGCAACTGGAGGCGCGAGGCCGGGCTCCGTGTGGACCCACACTTTGCTTCTGACACCTGAGCAGCTTGCGATGCGGGGTGTAGCAAACCTCGCCGAGCGGTTCCGGCGACCACTGACTCCTGAGCAAGCCGTCGACTATGAGAGCCAACTCGAGATTGGTGAGCAGGACCTCGACGAGCGTTCACTTGAGCTAGCACCCGCCCGGTTGACCGAGGGCGACATCCCTACGGCTGAGGTCTTCGAGGCCCTGTGCCACAATGACAGCGCGAACCTCCCTATCGTCCTGTCGGCCGCCTCGTCGAGTGAGTACGAGGAGCTTCTGCTTCACATCTGGTCACTTCAGTGGCCGGAGCTTCGCGAGCGCTTCTCGTTTTGCACTGGAGCTCTCTCGTTCCGCCACGTCGGAGGGCGCCCGTTCGATCTGCAAGTCGTGCCACAGAGTCGCGCAGCCACGATCGAGCGCTCCACACAGACCGAGGCTCATGTGCTGACTCGCGGACTTCGAGCGCGTTCAGTCGCGGCCACGTGGGCCAGTGGCCTTCTCGCAGGTCATGATGGCATGGGTGAGTTCAGAGCCTTCGCATGGCAATTTGGACCAGAGCTAGGACCGGATCGGCTAACGTTCGGACGCCTGGCACAACTCCACCGGATCTCGCAGGACCTCACTAGCCGCGAGGACTGGAGGTCCTTGGTGGAGATGGTCGGTGTCTGGTACCCGCTACCGTCGGCGGCTCGGGCGCTCAAGTCGTGGGCACTCGGCGACTCAGCTTCGAGCTTGACGGAGTCGCTCACAAGCCTCGATCGGCTGTCGGTGCTGTCGAGACTAACTGGCGCATCCGCCTTTTCAGAGTGGAGGCGCGCCCTGGCCGGCGCGTTCTTGCAGACTACGTCGGTCGCCGAGCCAGGAATCGAAGCGTTCCTGGGCGAGTTCCCAACCTCCGCGACGGCACTTGCACGCGAAGAACTGCTCCGCCTCTCGGCGGAACATCTCGGTGCGGACCTCTTTGTCGTTCTTATCCGGTCATCACCAGATGCGGTCGCGTTGAGTGCCTTCGATCTCAGACCGACAATCCTCGGGGATCCCGCACTGTGGCAGTCGGAGCGAGCTAGGTACTGCGCCTTGACATGGCTCTCCACGCGTCGGATTGATGAGCCGTTGAGAGCTGCAACAGTTCGTGCTGTAGTCGCGGCAGGTCAACCTGTTGGCCTGGGTGACCTCGCTGAGCGCATTGGAGGATCCGCCATCGACGCCGCCTTTGACGTGCTGGGCGAAGGCACTGAAGGGGACGCGGTCCTTCTCGAGGAGTCGGAATGGGTATCCACCCTACAGGCACATTCAGAGCGAGGGGTCGTGTGGCTCGCTAGGAGCGAGAGGCCTTCTCCGGGGCTCGCCAAACTAGTCCTTGAGCGGCTTCAGCCCGGGGATCGTCCGACCCGTGATATCGGGGATAGTCGCTGGGGCGAAATCGCCAAGAGCGTCGCCCCCAACACCGTGGAAGGGTCTGCGGTCCGCGCATTCGCACTCGGCGTCGGCTTCCACGAGGAACGCACATCCGCGAGCTCCCTCGTAGCCGAGGTCTTTCAGACCGTTCACAACTCGGCCGAAGAAGGCCTACTCCGTGACGAGGACTGGGACAAGCTGATTCGGGCCTACCCGAGACCACCGCGGGCATTGCGGCGACTCATCAGTAACCGCAGGGTCGGACGGGGGCGAGTTCTGAGAAGAGCAGTCGTCGAGGCGTTCGGCCAGAGGAACTGGCCCATGGCCGACTTCCTCAAGGCCGTCAGCGATACCACAGTGCTGGGTCGCGTCGTCACTGAGAACGCCCGGACGAAGTCAGGTAGAAGGTTGCGGCGGCGGCTCAACGCCGCGCTCGAGGAGGGCGAGATTATCCTCAGCGATCTACAGCGCACGGCGCTCTCCCCGTGGATTGATACCTAACTTGTGAGAAGGTCGGGTAGGGCAGTGGCGAGCTTCCAGTCGCAAACGACCTGCTCTGCACGCTGAGCGCTCGGATCGGCGTTGAGCACGCTCCGCGCGTCGCGATGACTCGAGCTTCTAGCTGATTCGCCGAGCAGTTGGTCTTGCGCAGGCCGGTACGAGAGGGCTAGTGGCGTGCCGATTCGGCAGCCTGGGGATGGCTCACAGGCACGGTGTAGGGGGCGTGGTTGCCCCGCTCAACAGGACTCGAACTGCGTAGCGCGAGTCTGACTGGTGTCGGGCCGCTCCCCTCCTAACCCTCGGGCAGACCCTCAGAACGAAAGCGCTGCGTGCGCGGACCCGAGCCCACCTGAGCCGTCGGCGCAGTCCGAGGCCAGCAGGACCATGGCCATGAGCAGGGCGGCCAACCCGGCCATGACCACGAGGGTGGCGAGGGCCCTCAGGGCCCGACGCGCCAGGCGCTGTGTCGGCGCCTGCTCGCCCAACCGCTCCATCCTTCGTGGGCCTTCGCCTCTTCTCCGTCGACCAGGCATGTGTCCACCACCAGTGTGCTGAGGGTTGGGGACACTTGGCCAGCCCGGGGTGAGCCGACATCTTGCCGCCACCCGACTGGCGACGGACGCTGGTCGAGGCGACCGCCCGCTACCGGGCCGAGCGCGGCTACCCGCCGAGCATCCGCGAACTGGTGGAGCGCACCGGGGCCGGTTCGACCTCGGTGGTGGCGTACCGGCTGGCGGCGTGCGAGCGCGAGGGCCTGCTCGTGCGCGAGCCGCGCCTCGCGCGGGCGATCACGCTGACTGCGCCCGGGCGGGCGCTCGCCGGCTCGCCACCGGAGGGGGAATCCCCGGTCAGGGCTGAGTCCGCGGTCGGCGGGCGCGCCGCCTGGAGGGACGGTGCTGCTGAACAGCCGCCGCCCTCCGGGTGGGCGAGATCACGCGACCGGTACCCGCCGGCGCTTCAAGCGAACATCCACGTCGTAGCCGAGGACGCGCGCCACGGCGTGCAGGGTTTCGAGGCGCGGGCTGTGCTCCGCTGATTCGAGACGAGCGATCGCGCTTCTCGGCACCCCCACGGCATCGGCGAGTTGCTGCTGTGTCCAGCTCCTTCGTTCGCGCAGGGCGCGCAGCTGGCCGACGATCGCGCGGCGCAGTCGCAGGGTCTCGTACTCCGCCTGGATCTCGGGGTCGGCGGTGACGATCTCTTCAATGTGTGCTCTAGCGTTCCTGGCCATGACGGTTCCTCCAGTCTGCAAGCCGCCGCTGGGCGGTGGCGAGCGCTCTTCGATCGAGGCGCTGCGACTGCTTCCGCCAGGCGTGGAGCAGGACGTAGCGACCTCCCTGCTCGGCGTAGGCGATCCGGTGCGAGCGCGGGCGCAGCTCGAAGATGCGCGCCTTGCGGTCGATGATGCGGGCATCGGGCATGCGCAACGCGCTTCCCCGTTCCTCCAGTTCCACGATCAGATCAAGGATCGCCGCCACGTCGCGCTTGTTCCCCGATCGCCCAAGTCGTTCTACATAGACAGCAACGGGTTCGTCACCCCTCGCGGTCTCGTAGTAGACGACCTCCGGCACCCGGGGAGTGTAACATATATGTGACGCTCCACACCTGCGGCAGGGGGACCTTCGATAGACCGTGCCGCCTCGCGGTCCGTGGTCACGACGGCGGTGGGAGGATCTGGATCTCGCGGCCTCCGGCGGAGTGACCCGCCGGGCGAGCCGTCCTCAAGCGGATTGGCCCCAGAGAGGCGAAGGTTCTCCGGCGTCCACCGTCCGCCAGGCCGCTCCCAGCGGCCCCTCGCGCTCCAGCAGCGCGCCGTGCGAGACCCGGAGCGGCACGTTGACCCCCGCGCGGTCCATCTCCCTGCGGGCGACGCGCAGGAAGTGGTGGGCGGCGAGGTCGTCCTCGAAGACCACGAGCACGGCGGGCCGGACCCCGTGGTCGTCGGTGGGGCGCTGCGAGGCGTAGTAGCGCAGGTAGGGCGCGAGGCGGGCCGCCATCGTCGAGGGCCGCACGGCGCGCCGCTCCCACTCGAGGAAGAACGGCCACCGCTTCCCCTCGCGGCGCAGGATGCCGAAGGCGTCGGGATGGACGGAGTGCAGGCGGTCGTTGTAGCGGAAGAACCGCGACGCCCGGTGGGGCGGGTCGAGCTGCGCCACCTCCCAGCCCTCGCAGCGCGCCTGTGTCGCCAGCGCCGCCGCGAAGCGGTGCACGGCGGCGGTGTGGTCGAGGTTGCGCAGCAACTGGCGGCTGCGCCTGCCGGCGACGTTGCGCCAGGTGAGCGGCGCCTGCGGGTCGAGGGGCGCTGCGCTCCAGCGTGCGAGGGCGAGATGGACGGCGGAGCGGTCGCGGCGCGCGAGCAGCGCCAGCCCGCGGTCGGAGAGGGCGAGGAGGCCGGCCTCGCGCGTGACGAGGCCGGCCTCCCCGGCGGGGGCCAGCAGCTGTGAGACCCGCTGGCTGGAGACGCCCGCGAGGCCGGCCAAATCGCGGCGGCCGATCCAGGGCCAGTCGGCGATCAGGCCGAGGACGCGCTTCGCGCCCGCGCCGAGCGCGGTCGGGAGCATCCAGTCCGGGGTCTCGCGCAGGTCGCGCGCCCGCAGGTCGCGCGGGACGGTGGCGCGGGCGAGCGGCTCCTCCCGCGGCCAGGCGCCGCGCCTGGGGACGTGCGCGAGGACCTCCCGCAGCGAGAGGAGGGGTGAACCGGAGGCCGTGCGCCAGATGCGCGCGCTCGTCCCGGAAGAGGCGGCGTCGCGCTCCAGCGCGAGGAAGGCGGGGGCGGACGCCTGGGCCATCAGCCGCGCCGTGTGGCGCAGCCGCACCGCGTCGGGCGCGAGCAGCAGGTAGGCGCCCGGGCGCGGCCCCTCGCGCAGCCGCCAGAGGCGCTTGGCGAAGGAGGTGCGGTCGGCGGTCGGGCCTTCCCGCACCAGGAAGACGCTGCGCCCGTCCGGGAGCGCGAGCGCAGCGTCCATCGGCATCGCCCGGTACCAGCGCAAGCGCAGCGGCCAGGCGGCGTCCGCGATCGCCGCGGCGAGCCGGTAGATGGAGGCCACGCCGTCGAGGCGCCCCAGCAGGAGCCGCCGCCAGTGCGCCGTGAGCGGTCGCGAGCGCAGCAGCTCGCGCAGGCCGGTGCCTTCCTCGTCCGAGAGCCGGCGAAGCCCGGCAAGCGTGAGCTGGTAGCGCCGCGCCGGGGCGACGAGTTCGGAGGCGTGGGCGTGGGGGAGGGGGGCGACGAGCCCCGCCTCCCCCAGCGCCGCGCAGGCCGCGTAGACCGCCCCCCGCGACCAGCCCGAGAGGGCGGCCGCCTCCAGCCGGTCGAGGCAGGGCATCTCGGCGAGCAGGCGCAGCAGGTCGCGTTCCACCGTCACGCGGCGTCCTCCCCGGAGGAACCGCCGGGCGGCCGCGTGCGCTTGCTGCGCTGCTTCCCCCGCGAGCCGTCCCCGGAGGCGCCGTCGCGCGACTGGTCCGCCTGCTCCGGTCCGGATTCCGGTCTGGCGTCCTCCTCCGCCATCTGCTCGAGCCAGCGCTCGACGCGCCTGCGGCCCTCGGCCCGCTGCGCCGCGATCTCCTCCTCCGTGAGCAGGTAGGCGGACGCCTCCTCGCGGATACGCTCCGCCGTGCCCGGGTTCCCCTCGTCCGGCTTGAGCACCTCCATCGAGAAGGCGGGCGTGCGCTCGGAGCCCACCGTGGCGCGCACGTAGGCCTGGTGCACGGGCAGGGAGACCACGTCCTCGACGGAGACGCGCTCGCGGTCGAGCTCCCAGACGAGTTGCTGCGCGTCCGAGCCCGCCACCTGGAAGACGGCGAGGCAGCCGATGTTGGCGAGCAGCGTGCTGCGCAGCGTGGGGGAGAGGTCGTCGAGCTTGTCGAGGCTCTGCGTGGCGAGCACGAAGCTCGCCCCGTACTTGCCCAGCTCACTCAGCATCGACTCGTAGTCGACGCCCGGCATCGACTGCATCTCGTCCACGACCACGAGCGCGCCGCGGCGTTGCTCCGGCGGAAGCTCGCCCTGCTCGCGGACGACGGCGTCGACGAGGTTGAGGATCGACGACCCGACCAGCGCCGCGACGTCCTTCCCGGCGGCGCCCTGCGCCGTCGAGACGAGCAGCACGCCGCCGTCGAGGATCGTGCGCCGCAGGTCGATGGTGGAGCGGGGCTGGCCGAGGATGGCGCGCGCCCGCTTCGAGGAGGCGTAGTAGGAGAGCCGCGTCTGCACGGGCGCGAGCGCGTCGGCGCTGTACTCCCGGCGCCAGCCCTTGAAGTCGCGGTTCCACCAGTCCAGCAGGTACTCGTCGCTCACGCGCTTGAGCACGAGCGTGCGGAAGCGGTCGTCCGAGAGCAGGCGCAGCCCGTCGAGGATCGTGTACTGCTCCTCGGCGGCCGTGGCGGGATGGGCGTTGTACTCGTGCAGGGTTTTCACGACCTGCTCGAGGATCGACTGCATGCGCGGCCCCCACTGCTCCCACAGCCCCTTCGCCACGCGCACGACCGAGTCGGCCGTGCGATCGCGATCGCTGAAGACGCGCGCGTCGAGGAGGTTGATGCCGGGGTAGCCGCCCGTGCCCGCGAGGTCGACGAGCCGCACCTGGTCGATGAGCGACTCGGGGACGTGCTCGAGGATGGACGCCACGAGGTCGGCGTGGGGGTCGATGACGACGATCGCGTCGCCGTCGCGCCCCGCCGCCTTCTCCTGCAGGCGGTGCACGACGAGGTGCTGCATGAGCGTGGACTTGCCCATGCGCGTGCGCGCGACGTAGAGGTGGTGGCGGTGCGTCAGGTCGTCCGGGAAGTGGATGTCGCGGGGACTGCCCGCCGTGGTCTTCCCGACGAGCGCCCCGCCGCTCACGTCCCTCGCCTGGGGGATGAGCACGCGCGCGCCCGTGCGGGCGACGAGCGGCGTCTCGTCCTTCGCTCCCGGCGGGTGCCAGAGGCAGGCGGCCTCGCGCACGCCGAGCACGCTGCGGCTCCCGAAGAGTCCGGGGCCGGGCGGCGCCAGGGCGTGGGGGTCGGGCAGGCCGGGCCGCACCTTGCCGGCCCTGAAGCGCGCCCCCGCCGGGTGGTCGTAGTGGCGGTAGGCGGCGGCCACCTGGCCCAGCAGCTCTTCGACCCGCCGCCGGCGGTCGCCCTCGGGGAGGATGGCGGTGACCTGCAGCTCCGCCTCGAAGGCGATGCGGGAGACCTTCTCCTTGATCAGGAGCGGGTCGTAGACGCGGTTGCGCGAGCGCTGCCAGCGCGCCCAGGCCCAGCCCGCGAGTCCCAGCCCCAGGGTGATGGCTGAGCCGAGCGCGACCGCCTTCCACTGCTCGCCCGCCTGCCACCACTGGTAGCCCTTGAAGAAGGCGACGGCGCCAAGGGCGAGCGCGGCGGAGCCCGCGATCTCGACGCGGTGGCGGCGCGACTCGCTAATCTGGTAGGAGTCATGGCGCTCCGGCACGGGCGGGCGGTGCGCGCGCTCCTGGTGGCCCCGCGACCAGTCGGGACCGAGCGAACGCAGCAGCAGCCGCGCGACGACGCGCTCGCCGGGGCGCAGGCTTGAGAGCGCCCCGAGCAGGGCGATCAGCGGGTCGGAGCCGGCATCGAGCAGGTCGTCGTCGCGGAAGACGCGCAGGGGCACGTACTCGGGACCGCTCGCGCGCAGCCGCATGTGCCACGCCTGCTCGCCTCCGTCGAGCCGGAGCGGGTCCTCCTCCGGCGTCAGCTGGTGGATGAGGGCCTGGGGGTAGTGGGCGGAGAGCTGCTGGCGCACGACCTCCTCGTCGGTGCAGCGCGCCATGAGGGCGACGCCGTCGGCGTCGCCCGTGAGCTCCAGCGAGAAGGGCTCGGGCACGGCGATCGAGCCGAGCAGGTTCTCGACGCCGAGCACGGTGCGCTCGGCGTTGCGGGGCGGCGTGACCGCCAGCAGCACGGGCTCAGGATTGGGGGTGGCCTTGAATGGATGGAGTCGCATGGTCGGGGTTCCTTTCGTGGTCGGGTGTGTTGGTTGGGGTTGGTGGTTCCGAGGGGTCGTCACTCGCTGGCGGCATCCCCCTTCCGGTGGTGTGACCCGGGCCGCCACTCGATCAGCTCCGCCTCCTCGGGCGTGGCCTCGATGCGGATGGGGAAGCGGTTGCCCCTGGCGAGCAGGAGCCCGTCGCCGCGCGGGCACGACAGCAGCCAGCGCTGCAAGTCCTGGGGGAGGTCGAAGGCGTCGCCGACGGTGCTGATCGCCGCCGCGTCCTGCTGGAGCAGGAGCTTGAAGGCGGCGTTCTGGAGGAGGGCGCGCCCGCTGTGGCCGGTGATGGCGCGGGTGGGGTCCTCGCTGAGGAGGTCCTGCACGTCCTGCGTGATGAACTGCAAGCCCAGGCGGTGCTTCCGCGCCCGCTTCGCCAGCGAGACCATGAAGGCCGCGCCCTCGGGGTGCTGCATGATCGACCAGACTTCGTCCACGACCAGCAGCCGCGGCTTGGGGTCGCGCGCGGCGGCGGCCCAGACCGTCTCCGTGCAGACCATCGCCGCGGCGGGCCGCAGCTCCGGCTCCAGCAGGCGCAGGTCGAAGACCGTCACGAGCGCCTCGTTCGTGAGCAGGTCGTCGCCCTCGTCGGTGAGGAGGTGGCGCAGGCTGCCCGTGGCGAAGGGCCGCAGCAGCTTCGCCAGGTCGGGGTCGCCGTCCTTGCTCTCCTTGAGATGCGTGAAAAAATCGCCGAAGCCGGTGCGCTCGCGCGGCTGGTCGTAGTAGGCGGCGAGGGCGTGGTCGAGGGCGGCCCGGCGCTCGGCGCCGAGGGATTCCCCGATCATCACCTCGATCAGCCGCCTCAGGCTGCCGATGCGCAGCAGCAGCTCCTCGGGGTCGCCCGAGTCGATGACGAAAGGGTTCATGCCCTCGCCCGCCACGCCGGGGGAGAGCACGCGCCCGCCCGCGGCGCGGGCCATGTCGGCGTACTCGCCCTCGGGGTCGATCACGTAGGCGGTGACGCCCCGGCAGAGCCCGCGCAGCAGGCCCAGCTTCGTCGCGAACGACTTTCCACTTCCCGACCGCGCGAGCACGGCCGTGTTGGCGTTGAGGTGGGTACCGTCCCAGGGGTCGTAGACGACGGGCGAAGACGCCCGCATGTCGATGCCGTAGAGCGTCCCCCCGCGGGTGTCGAGGTCGGGCGGGGAGAAGGGGAAGAGGCGCGCCAGTGACGAGGTGTCGAGGGTGCGCCAGACGGCGACGGCGTTGAGCGCGAGCGGCAGCGTCGAGAGCAGCCCCTCGCGCTGACGGAAGGGGAGGGCGTCGAGCTTCCCCAGCGTCGCGGCAAAATGCGCCTTCGCCCGCTGCGTCAGCTCCTTGAGCGAGTCCTCGTCTTTGGCGTGGAGGGTAATGGAGAGGGAGGCGTGGAAAAGTCGCTCGCGTCCGCGCTGCACCTCGTCGCGCAGCCGCATCACGTCCTCGAGCGCGATCTCCGCCTCCGAGGACATCGAGCGCCCGCGCTTGAAGGAGAGGCTCTTCGCCGACTCGAAGCGCACCTTCTGCCACTCCAGCGTGCGCGCCGCCTGCGCGGCCGGGATCGGACCGAGGTGGAGGGAGAGGTCCATGGGCGCGCCCGTCGCCATCAGGTCCTGGAGGAAGCCGGGGGAGAGCGATCGCGGCCACTTGCCCAGGTGGAGCGAGCGCAGGAGGCGCTCGCCGGCGCGGATGTCGCGGCGGTTGACGGTGACCTCGGTGGGCGCGTCCTCGTCCATCTCCCTGGGAGCGCCTCCGAGGGCGGACGCCAGCAGCAGCATGCGTAGCTGGCGGCCCGCGAGCGGGTGGACGGAGAGTCCGGCCCGCGCCAGCAGGCCGCGCAGCTCGCCCGTCCGCTCGTGCTCGCAGACGGCGTAGAAGCGGCGGTCGAGAATGCCGTCGCGGCGCTCCAGTTCACCGAGCAGCCGCCGCGTTGAGTCGGCGGCTGCCTTCGTCCGCGGCGGCAGGTCCCCGGGCTGCGCTTTCGCGAGGTCGTCCCTGAGCTGGCCGAGGCCGGGCGGGTGCTGGCGCACGAGCAGCTGGAGGGGGAAGTCGCAGGCGTTGAGGGCGCCCGCGAAGGCTCCGAGCCTGGGCTCGTCCAGCTCGAGGCCGAGCACCTCGCAGACGGCGAGTTTCAACCCGTCGAGGCGCACGGGGCCGTCCTCCTCGAGGTGCGAGAGCATGAAGGCGAGGGGCAGCCCGGGCGGGGGCTTCGGCGGGACCGCCTCGGGTTCGATCGGTAGGGAGGCGGACTCGGAGTCGCCTCGGGGCTCCACGGCAGCGGCGGGCCCGCCGGGCAGGACCGCCGCCGCGCGCTTGGTCAGTTCGAGTAGTAGTCGCATGGGGACGTGTGCTCCTTGTGTGCTAGGGGATGGGGATAGGGACGACGCCGGAGCGCAGCAGGGCGGCCACGCCCTTGGCCGAGAGCACGAGGGCGAGCCCGGCCACGGCCAGGAAGACGGCGCTCCTGGCGCGCCCCCCGCCGCGCTCCTCGGCGCCGTCGGCCATGAGCAGGAAGCCCGCCCAGACGAGGGCGAAGAGGCAGAGGCCGGCGGCGGCGTAGGCCATCGCCGTGAGCGCCTCGTCGAAGGCGTCGAGCATGGCCCGCTCCTCCTCCGGGGCCGCGCCGGCCGTGACCAGCGCGACCCCGGCGAAGAGCAGGACGGTCGTGAGCCGCTTCACCAGGCCCACTCCCAGCCGAGCCGCTCGAACCAGTCGCCCAGCTCATCGCCCGTGACGGGCGTCTGCGTGGGCGGGTCCGGCTCGGGCTCGGGCTCCGGCACGACGAGCGCGACGTAGGGGGCGGCGGCCCAGACGCTCGATGCGAGGGAGACGGTCTCCGCCCGGCTGCGCGCGAGCGGCGCCCGCGCCGTGACCTCGGCCTCGACGCGCTCTGTGTGGACGACGGTGAAGACGACGTCCTGGCTGACGGTCGACGCGGGGACATGGCAGCTGGCCGTCACGGTGTGCGCCGTGACGCTGCCGTCCTCGTTGGGGATCGCGACCGTCTCGCTGACGGTGTCGCCGAAGGCGGGGATGGTCACCGCCGCCGTCTCCGTGAGTTTCTCCACCCGCTGCGGGCGGTGCGTGAGCTCCACCAGCGGCGGCAGGGCGATGCGGAGGGACGCCTCCAGCGCGGCTTCGATGGCGAGCGCGCGGACGCCCTCGCCGGTCCCTACCGGCAAGCGGAAGCTGGTCTCGCCGCCGGCGACGAAGGAGACGGTCGTCTCCGACGCACCGGACGCAACCGTGACGCTCCCGCTCACGGCAGTGACCTCGGCCGTCAGCACCGCCGTCGCTGTGACGTCGGCGTGCCCGGCCACCATCGGGAGGTCGACCCTCTCCTCGGTCGTGCTCACGCACTCCGAGGCGATCGCCCCCTCGATAGCGCCCGGCGTCCAGCCGAGGGAGACGACGCGCACGCTGCAGAACTCGCCCGTGACGGCGGGCAGCGGCCAGGGGAGCCGCTCGCCGTCGAGGCTGAGCGCGCCCGCCTGCCCCAGTTCGTCCTCCCAGGAGAAGACGAGCGAGGGCGAGGGGCCGTCCAGGGGCAGGTCGTAGATGACCCGCTCGCCCGCCTCCAGCGAGGACACTGCGTAGTAGCGGGAGGAGCGGCCCAGAGGACCGCCGTAGGCCCGCACCCGCAGGTCCACGTCCGTGGCCGCCCGCAGGACGACCTCGGCCCGCTCGCCGCCGACGCTCAGCTCCTCGATGAAGAGCCGCCGCCCGGGAACCACCGGCGGCGGCTGGAACTCGATTTCCTCCGAGAACCAGCCCTCCTCGCCCGGCTCCTGGGCGAGGGCCGCCGCCAGGGGCAGGGCGGTGAGCACGACGGCCGCCAGGGCGGCCGCCGCCAGGAAGGTCTTCCAGAAGCCGCGACGGCCCCGCCGCCGGTCGCCGAGCCGCTGCTCCCGGTCGTCCCGGGTGACCGCGCGCTGCTCGCCCCCGGCCTGCTCGCTACCCCGCCGCCGCCGCTTGCCGAAGAGGCGGTGGGGGCGGAAGGGCAGGCGCCCGTTGCGGCGCTCGCCCTCCTTGCGCCTCTGGCTGACGCGGCGGGTCCTGCGCAGGACGCGCCGCGCCAGCAGCCTGAGGGGATCGGGGTTCCGCTCGGCGGGTTGCGGCGGCGCGGGCGGCTCGCTCCGCGCCAGCTCGGCCGGAGGCCCGGCGTAGCGCCGCGCCCCCAGCCCGAACCGGAGCAGATCGGCCGCCACCAGCGGCAGCCGCCTGCCCCCGATGCGCCCCGCCACGACCGCCAGCCCCGCCAGCCCGAAGAGCACGGCCAGGGCCATGCGCGCCTCGGAGGGACCGAAGGGGGCGTAGCGGTAGACGCCGTAGGCGAGGGCGGCGACCGCCGTCATCGCCACGATCTGGGGGAAGGTGAACCACAGCAGGACGTGGTCCTCGGCCTGCACGTGGGTCGGTACCTCGTGTGCTCGCATGGACGGCCTCCTATCCCGCCCCCGTCCACGTGGTCGTGGACGGGATGGAGGTGGTGGGCTCGGGCACGTCGTCGATCTCGACCACGGGGTTGGAGACGGCGCCCATCACCAGCTCGACGACGCCGTAGGCCACCATCGCCAGCACGATGCCGGCGAGGGCGGTCATCATCGCGCTCTTGCCGCGCTCCATCTGGTGGGGCGCGCCCGAGGCGGTGAGGTAGAGGTAGGACCCGTAGATGAAGAAGCCGACGCCGATCGCGCCGACGACTCCCAGCAGGATGCCCACCAGGTTGGAGATGGTCTGGGTCAGGTCTTCCACTTGTTCTTCGCTCCTTCGCGTGTTGTTCGTTCGTCTCTCGGTGCTGCTGCTCGTTCGCCTACCGGCACATCTCTCACCTCCGTTGTTCTTCCGCTCGGCGCGCCAACGCGCCGTGCTGTTCGCGTAGTGGTTGGGGTTACTCGCTGCTGCTCCGGGGCGAACCGGCGCCGGCCGCGCCGCCGCCCGAGGAGGGGGTGGCCATGTCGGCCGCCGAGCGCACGCCCGACGCAGCCGCCGAGGCGGCCCCGCCCACGGCCCCGGCGGCGGCCGCTGCCCCGCTGCCGACACCGCCCACGAGCAGCCCCACGGAGCGCGCCGAGCGCACCATCGAGCCGGGCAGGGACATGCCGAAGGAGAGCGTGTGCAGCCAGGCGTCGAAGGTCCCGCCGTTGCCCAGCAGCGAGGGCACGCGCGTCGCAAGGTGGATGAACGCCAGCGACATGAGCAGCTTCCAGACGAGGTCCTGGAGGGCCTCGCCCGAGCCGATCGCGGCGTACTCGTTGAGGAAGCCGATGCCCAGCGCCAGCGCCACGAGCTGGATCGCCTGCTGGAAGACGGTCGTCATGAAGAGCCGCAGCCACTGCCGGCCCCAGCCCGCCGTGTGCGGCAGGATCCAGAGCCCCAGCGCGATCGGCGCCAGCGCCAGGAGGATGTCGATCAGCGCCAGGCGCAGCACCATCTGCACCACGAGGTAGAGCACGAAGAAGCCGTAGACGAGGTAGAGCAGCGCCAGCAGCAGGGCCATGCCCACGCTGCCCGCCGCCACCGCCGTCAGCAGTGTCTGCAGCGTGCTCCGCAGCATGTCGCTCGCGGTCACGCCCAGCTCGGCGGCGATGAAGCCGGAGACGGCATCGGCCACGTCGATCACGAGCGCGCACCACCAGAGGGATGCCGCCGCAGCGACGAGGCCCAGCGCGAGGCGCGGCACCAGCTCGCGCCAGCCCGCCTGCGCGCGGCCCACGTGGTCGCCGACGATCAGGCTCAGCCCCATCCAGCCGACGATCACGACGAGCGCGCCCGAGGTGATGACCCAGACGGCCATCCACGCCTGGCGAACGATCTCGTGGTCGTAGGTGAGACCCGCTGGGGTGCCCGTGAAGATGTCGCTCACGGGGTGGCCTCGCAGGCCTCGGCGTCGCCGCCGGCCGCGCGCTCGACGACGCCGCAAAGCGTCCCGTGCGCGCCCTCGATCACCCAGCGCGCTATCGCCTTGCCCCAGCGCTCGGGCTCGAGCGCGCCCAGCACCTTGTTCCAGATGCCGCCGGGCTGGTGGATGGGGATGACGGCGTAGAAGGCCTGGGGGGTGTCCACCGCCCAGCTGCGCGCGAGGATCACGAGCAGGTAGGGGCGCTCCGGGTCGAGCTCCGCCTGGCCCTCCTCGAAGGGGTGCTCGAAGCTGTACTCCCAGCCGTCGCGGCGCTCCTTGGCGTCGCTGCGCACGCGGTACATGGGAGCGACCCACTCGCCCGTGTCGCCGTCGCGCACGCCGTAGTAGAGGGCCGGGATTTCCTGGTCGAAGACGGGCCTCGCGATGAAGCGCCCGTCGTCCTTGCGCTCGATGAGGTCCTCGTCGTCCGCGTTGACGAGGATGATGCCCTCGCCCTCGGGCGGCTCCTGGGCGAGGGCGGTCCCGCTCGACGGAACCGCCGCGAGCGCCGCCAGCAGCAGCGCCGCCGCCAGCGTCTTCAGTCTCCTCGTTCTATTGGTGGTTGTGATCCTGGTCCCGCTTCGTCGCAAGAGAGCCTCCACTGCGAACGGCTGTTCTGTTCGGAGGCCGAGTGTCGGGCGATGCGCTGCTGAGCACAGTCCCGCGCGCGGGACTACATGAACGTAGCTGTCTCAGAAGGCAGTGGATCGGGCAGCGAGCGCGCGACCTGCACCCGGCTTCAACGGTTTCGGGGCGATCGGCGAAGTGCTCCTGCCCGCTCAGGGGGGGACTGGCGACCCGCGCGAGGGGTCACGCTCTGATTACGGTCAGGATGCCGGGCGCGGGACCGGCTCGGCGGTCCAGCCGGCGAGCGTGCCGCCCCGCCGGCCCCGACGGTGAGCGACAGCGGGAACGGAGCAGTACGCTGGAGGGGCGGGTGGCGACTCTGGAACGGGAACTGCCTGCGCGCATCGACGCCCTGCTTAGGAGATCGAGGCGCTGACGAGTGCGCAGACCGAGGCGCTGCGGGCGTGGGAGCGGCGGCTCTCGGCAGTGGAGTCGCGACAGTCGCCGCCGGAGCCCGCACCGGACACGATGGACGTCCCGGCTCAAGCGCGCGCAGCGGCGCCGCCCCCGGTGAAGGGCATCCCCCAGCCGGTGATCGGCGCGAAGCCGCAGGTGCGCCCGCCCTGGCGCGCCCATCCCGAAGTCATCACGCCGGAGGCCGAGGAGGGCGTCTACGGCGCGGCCACGCCGCTCATCGTCGAGTGGCGGCAGGCGCGCGCCGCGTTTCTCGACAAGGGCGGGAGCCGGGTGGAGCGCGCCTGCGGCTGGGGGCGAATGTGCGAGCTCGCGCTCGTCCTCATCGGCGAGCACGAACTGACGCTGCCGCCGGAGACCTACCCCTGGGACACGTTCCGCCGTGAGCGGGAGCTGTGGGAGCAGCAGCAGTCGCTGCGCGACGCGCGCTGGGAGCGCAGGCGGGCGCTGTGCTGGCGCTTGCGGGGACGACCACCCCGTGGGCGCGCTTGCAGGCACCGGCACGTGGCGCGCCCGCGCGTGTGCGTCCATCCCGGCGTATGTGGTACTCATCTCCACGACCGGCTCCTTCCGCATGCGGCTCTGCAGCCCTCGCGTCTGTAACCCGCGAGTTTGCGAACTCGGAGCCGGTCACTCCATACGGTCTAGCGGCGTCGGACGAGAACCAGCGGACTTCAAGCTTCTGACCTTCGATGCTGTAGACCGCCACGGCCGTCGGCGCATCCGGCACCTGCGTCTGCGCAGACGCTCCGGGGACGATGGCTGAGAGGGCGATCGT
Organism: Tepidiformaceae bacterium; assembly: GCA_965262975.1. Lineage (GTDB taxonomy): Bacteria > Chloroflexota > Dehalococcoidia > Tepidiformales > Tepidiformaceae > UBA2991. Next base: position 2,788,320 of record OZ253575.1, on the reverse strand, counting down.
CGACGCCGCCAGAGCCAGCGCAAGAGGTGCCTCGTCAAGCGGTGAAGAGCTGGACCGAGGGAGCGAGGTCATCGTGCGGAGCCCACCGATGCAGCCGAGTGGAGGACAGCTTCACTTCGCAAGCTGCACCCCTCGTGTCTAGTGATGGGACCGTTCCCGCGAAGACCAGTCGCACACGTGAACGCTTGACCGCCTCATCCAGCACGTGCTCTCTGCGAGTGCGTTGGCCGGGATGCGCCTTGTTGACTGGCCGGCGCGACCTAGTCGACACGGCCCTACGGATCGGACTTGGAATGAAAGCGATTCGGTCCACACATTGCGCCAGCGATGTCACTATGCGGAACGCGCGTGCGGAGATTGGTGGGATGTGTGCGGAACACAGATCCTTGCGCGAAACCCTTGTAGTCGAACAGAACCCGTGACGACGCGGCAGCCAACTGTCAAGCTTCGGCCACATCGCCAAGGGTTAGCGCATCCCAGTCCGGGGGACCTGCCTCCAAGTACACCAAGATGCCCTGCCGGCACAGGTCCGCTGCCCCTTGCAGCAACTGACTGTCCGCATCCGAGTCGTCCACGGCGGCGCCGTGGACGATGCCCGACGCACGGCGGTAGAAGTCCTGCGCGAGCGTAAACTTCTCCCTGCGCTCTGCGGGCGTCGTTCCCAGATGCCAGGCCAGTCGGGTGGACAGGCGATATGTCGACTCGCCCGCATTGGTGTTCAAGTACAGAGCTTCTAGGGCTACCCTCAGGTCGATGAAGTGGTCGGAAAGCGATAGGTCCGGTCGTCGGGCTCGCAGCCAACGATCGAAGGCAGTCCTGAAACGTGGGTCGCCCGCTTTGCGTTTCTCTAAGTCGGCGTGGATCTCCCAGGCCTGTTGTAGCTCGGCTGCTGAAAGCAGCGGCGGCGTGGGCTTTCGGCGGAGCAGTGTGACCACACCAGTCGATCCGTCCGTTCGCGTGCCGCGCTCCGTCCAGTGTTCACCGACGGGATCTCTGGATCGCCATGTGAGGCTATCGGCTTGCGGACCGAGGGCCGATAGTTCTCCATAGCCGTTCCAGAACAGCTTCGCACGCACGTATTCACCGCTAGTGAGCGCCAACGCATCGCAGACCGCCGAAATCGAACGCAAGCCGGCAGCGGACCGTACCTGCACTTCAGGTCGCGCCCCGAGATTGGCACGAGGCTGGTAAAGCGGCGGCGAGATGGTTGAATCGACCCTCAGCACGGTCGCCTCCAGGAGGTCGACGACAGGAAGCCTGGTGGTGCGTGGAACCCACAACGGTAGCGCGTCGGAGACGCTGGGCAGTGTTCTGACTGAGACTCCAACGGGAAGCACAAGATCGTCCGCGACGCCCACTCCAGTGAGGATTGCTGAGGTCTGAACGGAGAGTGGACGCCCAGCTTCCCAGGCTCCTACTAGCTCGGCGACTCGCGCCGATCCCAGTGCAAGAGACGCTCGAACTAGTGCTCTGGCGAACTTGACCGTCGACGACTCGTAAATGTGAGCCGCCAGTCCAGTGCTCAAGAATGTCGTACTTCGCGGTGAACCGTCTGCAATTGGGAACGCGTGACCGAGCTTGTCAGTTTCGCGGTCAATGTAGTCCCGCATTATTGCCCGCAACCCGTCGGCTAGGTTGTCGAGAGCTTCGGACGGTACATCAACCCGGGCCGATTCGGCCAAGAAGCGGTTCTCGGAGTCCCAGGCGGCATGACGCAGCGCCTGCCCGACCGATTCGAACGGAAATCGTTCTTGCCGAGCATCTGAAAGGTCGACAAATGCACGACCGCCCCCGTATCGAATCCGACCCTGCTCAACCGTGGCGTCTCGCAGCGTCGTCTCGAGGAGAGTGCCGAAGTCGCTCATGGTCATCTCAAACTCTGGCCGCTCAGTATCGACACTTTTGGCGCTCGATTCGATTCAGTCTATCCGGGAAGTTCCGGGCGGAAGATCGTGCACCGTACTTCTTCGAGGCGAATCACGCGCGGGTGGGATGATCAGCTTGGCTCCGCTTTGATCACCGTGTCAACAGCGATCGGATAGTGATCCAGGTCAGCGGCCGGATGGCGATCCACCTCCGGCGCCACGATCCCTGCTGACGTTCTTGGTGCTGAGTCCTTCGTTGATCAGGTCAGGTCTGTGTTTGCACACCTGGCACCAAATCAAGGTGACGCGGTTTGCCTGCGGGACCGTCAGCGCGGCGCTGGAGGCCGCGAGATTCGAATCCTCCCCCCGCGGGTCCGTGATCCCGGCTCCCTCTTCCAGGGCCGGCCGTGGCGTTCGATGAGACCGGACACCAGGGCTATGCGCCGCCCCGCCAGCCGGTCCCGGCCCGCTCCATCGCCTCCACCGCCCCGGCGTCGATGTGTGCCAGCCGCATCATGGTGCACATCCCGGCGGCGTCCGGCGGCGCCAATTCCAGCAACGCCAGCAGGCGCTCCTCGAACGCGAGGACACCGCTGGCGAACTCCTCCGGTGACACCTCCTCGATCTCGTTCAGCCGCCCCACCTCCGCCGCCAGCTCCTCCATGAAGGGCGGCGCACGATGGCTCTCGCTCTTCTCCTGACGCTCCATGGTGGCTACCTCCTCCGTCCGTTCGGGACGGCCACATCCTCGTCCGTGACTCTGCCCGGTGGCGACCCGCCTCCGGCGTCCTTCACCATACCCGCCCCCCGAACTGCTCGCGTCCTCGCAACAGCACATCGCTGCCGTCCGGCACCAGGACGATCCACAGCACGAGCGCCCACATCTCGCCGACAGGCTGTACGGCGCCGCTCCGCCACTCCCGCGCCCGTTCCTCGGGCAGACCCAGATCCCGCGCCCGTTCCTCGGGCAGACCCAGATGCCGCGCGAACTCCTCCATGGAGCGGCTCGACAAGTCCTCGAGCCGCCGCCCGAGACCAGGGACTTGCCCCAGGTCATGGGTGATGCCCCGGAGCAGGGCTACCTTGAGCCCTCCCGCAACGTCGTCGCCCGTCTAGCGACTCTTCACGGAGTTCACGAGAATCCCGGCCTACTATCGACCCACTCAGATAGTCGTATCGCCCCTGCGGCGGGCTGATCCGCCCGTTGCTCCCCGCCAATGCCGGCTCCTTACGTCATCGGCTAAGCGGCGTATTCACCTTCTCCATTACCGCCTACCGGTGGCGACTTCTGAGACAGCTACACGAACGTAGTCCGGTGCGCGGGACTGCGCCCGCGCGTCGGGGGCGCTTTCATGTCAGCGGGCTGTACAGGAGATCGACGTTTGTCGACGTGTGGCACTCGTCCCCAGAACCCCAGTGGTTCCAACGGAAAACGCGCCACTACAGGCGTGGCACGGCCCCCACCTGGTCGAAAGGCCCCGTTCCACCGGCGATTGGGGCACTTGGGGCATTTGGGGCAGTCCGAACCAGGCGTCAGGGAGCGAGCGAGGACCCCGTGAACGAGCAGCAGAGACAGGAAGAGGCGAGCGAGGACCGGGTGAACGAGCAGCAGAGTCCGCAGGAGGCGCACGAGCCGAGGCTGCTCGACCTGCTCCACGACCTCGTCGACGAGCTGGGTCCCGGCAGGGTGGCGGCGCAACTGCGGGTTGACCGCAAGACGCTCTGGCGCGTCCTCAACACGGGCCGCCTCACCCCCCGGCTCATGGGGACGCTGGAGCGGAGGGAGCGGGCCGCCGCCGGCCCCGACGGTGCGCGCCACCGCGAACGCGGCAGTGCGCTGGAGCAGCGGGTGGCGGCACTGGAACGGGAACTGCCTGCGCGCGTCGACGCCCTGCGCACGGAGTTCGAGGCGCTGGCGAGCGCGCAGGCTGAGGCGCTGCGGGCGTGGGAGCGGCGGCTCTCGGCAGTGGAGTCGCGACAGTCGGCGCCGGTATCCGAACCGACCGCGACGGGCACGCCTGACCACGGGCGAGCCGTACCGCCTCCGGTGAAGGGCGTCCCCCAGCCGGTGATCGGCGCGAAGCCGCAGGTGCAACCGCCCTGGCGCGCCCATCCCGAAGTCATCACGCCAGAGTCCGAGGAGGGCGAGGAGCTCGTCTACGGCGCGGCCACGCCGCTCATCGTCGAGTGGCGGCAGGCGCGCGCCGCGTTTCTCGACAAGGGCGGGAGCCGGGTGGAGCGCGCCAGCGGCTGGCTGCGGATGTGCGAACTCGCGCTCGTCCTCGTCGGCGAGCACAAGCTGACGCTGCCGCCGGAGACCTACCCCTGGGACAAGTTCCGCCGTGAAAAGGAGCTGTGGGAGCAGCAGCAGTCGCTGCGCGACGCGCGCCGGGAGCGCAGGCGGGCGCTGTGCTGGCGCTTCCTGCGGCGCCTGCTCACGCTTGGGCTCTGGCGGCGGTAGCGGGCCTCTCCCCCAGGCCATCCACGCCGGCGCATCGTCTGGCTACGCCGCCTGTCCTCCGGTCTCGGCGCGCCCTCTCGCCCAGCGCAGGGCGAAGATTGCGACGACCGCCAGCAGCCCGGCGAGCACGTTGAAGAGGATGTCACGCGGGTCGAACACGCGGCCGGGGAGCACGCCCTGGATGAGTTCGTCGAGCACCCCCACCAGGACCGTCCCGAGGACGGCGAACAGAGCTGGTGCGGGGACACGTCCACCCCCGTTCGCCCGTTCGGTGAGGCGGCGTGGAGCAGCAGCGCGACCACGCCGTACTCGATGAGGTGGGTGCGCTCCTTGAGGCCCATGCGCACGACCACCATGAAGTACCCGGCCGCGACAGCGAGCGCGACGGCGATCTCCGCGCCGCGCGGCCGCGACCGCAGCCCCTCGGCGATGATGGCCGCCCCGACGAGGAGCATGCCGAGGGCGAAGGCGGCCGGCAGCAGTCCCGCCCCGCGCAGCGCGTCCGCCAGTTGACCGGTGAGGCCAAGCGTCGAGTAGATCGCCGCCACGACGGCCAGCGTGCCGGGCCAGAGGCGCAGCTCGCGGGAGGAGGTGAAGGGAGCCATCGGGGGAGTGTATCCGGCCTCGCTCGCGGGACCGGAAGCCACGCCCGCCCGGAGCCACTTGACATGAGAACGCCCGTCCTACGACACTCGATCACAGTTTCCGGCTTCGCCAGGTTCATGCCACAGAACCTGGAGGGTCCATCCCGGACCCGGCAGACCCGACGGATAGAGCCTTGCTCTCCCGACGGCCGGCCAGTGAGGGAGAACCGCCTTTCCCGCAGCGGGAGGCGACCAAAGGGTCGAGCCTTGCTCCCCGGAGGCCGTCTCAAACGCTGGGAACCGCGTGGCGAGGTGCGTTTCGCGCCCCGACCCCGGAGTCCCTGGGTGGAGTGCGTCCCGCACCCGGCCCCGTTCCCCACGCCCGCCGCCCCTGCACCGAGCCGGTCCGCGAGTGATTCGCAGGCCGGCCGCTTCGCATGCGCGCGGCTCCAGCCACCCCTTTCCCCGGTCCCGCATCCGACCGTAGGAGGAGTGCGTCCAGCGATAGACAATCCAACGAGCACGACCCGAGCCACGGATGCCGGCACGGGTCACCAGCAACAAGCACGCCCACGGAAGGAGGGCAAGCAATGAACCCAGAGCACGCGGACGCCATGGAGATGCGAGCCACGGCGCAGCAGTACACCGGACCGAGCGCGGGCCGCATCGCGAGTCTCATCCCGCACGCGGTCGCCTTCGAGCGGGGCTGGTTCCAGACGAGCACCGCCGTCTGCCACGAAGGCGATGACCCGGATGGGCTCACGTTCCGCCAGCGGCCCGACGGCAACGGCATCGACGTGCGCTGCCACACCGGCGGCTGCACGCGGGGCCACATCGTCACCGCCCTCGAGGGCCTCGTCGGGCTGCCCATCTGGACGGCCTACGAGCCCCTCCCCGAGACCACCGACCGCGCTCCGCGCAGGCGCTGGCCGGGGCGGCGCGTGGCACTGCTCGCGGGAGCGGCACTGCTGCTGGCGGCGCCGCTGCTGCTCGGCCACGGGCCGGACCTGGCCATTGCGAACGCGGGCGCCCTCGGCGTCGCGGGCGTTCTGCTCGCGGGCCTCCCCGGCAGGACGAGGAGGGCGTTCCGGTCCTGACGACGCGGGGCTCGCGCCCCGCCACATCCACCCGGCCATGGGGCCGCCTCTGGAGAGACGGCCCCTCTTCGTGCCCGCGAGGGCGCATGACACCGACCACAAGACAGCGCCACAAGGAGGGCAGAGATGACGATGGCAACGACGACGATGAACACGGCTGCGACGGTGGCGGGCAACTGCTCCGGCCGCAGCCTCGAAGAGCTGGTGGACCGGGTGTTCGAGGCGCTCCTCGGAGCCGCCCCGGAGCCCGCACCGGGCATCGCCCGCGGCGTCCACGATGCGCGGCGGCTCCGGCAGCAGGGCGACCTCGACGGGGCGCTCGCGCTCCTCGCCGGGGCGGACCTGAAGGGGGCCACGGACGAGGAGATCCGCTGGGCCTACGCCGAGTGGCTCGGCGTCGCACGGCGGCGCTTCGCGGGGCGCGAGGCGGTCGTCTACAGCCCCGCCACCGGGCGAGCCGCCGTGCTCGCCCCGCACCCCGGCGGGGCGCTGGAGGTGCTGGCCATCCTGGGGATGCGCTGGCGTCCCGGCAAGACCGTCTCGCGGCGCAGCCTGCGGGGGCTCCGGCCCCTGGCGGGAGGCTCCGCGTGACGGCCGTCGCCGGCGCCGCCCCGGTCGACCTCGCCGCCCTCAAGCGCCGCCACCTCCTCGCCGAGGTGGTGGAAGGAGCGGGCGTCGAGCTTCGTGGCAGGGGGCGTGTCCGCCAGGGCGTCTGCCCCTTCCACGAAGAGCGCGAGGGTAGCTTCACGGTCTACGGCGACACGGAGCGCTGGTACTGCTTCGGCTGCGGCGAGGGCGGCGACGTGCTGGACTTCATCCAGCGCGCCGACGGCCTGAGCCTGCCCGAGGCGATCCGGCGGCTCGACGCCGCCCCACCGACCGCTGTGGTCAGCGCTCGCCACCGCCGACCAGCTCCCGCGCCGGTCCCCTCGCGGGACCCGGCGCTGCTGACGGCGGCGGCCCGCTTCTACGGCGGGGAGTTGCGCCGCAGCGGTGAGGCGAGGGCCTACCTCGCCTCACGCAGCATCCGCCTGGAGACGGCTGCACACCTTGGCCTGGGCTACGCGTCCGGCCACGGTCTGCGGCGCTTCCTTGAGAGCGGCGGCTTCGGCGAGGAGCGCCTCAGGAACTCGGGGCTGTTCACGGAGCGGGGCGAGCGCTTCGCCGGCATGGTGGTCATCCCCGAGTTCGCGAGCGGTCGCGTGCGCTGGCTTGCGGGAAGGGCTGTCTCTCCCGGCGTGACGCCCCGCTTCCAGTCGCTGCCCGGCCCAAAGCCCGTGCTCGGGCGGGGGCGGCTTGGCCCCGCCCCGCCGTGGGCGGTCGTCGCCGAGGGCGTCTTCGACTGGCTCGTCCTGGCGCAGTGGGGGCTGCCCGCCTGCGCCGCTCTGGGGACGCAGGGCCTTGAGCGAGTGGCCTCCGGCCTGCGGGGCTGCCCGCGGGTCTTCCTCGCCTTCGACAACGACGAGGCGGGGCGCGAGGCGGCGGCCAAGCTTGGGGACTTGCTCGGCCGCCGCGCCGCCGTCGTGACCCTGCCCGAGGGCATCGCGGACGTGGCCGAGCTTGCCGCCTCGCCCAACGGACGGGCCGTCTTCGAGCACCTGCTCACGCGGGCAGCGCGAGCCGTCGCCTAGCCACCCCATTCCACCACCCAGCTTGTGATCGCGCCGGCCTCCCCTGGGGGGACCGGGGGGCCACCTGTACCTCACCGCCCATGCGCGGGGTGAACGCCCCGCGCCCATCAACCACACCGAAGGAGGCCACATGGCCGCTACCCGCCGGGGCTTGCCCCGCCCACGGGTCTCCCCCTGGGGAGGCCCGCATCCCAGCCACGACCAACAAACACAAGGAGAAAGAACCATGCAGAACGGAACCACCGCCACCATCAGCCGCAACGGCTCCCACCCCGAGCCCGCCGGCGAGATCGACCTGCTCTGGGACGGGCTGCCGCCCGCCGTCACGCAGAGGCTGGGCGAGCCCCTCGACGAGGGACTCGTCTCCCATCGCAAGGGCCGCGGGGGACGCAGCTTCGCCTACCTCGAGGGGCGCGCCGCCATCGACCAGGCCAACCGCATCTTCGGGTACGGCGGCTGGGGATACGAGCTCGTCGGTGACGTCGTGCTTCGCGAGAGCGAGAGCGTCGACGCGAAGACGGGCGAGACGCGCCGCTTCCGCGCCTACGCCGCCACCGTGCGCGTGACCGTCCCCGGCTCCCCCTCGCGCACGGACGTGGGTTTCCACGCGGTCGCCGAGGAGACGGCGGAGGGTCACGAGACGGCGTTTAAGGGGGCCGTCACGGATGCGCTGAAGCGTGCCCTGCGGGGCTACGGCGAGCAGTTCGGGAACAGCCTCTACGGCGACGCCGCCCCCGGCGACCTCGCCCCCTCCCTGCGGCGCACGCTCGTTGAGCTGGGGCGCAAGCAGGGCTTCGACGAGGGCCAGGTGCGGGACGCGGTACGCAGCCGCACGGGCAAGGACCTCAACGAGCTGCCCGGCTCCGAAGTCACGAGCCTCCTGGAGGCCATGGCCCGGAAGCTCCAGCCCTCCACGGCGGAGGACGAGCCAAAGGCCGCCTGACCGTCACGCCCCGACGCTCCCCCGTGGGAGCGCCAATCACCGGTCTGTCCTTCGGGGCAGCCCAGCCACTCATTCCGCCCGGGAGCGGTCTCCCCGCTACCCCCACCCATGACGCCAACCACCACCACAAAGAGGAGATTCTGAAAATGTCACGGACGATCAATCGAGTCGAACTGCTGGGCCGCGTCGGGGCCGATCCCGAGATGCGCTACTCCCAGGGCGGGACCGCCGTCGCCACGCTGAGGCTGGCGACCGACCGCCGCCGCCAGAACGGCGACACGGAGGCCGACTGGCACTCCGTCGTCTGCTGGGGCAAGCAGGCGGAGGCGGTGGCGCAGTACGTGAAGAAGGGGAACCGCCTCTTCATCGCGGGCTCGCTCGCCCAGAACACTTTCGAACGTGAGGACGGCCAGCGCGTCCACCGCACCGAGGTGCACGCGCAGGAGGTCGTCTTCCTCGACTCCAACGGCAATGGCAACGGCCACATCGGGGAAGCCGAGGACCGGAAGGAGGTCGAAGGCGGTGCCGGATCGGCGGCGCCGACGCCCTTCTAGTCCGGCTCCACGAACGAACGCGATGCGGGGTCGCTCCCAGACGGAGGCGGCCCCGCTCTTGATCTCAAGGAGGACACGACATGAAGGAATCAGCAGACGCGCCTGTCGAGCGGGCGGGCGTCTACGACCGTCCCAGCGCGCGCTTCGACTGGGAGGGGCAGCTTGAGGTACGGGCTTCGGCGGCCAGCGGCTGCCGGCGCGCCCTCTGGTACGCCGCCACGGGCCACGAGCCCGTGCCACCGAGCGGCGAGGCGCTGACCGTCATGGAGACGGGACGCGCCCTGGAGCCGGTGGTGCTGCACGCCATGCAGAGGGCAGGCTGGGAGGTCACTCCCGCCGATGCGGCGCATCCAGAGACCGTCATCCTGCAGCTCACCCCCACGGTGAAGGTGACGGGTCACCCCGACGCTACCGGCCAGGCGCCCCTCTTCGGGGGCGAGGCCGTCATCGAGGTGAAGACCCGCGGCCCCGCCGCCTACAAGCGCTGGCAGGCGCTGGGCGCCGAGCGAAGTCACCCGGACGCCGTCGCCCAGGCGGCGCTCTACACCTACGGCCTTTTCGGAGAGGTCCGCGACGCCGTCCTCGCCGTCATGGACACGGGCGCCCGCGCCTGGGGCACCGAGGTGATCCCTGCGGAGCGGGTGGAGCTCGCCCTTGAGCGGACACGCGAGTGGCTTGCTCCTCTGGGCGCCCACTACGCCACACACGGGGCCGACCCCGATGTCCTGCCCGAGCGCGACTTCGAGGCGGGCAGCTGGCGCTGCCGCTCGTGCCCCTTCCTCGCCACCTGCCTACCGGGGGATGTCGAGGAGGGCGCGAACGCCACACCGGAGAGCGATGAGCCCGAGGTGAGCGACGGGGAGGCCCGCGCGGCGGTCGCCGCCTACCTGGGCGCCCGGGAGGCCCTGCGCGAGCCCGAGAAGGCGAAGCGGCAGGCCCTCGACACCCTGAAGGCGTGGATGCGCCGGCAGGGTTCAGGGAAAGCCGAACTCGCGAACCACACGGTCAGCCTCGTGCGCAGCACGCGCTACGCGGTCGACCACAAGAAGCTCAACGCCCTCCTCGATCCCGAGGCGCGGGCGGAGATCTTCACGGAACAGACCTCCGAATCGGTCCGCATCAACTGAGCCCAGACGCTTCCAGCCAGGAGCGCCAACACGGGGCCGTCCCTCCAGGGGCGACCCCGCCGTCGTTTCGCCCCGGGTACGGGTCTCCCCGCTACCCCCACCAACGAAGCCAACCACCACCACCAAGAGGAGATTTTGAAAATGTCACGAACGATTAATCGAGTCGAACTGCTGGGGCGTGTCGGGGCCGACCCCGAGATGCGCTACAGCCAGGGCGGCACCGCCGTCACCACGCTGCGGCTGGCCACCGACCGCCGGCGCCAGAACGGCGACACCGAGGCCGACTGGCACTCGGTCGTCTGCTGGGGCAAGCAGGCCGAGGCCGTGGCCGAGTACGTGAAGAAGGGCAACCGCCTCTTCGTCGCCGGCTCCCTCGCCCAGAACACTTTCGAGAAGGACGACGGCCAGCGCGTCTACCGCACCGAGGTGCACGCGCAGGAGGTCGTCTTCCTCGACTCCAACGGGAACGGCAACGGCCGCTCCGGGGAGCAGGAGCAGGAGCAGGAGCAGGCTCAGGGGGAAGGCGTTGCCGATGCGGCGCCCACGCCCTTCTAGCCCGAGCCAACCACCGCCGCCCGCCATGCGGGCGCCTCACGGGGCCGCTTCCTTCCGGGGAGGCGGCCCCGCCTTCGTTTCCGCCCCATCAACAACCGAAGGAGCATCCGACATGTCAGACGCGACCACGCGCGAAAAACTCCCCTGCGTGAGCAGGCACACCCTGGTGATGACCCTGCTCGAGGGTCCCGACCACTACAACGGCCACTGCACCTGCGACCGCTGGTCCTACCGGACCGCGGACTGGACCGATCTCGGGACGAAGTGGGCCTGGCACTACATCGCCGAGTCCGACGGCCCTGACGGCCCCGACGACCATCCCCTCATCCGCAAGACGGTGAGGGCCGAGCTGGAGGCCATCGACAACTACGGCGGGGACTGCGCCGGCTGCGGCCACCCCGTCGTCAGGGGCCGGACGTACTGCCGCACGTGCGAGCGGGACGGCATCGTGAGCGAGGACGACCACGGCGACAACTGCGAGCGCAACTGCTGCTGGGAGGACACGGTCGCGCGGCGGGTCGCCCGCGACGCCGCCCACCAGACCGACCCTTGTCCGGACTGCGGCAACTGCCGCACCTGCGACGACCCCGACTCCCCCGACCACGAGGACTGCATCTGTCCCCCGGCGGAACGGGAGACGGGATCGTGACGGCCCCGGAGCACACCGAAGCGTTGCTTGAGGCGCTGCGCCGCAACCTCCACGTCCTCAACGAGCTGGCCGTGCGCTACGAGGTCGAGACCGACCCCGGACGCGCGGACGAAGGCCCGGCCATCACCTCCCCGGAGGATGTCCACCGCCTCCTCGGGGCGGAGATGGGCGCCCTCTGCCAGGAGCAGGTGCGCGTCCTCCTGCTCGACCGCCGCAACCGCGTCGTCGGCCAGCGCGTCATCTACCAGGGGAACGCCTTCTCCACGGTCGTCAGGCCGGCCGAGGTGCTTCGGCCCGCGGTCGTGGAGGGCGTCCCCAACCTCATCGTCGCCCACAACCACCCCTCGGGAGACCCCTCTCCCAGCCCCCAGGACATCAGCGTCACGAAGGAGCTCAGGCAGGCGGCGAAGCTGCTCGGCCTCGAACTCCTCGACCACGTCGTCATCGGGAACAGGGAGGCCGTCAGCCTCAAGGACCGCGGCCTCCTCGACTGACCGCACGCACTCACCGAGCGCCGCCGGAACAGGCGTCGCCACACGAGGCCATCCCTACCGGGGACGGTCCCGCCGTCGTTTCCGCCCACCCACACACAAAGGAGAAAGAGCCATGACCACCATCCGCGTCTTCCTGGATGACCGGCGGCACACGTTCATCACCGAGCCCGCGGCCGAGGGGATGCTCTGCGACGACTGCCCGCACTCGCATCCCGCGACCACCGAGATCGTCGACGACCCCAGTGACGACAGTTGGGGCCACTACTGCGACCAGCACCTCGCCACGGAACTGGCGAAGTTCGCGGAGCGGCCCTCGTGGACGCTTCCCCACGACCTGACGGTGACGCTCGGGGCCGGGCCCCTCTTCTACGACGGGCGCTGCGGCTGCGGCGGCTGGTCTCTGCGGGAGGGTGACTGGTGCGAGCTGGGCGCCGCCTTCGGCGCCCACTACCTGGAGGCCGCAGCGTGACAGCCGACGACCTCCACACCGTCAGCGCCGGCGGCTTCTCCGCCACGGCCGACGCCTTCGCCAGGGACCCCGACAGCGGCGGCCTCTGGTTCCTCTCCATGGTGGGCTCCCAGACTGCCGTCAAGGCGATCTGGGGCTCGCTCCTCAAGCAGCCGCCGGACGTTGCCCACCTCATCCGGGGGGCGGACGGCATGGCCCTCTCGGGGGGCTACGAGCGCTGCCACGTCCCCCCCGAGACAGTGGGGACGTGGACGACCAAGATCGCGCGCCTGCCCGTCTCCGGCGGCTGGCACGCCCTCGTCTACACGAAGCTGGCCGAGTACGCCTTCGAGCGGGACGGCTTCCTCCTCCTGGTGAAGTCCGAGGAGGAGGCGCCCTCCCTGCACCATCGCTTCCTCGACAAGCGCAGCCCCCTGCCCCTGCACCGCTCCTGGGCGGACTGGCTCTGGCGGCGGGCGCTGGCGCGGGAAGAGGCAGTCCCCTTGCAGTCGGCGGGCGTTATCGCCTACCGCTGCGACCCGGACGCCGAAGCGCTCCGGGACGACCTCTCCGTGGCAGTTGCGTCGGGCCTCCTGACGCTGCCACGCGAGGACGCATCCACATCGACCACCTACCGGAAAGGAGACACTTCATGAGGCTCGCAGCACAGGCCAAGGGCGGGTTCTACCCCACCCCACCACGGGTCACCGACCTGATCGCGGAGCTAATCCAGCCACCCGCCGGCTACGCCCGCGGCGACGAGATCCTGAGGGTTCTCGACCCCTGCTGCGGGGAAGGCGAGGCGCTGGAGGGTCTGGCCGTAGCCCTCAGGAAGCCGCACGCCGCCGACGTCGAGACCTTCGGCGTGGAGCTTCACGGCGAGCGCGCGGAGGAGGCGAAGTACCGTCTCGACCACGTGCTCGGCACGGACCTCTTCGCCACCTCGATCGCCAACGGCGCCTTCGGGCTCCTCTACCTGAACCCCCCGTACGACTGGGACTCGGGTGAGGAGAAGCGCGTCGAGCACAGCTTCCTCACCCACTGCACCCGCTACCTGGCGGAGGACGGCCTGCTCGTCCTCGTCGTGCCCCGGCAGCGGCTGGCGGTCTCGGCTAGGTACCTGGCCTCGCACTTCTCCCGCATCGACTGCTGGGCCTTCCCGAAGCCGGAGCGCGAGGCCTACAACCAGGTCGTCCTCCTGGGCTACCGCAAGGCGGAGGTCTTCCTCGACGCCCATGCCGAGGAGCGCATCCACCAGTGGGCCGCGGGGGAAGCTCCCGAGCTCGGTCCGAGGCGCTACCCGCTCTACGCGGCCACGGCCACGCCCGCGGGGGACGTGCTCTTCGCCACGCGCACGGTTGATCCCGTGGCGGCAGCCGAGGAGGCGAGGACCTCGGGCCTCTGGGCCAGCGCTGCGGTCACGGACCTGCTCTGGCCCGCGAAGGACCAGCGCACCCGTCCGCTCATGCCGCTGCGGCGCGGGCACCTGGCCATGCTCGTGGCGGCGGGCTTCCTCGACAACCTCCAGCTGGAAGCTGGGGACAGCCGCATCCTCGTCAAGGGGAGAACGAGCAAGGAGATGGTCCTGGCCGAGCGCACGCCCACGAAGGAGACCTTCCGCGAACGGCTCTCCACCACCGTCGTCGCCCTCGACCTGGACTCGGGCCAGGTCACCGACATCGCCGCCTGATTTTTTCCAGCCGCCTTCAGCTGGCGGCTCCTGACGGGTCGCCGCCGATCCGCAAACACGAGGCCCCCGGAGCAACCGGGGCCTCGCACCAGCCACCTCAATGGGGACGTTTCCATGGCTCTTGCACTGAGCGTCCCCTCCCGCACGGGGTGGGCGCAGTGCGCCCAGGCCCTGGTGTCGTCCCTGCCACGAGAGAAGGAGACACACCATGGACCTCGCCGAGTTCATCGACACCTATCGCGACGCCATCGCCCAACGGGTGGTGGAGTCCTATCCACCCCGCTACCGGCCCTCCGAGAACGGGCGGCCCCTCCCGCAGTTGCTGCGCTCCCCGCTGGGCGCGCAGGCGGACGCCATCCGCGCCGCCGCCCTCTCCCTCGACACCCACCGCGGCACGACCGTCGTGGGCGAGATGGGCACGGGCAAGACCTTCATCGCGGCCTCGGCCGCCCACATGGCCGGCTTCCGCCGGGTGCTCGTCCTCTGCCCCCCGCACCTCACGCGCAAGTGGAAGCGGGAGGTCGAGGACACCGTCCCCGACGCCCGCGCCGTCATCGTCGCCTCCATCACCGACCTCGAGAAGCTGCGCCTCTCCCACGGACCGGGGCCGCTCTTCGTGGTCATGTCACGGGAACGGGCGAAGCTCTCCTACCGCTGGCTGCCCGCCGTTGTCGAGCGCTGGGCGACCGTCGACGGCAGGCTCGTCCGGGACGAGGAGACGCTCGAGCCCTTCCGCGTCCCCTGCTGCCCGGACTGCTTCGTCCCGATCGTCGACAAGGACGGGCTGCCCCTGACGCTGAAGGATCTCGGCCGCCGGAAGCGGAGCTGCGACGAGTGCGGCTCCGCCCTCTGGCAGGCGGACCACTCGGGGCCGAAACGGTACCCGTTGGCGGACTACGTCAAGCACAGGTTGAGGGGCTTCTTCGACCTGCTGGTGAGTGACGAGGTCCACGAGTACAAGGGCCGCGGCTCCGCCCAGGGCATCGCCGCCGGCATCCTCGCGGACGCCTGCGGCAAGTCCCTCAGCCTCTCGGGCACGCTCATGGGCGGCTACTCCTCAACCCTCTTCCATCTCCTCTACCGGTTCAGCCCGGAGATCCGGTCCGAGTTCGGGCGCGGGGAGGAGAGCCGCTGGATCGAGCGCTACGGCTTCGTCGAGCACACCATCGGGCGCGACGACGGCGAGTCGCTCGAGGACGGGCGCACGAGCCGCAGGAGGAAGTACCGCAAGGTCATCCGGGAGCGTCCGGGGCTCGCCCCCGCGGCCCTCTTCCACCTCATCGGCGCTAGCATCTTCCTGCGCCTCTCGGACGTGGCCTCCGGGCTGCCACCCTACGAGGAGCGGGTGCTGCTCTCGTCGATGGACGACGAGGAGGACGCCAGCGGCTTCTCCCAGCGGAGCGCCTACGACTCCGTCTTCGAGACGCTGCGCGCCGCCCTCACCGAGGCTCTGGCGAAGGGCTCGAAGCGCCTGCTGGCCACCTACCTGCAGACGCTCCTGGCCTACCCGGACGGTTGCACTCGGGGCGAGACGGTCTTCGACCCGGAGTCCCAGGAGGTGCTCATCCAGGTGCCTCCCCTCTCCGAAGAGAAGCTCTACCCGAAGGAGCAGGCGCTCGTCGACCTCGTTGCCGCCGAGCGGCTCCAGGGTCGCCGGGTGCTGGTCTACGCCACCCATACGGGAACCCGCGACATCACGGGGCGCATGGAGGAGTTCTTGAGTCGCCACGGCTTCACGGTCGCGGTGATGAAGGCGGACGCCGTCGCTCCCGAGCGCCGCGAGGCGTGGGTGGCGCAGCGGGTCGAGGAGGGCGTCGACGTGCTCGTCTGCCACCCACGGCTCGTGCAGACGGGTCTCGACCTCGTCGACTTCCCCACCATCTGCTGGTACGAGACGGACTACTCCGTCTACACCATGCGGCAGGCCTCCCGCAGGTCCTGGCGCATCGGCCAGACGCAGCCCGTGCAGGTCGTATTCATGGCCTACCGGAACACCCTGCAGGCGGACGCCCTCCAGTTGGTGGCGAAGAAGCTTCAATCGTCGCTGGCGGTTGAAGGGGAGCTACCGGAGGACGGCCTCGCCGCCTACGGGGACGAGGGCGACGATCTCATGCTGGCGCTGGCCAGGAAGATCGTCGCCGGCGAGGAGGACGCCGGCTCGGTCGAGTCGGTCTTCGCCCAGGCTCAGCAGGTCGCGGCTGACGCCGAGGCGCTGCTGGTCGATGCCGAGTGGGCCGCGCCCGAGCCGGTGGTCGTCGAGGTTCACGCCAACGGCAACGGCCACACCGCCCTTCCGGTGGGCGGCGAGGCCGATGACGAAACCCCGGAGCGGCAGCGGTCGCTGTTCTCCTGGGCGGAGTTCATGGCCGAGGAACCAGCCCAGCCGACACGCCGCAGCCGCAGACCCGCGCCCGCGTCCAACTCCCTCTTCGAGTGGGCGCTCGAACGGGAGCGGGAGGCGGAGCCGGCTGGCGCAGGACGCTAGCCGGGAGCAAAAGGGGGGGCCACCGCATTAGCAGCGGTGGCCCCCCCTAGCGGTCCATGTGTGCGGCCCGTTTGCGTTTAAGGACCGCGCCACATGCTCGGCCCTTCCGGGTGTCGGTGGAGCTCCTCTCTGATCTTTCAGTCAGGCGGGGTAGCGAGAAATGCAGCGAGTGGCCACGACGACCACTACTACAGCCGCGAACAGCCGCCTAGGCGTAGCCAGAACCGCCTATCGAGGGGGTGAAGTCAACGACGACCCAGCCGTGTTCGCCGATTGAGTGTCCACAGCTCATGTAATGCGACCGGCATAGGGGATGCGGCCAGTTCTTCAGTTCACCAAGGGTTCATCGCCACCCCGCAGGCGCTACGCGCCGACAGGGAGGACGCCGCGCTGGGCCCAGAAACCGCGCCTCCCGCGGGCCAGACGCAGCGCCTCTGACTTGCAAGTCTACCCTGGGCCTCCTTTGCTGTCGGTGTTTACCGCCGTAGCACTTTCGCTGAAAGAGCTCATTATCTGGAAAATATAGTCGGCTATAAATATCATATTCAAACTGTGTTGCGGGTCCGAGTAGTCTACTAGACCGTGCATGGCCGCATGGCGGTTGGGCACGGGGTCGCCTTCGACCCTTTCCAGTGCCTCTTTGGTAAGAACACTTGTATATAGGCCAAAGACTGTCTTTTCTACCGTACCTGAATCCTCTTGACGTAATACCTGAATGAAATGTTCGAACAGGACCGCTTCATAGATTCCGTTGGGAATGAAGTCGCCGAAATTCTTTCCTGCCTCTTCACCAGTAAAAGCCTCTATCATTGCTCGCGATCCCTTATTATTCGAGTTTTCTTCGCTAGTATACAGTCTTAGAAGTCGTTCTATTTCCGGGAATAGTACGCGACATACACACCGATAAAGTCCTGTGGAATGGGCTTCAAGTGCTTCGTTAAGAGTCGCTTTAGCTGTTGCATCTACCCTGTAATCCGAAAGCCGGGACTGTATCTTGGAGCGGATATCCTGCCAATTTTCGGCGTAAAAGTCAAGGATTTGTTCACGAACGGAATGTGCATCCTCATCATGCCTTGCTATGGAAGAGAACGGCATCGTGTAATGTGGTACCCATCCAGCCGACTTAAGCACCTCACTGCCGTGAACTTCTTGTGAGAACTGCTGTACTACGGGAAGGACAACTTGCGCCATGGCACCCAATGTAGTCAGAGAGTCAAGCAACTGCTTCACCATAGGTTCTGCCTTCGTCACAAGCTCCAAATGACTTTCCCCTACGGTGTCAAGCCATTTCATCAGGTGTCCGATTTGGGAGAGGCGATCTGTCATTTCAGCTCCTTAGAGTTTCTGTATCAACATCAGTATACGCCTGACTTATCCTGCGGTCCGCCGATGCGGACTTGTTTCTGCTGGCTGCGCGACCGGGGAAGCCACCCCACGTGGGCAACGTTCGTGTGGCCCGGAGCGGATGACGCGGCTGTAGTGGGTGCCTTACGCGAAGGTGAGATCGCGGGCAGGGTGCTCGTCATCTACAAAGTGGGACGGAGCCGCGCCATCATCGTCGCCTCCATCACCGACCTCGAACGCCTGCTCCGCTCCCACGGGCCGGGGCCGCTCTTCGCGGTCATGTCGCGGGAGCGGGCCAAGCTCTCGTTCCGGTGGCTGCCCACCGTCGTCGAGCGCTGGGCGACCGTCGACGGCAGGCTAGTGCGCGACGAGGAAACCCTGGAGCCGTTCCGGGTGCCCTGCTGCCCGGACTGCTTCGCTCCCATCGTCGACAAGGACGGCCTGCCCCTAACCCTGAAGGACCTCGCACGCAGGAAGCGCGCGTGTGACGAGTGCGGCACGGCGCTCTGGCAGGCGGACCACTCAGGGCCGAAGCGCTACCCCCTCGCCGACTACGTGAAGCACCACCTGCGGGGCTTCTTCGACCTCCTCATCGGCGACGAGGCGCACGAGTACAAGGGGCGCGGTTCCGCCCAGGGCATCGCCGCCGGCATCCTCGCCGACGCCTGCGGCAAGTCCCTCAGCCTCTCGGGCACACACTTATGGGCGGCTGCTCCTCGACGCTCTTCCACCTCCTCTACCGGTTCTCCCCGGAGATCCGGTCCGAGTTCGGGCGCGGGGAGGAGAGCCGCTGGATCGAGCGCTACGGCTTCGTCGCGCACACCATCGGGCGCGACGACGGCGAGTCGCTCGAGGACGGGCGCACGAGCCGCCGCCGGAAGTACCGCAAGGTCATCCGGGAGCGTCCGGGGCTCGCCCCCGCCGCCCTCTTCCACCTCATCGGCGCCAGCATCTTCCTGCGCCTCTCGGACGTGGCCTCCGGGCTTCCGCCCTACGAGGAGCGGGTGCTGCTCTCGTCGATGGACACGGAGGAGGACGCCAGCGGCTTCTCCCAGCGGAGCGCCTACGACTCTGTCTTCGAGACGCTGCGGGCCGCCCTCACGGAGGT
Source organism: Tepidiformaceae bacterium (assembly GCA_965262975.1). Classification (GTDB taxonomy): domain Bacteria; phylum Chloroflexota; class Dehalococcoidia; order Tepidiformales; family Tepidiformaceae; genus UBA2991. Next base: position 2,769,285 of record OZ253575.1, on the reverse strand, counting down.
GCTCGCGAAGGGCTCGAAGCGGCTGCTGGCCACCTACCTGCAGACGCTCCTGGCCTACCCCGACGGCTGCACGCGGGGCGAGACGGTCTTCGACCCGGAGTCCGAGGAGGTGCTCATCCAGGTGCCTCCACTCTCCGAAGAGAAGCTCTACCCGAAGGAGCAGGCGCTCGTCGACCTCGTCGCCGCCGAGCGGCTCCAGGGCCGGAGGGTGCTTGTCTACGCCACCCATACGGGGACCCGCGACATCACGGGACGGATGGATGAGTTCTTGAGTCGCCATGGCTTCACGGTCGCGGTGATGAAGGCCGACGCCGTGCCGCCCGAGCGTCGTGAGGCGTGGGTGGCGCAGCGGGTCGAGGAGGGCGTCGACGTGCTCGTCTGCCACCCGCGGCTGGTGCAGACGGGCCTCGACCTTGTCCAGTTCCCGACGATCTGCTGGTACGAGACGGACTACTCCGTCTACACCATGCGGCAGGCCTCCCGCAGGTCCTGGCGCATCGGTCAGACCCAGCCCGTGCAGGTCGTCTTCATGGCCTACCGGAACACCCTGCAGGCGGACGCCCTTCAGCTCGTGGCGAAGAAGCTGCAAAGCTCCCTCGCCGTGGAGGGTGAGCTGCCCGAGGATGGCCTCGCCGCCTACGGTGACGACGGTGACGACCTCATGCTCGCCCTGGCGAGAAAGATCGTCGCTGGCGAGGAGGACGCCGACTCGGTCGAATCGGTGTTCGCGCAGGCGCAGCAGGTCGCGGCGGACGCCGAGGCGCTGCTTGTCGACAAGGGTTGGCACGAGCCCGAGCCTGCGGTCGTCGCGGCCACGGAGACGGATGCTCCCGAGCGGCAAGGGTCGCTGTTCTCGTGGACGGAGTTCATGGCCGAGACGCCGCAGGAGCCGCTGCCGCCTCGTGGCCGGCACCGCAACGAAGCCCCAACGCTTTCGCTCTTCGAGTGGGCACGGGACCGGGAGCGCCAAGGGGTGCTGTCGGGAGCGGCCGGATAGGCGATGGGAAGGGGATGGCACCGCGCAGGCAGCGCCATCCCCTTCCGCACCCCTGTGTGCCGTCTCTCCTGCGTTAAGGGGTAGCCGTAGCAGGCGGCCTGTGAGGCCTAGCTCTCGAAGCGTCACTTGCTCCTGGACCCTATGGGCACCATCACGTCTCACGCGCAGGACGTGAGCCCGCTACACCTGACGGGGATTACGTCACCCTAAGCCCTGATCCACCGAAGAAGAGCGCGCGAGCGGCTGCGGTTGGGTGCTCCGCTGTAGCTGGGACAATGGGTTTTGACAAATCACGTCACAGCCACAGGGAGCACCCATTCGATGCTACCAACGAGCGACCCCGACCGGATAGACATCGCCTTCGACGACGACCGCCTCGTGGACCACGCGGGGCTGCTGCTCCCCGCCACGCTCGCCCGCCGGCTCGGCCTTCGTGAACTGGCGGACGCCCACGTCGACCTCGGTGACGCAGCGGGGCGGGCGCACGCCGGCGACAAGCTGCTGACCCTGGTCGCCTCGGCGCTCGCGGGCGGCGACTGCATCGACGACGCCGATGCGTTGCGCTCAGGCGGCGCCGGGCGCGTGCTCGGCTGCACCGTGAAGGCGCCGTCCACCCTCGGGACCTTCCTGCGCAGCTTCCGCTGGGGCCACGCCCGCCAGCTCGACCGCCTCAGCCGCGAGTTGCTCGCCCGCGGCTGGGCGGCCGGGGCGGGACCGGGCGACGCGCCGCTCACGATCGACCTCGATTCGACGCTCTGCGAGACCTACGGCCTCGCCAAGGAGGGCGCCCGCCAGCCCGGCTACACGGGCGCGCGCGGCTATCACCCGTTGCTCGCGGTGGCGGCCGGGACGGGTGACGTGCTGATGGCGCGGCTGCGCGAGGGCCGCGCGAGCAGCGGCCGCGGCGCCGCCCACTTCCTGCGTGAGACGGTGGCGCGGGTGCGCGGCGCCGGAGCGAGCGGGCAGCTGACGATGCGCGCCGACAGCGGCTTCTACACCCACGCCGTCGTCGCCGCCTGCCGCGCGCTGGATGTCCGCTTCTCGGTCACGATCCGCCAGCAGCCGAACGTACGCACGCTGATCGAGGCGATCCCGGAAGCGGACTGGACGCCGATCCCGTACTGGCTGCCGGGCGGCGCCGCTGTCGCCGAGACGACCTACACGCCGTTCCAGCACACGGGGGGCGCCACCGCGGTGCGGCTCATCGTGCGGCGCGTGAAGCCGACGCCCGGCTCACAGCTCGCGCTCTTCGTGGACTACAGCTACCACGCCTTCATCACCGATCGCGCGGGGGAGATGATGGAGCTTGAGGCCGACCATCGCCAGCACGCCGAGGTCGAGAACGCGATCCGTGACCTCAAGTACGGCGTCGGGCTCAACCATCTCCCCTCGGGCCGCTTCGCCGCGAACGCGGCGTGGCTCGCGGTGCAGGTGATCGCGCACAACCTCGCCCGCTGGACGGCGCGGCTCGGGCTCGGCGAGGGAATCGTGACGACCAGGACGCTCAGGCGGCGCTACTTCGCTCTCCCCGGACGGCTCACCCACTCGGCCCGGCGCTGGACCCTGCACCTCCCGAAGCGCTGGCCCTGGGCAGAGCAGCTGGCAGCCGCGCTCGCGCGACTACGGGCGCTACCGCTCCCGGCCTGACGCCCGCTCACAGCGCCGGCCCGGGTCCGAGCCTCGCGCCAGCATGCCCGCGCACGCCTCGCGCACCCTCGCGCCCGCGCCCTCAGCGCCCCCGAGCGGCGCTGAGCGACGGCTGCTCGCTCCGCTCCGCCCGCGCCGCCGCCTGGTGAACGCCGGCACGCCCGCCGAACTCTCCGGCAGCCCGGCTGCCCGCCCCGTCAAGCTTCGATCGGTGGATTCGGGCTAAGGGGGATGATCCCTTGCCACTCGCAGGGCGGGTGAGGTGGCAGGCGCTGGAACAACTCCCCACCTCCCTGTCCCTAGGGAACCGGACTCACATCAACGACCAGCACATCAATCTTGCGGGCTTCCTCTGCCGTCAGAGTCTCTGCCAGGCGCTCCTGCAACTCCCGAGGGTTCGTCGGGCGCGTTCCGGTCGGCGGAGGGGGTAGTCCCCCCTCACCGAACCAGAATACGAGATAGATTCCGTACCCACCGGTATCGATGTCGCGGGAGTACTGCTCGATCAGCTGATTCCTGATGGCGCTCCAGAGGTAACGGTGCGTGTCCTTCTTGATCTCGACAGGAACGCTAAACCCCCCATAGGCGACGCGGATGTCGGACCGCTTGTCGCCCGAGTGCTGCCCCTCGGGCTGTGCATCCACACGGTCCGGGAGCGTCCCGCGCAATTGGGAAAGGAGCGCATCTCTGCAGGATTCCTCATGCTTGGGCTTCTTTGGTTGACCCTGTGGATCTTCGTTCCAGTACTGCCGCCAGTCATCCGTGTTAGTGGTACGAAGGCCTGACGCCACCGCGGTCAGTCGGTCGTGGAGTAGTGCGGCAAGGTCACCCACGTTGGCCGGCTCCCCTTCTTTCAAGGCACGGTGGAACTGACCAAGGTCCGGGTGACGGTAGGCTGCATCCCGGTAAACGACTCGCTGGTCGTCGCGCGCTCGCTCCAGGTGATCGTGCCAGTGGACGAGCCCGGGGTCGGACACGAGTGAATCCAACGCCTGCAGGGCGGCCTCCCCAGGTAGTGAGGCCACTTGCTGGATGAGGCGTCTGATGTGTCCAGCGGTGGTCATCTCGATTGTCACGGTGCCAAACCCGAGGGGCTCGTCTCGTGCGAACGAGCGGCCCATCAGAGAAATCAGGGCCTCAAGAACCGGGGCGTACTGCTCCTGGCTGGGGAACGGTAGGGGCTCTATGGCGTCACGGGAGTCGAAGAAGGCAGCCAACGCCCGGACGCGTCGCTGGCCCTCACCGACGAAAGCTCTCAGCCTCGGCCCATAGGCTTCCGGGGCAGCAATGGCACCTGCAGCCAGCCAGCGCACTCGCTGAGCTACCCCCATGCTCTTCAGAGAGAGCTTCGCGCCGATGCGGTCGAGAAGGGCCGACCTGTCAGGGTAGGCGAGAGCGGTCCAGAGCAGGCTGTCAAGGGTTCCCAGCGTCTTCAGGCCCGCTCCGGCTGGCACCCCCCCAAGGAGCTTGAGAGTAATGGCTTGCCTCAGGGATGGGTGCCCATCAAGCCGCCTGATGGTCTCCAGGGCCGGAGAATATCCGTCGCCGTGCCGAATCGCGGAGAGCGTGCATCGGGCCGCTACATCTGCCACCAGTTCGGGAACGCGTGCGGTCCACTCTTCGACCCATGCCGGGGTTTCCGCAAACCCTGCCGGTGTGCAGTAGTAGAACGTCAGACCCGTCTCTATCTGACCCTGGGTGAGGTCCTTGAGCCGAGTGGGATCTTCCCGCTGGAGGATGTCCAAGGCAGCGAGAACCGCGAAGTCAAGGCGGTGACGCATAGACGTCTCCTTGAGCCGGACGATCTCGTCAGAGTCCGGCACGTCGTTCCGCCACAACGTCCCTCGCAGGCCGGCCAACGCCGCTTCGACCAGGGTTTGATCGTCACCCAGAGATTCCGAGAGAGCCTCTACGCGGGAGGCATTCGTCCCCCAGTCGTGTGGGAAGAGAAAGTACGCCCTGCCCAGTTCGCCAAGGAGCCCTAGCGGGGCTCGGTTCTCGCGCAGGGCCTCGGCATGGGAGCGTACGTACGCAATGTCATCCTCGCGTTCGCGTGCCTGTTCTTCCTTTGCCTCTTTCTGCTCAATCCCGTCGCGCACTGCTTCCACTTCAAAGGACACCGCGCCTTCCACGAGGGCCGACAGCCTCGCCTCCAGTGCCGGATGCCCACGAACACCGTCTGTCAGGACAGGAAGGGAGAGGCCTTTGTCGTAGCCCTGCTCCCTCCAAGCTCGAAAAGCCCTCAAGAGCAAATCCTCCGCTGCTCTGGAGTGCACAGGCGCAAGGTCGACGGCCCGGTTCAGGCACCACAGCCCAAAGTCAGATGGCAGCGAGCTCCGGTGAAGCGTGCCCCAGGCCTCGTACGACTCGTGGTCGTAGCCGTCATCATCAGGGCACCTCTTCAGCCCCTCCAGGAGCACGGCCTTCTGGATCTCAGGGCGCTTTTCCAGCCAGCCACGGACCCGGCCCTGGGAGTCGTTCTGGTCAGGACCAACGCCCCACCGGAGCGACGGTGCCGCTGCACGTAGCCAGCTGGAGAGGCGTTGTAAGAGGACTCCGTCACCTTGAGCTTCCAATCCTTGAGCCAGCAAGTCCGTGGGAAGGGAGTGCCAGTTGTGAGACTCCAGAGCAGGCAACACATCGGACCGGCGTTCCAAGAGATTGTCCAGAAGCTCGCCTACGTCCTGGTCTGACGACTGACTCAGAAGGTGCTGATTCCAGAAGGACCAGTAGTGCCCGACCAGATGACTGTTTCCTCTTTCAGTCAGGTGGTCCCATACGCTGGAGGCAGAGACCTCCCTCGGATAGAGGTGGGTCAGTAGTGCTCCCCTCATTTCGTGGTCCGGGTCCAAGACGGCCCCTTCGTGAATCGCGCCCAACAGGCCCCTGAGCTCGGCCGTGTGGTTGGCGCCCCCGTCCGTTACACGGAGGAACGAATCGAGGGCGAAAGAGGTCACTCGAGGCGGCCAGCTCTGGTCTCGCACCGTGGAGAGTAGACGCGGAGCCAGACTGGCGGGAGAGGAGCCTTGCCACAGAAGGGTCAGTACAAACTGGACGAGCCCCTCGTGATCGGTGTCGCGGGACGGGTCGGACAGGATGGCGTCGATCACTGGCACCATGTCAGGAGAAGCGAGGGCGCCGAAGGCGGCCCCCATCTCGAACCAGGTAACCTCCCGCCAAAGGGGACCGAGCACCTCGGGCCGGCCAAGCGCCCTCAAGAGCGTGCCCTTCTCCTCGGTCGAGAAGCCTTGGATGTCGCCATACAACGCAACCCCTATCGGGTCCCGCTCGATGAGGAGGCTCCGCGCGCCAATACATTGCGCCGCCAGCCAGCCGGAGATCCCTCTCATTTCAGTCACCACGACTCCGTCAGGACCGCTTATCAACGCCTGCACACGTCTAGCAGAAAGCCCTTCGGTGATGCGCCGGGCGAGGTGACGCGCACCCAGGAACTCCGCCACGTGGCGGTGCACTGGAAGGAGGTGTCTCTCGTCGACCGCCTTGAACAGCTTCGTGGCAAGCGCATGCTTCAGGACAACCGGGGCTGGATGGTCACAATCGTCCAGAGCGATGTAGTCAGCGGCGACCTCTGCAGGACCGAGGGAGAACCCGACAGCGCCCGTCACGAGTTGAGCGGCGCACAGATAGCCAGCAGCATCCAGCAACTGTTCCTGGGGCGGTTGCTGAATCCCCTGCGAGTGCTCCTGGTTGTGTTCCGTGACCATCTGGCGGCATGCCAGTTCGAAGGTCTCGAGGCGGCTCTCGGGCCACTCTCCCTTACCGCCAACCACATTCGCCAGCAGATTGAGGGTCTGCGGATTGGCGAGGAGGCTGTCAATGCCCCGGCTCCCGGCCTCTTCGATGAAGGCCTGAGGGTCATCAATCTTCGCGTCGCCGGCAAGGATCTGCTCCACGTCGGAGTCAGTGAGGGGATCGAGCCGCAAGATCGTGAGCCTGCCGTCTGGAGCCACCTGTTCCAGTGCTCTCCGATCGTTGTCTCCCAACCAGTCGGCTTCCCTGCAGGACAGTCGGAAGGATGGGCATCCAAGGCTGTCCAAGCGGCCGCGGATGGCGTCGAGGGATGTTCGGACGTCGGAGGAACCGGTACGCACCTCATCAAGGCCATCGATGCAAAGCATCTTCTCTCGCCACTCTGCATGGCGGTTCGGATCTAGGGCCAGAAAGTCGCGGGCGGTGACGAAGTGAGCGGACGCTCCCATCGTTTGGCATTCGCGTTCAAGCGCGGTGGTCTTTCCCAGGCCCGGGTCGCCCAGCAGGACGTACGCGGGTTCAGACCGGAATGCGCTCAGGGGTTTGGACTCTGGCTCGGGAGCGTGACGCTCCTTGTTCCGGGAAATCTCGGTGCAGGTCCGTGCGACGAGGTGCGTCATGGCTGATCGAACCACTCCTGGGCAGGAGCGGAGAGGAACTCGTTGAGCGGTGTCGCGTTCTCACCAACAACGAGCGAGCGTAGAGCCCGAAACCTGCTCTCGAACTCCTTGATGGCACGGTCATTCGGGCGGCTGTCACCACTCTTGACCTCGACCGCCCGAACCCGGGCCGCGCGCCTCAGCACGTAGTCGACCTCGTTGGAGTTGTCTCGCCAGTAGCAGACCTCCAACCTTGGACGAGCCGTATTAACCAGGTGAGCGCCGACTGTGCTCTCCACCAGTCTTCCCCAGAAGGTGCGGTCGGCCCTGGCCTCGGCGAAGGAGTAGCCGGAGGTAGCCGTCATGAGGGCTGTGTTGAGAACGTTGAGCTTGGGGCTCGACCTCCTGCGTCGCTGTACGCTTCCGGAGTGCTTCTCGAGCCCGGTGAGCAAGCCGGCCGTGGAGAGCAGGTCGAGGTAATGCGCGAGCGTCGTCGTGTTGCCAGCGTCCTGAAGCTGTCCGGTCATCTTGTTGTACGAGAGGATTTGCCCGGAGTAGGAGGCCCCCAGCTCAAAGAGGTTCTTGAGCAGTGCCGGCTTGTCGACTCGGGTCATGGCGAGGAGGTCGCGCTCGAGGTGCGGCTCAACGAGCGCGTACAGGATGTAGTCCCGCCAACGCTCTTCATCCGTGATGAGGCTCGCCGCGCCAGGGTAGCCGCCAAAGAAAACGAACTCGTCGAGCGTGAAGTTGAAGGCCGCGGACATCTCAGGGAACGACCAGTGTGTGGCGCGTATCGACTCAAAGCGGCCAGCGAGACTCTCGCTCAATCCTGACTGGATCTGAAGTGGCGCGGAACCGAGGATGACAACATGAAGCGGGCAACCTCCAGCGCGGTCAGCGTCCCACAGCCCCTTGACGGTGTCGGACCAGTTGCGGACCTTTTGGATCTCGTCGAACACGAGCACAAGGCCCTGGGGGGACTGCTCCGCCCGACGCCGGGCGGCCTCCCAATGGCCGGCCAGCCAAGCCGCATCACGCTCTTGACCGATTGGCAGAGCGTCTCCCGAAGACTCACTCGCGCGGATACGGGGAGAACGGGACTCCGGTTCATCGACCGCCAGATACAGACTCGGCCGGCCAATCCGGCTCAACGCCTGACGAACCATCGTTGTCTTGCCGGCCTGGCGGGGTCCGAATACAGCGATCAGCCTTCTCGGCGGCTCGTCGAGACGTGCGGTCAGGGTGTCAACGCCTGAGCGTTGGAATGCGTTCATCAGGCCTATGGTACCGCTATTGAGTAAAGATACTCAATAGCCCGTTGGCCCTAGGGCCTAGGCACCAGGCAGGCCTTTTGCGGCAGGCAAGAAGCCTGCCTGGCTGTTGGTACCCACCCGGCCCCCGCGATTGGGTCGGCGTGACCGCCCGGCGGCTCAGCACTCCGGAACTGCTCACGTGCATATGTGCTAGCCTCGATCCCGGAAGGAAAGGAATACTCACCGTGAACAGTCGGGAGCAAGGCGCAGCAGTCTCACCACGATCGTCGGGGGCGCTTACGACTCGTCGGGAGGCTCTGAATTGGCCGGAGGATCGCGAATTCCGCATCCTGTCCATTGATGGTGGCGGCATCCGCGGCATCTTCCCGTCCGGCGTGCTCGCTGAGTTCGAGGCGCGTTACCTTGGCGGAGGTGCGATTGGGCCCTACTTCGACTTGATCGTCGGCTCGTCCACCGGGGGCATCATCGCGATCGGGCTGGGCGCCAGGCTGTCAGCCGCAGACATTCTGCGTCTCTATCGGGACGACGGGCGGGACATCTTCCCGTCGTCCCGCAATCCCATCGAGTGGTTGAAGCGCAAGCGTCGCTGGCTGATGCGCAAGTACGATCGGGACAAGCTGGAGGAGCGGTTACGGACGATCCTCGGGGCCAAGACGCTCGGTGACTCCTTCTCCCGGTTGTGCATCCCGTCTTGCGACGGTACGCACGGAGATATCTGGGTGTTCAAGACGCCGCATCACCCCGACTTCCGCAAGGACCGGGATACGTCCCTGGTGGAAGTTGCGCTCGCCACGTCGGCCGCGCCCACCTACTTCAAGCCACTTGAGCAAGGCGGATACCGGCTCCTTGACGGCGGGGTGTGGGCGAACAACCCGATCATGGTGGGTCTCACGGAGGCACTCAGCAGTTTCGCCGTGCCGCGCGAGCGGATACGCATCTTGAGCATCGGTTGCGGAGCCCGTTCATACGAGGTTGGGTGGCGGAAGATGCGGATCGGGGGCATGTGGCACTGGCGCGACATCATGTCCGGGGCCATGTCTTACCAGTCGCACGCCGCGCTGGGGCAGGCGCGACTCCTGATCGGGGCAGATCAGGTGACTCGCATCGAGCCGCCGCCGCGCGCGGCGGAGATCGGCCTCGACGACTGGAAGCGGGCGAGCGCGGAGTTGCCGGCCGCAGCTGTTCGCGCGGTCGACGAGCACGGAGACGCGGTGGCAGCGTCGTTCATGGATCAGGTGGCCGAACGGTATAGCCCTGTCGCGCCCGTCGACTTGCGCTAGGACGATCGCGGAGGGCAGAAGGGCAAGCAGGACCGCATGAAACACGCACCACATCTCCAGGAGTCCCGAAGGTGCAAGTCAACGTCGATCAAGACGCGGCTCTACCGCCTGGACGGCACAGGGGGTGCGAGCCTACCTCTGGACGTAACAAGAGAAGAGAATCTCAAAGGAGAAAAGAGTGACCAAGAACACTAAGCAATTCCAGGAGTTCCTCAGGGATGAGGTCAATCTCAACGAAGGGCGGCTTCGTCGACTGGAGACCGCGGTGGGGGCCGTGAGCGCTTATCTCAAGGACCATCTGACCGGCTATCAGAAAATGGAGCCGCAAGGTTCATACGCTCTGAGAACGCTCATCAAGCCGGTTGACGACACCGACGAGTACGACGCCGATATCCAGATCGTGATGAACCCCAACCCCAAGTGGGAGCCTAAAGATTACATCCACGCGATCCACAGGACTCTGAAGCAGAACCAGAACTACGCTGACAAGCTCCGGCTCAAGACTCGATGCGACACCATCGACTACGCCGGCGACTTCCACTTGGACGTGGTTCCCCGGGTGACCTCTGGTAGCAGACATTACGTTTGCAACCGAATCGACAACACGTTCGAGGAAACTGACGGGACAGGATACCGGGATTGGTTTAACGACAAGAGTCGGATAACGGGCGGCAATCTCAAGCGGGTCGTGAGACTCCTCAAGTACCTCCGGGACCACAAGAACAACTACACCGCCAAGTCAATCCTGCTCACCACCCTTGCAGGGAATACGATCAGCCCGACCGATGAGGGGACTGAAGCCGTTAGCACCGTGGCCGACACCCTGGTTACTGTGCTGACGAGGATGGACGACTACCTCCAGCAGAACCCCTATATGCCGGAGATCAGGAACCCCGTGTTGCCGGGCGAAACCTTCAACCGACATTGGGATCAGCGGAAGTACACGAACTTCAGGAACAGAGTTCACTCTCATGCGCTGACGGCGAGGGATGCCAAGGCGGAGTCGTCGAACGAAAAGTCGATCAAGATCTGGCAGGGACTGTTCGGCGAGGGCTTCGGGAAGGACTCGTCCGGCGGGAGCGGAGATGGAGGCGGCAGCAGTTCACCAAGCCGACCGAGCTCCGGTGCCGCCGCTGGAGCGACGTCTGGAATAGGTTCCACGGCAGCCCGCCGGCGCAATGAAGCCCAGGGGTTCGGGTAGAGATGACGACGGACGACCACTTTGACCTCGACTCGCTAGGGGGCTTCATCGAGGAGTTGGGGGATGTTGGTTTTCAGCCGGTTCCCGAGTCCAACCCTCAACGATGGAGAGGGAAGATCCACCCTAGCTTTGCGTCGCTGACCGAAGCGAAAACTATGGACGTGGTTGTCGTTCCCGGTTGGCCGTTCCAACCCCCGGCACTGTTCGTCCAGGGCCTGAACACCAATCACTCAACCCTGGATGGTCTGGTTTGCATGTGGCGGGAAGGAGACTTCAGTCACGAGTGGACTACTGTCAGCGGCCTGTTCTCCAGGGTCGAGGAATGGTGTGAGAGCGCGAAGCATGGTTGGAAGGATGATCGGCTGGATCAGGACGCCTTCCTGAACTTCCGTTCGAAGGCTCCGCTTGCGGCTACCTTCGACCTTCCGGCGCTGGGGATTGCGGAGGGGAGTTGGGGTGAATGTCACAGCGTCTTTAGCCAGACGCCACCGCGTGTGGATGTTTTGCCGGGGCCCAAACGGTCGGCGGGCCAACTGCGAGGACTCTGGTTTCATGTCGGGTCGTTGCACACGCCGCCACCTCGGAGCCTCTCCGAGGTGGCCATGTGCCTGCGACGAACGCCGCGCAGGCAGCTGGAGCGAGCATTGGCCGATAGGCGCAAGCCCGACTTCCTAACTCCCAGCGGCGGGGTGGATGTGATCCTCTTCTGCTGGGAACGTGGCGGCCGGCCCGACCTCTTGGTGATGGCGTGCAAAGGCACAGCGGGCGAAGTCGAGGCAGTGGCGTTGCAAGCGGCGCCGAAGGACGAAAAGAGCCTCATTCTGCGGGCGGGGCCTGACGCATCGGTGCTGGGTAAGTGCAGAGCCACAGTGTTCGGTGCTGGAGCGCTTGGTGGGCACACCGCGACGCTACTGGCCGAGAGCGGCGTCGGGGTTGTGGACATCGTCGATCCCGATGTACTGCTGCCGGGCAATGTGGTGAGGCACGTGTCCGGTCACTCCATGGTAGGAGCACCCAAGGTCCATGCGGTCCAAGCCGTGATAAGAGACCACGCTCCCTGGACCGAGATTTCAGGAGCCATAGCGGGTCCTCAGACCAAGAGAGAGATCCAAGAGCGCATGCTGCCCGCCGACATCGTTGTGGACTCGACAGGCAACGAAGCTCTGGTTAGATCGCTGGCCATGGTGGCCCAGGACAATGAGAGGCGCCTGGTCACAGGAGCGCTCTACCGAGGGGGCTTCATCGCTCGCGTACGCCGGCAGGCAGTACCCGGAGATACACCTATCCATCTAAGAGACGACCTGACTCGCTATCCTCTGATTCCCGCAGGTCCTGAGGGTGAGGACTTTGCTTCGGCCCAGTTGGGCTGCTCAGCACCCGTCAACAACGCGCCACCTTCAGCAGTGTCTGCATGTGCTTCGCTCATCACGCAAGCCGCAATAGATGCGATGACGGAGCGGTTTGAATTTGCTGACGAGGTGATTGATGTCTACCGGGCTATTCCGGAGCCGCCATTCCACCAAATTGGAAGGGTTGGCCGATAGCGGTGACGACTAGGGCGGTCTCGCCATGCGAACACTGAACAGAGTCTGGATGTCGAGTACAGCCTGTACGTGGGAGTCGAGGACGGTGGGCGCGTCGCCATTGAGCCCGCGGCTTACAGGCATGCATGGGCCAGACCGAGCCCGTACGGGTCACCTCATCGCCTACCGGACCACGGTCGCAAGCGGACGCCATCTGGTGGCGTAGATGGTCCCGTAGTCTCTTGGCGGGCAGCTCGCGAGCTAGGGAGGGCGTTGTCCTATCAGTCCATCGACTCCACTCAACAGCTCCCGCTCACCCCTCGGGCGATACCCTTCAATCCACCCTCTCAAGTCTGCGAGCGTCTCATCATCGGCAAGGGAGTCCAGGATGCGCCTGTGGCTCCGAACGGTCACCTCTCGATTGGCGATGGCGATGTAGTTCCGAAGCGCCTCGGACGCCACCGAGAAGGTGCGCCTGAAGGCCTTCTCGTCGGCGGCCGTGCGAGCGCCGTGGACCAACTCCGAGCGATCGCGGTACAGGGCGAAGGCCTCGCCTGGATCCTTGAAGTGCCCGTCTATAGCGATCGAGAGCAACGCAGCGCGAATCGCCACGGCGGCGCCCTTCAGGCGCTCGCTCTCGCCCTTCACCAGGATCGCTTCGAGGCCGGAGAACATCGCAATGAGCTTCATCGCCCAGGGTACCCCGACGCTCCGGGCCATGCCGAACCACCGGATGGCCAGCTCGACTCTCTCCTGTACGTCGGAGCGTCCAGTCGCACGTAGATCGTAGAGCGGAGCAAGGAAGTCCAGTGCTGCGTGGAAAGACTCCTCGTGCCATGAAACGGGTTGCTTGACCCGCCTCCCCGGTTGGTGGATCCAGGCGCCGTGACCGCGCACCACGTTCCAGCCGGTGCCGAAAGCCAGATCGATGTCATCAAGGTGCGCGTTGATCAGCCCGGGAGCCAATCTCGGCACTCCGGCATCGACTGCCTGCATTCGCCCCCGCTACGACGTCGAGCGCCTTGGGCGCGCAGCGGACGCCTTGGTCCTTGCCCTGGTAGAGCCGGACGTAGCCTCGCGCGAGCACATCAACGGATCAGCAGGAGCCTTGGCCCGGTGTCATGCTCTCGACCAGCCTTGCGAGAGCCGGGAGATCATTAGCTGGCACATCCGGTACAAGGTCGGGGCCGAGTATCACAGGCCTTCCGCGACGTGTTCGCCGCCCCGGAGGTGGAAGTGGTGCCTGCCACACGCCGACTCTGGGAGGAGACCGCCCGCCTGTTTGCTGCGACGGGACTGAAACCCCGGACGCCCTTCACGCAGCGACGGCCCTGCAGGCCGAGTGCGCGCTCTTCATCACCGACGACGCCGACTTTCGCCATGTCGATGGGTTGCCGGTCGATGGGTTGCCGGTCACCAATCTGGATGACCTTCTCACAGATTGAATCTCCAGTAGGCAGTGCCGGTGGCAGTCAGATCACTTCGCCTCCTACAGCGTGGCCGTCCTCTGGGATGGCCAGACTCGCTACGTGGAGGCGGATACGACGCCGCTCGTCGGCATGCGGCTGCTCGGTGGCCATAGCTTGTACGTCGAAGGCGAGGACGAAGGCGCGTCGCCACCGTGCCCACGGCTACAGGCTGAACAGCACCTCGAAAGTGGTACTGCCTACCGTCAAGTTAGGCCCACCAGACTGGACAAAATCGAGAACCTTCACTCTAAGGTTCGCGTTGCTGCCGTAGCCGCAAAACGAGCAACCTAGTAGGCCTGCGTGTCGGCGACCGCTAAGACCCCGACCGGCCTGTGCCCAGCCTACGGGTGGTAGCCAGGGATCGGCTTGGCGGAAGGCCTGTCTCAGGATCGGGGCCCGATGCGAGGAACGCCGATGCCGCACTCGGCCCTCTCGCTGCAACTGTGCTAGGCGACGCCGGTCGCGGCAGCGTGGAGGCCCCCTGAGCGACCCCGCCTTCGGGCACCTGACGAAGCTCTCGCCGCGCGACTTCACCGTCGAGGGGGTCCACTTCTTCGGCGTCGAGCTCCAGGTGTGGCGCATCGGCGACTCCCTGCCCGCTCCCCGCTTCGACGTTGTCGCCAAGCCCAACGACTGGCTGGCCACCGTCCGCACCGCCGCCGCACCGCCCCTCACCCCCGTGAAGCAGCTCGAACTCGACTATTGGACAGCCTTCCGCGACTACCTGACTGAGCGCTCCAGCAGCATCCTCCCCCAGAGCGCATAGACGGGCTGCAGATGGACATCGGCGGGGCGAACTCACCACCACCAAGCTGGCCGCTCAACCTGCGAAGGTGCTGTTGATATAGTTCTCACCCCTCGCACGAAGTGGACTGGACGCTCGGTACGGAGAAAGGGTGCGCTAGGTTCTGCGTCGCGTTGGCGCTCTGCGGGCAGTTGGCCATATTGGGAACAATCCGGGGCTAGCTCACGCCGCAGCCTCTACGTACGGCAGCGCTTGCTCAACAGACGAGCGTAGGACTCGACACGACCATCTGCGGTACCCTCAATCACCACGGTTGCTGACGTGGGTGTTCCACGCTATCGTCGCGCGGAATGGCTGCCACTTTCGACCATCTCCGGGACACCGTCGGCACGACCGCCAGCCGCATGAGCCACCTGCTTGAGCACAAGCTCCGCGACGCCCATCAGGCCGCTGCCCACGGCGGTGTCAGCTGGCGCCACTACGGCAACGTCGGCAAGAGGTTCCTGGGCGAGGATCCCCCGCCTCAATACGCCACTCCCACCCGCGCGTAGGGAGCGTCCGCGTAGCTGTGGTGAATTGGGAAGGCCCTGATGGCTCCTTGGGTAGGTATGTCGCGCGGGAAGTGCGCAAGACGCTGAACTCCTACCTCGCGCAGCCCAACCTCGTTGCCGAACATGCCAGCCAGGAAAAGGCCACTGCAGACGGCGGCTACGCTTACCGTCAGATTGTCGAACTTGCCCAGAACAGCGCTGACTCCTGCAGCGGGCTTGGGGTGCGAGGGCGCATCGATATCCGACTCACGGATGACTATCTCTATTGCGCCGACAGCGGCTCTCCACTCGATGAGGACGGCGTTACGGCGCTTATGTTCTCCAACCTCTCTTCGAAGCGTGGCCTGAACCTGATCGGGCGCTTCGGGCTGGGCTTCAAGTCGGTGCTTGGTGTCACGGACGCACCCGAGTTCTTCAGCCGCTCAGTATCGCTGCGCTTTGACGGGGAAGGCTCCGCACGCCTCATCCACAGCGAGGGCGTCGATGCCGACGAGTACCCCAAGCTGCGGACGCCCGACCCCATCGACCCGCACGAATGCGCCACGAGGGATGGCACGCTTCGTGAGTTCATGGAGTGGGCTACGAATGTCGTGCGCCTCCCCCTCCAGCGGGGTGCCTCCGACAGGCTCAGGGAGCAGGTTCGTGAGTTCCCAACGGAATTCCTGCTTTTCGTCGAACACGTAGGGCACCTGTCCCTACGCGATGACACCACGGACGCGAGCCGAGAAGTGCAGGTTGATGTCGTAGGCGGTGTGCATATGCTTACCGAGGGCGAGACGAGGACCCCTTGGAGGGTTTTTTCTGACCCCCACCGCCTCTCCGAAGATGCTCTTGTCGACTGGGACTCTTACCGCGATTCTCCGGAGGTACCCCTCTGGTGGGCGGCACCCGTCGAGCGACTACGAGAGCCGGGACGTTTCTGGGCATTCTTCCCCACACAGACCGAGAGCCTCGTCGCCGGCATCCTCAATGCGCCCTGGAAGACAAACAGCGATCGCCAGAATCTGCTCCCCGGCGCCTACAATGATGAACTCATAAAGGCCGCAGCCGATCTCATCGCGCAGAACATTGGCGGGCTTGCTACCCCGGGCGATCCGGGCCGTCACCTTGAGGCTCTGCCCCGACGCCACGAACAGGGCGACCACGAACAGGCCAACCTTCTCCGCCGGTCGGTCTACGACTGCCTCGGCGATCTGCCGGTGATTCCCGACCAGAAGGGGCGGTTGACTCTCGCCTCCGAGTTGCGCTATCCGCCGCCTGTCTCCTCAGAGGCCGTCGCGCGTTGGGAAGCTTGCGATGCTTGTCCCCAGGGCTGGGCACACAGTCGCGCCCTGACGCGCGAACGGCTCAGCCGCGTCGAGCAGATCGATGGCGGCGGCATCGATCGCGCCACCGCCACCAAGTGGCTTACCGCACTTGCCAGTCGGAAGAAGGGCGAGCGGGCCGTCGAAGCGTCGAAGGCCGCCATCGAAACTGCCGCCATCCTCTCCCGCGAGGGCACGCCGTCGCCCTACGGCGCCCTCGTGCTCACTGCGGCCGGCATTCTCGTCGAACCCGATTCCGGGAAAGTGGCGCTGCCCGACGAATCTGGGAGCGCAGGCTTCCCTGACCACATGCTTGTCCATCCCGAACTCACTGCCAGTGAGGAGACGCTGTCGGCGCTCTACGATCTGGGAGTCAAGCCCGCCTCTCCCGACAGCGCATTCGAGATTCTCGCCCGCAACGTACTTGGGCGGTCGGTGAATAACCTTGTGAATGGGGAGGGGCAGCAAGCCTTCTGGGAGAGTGCTCGTAAGGCCTCTGCTCCCGCTCGCATCATCAGGGAATGCGACGGATGGGAGGCGAAACTCAGGCTCCGCACGCGCTCCGATGACTGGTGCCCCATCCACTCGGTCCTCCTGCCTGGCCCGATCGTGTCGGAGGAAGATGGTGCTGATGTCGGCGTCACGGTGGACGTGGACTTCCATGCGGAGGATACCGATACCCTCCGTGCGCTCGGAGTCGTGGACCGCCCTGTCGCGAGCCGCTCACTGCGGGGGGAGCCGTGGTTCCGGGAGTACCTGCGTGAGCAGCGCGAAGCCTTCCGTGAACGTCCGGATCTGCGCAGCCGGCCCAAAGATGACCTCGTGAATTTCAGGAGTTTCCACGGTCCTGGGCCGCTCCACGTCCTTCGGGAACTCTCCGCTACGTCTCGTGGCCGCTACGCCGAGGGCTTGCTTGCCTTCGGTGAGTCTTTCACGCCTTGGGTGTTGCGGCACAGTAGTGAGCAGGCGTATCCCCAACTTAAATGCGAGTCTCCCGTAATCTGGATGCTTCGTGAATCGGGTGTCGTCGAGCAAGAGTCGTGGGAGCGCTGGCGCAACCACTCCCGCGCGAGCGACATCCGCGAGGCGTTCGACCTTGAGCCGCCCGAACCGGAGCCCATCGCCGAGTCCCCGCCTATCCCTCTCACGGACGCGTGGCCAGGTTTGCGCGAGCACCTCCGCGAGGAGGATCAGCAGGCGTTCGACCTCATCCGCTGCGACCGCATCTTCTCGCGGGGCGAGACTACGAGCGTCCATTGGCGGGATGCCGTCTATGTCGTCAGGGCCGACGATGTACAGGAGGTCCGCCGTATCTCCCACGCGTTGGACCTCGACCTCAGTGATGCGCAGGTCGCTCACCTCGTCCGGCTCGAGTTGGCGAAGGAGGCTGAGGAGAACCGCGCCGCCGTTCGCGCCACGACGACCGACGCCGAGCGCCTGCTTACGGCTGTTGGCGGGAGCGCCCTCCGGGCTGGACTCCCGCAGTCACTGCTGGAGGTCATGGAGCACGAGAGCGGCGTCCTCACTGGTACTGACATCGCCGAGGCGGCCATCGCCACCTACGACACGGGCGCTCTCAAGCAGTTCAGGCAGCATCTGGATCATCTCGACCCGCCGAAACAGTGGGCTGGCTCGTCCCGAACGGTGGCGTTCGTCGAGTCGCTCGGCTTTACTCCCGCTTGGGCGGGTGAACGCAGCACACGTCGCGATCCGTACGAAGAGGCCATGGGGCCGCGCTCGCTCCCGCCCCTCCATGGCTACCAGCAGACCATCGTCACAAACATCCAGGCCATGCTGCGTGGCGATACGCCCCAGCGCCGCGGCATGGTCACCCTGCCCACGGGGTCCGGCAAGACGCGCGTCGCCGTGCAGGCCATCGTCGAGGCCATGCGTGACGGCGACCTCGCCGGCGGCGTTCTCTGGGTCGCGGACCGCGATGAACTCTGCGAACAGGCCGTCGAGGCGTGGGTGCAGGTTTGGGCCAGCGAGGGCCGGGAAGCGGCCCGCCTGCGCATCTCGCGCCTCTGGGGCGGGCAGCATCCGCCCGATCCCGCGGGCGACTTCCATGTCGCCGTCGCCAGCATCCAGACGCTGAAGGCACGCCTCGGGCACTCCGTGCAGTACGAGTTCTTGCAGCGCTCGCAACTCGTCGTCCTTGACGAGGCCCACCGCTCGATCGCGCCCACCTACACGTCTGCCATGGATGAAATTGGGTTCACGCGCCAGCGGCTGGATGACGAGCCCCTGCTGCTGGGCCTTACTGCTACCCCCTATCGCGGAACGGATGAGAGCGAAACGGAGCGACTCGTCAACCGCTACGGTCGGAACCGCCTCGACCACGGCGCTTTCCCCGATGACGGCCCTGAATCGGCCATGCGCGAACTCCAGCGCATGCATGTTCTCGCTGAGACCGACCATGAAGAGATCGAAGGTGGCACGTTCCATCTCACCGACGAAGAAGAGCAGAAGGCCCGCGACAGACCCTGGCTCCCCCAGTCCGTCGAAGATCGCATCGGGAGCGATGTCGAACGGACACGCGCCATCATTGACGCCTACGTGGAGCACGTTGAGCCGCACAACTGGCCGGCGCTTATCTTCGCCACATCCGTTGAGCACGCGAAGACCGTTGCCGCCCTTCTCTCACGACGCGGTGTGAAGGCGCGAGCCGTCAGCAGCGAAACCGAGCGCGCCACCCGCCGGAAGGTCGTCGAGGAGTTCCGCAACGGCGACATCCGTGCGCTCGTGAACTACGGGGTCTTCCGCGAGGGCTTCGACGCTCCCAAGACGCGCGCCATCATCGTCGCCCGTCCCGTCTACAGCCCGAATCTCTACTTCCAGATGATCGGGCGCGGTCTGCGTGGGCCGCTCAACGGCGGCGACGATCGCTGTCTCATCCTCGATGTTCGTGACAACATCGAGAACTATGATCGCCAGCTCGCGTTCACCGAACTGGACTGGCTCTGGACCACCTAGCCGCATCCCCGGGTGCGCCCGAACCCGTACAAGCGCCCCCCCAATACGCCACGCCCACCCGCGCGTAAGCCGGCTTGCGTCCCCTCAATACGGGCGTGTCACAGGGTCTCGCATCATGAGTAGGAGCTGCTGGAGAAGCCGTCTCTTCCCCGTGCCCGCGCTGGTGCTGATGGCAGCGCTGTCGCTCGCTGTCGCCTGTATCGACGGCGATGACGGGGGTGGCGACGTCACTCTGCACCTCGGGACCATCCTCCCCGAGACCGGCGGGCCCAGTCGCTTCTGCTGAGCTCCCTTCCCGCGTAAGGCCACGCCCAACAGGCATCGGCTGGGACAGCACTCGCCAGAGTAACTCAGCTGGTGTCGCCGGACCTGCGGAGCGTGATGAAGGCCTTCCCCCTCCCGCGATGCGTTAGCCGGAAGAGGTCCGGGCGCGTGGCGATGAGATCGGGGAATGTTGAG
This sequence comes from Tepidiformaceae bacterium, assembly GCA_965262975.1. GTDB lineage: Bacteria > Chloroflexota > Dehalococcoidia > Tepidiformales > Tepidiformaceae > UBA2991. The sequence continues at coordinate 2,749,492 of OZ253575.1, read as the reverse complement.
TGACCGTATTCCCGATAGTCGAACCCGTCGATGAGGTTCTTCATCTTGGGGAGCACCCTTGATGCAAGGCGTCCCCGCGACTCTCTTGCGCGCTCGATAACCTTGACAAGAACCAGAGCCCAGTCGGGGAGTTCCTCCTTCGGCACGGTCCGGTCCCCTGCCAAACGTACGTATGGCCGACCTTCGCGTCTTGCCCTCGAAGGCCTGGTCACCTCGAAAATGTCCGGCCGCCGACGGAGGAGGTCCAGGAAGCCATCGGGAGCATCCTCAACCACGTCCCGAAAGTCGGGATGCTCATCCAGGAGCGTGCGTTCAACCTCTTCGACGCGGCCCCAACCACTGGCGTCCCGGATCGATGCGAGAGCAGCTCCAGCCCATCCAATCCACTCCGGTTCGGAGTCGTCGTGCTCGGCACCTGACTGCCCGGACTCGTCGTGGACCCTTGCTGTCGCATCAGGGGGCTTCTGCGAGAGCTTCGCCTCAAGCTGCATCCCTTCGATCTCTTCGACGGCTCCGACGCAGTCGGCCTGCTTGAGCAGCACGATCATGGGTCCGACAAACTCGTCCAACTCTTCGTTGGTGAGTTCGCTGTCGTGGGGATGGGCAACTTGTGTGTTTCTTACCACCATCACGTACTGGAGCCGCGCATCCAGAAGGTCCCGGTGGGGAAAGAGGTCGCCGAACAGGTCGCACGTGCTCTTGGCCGTGAGAATCTGCTTGATATGAGACGGGTCAAGTGACTCTTCGATGCTCCGGGAGGGAGCCTTGTCGATATTCCTCTTCAGGTCGGGCCAGAGATGGTTTCCTACGGCCTTCTCCACGCCGCTTGGGTACCAGTCCTCCTCGAACTCAGCCTCCAGCCTTGTCCGCACGAGTTTGCGGAACTCCCGCAGCCAGATCCTCAGGGCGCGAACAAGGTAGTCGACGTTGTCCCACGACATGCTCCAAGACACCTCCAGGAGCCGCATTGTAGGACGCGGATACGCCTGTACCCCAGAGGCTGCTCCCGTTGGTCTTCGGGGTGGGGGTACGATTGATACCGTGACTCTGGTAACCATCCGACTGTGGGGCGAGGTGATCTCGCACGACGGGGAAACGGGGTGGTCGAGCCGCCGGGAGTTCCTCGACACGCTCACGCCTGACAACACGCCCGACATCCCCCAGTGGCCGCAACTCGTGGCGGATACGGTCCGGGACCAACTGGGGGCCGAGATCGTGTATGTCAAGCGCGTGGAGAGTGTTCCCGGCCGGGTGTACTGAACCTCCCCTGTGAACCTGGTTGCTGTTGGGTTCCGTGCTGGCCGGTGCATCCCGGAGGATTGGTACCTACAGCCCATATAATCCCCGGCAGCCCCGCGAGGCGCCCTACTTGGAGACCTAAGCTTGCCTATCAGCACCGAAGACGCGCTCAAGGTCGAATCCCGCATCAACCGCATCTTCAGTGCCGACGGTGCTGCGGCGCGCGCGGAGGCCATCCGGCGACTGTTCGTCGAGGTAGTGGACTTTCACGGTGCTGCTGGACCGGTGAGCCTGGCGGGCGCTGCCAAGGGCGCCGAGTTGCCCGACTTCGCCGAACGCATCGCATCGCTCGACGGCGTTCACGTGCTCTGGGTCGCGCTGGCGACCAAGCGCGTGAACAAGCGGGAGGCGGCGGAGGCGGCCCGTCTCATCGAGCGCGACCTCGGCGAGGACCTGCTGCTCGTCTTCACCAACGGCGACGCCAGCCAGTTGCACCTCATCCTGCCCGACTTCACGAGCGGCACGGTCCCGAAGCTACGCCGCCGAACTGTCGAGCGCGGCCTGCCGCAGCGCACGGCCTACGAGCAGATCGCGGGCATCTACTCGGAGGACCACCCACTGCCTGTGCGACAGGCGCTGAAGAAGGCCTTCGATGTCGAGCCCGTCACGCGCGACTTCTTCCGCAAGTACGACGAACTCTTCAAGGCCGCGAAGGGACTCGTGACCGGCCTCGAGGGCGAGGACTGTCACCTCTTCGTCCAGACCCTCTTCAACCGGCTCCTGTTCGTCCACTTCCTCTCCCGCAAGGGCTGGCTCGTCTTTGGGGATGGCGAGGATCGAAAGGACTACTTGAAGGCGCTTTGGCGCGACTACCCTTCCGCAGTCGAGACCAACTTCTATCGTGACCGGCTGTACCACCTGTTCTTCTTCGGCCTCAACAACCCGCAGTCGAGCGACCTGAACTTCCGCAACCGCTTTATGGAAACCCGCATTGGACGGCCACCCTTCCTCAACGGCGGCCTGTTCGAGCCGGGCCCGCTCGACGAGCGCGAGGGCGTGACCGTGCCCGACGAGGCTATCAAGCCGGTGCTGACGGAGCTGTTCGACCGGTTCAACTTCACTGTGATGGAGTCCACACCGCTCGACGTGGAGGTGGCGGTGGACCCGGAGATGCTGGGCAAGGTGTTCGAGGAGACGCTGCTACGCCACGAGCGGGGGGAAGACGGTCCAGACGTACGCCGGGCCTCCGGCACCTACTACACGCCGCGCGAGGTCGTGGCGTTCATGTGCCGTGAGGCGCTCAAGCAATATCTGGAGGCGCGGGACATCGGGCTCGACCCCGAGGCAATCGCGGCGTTCGTCGACCAGCGCGACACAGAGGCGATCGGCGTAGCGGAGGCGCGCAGGGTGGCAGCGGCGCTGGGCGAGGTCACGGTCGTCGATCCGGCCTGTGGATCGGGGGCCTACCTGCTGGGCATGATGCAGGAACTGGTCGAGCTGCAGCGGGCGCTCTTCAACGCCGGCGCCGATGAGAAGAAGCTCCATCAACTCAAGCTTGAGATCATTGAGCGCAATCTGCGGGGCGCCGACCTCGACCCATTCGCCGTTCACATCGCACAGTTGCGGCTCTGGCTGTCCCTGACAATCGAGTACGAGGGCGAACGCCCCAGGCCGCTGCCGAACCTCGACCTCACCATCGTCACGGGCGACAGCCTGCTGGCAGTGCATACGGGCGAGGGCGGCGTCCAAGGCGTGTTCGGCGACGAGGCCGGGGAGTTGCGTGATCTCAAGTCGCGCTACCTGGGCACGTCCGCCGGTCCCGCCAAGGCCGCCCTACGCGCGCAGATCGCCGAATTGAACCGTGACCTGCGCGAGCGCTTCGGTGGCTCAGGAGCGGCGGACGCTGGAGACGGCGTCGAGTGGCGATCCACCTTCGCCGAGATATTCGAGCCCCTCGACGGGCGTGCCGGCGGCTTCGACATCGTGATCGCGAACCCACCCTACCGCCAGTTGCAGCGCGACAGCGGGCGTCTCGCTGACCTCTACGGCAAGGCCGGCTACCGGACGTTCGCGCGAACGGGCGACATCTACCAACTGTTCTACGAGCGCGGGTGCGAACTGCTGCGACCAGAGAACGGCATCCTCGCCTACATCACGTCCAACAGCTGGCTGCGGGCGGAGTACGGCAAGAAGCTGCGCCGGTTCCTCGCCGAGCGCCACACGCCGCTGCGCTGGCTCGACCTCGGCAAGGACGTGTTCGACAGCGCGATCGTCGACAGCGGCGTGCTGCTGCTTCGCACGGGCGGCGACAAGACCAGGGCCTTCCCGGCGGTCGACATGGACAACGTGCCTGGCGGGAGCTTCCCGCCCTCGGAGGAGGACTGGGGCGAGGTGCGCCCCGACGCCGACGCGCCTTGGAGTGTGCTGTCGGACGTCGAATGGAACGTGATGGACAAGATGCGGTCCATAGGAACACCCCTGAAAGATTGGGATATCGCGATAAACTACGGAGTCAAGACTGGTCTCAACGAAGCCTTTATCATCGATAACGAGACTAAGGACGCGCTAGTCGCACAGGATCCGAGGTCCGCCGAGATCCTGAAGCCGGTTCTGCGGGGCAGAGACATCCAGCGCTACCGAGCCGACTGGCGAGGTTTGTGGCTCATCGGTACGTTCCCTGCTCTCGGCTTGAGCATCGATGACTACCCAGCCGTGAAGAGACACCTGCTCTCGTTCCGAAGACAGCGGCTGGAACAGTCGGGCAAGCGCCTCTCCGATGGGGGTCGAGCCAGGAAGAGGACCGGGAACGCTTGGTTCGAAGTGCAGGATACCTGCGCTTACCACGCGGAATTCTCCAGAGAAAAACTGTTTTGGATTGACTTGACGGAGCAGGGCAGGTTCGCATACGACGCTGGAGAGCTGTTCTGCGTGAACTCTGCCTACATGCTGACAGGCGAATCGCTCAAGTACTTGTGCGCTGTCCTCAACTCCGCCCTCGTGACGTGGTTCGCGCAGAATAGTGCTCTCAGTTCGGGGATGGGCACTGCACGGTGGATGACTTTCACCGTTGAGCGCATCCCGGTCCCAATCATCGGTACCGCCAGCCAGCGCCGCTGATTGATCTGGTCGACCGTATCCTTGAGGCGAAGACGGCAGGTACGGACACGGCGGCGTTTGAGCGAGAGTTGGACGACCTCGTGTACGACCTGTACGGGCTGTCGCGGGAGGAGCGCTCGGCGGTAGGGGAATCCCTCACTTAGAACTCGCCGGGCGAGCCCTGCCGGTCGTTGCTCGTATCTCGTCCTCGGTCAACCCGTAGAGATCACAGACGAGGCCATCTACGGCCACTTCCCAGTCCGTGGTATCGGCTCCCGAGCGCGAAGCATTCAGGATTTCATCGACAGCGCGGATGAAGGGCTGCTGGCTGGCGGTACCGATGATTGGGACCGGGATGCGCTCAACGGTGAAAGTCATCCACCGTGCAGTGCCCATCCCCGAACTGAGAGCACTATTCTGCGCGAACCACGTCACGAGGGCGGAGTTGAGGACAGCGCACAAGTACTTGAGCGATTCGCCTGTCAGCATGTAGGCAGAGTTCACGCAGAACATCTCCCCCTCGTCGTAGGCGAACCGGCCCTCCGGCGACATGTCCATCCAGAACAACTTTGGCCTGGTGAATTCTGCGTGGTAAGCGCAGTTACGCAGGTGATACGGCGTCCTGCCTCTGTCGTGTCGCTTCGCTAGCTTCTCGGAATGCCTGTCGAGGAGAGCCTGGATGGCAGGGTAATCGTCGATCTCGATCGGCGGCACATGGTCGTGCCCGTTGTGCGTATCGATAAGCCACATGCCAGCCCAGTTGGCCTGATAGCGCTGGATGTCTCTGCCCCGTAGAACCGGCTTCAGGATCTCGGCGGACCTTGGATCCCGTGCGACTAGCTCGTCCTTAGTCTCGTTATCGATGATGAAGGCTTCGTTGAGCCCAGTCTTCACTCCGTAGTTTATCGCGTACCCGCCGGGCTATTGCAGCGACGCGATCCCGCAAGGCAGGCAGCTCGATTGCGGCCTCCGGGACCCGGTCCGGGGAGTGTCACTAAGCTCCGGCGGCGACACCTACCGAGAGACGGAGGCATGAAATGGAAGCACCGACCCTAACCGCTGAGGATCTGCAGCGAGAAGCGCTCTATGCAGAATTGTCCGCGAACACTCGCACCGCCTACCAGAAGGGCTGGGACAGATTCATCGATTACTGCGTCGCGGAGCAGATTCCCGACCCCTTGTCGGCTTCGCCCGAACAGGTCGCCCAGTTCTTCGTCCACCTGGCCACGCAGCCGAGCCCTCGCAGCGGCGCTGTTCCGTCGATGGGCACGGTGATGCTCTACAAGAGTGCCGTGAACAAGAAGTACGCCGAGGCTGGAAAGCCAGCGCCAGCGAACCATCCCGTCGTCGGCTCGACGCTCAAGGGACTAGCTCGGCTGAAGGGTTCCGCACCCCGCAGGGTGGAAGCGTTGCGGGAGCACCACATCGAAGCCATGCTGCAATCGTGCCCCGATACGCCTATAGGCAAGCGGGACGCGGCAATCATCGCCGTCGGGTTCGCTGGAGCCTTGCGCCGCTCTGAGATCTGCGCCCTAGCGGTCGAGGACATCGAGTTCCTAGACGATGAGGGCCAGATGTGGCTGACGATTCGTCAGTCGAAGACTGACCAGCAAGGGCGCGGGCAAAGGATAGCCGTGCAGGATGGTGACGGCATCCGGCCGATCAGGCGCCTCAAGCGATACTTGGGGAGCTCGGGCATCACCGAAGGGCCGCTGTTTCAGACAATGCGGCGGGGCGGCCACCTACGGGGCAGGCCGATGCACCACAGCGACATCCCCCGCATCGTCAAGCAATATGCAGCTCTCATCGGGTTGAACCCGAAGGACATAGCGGGGCACTCATTGCGGGCAGGATTCGTCACTAGCGCTGCCGTCCACCACGCCCGGTTGGACAAGATTATGGCGGTCACCCGCCACAGAAACCCTTCCACCGTCATGGGCTATATCCGTGATGTGGATGCCTTCGCAGATCATGCAGGGCAAGGTTTCCTGTAAGTCCAGCGTGCTCGGGGCTGTTTCACCGTGATGCTAGGATAATCTGCTGAATCCGAGCGAGAGCGGCCTGACCCTGTGAACATCCTCCACGCTACAACCGACCCCACGCTGCTCACGCGGCTCAAGGAGATGCTGGCGAGCTCGGCCCGCGCCGACATCGCCGTCGGATACTTCTTCATGAGCGGCTTCGAGGCGGTGGCAGAGGACCTGTCGAAGCTCCTCAAGGTGCGCATCCTCGTGGGCCGCACCGACCAGCACGTGCTTGAAGAGGTCGCTGCGGGGCTCCAGCAGGCGCCGGCGCTTCGCGCCCGCTTGGATGCGGACACCCTCGTCCAGCGGCGCCAGCGGGCCCCTCTCGCGCAGCAGGCGGTCGACCACATCAGGGACGGTGTCGGCATGCTGCCGCAGGAGCGGGGGACGGAAGCGGCCGTGAAGGCGCTGCGTGACCTCGTGGCCGACGGCAAGGTCGAGGTTCGCACCTACCTGCGGAGTCCGCTGCACGCCAAGGCCTACCTCTGCTGGTACGACAACCACGCGGAACCGGGGGCTGCTGTCGTGGGCTCGTCGAACCTCACGCTTGCGGGTTTCGAGGGCAACACAGAGCTGAACGTGCGTGTCAGCGGCGACGCGGAGATGGCCGCGCTCAAGAAGTGGTTCGAGGACCTGTGGGCCGACTCCGAGGACATCAGCGAGCCGCTCGTGACCGAGCTGGACCGGTCGTGGGTGCTGGACGACACACGTCCGTACTACGTCTACCTGAAGGCCCTCCATGAGTTGTACGCCTCGGAGATTGGCGGAGGCGACCTGCCGCTGCCGACCGACCGCGAGCCGCTCGCCAACTTCCAGATCGACGCGGTCAAGCGCGGCCTGAAGATGATCGAGGAGCACGGCGGCTGCTACATCGGCGATGTCGTGGGGCTGGGCAAGACGTTCATCGGCGCCGAGCTGCTCCGGCAACTGCGAAACAGCTACCCGAACGATGGGCCGCCGCTCATCCTCTGTCCCGCCGGGCTGAAGCCGATGTGGGAGCAGTTCAACGAGCGCTTCGGGCTCGGCGCCGCCGTCGTCTCACACAGTCTCATCAGCGCGGTCCCCGCCCCTGAGTTCGACGAGGAGCTCGGCAGATACGTCGACGCCGAGGCCCCCGAGCACGGCATCATTCTGGAACAGGAGTACCCGAACCGCGGCCCGGTGCTGGTCGACGAGGCCCACAACTTCCGCAACATCAACCAGCGGTCGCGTGGCCTCCGTGACTACCTGGACGCCGGCGACCACAAGGTCATCCTGCTGAGCGCGACGCCCCAGAACCTCGGGCCCATGGACATCTACCGCCAGCTCAGGCTGTTCCTCGACAACACCGAACACGGGCTCAACATCGAGCCGGTCAACCTGGAGGATTACTTCCACAACGCCCGGCTGTGGCTCGAATATCAAGTCGACTTCGAGAACTACCGTGCCGACTACGAGGAGTGGGAGCGCACCGGCCAGAAGGGTTCCCCGCCGGTACCGGGGAAGTCCAAGCCCAACGTTCCAAAGGCGCAGATCGAGGACGTGCTGTCGTCCGTGTTCATCCGCAGGCGTCGCAAGGACATCAAGGACCTGTACGGCGACACGGCCAAGGTCGGGGGGAAGCCAGTGCACTTCCCGGACCCGGTGCTCGACAACGTGGACTACCGACTGGACAGGGTCTATGCCAAGGCCGGCTCGCTCAAGGAGTTGGAGCAAGAGCTCGAGCGGCACCATGGCTACCGATACCGCGTCACGGACTACATCAAGGAAGAGGCCAAGGAGAAGGAAGAGTACCGTGACCTCTTCCGGGCTCGCGACCGCATCGCGAAGCTGATGGGAGTGCTGTTGTTCAAGCGGCTCGAATCGAGCATCGAGGCGTTCCGCTCCACGCTGACCTCGCTCGAGCAGAGCAACCGCAACTTCCGGGACGCGCTCGAGGCGGGATACGTCCCCATCGGCAGCACCGCCACGCGGCTTCTCTCGGGGCACACCTTCGATGCGGAAGAACTTCTGGAGGTTTTGCAACAAGAAGAAGAGCGTCGGCGGGAGTCGGGCAGCAAGAAGGCCAAACTGGTCCACTTAGCGGACGACTTCGAGGTCGAGAATTGGATAGACGACCTCGACGCCGACTACGAGGTGCTCCGGGGCCTCCTGGACCGGGTCAAGGACATCACGCCGGCGGATGACGACAAGCTTCAGTCGCTGCGCCGGTTCCTGGATCGGCCGGACGTACGGGGCAGCAAGCTGCTGCTCTTCTCCGAGGCCGAGACGACCATCAACTACCTCTACCGGGAGCTGAACCCGGGTGGCCGCGACCTCGAGATCGTGCGTCTGACCGGAAGCACACACCGCGACGCGGAGAGCATCGTGAAGCGGTTCTCGCCGATCTCAAACCTGCGCAAGGGTGAGAAGGTGCCGGGCCCCGAGATCCGGGTGCTCCTCGCCACTGATGTCGTCTCCGAGGGGCAGAACCTGCAGGACTGCGCCCGCGTCTTGAACTACGACCTGCACTGGAACCCCGTACGTCTCATTCAGCGGTTCGGTCGCATCGACCGGATTGGCACCGAGCACGCCGAGATCGACCTCCACAACATGTGGCCGGACGTGGAGGTCGATGCGCAGCTCTCGCTCACGGACCGGCTGACACGGCGCATCCAGTCGGTGCACGACCTCATCGGGCTGGACAGCAAGCTGCTTTCGGAAGCGGAGCGGCTCAACTTCGACGCGATGTACCGGATCTACGGGCAGAAGGAGCTACCGGAGCTGGACGACGGGCTGGACGAGGTGGCGGCGAACCAGCGTGCGGTCGCCCTGCTCCAGCGCATCCAGGCGGAGGACCCGACCCTGTGGCAGACGATCACGGACTTGCCCGACGGCATCCGTTCGGCACTCAAGGTGCCTACGAAACAGGACGAGCAAGCCAACGATCGCTACGTCCAGAACCCCCTCGACGTTGAGGGGGCGCAGGCGCCACTGATGTCGCCGACGAGCCTGGAGTCCATCTCCTCCCCGTTCGACGACCCTAGCGAGGACGAGACGCTCGTCCTCCTGGGCGCAGGGGATGTGCATGGCTGCTATGCCGTCGGAAGCGACCTCGAACCACGTGCCATCAGCCCCGCCCAGCTCATCGCCGCTGCCGAGTGCGACGAGAATACCCCGGCACAGCCGCTCCCCAAGGGCACGAACGAACGCGTGATGGCGGCATTCGCAGCGTTCCAGTCCGACTTCCAGACGCGGCTGGGCAGGCGCAGACGTCGGCGGGATACCAAGGCGCGTCGCTACCTGTCCCGCCAGCTCAGCATTGCCCTCCGGGATGCGGAGGACGATACAGCCGAGACGCAGCGCATCGAGGCGTTAGGGCGGATATTCCTGGGCGACGTGTCCCAGCAGGTGGAGGGCGCCCTCGCGGAGATCAGGAACCTGCGCCTGGAAGGATCGGCGCTTCGGACCCGGCTGGAAGCCCTGCGCGAGCGATATCGCCTCAGTTCCCCCGACGATGAAGAGATGGCTCCCAGTCAGGAACCTCAAGTCATCCGCATCGTGTGCTCCGATGGACTGGTGTGAAACTGTGCCGGGAATCCAAACCCAGGGAGCTGCACGGAGGTTATTGAGTAAAATTACTCAGTAGCGGTATGATCTGGTTGTGACCGCATTCCAACGCTCAGGCGTCGCCACCCTTACCGAGCGTCTCGGCGAGCCGCCAAGCAGGCTCATCGCTGTGTTCGGACCGCGGCAGACCGGTAAGACCACGATGGTTCACCAGGCGCTCAGGCGGATCGACCGCCCGAGTCTGTACCTCGCCGTCGACGAGCCGGATGCATCCATTCCACGCATCGCGTTGGGCGGGTCCTCCCGCGACACCGTCCCGGTAGGTCAGGGGAAGGACGCAGCATGGCTGGTCAGCAATTGGGAGGAAGCTCGGCGGCAGGCTGAGCAGTCCCCGCGTGGCTTCGTGCTCGTGTTCGACGAGATTCAAAAGGGAATTACATACGTAAGTAAACGGGGTTCGCCACACAGAGCGGCTAGAGCCCCTTGGGAATTATATCCCTAACTAGGCAGGGGCTGATTCGCAGCGAATCAGGCGGCGGCAGGTCTGACTCCACCGCGCAGGGCTGGGGTGTTCTGATATGCTTGATGCGCTAGAGTGCGATGCCATGTCCGAAATGCCGAAGAGCAAGACATTTTTTGAAGCCGCTCCGAGCAGTCTCGAATTGCTCGCCCTCAGGCTTGACACACAGGAACGTGGAATCACACGGATGATCAGCCGGGCAGAGGCTTACGCAGCCCTGTCTCTCGGGTTCACGGCGGCGTGTCTCGGCATAGCGGCAGCTCAAGTTGGGGTGCCCCCAACCGTGGCAAATCTTGAAAACGCTCAGGTGGGCCTTGGCGTTGCGGTCGTTGCTCTCTTTGTTGGTGCAGTTGCGGCGCTGGTGATAATCCATCGACCGTTCTTCAACGATCATCTTCAGACGCTTCCAAATCCCAAATCCATCAACTACTACACATGGCGAGAAGGCGTAGACGCCATCCGTCGATTTTCGCAATGGGCTGACGAGGCATTTGAGAACAACCGAGTCATTGAGCAGCGAGATGTGAAGACCATGAACGCCATCATTGTGATGGTGATCTTACAGGCCCTGCTCTTCGTCGGATTCTGTGGAGTGTCTGTCTTCTAGCTAACCTTCGTTACATCCCCCGGTCCATCATCGCCAGGTGCCGGTGCCGGTGGAGGTGGCGGTGGCGGTGGAAGTGGAGCGGGCGCAGCCTGCCTCTCCGTGTCAGGGCGAGGAGTTGGAGCGGGCCGACGAGGTGGTGGAGGTGTGCTCTCTTGCGACATATGGGCGATCGTAGCACAAGTCCTCATCACCAACCCTGACCACGGTCAAGGCTTGATTCGCGCGAATCAGGGGGACGGGGCGTGGTGGGACGCAGTGGTACGATGGCCAATGGGCGCTGAAGGGATCACTCGCGTAAGCGCTTACAAGCAAAGGAGACTGAAGTGGATTTCTTCCGGAAGCTCGCAGAGTTGGTGGACGCCTACTACGAAGGGGCTGGAGATGCAGGACTGGCCCAAGATGGAGATGGCGTCAATCTTGTCCTCCTGGTGAGAAGGACCAATGAAGGTGACATCCAGTTGGAGTTGCGTAGCGTTGCGGACGTAGTCCGCGCTGCGACAGGGAAGTACAGGCCAGAAGAGGAGGCCCACTTCGCTTCAATGTCGTATCGAGTCCCCTAGGAGAATGGGCAAGCGGCTCAGATACAGGGACTTGGTGTCCTGAGGTGGATGCGTGGCACTGGGGGACTGTGGCGGTCCTCATATTCACCCTGCTCTGCGAAGCGATTGGTGCCTACTGCGCACACATGGACAAAGCCGCCCGCTTCGAGTTGGAGACGCTGCGAGACCGACCAAGCGTGTGGTGGGCGTACATCTGGTTCAAGCCGGATGGATCGGGCAGAAATCAGGAACGCTTTGCCTTCCTCCTTCCTGAGTTCGGACCCGTAGCGCGAGGACTTGGGCGACTATCTGTAGCAGCCGTGCTCTTGGCTCGCTTCGCAGCGGGACTCCCGCCGCCCTGGTTGGGGTGAAGGGTCCAGCGGCACTGGACGTGGGACACAAAGAGATAGACCCTGTTCCTCACAGGTTTTCCTTCGCCCTTTACCCCGGATTGGTAGTCCTCGTGGGGTTTCGGGCTGCCTTGAATTCGGCGCTCTACGCCGTACTAGAGAGCTTAATCGTGGGCGACCAACCCCCTCACCCTCAGGCGCTGGCGTGGCGGGACGCGCCCCAACGCCCTGCACCTGCTCGCGCTCCAGGAGCTGGCGGCGTCCCTGGAACTCACCCACCTGCTGCCCGTCGTGAGGGGTCGCCATGTCCGGCCGTGAGAACCGGACGCGCGCACTGGCCGAGGCGATCGCCAACCACCAGGTCGCCCACGGCTACCCGCCCACCATGGGCGATACCTCCGACGGGTGCGGAGCGTTCACCTACCTCGCCCCGCTCATGCCCGGTGAGGCCGTGTTCCTGATTCGTGCTGGCGACGCCGCGAAGGGTCAGGAGATCTGGAGCGACGTAACGATCGCCGTTGGCGCCTAAACCCGAGGACCCCCGCCCGCCTGCCGCCCTCCATGAAGAGGAAAGGTGGTGTTCCGCGCGCCGCAATACAGGCCTTCGGGAGGGAAGCGGCAGGGTAGTTGCTGGCATGGTTCCCGTCACATGGGTTCAGAACACGGCCCTCAGAGACGGTGCCGTTCGTCTTGGCTCGGCGGGAACGAGTTCCAATTCGTTCAGCTTCAGAAAGAGCCGGAGCGCCTCATCGTAGTGCTTGACTCGGGGGCTATCGAGAACGGCTTCCAGTCCTTCTTCGAGGCCCTGCCATCACTGGCGGAAGTCGAGGCCGTTATCACAACTGGGCCGTTCAGGTCTGCCGACGCACCCCTCTATCTCGCGGCGCTGCGAGCAAGCGGCTCTGTCCAGTTGAACTCCTGGCTAACCGCGGGCCTGCAGTCCGTCGACGCGGCGACATGGACTGCTGCGCTGCAAGAACCAGACGACCTGACCGCACTGCTCACCGAGGTGAGCACCCGGAAGGCGCCACTCGCCCTCGGGCCTGCCTATCAGGATGGCCTTGCAGCACACGCTCAAGCGATGGTGGGAACCGATGAATTCGGTCCCCTGGCAGACATGCTTCCCAGCCTGCTGATGCTTCTCGATGCCGATAACGCGGCGCTGCTGGCTCGCCGGGTATATGACGCCCTAGAGTCGAGCAGGGGTGCTGCACGCGAACCGTTCTTCGCCTTGTACGGCGAGCTCATCGCAGAAAAGGACTTCCTGTTGGCACAGTCGGGCTTCGTCGACCGGGTGTGCCGGCCGCTCATTGTCCAGCGCAACGCCTACGGGCTCAGCTGGCTCGCGCGCCTGCTCCGCTCCAACCCGGACTTACTCGCTCTACACGGAGACCAGCCAGGGGTTCGAGACTTCCATGGTCGGGTGTCTTCAGCCCTGAAGTCGCTGGATGACGACGAGGCGTCTCATGAAGCGACGCGGTCGATCGCTCAAGCGCTCGATATCCCCCTACCAGCTCCCGCCAGCGAATAGGACAGCGACTCCCCTCGGCGAAGGACGCTCATGCGGCGGGGCCCCGAGGAAAGCCGTGATCAGGCCCGCGCCTCTCGCGGGACGCGACCGTTGCAGCACCGTCTCGCCAGTTGACGCGATCTGGCGTGCCCTTGAGGCTGCCACTGACCTTCCGTCACACCCCGAGCTCCATTGCTTCCGCTCCACATCGAACTGGACGCCGCCCGCCGACGGAAGGCCTCTCCGAAACGTATACTCGATCTGGAGGAACCTTCTCATGGATACCTGTGCTAGCATTCTGGCCTTCTTGGTGGGTGGCGGACTAGAGAGGATGCGCACATGGAACGCCATTGGGGAAACGGCTTGATCGATGGCGCTGAGGCACAGGCCATGCTCGACTCTACGCCGTTCACGAAGCCTGGCGGCAAGCCAAAAATCGACTTCCTACGCCGCGGCGACCGCGCCTGCAGGTAGAGGCAAACCGTGACTTCTCATCCCCACCGACTGGATCTGGCCCGCGCCGGCTGTTCGTATCTTGACGTCTTTTTCTCTCTCCCAGAGAGCCATCCTTCGATCATGCCCATAACTGCGTGCTTGCAAGACGGCACTGCAGCAGCGGCATACCGTCGCAGCAACATCCAGCATACTGCGCTTTTCAGCCACCACACTACGAGTGACGGCACCTCCGACTATAGGCTTTCTTGGTTTGCACTTGATCCCGAGATTCCCAAGCTTCTACCACAGGGCGATCCTTGGACTGCCCTTGAATTGGCATATGCTGCCGCGGACCTTGTGCACATGCACTGCATGTTCAATCCGACCGCCTCGCGGGAACCCAGAATGACCCTGCCTATCTCTCTGTTTGCTTCAGGGGCATTCCCCTTCAACCAAATTCAAGGCTATCGTGCCGCTCTCACCGACGGAGACCGGACCGTTTGGACTGCTATTGTAGATCGGCTCGGGGCCCCAGAAGGCTTCCAAATCCAGATTAATTTCCCCGAGTATACTCTTCCTTCAGTGCCATCTTCTCGTGATCTTCTAGGGGCATGCACATCAGTTTACGAAAGCCTGATGGTGGCTCAGGACAATGGTTAGCACTGCCGATGCCATTTTGCCAGACGCGAGTAGCGCTCCTTCTGCGCCACGTTCAGCGAAGGTACTATACAAGGCTGGTGCATGGCAGGTCGTCTTTAGTTCCGACAGACACTTTGATAAACCAACCACCACGACGGTCGAGTCAAAACCCGACAAGGCGACAGCTACGGACGATGTTCGGCTCGCTCATCGAGGGGAGCTCCTGAGCGGCATCAATGACTCCCACCCATGGGGCACTTCTGCGACATACCAGATCTTGTCTAAAAGACAACACATCGGCCCTAGCCGGGATGCTGGACACCCCATCGGGAAACTGCAAACGAGTATCGCAGACACCCCGACCGGCGCTTTTATGCGCCCCAGACGAACACATTCCTACAGCTACTACACTCCAACTCGTCTTCAGAGGGATAATTTCCCAACTTTGGTTTCCGAACTCTCAACCCTTGATGCTTCTAGACAGGCTCCTTGGACTCAACATTGGTTCGCCTGTAGTTTCAATGTAACCCCCAGCATATATCTGACTTCACTCGATGCCATAAGTGACTATTCGAGATTGACGATGGAACATGCTGTGGAAGGGTTCCGGTCCTATGAAGAGAAGTATGCCGCCGCAGTCAGGGAGCTAGAACGAAATAGTCTCGACGTGGCTGCCGGTCGACTCGGGCACTTGCAGGAAATGGGTGCAGATGACCCGGAAGAGACGCCAGCTCAACTAGATTCCTTACGTCAACTCGTCCGTTTCCTGATAGCTGAGCGAGAGATGGAAACTTCTCGTATTGGAGTGAGTCCCGATGGCTTGGTACAGATCGAATGGCGCACCGACGATCGTGGAATCATCGCCATGAAATTCCTACTTGATGGAAAGATTCAGTTTGTTGGATTTTCTGGAGCAGCGAAGAGGGGAGAAGCTCGTAAGAGGGTCAATGGCACATTGCCGAAGAGTGAAACAATGCTAGCACTACAACCCTTTCTTGTAACGCTCTTCCAGAAGTGAGAGGCGATGCAGTCCCCGACGGAGACGCTATTACAAGATACTGCCCTGGTAAGAAAATGGAAGGAGGGTTGCCGCTAGTAACCGCGTTTGAGCTCAGGCGAGGAGAAGAATATCTGTCAGTGAACTGGCTTCAGTACTGGAAAGGCATCGACCAAGCGACAGCCCTTGAGCGAGTCCGTAGAGATGTATCCAAACGCTTGGACCTCAGTAAAAAGGGAGCATTCGCTGTGCTCAATGCTGGGACAGTCAAAAGTGTCATCGAAGAAGTGACTAGGGGGCACGCCTTTGTTACTCAACAGCCTAGTCGCAACAATCTGTCTCATGCGGGTGTATTTGGCTTCGGGATCACTGACTTTGAAGTCGCAACAGCGCTTGCTAATGCCGTGGACACTGCCGATGTAGCTCCGGCAATTGTGGATAGCGCTTAGGCACCGCGCACCAGGCCAGAGAACTCCGGGGTTGACTCTCTCCCGGAAGACTTCACGATGGCGGTGCCGAAAGCAACCATTGGAACGCAACACCGCGCCGAGGCGGCCGTTCTCCTTACGCCGGTAGGTTGTTCGCCCGGCGATCTTAGACTTGATTACTCGTCTCCTCCGGCAGCGTTGACGATGGCGCGCGCAGCATCGGCGCTGGGAATGACCGAGGTCACACCCGGCGCCCGGTGTGCCGCCCGTTCACAACTCGTTCGTCAAGATGTCAACGCCAACGAGGATCCAGCCTCCCACGGCCACCATGACCAAGGGCGGCAGACCGCCGCAGGCCAGTCCGAACGCCCTTCGTCATTTGAGAGGCATCGGTCCTGCGCTCAGAACGAGAGCGCCACCTCGAAGGTGGCACAGCCCTTTTCGCATGACCGGGGCCATCATGCCAATGTTCGTGCGGCTGTGAGAAACGGCGCTGTCGACCCGACAGGGCCAGTCTTGAGAGTTCCGGCCCCTACCCGCCTCGTGGAGGCAATGCGGCTCCCCAGGAGTAGCGCAGCGTTTGGTGTTGATTGGGAAACCGGGAACGTGGTCCTTGTTCCGCAATTGACACAACATCCCCATCGCCCGGGATGGCGAGCGTGAGGGTGACGTTGTTCTCGCCGTCGATCGTGGCCTCGTCCAGGAGCAGGTTGAGGAGTTCGCGCCGTTCCTCGTCGGGCAGGTCGTCGAGGCCGTCGCCGACGCGCTGCGTCCACTCCACGACGCGCTCCAGCACGAGGCGCTGGTCGATGTGCGCCGACGCCCTCGTCCGATACTCGTCGAGTCGTGCCCGGAGGCGCTCCAGCCGCTCGCCGATGAAGCGGCGCTGGTGGTCGAGTTGTTCCTCGGTGATCTTCCCCGTCACGTAGAGGCGGATGGCGCGGTCCTCCTCCAGCTGCACGCCCGCCAGCTCGCGCTCCGTGCGCGCGAGCTGGCGGGCCACGTCGTCATCCGCATCGCCGTCCAGCGCGGCCAGCCCGGCCACGATCAGGTCCGGATGTTCCAGCACGCGCTTGACCTCGCCCCAGACCAGGGTCTCGAGCCGCTCGGCGCGGATCATCGGATGCTCGCGACAGCGCAGGGAGTGCGGCGCCTTCATCCCGTAGCACTGGTAGTAGCGCCGTGGCGTATCGAAGTCGTAGCGGTAGGGATGGTCTGAATAACTCGTCAGAGGGCGTGAGCGGATGCGAGCATGGGGCGAGCGGAGAGAGGGGTGCCCCATGCAGCAGCGTTCGTTCGGCAGCGTCGAGTAAGAGCACAAGAAGGTCAAGACGAGGCGGCAGACGTTCCTCGAGCGCATGGACAGGCTTGTCCCCTGGGCTGAGCTGGAGCAGCGCATCGCGCCGGTCTACCCGAAGCGCGGCGGCGGACGCCGCCCGTACCCGCTGTGCGTGATGCTGCGCATCCACTGCCTCCAGCTCTGGTTCAACCTCAGCGACCCCGCCATGGAGCAGGAACTCTACGACTCCCGTTCGATGCTCGAGTTCGCCGGTCTCAGCCTCTCCGGGCCGATTCCCGATGAGACGACGATCCTCAACTTCCGCCACCTGCTGGAGCGTCATCAGCTGGGAACAGCGCTCTTCGCGACCATCAACGCGCACCTCGCCGCGCGCGGTCTGCAGGTGAGCGAGGGCACGATCGTGGACTCCACGATCATCAGCGCGCCGTCATCGACGAAGAAGCGGGAGCGTGCGCGCGACCCCGAGATGCACCAGACCAGAAAGGGCCGGCAGTGGTTCTTCGGGATGAAGTTGCACACCGGCACGGATGCGCGGACGGGGCTGGTCCACAGCCTGAGCACGACTGCGGCGAACAGCTCCGACGTGACCGAGGCGCATCGCCTGTTGCACGGCGGCGAGACGGAGGCGTGGGGCGATGCCGGCTACCAGGGCGTGGAGAAGCGCCCGGAGCACGCGCGTTCGGGGGTGAGCTGGCGGGTGGCGATGCGCCCGAGTCTCAGGCGGCAGCTGGCGCCGGGGGGCGAGGAGGCACGGGCGGAGCGGCGGAAGGCCTCGGTGCGGGCGAAGGTGGAGCATCCGTTTCTCTACGTGAAGCGGCACTTCGGGTACGCGAAGTGCCGCTACCGCGGTCTTGAGAAGAATCACCAGCGGCTGGCGCTGTTACTGGGGTTCACGAACCTGCTGCGAGCGGCGCCTCAGCTCGGGTGATCGCGGGAGCCGTGCGTCCGGAAGCGCCCGCCGAAGCGCTTCCGGAGCGACATGGAGGCGCGGCCATCCCCCGGACCGCCGTATCGGCCCCCACAGCGCCGCTCGGCACGCTGCTCGATGGGCACCGCGCCCGACACGCCACCTGTTCAGACCTTCCCTAGAGACCCTCGGTGAGATTGTCGCCGCTGTCCGGCGCGAGCTGGGCGATGCGCTTCGAGAGGTGCCAGGTCCCGCCGTCCTCGTCACGTTCGACGAGATTGAGGCGGGCGTAGGGGAGGACATCGATACTGATCTCGGAGTGGCTTCAACAGGCGCCGGTGGGACTGCCAGTCAAGAGTCGGCCTATCGAGGACTGTTGAACAAGATCGGGGGCAGCCAACGAGAACAGCGGCTCGAGACCGGGCTTCAAGAGCTCGCGCTCGTCGGGAGCGAGGAGCAACTCCGCGAAGTGGTGGACCAGTGGCCGGAGATTGTGACCGACGAAGCAGAGCATCTCGTCGTGGAGCGCCTGGAGCAGGCCACAACTAAGGGGGGTCGGCACTTCGCCACCTCGCTGGTCCAAGCGGTTCAACTCTGCCGGAGAGGCGACTTTGCGGGCGCTTGGTCTGTGCGCGAGTCGGTCCTCCGCAGATTCTGGGAGCAGGAGGCCATTCCGCGACAGCGCGCGTTCGAGGATGCAAAGCGCGGAGCGAGTCCGAAAGCACTAGCTCAGGCCGGGCTAGATCTGCTGGGCGTCTTGCTGCCGGGCACCTATTCAGAGCGGAGGGCGGAAGTAGCAGCCACGACAGTCGCGGCTCTCCTGCAAGGCGAGGGGGCAGACCGCGAGCAGAACATCGAACGCGCCATTGAGTTAGCCAGGATAGTGATTTCGATCCTGGATGCGCACCCGGACATCGATCACCCGCAGCGTCGAGTTCCCACCCTGATGAACTTGAGCATGGCATTCGGGATCCGTCCGCGCGGCGATCCAGCATGGAACCGCATCCAGAGCCTCACACTTCTCACAGACGCGATCGAGCGGTCCTGGCAGTCGGGTGACCGCGACAGTTGGGCCATGGCTCAGACCAATCTCGCCCACCTCCTCCTCGATCGCGGGGAGGCGGGCGACCCTGACCGAGCCCGCAAACATCTTGAGCTTGCGCTGAGTCACAGGTCGCGCGAGCGAGATCCCGGAGATTGGGCATTCACCCAACTGCATCTGGGCAGGGCCTACGCGCGTGCTGAATCCGGCGACCGCAGGGCCAATCTGCGGAAGGCCATCCGTCACTCCGCGAATGCCCGCGACGGGGCGCGCTCCGCTGGTCAAGTCCCACTCCTCGCTTATGCCGAGCACAATCTCGCCGCCCAGCAGTACCAACTCTCCCAAGTGGCGGGCACTGCACCTGCTTACCGGTCCAGGCTTCTTGATCGCGCCGAGGCAAGCGCGATGGAGTCGGTGCGACTCAGTCCGGTTGGTGCGTCGCCGCTCCGCTTCGGCCACACATGGTTCATCATCGGGAAAATCCGCTCGGCACGCGCCGATCAGGACGGCGCGATCGAAGCTCTGAAGATAGCGCTGACCGCTCTGTCGGCGGACATGGGGCCGACAGAGGCTCGTGAAGCCAGTCGGCACCTCACCGCACTCGCAGAGGAGCGAGATGACATAGAGCTCGCTGCAGATGCTGCAGAACAACTCATTGGGGCTGCAGCAGCCGCGATCGCCACCCATTCACGAGCCGACGATCGGATGTCGGAGCACAGCGAGAGCAGCACAGACTTCCGCTTTGCTGCACACGCATTGGTGCGCGCCGGTCGCCTGGAGAAGGCCGTGACGGCGCTGGAACTCGGGCGAACCAGGGAGCTCGGCTTGCTTACCTTGGCCGAGAGCATCGATCTCGAGGCGCTGTCCCACCTCGATCCGAGCCTGCGCGCCGAAGTCGAGGATATGGTCGCTTCGTTTCGGGCAGACATCCTCGGCTTGGAGGAGTGCTCAGCGTCGGATCGCTCGGAGCAGTTCTCGCGAATCCGCTCCGCCTTGCGACAGGTGCCGACCTTCGAGAAGGCTCTTGATCCTCCGCCCCTTGATGAGGTCGGCGAGGCTGCACAGCCTCAACGGCCGCTCGTCTACCTCGGCTCCGCACCCAAGGGCTCGTTCGCGATCATCGTGGACAGAGGTGAGGATGGGAGCGCAAGGCTCGAAGCGATCCACGCACCTGATTGCGACTCGCAGGCGATCGCTCACTTGGCGATAGGCCTTGGTGCAGACGGGACCCAAGTGGCCTCGGCTGCATATCTGGCCGCCCAAGCGCATGCGCCGGAACGGCTCGATACAGCTATCGTGGCCCTCTCGCCCCTCATCGGTGAAAAACTGCTGCGCCCTCTCGCAGACTCGCTGGCTGGTCGAGGCGCGTCCGGTGTCACGCTGGTCCCCGCCGGCATCCTCGGACTCATGCCGCTGCACGCCATCCCTTGGAGCGATGCGGCGGGGAGTCAGCGGACTTTGATCGACGACTACGATGTGACGTTCGCCCCGTCGGCTCGACTCCAACTCGCCTGCATGCAACGCGCATCCCGGCGAGTTGGCGATCCGATTCGGTTTGTCGGCATCGCTAACCCCCTCCCGCACTCAAACCCGCTGGAGGGAGCTGAACTCGAGATCGGGCTCGTCGAAGGACTCGTGCCGGCGGGCGAGAGTCTGGTATTAAGGAGGGAAGAGGCGACGAAGGAGCGCGTTTTGGATGTACTGCCGTCCGCGACGCACGTCCACTTCGCCTGCCACGGCGGAGGCGGATTCTTGGACTCACTGCTCTCGGCGGCCCTCTCGCTCTCAGAAGAAAGCAGGAGCTCTCTGCCCTCGAGATCGCTGGGCTGGAGATGCCTGCGCGACTCGTGGTCGCCTCCGCGTGTGAGACGGGTGTGGTCCAAAACTGTGAGGCGGTCGATGAATCGCTCAGCCTCGCGACGGCTTTCGTCGCTGCTGGCGCAGCCGGCGTCATTTCGACGCTCTGGGAGGTGTGCGACTTCGCGACTGCCCTCATCGTCTCTAAGTTCTACGAGGGGCTCTTCCTTGCGAAGAGGTCACCAGCAACCGCGCTCCACGAAGCTCAGATCTGGATGCGCGACGCGGACGGAGCCGAGATCGATGCTTATGCATCAACGCAAACGCCGCTGCGCGCACTGCGCGCGCGGCAGCAGTCGTCCGATGCTCCGAACGAGTCACCGCCATACAGCGCACCGTCCTTTTGGGGGGCGTTTGTATTCACTGGCGCCTAACAGGGTGCTGATAAATGCATGATCCTGGGCCTGAGGCCCTGACTGCCCATTCGGCAGTATCTCGTCGAGCCTAGAAACATTGGCCTTTTCGATTTCGGAACGGCGCAAAGTTAGCCCAAAACGACCGCTGCGGACTTTTCAGCACCCTGCTAGTTGCTGCTCACCGTGCGGAGAGGTTCGCGAGTGAACCCCCTTGCAGGGCGTTTACCCCTGGGCGACCGACAGGAACACTGGTGGGCCGGAGTAGCGACATGGACGGTGCAACAGGCCAGGAAACACAGACCGCCGAACAGCGGGAGACCTCGGTGATGGTCATCCTCAGAGTCCGGCACAGGAGGGAAGCGTATGACCGCCGATAAGACCGTCACACTGACGCGCGAGGAGTACGACGCGCTGGTCGAGCGCACGGCCCAGCTGGAGGACCGGCTGGCCGCCTCTGAGGCGGAGCGTGATGCGAGGGTTCCGCACGAGGTAGCGCTCGCCATCATGGGCGGCACTAGCCCGATCCGCGCGTTCCGCGACTACCGGGGGCTCACCTTGCGCGAGCTCTCGGGGCGCTCGGGCGTCTCACTCAGCTATCTCTCCGAGATTGAGCACGGCCGCAAGCCGGGCTCGGTCACGGCACTGACCCGTGTCGCCGAGACCTTCGGCACCACTATCGACGCCCTGGTGATCGACTGAACATCATCCAACTCGTGGAAGTGCTGCGAGCGCTCGCCGAGATGCGCTACGGGGAGGAACAGGGGAGCCTGCAACCCACCGAGTGCACAGGCATGGTTCAAGCGACTGGGTCGCTCAAACACGACGGCCACAGCGCTACGAGAACAGATCACTCGGTGGCGGCGATCACCAGCGGCACGACGGCGCGAGGCGGCGGGAAGCCCTCACCCCCGGACGCGTCTTCCTCGAACACCTCAAGGTGCGCGATCTGGCGCTCGGCCGCTTCGTACTCGACATCGAAGACGAAGGGCGCGGGGCCATCTACTCCACCGCCCATCGCGAAGCCGCTCGCCAGCTCCTCGCCTTCGCGGTCGAGCAGCCGCCACTGCACGTTCGACTCGAACGTGCGCGAGCAGCCGCGGACCGTGAACCTGTTCGCGACCTCCTCGCCGCCCGCGGGCGAGTTCACGATCACGAGCGCGGCGTCGGGGAGGCTGTCGTCACACGCGAACGCGTCAGCGCCGCTGATGCCCGCGATCTCCTCCAGTGCCTCGCCCGCGAGGCGGAACCGGCGAATGACCAGGATGGAAGGTACCTCGGAGAACGGCGCGTCGGGCGGCCTCTCGATGACCGCCACCGTGATGATGCCTTCGTGGATCGAGAGGCCCGCGACGCGTATCCGGTCGCCGAGGAAGACGGTGTCGGCGTCGTGGAGTTCGCCCTCCTCGTTCAGCAGCGCGTGCAGGTAGCGGAAGTTCCCGCTGCCGCCCGGGTCCTCGATCGTGATGGCGGCGGCGTCCGCGAGGCCGTCGCCGTCGAGGTCGCCGAGGGTCCACTGGCTGAGGCGGATCACGAGTTCGCTGGCCGAGCCGGGCGCGACCGGCGCCCGGAACTCGCCGTCCTCGAGCGTGGCCGCACCGGTGTCGGTGTGCTCGGTCAGGATGGAGGCCGCCTCAAGGTCCACCCCGGCCACCCGATCGGTGTCGGCTACGTCGCAGGACGCCAACGACGCGGCTGCGAAGAGCAGCACCCCCACGGCCATCGCGCTTCGAACAGCACGCCGGGTCCAGTCTCGCATCGACATATCGGCTCCCTCGCGGTCGGGCGTCAGCTACAGAGTAGTCCGAACGCGTAGCCGCGCCCGGTCACGGGTGAAACCCGTCAGGCAGATCGGACAAGCGGTTTTGCCACGGTCGTACAGGCTGAGCCGCTTCCTTCTGTATCGCCTCCCCGGCGACTACCCCCGGTGGCGGCCCTTGTTGGCCCCGCATTGTCTTCGGTTCCGGTCGGGCTCACCAACTCCCTGTTGAGTTCGCAGTACGGTCCCGCCATAACCGAAACTCGAACTATCTGACCCTCGCCGGGTTATCGGTTCAGGGACCGTCCCCGAGTCCCTTCGTCGTCAGGGAGCCTGTCTACCCTCAGAACGACAGCGCCACATAGAACGCGGCGCATCCGTTTTCGCACGAGCGGGTCGTCATGCCGTCCTTCCTCGAGTGGTGAGAAAACGGCCGACGGCACCCTCCGAGGGGCAGCGGCGGGGGCGGGACGAATTCAGGGGTGGGAACCAGGCCCAGAGAAACGCCGGAGCCGCAGCCAGCACCCTCGGCGATGGCTGCGGCTTTGATAGCGTTTCGAGAGAGTGCCGCTACAGCCAGCAGCCAGAGCAGGAGAGCGGAAAGAAGCGCGGCGCCGACCGAGTGCCACCGCGGGGACAAATGTCAGGCCCGGCCGGCGAAGGGCACTCGGAGGCGCACGGCCAGTCGATCCGGCTGCAGCGCCGGCTCGCACACTACACGAACGCATCCCTTGCGAAGTCCGGTGATCGTTGAACGCAATACGCCGGGAATGCAGCTTCCTTGGCGCTCGTCGTCGCGATGCTCTAGATTCTTATCGTCGTGAAGATAGTTCATTTTTCGGATCTCCACCTCGACTCCACGTTCATTTGGGCCGGCGCCTCGGGTGACGCCGCAAGACGACGCCGTCAGGCGCTGCGGGACACCCTGCGGCGGATCGTTGACTTGGCGCGGGATGTAGAGGCGGACGCACTCTTCTGCGGTGGCGATCTCTACGAACACGAGCGCGCCGGACGGGACACGGCCGAGTTTCTGCGTCAGACCTTCGCAAGTCTCGATCCCGTCCCGATCTACCTCGCGCCAGGGAACCATGACTGGTACGGGCCAGACAGCCTCTACTCGCGCGTTGAGTGGAGTTCGAACGTCCATGTCTTCAGCGAGTCCGCGTTTCGGCCTATCGAGCTCGAGACTGGCGTCACGCTCTGGGGTGCCGCGCACTGCGCACCGGCGAATACGGGCAACTTCCTCGATGGGTTCCATGCAGATGGAGCGGGTGTGCACCTCGCGCTCTTCCACGGTGCCGAGAACTCGTGGTTCAGCGAGCAGGGCGAGGGCAAGCAGCCGCACGCACCATTCGACGCGGCCCAGATCGCGGAAGCGGGCATTGATCACGCACTCCTCGGCCACTACCACCGTGCGAAAGACACCGAGCAGCACACGTATCCGGGCAACCCCGACCCGCTCGCGTTTGGCGAGGACGGCGAGCGCGGGGCGGTCGTGGCGACCGTCGACGCTGTGGGAAGGATTACAAGCGAGCGCCGCATCGTTGCGCAGACGGCCGTCCATGACATCGAGATCGACATCTCGGGCTACACCACCCAGCAACAGATTCGAGACGGCCTCGCAGAGCAGGTGGACGGGCTCGGCGGCTTCGCGAGGCTCACCGTGCGAGGAGAGATCGCGCCGGAGATCAATGTCACCGAGAGCGACCTGCGCGACGCTATGCGCGCTTTCGACGCCGTGCAGATCCGACTGGGAGCGCTGCACCCGGGCTACGACTTTGAAGCCCTCCGGAGTGAGCCGACGGTGCGGGGACAGTTCGTCGCGGCCGCCCTGGGCGCCGGCCTTGACACAGTGGAGGAGCGGCGGGTGCTCATGACCGGGCTGCGAGCGCTCGAAGGCCGGCGAGACCTCGAGGTGCTCTGATGCGCTTCGAGTCCGTGAAGGCCTTCGCCTTCGGGCGCTTGCGGGACGAGACGCTCGAACTTGCCCCGGGGATGAATGTCATCTACGGGCCGAACGAGGCCGGCAAGTCGACCTGGCACGCCGCCCTCTATGCGGGCCTCTGCGGGATGCGGCGTGCGCGTGGACGAGCCCGCATCGAGGACAGTGGTTTCCAGACACGCCACAAGCCGTGGGACGGGGAAGGTTGGGAGGTCGGAGCGACCATCGCGCTCGAGAGTCGGCGGGTGGTACTGAGGCATGACCTCAATGGCCGGGTGGACAGCAGCGCCCGCGACGCAGACCTCGCCGGGCGCGAGTACTCCAACGAGATTATGAACGATGGCGCACCCGACAGCGCACGCTGGCTGGGGCTCGATCGAAGGTCGTTCCTGAGCACGGCATGTGTGCGGCAGACGAGCATCCTTGCCGTCCTCGACGACCCCGGCGACCTCCAGGACGAACTGCAGAGCGCAGCCGCCACGGCTCGTACTGGCGAGACCGCGGCCGACGCTCTCGTGCTGCTCAACGCCTACCGGACCGAGCATGTTGGAACAGAGCGGGCGCCGACGAGACCACTTGCCCGGTCGCGGCGAGACGTCGAGACCGCGCGAACCGCACTCACGTCGGCGCAGAGCGCTCGCACCGAAGCCGCCGAGCGTCGCCACCGCGTCAACGACCTTGAGGCCGCGGTGCAGAACCTTAAGCGCGAGCGGGACGCGACGGGGGCAGTGCTCGCTGAGGCGGCAGTCCAGTCCGCGGAACGGCAGCTTGCCCGCGCCAGGACTTTGAATGCCTCCTTCCCGAAGGGGGAGCTGCGCCACCCAGCCGACGACAGCGATCTCGCGGAGCAGGTCACGAGAGCGCTCGAGCAGTGGAACAATGCCCTGCAACCCGAGGAGCCCGAAGGCCCAACCGTCACTGAATTAGAGGCAAAACTCGCTGACGAGGATCTGCGACTTGCCGTGGTTGCCGAGTTCGACGCATCGGCAGCCGAACGGCGACTCACCGGCGCGCGTGAGCTGAGCGCTGCATTCCCGGCCGGCGCCCCGAGGCGCCCGAGCGAAGAAGACGAACTCACCCAGCAGGTCGCGAACGCGCTCGCGGCCTGGGACGCCCGTTCCGCCGTGAATGGCACGCCGGTCGGCGAACTGCAGCACCAACTTAACGAGATCGACCAGGAGCTTGTGGACACCCCGCGTGGCGGCCTCACGGCCTTGTTGCGGACGATCGTCCGGTGGTTCGCCCGCCTGCTTGGCCTTGCTCCACGGGCATCCGGGCCTGCGCCCTCGGACCCTGCCGAGCGCCGCCGCGCCATAGGACGCGAAATCGACGAGGCATCACGGGTCGAGGAAGCCAGAGCCGCTGTCCTCAGCGCAGCGCGCAGCGCCGGGCTGCCGGACGGGTCGCCCGATGCCCTCGTGCGATCCCTGCGCGAATGGCAGCGGACGCGCACCGAGCAGATGGGCGAGACCGACGCGAGGCTCGAAGACTGGCAACAACTGCAGCGAGTCCTCGGTGAGCAGACGCTCGATGACCTCAAAGCCGACGTCAGCCGTCTCAGGAGCGAAGCAGAGTCCCGCGCCGCGGTAGCGGACAGCAGCGAGCTCACGGCAGCTCTGGCCCAGCCGCTCGATGACGCTGAACTTGCCGAACTCAAGAAACAGACGAGCGCCGCGCTGCGCGCCGAGACGCTGAGCCGCCTGCACATGCGAGAAGCGCAGGACACGCGTTTCGAGGAAGCCATGCTCAGACGAGGAGAAGCGGCGACAGAGCTCCGCGAGGTAGCGCTCGCGATTGGGAGTGAAGCGCCGACCTCAGACGAGCAGGAATCTGCGCTCAGCGACTGGCTTGAGCGCAGGCGCGAGATGCTCGCCGAGGACCGTCGCAAGGCTGCTGACTGGGAGGAACTCCAGCGACTGCTGGGCGAGCGCACGTTCACCGATTTCGAAGAGGAGACGAGGGGGCTTCGTAGCGAAGCGGACTCACTCGTCGAGGGCACAGCCCGGGAAGCAGTCGCGGAGGCGAGGGCGCACGAGCCATCCACTGGTGACCTTGAGGCTCTGGAGACGAGCCTGCGCGAGGCCCGCGCACGCCGCGACACTGCGCACGGCGAACTGAGCGAGTTCGAGAGCGGGTTGCCAGACGTCGCGGAGGCCGAGGAACTGGTCGAGCGCGCCGAGGCGGAGGGCACGCGCGTCGCACGCCTCGATCAGACGCTGGGGACCGCCGTCCGGCTCCTCGAGGCCGCTCAGGACCGAGTGCACCGCGATATCGCTCCGGTGTTGCGCACGACGGTGCTGGAGCGCCTCGAGCAGGTGACCGGTGGCCGGTATACCGACTGCCGCGTCGACCCCGAGTCCCTGGAGGTCGAGGTCGCCCACGCAGACGGTCGGTGGCGCGCGGCCCGGCTGCTGTCGCATGGAACGGCCGAACAGCTCTACCTCCTGCTGCGCGTCGCACTCGCTCGACACCTCACCGAACCCGCGGGAGAGGCGTGCCCACTCATTCTGGATGACGTGGTCAGCGCGGCGGACAGCGCACGCAAGCGGCAACTGCTTGAGACGCTGTTGTCGATCAGCGAATCAACACAGGTGATCCTGTTCACCCACGAGGACGACGTGAAGTTGTGGGCCGAGGAGCGACTCACCGACGCGAGTGACCGGCTCACTGTGCTTGTCGGCGAGGCGCCTGATGACTAGGCATCGCTCGTGACACCAAGCCCTGTCGGCGCGGCGGCGGTAGCCAAGGATGGCCATCGTCCGTACCGCCGAAGGCTGCGACTAACGTTGAACGCGTCGCGACGCCTGCAGCTTTGGACGAGGCACCCAGCGACGCGCAACACATGCGCCCCTCCCGAAGTGAGCGGATAGCAGAACCCGTGCAGCTTGTCGACGGCCGCCTGTTGTACTCCGCCACGGACCTCGTTGGGTACCTGGAGTGCCGACACCTCGCGAAGCTCGATCGTGCGGCCGTGTGGGGACACCTCTCGAAGCCGGAGCGCTCCGACCCGGTGCTGGACCGCATCGCCCAGAGGGGCCTCGATCACGAGCAGCGCTTCCTGGAGTCCCTCCGCGGCGAGGGGTTCACCGTCGTCGAGGTTGAGCGGGACGACGACTTGCCCTACAAGGAGCGCCGCGTCCGGGGGCGCGACGAGACCCTCACCGCGATGCGCACCGGCGTCGACGTCATCTTCCAGGCGGTGCTCTTCGACGGCCGCCGGTTTGGCTACGCTGACTTCCTGAGGCGGGTCGAGCGCCCCAGCACCCTCGGCGACTGGAGCTACGAGGTCTGGGACACGAAGCTCGCCCGTCACGCGAAGGCGTCGGCGATCCTACAGTTGTCCCTTTACTCGGACATGGTATCGGAGCTGCAGGGATTGCAGCCCGAGGAGATGCACCTTGCGCTCGGCGGCGTCCAGCGTGAGACGGTGTCGTTCCGGGTCGCCGACTATGCTGCCTACTACCGGCTCGTCGCGCGCGAGTTCGAGGCGTTCCTCGACGGCGGCGAGGTCTCCTCGGTCGAGGGCACGCCGGAACCGGTCGAGCACTGCCACGTGTGCCGTTGGAGCGAGCGCTGCCGGAAGCAGTGGCGCGTGGAGGATGACCTCTCGCTGGTCGCCGGCCTGTCTTCGCGGCAGCGTCGCGCCCTGCACGCCATCGATGTGACTACGCGCACCAGTCTCGCCGAACCCGCGGAGCCGCTCCCCGACCGCCTCGACGGTGCCGGTCGCGAGGCGCTGGCCCGAATCCAGGCGCAGGCGGAGATCCAGGTCCGGGGCGAGCGCCTGGAGAAGATGGTCTCCGAGCGCATCGAGCCCGCCCGCGACCGGGCGGGCGAACTCGTTCCCAACCAGGGGCTGCTCATGCTGCCCGAGCCGTCACCCGGCGACCTCTTCTTCGACATCGAGGGCGACCCCTTCTTCGGGTCAGAGGAGGTTGACGGCATCGAATACCTCTTCGGCGTTATCGAGCCAAGTCACCCGGATGCGGACGGGCAGCCAGCGTTCCACGCCCTCTGGTCGATCGAGCAGGGCACGGTCACGACCGGTGCCGAACGACGCGCCTTCGAGGCCTTCATCGACCTCGTCATGGACCGGCTCGAATCCGACCCGAACCTGCACATCTACCACTACGCGCCCTACGAGCCGACCGCAGTCAAGCGACTCGCAGGTCGCTACGGGACGCGCGAGGAGGAGGTCGACCAGCTCCTGCGCGGGAATGTGTTTGTCGACCTCTATCGGGCCGTGCGCCAGGGTATCCGCGCGTTCGTAGAGAGCTACTCGATCAAGCGGCTGGAGCCCCTCTACGACTTCGACCGTGAGGTCGACCTGCGGGACGCGGGCACGAGCATCGTGGAGTTCGAGACATGGCTTGAGCTTGGGCAAGGGGACGAACGGGAGGAGCTGCTCGCGGAGATCGAGGGCTACAACCGCGACGACTGTGTCTCGACGCTGCGCCTGCGGGACTGGCTGGAAGGGCAGCGAGCTGAGCTTGTCGGCGAACTCGGGGACATGCCCCGCCCGACCGTGCCGGAGCCAGAGGCGCGCAAGGACAGCGACGACCAGAAGGCCGTCAACGAGCTGGCGGATGCCCTCTGCGCCGGCCTCCCCGACAACATTGAAGAACTAAAGAGAGACGAGCGTGGACGTTGGCTTCTGGCGCAACTCCTGAACTGGCACCGGCGCGAGGCGAAGTCGTTCTGGTGGCGGTATTTCTATCTTGTGAGCGAACTGACTGATGAGGAGCGTCGTGAGGAGTCCGACGCCCTCGGTGGGCTGACCTTCGAGGGCTCGTGGCGGGACCCGAGGCCGAAGGCGCGTTCGACCGTCTACCGGTTTCACTTCCCGCCCCAGGACCACGCCATCAAGCTCGACAAGGCTCCACACGACCCAGAAACCGAGAAGGCCGTTGGAACGGCAGTCCACATCGACGACGAGGAAGGAGTGATCGACATCAGGCGGGGCAGCAGCCAGCCCCCGCCAACTCCTACGTCGCTCATCCCGTTCGAGTACTTCCAACCAAAGCCCAAGCCGGAGAGCCTGCGGCGGCTCGCCGTGTGGGTCCTCGAATACGGTCTTGACGGCGCCGGTCCGTACCGGGCGGCCAGGGACCTCCTCGCCCGCCGGCCGCCGAGGCTGGGGCAGGAAGAAGGGCAGCCGCTTCTGAACAAGGGCGATGACGCGCAGGATGCCGCGCGCCGCCTGGTCGCGGGGATGGGCGAGGGCTACCTCGCCATTCAGGGGCCGCCTGGGTCGGGGAAGAGCACGGTGGGGGCGGAGATGATCGTGGACCTTGTAGCCGCGGGGAAGCGCATAGGCGTCACCGCCAACAGCCACAAGGTCATCGGCGAGCTGCTGGCGAAGGTGGCAAGGGTCGCGGGCCAGCGAGGCGTGGACGTGGCCATCGGCCAGCGCTCGAACGAGGAGCCCACGTACCCCGATGCCGAGCACCTGAAGAAGAACGAGGAAGCGCGAGACGGGCTCGCCGACAGCTCTCTCCACGTCGTCGGCGGTACAACCTGGCTCTGGGCGCGCGAGGACATGGTCGAGAGCGTTGACGTGCTCTTCATCGACGAGGCCGGGCAGATGTCGCTGGCGGACGCGCTGGCGGCGTCGCTCTCGGCCACAAACCTCGTCCTCCTCGGCGACCCGCAGCAGCTCGACCAGCCCCTGCAGGGGGTCCACCCGCCGGGCGCGGAGCGCTCAGCGCTGGCGCACGTGCTCCACGGCGAGCGCGTCATGCCGGACGACCTCGGCCTCTTCCTCGACGGAAGCTGGCGGCTCCACCCGAAGATCAGCGACTACACCTCGGAGGTGTTCTACGAGGGGCGCCTGCATTCGCATCCGGGTCGCCAGCGGCTCAACCTGGAGGGCGTGCCGCCCCTCTCCGGTACCGGCATCCGATTCGTGCCAGTCGAGCACAGCGGCCAGTCGAGTGAGTCGTCGGAGGAAGCGGAGGAATTGGCCGCCCTCGTCCGCTCCCTGCTGGCTGCCAACCCCTCCCACACCGATGCCAATGGCGCTGACCACTCGCTGGACGACTCCGACGTTCTCGTCATCACGCCCTACAACGCCCAGGTGAAGGCCATCCGCGACGCCCTCCCCGGCTTCCACATCGGCACCGTCGACAAGTTCCAGGGGCAGGAGGCGCCCATCTCCATCTACTCGATGGCGACCAGCTCGGCCGACGAGGCGCCGCGCGGGATGGAGTTCCTGTACAGCCTCAACCGCCTCAACGTCGCCACCAGCCGCGCCCAGTGTCTCGCCGTCGTCGTCGCCAGTCCCGCCCTCATCCGCGTCCGCTGCCGCACGCCACGCCAGATGCGCCTTGCCAACGCCCTGGCCCGCCTCGTGGAGGTGGCAACCGAGGAGGTGTAGCGTGAAACATCACCGGGGAGAGCGCGGCCACGCGGAGTGCACGCTGCACGACGAACGCCCTGCGGATGGCCGCTAGTGCGCCTGCCCAAACTGCGTCGGCTGCTATACTCCCGCCCCGATTCAGGCGTGCCGCGCGGCAGCACGCTTACGATGGCGCTCGCGCCCGCGAGCGACCGGCCTAGTTGCAGATATACGCATCGAGACAGAATCCCTCACCGAGGCGGCAACGATGGAGTCTCTGGACGGCATTCCTTTCGTTGGTGGCGTGATGCGTTGGTTGAGGCGGGATCGTCCCGCCTCCCATGCACCCGACCGCCCGAGCGAATCGGCACAACAGTCGCATCGGCGGTTCTCGCGCCGTCCTCCGGTATCCGGCGGACGAGACCGCCCTCCACCTGCCACGGATCGACGACTGGAAGACATTGCGCGCGCAGGTCAGAAGGCATGGGTTTCTGTTGGACAAACGGTCACGGTGCAAGGCAGAACGTTGCCCGGAGGGATGATCTACGTCGGGTCACGCCTGCGGGGGATTTCAGCACACGCCTCGATCGAACCTGCACTCGTCAACCCTAAACTCGCTGGCACCCATCCCACCCCTGATCTGTCCGGACACCTGATGCACTACTGGCCGTCCTACAGCCACCTCGCACCAGAATCACGCGCGGCATACCTCGACTGGCTTGCGGCAGGGCGCCCTGGCGGCGCATATATCGGGTACGTGTTCCTCTTCTTCTATGGCATCGAGCGCCGTGTCCTCTTTGAGGCCGATTACATTGACGAGGCTCGTGCAGAGATTCCGATGCTAGTCGATGAGGTTGAGCGGCTTGTCGATCTCTATCAGGGCAGCAGTTCGTTTCGGGGATACGCCAGCGACTTCCTCTCTTTCGGTCCTCTCATCCGCGGCGGCGTGGATGTCGCAGACTTGACGCCGCCGCTCACGCGGCGTGGTTGGGATTTCCCGGTGGAGCTCAAACTGGCTCTTGGAGCGACCGTCGATGCGTCTGAACCCTTGCCCGCACCGTGGGCACTGTCGTGGCTCCGCACGCACCCGGACATCCAGTTGCGGACTGCGGCTAACCGTTGCGCCGACGAGTTCAACGAACTCTTCAGAATCCGCTACCAGTCACAGTACGGCGATGGGATGACGATTCGACGCAACAAGACGCCGCTGAAGCTCTCGTACCATCCAGCCAGTGCGAGTCTCGGCGATACGCGTATCGATGTAGGTGACCTCCCCGACGTGTGCCGACTAAAAGCGCCGGTTCGGCGGCTTCAGCAAGTAGCTCAAACAGTCACCGAGGAACTTGACGCCTACAGCCGCTGGGCCGGGAAACACGATGACCGCGAGAGTCTGGCCGCCATCGCGCTCCTGCCGCGCGAACTCGCCGAAACCCGAGAGACGGCAGAACTCCGCCGTCTCCTAGAGCGGATCGAGGCGGCGATGGGCGACAGTGACATAGCAACGCTCCCGGTGCCAGATCTCATCGCGGAGTATCCATCGCGGAAGCCGAACACACTGACCGCCCGCGAGGGGACGGCCTTCACCGAACTACTGGAGCAACGCGGATTCGGGGTCGCCCCGGACATTCGCTACTCCGGGATCAACCTCTCGAAACACCAGCATGCCGCCGTGTTCAGGCTACCTGACGAGCCAACCGAACCTGCCGAGGACTATTTGGGCGCGACCGTCCTCCTACAGCTCGGCGTCGCTGTGAGCGTCGCCGATGGCACGGTGACAGAGGATGAAGAACGGCGCCTCGAGGCGCATCTGGAACAGGCGCTGAATCTCTCGCGAGTCGACCGCAACAGGCTCCGGGCCCACTTGCAGTGGCTGCTGGCCGATCCTCCGAAACTCACCGGAATGAAGTCTCGCCTTCAAGCGCTCGCGCCGGCGCATCGCGGTCTGGCCGGGCGTTTTGTCTTGTCCGTCGCGGCTGCAGATGGATACGTCAGCCCGGAGGAGATCAATGTTCTCGGGCGCATCTACACGCACCTCGGCCTCAACTCTGATCAGCTCCACAGCGATCTTCACACGCTTGCATCCGGCCCGGCGACCCACCCGGTCACCGTGATCCCGAGCGACAAGCCAATCGGGCATCCGATTCCCCGGCCGCCTGAGGCGGCGATCGTTCCGACGGATGCGGGGCTGACACTGGACAAGCAGCGAATCGCGGAGGTTATGGCGTCAACTCGCGAAGTGACGCAACTGCTCACGGAGATCTTCGATGGCCCGATTGGAGAGGGAGCGGAAGAATCCGATCCCGACGAGATTACGATCGACGACGACGAGCAGACGACTTCGGAGTCCGCGCTGGATGGCCTGGACTCGCTGCATGCGGAACTCGTCCGCTACCTGGCTCAGCGGCGGATCTGGTCCCGTGAGGAATTCGAGCAGACCGCGGGTGAACTCGGATTGATGCCTGCCGGCGCCATCGAGACGATCAACGACGCGGCATTCGAGCGCTGCGACGAACCACTCCTCGAGGGCGACGATCCCCTCGAGGTAAACGACGAGGCGCTAAAGGAACTACTCGATGGCCGCTGAATCCCGGATCCGTCCCCGTGATCGCGATGCGATTCTCCAGTCGCTGGCGGCTGGTGTGGTACCCAGACGCGGGCTCCAGCACATCCAGGTCGGGCGCGCAGGCGAGGTGTCTGCCATGCTGGGCGATCTTGACCGGATCATCGACGGGGGGTCGGCGATCCGATTCGTGATTGGAGAGTACGGCAGCGGAAAGAGCTTCTTCCTTCACCTGATCCGCTCGGCCGCGTTGGAGAAAAACGTCGTGACCATGCACGGCGATCTCACGCCGGATCGGCGCATCCACGCGACAGGTGGACAGGCACGGAATCTCTACGCTGAACTCGCGCGGAATCTCGCCAC
Organism: Tepidiformaceae bacterium; assembly: GCA_965262975.1. Taxonomy (GTDB): domain Bacteria; phylum Chloroflexota; class Dehalococcoidia; order Tepidiformales; family Tepidiformaceae; genus UBA2991. The sequence goes on along the minus strand of OZ253575.1, from coordinate 2,715,160 downwards.
GCGCACGAACCCCGAGGGCGGCGGCCTCGCCTCCGTGGTCGAGCGGTTTATTGGACAGGCGCAGCAGGAAGCGCGCGCTGCGGATGGCAACGTCGAAGACGTCATTCATCAGCATCTCGACAAGCTGTCGGAGCTCGTCGGCGGCTACGACTTCGCCGAGGTCGTCGCGGCATACTGGCGCGGTCACGATCAGGGTGATGCGAGCCTGAAAGCGTCGGCTGTACGCTGGCTACGAGGCGAGTATTCGACGAGAACCGATGCGCGGCGCGATCTCGGGGTGCGCACGATCGTCGACGACGGCAGCGTCTACGACCAACTGAAGCTACTCGCCCGTTTCGTTCGTCTCGCCGGATACACCGGGCTTGTTGTTGCCCTGGACGAGCTGGTGAACCTGTACAAGCTCGCGAATACACGGGCGCGGAGCAGCAACTACGAGCAGATCCTGCGAATCCTGAATGACTGCCTTCAGGGAACAGTATCCCACCTCGGTTTTCTCATGGCCGGCACCCCGGAGTTTCTGACGGATACGCGGCGCGGGCTCTACAGCTACGAGGCCCTGCAAAGCCGGCTTAGCGAGAACACCTTCGCCTCCGCGGGATTGAGGGACTTCTCGGGACCGGTCATCCGGCTTCCCAATCTCACCCCGGAGGAACTGTTCGTCGTGCTCACGAAGCTCCGGCACATCCACGCTGGCGGCGACTCCGTTGCCTCCGCCCTTCCGGACGACGCCTTGCGCGCATTCATGGACCACTGTTCGCGACGGATTGGTGAGGCGTACTTCCGAACACCGCGCGACACGATCCGGGCGTTCGTCCAGATGCTCGCCATCCTTGAGCAGAACCCGGAAGCGGAGTGGAGCGACCTCGTCGGGAAGGTCCAGATCGAACCCGAGGGGAACCCGGACATTGTCGGCCTGGAGGAAGTCGGGCCGGCCGAACCCTCCGGCGACGAACTTGCCTCCTTCCGTTTGTAGGCGCATCGATGACAGAGGCGTCGTCCCAAGCGTTCGATCAGCTCGACCGCTCAGTGCAGCGCTGGGTTTGGCGCCAGCAGTGGAACGAGCTACGCGAGATCCAGGAGCGGGCGGTCGCGCCAATCCTGAACGGGCGTGACGTTCTGATCTCGTCCGCAACGGCGTCCGGGAAAACGGAGGCCGCATTCCTTCCGATCTGCAGCGCACTCGCTGAGGACGCGGCGGAATCGCTCGGCGTCATCTACATCGCGCCACTCAAGGCGCTCATCAATGACCAGCAGCGCAGGCTCAATCCGTTGTTCGAGTGCATCAACGCAGCAGTGACGCCATGGCACGGTGACATCGCGAGCAGCGAAAAGCGCCGATTCGTCGCGCGGCCAAAGGGCGCGTTGCTCATCACCCCCGAGTCCCTCGAAGCGTTGTTTGTGACACGCGGGACGGCGGTCCCTCGCCTCGTCGAAGCACTTCGATACATCGTCGTGGATGAGCTGCATGCGTTCATCGGGACGGAGCGAGGTCGCCAACTGCAATCACTGATGCACCGAGTGGACGTGGCGGCGAAGAGACGCGTCCCACGTGTTGCGCTCTCCGCCACACTGGGGGACCTCGATCTGGCGTCCGAGTTCCTTCTGCCGCGCCGTGGCGGTGAGGTCGAGCGAATTACTTCGTCGGCACTCGGACGCGAAGTCAAGATGCAGGTACGCGGCTACCGCATCACCCGGCCGCAGATGGGCGAGAGCGAAGCTACCGCCGCAGAACGGGCGGGTGCCTCGGTTGAACTCGAGCAGATGCTGACCGGCGACGACCTGGAGATATCTCGACACCTCTACGAGACCCTGCGCGGTGGCACGCACCTCATCTTCGCCAATAGCCGCGTGGAGGTGGAACGCTTCGCTGATCTGCTCCGCTGGCGGGCGGAACGGGCAAAATTGCCGAACGAGTTCTGGCCACACCACGGCAGTCTCTCTCGCGAGATCCGTGAGGAATCCGAGGAAAGGCTGCAGGGGACTCGGCCCGCTACAGTTGTTGCGACAACCACACTCGAACTCGGGATCGACATTGGCGCGGTCGATTCAATCGCACAGATCGGCACGCCAGGGTCCGTCGCATCTCTGAAACAACGCCTCGGCCGTTCCGGACGGCAAGCAGAGGCACCATCTGTAATCCGCATCTATGTCCAGGAGAAGGAGGTCGGTGAGAACACGCCTCCGCAGGACCAGCTGCGCGGCTCGCTCGTGCAGACGGTGGCCATGATTCGCCTGCTTATGAGCCGCTGGGTAGAGTCACCTCCGCCCGCCGCGCTCCATCTCTCCACGCTTGTGCAGCAGGTTCTGTCGCTTACCGCCCAGCATGGGGGATTCCGCGCCGCGGACGCGTACCGGGCGCTCTGTTCGTCTGGTCCATTCGATTCGGTCGATGAGTCGACGTTTGCCCAACTCCTGCGCGATCTCGCAAGTCACGAGCTGCTGTCCCAGACACATGATGGAACGCTGGTGCTCGATCTCGCTGGAGAGCGGCTGGTCAACCACTACGACTTCTATTCGGCATTCAAGTCACCGGATGAGTGGCGACTGCTCGCGAACGGCCGGGCGCTCGGCACACTGCCCATTACATTTCCCCTTGCTTCAGGCCTGTTCCTGATCTTCGCAGGACGCCGCTGGCGGGTCGTCGAGGTTCACGAAGAGCGCCACGAGGTCGACCTGCAACCTGCCCGTGGTGGAGTCCCTCCACATTTCGGCGGATCAGGAGCCACGATCCATGATCGCGTTCGTGATGAGATGCGGAGTGTCTACGAGGACAACGACATCCCGGTCTTCCTCGACGCAACCGGTCGCGAACTGCTCGCCGAAGGGCGGAGGGCATTCCGGCGCTTCGGGTTGCGTGATCGTCCGTTCTTGCAGCACGGGCGACACACGCTACTGTTTCCCTGGGCCGGTGATCGCATCATGCATACGCTGGCGCTGCAGCTACGCGCGCGGCGAGTCGCGGTCGCGATCGAAGGCCTGGCGATCCTTGCGCGTGACACGACCCCCCTCGAACTCCACGCGCACCTCACAGCGCTCGCAGAGGGCGGCCCGCCAGATACAGGCGTGCTGGCGGTCTCCGTCGAGAACAAACGCACAGAGAAGCACCACCTGTTCCTGAGCGACAGGTTGTTGAGCGCCGACTACGCCTCCAGTCAACTCAACTCCGAGGGCGCATGGCGGACAGCCGTGCGACTCAGCGGCCTCAAGCCGGAGCCGCCAACCAGCACGGAGGCCTCTTCGCCTGGAGATTCCGCCGCCGGCCGTGCATCGCCGGGGATTCTCTAGCAGGGTGCTGATAAATGCATGATCTTGGGCCCGAGGCCCTGACTGACCATCCGGCGGTCTCTCGTAGAGCCCAGAAACATTGGCCTTTTCGATTTCGCGACCGGCGCAAAATCAGCCCAAAACGACCGCTGCGGACTTTTTCAGCACCCTGCTAGGTCTCAACCCGTCCGTCGTGCAGTGAACACGCCGACGGGGCTGCGCTTGGGAGGAGGGGAGGGCGCACATGCCTCATCCCGACGAGACTGCGGGGGCTGCCCGATGAGTGATCATCGGCGACGCGCGCGATGGGCCTCAAAACGAGAGCGCGGCATAGAACCTGGCGCATCCCTTTTCGCACGAGAGGGTCGTCATGCCGATGTTCGTGCGGCTGTGAGAAACGGCGCTGTCGACCTGACAGGGCCAGTCTTGAGAGTTCCGGCCCCTACCCGCCTCGTGGAGGCAATGAGGCTCCCCAAGAGTAGCGCAGCGTTTGGTGTCGATTAGGAAACTGGGAACGTGGTCGGTGGTCGGTGACTGGTGGTCGGTGGTCGGTGGTCGGTTACGCGAGCCAGTAGTCGGAGGCGTAGGGGATCAGGCCGAGTTTGCGCGCGACGGACTGGGAGGCGGTGTTCTCCCAGGAGGTGCTGTAGAGGGGCTCGGCGCCGAGTTCGCGCGGACGTGCGTCCGAGGAAGAAGCGGGGAGCGCGGGCACGGTCGAGGGCGTTGCGCACCACGATTCGGCCGCGAGCGTCGTGGACGAAGAGCGCTCGCAGGTGGAGGTCAAGCCAATCGCTGGCCAGGCGGGGCGGGGCGGTCACGAGCGCAGTGTAGGCGCCGTGCGTCCCCCTGCTATCTCAGGCGGGCGCCGCGTCCTCGACGACCAGGGGGCGACCAACGGCGTGGAGGGCGTTCATGACCGGCGTCAGATGCGAGCCGTAGTCCGGGTCGACGAGCCTCTGGACGGCTTCTTCGCTGACGCCAAGGCGGTGGCCGAGTTCGGCGCTGCTGACACCCTGCTCACGCATGGCCGTGTACAGGGCGAGCTTGGCGGCGACCAGGGGCGGAACAGGAACGAGATGCTGCCCCGGCTCGGCGGGGCTCGGGACGGGAATCTCCTCGTCCTGGCGCACATGCGCAGCGAGGATCGCGACAAGAGCATCCTCAGCCATCTGCAGGGCCTCTTCTTCGTCTGCTCCACCCGTCAGAGCTCCACGCACATCAGGGAAGGTCACGTAGAACCCGGTCGGATCTTCGGGATGGAGGTCACAGGGATAGGCATATCGCATTGCTACCACTCCTCTCGATCGATCCCCAGGTCTCGCAGCATTGCCGCGAGCAGCCCGCGTCCTATTTCCGACTGCTTGACCGTGGTTCGCCGATCGCCAGCCCCTCCTCCTCGCCTGGCGCCTGACCCTCCTGATGAACTGGACAAGCGCCTCAGCTGTGGCGCGTGAAGGTCATCACAGTGGGGTCAGAGACCGCGACAGCGGGCAACACAATCGACCTCAGGGGCGCCATCGTCGCGCGCATGATCGGGCGACGGCTCACCTACGCGGAACTCACCCGCTAGAAGCGGCGCTGTCTTCCAAGTCAGGCAATTCGAAGCCCTGTAGCTCCAGCGCCCGAATGTCATCGGCCTCTGTTCGCCTAGGATCTTCAGTATTCAGCGCGACCTCATGCCCCGTGTCGGGGTGGCGAAAAATAGTCACGCCGCTGGCGACCGTAGCCAGGGGTCGATACCCCTGTTGGGCGAGTTGGCTCGCTCCGTAGCTAGCACTCACGCCGCTTGGCTTAGTTCCCTGTCTTCAGCCTCAGCCTCGACGTTCAGGGGCGGCGGGGTAGGGGGGAGGAGGGTCCTTGAGAACGAGGGGTTCTCTCCAATCTGATACTTGATGTCGCGGTCGTTCATGAAGGCCTTGAGTGCTGCGTACCCACGAACCTTCGCGAGCCTAACCCAATCGGTGTTAGCCTCTCCGTTCTTGAACTCCGCCTCTTCACGGGAATCGCCGTAGGTGATCACGCCGGTCTGGAGAGCGACGGTCATCCAGTGGCCATCCCTCTCTTCAGAACGAACTGTCACCGTGAAGTGGACAAGCTCTTCAATGGCATCGGCCATCGTGTTCCTCCCGCTCAGAAGTGTGCGCGCACGTAATCACTGCGCGCATTTACTCCCTTGCGCGAGAAACTTAGGGGCATGTGTGTACAGAGGTCAACCGCTCCATTGCTCTAGCATTTCTCTTCTACGTTGAGCAAGCGCTCGCAGCGTGGGGTTTTTCGCTAGCTTGACGGCATCACACGGGCGACGCGGACGCGTCAAGGCACGGGGGCTCGCTTCCCGGGAGCGCTCTCCTACCCAGGGCCGGTGCTACACTGCGATACCTATGCCTCCGGCTCAACGCGACTTCTATGAGGTGCTCGGCCTCGCCCGGAATGCGTCCGCAGATGAGATCAAGCGGGCCTACCGGAAGCAGGCCATGGAGTACCACCCGGACCGCAATTCCAGCGGCGACGCGGCGGATCGATTCAAGGAGATCAACCGCGCCTACGAGGTGCTCTCGGACACCGACAAGCGAAGCGCCTACGACCGCTTCGGCCACGCAGGCGTCGACGGCGCCGCGGGCCCGGCGGGCTTCGACGGGTTCTCCACGTTCGAGGGCTTCGGCGACATCTTCGATGCGTTCTTCAGCGGCGCGGGCCGGGGCGGAAGGCGGCGCGGGCCGGCTCGCGGCGCCGACCTGCGCGCGCGCATCACGCTGACCTTCCAGGAGGCGGCCTTCGGTGTGGACAAGGAGCTGGAATACACCCGCCTGGAGCACTGCGAGGACTGCAGCGGCTCGGGGGCGGCCCCCGGGAGCCAGCCCGAGGTGTGCTCGGAGTGCAACGGCGCGGGCGAGATCCGCCGAGCCCAGCAGAGCGTCTTCGGGCAGTTCGTCAATGTCTCCACCTGCGGACGCTGCCGGGGCGAGGGGCGGGTCATCACGAGTCCGTGTGTCAACTGCCGGGGGCGCGGCGGGGTGCGGCGGGAGCGCCAGATCAGCGTGAAGATTCCGGCGGGCGTCGACGACGGCCAGCAGGTGCGGCTGACGGGCGAGGGCGAGGTGGGCGACCGCGGAGGGCAGCCCGGCAACCTCTACGTGCTGATCGACGTGGAACCCCACGAGGTCTTCGAGCGCGTGGACGACCACATCCTCTACGACCTTCCCCTGAACATGGCGCAGGCGGCGCTGGGAACGAGCCTGCGAATTCCCACCCTCGAAGACGAGATGGAGTTCGATGTGCCCGCGGGTACGCAGAGCGGCGACGAGTTCGTGGTGCGCGGCCAGGGCGTGCCGCGGCTGAACAGCAGCCGCCGCGGGGACATGATCGTGCGCGCCACGGTGGTGGTGCCGGAGTCGCTGACGGAGGAGCAGCAGGACCTGCTGGAGCAGCTCGCGGAGACGCTGGGCACACCCTCGCTGCCGAGCCGGAACAAGAGCTTCCTGGAGCGGCTGCGCGACGCCGTGGCCGGCTAGCGCCGCGGCGGGCCTGTACCGATGGCCGGGCTCTGGTACGAAATCACCGCGCAGACCCCGCCGGCACTCGTCGAGGCGGTCTCGGCCATCATGCGTGAGGCGGCGCCGGGCGGGCTGGCGGTGGAGGAACCGGTCGACCTGCTGGGACCGGAGGAGGGATTCGCCGTGCGCGAGGGCGAGCCCGTCGCGCTGCGCGTCTACCTGCCGGCGAGCGAGCTGGGCGCGGTGCTCACGCAGCGCCTGCGGGACGCGCTCGCGGACTTCGCCGAGGTCGAACTGACGGCGCGCCCCCTCTACGAGCAGGACTGGGCGGTGAGTTGGCGCGAGTTCTTCGGGCCGGTGGAGGCGGGGCGCATCGCGATCGTGCCCTCGTGGGTGGAGTACGAGGCCGCGCCGGACCAACTCATCGTGCGGCTCGACCCCGGCCAGGCGTTCGGCACGGGCCACCACGAGACGACGCGACTCTGCCTGGCCGCGCTCGACGGGACCGTGCAAGCGGGTGCGCACGTGCTCGACATCGGCTGCGGCTCGGGCATCCTCTCGATCGCGGCGGTGAAGCTGGGCGCGGCCCGCGTCGACGCCTTCGAGATCGATCCGATTGCGGCGGACGTGGCGCGGGCCAACTGCGAGGCAAACGACGCAAGCGAGCGCGTAACCGTGCACGGCGGCTTCCCCGCGGAGGATGTGCTCCCCGCGGACCTCGCGGTCGTGAACGTGAGCGCGCGGGCCGACATCGAGCTTGCCGGGGCGCTGGCGGGAGCGCTGAAGCCCTCGGGGAGACTCATCGCGAGCGGCTTCCTCACGAGCGACCGGGACGACGTGCTGGCGGCCTTCACGGCGCACGGGCTGAAGCTGACGGGCGAGCGCGAGGAGCACGAGTGGGCGCTCCTGGAGCTGGCGGCGGGCTGAACGATGGAGGCGTTGCCGCGCATCTGGATACCCGAGGGCGTGCGCCCCGGTCGGGTCGTATTGGGGGAGGCGCAGGCGCGGCACCTCGCGGCCCGACGGCTGCGTCGCGGGGACGAGTTCCTGGCCTTCGCCGGCGATGGGCGTGAATACCGCGCCCGCGTGGAGGAGGCATCCCGCAGCCGCGTGACCGCGATCGTGAGCGACCTCGTGCGAGAGGAGCCGCCGCCCGCGCGCACAATCGAGGTGTGGTGCGCGAACGTCCGCGCGAACCGGATGGAGTGGGCGATCGAGAAGTGCGTGGAGGCGGGCGTCGCTGTCTTCCGGCCTGTCACGACGGAACACTCCGCTCGCGGACGGGAACTCTCGGAAGGCAGGCACGAGCGCTGGGAACGGATCGCCATCGAGGCCGCGGAGCAGTGCGGGCGGCTCTACCTGCCTGCCATCGCGTCCGTTACGACGTTCGAGGCGGCACTGGAAGGGTGGCAGGGGACGTTCGTGCTCGCGAACCGGGACGGCGCGCCCCTGGGGGAGGTGGCGACGCGGCTGCCCGAACGCGGCTCAATCACGGTCGCGATCGGACCCGAGGGCGGCTTCAGCGAGGACGAGGTGGCGCTGGCGCTGGCAGCGGGGGCAGTCGTCGCATCACTCGGGCCGAACACGCTCCGCACGGAGACGGCGGCGGTAGTGGCGGTCGCGGCCCTCGTGCGGGGCTAGGCCAGGGCCGCGATCTCGCGGGCGCGGGCGAAGACGGCGTCAAACATCTCCTGCGTCAGCTTCCCCGTGAAGGTGTTGCGCTGGCTGGGGTGGAAGGAATCGAGCAGCGTGCGTCCGTCCGGCAGGAGCGCCTCGGCGAGGTGCCCGAATTTGGGGCGTGGGCGCCGCCCGACAAGGTCGCAGACAGCATCGTGGGCGTACTTGCCAAGCGCGACGACGACGCGCGCCCCGGGGAGCAGGTCGAGCTCGCGGCGGGCGTAGGGCATGCAGGCTGCGCGCTCCTCGCGGGCGGGGCGGTTATCGGGGGGCGCACAACGCACGATCGCGCCAATGTAGGCGCCGGTGAGCTGCAGACCATCCTCAAGGTCGGTGCTCGTGCCTTGATTGGCGTAGCCGGCGCGGTGGAGCGCGCCGTAGACCCAGTCGCCGGAACGGTCGCCCGTGAAGACGCGGCCCGTGCGGTTCCCGCCGTGGGCGGCGGGGGCGAGGCCGACCACGTAGATCTGGGCGTCGGGGTCGCCGAAGCCGGGGACGGGGCGTCCCCAGTAGGTCCAGTCGCGGTAGGCGGCGCGCTTCTCGCGGGCGACCTGCTCGCGCCACTCGACCAACCGCGGACACGCGCGGCAGCCGGCAATCTCGCGGTTCAGCGCATCGAGGGCTTCAGCGCTCACGAAGACTCAGACCAGCTCGACCACGCCACCGTCGAGGGCCATGGCGACGATGCCACTGCGCGAGGCGCTGCGCTCGAACTCGTCTGGCGTGAGCGCGACCGGCTCGATGTCGACAGGGCCGTCCCAGAGATCGAAGAGGGCGTTGTAGCGCTGCGAACGATCCATGTTCTCGAAGCGCGTCGAGACGGCGATTACGTCGCAGTCGCTGCCCCGCCGCCAGTCATCGCGGGCACGTGAGCCGAACAGAAGCACCTTCGAAGCGTTCAACCCCGTGACGGCGCGTTCGGCAAGACGGCGGGCGGCGGCGAGGGTGGCCTCGTGTTCAGCGACAGCCGCTCGCTTCAACTCCGCAGGCGGCGTGAGCACCACGCGTATACCTCCTCCGCCCGCGCGAGGGCGCCGCTGGCGATGGCCTCGTCGTAGTTCTTCGCGGGGTTGCCGTTCGCCACGTCAGGGTAGCGGGTAGCGCTATAGAGCGGATTGAGCAGCCGCGCTGCGCCCACGATCGCTTCCGGGCCGTCGAGCTGCTGCGCCATATCGACAAGATTGTGCGTTCTCGGAGGAAGCCCGTCCGCCACGTGAATCCAGAGGGCCTTGAGGGCGGCCTCGGCGATCTGGTGGGAGAAGAAGGCCACCATCTGGTGGGAGCCGCCCGCCAGCGCGCGGCGAGCCTCATCCAGCTCGTGCTCAGCGAGTTCGATCCAGTTGCCCCAGTCCTGTGCCATGGACCCAGTGTAGCGAAGGCGCCGAGGGCCTAGGCCGATCGGCGACGGCGGCGGCGTTTGCGGCGGCGACGGCCAGCGATGATGGGCGCGATCCAGGTGGCGCCGACCGCGGCGATGGCGATCATGAGGGCCTTTCGTTGCTCCGCGTTCATGTCGGTGAGACGCTCGGTGGCCTCCTGGACCTGCCGGAGGAGGTCGGCGGGAAGCCCCCGCGTTCCCTGCGTGAAATCAAACGTGTCCTGCTCGCGGTCGGGGCCGGTCATGGGGTCGGTCGGGAGCTGCATCGCTTCGAGTATACCCCTGCGTTCAGGGCGGCGGTGGCCCCGCGAGCTCGGTCGCGAGGAGCGCGAGCAACTGCCCCACCTGCCCCTGGGTCACGACCGCATCGCTGGCGGCGACGACCTCGGGGGGCGTCTCCGCACCGCCTTCGACCGCGAGGGTGAGCACGTGAGCGCCCTTCTCCCGAAGAGCCGTGGCCGCTTCGAACATGGCGACGTCCGTGAGGTCGTCGCCGAGGGCGAGCACGGAACCCGGTCGGAAGCGCTCGACGAGGGCGGCGACGGCGGTGTCCTTGCCCGCGCCCTCGGGCAGGACCTCCAGCACGAGCCGTCCCGGCTGGAGGCGAAGGCCTGCGGGAAGGTCTGCGAGCGTGGCCCGGAGGGGGCCGGCGAGCGAGGGGGCGGCGCGGTAGTGGAAGGCAACGGAACGGGCCTTCCGCTCGACGCGCAGGGCCGTGCCCTCGAACCGCACCTCGACGGCCCGCGTGAGCGCTTCGAGCTGCTGAACGACGGCGGGGTCGGGGGTCGGGAGGGCGGAGGCGTCGAACGAGGCCTCGTGGCCGTGGCTCGCTACGAACTCGACGCCCGGCACGGGCGCCAGGGCGCGGGCCGTGGCCAGGTCGCGACCGGTGACAACGGCGACGTGCGCAGCCCCGGCGAGCCGCTCCAGGGCGGCGAGGGTGGCGGGGGGGACGCGCGCGTCCTCGGGGTTGGGAACGATGGGCGCGAGGGTGCCATCGAGGTCGCTGGCGACGAGCAGGGGCGCGGGGCCGCGGGCGAGCTCGCGGAGGCGGCGGGCGAGCGCCGGGTCCAGCGTCATGCCCCGTCGAGGGCGGCGAGGAAGGTGCGCCCCCAGGCGTGGGCGTCGCGCTCGCGGACGGCGGCCACGAGCCGGTCGCTGATACGGCCCGGGCGACCATCGAGCGCGGCCAGGAGGGCGCGCGAGGCGTCCTCGGCATCGAGCGGGTCGAAGGGGACGAGGCCGTCCTCCTCGAAGCCGGCGTAGGCGGAGGAGACCCCGGCGTCGCGGCCCGCGAGCACGACGCCGCGTTCGGCGGCGGGGCGTGACGACTGCGCGATGGCGGCCTGCAGCGGCACGAGGTTCATGCCGTCGGCGAGGGAGGCGGTGAAGACGACGTCGGCCTCGCGCAGGAGAGCGAGGACCTCGCTCCAGGCGAGCGCTTCGCGGCTCTGGACGAAGGGCAGACCGCGCTCGGCGGCGAGACGCGCGGCCTCCGCCGCCAACCGCTCGCTCTCCTGCTGGAGCGCATCGTAGGCGGCGACGCCCCCGCGGGTGGGCGCCGAGAACCCGGCGTAGGCGAAGCGGGCGCCACCAGCCAGCGCGGCGCTGACCGCCTCCAGCCGCTCGGGGACGCCCTTGGTGTAGTCGGCGCGCTCGAGGCCGACGACGAGGGGCAGGGAAGGGTCGTGGGGGACGGCGGCGGGGAGGGCGCTCTCCGGGGCCTGGCGGGCGAGCGCTTCCGTATCGATGCCGGCGGGGAAGGCGGCGATGCGCACGAGACGGCCGTTCACGCGCAGGTCCGGGCCCTCGAGGCGGGCGCCGCAGAGGCGTTCGGCGGCCTCGCGCAGGCGGTCGGCGTCGGCCTCGGTCTGGACGCCCGCGAGGTCGGCGCCGAGGATGCCGGCGAGCCACGCGGCGAAGCGGGCGCGGGCGGGCGGCGGCAGGGAGGACTCGGCGACGGCGAGGGAGGGGAAGGGCGTGTGCAGGAAGAAGCCGGTGCGCCCGCCGAAGCCGCCCTCGCGGAGCAGGGCGGGCACGAGCGCGAGCTGGTAGTCGTGCACCCAGCAGACGCCTCCGCCCGCCGCCAGCGCGGCCTCGGCGAAGGCGCGGTTGACGCGCTCGAAGGCGGCCCAGTGCTCGTCGGTGGGGGGGTCGGGGGTGGGGTAGTAGGCGCGCTTGTGGGGGAGGTCGACGCGCACCAGGTGGAGGAGGGGCCAGAAGAAGCCGTTGGCCACCTCGGCGTAGTGGCCGCGCCAGTCGGCCTCGCTGAAGTAGAGGCGCTGGTGGCGGATGGGGCCGGCGGGGATCTCGATCAGCTCGAAGCCGGCGGCGTCCGTCCAGGCGCGGTCGTGGGGACCGCGACCGGCGCCGATCCAGGTCGTTCCGGCGGCGCCGTCCCAGGGAACGAGCACGGGCCGCACGGCCTCGACGAGCCCGCCCGCGGCGGTCGCGGTCCCGCCCGCGCGCCCGGGCGGGGCGTGGTGATCGAGCAGCGCACGGTTGGCGAGGATCAGATCCATGTGGGGAGAGTGTACCGGGCTGTTCGCTATCGGCCCCTGGCTGTGGGCTCACCTTGCCGGCGACCAAGCCACCAGGCGTCTAGCATTGCGTCCTGCAACAGTGGTACGCTGTGAACAGAGGCGATGACCGTGACGTTTGACGCGCTCGGGGCCATGCGGAAACTGCGCGACAGGGGCGCCGAAGAGCCGCTCGCGGAGGGGATCGTCGAGGTCGTCACGGACGCGACGAGCGAGTTGCTGACGCGGGAATATTTCGACCAGATGAGGGTAGCGGACCGGGAGTCCCTCAACGCGCAGCGGGTAGCGGACCGGGAATACCTCGACATGCGGTTCGGGGCCGAACGGCAATACGTCGATGCGCGCTTCGAGGGGATGCGGGCGGAGATGTACCGGGCGCTGGCGATCCAGGGCGGCGTGATCCTGGCGGGCGTGGGCGTCATCGTGGCAATGGTGGAGACGCTGGCGTAGCGATCGGTGATCGGTGATCGGTGATCGGTCCCCGCCCCGCTGCCCCACCAACAGCCAATAGCCAATAGCCGCTGGCGTAGCAATCCTACCCTTGCCATGCACAATAATGGTGCTACCATCGCAGCGCGATGGCGCTCACCTTCGACACGCACGAGGCGATCCGCAAGCTCCGGGGCAAGGGACATGACGAGGCCCAGGCCGAGGGCGTCGTCGAGTTCGTGCGGGACGCCACCGGTGAACTCGTCACCACCGACTACCTCAATGCCAGGTTCCATGCGAGCGAAGGAAGAATCCGCTCGGAGCTGTACCGGGCTGTGGGCTATCGGCCATTGGCTGTGGGCTCACCTTGCCGGCGACCAGGCCACCAGGCGTCTAGCATTGTGTCCTACAACAGTGGTACGCTGTGAACAGAGGCGATGACCGTGACGTTTGATACGCTCAGGGCTATGCGGAAACTGCGCGAGGGCGGGGCGGAAGAGCCCCTGGCGGAGGGGATCGTCGAGGTTGTTACGGACGCAACAGCCGAGTTGCTGACGCGGGAGCACTTCGACGAGAGGATGGGCCTGGAGCGGGAATACCTCGACATGCGGTTCGGAGCCGAGCGGTATTACGTCGACGGGCGCTTCGAGGGGTTTCGGGCGGAGATGTACCGGGCGCTGGCGATCCAGGGCGGGGTGATCCTGGCGGGCGTGGGCGTCATCGTGGCCCTGGTGGATTGATTGGTGGTTGGTGACTGGTCCCCACCGCCCCACTAACCAGTAATCACCAGCCATTACGGGATGGGGACTTCGTAGCGGATGGCGGCGCTGTAGTCGACGCTCACGATGGAGCAGGCGCCCTCCACGCGGGGAGCGCGGATGAAGCTGATCGTGAACGGCCGCTCCCCCCCGCGCGAGATTTCGCCCGCGATCTCGTCCGTGACTTGCAGGACCTCGACGCCCTCCTCGTTGGCGAGCGCCGCGGTGATCACGATCGCCGTGAGGGTCGCGTTCGTGCTGTTGCGGAGGGAGCCCCGCAGGATGCGGTACGTCCCGTCGGGGTGCTGGTGGTCCTCGCAGGAGAGGCCGACCAGCTCGATGGCGGAGGGGAGGGGCTGGGGGACGGTGGCGTTCACGAAGACGTCGCGGAAGCGGTAGCGGCCGCCCTGGACGAAGCCGTCGTAGAACGGGGAGAGCCGCTCCGTGGCGGTCCAGGGGCCGCCCTGGGGGCGGGAGGCGACGTAGTGCACTGACGGATCGCGCACGTTCTCGAAGAGGCGCACCTCCACGGTGGCGGTGCGCTGCGTCTGCGCGACGACGCCGCCGGCGATGGAGAGCGCGAGGGCCACGGCGAGGGCGGCGATGATCCAGTTCTTCATCATCGGGGGGCCTGCCCGGGGGAGGGGCTGTCGAAGCGGACGGAGGCGTCGTAGGTGACCCCGAGGAGGTGGCACGTGCCCCGCGCGCCGGCGGCGCTGAAGAAGCTGATGGCGAACGGCCGCTTCCCCCAGGGCGAGATGCCGTGCAGGACGATGGCCGCTCCCTGCGCCACCTCGACGCCCGTGCGATCACGCAGGGCGGCGGTGATGACGACGTTGCTGAGGGTGGCGTCGGTGACGTTGCGGACCCAGCCGTGCAGGGTCAGGTAGGCGTTGAACTGCCCGCGGTAGCAGCTGGTATCGGTGACCTCGAGGCCGAGGGGGTCGGGGTCGGGGACGGTGCTCTCGATGGTGAGATCGCCGTAGCGGTAGCGGCCGTCGGGGCTGAGGCCGTCGTCGAGGAGGAGGGGTGGGGTGTCGGGTGTCCAGCGGCCGTTGTCGTCGCGGATGCTGATGTAGTTCTCGGACGGATCCGCGGAGCTTTCCCAGAGGCGCAGCTGGACCGTGGCCGTGCGCTGCGCCTGCCCCTGCCCCTGCGCCACGACGCCCGCGACGAGCGACAGCGCGAGCGCGGCGACGAGCGCGGCGATGATCCAGTTCTTCATCGCGCGCAGTGTAGCGGGAGGAGAGCGCCGCGCTGCCGCCCGGCTGAGTCGGGCGCGCCGTTGGCACGGCGCTGAGAAGAGCGCTCGCTGCGCTCGCTGAGTGGAGCGCCGCGCGAGACGCGGCTGAGTAGGGCCGAGCACAGCCTGAAGGCGAGCGCCCCCACTCAGGGACGCGCTAGCGGCCCGCTCCACTCAGCGAGGGCGCGCAGCGCCGAGCGCTCTTCTCAGCGCCGTGCCAACGGCGCGCCCGACTCAGCCGGGCGGCAGCGCGGCGCTCTTCTCCGGGACGCAGGAAAGGGGCCCCGGAGGGCCCCTTTCGGGTTGGTTGCCGTTGCCGTGCTAGTGAACTAGCTGCGGCGGCGAGCGACGGTGTAGCCACCCAGCAGGACGGCCAGAGCCGTCAGGCCGAGGATGGCGGCCAACGAAGCGTTGATGCCGGTGCTGGTCGCGAGACCGGTACCGGTGTCGGCAACGTCGGGAGTAGTCGTGTCGTCAGGCATGTCTTCGGGCATGTCTTCGGGCATGTCTTCGGGCATGTCTTCGGGCATGTCTTCGGGCATGTCTTCGGGCATGTCTTCAGGCATGTCTTCGGGCATGTCTTCAGGCATGTCTTCGGGCATGTCTTCGGGCATGTCTTCAGGCGCGTCGTCGCCAGGCTCGGCGGGATCGTCGCCACCGGGCTCGGCAGGATCGTCGCCAGGCTCGGCAGGATCGTCGCCACCGGGCTCGGCAGGATCGTCGCCAGGCTCGGCAGGATCGTCGCCACCGGGCTCGGCAGGATCGTCGCCAGGCTCGGCAGGATCGTCGCCAGGCTCGGCGGTGTCGTCGGCGGTGTCGTCAGCCGGATCGTCGTCGACCATGCCGGTGGACGCCGTCAGGTTGATGTCGCTGCGAGTACCGCCGGCCCATGTACCAGTCTCGGCGGCGTCGTAGCCCCCGACCTGGAAGGAGACGGTGTCGCCGGCCTCGGCGCAACTGGCCGGGACGTCGACGGAGTAGGTCGAGCCGCTGGCGACGTTGCTCAGCACCGTCGCGGAGCCGCACTCGGCGCCGTCGACGCTGGCGGTCACCGAGGTGCCCGCGGCCGCGCCCTCACCGTCAAGACTGACGGTGCCGGCGAAGCGGTGAGGCGGTCCCTCGGGCTGCGCCACAGCCAACTCCGCACTGAAGAGGCCGGCGAGGCCGAGCAGCATTGCCGCTGCAAGACCTCCGCCAAGCCACTTGAGAGTTTTGCTCATTCGGTTTGCTCCTTGTTAGCTGTCCGTTGTGGCTTAAAGCCCGGACCGTTCCCGGCCCCCGCCCCGCCGAGGCGGGGACGGGAGTGGGAACGGTTACGGACAGTGTTACTCGACTACGACGAAGTAGGCCTCGCCGTTGGTGAGCGAGTCGAGGTTGTTGCCACCCGGTACGTCGGCGGCGGTCGGGAAGTAGCCTTCCCAGCCAGCAGCGGTCAAGGACCAGATGGAGACCACGCCCTCGGCAGCGCCGTCGGCGGGATCAGCGTCGTTGTCGCCGTTCCAGACCACAAGGTTGTTGCCAGCGACGAGGTCCTTGGACCACGTGGCCGGGGGAGCGTCAGGCGCTTCCTCGGGCTCGGCGCCGATGGCGAGCGTGAGCGACGTCTGGATCTGCTGACCAGCAGCAGCGTTGCCGGCGCGAATCAGGAACACGGCCTCACCCTCGCTGAGCGGGGCAAGGAACGTGAACGAGCCGCGACCGTCGGAGGTCATGCCACCGGGCGGGTCGTCCTGGTTACCGTTGCCTTCGATCTGGACAACGGAGATGGGCACTGCGCCTACGCGCACGCCCTCGTCGTCAAGGACGGTGACGGTGATCTTGGTCGAGCTGAGCGAGTCAACCCGAGCAGGAGCGTCGGACTCGATGGAGGCGGGCACGCCGCCGACCTGGACTTCGACGGTCACGGTCGGAATCCGCGCGTTGGCGGTGCCGATGGTGATCGTGTGGGTGCCGCGGGTCGCGTCGCTAGCCTTGCCAGCTTCGTCCGGAGCGGTCACCTGGATGACGCACTTGCCAGCGGTGTTCGAGCCTGCGCCCGCACCGGTGTTCGATGCGCCCTCGTCGACATCCTCCGTGGTGTCGGAGTCCTCCGAGGTGTCATCGAGACAGGCGGGAATGTCGTTGGCGACGCCGGGGTAGTTCCTGTCGACGGTGTCGCTCGTCGTGACGAGGTTCGCCGATGAGCCTGCCGGAACTTCCGGACCAGTGATGGCCGACGGGTTCAGCGGGTTGTTGGTCTGGACGCCGGCCTGGGCGCCCACGGCGGGGTTGCCGTCGGCATCGAGGATGGTCACGACGATGAAGGTCGAACCACCGACCCCGATCGTGCCCTGATCGGCTGCGGCGCTGATGCTGTCCGCGGGACCGTGCAGGACGACACTGGCCTCATGGGTCAGGCCCGAGTTGAGCTCGCGGAAGACGACCTCGGCCGTGCCGGTCGAGCCGTTGCCCCTCAGGGTGACGGTGACACGACCGGCCGCTAGGGACTCGTCCACGTCGGCCGTGTTGGTGTCGTCGACAACCGCTGGCTGGGTCGTCAGCGTGCAGGCGCTAACGTCCGTGCAGGCCGGGTTGGCCCCGTTGTGGTCGGAGTTCAGGATGCCCCGCGTCGTGGTGACCAGGATGGTCCCGGTGCCAACAATACCTTTGCCTCTGGCATTCACCAACTGCGCTGAGATTGTGACGAACGCGGACTCGTCAGTGATTTCCGCGGCCGTGGGGTTCGCGGTCTTCGCGGCAGGCGGCGGAGTGCCGTAGGCCTTGAGGGCCACAGCCGGGTTCGGCCGGTCGACGACAATGATCATCTCGGCCTCTACGCCGACCACGCCAGTCGGGCTGCGGGTAATCTGCTGGACGTAGATCTCACCTATCGGCGAGTCTTCGTCAACAGAGACCCGGACAGAAATCCCGGTGCCGTCGGAATCGTCATTGACGTCACATCCGGCCTGATTGTTTTCACAGCGCAGTGAGGTGGCGCCGTTGAAGGCGAACGTGGCGCTGCCTTCACTGTCCTTGTCAATGCGGAACCTGTCTTCGTTGATGTCGGCGAACGCCACGGTCACGGTCTGGCCGGGCACCGCGTGAACCCCGTTGGTGTGCTCAGCGTCGGCCGTTTGCGTGGTGAGGACGCCGCTGAAGGCGACGGCCGCCACCATGGCAATAAGCGCCAGGAACGCGGCTGACTTCCAACCGGCGATAGCGCTAATGAGATTGTTCTTCAAACCTGTTACCTCTCTTGAGTACAAGTAAATCGGTGTTTGAGTGGGGCCCCGTGGGGCCAGTCGTTTTCCGGACTCGCCCGGATCGTGCGGGCGGACACGGACTGATAGGTCCGCTTCCTCTGTGGGGCCGCCCGCTCGTTCTGCCGCCAGTGCCTGGCGCAAGGCTCCAGGCGGGTCCGGGCCGTTCCCCTGTGCTGCTATCGGTTGGGTGAAAACCCTCGCGTTTCACGTCTCTCGCGCTGTGGCCCGTTTCGGGGCCGGCGCGCGCGCCTCGTTCAGCGGGGGAAAGCGGCCTCCTCTCTCCGTGGATCATGGAGCAGATAGGATGGTTCGGAGCCTACGTTTCGCATGCCCCTTGGTCAACCTGTTCCGCTCACGTGCGAGGCCCACGGAAGGCCCGCGCACACGCATGTAATCAGGGGGTATAACGCCGCTGCTGGGGAAAGGTTACCGGCCGCGCGTTGCGCGGCGGCTGTTGGCTATTGGCTATTGGCTCTTGGGGGAGCGGGGGGAGCGATCACCGGGGGTTGGTGGTCGGTGGTCGGTGGTTGGTGGTCGGTGGGGCGGGGGGACCGATCACCGGGGGTCTGCCCTCCAGCATGGAAAAGATCTCCCGGATGACCTGGCAGAGCGCGGAGACCGCCCATTCCAGGACTTCGGTCCTTGATCCCAGGTGTTCGACCTTGGATCCCAGGTGTTCGACCTCGGATCCCAGGCCGCTGTCGTGCTCGATGACGTGTTCCATGATGGCCTCGACCTTCTCGTTGAGGTCGTCGAGGGTGGCGAAGTTGTTGGGGTTGGGGGCGTCATCTGTGTCTTTGTTAAACATTGTCCGGGAATCTAGCACAGATGAGCGGTAATCGAAACTGGCGGCTGGCCCTTACAGCAGTTTCACGAGGGCGACGACGGCGCCGATGATAATCCCGCCCTGGATGAGGGAGACGCGGTACATCTCCGAGCGGAGCGCCTCGAACCTGGCGTCCATCCGGGTCTCGAGCTTCTCCATGCCGGCGTGGAAGTACTCCGCGGTGACGAGCTCGCCGGTGGCGTCGCGGACGAACTCGACAACGCCCTCGGCCTGGCCCTCGCTGTGGCCCTTTCCGCGGAGCTTGCGGATCGCTTCGTGCGTGTCGAACGTCAGCGCCATCGCACGGAAATGCTAGCACACTCATTGCGAATGGCAAGGAGCGGGGGCGGGACGGACCGATCACCAGTCACCGGCTACCGGCCACCGACCGCAAGCGTATGCTGCGCGCAATGAAGACCACCATCATCGCCGCGCTGATCGCCGCCATCGCCATCGGCGGGGCGCTGGGGGCGTTCGCAGCGACGCGGACGATCGAGACGGAAGCCGATGTGCAGGTGCGCGTCTGGCGCAGCGTCTCCGACGGGTCGCTCTACCTGAGCACGCGTCCGGAGGGTGGTGACTGGACGACCCACGAGACGGCGCTCGATATGGCGCGCAGCGACTCGGGACGGTTCGACCAGAGCAACTTCGTGACGATCACGGTGCCGGTCGCGGTCGAGGTGGAGATTCCCGACCCGACCCCGACCCCGACTCCCACTCCCACACCGACGCCGACGCCGACGCCGACACCGACGCCCACGCCCACGCCCACGCCGGAGCCCGCCCCCGGCACCTGCTGCGAGGTGCGAGGCATGGAGAGCAGCCCCGCCTCGCGGGAGGGCATCGTGGCGGAGATGCAGCGTGTCATCGAGCTGGGCAACCGGACCTACGGCTTCACCCACAGCGGCGGTATCACGATCAATATCTCGTTCACGGACAGCGGCGTGCTGGAGCGGTACAAGGACGCATTCGGCTACCGCCCCGATCCGGCGCCGGACGAGTGCTCGTTCCAGCGAGAGGAGCACATGTTCTTCGCCCCCCAGTGCCGGACCAGCACGCGCGCGATCGTGAAGGAGTGGCTCGTACGCGCGGTGGGGACGCCCGAGGTGAGCCCGCGCTGGATCGCCCACGGCACCTTCGACCACTTCCTGACGAGAGCGGTCGAGGGAAGGGCCCCCTTCCTGTCGGACGACCGCTTTCAGCGGGCGCTCTTCTACGAACAGGCGGGGGACGTCGCCAGGGGCCGGGCCAGCGAGGACATGATGACGGTGGTGGCGCTGTACGCGATCCAGCGGTACGGGGATCTCAGGGACTGGCTGGGCCTCTACTCGCGCGTCGTGGGGGGAGAGGATGCGGATGTCGCCTTCGAGGAGACGTACGGCGACTCGCTGGCCGAGTTCTACCCGGCCTTCGAGGCGTGGGCCGCGCAGGAGAAGCTGATCCTCGTGAGTGGCGCGTTCGACTCGTGCGAGGAGGCATCGCGGCACCTGACCCTGCAAGGGGGGAGAGTGGGCGTCGACGCCGGCTTCCCGGACTACCGCGTGCCAGCGGCGAGGGACCACGACGGCGACGGCCTCGTGTGCGAGGGCTACATACCGGGAACGTAGGCATGGGGGGGCGCGGAGCGTCTGACCACCAGCCCCCGGCCACGGGCCACCGGCGTATGCTTGGTCGGCTATGAATCGGGCAATCATTGCGGTCCTGATCGCGGCCATCGCCATCGGTGGCTCGCTGGGCGCGTTCGCGGCGACGCGGACGATCCAGACGACGGCCACCGTCGAGGTGGGCATCTGGCGCCGTATCTCGGACGGGGCGATCTTCCTGAGCACGCGCCCCGTGGAGGGCGAGTGGGAGACGCAGGACGAGCCACTCGAGATCGACGAGATCAGCACGTCGGGACGGTTCCAGTTGAGCGAGCCGGTGACGGTGGCGGTGCCCGTCGAGGTGGAGGTGGAGGTGGAGGAGGCGGTGGCGGGCACGCCCACCCCGCGGCCCCTCCCGCAGGCGCTGCCGGATACCGAGACACCCGTCGCCGGCCCCTGCTGCGAGGTGGAGGGCATGGATGACAGCTCCCAGGCGCGGCGGGATGTGGTGTTGGCCATGCGCGAGGTGATCGATTTCGCGCTGGAGACCTACGGCCTGACGCACGTCGGCCCCATCACGATCCACATCTCGCACTCGGCCAGCGGCCTCTTCACGCGCTACGAGGAGACATTCGGGGAGGAGCTGGAGGAACTGCCGAGCGAGTGCTCGTTCCAGGAGGGCGAGCACATGTTCTTCGGCCCGCAGTGCCGGTCGGACAGGCTCGCGCTGGCGTGGGAGTGGTTCGTGCGCGCGGTCGGGGGGGGCGAGGTGAGCCCGGTGTGGGTCGGTCACGGGGCGTTCGACTACTTCGCGTCGCACTACGCGGAGGGGGAGGTTCCGGAAATAACGGAGGACCGCTTCCGCAGGGCGCTCTTCTATGAACGGGGGCGCGACATCCGCCTGGACCGGGCGAGCGGCGACCTGATGACGATCGTGATGCTGTACACCATCGAGGAACACGGCGACTTCGGGGACTGGCTGCGGTTCTACGGCAGCACGGCGGCCGGTCTGGACGTGGAGACCTCATTCGAGGGGGTCTTCGAGGTTCCCCTGGCGGAGTTCTACGAGACCTTCGAGGAGTGGACCGACCAGCAGAAGCTGATCCTTACCTCGATCGCCTTCCGGTCGTGCAGGGAGGCCTCGGAGCACATCAGGCTGCGGACCGGCTCGGTGGGCACGGGCCAGGGCTTCCCCGATTACCGCGTGCCGCTGGAGCTGGACGAGGATGACGACGGCATCGTGTGCGAGGGCTTCACGCCGGTCACCGACGAGTAGGGGTCGAGGAGAGCGACAGGCTGCCGCTTACGTGCGCTCGCGTATCGTTCGTCCGATATGAAGAATCTCGTTATCGCGGGGCTCATCGCCATCATCGCCATCGGGGGAGCGCTGAGCGGCTTCGCCGCCAGCCGGACGGTGGAGAAGACCGTCGAGGTCGAGATGCAGTTCTGGGTCAGTACGGCGTCCTCCTCGGCGTTCGTGAGCACGATCCAGCAAGGGGCGGAGGAGTGGATCACGCACGACTTCCGCGTGGAGTTGAAGGAGGTCCCCGGCAGCAAGACCCTGTTGTTCAGCGAGCCGGTGCGATTGTCCCTGCCGGTGACGGTGGAGGTCGAGGTGGAGGACCCGCCGGCGCTCACGCCCCTGCCGGCGGCCACGCCGCAGGCCCCGCCCGGCGAGAGGCCCTCGGGGCGGGCCACGTGCTGCGCGGTGCGGGGGATGCGGGACAACCGCACGGCGCAACGAGCGATCTGGACGGAGATGCGCAGGTTGATCGCGTACGCGCGCACGAATTTCGGCCTCACGCACGAGGGATCGATCACGATCAACATCTCGCACACGGTCGGGGGCTTGCACGAACGCTACGAGGATGCGTTCGGGGAGCGTCTCGACGAGCTGCCGAACGAGTGCTCGTTCCAGCAGGGGGAGCATATGTTCTTCGGGCCGGCGTGCCGGTCGGACGGGGCGGTGATCGCGCGGGAGTGGATCACGCGCGCGGTGGAGGCGCCCTACGTGAGCGCGCGCTGGGCGGGAGTGGCCACGGTCGATTACTACTTCACCCGGTACCAGACGGGGCAGCCGCCCACGCTGCGGGAGGACCGCTACCGATCGGCCGTCTTCCACGAGCCGGCCAGGCACTTCCGCGAGGGGCGGGCGCACGAGGACCTGATGACGGCGGCGGCGCTCTACGCGGTCGACTCGTACGGCACGTTCGAGGACTGGCTGGCGTTCTACGAGGACGTGCGGGAGGGCGCGGCGGTACACACGGCGTTCAAGGAGGCGTTCGGGGTCGAGCTGCTGCGGTTCTATTCGGACTTCGAGACGTGGGCGGAGCGGCAGCAGACGATCATGCTGGCGACGGCGTACAAGTCGTGCGCGGAGGCGGGGCGCTACCTGAGGCCGCGGTCGCTCCAGGAGGGGGGCGGGTTCGCGGACTACCACGTGCCCCTGGAGTGGGACGACGACAGGGACGGGTACGTGTGCGAGGAGTACTCGCGGTTCCACCGGGAGGAGGAGCTGTCGTGCCTGGTCGTGGGGGAGCTGGATCCGGTGGCCGGTGATGAGTGATCGGCGGCCGGTGGGGGCGGGGCACTGGTCACCGGTAACGGGCCACCAGTTACACTTGCGCGCATGTGGAAAACGATCGGATTGCTCGCCGTTGTGTGCCTCGGGTTCATCGGGCTGCTGGTGGGCCTCGCGCTCGGCGGGATGAACGCTGGGTAGGGCGGGGGCGCTGCGCGCCCGGTGACCACCGGCCACTAGTCACATGAACGACGGCATTGTCTCGCGGCATCTGAACCGGCGGCTGAGCCGTCCGGTGGCGGCGGCGCTGGCCCGGACGCCGGTCACGCCGAACGGGGCGACGGCGTTCACGCTGGTGTTCTCGCTGGGAATGGCGGCGCTGGTGGCGGTGGGGCAGAACCTGGCGGGGGGCATCGGCATCCAGCTGGCCAGCATCATCGACGGGGTCGATGGGGACCTGGCGCGGCTGACGGGGCGGGCGTCGCGCTTCGGGGCAGCGCTGGACGCGATCGCGGATCGGTACGCGGACGCGGCCATCATCGGGGGGATGACGATCTACGCGGCGCGCTTCGAGGAGTGGCCGCAGGCGGCGGCGGTGGGGGGGCTGGCGCTGGCGGGGGCGCTCACGGTGAGCTACAGCCGGGCGCGGGCGGAGGCGGAGGGGCTCTGGCCGATCGCGACTCCGGGGATGGGGGGAGTGGGCGCGGTGCTCTCGATGCTGGCGACGCGGGACGTGCGTCTGCTGGTGGCGGCGGTGGGGACGGCGGCAGGGTACTGCTACTGGACGCTGGTCGTGCTGGGGGTGGCCAGCGGGGTGACGGTGGTGGTGCGGCTGGTGGGGGGGCGGGGTCGGTAGGGGGAGGTGGGGCGCAGCTGAGTGGGGGCTAGTCGAGGGCGTTGGCGACGGCGACGATCACGCCAAGGCTGGCCACGATGCCGGTCCCGAAGACCCAGAGAGCGCGGTACATGTCCGCACGCATTTCAGCGCGGAGTTGGCCGAACTCCGCACGGACCACCTGCAGTTCGGTGCGAAGGATGTCGCCGGTGACGACCGCGTTCGTGGCGTCGACCATCAGTCGAAGGTGTTGGCGACGGCGACGATGACGCCAAGGCTGGCGACGATGCCGGTCCCGAAGATCCAGAAGGCGCGGTACATGTCGGCGCGCATCTCGGCCATCTCGGCGCGGAGGATGTCGCGGGTGACGACCGCGTTCGTGGCTTCCTCGACGACTTCGACGATACCGTCGGCGGCGGGTTCGGGGAGTCCATGCTGAAGGAGCTTCTGGAAGGCCCTGCGGGTATCGAAGGTCAACGCCATCGGGTCCGAATAGTAGCACACTTGTTGCGGCTAGCAAGAAGTAGTAGGGTTTGCAGGGATGTCGTTGACGTTTGACACGCAGAAAGCGGTCCAGAGACTCCGGGAGAGCGGCGTGGTGGAGGCGCATGCCGACGCCACGGTGGCGGTGATGGCGGAGGCGACGGGTCCGCTGGTTACGCAGGACTATCTGGACGCACGACTGGGGGCGGGGATCGCGGAACTGCGTGCGGAATTCAGTCACGGGCTGCTGGTGCTGGGACTAGGACTGGCGGGGCTCATGGTCGGGGTGGCGGGGGTATCGCTGGCGGCGGCGGCGCTGCTGTTCGACTAAGGACGCGTTCAGCCGGGAGCGAATACCCGGTAGGCCTTACCCTTAAAGGGTTATGACTAGCGCTGCGGTGGTCGGGGGCGAGGGGCCGGGCGTGGGGCTGAGCGAGGCGGAGGCGGCGCGCCGGCTGGAGGCGGGCGAGGGGAACGTCGATACGACGCGGCAGCGCAGCAACTGGGACGTGGTGCGGTCGAACGCGATCACGTTCTTCAACGTGCTGCTGCTGTTCATGATCGTGGCGCTGTTCGTGGTGGGGGAGTTCCGCGACGGACTGTTCGTGGGCGCGGTCGTGTTCGCGAACGTGGTGGTCTCGACGTACCAGGAGCTGCGGGCGGTGCGCACGCTGCGGGAGCTGGTGGCGCTCACGGCGCCGCGGGCGTGGGTGGTGCGCGGCGGGGAGGAGCGGGAGATCCCGGCGGAAGAGGTCGTACGGGGAGAACTCGTGCATCTGCGGCAGGGGGACCAGGTGGTGGCGGACGGACCGGTGACGGGGCGGTCGGGGGAGGTCGACGAGTCGCTGCTGACAGGGGAGTCGGACTCGGTGCGCAAGGCCCCGGGCGATGAGCTGCTCTCGGGGTCGTTCTGCGTCGCCGGGGATCTCTACTACACGGCCGAGCGCGTCGGGAACGAGGCGTACGCGGTCAAGCTGACGGCGGACGCGCGCCAGCTGGTGCGTCGCATGACCCCGCTCCAGATCCACCTGAGGCGGCTGCTGCGGGTGCTGGCGGGGGCGACGATCGTGCTCACGCTGGCGCTGCTGATCTCGTACAGCGTCGAGGACCGAGAGATCGCGGAGTCGCTCAAGGCGGCGGTCGCGACGGTCACGACGGTCGTACCGGTGGGCCTGCTGCTGGGCATGACGGTGGCATTCGCGGTGGGGGCGGTGCGGGTCTCGCGGGCGGGGGCGATCGTGCAGGACATCCAGGCAGTGGAGGCGCTCAACTACGTGGACGTCGTCTGCCTCGACAAGACGGGCACGCTGACGGCCAACCGCCTGACGGTGCAAGGGGTCACGTGGGTGCCGGGGGTGTCGGGGGTGGAGGGCTGGCTGGGGGCGTTCGCGGCGGCCACGGCGAACGAGAGCCAGACGGCGTCGGCGCTGGCGGACCGCTTCGCGGGGCTGAAGAACGCGGCGCTCCCGGACGCGCAGGTGCCTTTCAGCTCGGCACGGCGCTGGAGCGCGGTGCGTCTGGGGGCGGGGCCGGAGCGGCGGACGTTCGTGCTGGGCGCCCCGGAAGCGCTCCTTACCGCAGGCGAGGGGGAGGGGCTGTTGGCCGCCTATGGGGAGGCGAGCGCGCGCGGTCTGCGGGGGGTGGCGTTCGCGGAGGTGGCGGCGCTGCCGGACCCGGATGCGCCACTCGAACGGGTCCGGCCGCTTGCGCTGATCACGATCGGGGACGTGCTGCGTCCCGAAGTGAAGGAAGCGTTCACGCTGATGCACGAGCTCGGCATGGAGCCGAAGATCATCAGCGGGGACAACCCGCAGACGGTCGCGGCGCTCCTCCAGCAGCTCCGCATCGAGACGGCGGGAGGGGCGATCGCGGGGTCGGAGCTGGACAATCTCTCGGAGGAGGCGTTCGCCGAGGCGGTGGTGGCGCACAGCGTCTTCGGGCGCATCTCGCCGCAGCAGAAAAGCCGCATCGTAGAGTCCCTGCGCGAGCAGGGGCGCTTCGTGGCGATGGTGGGGGACGGAGCGAACGACGTACACGCGCTGCGGGCGGCGGATATCGCCGTGGCGATGGAGTCGGGCACGTCGACCGCGCGCGGCGTGGCTGGGATCGTACTGGTGCGGGACTCGTTCTCGGCGCTCATCCGGGGGGCGCAGGAGGCGACCTTCGTGCTGGGCAACGCGGCGCGGTTGAGCAAGCTCTTCCTCGCGAAGAGCGTGTACGCCTACCTGCTCATCTTCGCGACGAACCTGCTGGCGCTGGACTTCCCCTTCCTGCCGCGGCACGGGTCGCTGACGGCGATGCTGGCGCTGGGCATCCCCGCCATCTTTATCTCGATCAGCATCCCCCCGCCGAAGGCGGGCAAGGACTACCTGAACAATGTGTTGCGCTTCGCCCTGCCGGCGGGCATCTCCCTGGCGATTGCGGCGATGGTGGTGCAGTTCGCCGTGGAGTGGCTATTCAACCAGGGCGTCGAGGAGTCGCGCACGCTGGTGTCGCTGGTGATCGGGTTTACCAGCATCGGCTTCATGATCCAGGTGCTGGGCTTCGAAGGGGCATCGTTCCGGAGCCTGACACGGCCGGTGATGACGCTGTTCCTCGGCGGGCTACTGGGATTCGCGCTGGTGCTGACGGTCTACACCCCCTGGCTGCGCAACTTCTTCGACTTCTCACCGATCAACGCAGGCGAGTGGGCGGTCGCGGGTGTGGGCACGGCGGCGGCGCTGGCGGGTCAGTACTACGTGAGCCACCATTGGCGCGAGATCATCGCGTTCATACTCGCGACACCGGGTGGGAAGGACCGCCTGCGGGGCCGGCCGGCGTAGGAAGAACTGGGGCCGTGCGACCGACATAAACTAAGATGTTATGAACATCCCTGGCGGAGGAGCACGATGGTCGGGACCGCACAGCATGCGCCTCTTGTCGAGCCGTGGAGACGACGGCTCTACCTTCCTGCGTACCGGGTTGGAGCCGCTGCCAGGTATGCCCAGACAACCCGCCAGACGGTGACCCGCTGGCACCACGGGACTGAAGCGGGCGCAGCAGGCATGCCAGAACGGGCACTTGGGGAAGCGCTCTCGTACTTCCAGCTCATTGAGGTCGCCGTCGTTGCGGCCTTTCGCCGGGAAGGGGTATCTCTCAAGGCAGTCCGCACCGCGCGGGACTACACCGCGCAGCAGTTCGAGTGCGAGTTTCCCTTCGCGCAACTAGAGTTCGCGCGGGCGGGGCGAGAACTACTCCTGAACCTAGAGGACGTCTCCCGAGGGGACGAGGAGGGAGCAATCGTCGCGAGCAAGTGGGGCCAGCGAGCGTGGGAGGAGTTTCTTCCAGAGTTTGAGTACGAAGAGGGAGACGTGGTCGTGCAGTGGCACGTCCGCGGGAAGGGTTCTCCGATTCTGATCGACCCCCGGATTGCGTTCGGAGCTCCTGCCATCAACGGTGTTCCTACGTGGGCTATCAAGGGCCGAAGGGAAGCGGGCGAGACGATTGACGAGATCGTCGATGACTTCTCGCTGAAACGCGAAGAAGTCGCCGCCGCGCTGGAATTCGAGGACGTGGCCGCTTGATTCTGTTCTTCGACCGAAGCCTGGGAAAGGGCCTGGGGCGGACTCTCCGTCGGGCCCGAGGATTCCCCGCCACCGTCGAATTGCACGACCAGCACTTTCCACAGAACACTCCGGACGATCAGTGGTTGGCGGAGATCGGGCAGCGAGGGTGGATAGCGATCGGCCAAGACTACCACCACCATCTAATGGACCTCGAGCGAGACGCTATTCGCACACACCGCGTCGGGGTCTTCTACCTCTGGGGAGCGAACGCCTCGCAGTGGGAACAGCTGAGCGTGCTCGCAAAGGCGTGGAGCCGCATCGAAGCCATGAGCACCACGGCCCCACCGTTCATCTACCGCATCGAGAAGAGCGGTCGGCTCACCAACGTCCCGATCTGAGCGGTGCTGGCCCGACTACCAGCCGCGCTTGGCGAAGACCTCTTCCTCGGGGAGGCTGGCGACGGCGAGGCCGCGCATGGCGGCGCCGAGGCCGCGGCTGACCTGCGCGAGCAGTTCGTCGTCCTGGTAGTGGGTCACTGCCTGGACGACGGCGCTGGCGACGGCGGGGGGGTTCTCCGACTTGAAGATGCCGGAGCCCACGAACACGCCTTCGGCGCCGAGCCGCATCATCAGGGCGGCGTCGGCGGGCGTGGCGACGCCGCCGGCGGCGAAGTTGACGACGGGCAGGCGGCCCTCGTCGCGAACGCGCTTCACCAGCTCGACGGGTGCGCCGAGGTTCTTGGCGGCGGTGTAGACCTCATCCTCGGAGAGGGTGCGGAGACGGCGGATCTCGTCCTGGACGGCGCGCATGTGGCGCACGGCCTCGACGATGTCGCCGGTGCCGGCCTCGCCCTTGGTGCGGATCATGGCGGCGCCTTCGGCGATGCGTCGCAAGGCTTCGCCGAGGTCGCGGCAGCCGCAGACGAAGGGCACGGTGAAGGTGTGCTTGTCGATGTGGTGAGCCTCGTCGGCGGGCGTGAGCACCTCGGACTCGTCGATGTAGTCGACGCCGAGGGCCTCGAGGATGCTGGCTTCGACGAAGTGGCCGATGCGCGCCTTGGCCATGACGGGGATGCTGACGGCCTCGGTAATGCGCACGATGATCTCGGGGTCGCTCATGCGGGCGACACCGCCGTCCTTGCGGATGTCGGCGGGCACCCGCTCGAGGG
Source organism: Tepidiformaceae bacterium (assembly GCA_965262975.1). Classification (GTDB taxonomy): domain Bacteria; phylum Chloroflexota; class Dehalococcoidia; order Tepidiformales; family Tepidiformaceae; genus UBA2991. Next base: position 2,686,174 of record OZ253575.1, on the reverse strand, counting down.
CCATGACGGCGCAGGCGCCCGCTTCCTCGGCGATCTGGGCGTGCTCGGGCGAGACGACGTCCATGATGACGCCACCCTTGAGCATCTGCGCGAGGCCGGCCTTCACCGTCCACGTTCCGCGCTCGCTCGCTCCGTTTTCGCCGATGTTTCCCGGGCGCTCGACTGCTTCGCGCTCGCTCATTTCAGCTCGCTCCGCTCGTTCGCTCTACTGCTTCGCGCTCGCTCATGACTCACTCCCCCGCCCGCAGACGGTTCTGTCCATATCTCGTGCTGTTAGCTTAGGCCGTTTCGCGGTCAGTGGCTGTCCCGGCGGCGGACGAGCGTGAGGCCGTCGCGCACGGTGAGCATGACGCACTCGATGCGGTCGTCCTGCGCGAGTTTCTCGTTGAGGGCGCGGATCGCCTTCGTGTCGACCGTCTGGTCCCCGTCATCGAGCACACGGCCGGACCAGAGGACGTTGTCGAAGGCGATGAGGCCACCGTCGGCGAGCTTGGGCAGAACGGCATCGTAGTAGGCCGGGTAGTTCCCCTTGTCGGCGTCGACGAAGACGAAGCCGAAGGGGCCATCGAGGGAGGCGATGGTGTCGAGCGCGGGGGCGAGGCGCAGTTCGATACGGTCGCCGTAGGGGCTGCGGTCGAAGTTCTTCTGGGCGATGGCGGCGTGCTCCTCGCTGATCTCGCAGGTGTAGAGCCGTCCCCCGTCAGGCAGCGCCTCCGCCATGGAGAGCGCGGAGTAGCCGGTGAAGCAGCCGATCTCGAGCACCTGCCGCGGGCGGACCAGGCTCACGAGGAAGTTCAGCAGCCGTCCTTCGAGCCGCCCGGTGAGCATCCCCGCGCGACTCCCCAGGGCCTGCGTCTCCTCGGCGATCTGCTGGAGGAGATGGGGTTCGGGGGTCGTGCGGACGCGGGCATAGTCCTCAATGTCGGGGCGAACGAGCGGGTCCATACGGGTTCAGGCCTCCTGGGCAAGGGACACGATAGCCTCTGTCGCCTAAACGCTCAGGAGGCCGGGCGCTACTCGGGCCATGCCATGGCGAGACTCTCGTCTCCCTCGATGTGCCAGCCCGGCAGCGGGTCGGTGCTTGGCACCTCCCGCAGTAACAGCCGCGGGGTACCATCGACGACCTTGAGATCGGCAGCTATGTGTGAATCGAGAACGCCTTCCGTCATGCGGGCAGCGAGAACCGCGATGCCGAGCCACGGAAGATCATTCCAGCCGAGGCGGTCCAGCACGATCTCGTGCGGGAGGCGGTCCGGGATAAGCTCGAAGTCGGGGCCAAACGGATGTTCTTTCATGGAGTTAACTCCTTCCCCTCTCGCCCGACCATCGGGGATTGGGGTTGACTAAAATTCGGCGACTTGCGCCGTATCCCTATTGTAAGGGATCTAGGGATTGATTCCGAACATCCGTTCACGTGCGCTCAACCTTGGGCACTGTAGTGCCCGCCCGTGAACGCTCAGGCGTCCTGCCGCCAGATGCGGGGCTCCTGGCCGGTGATCATGTCGCTCAGCGCCGAGATCTCGATCCGCCAGGGGATGAGCTTGAGCATGCCGAACTCGGGGTTGTCGACGGTCTGGAAGAAGAGGGCGGGGTCGTAACCCACGGGCGGGGGTGCGTTCTTGACGAGGTCCCAGAGGCGGCGCTTCTCGTCGGGGTCTTCCTCCCACTCGGTCTTGCACTCGGCGTAGACCTGCTGCTGGGCCATGGGATTTCCGGCGGTCTGTTCGAAGTAGGTGAGGGAGACGTAGGGGTTCTCCGAGAGGTGCTTGTCTTTGTGGGAGTGGCGTCCGGTGGCGATCCAGCCGGTCGAGCCTTCCCAGACGGGGTGGAGGATGCGCGAGCGCGGCCTTCCCTGCCGGTCGACGGTGGTGACGCTGCACCAGACGATGCGGTTCACGCGGTCGTTGAACTGCTCGGCGATCTCCTCGAAAGAACCAACGTCCATTCATTGCCTCCAGCGCTCCGCTCCAGGCGGGCGCGCGACGTTCTACGATACGCGCTGATCTTGTGGAGGGGGACCAGCGGATGCCGATCTACGCCGTCGGGGAGAAGGTTCCCGTCATCCACGAGAGCGCCTTCATCGCGCCCACGGCGACGGTGGTGGGGGACGTGCGCATCGAGGCGGGCGCCTCGGTCTGGTATGGCGCGGTAGTGCGGGGCGACACCTCCTATGCGGTCATCGGTGAGGGGGCCAACATCCAGGACGGAGCGGTCGTGCATGGGCGCGCGAACATGCCCGCATTGATAGGCGAGGAAGCCTCGATCGCGCACAACGCCGTCATCCACGGGGCGACCATCGGGGCGCGGGCGCTGATCGCGAACGGGGCGCAGGTGCTCGACGGGGCGGTCGTGGGGGAGGGGGCGCTGGTGGCGGCGGGATCGGTGGTGCTGGCGGAGACGGTTATCCCAGCGGGGATGCTGGCGGCGGGCGCACCCGCGCAAGTGAAGCGCTCCATCGCGGGGACGCCCTCGCAGGAGTGGGTGGAGAACAATCCGGGGCGGTACGCGCGGCTGGCCGCCGAACATCTGGCCGGGTTAAGGGAAATCACGCCTGGCGATGCCACAATGCGAGGCCATGACAGCGCTTAGCGCTTCCGGCGCCCCCACCGAGGGCAACGGCCCCGGTTGGTACGCGGCCCTGCCGCTGGTGCGGCGCCTGCCCGTGGAGTGGCAGCCCAACCCCCGCGTCTTCCTCACGATGCTGCCGGTGCTCGTCTTCTACGGGCTGACGAAGGTGGCGTCTGCGGAGATCGCCATCGGAGGCGGCTTCGCGGCGGTCACGGTCGTCTTCTTCCTCACCCGCGAGACACCGGTGCTGCGGCTTATCGCCATCTATGGGTACGTCATCACGGCGGGGTCGGCGCTGGCCGGCATCCTGCTGACGAGCGAGAAGGCGTACCTGGCCGCCGGACCCGTGGGCGATGCCCTCATCCTGCCGCTGTACGCCTGGACGCTCTGGCGGGGCTGGCCCCTGATCGGGGCGATCGGGCGCGAGATCTCGCCGCGCATGGTGGGAACCCTGCCCGTGAACGCACCCATCTTCGTGAAGGTCACGCTCGTCTGGGCCGCCTACGAAGCGACCAAGGCGCTGGTTCTGACCTGGATGCTGCTCAACCTCTCTATTGGGGAGTACCTGATCTGGGGTCGCGTCTTCGGCTGGCCGACGACGGCCGCGCTCGTCTTCATCTGCGGCATCTTCGTGCTGCGCGAGGCGCGCAGGCACCGCGCGCAGCACGATGAGCCTCCCGGGCCTCCCGGCTACCCCTTGGCGCCGAGCAGCCCGGCAGCGGCGGTCCCGTAGCCCAGGGGGCTCACCGCGGCGTGCTGCGTGAGCGCGTGCACGTCGCTGAAAAAGGCATCTCTCAGAGCAGGGCAGCAGAGCGACGCCGGGACTTCGCGCACTCACGTCGCTCTTGTTCTGACAATGCGGACGTCAGCGTTGGGAACCAGCCTTTACCAAGAGACATATCCACCGGTGACATAGTACCTATTCGTGAATCGCTTGCGCGTTCAAGCTTGGCTATGTGCGGAACGACAAGACCGGCATGTGGTTGGAGGGGGCACGATGATTCGATTCACAGCTTTGCTCGCGGTCGTGGTGCTGGCCCTGTTCGGAAGCTCCGTCGCTCTGGCCGAGGAGCCGGATGCCACCTACAACGTCAAGCCCGGAGTCTCGGTGACGTTCGTCACACCGCCCCTGAGCTCCGCCGACCGCCTCGATTGCGAAATTCTCTTCGCCAGCCAAGGACACTTCCTCCAAAAGCCAAACAGTGCGAACACCAGATGTGAGTATGGGGCGACTGAGACGAGTACGCGGCGCAACCTTCAGCGCACCGCGTGCCGAGGGCCGTTCACCTATAGCCTGCCGTTCAACTACGGCAAGCTCGACCCCGATGTTCCCGACAGCGCCCGAAACGTCATCGTCCGACCTAATGGCGCGCGCTGGACGGTTGCCGTTCCCGACGAAACGCAGATCGGCGAAGTGTTCAGAGTCACGATCACGATCGAAGGCGTGAATGACATCTACTTCAACAACATCCACGACGGCTTCCAACTGTCTTCTCGGGGCGCGGGATGCACGCTAACCAAGACCGTCGAGGTCGAGGTCATCGCGCCGACGGCGAATCACCGCGACGCGGCTTCCCTGGCAGCCGCCCGGGCAGCCCGGCCCGTCGCTAGCTCGGGCGACTACGTCCCGCCCAACACGAACCGCTGCACGGTCGTTCAATTCAACAGGCCGCACCCGACAAGTCAACACGACAAGCGCAGCAGCACCAGCTCCATGTCCTGGTGCGGCGACCTCGGGGAGTACGCCCCTAACGGCAGGCGGCTCGAAGACCTATGCGCGGAGGCGGACGTGGACTGCCGCCGGTACTAGCGGCATCGGGGCGGGACCACGGGGCCAGCGACCAACTAAAAGCGACCAAGGCGCTCGTCCTGACCTGGATGCTGCTGAACCTCTCTATTGGGGAGGCGCGTCGGCACCGGGCGGAGTCGACCCCGACTCCCGACTACCCCTCGGCGCCGAGCAGTCCGGCGGCGGCGGCCTCGTAGCCCAGCGGCGATACTGCCACGTGCTTCGTGAGGGCGTGCACATCGCGCCAGGCGCGGGCGAGCGGCGATCCGGCGTCGAGCGAGGCCGAGCCGCCTGCCTCGAAGAGGAGCGTTGCGGCGCGTGCGGCGCTGGCGGCGGCGTGGATGGAGGCGAGCGCCACGCGCGCGGCCTCCTCGCCCTCCAGGGGATCGCCCCCCACGACCGTGTCCCAGCTCGACTGGGCGACCTGATAGAACCAGGCGCGGGCGGCGCTCAGGAGCGCCTCCGCCTCGCCGAGGCGGACACGCGCGCCCTGGCGGTCTCCCAGCGGCTCCCCGGTGTACATCGAGCGGCGTGACCCGGCAAGCGTCAGGAACTCGTCAATGGCATGCCGCCCGATGCCGAGCCCGACAGCCCCGAACGACATCTCCGCGATCGAGGCGAAGGGGTAGCGGTAGAGCGGGCCGCGCTCGAAGGGCCAATCGCCGAACACATCGAAGGTGCGGCGCAGGGGGACGAGGCTGCTCTCCACGCGGAAATCGTGGCTACCCGTCCCCCGCATGCCGGCGGGGTCCCAGGTCTCGATGATCTCGACCTCGCTCGCGGGGAAGGCCAGGGCGCGGATGACGGGGCCATCGTCGCCGTCCGACCGGCGCTCGCCTTCGAGGATGCAGTTGGCGGTGAACCAGGTGGCGTGGTGGGCGCCGCTCGCGAACGTCCAGCGGCCCCCGGCCAGGTAGCCGCTATCGACGGGTTTGGCCGTCCCGCCAGGCTTCCCGGAGCCGGCGATGAGGGCCTCGCGCGGACCGAATATCTCCGCGGCCGTCTCGGGTTCAAGTGCCCCCGCGAAGAGCCCACCACCGGTCCCGATAGTCACGGCCCAGCCGAAGGAGCCGTCGAGGCGGGAGGCGGCCTCGAACACCTCCAGGGCGGGCGGCAGAGGCAGCTCGGGCGCGTCGATGGAGCGCGGCACCCACAGCCGGAACAGCCCCGCCTCGACGATGCGCTCGACAACGGGCGCAGTCGTGCGCGCCTCGCGCTCCGAGCGCTCCGCCTCGTCCGCGACAAGCGCGGCCATGTTGTCAAGGGCGTCGAGGTAGGGGGTGGCGTCGTTCACGGGGGAAGCGTACAGGCATATTGTTTCAGATCGAAGACCCCGATCGCGGGAACGAACTATTGTTCTATACTGAGTCTCCGAGACCCCAGGAGAGGCGGATGGCACAGACACCAGCAGGCGCGATCAAACTTGCAGCTGCGAGGCTCGGCATCACACTGGAGGAGTACCAAGAACACCTACTTCGCGGGGAGAAACATTGCCTCCGCTGTCGCCCCTTGCATCCTCGATCGGAGTTTGCGAAGGACAGGAGCCGGGGAGACGGACTAACGCCAGCGTGTCGGGCCAGCCGAAACCGGAACAGCCGAGAGAGGTACACACCCCGGCCCAGGCCACCCGTCGGACGCAGCTTTGTAGCACCCCGCGACGGGGACAAGCTCCAGGCTCGACGCCGCATCAACTACTTTGTAGAGAGCGGTATCCTCCCGCACCCCAACACCCTTGCCTGTGTGGACTGTGGGCACCTTTGGTCCGAGGGAGAGCGCCGACACGAGTACGACCACCACCTCGGATACGCAGCCGAGCATCACGAGCAGGTTGAGTCCGTGTGCTCTCACTGCCACCATGAGCGGAGCGAGAAGAATGCCAACGAAGATTGAGTGGGTCCAGGGACCTGAGGGCCAGCGGGGAGAGACCTGGAACCCCGTCACCGGCTGCACGAAGGTCAGCCCCGGTTGTGCGCACTGCTACGCCGAGACGTTCGCCGAGCGCTTCCGGGGCGTACCCGGCCACCCGTACGAACAAGGCTTCGACCTGACCCTCCGGCCCGCTCGGCTTGAGCTGCCGCTGACGTGGCGGAAGCCGCGGATGATCTTCGTCAACAGCATGAGCGACCTCTTCCACCCGGATATCCCGGCGGAGTACGTCGGGCAGGTCTTCCAAACGATGGAGCGAGCGGACTGGCACACCTTCCAGGTGCTGACGAAGCGTCCGGAGCGGGCGCTGGAACTGGCGCCGGAACTGCCTTGGCCCTCGAACGTGTGGATGGGCGTGTCGGTCGAGAACCGCCGCTTCCTCCACCGGCTCGACACCCTCCGGGAAATCCCCGCAGCCGTCCGCTTCGCCTCCTGCGAGCCACTCCTGGGCCCACTCGACGGCATCGACTTGACGGGCATCGGCTGGGTGATCGCGGGTGGCGAGTCGGGCGCGCGCGCCCGGCGCATGAAGCCGGCGTGGGCCTGCGCGCTGCGCGACCGGTGCGTGGACACGGGCGTCCCCTTCTTCTTTAAGCAGTGGGGCGCTCACAACGAACAAGGGAAGCGTGTCGGCAAGGGTCGCGCGGGGCGGGTGCTGGAGGGGCAGGTGTGGGGGGAGATGCCTAGAACTGCATCGGAAGCTGGCCTGCGTGTGCCCGCTGCAAGCCTTGGCTCATGATCTTCCTGGCCGTGTCGTCAGAACTGGCGAACACAAGGTGGTAGACGAGCCCACGGCCGCCTGCATGTGCAAAGGCCGGCCGCGACATGACGTGACGGTAGCCCAGGTCCCGTAGTTGCTGCTCATACAGACTGAGGTACTCGCGTCCCGCCTCAGTTCCATCTAGGTTTCCAGCCCGCTGCCTCTCAGCGACAGAGAGCCACACGTCGCTTCCGAAGACCCTCCGCAGAACCGCCTCATTCTTGTCAACCATCCGCTGGTCCGTCACTGAGGCCACCCTCATCGCTCCTGGCGTCGAGAAGTAGATGAGCAGCTCGTATGGCGTACCTACTTCTCGACGCTGGGCACACGCTCTAATCACGTCCCAACCCATCTCAAGACCCTCTGGATCCAGTACGCAAAATGCTGGCAGCCGCCGATTGTCGAAGTGGTTCAAGGCCTCATGTATCTGCTCATTACAGTCGCCCTTGAGAATGAGTGCATCAGGTCGGACACGTTGGACGCGTGTCCGTAAGGTGCTCACGTCCCCCGGGTCTTGCTCAATTAAGGCAAGTCCCGTGGCCGACAGTTGTTGCGTTGCCCCGATTAGAGCCGAGCCCTTGAACAATCCCAACTGTCCGGCCTCGTTGGCACCGTTGCCCGCAAACCCATCGAGGAAGTACCAGCCGTTCCGGCAAATCTCCGAAAAGGGCTTGAGATAGTAGGAGATGAGAGCCAGCTTGCTAGGCGTCCACTGCTTGACCGAGCGCATGGGGAGCCCATCGTCGTCCATGCGGATTCGATCCAGCAGCGCCTCGTAGTCCGTACCCCGTGGTTGCCGCATAGAACATTAGTACCAGAGCGTTGCTTCTAGGGCCACCCGGACCCCTCGCGCGCTTGCCGCCCCCACCCCTCGGGTGACAGTCGCACACGCCACCCGCCCCGGGCTGAGGGTGAGGCGGTCCTAGTCGGGTTCGCTCGGAGGTGGCTCGCTGAAGGGCCTGCCCTCTGATTCCGCTTGCAGGCGGCGTGTGTTCCAGTCCCGCCATGCCCTGTTGGCCTCAGCCCGGCCTTCGGCCCGGCCCTCGGCCCGGCGCCGTTCGCGCACTCGCTCCAGACCTTCTTCCAGCCTTCGCGCCAATACCATGAGGCTTCTCCCGATCTCAGTGAGCGCCAGCGCCGCAGCCGCTGCCGTGATCGTCAGGGGCGCCGCATCTGACCATACCGCAAGGGTCGTGTCGAGAAGGGAGCCGCCGGTGTGGGAGGCGCGCAGGGATGCGAGCCCCATGCCCGCGAGGAACAGCACGATGAAGACCACGAAGTAGAGCTCCCTGGTCTGCCTTCGGACGCTCCATATCGACTCCCGATCCTGTCCGTGTTCCAGTTGCGGCCCCCGGTTCGTGCCCGCGAACCCGCGCGGAACGGCTCAGTGCTTGCAGTAAGCATACATGGCACGAGCGCAGGTTTCGAGTCCAGCGGGGCGAGCGCGACAGGCTTACTCGCCGCCCCAGATGCGCCGGATGGACGTGGCGACGCCGTCCTCGCTGGCTGTGCCGGTGACCATGTCCGCTGCCGCCTTCAAGGCGGGGGGCGCGTCGCCCATGGCGACGCCGAGACCGGCAAGCTCGATCATCGGCAGGTCGACCTCCGTGTCGCCGAACGCCGCCGTTTCGGCCGGCGCGATGTCGAGGGCCTCGCAGAGCCGGAGCAGCGCCGGTCCCTTGCCGGCGTCGGCGTGGGTGACGGCGACGAGCTCGTGTCCGCCGCTGGTGAGAGCGCGCTCGGCGCGAAGGTCCGCGCTGAGCGCGAGCGCCTCAAGGGCGGCGAAGCCAGGGTCGTTCGGTCTGGTGAAGGGCGCGATCAGGAACACCCGATCGAGTGGCGCCTCGGCCAGGTTCGCCACCGTCGCCGCCGGACTGGGGGCCGCGAGCCGGTCGGGTAGGCGCCGGAACGCTCCCGCTGCCGTGCCTGCGGTGACCCGCCAGTTCTGCCGGTCGCACAGCTCGGCGAGCCGCTGCGCGACCTCGGGGGGAATGGTTGTCTGGGCGATGGGCTCGCCGTTCGCGTGGCGGATGTCGGCCCCGGCGGCGGCGATGACGGCGGTGATGGCGCCCGCCAGGGGCGTGAGCGTGGGCATGGCGAGCTCATAGGGACGCGCCGTCGCCACCGCCACCAGAACGCCCTTCGCAGCTAGCCACTCGACCGCCTCGATGGTCGCCGGCGAGAGCTTCCCGCTTGGCCCCACGAGCGTGCCGTCGATGTCGAAGGCGGCGAGGCGGTAGCGCATGGTCTTCACGATACGGGAAGGCTCAGGGGCTGCTTTCACCCGGCTCCGCGAGGAGAGGGATGCCGTCGACGATGCTGATGGGAACCATCTCCCAGCCGGCCACGCCCGCGGCGGTGAGTTCGACAAGGAGGATGGCGGAGTCGTTGGCGGGGTCCCAGAAGCCATCGAAGACGAAGTTGCCGAGGCTGTAGGCGATGAGCCCATCGCCGTACGCCTCGACCTCCTGGAGGACGTGGGGGTGCGCGCCGACCACGAGTGTCGCGCCAGCATCGATGGCGGCGCGCGCCTGCTCGCGCTGGGCCTCGCTCGGCTCAGGCTCCCACTCCAGGCCGAAGTGGAGCAGCACGACGACGAGGTCGGCCTCGCGACGGGCGGCCTGGATGTCTTCCACCATCGTGGGGATGTCGAGCCAGGCGACGCCGGGGGCGTCGTCTGTCGCTGTCCAGACGCGCGGGTCGAAGCCGGTGCCCTCCACGGGCACGGTCACGTAGGCGAGGAACGTGATCGTCAGGCCCTTGCGTTCGATCGTGGCGGGGGCGTGCGCTGCTGCCCGGTTGGGACCGGCGCCGGGACTGAGGATGCCTTCCCCGGCGAGCAGCGCCCGCGTCTCCGCGAGGGACTGCGGCCCGTAGTCGAGGGAGTGGTTGTTCGCCAGCGAGACGAGATCGAATCCCGCCAGCGCGAGTGCTTCCGCGGCAACGGGCGGGGCGCGGAAGGTGTAGGCCTTGGACTCGGCTGTCCCGGTGAGGCCGACGGCGCTCTCGAGGTTCGCGACGGCGATGTCGGCGCCGGCGAGGATGGCGCGGACACTGGCGAAGGGCATCGCCGGGCCCTCTGCCTCCATCCGCCAGCCAACGCTCCTGCCAAGCATCACGTCACCGACGGCCGCCAGCAGTATGCGGGCGGGGTTCGGGGTGGGCGTGGGGGACGGGGTGCTGGTGGGACTCGGGGAGGCGGTCGGGGCCGGGGTGGAGGTGGCAGTGGCGGTGGGGCGGGCCGTGGGAGGCGCGGGCGTGGTTGGCGCCGGGGTCGGCGTGGCCTCCGGGGCGGAGTCGGTCCGGGCCACGCAGCCGCTCCCGAGGACCGCTGTTCCAAGCGCCGCCGCGAGCAGCAGGGCGCGCGCCCGCCGCCCGCGTCTTCGCTCAGGCGCCAAGCAGTCCCTCGCGCTTCATGCTGACGTAGTGCTCGCCGGCGATCACGAGGTGGTCGTGCAGCTTGATCCCGAGCGTCTGGCCGGTGGCGGCGATGTCGCGGGTGAGTTCGATATCGCGCGGACTTGGCGTGGCCCGGCCCGAGGGGTGGTTGTGGGCGAGGATGACGGAGGTCGCCTCGAGCACGATCGCGTCGCGGAAGACATCGGCGATCCGCAGGGAGATGGAGTGGACGCTGCCGGGGAGCACGGTCGGTGTTCCCAGCAGGCGGCCACCGGAGTCGGCGCAGAGCACGTGCAGCTCCTCGCGGGAGCGCCCCCGGAAGTGGCCGCGCAAGTGGTCGAAGACGGCCTCGGGAGAGGTGAGCATGGGGCGGGCCTCACCATCGACGCGAGGCATGCGCCGTCCCAGCTCGATGGCGGCCGCGAGTTGCGCCGCCTTGGCCGGTCCGAGCCCGCGCGTTCGCTGGAGCGCTTTCGCATCGGCGCGCAGGAGGCCGCCCAGACCCCCGTGCGCGTCGAGCAGGCCCCGGGCGAGATCGAGAACGTTCTCTCCCCGCGTACCGGAACCGGCGATGATGGCGATAAGCTCGGCGTCGCTCAGGACGCCGGGGCCGTGGCGCAGGAGCTTCTCGCGGGGACGTTCGTCTCCCGCGAGGTCGTGAATGGTGCGATAGCCGCCGGTGTCGCCGTCTGTCATCGAGCGGTGCTCGCGCTCAGTTACGCTCGATCAAGAGCGGGTCGGGCTCGGGCCCCGGCGGTTCATCCGGCTTGTCCGACGGCGGGTCGACGCCCTCGGGCGCCTCCCCCTTCTCGGCGGTCACGGCGATCATGGAGGAGGGGAAGTACTCGATTTCGACGTAGTCGCCCTGCTTGAGGGTGAGCCACTGCACGCGGTCGATGCGGAAGATCTTTTCGTAGTCGATACGGAGGTAATTACTGCGCGAGAGCAGGTCGAGTCGCCACCAGTGACGTGTGATGTAGCCGGCGGTCATGCGTGTGCCACCGCGCAGATCGCGGATCGCCTGCGTGCCCTGGAAGCCGAAGAGGGCGCCGAAGAGAAGCAGGACGGGCGGAAGAACCCAGCCGCTTCCGTCGCTGCCCGTGACCTGCAGGATGAGGAAGTAGAGGCCGCTGCCTCCCGCAGCGAGGAAGAGGGGCGTCCAGGTGAGGGCTGTGCGCCACAACCCCCCGCGAGCCTTCGCCAGCCTCTCGTCGCGTGGCATCATCATGGGCGGGGCACCAGGATGATCTGCCCGATCTGGAGGGCGTCCGGGTCGAGTTCGGGGTTCAGCTCAAGGATGCCATCGAGGGTGACTTCGAAGCTTATGGCGATGTCGAGCAGCGTGTCTCCCGCCACGATCGTGTACTCGATAGGGCCAAGCACGGGAGCTGGGGTCGGCTGTGGCGTCCGGGTCGCGTCCGGCGTCGCCTGGGGCGTCGGTTGAGGCGTGGATGGGGCAGGCGTGGCCGTGGCCGCCACTGGCGTGGCCTGGGACCGGGGCGTGGCCGTTGGCACGGGCGTCGAGGGGGGCGCTGCCGTGGCCGCGGGCGTGGAGGCAGGGCGGACGATCTCGGCCCGGCTGGCGCTCTCGGGCGGGCGCAGCACCAGGAAGAGCGCCAGGAACGAGCCCAGCACGAGCGCGGCGATCGAGCCGCGGTAGGCCCACGCCGAGGGCGCGGCCCTTTCGGGAGGTTCTGGCTGTTGAGGAGCCTGGGGATCGCCGCTCACGGGGCGAGCGTACCACCCCCCACGGGCCATGCGCCCGTTCCGCCTCAGTCGGCGGCGGCCAGCTTCCGGCTGCGCAGGCGGCGCGGGCGCCCGTGCTCGCGCAGGTGTGCGTGGAAGGCGCGCAGACGAGCCTCGCCCCAGGCACGGAACCGCTCGGCCACGTCCTCGCCCGCATTCAAGCGGTCGATCGCGAAGGCGGCGTAGGCGACGGCGGCGTGGCCGGAGGCGCCGCCCGCGAGTGTGTCGTCGAGCGGTTCCGGCAGCGTCGAACCCTCTTCGTCGAGCGTGTGCCGGGCGAGATAGCGGAGCCGCGCCCGTTCACCCTTTGGCGGCGAGGGCATCTCCAGCGTGATCGTTCCCGCCCACACGGAGAAGGGGACGTGGCGGCGGGGGAAGGCGTCGACCGGGTGTTCCACCGTTTCCAGCTCGAGGAAGTCCGGCAGGACGCTCGTGCTCAACTCCCTGCTGCCGGCGGTGGTGGCGACCGTCGTGGCCGCCTCAAGGGGCGCGGCCAGGCTCAGGTCGCCGAGGGCGCGGGAGATGTGGCGGTCGAGTTCGCCATCGCTCCAGCGGGCGGTGGTCGGGTCGAGGTCCCGCAGGTTGCTGCGGACGCGGTCGCGGATATCGGGAAGGGTCGTCATGGGGGCCACGGTGGCGCGCCCGGCTGCGAGCGCGAAGAAGCCGCTGTCACCCCGGCGGGGGGCGTTACCCCGAGGTGACGAGCCGGTAGCCGACGTTGCGAACGGTCTCGATGAAGGTGTGGCCGTGAATCTCGATCTTCGAGCGGATGCGGCGGATATGGACATCCACCGTGCGCGCCCCGCCGAAGTAGTCGTAGCCCCACACGCGGTTGAGCAACTGTTCGCGCGTGGAGACGCGGCCCGCGTTCATAGCCAGGTAGCGGAGCAGCTCGTACTCCTTGAAGGTGAGCACCACAGACTCGCCCGAGACCGTCACGCGGTAGTTCGCGAGATCGATCGTGAGGACGCCGCAGCGCACGAAGTTCTCGGTGTCGACTCCGTGACGGCGGTAGAGGGCGCGCTCGACGCGGCGGCGGAGCTCCCCCGGTGCGGCGGGCAGCACGATGAAGTCGTCGGCGGGAGAGTCGAAGGGCATGCGGTCCAGCTCGGCGGGGCCGCAGACGTGCAGAAGGACGACCTCGTGCTCACCCGAGGCCGCCGCCAGCCGGTCGATGGCGGCGTTGGAGAGGTCGCGCAGGTCGAGCAGGAGCACGCCGGCGAAGTCGCGTTCGATCTCGCCGAGGCGGACCGGATCGAGGACGGTCGCAACGATCCCCGCGCCCTCCAGTTCCGGCGTGAGCGCGAGCAGATCGGGCTGGCCGCTGACGATCAGGACGGCGTTCACAGGCCCTAGTATAGGCAGCGGGTGCGTCCGGCATCCGTCTGCGTGTTACCGGCGGGTTACGACTGGCTACGCCGCCGTCTAGGACTCGCGCCCAAAGACTCGCTCGCGGCGCTCGCGCTGCAAATCAGCGTCGCGCTTCTGCTCGTACAGCGCTATTCCAGCCGCCACGATCCGTTCGCGATCAGGCTCCTGGTTGGGACCACTAACCCGCAGGCTCTCAAAGGCATCAACCTTTTTCTGCCAGTAGGCGCTCGCCTCACCGGAGAACGCGACATCCATCGATGTCTCGAAGGCCACTCGCTCTGGGCTCCATCCTTTGTCGAGAGCGAGTAGGGCACTTTCCATCCATGCTGCGTCTGGGTCTCGGCTTAGCGCCGCACCGTGGAGGTGCTCCAGATCCTCACGGTCAAACAAGGCTTTCGCCACCTCCAGGTCATGGGAGACCAGTTGGGTAACCAGGCGGTGGTCAGAAGGCAGGTCAGCGGGAATGTCCGCAATGAGGTCCAGCCGAGTCTCGATGGGCAAGCCCGCGATCAGGTCCTCCACCTGCATGGGCAAGAATTCGAGGGAGCCTGTGCGGAGCCGCTCCCACCATGCCCTAATCGAATCCACGAGGACATCGGGATGCTGCTCGAACAGCGAGTGATAAAGCTGGTCATCCGCTGGGTGCTTCACGACGAGGTCCCGAGACCGTTGTCGCAACTCTTCAGGCAATCCGTCGAGGGCCTCCCGGTGGCGCCAGCCCCACAAAGCGATCGCGACTCTCCAGGCTACTTCTTCCTCGGGGGCAGCTAGAAGGAGCTCCAGAGTGGGATGGTCCCGATCGACGTCCCGGCGATATGCCTCCTTGGCAATAGCACGTTGGTGGGCCGGTGCCCGCTTGAGAGCGATGCGCAACTCCCTCGGGCCAAGTATGGCGAAGTGGCTAGCGAAGCGTTCGTCTGACCAATCTCCAATCTCCGCAAGCCACGCCCTGTCCACCGCCGCGCCGGCAAGTGCCGCTGCTACAAGCGGAAAGGACGCAGCCGAGGCGTTGGGCAAGGTCGCCACGGCTCCCTTCACGTCCGGCGAGCCCGGTCCTCCGAAGAACATGTCGCGTACCAGTGGGTAGCGGAGGGCCTCCGGCTGTACGACAAGTCGCTCGGGGTGGAGTGGCGTGGCCTCATCGATGGCGCCTCCCGAAGCGAGGCCACGAACCAAGCCGTTCACCTCCGGAAGATCGGTCCGGAGGAAGCTAGCAGCTTGTTCTACTGTGGCACCCGATGCTCCGGCTAGTGCGAGGAAGCCCAGTACATGGCGCGTCTTCTCGCTGAGCGTGCGTTCGTACCACCCCACAACATCCTTGAGGAGGATCTCTCCCCACACCACGTCCCTTACCCCGCCCGAGACGCAGGCTCGTGCGAGTGTGACCGCGAGGCCAGGACGGCCGTGGGCCTGGAAGATGAGTTGCCACTGCAACTCTTCCGGGCCCGCTATTCCCACCGCGTGAATGATCTTCAGGATCTGATCCCGATCCAACTCTTCGAGGGAGAAAGTGGGAGGCTCGTCAGGGAAAGCGCCCGCAACCCTGTCCCTCTGGCCTGGCCACGAGGTGGCGATGATCGCGAAGTCACCATCCATCTCTTTGCGCAACCGGCAAAGCTCCGTGATGCGATGCGCGACGAAATGAGCGTCGTCGATGATTACCCTCGCTGGCTTCATCTCCCGGATCGCATCTTCCAGTTCAGGCAGGCTGCGACCCGCATCGAAGAGTCCCCAGCCTTCTTTCAGTAGTTCGTGGAGCAGGAAGGTCTTGCCGATCCCCGCCTTGCCCAGGATGAGGAGATCACCCTCCGTGGCTCGCAGGGCATCGAGCTCGTCGTCGCGGCCGGTCAGGGGGATGGTGGGCGTCGGGCGGGAGGTGGCTGGGAAGCGCGAGAGCGCACCAGCCACGCCGCGCACATTTAGGAGATCCTTCCTCCACTTCGGGTGGTCGTAGAGAAGTTGCGCAAAGTCCCCGCGGTCGTGGACATCCACGAGGTAGAACCCCGTCTTTTCTTGTAGGGCGCTGCGTAGCTTCTCGCGGGCCTGCCCGGACACCGACCGGCTGGTGGCAAGCACGACTGCCCGCCTCTCACCTCCAGCTTCGAGATGGCTGTTCACGCTGTTGAACAGGTTTCGGCGATAGTTCTGCGCAGTGGTCGCCGCAAGAAAGAAGGGGGTGCCGTCAGGCGTCTCTCCCAGGCCGTCCTGTCCAGCGTCCTTGTTCGGAGGCACGGGCCGGAGGTTGGGGTAGTGCTCCCGGAGCAGATCAACCGCGCAGCGCTCGAATAGCGCGGCGTCGATGGGTTCGTTGAGTGCCTTTTGAATCGCTTCGTAGAGAGGGTCAGGCATGCCGCATCCACCACGAGAAGACTAGTTGCGTTCTAGGAGAACGACAGTTCTATCGTCGCAAGCGGCTAGTGTTCAGTCAACGCGCTCGCTGAGTCTGTGAGCGCTACGCCGCCGTCTCGATCACGGCGGACATGCTGCCCACGCTGAGCTCCATCAACGGGTCGGGACCGTAGGCGTGAATCTGGTCTTGCTTCAGCCGGCACTCGTCCTTCGCTCCCGTCATCAGGATCGCCTGGCCCTGGCTATCGACCACGGAGGCGATGCCGAACGCCTTCTCGCGCGAGTAGCCGAAGATATCCCCGAGCATGCGGATGACGTACTGGTAGGTGTGGCTGTCGTCGTCGAGCAGGATGAGATGGCAGGGCTGTTCAAGTTCCTCGTGGACCTCGGGCTGCTCGACGATCTCGGGGAGGCTGGGGGTGGTCACGAGGGCACTGTAGCGAGCGGCGACGGGCGGCGGCAAGGCGGTTGCGCTGTCACGCGGGGCTTCCAGATCGGGTCCACGCTCGCCACGGTTCGTGGAATCCTTCCCCCGGAGATCGCCCGTGACGGCCACCCCCTTCCCCTTGCAACTGCGCGCCCTCGACCAGGATCGCCTGCGGCGCTACCGCGAGCACCTCGCCTTCTACGAGGGCGACCAGTGGGCGGGACGCCCCCGCCGCGGCGAGCGCCGCCTCGTGCTCAACTACGCCAAGGCGTTTGTCGACAAGATCACCAGCTACCTGTTCGAGGGACACGCACTCCAGGTGCGACCCCTCGACGCGCTCGATCGCGCCGCCAGCGAACGCGCCCGCGTCGCCGAGCAGGCCTGGCGCGCCGTCGAGGCGGCCAACGGTCTGGAGCGGCTCGACTTCGAGACGGAACTCGACTGCGCGGTCCTCGGGGACGCCGCCTACAAGGTCACCTGGGACGTGGAGGAGAAGCGCGTGCGCATCTCCGCGCCCGACGTGCAGGGCATCTACGTCTGGAGCGCCGACGACGACAGCGCGCGCGTCGAGGCAGTCGCCTCGCAGTACGCCGCGGGTGGCGCCCCCCTCGCGACGGCGGCCCTGCCCCTCTCGCCCGCGGCGGCGGAGAACCTCGTGACGGAGTACTGGACGGCCGAGACGTTCGAGCTGTGGCGGGGGCCCGAGCTGGAGCGCCGCGAGGCGAACCCGTACGGGTTCATCCCCTTCGTCGTGTTCCCCAACGTGAGTGAGCCGAAGCAGCAGTGGGGATCGAGCGATATCAGCGCGCTGGCCGAGCCCAACCGCGAGCTGAACCGCGCCTTCAGCCAGCTCAGCCAGATACTGGAGCTCTCGGGTAACCCCATCGCCGTGCTCGAGGGGGTGGCCGGCTCGCAGGACATCACCGTCGAGCCGGGCGCCGTCTGGGAGGTGCCCGAACGCGCCCGCGCCTACCTGCTCGACCTGCTACAGGGCGGCGGCGCCGCCCTCCACCGCGACTACATCGAGATGGTCTACCGCACCCTGCACGACCTCGGGGAGTCGCCGCGCACAGCCTTCGGGCAGAACTCCTCCGGCCTGAGCGGCGTCGCCCTCAACGTCGAGCTCGACCCGGTCGCGCGCAAGGTGGCGCGCAAGCGACTCATCCGCACGCCCGTCTACCAGCGCCGCGCGATGCTGGCGCTGCGCCTGCTGGCTCGCTACGAGGGTCTGGCCATCGAGGGCCTTCTGGCGGAAGCCGTCTGGGGTCCGGTGCTGCCCGCCGACCGCTCGCGCCAGGTGGCCGACGAACGTTCGCTCGTCGAGGCCGGCATCCGCTCGCGCCGCACCGCCGCCGAACGCCTCGGCGCCGACGACCCCGAAGCCGAGTGGCAGCGTGTCCAGGAGGAGAGCGCCGCGCTCCCGCGCGGCTGAGTGGAGGGCTCGCGCTGCGCGCTACGCTGAGTCGGTTCGGACCGTTGGGGGCGCCCTGGGCGAACCTGCTGCTACTACAGGCGATAAAGGGCTAAGAAGGGCTTACCTGTCCGGGCTGGGATCTCCTTGAAAACGCTCTGAACGCTGAACCAACCTAGAAGCGATGCAGGTGCTCCAAGACAGGCTTCCGCCCCGTGCCCCATGGCGACACACTCGCTCCCCGAGCGGCAGTTGCGCGATGTGTCGGCTTGACCTGAGCCCAGGTCGGGGGGCCTGAGAAGGTGAGCCCTGACGCGGATGCCGTACGCAATCTGGGCCGCTGGTACGCGGAATGGGCGTGGGTAGGGGCCACTGGTCGAGATCCCTTCGACCCCGCAGGCTCTCTCGCCATCTGCGCAGCCCTGGCCGTCACAGCCGCCGTGCGCAGTCCGGAGTGGGGCGACTTCTGGGTGGCGACAATCGCGTCGGCCCGCAGGCTGCAGTATGGCTCCTCCACCGTCCAGGCTGTGGCCGACATGTCGGCCACAGCCACGCTGGCAAGCCTGCCTGCCAGCACCGCCTCCCAGGAAGCAGCGCTGGCGTTGAGGAGGTGGCGGGCTCACTGGGGCCAGGCCGCGGGCGCTGCTCAAACGCAGAGTCCCGACAGCGGTGGGAGGGAACTCGCCGCCGGGCTCGCTCCCGCAGTGGCGAGTTCCGCCTTGTCGGCGGCCCGGATGGATAGGAGTTGGGCGGAAGCGTGGGCCGCGACACTGGCAACGGCACTCGGCGCACCAGCATCCCTTGAGGAACTGGCGGCGGACGTGATCACCCGGCTCGCTCCGCCGGAGGCGCCGCCGGGGGGGAGTAACGGGGGCCCAGTCACTCGCTAGAACGGCTTGAAGATGGCGAGCCAGGCCATAAGGGGGACGCTCAGGACGAGGACCGTGCCGAAGACGACCGGGACGCGGTCGTCGAGGATTTCGCGGAGCTCGTCGGTCACCTCGCCCTGCTTGGCGGCGATGAGGGCGGCCATGCGCGCCCGCCGCAGGCCGAAGCCGAGGAGCGGCAGGCAGACCAGCCAGAAGAGCACGAAGAGCCCCGCGAGCGCCGCCAGCCAGCCGTCGCGGAGGAAGTCGTACTCGGCCACGCCCCAGAAGAAGCCGGTCGCGCCCGAGAGCATGGCCCCCGGCAGGAGCACGCGCGTCTCGTTGTTGGCGGCCTCCACGAGCGCATACATCTGGAATTGCACGTCCTTCGAGAGCCAGGCGCGCACGATGAGGGGGTAGGTCGCGCCCAGGCCGGCGCCCATCCAGAGCAGGGCGAGGGTGTGAACGATCCGCCAGCCGTCCACGCTAGCTGGCAGCGACGGCGGGAGTGACGGTCTCGGTTTCGGGCGCGCGGCGGGCGAGTCCGGCGGCTACGAAGGCGTGGAAGAGGGGATGGGGCCGGTTGGGGCGGCTCTGCAGCTCGGGGTGGAACTGCGTACCCAGCATGAAGGGGTGGCCGGCCAGCTCCGCGATCTCGGCCAGCGTCCCGTCGGGCGAGGCGCCCGCCACCTTGAGCCCGGCCTCTTCCATCTCCTCGCGGTAGCGGTTGTTCAGCTCCCAGCGATGGCGGTGACGCTCGTTCACGAGGCCCTCGGCGTAGGTCTCCGCGGCCAGGCTTCCCGGGCGCAGGCGGCAGGGGTACCAGCCGAGGCGCATGGTGCCGCCCTTGGCCGTGATCCCCTCCTGCTCCTCGAGCAGGCTGATGACGGGCCAGGGCGATTCGGGGTCGAACTCGGTGGAGTTGGCGCCATCCCAGCCGCAGACGTTGCGCGCGAACTCGGTGACCATCACCTGAAGGCCGAGGCAGAGTCCGAAGTAGGGGATGCCCTGCTCGCGGGCGTAGCGGGCGGCGGCGATCTTGCCCTCCCAGCCGCGCTCACCGAAGCCCCCCGGCACGACGATCGCGTCCACGCCCGCCAGCACGGCCTCGGCGGGACGCGTCTCCAGGTCCTCGGCGTGCACCCAGCGGATGCTGATCTCGGTATCGAGGCCCACGCCCGCGTGCACGAGCGCCTCCTTCACGGAGAGGTAGGCATCCTGCAGCTCGACGTACTTGCCGACGATGGCGACCTCCAGGTAGCGCTCGGGGTTGCGCTGCCGCTCGACCATCGCCTCCCAGGCGGTCAGGTCGTGGGCGCGCTGCTTCAGCCCAAGCCGTTCGAGCACGAAGTCGCCCAGGCCGCGGTCCTCGAGGATGAGGGGAACGGCGTAGATCGTGTCGACCGTCTCCAGGGGGATGACGGCGCGGGGGTCGACATCGCAGAAGTCCGCGATCTTGTTGCAGATGTCGCCCGACACGGGGTGGTCGCTGCGGGCGAGGATGGCATCGGGCTGGATGCCCTTGGAGCGCAGTTCGCTCACCGAATGCTGCGTGGGCTTCGTCTTCAGCTCGCCCGTGGCTCCGATGAACGGCAGGAAGGTGACGTGCACGCTGAGGAAGTCGTCGTGGGGGACGTCGTGCCGGATCTGGCGCATCGCCTCGATGAACGTCTGGCCTTCGATGTCGCCCACCGTGCCGCCTACCTCGCAGATGATGACCTCGGCGTTGCTCGCTTCGGCGGCGGCGTAGATGCGCGCCTTGATCTCGTTCGTGAGGTGGGGGACGGCCTGGATCGTGCCGCCGAGATAGTCGCCCTGGCGCTCGCGGTCGAGCACCGCGCGGTAGACCTGCCCGCTGGTGACGGAGCACTCAGCGGAGAGGTCCTGGTCGAGGAAGCGCTCGTAGTGGCCGAGATCGAGGTCGGTCTCGGCGCCGTCGGAGGTCACGAACACCTCGCCGTGCTGGTACGGAGACATGGTGCCGGGGTCGACGTTGAGGTAGGGGTCGAGCTTTTGAACGGTGACAGCGATTCCGCGGGATTTGAGAAGGCGCCCGATGCTGGCGGTTGCGATGCCCTTGCCAACGCCGCTGACGACGCCGCCGGTCACAAAGATGAACTTCGCCATGCCACTCCTGCCGGGGGTGCTCCGTGAATGCTACGAGCGCGGCCGGAGGGCAGTCAACGAATCGGCGCGCCCCGCGGCATTAACCTTTGCACGCCGGCGGCGTTATCAGGGGTATGTTGCGCTCGACCGGGGCGGCTCACTATGCTCGCGTGGAGTGGTGGGGGCGCGTAATCCTTGCGATGCGCGATGGGAGTGCGTGTGGAATCGACGGCGCCCAGCGAGCTTGCCCCGGACTTCGACGAGCGGATGGTCGTCGAGCAGGCGCAGGCTGGCGATCAGGAAGCGCTGAGCACGCTCTACACCTTCTACTTCCCGCGGGTCTACCGCTACGTGAGCGGTCGCCTGCGCTCCACGCAGGACGCCGAGGATGTGACCGAAGAGGTCTTCCTGCGGATGGTCGCGAACCTCAAGCGCTTCCAGTGGCGGGGGCTGCCCTTCGGGGCATGGGTCTTCCGCATCGCGCGCAACGAGGTGATCTCGCATGCGCGCCGGCAACGGCGGCGGGGCGTGCCCGCGCAGCTCTCCGAGACGCTGCCCGATTCAAGCCAGGACCACGTGGCCGCCTACGAACTGCAGGCGACGATCGAGGTCGTTCGGGAGGCGTCGGCGAAGCTGCCGCCGGCGCAGCGGGACGTGATCGCCTTGCGTTTCGGCGCGGGGCTCTCCGTGGCCGAGACGGCGCTCGCCTTGAACAAGACGCAGAACAACGTGAAAGTGCTCCAGCACAAGGCCATCGCCAGACTGCAAGGGATGGTCGCTGAGGAATGATGCGGTTGCTGAACCTCTTCCGCCGCTCGCCTGACCCGCAGGCCGAAGTCTTCGCGGAGGCGCTCGCCCTCTTCGAGGAGGGCCAGGAGATCGCCGCCATCCTCGCGCGCTATCCCGAAGACGTGCAGGCCTGGCTGAAGCCGATGCTCTCCACCGGCCAGATCATCGGGCGCTCGCTCGAGTCGGATGAGGCGAGCTACTACTTCGAGGGTTCGCTGAAGGCGAAGGTGCTGGCTGCCGCCATGCCCGTCATCGGGGGCGCGCCCGTAGCGGCGCTGCCGGCGCCGCCCCGCTTCGGCCAGCTTGGCGCCGCCCTCGCATCGGTCGCGGTGCTGGTGGTGGCGGGAATGCTGGGGGTGATCACCTTCGGCTTCGTCACCGCCGGCGAATCGGTGCCGGGCGAGTGGAACTACGGCTTCAAGCGCGCCACGGAGCAGGCCGAGGTGCGCTTCGCGCGCGGCGATGAGCGCATCAACGTCCACATCAGCCAGGCCCAGGAACGCATCGACGAGATTCAGACGCTGGTGGCGCGCGGCAACCTCAGCCATGGCCACATCAGCAGCTTCACCGACGAACTCGACGACATCCGCGAACTCGCCGAGGAGGAGGCCTTCGATCCCCTCCAGCAGGCCAAGGTCAAGAGCCTGAGCGAGACGGCCGACGTGGTGCTGAGCGAAGCGGACGAGGAGCTGGCCACGGTGGCCGCAGAGGCAATCGATGAGGCCTACCAGGTTGCGGCGGCGGCCGCGGGGAGCGGCGGCGGCGACGCCGTCACGCCGATCGATGAGCAGGTCGAGACGGCAACCCCCGAAGCAACGGCAGCGCCCGAGCCGACCGCGACGGCGGCCCCGGAGGAGACGCCAACGCCAACGCCAGCGGCCACGCAGGCGCCTGAGGACGATCCAGCGGTGCTGGATGCCGACGACGCCACGCCGCCTGGGGCGGTCTCGACCGGGGTCGAGGGCGATCCGCAGCCGCTTGTCTCGCCGACCGCCGAAGCGACCGTGACCACCGGCGTGGAAGGCGAAGCCAGGCCGATCGACTCTCCCACGCCTGAAGCGACGGTATCGACCGGCGTGGAGGGTGAGCCGGAGCCGTTGACCGACCCTGAGCCAACCGCGACGGAGACTCCCACCCCGACTCCAACCCCGACCCCGACGCCGGCAGGCGATGGCGGGGAGGGCTCCGGGGGCGACACTCCCTAGCCCGGCAGCTCGGCGGCCTCCGCCTCCGCCCCACCACGGTCCCCCGAATCCTCCGCTGAGGCCCAGCGCCGGAACTCCGCCAGCGCTTCGTCGTCGAAGACCTCGCCGGCGCGTCGCCACTCCTCCGCGGTGCGGGGTGGCACACCGTGCATCAGCAAGCCCCTGAGGGCCACCTCCTGCAGGGCCAGCTCGTCCGCCTCGGGGGTGGGACCGAGCTGGAGGAGCGTGTGCATCATGCGGTTGATGGCGGAAGTTTCGGGGGGCGTGACGCGCCCGGCCAGCGTCTCCTCGATGAGCCACCAGCCGAGCGCGCGCAGGTCGCGTTCGCGGATGGCGCCCACGGGGGAGGACGGGCGTGCCCCCGTGGGGCGCTCATCGCGGGCGCGGGCATGAGCCTCATGGGGGCAGCGATCGGCGAGAAAGCGGCAGGCAGAGCCTCCGCGCGTGGGTGCGCCGCAGCGGGTCTCGGGCATGTCGCCAGCTTGCGAGGGAGCCCGCTCAGCCAAAACCCGTGGCTGTCGCGCTACTCCATCACCAGCGTGCCCGGGGCCGTCATGCGGATCCAGTAGACACGGAAGGGGTAGAGCCCGCCGAAGTCGTTCAGCTGCGGCGCCGAGCCCGGCAGGTAGGAGCTCCACAGGCCCGTGGCATTGTCGTAGCGGAGCACCTGGTCGTAGAGGCCGTCGATATCGGCGAGGGCATCCGCTACCGAGCGAGGCTGCCCCGTGTAGACGACGGCGTTCCAACCCGCCGCCAGGGCCACCTCGCGGGTCGGCAGTGACTCAGGGGTGGGGGCCGCGATCGCGCCGCCCTCGCTGTAGACCCAGAAGGCGTCGTACTGAGCGAGTTCGGTGAGCGTCTGGGCCTGGTCCGGCGCCTCGGGATAGTAGAGCAGGATGGCCCCGCCGTCCCCTGCGTGCGCATCCCAGACGGCGACCGCGGTCCAGTCGGCGGGGAAGCCGCTGGCGGCTTCGGGAAGCGACGCGGTGGGCCGCAGGTGGGCGGCCTGGCTCCAGCCCTCACCCAGCTCCTGCACCACTACCACGCCCGGTGGCAGCTCGATGCCGTTCAGGCTGAACTCCTCCAGGGCGATGGCTTCGTTGGCAGCCCCCCAGGGCAGGAGCTCGGGAGCCGGGAGATCGCCGATGCGAATCTCGACCTCGCGCCCCACTGCGCCGCAGCCCGCGATCTCGTTCTCACCCGCGATCCGCAGCGAGTAGTACGCGGCCCCGTTCAGCGTCTCCGTCTCCGTCGCCCCGCACTCGACCCCGTCGACGAGGGCGAGCACTGGCGTTCCCGCGGGGGGGCGAACCCAGTCCTGAAGGACAGGACCGCTCAGGGTCATGGGGACGCGCTCGAGCGCTGCCCTGATGTTGATGACGCCGGCGCCCGCCCAGTTGCCCCCATGGGGGGCGGGCGCGGGCGGCGTTGCGGACTCCTGCACGATGGCGATGTACTCCTCCATGGAGAGGCCGGGATTGCGCGCCATCGCGAGCGCGAACAGCCCGGTGACGATCGGCGCTGCGTAGCTCGTCGCGGGGGGGAGGTGGCCGTAGGGGTTCGATATCAGATCGGACCGGACCGTGCTCACGACCCGGGCTTCGTCGACGCCCCCGGGAGCAGCCACGTCGACGCCGCCACCGTAGGAGCTGTAGTCGGCCCAGGTGTTGTTGTTGGAGGGGTCGCTCGCGCCGACGCCAATCACGTTCGGGTACTGGGCGTAGGCGGCGGGGAATCCCACGCCGCGGGCGCCGTGATTGCCCGCCGCCGCTACGATGATGAGGCCCTCGGCCAGCGCATCCTCGATCGCCTGGCGCAGCTCGGGGATGTCGGCGTTGGGGTCGCCCGGTCCGCTGGCGAGGCTGAGATTGATGATGTCGGCGCCCATGCGCCGCGCATAGTCGATGGCGCGAGCCACATTCGACATCTCGCCGATCGGCGTACCGCCGCCGGGCCCGCAATCGAGCACCTTCAGCGTCATCAGGCGGACGCGCCAGGCCACCCCTGTGATGCCCGTGTGGTTGTTCCCTCGGGCGCCGATGATGCCCGCCACCGACGTGCCGTGGGAGCCGAGCGTCTCGGCCGAACCGTGGTCATCGCGCACATCGCCGTTTGGGGTGCCCGAGGTGTAGCCGCACTCGCGGATGCGGTTCGGCGTGAGGTTCAGGAAGCGGCAGCCGTAGCGATCGTCGATGCAGCCGTTGTTGTCGTCGTCGATGCCGTCGTTGTCGGCGTCGTTCGGGTTCTGCCAGAGGTTGCGGATGAGGTCCCGGTGCCTGAGGTCGGTCCCCGTATCGAGCACGGCGACGACGATCTCCTCAGCGTCCGTGGTGATGTCCCAGCCGACCGGCGCTCCGATCGGATCGAGGTAGAGCTGCTGGGCACGGTAGTAGATGTCGTTTGGCCCCGCGGCGGCGCTCACGATCGCGTCGGGCGAGGCGCTGAGGATGCCGGGCTGCTGCTCGAGCCAGGCGCTGTACGCCGCCGCCGTCGTTCCTTCGGGTACGGGCAACTGGCGGTAGCCGCGCGCCTCCAGCGAGGCGTCCCCCTCCAGCCCTCCGGCGATACGCACGCTCACCCACTGATCGGCCGCAGGCTCCAGGGGGGCGGAGCCGGGCTGCGCGGCGAGGATTACGGTGAGCAGGGCAAGGGCGGCAGCGACTCGGATCGTGTGTTTGATCACAAAGTGCCCGCTCAAGCCCTGACCACGCCAATGGGCATGGAGTGACGCTCCCTGGCGGCGCGCAACATGCCCCGCTCCGGGGATGATACCAAGCCCTTCTCTCACACCGGTCGGGCGGGCTTTACTCGTGCGAGACATCGCGGGGTAGCGGTGGCAAGGTGTGTGCGAGCGCAGGGCGGTCGTCGAGTGTCCTGCTGGATGTCCGTTTCCAGGGAGGGGCGAACCATGGCGCGCCTGCGACCGAAGCCGAATGCCACCCCCGACGACCTCGCCTTCGGCGTGCATGCCTGTGAGCTGGCCCTGCGGCAGGGCCTCGCGAGGCGACTCCTGCACGCCGACGGGGCGCCCAACCGGCGCGTGGCCGCGCTCGTTGAGGAGGCGCAGGCGCAGGGCCTTCCGGTGGAGCCCGTGGTGCCCGAACGCCTCGCCGAGCTGACGAATGGCGGCGTCCACCAGGGGGTGCTCGTGCGGCTGCGGCCGCTACCCACCGTATCGATCCCGCGGAAGGCGAGCGGCCCGTCGCTCGCCCTTGTGCTCGACGGTGTGACGGATCCCCAGAACACGGGCTCCGTGCTGCGGGTGGCCGTGGCGACCAGCGCCGAGGTGGTCGTGCTGCCACTCCGCCGGGGGGCCTCGCTCACTCCCGGGGTGCACCGCGCCAGCGCCGGCCTCAGCTTTCTCGCGCCCGTGGCCGCCCCCCAGAACCTCGCCCGCGCCCTCGCGCAGCTCAAGGAGGCGGGCTACTGGGTGGTCGCTGCCTCGCCGGGCGAGGGGGCGGTGGACGCCACCGCCTTCGACTGGCCCGACTGCACGGCGCTCGTGTTGGGCGGCGAGGAGCGCGGCGTAAGCCGTCTCTTGAACGAGACGAGCGACTTCCGCGTGCAGCTGCCCATGGATGAACGCGTGCAGTCGCTCAACGTGGGCGTGGCTTGTGGCGCGCTCGCGTACCTGTGGCGGGCGCGCTGGCCCGCTAGAACGTGATGCGCCGCAGCTGTTCCCCACTGACCACGTAGCCGAAGCCGCCGTGCATGGCGAATGCCGTCAGATTCTCCAGATCCTCGTGCCGGTACTGCCGCACGAACGTGCCGTCGTTCCCGAGGATGACGATGCGGTCGGCGCTCACGTCGAGAACGGCGATCTCGTTGGCGGCGGCGTTCGTGTACGGCGTGGCCGCGAGGCTCAGGGGACGGTCGATGCCGGCCTGGGCGAGCACCAGGGTGAGCGCCCCGCTGAAGCGCCGCACGGCGCCGTCCTCATCGGCCGTGAAGAGGTTGCCGCCGTTCACCATGAGGCGGCCCGCGTTCGCGAGTTCCGGCCCCTCCCGCACGACGACCGGCGTGAGCCCGAACCCGGAAGGGCTCGCGGGGAAGCGCAGGACGGTGAGGTTGGGGGCGTCGAGCACGTAGAGCGAGCCATCGGCGTAGTACATATCCGTGATCGTCAGGCCTTCGGGGCTGGCGAAGTCGACCTCCGAGACCCACCCCGCCGGGCTCCAGGCCCACAGCCCTCCCCCTTCGTCGGCGATCAGGAGCGCGGAACCGCCGGGCCGAGAAACGTCGGCGTAGGTGATGGCGGCGGGAGCCAGCGGGGTTTCCTCGCTGGCCGCGAACACGGCCACCTTCTTGCCCGTTGAGAGGCTGATCGAGATGACCTGCGCGCCTGCTGAGTCGAGCAGGTAGGCGTAGGAACCCCCGACAACCAGCTGGCGCGCGGAGATGGGCGCCTCGCCGAACCCGCGCAAGTCGGCCAGGGCGCGGATAGCGGTCGGGGCCACGATCGCGTCGAGCGCGGTGAGTTCGCGATCGGCGTGTTGCAGAAGAGGATCGGCAAGGCTGCGTCCGCCCTCGAGCGCCATCGCTTCGAGCAGGATGCCCCGCGCCCGGGTGAGCGCAGCGCGACGCAGCCCGGCCTGATCCACGGCGTTCGCGGTCGCGATCTCGCGCTCCGCTTCGTCGATCAGCTGCGACAGGCGGGTGGCCTCGTCGCTCTCGAACAACCCCGGCAGGGTGGCCCAACTGACGATGCCGACGAGAAGCAGCACGCCCACCAGCACAATGACCCAGTTGGGTGGCGAGACGCCTCCGGTGCTCGTATCCGTTCGCCCGCTGTTCCGCCGCCCGCCGCCCATCCTCGTGCGAACCCTCACCACGGCGCCCGCCGTGGCGGGTGGCGGCGCTGCAAGCCGGCCCGAGGTGGGGACGCTGGTCATGCCGGCGAGCTGCATGCGCCGATCGGCTGCGAGCTGGCCGACGGGGGCGGCGCCCGTCTGGTGGGAAGCCGCCGAGGGTGGAGGCGGCTGCCGCACGTGCGCTACCTGGCGGAAGAAGCTGCCCCCGCTGGCGGCCCGGCCGCTGGCTGAGGGGAGGTCGGGCGTTGCGCCGCTGTCTCCCACTGCTCTTCGCAAGAGAGGAAGTTCCCGCGGCTGCGCCAGGGGCGTCACCTCCGGCAGTTCGGTATCAACGCGTGACCGGGCATCAACATCCTCCAGCCGCCTGCGCGCAAGCTCGAGCGCGGTGGATTCGGGGCTGCTTTGCACGAAGAGGCTGGTCTGGAAGCCCGGGGGGCGGTCGCTCGCGGGCGCCTCCCCGCCGATGACCGGGCCATCGTCGGCTCGCTCATCCAGGATGGGGGGCGCCGCGGGAAGCAGGATCTCCTCTCCCCCATCAGGCACTCCCACCAGGAGCACGGCGGCGTCCCGCAGGTGGGTGATGCGCCGGTACAGGTTCGGGAGGACCTCGGGAAGGGAGCGGCCGAGGATGTCGCTCAACTCCTCCTCGCTCAGGGCCTCGGTGATATTCGTCGTCACCAGCAGCACACGGTCGCCTGGCGTGAGCGAGAGGGACGTGAGCTGGGGCTGGCCGAACTCAAGGCCGCTCATCGGCTCGGCGTGCTCTTCGTCGGGCTCGTGGAGCGTGACCGAGGAGCCGGAGGCGTGGAGGACGCTCGCGGGGCCACGGGTGGCGAGCACGATGCGGTCGCCCTGGCGAGCGAGGCAGCCCATGCCCAGGCCCACACGGTGCTGCGAGATGCTCCTGGTGTTCCACTCCATCAGGGAGCGTTGCGCCTCGCCGAAGATCGCGATGAGCGCGCCCGTGAGGCTCAGGTTGAGCAGCTTCCAGCTGCGTTCGGCCTGCGAGATGAGGTGGCCGGCGAATTCGTTGGCCGCGGGGGTCGTCCCCTCCGCCAACGCGAACAGCTCGCACCGCCCCGCGCCGGCGCCGTTCCCCTCGGCAATGCCGATGGTGGCGCCACGCTCGTGCGGTTCGTGCGCGACGATCGCGAACTGGCCGACCTGCAGGGAATGTTTCAGGGCCAACTCCCCCCGCTGCTGGGCTCGATGGCCCGCGCGAAGGCGCCCATGCACCCGGGGCGCCCCCGCCTGGGTACAGCTATTCTCTGGCCGGGACTATACGACACGGTCCTGCGCGTGCCAGCCGAAACTACGATTCCTTTGCGAGCGCCCCCAGGAGTTCGATCGTGCGGTCGGAGGCGGCGGGATCGCCCTCCAGCCGGATGACTCCGGCGAGCATCTCGTTGACGCCGAACGACGGCAGCGCGCGGATGCGCTCGGCCACGGCCTCCTCGGACCCCTGGATAACCAGCGAATCGGACATCGCTCGCGAGAAGGCGCCGTCCGCCGCCTCGGGGAAGCCCGCGTCCTGCCACATGGCCGAGTAGAACGGCAGCCGCGGGTAGAAGCCGAGCTGCGCCTGCGCCGCCGCCCATACGGCCTCGGCGTCCTCGGAGACAACGACGGGGGTGTGGGAGACGAGCGCGGGACGCGGCCTCCCCGCCGCCCGCGCCCCTTCCTCCATGGCGGGCACGGCCACGCGCTGCTGGTGCGCCAGCGGGGTGACCCATGAAATCGCGCCGTCGGCGAGCTCGCCGCAGAGGCGGTAGGCGTTCGGGCGGAGGGCTGAGGCCATCACCTGAACCTGGGTGGGGGCCTGCAGCTGGGCCTCGCAGTGCAGCCGCTCGCCGTGGAACTCGACGGAGCCCTCCTTGAGGATGGCGTTCAGGATCGTGAGGTACTCGCGCAGGTGCTGCAGGGGCCGCACGAACTCGAAGCGGTAGGTGTTCTCCACGGCGGGCTTGTGGCTCGGGCCGACGCCCAGCTTGAGCCGGCCCGGCGCGAGCTGATCGACGACCACCGCGCCCTGCACAACGGTCAGCGGGTGGCGGGGAAAGGTGGGGATGATCGATGTGCCGAACCCGATCTGCCCGGTTTCGCCCGCGGCGGCCGCGAATACGGCCAGCGGGTCGGGAGCGGGACCGCCGCTCGTGAGCCAGGCCGTGTCCACGCCCGCGCGATCCGCCGCCACGATGCCATCAATGAGCCCGCTCGCGTCGCGCGCGAGGATGTGCGTGCCAATGGTCAGGTTCTCCACGTGTGTCTCCTTGCGCCCCTCAGCCGGACGCCCCTGGGGACCATAGCACGCACGCTGTCCCCGCTCTCCCGAGCGACATCTCCCCCTCGGGCCTCTCCCGTTTCGCGACGACCATCGCCGCACAACTTCCGAGGAGGATGGAAATGCGAAGGTATCTCTGGAACTACGCGAGGGCGGTGACTGTGCTCCTGCGCGCTGCCGCCGGCCTCGCCCTGCATGGGGCGCTGCGGCCGCGCACGGACTGCGCCATCGAGCGGGCGACCGGCCGGGTGGCGCGAGCATGACGAGCGCGCAGATCGCGGTCGGCCGCAACATCGTCAACGTCGTCTCCGTGCTCGCGCTGGTGCTCGTGGTCTCGCTGCTGGGCCTCATCGCCCTCGGCGTCGTCGACGGCGACGCGGGTGTGCGTAGCACGCTCACGCACGTGCTCGAAACGGTCCTGGGCGTGTTCGTTGGCCTCGCCGCCGGTCGCCTGACCAGCACGACCCCCGGCAAGCCCGCGGGAGCGGGCAACTAAAGGCTTGGGGGAGTGCTAGCTGATACGCTGGCACTCCCCCACGTTTCGGGGAGGAGGCCTGGAGTGAACACTGAGAGCATCACCAGCTACCTGGAGCGCCCGTACCACATCGAGGTTGTCCGGAGCGCGAGCGAGGACGGTGACGCCGGATGGGTTGCGGAGGTGGAGGAGCTTCGCGGGTGCATTGCCCAGGGACGAAGCCGTGAGGAGCTGAGTCAGAACATCGGCAGGGCAATGGAAGCCTGGATCGAGGACGCGCTCGAAGCCGGCGATCCGATCCCCGCGCCCCGCTGAGCCCCCCGACTCGCTACCCTTGGCGCGAATACAGACGACAGGGGAGGACGCCATGGAGAAGCTGGTCGATGGCGATCTCGGCATCGTGCGGGCCGGGCCCGCCGGATTCGGCAACAACATCTACATCGTCATTGACGAGGCGTCCGGCGAGGCGGCCTTCATCGATGCGCCCGACGAAGTCGAGAAGAGCATCGCGGCCGTCGAATTCGCCGGCGTCGAGCCCTCCGCCATCCTGCTGACGCACTCACACCAGGACCACACGGCGAGCATCGCCGCGCTCAAGGAGCGCTACGGCTGCCGCCTCATCGCCGACCCGCTCGAGCCCTGGATTCCCGAGGGTCAGCTCGACGAAGCGATCAGCGAGGGCGACACCGTGAAGGTGGGCGGTCTCACCTTCACCGCTATCTCGATCCCCGGCCACACGCCCGCGAGCACCGCCTTCGTGCACGGCTCCCACGCCTTCGTTGGCGACACCCTCTTCCCTGGCGGTCCGGGCAACTCGCGCTCGAACGAGCTGCTCCAGCAGGAGATCGAGTCGATCACCACCCGCCTCTACGCCCTCCCCAACGACACGACCGTCTGGCCGGGCCACGGCGAGAAGACGACCATCGGCGCCAGCAAAGCCGAATACGAAGTCTTCGCCTCTCGCGAGCACGCCCCCGACCTGCACGGTGACGTGCTCTGGCTGGAGTCGTAGGAGAGCGCTCGCTTCGCTCGCTGAGTGGAGTGCGCGGCTGTCGCCGCGCTGAGGAGAGCGGCGGGCTGCGCCCTGCCTGAGTGGAGCGCCGCGCTGTCGCGCGGCTGAGTGGAGCGGTGCGCAGACCATGCAGCGGATGGCATACTTTGTTACCAGCAAGGGGTGTCACGTGAACTACCGAAAAGCAGTGGCATGGCAGAAGGCGATGGATGTCGCCCGTGAGGTGTATGGGCTAGCGCCGCGCCTTCCAGACGAGGAGAGGTATGGCATGCGCTCACAGATCACCCGCGCGGCTGTGTCGGTAGCAGCCAACATCGCCGAGGGCTGGTCTCGCGAAACGCCGAGAGACAAGGCCTACTTCCTTGCCATCGCTCAAGGCTCCCTCGCTGAGACGGAGACGCTCCTCACACTCTGCGAGGACTTCACATGGTTTCCTCGCGAAGAGACCTCAACCCTCCGGTCACTCCTGGACGAAGTCAGCCGCATCCTCACGACCCTCCGCCGCCAGCTCCGCCAGTCGTAGTTGTTGGCCCTTGGCCCCCTCACTCAGCCGCGCGCCAGCGCGGCGCTCTCCTCAGGCGGCGAAGCCGCCGCTCTCCTCAGCGAACGCGCATCGCGAGCGCGCAGCAGTCGAGCGTAGATGTCCGCGGCGGAGCGCTCCACTCAGCGAGCGAAGCGAGCGCTCTTCCCGCCCCGCTGCTACGATCCGTCCCCATGGCGATTGTTTCTGAATCCGGCATCGACGAGGCGCGCATCCGTGCGGCCGTGATTGAGATGCTCGAGGCGGTGGGCGACGACCCCTCGCGTGAGGGTCTGGTCGATACACCGCGGCGCATCGCTCAGATGTATTCGGAGATCTTCGAGGGGCTGGCCGAGGATCCCGGCGAGTTCCTGAAGGTCGGCTTCGAGGTCGCGCACGATGAGATGGTCATCCTGCGCAACATCCCCTTCTACAGCATGTGCGAGCACCATCTGCTCCCATTCCACGGCGAAGCGCACGTGGGCTACATGCCCGACGGGCGCGTCGTCGGCATCAGCAAGCTCGCGCGCGTGGTCGAGGCCTTCGCCCGCCGCCCGCAGCTGCAGGAGCGGCTGACGAGCCAGGTAGCGGAGACGGTCATGGAATCCCTCCACGCGGATGGCGTCGCAGTCGTGGTCGAGGCCGAGCACCTGTGCATGACGATGCGAGGCGTGCGCAAGCCCGGTAGCCGGCTGGTGACGAGTGCGATGCGGGGACAGTTCAAGCGCTCGAGTGTGACGCGCTCGGAGTTCCTCGCGCTCGTCCACGGCTCTTCCTAGCCCCCATGCCCGACGCGGCCGCTGGCGCGGAGCCCGCCTTCGAGGATGGGCCGCTGCCGCTCATCACGTCCGAGCCGTTCGAGGCGCTCGCGCCGGAGTGGGCCTCGCTGCACCGATCTAACCCCGACGCCCTCCCCTTCTCCCACCCCACCTGGCACGAGGCGTGGCTGCGCCACTGCGGCGCCGACGCCTTCCCCGTGTTCCTCGCCCTCCGTGTCCCCGGCGGCGGGGATGGCGACGCTCCCCTTCTGGGTGTGTTCCCCCTCGATGTCGGGGGCGCGGAGCCGCGCTTCCTCGGCGACCCCGATCTCAGCGACCACTCCGGCGCGCTCGTCGCACCGGGGCTGGAGGCGGTTGCGGCGGCCGCGCTCGTCGAGTGGCTCATGGAGGATCTGGCGTCGGGGTTCGAAGCCTGGGGCCTTCCCGCCAACGGACCCCTCCGCCCCGCCTTGATCGCCGCCGCCAAGCGGTACGGATGGAGTGCGTCCGAGGAGCCCGAAGCGGTCACGCCGACCGTCGAGCTGCCTCCGACCTGGGAGGAGTACGTATCCGCCCTCCCGAAGAAGCACCGCCACGAGCTCCGTCGCAAGCTGCGCAACCTCGAACGGGCGGGCGAGGTCCGGTTCGTGTCAGCGACGGCGCCCGGGGAGGTGGCGGACGCCGTCGAGGGGCTGCTCGCGATGATGCGCGAGAGTCGCGAAGAGAAGGCTGCCTTCCTCACGCCCGAACGGGAGATGTTCTTCCGCGGTCTCGCCGCCGGCCTGAGCGAGCACGGGCTCGCGCGCATCTCCACGCTCACGCTCGACGGGACGCCAGTCGCGCGAGTCTTCACCCTCGAAGGGGGCGGCTCGACGATGCTCTACAACAGCGGCTTCGACCCGGCCCTCGCACACCTGGCCGTGGGGCTGCTGTCGAAGGCCCTGCTCGTGCGCGACGCCATCGAGCGTGGTCGCAGCGCAGTCGACTTCCTCCGCGGTCGCGAGGTCTACAAGCGCCACCTCGGCGGCGAACCCCGCGACATCGTGCGGCTGCGCCTGTCGCGGGCTTGAGGGGCCGGAGGGCTACAGCGCCCTCTGGACGGGTGGGATGCGTTCGCGTCGCATGAGCGCATCGGCTGAAAGCGACTCGTGCCGTGCCAGTTCACCGATCCGCGCCCACAGGTTATCGGGTGTCGTCGGAGGCTTCGCGAGCACCCACAGCTGGGCCTTCCGACGGTCCAGTTGCTTGACTATCTGGGGGGCATGGACCATCAACAGGCCCGCCGCAACGAAGGGGGCGTTGTTCGTGTTGCGGAATACCACCAGCGTCAGTCTAGTTTACCGGAGGACGACCATTTCCTTGGGCTGGTTGAGCATGCCCGCGTCGAGCGTGATGAGTCCGGCGGCGCCTCCACGGCGCTTGACCTCCCGCAGTACCTCCCAGTCCTCGTGGTCCCTGGTGAGGTCGGGGTGGACCTGCCGCAGCGGATGGAGGTCGATGTCGGGCAGTGTGGGGATGACCGGATCGGGGAAGTCCTGATCCAGCAGGAAGACGGCCTTCCTGGGACGGCTCATGCAGCCAGTCTGGACACGTTCCGGTTGAGCTGCCGTTCCAAGCGAATGGCGCGTCTAATCGCTGCCTCGCCAGCGTCTGGGTAGAGTTCGCCGAGTTGTTCCCAGCGGAAGCCTCGGTCCCACAGGGCGCTCAGCACGCGCGTCTCGATCCGCGTATCTCGCACGTGGGGCTCGCCAGCGAGCTTGCCCGGGATAATGCTGATCCCCTCCGCTGGCGTCAGCAGATGCGGCCCGACGATGCCGTCTTTAATGGAGAACGGATGGAGGATGTCCTGCATCACCTCTCCGCTCACGCTCTGGCGCCACCCTGCCCGTCCCTCCGTGAGTACGCCCTCGGTCTCGATGTGGGGAACCCCGGACGGATCAACGGACAAGACAACGCTGTGGGAGGTGAGGGCCTGGCCGAGTGTCACTTCCCCTGCCTCGATCCGTTCAATGAGGGCCCGGACCTGTCTCATCGGGGTGGGCTTGCGTCCGTCCTGTGGGCGCCTCAGCCAGTAGACGGCTCGCGCGGCGACAAGATCCGACCACGACCAGAGCTTCAACTTCTCTGGGGAGATGCTTGGGACGACCACCTCCTGGTTTGCCCACTCGTAGAGAGTTCTCAGTGGCACGCCCGCCAGCGCGCTGGCCCTGGGGGCGGCGTAAACGCCCCGGCGTGCTGAATACATATGGGCATGATAGGCGGTGCGCTATCGGGACGCTCATGCGAATCCCGCAAGTCTCCTACCACACCAACCCTGTCGCGCCGCTCGGTGGGCGGCACACGGGCGGCATGAACATCTACGTGAGCGAACTCGTGCGCGACGCCATCGAGCGTGGTCGCAGCGCAGTCGACTTCCTCCGCGGTCGCGAGGTCTACAAGCGCCACCTCGGCGGCGAACGCCGCGACATCGTGCGGCTGCGCCTGGCGCGTGGCTGATGGGCCTGCTGAAGTTGGACATACCGGTCGCGTTCGCGATGCTTGAGTGCATGGTCGAGAACAAAGCACAGAAGGATGGACGGCGACCAAGGTTCCCAACGTTTCGGGGCACGGGCCTTCAACCGGGGCTCTCGCTCGATGAAGGGTCTGCCCTCCGTGATGTGATGGATGACGTGGAGGGTCTGCCCCCCGCAAATCCGCCGGATGAAGCGCCGAAGGGCTCCTAGGCGCTACGCTATCGGGACGCTCATGCGAATCGCGCAAGTTTCCTACCACACCAATCCCGTCGCCCCGCTCGGCGGTCGCCACACGGGTGGCATGAACATCTACGTGAGCGAACTCGCGCGCGAGTTCGCCCGACGCGGGCACCACGTCGACATCTTCACCCGCCTCGATGGTGAGCGGCCCGAGGTGACGTCGCTCGCGCCCAACCTTCGACTCGTGCAACTCGCCGCCGGCCCTCCCGCCCCGCTTGAGAAGGAGCTGCTGACACCCTTCGTGTCCGCCTTCGCCGCAGAGATGGCGCGCTTCGCCGCCAACGAGGGCGAGAGGTACGACCTCGTGCACAGCCACTACTGGCAGGGCATCGCCGCGGGCGAGCCGTTCGCGCGGGCGCAGGGCGCACCCCACCTGGTCATGTTCCACACGCTCGGTGAGGTGAAGAACCGGGCGCGAGTGTCCGAGGAGGAGCCCAGGGAACGCATCCGCCGCGAACGCGATCTGGCGGCCTCCGCGGACGCCATCATCTCCGCCTGCGCACACGAACACGACCTGCTCGCGCGCTACTACGACGCCGACCCCGCCCGCATGGTGAGCATCCCCTGCGGCATCGACACGGACCTCTTCCGCCCCCGCGACCGCGACGAATGCCGCCGCGCGCTCGATATCGACCGCGATCGCCCGGTGCTGCTCTGGGTGGGCCGCCTGGAGAAGCTGAAGGGCGTCGACATCCTCATCGACGCCGTCGCCCAGCTGGATGAACCTGACGTGCTCCTGCTGGTCGTGGGCGGCGACGAGCACGGCCGGGAGTTGCGCGCCGAGCTTGAGGAGCAGGCGCAGGAAGCGGGTCTTGGCGGCAACGTGCGTTTCACCGGCGCCGTCCCCCACGAGGAGCTGCCCGCCTGGTACAGCGCCGCCGATGTCTGCGTCGTGCCGAGCTACTACGAGAGCTTCGGGCTGGTGGCGGTGGAGGCGATGGCCTGCGGCACGCCCGTCGTCGCCTCGCGCGTCGGCGGACTCGTCTCGACGGTGACCGACGGTGTGAACGGCTACCTGATCCCCTGGCGCTGCCCCGAGCCGTTCGCGGAGAAGCTCGAGGTGCTCATCCGCAACCCCGAACTGCGGGCGAACTTCGCGCAGTCCGCCAGCGAGTCCGTCCAGCGCTTCCGCTGGGACGAGATCGCGCGCCGCATGGAAGCCCTCTACGAGGATGTCATCGCCGCCCGCGTGCCCGAGGAGGTTGGGACATGACGATCGCCGACACCTTCCGCTCCGTGGGCCGCTGGCTCACCGGCGGCGAATCGACCCCGGAGCCCGACCCCAACGCCCTCGGGACACCCGCTCGCGCCATGGTCGTGATGGCCCACCCCGACGACGCCGAGTTCGTCTGCGGCGGCACGGTGGCGAAGTGGTGCGCCGAAGGCGCCGAGGTCGTCTACGTCGTCGTCACCGGTGGCGACAAGGGCACGCACGACCCGGAGATGCACCCCGAGAAGCTGGCCGCCATCCGCGAGGAGGAGCAGCGCGCCGCCTGTCGCGCGCTCGGCGTGAAGGAGTGCGTCTTCCTCGGCCACCCCGACGGCCACACCATCGACGAGGAGGAGCTGCGCGGCCAGATCGTGCGTCTCATCCGCATCCACCGCCCCGACGTCATCGTCACCTGGGACGCCTTCCGCCGCGGCTTCAACCATCGCGACCACCGCAACGTCGGCGTCCTCACCGCCGACGCCGTCTACCCGCTCGTGCGCGACCGGCTCTACTACCCGCGCGACGAGGAGGACGGCCTTGTCTCGCACCAGGTGAACGAAGTGCTCTTCGCCGGCAGCGAAGACGCCGACTTCACGGTCGACGTGTCGGAGCACTGGGAGACACGACTGGAGGCGGTGCTCTGCCACGCCAGCCAGATAGGCGGTCGCACGCGTGAGGATTTCCTGCGCATGCGCGAGGAGATGATCGCGCGCCAGGGCCACGCCCGCATGGAGGAGCGCTTCCGTCGCTGGTCGATCCGCCGCTCCCCACCCCCACCCCGCGAGGCCGCCAACCCGCCGCCAGCTAAGAACCGGTCCGCTTAGCCCTTCGCCCCGAACCCCTCCGACGTCCCCCGCAGGTGGACGCCGCCCGCGTGGATGGTGACCTCGCGGGCCGCTGAGACGACGGCCGTGCCCAGCCGCCAGCCCTCGATGCCGCAGGCCTTGCCAAGTGCGATGGCCTGGTCGGCTTCCGCCTCGGGCACGACCGCGCAGAAGCCGGCGCCCATGTTGTACTCGGCGTACATGGCCGCGTCGTCGAGACTGGCGAGGCGCTGGATCACCCCGAAGATGGCGGGGACGGGCGGCAGCGCTTCGATGGTGAATCCGGCCTCGGCTTCGAGGCGGCGCAGGTTGAGGAAGCCTCCGCCCGTGATGTGGAAGAGCGCGCGCACGTCGAGTTCGCGCAGCAGGGACATCGCCAGGTCGACGTACATGGCCGTCGGTTCGAGCAGCTCCTCGCCGAGCGTGCGTCCGAACTCCTCGACGTGGAGCCCCAGCTCCCAGCCCGCCTCCCGGAACGTGCGGCGCGCCAGCGTGAAGCCGTTGCTGTGGATGCCCGACGAGGCGAAACCGACGAGCGCATCACCGGCAGCGACGCCCGCGCCCGTGAGGATGCGGTCGCGCTCGACGAGCCCCGCGCAGGTACCACCGAGGTCGAACGCGCGACCGGGACGCGCGCCCCGCAGCATCTCGGGGACGCGGGCCGTCTCGCCGCCGGGAATGGAGATGCGCGCGCGGCGCGCGCCCTCCCGTAAGCCGACGGCGATCTCGGCCAGGAACGCCTCGTCCATCTCCTCTACAAGCATGCAATCGACCATCGCGACCGGCTCGGCGCCGACGCAGACGATGTCATTGGCGTTCATGGCGACGCAGTCGATGCCGGCGGTGTCGAACTTGCCCAGAGCCTGCGCGATGAGCGCCTTCGTACCGATGGTGTCGGTGGCCAGTGCGAGCGCCTGCGGCCCGCCCGTATCGATGACCGTGGCGTAGTGCCCGAATCCGAGAAGGGGGCGGGCCCGCTGGGAGAATGAGAACGTCTCCGCCAGCAGTTGCAGGCCCTCGGGGAGGGTGTCGGCGCCGACGTTACCTGCGGTGGCGGTCACACTCGCAAGCTACCACGTTCCCCCGTGGCGGGTTGCCGAAACCGCACGCGCGAAACATGGCTGAAACACTAAGCCGTCAAGATACGCTGCACTCAAGCGGATGCTGTCCTGCCGCCTGGCTCTGGGCGCGGGCCTGCGCGGGAGGTACGCGTGTTCGAGATCGATACCGGCAACACGGCCTGGATGCTTGCCGCATCGGCCCTGGTGCTGTTCATGACTCCGGGGCTGGCGTTCTTTTACGGCGGCCTGACGCGAAACAAGAACGTCGCGGGCACGATCATGCACTCGTTCATCACGATTGGGATCGTGGGCGTGCTCTGGGCGGTGATCGGCTACTCGCTCGCCTTTGGCCCCGACCAGGGTTTTGGCCTGATCGGGAATCTCGACCACTTTGGCCTCAAGGGCGTGGGCGTCGACTCCGGCTCCAACGGCGTGCCCGACCTGCTCTTCATGGCCTTCCAGATGATGTTCGCCATCATCACGCCGGCGCTCATCACGGGCGCCTTCGCCGAGCGCGCCCGCTTCGGGCCGTTCCTCCTCTTCATCGCCCTCTGGTCGCTGATGGTCTATGCGCCGGTCGCGCACTGGGTGTTCGGCGTGAACGGCTGGCTCAACACCTTCTCCGGCGCTGGCGTGCCCGCCGACATTGGCATCAACAGCCTCGACTTCGCCGGTGGCATGGCCATCCACGTGAACGCGGGCGTGGCCGCCCTCGCGGCCGTCCTCGTGTTCGGCAGGCGCCGGGGCTACGGTACCGAGCCGATGGAGCCGCACGACATCACGATGGTGGTGCTGGGCGCGGCCATCCTCTGGTTCGGCTGGTTCGGCTTCAACGCGGGCAGCGCCGTGGGCGCGAACGGCCAGGCCGTCTACGCCTTCGTCAACACCAACGTGGCCACGGCCATGGCGGCCCTCACCTGGACGCTGATTAGCTGGAAGGTCACGGGCAAACCGAGCGTGGTGGGCGCCGCCTCCGGCGCAGTCGCGGGGCTTGTGGCGATCACGCCCGCGGCCGGCTACGTCGAACCGATGGAGGCGATCGCAATCGGCTTTGGCGCGGGCGTCTTCTGCTACTTCGCCGTCCGCTTCCGCCAGCGCATCCACTTCGACGACTCCCTCGATGTCGTCGCCGTCCACGGCGTCGGCGGCCTCTGGGGGGCGCTCGCCACGGGGCTCTTCGCGACCGCCGCGGTGGGCGCGCCCGAGTTCCGCGAGGGCCTCATCCACGGCGAGTGGCGGCTGCTCTGGGACCAGGTGATCGGCATCGCCGCAGTCGGCGGCTACTCCTTCGTCGTCACCTACGGCATCCTCAAGGTGCTGGACATGACCTTCGGCGTGCGCCTCTCCGAGGACGACGAGGAGGTCGGCCTCGACGTGACCCAGCACGGCGAGCGCGCCTACCAGAGTGATGAGGCCGGTATCGCCTTTCCAGTGGGTATCATCGAACCCGCGCCGGCGGCCGGCGAACAAGCCGAGAGCGGCAGGAGCGAGTCATGAAAAAGATCGAGGCCATCATCCGCCCGGAGCGCCTCCACGAAGTGAAGAGCGCCCTGGAGGAGCAGGACATCCACGGTCTGAACGTCATCCACGTCACCGGCCGGGGGGCCCAGCGCGGCATCGTCCACCAGGGTCGTGGCGGCGAGACCATGGTCGTTGACATGCTGCCCAAGGTGAAGATCGAGATGGTCGTGCAGGACGATGCCGTCGAGGGCGCTGTCAACGCCATCATCGAGGCGGCGGGCACGGGCAATATCGGCGACGGTAAGATCTTCGTGATTCCCGTGGAGGAGGCCATCCGCGTCCGCACCGGCGAGCGCGGCGACATCGCGCTCTGAGCGCACGCGACATCCGGCCGTAACACGAACTTCATCGCCGAGGGGGCGAGAGGCGTTGCCCCTACGCCGCTTCGGTGGCGATGATCATTCCCGCATCCCTGCGCCTGCCGGGCGCGCAAGCACGGTCCTGAAGAGGTGACTCCATGACTCCCGAAGAGATTCAACAGTTCATCGCAGACAACGACGTCGCCATGATCGACGTGAAGTTCACGGACCTGCTCGGCACGTGGCAACACTTCTCCGTGACGCCAAGGGAGTGGGGCCTGGACACGTTCACCGACGGCCTCGGCTTCGACGGTTCGAGCATCCGCGGTTTCCAGGGCATCCAGCGCTCCGACATGATCCTCATCCCCGATCCCGACACGGCCGTGCTCGACCCCTTCACCGCCCACCCCACCCTCAGCATCACCGCCGACATCAAGGACCCCGTCACCAGCGAGGGCTACCACAAGGATCCCCGCGCGGTGGCCAAGCGCGCCGAGGAATACCTGAAGCTGACGGGCGTGGCCGATACCTCCTACTGGGGGCCCGAGGCCGAGTTCTTCGTCTTCGACAGCGTCAGCTACGACTCCGCGCGCGACACCTCCTTCTACCGCGTCGACTCCGTCGAGGCGGCCTGGAACACCGGCGTCGACGTTGAGAGCGAGGGCAGCCCCAACCTCGGCTACAAGACCGAGCACAAGGAGGGGTACTTCCCCGTCCCGCCGCGCGACACCCTGCAGGACCTTCGCACCGAGATGGTGCTGAAGATGCAGGACGTCGGCATTGAGGTGGAGATCCACCACCACGAGGTGGCGACCGCCGGCCAGTGCGAGATCGACATGCGCTACT
The DNA here is from genome assembly GCA_965262975.1 of Tepidiformaceae bacterium. GTDB lineage: Bacteria > Chloroflexota > Dehalococcoidia > Tepidiformales > Tepidiformaceae > UBA2991. The sequence continues at coordinate 2,645,091 of OZ253575.1, read as the reverse complement.
CGCCCCTCTTGAAAATGGCCGACAACCTCCAGTGGTACAAGCACGTCGTCCGCAACGTTGCCCGCGCCGCCGGCAAGACGGCCACCTTCATGCCCAAGCCGGTGTTCGAGGACAACGGCAATGGCATGCACATCCACCAGTCGCTCTGGAAGGACGGCGAGAACCTGTTCTTCGATAAGGACGGCTACGGGCTCCTCTCGGAGATGGCGCGCTTCTACATCGGCGGGCTGATCAAGCACAGCAACGCCCTCATGGCGTTCTGCGCGCCCACCACGAACTCCTACAAGCGGCTCGTGCCCGGCTACGAGGCGCCCAACGTGATGGTCTACAGCGCGCGCAACCGGAGCGCGGGCATCCGCATCCCGATGCTCTCCTCGAACCCCAAGTCGAAGCGCCTCGAGTTCCGCTCGCCCGACCCCACCTGCAACGCCTACCTCGGCTTCCCCGCCCTGCTCATGGCCGGGCTCGACGGCATCGCCAACCGCATCGACCCGGGCGACCCCGTCGACAACGTCGACCTCTTCGAGATCGACCCGCACGAGCACGGCTACCCCGTGCTGCCGGGCTCCCTCAGCGGGGTGCTCGACGCGCTTGAGGCCGATCACGAGTTCCTGCTCCAGGGCGGCGTCTTCGACGAGGACCTGATTACGACCTGGATCGAGTACAAGCGGGACTACGAAGTCGCGGCGGTCGACATCCGCCCGCATCCGCACGAGTTCTCCCTCTACTTCGACGCCTAGGCGGGCTTCCATGGACGACGAGGAGACCAGGGATCCTGTTGGAGAGGCCCTCGCCCTGGTGCTATTCGGCATGGCGGACTGCCTTGTTCTGACTCTCGACGATGAGGACGTAGAGCGCTTTCGGTCCTCCTATGAAGGGTTCCTCGAAGCTGCTCATGCGGACGAGAATCTCGACCCCGAGGTGCTCGAGATCGCAGACAACATGACGGAGCTGTTCGACTTCAGCCTGAAATTGTCCTTGGATGACCCGGACGGCCAGGCGCGCCGCAGGAACTTGCGGGAGGAGTTGCAGGCGAGCTGGCGCGAGGAGTTGCTGGAAGGGCAGTAGCCGGGCAATCTGGGAGACGAGGTGCCGAAGGGTACGTGGCTCAACATCCAGAGGCAGGCAGGCCTCCGCGGGAGCGCACGATGAAGCTGACCTACGCAGTCGTAATCGAGCAGACCCCGAACAACTACGGCGCCTACGCGCCGGACGTGCCGGGCTGCATAAGCACCGCCAACACCCCGAATGAAATGCTTGCCATGATCAGCGAGGCGCTCACCTTCCACATCGAGGCCCTGGTCGAAGACGGCGATCCCGTACCCGAGCCCACGATGTCCATTGACGACGCCATCGCGTACCACAGCCAGGCCCTCTCCGATGCCGAAGAAGAGCTGCTGGCCGAATACGGCGACGCCCCGCCGACGCTCTCGACGCGGTTCCAGTTGGTCGAGATCGAGGTTCCCGCCCTGCAACCCGAGACCGTCTAGCGTCTCGCTCTACTTCGACGCCTAGGCGCGCTTCCCCGCACCAGGCACAGGCAGAAGGCGCCAGCTCCAGGGCCGGCGCCTCTTCGTGTTTTGGGGGATGGGGTAATTCCAGGGTCCAGGACCTAGGATGCGGGCGAGGGGAGTACCGTGCCTGAACCTCAACCCGCTCCAGCGCGGAGGTGGCCCTTCGAAGGGTACGGACTGGCGCTGCTCACGCTCGGGTCATTCCTGGCCCTGACCGTTGTGGCGAGGATGTTCTATCCCTTCCTGCCGTTCTTCCTGGTGAGTGCCCTGACTGTGGTCACGGCGGCGGCGGCCCGACCCTTTCCTCGGTTCGAGGCGCAACTGTCGCGCTGGCTCCTGGCGGCTGCCTTCGTAGCCATGGCAGTGGTGACCCTGAGTACGCTTCCCGAGGAAGTACACCCCAACGAAGGCCCTCGCTGCCCCGGGTCCGGGGCCCCGCTGTGCGCGGAGTTGAAGGAGTGGTGGGAGGAGCACCTTCGCGCCCGCGGACAGCACGAGAGAGGCATCGCGGTTCTGGGCTGGTCGTCCCTTGTAGCCGCTGGAGTCCTTGGGGCGCGGTTCTGGCAGGTGCTGGTGGCAAGTAGTCCCCCGTCTCCCCGATCCAAGGGAGGCGGGATCTCCTCCGTGAAGGATGGCTTGCCCCGCCTCCTCAGCATCGCGATCCTGGCCTCGAACGGGCTGGCCCTGTGGGCGCTCTGGTGGGCAGTCGCCTGGGAGATGCGAGAGTCGTGAGGAGGGCAATGAGCGGCACCCCTTGTCTGATGATCTGAGACGGGCGCATCCCCCACTGGCCCTCGCCGCCCCACGGTGGCAGGCTGCGCAGAACGACTCCCCGGAGGTAACCCGTGCCCATTCCCGCACCCGACCGCTTCACCATGACCCTTGGCGACGCCATGTACTCCATGCGCGCCATCCGCCGCTTCCGCCCCGACGCCATCGAGGAGCGCGACCTGCGCGACATCCTCGATGCCGCCCGGCAGGCCCCCAGCGGCGGCAACCGCCAGGGGTGGCGCTTCCTGCTCGTGACCGACGCCGAGAAGCGCGCCGCCCTCGGCGAGCTCTACCAGGAGGCCTGGTGGGCGAAGCGCAAGGACGAAGGCATCAGCGGCCCCGAGGACATCGCGCCCGGGAAGGGCGTGCGCCAGTCGGCGATGCGCCTCTCCGGCGAGATCGGGGACACGCCCGCCATGGTGCTGGTCTGCGCCACCGCCCGCGGCCGGGGGGCGGTGGAGTCCGTCATCCCCGCCGTCCAGAACCTGCTGCTGGCGGCCCGCGCGATCGGCGTCGGCGGCACGATTACGACGCTCCACGCAGTCGTCGAGGAGCGTGTCCACGAGCTGTTCGACATACCCGCCGACGCGGAGGTCGTCTATTGCGTGCCCCTCGGCTACCCGCGCGGGCGCTTCGGCTCGCTCAGCCGCAAGCCCCTCGCCGAGGTGGCCGCCCTCGACTCCTGGAACGACACGCCGGACTGGATGGCGACCTAGCGACGCCTAGTCGGTGAAGGCGTCCTCGCGGAGCTGCCCGCCGAGCCGCTTCACGTAGTAATCGCTGCCCCGCTCCAGGTCCCAGCCGCGGTCTTCCAGCAGCCGCCGAAGGTGCGTCGTGCGCTCGGTGAGCGGCAGCTCCGCCGTGTGCGAGCCGTGCGTCCCCGCGTAGTCGGCGGCGCGCTCGACCATCCACGCGTCGAGCCCCCGCCCCTCATACCCCGCCGCCAGCACCGGCTCGCGGATGGCGGCCAGACCGCCCCCGGCGTCGCGCGACTGGATGACGCCCACCACGCGATCGCCGTCGGAGGCGACGAACCAGCCGGGTCGCGAACCCTGCTCGAACGGCCACGGGTCTTCCCCCGCCAGCGCGGCGATCGCGTTTGCGTCGCTGCGTCGCTGCTCGCGCACGGTCAGCAGCGGCAGCCGCCGCTCGACCGTGAGGACGGCGATCCGCTCGCCGCGAAACGCCTCGTTGGCGCGACCGATGGGCAGGTAGCCCAGCGCCGCGAAGTAGCCGGCCAGGCGGGGTTCATCGGGGAGCTGCGCCCGCACGAGTCGCAGGCCGCCGTCCTGGGCGCGCCCTTCGATCGCGCGGATGAGGGCGCGTCCCGCCCCAGCCTCCCGCGAGGCGAGCAGGTCAAAGCCCGCGATGCCCTCCGCCTCGCTCCGCCGCACCACCCCCGCGACCCACCCCTCGAACTCCGCCAGCAGGAACGCTTCGCCCGTCTGCATACGCACGGCGAGCCTGTCGGCGGAAGGGGGCTCGGGCTCCGGGTAGCAGGCGTTCGAGCCGTCGAAGGCCTCCGCCAGCAGCTCCGCCAGCTCCGGCGCATCGTCGCTATCCGCCACCCGGATCGCGAAGCGCCTCACGCGCCGTTCTCGGGCACTGGCTTGCCGTCGCGGATGCGAATGCCGTGACGGCGATAGACGGAGCAGTCGCGGAAGCGTTTCGCGGGGTTCTTCACGCCGAACGTGTGGGTCCGCCCTCCGCCACTGACGATGGCGCTGAAGACGTTCTTCTGCTCGTAGTAGATGTCCACGAGGTCGCTCGCCTCTCGCTCGACGTACTCGACCGACCGCCTGATCTGAGCGATCTCCAGGCCGGGTGGGAGGGCGATGCTGGGGTCGAAGTCCTCGCGATCGACCACTAGGCTTCCGTTTCTATTGGCAGGGTCGAGAGTAGAGGGATCGCCTCAACGGCCTCGTGAAAGTAGTCGTCGTTTATCTCGATCCCAATGCTCCGGAGCCCACAGGCGGTGGCCGCGGCCACGGTCGAACCGGATCCCATGAAGGGATCGAGGATGACCCCCTCGCCCAGAGGCAGGGAAGCTCTCACAAGCTGGCGCATGAAACGCTGGGGCTTCAGGGAGGGATGGGACGTGATGGTGCGCTCCTCACCCCGCGCAACAGCCGAAGGAATCACATCGGAAAAGGGCGCGTCGCCAGAGACTCTGCGCAACCCACCGGTTCTCCACTTCCTCAAGTTGTCGCTTACCCGTCCCGCAAGTGGCTTCCGGAAGAGCCCCCATGGCTCGAAGCGTGAGCGCGGCATCACGCTGACGTCGGGGTACTCACCCTCTGCGTTCTTGGGCCGATCTCCGCCACGGAGGGTTTGGACGAGGCGGATGATCTCGCCGCGTTTCTCGAAGCCGCGCGCGAGGAACGGCTGGTAGACAAAGTCGGCCACCAGGGGATTCGTGGCGACAAAGACATGTCCCCCCGGCACCAGAACATGGAGGAGCCGCGAGGCCAGGCTGTCAAAGAAGCCCCGCAGGTTGTCCCGATCGGCATCGGAGAGAACGGTGAAGCGAGGGAGGGGCGAACGGTTGGCCCCGTCAAACGAAGGAGGGATGCGCCAAACGCCGCCGCCACCGTGCCTCCTCTTTCTCAGCTCTTCTGTCGAGTATTCGACCAGCCCGTAGGGCGGGTCCGTCACGACGGCCTCAATGCTGTTTCCCCCAGCCCCGTCAAGCCAGCTGAAAGCGTCGCCATGGACTAGTTGGTACTGGGCATCAGGACCGTAGACCTCGATCGGCTGGCTCGGTGCTGGCTGTAGCACAGGCGGGGTTGGGTGTTGTTGCAGGGTCACGATGGCTCGGTCTGATTCTAACTGCGAAAGCACCTCGATGCGAACATGTTTTCTACGACTTGCCTGGCGGGCGGGCCGCTCTCGTGCGGCCGCCCGCCTGCCTGCGCGGAGGGGCTACAATGACGGGCACACTTTTCGGCGGTCACGCCGCTGTTCCCAAGGAAGGTTTCGCCATGGAAGACGTTGTCCTCACAAGCGGTGTCCGCACTGCCATCGGCACGTTCAACGGTTCGCTCGCCAACACTCCCGCCAACGAACTCGGCTCCACCGTCATCGCCGAGGCCGTCAGCCGCGCCGGCGTCGAGCCGGGCGAGGTCGACCAGATCATCATGGGCATCGTCGGCCAGGTGGCCGAGGACGCCTACCTCTCGCGTGTCTCGGGCATCAAGGCCGGCATCCCGGTCGAGACGCCCGCCTTCAACATCAACCGCCTCTGTGGCAGCGGCCTCGAGGCGATCAACACGGCCGCCCGCTACATCGAGACGGGCGACGCCGACGTGGTTGTCGCCGGCGGCGCGGAGAACATGACGCGCCTGCCCTTCTACCTGCGCAAGGCCCGAAATGGCTACCGCCTCGGCCACGACGAGATCCAGGACGGCATCGTCAAGCTCCTCAGCGACCCCTTCGAGGACACCCACATGGGCATCACCGCGGAGAAGCTCGCCGAGGAGTACGAGATCTCGCGCACGGCCCAGGACGAATTCGCTTCCGAGAGCCAGCGGCGCGCCATGAACGCCATCGAGCAGGGCTACTTCAAGGACCAGATCGTCCCCATCACGGTGCGCGAGCGCCGCGAGGAGCGCATCTTCGACACGGACGAGTTCCCCCGCATGAGCACGCCCGACCAGCTCGCCAAGCTGCGCCCCGCCTTCAAGAAGGACGGCATGGTCACGCCCGGCAACGCCAGCGGCATCAACGACGGCGCCGCCGCCACGGTCGTGATGAGCGCGACCAAGGCGGAAGCGCTGGGCGTGAAGCCGCGCATGCGGCTCGTGGCCCGCGCCGAGGCCGGCGTCGACCCCTCCCTCATGGGCAGCGGCCCCATCCCGGCCGTCCACAAGGTGCTGGAAAGGGCGGACATGTCCCTCGACCAGATGGACGTGATCGAGCTCAACGAGGCCTTCGCCAGCGTCGCCTGCGCCTGCTCGAACGAACTCTCGCTCGACCCGCAGAAGACGAACCCGAACGGCGGGGCCATCGCCCTCGGCCACCCCGTGGGCGCGACCGGCACGATCCTCACGGTGAAGCTGATGCACGAGCTCGAGCGCACGGGCGGCCGCTACGGCCTGGTCAGCCTCTGCATCGGCGGCGGCCAAGGCATCGCCACCATCTTCGAGCGCCTCGACTAGCGAGGAGAGCGCCGGGCGTTGCCCGCCTGAGTGGAGCGCTTGAGCCTGCGGCTCATCGCTGAGGAGAGCGCGCGGGAGTGGGCACGTGGCTGGCGAACATGGTGGGCGCCATGACCGCCAGCGCGATGAGGAGCAGTGCTGCGCCGGTTCTCACTAATCTACCCTCACCGATGCCACGATCTGGTCGAAAAGGGCGTTTGCGTCATGCGCGTCGCTTTCCTCGCTCACGCCCCCGAGACCGTTGCTGGGGCTGCCTTCGGGCGCAGGCTCCTCCACCACTCGGCGCAAGACCTCGCGGCCCGTGTCGGAATCCAGCACGAGCACCGATCCGGTGACCTCGTCATAGAGGTCTATCTGGGCGCGAGTTGGCCACCTATCGTCGCCGGTGCCGATCCAGCCATGGGCGATCGAACCCTGGCCAACGGTGAGGCGTTTGCCGGCGGGGATGGTGATGAGCACGCCGAGGCGGTGAAGGCGCCACTCTGTCTGGCCATCCCCCTCGACGACCCGCCCCGGGTACATCTCTGGGTGATTGGTGCGGTGATGCGTCGAGGCGTTGACCGTATTGGAGGCTGGCCCAGTGAGTGGGCCCACAACCCCGCGCATTTCGACGCTGTAGCCCGTGAACTCGGTCAACCCGGTGAGGCGGTAACCGCGGGTCGCTGCGCCGCTGCTCGGGATGTCGGTCCACTCTCCCCATTCCAAAGGCTGGCCGTCTTGCCACGAGCGTTGCCGGTACTGCCACGTCGTGACGTTCGTGGGGCCGCCCGTCCACTCAAGCTGGAGGGCATCGTGCTCGCCGCGGGACACTAGGGTGAGCTCTGGTGCAGGCAAGGCTTCGAACTGCGTCGTGACGACGGTGTCGCCGATCTCGGGCTTGCCGTCGGGCCTGGGGCGGACGAAGGGACGGGCCTGCTTCAGGTCGAAGGTGATGAGCGTGGCCCCCACAGGGTCGGTGGTGAGGGTGAACGTGTACGTCGTCCCTACCGGCGGGATCAGCCGCGAGGCCGAGACCGGCGGGGGATTCCCCACCGGCGTCTGCTGCAGGTAGAAGTGGGTCCAGCCGGTTGGCAGCCGCGCCACCGTCACGACCGTGTACTGCCGCCCCCGCTCGACGTAGTAACGGCCGTCACTGTTCGGTGTCAGCAGCAGGTCGGCGGGGATGTCCGTCACCTGCGCGTAGTCGTCGGGAGCCCCCAGGTAGACCGCCCGGATGCAGGTCGGGGCCGTCGGAGTCTGGCACCTATCCGCCGGCGACGGCCCTGCGTCATCGTCGGAGCTCAGCCCGGCGATGAGCAGCACCGCGACGATAGCGACAACGGCCATCCCCCCGAGTGCGGCCCCCGCCCACAGCAGCGGGCGACCGAGAGAGGCCAGGGCCGTCGGGAGCGCCAGGGGCGTAAGGAGGCTCCTGCGCTCCCGGTCGGGCCGCCAGGCTGCGAGGGCATGGCGGTCGTCGAGGCCGAGCTTTCCGAGCATGCGGGCGATGTGCGTCTTGACGGTCTCGGGGCTCAGCCCCAGCCGGACGGCGATCTCGACGTTCGTCCCACCCTTGCGCAGCTCGTCGAGGACGCGCTGCTCGGCGGGGGTGAGGAGATCGGGGTGCGGGGGGCGTCCACGGCCTCGTCCCGGCATGGGGCCACGCTAGCAGGCGATCCGCCGAATTACATCACCCGCCCCAGGGGCTGCTCCGCATCGGCGGCGGCCAGGGCATCGCCACCATCTTCGAGCGCCTGGACTAGGAGAGCGCCGCGGCGCGCGGCTGAGTGGAGCGCGCGGCTGTCGTCGCGCTGAGGTGGGTGGCTGTGGTTCGCAGGCCCCCGTGAGTTACCGTTCCAGGAGCCGCCGCTCGATGCGGGACAGAGCAGCCACGGCCGTGGCCAGGAGCTCGCCGTGGTTGGCCAGCATGGCCGTATGGGAGTTGAGCATGGCGGTGTGGGAGTCCAGCGTGGCCGTATGGGAGTCGAGTGTGGCCTGTTGTTCCTCCAACTTCGCCCCGTTGGCGCGCACATCGACCGCCAACCCGGCCAGGAGGGTTGCGTGTTGATCGAGCCTGCCCTTGACCTCGGCTATCTCTCCCCCGTGGGTGCGAACCGCCTCCTGCAGGTCGCTCAGTAGTACGCCCTGCCTCCCCACCGTCTCAGAAAGCCCATCGATTCGGCCGGTTAGCCCGGTGTACTGGGTCGCGAGGTGTCCAAGCTCAGCATCACACGCGGCGAGGGCGGCATCGTGCTGGATGAGCTTGGCGAGGATTTCCGCATTCGACGGCTCTGGCACGAAATGACTATAGCCTTTGTGATTAGCAAATTATACTCTCGTACATCAAGATTGCGCTTCCTGCGCCCCACCCCCACTCAGCGCGGCGACAACCGCGCGCTCCCCTCAGGCGGCCCGCGAGCGCGAAGCAGTCGAGCGCAAGAATCCCGCCGCCGCTCTTCTCAGCGATGCGCCGCAGGTGCAAGCGCTCCACTCAGCGAGCGGAGCGAGCGCTCTACGCGTCTATCTGTGCGATGCGGCGGGTGTGACGGCCGCCGTCGAAGGGGGTGTCGAGCCAGGTCGCGACGATGTCGAGGGCCGCTTCCAGGGTGACCATGCGCTGGCCGATCGAGATGACGTTGGCGTTGTTGTGGCGACGCCCCATCTCGGCCGACTCGCGGTTCCAGCAGAGGGCGCAGCGCACGCCCGAAACGCGGTTCGCGACCATCGCCTCGCCGTTGCCCGAACCCCCAAGCACGATACCCCGCTCGCACTCGCCCGAGGCCACCGCCTCCGCGGCGGGGCGGATGAAGAGGGGGTAGTCCGCGGCTTCCGCGGAGTCCGTGCCGAAGTCGACCGGCTCGTGCCCGCGCTCGGCCAGGAACGCCTTGATCGCTTCCTTGTACTGGTAGCCGGCGTGGTCCGAGGCGATGGCGATTCGCATGGCGCGAGTCTACCGGCTGAGCCCTCAGGGCCAACGCCAGGAGTGAGACTCGCGGGCAACAAACAAGCCCCGGTCTCCCGGGGCCTGCAAAGGTCTCATCGCGGTAGCGCTTCCGCCCTGCACCCGTTCCGGACGGCCAGCGTTCCGCTTCGGCCCGCGCTAGGCGGGCTTCACCACTGCACGATCAGAACTCCGTGCCGGAGGTGAGTCTTGACGTGGTACACGTGCGACCTCCCTTTCGGTGTTCTCGCTTGCAGCGTACACCCGCTGTCAAGCGAGAGGGGGTGGGTTCGCTCACCCCGCCGGGCTCTCCTGATCGAGCGCGAAGGCCGTGTGCAGGGCGTTCACCGCGTCGCCCACACGGTCCTCGTGGACGATGCAGGTAATGCGAATCTCGCTCGTCGTGATCAGGTCGATATTGACGTCCGCGTCGGCCAGCGCGCGGAACATGCGGGCAGCGTAGCCCGGCTCCGACTGGATGCCCGCCCCCACGATGCTCACCTTGCCGAGGTTCGTGTCGGCGACGTAGCCGTCCGCCCCGATGGACTCGCAGATGGTCTCCATCAGACCCTCCGCACGCCGCAGATCCTCGCGCGCGAGCGTGAACGTGAGGTCCGTCATGTTCCGCTCGCTCGCGTTCTGCACGATCGTGTCGACGCTCACGCCGGCCTCGGCGAGTGGCTCGAAGATCTGGGCGGCGATGCCGCGCCGGTCGGGCACGTGCCGCAGCGTCACCTTGGCGATGTCGTGGTCGTCCACGACGCCGCGGACGCGGTTGCGTTCTTCCATCAGGGCGCCTCCATGGATAAGGGTGCCCGGCGCGTCGACCATGCTCGACGCGACCAGGATGGGCAGATCGTTGACCGCCGCCAGTTCGACGGCGCGGCTGTGCATCACCTGCGAGCCCTGCGTGGCCATCTCCAGCATCTCTTCGTAGTGAACGTCGGCCAGACGCCGGGCCGTGGCGACGGTGCGGGGGTCGGCCGTGTAGACGCCTTCGACGTCCTTGTAGGTCTCGCAACGATCCGCGCCCAGGGCCACGCCCAGCGCGACCGCCGTCAGGTCGCTGGCGCCGCGACCGAGCGTGACGTAGTCGGCCGCCTCGGTGACGCCCTGGAAGCCCGCCACGATGGGGATGCGTCCCGCGCGCAGCTCCGCCTCGATGCGGTCGGCGTCGACGCGCTGGATGCGTCCCGCGCCGTGGGCCGCGCGCGAGTAGATGCCGGCCTGGCTGCCCGTCAGCCCCACCGCCTCCTGGTCCAGCGCGTGCAGCGCCATGGCCAGCAGCGCCGCCGACATGTGCTCACCCGTCGCGAGCAGCTGGTCGAGCTCGCGCGGGTCCGGGTCGGGCGAGACCGAGAGGGCGAGGTCGATGAGCTCGTCCGTGCGGTTCCCCATGGCCGAGACGACGACGACCACCTCGTCGCCGTGCCCCACCCGCCGCGCGACCTGCCCGGCCACGTGCCGGATGCGCTCCGCATCGGCGACGGAGGTCCCCCCGAACTTCTGCACGACTCGCATGGAAAAAGGATGCGCCAGCGCGCCCTCAGGCGCGAGGGGGGTCGCTGGGGAGTTGTCCGTGCGAGGGAGGCTGAAGGCCAGCAGCGCGGCGCAAACGGCCAGAACAGCAGCAAAGTTGGTTCGCAAGCGCAGGGCCTACTCCTCCTCGGCGCTCTCGAAGAAGGACGTCACAAGGTCCAGTGCCTCCTGCAGGATGGCGTTGGCGTCGGAGTCCGAGCGTTTAGGTACGGAATAGATGAAGCCGTACACTCCCTCGGTGTCCCGATCGAACACACGAATGTGGATGTCGCCATACCAGACGTACTCTGGCCCCGGTGGACTCCAGAGGATCATGGCGGGCCGACCCCCGATGACTCGTGTCTCTCGAACGTTCTGCCCAGCCGAGACGCGATAGGACGAATCCTGGGCGAACCGCCTCGCAGTGGAGAACGCCCCACAGGCTTGGAGGACCTTTCCGGGTGGACTGGTGACGTACACAGAACAGAAGCCATACCACGGGGCGTCGAGGCCGCCCTCCCATGCACGGGACAGTTCCCAGCCCTCCGGCATGGTGCTCGGCTCGCGCCAGTAGGGGAAGTCCTGGGCGCGCGCTGCTGCCAGTGTGTCAACTGATGTCTCTTCGAGGGCGGGTGAAGTGTCAGGGGGGTCATGGCGTGTCCCCACCATGGCCTTCCCCTCCCAGCTCGGGGGTTCGAGGTGGAACGTGCCGTGCACCACGGGAGCCGGAAGATCGACGCCTCCCAGGTCCAGCAGGTCACTCCATGTCATGCCCACGTTGGCGTTCGCCGAGATAGTGCCGCTGCATCCGGAATAGGCGTAGGTCATCCACTCCACGGCGAGGAGCTTGCGGGGGACGGTTCCGGTGGGGTCGGGCTTGACCTCGGTGACCGTGTAGCGCACGAAGCAGTCGTCGGCCTGGTGCCACTCGAAGAGGTCGCCCGCCTCTACGGTGTCGTAGACGTCGGCGCGCGAGGCGCCGCCGGCGTCGGACGTGTGGATGAGGAGGGCGGTGGCCGTGCCGTCGCGGAGGGCTTCGTAGGTGGTGACGACAGTGAACGTGTCGTCCGGGTCGGAGAGGAAGACGTAGCTGCCCGGCCTCGACACCGCGCCAGTCGTGTCGTAGGTGTCGTAGCGGAAGGTCGTGGCTCCGGCGGGTGGTGGCGCGTCCGCGAAAAGGCTGAGGGCAATGGCGATCGCCACATTCACATCGTCGAGTAGGACCGTGTCTTTCCCGAGGACGGAGTACTCGGTCTCGGTCGCCGGGTCGTAGATGTACACGTCAGCGGCAGTCAGGCCATCGAACCTCGGTCCGGGCGGGCTATACAGGGCCAGTGCAGGCCTTCCGGCGAGCACACGTGTCTCCCTGATGTGAGCGCCCTCGTGCCATGCAGCGTCCCAGCGGTTGAATCTGGAACCTGCGTGGTACCCGCATATCTCGACCCCCTCGTAGCGGCCTGACCTTCCCTGATACGTGCGTTCCTCCGTGAGGAACGTCGCACAGTAGCCGTAAGGATGGCTGCCGTAGCCACCGCTGCTTGCCCATCCGAAGGTCCAGCCTTCTGGCAGGTCTGGTTCCCGCCAAAGGTCCAGGCTCCGTGCTGCGGTCATGGAGTCCGCATCCCTTTCAGGGGAAAACTCATCTGGTCGGATCAGGAGTCGCGACTTGACCTCGCCTTCCCAGTCCTCGGGTGCAATCTGGAACGTGCCGTGAATCACGGGCGCGGCCAGGCTCGTTCCACCGAGGTCCGACAACTCCCCCCAGTCGACGGTCGCGACCGTACTCGCGGGAATCGTGCCGCTGCAGCCCGTGAAGGCGTAAGTCATCCACTCGACAGCGAGCAGCTTGCGCGGCACTGCTCCGGCAGGGTCGGGTTTGACCTCGGTGACCTGGTAGCGCACGAAGCAGTCGTCGGCCTTGTGCCACTCGAAGAGATCGCCCGCCTCCACGGTGTCGTACACGTCCGCCTGCGAGGCGCCGTCGGCGTCGGACGTGTGGACGAGGAGGGCGGTGGTGGTGCCGTCGCGGAGTGCTTCGTAGGTGGTGACGACCGTCGACGTGTCGTCCGGGTCGGAGAGGAAGGCGTAGCTTCCCGGCGTCGACACCGCGCCCGTGGTGTCGTAGGTGCCGTACCGGAAGGTCGTGGCTGCGGCGGCGACGGGCGTGGGGGAGGGTGTGGCTGTGGCGGGGACGGGAGTGGGCGAAGGCGAGGCCGTGGCCGTCGCGCGCGGGGACGGGGACGGGGCCGTGGTCGTGGGTGGTGGGAAAGCCGTCGCGGTGGAGGTGGCGGCGGCAGGGGGTGCGGGCGTGGACGTGGGGCTGGGGGACGGCTGGTCGGATCCGCCGCAGCCCGCGACCGTCGCCGCCACAAGGGCGACCACCCCGAGGAGCTGCCCGTGGAAGGCGCGTGTCACGCTCCACAACGTAGCAGCCGGTGAGGCGAATTACCCCACCCGCCGCGCGACCTGCCCGGCCACGTGCCGGATACGCTCCGCATCGGCCACGGAGGTCCCCCCGAACTTCTGCACGACCCGCATGGAAAAAGGATGCGCCAGCGCGCCCTCAGGCGCGAGGGGCCTACGCTGCCAGCGTCAGTCTGAGCAGGACTCAACCACGGTTCTTGCTGAGGCGACGATCTGATCGAAGAGCGCCCCCACGTCCCGTGAGTCGTCTTCAGACGTGACAATGGTCCGCTTCCACTCCTCGCCGGTGCCGAGGTTCATGAGGAGTAGCGAGCCGCTCTCCACATCTTCGAGCCTGAGGGGTTGAACGGAGGCGGCGACGAATCCCGTGAGGCGGACGACCGTCATGCCATGCGGGATATCGATGACGAGATTTTCATGGGGGGCCGCACGGTAGCTCGCCCCACCCGGTACGGGCTGGTCCTTCAGCATGACCGGAATGCCATCACAGCCGGGGCGGCCTGCAGGCGGATTCCACCGAAGCTCCACATCTTCCTGGCCGACGATATCCGCGATGGTTGACACGGGACACTTATCGAGGAAGACGTACAGCGACTCGACCGCGAAGCGCTTGCGTGGCGGGTCTCCCGGCGGGTCTGTGAGGATCGCCGTGATCTTGTACCGCTGCCAGCATTCCGGTTGATTCGTGGGATACCACTCGACCACGTCCCCAACTTTGATGCTGTCGTAGAACTGGGCGTGGGAATTCCCCTCGCTGTCGTAGGTGGTGACGATGATGGCTTCGGCACCGATCAGGAAGCCCTTGCTGCTGGCGGCGCTGGTCGTGGAGCTTGAGTCAGTGAGGATCGTGTGGCTGCCTGGCGTCGACACCGCGCCGGTCGTGTCGTACGTGTCGTACCGGAAAGTCGTCGTGGCGCCGGGAGCAGGGGTGGGTGTGTCATAGAGGCTTCTGGCAATGTCGATCACAGCCTGAGGGTTGCTGACCAAGGACTGAGATCTCGTCCAAACCTCGTACTTGATACCGGAGGAGTGGTAAATCTTCATGTTCAGGTTGAAGAAGCCACGACTGTCGTAACGCAGGACGGCCGGGTGGCCATCGATCATCGTCGCTTCGACGACTTCATGGGTATTGCTGGGATCAACCCAGGGAATGTGGAACGGAACAGCCCATTGTCGACTTATGTACACGTCGATGTCGGCTGTCCAATCAGCAGACCTATAGGTGACATGCAGGAGGTCACACATCATCTCGCGAATGTTCTCGACCACCCAATCGTCAGGCAGCGCTGGCCTGCGCCCGAAGGCATGCTCTTCAAGCGTGGTGGGCTCGTCGCCTTCACACTCCGGGTTCTCGCGGTAGGGGACCAGGACGTACTCCTCCATAGCGCCGGTCCAGTCCTGAGGAACTATGAGCCAGTTGCCATGGCGGATGGGTGAGGTGACGGCCGGCGACGTGATGTTGGCGGGAGACCAGCCAATGCGGTGCTCGCCACCCGTCTCAATGGCGCCGCTGCAGCCAGCGAACGCATAGGTGAGCCACTCCACCGCGAGCAGCTTGCGGGGGACGGTTCCTGTGGGGTCGGGCTTGATCTCTGTGACCGTGTAGCGCACGAAGCAGTCGTCGGCCTGGCGCCACTCGAAGGTGTCGCCTGCCTCCACGGCGTCGTAGACGTCGGCGAGGGAGGCGCCGTCGGCGTCCGACTTGTGGATGAGGAGGGCGGTGGTGGTGCCGTCGCGCAGGGCCTCGTAGGTGGTGACGGCCGTCGACGGGTCGTCGGGGTCGGAGAGGAAGGCGTAGCTGCCCGCTGTCGACACGGCGCCGGTCGTGTCGTAGGTGTCGTAGCGGAAGGTCGTGGCGGACGTAGCGGGGGGTGCAGGCGTGAACAGGCTCTCGGCGATGGCGATCACGGCATCGCCGTTCCCGCCTCGAAGGCTGCTGTGATGCCCGTAAATCGCGTACTGGACCTGGGTAGCTGGGTCGTAGACCCATAGCTTCAGGGGGAAGCGATGGCTCGCCTTACTGTAGATCACCACCGCGGGTCGCCCCGCGACGACCCGGGTCTCGCGCAGGCTGGCTCCGCTGTGCCACGCCGCTTCCTTCGCGCCGCTAACTACGGCCCCGACATACGCCCCGCGCAACTCGAAGCCGTCTTCGCCGTCCGCCGTGACGTACAAGGCGGAGTAACCGTCACGGGGTTGGATCTCGTAACCGCCCTCGGCGGCCGCCCTAAAGGTCCAGCCCGCCGGCAGAGCGGGCTCACGCCAGTGGCGCATCTTGCGCGCCTCGGCAACATCCGTGGTCGATGTCAGTTCAGGATAGGTTGGTGAGTAGTCCCCGCCCCACGGCACTACCTCTCCCGTCCAACCCGCAGGCGCGATCTGGTAGCCACCATGCACGACAGGCGCCGATAGGCTAGTTCCCCCAAGGTCTGGTAGCGGACCGAAGTCCATCGTGACGGCCAGATCCCCAGAGATCGTGCCGCTGCAGCCCGTGAAGGCGTATGTCATCCACTCGACGGCGAGCAGCTTGCGGGGGACGGTTCCGGTGGGGTCGGGCTTGACCTCGGTCACCGTGTAGCGCACGAAGCAGTCGTCGGCCTCGTGCCACTCGAAGAGGTCGCCGGCTTCGACGGCATCGTAGACGTCGGCCCGCGAGGCGCCGTCGGCGTCGGACGTGTGGACGAGGAGGGCGGTGACCGTGCCGTCGCGGAGGGCTTCGTAGGTGGTGACGACAGTCGACGTGTCGTCGGGGTTCGAGAGGAAGGCGTAGCTGCCCGGCGTCGATACCGCGCCGGTCGTGTCGTAGGTGCCGTACCGGAAGGTCGTGGCGGCGGCGGCGGCGGGCGTGGGGGAGGGTGTGGCCGTGGCCGTGGCGGGAGTGGGGGTCTGCGAGGGGGTCGCGGTACCGGTCGGTGCGGCAACCACAGTTCTTGCGGAGGCGACGATGCGGTTAAACAGTGCCCCGACATCCCGAGAGTCACCTTCAACGCTCTGGATCAGGCGCCCCAACTCCTCGCCCGTGTTGATGTCAAGGACGAGGTAAGATCCAGTCGCCACATCTTCGAGCCCGACGGTGTATCGGCCGCGGCCGAAAGCCCATCCTGTGTAGCGGACAAGGGTCATCTCTTCAGGAACATCAACGGCGAGCGGCGAGAATGGAGCAACGTAGTAGCTCGCCCCTCCCGGTACCGGTTGGTCCATGAGCATGGTCGGCAAGCCACCATGGGGATCCGAGTGGGCGGCGGGGGGGTGCCACCGAAGCTCCACGTCAAGTTCGTCCGCGAGAACGTCGTCGACGCACATGAGATGGGCGACCGGAAGCCACTTGACCGCAAAGCGTTTGCGGGGCGGATCACCCGGAGGTTCGGGGAGGAGCGCGGTGATCTTGTACCGCAGCCAGCAGTCCTCGTAGCCGACCGGATACCACTCGACCACGTCGCCCACCTCGATGTTGTTGTAGAGCGCTGCCTGGGATGCCCCGTCCCTATCGGAGACGTTCACGACGATGGCTGCTGCGTCCAGGAGGTCATCGTGAGTGTTGGCAGTGCTCGTCGTGGAGCTTGCATCCGTTAGGAAGGCGTAGCTGCCCGGCGTGTCCACAGCCCCCGAGGCGTCGTAGGTGTCGTACAGGAAGGTCGTCGCGTCCGGGGCGGTGGGGGTGGGTGCAGGCGTTGATGTGGCGGGCGTGGGAGTCGGCGTAGGCGTGGCCGTGGCTGTCGCGCGCGGGGTGGTGGGGATGGGCGCGACGGGAGTGGGGGAGGGTGTGGCAGTGGCGGTGGCGGGGACAGGGGTGGGAGAGGGTGTGGCCGTGGCTGTTGCGCGCGGGGAAGGGGCCGTGGTTGGGGTGGTCGTGGGTGGTGGGGAAGCTGTCGCGGTCGCGGTCGAGGTCGCGGTCGCGGTCGCGGTCGCGGTCGCGGTGGAGGTGGCAGGGGTGGCGGCCGTGGTCGCTGGGCTGGGGGACGGCTGGTCGGATCCGCCACCGCAGGCTGCGACTGTCACCGCCACAAGGGCGACCACCCCCAGGAGCTGCCAGTGGAAGACGCGTGTCACGCTCCACAACGTAGCAGCCGGTGAGGCGAATTACCCCACCCGCCTCGACGACGCACCGATTACCACCCCGACTCAAGCCACGCGGACTCAGAGATGCGGTCGAAGACATCGTTGAGCGGGTGTAGGGGTATCAAACGCCGGGCAGCCTCCCCGATGGTCCGCCCGTCAGCGAATATGGCACCTATCCCGGTGAAAGAGCGGTAGTACTCTTCACCGGTGTCTCGATCGAATATCACTCGGAAAACGAAGCGCACCTCGTCGGTGACAACCACCGCGATGACATCGGAAGGCCTGCCTGGACCGCCTTCGGTCATCGCTCCACGGATGGTGAAGGTGTAGCCCTCTGGCAGGTCGACGACGAAGACCGGCCCTCTCCCCAGATCCTGGTAGCTGACGGTCTGACCGCCTTCGAGCAGGGGCACTCTCGGTTCATCACTTACTCTTCGGGGAGGTGTGCAATCGGGGAGGTTGAGGGTGGCAAGGTCGTTGTTAGTCACGGTACGGAGCGACGCCGGCACACAGTCGGTGAGGGCATCGTTGGCCAGGTACAGGTGAGTCAGGGCTGTCAGCAACTGCAGCTTGGAGGGGATCTTGCCCGTGAGCGCGTTGGCGTTGAGCCGCAAATGGGTCAGCGCCGTGAGGTTCCCCAGGAGGCCGGTGAGCTCACCTGTGAGGCCACTGTCGGCCAGCTCCAGCTGCGTCACGCGTTTGGGCGTGCCAGCCACGGTGACCCCCTCCCAGTTCGTCATCGCCCTGCCGACGCTCCAGTTGAGGGTGGCAGTGCCCGCGAGCCTGTCCTTAGCCTTCAGCAGGCTCTTGCAGTCCTCGACAAGCTCGGTGCTCGTGGCGGGGTCGGGCACGGCCACCCCGGAGTCGCAGGACCCCACCTCTGTTGGCGAGAGAACCATGTGCTCGTCTTCATCGCCGAGGAAGGCGACGAGCAGCACCACGGCGACAGCTACAACGGCCACCCCACCCAGTGCGGCGCCCGCCCACAGCAGGGGACGGCCGAGGGAGGCAAGTGCTGGTGGGAGCGCCAGGAGCGCCGGGAGGCGACGGCGCTCCCGGTCCGGCCGCCAGGATGAGAGGGTATGGCGGTCATCGAGGCGAAGCTTCGCGAGCATGCTGGCGATGTGGGTCTTGACAGTCTCGGGGCTGAGACCGAGACGGACGGCGATCTCGACGTTCGTCCCGCCCCGGCGCAATTCCTCGAGCACTCGCTGCTCGGCGGGGGTGAGGGTGCTTGGGTGGGGCGGACGTCCACGGCCTCTTCCCGGCATGGAGCCACGCTAGCAGCCGACCCACCGAATTACATCACCCGCTCCGCTTCCAACAACGGCTTCAGTTGGCGACACACGCAAGAAGGGCGCCCCGTGCGGGGCGCCCTCTTGGTCGGTGGCGGATGGGGCGGGGCTAG
This sequence comes from Tepidiformaceae bacterium, assembly GCA_965262975.1. Lineage (GTDB taxonomy): Bacteria > Chloroflexota > Dehalococcoidia > Tepidiformales > Tepidiformaceae > UBA2991. The sequence goes on along the minus strand of OZ253575.1, from coordinate 2,626,320 downwards.
GGGCGGACGCCCGTCAGCTTCGCCAGGGCGAGGGTGTTGAAGAGCGCGAGGCCCGCGTACCACTTCACCCGCAGGCGCGTCGCGTCCTTCGACTCCAGCGCGCCCACGCGGTCGACAGAGAGGCCGCTCGGAGCGGAGAGGCCCGCCAGGGCGCCTTCGCCGAACTGCATCGCGTAGACCGTCGAGGCGTTGCGGCTGGTGCCGGCCGTTTGCGCGTCGCCGATGTAATCGTTGATGCCGATGGGGATGCCGTCGTAGTACTGCGCCATCCCCCCGAACTCGTCGCGGCTCGCCTCCAGGAAGGTGCCCGAGGCGCGCGCCAGCTCGTTCAGCTTGCGACGCGAGCGGCGGCTCATGAGCAGCATCTGGGGCTTGCCCGGGCGCACCTTGTCGATGAGCTCGTCGAGCCTGGCCAGCGTCAACGTGGCCCCGTTCGCGCCCATGCTCACGGCCTGACCGTTCGCGCAGAGCTGGTCCACGCCGTCGAAGCTGTCCGCGTCGGTGGTGGCGTTGCCGGTCACGAAGGTCTTGTCGAAGAGCGCCTGCACGGCCCGCGCCTTCAGCTGGAGCACGGCCGCCTCCAGGTCCTGGACGTTGGAGCGCGTCTCCTTGAGGAAGTTATCGATGTCGGCGTCGCCCCCGAGGATCTTGAGGGAGGCGGTCTTCTGGGTGAACGTGGGCGCGTCCTCGTCCCAGTCGTCGCCCACGCCGTAGAAGCCGGCGCTGGGGGCGGCGTTCTCGCGGTTGTAGGTGAGGCCGTTGCCCGTGATCTCGATGAAGGGCAGCCGCTGCAGGATGGGGCTCTCCTCGGCCATCGTCTCGATGACCCCGGCGAGCAGGGTGTCGTTGCTGAGCTTTGCCGCGTCGGCGAGCGTCAGCGCCATGGATTCGCACCTCCAGGTGTGGTCTTGGCGCTCACCATCGGGCCGTTCGCCTTCACCTCCGAGGGCGGCCTGTCACCCATGATCCGAATAGGCGTTCTATTGTTGGAGCGGTAGACTCAGGTCGCCAGGAGGCCATCCATGACATTGCAGGAGCGGTCCAGTTCACCGCGCTTCATGTCCCCGGAGTTGACATGGGTGCGGTGCAAGGAGGTTCAGCCGATTCACAGCAGGGAGTACGGCTGCATCATCGATACAGTGAGGGGTGACGAACTCGCCATCGTCCCGCGTGAGTATGTCGACGGTATGTTCGTGCAAGGGCTGAAGGTCGCCACCGCCAGTGACAATGATTCACACCTGCTCGTCGACTTGCCCTCTGGCCAGCGGATCCTGGTTTCCGAAGAGCTGACGCAGAGCCGCAATGGCAGTCCTGTCTGATCAGGAAATCTGGGAGCTGCTTGATAGCGGACAACTCATCATCGATCCCCGCCCCGAGTCTGAGGCGGTCTCTCCCTCCGCCGTCGACCTCACGCTCGCCAACGACTTCACGGTCCCAAAGGCGCAGGGCGCTCCCGCAGCGCGGATTGTGATCGATACGCGGGTTTCCGCCGAGGTCATGCAGGCGATCCCCCAGTTCAGCGAAGAAGTGCTGGTTGAGGAAGGGCAGCCGTTTGTCCTGAAGCCGAACATGTTCGTGCTCGCCTGGACGAGGGAACGCATCCAGCTTCCGAACTTCCTGTCGGCGCGAGTGGAGGGGCGAAGCACGTTAGCCAGGCTGGGCCTCTCCGTTCACCAGTCGGCGCCGACCGTGCACGCCACGTTCCGAGGAAGGCTTCAACTTGAGATGACGAATGCGGGACCGTTCACTCTCGAACTGTACCCCGGCCAGCGAGTCTGCCAGCTCATCCTCGAAACGATGTCCCTGCCAGCAGCGAATCTCCTCGAGAGCGTGCACCAGACCAGCGGCGAGACCTGAGCCCAGCGCGTCCCCCTGTCACTGACACCTCCCACTTCCGCCGCCCCCGCGCGACCGTACCCGCGTGCCCGACCCGTTCCTTCCCCGCCGTCGCCGCCCCGCCCTGCGCGCCTACCAGACCCGGGTCCTGCGCGGGCTCCTGCGCACCCTCGCCGGCAGCCCGAGCGTTCCCCTGACGGTCATGATGCCGAGGCAGTCGGGCAAGAACGAGATCGCCGCCGGGTTGGTCGCCTTCCTCCTGCGCGCCCACGCCCTTGAGGGCGGCACGGTGGTCGTCTGCGCGCCCACGCTCGACCCGCAGGCGCGCATCAGCGCCGAGCGCATCCGCGCCGCCCTGACGGCCACCGACTCGCTCGTGCCCGCCGCCGGCCAGAGCCACTCGCGCGGCGACACCATCGCCGTCGGTCGCGCACGGGCGGTGCTGCTGAGCGCGAATCCGCAGGCGAGCGTCGCCGGGCACACCGCCTCCATCGCGCTCATCGCCGACGAGGCGCAGGACATCGACGAGGACTGGTTCAACCGCCAGTTCCGGCCCATGGCCGCCAGCACGAGCGCGCCCACGGTCCTGTTCGGCACCGCCTGGAACGGACGCACCCTGCTCGAACGCGCGGCCGCAGCGAACCGCGCCCGCGACGGCGTCACGCCCTACGGTCCTCGCCACCACCACCAGGCGGACTGGCGGGAGGTGGCGGCGACGCTTCCCGCCTACGGCGCCTACGTCGAGTCCGAACGCGAGCGGCTGGGCGCCTCCCATCCGCTCTTCCTGAGCCAGTACGAACTCGTGCCCGGCGAGGGCGCGGGCCGTCTCCTGACCCACGACCTGCTGGCCGCGCTCGAAGGCGGCCACGACCCCCTCGACACGCCCGAGCCGGGCGAGCGCTACGTCGCCGGGCTCGACTTCGGGGGCGAGGGCGAGGGCGCCGACGCCACGGTGCTGACGATCGCGGGGGTCGATCCGTCCGCGGGCGATGGCGGTCCCATCTGCCGCGTGGTCGCCCAGCGGGAGTGGCGCGGGGAGCCGTACGCGCGCGTCCTCGACGAGGTCCGCGCGCTTGATCGCCACTGGCGCTTCGACCGCGTCTCCGCCGACGCGACGGGGCTGGGCGCGCCGCTCGTGGCCCAGCTACGCCCCCAGCTCGGGTCGCGCCTCGACGGGGTCGTGTTCACCGCCGCCTCCAAGAGCGCGCTCGGTTACGGCCTGCGCGCCGCCGCCCGCACGGGGCGGCTCGCGCTCCCCCGCGACGACGGCAGCCCCGAGGCTGCCCGCTGTCGCGAGGAGCTCGCCGACTGCGAGGCGTCGCTGGCTGGGAGCGGGCGCCTCGCCTGGGGGAACGACCGCGGCCACGACGACTACGTCGTGTCGCTCGCCCTCTGCCTGCGCGCCAGCGAATCCGCGGGCACCCCGCGGGTCGCGGTCGGAAGGGGGCGGGGTTGATCCGTGGCCAACGGTTGTTGAGCAAGTGGTACTGGTCGTAGTATCATAAAGCCCGTGAGGCGGGAGCGGCGTATCGAGCGGCTTCGCCGCTCCCAAACCGATGTATCGCCGGAGCAGTTGCGGACGGCGCTGGAGTCGGTTGGATTCGAGGTGGTGCATGTCACGGGAAGTCACTGGCGCTACGCTCACCCCGCACTGTCGAGGAAACTTGTAATTCCCTATCACAGACCAGTTCTGCCCGTGTACGTGCGCAATGCCCTGAAGGCTATCGATGAGGTGACTAGAGATGACCGCGGCTGAAAAGTCCGTCCCCGCCAAAGTGATTCCCCACGACCCCATGGACGATCCCGAGATCGCCGCGAGGGTCGCTGAGCACCTGAAACTGCCCTACACCATCTGCTTCTACTACGACGACGAGGTCGAGCCGGTCTGGATGGCGTATGTCGAGGAACTTGAAGGGTGCATGAGTCATGGCTCGACCCCCGCAGAAGCCATGGAGATGATTCATGATGCCATGGAGCTCTGGATCGGTGGCAACCTCGAAGATGGCGACGAAATCCCCCCGCCGAAGGACCACTTCCCCGAGCACAGCGGCAAGTTCCAGGTGCGCCTGCCGGTGGGCCTGCACGGGAAACTGGCCGCCGTCGCCAAGGAGCAGGAGGTCTCCCTCAATCAGCTCGTGACCGCCATCCTCGCGGAAGGGGTGGGCTGGCGGCCGGCGGGCAAGCGCGACGCTTCCCGCACGTGATCGGGCTCTCCTCTATGCTTGAACCATGCCCGAGCAGTACGTCGCCACCGACACGCGCACCGGCCTCGAAGTAGCCGTAACCGGGGAGTTCCCCCCGCACCACGACGACCGCATCCGCATCGCTCGCACCTGCACGCTCTTCACGCGCCTGCTTGCGACCATCCTCGATAACACCAGCGAGAGCGACCGTCGCGAGCAGTTTGTCGCCATCGAGACGCAGCTTGAGCTGGCCGAAGCGCTCATCCGTGGCGACCTCGAGGAGGTCCAGCGGCTCCTGCAGCAGACGATGGAGCGCATGGGCATGGGTCCGGAGCAGCTCGACGAAGTGGCGCGGCGCATCCTCCGCGAGTTCGGCGAAGACGGCCCGCCCGACCTCAGCAACCTCGGCGACATCCGCCCCAACCCGCCGCCCCCGCCACCCCTCGACGACGCCCCCGCCGAGCCCGAGGACGACCGCCCCCTCGACGACCGCCTCTAGCGCCACTCTCCCGGGCGATCCCACGGCGATGTGTTCTCTTCGTAGAGCGCGCGGGTCGCGAAGTAGAGGGTGGGGTAGCCCGAGATGCGGGCACGCAGCCACTCCGGCTCGGCGTCGCGGTCGATCTCGAAGACCACCCAGCCGGTTCTTATTGCAGTCCGGGGCAGGCTGAAGTCTTCACCGAGGTTCTCCCCGAGGCCCCCCGTCGGCGTGAGGTCATGCTCCTTGCCACTGGAGTCCCGCAGCCTCCACGCCGGCGCCACGACATCGAGCGTCCCGACGTTTACGACCTTCACCTCCACGGCCCAGAGCTTCTTGCCTGGGGCAGGGGTGAGCGAGGGGTCTCGTTGTTCCGCTTCATCGACGGTCGTGAGGAGGGAGACGCGAAGGACTCTGGTACGGTCGCCCTCCCGCATGATGTCGCCGGCGGCGCCGTCCTTCAGCAGCACGTAGACGCCGCCGTCCCTGTCGCTCGTGATGAAATCGCCGAGGAGACCGTTGATGCCGAGCGCGACGCCGACGATCAGGAGGGCGGCGAGCGTGGCGGGGGCGTTGCGGGCAACGGCCCCGAGCGGCCCGGGCAAGCCGCCGGCCCAGTCGGTCGCGCCGGCCCGCGCGCCTGGCGGGGTGTCTTCGATGGAGTGCATTGAGGCGGCGTACGCCTCGGCAAGTCGGTCTTGCCGGTTGGGGCGCTCCACGGCCACGTCCCAGGTGACCATGATGGCCAACGTGCCGGCAGCCGTTGCGAAGGCGCCATCCGCCCCGAAGAGCCCGAAAATGAGCGAGAACAGGACAACGGTGGCCGCGAGGATCGCCGCGCCCACGAGGAGCATCTCCGGCCGCGTTAGCGGGTATGGCGGCAAGCCCACGGATATAGCATATCCGGGTGGAACCCTCGCTACTCAAGGCTCTCTGGATGGACCGCGGGCAAGACTGCCAGTCCCGCATCGATGAGGGAGTACGTGGAGGAACCCACGCCCGACCTCAGCGGTCTCGGCGACATCCGCCCCAACCCGCCGCCCCCGCCACCCCTCGACGACGCCCCCGCCGAGCCCGAGGACGACCGCCCCCTCGACGACCGCCTCTAGCCTGCCGCCCCGCTACTCGTGGCCGCGTTCCCCGAGGGCGTCCAGCACGAACTCCAGGTCGAGCGTCCCGGCCCTATGGGCTGCCGCACTTACCGATGAGGGAGTTCAAGGCAAGCGTGACTCCCATGATGGCCAGCACCAGCACCGTCGCGGGGAAGAACCGCGCAACAGAGTCGAGCGGGTGGGGGAACCAGGCCCCCCAGTGCGGCGCGTGGTCTCCCTCCGGGCTCTGCAGCGCCTGCGTTCCGGGCGACTGCTGCGCCTCCCCGATCGCGGCCCGCCGCGCACCTCGTTTGGGTTGCTCGATGAGTCTGTCCCACGCGACCAACACTGCGATGCTCACACCAACCGCGAGGAAGGCTCCGCCTGTCCCCCACAACCGGAGCAGACCTCCCATCGCCACGCCAGTGACGGCGATCCATGTGACGCCCACGATCAGCATGTACTGGGGCGTGTCGGTCAGGTCCTGGAGCCAGCGCACCTCTACAGCGTAGCAATGCCAGACCGCGATCGGGTCGCTGGCGGCAATCCTGCTTCGCTTCAAAGTAAAGGTGGTTGGGTTTGTACAGACCGAGGGGATCGGGCGGTGTGACACTGACCCGCTGAACCTCCGAGATCCACTCCCTACGCTGGCTCGATGGTGGCGGTGAGGCCGAGCGTATTCGCGTCGATTGCTAGTCCGCGTCGAAGTACAGATGGTTCGGTTCGTACACCCCCAGGGGGTCGGGCGGTGTGACCCTGAGCCACTGAATCTCCGCGTTGTTGTCAATCTGGAACGCGACCCAGCCGGTGACCTTCTCGCCTGGAGCCAGGCGAGAGTCCGCCTCCAGGTTCTGGCCCAGGTCGGCCACACTTCGGGGCACGTACGGATTACCTTGCCTGTCCACTAGCTTCCAACCAGGCGCCGGGACCTCGATGGTTCCGATGTTCTCGATCGAGACTTCCGCCGCCCAGTACTTGTACCCGGGGGACGGGCGGGGAGACGCGCCCTGTACCTCCACCTCATCCGCGATGCTGAGGATGGTGACCCGGATGCGGTAGTCCTTTCCGAATTTCGGTTCAACCTCCGCCGATGTGCCTGCCTTCAGGCGCGCATGCACGTCGGGACCCTCAATGCCCAGTTCCCCGAAAACGTTGATCAGGAGAAGAGCCAGGAACAGGACCCCGACGGCCAGGATCGTGACCGGCGCCGTCTGGGAGATCGCTCTCAGGGGCTGCGGGAGCCTGTCGCTCCAGTGTGCCTGCCCCACTCCCGAACGGAGGGCCTGAGTTCCCGGCGCCCGCTGCGCGCTGACAAGGGCAGCGTGACGGGCGGCTCTCCGCTTCCGATCCCATCCAAACTCCCAGACGGCGACGCTCACCAGCACCACCCCCCCAACCGCCAACACGCCGCCCTCGCCAAGGAGCCAGAGCGCCACGGAGATAGCCGTCGCGAAGGCGGCGAGAGCGCTCGTCAACGCCGCAATCGTCAGCAGCGTGTCCGGCACGCGATCCTTCAGCCAGCCCACGTCGGGAGCGTAGCACCCCTACGCCGGCTCGATGGTGGCGGTGAGGCCGCGCGATTCGAGCGACTCGCGGTAGTGTTCCGCCGTCTCCTTCGGGCACTCGATGACGGTCGCCTGGCCCTCGTTATGCGCCTCCACCATGATCGCCGCCGCCGCCTCCACCGTGAGCGAGGGCACGCAGCGAATCAGCGACTCGACCACGTGGTCCATGCTGTTGTGGTCGTCGTTGTGGAGGATGACGCGGTACGGCGGGATGAGCGCCAGCAGCGCCTCTTCATCGACCTCCGTGTCCGGGAAGGCCGGCTCGGTGTTGCGGGAGAGAGCCGGCGCGATCATCGGGGCGCGAGCTTCCCGAGTGCGAACGCCGCCCGCTCGACCGTCGGAAAGACCGCCAGCCCCGCTTCGATGAGCTCGTCGCGTACTGAGTCGATGAGCGTGCGCTGCCATTCGACGGTCATCTCCGTCGCGCCCAGCACGACAGCGATGGGGATGGGCGACTCGGCGACCGCCTCGCGCAGACGGGTGCAGGCGTGGCGCAGGCGCGACTCCGCCTCGGGCCGCCCGAGGAACCACTCCTCGCCCACGTTCGCGATGCCGAGGTCATAGCTGCCCGAGGCGGCCATCAGCGCGAGCAGACCGTTCGCGGAGAGTCCGCTGCCCGCCAGGATCGATTGGTCAACCGGGTTCCGCAGCCAGTCCGCCAGGGCCGGGGCGCGCTCGGCGACCCGTTCCCGCACGCCCGCCGGCAGCGGCGGCAGAGCCAGGCCCTGTTCCGCGCAGGCGTCGGCTGATTGCACGCTGCGTCCGCCCCCGCCACCCGCCACCGCCGCCCGCCGTCCCCGCGGCCGCTCCAGCAGCGAGGCCGCGACCATCAGGTCGAGCAGTTGTTCCTGGCTGCGCGCCTCGATCGCCCCCGCCTGCCGCATCATGCCCGACCAGATCGCGGCCTCGCCCGCGAGCGCCGCCGTGTGTGAGGCGGCCGCCCGTGCCCCCTCCGCCGAGCGTCCCGCCTTCTGGATGATGACCGGCTTGCGCGAGGCCGCCCGCCGCAGCCCCTCGAAGAACCGCCGCCCGTCCGCCACGCCCTCTACATAAGCCCCGATGACCTCGGTCCCGGCGTCGTCGGCGAGCCAGGCGAGTAGCTCGCCGGGCGTCAGGTCGAGCCCGTTGCCGTAGTTCGCGACCTTGCCGAAGCGCAGTCCTCGCGCCGCCCCGCGGATGACGACCTCGACGGCGTTGTTCCCGCTCTGGCTCAGGAAGGCGACGCCTCCGGCCGTGCGAGGCAGGTCGGGGCGGAAGGCGATGCGTCCCGCCGGGTGGTAGATGCCCATGCCGTTCGGACCGAGCAGGCGCACGCCCCGTGCCCGCGCCTTCGCTTCGATCGCCGCCTCCAGCGCCGCCGCGTCCGCGTCGCCCGTCTCGCTCAACCGACCCGTGAACAGGTGCAGGAAGGGGATGCCGGCGGCCCCGCAAGCGTCGACCACGTCGGGCACACCGGTGGCGGGGATGCAGCAGATGACCAGGTCGATGGCGCCCGGTACGGCGTCCAGGCCGGGGTAGGCGCGGTAACCCGCGACCTCGTCCGCACGCGGGTTGATGGGGTAGACCGCGCCCTCGAAGCCGAACTCGCGCAGCGCCCGCACGTAGTCGTGCCCGGGCGAGTCCACGTTCGTGGAGGCCCCCACGACGGCGACCGCGCGCGGCGAGAAGAGCCGGTCAAGAGCTTCGGCGGACATGGCGCGATTGTAGGCCCCGGCTCGCTACGCTCCTGCCACCGGACCCGCTACCCTAGCTGTATGACTGCACTGGCCGGACGCAAGCCCGACTGGCTCCGTGTGCGCTTCCCCACGGGAGGCGGCTACGAGCGCCTGCGCGACCTGATGCGCGAGCAGGAGCTGCACACCGTCTGCGAGGAAGCGCGCTGCCCCAACATCGGCGATTGCTGGAACCGCGGGACCGCCACCTTCATGATCCTGGGCGACACCTGCACGCGCGCCTGCGGCTTCTGCGCCGTCACCACGGGCCGTCCGGGCCAGCTCGACCGCGGCGAGCCGAAGCGGGTCGCCCTCGCCGTCGAGCGCATGGGACTGCGCCACGCCGTCATCACCAGCGTGAACCGCGACGACGTGTCCGACGGCGGCGCCGGCATCTTCGCCGACACCATCCGCTGGACGCGCCGCCTCTCGCCGGGCACCACCATCGAGGTGCTCATCCCCGACTTCATGGGCGACTGGGACGCCCTCCAGACAGTGCTCGACGCCGCCCCCGAGATCCTCAACCACAACACCGAAACCGTCCCCCGCCTCTACGGACGCGTGCGTCCCAAGGCCCGCTACGAGCGCTCGCTCGAACTGCTGAAGCGGGCGAAGGCGGCCGCCCCCGATCGCCTCACCAAGAGCGGCCTCATGACCGGCCTCGGCGAAACGCACGAGGAACTGCTTGAGGTCTTCGCCGCCCTCCGCGCCCACGACGTCGACATCCTCACCCTGGGCCAGTACCTGCGCCCCACCGAGAAGCACCTCCCCATCGACCGCTACTACCACCCGGACGAGTTCGCCGAACTGGGCGAGGCCGCCCGGCAGATGGGCTTCGGCCACGTCGAGTCGGGCCCGCTGGTGCGCAGCTCCTACCACGCCGAGGAGCAGGCCGCCCCCGTCCTCCCCCCGCGCCCCGTCGCCGCCGGCGACGAGCTGCTGCCGCTGGTGGACTAGGGCGTGGGCTGAAACGCGCTTAGGTCGCCTTTGCCGGTAGCGGGAAGACCTCGTCGGCCGAGATGTTCTCTGCCCGAAGCAGGTTCGTGCGTCTCTCACAGTGCAGGTACCAGCGAGCGAGAATGTCCCGCCCGAGCAGCGCGTCCACGGGAGAGCGCTGCCCTCCGGTTGCGACGATGCCCACATCGAGGTCGTAGAGGTAGGCGTTCGAACCGTAGAACATGATCCGTGCGGGTGTCCGAGCGACCCGGATGCTGCCTCCCACGCCAGCGATCTGGCCAGTCGAGGCGCCAAGCTGCTCAAGGTCCAGCGGCAGCTTGGCCGTGGCGGAGGGCATCAGGAGTGTTCGGTCGGAGCCTGTGTCCGCGAGGAACTCCAGGGTGACCCGGATCCCCTGGCCGGGAAGGAGGAGTTCCGCTTCGAAGAGTGGCCGTCCCCTAGTATCGAACCAGCCCTCAATGGTCATCCCGGGTAATAGAACGCGTCCGGGTCACGGTCGACAAAGCGGACAAAGGTCTTGATGCGGGGGATCGCTCGGCGCTCAAGTTCTTCGAACAAATCGTCGAGTGTGTCGGCCGTCACGACCTCGTCCCTGTAGACCCCGACCCACTTGTCGGGGAAGTCCACGTGAGGGTCGGGGTGAGTCGCATCAAACCTGCGGATGGCGTCCCCGTAGGCACGTACTTCTCGCTCGGCTTCCCGCAGGTCGCCCAGCAGGTCCAGTGTGCTCACATCCGCCATCGTCCCCTCCGGGCCCGTGCGCTGTCAGGGTGATTGTCGTGCATAAGGATATGACTACGCAAGAGGCGCCCACCTCTACCCACGTACCAGCGAGGGGATGTCCTCCCCCTGCGCCCCGTCGCCGCCGGCGACGAACTGCTGCCGCTCGTGGACTAGGAAAGCGGCCCGAGGTCCGCCGGGGAGAGGCGACCGTCTAGCTTGTGCTGCCGAAGCAGCCCGTGGTGAAGCCGAGCACCGCGTTAGAGCCTACTCATCCGGTACCAGGGCTTCACCTTCGTGAAGGAGCCACTTCGGGTCGGGTAACCCGGATGCCCCCAACGTTCCGTCCTGCCTGAGGTACTGATGAACGATGGCGACCTGCCTCCCGTTGGTGTCGAAATAGGCCACCGCTTGGCTCCGGGTGCAGGTCGGCTCTGACGCCTTGGGAGGGGATGGATGACTGTCCTTCCTGAGTTGCGTGGTCAGGGCTCCTGACCGCGCTGCCTCGGCAAGGCGGCGTTCATTGAAGAGTCTGCGCAGGTGGTAAGCTGGAACGACTCGGATCGGTGGAGGAGCGCTCATGGCACAGATGTACACTGTCGCCGTCGTACGCGCCCAGATCGAGAAGTACGTTCTCGGCGAAATCGACCGGGTTCAACTCGACGAATGGTTGTTTCCCCTCCTGTGGCCGGATGAGGGGCCAGCGGACGCCCTCGACCTTGGTTGGAGCGCCGAACTCCTCCTCATGGAGGCGGGTCGGGGCCACCTTACCGAGGAAGAGTTGCGCGCCAGCCTTCGCAGCCTTGTTGCCCCCTCAGTTCCTGCCTGAGCCCCCGTTACCCACGCACCAGCGACGGGATGTCCGCCAGCGCGTCCGCGACGTGGACGCCCGCGGCGCGCAGCAGCGACGCCTTGGCGGCGGCGCTGTCCTCCTCGCGCTGCACGAGCGCTCCCGCATGGCCGAAGCGGACGCCCACCGTTTTCGGCACCGTGCTAGTCCTCCGGCAAGAGCACCTCGCCGCCATGAAGTAACCACTTTGGGTCGGGGAGGCCTGACCCCAAGAGTCCCGTCTTGCCTGAGGTATTGGTGAACGATGGCGATCCTCTCTCCGTCGGCATCGAAGTAAGTGACCAGTTGGCTGCGCGTGCAAACTGGCTCTCCTGCCCTGGGCTGAGAGGGGTGCCGATCCCGCCTCACCGCTGTGATAAGCTCGCCTGAACTGGCAGCTTCCGCCAGGCGTCTCTCATTGAAGAGCCTTCGGAGGTAGCTCGCAGGGGCCCACCGGATGGGAAGGGAGTCGGTCATGGTAGATGTCTACACCGTGGCCGCTGTACGTGCTGAGATCAACAGTTACCTGGACAGGAAGGTTGATCGAAAGCAGCTCACGGAGTGGCTTACCCCGCTGGTCTGGCGAGAAGAAGGGGACGCGGAGGCAGTGGAACTCGGTTGGGGCGTTGCCCTCCTCCTGATGGAGGCCTCTCGGGGCGACCTCACCGAGGAAGAGTTGCGCGCCAGCCTTCGCAGCCTTGTTGACCAGTCAGTTCCCGCCTGACCCCTGCCCCCGTACCAGCGAGGGGATGTCCGCCAGCGCGTCCGCGACGTGGACGCCCGCGGCGCGCAGCAGCGATGCCTTGGCCGCGGCGCTGTCTTCCTCACGCTGCACAAGCGCCCCGGCATGGCCGAAGCGCACGCCCGGCATCTCCGCCATGAAGTCCCCGCGATGAAGCTGACGATGCGCAGGCGCGTTCCCGTCCCGGTTTCTTGCGCTCGACTGCTTCGCGCTCGCTCCCGAATCACCTCGACCAACTCCGCCTCCATCGCCCCGCCCGGCTCGCTGAAGGTGACGACCGCCTCGGTCTCCGGGTCCGCCTCGAAGAGGGGGAGCAGGCTGGCGAAGGACGACCCGGTTATCGGGTCGCCGCCGATGGAGATGGCCGTCGAGACGCCGACGCCATGCTGCGCCAGCAGGCTCGCGATCTCCGTCGTCATCCCGCCCGAGCGCGACATGATGCCGACCCTCCCCGGCACAAAGCTCCGGGCCGTGTCCGCGGCGGGACCGCCGACGCTCCCGACTTTCGTCTTCCCCGGCGAGATGAGGCCCATGCTGTTCGGCCCGATGACACGCACGCCCTCGCGCGCCGCCAGCTCCACCACCTGCGCCGCGTCCAGCCGCGGCACGCGCTCCGTCACGATGACCACCAGCGGGATGCCGTAGGCGATGCACTCGAAGGCGGCGTCGCGCAGGGCCCGAGGGGGCACGGCGATGACCGCGGCGTCCGCCCCGTGCTCCCCGATCGCCTCGCGCACGGTGTCGTAGACGGGCACACCATGCACATCGCGACCACCCCGCCCGGGCGTGACCCCCGCCACGACGTTCCCCCCATAGTCGAGGGTGTCGCGCGTGAAGGAGACGGCCTCCCGCCCGGTGATGCCGAGCACGAGGATGCGCGTCGACTCATCGACGAGGATGCTCACGCGGGCTCTCCCAGCGGCAGGATCACGTCCTCGCTGCGCCACAGGTACCAGCAGGCGACGGTCGCCCAGGGATGCCAAGGCTCGCCGATGCGCGCGATCTCCTCGGGGCCCGGTGGTCCGTCGAGACCGTAAAGGTTCGCCATCGCGCGGTTCAGGCCCACGTCGGCGGTGGGCAGCACGTCGGGACGGCCGAGATGGAACATCAGGAACATCTGCGCGGTCCAGCGCCCGATGCCGCGCACAGGCAGCAGGTGGGCGATGACCTCCTCGTCGCTCCACTCCCCGAAGCGTTCGACGCTGAGCGCACCCTCGGCGAAGTGCGCTGCGAGGTCACGGAGCGCGGCCGCCTTCTGCCGCGAGACGCCCGCCGAGCGCATCGTCTCGTCGTCGATCGCGAGCACCTGTCCGGGCTCGGGGAAGAAGCCGTCCACGGCGTCTTCCGCGGTTGCGCCCTCGCGGAAGAGCGCCACGAAGCGTCCCAGGATCGTGCTGGCGGCCTTCCCGCTGAGCTGCTGGAAGATAATCGAGCGGGCCAGCGCCTGGAACGCCGTCGGCGACGGCTCCCGCAGGCGCGGCGGTCCCACCGCCTCGATGACCGTCGCCATCACTGGGTCTGCCTCGCGCAGATGCGCCACCGCCCGTTCCGTATCGATCGTCGCCACGGAAGGAAGGTAGCGGGTGCTGGGGCGAGAGGCGAGCTTTGAGGCGATTGCTAGTTGGCGATCATGACGTACCGCGTTATGCTTCTGTTGTGATCCGAAGCTTCCGCGGCCGGGACGCCGAGCGTGTCTTCGAACGGTATCCCGTCAGGAAGTGGTCACCGGGGTTGCAGCGGGCAGCGCTCCGCAAATTGCGGATGCTGGCCTCGGCCGAAACGCTGGATGACCTTCGGGTTCCGCCGGGGAATCGCCTTGAACGCCTGCGAGGAGACCGCTCTGGACAGTTCAGCATTCGCATCAATGAGCAGTGGCGGATCTGCTTTCGCTGGGAGGCAGGACACGCCTCCGAAGTGGAGATTGTCGACTACCACGCCTGATGGGAGGGCCCGATGACAACGGCCAAGCTCACCCCCGTCCACCCCGGAGAGGTACTGCTTGAGGAGTTTCTGAAGCCGCTGGAGCTAAGCCAGTATCGGTTGGCGAAGGACATCAGCGTCCCACCCCGGCGAATCAACGAGATTGTCCACGGTACCCGGGCCGTCTCCGCGAACACCGCGCTGCGGTTGTCGCGCTACTTCGGTCTCTCCGAGCGATTCTGGCTGAACCTGCAGGCCCAGTACGACCTTGATGTGGAGCACGACCGCCTGGGCGACAGGCTGGAGCAGGAAGTCACTCCCCGCGCCGGCTAGCCCCTACTGACTTCGGGAGCCGCCCGCCGAAGCACCGCCGCGGACGCCCGGCGCCGCCAGGAGTCCCGCAGCAGTTCGCCCAACTCGTCACGGTCGACGGCGGCAAGGCGCACCTGCAGCATCGGGTGCTTCTCGTAGTGGGGCGTCCAGAAGAACTTGTCGGGCTCCGTCTGGGCGAGCATCTCGCGCTCGTCCATGTCGACCCACACCACCAGCGACTCGCCGTCCTGGTGCAGGCGCGCGAAGAGCCGGTCGCCCACGCGGAAGCCGGGCGTGCCGTAGGAGGACCGCTCGATCGTCTCCGGCAGGGCGAGGGCGAGATCGCGCACGTCGGCGGGCGTGGACACGCGCGAATCGTACCTGCTCGGTACACTCCGACGGCGGCAGGCAGCGGGAGGCGCCCCACAGATGCAACTCGAAGGGAAGACCGCGCTCGTCACGGGCGGTTCGCGCGGTATTGGCTACGCCATCGCCGAGACGTTCGTGGGCGAGGGTGCGCGCGTCGTCATCAGCGCCCGCGGCAAGGAGGCGCTCGACGAGGCAGCGAAACGCCTCGGGCCGAACGCCATCGCCATCCCCTGCGACATCTCCGACCCCGAAGCCGTCCGCGCCCTCGTGGAGGACGCCAGCCGCCTCGGCCTCATCGACGTGCTCGTGAACAACGCGGGCATCAGCCCCTTCTACAAGCGCGTCGAACACACGACCGCCGAGGACCTCGACCAGCTCATGGGAGTGAACCTGCGCGGGGCCTGGTGCTGCAGCATCGAGGTGGCGACGCGCCTCTTCGCCGCCGAGCGACCCGGCAGCATCATCAACGTCAGCTCCATGCTCGGCATTCACCCCGACCAGCGACAGGGCGCCTACGGCGTCACCAAGGCGGGGCTCATCCACATGGCCAAGGTGTTCGCGCTCGAGTGGGCCGACCGCGGTGTGCGCGTGAACGCCCTCGCCCCCGGCTGGACCGAGAGCGCGCTCACGGGCGCGCTCTTCGAAAGCCGCCACGGCGAACGCCTCAAGGGCGACGTCCCCCTCGGCCGCTACGCCACCCCCGAGGACACCGGCGGCGCCGCGCTCTACCTGGCCAGCGACGCCAGCAGCTACGTCACCGGCGCCGTCATCACGATCGACGGCGGGCGCTCCCTCCGCTAGCATGTTTGTTCTACTGGCCAGGCAGGGGGTGTCCCTATGAACCAGCTCACCGCTGACCAGCGGGACCGCGCTATCGCCTTCGTGCTGGCGAACGCGCGTCCGCTCGACCGGGCCCTCTGCCGCCACCATTTCGGCGGCGGCGACCCGCCGGACGTGCTCGCCGAGTTGGGAGCCCTCCAGAACCCGGACGGCGGCTTCCACGGCATGGAGGCCGACTTCCAGGGCGAGGCCTCCTCGGTGCTTTGTACGCTCAGGGCGCTGGAGATCCTGTGGGAGTTCGGCGGGGGCCCCGACTCCATCTCCACCCGCGCCGTCGGAAAGCTCCGCGCGGTGTACGTGCCCGGCTGGCGCTCCTGGCCGCTCGTCCCCCGTCACGACAACAGCGCCCCCCATGCCCCCTGGTGGCACTGGTCCGACGACTTCGAGGAGGGCTGGGGCTTCTTCGCCGACAACCCCCGTCCCTCCGTGGTCGCCGCCCTGCACGCCTTCTCCAGACACGTCGATGCGGCGTTCCTCAACGAGATCACGGAGGTCGTTGTGAGCCGTGCCGCCGAACTGGAGGCGGCCAGCGTCCAGAAGGACGCGCTGGAGTGCTACATCCGCTTTGCCACCACCCCCGCCGTCCCCAGAGCCGCGCGTGAGCCCGTGCTGGCGCGCCTCCCCGAGTGCGTCGAGGCCACGCTCGTGACCGACCCGGAGCAGTGGGGCGGCTACGGCCTCCAGCCCCTCGACATCGCCGACTCCCCCACCTCTCCCCTCTACGCCCCCTTCCGCGAGCACGTCGACCGCCACCTCGACTACGTCATCGAGACGCAGGGCGAGGACGGCGCCTGGTCGCCCCACTGGAGCTGGATGGGCACGTTCCCGGAGGCCTGGGAGCAGGCCGAGGTCGCCTGGAAGGGCGTGCTCACGGTCAAGCGCCTGCGCCAGCTAACCGCCTTCGGCCGGATCGCCTGAGCCGGAACGGTTTCCATGCTGGTGTTCGGTTGAACATGGGAGGCGGTGACGCTCCATACTCAAGTACGGCTTGAATAAGGGGACGGTCACGGTTCCATGTGAAAGCGGAGTTGAGTAAAGGAGAGCGGGACACGCCATACTAAAGTCCAACTTTAGTATGGGACCCTCCGACCGTGCATACGCAAGCAGGCTTGAACACAGAGGCTCAAGGCCCGCCATATTCAAGTTACGGTTGAGTATGGACCGGGGCTCCTGGCCCCTCGGCGAACAGGTCCGCGTACTCGGAGTAGCGAAAGACGCGGTTGCGCGTCTGCCCCGTTACCTCCTCAAGCACGCTCATGGCCTCAAGGCGCGTTACCAGGTTGTTCGCCGCCTGGTACGTGACTCCAAGCAGTTCCTGCGCCTCGGGAATGTCGATGAGGGGTCGCCGGTACAGCGCTTCCAGCAGGCGCAGGCCTGTTCCCGCGCCGCGTCCCAGCTCCACGACCAGCAGGTCGCGGTGGCGCTCGCGCAGGTCGACGATGCCTCGCGCCGTCTCCGTCGCGTCGACCGCCGACGCCTGCACGGCCCGCAGGAAGAAAGCCACCCAATCCTCCCATGTCCCCTCTTCGCGCACCGACTGCAACGCCTCGTAGTAGTCGGTGCGGTGCTGCTTAAGGTAGTTCGAGAGGTAGAGCACGGGCTGCTGCAGCACTCCCTGCTCGCACAGCAGCAGCGTTATCAACAGCCGCCCGACCCGCCCATTGCCGTCGAGGAACGGGTGGATCGTCTCGAACTGCGCATGGGCCATGCCGATACGGATGAGGAGAGGCAGCTCCCGCTCCTCGTGGATGAACCGTTCGAGGTCACCCAGGGCCTCGGGCACGACGCGGTGGGGCGGAGGCACATAGATCGCGTCGTTCAGCGACGCGCCCGCCGGCCCGATCCAGTTCTGGCTCTCGCGAAGGTGTCCCGGCTGGCGCTCGCTGCCGCGCGTCCCCGTGAGGAGCCGCTCGTGCAGCTCCCGGATGAGGCGCACCGAGACCGGCAGCGAGGAGAGGCGAGCGAGGCCGTGGTTCATGGCGGCGACGTAGTTCACCACCTCCCCCACGTCGTCGGGTTGGCGCGAGCGCAGCATGCGCGCCTCGGCCGCGAGGAGGTCGTCCAGCGAGCTCTGCGTGCCCTCGATCTGGCTGGAGAGGACGGCCTCCTTGCGCACGTACATCGCCACGAACAGGTCCTGGCTGGGCAGGATCTGCGTCGAACCGTCGAGCCGGCCTAATGCCTGATTCGCCTCCGCCAGCAGGCCGGTCAGCTCCACGGTCAGATTGAGCGGCGGGTGTGGAGGCAGTGGCGCCGGGATGAACGCGCGGTAGCCCTGGGGCTGCGGCTCGTATCTTCCCGATCGCTGTGAGGGCGCGTCAGTCGCCATGCTGTTCCTCGCTTGAATATGGCGCGTCATCCGGTTCCATACGCAAGTGTTACTTTAGTATAGAGCTCCACGACAATCCATAGGCAACTCTGCTTGGGTATGCGGCCGCCCCGCTTCCCCTCGACCGACCCGTGGGCCAAGATCGCGACGCCGCCAGCGCGCGGCATGGGGGCACCCGTGTCGAAACCCGTTGCCCTCATCACCGGCGCCAGCCGCGGTATTGGCAAGCAGCTCGCCATCGACCTCGCCGCCGACGGCTACGACCTCGTCGTCTGCGCCCGCTCGACCGCCGACTCCCCGGCCAAGCTGCCCGGCACCATCGACGAGACCGCCGAGCTCGCCCGCGAGCAGGGCGCTGAGGTGCTGGCCGCCCCGCTCGACGTGCGCGACGAAGAGGCTGTCGCGGCACTCGCCGACACGGTCTACGAGCGCTTCGGGCGCTGCGACCTGCTGGTCAACAACGCCGCCATCGGCGTCCCCGGCGCCACCCTCGAGAACTCGACGAAGCGCTGGCGGCTCGCCACCGACATCAACATCCACGGCCCCTTCTATCTCATCTACTACTTCTGCCCGCGCATGCGCGAGGCGGGCGAGGGCCGCGTCATCAACATCTCCTCGGGCGCGTCCGTGAACCCCGGGTTCCGCCGCATCAGCTACACGACAACGAAGCGCGCACTGGAAGCCATGACCGAGGGCTTCGCGATCGAGCTCGAGGGCTCCGTCGCGGTGAACTGCATCCGCCTTGAGCTCGGCGTCTGGACCGAGGGCTACGCCTTCACCCTCGGCGACGTCGACCGGTCGGACTTCGAGGATCCCATCATCATGTCCGACGCCGTCCTCTGGATGGCGAAGCAGCCCCTCGACTACACGGGCCAGGTCGTCACCATCGCCGACCTCCGCCAGCAGGGCGCCGTCCGCCCCAAGACCAGCGCCGGCTAGCCGTAGGGGGGCGGCTGACCCGCCCTCTGCTAGACTCGCCGCACTTCCTTCCTGGAGTCCCCGCCATGCGTTTCACCCACGAGAGCGATGTCGAATCCTTCCGCGACGAGGTCCGCCAGTTCATCGCCGATGAGCTTCCCACCGAGGAGGAGCGCCTCGCTCGCTCCCTGCGCGGCGGCTTCGAGACGAACGAGGAAGAGTACGACTACACGATGGGCTTCCAGAAGAAGCTCGCCGATCGTGGCTGGCTCGCCATGGCCTGGCCCGAGGAGTACGGCGGGGGCGGCGCCTCGCACATGCGCCAGCTCATCTACAACGAGGAGATGTCCTACGCGGGCGCGCCCGTGGGCAACATGGGCGTCGCCTGGGTCGGTCCCTCGCTCATGCTCTACGGCACCGAGGAGCAGAAGCGCACCTACATCCCGCCGATCACGAGTGCCGAGCAGTGGTGGTGCACCCTCTACAGCGAGCCCGGCGCCGGCAGCGACCTTGCTTCGCTGCAGACGAGCGCCACGCGCGACGGCGACGACTACGTGATCAACGGCCAGAAGATCTGGACCTCCGGCGGCCACCTCGCCGACTGGGGCTGGCTCGCCGCCCGCACCGATCCCGATGCGCCCAAGCACAAGGGTATCTCCCTGCTCATGCTCGACATGAAGTCGCCGGGGATCACCGTGCGGCCGCTGATCAACATGGGCGACCAGCACAGCTTTAACGAGGTGTTCTTCGAGGACGTGCGCGTGCCCATGGAGCAGCGCGTGGGCGAGGAGAACCGGGGCTGGTACCACCTCGCCGTCGCCCTCGACTTCGAGCGCAGCGGCATCGGCTCGTACTCCGTCGGCCGCCGCAACGTCGAACGGTTGACCCGCATCGCGGAAGAAAACCGGGACCTCTGGGGCCACCGCAAGGGCGTCCGCTACGAGCTCGCCGACCGCATGGTCGAGGTGAACGTGGGCACGTTCCTCGCGTATCGCGTCGCGACGATGCAGGCCCAGGGCCTCGTGCCAAACCACGAAGCGAGCGCGAGCAAGCTCTTCGGCAGCGAGCTCGGCCAGCGCATCGCCCTCACGGGCATGCACGTGCTGGGCATGGTGGGACAGTTGCGCGGTGATTCGTCGCGCGTCGAGATCGACCAGGCGCAGGCATACCTTGGGTCCGCGGCGGGCACGATCGCGGCCGGTACGAGCGAGATCCAGCGCAACATCATGGCCACCCGCGGCCTCGGCCTCCCCAGGGGGTAGGAACGGCGGGGCCTTTCGGACGCCCTCTGCTAGACTCGCCGGACCCTTCGTCCTGGAGTCCGCGCCATGCGCTTTACGCACGACAGCGACGTCGAATCCTTCCGCGACGAGGTCCGCCAGTTCATCGCCGATGAGCTTCCGACCGAGGAGGAGCGCCTCGCGCGCTCCATGCGCGGCGGCTTCGAGACGAACGAGGAAGAGTACGACTACACGATGGGCTTCCAGAAGAAGCTCTCCGAGCGGAATTGGCTGGCCATGGCCTGGCCCAAGGAGTACGGCGGGGGCGGCGCCTCGCACATGCGCCAGCTCGTCTACAACGAGGAGATGGCCTACGCGGGCGCGCCCGTCGGCAACATGGGTGTGGCCTGGGTCGGTCCCTCGCTCATGCTCTACGGCGCCGAGGAGCAGAAGCGGAAGTACATCCCGCCCATCACGAGCGCCGAGCAGTGGTGGTGCACCCTCTACAGCGAGCCCGGCGCGGGCAGCGACCTCGCCTCCCTGCAGACGACTGCCACGCGCGACGGCGACGACTACGTGATCAACGGCCAGAAGATCTGGACCTCCGGCGGCCACCTCGCCGACTGGGGCTGGCTCGCCGCCCGCACCGATCCCGATGCCCCCAAGCACAAGGGCATCTCCCTGCTCATGTTCGATATGAAGTCGCCGGGCGTCACCGTGCGGCCCCTCATCAACCTGGGCGACCAGCACAGCTTCAACGAGGTGTTCTTCGAGGACGTGCGCGTACCCGTCGAGCAGCGCGTGGGCGAGGAGAACCGGGGCTGGTATCACCTCGCCGTCGCCCTCGACTTCGAGCGCAGCGGCATCGGCGCGTACGCCGGTGGGCGTCGAACGATCGAGCGCTTCACCAGGGTCGTCAAAGAGCGTCCCGAACTGTGGGAGCACCGCAACACGCTTCGCCACGAGCTGGCCGAGCGTGCGCTCGAGGTGAACGTCGGCACGTTCCTGGCCTACCGCGTCGCGACGATGCAGGCCCAAGGTCTCGTGCCGAACCACGAAGCCAGCGCCAGCAAGCTCTTCGGCAGCGAGCTCAACCAGCGCCTGCAGCTCACCGGCATGCACATCCTCGGGATGTCCGGAATGCTGCGCGGCGCCTCCTCACGCGTACCCTTCGACCAGGCCCAGGTCTTCCTGCGCTCGGCGGCGAACACGGTCGAGGCGGGCACGAGCGAGATTCAGCGCAACATCATGGCCACCCGCGGCCTCGGCCTCCCCAGGGGGTAAGCTGGACACGCGATGACAACGTTCACGGCATATGTCGAATGGGATGAAGAAGTGCGGCTCTTCGTTGGAGTCGTCCCTGGCATCCCAGGTGCCCACACGCAAGGGGCGACGCTCGACGAACTCCGCGACAACCTCCGCGAAGTGCTGGAACTCCTCGCTGAGGAGGGTGAGCTCTCCGCAGCTGAAGCCCCACGGTTCGTAGGGCTTGAGCAACTCGACGTAGCGGTGTGAGCCGGATACCCCCTGCGACCTTCCGCGAACTTGATGGCATCCTTCGACGGCTTGGCTTTGAAGCTCGACCGGGCAAGGGTAGTCACGTCTTCTATAGGCACCCAGATGGGCGAACGACCACGGTTCCAGACCACCAGGCGCGCCAGATTGGCCCCCCCGCTCATCCGTAGCATTCTGAGTGACATCAAGCTGACTCGTGACGACTATCTGGCTGCACGGCGGAGGCGTTCTTCCCGGTGACCGACCCCGTCCGCCTCTACCTGGTGCGTCACGGACAGGCGCGAGCCGACGACGGTTCGTACGGCCACGACACACCGCTCTCCGCGCTCGGGCGGCGGCAGGCCGAAGCGGTCGCCGTGGCGCTCGCGGACGTGTCGCTTGCCTCTATCTATGCGAGTCCGATGCGCCGGGCTCGTGAAACGGCGGAGCCGCTCGCCCGCGTGACGGGCCTCGACGTGCAGCTCGACGATCGCCTGCTCGAGTTCGAGTTCGCCGGCTGGGATCCGGAGGGGGAGGTGCAGGCCGGCGACTGGGCCTGGCGACCGGAGCACACCGGCATGCCCGGCGGCGAAACCCTGGGCGCCTTCGCCGAGCGCGTCGCCGCGGGCTGCGACGGCATCGTGGGGTCGCACACGGGCGAGGCCATCGCCATCGTGTCGCACTCCGGCACGACCGACGCCATCCTGCGCTGGACGATGGCCATCCCGCCCACCAGCCCCTGGTTCCACGAATTCGACCTGCCGAACGCCGCCATCGTCGAGCTCCTCGTCTGGCCGCAGGGCCGCAGCCCCGAGGGACCACCGCGCTATGCGGCCATCCAGCGCGCCCCCAACCTCGACCACCTCCCCGACTCGCTGCGCA
The DNA here is from genome assembly GCA_965262975.1 of Tepidiformaceae bacterium. Classification (GTDB taxonomy): domain Bacteria; phylum Chloroflexota; class Dehalococcoidia; order Tepidiformales; family Tepidiformaceae; genus UBA2991. The sequence continues at coordinate 2,603,923 of OZ253575.1, read as the reverse complement.
GCGACACCTGAGGGGCGCGTACGATTCGGGCAGCCTCATGGGAGCGAGCTGATATGAGCGAGCGCGAAAGCAGTCGAGCGTCTGACAAACACCAGCGAGCGCGAAAGCAGTCGAGCGACCGAGCGGAGCGAGCTGATATGAGCGAGCGCGAAGCAGTCGAGCGTCTGACAAACACCAGCGAGCGCGAAAGCAGTCGAGCAACCGGGCGGAGCGAGCTGATATGAGCGAGCGCGAAGCAGTCGAGCGTCTGACAAACACCAGCGAGCGCGAAAGCAGTCGAGCGACCGATCGGAGCGAGCTGATATGAAAATCGACGACGTGTTCCTCACGACCTTTGGCTGGACCGTGCCCCACGGGGCCTATCCCGGGGCCTCCATCGGCTATGGGGGTGAACGCCAGATGGGCGTGCTCACCATCCGCACCGACGAGGGTCTGGAGGGACACTCCTTCCTCGGCTCCGCCAGCCGCGACGCCACCATGGACGCAGAGGCGCTCCTGACCTACCTGAAGCCCGTCGTGATGGGTCAGAACCCGCTCGATATCGGGCGCTTCTGGCACGCCATGTGGAAGCGCCGCCGGGGCGTCTCCTTCCGCGCAATCGGCGCTGTCGATGTCGCGCTCTGGGACCTGGCGGGGAAGATCGCGGGGCTGCCCGTCCACCGCCTTCTTGGGTCCTGCCGCAGCTCCGTACCCGCCTACGCCAGCTCCGCCGCCCTGCCCTCGCCCGAGGCCTATGCCGAGGAGGCGAAGTCGTTCCAGGACCGCGGCTGGGCCGCCTACAAGATCCACCCCGACACCCGCCCCTCCGTCGACATCGACATCTGCCGCGCCGCCCGCGATGCCGTCGGGCCGGACATGACGCTGATGCTCGACTCGGTCTGGGCCTACAGCTACGAGGACGCCGTGCGCGTGGGCCGCGCCATTGAGGAGCTCGGCTACTACTGGTACGAGGACCCGCTGGAGGAGGAGGACATCTACGGCTACGTGAAGCTGCGCCAGAAGCTGGACATCCCCATCCTCGCGACGGAGTTCGCCCCGGCCAGCTTCTACGGCCTGCAGCAGTGGGTGCAGCAACAGGCCACTGACATCCTGCGCGGCGACGTGGCCGTCTCCGGCGGCATCACCGCCCTCCACAAGATCGCCAACCTCGCCGACGCCTTCCGCATGCGGTGCGAGATCCACCACGGCGGCAACTCGCTCAACAACGTGGCCAACCTGCACGTCATCATGGCCGTGAACAACTGCGAGTTCTTCGAGGTGCTCCTGCCCGACGCCGCCCAGAAGTACGGCCTCGTGAACGACATCGAGGTCGATGCCGACGGCCTCGTCCACGCTCCCGAGGAACCCGGCCTCGGCTACGAGATCGACTGGGAACTCGTCCGCAGCCGCCAGGTCAGCGAGCTGCGCTAGCGGCCCCCTGCGCTGTAGCAGATGTATTGACACTCAACTGGAGTGTGGGCACGATGGTTAGTAAGTGGGCTGGGCTTTGTCCTGGTCGGCGAGAGGGGGGCCGTTTCCGGCGCCCCTTTAGCTTTGCCAAAACCCGTTGTGCTCCGGCGACCACGGGATGACTTTGATCCCGACCGGAGAGTTCGCTGTCTCCCGTCCCTTGGCAGATTTTGGCTCGAAACTCAGGCCAGCGTTCGGGGGCGGAAGAGGGTTCGAGCGCCTTCTCCGCATAGGGTCTGCATAGCAGGTCCGCAACCTCCAGATCAGAGAGCTGCGCTAGCGCTTGACACCTGCCAGCCCGCTATCCCACGATCGTGTTGGACAGGTCAGTTCCGAAATGTCCCCTTCAGTGGAGGCTTTCCCACGGAAGTGGGATAGGAGTTGGCCCGTTTCACGTTATGGCCACAGGTGCCACGTGGCTTCTTTCGACCCAAGGTATCGCCCATAAAGTTCGGGAATTATATACGGTAGTGCCCGCCGCTAACCGGCGGCGGCGCGCTGCGCCAGCAGGTACTCCTGCGGACGGTCCCCCTTGGCTGGCGAAAGCTAGGCGGTGAACGGCAGGTCCCATTCCTTCAGTTCCTCGATGTCGTGCGCCCAGCCAGCGTTCCCGCTGTGAGGAACGATACTCCCCAAAGAGACCATCCCGATTGCCGGAAGGTGCCCCGGACTCTCCAGCCGGTGCCTGTCCAGCTTCGCGCGGATGGCCTGCAATCGCAGGACCACCTCGTCCCCTACCAACACCCTTGTGTCCGCAACGCCGCATGAAGCGCACGCGACGCGGACTCCGATGAGTTCTTTCCACCATGAACCGTGGACGGCCATTTGCTCGTGTCTCCTCTATTTTAGGTAGACACGCAGCAGCCAGGCCCTGTAATATTGGAGATGTCCTGTGAAGAACACCCCGCCCTATTGGGCCTGAGACCCCGGTTCCAGCCGGGGTCTCGCTGCGTGTCGCCACAAGTATTATACCACGGGGAAATGTCCGCCAGCTATATCAGGTGGGCAATTCGAACCCCCTGGAGCGGACCGTTACGGGCAGAGATCCTCCAACCCGTCCGTCGCTCTACCGACCGAGTCGCTGCCAGAGAACAGGAGACGGGTGCCCCGGTCGAGCGCGTCGGCATCCCGACCCCGTCACTCCGTGACCAGCGTGACCGTGTTCGGTTCGCGGACCAGCTTCGAGAGGGGGCAGCGCTCGGCGGCGTAGGTGTGGAGCGTTGCGACCTGTTCGGGGCTGGCGTCCGGTGCATCAAGCGAGACCCGGGCTGTGATGTCGAACGGCACGGTCGGGTCGTCGCCGGCGATGCCGAGAAAATGCGCATCGTTGTTCGTTGAGCTGACGGTTACCTCGACCCGGTCGAGGGGGATGTCGAGGGTGGCGGCGGCGATCAGGTAGGTGTGCGTGAGGCACGTGCTGATGACGCCGCAGAACAGCTCCGGCGAGCTTGGCCCCAGGCTCCAGCCGCCGAAGTCCGGCCCCGAGTCGCCGACGATCTCCCAGTCGCCCATGCGCAGCTTGCGTACGCCCGTGGCGTCGTCCGCCACGCATGTCGCCGAGACCGTCTCGCGCCACTGCTCGGGACTCGGCTTCGCCGCCGCTGCCTCCCGCATGGCGCGCGCCTTCTGGCGCAGGTAGTCGCGCAGCCCGCGGCCTTCGCCCGAGCCCTCGCTCATTTCAGCTCGCTCCGCTCGTTCGCTCGACTGCTTCGCGCTCCCGTGATGTCAGGCGCTCGACTGCTGCGCGCTCGCTCGATGTCAGGCGCTCGGCTGCTGCGCGCTCGCTCATCGGAACGACCAGTCCGTGCCCTCGGCGCCGTCGTGCAGCTCGACCCCGAGGTCGACGAGGCCGTCGCGCACGCTGTCCGCGAGCGCCCACTGCTTCGCCTCGCGCAGCTCCGACCGCAGCTTCACCAGCAGGTCGACGAACGGTGCCGCGTTCTCGTCCCGGTGCGGCGGCTCGTGCAGGGTGAAGCCGAGTACGCCTGCCAGCTCTCGAAGTGTGGCCTGCGCGTCGCTGGCATCGCCGCCCGCGTCGTGCGTGTGGTTGATGGCGCGGGCGAGGTGGAAGAGGGCGGCGAGCGCGCGGGGCGTATTCAGGTCGTCGTCCATCGCCTCGGTGAAGCGCGCCACCGTTTCCCCTGGATCGAGCGTCTCGACATCGGCGCTGCCCGTTCCCTTGGCGAACGCCGCATGACGCAGGCGCTCAGCGCCGGCGCGGGCTGCATCGAGCGCCTCCTCGCCGTACGTGAGGGGACTGCGGTAGTGGCTCGTCACGATGAACATGCGGAGCGCGTCCGGCCCGTACTTGTCGAGCACATCGTCGATGCCGACGAGGTTCCCGAGCGACTTCGACATCTTCTCCTCCCCCAGTTGGAGGAGGGCGTTGTGCATCCAGAAATTGGCGAAGGGCGCCTTGCCGGTGAAGGACTCGCTCTGCGCGATCTCGTTCTCGTGGTGGGGAAAGATGAGGTCCGCACCGCCCCCGTGGATGTCGATCTGCTCGCCCAGGGCGTTCATCGCCATCGCCGAGCACTCGATGTGCCAGCCCGGCCGGCCCGGTCCCCAGGGGCTGTCCCAGTGCGGCTCGCCCGGCTTCGCGCCCTTCCAGAGGGCGAAGTCGAGGGGGTCGTCCTTCAGCTCGCTCAGGTCCACGCGCGCGCCGCTGCGAAGGTCGTCCACGTCCCGCTTCGAGAGCTTCCCATAGTCCGACTTCGCGCGGACGCGGTAGTAGACGTCACCGCCGGACTCGTAGGCAACGTCGTTCGCCACCAGCCGTTCAATGAAGCTGATGATGTTGGGGATCTCCTCCGTGGCCCGCGGGTACTCGGTCGCCGGGAGGACGTTCAGGCGCGTGAGCTGGGCGAGGTAGGCCTCGGAGTGGCGTTCCGCCAGTTCGGCCACGGTCGCGCCCGTCTCGTTCGCGCGCTCGATCAGCTTGTCGTCGATGTCGGTGAAGTTCTGGATGTGGCGCACGCCGTAGCCGCGCCACTCGAGGTAGCGGCGGAGCACGTCGAACACGATCGAGAAGAGCGCGTGACCCAGGTGCGCCTCGCTGTAGGGGGTGACCCCGCACACGTAGAGGCGTACTTCGTCCGCGATGGGGACGAGCTCGCGCTTTTCGCCGGTGAGGGTGTCGCGAAGGTTCAGCATCGTCAGCTGCGAGGCGGCGCTTCCGCACGGGAGCGCTCGTCGGAGTGGTGGTCGTCGTGCAGACCGCCCACGTGGTCTTCGAGGTGGGCGAGCAGCTCGCGCAGTTCGTCGACGCGCTCGTCGAGCTGGTTCAGGCGCTCCCACTCGGGATCGGGCAGCCGCTGCAACACGCCGTTCGAGTCGTCGTGGAAGGCGACGATGTGCCCGGGCACGCCCACCACCGTGGCCATGGGGGGCACGTTCGTGATAACGACCGAGCCGGCGCCGATGCGGGCGTTCTCGCCGATCTCGACGGCGCCGATGACCTTCGCGCCCGCCCCTACCACGTTGCTGCCCACCAGCGTGGGGTGGCGCTTCGTACGGCGCGTGCTCGTGCCGCCCAGCGTGACCCCCTGGTAGAGCGTCACGTCGGGGCCGATCTCGGTGGTCTCGCCGATAACGATGCCCATGCCGTGGTCGATCATGAAACGGGGGCCGATGGTGGCGCCGGGGTGTATCTCGATGCCGGTGATGAAGCGCACGAGGTGCATGATGCCGCGCGGCACGAGGGGCAGGCCCCGGCGGTGCAGCGCATGCGCGAGCCGGTGCGCGAGGCGCGCATGGAAGCCGGGATAGAAGAGGACGACTTCCAGGGTGTTGGTGGCCGCCGGGTCGCGCTCCATCGTCGCGCGGATGTCGTCGCGGATCTCGCTGAGGAGGGACATAGGGTTCGCTACCTCTTGGGGCTGGGCGAGTGCTGGCTGCTGCCGGGGCCCGCTAGCGGCGGGACCCCGCCATACAGGTGCAGCGACGCTGTATGCCGTCCGAAGAGTGCGTCATTGGCTTCGAGCTTACGTCAATCGCGTGCCACGGGGAACGGGGTCGGGGTACTGGTAGGGTACCCGCGTGCTCGCCTTTGTCGATGAGTCAGGCGATGCGGGGTTCAAGCTCGATCGAGGGTCAAGCCGGCTGCTGGTCGTCGCAATGGTCACCTTCGAGAGCGCCGAGGAGGCGCAGCGTTGTGACGATCGTATAGCCTCGCTGGGGGTCGATCTCTCGCTCCCGTCCAGCTTCGAGTTCCACTTCAGCCACAACTCCCGTCGGGTGCGAGAGGCCTTTCTCGAGGCTGTGCGCCCGTACGACTTCCGTGTCCATGTGTTCGCTGTCGACAAGGCCAACCCCCTGGTCGGAGAGCAGGTCCGTTCCTCGGAAGACCTCCAGCAGTTGGCGATGCGTGAACTACTTGAAGATGCCGGGCCTTACCTTCACAACACGACCGTCGTCGTTGATCGAGCGGGAACCCGCCAGGGACGAAGCAGCCTTGTGGTGCATCTCAGAAGGAGGCTCAGCGCCGGATCGCTGGCGTCCATTCACAAGCTGAAGGACCAGCGGTCCGAGAGTCACAACCTGCTTCAACTCGCCGACTACGTAGTTGGGGTGTCTGCGCGAGTGCTCAACGGGCACTCGGATGGTTCCCGGCTGCGCTCCCGCCATCTGCAAGGTCGGGAAGCCACGTGGCGCGTCTGGCCCTAACGCAAAGCGGGCCAGCTCCTATCTCGCCTGAACGAGAAGGCGCCCCATGAAGGGGACCGTTCGGAGCTGACCCTATCCGCCTACCAGTGTCGGTCTGGGAGTCCGAGCCTGTCAATCGGATGAAGCGACGGCCAGCCGGCTACAGCAGCGCCGCCACGCGGTCGAGGATGGCGTGGGCGACGGCGTACTTGCTCATCAGCGGCAGCCGCTCCGCCTCGCCGTCGCGATGGAAGATGGTGACCTCGTTCGTCTCGGTGCCGAAGCCGCTGCCCGCGGCCGTCACGTCGTTCGCGACGATCAGGTCGGCGCGCTTCGCCGCCAGCTTGGCGGTCGCGTTCGCGGTCAGGTTCTCGGTCTCGGCGGCGAAGGCCACGCGCACGCCCCCTCCCGGCAGCGTCGAGATGATGTCGGGCGTCTCCGTCAGCGCGAGGGTCATCTCGTCTTCGCGCAGGGTCGCTTTCTTGATCTTCTGGCCGGCGGCCTCGAGCGGCCGGAAGTCGGCGGGCGCGGCCGCCATCAGGAGGGCGTCGCAGCGTTCCGTGAGGGGCTCCAGCGCCCCCAGCATCTCCTCGACCGTGTTCGCGTTGACGCGGTCCACGCCGTAGGGCGTCGTCAGCGCCGAAGGCCCCGTTACCAGCGCAACCCGCGCTCCCCGGTCGCGCGCGGCCGCGGCGAGGGCGAAGCCCATACGTCCGCTCGATCGGTTGCCGATGTAGCGCACGGGATCGAGCGGCTCCTGGGTGCCCCCCGCGGTCACGATCACCGAGCGCCCGCACAGGTCGCCCTGGCGGCGCCCGATAGCGGCTCGCACCGCTCCGAGGATGGCGGGGGTCTCGGCGAGGCGCCCCGCGCCCAGGCGCCCGCTCGCGAGGCGGCCTTCCTCAGGCCCCACCACTTCCACGCCGCGTTCGCGCAGGGCGGCGACGTTCGCCGTCACCGCCGCGTTGTCCCACATCTGTGAGTCCATCGCGGGCGCGACCACGATCGGCGCCGTCGTCGCGAGCGCCGTCAGTGTCACCATGTCGCCGCCGCCGCCGTAGGCGAGGCGCGCCAGGCAGTCGGCCGTGGCCGGGGCGATCACGAACGCGTCGACGCGCCGCGCCACCTCCACGTGCGCCTCGGCCTCCTCCGTCTCGAACATGTCGACGATCGCTTCCTGGCCCGTGAGCGACTGGAAGGTAAGCGGCGCGATGAAGCGCGTGGCCGCCTCGGTCATCAATACCTCGACGCTGGCGCCGGCCTGGCGCAGCTTGCTGGCTAGGTCGGCCGCCTTGTAGGCGGAGATGCTGCCGGTGACGCCAAGGGCGATCGATCGCCCGTCAAGCGGGCGCTCGCGGAAGGATCCGGACGGCTCAGCCAACGTTGCGGTCATAGATAAGGCGCAGCCCCTGCAGTGTGAGGTTGTTGTCGACGGTGTCGAGGACGTCGGTCTCGGCCGCGATCTCGCTCGCCCAGCCACCCGTGCCGATGACGGTGGCCCCGCCTCCCAGCTCCTCCTGGAAGCGCGCAACCATGCCTTCCACCAGTCCCACGTAGCCCAGCAGGATTCCCGACTGGAGGGCGTGGGTCGTGTTCCGGCCGATGGCCGCGGGCGGACGTTCGAGCTGGACGCGCGAGAGCATCGCCGCGCGGCTGAAGAGTGTCTCGCTGGCGATGCCGATGCCCGGCGCGATCGCCCCACCGAGGTAGTCGCCGTCGGCGTTGATGGCGTCGAAGACAGTGGCCGTGCCGAAGTCGACGACAATCGCGGGCGCCCCGTAGCGGTCGATGGCCGCCACCGCGTCGACGATGCGGTCGGCGCCCACCTGGCGGGGGTTGTCGTAGAGGATGCGCACACCGGAGCGCAGGCCGTGCCCCACCACCATGGCGTCCACCCCAAAGTAGCGCGCGCAGACCCGCTGGAAGGCGGGCAGAAGCGGTGGGACGGCGCAGCCGATGATGCAGGCGTCAACCGATTCCGCCGTCAGGTCGTGCGTCGCGAGCAGGTTCAGCGTGAGGATGCCGTACTCGTCGGCCGACCGTTCCGACTCGACCCCGACCCTCCACGTCGCAGCAAGCTCTTCCTCGGAGAAGAGGCCGATGTGGACGGAGGTGTTGCCGATGTCGAATGCGAGGAGCATGGCACCCCGGCTTCGGGCTCCCGTGGAGTCCCTGGCCGTCTTAAGCCTAGGCTCCCGCGCCGCCACCGTACAGACAACAGGAAGCCGCTACACTAACTCCATGACCGCGACCGCATCGCGCATCCGCGAGCAGGCGGAAGCCGCGCAAGCCGCCTCCCGGCATCTCGCGCTCGCCTCCACCGATGCCAAGAACGATGCGCTTGAGCGGATCGCCACCCTTCTGCTGGAGCGAGAGGCCGCCATTCTCACGGAGAACGCGAAGGACCTCGCCGCCGGCCGCGAGGCGCGCCTCGACGACTACTTTCTTGAGCGCCTCACCCTCACCCCCACGCGCATCCGCGGCATGGCCGCCGACACGCGCAACATCGCCACCCTTCCCGACCCCGTGGGCGCCACGATCGACGCGCGCACCCTTCCGAACGGCCTGCAGATCTCCCGCAAGCGCGTGCCCCTCGGCGTCATCGCCTGCATCTACGAGTCGCGCCCGAACGTGACCATCGACATCGCCACGCTCTGCCTCAAGAGCGGCAACGCCGCCGTTCTTCGTGGGGGCAAGGAGGCGCTGCACAGCAACGCCGTGCTTGGCGACCTGTTGTGGGACGCGCTCGAAGCGTCGGACCTGCCCGCCGCATCCGTGCAGGTCGTGCGCGAGCCCGACCGCGCCCACGTCGATGAACTCCTGGGTATGCACGAGGTTGTCGACCTGATCGTGCCGCGCGGCGGCTCAGGACTCATCAACTACGTGCGCGAGCACGCGACCATGCCAGTCGTCGCGCACGGCGAGGCCGTCTCCCACACGTACGTGGACTCAGAGGCCGACCTCGCGATGGCGCTCGAAGTCGTCGACAACGCCAAGACACGCCGCTACAGCATCTGCAACGCCCTCGACACGCTGCTCGTGCACGAGGCGGTCGCGCCCGAGCTGCTGCGCTCCCTCGGGGAGCGCTGGGCGGGAACGGTGACCCTGCTGGGCGAAGGCGATGCCCTCGACCTGCTTGGCCGCCTCAAGATTCCCGGCCTTGCCTTCGAGCCCGCCGGGCCCGACGACTGGGACACCGAGCATCTGGCCCTGCGCGCGGGCGTGCGCGTGGTCGCCTCCATGGACGAGGCGTTGGCGCACATCGAGGCGCACAGCAGCAAGCACAGCGAGGCGATCGTCACCGACAGCTACGAGAACGCGATGCGCTTCACCGACGAGGTGGACGCCGCTGTGGTTTACGTGAACGCGAGCACGCAGTTCACCGACGGCGCGCAGTTCGGGCTGGGCGCGGAGATCGGCATCTCCACGCAGAAGATGCACGCCCGCGGCCCCATGGGCCTGGTGGAGCTCACAAGCTACAAGTGGACAGTCCTTGGCGCCGGCCACGTGCGCCCCGCATAAGCCAGCATCTTGAGAAGATGAGCGAGCGCAAGGCAGTCGAGCGTTTGGACAATCTGAGCGAGCGCGAAGCAGTCGAGCGTTTGGACAATCTGAGCGAGCGCGAAGCAGTCGAGCGTTTGGACAATCTGAACGAGCGCGAAGCAGTTGAGCGTTTGGACAATCTGAGCGAGCGCGAAGCAGTCGAGCGTTTGGACAATCTGAACGAGCGCGAAGCAGTTGAGCGTTTGGACAATCTGAGCGAGCGCGAAGCAGCCGAGCGTCTGGAAAATCTGGGCGAGCGCGAACTGGGCGAGCGCACTACACACCGGGAGCGTGGAACGTGATCAGCTTCGACCGCGAGGTGCGCACGCCTCACTCCGAGTCCTACACGGTGCTCGATGACAACCAGATCGTCGGGCGCGTGGACCTGCACATCCAGGCCCCCAACATCCACGCCACCCTCTGCACCACCGCCGATGCCAGCGACGAGCGCATCCGTGAACTCATCGACGCGGTCGACGAGCAGCTCGCGATGACCGCCGATCCCTTCCGCGAGGACTTCGTCGTGACTGTCTGGAAGGGCGTCCCCGCGGGCGTCTACGGCGACGCCGACGGCGGCGACGACACCATCAGTCTCGGGGACATCGAAGAAAGCTAGCCGCCGGCCGCCTCGTGCGAGCCCTTCTCCGGCTCACCGTCGGCCCTGGGGAGTTCGCCACGCTTCGCGAGTTCGATGTAGTGCCTGTGGCGCGCCTCCCACTCGCGGACGTTCGCATCCTCCAGGCCGATCTCACCGTCGTCGAATACCACGACGGGGAAGTCCTCCTGCCAGAGACGGTTCCCCTCCTGGTAGACGGGGACGGACTGCGTGCGAGTCCCGACGACGCAGGGCGTCTTCGGGGCGGGTGGGTTCGGGCGGGCGCGGCCGGTCGGTTCGGGGAGTTCGCCCCGCTCGGCCAGCTCCGCGTAGTGGGCGCGTCGCGCGTCGATTTCGTGGGAGACCGCGATGTCGAACGTCACGTGGCCGTCGTCGTACACGACCGCGGGGAACTCCTCCTCCCAGACGTGGTCGCCCTCCTCGTGCACAGTCATCGGCTCCATGCGCGTTTCGATGACGCGGGGCGGTCCCGATGGCGGCGCCTCGGCTTCCCGCTCGACACGTGCGGTTGGCTCGGGGAGCTCGTCCCGCCTGGCCAGTTCGCGGTAGTGCTTCTCGCGCGCTTCCATCTGCGTGGCTGTCTCGAACGAGACCAACCGCTCGCCGTCCTCGGCGACGATCACGGGAAAGACTTCGCGCCAAACACGGTCCCCATCGACATACACGGGAAGCGGCTGCGGGGCAACATGTTCAGCCATCTTGCTCCTCCCGGCGCGCCTGGAAGGCGGTGATCACACGCATGGGGCGCACCGCATAGTTTAGGCGAACCACGAATCGGTTGCCGTCGGGCCCCTCACAGGTGACCGAGCAGACGGGCCCCCGAGGATCGTTTCGGCCACCATCGTCACGGGTGATTTCTGGTGCGTCGCTGCCAAGCCCGAATGTGATCTCCTCGTGCGATGGACGGTCCGGCTCGTGTACTCGGTGGTTCCGATAGTGGAGGGTGAGACGGATGCCCCCTGGCCGCCTTGCCGCGGCCACGATTGCTTCCAGGTCCGCTGGCATCAGAGGGTGGGGCTACGGGGCGTACGCGAGGACGGCGGCGCTCACTTCAAAGAGGGCCGAGGCCGCCTGGTCGGTAGCCTCGAAGAGCGGCTGCGGGTAGACGCCGACAAAGATCACGCCAAGCAAGAGCAGTCCCGCCAGGGCGCCCAGCAGGGGCGTGGGCCGGAAGCGCGTCTGCCCCTCGGGCGGGTCGAACAGGTACATCTGGCGCATGACCATCAAGTAGTAGTAGAGGCTCACGAAGCTGTTCGCCGCCGCCAGGCCCACCAGCCACAGCAACCCGTCGGTGGTGCTCGACTGGAACAGCAGCAGCTTCGTCGTGAAGCCCGCGAAGAACGGCAGCCCCGCGAATGAGAAGAGCGAGGCCGTGATCACCAGCGCCAGGAACGGCTGCGTCGCCGCCAGCCCCCGCAGCCCCGCGATGCTGTCGTCGCCCGTGCGGTTGTAGTGCGCCGTGAGCGCCGTGAAGAGCGCCAGCGTGGAGGCCGTGTACCCGACGATGTGCAGCAGAAGCGCGCTCGATACGCTCTCCGCCGTGACCGCATCGCCGTAGCCGATGGCGGCGATGGCGACGAGCATGTAGCCCACCTGCCCGATCGAGCTGTAGGCGATCAGCCGCTTCAGGTTCGTCTGCTGGATGGCGAGGAGGTTCCCGGCCGTCATCGTGATCGCCGCCAGCGCCGCCAGCGCCGCCCGCCACTCGACCGCGTCGACGACGAGGGCGCCCGTGAAGAGTCGCAGGATGAGGGCGAAACCGGCCGCCTTGGAGGCGGTCGAGAGGAACGCCGTGATCGGCAGCGGCGCGCCCTGGTAGGCGTCGGGCGCCCACATGTGGAAGGGCGCCGCCGACACCTTGAAGCCCACGCCCGCGATGATCAGCATGATCCCGACGATGGCGGCTGCGTCTGTGTCGCCGCCCCGGGCGGCCAGTCCCTCGGCAATGCCCTCGTAGCTGGTGCTGCCCGTCACGCCGTAGATGAGGCTGATGCCGTAGAGCAGCATGGCGCTGGAGAAGGCGCCCAGCAGGATGTACTTCAGGCTGGCCTCGTTGCTGAGGCGGTCGCGCTTCAGGTAGCCGACGAGGATGTAGAGGGAGAAGCTCAGCAGCTCGAGCGAGATGTAGGCCGTCAGCAGCTCCTGCGCGGCGGCCATCAACACCATGCCCGTGCCGCCCACCAGCAGGAGGCTGTAGTACTCGCCCGCGGTGCTCGTCTTGTCGCGCATGTAGTGCGCCGAGAGGAGCGAGATCACCATCACGATGCCCGCCGCGAGGATGCGGAAGTAGGTGGTGAAGTCGTCGGTGCGGAGGAGGCCCTCGAAGTTCCCGGCGGTGTGCCCGATGTAGGGGATGGCCGCGATCAGCCAGCCCAGCGCGCCCGCCGCGGTTGCGTAGGCAAGGTAGTCCTTGCGGATCTTCGGCCAGATGAGCTCTGCCGCGAGGATGCCGACCGCCGCCGCCACGGCGATGTACTCGGGAATGAAGAGGGTGAAGTCGCGCATCAGCTTGTCACCCCCGGAAGGTTCACGACCGTGTTCGCGAGCCGGTCGGTAAACGGCGACCACCAGAGACCCATGGCCAGCATCGAGGCGATCAGCAGGCCTGCCGCGATCGCCTCGATCGGGCGCAGATCCTTCAGGTCACGCCAGCGCGGGTTGAGCGGTCCGAAGAAGACGACCGCGAACATGCGCAGCATGTAGGCAGCCGCGATCGCCGCCGCCAGGATGGCCAGCCCGCCGAAGATCGGATAGGTCTTGAACGTGCCCACGAAGATGTGGAACTCCGCCGTGAAGCCCGAGAGCCCGGGCAAGCCCACGTTCGCGAGGCCCGCCATCACGTAAGCAATCACCCAGAGCGGCATCACCTTGGCCACGCCCCCGAAGTCGCTCAGGTCGCGCGTGTGCGCTTGGTCGTAGAGCGCCCCGATGAGGAGGAAGACGAGGGCCGTCATCACGCCGTGGCTGAACATCTGCAGGGCGGCGCCGCTGACGCCCACCTCGTGCAGCGTGGCCAGACCAATGAGCACGTAGCCCATGTGGCTCACGGAGCTGTAGCCGCTGATGAGCTTGAAATCCCGCTGCGTGAGCGCCGCGATCGCCCCGTAGAGCGCCCCGATGGTGCCCAGCACCAGCAGCGCCGGCATCCAGAACTCCGCGCCCTCGGGCAAGATCTGGATGCCCAGGCGGATGATGCCGAAGGCGCCCAGTTTCATCAGTACGCCGGCGTGCACCATCGAGACCGAGGTGGGCGCCGACATGTGGCCGTCGGGCGACCACGTGTGCAGCGGCCAGAGGCCCGCCAGTACGCCGCAGCCGACAGCGAAGAAGGGGAAGATGATCTTCTGGAAGTTCGGGTCGAGGGCGCCATTGGCGGCGGCGTCCCAGAGCGTGGGCAGGTCGAAGGTACCCAGCCCCGCCTCGTGCACGACCGCGAAGATGCCGATCCAGATGCCCACCGAGCCGCCCACCAGCATCAGCGTGAGCTTCATCGCGCCGTACTCCTTGCGCGTCGAACCCCAGATGCCGATGAGCAGGTAGAGCGGAACCACCGCCAGCTCGTAGAAGAAGAAGAAGAAGAACAGGTCCAGCGCGAAGAACGTGCCGTAGACGCCCGCGATCAGGATCCAGAAGAGGATGAAGAAGTCCTTGGCGCGGTACTCGAGCTTCCACGCGACGAGCGTGCCCGCAAAGGCGACGACACCCGTCAGCAGCGTCATCAGCGCCGAGATGCCGTCCACGCCCAGGTGCAAGGAGATGCCGTTCTCCTTGAGGAAGCCGACGTTCTCGATCCAGGCCCACTGCAGCTGCATCTGGAGGATGTCGCCGTTCGCCTGGTAGGCGAGGAAGACGTAGACCGAGAGCCCCAGCAGGATCGCGCCGATGACGGCCGAGAAGTAGCGCGCCACCATCTTCTGGGAGCCGGGCACGAACAGCAGCGCTCCCGCCGCCAGCAGGGGCAGCGCGAGCGCGGTCAGCAGTACGTAGCCCTGTGCTTCGTCCATGCTAGCTCCCGACCACCAGGCTGATGAGCGCGAGCGTGACGACGCCCACCGCGATCGCCATCGCGTAGTTGGGCACGCGGCCCGTCTGCAGGTGCTTCAGCAGGAAGCCCGCGTAATGCGTCATGTTGGCCGTGCCATCGACGCCCGTGTCGTTCACGGCGAAGCGGTCGAACCAGCTCACGAGGTAGCTGAAGCCGAGCACCACGCGGTCGATGAGGAACTGGTACAGCTCATCGAAGTAGAACTTGCGCTGGATCATCTCGTAGACCTGCGGCTGCCATTGGACGAGCACCGTTGCGCGGTCCAGCCGCCCGTTCCAGTAGAACCAGGCGCCGCCGAACGTCCCGACCACGAAGAGCGCGGTGGAGAGGCCCACGAGGCCCCAGTCCACGTGGAACACCTCGGGACCGTGCAGGAAGACGAACTCGCTGAATCCGCCGGGGAAGCCGAAGGCGCTCCCGAAGCCCTGGAAGACGAAGAAGCCGGCCACGATGGAGAGGAAGGCGAGGAAGACGAGCGGCAGTGTGATCACGAGGCCGTTCTCGCGCGTGTGGCTCGCGACCTCTTCGTCCTGGGGCTTGCCCAGGAAGGTACGGATGAAGAGTCGGGCCGAATAGAACGCCGTCATGATGGCGGCGATGGAGATCAGGAGGAACGCCCAGGCTCCGCGGTGAGCGTCGACGGCGTGCAGGATCTCGTCCTTGCTCCAGAACCCCGCGAGCGGGAAGAGCCCCGCCAGGGCGAGCGATCCGATGAGGAAGGTGGCGGCCGTGATCGGCATCTTGCGCCAGAGCCCGCCAAGCTGGCTCATCTCCTGGTGGTGGTGCGTGCCCAGGATGACCGAGCCCGCCGCGAGGAAGAGGAGCGCCTTGAAGAAGGCGTGCGTGAACAGGTGGAACATGCCGGCGCTCACGAACCCCGCCCCCAGGGCCACGAACATGAATCCGAGCTGGCTGACAGTCGAGTAGGCGAGCACCTTCTTGATGTCTGTCTGGGCGAAGGCCACGACCCCGCTGAAGAGCGCCGTGATGAGCCCCACCATGGTGACCACCAGGAGGGCGCCTTCGGCCACCTCGAAGATGGGCAGCATGCGCGCCACCAGGTAGACGCCCGCCACCACCATCGTGGCTGCGTGGATGAGCGCGCTGACGGGCGTGGGGCCTTCCATGGCGTCGGGCAGCCACACGTGGAAGGGCAGCTGGGCGCTCTTCCCCATCGCTCCCAGGAGGACGAACATCATCGTCAGGAAGAGGCGGGTGCCGCCGATAGCGCCCTCCTCCACCTGCTGCGTGATCTCAAGGATGTTGAAGGTGCCGGTCGCGTCCCAGAACAGGATGATGCCGATGAGGAGGCCGACGTCGCCGACGCGCGTCGTGATGAAGGCTTTCTTCGCCGCCTCCACCGCCGAGCGCCGCTCCCAGTAGTGCCCGATGAGCAGGAACGAGCTCAACCCCACCAGTTCCCAGGCCACGTAGAGGAGGAGCAGGTTGTCGGCCAGCACGAGCATCAGCATCGAGGCGACGAAGAGCTGCAGGACGGCGAAGTACCACCAGTAGCGGGGCTCGCCCTTCATGTAGCCCACGGAGAAGATGTTCACCATCAACCCGACCGTGGTGATGACGGCCAGCATCACGATCGTGATCGAGTCCACGGCGATGCCCATGCGCAGGTGGAAGTCGCCGATGGTGGTCCACTCGATGCTGTTCAGGACCGGCCAGGCGCTCTCGCCCAGGTTGAGGAAGTTCGCCAGCACGGCGAAGAAGAGCGCGAAGATGCTCGTCGCGCACAGGATCGCCATCCAGTCGCCCTGGCGCGGCAGCTTGCGGCCCGTGGCGGCCATCACGATGAACGCGATCGCCGGTACGGCCGCCAGGATCCAGGCGTGCTCAGCCATCGACCGCGCCCCCTACCACCGCATCGTGGCCGCCTCGTCCACGTTGGCGGTCGCACGGTTGCGGAAGAGCCGGATGACGATGGCGAGCGCGAGGCCGACCTCGGCGGCGGCCACGGCGATGACGAAGACGGCGAAGACGATGCCCGTCGCCTTGTCCGGGTCGAGGTAGGCGGAGAAGGCCACGAAGTTCAGGCTGACGGCGTTCAGCATCAGCTCCACGCTCATCAGCACGAGCACGGCGTTGCGCCGTGCGAGCACGCCGTACACGCCGAGCGAGAACAGGATCCCGCTGAGGACCAGGTAGTTCTCCATGGGAACCACTAGTCGCCATCCTCCTGCCGGGCGATGACGACCGCGCCGACGAAGGCCACCAGCAGCACCGCGGCCATGATCATGAAGGGGGCGCCGTAGTTCTGGAACAGCTGCTCGCCGATGGTCTCGATCGAAACCGCCACGGACGAGTCACCGAGGTCGCCCGGCCAGGCCGTGGAGACGGCCACGCCAATGAGCGTGGCCATGAGCGCCAGCGCCACCAGCGCCCCGAAGGGAGCTTGCACGCCCGTGACCTGCTCGGGCGTCCCCGCGATGCCCATGCGCGTCAGCATGAGCGCCAGCAGGATAAGCACCGTGACCGCCCCGCCGTAGATGAGGAACTGCACGAGCGCGATGAACGCGACCGTGAGGAAAAGGTACATCGCGCCCACGCCCGCGAGGCTGAGGATGAGGAAGATGGCCGAGTGGATGACCGTGCGGGAGAGCACGACCCCGGCCGAGACCGCCACGATGGCGACCGCGAAGATCCACCAGAGGATTTCGGTGGTCACGCGCCGGCGCCCCCTCCGCTTTCTTCCGCGGTCGGAAGGGTACCGCCGAGCTCGGTAATGGTCGCCGCGACATCCGCGGGGATGGCCTCGCCCTGGGCGAGGTGCTCGCGTGCGGTGCGTTCCGCCTTCATGCGGCGGGCACGGAGCTTGCGCGAGGAGTTCGGGTCGCCCGCCGCCCCTTCGGCGGCAGGGGCGGCGGCGGGCGCCGCTGCCGGGGCCGCGCCCGCGGGTGTGGGGTCGTTCCCGGTGATCTCCTTGTAGAGGTCGCTCTCCGTCTCGTTCAGCGCCTGTAGAACCTCCGCCGGCACCTCCTCGCCCTTCTCGCGATGCTCGCGGGCGGTGCGCTCCGCCTTCATGCGGCGCGCGCGCAGCTTGCGCGGCGAGTTCGGGTCGCCCACGTCGCCGGCGGGCGCGGGCGCTGCCGGCGCCGCTGCGGCAGCGGCGGGCGCGGGCGTGCCGATGGGCGGCACGGGCTCCCCCGTGATCTCCGTGTACAGCTCGCTGGCGTAGCGGCGCAGGGCGGCGATCGTCTCGGCGCTCACCTCGCCCGCCTCGCGCTCGGCGCGAGCCTCGCGCTCCGCCTTCATGCGGCGCGCGCGAATCTTGCGATCCGACAGCGTGGCGATTTCGTCGTCCTCGGCGGTTGCGCCCGTGCCGGCGGTGGCCGTCTGCGCCTGTACCTGCGGCTCGCGCTCCTGGATGGCGGCCCCGAGCCCCTGCGCGATGCGCTCGGCCTGTGCCGCCTTTGCCTCCGGGCGCCCGCCGGCGAATCCTGGTGCGGGCGCTTCCTCGCCCTCGGCCAGGGCCGCGTTCGCCTCGATGCTGTCCAGCGGACGGAAGGGATTGTCGAGCCTGCCCGCCTTGCTCGACTCCAGCAGGTCCTCGATGTCCTTGTGCAGGTCGCGGCGGTCGTAGGCCGAGTGCTCGTGCCCTTCCCAGGTGTTGTCCATCGAGATCGCCTCGAAGGGGCAGACCTCGATGCAGATGTTGCAGCGCATGCAGCGCGCGTAGTCGATCCAGAACTTCTCCACGATCTTACGGCGGTCGCTGGTGCCCTCGGGGTGCTTCGGGTTGTCCTGCATCGTAGCCGTCATGCAATCCACGGGGCAGTTGCGCACGCAGATGTTGCAGCCCGTGCAGAACGGCTCGTCGTGGTCGAAGTCCCAGGTCAGCACGGGGAAGCTGCGCTGCCGCTCGGAGAGCGCGTGCTTCTCGTCCGGGTACTGGATGGTGACCGGACGCCGGGTGAAGGTGGAGAGAGTGGTGGCGAGACCCTTCAGGATTCCGATCATGGGTTGGGAACCTCGGCGTGCTTGTAGCTGCCCACGAGATTCTTCGTGGAGGGCTTGCGAGAGGCGCGCAGGTAGATGCCGCCCAGGAAGAGGATCGCCCCGACCCAGTTGACCGCCGCCAGAATCGGCTCCGGCCACTGGTAGTAGAGGAAGAGTCCATTGACCAGCAGGAGCGCGAAGCTCACCTCAATGAGCGCCTTCCAGCAGAAGCTCATGAGCTGGTCCATGCGCAGGCGCGGCAGCGTGGTCCGCACCCAGAAGATGAGCATGATCATGATCCCGCTCTTGATGAGCGTCAGGACGAGCTGCCAGCCCCAGCCCCAGTCGTCCCCGAAGGGGAACTGCCAGCCACCCAGGAAGATGGCCGACCCGAAGATGCTGAAGGCCCAGAGCGAGGCGTACTCGGCCAGCTGGAACATGCTCCAGCGGATGCCCGAGTACTCCACGAAGTAGCCGCCCACGATCTCTGACTCCGCCACGGGGATGTCGAAGGGCGCGCGGTGCAGCTCCGAGAGCATGGCCGTGAAGAAGATGACGAAGGCCAGCGGCTGGATAAGGATGAAGGGGCGGGTGTCCTGCATGCTCACGATCGCGTTCAGGTCGAGCGTGCCCGCCACCATCGCCACCGCCAGCAGGGCCACCACCAGGGGAATCTCGTAGCTGATCATCTGCGCGGCGGCGCGTACGCCCCCGAGCAGCGCGTACTTGTTGCCCGACCCCAGCCCGGCCATCAGCACGCCCACGATGTTCAGTCCCAGCACGGCGAACACGAAGAACATGCCCAGCGCCAGGTTGCGCACGCCCCAGTCGCGCGCAAACGGCAGCGCCACCAGCACCACGAAGACGGGGATGAAGGTGAGGTAGGGGGCGAACTCGAACACCCAGCGGTCGGCGTTGCGCGGGCGCAGGTCCTCTTTGATGAGCAGCTTGATCGCGTCGGCGAAGCCCTGCAGCAGGCCCAGCGGACCCGTGCGCGTCGGCCCCAGCCGCATCTGGAAGCGCGCCACCACCTTGCGCTCGCCGTAGGTGAGGTAGACCACCACGAGCGTCATCACCGCGACGACGATGAGGACGCGGATGATCGCATCGAGCCAGTTCAGTCCGAAGAACGCGTCGCCGAACGGGAACTCCGTCACTTGTCCACCTCGCCCAGCACGATGTCGAGCGACCCCAGGATGATGATGGCGTCGGCCACGTAGCTGCCGACCACCAGCTCCTTCAGGGCGGAGAGGTTGCAGAAGGAGGGCGAGCGCAGCTTCGCGCGGTAGGGCTGGTTGCCGCCCTTCGCCATCATGTAGACGCCGTACTCGCCCTTCGTGCCCTCGGTCGGCATGTAGAGTTCGCCCTCGGCAATGCGCAGCGTCTTCGGCAGCTTCGGCGCGAGCACCAGCCCCTCGGGAATCTCCTCGAGGCACTGCTCGACGATGCGGACGCTCTGGTAGCACTCCGCCAGACGCACGTGGAAGCGGTCAAACACGTCGCCCTGGCGCCCCACGGGAATCTCGAAGTCGAGCTTCGGGTAGACGCTGTAGGGCTCCGCCTTGCGGATGTCCCAGGGGACACCCGTGGCGCGCAGCATCGGCCCCGTGAAGCCCCACGCGATCGCCTGCTCCGGCGTGATCGGCGTGAGCCCCTGGCAGCGCTCGACGAACACCTCGTTGCCCGTCAGCAGCCCGTCCAGGTCCTCAAGCCCCTGCTTGATCGAGCCGAGCACCCAGCGGCAGCGCGACTCGAAGTTGTCGGGCAGGTCCATCGTCACCCCGCCGATGCGGAAGTAGGTGGGGAACATGCGGTCCCCCGCCACCTCCTCGAAGAGGTCGTAGATGCGCTCCCGCTCGCGCCAGGCGTAGACGAAGCTCGTGCCGAACGAGCCCACGTCCGCGCCGAACGCGCCCAGGAACATGAAGTGCGAGTTGATGCGCGAGAGCTCCATCATCATCACGCGGATGTACTCCGCGCGCTCCGGAACCTCGATCCCGGCCAGCTTCTCGACGGCCATCACGTAGGCGCCCTCGCAGCACATGCCGGCGAGGTAGTCGGTGCGGTCCCACCAGCCCATCGCCTGGCGGTAGTCCGCGTTCTCCGAGAGCTTCTCCAGGCCCCGGTGCAGGTAGCCGATGTACGGCTCGCAGTCGACCACGAGTTCGCCGTCGACGGTGAGCACCATGCGGAACACGCCGTGCGTGGCCGGGTGCTGCGGGCCGACGTTGATGGTCATGTCGACCGTGTCGAGATCACCCTCGGCGGTGGTGACGCGCTCCTCGGGCCAGACCGACATCTAGACCTCCACCCCGGGCGGGCCGTCTTCGATGCCCTGCAGGATCTCCGCCTTCTGGAGCGGATGCGCCTTGCGCAGCGGGTGGATGCGGAGGTCCTCCTCCAGCAGCAGGTTGCGCGGGTCGGGATGTCCCGTGAACACCAGCCCCACCATCTCCGCCGCCTCCCGCTCGTGCCAGTTGGCCGCGGGGTAGAGCCCCGTGATGCTGGGGATGGCGAGACTCGGGATGGGCGCCGGCACCGTGATCTGCAGGGCGTGGCCATGGGGGAAGGAGTAGAGGTGGTACTTCGCCTCCAGCCCTGCCTCCTCCATGTCCATTGCGACGATGTTGCGGAGCAGGTCGAAGGAGAGTTCGGGGTCGTCGCGCAGACCGGTCACGAAGGCGAGGAAGTGCTCGGCCGTAACGCGCAGGTCGGCGTACGTCTTCGTCTCGGAGGCCTCGAAGGGGATGTCCGGCAGCCGCTCCCGCACGAGCGCCACGATCTCCGGCTCGCCCGTCTGCGCTTCGGCGCTCACCCGACCATCCTCTTCTCTTCCATGATCTTCTCCTGCAACCGCAGGAAGCCATCGAGCAGCGATTCGGGGCGGGGCGGGCAGCCCGGCACGTAGACGTCCACCGGGATGATCTTGTCGACGCCCTGGAGCACGCGGTCGTACTCCGTGTAAGGCCCGCCGTTGGTGGCGCAGGCGCCCATGGAGATGACGTACTTGGGGTTCGGCATCTGCTCGTAGAGGAGCTTGATCGCGGGCGCCATCTTCTTGGTGACCGTGCCCGAGACGACCATCACGTCGCTCTGGCGGGGGCTGGGCCAGGGGACGATGCCGAAACGGTCGAGGTCGTGGTTGCTCATGAAGGTGCCGATCATCTCGATCGCGCAGCAGGCCAGCCCGAAGGTCATGGGCCAGAGCGAACTCTTGCGGCTCATCGCCAGCACCGTATCGACGCCCGTCTGCAGGATGCCCGGCATCACGATGCGGTAGGCGGCCGTCTGCTCGGGCAGGTCAACGGGGGTCAGGCGCTCCGCCTCGTTGCCGAAGTCGGGCACGTAGGCGGGCATCACGGGGCCGTCGGCGGGCGTGGTCGCGTCGTTGCTCATCGCCACTCCAGAACGCCGCGGCGCCAGGCGTACACCAGCCCGGCGCTCAACACGACGATGAAGGTGAACATGTACCAGAACACATAGGCGGGCGCGCCGACGAAGATGACCGCCCAGGGGAAGATGAAAATGGTCTCGACATCAAAGATCAGGAACATGATCGCGAAGAGGTAGTAGCGGACGTGGACCTGCGCCCAGTTGCGGCCGATGGGGAGCATGCCGCACTCGTAGGAGACGCCCTTGCCCCGCTCGCGCGCGAAGGGACCGAGCAGGCGGGCGCCGATCAGCGCCGAGAACACCAGGAAGAAGCCAACGATCGCGGCGATCAGGACGGCGGACCAGTCGTCGTAGAAGCTCATGGCCTCGCTTTCGCCGTCGAGCGCCGGGGCGCTGCGGGCCGCGCAAACGCGACCACCAAGGCTGCCCCCGAGGCCCTTGTGATTTGCGCCACAAACCTACACCCGAGGGGTAGGGGCGGCAAGCGCGAGCGGGCCAGGCTCACTCCGAGTTTGGGGGTGCGTTCAGCGAGCGGAAGGTGCGGGCTCCTCGTCCGCAACCCACTCGCCGCTCTTGCCCCCGCGCTTCTCCAGCAGGCGCACGCCTTCGATGCGCATGCCCCGGTCGACCGCCTTGCACATATCGTAGACCGTGAGGGCGGCCACGCTGACCGCCGTCAGCGCCTCCATCTCGACGCCCGTGCGGCCCTCCGTTCGCACCGTCGCCCGGACGCGCAGGCGCGCGCCGTCCACGGCGTCAAGCGCGATCGCGATGCCGGAGATGGGCAGGGGGTGGCACATGGGCACAAGCTCGCTCGTGCGCTTCGCCGCCTGGATCCCGGCCACGCGCGCCACCGCCAGCACATCGCCCTTGGGCAGACCGCCCTCCTGGATGAGCGCCAGCGTCTGCGGGCGCATCGCCACGAACCCCTCCGCCACCGCCTCCCGCGCCGTGATCGCCTTACCGGAAACATCGACCATGCGGGCGCCGCCGCGCTCGTCGAGGTGGGAGAGGCGCGGCTCTTCGGTCTCAGGCGCCATGGTTCCGCCGCCACATCAGGGTCTCGTAAGCGAACACGATGCCGTAGGCCAGCAGCCCGCCCACGATCCCGCCGGCCACGCCGAGCTGGGGCGCGATCCACATGTCCGCGGCGATGATGCCCGCGCCCCCGCCCGCCAGCGCCGCAAAGAAGGCCGAGCGCCGCCGCTCGCTTGCGAAGCGCTCGCGCAGGCCCGCTTCTGCTTCCATGAGGCCAGTATAGGCCGTCCCTCCCCCGCGGCCCGGGCGGCGGTTGGGCGCTACGCACAGCGGCCCGCATAATCGCGATCATGCCGAACGCCGCCTCCCTCGATGCCCTTCCCTACCGCCACGTTCTCCCCCACACCACGTCCCTCTCCCCCGCCGGACGGCTGAGCATCGGCGGCTGCGACCTGCGCGACCTCGCCGAGACGTACGGCTCGCCCCTCTACGTGTTCGATGAGCAGGACTTCCGCGAGACCGCCCGCGAATTCCGCCGCGAGTTCGAGTCGCGCTGGCCCGAGGTCTCCGTGCTCTACGCGGCCAAGGCGTACCTCAGCCTCCCCCTCGCCGGCATCGTGGCCGAGGAGGGGCTGGGCATGGACGTGGTCAGCGGCGGCGAACTCGCCATCGCGCGGGCGGCGGGCTTCCCCTCTTCGCGCCTCTACTTCCACGGCAACAACAAGAGCGCCGAGGAGCTTGAGGCGGCCGTCACGGGCGACCCCGTCGGGCGCATCGTGGTCGACAACTTCCACGAACTGGCCGAACTCGACCGCATCGCGGGCGAGCGGGGGGCGCGCCAGCCGATCCTCCTGCGCATCTCCCCGAACGTAGACCCGCACACCCACGCCAAGACGACCACGGGCGTGCTCGACTCCAAGTTCGGCTTCGCCATCGCCACGGGCGACGCCGAGCGGGCCGTGGCCGCCGCGCAGGCCGCCCCCAACATCGAACTGCGCGGCCTGCACGTGCACCTCGGCTCCCCCATCTTCGAGATCGAGCCGTACGAACAGGCCAGCGACGTGATGTGCTCATTCGCCGCGCAGATGGGCGATACGCACGGCTTCAGCTTCGATGAGTACAGCCCCGGCGGCGGCTTCGCCCTCGCCTACACGCGCGAGCAGCACGCCCCTGCCCTCGCCGAGTACGCCGAACGCCTCGCGCGCTCAATGGAGAGCGCCCTCGCCGAGCACCGCCTGGAGCAGCCCTCCCTGCACATCGAGCCCGGCCGCTCGCTCATCGGGCGCGCCATGGTGGCCGTCTACACGGTAGGCGCGCGCAAGGAGATTCCGGGCGTGCGCACCTACGTCTCCGTCGACGGCGGCATGGCCGACAACATCCGCCCGGCGATGTACGGCTCCGGCTACGAAGCCGTACCCGTCGACCGCCCCCTCGAGGAGCCCACCGAGACGGTCACGGTCGCGGGCAAGTACTGCGAGAGCGGCGACATCCTCGTGCGCGACGCCGAGCTGCCGCGCCTTGAGCCAGGCGAACTCATCGCCCTGCCGGCGAGCGGCGGCTACAACCTCGCGATGTCGAGCAACTACAACATGGCCCTGCGCCCACCCGTCGTCGCCGTCCGCGAGGGCGAGGCGCGCCTCCTCCAGCGCCGCGAAACGGTCGAGGACCTGGTCGCGCGGGACGTGCGCTAGAGAGTTCGCCCTCCCTACCGCTACACCTCCACTACCTTGCAGAACAGGGCCGCCACCGCAGCGCGTACAAGGGCTGCTACCCGTAGCAGGAGAGAACCGGACGCGGAGATTTCAGCCTTCTCCTCTTCGACGAGCTCTTCAATGCGAATATTCTCGCTAAAGCTCAGCTCGCCGTCTTTCCGTACTTGAAGTCGCCTTTCAAGTTCAACATACCTAGTGTGTGTTTTGGCCACCACGACTATCCTTCTAGGGTGTCGTGACGCAGTTTCTAGATGATCAATATTAATTCGGTGATGGTCAGAGTCTTAGTTCGAAAGACCCATCGTGATGTTTCAATATTAGTGTTGCTGCGCCAGCACGACCACCTCGTCCTTGGTTGGCAAAAAGCATACCATAGCGAGGTGCCCATACTGCGATCTCCTTCGCCAGCTAGCGGTGGCCAAACCGCTCCCGCAGGACCTGCTTCCGGAACTCGAAGGTGGCGCGCACGCGGGGGCGGCCCCCGTCCGATCGCGTCAGCCGATCGCCATACCCCTCAGCGGGCCTCAATGACCACGCGACCACCCTCCTCGACTTCCATGTGCAGGTCATGGCCGTCGAGTAAGGACATGCCCGCGAGGGGCGTGCAGAGAACCGCCCCCGAGGCTGTAGAGCGCACGGTAGCCAACTCGCACGCACCAGACGTCGGCGTCCGGATGCTCTGCGAGGAGTCGCTCCGAGGCCGCGCGAGCGCTGTCGCCAATCGCCCAGCTGCCGCTTTCGGTGTCTATCGCGACGACCTCACCACGGTGGGCAGCTTCGACCTGTGACCGGATGTCCCGTTCATAGATCTCATCACCGAGGCGGGCCGTCTCGGTGGCGGGACGCACAGGCATGGCAACGACCTCCTCCGGCCTGAAGCCGTACTGACAAGATAGCGCCCCTCGCGGGTTCCGCCCAACCCTGATCGGCCTCGGCCGCCTACGCCACGCCAAACCGCTCCCGCAGGACCTGGCGGCGGAACTCGAAGATGGCGCGTACGCGGGGGCGGACGGCGAGCTGCGCGACCACGTCGCCGAGGGGGCCGAAGGGGACGGCGTAGTGGACCGTGTCGCGCACCTCAGCGCCGCCCTCCACCTCGCGGAAGTCGTGCTGGTGGTGCCAGAGGCTGTAGGGACCAATGCGCTGGTCATCGACGAAGCGAACGCGCTCCTCGACGTGCGTAATCTCCGTCGCCCAGGGCAGGGGCACACCCAGGAAGGGCCGGACGGTGTAGGTGATGAGGAGCCCGGGGTACGTCTCCTCGGGCGGGTCGGAGGTGAGCTCCAGGGAGAGCCAGGGCGGGGTGATGACGGGCAGGTTGCGCGGGTTCGAGAAGAACGCCCACGCCTCGTCGAGAGACACGGGGACGACCTGCCTCGCGGCCATACGGTAGATCGCCATCGCGGCTAGCCGTCCCGCAGGAGCATGCGCAGCGCCCCCTCGACCTCGGGCTGGGAGAATTCGAACCCCCCGGCCGCCAGTCGCTCGGGGACGACGCGATTGCTCGCGAAGAGGAGCGCATCCGCGACCTCACCCATCACCAGTCGCATGGCGAACTGGGGCGCCATCATGAACGCGGGGCGGCGCATGACCCGTCCCAGCACCCGCGTCAGGTCGGCGTTCGTAATGGCCACCGGCGCGACCACGTTCACGGGGCCCGTCTCATCGTTGTCGAGCAGGTGCGTGGTGGCCGCCACGGCGTCATCGAGCGTGACCCAGGGCATCCACTGGCTCCCGCTCCCGAGCCTGCCGCCCACACCGAAGCGGAAAGGCAGCGTGAGCCGCTTGAAAGCGGAGGCATCGTTCGCGAACACGACCCCGTAGCGGGCCATGGCCGTCGGGATGCCGGCCGCATTCCCCTTCTCCGCCGCCGCCTCCCAGTCCACGGTCATGTCAGCGAGAAAGCCCTGGCCCCGCGGCGACTCCTCCGTGAGCGTCTCGCCACCGCGGTCGCCATAGAAGCCAACCGCGGAGGCAACGACCAGGCGGCGAGGCTTTGGGTCGAGCGCGGCCAGGTGGTCGACGAGCACGCGCGTGGTGTCGATGCGGCTGGAGCGCAGCTCGGCCTTGCGCGCCGGCGTCCAGCGACCCTCGCCGACGGAGGCGCCGCTCAGATGGACGACGGCGTCACAGCCGTCGAAGGCGCCTTCGCGCACCCACCCCTCGGCCGGCGCCCAGTCCACGCCCTCCGCGCCGGCGGCCCCCCGCGCGATACGCATGACCTCGTCCCCACGCCCCTCGAGGCGGCGCGCCAGCGCCCCCCCGACCAGTCCCGTGCTTCCAGTGATAGCGACCTTCATCGGAGAACCTCCCAGGGGTCTCTCACCCTCTTCAATCCACCTTACCCTGACTTCGTGAAAAATGTCACAACTGCACGACGCCACCTGCAAGCACCCTTACACAGGCGGCGCGAGTCAGGTTCTCGGCTGCACGTGGGCGTTGATCTCGTCGCCCGACTCAATCTCGGCGGTGCGGAGCTCGAAGGTCTTCTGGAGGTTCAGCCAGAACTCGGGCGTCGTGCCGAAGTAGCGGGCCAGGCGGAGGGCAGTGTCGGCGGTGACGCCGCGCTGTCCGTTCAGGATCGCGGTGACGCGATTCGTGGGAACGGCAAGATGACCGGCGAGGGCGTTGGCCGTCAGGCCAAGCTCCCTGAGTTCGTCTGCCAGAATCTCGCCCGGGTGAACCGGCGTCATGCCGTTGCGTGGACTCACGGAGTTCTTCCTCATGTGGATATCTTACGCCTTACGTATCGCGTAATGCCAGGGGCCCAGGCAAAGGCTTGCGCTGGGGACGTTGGGCCCGGACTACGCCTCGTCCGGCGTGACTGCGAACAGGAACTCGACCTCGACGGGGACGCCGAGCGGGAGCGAGGCCATGCCGACCGCTACGCGCGCGTGGCGGCCCGCCTCGCCGAAAACGTCGACGAGCAGGTTCGAGGCGCCGTTGACGACGGCCGGGTGCTGGGTGAAGTCGGGGGGGGAGGCCACGTAGCCGCCGACGCGCACAACCCCCGCGACGCGGTCGAGCGAGCCGAGCGCGGCGCGCGCGGCGGCGAGCCCGTTGAGGGCGCACTGACGCGCGAGGGCGGCGCCCTCCTCCACGGTCACGTCCACCCCGCAGTGGCCGGTCGGGAGCGGCTCGCCGGGCGTTGCCGGAATCTGTCCGGAAACAGCGAGCAGATCGCCGTGACGCCGGGCGGGCACATACGACCCGGCCGGCGCCGCCGGTTCCGGCAACTCGATGCCCAGCTCCCGCAGACGCTCTTCGGCGCTCATTTCTCGACCTTCCTCAGAGCGAGAGCAGCTTGCTCGTGACCGCGTCGAGCTCCTCTTCGCTGTAGGTCTCGACCACGATGCGGGCGCCCCCGCCCCGCTGGGAGGTGACGGTCACACGCGTGCCCAGCGCCCGGCGCAGGTTCGTCTCCAGGTCGCGCATGGGGGTATCGCGCCCCGAGGAGGACGTGGGGGTGTGGGGTCGCGCGGGCCGTGGCGAGAGGGCGCGGCGCACGGCCGCCTCCGTCTCGCGCACGCTCAGGCCCCGGCGTACGGTTTCGCGCCAGACCTCCATGCGGGCCGGGCCCTCGGGCATGCCGAGGAGGACGCGGGCGTGTCCCTCGCGAATCTCGCCCGCCACCAGGCTGCGGCGGATCTCCGGCTCCAGCTGAAGGAGACGGATGGCGTTGGCGACAGCCGCGCGGCTGCGGCCCACGCGCTTGGCCACCTCCTCCTGCGTGAGCGCGTACTCGTTCAGCAGGCGGCGGTAGGCGAGCGCCTCTTCGATCGGATTGAGGTCGGCGCGCTGGATGTTCTCCACGAGCGCCAGTTCCAGCAGCTCCGAGCCATCCACCTCACGCACGACCACGGGCACGGTGGGCAGGTCGGCGAGGCGCGCCGCCTGCAGACGCCGTTCGCCCGCGATCAGGCGGTAGCCGCCTTCCTTCGCCATGCTCACCACGAGCGGCTGGATGACACCGTGCTCGCGGATCGAATCCGCCAGCTCACGCAGCTGCTCGGGCGGGAAGTTGGTGCGCGGCTGCTCCGGGTTGGGGGCGATCAGATCGATATCGATCTCCTGCGCTCCCGTTGTGCTGGGCGGCGGCGCCTCGCCCCCGCCCGGCAGCAGGGCATCGAGCCCCCGGCCTAGTCCTCGTCGTGGCTGTGTCATGCGCTCACCCCCACGCGTTCTGTGAGCTCGACCGCCAGCCTGCGGTAGGCGGTCGCGGCTCGGCTTCCCGGGCTATACCGGAAGATGGACTGTCCGTAGCTCGGCGCCTCAGCGATGCTGACGGCGCGCGGAATCACGGTCGTGAAGGTCTGCCGGGGGAAGTGCGTCATCACGTCGGCGGCGACTTCGCGCGCCAGGCGCGTGCGCCGGTCCAGCATCGTCAGCACCAGGCCGAGGGTTCGCAGCTGCGGGTTGAGGCTGCTCCGCACGAGCGCCAGTGTCTCCATCAGCCGCGCCACGCCCTCCATGGGCAGGTACTCGCACTGGACCGGGATGACGACGCTCGTAGCCGCCGTGAGGGCGTTCACGGTGAGGATGCCGAGCGAGGGCGGGGAGTCGATAAACACCCAGTCGTAATCCCCCAAAAGCGGCTCCAGGACCGTCTTCAGGCGCTGTTCACGCGCCAGGGCCGGGGCCAGCTCGACCTCCGCCCCCGAGAGCTCACGCGTCGCCGGAATCAGGTCGAACTTCTCCTCTTCGACTCGCACCACACAGTCCCGGGCCTCGGCCTCGAGCATCAACAGCTCGTAGACCGACGGCCCATCGAAACCAGCGGCGCCGGAGGAGCTCGTGGCGTTCGCCTGCGCATCGAGGTCGATGAGGAGGACACGGTCGCCTCTGCGTCCCAGCGCCGCGGCTAGCGACACGGCGGTCGTGGTCTTGCCCACTCCGCCCTTCTGGTTCACAAAGGCGATCGTCTCACGCACCATCGGCTGCTCCCCGGCGCACGCGGGCATCGACATCCTCGCGCGAGGGCATCTCCAGAAGACCTTGCCGCTCGACCATCAGGGAGCCCATTGCATTTGCGAATGTACACGATATGAACAGGTCACCCGTCTCCACCAGCCGGATCGCGAGGGCGGCCACGAAGGCGTCGCCCGCGCCGGTGGTGTCCGTCACGTTGGTGGCGAACGCTGGCAGGTCGCTTCTCGTGCCTTTGCGGTAGAGCCAGGCGCCGCGGCTGCCTCGCGTCACGACGGCCGCAGCGCGCAGGGAAAGCGACATCGCCAGGCCGGGCGGGTCGTCCGCGTCTTCGTCGCTGAAGACGGCGATGACACCCGGCGGCTGCAACGGTCGCACCCGCGAGGGGGCGTACGGCGCCCGCCGAACGGGGCGGTTTGGCAGGGCCCAGCGCAGCGCCCCCTGGAGCGAGACCACCCGCACGGGCGCCTCCACCGGCGGGAACTCCGCAAGCTCGTCGAGCGCGGGGGCGGCGATAACCGCATCGGCCGTCAGTCGCGCGGGCACGTCAACGCTGGCAATCGGTTCGCCCGCCTGGCGCAGCGTCTGGCGGCGGAGCCCGCCCTCGGGATAGGTGTTCTCGAAGCGGGAACAGCGTTCCGCCGGCAACGCCTTCACCGTGAGCCCCTCGAACCAGCTCCGGTCGTAGTCCGCCGGAACGCGGCTCACGAGCGTCACGTCGGCGCCCAGCGCGGCCGCAACGCGGGCGCTGTAGAGGGCGGGTCCGCCCGCCGTCCAGGCGCCCTCGGGCGTCAGATCCTCGCTCACGTTTCCCACGATCACGATTCGCAACGCAGACGGCTCGGACATGCCATCAATCCTCCAGGGAGCTAATGACGACCTTGCGGCTGTCCCCCTCGCCGATGCTGTTCGTCTCGACCTCGCGGTCGTCGACGAAGGCGAGGTGGACCAGGCGGCGCTCGGCCGCGGACATCGGTTCGAGCGTGATCGGATCGCCCGTTTCGCGCACGCGTTCCGCCATGCGCTCGGCCAGAGAGACCACCTGGTCCTCGCGGCGCCGCCGGTACTCCTCAATATCAATCGTTACGGAGCCGCGCCCGGGGAAGCGCCGCGTCATCACGAGGTTCACGACGTACTGAAAGGCCATCAGGCTCTCGCCCCGCCGGCCGATGAGCATCCCGAGGTCGTTCCCGGAGATGTCGATGACGGCGCGGGCGCTGCCGAGGCCATCGCCCGCGGTGACGGGCTCGCGGATGTTGATGTCGGCGTCGATCTCAAGGATCTGGAGGATGGAATCGACCACCTCAGCGGCCAGATCGACCTCCTCGGCGTTGATATCCGGCTCGATGTGCTCCTCGTCGCGCCGCCGCCGAGGGCGGTCGCGGTCGCGACGCGGGGGACCGCCGGAACCGCCGCGAGGAGCGCCACCGGAACCACCGCGAGGGGCGCCGCCGGAGCCGCCGCGAGGAGCGCCGCCGGAACCGCCGCGAGGGGCGCCGCCGGAGCCGCCGCGGGGTGCGCCGCCGGAACCGCCGCGGGACGGGCCGCGGGCAGGGGGAGCGGCGCCCTCGCCAAAGAAATCCTGTTCAGTCAGTTCGGCCGCGCGCTCGCCGCGAGGGCCTCGGCCACCCGATCCGCCACGCTCGCCGCCACGGGGGCGACCGCCAGGGCCGCCAGAGCCACCACGGCGTCCGCGATCGGGGCCACCGCTGCCACCACGACGACCGGCGCCTCCGCTGCCGCCACGGCCACGCGGGATGCTGGTGTCGGGCGGTTCGGGAGCGCGCTCCACGGGACCGCCCTCACGGCGTTCCACCCGCACGATGGCGTCGCGCGCGCCGCGCCCAAACAGGCGGCCCCCGCGCTGACCCTCGTCGAGCACGGTGATCTCGACTTCATCGACGGAGGCGTTGAGCTTGCCGAGCGCTGCCTTAAGCGCGTCGTCGACGGTTTTTCCGCTTGCTTCGGCGTGTTCCATGAGCAGTTGTCCTCAATTCGCGGGAGGGCCTTGGGCGTGATCCGCCACCGCCCTCCGAAGATACTGTTGCTGCGGCCTCGCTCGACGGGCGAGGGGCCGGGGGTCCCACCAGGGGCGGGATGTTGAGCGCGGGAAAGCCATACCTCACCACGTTGAAGCCCACGCTCACAACCGAGGTGACCACCCAGTAAAGGCTCACGCCACTGGGAAAGCTGAGTCCGAAAAACATGAACATGATGGGCAGCATCCACTGCATCATCTGTTGCTGGGTGCGCGCCCGTTCGTCCGTCGCGACCGTCACCGTCGTCTTCGACTGCGCCCACGTCGCGAGGCCGACGAGGACCACGATCAGGAGGTTCAGGTTGAACACGTTGATGGATGCGCCCTCGGCCAGGTTGATCCCGATGAAGCTCTCTTCGAGCGGGATCGCGCTCTGGATGTAGCTCCACGAGTAGAGATGGCCGGAGAGGTTGTCGAGCGCTTCCGGCGAGATCGCCAGCGTCTGGCGGATGGCGTAGAAGAGCGCGATCAGGATGGGGAACTGGAGCACCATCGGCCCCAGGCAGCCGAGGGGATTCACGCCCGCCTGGCGGTAGGCCTTCATCATCTCTTCCTGGCGGCGCTTCGGGTCCGTGAACTTCTTCTGGAGGTCCTTCACGAGCGGCTGGAGCGCCTGCAGCGCGCGCGTCTGTTGGAGCTGGCGGAGCGTCAGCGGGAAGGTGACAAACCGGATCAGGATCGTGAAGGCGATAACGGCCAGCCCGAAGCTGCCCCAGAGCGCGTGATTGAGCACCACGAGCACATTGATCATCGGGTCCAGCAGACCGACGGTGAACGAATGCGTGAACCCGAACGTCGCGATGACGAACACCAGCGCGACGCCGCCGAGCAGCGCGACGCCGAGGCCGGCCCTCTGCGGTATCTGGCGAATCACGGCAGACCCCGGATTTCGCGCTCGAATACCGTGAGCGTCTCGGGATCAGCGCGGTAGAGCTTCCCCTTTGTGCCAAGGAGCCACGCAAAACCGTCCTTTTCCACCAAATCCGCTCGAAGCTTCCCCGAATCATCAAGTTTGACAGTATTCCGCGCCACGCCGTTTGCCAGATCCACGAAGTGCACCGTGCCACCCTCATCCCCAACGATAAGTGTTTCGCCGATTATGACGCCCTCCGCCTTCACCTTACCGCCCGTGTCGTAGGTCCAAAGGCTGCGCCCCGTCTGCAGATTCAGCGCATGCACCAGCCCCCCGAAGTCGCCGAAGTAGGCCACCCCGTCGCGAACCGCCGGCCTCGTCCACACCCAGTCCTCCGTCTCAAACGCCCCACCCCGCGCCCGGCCAGTCCCCGCCTCCACCAGCCACACTTCCCCACCCAGCGTGGGCACAAACAGCACCCCGCCCTCGATGAAGCTCAGCTCCGCAATCGCTCCGCCGGCATCAAAGGGCTCCGGCCAGAGCTCCGCGCCCGATTCCAGGTCAAAGGCGTAGAGGTTCCCGTCCATGGTGCCAACGTAGAGAACAGCTCCAACGACGACCGGTTGAGACCAAATCTCACCTCCAAGCTTCCGCCCTTCCCGCGGCCAGGGCGCCACTGCCCCACCATCCACCACGCTGCGCACATAGAGCCGCTCCTCGGTCGTGCCAAATGCGAACCGGTCGCCCGCCAGGGTGGCCCCACCCACGATGGAGCCCTCCACATCATTGCGCTGCCAGCTGCCCAGGGGCGCCGAGAACCGCCCCGCCAGCGTCAGGGCCACGATCTCCCCCGAAAAGCCCGCCAGGATGATGCGGTCGCCGGCGAACAGTGGCGGTCCATACACCGCCTCAAGGCCGATTTCGTCCTCAACCTCGATATCCTCGTCGGGGAACACCCACTGGGCCTGTCCCCCCGCGTCGTCGAGGTCAACAGCGGCGAACTCCTCGCTGTCCACGAAGACGTACACGGTCTCGCCGTCGAACACAGGCTCCGCCCACCCTCGCGGCTCGGAGAACCCGACGCACGCGGTCGACAGTAGCGCGAAAGCCACGATGACAGGAATCAGGCGCTTAGCAGGACGCACAGCATTCATCGTAGCAGCAAGCAATCTCACGGTCAGCGAACATAGAACTCTGTTTCACGTGAAACAGCCCTGACGGCGCCCTTCCGCGCCAGTTTGGGAGCAGCCCGGGACGGTCTTTCCGTCACATCCAGTCATGGGCCCACTCACCTTAGCCTTTCCGATCCCGTCACTTCCCCGGATTGCGGCTGGTACCACCCGTGTTTCACGTGAAACAATCCGTTCCATGGGTCATCCGTCGCCAACAGGGTGCAGAACGCCCCATTCTGCTGCAACCCATCGCCTATTGGGCTCCGGTTTGCCCCGCCGACCCAGGGGCACATCCCTCCTACGGCACGCCCCCCGCTCCCTACCTGTCCGTTCGCGATCGCCTGCTTACCATCGCCTGGACTGGGGGGAAGCGTCGATCGCACTCCAACCGCCCGCTCCACGTGAAACAATCGCGGCATCGTACGGAACGGTGATCAACTCCCGCCCTCCAACCCTCACCCATGGACTCGCACCTCCGCGTCGTTAGAGGCTGTGCTGAGCAAGTCCCATTGTTTCACGTGAAACATTCGGGCCTTCATGCGAAACGGCGACCGGCACCTGCTTCCCACCCTTCACCGGAGGATTCCCGCCTCTCGGACCCCAGGGCCTGCGCCGAGCAGGCTTCATTGTTTCACGTGAAACATAGCCGCTAGTCCGGGACTGGGTCGTAGCCGTAGCCCCCACCGGGCCGGCAGCGGGACAAGCGCTTCGCCGTGAGCCACGTTCCGCGCATTACCCCGTGTTTCGACAGCGCCTCCTCCCCATAGCGAGAACAGCTCGGCTCGAAACGGCAGTTGTTGAGGAAGAGGCCCGACAGGGTTACCTGGTACAGCCGGATAGCCCCGATCAGCACCCACTTCATACCGTCTGCCCCCCTATCCCCCGATTTTCGCGCCTGCGACGCGGCACCGCGCCCTCCCGCTTACCCCCGACCGCCCATCTCCGCCCCACCTGCCCACCGGCCAACTGGATCTGCCTGCTCCTCAGCTCCCCGGGTCCCCACGTCACTCCTCCGCCTCCTCCTCTCCTAGCAGCCCTGCTCGAGCCAGCACGGCCCGGGCATCCCGCTCCAGCGACCGAAAGTCATCGGTGAGTCCCGGGCGGCGCCCCAGGACGACGACGTCGTAGCCTTCCGGCAACACGACCCCGGCCAGCACCTCCCGGAGCCTGCGACGCACCCGGTTGCGGATGACCGCCCGATTGTCCAGCCGCTTGCCTACCGCGAACCCGACCCTGGTCGGACCTTCCCCGCGCGCGACGAAGCGGAGCGCCAACGAGCGCCCGCCTACAAACTTCCCAGATAAGAACACTTGTTCGAAGTCTGCGCGCCGACGTAGTGACTCCACCGCGCGCTCCTTGCCTAGACGACCGTCAGCCGCCTCCGGCCTTTCAGGCGCCGTGCCTTGAGTATCGCCCGGCCCTCACGCGAGGCCATCCGCCGGCGAAAGCCGTGAACGCGGCGGCGCGGGCGGCGGTGCGGTTGATACGTTCGTTTTGGCGACACGGCCTGTTCCTTCGGCCCCCTACGCTACGATCCTCGCCCCCTAGCCGCCAGCCCCCTTTCCATAGAGAGCGCGGTACCAGGCGTAGTGCTCCATCACCAGCTGCACGTAGTCGCGCGTCTCCTGGAACACGATCGCCTCGACGAAGTCCGCCGGCGGCC
The DNA here is from genome assembly GCA_965262975.1 of Tepidiformaceae bacterium. Taxonomy (GTDB): domain Bacteria; phylum Chloroflexota; class Dehalococcoidia; order Tepidiformales; family Tepidiformaceae; genus UBA2991. The sequence goes on along the minus strand of OZ253575.1, from coordinate 2,568,943 downwards.
ACGAGGCCACCGCCGCCCACCGCTCCACGTTCGCGGGGCCGCCGTTGTAGGCGGCCAGCGCCTGGTGCGCATCACCGAATTCCCGCAACTGCACGCCCAGGTAGTACGAGCCGAACTCGATCGACTTCGCAGGGCGGAATAGCTCCCCCAGCGCAATCCGTGGGGCACCGAGCTGGTCGGCGATCCAGGCGGCCGTCGGGGGAATGACCTGCGTCAGGCCCACCGCGTCCGCAGGGGAGACTGCGGTCGCATCCCATCGGCTCTCCTGGTGGATCAGCGCCGCCAGTAGAAGCGGGTCGAGCCCGTTCGCTCGCCCGTGCTCTTCGAGGAGCACTGGATAGGGAAGGGGATAGCGCAGACGCGCCAACTCATCCGGCAGGTCCCTGTCACTGATACCTAGTGTCTCCTGTAGCCTTACCGCAATCGCCGTGACCTGCTCCGGCAAGCCCGCCTCCACCGCTGTGCGGGCCAGCGACAGCAGCATCCACGGATCGCCGGTGCGCGCCGCCGCCCGCGCGACCGTCTCCGCGGCCCGGCCCCTGAGCCCCACCAGGGCCAGCTCCGGCGCCTCAGAGGCCACCTCTTCCAGCGATCCGGGCCGGTACGTCGCCAGCCAGGCCCCCAGCCCATCCCAGTCGATGGGAGGCGGCTGCGCAAGCGACCGGTAGTCTCCACCCCCACCCCCATCGATCTGGAGCGCGCGCCTCGCTTCAAGCCCGTGGAACGACCGCGGCTGCGCGGCCAGCGCCTCCAGGTAGGCTGCCTGCGCCCCCTCCGCATCCCCCCCACGCTCGAGTGCCCGTCCCAGCCAGTAGTGCGTACGCGCCTCCACGACCTCCTGCGCCTCCCACGCCTCGATCGCCCCCTCACTGTCGCCCGCGCGCAGCCTCGCAAAGCCGCTCCGGAACACCGCTTCCTCCGCGAACTCGCCTCCCACCTCGCGCGCCACCGCGTCGTAGCGCAGCGCGGCCTCCTCGTAGACGCCGGCGCTCTCCAGTGCCCGCGCAGCCCAGTACCCCGCCCAGTGCTGGAAGACACCTGCCTCGGGGATCGCGGCGACCGTGTCGTAGAGCGGCACCGACTCGAGGTAGAACCCTTCGTCGTCGTAGGAGGCCGCGAGGAAGTAGGTGCGGTAGGCCAGGGCGTATCTGGTGAGCCCCTGCTCCTCGATGCCGAGGGTGAGCACGGCGCGCGCCTCGGGGAACGCCCTGTGCCGGTAGAACACATACCCCTCGTCGCTCGGATCGACGTCGTAGCCCGCATCGCGCAAGTCCTGGACGGATTGCAGGGCCTCCTCGGTCGAGGGGCTCTCGATGATGATGGCGCGCAACTGTGCTTCGAACAGGTCCAGGTCGCCCAGCAGGAAGCCCACCGCCGCGAGCTCGTGGCGAACCACCGGGTCGGCCGTCAGCGCCGCCAGTTCGCCCAGCCAGCGGCGGCGGCCCTCCAGGTCGCCCGCAACGCGGGCCAGGGACGCGCGCTGGCGCAGGATCGGGAGTCGCAGTTGCTCCCCCAGCCCGGGCGTCGCCAGCAGCGACCGCCAGACGGTCTCCGCCCGCTGCACGTCCCCGTTGCCGGCGAGCGCGCGCGCGTACTCCGACACGATCGAGGGGGCGAGCGCGAGGCCGCTGCCGAGGACGGCATGGGGCCGGAGAAGGGTCGCCACCTCGGCGAAGGCGCGCCCATCGTTAAGCCGCACACCGAGGAGGTAGACGGCCCGCGCCTCCTCGGGCGAGCCGGAGGGAGCGGCCGCAACGGCCAGCCGCAGCAGCGAAAGCGAACGACCGGCATCCCCCATCTCGTAGACCGCCACCGCCTCCCCCAGCCGTGCCGTCGAGAGGGCGGCCGGGTCAGCCGCGTGCTCCGCCGCCCCGGAGAAGGCCGCCGCCGCCTCGTCGTACCGGCCCGCCCGCAGCAGCACGTAGCCCTCGTCGAGGAGCACCGCGGGATCGGGCGTGGGAGCAGGAGTTGGGGTGGCTGTCACCACCGCTGTCGGCGAGGGCGCAGGCGTGGGAGGGGGCGTTTCCTCGCCACCACAGGAGACGAGCACCAGGGCCGCGAGGAGCGCAGCCAGCGCACCCTGCCGCACGCCCCTCAGCGGGCGGGCGCCGGGCTGGTTGCGTCTGGCGTCCACCCCACGGATGCTAGGCCCGTCCTCGTGGGCGGGTCAAAGCGCCGCCCGGGGAAGGGGTCAGCATGGCGGCAAACAGTCAGACAGCCAGCGATACGGCCCTCGCCAGCGCCACGAAGGCGCTCAACGCCTGGGTCGAAGTCGACCTCGACGCCCTCGCGGCCAACGCGCGCGTCCTCCGCGAGACCGCGGGCGATGCCACCGTCATGGCCGTGGTCAAGGCGAACGCCTACGGACACGGCGCCAGCATTGTCGGACCCGCGCTCGAAGCGGCGGGTATCGAGCGTTTCGCCGTCGTCTTTCTGCCGGAGGCGCTCGTCCTGCGCGAGGCAGGAGTGACACGACCCGTGCTCGTGCTCGGCCACTCCTTCCCCGAAGACGCCGAGGCGGCGGTCGCGCACGACATTACCCTCACGGTCGACACCGAAGCGCACGCCGAGGCCGTCTCCGCTGCGGTCCTCCGTGCCGGCAAGGCGCCCGTGCCCGTCCACATCAAGGTCGACAGCGGCATGCACCGCTTCGGTTTGACCCCCACCGAGGTGGTCGCGCTCGCCGCCCACGTGCGCGGCCTCGAAGGCGTGACGCTCGAGGCCATCTGGACCCACCTCGCCAACGCCGACCACGAGGACGATTCCTTCACCGTCAAGCAGGCCGCCGTCGTCGAGGAGGCGATCAGGCTCGTCGGGCCAGTGCCCATGCGTCACATCGCGAACACGGCCACGACCATCCGCCACCCCGAGTTCCGCTACGACGCCGTGCGCACGGGGCTCGGGCTCTACGGCGCGCTGCCCAACCACACCCCCAACCCCGGCGTGCGACCCGTTCTCAGCATCAAGGCGCGACTGGCGCGCGTCTTCGATGTCGCCCCCGGTGAGGGCGTCAGCTACGGCCTCACCTGGCGCGCCGAACGCCCCTCACGGGTCGCGCTCGTGCCCGTCGGCTACGCAGACGGCTACCACCGCGCCCTCAGCAACCGCGGCCAGGTCCTGGCCGGGGGGAAGCGCTGCCCAATCGTCGGGCTCGTCTGCATGGACCAGTTCCTCATCGACGTGACCGACGTCCCGGGCGCCGCCGCGGGCGACGAAACCGTGCTCATCGGCGCGCAGGGCGGCGAGACGATCACCGCCGCCGATGTCGCCGCCACCATCGACACCATCAGCTACGAAGTGCTCACCGGCCTCAACCGCCGCCTCCCCCGCCTCGGCCACCGCAACGGAGTCCTCGAAGCGACCGCCTGATGTTGACACCCCTTCTTCATCCCTGGGGTGAAGCGTCGGGCTTTTCCGGGCAGTGCCAGTAGGGTACTCTTCACCCTGGGGATGAAGGTCACGCGCCTTGGACGTTCACTTCGGCACCCGAGCGCTCCATCGCCAGTACGAGTCCCTCAAGGAGGCGGTGAAGAAGTACGGCCCCGACCGGGGACGGCGGTACGTCCAGCGTGTGAACGCGTTGTACGACGCCGAGGACTGGGATGCGATCCGGCAGTTCAGCTCGCTTCGCGCCCACCCGCTCCGGGACAACCGAGCCGGTCAGTGGGCCATCGTCCTGCAGGGGAGATGGCGGCTGATTGTTGAAGTGAGCGAGGACGAGAAGTCCGTGACGATTCGGGAGGTCTCGAACCACTATGACGACTGACACGACGGAACGGCTTTGGCCCGACATCGCGATACCTCCGGGCGAACTCCTCGGCGAGGAGCTCGAGGCACGCGGGATGAGCCAGCAGGAGCTTGCCCGCCGCATGGGGCGCCCGCCGCAAATGGTGAATGAGCTCATCCGCGGGAAGAAGGCCCTGACCCCGGAAACGGCCCTGGGGCTTGAGAAGGTTCTGGGCATCCCCGCGAGCTTCTGGACGAACTCGGAGAGTAGTTACCAGCTCACCAGGAGCCGCATCGAGGAACGGGAGCAGCTGGAGCGCGAGGCGGAGACGTGGCTCCACGAGTTCCCCGTCGCCGAGATGGTCCGAAGGCAGGTGCTCGCGGTACAACCCCGCGCGAAGCCGTGGGAGAAGGCCCACGCGCTTCTCCAGTTCCTTGGATACAGCAGTTTCACGCAGTGGGAAGCCCAGACCGCAACTGCCGCCGGGCTGCGGGTAACCGATGCGAAACACGCATCGAGAGGCGCCCTCGCAGTCTGGCTGCGCGAAGGTGAGAACGACGGCCACGAACAAGAGGCAAGGCCCTACAGCGGGACGACTTTCCGAGAGGCGCTGACTGCCCTGCGCGCGTATACCACCGCCGGGCCGGGCATTTTCTCCGAGGAGATGCGAGAACGATGCGCAGAAGCGGGCGTCGTCGTCTCCTTCGTCAAGGAGTACCCAAAGGCGAACGCGACGGGCGCCGCGCGCTGGCTTCAGCCGGACAAGGGTCAGATCCAGCTCAGCCTGCGCCACAAGACCGCGGACATGCTCTGGTTCAGCTTCTACCACGAGGCGGAGCACCTGCTCGGCAGACACTTCAAGGGTGCGCGCGTCGACGGGATGAAGGGCATTGAGCAGAACGCCGAGGAAGAGGCAATCTGTGACGCCTTCGCCCGGGACACGCTGATTCCCGGCGACGCCTGGGAAGCGTTCACCTACAAGGAGTGCTTCTCGGAACGTGACGTCCGCGAGTTCGCAGAGGAGTCAGGCATCCACCCGGGAATCGTGGTTGGCCGCCTCCAGCACGAGCACTTCATTCCCCATCACAGCCTCAACCATCTGAAGGTGCGACTGGTCTGGTCCGACTGACGCCGTCACGCCGTCACGCCGGCCCGCGCTTAAGGGTGCCTGCGCACCAGGACCGCGACGCGCGGGATCGGGGGCAGGGCGAAGGGGCCCAGCTCGACCAGGTTGATTGCGTCGAAGCCGCACTCCGTCAGGAGGGCCGCCAGGCGGCCCCAGCCGCGCAGGTCGACCTGCGCGCAGCCACCCGAGACGGCGAGCCGGTGGAGACGGTCGAGGGGCGCCCAGCGCACGGGCGCGAACTCGACCAGCAGTGCGGCCCCGCCTGGGGCCAGCACCCGCGAAACCTCCTCGGCGAAGGCGTGAACGGCATCGTCATCAAGGGCGCGTAACACGTGCAGCGCCGTGATCGCGTCGAACGACGCATCCCGGAAGGGCAGGCGTTCGGGCCAGGCAAGGAGGTCGACGGGGTCGCCGGCCGCCGACACGTCCATCACGAACGGGCTGGCCGGCGAGCCCGCGCGCATGGCCAACAGCTCGGCGAAGGCGCCGCCCCCGTAGCCGACATCGAGGTAGGTGCGGGCGGTATCGAGCTGGAGCAGCTCGATCATCTTGCTCGCGCGGGGAAAGAGGGCCGCACGCGCTTCCGGCGAGTCGAGCGCTCGGGCGAGCGCGGCCCTGGGGCCCGCGAGCCAGCGCTCGCGCGCGCTGATGGCTTCCCGACGGCGTCGAATCACAGCTCGTAGGTTAGGCGCACGCGCTGCTTGGCGCGCCCCGCTCGCTCGGCGACAGCCCGCAGCGCTTCGCACTCGTCGGAGAGTGTCTCCGCCTCCGCGCGCCGCACGAAGACGCCCGCGCGTTCATCTTCGGCCAGGGTTCCGACGAGCGCCGCGAGGCTCGCCGCGAGCGGGACCGCCTCCTGCCAGGCGCGCTCCAGGTGGGCCTCGTCCTCCGCGTCCTCGGGGCGGCGCTCGTAGAAGGTGGTGAGCGGCCCCAGCCTCACCCCCAGCTCGGCGACGCGTTCGGACAGCGCGATCAGCGGGTGCCTCGCGCCGAACCCCCGCACCCCCGCAAAGGACATGAACGCCACGAGCGTCGCGCCCTCCCCGGGGAGCGCCCCTCCCTCGCCCTCGCCCTCGACCTCGACCGTCAGGCGCATCGCTAGAACCCGTTCCGATTGTCGATAAAGCGCAGGGGGTCGACGAGGACGCCGTGCACCGACACTTCCCAGTGCAAGTGGGGCGCCGTCGAAAGACCGGAGGTGCCCACGAAGGCGATGACCTGGCCCTTCTCCACCTGCTGCCCCTCGGCCACGGCGAAGGCGCTCAGGTGCGCGTAGCCGGAGAGCACGCCCCCGCCGTGGTCGATGATGACCATGTTCCCGCGCACGGCCAGCTGCCGCGCCAGGGCGACGCGACCGCTGTTCGCCGCCGTCACGGGCGTCCCCTCGGGCGCGCCGAAGTCCGCGCCGCCGTGGTTACCGCCGACGGGACCGTCGTTGAAGGAGCGGCGTTCGCCGAACTGGCTCGAGAGGTCTCCCTGAATAGGCACGCGCCAGCGCCCCTGCCACAGCTTCTCCGGCGTCTCCAGGGCATACGTCTGCTCGAGCAGGATGGCCTCACGGTCGCGCTCGGCCTGGCCCAGGACCGGCTCGCCCGCGCCCTCGACGTAGTACAGGTGGGCGATGTCCCACTCCGTCTCGCTCACCGTGATCTCGTGTCCGAAGCTCCCCGCGGTGCCATTCGTGAGCGTCAGCCGCACGTGCAGCGTGTGCGTCCCCGGCGCATCGAACACGCCGATGCCGACGTAGGTGTACTTGCTGAAGTCGCCCTGGGTGAGGGGGAAGCGCTGCCCCAGGAATTCGACCTCACCCTCGGCCACGCTTCCGGTGACCGACACGAGGATGGCGCTCCCCTGCACAACCCGATCGACGGAGACGAGCAGCTCCGGGGGCTCGATGACCGCCTCTTCCGCGGCGATGCCCACGCGCGGCGGCGGCGACTCCACAGAGACGGGCGTCACCGTTTCGACTTCCACGCCCGAGCCTCCCGCTCCACCCACACAGCCCCCCGCCAGCAGCGCCAGCAGCGCCACCGCGAGGCCCAGCCGCGCACGTGAAGGCGTCACCTGCCAAGGGTGCGCCAGCCGCTCCCCACCGTCGACCGCACCGGCATCCGCCGCGCCCTGCTACCATCCCGCCCATGTCAGCGTCACACGTCGAGGAACGCCCCTTCGCCCTGCGCCGCACCGCCGCCTTCGACTTCATCGAAGGGCTCAACCGCACCAAGGAGGCCCTGCGCGAGCAGGCCTTCGACATCGTCACCACCTACGACGGGAGCGCCGCCCTCGGCAGCGCCTGCACCATCCTCGGCGTCTGCGACGCAGACCTGCTGCGCCGCGCCCTCGAAGCCGACCCCGACGCTGGTGTGTTTCTCCCCTGCAGCGTCGCCGTCCACGCGAGCGAGGAGGGGATCGTCGTCGAGGCGGTCGACCCGACGGCCACACTTGGCGGGGTGGGCAACGAGGCGCTTGCCGCCATCGCCGCCGAGGTCCGCGAGCGTCTCGCGAAGGCCCTCGACCGGCTGCCGCCCGGCCGCCGCTAGGAAGTCGCATGGCGGTAGCCGGCGGCGTTCACCGAGAACGCGAGCCGTGTTCCGTGCCGGACCCTGGGAGAGATGGTCGGGGTGCCCGGATTTGAACCGGGGACCTCTTCGTCCCGAACGAAGCACTCTACCTGGCTGAGCTACACCCCGACAGAACTCACAGAATAGCGCCGCCGCCCCTATCCGTCAGCGCCCCCTTCGTTCCCCGCTCTCCTAGACTACGCCGCGGGCGTGCAGCCCCGGGAGGATGTCATGAGCGAGCGCGCAGCAGCCGAGGGCGTAGAGAACATTGGCAGGCGCTTCGAAGGCAAGGTCGTGGTCATAACCGGCGGGGCGGGCGGCATCGGCCGCGCGACCGCCGTCCGGCTCGCGCAGGAAGGGGCGCGCATTGTTGCCGTCGACCTGCCAGGCAGCGATCTCGACGGCGCCGTCGAGGCCGTCGAGGCAGCCGGCAGCGAGGCCCTCGCCGTCCCCGCCGACGTGACTGTCTGGGCCGACCACGAGCGCTACGTGAACGAAGCGGTGGACCGCTTCGGCGGCATCGACGGCTTCTTCAACAACGCCGGCATTGAGGGTGTGGTCACGCCCCTGACCGACTACCCCGAAGAGATGTTCGACAAGGTTATCGCCGTCAACGTGAAGGGCGTCTGGCTGGGGCTGAAGGCGGTCGCTCCCGCGATGCGGGCGCGCGGCGGCGGCGCCATCGTCAACACCGCCTCGACGGCGGGTCTGGGGGGCACGCCCCACCTGGTCGCCTACGGGGCGAGCAAGCACGCCGTGATCGGCATCACGCGCACGGCCGCGCTCGAGTTCGCCCGCGACAACATCCGCGTGAACGCCATCTGCCCGGCCCCCATCGAGACGCGCATGATGCGTTCCATTGAGCGCGGCGGCGATCCCGACGACCCCGAGGGACGCTACCGGGAGATCGCCGCGGGCCTGCCCCTGCGCCGCTACGGCGAGCCCTACGAGGTCGCCGCCCTCGCCGCCTTCCTCCTGAGCGACGAGTCATCCTTCATGACCGGCGCCTACTACCAGGTCGACGGCGGCTCCAAGGCGAGGTAGTCCGGGGGCCGCTACTCCTCGGGGAGCGTGATCTTCCAGATGACGCTCCCGCTCGAGTCAGCCACGAGCAGATCACCCTCCGGCGTCACGAGAATCGCGGAGGGGTTAAAGTGCTTGAGGTTGTTGGACGAATCACGCCCAATAACGATCACGGCCTCCCCATCGGGCGAGACCTGGACCACTCGGCCGTAGCTCCAGTCCGCGACATACAGCATTCCATCAGGGGCAAGAGCCAGACCCGGGAGGAAGGTCGAGAGAATTCGGCCAAAGCGACGGGGAGTGCCCTGGAACACCCTTGAAACAGCCCCATCGTCGCCAACCTTCTGGATGGTGGTTCTCTCCTCCTCATGGAGACGGGCCGCAAAGAAGAGTGTGCCCTCATCGTCCAGCAGAAGCCCCGAAATGTAGGCGTTGCCTAAGTCCACCACAGTCGACACTTCGCCATCCGGCAAGAGGCGCCGGATGCGACCATGGCCGCTTTCGGTGAACAGAACGTTGCCTACGGCATCAAGGGCCAACGCCCCGAGGTTGTAGAACGGCCCCCCCTTCATGTCGACCGTGCTCACTTCACCATTGGGCGCGATCTTGCGGATGAGGTAGTCGCCGGTTTCGGCAACGAACCTGACGTCATCGGCAACGTAGATGGCCCCGTCGCTGTCCACAGCCACGGCGAATGGCCGGCGGAACTGAGCCTCACCGGGCGGGCCGTCTCGCAGCCCGGCTCCGTTGGCACCGGCTACCGTGGACACGATCCCTTCAGGAGAAATACGGCGAATCGCTTTGTTGTCCGTGTCTGCGACGATGACACTTCCGTCGGGTGCAAGCGCCATTCCCCGGGGACCGTCGAAGAGGGCCTGTCGCGCCGGACCATCGAGATACCCGTCGATAGAAGCGACCCCAGGCCCTCCCTGGCCGGTGAATAGGTCCACCTGAACCCCCTCCAGCCGCGGGAACTTGGGAGCCTCGGCAGGCTCCACCGAAGCGAAGCTCCCGTCAGACTGCGGCAGGACGACGCGTACGACGCTGTCGGCCTGGTCCACCACGACGAGCGCCCCTCCCGGAGAGAGGGCAAGCGCCCCGGGCTCGCTGAGGGCGGCGTCGACGGGAAGGCCGTCCATGTGGCCGTCCTCGCCGCTACCGGCCAGCGCCTGCAGTCCGTTGAGTCCCAGGACCTTCACAATCTGGTGGCGCCCGGTGTTCGTCAGATAGATCTCGCCCCCTGGACTCACTGCCATGCCGGAAGGTGAGACGAGCGTCCCCCCAACCGTTGGAATGTCGCTCCGGAAGACCGGCGACACCGAACCCGTGGCGTCGATCTTGCGAACGGCGTAGCGGGGGCCATGCCCCTCACGTACAAACGGGTTGGTGTCGAGCACGTAGAGAGTGCCCCCGGCATCAATGCCGATGTCCTCCAGGTAGGCGAACTCGGCGTCCCTTCTCGGTCCGTCTACGTAGCCCAGTCCACTCCCCCCTGCGAACGTGGAGACCCAGCCCGAAGGGGAGACTCGCCTGATGGTGTACTGCTCGGTGATGTAGATGTCGCCGTTGCGATCGAGCGCAATGTGGCAGGGTGCGACAAAGCGGGCCTCTTCGGCAGGGCCATCGACACGGCGCCACATCCCGTCCTCGGCCCGCTCTCCGCCGGCGACGGTCGTCACCATCCCCTCGGGTGTGACCCTGCGGATGCGGTGGCCCCGGCAGTCGGCGACGTAGATGTTGCCCTGCGGGTCGATAGCCACATCCGTAGGACCCTCGAACTGCGCGATCTCCGCGGGCCCGTCTAGCGTTCCAGAACCGTTCCCCCCCGCGATGGTCGTAACCGTCCCATCGGGCAGGACGCGGCGAATCGCGCGATTGCGGAAGTCAGCCACGACCACGCTTCCGTCGCGATCAACCTCCAGACCCATGGAGCTCTCCCCGAACCTCCCGAATCGCGCCGTCTCGCTGGGACCGTCGACGTATCCATGGATGCGGGGCGCGCCAGCCAGCGTCCTGACCTGCTCCTCGGGGAGCGACACCGTGAACGCAACGTCGCCGTAGCGATACCGGCCACTGGAGCTGAACCCGTCGTCCAGGGGCAGCGAGAGCCTTCCCAGCGTGCTCCACAGGCCGCTCGCTGGACGCGCCCCGATGGAGATTTCGCTCCCGAGATGCACGTTCTGCCAGACCCGGACGTGCACGACTCGTGGCTCCGCCCAATCGACCAACGGAACGTCGACAACGAACTCCCCGTAGCGGTCTCCCGCAGAACTAACGCCATCCTCCAGCGGCAGGGGAATCGTGCCCAGCGTCCGCCACGAACCATCCGCCGGGCGGGCGCTGACGTGTATCTCGCGCTCATCCCCCACGTCCTGCCAGACACGCACTTCGATACGCGCCGTCGCCTCACCCTGCGCCGCACCCGTCGCCAGCACCGCCAGGCCAAGCACCGCCGCCACCGCCACCAGCGTCAGTCTGCGCATTGGGGCCTGCCACTTGCCGCGCACGTTCACTCGTCCCCCTCATCCTCGAAGGTGATCTTCAGGATCGAACTCGTGCTGCTGTCTGATATGAAGAGGTCGCCGGCTGGCGTCACGACAATCCCGTTTGGGTCCAGGCGCCGAGACCCGACACTGTGCTGGGCATCAGCGACAATGGAGAGAATCCCATCGCGTGTAAGCCTGAGAACGCGGCCGAAGCCGCCGTCGGCAATGTAAAGCTCGCCATCCGGGCCAACCGCAATTCCGATCAGGAAGGGCGAAAGCGCTCCCCCCTCCCCGTAGTCAGGTGTGCTGATCACCGTCGAGACGAAGCCGCTGCGATCGATCCGGCGGATTGCATTGTTGGCCTCGGTAAAGAAGACATTGCCCTCGGAGTCGACGGCGATCCCCCGGGGAGATGAGAACAGGGCGTACTCACCCTGCCCATCTTGAGTCCCCAGATTGCCCCTGAACCCACCGGCAGGACCGGCGATAGTCGAGACTTGGCCGCCAGGGGAGAGCCGCCGGATGAGGTTGTTCTCGGTATCGGCGATGAAGAGGTTGCCCTCGGAGTCGAAGGCAAGCGCACCGGGCGAGCGGAACTCCGCCGCGGCGGCAGGCCCATCGCGGAAGCCGCCCCAACCCTCCTCCTGGGATGAGACCGGCCCTTGGCCCGCGACGGTCGTGACGGAGCAATCGGCACCGGTATCTATCCTGCGGATGCTGTTTCCACTCGAGTCAGCAACATAAATGGAGCCGTCCGCGTCGACGGCCACGCCCGTGGGCCATCCAAACTGGGCCTCTTCGCATGGACCATCGCGAGCGCCCTTCCCGCTGCCTCCCGCAATCGTCGTCACCGTTCCATCTGGGGCGATGGCGCGGATGGCTTCGTTCAAGCCATCGGCGACGATCACGTTCCCCGAGCCGTCCACCGCCAGTCCCCGCGGCAACACGAACCGCGCTTGTCCGGCGGGACCGTCTACAAACCCCTGGTCGCCCGCCCCGGCGAAGACGCTGACGCGCACGCCGGGCACGCGGGGAAGTGCTTCAAAGTCCGCCAGCGGGATGGTTTCGGCCCCGGGCCCGCCCTCGCCCGGAACGACCCTGCGGACCACGCTCCCATCCTGGTCGGCCACAATCAGCGCGCCATCGGGAGAGAACGCGATTCTCCGGGGCAAGCTGAAGTTGGCCGCACCGTGAGGACCATCAAGGTGGCCCTTCTCGCCGGTGCCCGCAACGGCCCGCAGCTCGCCTTCGGCTGTCAGCCTGACGATCTGGTGGCGCCCCGTGTTCGCAAGGTAGACCGTGCCATCGCCCGTCACCGCCAGCCCGGAGGGGTATGCCAGGGTTCCACCCAACGACGGGTAGCCGTCGCGATAGAGGGTCGTGACCATGCCGGACGTATCGATCTTGCGGATCGCCAGGACCGTGCCGCCCGAACCAACCGAACCCCTGGTGTCGTCGATCACATAGAGGTTGCCCGCGTCATCGGCGGCAATGTCATACAAGCTCTGGAACTGCGCCACCTCCCTCGGACCATCGCGCCAGCCCCAGCCGTTGTCGCCGGCGACGGTCGAGACCCAGCCCGACGGCGATAGTCGCCTGAGAGCAAAGCGCTCGACGATGTACAGGTCGCCGTACGGATCCAGAACGAGCGCGGTAGGCCCTGCGAACAATGCCTGCTCGGAGGGACCATCCCGTATCTCCCTCCAGTCCGCTCCGCCGCGGTCGCTGCCCGCAATCGTCGACACCACGCCCTCGGGTGTGATCTTCCGGATGCGATGGTTCTCGCCATCGGCAACGTAGATGGAGCCGTCGATGTCCACCGCTACATCTCGAGGCGAGTTGAACCGCGCCGTCTCCCCGGGGCCATCCTCCAGACCCGCCCCGTTGCCCCCGGCGACGGTTGTGACCACTCCGTCGGGCATGATGCGCCGGATGGCATGATTCCAGCGATCGGCCACAACGACGCTCCCGTCGCGATCCACCGTCAACCCGAGCGCCCCGTTGCGCGGCCACCCGCCGAAGCGCGCATGCTCCCCACTGCCGTCGCGGAACCCCCATAGGCCCGGGGTTCCCGCAAGCGTCCTCACACCACCCTCGGGGAAGGGGACATCAAGGCCAATGTCGCCGAACCGGAACCGCCCGGTCGAACTGAAGCCGTCGTCCAGTGGCAGCCGGATCGTGCCCAGCGTCTGCCACGAGCCGGCGGACGGACGGGCACTGATATAGATGACTCGACTGTTGCCTACGTTCTGCCAGACACGCACCTCGACCGTCACCGGCGAGGCCCAGTTGGCCAGGGGCACGTCGAGCGCGATGTCCCCGTAGTTGTAGCCCGTCGAACTGACCCCATCATCGAGCGGCAGCGCGATAGTCCCGAGCGTCCGCCACGAGCCCGCCGCGGGACGCGCGCTGATCTGGATGTCGAGCTCGTCCCCCACGTCCTGCCAGACGCGCACCTCCACGCGTGCGGTCGCCTCACCCTGCGCCCCGACGCCCGCCACCACCTCCAGCCCGAGCACGGCCGCCACCGCCAGGATGACCAGCCCTCTCGCAACGCTCCCCGCAGGCGGCATCGCGCGACCCTAGCAGACCACCAGGGGAATTACCCCACCACGGCCGCTCCGGGAGCGTGACCCTCCAGATCCTGCCGCCGTCACCCAAGAGCAGATCGCCCTCGGGGGTCAACAGGATGGTCGTTGGATAGAAGGTTCGCACCCCGGGGAACGACTCGCGGTCGACCACGATTGCGACCTCCCCCTCCGGGGAGATGCTCAGCACCCTCTGGTAGTCGAAGTCGAGCACGTAGACCGTGCCGTCGCTCCCCGCCGCGATGCCTGGCGAGAAGCCGGAAAGCACGCCGCCGTACCATCCCGGTCGAGCCTCCAGCAGCGTGGTGAAGCCGCCAGTCTCATCGATCCTGCCCACGAGGCCCGTAAACCCGGCCGCGACGTGGATCTGTCCGCTCTCGTCCACGTCAATGGCCTTTATCCAATGCCCCTGGGCGTCGCCGGCAGGCGAGAGCGCTCCGTCCCGGAGGCGCCAGATGCTGCTGCCCTCGACGATGAGCAGGTTGCCGTCCTGATCCACAGCCATATCCTCGATAGCCCAGACTCTCAGGGAGAGCCGGGCAAGGACCGTTGTGACCGTCCCATCGGGCGCGACGCGGCGGATGGCTTGATTGCCCGTGTCCAGCACGAAGACGGCGCCCTCCGCATCCACGGCAAGCAGGCGGGGCTGAGAGAACTGCGCCTCGTCGCCCGGGCCATCCAGGAACCCCTCGCCGTTTCCGCCCGCCAGGGTCGTGACCGTCCCGTCCGGGGCAAGCTGCTGGATCTCGTGGCGGAACTGGGCGGATGTCACGAGGTTGCCGTCGGGGTCCAGCACCATCGTGACGGGGAAGAAAGATTCCGGCAGCGGGACCGCCGCGACCACAACACCGGGAATCCGCGGGGGTCCCTCGTGCTGCGCAAGGGGCACGGGGCCCACGGAAAGCCCTCGGCCACCCAGATCAATCGCACGAACGACCGTGGCCGCCTGGTCGGCCACGAACAGGACGCCAGTGGACGAGACCGCGATCGACCCCGGAAGGCTGAAGCGCGCCTCGCTTCGGAGCCCGTTCAGGTAGCCACCCTCTCCCGTCCCGGCCACGCCCTCGATCTCGCCCGTGCGGGTGACCCGGATGATCTGGTTGAGGCCGCTGTTGGACAGGTAGACACCGCCGTCGCCCGCGGGCGCAATGCCTCCCGGGAAGCCCAGCGCCCCCCCAAGGTTCAGCCCCTCGCTTCGCAGGAGGGTGCTGACGGTACCGCTGGTGTCGATGAGGCGGATGGATGAGTACTCGGTCATATCCCCGAAGCTGTCATTGACATTGATGACGAAAATGTTGCCCGAGTCGTCGATCTCGATGTCCTGCAGGGAGGAGAATTGGGCGTTCTCTCTCCAGCCATCGCGCGTGCCGCGTCTGGCGCCACCGGCGAACGTCGAGACCTGGCCCGAGGGCGAAAGGCGCCTGATCCGCGTCCGCTCGATGATGTAGAGGTCGCCCAACGGCCCCAGGGCAACGCCGAGCGGGGATTCAAAGAGGGCCTCTTCGGCAGGGCCGTCACCGTACCCGGACTGGCCGGTTCCGGCGGCGGTGGTGACCACCCCGTCCGCAGTGATCTTGCGGATGCGGTTGTTCCCCTCGTCGGCCACATAGATGGTCCCCTGCGGGTCCACGGCTACATCACGCGGCTGGGAGAACCGGGCAAGCGCCGCTTCGCCGTCCAGCATGCCCTGGCCGGCGCCGGCGACCGTCGTAACCGTCCCCTCCGGCGCAATCCGGCGGATGGCATTGTTGTAGTAGTCCGCTACAACCACGCTCCCGTCCCGATCAGCGGCCAGCCCGAGGGCCCAGGGCTGGTGCTGGAGGAGGAAGCCGAACGCCCCGAATCGCGCCTCATCACCCTGCCCATCAACGTACCCCTCCACACCGGGCCAGCCCGCGAGGGTCGAAACTTCGCTGGGCGGGACGGGCACCTCGAGGCTGATATCGCCGTAGCGGAACCCCACGGAGCTCACCCCGTCATCCAGCAGCAGCGGAATCGTCCCCAGCCTGCTCCAGTCACCCTCCGCCGGGCGCGCGCTGATGTAGAAACTTGCGCTGTTCCCCACGTCCTGCCAGACGCGCACCTCGACCGTTGCCGGCGCCGCCCGGCCGGGCAGGGGCACATCGACCGCGAATTCGCCGTAGCGGAACCGGCCCGTGGAGCTCACTCCATCGTCCAGCGGCAACGGGATCGTCCCCAGCCCCATCCAGTCGCCGTCCTCGGGGCGCGCGCTGATGTAGATGTCGAGTTCGTCCCCCACGTCCTGCCAGACGCGCACCTCGATCCGCGCCGTCGTCTCACCCTGCGCCGCAGCAGTCGCCACCACCGCCAGGCCGAGCACCGCCGCCACCGCCGCGACGATCAGCCTCCTCACAGGGCGCCCCCATGTGTCACGGGCGCGACCCTAGCAGACGAGCATCGGCATTACCCCACCCACCTCCGAAGCGCTACTCGTCCGGGAGCGTGATCTGCCAGACCGTACCCTGCGAGGGGTGGAACCCTCCGCTGGTAACGAACAGAAGGCCACTTGAGGTGACCACGAGCCCCCGCGGCGTGAAGTCAGCGGAACCGCCGAACTGCTCCCGGTCGAGCACCGTCGCTACGGTGCCGTCGGGAGCGATCCTGAGGATGCGTCCGTACTTGGAGTCCGTCACGTAGGCCATGCCGTCGGGCGAGAAGTCGACGCCTCGCACCTGGATGGAGAACAGGCCTCCGTACCGGCCCGTGCCACTCTCGAGCACGGTCGTGAAGTCGCCATTACTCGCACGCCTCACGATCGTCGTGCCGGACAGGTAGTCCGTGCCTATGAGCCAGAGCTCACCGTCGGGGCTCACGCCCATGCCCGAGATGGCGTCGAACCGGGGCGTGGCGACCGTCGACCTGGCGCCGTCGGGGCTGAAGCGCACGATCTCGTCCCCGCCAATCCCGCCACGGAGGAGAACCAGGAGGTTGCCGTCGCTGTCGTAGTCCAGCAGATGGGGGTTCTTCCCGAACGTGTGGACCGTCGTGACGGCGCCGTCGGGCGCGATCTGGCGGATAGCCCGGTTCCCGTAGTCGGCCAGCAGGATGTTGCCGTCGCCATCGACGACGATCCCTTCTGGCGAGCTGAACTCGGCCTCATCCGCGGGACCGTCGCTGAAGCCCATCCCGTTCTCGCCCGCCAGGGCGACGAACCTTCTACCCGGTGTGACCCGCCAGACGCCATCATTGTTGTCGCCGACGAAGATGGAGCCATCTTCGGTGCGGGCCAGGTCAATTGGGAGGAGGAACGGGCTGCGGGCAAAGGCGCTCACCGCCACGCCCTCGATCCGCGGGGTCTGCTCACCTTCCGCGAGGGCAACAGTGCCGAGCGGGAACCCCTCCTCGGCAGGCGTGATCCGGCGAATGACGGTGCCGTCCTGGTCGAACACGACGAGCGAACCATCCGGCATGATGTCGAGCGACTTCGGCCGGTAGAACGTGGCCGTCCCCGCGGGCCCATCGGCTGAACCCTCCGCGCCCGTTCCGGCGATCCCCCGCAGCTCTCCCTCGGCAGTCAGCCTCACGATCTGGTGGCGCCCCGAGTTCGCCACGAACACGGTCCCGTCGCCCGCTACCGCAAGACCGTTCGGATAGGCCAGCAGGCCGCCAAGGCTCGGAGGCTTGCTGAAGAGAAGGGTGCTGACCGTGCCGTTCGCATCGACCTTGCGGATTGATGCGGACTCGGTATTCGCCCCATCGTCGATGTCGATCACGTAGAGGTTGCCGGCGTCGTCCACGTCGATGTCATGCAGGTGGGCGAACTGAGCCCGCTCACTCGGGCCATCAACCTGTTCCTGCCCCCCTCCTCCCGCGACCGTCGAGAGGAGGCCTTCCGGCGAGAGGAGCAAGATTCGATGCTTCTCCAGGATGTACAGGTTCCCCGAGCCATCGAGCGCAACCCCGCGCGGCTGGTCGAGGTCCGCTTCCAGGGCAGGGCCCCCGCCGACCCCCTGCCCACCTCCCGCAATCGTGGACACGGCGCCATCGGGCGTGATCTTGCGGATCAATTCGTTGCCCCGGTCGGCTACGTAGATGTTCCCGTCGGCATCGACGGCGAGATCGTCGGGCCCGCTGAACTGCGCGACTGAGCCGGGGCCATCGTCGTCCCCATAGCCAATGCCGCCCGCGATCGTCGTGACCACGCCATCGGTCGAGAGCTCGCGAATCGCGTTACTGAACCTGTCCGAAATGATGACCCGGCCGTCGGGGTGGGCCGCCAACTCGACAATCCGGGCGGCCCCGGCCCTGCCCCCGAAGAGCACGGCTGTACCGCTGCCATCCTGGTACCCCCAGAAGCCCTGGCGCCCAACGAGCGTCGTGACCTCCCCCTCGGGAAGCGGAACCTCGAGGGTGATGTCGCTAAAGCGGAAGCGGCCCGCGAGGCTGATCTCGTCCATCGGCATGCGGACAGTGCCGAGCGTGCTCCACAAGCCTCCCGCGTGCCGGGCGCTGATGTAGATGAGCCTGGGGTTCCCGACGTTCTGCCAGACGCGCACCTCAATGGTGGCTACAGAACCCCCGGTTCGGAGGGGAACGTCGAGCGCGATGTCGCCGTAGCGGGACCCCGTTGCGCTGACGCCGTCGTCGAGCGGCAGATCCACCGCCCCCAGGGTCCGCCACGAGCCACCCTGGGGACGGGCGCTGATGCTGATGTCGAGGTCGTCCCGGACGTTCTGCCAGACGCGCACCTCGACGTTGGCCGTCACACTCCCCTGGGCGGCGCCTACCGCCAGCACCACCACGCCGAGCAGCGCGGCCAGCGCGGCGACGATCAGCTTCCTCACAGGACGCCCCTGTGTGTCACGGCGCGACCCTAACAGGGGAAGCCCCGAATTACGCCATCCCCCCCCCGGTCCCGCCATCCGCGCCGCGCGCCATCTATCATGGGCGCGTGGCTATCGAAGAGCCCCTGATGCCGCCTGCCCCCTTGCGACGGCGGCTGCTCGCGCCCGTGGCCGCGATCGTCGTTGTGCTGGCGCTGCTAGTCGGGGGTGGGGCCGTGGCCTTCATCGTCTCGCAATCGGCCGGCAGCGACGCGCCCCCGGAGGCGGGGCCGTTCGTGACGCCCCAGCCGGCCCGCCCCGCCGCCGTCTTCGACGTGCGCGAGATCAACGGCGCGACGCTCACGCTCCTGTCTGCCAACACCGAGGGGGAGCCGCTCACCGTCGCCCTCCCCCCAGGCGTCGTGCTCGAGGCGCTCGTGCCCGGACTGCCCTCCGGCATCGAGCGCGGCCAGTGGCTCACGTTCACCGGCGAAGGCGACCCCGTGCGCAATTACGTCATCCGCCAGGTCATCGTCATCCGCGAGCCGGGCGCCCCCCTCGCCGACGGACTCGCGCGCTCGGCGGCGGGCTTCACCGGTCTGGAGCTCCTGAGCAACCCGAACCACCGCCCCGTTCTCTGGGGCCGGGTGGAGAGCGTCACCCCCGGCGCGACTGAAGGCGGCGCCGACATCACCCTCAGCGGTCCCGACGGACCCATCACCGTGCAGCTCTTCGCGGGCGTGTCCCTCTTCTTCCTCGAGCCCTACGACGCTCCCATCACCGGCGGCGACCGCATCGCCACGCGCGCCCCCGCCGGCGCCAGCCCCGCCAGCGCCCAGGCCGTCCTCGTCGCCCCCCCGGGCGCCCGCTAGTCGGGCGCGGGCCGGGCGGCGTAGGGAACGAAGCGCGCCCTGTCGTCGAGCCCGGGGATCGTGTGCACCGTACCCGTGCTGAAGTCCACGAGCACCGTCCTGCCCACCGCTCCACATGAGGAACCTCCAAGGAACCCCACAAACAGGTACCAGTCCTCGTCCAACTGGTCGATGAGCACCAGGGGCCTCGGGCCCTCCCACGAATACGCCGCCAAACCTGTGCCCTGGTCGTTCATGTGCAGGAACAGGTCCCGTTCCCCCCGGCTCCGGGGCTCGACCCTGCTCCAGAGGATGGACCCATCAGCCAGGGTAGCCACGCTGCCGAAGCCCTGAGGCCTGGGGGGAAGACTCTCGCCAGAAGTGGACACAAGGACCGTGCCCTCGCTGTCTCCCCAGATGGACTCGGTGCGGTCTCCGACCGCTCGCCACCCCCAGATGCGTGGGTTCAGAAGATCCTCTGGAGGCAACACTTCTTCCCCTGAGCGGAACCACCATGCCCGATGTTGAGGATCGTCCGAATAGACGGCTACATCGTCGTCGGTGACGACCGAAATCCACCCCTCCGGAAACTCACCCCACCTCTCCCACGTCTCGCCTCCATCGCCCGAGACCCAGAGCGAGGAGACGTCATCCTCACTCACAACGCCGCCGAGAGACCTGCACACTCCCCGCTCGCAGACCCAGGCCGCAAGGGTTTGGCCGCTCGCACTCACACCAACCAGGTCCCGGTCCCCCCACTCCGCGTCGTCGTTCCGAGGCAGTTCGGTAAGCGGGTAATCCCACAGCAGTTCGCCCTCGTCCGTGGCGACTCCCCTGAGCCAATTCTGAGGTCCATGGCAGCCGAAGTACTCCCGGACATGGAGCGTCGTCCCCGCAGGCAGCGCACGGGACTCCCCGAACGTGAGTGGCGTGTATTCGATGGCTGGCGGCTCAGGCGTCAGTTCGGGCGTCGGCGTCACCGCAGATATCGGTGTGGCCGTGGCGGCCGGAGTCGGATCAGGTGTGGGCCTGGCCGCGGGCGAGGGGGTCGGAGTGGCCGTCCGCCCCGGCGTCGGTTCGGGCGTGGGCGTCGCGGTGGCGGTCGGCGGCGTCGGCGTGGGCGAGGCGCTGGGGCTGGGTGTGGCAGTGAGCACAGCGGTCGGAGTGGCCGTCCGCGTCGGCTCCGCCGCCAGGGTGGCCGAAGTAGCGGTGGGGGCTGATGCGCCGGACTCGCGGGCGGGAGGGATCGTCTCGCCGCCGCACGCCATCGCTGCGAGGGAAGCGACGAAGGCGAACAACGGGAGACAGGCACGAGCCCGACGCATCATGGGCTCACCCTAGAGCCCAAACCCTCGAATTACCCCGTCCGTTTCGAGAAATTGCTCTGCGCCCCAACTCAGCCGCGCGCAGCGCCGAGCGCTCCACTCAGCGGCGACAGCGAAGCGCTCTCCTACTCCGTGCGGAGGGCGGCCGCATCGGACGTGCGCGCCATCGCCCGCACGGCGCCGATGAGGGCGATGGCAAAGACAACCGCCACCACGGCCGCGCCCACCACCACGAACGTCCAGTCCGTCTGCAGCACGAACCCCGGTTCGACGGGCAGGCCCGCCTCCGTCACGTCGAGGAAGGAGAGCATGCGCCGCCCCACGAACTGCCCCACGAGCACGCCCGCGGCCACGCCCACCACCCCCACGATGGCGTACTCCAGACCGAGCACGCCCATCACCTGGCGGCGCGTCAGCCCGATCGCCCCCAGCACCGCGAACTCCACCCGCCGCCGCTGCAGCGCCATCCAGAGCGAGACCAGCAGCGCCACCGCCACAAGCGCCATCGTCGCGACGAACGAGATGGAGAGGATGCCCGTGCCACTGGCGGCGATGAGCGGGTTCGAGCGTACCGAGGCGAGTGTCGCTTCCTGGTCGACCACGCGCCGCAGACCAAACCCTTCGAGCGCCTCCGTCAGGAGCTCGCGGTCGGCCCCGGGGGCCAGGTCGAGCCACGCCTCGTTCGGTCGCGAGAGGTCGCCCGGCGTGGTGCTCACCATGTACCCCCAGCGCAGCAGCTGGTCGCGGTTCAGCACCACCGAGGGGCCGTCGAGCGTTGGCAGCGTGGGGAAGCGTTCGTACACCCCGCGCACAACGAAGGGCACGATGAGATTATCGATCTCGAGCAGGTCCTCGCTGCCGACCACCAGGCTGTTCTCCTCCAGGAAGGCCTCGCTGGCGAGGACGGGCAGGGGAATGCCGCGATCGGCGGGGAAGAGCCCGCGCCGCTCGCCCGTGGTGCCGCGCCGGAACTCGAGCCGCGCCGCCTGCGAGCCCGAGTGCGCCTCATCGCGGCTCAGCTGCAGGCTGTCCGTCGACCGCGCGGCGCTCGGGATCGCCTCCCAGCGCACGATCCCTTCGAAGCCCTCCAGCAGGTTGAGGGAGCCATCCGGATCCACCGACGAGAGATCGTCGATATACACGGGGTCTTCGCTCGCGTTGAACTGGTTCGCGGGCTCCGTGAGGATGAGCGCGATCAGCGAGAGCGGCTCCTCCAGCGGGCGGAAGCCGCGGCTCTCGATAGGAGCGCGCAACTCGCGCCAACCGCGGAAGTCGAGCTTGCCGAAGGGCAGCAGGTGGTGCCGGCCGGTGGCATCGCGCACGCGCGCCCACACCGTTACGGTGGTGCGCTGCAACTCCGGATTCACCCATACAGAGAGTTCTGCCGCGGCGGGCGGGATGGGCACGCCCCTCAGGATGTCGCCGCTGTCGACGCGGTCGAGGATGGCGTCGAGCGTGCGCTCGGCGAAGTCCTCGCGCCACCAGAGCAGGTCGCCTGCCTCTTCCGACACCGCAAGCACGGCCACCTCCGGACCGGCGCTGTTGGGCGTGGCGATCTCGCCCTCCAGGCGCATGACGGCCGAGGCATTCTCCACACCCTCGACCGCCTCCAGCTCGGCCTCCAGTCTCGCGGGGTCGGAGGGCAGGAAGGTGGCATCGGAGGCGCCCGCGCGCAGCTCCACGCCCGCGGCGAAGCGGGCGCGATCCTCGTAGGAGCGCTCGGTGGTGCTCGTGTAGCTGGCCGCGAACATGCCCACGGCCACGGCCATCATCAGGAGCAGGGCGAGTTGCGTGTACGGTCCCGGTCGGCGCACCAGCTGCCACAGCCCCATCGCCACGGCCACCCCGACCACGCGACCCGCCACCCGCACGATCACCCGCAGCACGATCGGGTAGAGACGCGCCAGCACGGCCGCCGACGCCGCGATGATGAGCGCTGGCGAGGCGAGCAGCAGCGGGTCGCTCGAGACGCCGCCCGTGGAGGAGGGCGTGTAGACCGAGTTGCGCTCGTTCAGCTCCCACAGGGCCAGCAGGGCGAACCCGACCAGCACCACGTCGAGGTAGTAGCGCTGGATGAGGCTGGCTGCGGGACGCGCCAGCGCCCGCCGCTGTCCCTGCGGCCCTCGGCGCGCCACCACGAAGGCAGGCGCCGTCAGCGCCACGATCGAGAGCAGGGCCCCGAGCGCGGCCAGGGGGAAGGCGAGCGGCTCAAAGGAGACCGGCAGCAGGTCGCCACCGGAGATGTCGTTGAACACGGGCGTGAACCCGAGCAGGGCCGTCACGCCCCCCGCGATGAAGGGCGCCACGAGAATGGCCGGCAGCGCCAGGGCCAGCCCCTCGAGCGCGTAGAGGGCGACGATCTGGCTCGTACTCGACCCGCGACCGCGCAGCAGGGCGATCTGCTCGCCCTGGCGCTCCACCACCGCCACGGAGATGAGGGCCACGTAAAAGAGCGCGATCGCCGCGATCTGCACGAGCAGGATGGTGAGGGGCGCACGCTGGAAGTCGGCGCTCCGGCCGAACGCATCGAGCGTGACCGCGAGCGGGCTGATGGCATAGCCGTTGTAGACGCGCAGGTCCTGGTTGAGGTCGAGCATGTCCGCCCGCGCCCGCTGGAAGTTGCCCTGGTCGAGCTGGTCAATATCGGCGAGGACGTTCCAGCGCAGTCTCAGGCGCTGGCCCGGGTAGCGCACGGCCACGTCACCCAGCACGGCATCAAGGTGCGCCACCATGGGCGAGACGAGCCCCGAGTCCGCAATCGGCGCGGCCGGCTGCACATAGCGGTCGCTGGCCGCCGACCAGAAGGAGCTGTCCGCGTCTTCGATCGCGATGATGCCCGTGAGCACCGCGGGCATGGAGTAGCGCACGAGCACCTTCAGGTCGCAGGGCAACTGCGGCTGTAGCCCCGCCGGGATGATGCGGTCGCAATTGTCGAACTCCTCGATCAGCAGGAATTCGTCACCCAGGTCCAGCCGCGCGACCGCCGCCGCGCGGGCGCCCATCACCACCTCCACGGGGCCGTCGGGACCGGTGGGAAGGGGCAGGCGCCCCTCCTGCACCAGGACATGCTGCTCGAAACCCTCGACCGCGTAGAGCACGGCCAGAGCGGTGCCCGCCCGTGGCTCCGCGCCCGTCGTCCCGACGGTGAGGCGCGCCGACTCGACCACCATGGAGCGATCAAGCGCGAACCAGCCGAGCCGCTCGTCGATGCGGTTCTCGACCGCCGCACGGGCCGCAAGCGAGTCGGGTGTGGCGAGCTGCTGCGCCTCAATGCCGACACGGATGGAGGGCTCGTCGCGCAGCTCATCGCGAACGGTGAACTTGAGCCCGAGGTCGGCCATGGCGCGCGCGTAGATGGGCGCACTCGCCAGCAGCGTCGAGGCCACGAGCACGCCCAGCGCCAGCACAGCCAGCATTCGCCAGCTGGCCGCGCCGTGGCGCAGCAGCAACCCCCAGAGAACGGCCAAGCCCCGCATAGCCGCACAAGGGTAGCGGTCTCCGCCCCTCAAGCGCTCCCCCACCTACGACGCGTGGCGTTGACACCGTCTCCAGCGAGACCAGAGAAGGGGGGCGCCCGATAGGGCCACTGTTCCCCGTCGTTCTCTATTTGCTGGCGCACTGGCGAGGGTTTTTCTTGTCCACACCCCCTCGTTCTTTCGCTGGGCGGCTTCGCAGGCTCCTCATGCCGCCCGAGCGCCCGTCGTTCGTTTACTTCTCGGGAGACCAACTTATGCCCTTGACAAATGCTGGACGGCAGCACACACTGGGTAGTGCCCGTTAGGGTGAATGTTCCCCGTCGTCCGTCACTTGTGGCGCACTGGCGGGGGTTTTTCTTGAGCCGATGGTCAATCGAGTCGCGGTCTTCGTTGACGCCCAGAACGTCTACCAAGGGGCCCGTGCCTTCTCCCAGACGAGCAGGTCCCATCGCCGAGTAGGCCAGATCGCCCCAGTTGAACTCGGGAGGCTTCTCTGTGGTCGCGAGAACCCCTACCACCCTGCCTCCGAGCCCCGCGTCCTTGAACAAGTGCGCGTCTACTCGGGTCGACCAGATGCCACCAGGGATCCAAAGACCTACGGAGCACATAGACGCCAGTGCCACGCCTGGGAGCAGTCCGGCGCGGTCGTCATCACCCGCCCCCTGCGGTACCCGCGACGCTGGCCTGAACAGCGCGCCGAGGAGAAGGGGATCGACGTGCAGCTCGCAATCGACTTCGTCGCGGGCGCCATCGACGGCGCCTACGACACCGGCATCATCTGTTCGACCGACACCGACCTGCTCCCGGCCCTCGAGTTCGTCGCCACCCGTTTTGGGCGCGAACGCGCCGAAACCGCCGCGTGGTTGTCGAGCGGCAAGGGCAGCGAACTCCGACTACGAAGACCCTCCACCTGGTGCCACCGCCTGGAGCTCACGGACTACGAGTCCGTCCGCGACCCAACCGACTACAGCGTCGCCCGCGTGCGACCCGCAGCCCCGCGCAGAGAGTCATGACACGGCGCTCTCCTGTACGCTTCCCTGACGCTTCATGAACAGCTTTGCCTCCCTCCTGCGCATCGTCGCCCAGCGGAGCCTCGCGAACTGGCGGCTGCTCGTCACCGTCATCTTCGGCATGGTCCTCGCCTCCGCCCTCATGTCGAGCGTCATCCTCTACTCCGACGCCGTGCGCGACCTCGGCCTCAGCTTCACCCTCCGCCAGCAGGAACCCCTCGAGCTCGACCTCAAGGTCATCAGTAACAGCCAGCCTGGCGAGACCGACATCTACAAGGAGCGCCGCGAGGCTACCTTCACGCTCTTGCAGCGCTACGCCGGGAGCCTCATCGAGGACACGGGCGTCTACGCGCGCTCCTCCACCTTCTTCCTGGCCGAGCCCGGCGTGCCCATCGACGACGACGACGAACTGCGCGCCCGCGCCCACTTCCTCTTCTTCTCCGACATCGGCGCCCACGTAACGCTCGTCGAGGGCGGCCCCGCAGCCGCCTCTCCTCCCACCACCGACCCCTCCCTGCGGCCCAGCATCGAAGTCTGGATCGCCGCCACCGCCGCCCGCCAGCTCGGCATCAGCGTGGGCGACACCTTCGACCTCCACCCCTTCTGGCGCGACGATGTCGACCCCGTCGAAGTCACCGTCGCCGGACTGTTCGAGCCCTCCGACCCCACCGAGGACTACTGGTTCGGCAACGCCTACCGCCTCGTGGTCGACGGCACGCGCTGGCCCACCTTCCCCTTCGTCATCGACGAGCGCACCTTCGTGGAGGTACTGGCCCCCTACCTCCCCTCCATCGACGGCACCTTCGAGACCTACGCCTTCATCGACCGCGAGCGCGTCAACAGCCGCAACGCCGAGACGGTGGAGCGCAACCTGCGTGCGCTCGAACGCGAGATCCGCGCGCAGCTGGAGCTGTCGTCGCTCGACACGGAGCTGGTGGACGTCATCGCCGAGTACCAGGAGAAGCTGTTCTTCACGCGGCTTCCGCTCTTCGCGCTCATGCTGCTCATCGTCGGCATCGCGCTCTACTACCTGGTGCTGGTGGCGACGATGTTGGTCGAGCGCCAGGCGGGCGAGATCGCGCTCCTGAAGAGCCGCGGGGCGGGCCTCGGCCAGATCATGACCGTCTACCTGATCGAGGGCTCGGTGCTCACCATCTTCGCGGTGGTCCTCGGGCCGCTGCTGGCCTCGGGCGTCATCCGCCTGCTGGGCCCGACGCCCCCCTTCTCCGACCTCAGCCAAGGTGAGCTGCTGCAGGTGACGCTCACCGCCGAGGCGTTCGGCTTGGCCGCCCTCGGAGCGCTGCTCGCGCTGGTCGCGCTGCTCTGGCCCGCTTACCGCGCCTCCGAAGCGAGCATGGTTCACTTCAAGCAGAGCCTCGCCCGGCCCACCAGGCAGCCGCTCTTCCTGCGCTACTACCTCGACCTCGTGCTCGTGGCCGTGGGCGCCTTTCTCTTCTACCAGCTACGCCAGCGGGGCTCGCTCGTAACCGAGAACCTCTTCGGCGACCTCTCCGCCGACCCGCTCCTGCTGGTCTCGCCCGCGCTCTTCATGCTGATGATCGCGCTCGTCTTCCTGCGGCTGTTCCCGGTCGTTCTGGCGGTCGCCTCATGGGCGCTGCGGGGCCTGAGCGGGGCCACCATCCTGCTCGGCCTCTGGCGCATGGTGCGAAGCCCGCTCCACTACAGCCGCCTCATCCTGCTGCTCCTCCTGGCAACCTCCGTGGGCATGTTCGCCGCCGGATTCCGCGCCACGCTCGACCGCAGTTTCGAGGACCGCGCCGCCTACGAGGCCGGCGCTCCCGGCCGCCTCGTCGACATCCGCGAGCCTTCGCGCCTCTCCGCCGAGCGGCTGGAGGAGTCCATCGAATCGATCGACGGGCTCGACCGCGCCAGCGCGGCCGCCCGCATCGAGGTGTCCTACGCCCCCTTCACCGGGCGCTCCACCCCCGCGGAGCTCCTCGGCGTGAGCGAAGACTTCGCCGAGGTCGCCTTCTGGCGGGACGACTTTGGCGACCTCGACTCGCTCCTCGCCAGCCTTCAGCCCGACGAGGACGCGGACCTGCCCGACGGCGCCATTGTGCCCCCCGGCTCGCGCGCCCTCGGCCTCTGGACGCGCATCTCCCTGCCCGACCGCGCCGCCCGCCCCGGCATTCGCCTGCGCGACGAGAACGGCCTCCACTTCGAGTACCTGTTCGTGAGCGACCCGGTCGAGGAAGACGACGGCTGGCTCCTCTATGTCGTCGACCTCACCCGCCCCTTCAACCCCCGCGACCGCCCGCCCGATCTCGATTCGACGCTGGAAATCGAGTCCGTCTTCCTCAGCGTGCGCCGCTTCGCCGCCGCCCCCGGACGCGTCACCGCCCTGGTCGACGACATTGTCGCCTACCCCGAGGGTGGGGGGGCCGCCGACGCCGTCGTGATCGAGCCGTTCGAATCGCTCGACCGCTACCAGTCCATCACGGGCGCCTCCGGGGCCGCCGAGACGACCGTCACGCGCGCCGACATCGACAACGACCGCGGGCGCTACGCCGTCCAGATCTCCTTCAACTACGACAGCTTCTCCGTAACCGCGGTGGGACTGCGCCTGCGCCGCTCGCCCGCACCGCTGCGCGTGCTTGCCAGCGAGTCGTTCCTGGAGGCAATCGAGGCCAGCCCCGGCGACACCATCCCCGTACGCGTAAACCGCCAGCTGCTCAAGGTGAAGATCACCGGCGCCTTCAAGCTCTTCCCCGGCTTCTACCCGGGCCCGCGCGACCACCTGCTCGTCGCCGATCTCGCCGCCCTCCGGGACGCCGGTGCGGGCATCCCGCGGGTGGCCGGCGGCATCGCCGTGAACGAGGTGTGGCTGGGAAGTGTCGAGGGGATAGAGCTCACGGACGAGTGGCTGGAGGAGCAAGGCTTCCGCGCCCGCGAGGTCTACGACGGCGCCGCCATCTTCGCGATCGAATCCTCCGACCCGCTGATCGCCGCCAGCTGGGAGGGAATCCTCTTCCTCTCCTTCGGGGCGGTGCTGCTGCTCACGGCCCTCGGCTTCATCGTCTTCTCCTACCTGGCGGCGCAGACGCGCTCGCTGGAATTCGCCATCCTCCGCACGATGGGCTTCTCCGGACGCCAGATCGTGGGGGTGGTCGGATTCGAGCAACTCTTCGTGATCATCGCGGGCGTGGCCGCCGGTACAGCCCTCGGATTCCCCCTCGGACGCCTCATGATCGGCGCCATCGCCCTCACCGAGGACGGCAGCGACGTGGTCCCACCCCTCCTTTCGCAGGTAAGCTGGGAGACCGTGCTCTCCGTTTACGGCCTGCTCGCCCTCGTCTTCATCGCCACCGTGGCCGCCCTTGCGCGCCTCTACTCGCGGCTGGCCCTGCATCGCGCCCTGCGCATCGGCGAGCTCTAGGACACCCCATGACAACCTTCCCCAACACCGAGACCGGAGCGCCCCCGTACATCGTCTGCGAGGATCTCTTCAAGATTCACAAGAGCGACGAGCTCGAGGTCGTCGCCCTCCGCGGGCTCGACCTGAAGGTGCGCGCGGGCGAGTTGATGGCCATCGTCGGGGCCTCCGGCTCGGGCAAGAGCACCCTGCTCAACATCCTCGCCGGGCTCGACCAGCCCAGCGCCGGACGCGCCTTCGTTGGCGGGCGCGACCTGTTGACCATGACCGAGGGCGAGATGGTTCGCTACCGCCGCAGCTCCGTCGGCTTCATCTGGCAGCAGACGGGCCGCAACCTCATCCCCTACCTCACGGCCACCCAGAACGTTGAGCTGCCGCTCATGCTTGATGGCGTGGAGGCAGGCGCCGCGCGCGAGCGCTCCAACGAGCTGCTCGACGCCGTGAGCCTCGGCAATCGCCGCGACCACCACCCCGAGCAACTCTCGGGCGGCGAGCAGCAGCGCGTCTCCATCGCCGTGGCGCTCGCCAACCGCCCGCCCCTCCTCCTCGCCGACGAGCCCACGGGCGAGCTCGACGCCATCGGCGCCGACAGCGTCTACGAGGTGCTCGGCGACCTGAACGCGCGCTACGGCGTCACCATCATCATCGTGACCCACGACCCCGAGATCGCCTCCCGCGTGAACCGCGTCGTCGCCATCCGCGAC
Organism: Tepidiformaceae bacterium; assembly: GCA_965262975.1. Taxonomy (GTDB): domain Bacteria; phylum Chloroflexota; class Dehalococcoidia; order Tepidiformales; family Tepidiformaceae; genus UBA2991. The sequence goes on along the minus strand of OZ253575.1, from coordinate 2,539,888 downwards.
GGTCGCACGAGCATGGAGATCTTCCGCCGCGTCGAGCAGGCAGGCGGCGTCACGCAGGTCGTGCACGACGAGTACGTGCTCGTCGATTCCGCCGGACGCCTGCAGGTGCCGCGCGAGTTCCTCGAACGGCTGAGCATCAGCGAGCGGGCCAAGCTCTTCCTTGGCGAAGGGCGCATCGAGGTGCTGCCCGACACCGTCCGCCGCGTATCCGGGGAGGAACGCTGATGGCCGGCGCCCGCATCGAGCTGCGCAACGTCACCCGCCGCTTCCAACTCGGCTCGGAAGAGATCTGGGCCGTGCGCGATGTCAGCCTCTCCGTCGAGCCGGGCGAGTTCCTCGCCCTCATCGGGCGCTCCGGCTCGGGCAAGACCACCCTGCTGAACACTATCGCCGGGCTTGACCGCCCCACCTCCGGCGAGGTCGAGATCGACGGCGAGCGCGTCGACACGATGCGCGAGTCCGAGCTGATCACCCTTCGCCGCCAGAAGCTGGGCTTCATCTTCCAGTCGTTCGGGCTCCTCCCCCTGCTCTCCGCCCAGGAGAACGTGGAGCTGCCCCTGCGCATCTCGGGCGTACACCGCGCGCGACCGGCCCGCGCCCGCGAGGTGCTGGAGCTGGTCGGGCTCGAGCGTCGCGCCCACCACCGCCCCTACGAACTCTCCGGCGGGGAGCAGCAGCGCGTCGCCATCGCCCGCGCGCTCGTCACCGAGCCCACGCTCGTGCTCGCCGACGAGCCCACGGGCGAGCTCGACTCGGCCACCGCCACGGCCGTCTTCACCCTTATCCGCGACATCTGCCGCGAGCGCGGCGTCTCCATCATCACCTGCACGCACGATCGCCTCGTGATGGAGATGGCCAGCCGCGTGGAGGAGTTGGAGGACGGCCGCCTCGTGACGGGCCACAAGGGCGACGTCTGGGGCCGGGTGCAGTCGCGCGAACGCACTCCCTTCGAAGCGCCCGAGGGCGAGAGCCCGGAGAGCCAGTCGCTCCCCTCCCTCATCGGCGCCGACACCAGCCACTTCGGCGTCCGTCCCGCCGAATCCGAGGAGCCCCCACCCCCGGAGGAGCCGGAACCATCCGAGGACATCCCCGAAGGCCGCTGGTCGAGGCCGGAGTAGCCCGACTCGCTGGCACCGCATACGGTGTCACTGATATGCAGACGACTGACTACCTTGAGCTTCCCTACCACCGCATCATCCAGCCGGACAAGAGCGGTTACTGGTCGGCCCACGTGCTGGAGCTTGACGGTGTGTTCAGTGAGGGGGAGACCGCCGCTGAGGCGGCCGAGAACCTGAACGTCGCGATGGGCCTCTGGATCGACCACGAACTCGCCGAGGACCACCCCATCCCCAAGCCCTGGGGCTCCGACCGTTCGGGCGACATCCGCCTGCGCCTACCCCGGTCGCTCCATGCCAGCGCGGCCCTGCGCGCCAAGATCGAAGGTGTCTCCCTCAACTACCTGATCGCCACGGCCCTCACGTCCTACCTCTCCCAGCCCGTGGCGGCAGGGGAAGGCGCCAACCGGTAGCCTTCGCTCAGGCCCGCGGCGGCAGCACGACGGCCACCTGCCTGCCGTCGTCGTCCAGCTCCCGCTTCAGGTAGAGGCACGCCGCCTCCAGCGAGTCGACACGGGCGACGCCGACCATCTCCCAGCCCTCAGCCCCCAGCGACCCAAGTACCCAGGTGGTGTGCACCCTCTCCGGATTGAAGTGGATGGAGGTTGCGGTGTGGGCCGTCGCGCGGGGGGAGTACCGCTCCAGGCTGGCCGCGTCCTGCTCGTGGCTGAACAGAATCCAGCGCCGGGCCGGCTTCTCGTCGGAGATGTACAGCAGTGCGTACTCCCACTTCACCGCCCGCATGCTCGCCCCATGGCCTCACTCTAGCGACCCCCTTACCGAATTACCCCACCCGCTCAAACGCACCACTCAGGCGGGCGTCGCGAGCGCGCAGCAGTCGAGCGCAGCAGTCCGTTGGAGCGCTCTCCTCCGGTACACTGCCTCCATGCCTGCTTTCCCCTCCACCGAGTGGTTCCAGGAGGCCGCCGACCGCCTCAACGCCTCCGACAGCTTCGACCGCCTTGGCAACTGCGATGCCGAAGTCGGCGTCCGCGTTGGCGACCGCTGTTTCGCCATTACGTTCGACGCCTTCTCCATCACCAACGTCGCCGAGGCGCCCTGCGACGCCCCCGGCGACCTCGACTTCATCCTGCTGCAGTCCCCCGAGGCCTGGCGCGCCATGCTCGAGAACATCAAGGCGAACGGTCAGGCGGACGCGCTCTTCACCCTCAATTCGCTCGACCTGCAGAGCAACGACGGCTTCGCCACCGGCGAGGACTACCACCGCCGCGACCTCTTCTACCGCTTCAACCAGACCTTCCAGGAATACTTCGACATGTCCGCCGAGATGGACACGACCTTCGCCTGAGCCCCGCCTAGCGCCTCGCGCGGCGGTGCCAGCGACGCCCGCCCCCGGCCGCCGCGCGGCGTGCAGGGGCGGGCGTCGGGGCGAGCGTGGCCGCGCCCTTCTCGATGATCGGGTGGAGCACCGTCATGGCGTGGGCGACCTCGCCCGCGACCTCGTGCGCGAGCTCGACCGTGAGGCGCTCGAAGCGGAAGGGGCGGTGCAGACGCCGCCAGGTGGAGGTCCACTCCTCCAGCTCCCACAGGGGGCCCAGCTCGCCCAGCAGGTCGGCCGCGTTCGCCGCGAGCAGCTCCACCCAGGCATCGTTCGCCTCGACCGGCCCCTCGAAGTGCAGCCCCGCCTCCACCACGCCCCGCCCCATCTGCGGCTGCAGCTCGAAGTGGACGTGCTCGTCGCCGAAGTGCATCTGCAGCATCGTCCAGCGCACGCGACGCTCGGGCTGGGGGATGGTGGGCGGGAGCTGCGTCAGGATCTGGTCCTCGCAGAAGAACGTGAACTCGCGCGCCTTCAGAGAACCGTCCCGCTTCGGCATCGCCCCCAACTGTAGCGAACCCAGCCGCTGCGGGGACTACACTGCCGCGCAGATGACCTCCGGGATGGAAGAGGACGGCGCCACCATCGTCGCCGAGGCGAGCGATATCGCCCAGGCGCGCATCTGGATCGACGCCCTCCACGACGAGGAGATCGACGCCGCCTTCATCGAGCGCGGCCCCGGCGGCGCCCTCGGCGGGGCGAGCCTCTTCGGTATCTCCTACGCCGTGCTCGTGCCCCGCGCGCACATCGCCGAGGCGCGCAGCGTCATCGCCGAGCTTGGCGGCGAACGAGCGCTCGTCGCCTACCGCAGCGCCGAGGAGGAGCGAGCGCGCTCGCGAAGCGCCTTCGTCACCGTCGCGGGAGGCGTCCTGCTCGTGGCGCTGGTCGCCGTCGTCCTGCGATTCGCCCTGGGCTAGCGCCTCAGTCGCCGCCTCAGTCGCCGAGGACGAGGGAGAGCACCTCGGAGCGTGTGCCGCGCGTCATCACCAGCGTCAGGCGGTCGCCGCGACGCAGCACCGTATCGCCCGCGGGCGCGGACAGGCGCCCCAGGTGCTCCATCGTGAGCACACGGACGCCCTGGGGCAGGCCCGCCTCCGCCAGCGTCTTTCCCTCAACCGGCGCGCCCGCGGCGACGGTCAGCTCCATCGTGCTGATCTCCTCGTCGACCGGCGTCAGCGGACGCACCTGCTGCTGCACGGCGCGGCGGTAGGAGCGCACCAGCGCGCGCGCGTCGATCGCGCCCAGCACGGGACCGTCGCTGCCGTCGAGCACGGGCAGCCAGCGGCGGTCGTGGCTCGCGAGGCGGTCGAGCGCCTCGTCGAGAGGCGTGTCCGCGAGCACAACTGCGGGAAGATCGCTCGAAAGTCCTGCAACGGGCGCCCCCGCGTCGGGGGCGGCGCGCAGGTCCTCGCTGGTGATTTCACCCACCAGCCTCCCGTTCTCGTCTATCAGGACGCCGTCCGTGCTCTGCCGCCGCTCCAGGGCGGAGAGCGCCTCCGCCACGGTGAACGTGTCGCGCACCATGGCCAGCGACACGACGGCCCGTTCCGCCGGCAGGGCATCGAGCAGGGGGAAGGCGAAGCGGTGGCGGTGCGCCATCGAGTCGGCGCGAGTGGCCACCTGGCTGCGGTAGATGGTCTTATTGCCCACGAGCAGGGTCGCGACCGCCACCGCCACCATGGCGGGCGCCAGCAGCGAGAGGTTCCCGGTCATCTCGCCCACCATCAGCATCATCGCGAGGGGGGCATGGGCGATGCTGCCGAAGAGCGCGATCATGCCGATGATCACGAGCGGCGCGGGTTCCGCGGGGAAGCCGGGCAGATCGTGGAAGAGCCGCCAGAAGAGCGCCCCCAGCATCCCTCCCGCCACCATCCCGGGGGCGAAGATGCCCCCCGCCGCCCCCGACCCCACCGTGAGCACCCCCGCCACGATGCGCAGGAGCGGCAGCGCGATGAGAAGCCAGAGGGAGAAGTCCATCACCTCGTCGGGGGTGAGGGCGCGCTGCACCCAGCCGTACCCGACGTGGATCGCCTCGGGGGCGAACATCGCGATGCAACCAACGAGCACGCCCCCGATGGCGGGCTTCACCCAGCGCGGACCGGTCAGCCGGCGGAAGAGCTTCTGCGCCCCCTCCAGGCCGCGTGCGTAGAAGATGCCGAGCAGCCCGCAGGCCACCCCCAGGGCCAGGTAGTAGGGGAGCTCCTCCGGGTGCGTGAAGGAGAAGCCCGCAGTGCCGCCGAAGATGGGCGTGTAGTCGTACCAGGCGCCGTACACGGCAAAGGCGACGATCGACGAGATCAGCGAGAGCAGGATCGCGTCCGCCTCGAAGTCATCGCGGTAGAGGGCCTCGGCGGCCATCATCGCGCCGCCCAGGGGGGCGCGGAAGATGGCGCCCACGCCCGCCCCCATGCCCGCCACGAGCGCCCGCCGGCGCTCAACGGCGCTCAGCCCTAACCGGTCGGCGATAACCGAACCGATGCCGCCCGAGATCTGCGCGGCCGGCCCCTCCCTGCCCGCTGCCCCGCCGCTTCCGATCGTGATCGCGGAGGCGATCAGCTTCACCGGGATGACGCGCAATCGCATGCGTCCGCCCCGCTTGTGAAAGGCGTCGATCACCTGGTCCGCGCCCGCCCCCTCCGCCTCTGGCGCCAGCGAGTACACGAGGATGCCGGAGACGAGCGCCCCCACGCCCACCACGATGGGGAGCGCCCAGGTGCGCGTCGGACCGGCGGGCGCACCCCCGCCCTCGCCCTGGGGATGCGGGGGCGCATAGCCGGTCAGCTCGGTGAGGATGTAGCGCGTCGAGAGGTCAAGGGCTTCGAAGAAGAGGATCGCGGCCACGCCCGTGACCACGCCAATGAGCGTGCCCAGCCAGAGTGCGCGCACGACATCCTGGGTCGTAACGCGCCCGAGGCGGCGCCACAGGCGGCCACCGGCCCGCCTTCTCCAGCGACGCCCTCGCGCCCGCCTCATTCCCACACCCTGAATCGTACGCCGATAGCCCCCTTGGGCTACCCGGGATATTTCGAGCTGGCTGGCGGCGCCCCTCGGCCCGTGCCGGACGCGCCGATCTCGCGCTCGGGGGAGGGGTTGGCGTCCTGCGAGCGAAGGGGCTGCCCAAAACAAAGCGCGACCCCCGCGAGGGGTCACGCTCTGTCAATGAGCCGCTCGGGAGAGGCTGCTAGGCTTCCTCTTCGGCGTCCCCTCCGCCCACAAACCTTCGGATCACCACAAAGAGGACCCCAAGGATCACGATGGGGAAGGCGATGTACTTCAAGGGGCCTGAGCGCAGCCGTTCCAACATGTCTAGTACTCCTCCGGAAGTGGTCCTGCGACGAGCGCCATTTGGGGGGCATCCGCCACAAGCGATTCCGTCGTGAGAACCATACTACTTACGGAGGCGGCGTTCTCAAGGGCCGAGCGCACCACCTTTACGGGGTCGACGATGCCGAGTTCGAACATGTCGCCCCAGCGGTCGGCAGCGGCGTCCCAGCCTTCGCTCTCGTTCTCCCGGCGCTTGATGCGCGCCACGATTACGGAGCCCTCAAGGCCGGCGTTCTCGGCGATCGTCCAGGTCGGCGCCTCGAGCGACTCGGAGAGCAGGAGCGCGCCCACGCGCTCGTCGCCCTCGAGGGACTCGGCGTATTCCGCAACGGCCGTCTGGGCGCGGATGAGGGCGACGCCTCCGCCGGGAACGACGCCTTCTTCCACGGCGGCGCGGGTGGCGCTGAGAGCGTCCTCCACGCGCGCCTTCTTCTCCTTCAGCTCGATCTCGGTGGCCGCGCCGACCTTGATGACGGCGACGCCGCCGGCGAGCTTCGCCAGCCGCTCCTGCAGCTTCTCGCGGTCGAAGTCACTGGTGATGTCTTCGATCTGCGCCTTCAACTGCTTGATCCGCGCCTGGATGGCCTCATCGCTGGCCTGGCCCTCGATGATGGTCGACGCTTCCCGGCTGGCCACGATGCGGCGCGCGCGACCGAGGTCGGCGAGCGTTGCCGACTGCAGCTGACGGCCGGTCTTCTCGGTGATCAACTCGCCGCCCGTCAGGATGGCGATGTCCTCCATGATGGCCAGGCGCCGATCGCCGAAGCTGGGCGCACGCAGCGGGAGGATGTTCATGGTGCCGCGCATCTTGTTCACGACCAGCGTGGCGAGCGCCTCACCCTCAATGTCGTCGGAGATGATGACCAGGTCCTTGGTCACCTGGAGCACCTGCTCCAGGAGCGGGAGCAGGTCCTGCACCGCCGTGATCTTCTTGTCGGTGATGAGGATATAGGGGTTCTCGATGACGGCTTCCTGGCGTTCCACGTTCGTTACGAACTGGGCCGACTGCCAGCCCCGGTCGAGCTGCAGGCCGTCGACGAACTCCGTCTCGAACTTGAGCCCGCGCGATTCCTCGACAGTGATGACACCGTCCTTGCCGACCATCTCCATCACGTCCGCGATGATCTCGCCGACCTCGGGGTCGTTGCCGGCGATTGCGGCGACGTGCTGGATCTGCTGCTTGCTGAGCACGGGCTCGGCGCGGTCCCGCAGATTCTCGATGGCGACGCCGAGCGCGCCGTCGATGCCGCGGCGGATGGCCATCTGGTGGGAACCCGAGGCGATCACCTTCACGCCGCCGCGCACAAGCGCCTGTGCGAGCACCGTGGCCGTGGTCGTGCCGTCGCCGGCGATATCGTTGGTCTTGGTGGCAACCTGCTTTACCAGCTGGGTGCCCATGTTCTCGAAGGGGTCCGCGAGATCAATCTCGCGGGCCACCGTCACGCCGTCCTTGGTGATGACGGGCGGGCCGTAGTTCTTCTCGATGACGACGTTGCGGCCGCGCGGGCCGAGCGTCACCTTGACGGCGTCGGCGAGGGCGTCGACGCCCTCCTTCAGCTGGCGGCGCGCAGCTTCATCGAAGAGCAGATGCTTGGGGGCCATAGGTCAGGGTCCTTCCGGTACGCTCCCTTAGGAGACCAGCTTGCAGAGGATGTCCTTCTCGTTCAGGACGATGTAGTCGATGCCGTCGAGCTTGATGTCGGTGCCGGCGTACTTGGCGTAGAGGATGCGGTCGCCGGCCGAAAGGTCGATCGTCTGATGGGCGCCGCTGTCGTCGCGCTTGCCGGGACCCACGGCGATGACCTCGCCCTGCTGCGGCTTCTCCTTCACGGTGTCGGGAATGATGATGCCGCTGGCGGTCTCTTCATCCTGCTTCAGGGCGGTCACGACGATGCGGTCGGCCAGAGGCACGAGTTCGGTCTTCGTTGCGGTCTTCGCGGGCATGGATTTCCTCCAAACGCTTTCTTGAATTTGAGCGTGCCGAGGATATTAGCACTCTCCCGCCGAGAGTGCTAGCAAACCCGTTCAGACGCGCCCTCTCGCCCGCCAAATTTCACCTTCGCGTGAGGGTGTGGTAGCTTCAGAACCTCGAAGGAGTTCCAGCGTTGCGCATCCTCGCGCGCCTCGGCGGCTACGCGGTCCCCTACTGGAAGATGCTTACCATCGGCCTCCTCTCCATGGTTGGGGCGGCTGCCTTCGGCATGGGTTCCGCCTTCCTCGTGCAGGTCGCCGTCGATGTCGGCCTCGATCCCGTGCACGATGGCGACTCCATCGTCAGCTTCGACGGCGACCGCGGGACGCTCCTCCTCGCCGCCCTGCTCGTCATCGGCTTCGCCGTGGCGCGGGGCATCTCCTCCTTCGCCCAGACCTTCATCTCCGAGAGCCTCGGCCAGCGCGTCGCCTACGACCTCCGCAACCAGATATACGACACCGTCCAGCGGCTCAGCTACGCCTACCACGACAAGGTGCAGACGGGCCAGATCATGTCCCGCGCCACCCAGGATGTCGAAGCCATCCGCATGTTCATGTCGATGGCCTCGCTCCGTCTGATGATGATCACCCTCATGATCATCGCGGGCGTGGGGGGCATGTTCTACTTCCACTGGCAACTGGCTCTTGTCAGTTGCATCACCCTCCCCCTCATCGCCTGGCGCTCCTGGGCCGTGCACCACGTGATGCGCCCGCTCTGGGTGAAGATCCAGGCCAGCGAGGCGCGCATGACGGAAGTCGCGGACGAGGGTCTGGGCGGTATCCGCGTCGTCAAGGCGTTCAGCCGCGAGCCACTGGAGGCGCTCAAGTTCGCCCGCGCCGCTGAGCAGCAGCGCAACCTGCAGCTCACGCAGGCCACGATGATGGCCCGGCACGCCCCCTTCCTCCAGGGCATCTCCGGCATCCAGCAGGCGGCCACGCTCGGCGTCGGCGCCGTCTTCGTCGTCAACGGAAGCCTCAACGCGGGCGAGCTCTTCTACTTCCTCCTCAGCCTCCAGCTGCTGCAGGGGCCAGTGCGCATGCTCGGCTTCATGATCACCTCCTTCTCCCGCGCCATCGCCGCCGGCCAGCGCGTCTTCGAGGTGCTCGATGCGCGCTCCGCCGTGCAGGAGCGCGAAGGCGCCGTGCCCGTCGAGGATTCCCAGGGCCACGTCCGTTTCCGCCACGTCTCCTTCGGCTACGACAACGTCAGTCCCGTGCTCCGTGACATCGACATCGACGCCCCGCCGGGCAAGATCATCGCCCTCCTCGGCCCCACCGGCAGCGGCAAGTCCACCATCGTCAACCTGCTGCCCCGCTTCTACGACGTGACCGAAGGCTCCATCTCCATCGACGGCGTCGACATCCGCAACTATCAACTGGAATCCCTGCGGGCCAGCATCGGCGCCGTCCAGCAGGATGTCTTCCTCTTCGTGGGCACCATCCGCGACAACATCTCCTACGGACGGCCCGCGGCCACGCAGGAGGAGATCGAAACGGCCGCCAAGGCCGCCCGCATCCACGACTTCATCATGAGCCTGCCCTACGGCTACGACGAGTGGGTGGGCGAGCGCGGCGTCACCCTCTCCGGCGGCCAGCGCCAGCGCGTCGCCATCGCGCGCACGCTCCTGCTCGATCCGCGCGTTCTCATCTTCGATGACTCGACCGCGAGCGTGGACACACAAACCGAGTTCCTCATCCAGCAGGCCCTCGCCACGCTCATGGAGGGCCGCACCACCTTCGTCATCGCCCAGCGCCTGCGCACCGTGATGCGCGCCGACGAGATCCTCGTGCTCAAGGACGGCGCCGTCGTCCAGCGTGGCAGGCACGAGCAGCTGCTCGAGGAGGAAGGCCTCTACCGCACGATCTACGACCTCGAACTGCGCGATCAGGAAGAGGCGCTCGGCGAGGCCGGTGTTCAAGCGGCCGCTTCCGCCGAAGCCACGGCCCCCGAAGCCGCAGGACTGGCAGAGTCCGGCGGCGGAAGCGGAGGCGCCTGATGGGCATGTGGGGCGGCGGCGGCGCCGGCGGCTACAGCTCCGGCATCGGCGGCCAGCGCGGCATGATGCGGGCCGGTCGTGGCCACGACGGCTGGGACGAGGAGTACCTCGGCAAGCCGTACGACGCCGACGTCGTGCGCAAGATGATCCCCTACCTGCGGCACCGGGGGCGGGCGCTTCTGCTCGCCTTCGGCTGCATGCTGCTGGTCTCCATCTCCATCTACGTGCCCCCGGTCTTCATCGGTATGGCCACGGCCGACGCCATCAGGGGCGATGCCAGCCGTATTCCCCTCTGGGCGGGCGTGATCGCCGGCCTCGGCGTCCTTGGCTGGGTCGCGGGCATGGTGCAGCAACTCATCATGGCGCGCGTCGGCACGCACCTGCTCTACGAGCTGCGCTCGCAGATGTACGAGCACATGCAGGGCCTCTCGCTCTCGTTCTACGACGAGATGGAGGTGGGCCGCATGATCAGCCGCCTCACCAGCGACGTGACCGTGATGCAGGAGCTGCTCAGCACGGGCTCCCTCACTTTCGCCGCCGACATCGTCGGCATCGTCATCGCCGTGGCCGTGCTCATGCAGGCCGACTGGACCCTCGCCCTCTACACCTTCGCCGTGGTTCCGCCCCTCATTTTCATTCTCACGATCTGGGCCAAGTACGCGCGCGAGGCCTTCATCAACGTCCGCATCCGCATCAGCGAGCTCTACGGCAACCTCGGCGAGAGCCTCGCGGGTGTACGCACGGTCCAGTCCCTCAACCGCGAGGGCGAGAACGCCCGCCGCTTCGACGTGATGAACCAGCAGAACCGCAACGCCAACATCTGGGCGGGCACGCTCACCGCCGTGGTCGTGCCCCTGATCGAGCTCTGCATCGCCATCTCCACCGCCGCCGTCCTCATCGTCGCCGGCTGGCGCGCCCTCAGCGCCGAGTCACTCGATGCGGATGAGATCGGCGCCATCATCGGTGTCATCATCGTCTTCATCATCCTCGTGCTGCGCTTCTTCGAGCCCATCCGCGACCTGGTCATGCAGTACACGATGCTCCAGCGCGCCATGGCCGGCGGTCAACGCATCTTCGAGGTGCTCGAGACCATCCCCCGCATCCTCGATCGCGACGACGCCATCGAACTAGAGGCCGTCGAGGGCCGCGTCGACTTCGACAGCGTCCAGTTCCACTACGTCGAGGGCGTGCCCGTGCTCCAGGACTTCGAGTTGCACGTCGAGCCCGGCGAGACAATCGCGCTCGTGGGGCACACCGGCTCGGGCAAGACGACCGTCACCACCCTCATCAGCCGCGGCTACGACGTCTCCGAGGGCGCCATCCGCATCGACGGCCACGATGTGCGCGACATCAAGCGGCGCTCGCTCACGCAGTTCATGGGCGTGGTGCTGCAGCAGCCCTACCTCTTCAGCGGCACCATCCGCGACAACATCGAGTACGGGAAGCCCGGCGCCACGGACGCGGAGATCGAGGAAGCGTCGATAGCGGTTGGCGCGCACGAGTTCATCTCGCGACTCCCGGGCTCCTACAACCACGAGCTGCACCAGCGCGGCCAGAACATCTCCGTGGGCCAACGCCAGCTCCTCAGCTTCGCCCGCGCCGTGCTGGCCGCCCCCCGCATCCTCATCCTCGACGAAGCCACCGCCTACGTGGACACGCAGACGGAGGTCATCATCCAGCGCGCCTTGCGCCAGCTCCTGCAGAACCGCACCTCCTTCGTCATCGCCCACCGCCTCTCCACCATCCGCGAGGCCAGCCGCATCGTCGTCCTCGAGAACGGGCGCATGGTCGAGGTCGGCACGCACGACGAACTGCTCGACGCCGACGGTGTCTACGCGCGGCTCTACAAGATGACCTACGAGCAGGAGCAGGACGCCTCCCTCGGCGAGGACGAGGCTGTCATCCGCCGTCGCCGCGGCGACCTCGGCGACGCTGCTCCCCAGCCCGCCGGCGGCAAGTAGTTTCCGTTCGGAAACCAGTGCGGAACCGCGTTCGTATCCCGACGGCCCAGCGCGCCACCTTGCGAGAGGCCCGTAAGCCGAACGCGTCCCGATACGCCATCCCGAACGGTCTCCGCCCCCTGCAGGCACGGCTCCCAGCCCTCGCCAACTGCCCGCTTGCCATGAAGCCGCACACTCCCGCACGGCTCACCGTCATCTCCATCCCCTTCGCCTCTTCCTTCGCTACGATCGGTTCCGATGTTCGATAGCGTTCGCATAACGGTGGAAGGCGGTTCCGGAGGGAGTGGCGCCGCGACCTTCCACCGGGAGAAGTTCGTACCCCTGGGCGGACCCGATGGCGGCGACGGTGGCAGAGGCGGCCGTATCTTCCTGCGCGCCGTGGACGACGTGTACACGCTTGAGCACTACCGCAGCCGCCGGCGCTTCCAGGGCGGGAAGGGGGGTCCGGGTGGGCCCCAGCTCCGCGCCGGCCCCCAGGGTGAGGACCTGACCCTGGACGTGCCCGCCGGCACCATCGCCTTCGAGGACGAGACGGGTGAGCCGCTGGCAGACCTCAGCGAGGCGGGCGCCACGGCGCTCGTCGCCTGGGGTGGGCGTGGCGGCTGGGGCAACAAGCGCTTCGCAACGAGCACGAACCAGGCCCCCCGCTACTCCCAGCGAGGCCACGCCGGGGAGTCGGTTTCGCTGCGGCTCGACCTGCGCCTGCTCGCCGATGTGGGCCTGCTGGGCCTCCCCAACGCCGGCAAGTCGACCCTGCTCGCCGCCGTCTCGCACGCCAAGCCGAAGATCGCGGCCTACCCCTTCACGACGCTCGAACCGATGCTCGGCGTGGTCGGTGTCGGCTACGAGCGCTTCACCCTTGCCGACCTCCCCGGGCTCATCGAGGGCGCGAGCGAGGGCTATGGCCTCGGCTTCGAGTTCCTGAAGCACGTGAAACGCTGCCGCGTCCTCCTGCACGTCGTCGACTGCAGCTCGATCGACCCCGTGACCGACTACGAGCTGATCGAGTCGGAGGTGCGTGCCTACGACGACTCGCTCAACGACATCCCCCGCGTCATCGCCGTGACGAAGTCGGACCTTGATGACGAGATTGCGAGGGATGCCGCGGCCACGCTCGAGGCCCACATCGGCGCCCCCGTCGCCACCATCTCCGCGCAGGAGGCACTGGGGACAGACGCGCTTGTCGCCCAGCTGATGGCGCTCGTACGGGATGAGCGTGAGCGCGCCGCCTCCAGGCCGCCGGAGGTGCTTCCCATCGTCCGTCCGCAGCCCGAGGAGCGCTTCACCGTGGCCCGCCGGGGGCCCGGCCTCTTTGCGGTTGAGGGCCAGCGGGTCGTGACCTTCATGGAGATGATGGACCTGGAGATGGAGGGCGCGCGCGATGAGGTGGAGCGCCGCCTGACGCGCTGGGGCGTGGCCCGTGCCCTCCGGCGCGTGGGCATCGCCGAGGGCGACACCGTGCGCTTCGGCGAAGTCGATATCGACTGGCGGGAGTGAACGCCGACCCGCGCTAGAATGGCCTTCCCTGCCCGAAGGAGGCCCTCCCATGTCCGAGACCGTGCGCTACGAGACCGACGGCGCTGTCGGCGTCATCACACTCAACCGCCCCGACGCGCTCAACGCCATGAGCGGGGAGCTGCTCGACGCCCTTGTCTCGCGCGGCCACGAGGCGGCCGCCGACGAGGCCGTGCGCTGCGTGGTGGTGACGGGCGCGGGGCGCGCCTTCTGCTCCGGCGGCGACCTCAAGGGCATCGGTGCCGGTGACGAGCTCGACCCGCTCGGGAGCACGGCCCAACTGCGCCGCTTCGAGGAGATCTCGCGGCTGCTCGCGGAGATGCCCAAGCCCACTATCGCCGCGGTCAACGGCGCCGCCGCGGGCGCCGGCTTCTCCCTCGCCCTTGCCGCCGACGTCCGCCTGGCCGGGGCGGGCGCCCGCTTCGTGACCGCCTTCGGGCGCGTCGGCCTCACGGGTGACTTCGGCGGGAGCTGGCAGCTCGAACGGATCGTGGGCCTCGCCAAGGCGAAGGAGCTCTACCTGCTGGGCTCGCAGATCGATGCCCCCACCGCCCTGCGCCTGGGCGTGGTCAACCGCGTCGTTCCCGACGGCGCCCTGCGTGAGGAGGCGATGGCGCTCGCCCGCAAGCTCGCGGCCGGCCCCACCGCCGCCTACGCCCGCATGAAGCGCAACTTCGCCTACGGCGCGACGCACACCTTCGGAGAGACGCTCACGTTCGAGGCGGGCAACATGATCGCCGCCTCGCAGACGGAGGACTTCAAGAACGCCGCCGCCGCCTTCCTCGAACGCCGCGAGCCGGAGTTCAAGGGGCGCTAGCAGGCTGCCGAAAGAGGGTTGAGCTAGGAGCATGGGGGGAAGAACGGCAGGGCGCCGCCAGTTCGCTCGCGTGTGTCCACCCGGAACGGGGGCGTTCTCCCTTCTTCTACTGTGAGGCTCCCGTCCCAGGCGGAGCCTGGTCCCGCTTGAGCGCGTCGCCGGCGAAGACGGTGGAGCGGACGATCGCGGGTGTGCCGTCCTCGAGGATATTGCGCATGCGGCGCTCGATGTGCCCCTCGGGATCCTCGTGCGTGAGGATGTAGAAGCGGTCTACCTTGATCGCCTCCAGCACGCACTCCGCCACCCAGTCGGGCGTGAGCCTCTGCATGGTTCCACGCTGGGCGTAGCCCGGTTCCCGCTCCGCACGCGCCCGCAGTTCCTCGGCGTCGAGTTCGCGCAGGTCGCCGGGGCGGTTGCGCTCCGAGTCTCCCAGATTCGTCTGCACGAGGCCCGGGCACAGGACGGAGACGCCCACGTTCGAGCCGGCGTCCCGCAGCTCCGAGTACAGCGTCTCCGAGAGCGTGACGGCGCCGTGTTTGCTCACGTTGTACGGCCCCGCGCCGGCCACCGATACGAGCCCCGCCATCGAGGCTGTGTTCACGATGTGGCCTTCGTCCTGCTCGATAAGGTGCGGAGCGAACACGCGCACCCCGTGGATCACCCCCCACAGGTTGACTCGCAGCACGAACTCCCAGTCCTTCACGCTCAGCTCCCACATGCGCCCGTGCGTGCCCACGCCCGCGTTGTTGCAGACGATGTGGACCGCTCCGTAGCGGTCGAGCACGCGCTCGCCGAGGGCGTCCATGGAGGAGGCGTCGCCTGTGTCGGTCTGGACGGTGAGCACCTCAGCGCCGCTCTCGCGCAGGCGCGCTGCGGCCGCTTCCAGTGCCCCCGCCTCGATATCGGCGAGGACGAGGTGCATCCCCTCGGCGGCGAAGCGAGTCGCCATCCCCAGCCCGATGCCGCTCGCCCCACCCGTCACCACCGCGATCTTGCCCGCGAATTCCTGCACGTCCGTCCTCCTGGTAGGCGGCGCACGCTACGGCCGTGCCGAGCCGAACGCAACGAGAGGAGACCGGACTTGTGGGTTACACTGATTGTTGTGGCGCGCGTGATGATCTTCGGAGACGAGGCGGGGGACTTCAACTTCACGCGGAAGCCGGGCTCATCCCGCTACTTCATCGTGACGACCGTGACGCTGAGGGATGATGCGGTCTGCCACGCCCTGTTCGACCTCCGCCGGTCGCTGATGTGGGAAGGCAGCCTCACCCGCTCCCACTTCCACGCCCACGCCGACACCTACGCCACGCGAGAGCGAGTCGTCAACCTGCTGGCAGGCCATGAGTTCCGGGTCGATTCCATCGTCCTGGACAAGGCAGCAGCCTCCACCGAGATGCAACGCGACAACCTGCGAGTGTGGAAGACCGCCTGGTTCTACCTGCTGCGTTACGTCGCTCCGCGGGTCGCGCCTTCTGTCCTCGATGAATTGGTTGTCGTCGCCGCTTCGCTGAACACCAAGGTGAGTGGACCCGAACAGCGTGAAGCGCTCACTGATGTTGTGGCTCAGACGGTGGTCAACCCCGCCAGCCGGGCCGAGATATGGAAAGCCGGGGAGGACCCAGGACTTCAGATTGCCGACTACTGTTGCTGGGCGATTCAGCGCAAGTGGGAGCGCGGAGACGCGCATGCATCTGACTTCATCAGCTCGCAGATCGCGAGCGAGTTTCGACTCCGGTAGGGGAGGAAATAGGACCGGCTCCCATCGTTTCAGGGACCACGCTCACGGCGCCACGTACCGGCCCAAGTCAATCGCTTCTAGCCTACAGCGTGCAAGAGGCCGCGCACAATCCGTGCGCGGCCTCTTGATAGGTCGTGGCTGACGGGCTCTAGCGGTCCGGGCCCTCCAGGTAGTCGTCGATCACCTTGTGCATGTGGCGGATGCGGCGCTCGCGGTAGTTGATCAGCAACCCCTTGAACGAGCGCGACTGCATCCCCTTCTGCACGCGCGGCAGGTTGTACGAGTCCTGGTCGAGCCCCAGACCGAGCGAGATCTCGCCGTGCCTGTGGGTCGTGTGAACCGGGCGCGGCGGCGGGTCCGAACCATCCGGGATGCGCACGAAGTTCTGCAGGTCGTAGTACATCTTGTTCGGGTCGGTCGCGTGCGGCCGCTGCCGGAACAGCATGACCCCCGAGTGGTGCGTGTTCAGCGTGATGTTCGGGAAGATGTAGTAGTGGTAGTCGTCGCTGAGCTGGTCATCGTTCAGGTCGGAGAGGTCGATGCCATGAGCGGAGCCGTACTTCTTCACCGACGCCTGGATGGCCGGGCGCACGTCCGCGGGGCCGCCCTCGAACGTCTCCGGGTCGACACCCGCGGCGCGCAGCATCTCCATGAGCGCGCGCGTCAGGTCGGTCTGGTTTGGGTAGCGCGGGCTCAGCAGCCCGAACGGAACCAGGTAGCGGTTGTGCCGCTCGTAGAGGTCGATCTGCACGTGGATGTCGTCGAGCGACTCCAGGATCTGCGGGTGGATGCCCTGCACGTGGTAGACCTCGTTGAAGGCGTCCACCGAGGTCTTCCAGTTGCAGTCCCACAGGATCGTTTGGTCCGACACCAGGTACTGCTGGTCGAAGTGGTACGGGTCGAGGTGCGCGGGAATCTCGCCGAGGAACTCCCTCAGGGGCTCGGCCTCGGGGTTCATGTTGAACCACACCCAGCCGCCCCAGGTGTCGCAGGCCACCTCGATCAGCGCCGTCTCCTGGGGCACGCCCTGGGTGAAGGTGTCCTCATCGGGGACGAACTTCTTGGAGCCGTCGAGATTGAACTCGAAGAAGTGGTAGGCGCACTGGAAGCTCTCCGCATGGCCCATGCCGGCGTTGCGAATCTGGTTCCCGCGGTGCGGGCAGACGTTGTAGAAGGTCCGCACCTTGTCCGGCGCTTCCCGCACGACGAGGAAGGACTCGGAGCCCAGCTCGGTCGTGAAGTAGTCGCCCACGTTGGGGATGTCGGACTCGCGCCCGGCGACGTTCCAGACCTTCGTCCACATGCGCTCCCATTCGCGCTGCATGAACTCCCTGGAGATGTAGCGTTCCTTGGGGATGAGCGCGGTGCCGAGAACTGGCTCGGACGCTTTTTCGGTGGGCGTTTGGCGGGCGATGGATTCGAGAACCATGTGATTGCTCCTGCTGCTGTGGTCGCGTTAAACCAGGGCGCGATGCGCCACTGCTATGGGCTCCATCCTACTCGCGTTGTCAACGCTCGTGGGCGGGGTCTCAGGCGGGGGCCAGCGCCGCGATCTCCTCGAGGCTCTGGGCGCGCGGCGTGCCCGAGGTGCCGAACACGTACGTCTGCCCAGTGGGGCCGCCCGCGCCGTGCGAGAGGATGTTGATGACCGCCTGCCCGACGTCCGAGGCGCGCATCCCCGCTCCCGCCGCCGCGGCCGAGACGGCGCGCAGCATGGGCGTGTCCGTTGCCCCCATGCAGAGGCCGTTCACGCGGATGTTGTGTTCGGCCAGCTCGACCGCCCACGTCTCCACCTGCCGCCACTGCACCCACTTGGCGCAGTCGTAGCCGCTGGCGGCCCCGCCCGTCATCAGGTGGCCTTCCTTGATGTGCTCCGTGATGACGTTGAGGACATCGCCCCCGCCTGCCGCCCGCAAGGCGGCCACGGCCGCGGTCGCGCAATAGAAGCTGCCCATCGCGCAGATGTCGATCGAGCGCTCGTAGGCGTCCGTCTGCGATTCGTAGCTGCCGCCCGTGAGCGTGGTGTCCGCGTAGATGGCGGCGTTGTTCACGAGCACGTCGATCCGTCCCAGCCGCTGCAGGGCGCTGTTCATGGCGCGGCGCACCTGCACCTTGTCGGCCACGTCACAGTCGACGGCGATCCCCTCCCGGCCCGTGGCCCGCACGAGCGCGGCCGTCTCCGCGTTGTTGACGGCGTCGATATCGAGGCTGGCGACATCCGCCCCGTTCTCGGCCAGCGCCACCGCGATTCCGCGCCCGATTCCCACGGCCCCTCCGGTTACGACGGCGGCCTTCCCCTCAAGCAACATGACGTTCCCTCCCTGTCCCTGCTTCGCAGGCGCGCCGATTCTGGCCGATCGCGGGCAGCTTCGCCACGGGCCAGGCTTCCCCGAAGGGGGCCGTCTGGGGCGCTGGAAGAGGGAGTGTTGCGCACGTAGGGTGGTGGAGGAGTCGAGGGCCTGCTTGACTGCGTCGCTCAGTGGCTGTGGGTGAAACCGGGGAGATGAAGGGGGAACACTTGCTAAGGTTCGCCATCGCCACGGTCTTGGCCGCGCTGTTTGCCGCGGCGCCTGGCGCCGGGTTGGGCAGTGCGGAGACCGATCCTGGGGTGAACACTGTCACGGTCGAGATGCGGCTCTGGCAGGACGTACACAACGCAGAAAACGTGTGGATGAGCGCCCGTCCGAAGGGCGGCGACTGGCGGGCCCTCGGGACGATCCCGTTCCCGCTGGACGCCGGTGACGGAGCGGCGACCTACCGCTACCGGGATCTCGCCATTGCCGGGGTGGAGTTGCGCGTGTGGCAGAAGCGAGACGAATCCGAGCGCTTCTTCGTCCGTGCGTGCGGAGGCGACTGCCCGGAGGAAGCCCCCTTCGAGGCGAGGAGCAGGATCCGCGTGCCCCTCGATGACGGCCACAGCTCGAGCGGACGCTACCGCTACGGTGACTTGACTGTCGCGGTGCCTCTCGCCGGTCGGGACCTCCGCACCTACCTGTCGCCCGTTCCGGAGGTGGTCAGCGTGGGTGAGGAGGTGGTCTTCGACTTCTCCAGCGATGTTCAGGGGCCATCCGCGATCCGGATCGGTCCGAGCGCCGGGAATACCGCCATCGCCACCAGTCAGGATGCGTGCCCATCCGCGCCAGCGCTTCCCGGAGGCGGAGGAAGGGGGTACGACAACCCCAGTGGTCTTGGCGGGTCCCTCTCCGTGAGGGGCTGCGCTGTGGGAACGACCGAGATCCAGATCTACCAGGGGGCGACGCTCCTGCAGAGCTACCCGGTGCGGGTCGTCGAGCGCACACTCATGGTGCTGTCGGATGGCGCCGCGAGCGAACTTGTCCTCACCTGGAGCGACGCGACGGCGGGGGCAGCCACGGCTACCGGCTGGGAGTACCGGAAGAGAGCCTGGGGCTCTGTGCACGGCCGTCCCAGCATCTTCCAGGAGCGGACATGGGAAGCATGGACGGCTACCCCCGGGGATAGGGCCGTGCGCCGCCACCGCGTGACCGGGCTGGAGGAGGACGTGCCCTACGACTTCGAGGTACGCCCCCTGGCGCCATCTGGGCCTGGCGCCGGCTCGAACATTGGCGTGGGCGTCCCGCCACACATCGGCAGGGATGGCATCCCCCGCCTGTACGTCCCGTACCTGACAGCCACGGGGCTCGACGACGGGGGAGGGAACGAAGGGCAGATCGCAGAAGGCGGTCGCACCTACCGCCTGGGTGACTCCGACATGGTGATCACGATCCCGGAGGGCATGAGCGTAACGAACACCACTTTCGCTTTAGACGAACAGGCAGGACATATTTTCGACCTCAGAGACGTGGCGACCGGGAACTGGGTGGTGCTGGACTTCCGCTTCAATGAGGTCAGACGCTCAGTCGACTCCGAGGGCGCCACACCCGACCCGAACGACTTGTTCGACCAGATGGTGGACTCCATCCGCCGGCAGCCCGAACCCCCGACCGAGGAGCCGTCGGCAGCCGGAGCGCCAAGCAACTAGCCACCTCGGGCTGGCGACCCCCTACCGGTGCTGGAGGTAGCCCTCGGGTGGCTCGACCTCGTGGAAGAGCGAGTAGCGGGAGATCGCCACGAACTCCCCACCGATGTTCCCCCAGACGACGAGCGTGTAGACCCCCGGCCCGTGCTCCGTGAGCACATCCGACAGGTCCGCCCTCAGGGAGAAGGTGTTCCCGCCTGTAGTCCACTCCTCGGCGGTGATCCAGGGAAGGGACAACGAAAGCGCGTCCTGCTCCTCGCTGGAGGCGCGGGCCGCCTCCCAGAAGGCGCTCGCCTCGCTGGGTGAACTGGGTCCCGGCGCCTCCGTGGCAACGTCGTACGGGTTGGGACAGGCCTGGTACGTCAGCGTGAACTCATCCGTCAGGTAGAAGCGGCCCGGGGGCAGTGGCCACCGCAGCCCGGCGACCGGTAAGCCGCTGTCATAGCAGTAGGTCCGTGTGACCTGCCCGAGCGTCAGATCGTGCGGCGGCGGGTCGTAGTAGACCTGGACGCGGAGGTCATTCGTCGCCGAGAGGAGCGGGCCGTTCCCGACCTTCCCCGCCAGGGCCAGGACGCCGTTCTCGAGGGAGGGGAGCTGCTCGTACTCGACGTATCCCCCCTCGAAGTGCTGGTAGGCCCTGAAGTTGTGGCGATCCCAGGCCATCCCGATGCTCACCGCCTTGTGCCACGGGTTGAGGATGTTGCCTCGGTGCCCGGGACTCGCTATCCAGCTCTGCATCGCGTCGCGGATCACCGTCCTGATGCTGGCGAGCGGCCTGCGGAAGTCGCCGTACGTCACGCAATAGTCCAGCCCGATCCCGTTCTCCGCATTCGACTGGTAGCCCCCCGCCAGGCTGTAGCGCATGTACGGCTGGAGACCGTCCAGCCCCCAGTGCGATGAGAAGCAACCCAGCAGCGACGCCTCCGCGTGGAGCTGGGCGGCGTCGTTGTCGCCAAGCTCGACCGGGTCAAGCCCCGCCGCCGCACGCTCGCCGTTGATGAGTTCGAGCATGTAGCGCTGTAGGTCGAGGTGCCGCTGGCTGGGCGTCGAAACGGGCATCTCGAACGAGACCTCGCCGTATCGGAACCATCGGTCCGACGCGCTGAGCGACAGGGGCGCCGTCTCCGCCGCGCTCCAGAAGTGGCCCTCGCCGCGAGCGCTCACGAAGAAGCTGCCGGGGTCGTCCACGGCCTGCTCGACGCGGACCTCGACCTCCGCGCTCGGACCAGAGCGGCTCGCGTCGGGGAGCGGGACACGGAGCCTGACGCTGTCGTACCGCGTTCGCAGCTCGCTGCTGCCGGCGTCGTCCAGGGTCAACCGGACGGTTCCGAGACCGCTCCAGGAGCCGCCTGCGGGGCGGGCGCTGATGTAGAGCCGCTTGGGGCTGCTGATGTCTTGCCAGACGCGCACCTGCACGCCGACCGTACCGTCGTCCTGGGCCAGTGCCGTCGCCGAGAATCCAATCGCGAGGAGGAGCGCCAACAGCGCCGCAAGCGAACGCTTCAAGCTGCCTCCAATGGTCAGGGCGGATCGACGCCTATGCGCCCGGCCTGCAATGATCGCACCTCGGCCCCATACCACGGTGTGAGGCCGCTGACGCGTAAACTCGTCGGCTATGCCCAGCGGCCGCCCCCAGGCCTTCCGCGCCCTCCGCCACCGGAATTTCCGCTTCCTGCTGGCGGGTACCGTGCTTGTCGGGCTGGTCGGGCCCCTCCACTTCGTCACCCAGATTTTCTGGGTGCAGGAGGTCTACCCCGACCAACAGATCATCTACACGGGCGTGCTCCTGGGCGGGCGTGGCCTCGCGACGCTGCTCTTCAGCCTCATCGGCGGCGCCATCGCCGACCGTTTCGAGCGGCGCGTGGTGTTGCTCGGCTGCGAGTCGGCCTCGCTCTTTCTCAACATCTTCGTGGCGCTGCTCATGCTGATGACGCCCTTCGGCGGGGCCACCATCGTGGGGGTCGTCGCGCTCACCTTCCTCGCCTCGGCCACGCAGGCCATCGACCACCCCGCGAGGCAGGCGAGCATCCCTTCGGTGGTGGGCATGGACGACCTCGGCAACGCGATCAGCCTGAACTCCGCCGCCCAGCAGCTGATGATCCCGATCGCGATTCCCGTGGCGGCGATCCTGAACGGCGTCTTCGGGCCGGGCGTGCTCTACACCGCATCGCTCTTCACCTGGCTCGGAATCCTTCCCCTCATCGCCATGCTCAACTACGAGAGCCGCGGGGAGGCCGGTCGCCAGATGCTGCGGGCCGTGGTCGACGGCCTGCTGTACACGCGCCGCCACGTGGTGATCCTCGCGGCCGTCGCGCTCGTGTTCGTGATGCAGGGCGTGGGGATGCCCGGAGTCGGCAACCTCGGTGTGATCTGGGCCACCGAAATCCTCGACGTCGGCGAGGAGGGCTTCGCCCTGATGGCGTTTGGCTGGGGAGGCGGGGCCGTTGCGGGGTCGATGTACTTCGCCCAGCGCCCGGATGTCGCCGGTCGTGGCTCGACCCTCGTCCTGGCCGCCATCGCCTTCGCCGTCAGTGCGATCATCTTCGCCTACTCCCGCTCGATCTGGCTGACGGCCGCCACGAACGTCGGCCTGGGTATTTCCCTCGCCGCTTCGACGGTGAGCGCCTCGGTGATCATTCAGCAGAAGGTGGTGGAGGGGATGCGGGGCCGCGTCATGGGGCTCTTCCCCCTCACGCACGGCTTTGCCATGCTGCTCACGTTCCCGATCAGTGTGGTAGCCCAGGGCGTGGGCCTGCCGATCGTGCTGTCGGTGCTCGGCTGGACGACGCTCGCGCTCGCCGCCGTGATCATCCTGGTGGTCCCCCAGATCCGCCGCGTCCGCCCCGAACCCGTCTACGCCACCGCCCCGGGATAGCTTTTCCTAGCCCGTCTGGTCGACAACCACGGTCACCACATCGAGTCCGTGGTACTTCTGGTGGCGCACCGAGGAAGCGTAGTGGCGCAGCAGGCGGAGCGAGAGATCGCCGTCGTCTTCGGTTTCCGCCTCCTCGTCAAGGTACGCGAGCCGGTCTTCGAGATTCTCTTCGTCGAAGGCCGCCAGGAACTCCAACTCCACTGTGCGGTCCCCGGGGCGAGCCTCCACCATCAGCCTGGGCGCGCGCTCTTCGGCGTCATCGCCACGCAATTGCACCAGGCTCGCCAGCGCCTCCTCGCCGGCGGCGCGCAGCCGGTCTCTTGAAGCGTCGTTCCAGCGGACTCCAGAGGCGACCTTGCTCAGGAACTCGTCAATTGCCGGCAGGGCAGAGGGTTTCAGCGTGACCTCCACCCGCTTCCGGCGCGGACTCGTCAGCTCCACGAACAGGCTCAGCGCGATCGCGATCAGGGCGCCGATCAGCAATCCGTTGTCGAGCAGAGCGCCCCATGTCCCGCCTACCAGGTCCGTGAAGATCGTCTGATTCTCGAGGCCAAGCCCTGTCGCGAACGAGACGCCGACGATCAGCGCCTTTCGCGAGTCCAGGCCGTCTTGCACGACCGTCCGGATCCCTTCCACAAAGAGCGTTCCCATCATCGTCAGCAGGAGTCCGCCCATGACCGGGCTGGGGATGGACGTCAGGACGCCGGTCATCTTGGGGAAGAACGCCAGCGCCACGAACGCCGCGCCGGCCACGTACCCAACCCTTCGCGCCGCCACCCCCGTGAAGGTGATAAGCGAGATGCTCCGGATCGAAGCCATGGAGGTGGGCGGCGTGCCGGCGAGGCCGCACAGGAGCATGCCCAGCCCGTTGGTGGTCAGGGCGCCCTGAACCAGGCGGAAGTCCGTCGCCCGTGGCCTTCGCCGCGAGGCCTGTTGAACGGCGACACTGGAGCCAATCCCCTTGATCCCGGTGACGAGGGTCACCACGACGAACGCCGGCAGCAGGACCCAGAACTCCCCACCCGGCGTCACGTCGAGTTCAAGGAAGGCCTGTTGGGGAACGCCGGCCCACGAGGCATCAGCCAGCGCCTGAAACTCGTAGAGCTGGAAGAGCGCGGCGACTCCGCAGCCGAGCCCGATTCCGAGGATGGGTGTCCAGAGCCTCCAGGAGCCCGAAGCCCGCAGCGCCAGCAAGGCGGAAGCCCCCAGCGTCACCGCCGCGACGATGGGACCGGCGGCCATGGACGCCCCCTCCGGCACCTCCTGCACCTGGTTGAGCGCGATGGGCAGGACCGTGGCTGTGATCAGCATCAGGACCGTCCCGGAGACGACCGGCGTGATCAACCGGCGCAGGAGCGGAAGCCAGGCTGTCACCACGAGGAAAAAGAGCGCGGCCACCACGATCAGGCTTGCGAGCATGGCCGGCCCGCCCGCATCCAGCGCCAGGACGGAGATCGGAATGAATCTGGCCGTCATGCCCATGAGCAGCACGTGCCCCGACCCAACCCGTCCAAACCGAACCGCCTGCAGGATTGTGCTGATCCCGGCGATGATCAGGGCGGCGAATACGGCCCACCTCAGGTAGCTCTCGTCCTGACCAACCGCCCGCACGGTGATGGCCACGATGAGCACCATCGAGGGCAGCTCCAGCAGCGCCCCCTGCAGGCCCGCGCCGATTACGGTCAGGGGCGGGCACGCCTCATCCGGCTCGTAACGGATGGTTTCGTTTACGCCTCGCGCTGCCAAACTCGCCTCGTCCTCCGAACGAGGCGCAAGATAGCCCGTCACCGGCGCTGTTGCCCATGGGGGTGCTGACTCCCCCAGCGCCACTACGACCGCACGCTAGCCCGCGACCGCCGCCTCCCCTTTGCGCGCGCTGGCGGTGAACGTGTACTCGCCGCCCTCGAAGTCGACCGTGATGCGCTGGCCCTCGGCGAACTCGCCCGCGAGGATGCGCCGCGCGAGCTCGTTCTCGACGCGCTGCTCGATCGTGCGCCGCAGGGGACGCGCGCCCAGCTCCGGGTCGTAGCCCTCGCGCACCAGCTCCTCGCGCGCGGAGTCGGTCAGCTCGATGTCGATCTCCCGCCCGGCCAGCCGTTCGCGCACCTCGGCCAGGAGCAGGTCGACGATCTCCGCCAGCTCCCGCTGCGTGAGCGGCTCGAACACGATCGTGTCGTCGATGCGGTTGAGGAACTCGGGCCGGAAGTGCTCGCGCAGGGCGCGCTCCACGGAGGCGCGCACCTGCTCGCTCGCGCCGCTCTCCTCGCTGCGCTGCGTGAAGCCCAGCGTGAGCCGGTTCTGCGCGCCCGTGCCCAGGTTGCTGGTCATGATGATGACGGTGTTGCGGAAGTCGACCGTACGTCCGTGGCCGTCGGTCAGACGCCCGTCGTCGAGGATCTGCAGGAGCGTGTTGAACACGTCCGCGTGCGCCTTCTCGATCTCGTCGAAGAGGATCACGCGGTAGGGACGGCGGCGCACCAGCTCGGTCAGGCCGCCTCCCTCGTCGTAACCCACGTAGCCGGGCGGCGAGCCCACCAGGCGGCTGACCGTGTGTCGCTCCTGGTACTCCGACATGTCGAGCCGGATGATCGCCTCCTCGTCGTCGAAGAGGCAGTGCGCCAGCGCCTTCGCCAGCTCCGTCTTCCCGACGCCCGTGGGCCCCAGGAAGATGAACGAGCCGATCGGGCGCTTCGGATCCTTCAGCCCCGCCCGCGCCCGCCGAATGGCGTCGCTGAGCGCCTCGATCGCGCGGTCCTGCCCCACCACGCGCTCGTGCAGCGTTTCCTCCATGCGCAGCAGCTTCTCGCTCTCGCTCTCCTCCAGCCGCGAGACGGGGATGCCCGTCACCTGCCCGACCAGGCTGGCGATGTCCTCGGCGGAGACGCGCAGCTCCGCGGGCCGCTCGGCCGCGTCCTCCGCCCGCAGCGTCGCGTACTCCTCCTGGAGCTGGAGCACCTCCTGCTTGATGTGGGCGGCGCGCTCGTGGTCCTCCCGCTCGAGGGCGTTCTCCGCCTCCTGTGCGAGGGCGTCGAGCCGCCTGGCGATGGCGCGAACCTCGGGCGCCGTCTCCTGCGCGTCGATGACGTGCTTGCTGGCGGCCTCGTCGATGAGGTCGATCGCCTTGTCCGGCAGGTGCCGCTCGGTCACGTAGCGCGAGGAGAGGTGGACGGCGGCTTCGAGCGCGTCGTCGCCGATCTCGACCTTGTGATGGTCCTCGTAGCGACCGCGCAAGCCCTGCAGGATCGCGATCGTGTCCTCCTCCGAGGGCTCGTTCACGTAGACGGGGGCGAAGCGCCGTTCGAGGGCGGGGTCCTTCTCGATGCGCCGGTACTCGTCGAGCGTGGTCGCACCGATAGCGTGCAGCTCGCCCCGCGCCAGCGCGGGCTTCATCAGGTTGCTCGCGTCGATGGCGCCCTCGGCCCCGCCCGCGCCCATGACCGTGTGCAGCTCGTCGATGAAGAGGATGACGCCCCCGTCGCTCTGCCGGACCTCCTCCATCACGGCCTTCAGGCGCTCCTCGAACTCGCCCCGGAACTTGGCCCCCGCCAGCAGCGTGCCCATGTCGAGTGCCCGCAGCGACTTCTCCTGGAGGTTCTCGGGCACGTCGCCCTCGGCGAGGCGCTGCGCCAGACCCTCGACGATCGCGGTCTTGCCGACACCAGCCTCGCCGATGACGACGGGGTTGTTCTTGGTGCGCCGGTTCAGGATCTGCATCACCCGCCGCACCTCGGTCTCGCGACCGATGACGGGGTCGAGCTTGCCCTCGCGCGCCAGCTGCGTGAGGTCGACGCTGTAGCGCTCGAGGCTCTGGTAGCTGCTCTCAGCCGTGGGACTGCTCACGCGGGCGCTGCCCCGAATCTCGCGCAGGGCGCGGTAGATGCCCTCCTTGGTCACGCCGAACTCGGCCAACAGGCCGGCGGCGCCGCTCTCCTCGTTGTCGGCGATGGCGATAAGCAGGTGCTCGACGCCGACGTAGTCGTCCTTCAGCCGCTCTGCTTCCGCGTTCGCGACCTCCAGCATGCGCACCACTTCGGGCGTCGTGTATATCTGCACGACCTCGTGCTGGAGCTTGGGCTGCTGCTTCAGCACCTCGTCGACGCGCGCCTTCAGCGGGACGACATCGACATCGAGCTGTTCGAGCACCTGCAGGGCGAGGCCGCCGTCCAGTTCGGAGAGGGCGAAGAGCACGTGGGGAACGCCCCACTGGCTGTGGCGGCGCGTGCGCACGGCCTCCTGCGAGGCGGCGAGCACTTGCTGGGCCTGCTCGGTGAATCGGTCCTGTCGCATCATGGGGTCATTCCTCCTGCCCCGCGTGCGCGGGGTCTTGTGGGCTGGGCGGCGTGGGTGGAGCTATCGGGCGGGACGCCCCTCGCTGTCGATGGCGGGCGCCGGAAGCCGTGTCCGGCGAAGACCGTCGAGCTCCGCGCGCACCTCGTCGAGCTTGGCCTGGAGGGTGCGCAGCTGATCGCTCATGCGCAGCACCACCTCCACGCCGGCGAGGTTCACGCCGAGCTCCTCGATGAGGCGCTGGGCCTGGCGGATACGGTGAATGTCGGCGTTCGAGTACATGCGGATGTTGCCGCTCGTGCGGTGCGGGCGGATGAACCCCGCGCGCTCGTAGTAACGCAGCGTCTGCTGGTGCAGCCCCACGAGCCGCGAGGCGATCGAGATGACGTAGCAGGGCTCGTCGTCGGGCAGGGGTTCGGTGGGGGGTCGGCGGCGGGGCATGGAAGGGTCCCTCCTGGTTAGCTGGCCGCTCGTGCGGTGGTGGTGTCCTGGCGAAGCTCCTCGAAGAGGTCGCGCTCGCGTTCGCTGAGTTGCTCGGGCAGTAACACGCTCACGCGTGCGAAGAGGTCGCCGCGACGGTCGCGCTGGCCCAGCACGGGCATGCCCTTGCCGCCCAGGCGGATGCGGCGACCGTTCTGTGTAAGAGGGGGGATCGTGAGCAGCACGCGCCCCGAGAGAGCTGCCACCTCGACTTCGCCCCCGAGGACGGCGTCGAGATACGGCACCTGGACCTCGACCGTGAGGTCGTCGCCGCTGCGCTCGAAGCGTGCGTGCGGCAGGACGGTGATGAGCAGGTAGAGGTCGCCGGCAGGGCCGCCGCCCATCCCCGGCCGCCCCTCGCCGGCCATGCGGACGCGTGACCCGGTACGGACCCCGGGGGGCGCCTTCACCTCCAGGCGCCGCGGCTTGAGCGCCTCGCCGTGGCCCCCGCAGGCGTGACAGCGGGCGTTGGCGATGGCGCCACTCCCGCCGCAGATGCTGCAGGGCTCGCTGCTTTGCAGGCTGACGGTGCGAGTCGTGCCCGCGGCCGCCTCCTCCAGCGAGACCTCGGTGGGCGTCTCGATGTCCTGGCCGCGGCGGGGGCCGCGCGGCCCGCCGCCGAAGATGCCGCCGAACACGCTCCCCAGGTCTCCGAGGCCGCTGTCGAAGGAGAAGTTCCCGCCGCCGAAGCCGGACTGCGCGCGCTGGCGTCCCATCTCCTCGAACTGGTCGGCCTGCTCCCAGCGCTCGCCGTACTTGTCGTACTGCTTGCGCGTCTCCTCGTCGGAGAGCACGTCGTAGGCGCCCTGGATCTCTTTGAAGCGCTCTTCCGCGCCCTTGTCGTTCGGATTCACGTCGGGGTGGTGGCGGCGCGCGAGCTTCCGGTAGGCGGAGCGAATCTCCTTCGCGGAGGCGCTGCGGGAGACTCCGAGAGTCTCGTAAAAGCTCTTGGCCATGACAAGGAGATTTTAGCAGGACACGAGCCGATTTACAACAACTAGGCGGTAGAAACCCTTATAATAGTCCTATCAACCTAGGAAGCCGGGGCAAATGCGACGAGTCTCGATCCGTGACTCCCATCAGGTTTTCTCGACCGGGCTTCGGCCCTGGGGCGGGCGGGCGCGTTGCCCTGTTACCCCTGGGGAGGCTCTCCATCTGACTCTTGCTGCGGCGAATAGCGTTCGGTGTTCTCGGCGATGCGGAACAGGACGATGCCGGTCTCACACGCGACTCTGGTCACGGGGACTGTGAGGACACCGGAGATCAAAACTAGCAGCGCTAGCCCCGTACGACCGTCATCAATAGCAGCGAGGGTACCGGCAAGCAGAAGCCATGCTGCTACGAGGTAGCTGAAGGCATACACGACTCTGATGATCATTACCGTGTAAAACTTCTTGAACCTGAAGTCGAGATCCAACTATTCGCCCTCGCGCTTCCTTCTGCCCGGCCCGTCTCTACGAGCGTCGTGATCAGGCTTTCAGGCGACGTCGGCCGTGATGTCCTCGACCATGATCGTGTTCCCCGCGCCGACGTTGATGCGAACGACCTTGCCGTCCTCAAGCAGGGCTTCGACGTTCTGTGCGTGCGAACGCCAGCCCTTGGGGAAGGCGTAGCCATTCTTCTCAAGCGCCTCGAGGAAGAAGTAGCTCATCGTCATCGGGGCCAGGTAGAAATCGGTGCTGTCCATTTGCGCTCTCCCTCGTGGTTCGGGCCGCTCCTGCGACCGGGCGCGCCCATTATGGCGATCCACGCGCGTGCTCGCCACGCCGGGTCCGGATTTGCGCGCGCAGCCGTACGGTAGCACTCCCGGCGGCGTCGGTCGCCTCCCCTCGGGTGGCGCCGGCCTCGCCCTGCCAGGCCTGGTGCGTCTGGAGGAGACTGGGCGGAGCACCGGCGCGCCGTTCGCGTGCGCGAACCAGCCACGGGAAGCGTTGTGCGCGGAGCCCTGCGGCAGTATTCTCACTGGCCGCGGAGGGACGTTTCGCGATGGCGAGATTCCGTTCCATCCTGGCCCCCGTTGTGGATGACTCGGCCAGCCTTGAGGCCGTCGCCATCGGCGCCTCGCTCGCGCGTCAGGAAAAGGGAGTCCTGCGGCTGCTCCACGTCATCGAGGTGGGGCGCAGCCTGCCCGTCACCGCCGACATGGATCTGGAGGCGCATCGCGGCGAGGATCTGCTGCGCCGCGCCCGCGTCCTCGCCGCCCGCGACGCCAGCGGCATCACCATCGAGGACGAACTCCTGCAGGCGCGCTCGGCCGGCCCCGCGATCGTGGAGGATGCGGAGGCGCGGGGAGTGGACGTGATCATGCTTGGCGTGGGCTGGACACCGCTCCTCGGTCAGTTCGAGGTCGGCGCCACCGCTGGCTATGTGCTCAAGCACGCCTCCTGCAACGTCTGGATCGTGCGTGAACCGCTGGAGCTGGCGGCGGCTGCCGCGGGGAAGGCCGCGGCCAGCCGGTGAACGTCCTCATCATGGGCTGCGGCCGCACCGGCGCCGCCATCGCCGGGCGCCTCGACCGCGAGGGTCACCAGGTCACCCTGCTCGACCTCGACTCGAGCCAGTTCCGCCGCCTGCCCGATGCCTTCGGTGGGCGCAAGGCCGTCGGCAACGGCATGGACATGGAAGTCCTGGAGCGCGCCGGCGCCAGCGAGGCCGACGCCTTCATCGCCGTCACCCAGGGGGACAACCGCAACTTCTTCGCCAGCCAGCTGGCGCGCGAGGTCTTTGGCGTGAAGTCCGCCATCTGCCGCGTGAAGGACCCCGAGCGCGGCGAGATCTTCGGACACCTGGGGCTCCAGACCTACAGCCCCACAAGCGCGGGGGCGGAGGCGATAGTCGCCATGCTGTCCCGCTCCGGGCCGGCCTAATCATGTACGTCATCATCGCCGGCGGCGGCAAGGTCGGGTACTACCTCGCTCGTGAGCTCATGAGCGGCGACCACGAGATGCTGGTCATCGAAGCCAGCGCCTCCCGCGTGGCCGAGATCGATGACCGCCTGGAGGGGACGGTTCTCCAGGGCGACGCCTGCGAGGCAGCCGTTCTCGATGGCGCCGGTATCGCCCGCGCCGACCTCGTCGCGGCCGTCACGGGCGATGACGAGGACAACCTCGTCGTCTGCGAGATCGCCCGCTATCGCGGCGTGTCCCGCGTGCTCGCGCGTGTCAACAACCCTTCGAACGCGCTCCTCTTCCAGAAGCGCGGCATCGAGACGACCGTCTCCGCCACGGAGGCGATCCTCTCCCAGATCGAGCAGGAGCTGCCGGTCACGTCGATGGTTCCCGTTATGCAGCTGCACCAGGGTCTGGAGCTGGTGGAAGTGCGGCTCTCGGAGACCTCGCCCGTGGTGGGGCGCACGCCCCGCGAGTTGCTGCTGCCGCCAGAGTCGCTCATCGCCCTGATCGTCGATTCCGGTGGCGTGCCCCGCGTCCCCGGCGCCGACACCACCCTTACCGTCGGCGATGCCCTCGTCGTCGTGACGCGCGCGGAGAGCAAGGGCATGCTCCAGGAAGCCCTCGTCGGGGGCGCCCATGGGTTCGACACCTGAGCCCGCGGGGTCTGCCGTGAAGGTTGCCTATCTTGGTCCGTCGGGAACCTTCGGCGAGGAGGCCGCGCGTCGCTACGCCCCCGGCGCCGAGTTGCTTTCCTGCCCCTCGCACGCGGCCGTTGCGCGCGCCGTCGAGGCAGGCGAGGCGGGCGCCGGCGTGATGGCCATCGAGAACTCGTTCAACGGCTCCGTTGGCGAGACGCTCGACATCCTCATCCACGAGACCGCCCTCAAGATCCAGGGCGAGCTGCTGGTGCCGGTGATCCACAACCTGGTGGCGGCCCCGGGGACGAACCTCGGCGACATCGACGTCATCTACTCCCACACGCAGGCCCTGGGCCAGTGCGGCGCCTTCCTGGAGGGGCACTGCCCCGAAGCGCAGCGTGTGGCGGCGCTCTCCACGGCCGAGGCCGTCGAACGCGCCGTCGAGCGCCCCGGCGCGGCCGCCATCGCCACCACTCGCGCCGCCCACCTCTACGGCGCGGAGGTGCTGGCTGAGAGCATCCAGGACCAGCGCAATAACGCCACCCGCTTCGTCGTCATCGGTGCGGGCGACCTCGAACCATCCGGCCACGACCGCACCTCCATCGCCTTCGAGTTCGCCGGCGACCGCGCCGGCCTCCTCACGGCTGCCCTGCAGGAGTTCTCCAGCCGCGGCATCAACTGCACCAAGATGGAGAGCCGCCCGACGCGCGCCACCTTCGGCGAGTACATCTTCCTCATCGACTTCGAGGGCCACGTCCGCGATCCCGAGTGCGCCGCCGCCCTCGAAGGACTCGGCGGCATGACCACCATGCTCAAGGTCTTCGGCAGCTATCCGCAGGCCCGCGATGACTTGCGATGACTAGGGCGCCGCGCCGCACGGCGCTGGCCGGAACGGCCCTCCTCCTCGGCATGCTCGCCTTCGCCTGCGGCGGTTCCGAGTCCGGGGAGGCGCCGCCCGCCGCGACCGAGCCTCCGGCGACCGAGACGGCGACCGCGACGGCGACCGCGACGGCGACCGAGCCACCTGCCACGGCAACTCCCAGCCCTGCCGCGCCGGCCACCGAGCCGACCCCCACCGAGGCCGCCCCCGAGGAGCCGGACGCGGAAGGCGACCTCAGCTCCCAGATCGTGACCCTCCTGCCCCCCGACGCCATCCCCGCCATCAACGACCCCCGCCTCATCTCCGCCGAGGAGGCCGACGAGCAGCTCCGCCTCACCGACCTCGTGATCGGCGTCTCCATCGACGGCGAGCACCGCGCCTACGGCGCCGCCTTCCTCAGCGGTCACGAGATCGTGAACGACGTGCTCGGAGGGCGCGCCATCGCGGTCACCTGGTGACCGCTCTGCTTTACGGGCATCGTGTATGCCCGCGACATCGAGGACCAGCAGCTCACCTTCGGCGTCTCCGGGAAGCTCATCATGAACGCGCTCGTCATGTTCGACCGCGAGACGGAGACGCTCTGGAGCCAGTTCCTCGGGAGAGCCGTTAAGGGGCCGCTCGCGGATACGGAGCTGGAAGTCGTCCCCGCCGTCCTCACCCGCTGGGAGAGCTGGCGCGAGCTCCATCCCGATACCACCGTGCTCGACCAGGGCGGCGTGGTCATCGACGCCTACTCCGGCTACTACTTCAGCCCCAGCGCCGGCGTCATCGGCGAGCGCAACCCGGACGACCGCCTCGTGGGCAAGGAACTCGTGCTCGGCGTGGTGCTTCCACAGGGGCGCAAGGCCTACGCCCACCGCTTCCTCGCGAAGAACCCGGTCGTGAACGACAGCATCGGCAACCAGCCCGTGCTCGTGGCCTGGGACGGCGTGGGCGCTACCGCCATCGCCTACGACCCCACCGTCGACGGGCGCGCCCTCAGTTTCGAGGTGCACGAGCCCGACGCGGGCGGCGCCGCCGTGCGCGACCTCGAGACCGGCTCCGTCTGGTCCGTGCTCACGGGCGAGGCGCTCACGGGCGAGTTCGCCGGCACGCGGCTCGACGTCCTCCCTGGCTTCGCGGTCTTCTGGTTCGCCTGGTCCGACTACTTCCCCGATACCGACGTCTTCGAGCCGGAGGGCTAGCCGTGACCGCGACCGCCACAGCTGTGAAGCCACCCCCACCAGAGCCTTCTCAAGCAAGAGGCTGGCCCGCCCGGCGCCTAGCCGCTGGTTGACAAAAGCTAGCTCAGGAGAGACCATTCCCCGAACGTTTGTTCGGAGGAGAACAAGGTGGTCCGCAAGAACGTTCGTGATGCTAGGACCGGTCGATTCGTGAAGCACTCAGAAGCGAAGAGCGGCCAGCGACCACAGTCACGGAGACGGTGAAGAGCAAGGGCAGAAGCAGGAAGCGCTGAGCTGCTACCCACGGCGGTATGTCACACTCCATGGTGAAGGAATTGACAACATGTGGGGTCGCTCCTTGACACCCCGCTCGCGCCAACGACAGACTCGCCTACCCTCTGGAGGACGGCATGGCTAGCCAAGGAAGTCGACGTGGCGCTTCGCTGGCGAAGGGGTGGGTTGTGAGGAAGCCGGGAGCAAAGCGCGCAAGTTCGACACACAGCACTCAGAAGGAAGCAATCAAGGCTGCGCGAACTCGGCTCCGTCGGCAAGGCACTTCTGCTGAGCGAGGGCCTTCCCGGAAGTGAGTGCATACGAACTCACTGTAGACTTTGAAACCTACGAGGTGGAGCCAGGGGAGTGGCGAGCAAAGGGGGTGAAGGCCCCTGTCTTCGTCTTTGCCTCATCACCTAAGGAGCTGGAAGTCGAAACTGCCCGCGTCCTCACAAACTATGTGGACTGGATATCTAAGAACAGGCCGGACAAAGAGTCTTTCGAGAGGCAATGTAAAGAGCTTGGATTCAGTTTCTATTCCCTTGGCGATGATGTGGAAGTTAATAAAAAGTCCCTTAGGGTCTATTTTGTCGTAGGCTTCTCTGCAAAGCCCAAGCGGAGAATCTACGAACACCGGATTACCGCAGTTCTTCAAGGGAGCCTTCCTTGACAACAAGGGCTGCGATTGACAGCTTCATATTCTGCTTGGGTGGCTATAAGCTTGGACGAAGAGACCCAATCTATTTTGGTATCCCCGGAGTATCGGAGCCAATCACGTTTAGTGGCCAGTGGCAGCGGAGAGCGCTGGGATTCCATGAGGTGCGTGACTGGCTTATCAACAGAGGGGCTGACAAGTGCCTTGTCGACGAGTGCTGGAAACTTCATGGCGAGGAGTAGAGGCTCGTTCTCGTGGGCCCCGCCCTCTTGCTAGGATGCCTCCCGTTTGGCCGCTTTGCGCGCAAGGGGGTCGGACCCGCAAGATGGTCGGGTGCCCCCGTCCGTCCAGGTTTCGCAGCTAAGCCGCCGCTTCGGCGAGATTACGGCCGTAGACGGCATCTCCTTCGATGTCGGCGAGGCCGAGATATTCGGTTTCCTCGGCCCCAACGGCGCCGGCAAGACGACCACCATCTCCATGCTCTGCACGCTCCTGACGCCAAGCGGGGGGAGCGCCACCATCGGTGGCCACGACATCGCCAGGGACCCCGCCGCCGTGCGCCGCGAGATCGGCATCGTCTTCCAGGACTCGACCGTGGATGAGCGTCTCACTGCCCGCGAGAACCTCGTCTTCCACGGCGAGCTCTTCGGCATGGAGCGCTCGGAGATTCGCCCGCGCGCGGAACAGCTTCTGGAACGAGTAGAGCTCGCGGATCGCGCGGACGACACCGTCATCACCTTCTCCGGCGGGATGCGCCGGCGGCTCGAGGTGGCCCGCGGGCTGATGCACTGGCCCTCCGTCCTCTTCCTCGACGAGCCCACCGTCGGCCTCGACCCGCAGACGCGCCGCAGCATCTGGACCTACGCCCGCTCCCTGCGCGATACCGAGGGCGTCACCATCTTCCTCACCACCCACTACATGGATGAGGCCGAGGCCTGCGACCGCGTCGCCATCATGGACTACGGCAAGATCATCGCCCTCGATACGCCCGAGCGGCTGAAGGCCCGCCTCGGCGGCGACGTCGTCTCCATCGCCGGGCCCGATAACGAGGCCCTCGCGCGCGAGGTGCGCGAGTCGTTCGAGATCGAGCCGCGCATCGAGAACGATGCCGTCGAGTTCAACATCGAGCGGGGTGGCGACTTCATCCCCATCCTGCTCAGCCGCATCGAGGGCGAGGTGCGCTCCGTCGGCCTTCGCCCCCCCACGCTGGAGGATGTGTTCGTCTCCATGACCGGCCACCAGATTCGCCAGGCGAGCTTCAGCGAGGAAGACAAGATGCGCTCCATGCAGCGGCGTGGGGGCCGGAGGATGCGATGACAGTCGAACCAGTGACGGCGGAAGCGGCCGCGCGCGTTGCGACGGGTTCGCCCCGGCGCGCCACGGGCCGCGCCAGCTTCCTGCAGGTGGTGCGCGTCATCTGGACGCGTGAGGTCCTGATCTACGTCCGCGACCGCCCCCGCATGATCTCCGCCTTCGTCATGCCCATCATGATGCTCGTCATGTTCGGCGAGGGGCTGGGCAACAGCATCGCCACCCTCCCCGGCGGTATCGGCTACCGCCAGTTCATCTTCCCCGGCATGGTCGCGATGATCGTGCTCATGAACTCCGTCTTCTCCGGCGTCTCCATCGTGACCGACCGCCAGTTCGGCTTCCTCCGCGAGATCCTCGTGGCGCCCGTCAGCCGCACCGCCATCTGTTTCGGCAAGATCACAGGCGGCGCCACCATCGCGCTCGTCAACGGCATGGTCATGTTCGTGATCGCTCCCTTCCTGGGGATCGAGCTCACCTTCGAAATCGTCGTCAAGCTGATCGGGCTCATCGCGCTCGTGTCGTTCATGCTCACGGGTTTGGGTGTGGCCCTGGGCAGCCGCCTGCGCTCCGTCGAGAGCTTCCAGATGCTTTCCCAGGTGGTGATCATGCCGGCCATGTTCCTCTCCGGAATCTTCTTCCCGATCAACAACGTCCCTCTCTGGATGGACGTCATCGTCAAGCTCAATCCCGTCACCTACGCCGTTGCCCCCATTCGGGAGATCGCGCTCTCCGAGCAGCTCAAGGCCCTCCCCGCCGACGCGCCTTTCCAGATCACCCATGTCGACTGGTTCGGCTACACCCTCAGCACCTGGGAAGAGATTGGCGTCGTGGTCGTCTTCGGCGCGGCCATGCTCTCCATCGCCATCCACGCCATCCGCACCAGCGAGTAGGGACAGCGGTTCAGTGAGCGAACGCTGGACCGTCCCCCGGCCGCTGGCGGTGCTCGACGTCGACGCGCCCGGCGGCGCCCGTCTCAGGGTCCGGCGGCATGGCAACCCCGACGGCCCCCGCATGGTCCTCACCCACGCCAACGGTCAGGCGTCCGATGCCTACTACCCCTACTGGTCGCTGCTACTCGATCGCTTCGACCTCTTCGTCTACGACCTGCGCAACCACGGCTGGAACCCGGTCGGGGAGCAGCGCGACCACAACGTCCTCGTCTTCGGGCGGGACTGTGGCAGCGTCATCCGGGCCATCGGGGAGCGCTTTGGGGAGAAGCCGGTGACCGGCGTGTACCACTCCATCTCCGCAGTGGGGGCGCTGCTGCACGCCCAGGAGGCGGACTCCTTCGCGGCCCTCGTCCTCTTCGACGCGTCGATCTGCCCCCCGGGCGGTACGCCCGATGAGATGGAGCCCACGGGGGCGCGCATGGCGGAGGGAACGCTCAGGCGGAGGGAGCGGTTCGCCTCGCGCGAGGAGTTGGCGCGGAGGCTGCGGAGGGACCCCGCCTTCCGGCTCGTGCGCCCCGGCGTCCACGAGCTGCTCGCCGAGGCCGTGACCCGCCCCACTCCCGACGGAGCCGGCTACGAGCTCTGCTGCCCCAGGGAGTACGAGGCGCAGATCCTCCAGTACGGATTCGGCTGGGCCATGGAGGTCGACTTCAGCCTGGTTCGCTGCCCGGTCAAGGCCATCGGGTCCGACCCCACGATGCCGTTCTCATTCTTCCCCTCGATGGACCTGCGAGAGCTGATCGAAACCAACTACGACTTCCTCCCCGAGAGGACCCACTTCCTCCAGCTCGAGGAGCCCGAGGAGTGCGCGAAGCTGACCATCGAGTTCCTCGAAGAGCGCGGCTTCGCCTAGGCGATTGGGAGCCTACCGCCCTTCGTCGCAGTGCCGCAGGTCGGGGTTGCTTTCGGGCGTGCCTCTGTCGATCTCGATGTGCCGCCACGCCTCGGGCAGGCACCCCTCGAGTCGGTTGCCCTCAAGGTCGACGCGGCTGAGCTTCGTGAGCTGGCCGAACTCCTCTGGAATCTCGCCGGTGAGCTGGTTGTTTCGCAGGTAGAGCGTTTCCAACTCCGAGAGCTGGCCAAGCTCGGGCGGGATCTCGCCGGTGAGCTGGCTGCGCGGCCCGAGCCATAGCAGCTTGAGCGCCGAGAGCTGGCCGAGGACGGGTGGAATCTGGCCGGTCAGTTCCCGGCTGGCCGGATGCACCTCGATCACCCTCCCTGTCCACCTGTCCACGGTTACGCCCCACCAGTGGTGGATGGAGACATCGGCGCTCCAGTTCAGCTCCGCGTCGCCAGCCAGCGTGTCCCGGGCCTCCAGCAGGATCGCGCAGTCGGGGGCCGTGACGGGATTGTCGCATGAGGGGGGCGGCGGATAGTGCCGGATGGAAGCGATGACCTGATCGAACACCGCATCCACCCCTTGCTCCTTCCCCTCGTCCGTCACCGCCGCCCCCCACCTGGGCTCGCCCCTTGCGATGTCGAGGGCCAGCTCGGAGTCCGTTTCCTGTTCAACCAGCCAGATCATGCCGGAACACCACCCTGTGTCCTTGCAGGTCGTGCGTGACACAAGCTCGAAGTCCACCCCCTCGGGAACATCGAAGATGAGGTGGAGGCTGCGGTTTAACCAGTAGGTGTGGCCGCCCTCCAGGTACTCCAATCCATCGAGGTTCTCGATGTTCGCCGGCGGTGGAGGTTCGTACGGGGCCTGCTCCCGAGCCGAGGCGACGATCTGGTCGAACAGGCGCGACGGGTTGTTCGCACAGTCGGCCGGTCCGTCGACGGCTAAGCGGGAGTACTCGTGACCCGTGAACGGGTCGATGGTCAGCCTCGATCCCGTCGTCGTCTCGGAGAGGGTGACTTCCATGTCCCCGTCAAGGTCGGCTCCCGCAAGCCGCTTGCCGAGCCAGTAGAGGCCCCCGGGAGGCAGGTCGATTGTGAGCGGGAACGTCAGTCGGTAGGTCCCCGCCCCCACGACCGTCTGGCGAGGCATTTGAGGAATGCCGTCGACTCCCACCTTCAGCTCGGGAGCTGGCGCCTCCTCCGGCGGGGGCAGGCACTGGCAGAAGCTCAGCCCAAGGGTGCGAAGGTCGCTGACTCTCGTGGATGCCGTTTCCTCGAGGAAGGGCAGCAGGGCGAGCGGGATACAGCCCTCCCACTGATTGCCGCTCAGCCAGAGACCTGCCCCATTCGACTGGAACTTCGCTGTGGCGAGCTCCGCGGGGATCTCCCCGGTGAGCCGGTTGTTTCGCAGGTTGAGGAGTTCCAGCTCCGGCAATCCCGCAATCTCGCGAGGGATCCCGCCCGTCAATTGGTTCTCGCTCACGTCTATCCTGGTGAGGCTCAGGATCGCTCCCAGTTCGGGCGGAATCGGTCCGCTCAGTTCGTTCTCGTTCAAGTAGAGCCCTCCCAGGCTGGCGAGGTCGCCCAGCTCCGGTGGGATGGTGCTCGTTAGCGCGTTGTCCTCGAGATGGAGGCCTGTCAGGTTGGAGAGGAGTCCGAGTTCAGGGGGTATCGATCCCGAGAGTTGGTTCCCCCTGAGGTCCAGGTTGAACAGGTTCGGTAGGGACCCGAGGGAAGGTGGGATAGGGCCCGCGAGGAGGTTCCCGGAGAGGTCCAGGAACTCAAGGCTTGCGAGTTGCCCGAGCTCCGGAGGAATCTCCCCTGTGAGCGCCTCCTCGTCGCATAGCGGGGATTTCAGGCCCAGAGTCCGGAGCTTCCCCAGTTGGCCCAACTCCCGGGGGATGCTGCCCGAGAGACAGTGGTTCTCCACCCACAGGAACTCAAGATTGGAGAGCGCTCCCAGTTCCGCCGGAATCGGGCCACTCAGGGGGTTATTGCTCAGGTTCAGGAACTTCAGGGCCGAAAGCCGCCCCAGTTCTCCCGGGACCGGGCCGCTGAGCCAGTGGCCGTCGCCCAAGTCGAGCACCTCCAGCTTCGATAACAGCCCGAGCTCTGGTGGAATCGTTCCGATGAGCGGCCCCCGGCCGCCAGAGACGGTCTTGACCGCCAGCTCCCTCACGCGGGCGGGCGAGCCACTCACCGTCACCCCGTCCCACTCCGACACGGCCACGTCCACCCTCCAGTCGATGAGTGGCTTGTTGTCAGATCGGTCATAGTTCCCAATGAGGATTTCCCGCGCGGTCAGCAACGCCGCGCAGTCATCGACCAGTCCCGGGTTAAGTTCCGGTTCGGGGACTGCCACCCCGTTCGAGCAGGCCTGCACGTCGGGATCGACCACGACCACGACCCTCGCTTCCTCAGCCTCGACCGTCGTTTCCGGTGTTGAGGTCGGCGTGGGATCCGATGTGGCCGCCTCCGATGGTCTTGTGGCCGGCGTCGCCGTCGGAGCTACTGTGGGCACTGGTGTCGCCGAAGGCTCAGGGGTAGCGGTGGCCCCGGTGGTCGCCGAAGGCTCAGGGGTAGCGGTGGCCCCGGTGGTCGTGGTCGGCCTTGGGGTAGTCGTGGCCGCGGTGGTCGCCGAAGGCTCTGGGGTAGGCGTGGGTGTAAGCGATGGCGAACTCTCGCCGCCACAGGCGCCCAGCAGGAGCGTGGCCAGGGCGCCCACCACCGCGACGAGCAAAACCGTGTCTCGCAGATGCGTCAACATCATCCCCTGAGAGATACGCGCCAACCCCCAGGATCGTTCCCGCCGCACGTGGCGACCCTAACAGGCAGGGTCGGGGATGGCTGCCGGCTGCCCCAGGGAGTACGAGGCGCAAATCTTCGAGTACGGGTTCGGGTGGGCCATGGAGGTCGACTTGAGCCGCGTCCGTTGCCCGATCAAGGCCATCGAGTTCCTCGAAGAGCGCGGCTTCGCCTGAACCGACCAGTTCCTGGTCAGGGCCGGGCCGGACCTACTGACCTTCGTCGCAGCGCCGCAGGTGGGGGTTGCTGCTGCCGTGGATGTTGAAGTCGAAACGCAGCAGGCCCTCTGGAATGCACCCCTCCAGGTTGTTGCCGTAGGTGGTCAAATCCTCAAGAAGTTCGAGTGAACCCAGCTCCTCCGGTATTTCGCCAACCAACTCCATCGTGTAGAGGTTCAACTCGACCAGATTGGTGAGCTCACCCAGCTCCGGAGGAATCTCGCCTCCCAGCGGGTTCTCCCCGAGGTTCAACTCCCGCAGGTTGGTCAGAAGGCCGAACTCAGGCGGGATGCCGCCCGTCAGCTCGTTCCGATAGAGGTTCAGCCGCTCCAGTGCCGACAGCTGGCTCAGCGAGAGGGGAAGGGGACCGCTCAAGCCGCTGTTAAAGAGATCGAGTTCCACCACCCGTCCGCTCCACCTGCTTACGGTCACTCCCTGCCAGCTCTCGACAGGGGTGAAGGTGCTCCAGTTCAGGGACGTGCTGCTGGCAAAGGTCGCCTCCGCCTCCAACAGGGCGTGGCAATCCGGGGCCGTGGCGGGATTGTCACACGAAGGCGGTGCGGGGCGCTCCCGCACGGAAGCAGCCAGCCCGTCGAAGAGCCCTCCGACATCCCGCTCGCCATCCCCTCCGCCGACGATGTCGCGGGAGAGCTCGCTGCCCGTCGTGGCGTCAAGCGTCAGGAGTGACCCGCTCTCTTCATCCCGCAGAAGCACGGTGTTGTAGAGAACGCGCTCCAGCGTGAGACGCATCCCCGCGGGCGCGTCCACCACGAGGTAGTTGGAGCCGTCGATGCGGTACGACCGCCCCCCATCTACGGTCTGGAGGACATGCAGGCGGTGTACACCGTCGGGATCGCGAGTTGGGCCGAGGGGCTGCACCCGAGCTGACCCCACGATCGTGTCGAAGAGATTCGACGCTGTGACGCTGCAGTAGGTGGGGCTCTCGACAACCGACCGGGAAAGCTCCTCGCCCGTCAAGGCGTTCATGACCAGGCGGGAGTGGCTCGTGAGCTCCTGGATCTCAACAACGATGTCTCCATCGTCGTCTCGCATGAGCTCTCCGCGCACGTAGCGCCCTCCTGGCGGGATGTCAGTGACGAGAGAGGACGAGAGGCGGTAGGCGCCCGGGAGATCGTTTGCCTCCTGGGGCATGAATGGAACCCCGTCCGCGCCCACCGTGAGGGCAGGCCGGTACTCGTCGTCGAAGAGCAAAGCCGACGGGCACTGGCAGTAGGTGAGCCCGAGTTCGGCACGGTCGATCAGTCCACCACCCAGAGCCAGCGGGATGCAGCCGGTCAGCCGGTTACCGGCCAGGTAGAGGCTCAGCCTGATCTCGTGCGCCAGCTCTGCGAACGCAGTGGGGATGCCACCCGTCAGGCGGTTGCGCCGCAGATCCAGGACCAGCGGCTCGATGCGCGAGTACTCTCTGCCGGGCGCCAGGTTCCGTAGCCCTGAGAACTCTTCCGGTATCTCCCCGGTCAGCCGGTTGCCGAAGAGGTTCAGCTCCCCCAGGTACGTCAGGTGGCCGAGCTCGCCGGGGATCTCACCCGTGAGCTGGTTGCCGTTCAAGCGAAGCGTCTCCAGATTTACGAGTGCGCCCAGCTCTGCAGGAATGGCGCCACCGAGCCGGTTGCCCGCAAGGTCCAGGCGCCGCAGCCCCGAGAGTCTTGCGATTCCCGGTGGAATCCGCCCCCGGAGATCCGCGGCGATTTCGAGCGAGGTCACCCGCAAGGGAACCCCGCCGAGCTCCACGCCTTCCCAGTCGCCGATCGGCCGATCAGTACTCCAGTTGGGAGGCGTGGCCGCTCCGGCGAGACTTTCGCTCGCTTCGAGGAGAACGGCGCAGTCGTTGACGAGGCCGGGGTTGTTCTCGGGGTCGGGCACGGCGCCGTCCCGGGAGCAACCGTCCGTCAGGCTTCGGAGCGGGGGCTCCAGCTGTACACCCCGGATCGTTCCCGCCCCACGTGGCGACCCTAACGGGCAGGGTCGGGAATTACCCCATCCCCAGGCGCGACAGCGCCGCCCCGGAGGGCCGCGCTGCCGCGTGCCTGGCTGCCGGCTTGACCGCTCAGGAGCCGATGACGCCCCCATCGAGCTTGCGCGCCACCACGTCGTTGGCGGACGCCGCCTGCAGACTGCCCGCGGTCTGAAGGGACACGTCGGCTAGAATCTCGCGATGGACGCCGCTAGTTTCGCGCGCAAATGGATCGCCTCGAAGGGCACCGAGCGCGCCGCCTCCCAGGAACACTTCCTCGACCTCTGCGGCCTCGTCGACGAGCCGACCCCCAACGAGGCCGACCCCACCGGCGACTTCTACGCCTTCGAGAAGGGCGCCGAACGCACGAGCGCGGGCGACGGCTTCGCCGATGTGTGGCTCAAGGACCACTTCGGCTGG
This sequence comes from Tepidiformaceae bacterium, assembly GCA_965262975.1. Classification (GTDB taxonomy): domain Bacteria; phylum Chloroflexota; class Dehalococcoidia; order Tepidiformales; family Tepidiformaceae; genus UBA2991. Next base: position 2,497,453 of record OZ253575.1, on the reverse strand, counting down.
GAGTACAAGGGGAAGCGCAAGGATCTGCGGGCGGCCTACAAGCAGCTCCTCGACTACCACGAGGCGCTGGGCCAGCCGCCCTTGCTGGTGGTGTGCGACCTCGAACGCTTCGAGGTGCACACGAAGTGGACCGGCTTCGAGTCGTGGACCTACCACTTCGACCTTACGCACCTGACCTCGGACGAGCCGGTCAGGGTCACGGGCGCGAGGGATGAGACGCCGCAGGGCGCTCCCCGTCTCACCGCGATCCAGGTGCTGAAAGCGCTGTGGGAGGAGCCCGAGCGGCTCCGGCCCGTGCGCACCACCGAGGAGATCACCGCCGAAGCGGCGGAGCTGTTCGAGGGCGTCGTCGCAGAGTTGCGCCGCTGGGGCACCGCCGACGCCATGGGGATCGCGCGCTTCGTCTCGCGCACCGTCTTCTGCATGTTCGCGAGCGACATTGGGTTGCTTCCGCGGGGAGCCTTCTCGGATCTGCTGCGCGCGCAGGCGGAGAACGCCAAAGAGTTCCGTGCGGCGCTCGCCGACCTCTTCCGCGCCATGGAGTCGGGCGGACGCTACGGCGCCCAGACCATCCCCTGGATCAACGGCGACCTCTTCGACGACGACGACGTCCCCGACGACCTGACCACCAACGAGATTCTCACGCTGCAGAAGCTCGATGCGCTCAACTGGGCCGATGTCGAACCGGCCATCTTCGGGACGCTCTTCGAGCGCGTCCTCGACCCCGGTGTGCGCGCCGCCCTGGGCGCCCACTACACCTCTCGCGCCGACATCGAGACGCTCGTCGAGCCCGTGCTGATGGCGCCGTTGCGGCACGAGTGGGAAGCGGCGCGCGAAGCCGCGACCGAGGCCCGTTATCAAGCCCAGCAGCGGGGCGCGACGGAGGAGACGCAACTGGAGCGCATCCGCGAGCACGTTGCCCCCTTCCTCGACCGGCTCACGCAGGTGACGGTGCTTGACCCCGCCTGCGGCTCCGGCAACTTCCTCTACGTCTCGCTGGCATTGCTGAAGGGACTGGAGAAAGAGGCGATCGCCTACGCGGGCTTACAGGGCGTCCGCTTCGAGCCGCGCGTCCACCCGCGCCAGTTGCGCGGCATCGAGACGAACGAGTACGCCCACGAGCTTGCCTCGATGGTCATCTGGATCGGCTATCTCCAGTGGAAGCAGCGCAACATCATCCCGCTCGATAACGAGGAGCCCATCCTCCAGAAGCTCGACCAGATCGCCCTCATGGACGCCATAGTCGACCGCTCCCACCGCGCCGGTCCTCGCGAACCCGAGTGGCCCGTCGCCGACGTCATCGTCGGCAACCCCCCGTTTCTGGGGGGGAAGAAGCTTCGGCGGGAGCTTGGCGACGAGTATGTCGAGGCCATGTTCGAAGTGTGGGAGGGTCGCGTGCAGCGCACCGCTGACTTGTGCTGCTACTGGCACGAGAAAGCTCGGCGGATGGTCCATGCCGGAAGGGTGAAGCGCGCCGGCCTGCTCGCGACGCAGGCAATCAGAGGCGCGGCCAACCGAGGAACGCTTGAGCGCATCAAGGAGTCGGGCGACATCTTCTTCGCCGAGTCGAACCGCGAGTGGATTCTCGATGGTGCAGCGGTCCGGATCTCGATGGTTGGGTTCGACGACGGCTCAGAGACTCGGCACGAACTTGATGGCCAACTCGTCGCGGGAATCAACTTCAATCTCACGACCGGCCTCCCACTTATGGAGGCGGTCTCACTCCGCGAAAACAAGGGCCTCGGGTTCATGGGTGTGATCCGAATTGGCCCCTTCGAGGTCGACGGTCAGAGCGCCAGAAGAATGCTGGCGCATCCCAATCCTGATGGACGGGACAACGCTGATGTTGTGCGCCCGTGGTGGATCGGCGAAGACCTCATTGGCCGCCCACGCGACATGTGGATCATCGACTTTCCGCCGGGCACTGCGCTTGAGGAAGCTGAACTCTACGAGGCGCCGTTCGTGTACTTGGCTGAACATGTAGAGCCCTTCAGGAGCGCGCACAAGCAGCAGGAACTCCGTGAGCAGTGGTGGCTCCTAGGGTCACCCCGGCCCCCCATGAGAACGGCGCTCCGAGGGCTGTCTCGCTTCGCAGCCACACCCTTGGTCTCCAAGCATCGCCTATTCCGTTGGCTTGATAGTGCAGTCCTGCCGGATGCGCGGCTCATCGTATTCGCGCGTGACGATGACTACTTCTTCGGTGTCCTGCAGTCACGCGCCCATGAACTTTGGGCGTTAGGGCTTGGAGCACGGCACGGTGTGGGAAACGATCCCACCTACAACACCACGACCTGCTTCCAGACCTTCCCCCTCCCGTGGCCGCCGGGCGACGAACCCGCCGACAGCCCCCTCGTGGAGGCCATCGCCGAGGCCGCGCGACGGCTGAACGAGCTGCGCGAGGGCTGGCTCAACCCCGAGGGGCCGCTCGTGGGCGAGGACGAACTGAAGCGGCGCACTCTCACCAACCTCTACAACCAGCGCCCCGCCTGGCTCGACACCGCCCACCGCCGCCTCGACGAGGCCGTCTTCAACGCCTACGGCTGGCCGCCCGACCTCAGCGACGACGAGGTGCTCGCGCGCCTCCTCGCCCTCAACCAGGAGCGCGCGGCGGCGCAGGAATAGCCCAGAAACAACGAGGCGGGGCACCCGATGGGCGCCCAGCAATGGTGCCTTGCCGGCACAGACTTGCGCAGGGGAAAAGTTAGGGAATTTACACCCAGACTATCCAAGGATCGGGCTAGGCTTCGTCGGCTGTGAGGTCCTCGGAGCCACGCACTTTAGATATGCAGCCAGTAATCTCCGTCTCGCGTTCGTCTGGAAATTCATCGACCAGACCAACAAGCAGGCGGTTCCATGTCAGGCCACCGATGGATAGTCTCACGAGGCTGGGTGACGGACTCCCCGCTTTGGTGCGATACCATCCCGCTCCTCGCCAGGGGGCATAGCCAAGGCAGTCCATCACCCGGTCGAGTTGAGCCTTGGATGGGATCATGCAGGGACGGGAACTCGCTGGGAAAGGCCAACTACCGAATAGCGCTCCGTGTCGTCGGAGGGAATGTCCTTGCAGGTGACCCCAAGCCTGGCGGCGTAGTCCTCAATCTTCTCGTCGGCGGGCCTCTCCTCCCAGATGAGGTCGAACACTTCTTGGGCCACTTTTCTGATTTCAGCATGGATGGCGTCTTGGGTCTTCGCAGTAAGGATCAGGACCAGGTCGTCGCCGTTCATGTTGGCGGCATGCCACAGCCCACCCTCTTCCCAGACCTTGACATCCAGGCCCAGTTCATAGGCTGGTCCTATCTCTTCAGGCATTCGTGTTCTCCTCCTCGACGCAACGCGCAACGCGCAACGCGCCATGCGCGCGGCATGATCCTGCCAAGGTCAGTCTACCCCTCCCGTGAGGGAAACTGGGTAGGTATGGGGACGCACAAGTTGTCAGTCAGCCCGGGCTTGGCCTCTATCGGATCGCCTTCAACCTAAATCCTGCCGCTTGGTAACTTGGCACCATGGCGTACTCTGGGTGTCAATCCCAATAGTTACACTGCGTCCGGCGGTAGCGGACTGGGGGGGCGTAACACCACTTGGAGGCCGAGCCGCCCCGCCTGGCGGGTGTCTGTCTCTGCTGAGGGACACTCGCCTTCCGCCACCATTCACGATAGCGCACAACGAAGCGGGGCGCCCGAAGGCGCCCCGCGATGGTGCGTTGCCGCTGACCGTTCGGCTTACGCCGTGCCGTGACGCAGGAGCTTGCCGCTCGTCGCGCCCGTGCACTCGCCATCCACGAACGTCTCCTCGCCGTTCACCATGATGTGACGGTAGCCGTGCGGCTTGCGGACGAGGCGCCACGCGCCCGCCGGATAGTCGTACGCCTTCTCCGTCTGACCCATGTCGAGGTTCTCCAGGTCGTAGACGACGATGTCGGCGGGTGCGCCCACGCGGATGGTGCCGCGGTCGCGGAAGCCCGCCGCCAGCGCCGGGTAGGCGCTGAGCCGCCAGTGCGCCTCCTCCAGGTCCATCATCTCGTGGTCGCGGACCAGCAGGGAGAGGTACTCCGTCGGGTAGCGGCCAAGGGTGATGAACTTGGTGTGGGCGCCGCCGTCGGAGACGCCGGGGAGGGCGAAGGCCGAGGTGGCCATCTTCTTCATGGCGTCGACGTCCATCTTCTGCGGGGCCGTCACGAAGAGCGCCTGCATGTCGTCCTCGAGGGCGATGTCGAGCATCGCGTCGAGGACGTGCACGCCGCGCTCCGCCGCGATCTCGCCGCAGGTCCAGCCCGTGTACTTGTCGAGTTCTGGCTTGTGCAGCTCGCCCACGATGAGGTGGTTGAAGTCGAACACGACGCCCGCGCCGTCCATCGGCGACTCGTCAAGCTCCGCCTTCACCGCCGCGCGCAACTCGGGGTTGGCCATCTTCGCGGCGCGCTCCTCGACCGTTCCCAGCGTCATCGCGCGCCAGGCCGGGCTGGAGTCGAACAGGTTCCACTCCTCGAACGTGAACTGGAAGTTGTTCTCCGCCGTCAGCGCCTGCCCGAAGATGCGGGTGCCGCGAGCGTTGCACTCGTCCAGCCAGCGGATGGCCGACTCGTGGCCCGGCATGGCGATGCCGTGCTGGTCCGTGAAGACCGCGAGCACGTTCCAGATGACCGGGCGGCCGCTCTCGTCGGCCAGCTTCTCCGTCAGCTCCTGGCTCGCGCCGATGCACTGGATGAAGCCGCGACCCACGTCCCGCAGGACACCGGCGAAGGAGAGCAGGTCGCTCTCCGTCATCAGGTTCGTGATCATCAACGTGCCGTCGTAGTCGCGCTGCACGTCGTTGGCGCCCATCTGCGACGACCAACCGCAGCCGCCCGCCTCCAGGCCTTCCTTCATTAGGCGGTGCATCTCCGCCATCTCGGTCTCGTTCGCGGGACGGCTCTTCGCCGCCTCCAGCCCCATCACGTACGACATCAGCGGGTTGAGCGGCATGTAGCTCAGGATGTTCACGCCCTTGGGCGTGCGGTCGAGGCTGTCGAGGAACTGCGGGTAGGTCTCCCAGTCCCAGGGCATCCCCTCCTGCATGGCTTCCAGGGGAACCGCCTCGTTGCGCGACATCGTCAGCATGGCGCGCTCCTGGTCCTCGGGCTTGCAGGGCGCGAAGCCGAAGCCGCAGTTCCCGATCGCGACCGAGGTCACCCCGTGCCAGCCCGAGATCGAGCAGTACGGGTCCCAGAACACCTGCGAGTCGTAGTGCGTGTGCAGGTCGACGAAGCCGGGGGCGACGTTCAGGCCGCTGGCGTCGATCACCTTCCCCGCGCTTGAGGAGTGGATGCGGCCGCCGATGGACGCGATCACGCCGTCCTTGATGCCAATGTCGCCGTTGAATCGCGGCGTCCGCTGACCGTCGAAGATGGTTCCGCCCTTGATGACGGTATCGAATTCAGGCATGGCTTCTCTCCCGGGTGAGGTTCGTTGTTTCCCTAGTCTACGCGCGGTCGCAACCGCGCCCCAACGGTGGGGCGGCGAGCGTAGCGCATCCCGCAACGCAGTGGCCAGCACGTGCCCCGGACGACGCGGATACCGCGCTAGGTGGCGCGAATCTCCTCCACCCAGAATACGCCGCCGGCATCTTCACTGAACACGAGGACGAAGGCCGGGACTCCAGGTTCAGGTCTGGTCTCCACGGTTCGGAAGCCGCCGGCGTTTGGAGCGAACGGGAGCCGATGTCCCGCGAAGCCGATCGTACGTAGAGCGCCATCGACGGCGCTGGCGGCGCGTCGGTACTGGTGGGTCAGAGCGCGATACTGTGAGTCTGCGACCGGCTTCCAGCGAACCTCAGCCAGCACGCGCGACCCGGCCTAGCCGTTCGGCGACTTCCTGCGCTACGCAGATCGCTTCCGGACTAGGGGGTTCAGTGGACACGAAGACCAAGGTGTAGGGGATGGCCTCCCCCTCATCGACATACTGGCAAATGGACTCGACGTGCGTGGGCTGGTCGCTCGCCGACGCCTCCCGCTTGCGCAGTCCTTCCAGCACCTGCTCGATGATCGAGACCTCCGGCTCGGCGAAGGTGGCAGTAGCTGTAGAGCTGCGCGCGACCAGCCGCTTCACTCCTGCCTCAGGGTGATCGGCCGTCACCACGATCCCTTCACCCATTTCCTCGATGTGGCTTAACTCCTTATCGAGGCACTCCGGGTACGGACCGCGGGGCAAGTTCTTGTAGGTTGCCCCGGTGATCGAGTCGCCCAGTCTGGCGTAGGCGATGAAGTCGCAGTGGTAGAGGAGGTTCGCCAACCTGTCCTTGTCGAACGCAGGGTCGTCCAGGGAGCGCGACGCAAGATGGAGGGCCAGCGCCCGGAACCGCTCCCCGCTGTAGGACCGCCCTTCCTGCTCCATCGGTTCACTGTACAGCCTTTGTCGAGTCCATGCGCCACCTCATCGACAGTGGCCAGCACGTGCCCCGGGGAATATCCTGCGCGTGACCCCGGTCCCCCTCGGAGCGCGCCATGACCACGACCGCCATTCCCCCCATCGCCTGGCCCGTCGACCGCGAGATTCCCGACCTCGACTGGCAGCCCCCCGCCGGCACCCGCGTCATCTCCGCCGACGACCACTGGCTCGAACCGCCCGACCTGTTCGTCGACCGCATGCCCGCGAAGTACCGCGACGCCGCCCCCAGGGTCTGGCGCGACGAGACCGGTACGCACCTTGTCTGCGAGGACCGCAACCTCGACTCCGTCGGCCAGAACCTGCTGCTCACGCAGGGACGCCCCGGCATGGGCGACATCGAGCACCGCGTCCCCGACATGGACGCCGAGGGGCTCGACGCGGGCCTCATCTTCGCGCAGGTCTCCATGGCCCTCTTTTCGCTCGAGGACGAGGAGCTGATGTTCGCCGCTTACGACGCCTACAACGAGGGCCTCGCCGAGTTCTGCGCGGGCATGCCCGGCCGCCTCTACGGCGTCGGCATCCTCCCCAGCATCTACAGCCCCGAGCGCACCGCCGACTACATCCAGAAGCTGAAGGCGTGGGGCTACGTGGCCATGCAGATCCCCTCCTACCCCCGCGCCGAACGCGTCTGGTACAACGGCTCGAAGTGGGACGTCATGTGGGAGGCCATTGAGGAGAGCGGCATCCCCCTCTCCTTCCACATCGGCGAGAACCCCAACTACCGCGGACGCGGCGCCCTCGGCACCTACCTCACGACCGGCTTCCAGCCCTTCCGCCGCCTCTGGTCGCTGCTCACCTTCTCCGGGACGCTTGAGCGCCACCCCGAGATGAACGTCATCTTCACCGAGGGCGGCATCTCCTGGGTGCCCGCCGCCCTCTACGACGCCGACAAGACCTACCGTCAGTTCGAGAGCGAGATGAAGCCCCAGCTCGCCGAGATGCCGAGCTACTACTGGTTCCGCCAGTGCTACGCCACCTTCATGGACGACCCCAGCGGCATCAAGATCCTCGACGACATCGGTCCCGAGCACGCCCTCTGGTCGGCCGACTACCCCCACCCCGAGAGCACCCTGGGCGAGAGCCGCCACCTCGTAAAGTCCTTCTTCGACGCCCTCCCCGAGGACCAGGCCAGGCTCGTGGTCGGCGGCAACGCCGCCAGGCTCTGGGGGATCTAGGGGAAAGGGCTACAAACGCGTCCTGTTTCCGACCGACTGTAGATGAGGCGAGGCGGGAACGAAGGTATGTGGGCGCCGTTGACGACTATTCCGAGTAGGGGCCTAGAAACCGCTCCCCATCGAAGTGGATCATGTGCGTTGGTGTCTCGGCGACCCACACATCTGTCTCCCAAGAGATGACGTCAATGTAGCGGGCCAAGGTCTTTCGGTCGGAGAAAGCCGTCACATAGACTAGCCCGGCCTCGGAGGTTGCGAACAGGGATGCCAGCTCCTCACGGCGCTTGGCGTCCATCGGACCGTGGCTAGACACGGCTTCGATGAGCACGAGCCAGTTAGAAGCCCGATCCAGCACGACCAAATCGGGCATCTTCCCGTGCTCGTCCACCGCGACGCCTATCCCGCTCAGAACAGCGCGCTCCCAGACCGCGAACTTCTCTCCGGTGTCACCCATGTAGAGCAACTCCCCATCGGTGATGAACCGCGTGCAGAATTCCTCAACGATGGCCTTGACAAGCGGGTTCTGACCGCCAGGGGTCAGGGTTACCTCTTCTCCCCCCGGGAGTGTCACGGGAATGAGGTTCATCTCGCGCTCGCGTGCCCAGCGGGCACGCAAGCTCGGGGCCTTTTCGGCCCAGGACTTGAGCGTGAGATCCCACTGGCTTGAACCGTAGTGACGCAGAACGTCGAGCAGCTCAGCAGGAACTTGGTACACGGTGTTCCCACTGTTGGTGGGTCGCTGCGGGTTATCGGGGTTCCGCTGGAGGATGCCTGCCGCGACAAATTGGTGCACCGTTTGCCGCCGGACTGTCTCTCGGCTGTTTGGAGCGTACTGCTTCCCGTAATGCTCGCTCATGAAGTCCATCATCGGCGTGATGCCGAGGAGGGGTGCTTCGATGTCTGTCCACTCCTTGGACGGTGCAAGCGCAAGAGTTGCGAGCAGGGTCAAGGCCGAACGCGCATTGGTCTGGGCCTTCGGCAGCCCGAGTTGTCGAAGTACATCTTGGGCATCGAGCACGTGCTGATGTGCCATCAGGAAATCTACCTTCTCACTCTCGTTGCGAAGACTAGGGATGTGGCGAGCAACTAGCCTGTCCAACGCCGGCTGGTCTAGGTTGCGGTCGGCTACTGCTTCGCCCAGGCAATGGAGCTGACTTGGAGTGGGGTAAGGGATGCGTCGCAGGTCCGTGGCGTTGACTTGAGTGTGTCCAGACCATTGTCTGAAGAACAAGTCAACAATAGTGGAGTTGAGGAACGCGGCCGTTCCGTTTGCAATGTCCGGATCAAGGGGGCCGCCGTCGTGGTGGAATACGTTCAGGTGGTTCTCGAACGCGATGAATTCGCCCGCGACTGCCTCTGGATCGGAGATCGTGGCCACGATGCGTCGACGCTCTTCCTTCGCTGAGAAGCGCTTCACGAGGACATAAGTCCCGTTGCGTAAAAGCAAGTCGGCTGTGTGTCCGTTCACGGCGATTGCGTTTGGTTTCCGCCTCTTGCTAGATGGCCACTCGACTCGGCCTTGTCCCGAGAAGTGGCTGGGGAAAATCAGGGGCGCGGTCCCCGCAACGGGCTCATCGCGCAGGTGCTCCCGTGCCCGGAATTGGACGACCCTACCGGTCGAAACTGACAAGCCGAGCTCACCTAGCGAGGATCGCAGCCGACGCATCCTCCGTGTTACGTCGGCCCCGATCCCGTCGGTACTGAGGTGAATGAATCTCTCAGGGTCATCAACATCCACGACCTCTTCGTGAGGTGCCTCTCGCATAGTTATCACCGGATCACTAGCACCAGCGCTTGAGGTGATAGTGACAGAACCTTGGGAAACCCCCTTGCAGGCGTGAAGTATCACGTTTTCCTGGAGGACGTCAGAGTCGCTGAAAGCGTCATCGCGGGCGTCATATATATGGATTTGGCGAAATGACATTTGCGTAAGGAAGTCGCGACGAAAGTCCTTGAAATAAGGTCCATTTGTAAAACTCCTTGGAGTGATAGCTACGAGCTGGCCGCCTTCCTTCAGCAGCCGGATGCCTAACACGAGGAATGCGGCGTAGAGATTGGTGATCTCTACGCCTGTGGCCTCAACGAGCCGCCGCTCGGGCGAGTTGGTGTTGACCTTCCGGTATGGGGGGTTCATGACAATGTAGTCGTACAACGGCGTGTCAAAGAGTGGGAGGGCCGCGCTGTTCCGATCGACGGCCCAGCGGACAAAATCGTCTCCTATTAATTCGGTTCGGACGCCCGCCCGTTCCATGTCATCAAGCGTCTCTTGCAAGGGGGCATGACAGAGGTTGTCCATCTCGACGGCCGTGATCGACAACGGCCCGGTCGCATCACTGAGCCAACGATCTGCGAAGGCGGCGCTGAGGGTGCCGACCCCAGCCCCGGGATCAAGAAGAGCCCCCGGGCCTGGCGCTAGATCAAACAGTGAGGCAAGGAATTTCGCTACAGGAGGAGGTGTGAGGAACTGTCCGTGCGCTGCTCGCCAGACGGGATCAACTTGGCGAGCCCCGGTCAGGCGACGCCTCTCAGCGGACGCCAAGAGATGCGTTCCCCACGGAGGGGCTGTTGCGCTTCCACCGGTTTCCCGGTGACGTACTGCGGCCGACACCGCCAGATCGGAGTAGGTCTTCAAGTCGCTCGCGTGATGCACTACCGACTTTTAGCAGATTTGTTCTAATTTTGCTACCCGGTGTGAGGCTAACTAGCTCGCCAGCTCCGCCAGCGAGCCCTCGATCAGGCGCATGCCGAACTCCATCCCCAGGGGGATGGCGCGTTCGTCGATGATGAAGCCTGGGTCGTGGTGGCGACCGGCGACGCCGTTCACCTCGTTCCGCGCCCCCAGCCAGAAGTAGCAGCCCGGACGCGCCTCCAGGAAGTACGCCATGTCCTCCGCCCCCATCCCCCGCGAGACGCGCGCCTCCGTCCCGAAATAGCGCTCCCCTTCCGCCTGCACGAACGCCGTCACCGCCTCGTCGTTGACGAGCGGCGGGCAGCTCGTGTTGTGCTTGATCTCGGCCGTCGCCCCGAACGCGGCGCAGACGCCGCCCACGACTTCCTCGACCTTCGACAGCATCTTCGCCCGCACGCGGTCGCTGTAGGTGCGAATCGTGCCCCGCAGCTCCGCCGACTCCGCGATCACGTTCCCGCGGAAGCCCGCCTCCAGCTTCCCGATGGTCAGCACGGCCGTCTCCAGTGGCGGCAGAGAGCGGCTGACCACGGTCTGCAGCGCCGTGATCACGTGCGCCGCCACCACCACCGCGTCGACCGACTGGTGCGGCGAGGCCGCGTGCCCGCCCCGACCCGTGATCGTGATGCGCAGGCTCGTGGGCGAGGCGAAGAACGGCCCCGGCGCCACGTTGATCTCGCCCACGGGCACGTCGGCGCTGATGTGCAGTCCCAGGCAGCGGTCGACGTTGGGCTTCTTCAGGATGCCCTCCTGGATGCAGAGGGCGGCGCCGCCCGAGGCCTCCTCCGCCGGCTGGAAGACGAAGCGCACGCTCCCCGCCAGCGACTCGCGCGCCTCCGACGCCAGTTGCGCCAGCCCCAGCGCAATGGCCGCGTGCGTGTCGTGACCGCAGGCGTGCATCACGCCCTCGTTCTCCGAGGCGAAGGGCAGGTCTGTCTTCTCCGGCACGGGCAGCGCGTCGATGTCCGCCCGCCAGAGCACGCAAGGCCCCTTGCGTCCGCCCTTCACGAGCGCCGTCGCGCCCGTGTTCGCGATGGGACGCACGTCCTCCAGGTCGAACTGCGACAGCCGGTCGAGGATCACGCGCTGCGTGCGCTCCTCTTTCCAGGAGAGTTCGGGGTGCTGGTGGAGGTCGCGCCGGACCGCGATCACGTCGTCCGTGATGCGCTCGACTTCCTTGCGCGCGCTCGGGAGCTTCGTTCGCCGGCTCACGGCGGCGAGCTTACCACCTCGCCCGTTCCGCCTACCGAGCGCCCGTATGTCTCCCGCAGCAGTGTCTCCCACGCCTCCGCCGTCGAGGGCGGCCCCGTGAATCCCGGGCACTGGTCGTGCCGCAGCAGGAGGGGCAGTGCCCCCTCCACCGGTCCTCCCGCGACCACCGCCTCCACCGCCCGCCGCCCCGCCTCCGCCGACGGCTGCGCGGGCCGCCCGCTCTCGGCGTCGACGAACACGACCTGGTGTGGGTACGACCGGCACGCGTCCGGCCGTCCTTCGTACTGCTCGCAGGCGAGCTCGGCGCTCAGGAAGACGCAGTGATTTTCCCGCCGCCCCAGCACGAACGGCGTCGCGAGCGGCAGCGTAAGGACCTCGCCGTCCTCGCTCTCAAGGAAGCGCGAGGGTGACAGCCCGCTCGTCGCCGCCATCCGCTCCACCTCCCCCTCGTCGAGGGCGACGTTGAAGGCGCGGCAGCAGTAGGCGTCGCAGCTGTGCGGCTGGCAGATGAAGCTCGGCTCGCCCGGCAGCACCAGCCGGTAGCTCCCGTAGCGGGCCTCGATGCCCGCCCAGGCGGCCTGCAACTCGGCCGTGCGAATCCCCATCCCGGCAGCCTACCCCAGCGGGTCGGCGGGCGCGCCGCGCGGGCACTAGAGTCGGGAACTGACGGCCTGGGGCTCTGGCGCCTGATCGAGGAGGTTCTCGATCGGCCTCCGGAGGGCGAAGAGCCTGCTACGCGGCAAGGGGCAGTTCGTCGACGGAAAGATTGTGGAGCGCCGGTCGCTCCTGGTGCTGTGGCGGATCGCCGATCTCGTACCTCATCGGATGACGCGGGGTCTTGCCAAACTTTGCCAACGCGGCTAGCTTTTGCAGCATGAGCACGATGAACATATCGCTTCCCGAGACCCTCAAGTCCTTCGTGGACCAGCAGGTCAGCGGCCGCGGCTACAGCTCGTCAAGCGAGTACGTCCGCGAGTTGATCCGCAAGGACCAGGATCGCCAGCACCTGCGCGGTCTGCTCCTCGAAGGCGCGGCGTCGCCGCCGACGGTCACCGCCGATGCGGACTACTTCGGCCGGCTTCGCGATCGGGTCCGCGAATCCGGGCAGGGGTGACCGGGAAAGCCATCGTCCTTCGCGAGCAGGCGCGGCGTGATGTCGACGAGGCCGTCGAGCACTATCTGGCCGAGGCGCGAGCGGCGGTTGCGCTAGCCTTCATCGAGGGGCTGGAAGAAGCCTTCCGCCGGATGGGCGAGCACCCTGCAAGCGGTTCGTCCCGCTATGCGCGTGAACTGGATCTCCCTGGCCTGCGCTCGTGGGTCGTGAGGGGGTTCCCGTACCTGGTCTTTTACGTCGAGCGAGAGGCGGACATCGATGTCTGGAGGGTCCTCCATGGGGCGCGGGACATCCCGGCGTGGCTGCGGGAGCCTCCCGAGGGCTGATCATGGACGCCGCGCAAGACGGGGCGCAGAACGCCAGCGCCAGATAGAACCTGGCGCACCCTCTTTCGCATGACCGCAGCTTCACGCGTCCCGCCTGCTTGCGGGTGAGCCGCCGCCGCGAGAGACTTGACGGAACATGTCCGCACTATCCGCGGTACGAATGGAGCGCGCCCTCGCCCCGGTCTCACCGGGGCGCATCCTCGGGCGAGCGTAGCGCCGCGGCCCCTCCCGTTAAGGGCCGCGTTCGATCCTGATATCCGGCAGCCCAAAGCCTCGCGTGTCCGACGCGCAGCCCGGGCTTCAGTGCCCCTCGGAGGACCGACCCCAATGGCCGAGAAGATCCACATTTTCGATACCACCCTGCGCGATGGCGAGCAGTCCGCCGGCGTCGCCTTTACCCCCGAAGAGAAGCTCGAGATCGCGAAGCAGCTTCAGCGCCTCGGCGTCGACGTGATCGAGGCGGGCTTCCCCTGCTCCACGCCCGGCGACCTCGAAGCCGTCCAGTTGATCTCGCGCGAGGTGCGCGACGCAACGATCTGCGCTCTCGCCCGCGCCGTGGAGAGCGATGTCGATACGGCCTGGGAGTCCATCAAGGACGCCGAGGATCCCCGCATCCATGTCTTCATCAACAGCAGCGATATCCAGATGGCCCACCAGCTGCGCAAGGACCGCGAGCAGGTGCTGACCCAGGCTGAGGCCATGGTGAAGCACGCCGCTACCTACACGAGCAACGTGGAGTTCAGCCCCATGGACGCCACCCGCTCCGACCCGCACTTCATCTACACCATCGTCGAGCGCTGCATCGATGCCGGTGCGACCGTCATCAACATCCCCGACTCCGTCGGCTACGCGATCCCCTCGGAGCTCGGCTCCCTCTTCGACATGATCCAGGAGAACGTGCCCAACATTCACAAGGCGCGCCTCAGCTTCCACGGCCAGAACGACCTCGGCATGTGCACGGCCAACACGATGACCGCCATCGAGCACGGCGCCCGCCAGGTCGAGGTCACCATCAATGGCATCGGCGAGCGCGCGGGCAACACCTCCCTCGAGGAGGTCGTCATGGGCATCAAGACGCGCAGGGACTACATGGGTGATGTCGACTGCGACATCGACACGCGCGAGATCTACCGCTCCAGCAAGCTCGTCGAGCGCCTCTCCGGCATGCCCGTCCAGTGGAACAAGGCCGTCGTCGGCAAGAACGCCTTCCGCCACGGCTCCGGCATTCACCAGGACGGCATCCTCAAGCTGCGCGAGACCTGGGAGATCATGGACCCCGTCGAGATCGGCATCCCCCAGGGCACGCAGCTCGTCCTCGGCAAGCTCTCCGGGCGCCACTACTTCAAGCAGCACATGGAGGGCCTCGGCTTCGAGCTCACCGAGGAGGAGCTCAACCGCGCCTTTACCGCCTACAAGGAGCTCGCCGACAAGAAGATCGAGGTCGACGACCGCGACCTTGAGGCGATCGTTAGCGACAACCTCCACTCCCTCTCGGGCGATGGCTGGCGCATCGAGCACGTGCAGGTTTCCAGCGGCGACCACGCCACCCCCACCGCCACCATCCGCCTCCTCTCCCCCGATGGCGACGTCCTCACCGATGCCGCCATCGGCAGCGGCCCTGTCGACGCCGTCTATCGGGCCATCAACCGCATCACGGGCCTCTCGCCGGAGCTCACTGAGTTCAGCGTGAACGCCGTGACGGAAGGCATCGACGCCCAGGGCAAGGTCACGATCCGCATCGAGGATGCGGGCCAGACCTACACGGGCCGCTCCGCCGACACGGACATCATCGTCGCCAGCGCGAAGGCGTACGTGGCCGCCCTCAACCGCATGGTCAACGTCCGTGCGCGTCTCCAGGGAGCGACCGTCAATAGCTAGTCCCTGGTTCACAGAAGCCAGACGGCGGCGGGCGCTGTACGCGCTCGCCGTCGTCGCGCTCGTCCTCCTCGCGCTGACGCTGCTCACGGGCTGCACGCGCGACAAGTCGTGGCTCACGTCGCCCTCGGCAAAGGCGCTTCTCGGCGTCACGACCCCCGCCCTCCTCGCCTTCGACCCACTGGCCGAACCCCCCGCACCCGTCCCCGCCCCCGCGGGCTGGCGGCTGACCGTCGACCTCGCCCGCTTCGGCGAGCTCGAGAACGGCACCCACGCCCTCGCCATCCTCCTCGACATCGAGAGCGACCCCGGCGCGACCATGGATCTATGGCTGTCGGACGATCAGGGCGTGCTCGCCCGCTGGACCGGCGGCTCCACCGAGGACTACCGCGGCGATGTCTGCTTCCAGCTTCCTCTCGAAAGTGAGGACGGGGAGCATGCCCTCCCCCTTGCCGGCACCACCGGCCACACCCTCACCGTCGCCTTCCTCGACTCGGAGGGCGAGGTCATCCTCTCGAACACCCGCGGTATCGCCAGCTTCGTCCCCCAGCTCAGCGGCGCTCCCCCCGCCGGCTCCGAGGTCTTCCGCGTCTTGCTCGCCTGCCCGTAGGACCGCTCGAAACGACCCGCCCGGACTGGTGTTGTGTTAGCGCAACAGGGTGTTGTATTGTGACAACATGCCTCGTCGGCGCCATCCGAAGAAGGAGGTGGAAGCAGCACTGCGGGAGGCGGAGACGGAAGGCTGGATCATCACTATCTCGCCAAAGGGACATCCCTGGGGCCGCATGACTTGTCCAGAGCGGAGTCGGTTGGGTTGCCAGCGCTCGATCTACTCCACTCCACGCAATCCCGGTGGCCATGCCCGGGAAGTGCTTGCGATGGTTCGGCGGTGTCCCCACAGCAAAACGTAAGGAGTCAGGAGATGTACACGTACGACTTTACTTTGATAGTCGAAGGAACCGATTTCGTTGATGACGACATCGTCAACGCGGCCTATGAGGCCGGCTGTGACGATGCCCTGCTGGGGTATACCTCCGGTGTCCCATGCGCTGACTTCGCCCGCGAGGCGTCGAGCCTGGAGGAGGCGGCCCTCTCCGCCATCGCCGACCTCGAGAGCGTGGACAGCATCGAGGTGATCCGCATCGCCGATGCCGGTCTGGTCTCGATCGCGGATATCGCCGCCCGCACGGGGCGCACGCGCGAGAGCGTTCGGCTGCTCTTCGAAGGGAAGCGAGGGCCAGGGGGCTTCCCGGCGCCCGTCACCGACCCTCGCCGCCGCCACCGGCTCTGGAACTGGCCGGAGGTCGACCGCTGGTTCGAGTCCGCCAACGCCGGCTACGTCAGCGACGACCAGGAGCAGATCCTCGCGGCGATCAACGCCTGGCTCGAGCTGAGGCGCCTGCGCAAAACCGTCGAGCCGGAGCGCTGGGAGGCGTTGCGGGCGCGCTTCGCCCCGACCCTTCAGTGAATGAGGCGCCGGCGCATCAGCTTCACCGCCAGCACGTAGAACAGCGCCGTCACCACTGTCAGCCAGACGAGGCTGATCAGCATCGACCACTCGAGATTGCCATTGACCAGCCCCCGGTAGATGTCGACCACGTGCTTGAGCGGCACGAGCCAGCCGACGATCTCCACCCAGCGCGGCAGAGCGTCGAAGGGGAAGAAGGCGCCCCCGAACCAGAACATCGGGTTGATCACCAGGTTGAAGAAGTAGGCGAAGTGGCTCATGGCCCGCGCGATCGACGCGAAACAGATTGAGATTGAGCTGAAGAGCAGGCCCGGCAGCACGCCCACGGGTACCACCAGCAACGCCCAGGGCGAGTCCACCATATGCAGCCACGGGTTCAGGATGAGCGCCACGATCAGGATGTAGGTGCCGTTCACCATCGCCCGCGTGGTGCCCCACAGGATCTCGCCCGTGATCACGTCGTCGACGCTGATGGGCGTGGCGATGATCGACTCGTACGTGCCCTGCACCTCCAGCCGCATGTAGCTTCCCCAGGCGCACTCGAAGGTGGCCGCGAACATGGGGAAGAGCGCCAGCAGGCCGGGCGCCAGGAACTCCACGTACGGCTCGCCGCTGTCCAGCTCCACGAACTTTCCCAGCGCCAAACCCAGCGCCAGGATGATCGCGAACGGCTCGACCGCGATGCCGAGGAACTCCGTCTTCCAGTTGCGCAGCGTTGCGTCGCGGTTGCGCTGCCACACCCGGATGGCGCCCCAGGAGATGTCTGGCGCGAGTGCGAACGCGGTCAATTGAGCAGCCCCCGGCCCGTGAGCAGCAGGAACACGTCCTCCATGTTCCCGGGGCGAAGGTGGGCGCGGTGGGGGTCGCCCACGCGCTCCGCCGCCATCGCCGAGGCGGGCCCGCCTCCGAATACGTAGGTCAGGTCCTCGACCTGCTCCACCGAGAAGCCGTCGCCCTGCGGGAACTCCGCGAGGAGCGCGTCGCGCTCTTGCGGCGGCAGCCGCAGCTCCAGCACCTGCGGTCCTGCTACCTGTGCGATCAGATCGTGCGGGCGCCCCTCAACCAGGATCTTCCCGCAGTGCATGATCACCAACCGGTCGCAGAGGTGCGTCGCCTCCTCCATGTAGTGCGTCGTCAGCAGCATCGTCACGCCGCGGCTCTTCAGCAGCCGGAGCTGCTGCCAGACCAGGTGGCGCGCCTGCGGGTCGAGCCCCGTTGTGGGCTCGTCCAGGATCAGCACCTGCGGGTTGTTGACGAGCGCCCGCGCGACCGTGAGACGCCTTTGCATGCCCCCCGAGAGTTCGTCCACGGTCGAGTTCGCGCGATCGTCGAGCTGGAACAGCTTGAGCGCCTCGTCGATGCGCTCCCGTACTTCGTCGCGGCCCAGCCCGAAGTAACGGGCATACACCTCGAGGTTCTGGCGCACGAGCAGGTCCGGGTCGAGGTTGTCGTCCTGGGGCACGACCCCCAGTATCGCCTTCACGCGGCGCGGCTCCGAGGCCACATCCATTCCCGCCACCCGCAGCTCGCCCTGGGTCACGGGCGAGGTTGCCGTGATCATGCGGATCGTCGTCGTCTTTCCCGCCCCGTTCGGCCCGAGCACGCCGAAGCACTCCCCCTCGCGGATGTCGAACGAAATGTCGTCGACCGCGACGAAGTCGCCGTAGTGCTTCACGAGGCCGCGCGCCTCGATGATGGCGGATGTCACGGATTGCGTCCTCTCTGGCGGCTGCCGGCGCCGGGCGGCGGAAGAAGCGGGCTGTCGGTGGCTTCCGGCCGCCGTGCTGTGGGTCGCCCACGGCTGCCGGGCTGGCAGCCATCGTAGGAAGGCGGCGGCGCTACGTTCAATCGCCGCCGGCCGCACTCGCGACCCGCAGGGAGAGTTCCGTGCCGCCCCGCAGCGGTAACGTCGCCGAGGCGAAGCCGTTGGCCGGGTCCTGCACCCAGGCCACGTACGCCTCCATCTCGAACGGGAACGAACCCACGTTGTCGGCCATCACCATGCCGCCCAGGCGCACGTGGGGCGCCAGCAACTGCAGGATGGCCAGGTTCAGGTTGGGGAACCCGTCGATCAGCACGAGGTCGAGTGGCCCGCCCGGGTCGGCCAGTGTCTCGCGCGCGTCGCCCACGCGTATCTCGGCGAATTCCGCCAGCCCCGCCTCCGCGAGGTTGGCCCGTGCCACCGCCGCCTTCGAGGGTTCGATCTCGCTCCCGATCACGAGTCCCCCGCCGTTCTCACGCATGGCTGCCGCGAGGTAGGTCGTCGAGACGCCGAACGAGGTGCCGAACTCCGCCGCCCGCCGCGCCCCCAGCGAACGCGCCAGCAGGTAGAGCAGGTTGCCCTGCTCCCGCTCCAGCGAGATGTACTTGTCGCTGAAGAACTCGACCGCCCCCTCGGCGTTGAACGGCCGCGGCTCCGGCTGCGGGTCCGGCGGCGCTCCCTGCGCGAACGCCTCCATCTCCGCCTCGGCGGCGGCGTGCAGCCGGTCGAGCACCGCCCGCACGCGCGGGTCCGGCACGACGCTGTGGGGCTTAGTCGAGCTCATCGCCATCTTTGTCCTCCGGAGCGTTGCCCTCATCATCTGCGTAGATGCGCGTCTCCTGCCAGCCCTCCTCCGGAATCTCGTCCGCCGTGGACATCTTCTCCTCGGGGCCGTCTTCGTCCCCCGCCAGATCTTCCACATTTTCGCGGCGGAAGTTGCGACGGGTGTAGCCGCGCACATCGCTGATGCTCGATTTGGGGAAGCTCACCTTTCCCATCTGGGAGGGATCCTGGTAGGTCTCGCGCACGATGATGCGTGGCGGGTCGGTGTTGCTCACGAGCGCCGCCGAGTAGCGATTGCCTCCGTTCATCAGCCGCGCCAGCCGCAGACCCACCCGCGGCTCCACCATCCCCAGGTAGACGCCCCCCGGCGTGACCGCGTTGATGGCGTTCCCCTTCAACTCAAGCTCCACCGGGTCGCCCGCATCGAGCGCTCCCAGCGCCTCCGGCCGCCCCGCCTCCAGCCGCACCACCGCCGCCTTGCCAACGTCCTCGATGAAGAGCCCACGACTCATCCGCGCGGCGGGCGCGGCGGGCGCGGCGGCGGGCTCCTCCTCCTTCGCCTGCGCGAGGCGGTTCAGGTTCCTTTGCGCGATCGCGTTCGTCGGGTCCACCGAGAGCGCCTTCTCGTACACGAGGCGCGCCTCCCGAATCCTGCCGAGCTCGGTGAACGCCTTCCCCAGCCGGTTGTAGACCTCCGCGTCGTCGCCGAAGCGCGCGATCAGCTCGCGGTTGAGCGCGGCCGCTTCCTGCCAGCGTCCCGCCACCGCCAGCTTCACCGCCTGCTCGTTCGCCGACCGCCTCGCCATGGGGGTATCGGGCAACCTGGCCGAAAGCTCGCTCATCGGCGGCAGAATAGGGCTGTCCCCCGTGAGCGGCAACGCCCCCTGTCTCTCCTCGCCGGGTAAGGGTCGTGACTGCGACGGCGCGCGTACAATCGCCCGTCATGGACACCATCCCGATTGTTATCTCCGGAAGCGGCAGCATGGGCCGCCAGGTGGCCCTCGCCGCCGCCGCCGATCCCGCCACCGAACCCCTCGCCTTCATCGACGCCCTCGGCGAAGGCGATTCCTGCGAGGGCCTGCCCCTCTACCGCGAGGCTGGCCCCGCCCTCGACGCCCACCAGCCCCAGGTCGTCGTCGATTTCTCCAACGCCGCCTGGACCCCGGTCCTTGCGCAGGCCGCCCTCGAACGGGGCGTTCGCCTCGTCATCGGCACCACCGGCCTCCCCGCCGCCTTCCTCGACGAACTCCGCGAGGAGGCATCGTCGCGCAAACTCGGCGTCGTCGTCGCGCCCAACTTCGCCATCGGCGCGGTGCTGCTGATGTACTTCGCCCGCCAGGCCGCGCGCTTCTTCGACTACGCCGAGATCATCGAGCTCCACCACGCCGGCAAGGTCGACGCCCCCAGCGGCACCGCCAAGACGACTGCCGAGCAGATGGTCGAGGCCCGCGGCGAGCCCTTCGAGCGCGTCGAAGCCGAGGTGCAGACCGTCCCCGGCACGCGCGGCGGCGAGCTTGGCGGCGTCACCCTGCACTCGGTACGCCTGCCGGGGCTCGTCGCCCACCAGGAGGTGCTCCTCGGCGGCCTCGGCCAGACGCTCAGCCTGCGCCACGACAGCACCGGGCGCGATTCCTTCATGCCTGGCGTGCTCGCGGCGGTGAAGGCCGTGATGGCAACCGAGGGCCTCGTGCTCGGCCTCGACGAACTCTTCGGGCTCGACTAAAGCCGAGACCCGCGGACTACTCCTTCGGACCGCTCCCGTTGGAGCTGCCGTTCAGCGGCAGCTCGGCCTGCCCCGCGTCCTCGGCACGCTCTGCCTGCCGCCGTTGTGAGTCGCCCGGGTCGAAGTTGGCGATGCTTGCCACGCGGTCGTTCTCGCCCACCTTCATCACCGTCACGCCCTGCGTGTTGCGACCGAGCAGGCTGATCGAATCGACCTTCGTGCGGATGAGGATGCCGTCCTCCGAGACGAGCATCAGCTCCTGGTTCGGGGCGACCATCCGCACCGCCGCCACGTTCCCCGTCTTGGGCGTGATGTTGAGCGTGCGCACACCCTGACCGCCCCGTCCCTTGCGCGGGTACTGGGCCACGGCCGTGCGCTTGCCGAAGCCCCGCTCCGTGATCACGACCAGTTGCTGGGCCTCCTGCGCGTCCGGCTGGATCGCCTCCGCGCCTACCACGTAGGCGTCCCTGTGCAGCTTCAGGCCGCGCACGCCGCCGCTCACGCGGCTCGCGCTGCGCAGCTCCCCCACGCCGAAGCGGATCGCCTGCCCGTCGCTCGAGACGAGCACGACATCGCTCGCCTCCGACGCCAGCCGCGCCGCGATTAGCTCGTCGCCATCGTCGAGGCGCATCGCGATCTTGCCGTTGCGGCGCACCTCCTCGAACTCCTTCAGGGGCGTCTTCTTCGCCTGCCCCTGACGCGTCGCCAGCACCATGAAGTCGTGCTCGTACTCCTTCACCACCACGATCGTCGTCACGCGCTCGCGCTGATCCATCTCGATCAGGTTCGTGATGAACGAGCCCTTCGCCTGCTTCTTCGAGTCGGGGATGTCGTAGGCCCGCAGGTGGTACACCTTCCCCCGGTCCGTGAAGAAGAGGATGTTGTCGTGCGTGTCGCCGACGACCAGCTTCATCACCGCGTCTTCGTCGCGGACGGCCGCCCCGCGGCTCCCCTGCCCGCCCCGGCGCTGCGTGCGGAACTCGTGCAGGGGCGTGCGCTTCACGTAGTTGCGCAGGCTGAGCGTGATGACGCACTCCTCGTGCGGCACCAGATCCTCCTCGCGGAAGCTCTCCGGGTCGCCCTCCACGATCTCCGTGCGCCGGCCGTTGCCGTACTTGGCACGCAGCTCCTGGAGGTCGTCCTTGATGAGGAAGTCGATCTTGCGCGGGTTGGCCAGCAGGTCCTCCAGGTAGGCGATGCGCTCGATCAGCTCCCGGTGCTCGTCCTGCAGCTGCTGCCGCTCGAGCGCGGCCAGCCGCCGGAGCTGCATGTCGAGAATCGCCCGCGCCTGCAACTCCGAGAACTCGAACGGTTCGGCCTGCAGCAGACCCAGCGCCGCCGCCGCCGACTCCGCCCCCCGGATCGCCGCGATCACCTGGTCGAGCATGTCGATCGCGCGCAGCAGACCCGTCAGGATGTGCTCGCGTTCCCGCGCCTTCTTGAGCTGGTGCTCGGTGCGGCGCCGCAGCACCTCGCGACGGTGGTCGAGGAAATAGTCGAGCGCCCGCTTCAGCCCCACCCGCCGCGGCGCCCCATCGACGATCGCCATCATGTTGATCGCGAACGTCGAGCGCATGGCCGTGTGCTTGTAGAGCAGGTTCTTGATCTGCTGCGCCGAGCCCTCGCGCTTCAGCTCGATTACGACGCGCATCCCGTTGCGGTCGCTCTCGTCGCGCAGGTCGGCGATGCCCTCGATCTTCTTGTCGCGCACGAGGTTCGCGATCTTCTCGATCAGCGTGGCCTTGTTCACCTGGTAGGGAAGCTCCGTGATGATGATCTGCGTCCGCCCCCGGTTCCCCTCCTCCACCGCCGTGCGTGCGTGCATCGTGACTCGCCCGTGACCCTCGCCGTAGGCGTGCCTGACCTGCTCGCTGTTCTCCCCCACCAGGGCGATGCCCGCCGTGGGGAAGTCCGGCCCCTGTACGAACTCCAGCAGGTCGTCGAGCGTTGCCTGCGGGTTGTCGATCAGCAGTGTGGTCGCGTCGACGATCTCCTCCAGGTTGTGCGGCGGGATGTTCGTCGCCATGCCCACGGCGATCCCCGAGGAGCCGTTCAGCAGCAGGTTCGGAAGACGCGAGGGCAGGATCACCGGCTGCTCGTAGCGACCGTCGTAGTTCGGCTCGAAGTCGACCGTGTTCTGGTCGATATCGGCGACGAGTTCCTCCGCGATCGGCGCCAGCCGCGCCTCGGTGTAGCGCATCGCCGCCGCCGGGTCGCCGTCGACGCTGCCGAAGTTCCCCTGCCCGTCGACGAGCGGGTAGCGCATGGAGAAGTCCTGCGCCATGCGCACCATCGCCTCGTAGACGGGGCTGTCGCCGTGGGGGTGGTAGCGACCCATGACATCGCCCACGATGCCCGCCGACTTGCGGTAGGCCGTGCCCGCCCGCGCGCCGCCATCGAACATGCCCCAGATGATGCGTCGCTGCACCGGTTTCAGGCCGTCGCGCACATCCGGCAGCGCCCGCGAGACGATCACGCTCATGGCGTAATCGAGGTAGCTCGTGCGCATCTCCTGCTCGAGGTCGATGGGCCGGATCGTGGAAGTGGGTTCCAAGCTCATCCGCGGGAAACTCCAAAGGAAACGGCGGCTCATACCGCTAAGGCAATTGTACCAATTCTGGGGTTACGGGGCGGGTTGGTGTTGGGAGCAACGGGTCAGTCGAGAACGTTCGTGACGGGACCCTTCTGGATGACCGGCTTGCTTGAGAGGATAGTCAGGCTCGCCCTGCCCCGCGTCATGGCGACGTAGAGATTCTTAGTGGAGAGGTCATCCGCATTGGTGACGACGGCATGGTCGAACTCAAGGCCTTTGACCAGGAGGGTTGTAGATGAGACGCGCTTGTCAGGTCGTCTTCCGTAGCGCCGCGCCCGCTCTCTCACCCGCCATGCGGTGTCGACAAAGTCTTGTTGCTCCTGCTCGCGATGTGTGAGCAGTGTGGTCTTCATCTCCCGCCACAGCTCTCGTCGGTAGGGTCTTCCCCCGGCAGCTATTTCTAGGCAACGGGCGGCGTTCACGAGGGCCTTTGTGGTCGGCTGTGACGACACACAATTGAGGGACTCGACGACGACGCGATTCGTCGTGAGCCTGGCGGTGTCAGGTGTTGCGCCCGCTTCGTATTGGGAGCGGGAGTTCGCTAGGCGCGGACCGATGCCGGCGAAACACGCGGAGGCGAAGTCAATCAGCTCGACTGCCCACCTGAAACCGTCCCTCGCATCGTCGAGGCACTGGGCAAAGTCCATGAGGGCTTGGCAGTCGAGTTCCTCCATTGAACCAAACACGCCCCCTAGCTTGCTTGCTAGTTTGTAGGAGTCGGGTCGCCGCTTAGCAATCGCGATGACGCTTCCATCGGTACTTCCGGCAGCCATTCGGCAGGCAGTAATCTGGTTGGCATACGTCTGGACCAGCCACTCCCCAGGATAGTTACGCAGATCGATAGGGAGCCCTTCGATCAAGCGCGGCCGTATTTCAGTTAGCCAAACGCCCAAGGCCGAGTTGGACTCCGTCCACCGATGGGGAGTTGAGAGGTCAGGGAGTCGTTGGAAACTGGGAGCAATGTCCCCTCTCCAGTCCACGGGCTTCCCCGAGAATCCGAAAATGGCCTGCAGAGGGTCTCCAAGCAAGCGGCATGGTAGAACCTCTGCAATGCCTAGGACGATGTTGTGTTGGGCTAAGGTGCAGTCTTGGTATTCGTCGACGTACACACCCGAGTACGATCGCTCAAGCACGTCCCGCATCACGCGCTGGGTCAGTAATTTGCTCGTCGCTTCGTATACGTGGAGCCAGTCACTCCCGGCAGGGGACGTCACGCTGAGCTGTGAAAGATGGCGAAAGGAAGAAGCATACTGTAGTCCTAGGCCAGCGATTGTGGCGACGTGGAATTTTGTCGGAGCTACCCCATGCCGTCGCAGCCGTCCGCGCAAGGCACTCACGCCCGCGTTGGTGTGCGTGAGTACAAGACTCCGGCCCTCGCTTAGTTTGATGGCGCGAGCAATGAGTTCTGTCTTCCCGCACCCTGCTGGGGCCACTACGAACGCCCGCTGGGCACCCGCTAGGGTCTGTGCGTCAGTCTCGGTAGGCAAGATATCGTAGCGTTTCTAGCTTCTCGGCAAGGTCGGAATTCGCGAGCTGCGGTAGCGAGCTGGCCACTGCTTTGCCGACACGCTCTCCAACTGTGATGTTCTTGTACCACTTGCCCGTGGAGGCTGCGTGCCCAAGGGCTGGCCGCAGGTTCGCCATCGAATACTCGGTCACCCATCCTTCCCAGGTTTCCGGCGGAGGTCCCCCGCGCTTGAGTGCTGCGGCGAGCTGATTCGAGACCGACACTGCGTCTCTCTCGTCTACGGCGATGTCCCACAGCTCTTGAAGCAGCGACTCGCTTGCATCGGCCATTAGCCGCTGTTCAGTATTCATCCCGCCTGCCCACACGACGGTTGCGATGCCTAAGTCTTCCAAGTCCTTGGGCGTGGGGTTCGTCTCCCTGTCGCCATCTGCCCAGTAGATGCACTCGTAGCCAAGTTGGTGCAGGCCTGCTGCACGGCGTGGAGCCTCCGACCCGCCGCCGGGGACCAGGACGGTACCAAGGGTAGCAAGCGGTGACGGCTCCCCTTCATCCCAGTGCTTAACCAGACTCCTCCCTATTCCCTCTTCGGTCTGGCCTTCGCACACCACAATCCGCTCACCGAGGATTGCTTCCGGCATCGCACGGACGACTCCTTGAAGGGTGTCATCGGCGTGTTGGACGGTGACGCTCCCGTCATCGTGGCGACGAACGATTGCCAACCCTTGGGTGCCGAGCTCTGTCACAGCCACCGGGGAGTGGCTGACAAGAACGGCCTGGTGTCCTGACTCTCTCAGTTGTCTAAGGACGTGTCGGAGCCGGTGAGGCTCTAATCCGGTCTCGACCTCGTCGACGAGGGAGACTACGGACGCACCGATTGCTTGGCGCTGGATGGCAAGGCCAAGCAGTCGGCGACTCCCTGTGCCCAGAGCCGAAGCCGAGACTCCGTTGTTTTGTCGCAGGGTCAGAGATCCTGCGCCGATGTTGAGGTTGCGTGGGTCGAGCCCGACTCCGAGAGGAAGGTCGGCGTGCGATCCATATCGCATTCCCCACTTTCCTGCTTCGATTGCGGTCTTTGTCAGATCCCCGAAGTCCAGCTGATTTACTGCCTCCCAAGCGTTTCTGTGCGCCTCACTTAGTGCTTCGCTAATCGCCTCGGGAGAATCGGACACTCTGGCCAAAGAAGACCCATTGACCCACGAAAGCTGGCGGCCCGGGGCGTCTCCAAGGCGGACTGCTCCGATGGCACCTCTGTCGCGGGCGCCTATTGTTCGGCCTTCCTCGTTTCGGTCGTTGACTACGCGCCAAACTGGCTCCAGGGAGTCATCCACTCTTAGCTCGATTGTTAGTGCTGGAGTGTCCTCATCCTCAGGCTCGTCCCGCAGTTGCTCGTCTGGTGACCATCCGCGCTGTTCAAGCCCATACTTGTTGTCTTTGAGGAGCTCATCGGCGACATCGACCACGGTGACGCGGATCTCGATCGCCGCTTCAGTTGCACCACCGTGGAAGTCGGAGTCCACGAACTGCGCTCGGTAACGCGGGAGCAGTGCGAGTTCGATAGCATCGAGGATGGTCGTCTTCCCCGAGTCTCCCCGACCTACGAGGCAGGTAACGCCTGGCGGCGGCGACCACTCCAGAGAATGGATGCCTCTAAAGTTCTTGACCGAGAGATGGACAATCCTCACTCATGCCTCCCAGATATCCCTTCTCTAACGTGTACACGGGCTCTAGTTTCAGTCTCTCGTGTTAGTGATCGCTCAACTCCCCGCCAGCTCCCGTAGCAGCGACTCCGCCCGCTCCAGACGCTCCAGGATGCCCCACTGGCCGTGGATGTTGAGCGTCATGTTTCCGGCGTTGCCGCGGACGCCCGCTACCCGGCCCGCCTCCCCCACCACGCGCTGGTAGCGCGCCACCTCGTCCGAGTCCGCGCCGAACGCGGCCGTCAGGATCTCGGCGGTGCGCGCGTCCCACTGGTCGTAGTCGAACGGGTTGGGACCGGTGCCGCGCAGGCGCGGGATGAGCGCGATCTGCGCTTCAATGCGGGCTTTGTCGGCGGTGGTCGTGGACATGCGCGCGATTCTACCCACGAGCGTCGCTAGCTGCCCGTCCTGCGCCGCCGTCCGGCGCGTACCAACGGTTCGGCAACGCCCTCATCGGAGCGCCGCTTTGACAACCGCCCCCGCGACGGGTTCCCTGTGACCATGCGCGCCCTCGTCATCGCCAACGGCGAGCCTCCCTCTGCAGCCCTGCTCGACGAGCTGCGCGAGGGCGCCGCGCTGGTCGTCGCCGCCGATGGCGGCGCCCGCCCTGCCCTCGCCCTCGGCGTCATGCCCGACATCGTCACCGGCGACCTCGACTCGATCGGCGACGCCCGCGACGCCATCCCTCCCGACCGCATCCGCCCCAACCCCGACCCCAACGCCACCGACCTCGAGAAGGCGGTCGCGCTGTGCCTCGACGAAGGCTGCGACGCCATCGACATCATCGGCGCCGGCGGCGGTCGCGCCGACCACGCCCTCGCCAACCTCAGCGTGCTCGCCCGCTTCGGACGGCAGGCCCGTGTCCGCATCGTCGACGAGCGCTTCGCCATCGAGCTCGTCGACGGCGAGGCCGAGGTCGACGGGGAAGCGGGCACGGTCGTGTCGCTCGTGGCGCTTGGGCGCTGCGAGGGGGTCAGCACGAGCGGCCTCCGCTGGGAGCTCCACGACCACACCCTCGAATTCAGCGCGTACGGCATTCACAACGAGATCGCGCACACCCCCGCCCGCGTCTCCGTACGCACCGGCGACCTCCTCCTCTTCCGCGGCCGCTGGGTCGAGCACCACGCCTGAACCGGCCGCCGTTCGCCGCTGACACCTGCCGCGCTACACTGCCCCTCCGCCCTCCCGGGCCACGAGGAACTGCTATGGAACCGATCACGCTGGCCGTCGCCGACAGCCCCACCCTCAGCCCCGAGATCAACGAGATCAGGCAGCGCACCGCCGCCGTCGTCACCGAGGAGATCATCCCCAACGAGGACCTCCTCCGTCGCGACGCGCCCGAGTCGGGCGAGCTGCGCGGGCGCATCCAGGAGCGCGTCAAGGCCGAAGGCCTCTGGGCGCCCCACCTGCCGGTGGAGTACGGCGGCATGGGCATCGGCTTCCTCGGTCACGCCTACATGAACGAGGTGCTCGCCTGGAGCCCCTTCTCCAACCCCCTCTTCGGCGTCGTCGCCCCCGATTCGGGCAACCAGACCATCCTCATCAAGTACGGCACCGAGGAGCAGAAGCAGCGCTGGCTCGAACCCTCCATACGCGGCGAAATCCGCTCCTGCTACTCCATGACCGAACCGGACCAGCCCGGCTCCGACCCCTACTCCATCCAGACCCGCGCCACGCGCGACGGCGACGATTGGGTCATCAGCGGACGCAAGTGGTTCACCTCCGGCGCCCACCGCGCCGCCTTCGCCATCGTCATGTGCCGCACCGAGGAGGAGGACGGCGAAGGCGGGGTCCGCGACAAGATGACGCAGATCATCGTTCCCACCGACGCCCCCGGCTTCAACATCATCCGCAGCGTCCCCGTCTGGGGCCACGACGGCGACCACTGCGAGATCGACTACGACAACGTGCGCGTGCCCGTCACCAATCAACTCGGGCGCACGGGCTCGGGCCACCAGGCCGCCCAGGACCGCCTCGGCGCGGGCCGCGTCTTCCACTGCATGAACTCCATCGGCCAGATGTGGCGCGCCTTCGACCTGATGATGCAGCGCGTCATGACCCGCAACGTCCACGGCGGTCCCATGCAGGACAAGCAGTTCATCCACGGCTTCATCGCCGATTCCTACATCGACATCCAGGGCGCGCGCCTCATGACCATCCACTGCGCCCAGCGCATCGACGCGGGTGTGAACGCGCGCACCGACATCTCCGCCATCAAGATCGCGATACCCGCCGCCTTCGAGCGCGTCGTCGACCGCGCCATCCAGGTCTACGGGGCGAAAGGCGTCTCCAGCGACACGCCGCTGGAGGGGATGTACCGCAGCGCCCGCACGCTCCGCATCCTCGACGGTCCCGACGAGGTGCACCGCATCGTCATCGCCAAGAACGTCCTCCGCCGCTACCGCGACGGCATGTCCTGGGACTTCGGCGCGTAGCGCCGGGAACGCATCGAGGGACCGCGTGGCCACGCCGATCGCCGACCACAACGCAATTGACGAGTTCGCGACAAGCGTGGGGGAGTGGCTCCTCATGCAGCGCTTCGGCTCAGTCGTTCCTGTTGCCTTCAGCCACTTCCTCTGGGAACCCTCCCCCGACTGGCAGACCGAACCGCCGCGCGTGGTCATCGAACTGACGGTGGAAGACCCACCGCCACCTCCGGGGAATTGGCGTTCCCTTCCATTCGAGGAACAGGTGAGGGTCTGGCACTGGCCGCAAGCAGATACCGATGCGGCGGAGATGGCGGCGGTCGCCCAGGCGCTCTGCCAGGAGATTCCGGCTGGTATCTCTCCGCTCGCGCCGGTGAGCGTCAGGTTCCTCGCACGGAGCGAGGCCGAAGGGAACGGTCGAGCGCGCGTCGATGCCTGAACCAGGGTACGGCTCAGGACTACAGGGCGAAGGGCGTCTCCACCGACACGCCCCTCAAGGGGATGTATCGCAGCGCCCGCACCCTGCGCATCCTCGACGGTCCCGACGAGGTGCACTGCATCGTCATCGCCAAGAACGTCCTCCGCCGCTACCGCGACGGCATGTCCTGGGACTTCGGCGCGTAGGGGTTACGAATCCCTCTGGCTTGCGAATTCAGCAGCCCACCTAGGCTCGGTGGGCTCGATGGTTATCTTGCAGGCCAAGGCCAGCGCACGCGCTCTTGCTCCTCGAACCGTCAGGGTGAAGTGGGCGCGGTTTCCGCGTTCGGGGTCGTGGACCACTTGCCCCTCGCCGACCTCCCGCACGGCCTCAAGGCTGGTACGCCCGACACCCCAAGCTCCATGCCCGCGTGCGATGCGTGCCGCGTCAGCACCGTCGCCCACGATGCGCTCCGAGTCGACGGAACAGGCGTAGAACCCGCCACCAACTCTCCTGTCGCGGAATACGGCGGAGGTCAGCCGATAGCCTTCGCTGGTCGCCTTGAAGTGCAGGTCGGGGTTCAGATCCCGGAGGAAGCGGTCGTGTAGCTCAAACTCCACCGGCGGCCCTTGTCGCGCCGCCCCACCCGCGCTCGATCACTTCCACCGCGTCCGTTAGCTCCGCCGGACTGCACTCTTCGGTCTCGTTGTTCTCCCGGTGAATGTAAACGGTGAAGCCACCGTCCGGCTCCACGATCGCCTCGACCGCGACTTCACCCGATTCCCACTCGAACTGCACGGCTCCGTCACCGGCAATCGTGACAAAGGTCGAATCGCGAAACGCGCTAGCTTCCGCCGCGGACGAACTCCACACGCGTTCCAGCACCGCTTCCGCTCGCGCCTCGATTTCGTCGGTCACGCCGGTGTCGCCCCGCCGCGACTCACTGGCAATCCGGCGCAGGCGGGTGAGGGTGCGCAGATGCATGTCCAGATCTTGAGTAACCACCGAGGGACGGCCCCCTGTTCCAGTCTGCAACTACTGTAGCAGCCAATGGACCCTTGCTGCGCGTCGCTCCTACCCCGCGACTTCCTCCACGAACGCCGCGAGTTCCCGCGCGAACGACTCCGGCTCCAGCAGCATCTGCACGTGGCTTGTGCTCAGCTCGCGCACGGGCCAGCCCTGCTCGCCCGCTGCCGCCGCCGCCGAGTCGTACGTCTTCGAGAGGCGCATGTAGCCGACGGGCGCTTCGGGCCAGCTTGCCGGCACGGGCAGCGCCTCGTCCAGCACCCCGATGGGGGTCGGGCGCTTCCCGGCGAACACTGTCGACGCCACGTCCAACGTGATGTCGGGGTTCTTTGTGAGCGCCTCGCTCAGCAGGTCCACCGGCCACTCGCGCACCGTTTCGTCGCTGGGTACGCGACCGGGCTGCGGTGTCAGCCTGCCACGGGGCGAGTAGGGCCGCACCGCGACGCGGCGGAATTGCTCCACGTCCGCCTGGTCGTCGAAGAGCTCGAAGCGGCTCGCCCCGTCCTTCGGCAGGTCCGAATCGACCAGCACATACGCCGCCGGGCCGGCACTCAGGTGCTCGCCCAGCTTTGGCAGGAGGGGTCCCGCCCCCGCGTGACCCACCAGCACGGCCTCGCTCGTATCCATGGACACGTCCCGGAGCTCCAGCCCGAAATCGGCGCAGTGGCGCTCCCAGTACGTCCCTCCGCGTACCGCCGGCGAGTTCATCGCCGGGATGACCGCGGTCGCGCCCAGCTTGCGCAACTCGGCAGCGACTGGAACCCACGTAAACGGGCCGATCAGTGGGCCGTGTACCAGGATGAATGGTCTCATGGGAACACCTCCGTCGCCGAAGGGCGGCGCGTGTGATTCTAGCGGGATTCCGCCCCCGATCGAGGGCGGGTCAGCGGCTAGCCCAGCCGCGCCCGCCAGCGCTCCGGCAGCAGCGATGACGCCGCCAGGACGAAGCCGGCCCCGACGAGGAACCAGCCTATCGATGCGGCCCAACACTCCATCTCGTTACTCCTGCTTGGCGGCCTCGTGGGCGGCGCGCGTCTCCCGCACCGACCACCAGACCTCGGCGTTGTCGAGCGTCGTGATCTCGTCCCAGTGGGCCTCCACGTCGTCCGCCGTGGCGTTTGGGATGGCGACGCGCTGATTCTGCACGATCGCCGCCCTCCCGAAGGAACCGCTGGCCGAGGTGATGATCATCCCGCTCGTCGTGCACGAGTCGCTGGCCAGGTAGGTCACCGCCGGCGCGACGAGGTCGGGGCTCATCGCTGCTTCGCGCTCGGGCGTCATCGAGCCCACGGAGACCGTCATTCGCGTGGCCGCTCCCGGATTCAGGCAGTTCACCATCACGTTGTACTTCTCGCCCTCGAGCTTGGCCACGTTCATCAGCCCGATCAGGCCCGCCTTCGCGGATCCGTAGTTCGACTGCCCAAAGTTGCCCAGGAAGCCCGAGTTCGAGGTCGTCAGCACCACGCGACCGTAGTGCTGCTGTCGGAACGCCGGCCAGGCGTGGTGGAGGAGGTTGTAGCCGCCCGTCAGGTGCACGGCCAGCACCTTCGCCCAGTCTTCCTCGGGCAGGTTGTGAAGCGCGCGGTCGCGCAGGATGCCTGCGTTCGAGACGACGATGTCGAGCCGCCCCCACGTGTCGATGGCCTGCTTCACCATGCCGTAGGCGTCGTCCGAGCTGGTGACGTCGCCGGTGTTGGCGGCCGCGGCGCCGCCCGCCGCCTCGATCTCGCGTACGACGGACTCGGCCACGGAGATGTCGTCCCCCTGCCCGTCCAGGGCTCCCCCCAGATCGTTGACGATGACCTTGGCCCCGTGGCGGGCGAGGTCCATGGCGATGCTGCGGCCGACGCCGCGGCCCGCGCCCGTGACAAGGGCGACGCGTTCGAGTAGTGAAACTGGCAAGCTAGGCTCCTGAAGAGAGGTTCAGCAGGGAGGGTGACGCGAACTCGCGCCCCCGTCCAGCGTGAACGCGAGTTCCCGCCCTCTCGGCGGACTGAAGTGGAGGCAGCGCATGGCGGGCAGAGTCGAGGGTAAGGTCGCGATCATCGTAGGGGCGGGCCAGACGCCCGGCGCCACCATCGGCAACGGGCGCGCCACCGCCATCCTCCTCGCCCGCGAGGGCGCGACCGTCGTCGTCGCCGACCGCGACCTCGCCTCCGCCGAGGAGACGGTCGCCATGATCACTGGCGAGGGCGGCTCGGCCGCTGCCTGCGAGGTCGATGCCACCAGCGAGGCGAGCCTCGCCGCCATGGTCACGGACACGCTCAGCCGCTACGGCGGAATCGATATCCTTCACAACAACGTCGGCGCCAGCGTGGGCGCGGGCGACGCCTCCCCCATGGAGATGACCGAGGAGGGCTTCGACCGCATTGTCGCCCTCAACCTGAAGAGCCACTGGCTGGCCTCGCGCCAGGCCATCCCCGCCATGCGCGAGCGGGGAGGCGGCTCCATCGTCAACATCTCCTCGATGGCTGCCCGCCACGCCTATCCGTTCCTCGGCTACAAGGCCACCAAGACCGCCCTCCTCGCCCTGACCGAGCAGCTCGCCGCCCAGCACGCCCGCGATAACATCCGCGTCAACGCCATCCTGCCCGGCGCGATGAACACCCCCATGGCCATCGAGCCCCGCGTGGCCGCCGGCGCCGACCGCGACGAGCTGGTCGCCCGCCGCAACAGCCGTATCCCCCTCGGCGGCAAGATGGGCACCGGCTGGGACGTCGGCTACGCCGCCCTCTTCCTCCACTCCGACGAAGCCCGCTTCATCTCCGGCGTCTCCCTCCACGTCGACGGCGCCGAGCACGTCAGCGACAACGTCGCGGGCCAGTAGGGGCCCGGCCGACGCGGTGTACAGTACGAAGTAAGATGGCGAAGGCGGCTCCGGCTCGAACGGCACTCCGTTTCACGAGGCTGCGCCTGCGCAATTGGCGCAATTTCGGTGCTCTCGATGTCGAACTCCAACGACGCGCCTTCCTTGTGGGCCCCAACGCCTCTGGGAAGTCCAACCTGCTTGATGTCTTCCGGTTTCTGCGCGACATCGCTTCGTCGGGTGGTGGGTTCCGGAAGGCTGTTGACAGCCGAGGCGGAGTGTCGCGTGTCAGATGTTTGGCGGCACGGCGGTATCCGTCGGTCGACATCCATGTAACGGTGGGCGACTCTCAGGATGATTGGAGCTACCTGCTTCGCTTCAAGCAGGACAACCAGCGCACCCCGCTCGTAGAAGAAGAGAAGGTGTGGCGTGGTGGGAAGCTGATCGTTGATCGCCCGGACTCTGACGACGACCAGGATCGTGCGCGACTGACTCAGACTCACCTGGAGCAAGTCACCGCCAACGTCGAGTTCCGTGAGTTGGCTGAGTTCTTTTCATCCGTGAGTTACTTGCACGTTGTTCCCCAGCTCATCAGGGATGCGGATGCGCCCCCCGCCCACGCACAGGATCCTTACGGGGCAGGCCTCATTGAAAGGATTGCCAGCGTCAATCGCCGTACCCAGAGGGCGTGGCTAGGTCGGATTCGCGATGCGCTGCAGCTTGCCGTACCCCAGTTGAGCGAGCTGGAAATCGAGCGAGACAATCGCGGTGTGCCACATCTCCGTGGCAACTACGACCATTGGCGTCCTCAGGGTGCCTGGCAGAACGAACGCGACTTCTCGGATGGGACCTTGCGCCTGACTGGCTTGCTTTGGTCACTTCTTGAACAGGGCGGACCGCTGCTCCTTGAGGAGCCCGAACAATCCCTTCATCCCGGAGTCGTCGAGCACCTGCCGCAGATGTTGGCGCGCATGCAATTGCGGAGGGGACGGCAGACGATCATCAGCACTCACTCCCCGGACCTCCTGCGTGACGGCGGTATTGGGCTTGATGAGGTGTTGGTTCTGGAGCCCGGCAAGGAAGGGACGCGGGTCCGCAGAGCGGTCGACATTCCCGACTTGCGGGTGCTTGTAGATGGTGGAATTCCCTTGGGCGATGTGGTCATGCCCGAGACACGCCCTGCCAACGCGAGCCAGCTCGCCTTCTATGCGAGGTAGGCGGCTTGGCCTTGTCGCTTCCGATAGAAGTGCGAGCCGCCGTCGAGGGCAACCTTGACGAGGTAGTCTTTCGCTGTGTTGTTGAGTTCTGTGGCGGTCAACCGGGCAAGGTACTTGGCTTCAAGGGCCGCGGCTATCTATTGAAGAACATTTCGGGGTATAACGCTGGTGCCCGGTACGGCCCCTGGTTCGTGCTTGTAGATTTGGATCAAGACCCGGAGTGCGCTCCCACCCTGGTGGGTGACTCGCTGCCAGAGCCAGCCGCCGCGATGTGTTTCCGTGTCGCCGTTCATGAGGTCGAGGCTTGGCTACTGGGCGACAGCGCCGGCTTCGCAAAGTGGAGTGGTGTTAGGAAGAGCTTGATCCCCTCGGATGTGGAGACCGTCGCGCATCCCAAGGAGAAGCTCGTGGAGATTGTTCGTCAATCGCGCCGCAGTAACATTCGAGAGGCAATCGTTCCTCGCCAGGGCAGCGGCCGAACCGAGGGGCCTGCCTACACGAGCACCCTCAGCGAATTCGTAGCGGAGCGTTGGGACATCGAGGCTGCCGCCCGAGCCGCCCCCAGCCTCGAGCGCGCAATCCGTTGCCTGAAGGCCAAGATCGCCTCGCCCCCAACCCCCGGCCAGTAACCCCTACGGCCCCGCCGCCGTGCCGCCGCTGGAGCGCATGCGGCGCAGGTTCGGCTGCGTCAGGAGTACCGCCACTCCCACCGCCACCAACGAGAGGCCGCAGGCTACGAACCATTCGCGCGACCCCCACACATCCGACATCACCCCCGCCAGCAGCCCGCCCAGGGGCATGCCGCCCGCCATGCAGAGCGTGAAGATGCTCATTACCCGGCCCATTACTTCGCGCGGGGTGTTCGCCTGGATCAGGGTCAGGTTCAGGTTGGTGAAGAAGCCCGCGTTCCAGCCGGTGGTAAACATGATCGCGAGCGACACGACGTACCAGAGCGAGAACCCGAACGCCGCGTTGAGCGTTCCGCCGCCGATCAGCGTGACGATGAACCAGAGCCCCGCCCGGTCGAGCCGCGAGAACGACGCCAGCAGGAGCGAACTCATCAGCATGCCCACGCCCATCGCCGTGAAGAACATCGACGTCTCGAAGGGGCCGACCCCCAGATCCTCCCGCGCGATCTTGGGCAGCAGGGTCATGAAGGTGCCGGCCATCACCAGCGCCGTTACCAGGAGTACCAGCATCAGCGTGCGAATCCCCGGGTGGCCGGCGACGAACGCAAGCCCTTCCCGCACCTCCCCGAGCATGTTGCGCCGCGGCCCGGAGCGGTCGACCGCCGGCACGCGCAGCGGCAGCAGCGCCAGCAGCCCGAGCCCCAGCAGCACTGCCTGACCCGCGAAGGCCGTCCCCAGGCCGCCGATCGCGACCATCGCGCCGCCAATCGCGGGCCCCGCGATCATCGAGACGTTCTGGCTCAGGCTCATCAGCGTCACGGCGTTCAGCAGCTTCGAGGGCTCGACCAGCGAAGGCACGATCGCCACCCGCACGGGCTGCCCGAACGCGACCGTCGCGCCGAGGGCCAGCGCCAGCCCCATCGTGATCGGCGTCGTCATCGCGCCGGCCCAGATCAGCGCAGCGGCCACCAGGGTCACGACGAGCCCGCTGATCTGGCTCGCGAAGAGCAGAAGCCGCCGGTCAATGCGGTCTGCCAGCGCCCCCGCCGGCAGCCCGAAGATGAGGATAGGGAGCCCCAGGGCAAAGATGATCAATCCCAGCGCCTGCCCCGTGTCGAACAGCTCCAGCGCGAGCCATGTGAAGGCGAACTGGCGAAACGACTGCGAGAGCGCGAACGTGAGGTTGTTCGCCCACAGCAGCGTGAAGTTCCGCGACTGGAACGCCGAGAACGTCTGCAGCGAGAGCCGCCGCCCCCCTGGCGCGGGCGCAGCCGCAGTTGTCGTTACCGTCGCCACGGTGCCTCGAACATCAGATGGACTCGAAGAATTCGCGGTCGATGATGACTTCCTCGATCATCTTCGTCTCAGTCCCAGGTTCCTGTGGGCTGACCGCGAACCTTTCGGTAGGAACGCCTGACGGCATCTTCCGACTCGGCGAGCCTCCGCCCACGGTCTGTCGCTGACCACCTGCCACGGCTGCTGTTTTCAATGGCGCGCATGTGTTTCAGGTACGTCCTCGCCCAGGTGGCACGGCGCTGGAACTCAGGTGTCTTCCCATCGGAGCAAAGGATTGCAAAGACTTTGTCCCGGAGACCGAGGCGGACCGTCACGCCCTCCTTGATCTCCTTGTTGGAGGCTGAGTTACCGCTTGACTGGGACACAAGCACATGAAGCGTGGCCACCACGAGGTCTTCGTCACCTGGGACATGGGTGTTGCTCATTTCGTTCATCCTGTCTCTGCGGCCCACTGCGGAGGCGACCCGGCGATCGCCTCGTGGGGAGGCTTGGGTGGGCCGACCTCGACCGGGACGCCCACCCAGGCGCCGACGTTCTCGCCGGTGCGGCCCTCGGGGCCCTCGCGGACGATGTCGACCGCCAGACCCGCGATCTGGCGCGGGGTCATCCACGTGGCCG
Organism: Tepidiformaceae bacterium; assembly: GCA_965262975.1. GTDB lineage: Bacteria > Chloroflexota > Dehalococcoidia > Tepidiformales > Tepidiformaceae > UBA2991. Next base: position 2,460,716 of record OZ253575.1, on the reverse strand, counting down.
CGAAGTCCGCGGGCGGATCGCCGTCGAACAGGTTCCGCAGCATGGGAGCGTCGGTAGCTCCCATGCAGAGGGCGTTCACGCGGATGCCGTGCTCCGCCAGCTTCTGCGACCACGCCTGCGTGAGCCCGTTCATCGCCCACTTCGAGGACGCGTAGAGGTCGGTGCCGGGCGGATTCGTGCCGTTCCCGCGGGCGGGCAGAACGTAGTACGTGCTCACGTTGATGATGTTCCCGCCCCCGCGCGCGATGAGGTGGGGAACGCAGGCCCGACCGAACATCACGACCCCCTTCAGGTTCGTGTCCATGATCAGGTCCCAGTCGGCGAGCGCCTTCTCCCAGCCGTCCGTGACGGGACTCTGCGTCCAGCGGCCGGCGTTGTTCACGAGCAGGTCGAGCCCGCCGCCCACGCCCACCGCCGCGGCGACCACGCGTTCCACGTCCTCGCGCCGAGAGACGTCGGCCACGAGCGCCTGCGCGCTGCCGCCGCTCTCCTGGATGCTCGCCGCAACCTCCAGCACGGCCTCCTTCACATCGCAGAGGGTCACGGTGGCGCCCTCCTCCGCCAGCACCTCCGCGAAGCCAGCGCCGATCCCCTGTGCCGCCCCGGTCACGATCGCCGATTGCCCGTCCAGCAGTCCGGGACTCATGACGCCACCTCCGTGTAGATGTAGGGAGAGCCCGGCGGCGGCAGCTCGATCGGGTGGCCCACGGCGATGTTGATGTTGTTCCCCGTGCGCCCCTCCGGCCCCTCGTTGACGAGCTCGATCATGAGCGCCGCCACGTCCTCGGCGCGCATGGCGTTGTTGAGGATGCCCGAGCCCGGGTTCTGCGCGTGGAACGTCCGCACCATGTGCGAATCGGTCGCGCCCATGCACAGACCGTTCACGCGGATGCGGTGCTCCGCCAGCGCCTTCGACCAAGGAATGGTGAAGCCGTTGATGCCCCACTTCGAGGCGTCGTACAGATCCATGTCGGGACCGCCGCCGGTCGGGCGTGGCCCCTGCCCGGTGAAGGGGCAGTTGGGCGTGTCCTCGTGGGGGCGAAGGTAGGGCGTGCCGCAGGTGCAGACGTGGTCGCTGGCGATGTGCACGATGTTGCCGCCCCCGCCCGCGATCATGTGCGGGATCACCGCCCGACCGAACAGGTAGACCCCCTTCAGGTTCGTGTTCACGACGAAGTCGTAGTCGTCGAGCGTCTTGTCGAGGTCGTCGGTGGCCGTGCTCGCCCGCCAGACGCCGGCGTTGCTCACGAGCACATCCACGCCGCCGAAGCGCTCGACGTGGCCATCGACCACGCGCCGCACGTCCTCCGCCACGCCCACGTCGGCGACAAATGCCTGCGCCTCCCCGCCAGCCTCCTCCAGCGCGGGCACGAGCTTGTGCACCTCCTCGCGCACGTCGCAGACCGTCACGTTCGCGCCTTCGCTTGCCAGGGCTCGGGCGAAGGCGTTCCCCAGCCCCAGCGCCGCCCCCGTCACGATCGCCGATCGCCCTGGTAAACGTCCGGGCATGATCCCTCCCCTCGCACGGCTGTACGATGCGCGCATGATAGCCAGCCCGCAGGCGTTCGGAAGAGGCTCTCCCAGGCTCCAGCCGATGTTGGACGCCCTTGCCCGTCTCTTCGGGCCGCACCACGTGATCCGGCGAAGCCTCCCCGTGGCTGCGTCCCCGGAGGCTGTCTGGAAGGCGCTCATCGACCTGCCCCGCTGGCCCGTGCGCGACCGCTACATCCGCTGGGTGCGCCCCATCGGCGAGCCTCCTCCCGCCGATGGCCGCTGGTGGGCCGCCGGCAGGCGCTACCGCGAGCAGGTCCGCCGCGGCCCCTTCTTCCCCGTCTTCAACCTCACCGTCATCGAAGTCGACGAGGGCCACCGCGTCGCCTGGACCGCGCGCTACCTCTGGGTCGATGCCGTCCATGCCTGGGAGGTCGAGCCCGCCGAAGGCGGCGCCAGACTCTCCAGCGAGGAGTCGTTCATCGGGCCGCGCGTGATTATGGCCATCGCCCGCCTCGTGCTCCGCATCTTCGCGATCGAGCACATGACCGACCGCCAGCTCGAATTCATGGCGGCCGACGCCCTCAACCCACCGACGCGCTAGCGCCCGAAGGTGTACGCAGGGTCGCTGTGATCGCGGCGGCCGTACTGCGTTCCCGGCAACTGGCCCCCACCCCCGACCGCGACCGCGTCGCTGCGCGTCCAGTCGATTACGATCTGCCGCGCGGCGATGCGCCACTCGCCCTCCCGCCGCTCGAAGCGGTCCACGTAGCGCAGCCCCGCCACGTTGTCGTGGTCGGGCGCCCCGTCCTCGCCGGCGATGCGGTGCCACGCCTGGCAGTAGGTCTCCGTGTGGGCCACGTCCCCATCGAGCTCGATGTGCATGTTGCCGAGGAAGTGCTGCGTTCCCTCGAAGCGGGGCAGCACCTCGTTCAGGTAGACGATGAACCCCTCGACATCACCCTGGTACCCGCCGTGATCGTCGTAGGCATCGGGGTGGTAGACCGTCCGCAGCAGGTCCATGTCGAAGCGGTCGATGGCGCGCGTGTAGCGGGTCAGCACGTGCCGGATGGCGCGCTCGTCGGCGGCCTCGCGAATCGCCTGGTCCATGCCGTTCTCGTCCGCAGTCATCGAAGCCTCCCCTGGGGCGGCGATTCTCGCGCCTGCCACCGCGCCCCACAACCCCGCCGCCTCCGACGCGCGTAGTAGGCTCGCGCCGTGCCCGCCCCCGACCCCTACGCCATCGACGCCGCCTACTACGACGCCATCCACGGCGAGGGCGGCGACGACCTCGATTTCTGGCTCCCCTTCGCCGCGGAGCAGGGCGGGCCCATCCTCGAGGTGGGCGCGGGCACGGGTCGCGTCGCCCTGCCCCTGGCGCGCGCCGGCCACGCCGTCACCGCCCTCGACCCCTCCCCTGCGATGCTCGCCATCGCGCGCGAACGAGCCGCCGCCGAGGGCCTCGCCGTCACCTTCCTCGAGGGACGCCTGCCCGATGCCCCGCTGCCTCCCGCCGCCTTCACCACGGTCATCCTGCCCAACGACGTCTTCCTCGCGTGCTCCGCCCCCGGCGAGCAGATCGCCGCATTGCGCGCCGCCGCCGCCGCCCTCGCCCCCCACGGACGGCTCGCACTCGATGTCGCCGGCCCCGCCCACTGGCTCGACCCCGAAGGCAACGGCGAGCCCCTCCTTGCCTTCTCCGGCGACCTCGATGGCGAGTCTTTTAGCGTCTGGCACACCTGCGAAGACGACCTCGATGCGCAGACTCGCGGCCTGCGTATCCGCTACGAACTCACCGGGGCGGATGGCCAGGTTCGCGGCACCGAGAGCGAGCACGTTCTGCGCTACGTAACGCGGGACGAAGTCGTGATCCTCGCCGAAGCCGCCGGCCTCCGTGTTCTCGATACCTGGGGCGACTACTCCCTCGGAGCATTGACGAACGGAAGCGAGCGGCTGATTGTTACTGCCGAACTCGCGGTAAGGAGCAGCTAGTCCGAGGCGTTCGTGAGCTGGGCAGGGAAGGGGAGCGAGCGCGCCACGACGAGCAGCGAACGACCGGCCGAGCGGAGCGAACTGGCATGAAACGCAGCAGCAGAGCGATGGAGCGGCCAGACGGGCGGCGCAGCCGGGGAGCGAGTGCGGAGCGCAGCGTAGCAGTAGAGCGACCAGACGGGCGGCGCAGCCGGGGAGCGAGCGCGGAGCGCAGCGCAGCAGTAGAGCGACCAGCCAAATGAGACCTCGGATTGCGGTTGACGCCATGGGTGGCGACCTCGGCCCTGCCGAGGTCGTCAGGGGCTCGCTACTCGCTGCCCGCAGCCTTGATGTCGAAATCCTCCTTGTTGGCCGCGAACGCGAGGTGAACGCCGAGATGGACGATGCCCCCGCCACCGTGCGCGTCGTCGATGCTTCCGATGTCATCGCCATGGACGAGACGATCGAGGCCGTCAAGGCGAAACCCGAAGCCTCCATCAATGTCGGTATGAAGCTCGTCAAGGAAGGCGAGGCCGACGCCTTCGTCACCGTCGGCAACACCGGCGCCACCCTCACCGCCGCCCTTCTCCGCCTCGGGCGCGTGCCCGGCATCGCCCGCCCCGGCCTTGGCATGGTCGTCGCCAGCAGCGAATTGGGCCCCACCATGATTCTCGACGTCGGCGCCAATGCCGACTCCCGCCCCGCCCACCTCATCCAGTACGCGCACATGGGCGCCGCGGTGATGGAGCTCAGCCATGGCATCAGGTCGCCCCGCGTCGGCCTCGTTTCCATCGGCGAGGAAGACTCCAAGGGCAGCCAGCTCATCATCGAGGTGAACCGCGCCCTTCGCGCCAGCGACCTGAACTTCATCGGGAACATCGAGCCCGGCCAGATCCCCCATCACGTCGCCGATGTCGCCGTGATGGACGGCTTCACCGGCAACGTCTTCATTAAGACCGTCGAAGGCGTGGCCGAGCTCTTCTTCGATGAGCTCCGCCGGGCCGTGACCAAGACCCCCTGGAACCTCGTCGCGGGCATGCTCCTGCGGCCCGAGCTGCGCAAGGCCCAGCGCCGCCTCGACTACGCTGAGTACGGCGGCGCCCAGCTCCTCGGCGTCGATGGCATCGTCTTCATCGGCCACGGGCGCTCCGACGCGCGCGCCATCCTCGGCGGCGTCCGATCCGCCGGTCGGGCCGTCCGCGATGGCGTGCTCGCCCAGATGCACGAGATCGCCCAGCGCGTCCCCGCGCGCGGCCTCGCCGATACCAGCGCCGCCAACGGGCAGGACTCCGACTCATGAGGACCAGCTTCTTCGAGGCCGACGAGTTCACCGGCGCCAGGGGCGAGCACTACGCCACCATCGACTCCGACTACCGTTGGGAGAAGGGCGACGAGGTCTGGCTGAACACCGAGAGCGGACGCTTCAAGCTGCGCATCACCTGGGTCGTCATGGAGGTCGCCAGCGACGGCGCCGTCACCCGTGAGCTCCTCGGCCTGCGCGTCTAGCCCCGGGCCTCACAGGTCGAGGAACGCCTGCATCTCCTCCTCGTCGTCGACCTCAGTGGGCGTGAACCCGAGCTTCAGGTAGAAGCCCTCGGCGCTGCCCTCGCCGTGATGCCAGCTCGTCAGGAACCGCTTCACGTGCGGGCGCGTGCGTGCGTGGTCGATGAGGAGATGCATGGCCCGTTCGCCGAAGCCCATCCCCTGGAAGCGCCCGTCGACCATCATCCGCCAGAGGAAGACGTAGCCCTGCTCGCGCGGTTCGGCGCGCAGCGTCTCGTCGTGCAGCATCACGAACCCGACCGGTTCCTCGTCCGCGTACACGGCCCGGAACCAGGCCGACTCCTCGAAGTGCGCCTGCGCCAGTGAACGCTCGTTCGATGCCACCAGGTGCTTCTGCGAGTCGTGAACCGACAGGGCGAGGATGGCGTTGAGGTTCTCCGAGGTGATCTCCCGCAGCGTCACGGCCGACTCACGCGTGATCGATGGCATCGGGTGAGCCTAGCCGATGCTAGGCGCGGCCCTCAGGGTCCAAATGCGACACATACTCCAGGACAGGAGATGTGAATCTATAGTCGAACACTACTCGTCGACGTCTTGCATCGTGAAGCCGGGTCCGCCGTTCTTGAAGTACAGGTAGCCTTCGTACGCGCGTTGCATCGTGCCCTTCGGCGGCATCCACCAGAGACGGCGGGAGAGGCGCAGCAGCTGGTCTTCCTGGAACTCGGGGCTGGAGGCTGCAGGCTTCGCGGTACTCTCCATCGACATGACGGCACTCGTCCTTGCCGGAATCGTGGCGCACCCCCGCGTGGAGTGTCAAGAGTGTCAGGAGCTAGGCCGCGCCCTCCCGCACGACCGCGAGCGCCTCCTCGATCTCCTCCCGCACCCACCCCTCCGCCTCGACCGCCAACCGTGCCGCGAGCGCCCCCTCCACCTCCACGGCCCCGTCGTGCCGCCGGGCGATCTCCGCAAGCGCCCAGGCCGCGTGCCCCCGCACCAGCGCGGCCCCGTCCCCGAGCGCCCCCGCGAGCGCGCCCGTGTCCGCCGCCGTCCCCACGTTCCCCAGCGCCACGCACACGTTTCGCAGGAAACCGTCGCGCGTGGCCCGCTGCACCGCCCGCCCCCGGAAGCGCTCGCGGAACGCGGCCTCGTCGAGATCCAACAACTCCGTCAGGGGCGGGAAGGCGTCGTCCGTCGTGGCGGGGGCGAGGTCGGGATGGCTGGCCGGGTTCCGCGACCCCACGGGGCACGAGTCGAGGCAGTCGTCGCAGCCGAAGATCCAGTCGCCGAACTTCGACCGCAGCTCGCGCGGGATGGGCTCGCGGCTCTCGATCGTGTGGTAGCTGATGCAGAGGCGGGAGTCGAGCACGCCCCCGTCCGGGGCGATCGCGCCCGTGGGGCAGGCGACGATGCAGCGCGTGCAGGATCCGCACGTCTTCCGCAGGGGCGCGTCCGGCGCGATCGTGAGCGTCGTCGCGACCGCCCCCAGCAGCACCCACGGCCCGAAGCCGGGCGCCAGCAGCATCGTCGACTTCCCCAGCCAGCCCAGCCCCGCGCGCGCCGCCAGCGGCCGCTCCAGCAGCGGCCCGTAGTCGACCGTCGCGCGCGCTTCCCCGCCCAGCTCCTCGCGGATGGCGCGCGCCACGCGCCGAAGCTTCGACTCGAACAGGCGATGGTAGTCGCGGCCGCGCGCGTACCGCGCCACCCGCCCGCGCGCCCGGTCGTCGGGACGCTCCGGGTCGGGCGCGTGCCCCGTGATCGCCAGGAGCACGACCGTGTTCGCTCCCGCCAGGAACGTCGCCGGCTCCGTCGCGCGTTCGATCCACTCGTCCGTCATCCAGTGCAGGTCGGCCAGACGCCCCTCCGCCCGCGAGTCCAGCGCCGCCGCCCGCGCCCCCTCCAGCGTCTCCGCCGAGGCGAAGCGCACAAGATCGAAGCCGGCCTCCGTGGCGAGCTCCTCGATCCGCGCCCGTGCATCCATGGGCACAGCAAACCCCAGCCGCCCGTCCGCCACAACCCCCCGGTGTTCCGAACGCCCTTGACGATAATCCTTAACCGTTGTTCAATATCCACGAACATTCGTTCGCGAGGCGAGGCAATGAGCGAGCTTTCGACCAAGCAGTCCAACATCATCGAGTTCATCCGCGACTTCATCGACGACAAGGATTACCCACCCTCCATCCGCGACATCCAGTTCGGATGCGGCATCAGTAGCACGTCCGTCGTCGACTACAACCTCCGGCGCCTTGAGGAGAAGGGCCTCCTCCGCCGCGACCGCGAGGTCTCCCGTGGGATTGAGCTGCTCGAGGGCCGCCGCCGCCGCGGCACCGTCGATGTGCCCGTGCTTGGCTCCATCGCCGCCGGCCAGCCCATCCCCGTCCCCACCAGCGACCGCTGGGCCAGCGATGTCGAGGACACCGTCACCGTTACCGAGGAGATGGTGCGCGGCCACGAAAACGTCTTCGCCCTGCGTGTGAAGGGAACCTCGATGATCGAGGACCTCATCGACGATGGCGATATCGTCTTCCTCGAGCCCACCACCACCGCCGAGGACGGCGAGAAGGTGGCCGTCTGGCTGGAGGATCGCGGCGAGGTCACGCTCAAGCGCCTCTACCGCGAGAAGGGCCGCATCCGCCTTCAACCCGCCAACTCCACCATGGCCCCTATCTACGCCGCCCCCGAGGACGTTAGGATTCAGGGCCGATTCATCTCTTCTATCCGGCCCAGCAGCTAGTTCTTCGGGGCGCTGCCGCAGGCCACACCCTTTGTCATGGCCCAGACCCTTGTCAGCGTCAGAGACCTCTCCGTCCGCTATCGCTCGCGCGACGAGGCTGCCTACGCCCTCGACCAGGTGTCGTTCGACATGGAACGCGGCCGCGTCTATGCCCTCGTCGGCGAGTCCGGTTCCGGCAAGACCACCATCGGCATGTCCCTGCTCAACCTCCTCCCCGACGAGGCGGACATCCTCGGCGGCGAGGTCTACTTCGGGGACAGGGATATCCTCCGCATGACCGAACCGGAGCTGCGCGAGATCCGCGGCCGCCGCATCACGATGATCTTCCAGGACCCCGTGGCCGGCCTGAACCCCGTAATCCCCATCGGCGACCAGGTGGGCGAGGTGCTCACCACCCACCTCGGGTGGAAGAAGCGGGAAGCGAAGGCCGCTGCCGTCGACATCCTCGCCCAGGTCGGGCTCGCCGACCCGAAGCGCGTCGCGAACTCCTACCCTTTCCAGCTCTCGGGGGGCATGTGCCAGCGCGTCATGATCGGCATCGCCACCGCCCTCAAGCCCGACCTGATCGTCGCCGACGAGCCTACCGCCGCCCTCGACGTGACCGTCCAGGCGCAGATTCTCCACCAACTCGACACCCTCCGCCGCGAGCAGGGCACCGCCATCCTCCTGATCACGCACGACTTCGGCGTGGTCTCCCAGATCGCCGACGACGTGGGCGTGATGTACGCCGGCCACCTCGTCGAGAGCGGCGCCGTCGGGGACGTCCTCTCCTCCCCCCTGCATCCCTACACGCACGGCCTCCTCGCCGCCCGTCCCCGCCTCGACGACCACCGCAAGGAACTCTACGCCCTCCCCGGCGCCTCCCCCGACCTCGACAAGCCCGCCGCGCACTGCGCCTTCATCCCCCGCTGCGGCAAGGCCATGCAGCACTGCCGCGATGTCCGCCCGCCCCAGCTCACCTCCGTCCCCGGTACCGACGGCCGCTCCGTCGCCTGCTACAACCCCGTCTGGCACGGCTAGCTCAGGAGGCGCGCCGCCCTGCGCGCGGTGCGAGCGCCAGCAGACGTGTGGCCGCCACCTCCAGCGCGAGGTCGTCCCGCACCTCCCCCGACTTCATGCTGCGATCGGCCGCCACCAGGATCTCGTAGGCGCTCCGCACCCCCTCGCGGCCCAGCCGCTGCGCCCGCCGGATGGCGGCGTCCCGCAGGCGCGGCCAGGGACGCCGGATCGCCTTCCCGATCGCCTCCGGCCCCGCGCCGTCCTCCAGCAGGTCCAGCACCGTCGCGAGGGGGCGGTAGGCCGCCGCGAGTTGCCCCAGCAGGCTGTTCACGCTCTCCCCCCGCGACCTCAGGAAGCGCAGCGCCTGCAGCGCTGTCGCCGTATCGCCGTCCAGCACCGCGTCCACCAGCTCCCAGATCGTCGTCTCCCGTTCGCCCCCGCAGAGGATGTCGATGTCGTCCACCGTCGCCTTGCGACCCATCGTGTAGAGCGCCAGCTTCTCGAGCTCGCGCGCCAGCTCCAGCGTGTTCGGGTGGAGAGCGGCCAGCAGTTGCGCCGGGTCGTCCTCTCGCGGACGCCGCCACTCCTCCTCCTCCGGCATCGCCCGCACCGAGCGTCCCCGCTCCAGGCGCACCCCCTGCTGCTCCGCCTCCTCCCGCACGAACTGCACCAGCGCGCCCCGCTTCAGCTCGGGGAAGTGCTCCACCTCGACCGCGCCCGTCTCATCCAGCCGCTTCAGGAGCGGGTTGCGACCCGCGTTCAGGACGCCTTCCACGAACACCAGCGTCGTCGTCTCGGGGATGCCCGCCGCCACCCCCTCCAGCAGCGGGTTGAAGGTGTCGACGCGCGGTCCGCGCCCCCCTCCCCGCGCTCCGCCGCCCCCCTCGAACCTGGCCAGCAGCCCCTCCACCACCACCATCCGTCGCGGCGAGAGGAACGGCGCCGTGAGCGCCGGCCCCAGGATCTCTTCCGCTTTCGCGTCGCGCCCGTCAAGGAGGACCACGTCCGCGCCCGCTGCGCCCGCCTCGCCGCCGCCCTCGGCGCGCAGCGCCGCCAGCCGCCTTCGAAGGCGCAGTTCGTCTTGGCCGTGGAGAACGATGATCACCGTGCGCTCGCCGCGCGATGATACCCCCGCCCGCCGTCCGTACGCCGCCGTCCCCTACAATCTGCGCCGGCGCGCCGCCGAGCGCGGGCGCGTCCCGGAGGTATCGAGTGCAAGCGAAGGCTGCCGTGCTGCGCGGAAGCGGCCACCCCCTCGAAGTCCAGACCGTTACCGTCGACGACCCCGGCCCCGGCCAGGTCCGGGTCAAGCTCGCCGCCTGTGGAATTTGTCATACCGACCAGTCCGTGCTGCAGGGCGTCCTGCCGCGAGCCGAGCCCGTCGTGATGGGCCACGAGGGCGCCGGTGTCATCGAGTCGATCGGCGCGGGCGTGACCACACTCACACCCGGCGACCACGTCATCATGACGACCACCGCCTTCTGCGGGCGCTGCCCCAATTGCATCGAGGGCATGTACGCCCAGTGCGAGCGCATGCCCCTCAGCGTCGGCGGGAACTACCCCTTCCACTTCGACGGGATGGACCTCATGCCCTTCGCCTCCGTCGGCGGTCTCTGTGAGTACACCGTCGTCGCCGAGAACACCGCCATCAAGATCGATGACGACATCCCCCTGGTGAGCGCCTCCCTGCTCGGCTGCGGCGTCATCACGGGGGTGGGGGCGGCCATCAACACCGCCGAGGTGCGGCCGGGCGCGAGCTGCGCCATCTGGGGCTGCGGCGGCGTCGGGCTCAGCGTCCTCCAGGGCTGCCGCATTGCCGGCGCCTCGACCCTCATTTCGATCGACACGAACCCGGCGAAGCTCGAATTCGCCAGGAAGCTGGGCGCAACCCACGTCATCGACGCCTCCTCGGAGAACGCGGTCGAGCAGGTGATGGCCCTCACCGGCGGCCGCGGCGCCGACTACACCTTCGAGGCCATCGGCGTCGGCTCGGCCATGGAGCAGGCCTACATGGCCGCCCGCCGCGGCGGCACCGCCACCATCGTCGGCGTCGGTCGCTTCGACGACACGTTCTCGCTCTCGGCGGGCCTCTTCGCCATCACGGAGAAGACCCTCAAGGGCTCGTTCTGCGGGAAAGGCGCCAGCGTGCGCGACTTCCCCCGCATGCTCGACTGGTACCGCGCGGGCATGCTCGACCTCGACTCGCTCGTGACCACCACCTACCCCATCGAGGATGTGTCCCAGGCCTTCGATGACATGACCGCCGGCAAGAACGCCCGCGGGGTGGTCGTCTTTTAGTCCCCTGTTCTAGTCGTTGCGGGCAGGACCGCTCAGTCCTGGCTGAGCGCGTTCTCCTCGATCCAGCCGTCGACGCGCCGCCACTGCGCGTGCAGCCAGGTGGTGCGCCCCTCCATGTCCGCGGGCACCTCGTCGCGCGGTACCCGCCAGAAGGCAATGCGCACTTCGCGACGCAGGATGCCCCCTGCAAGCAGCGATCGGTAGCTGCCGCCTTCCAGACCCGTGTGCGCGCAGAAGACGACGTCGGCGTTGGGCGCACGTTCGAGCAACGCCAGCGGGCCGCCGAGCTGCGGTGGCAGCACGTGCCGCAGTCCCTCCGCCAGCCGCGCCTCCTCCTCGTCGCCGCCCCGGCGCATGCGCGCCACCGCCCGCGCCAGCCGCTTCGGCGTGAAGAGCGCCCCCTCGGGAAAGACGAGCACGCCTTCGCGCGGCTCGAGGTTATCCCCCAGCGCCGACACCTTGGCGATCAGGCGCGAGCTCTCCCGCGACCCTACCGTCAGGAAGGTGCTCCGCAGGCGGTGCCCCACGATGTCGATGCAGGGGTCGCGCACCAGCCAGGAGTTCATCACCCAGCGCAGCCAGAGTCCGTGCCGCCCCTCCAGGAACACGAGCGGAAGCAGGTTGTCGACCGGCGAGACGTGCCGGCAGAACACGATCACGGGGCCTTCCGCCGCCTGCTCGTCCCCCTCCACCACGACGCGCATCTCGAAGAGGCGCACGATGCTCCAGAAGACCCAGCGCGCCCACACCCGCGCGAACCAGTGGTGGAGCGCCAGCCGCCGCCGTTCGCTTCCCTGGCCCAGCAGCCAGAGGGGCAGGAAGAGCAGGATCCCGAACGCCTCCACCGCCAGGTAGGCCCACAGCGCGAGGATGCAGCGTACGAAGATCGTCCCGCGCCGCCGCGAGAGGTCCCCCGTCAGCGCCACCACCAGGAAGATGGGGGCTGCCGCCGTGTTGATGAGGAAGCCCGCAAGGTAAACGGGCAACGTCACCGTGCGGCGCGCGTAGCGCAGTGCCAGCCGCTCGCGCCCGAGGTCACGCTGTCGCGTGAGGCGGGTGATGAGCGAAGGGGGCTTGGGCGGGGTGGAGGGCGCTCGACTCACCGCACCTAGCGTAGCGAACGCCGCCCCTGTGCGCGCTCCCCATGCCCCTCCGCCCGCTGTCGCGTACAGTCACGCCGATCGAATCGACGAGGAGCCGAGCGTGACGTTTTCCGATGAGATCCGCCGCCGGTTGCAGGCGAAGCCCGCCGAAGCCGGTGAGACCGAGCCCGTCCGCTTGCCTGCCCGCCGCTTTGTCGACCGCTCCTTCTACGAAGCCGAGCGCGCCGAGATCTTCGGCAAGAGCTGGCTCCTGGCCGGCCGCCTCGACGAGGTCCCCCGCCCCGGGCTCTACATGACCTGGGAAAAGACGCGCGTCCCCCTCCTCATCGTCCACGCCGTCGATGACGTCGTGCGCTGCTTCTACAACAGCTGCCGCCACCGCGGCGCGCCCGTCGTCCGCGTCGCCCGCGGGCGCAACCGCGCCCTCCGCTGCCAGTACCACAGCTGGACCTACGACACGTCGGGCAAGCTCGTCTCCGTTCCCGACGAGCGCGACTTCGTCGACCTCCATCGCGAGGAGCGCAGCCTCGTGCCCGTTGCCTCCGAGATCGCCAACAGCGCCATTTTCGTGAACGAGGCCCCCGAGGACGACCTCGCAAGCTGGTTCGGCGGCGCCTCGGAGGAACTCTCGGTGGAGAGCGAGGGGTTGCACACGCTCGACCAGCGCTCGGTCACCATCCCCGCCAACTGGAAGCGCGTCCTGGGCCGGTTGCTCGCCTCGCCCCCCGCCCCTCCCCGCCCGGGAGTTGGCGCCCTCGCGACCACCGATGCCGACGTCGAACTCGTCGATGGCAGCCATCTGCGCATCGTCGCTCCCTTCGCCGCCGCCAGCGCCTCCGCGCTCGGCCTCTCCGGCCCACTCGATTGGGCCAACCTCAGCGACGTGGACCTCCCCCCCGTCGCGGGCCTCGGCCCGATGCTCAGCTCCACCGCCACCACCTACGTGTTCTTCCCCAACCTGTTCGTCACCTACACGCCCAGCGGCATCTTCAACTTCACTGTCTGGCCCAGAGACGAGGAGACGACACTGCTCGAAGCGACCTGGCTCGCTCCCGACTGGGGCGAGGAAGACTCGCCCGCCGGGCTCCCCGCCTGGAGCGAGCGCATCGAGTGGGCGCAGACGCAGCTCGACGCCGTGGCCGCGGCGCTCGAAGGCGCCCAGGACGAGATGAAGGAGCCCGCCCGTCAGGGACTCTCCCTGCAGGACGACTCCGAGGCCGTCCGCCTTTGGAACGAAGCGCTCGACGACCGCCTGCGCGCATTCGTGGCCCCCGACGCCCTCACCGGCGCCGCCCCGGGCGAGGTCCGCAGCCCGATCGGGGGCTAGGCCGGATCCGCCGCCATCCACTCGGCGACCCGTTCGCCGATCATCATGCAGGTGAAGTTCGTGTTGGCGCGGATGATCGTCGGCATGATCGAGCCGTCGACGACCCGCAGTCCCTCCACGCCGTACACGCGACCCTCCGCATCGACCACCGCCCCCTCGGAGGGGTCAGGACCCATCGGACAGGTGCACGTCGGGTGCGCCATGCTCGTGGCTGTGGCGTGAATCCACTCGTCCAGCTTCTCGTCGTCCTCGATCGTGTCCTGGTCGATATCGACCGCTCCCGTGTGGAACGGCGCCATCTCCCCGGAGTGCGCCAGCCGCCACGCGAGTCGCGCGCCCTCGCGCAGCCGCACCCGGTCTGACTCGTCCTCGTCGAACTTCAGGTCGATCGTCGGTCGAACGGTGTAGTCGCTGCTGGCCAGTGTGACCGAGCCGTAGGAGTTCGGAAGTTGCACGCCCGGTGCAATCCCGAACACCAGCTCGGGCTCACTCGCCTGGTCGCCCTCGTCGCTGCGCCACGCCCCGAACCGTCCGCCCGGCGTCCGCAGGATGTGTCCCAGCAGGTACACCTGCATGTCGTTGAACTCGCCCGTCGCCGAGGTGTAGCGCAGCAACGTCTGTAGGAGCGGACGCTCCGGGTTGACCGTCCCCGGCGTCGGGCGCAGCAGCATCGGGACCATCGGGTGGTCCATCAGGTGCTTGCCGACGCCCGGCAGGTCGGCCACGGAGGGGATCCCCAGTTCCGCCAGCTCATCGGCAGGACCGATGCCGCTCCGCAGGAGGATGGCGGGACTCATGATCGCCCCGGCCGAGAGCACGATCTCCTTGCCCCGAACCTCCTGCAGCTCTCCGTCGCACTCGACGCCCAGACCGACCGCACGCCCTTCTTCGAACAGCACCCGGTCGACCAGGCAGTGCCCCCGGATGGTGAGGTTGAGGCGGTTCCGCGCCTCCGCAAGGAAGCCGAGGTTCGCCGACCAGCGCGTCATCTGCCTGGGCCCGCCGCGGTTCATCGCGACGCGCGTGATGCCCGTCGACTCGGGATCGTTCTGGTCGCTGGTCTCCTCGAACCCGCCGGCGACGCAGGCGTCGTAGAAACCCTGCTGCACAGGCTCCAGCTCTTCGCGTTTCCAGCGCCGCACCGGAATCGGACCGCCCTGCCCGTGGAAGTCGCCGCGTTCGTCCTTGTCGTCCTCAAGCGCGCGGAAGTAGGGCAGGCAATGTTCCCAGTTCCAGCGCTCGTCGCCGGTCATCTCCGCCCAGGTGTCGTAGTCCGCGGGCGCCCCCCGGATGGCGACGCCGCTGTTGACCGCCGACGAACCCCCCACCAGCTTCCCGCGTGGCAGCGGCGCCACGCGCTCTGGCACGAACGTCGCCTTGAACCCCCAGTCGTGATTCACCACGGACGGCTCGTGGATGCTGTTCACGTCGTCCGGGAGCGCCGTTAGCGTCGCGTAGTCGGGTCCGGCATCGAGCAGGAGCACCGAACGCGAGCGGTCCTCGCTCAGGCGCGATGCCAGCACCGCACCTGACGAGCCTGCCCCGATGATGATGACGTCGTATTCCACGCGGCTAACTCCCCGCCACGGCCGCGTCGATGCGCGCCATCAGATCCGCATCGAGCGGGCCCTTCGCCTCCGCCTCCAGGCACTCCGCCAGCTCCGCGCGGTTCTTCACGCCCAGGATCACCGTCGCGATGCCCTCCATCGTGAGCGCGTAGCGGTGCGCGAGCGAGGCCGTCGACTCGCCTACCTCCCGCGCCAGCGCCCGGAACGGCGCCGCCCGCTGGAAGTCGACCACCTCCGGGTGGTCATCCGGCAGGTCGCGGTCGATCGCGTCGGTGAGCGCCCCCGCCTGCACGGCGCGGATGCCCATCACGCCCACGCCCCGCGCGGTCGCCGCCGCGATCAGGTCGCGCGGGCGCGGCTCCTCGTCGTAGGCGCGCATCGCGCCGGGTGAATCGAGGAGGTTGGCCACGCACTGGATGGCGGTTGGCGCCGGGTCCTCCGCCAGCGTCTCGAGGAGCGCGCTCGGGACGCCCACGCCACTCACCCCCCACGCCCCGATCGTGCCGTCCGCCACCATCGCCTCGAACGCGGGCCGCACCGACTCCACGAAGAGACTGCGGGGCGTCCCCCGCCCCTCGAACCCATCGGGGACGACCATCCCGTGCAGGAAGAACAGGTCCACGCGCTCCATGCGCAGCCGGTCGAGGCTCGCCGCCAGCGCCTGCCGCAGCGTGCCCGCCACCACCCCCGCGGACACGTCCCCCAGGTGGTGCTTCGTCGAGATGCGCACGCCTTCCGGCAGCCGCCCCCCGAACGCCTCGCCCACCACCCGCTCCGCCTCGCCGTTGCCATAGCCGGGCGCCACATCAAGGAAGGTGATGCCGCCATCGACTGCCGCGCGCACGGTTTCCACCGCTTCCTCGCGGGTCGTCGCGCCCCAGACGCCGCCGGTGCCACCGCCCCCGAGCGTGAGGGCGCTGACCGGCCCGAGCTTGCCGAACGTTCGTGTTTCCATGGGCGCGAGTCTACCGGTCGGCTGCCGCGCCCGCCGCTTCCACGATGCCCGCCCCCCGCAGCCCCGCGATGATGCGGGCTGCCGTGCC
This sequence comes from Tepidiformaceae bacterium, assembly GCA_965262975.1. Classification (GTDB taxonomy): domain Bacteria; phylum Chloroflexota; class Dehalococcoidia; order Tepidiformales; family Tepidiformaceae; genus UBA2991. The sequence continues at coordinate 2,444,682 of OZ253575.1, read as the reverse complement.
CGCGGGCGGGTCCGCGCGATAGGTCATGATCGCGACCGCGTCTACCAGGTCCACCCTCGCCAGCGTCGCCAGCGTTTCCTCGAAAGCGCCCCACGCCTCCTCCTCGCCCGCCTCGATGCGCTGTCGCAGCGCCGGCGGCGCGGGGATGCGCAGCCGCTCGCTGATTGCGTCCAGCGACTCCGGTGTCAGCAGCGGCATCGCCATCGCCACGACGTGCGCGTCCGGCCGGCCGGCCTTCACGAACCCCGCCGACCGCAACAGCGGACCGAGGTCGAAGACCGGCTGCGTCCAGACGCTCGTTGCGCCCCCGCGCAGCTTGCTGGCGAGGATGCGGTCGGCGCGCTCGTCCTTGCGGTACTGGTCGAGCGCCGCCCCGATCGCCATGTCCGGCGCGTGCTCCTGCACCAGGCCGATCGCCTCGCGCACGCGCAGGCCGGGCGACTCCGCCGCGTGGTCCCCCCGCAGGCAGAGCACGTGGCCGATGCCGCCCTCCCGCGCCCGCGTGATGTCGGCGACCACCTCGGCCTTCGTCCGTCCCCCCGTTGCCAGGTGCCAGATCGGCTCCAGCCCCTCGCGCCGTAGCGCCAGCGCCGCCTCCAGGCTCGATTGCCGCTCCGGTCGCTGGATCACGTTGACGGTCATAGTGCAGGCGTCAAGCAGACGCGCACGCCGCCGCAGCACCGCCGGCTTCGACGTGCGCGGCGGCGTGATCTCCAGCGAGACCGGGAACTCCCCGTTCGCCATCGCTTCCCGGAACGACATCGCTCCAGCCTGTCGCGAAGGCCCGTACGGGTCTAGCCGCGTCAACGCTGCCCCCGCGTCACGCTTTCCCCCAGTACCGCCGCCCGCGCCGCCGCCACCGCATAGAGCGACCCCGTGATGCAGATCAGGTCCGCCTCCTCCGCCCGCCGCCGCGCCTGCGTGATTCCCTCCGCCACGCTCGCCGCCACCTCCACCTGCGGTCCCAGCGCCCCCAGCTCCGCGGCCATCTCCGCGGGCTTGCGCGCCCGCTTCGAGTCGAGCCCGCAGCACCAGATCGTGCTCGCCAACCCCGCCAGCTTGTAGCCGATGCCGCGCAGGTCCTTGCCCCCCATGGCCCCCACCACGAAGAAGCAGCGCCGCCACTCCAGGTACTCGCGCAGCGCCTCCGCCAGGGCCGCCGCCGCCGCCGGGTTGTGCGCCCCATCGGCCACCACCAGCGGCCGCTGACCCATCACCTCCAGCCGCCCCGCGACGCGCGTCCGCGCGACCCCGCCCCCGATCGCCTCGTCGTCGATCGCGGCCCCCCGCGCGCGCAACTCGTGCGCCACCGCCGCCGCCGTCGCCGCGTTCACTACCTGGTGCGCTCCGAGCATGGGCGTTCGCAGCTCCCTCGATCCCTCCGGCCCGTGCAGCAGGAACGACTGCCCGAACACATACCGCTCGAGCACGTCGGTGCTCCACTCCTCGTCAACGAGCACCAGTCTGGCCCCCACCTCCCGACAGCGGTCGCGCACCACCTGCGTCACCGCCGGGTCGGGCTGGGGAGCGAGCACACAGGTCGAGCCCGGTCCGATGATGCCCGCCTTGTCCCGTGCGATGGCGACCGTCGTGTCGCCCAGTACCGAGGTGTGGTCGAGCGCGATCGGCGTGACCACCGCGACCCCGGCGCCGCCGTACACGTTCGTCGCGTCGTAGGACCCACCCAGCCCCACCTCCACAACCTGCCAGCCGCTGTCCCCCAGCCGCTCGCGCGCCAGCCAGTGGAAGAGCGCCGTGAGAATCCCGAATGTGCTCACGGAACCGCCGGAAGCATCCTGCTCCGCCTCCACGGCCGCCCTGATCGCGCTTACACCCGCCGTTAGTTCCGCCATCTCGACGGGCTCGCCGTCGATGCGGATGCGCTCCGTGTAGGAGTGCAGGTGCGGGCTCGTGAACAGCGCCGTCCGCTCCCCGCCGGCGCGCAGGATGCCCTCGACCATCGCCGAGACGCTGCCCTTGCCGTTCGTACCGGTCACGTGGACCGTGCCCCGCCCCAGTTGCGGGTCGCCCAGCCGCCGCAGCAGCGAACGCATCGAGGCCAGGCTCATCGGCGGGTTGGCCGAGGCCCCCGGGTCCCGCTCCATGTCCACGAATGACTCGAGGAACCTGATCGCCTGGCGCTCGTTCATGGGCGTCATTGTAGGTTCGGTGTGCCATGCTGGGCGGGCCGTGACGGAAAGCCGCTTCGGACCCCGCTTCGAGCGCGCCATCGGCCTCATCGACGAGGCGAACGCGCCCGACCCCTTCACTATCGAGGTCGATGGCCGGCCCGTGCCCAAGGAACTCACGCACGCGCGCATGCTCACCGCCTGGGTCGAGCGCCTGCTGCCCGAGCCCGGCGAGGCGCTCCTGCTCGCCGCTCGCGCCCACCACATCCGCCGCTGGGAATCCCCCCGCGACAGCTTCCCCGCCGGACGCCGGGGCTACCTCCGCTGGCGGCGCGACCTCCAGATCCGCCACGCCCGCCACGCCCGCGCCATCATTGAGGAGGCAGGCTACGACGAGGACACGATCGCCCATGTCGAGCGGCTCGTCCGCAAGGAGACCCCCAGGCGCGACCCCGAGGGGCAGGCATTCGAGGACGGCCTCACCCTCGTCTTCCTTGAGACGCAGCTGCACGACCTCGCCCTCCGCACGGAGCCGGAGACGATGGCCGGCGTGATTCGCAAGAGCTGGAGCAAGATCAGCCCCGCCGCCCGCGACCTCGCCCTCGCCTCCGACCTCGCCCCCGAGGACCGCACCCTTATCGAGCGCGCCCTTGCCTGACGCCCCCGCCCGCCGCCCCACCTCCTACAATGCTGGTATGTCCGCCGGCGAAGAGTTCGCGCGCGAGTTGCTGGAGGCCCAGGCCGACCGCTTCGCCTCCGTGCTCGCTGACGCGCCGCCCGCGACGAGCCTCGTCGCCGCCTCCACCGCCCGCCGCATCGCCACACTCGTGCGCGCCACGCGCGCCAGCTACGTCCTCCTCGTCGAGGGCGGGCCGCCCCCGACCGACCCCGAGGCCAACCTCGACGCTGCCGCCACTGAGAAGCTCGCCACCAGCCTGGCCGCCTACCGCGCCCTCCACATCGCGGGCGTCTTCGGCCACACTGGCCGGGTCGAGGTCGTCGAGCGCAGCCCCAAGATCGCCGCCGGCATCCGCAAGGCCGCCGAGCGCCACGCCCTCGCCGAGCGGGTGCGCGCCCACTCCGGCAATCCCCCCTCCGTCGTCCACGCCCTCAACGGCCCCTACGATGTCGCCGTCCTCAACGGCCGCTGGAGCGAGTACGAACGCATGGCCGAGGAGATCACCCGCCTCGTCCGTGTCAGCGGGACGCTCGCGATCGTCAACGCGGCTCCTCTCGCCGCCGCCCCCGCCGGCGCCGAGGCGGACGCCCTCCGCCGCTTCCTTGCCTCCCTCGCCGCCGACGAGCGCTACCTGCTCAGCACGGGGCTCGACTTCACCGGCGTGATCGCCGCCCGCCTCCGCTAGCGCCGCGTGAGCGAACCACCCCGTCGCCGCGTCTCCATCCCCACCGAGTCGAGGGAGTCATCCGAGCGTCGGAGCTTCTTCCGCATCGCCGCCATCCTCGGCGTTCTCGTCGGCATCCCCCTCGGCGTCTTCGGCCTTCCCGCCCTCCTCAACGTTTTCTTCGACGAACCGACCGTCCCGGTGAACGGCGCCTACAGCGAGGGTGGCCTCACGATCTGGGTGAAGTCGTACGAAGTCGACGAAGGACAGCCGCGCGTCGTGACCGTCACGCTCGCGCTGCGGACCGCCCAGTCCTGGACGTTCGACCCGGAGGGCGTGGAGCTTGAAATGTCGCAAGGGGATCCCGTTGTCCTCGACGTGTCGACCGGCTCCCATGTGATTGAGGCAGGGTTTGAGGCGAGGATCCAGCTGAACTTCGTCCTGGACGAAGCGGAGGAGGATGCCGAACCGAGAGCCGTTCGCCTCCTCGAGCCGAAGGCCCGCTTCAAGCTGACGGAGTCCGGGGAGTGACTTCCCCCCTCGAGACCCTCCCCCACTACCTCCGCCCCGGCCTGCGCATCGTCTTCGTCGGCTACAACCCCGCCGTCTACTCGGCCGAGGCGGGCCACTACTACGCCCGCGGCGGCAACGCCTTCTGGAAGCAGCTCAACGAGAGCGGCCTCCTCGCCCGCCCCGCGGGCCCCGAGGACGACGCCTCCCTGATGGACGAGGCCGGCATTGGCTTCACCGACCTCTGCCCCCGCCCCACTGTCCGCGCCGACGAGCTCACCTCCGACGAGATCGCCGCCGGTGCGCAACGCCTCCTCCGCGAGTTGGAATCGAACCAGCCCGCCTACGCGGTCTTCAGCGGGCGCGGCATCTACGTCCACTTCGCCCGCCACGCCCTCGGCCTCCCGCGCGCCGTGCTGACCGGCCGCCCCGACGGCGTCCAGCCCGAACGCGTCGGTGACACCACTCCCTACGTCGTTCCCTCCTCCAGCGGACTCGCCAGCCGCTGGCACGGCGAACGGCTCGCCCTCCTCAAGGAGTTGGCGACCCTGCTCGGTCCCCCACCCCCGTCTCAGCGCTCGTAGGATCGAGCCATGCGCGCCGCCCTGCTCGAACGCCCCGCGCCCGCGGGCGACGGCCCCCTCGTCGTCACTTCCCTCCCCGACCCCGTCCCCGCGCCCGGCGAGCTGCTGCTGCGCGTCTCCGCCTGCGCCGTCTGCCGCACCGACCTCCAGATCTGCGAGGGCGACCTCGAAGCCCGCCGCCTCCCAGTCATTCCCGGCCACCAGGTCGTCGGGACCGTCGAGGCGCTGGGCGAGGGCGTCGAGGGCTGGCGCGTGGGCGATCGCGCCGGCGTCGCCTGGCTCGCGGGCGCCTGCGGCGACTGCCCCCGCTGCGACGCCGGTCGCGAAAACCTCTGCGAGGCCGCCCAATTCACCGGCTGGGACCGCGACGGCGGCTTTGCCGAGCGCATCACCGTGCGCGCGGACTTCGCCCACGCCCTCCCCGAGGGCCTCGACGGCGTCGAAGCCGCGCCCCTCCTCTGCGGTGGCATCATCGGCTACCGGGCGCTGCGCCTCTCCGGCATCGAACCGGGCGGACGGCTGGGCCTCTACGGCTTCGGCGCCTCCGCACGGCTCGCCCTCCAGGTCGCGACCCACTGGGGCTGCGAGGTTTTCGTCGCGACCCGCTCGCCCCGCGACCGGCAGCGCGCCCTCGTCCTCGGAGCGGTCTGGGCCGGCGGGACCGACGATGCCCCAGCCGCGCCCCTCGATGCCGCTGTCACCTTCGCCCCCGCCGGCGAGGTCGTCGTCGCCGCCCTCAAGGCCGTCGACCGCGGCGGCACGGTCGCCGTCAACGCCATCCACCTCGACCGCATCCCCGAGTTTCCCTACGAGCTGCTCTGGTGGGAACGCAGCCTCCGCAGCGTCGCCAACTTTACCCGCCGGGATGCCCGCGAGTTCCTCGCCCTCGCCGCCGAGATCCCCATCCGCACCGAGACCGAGGTCTACCCCCTCGACGACGCCAACCAGGCCCTCGCCGACCTCGCCGCCGGGAGGGTGAGCGGGGCGGCGGTCCTCCGCATCGGCTGATACGGGCGGCTCGGCTAGACTCCCCGGCGCACCAGGAGGCGCCCCCCATGTCTTCCGACTCCGACCAACCGATGTCCCTCGACGAGGCGCACGCCCGCAACGCCGGCGCGCGGGTGTCGCTCAAGGAGATGCTCGCCCTCAACCGCAATGTGACCGAGGAGTTCCGAGCGAACGGTGGCAAGGTGTCGGGCATGTTCGCGGAGGAGCCGCTCCTGCTCCTCACCACCACCGGCGCGAAGAGCGGCCAGAAGCGCACCAATCCCCTCGTCCACACCACCGACGGCGACCGCGTCGTCATCATCGCCTCCTTCGGGGGCGCGCCGAAGCACCCCGCCTGGTTCCTCAACATCCAGGCAAACCCCGAGGTCATGATCGAGCTGCCCGGCGAGACCTTCACCGCGAACGCGATCATCCCCGAGGGCGAGGAGCGCCAGCGCATCTACGAGCAGCACGCCGCCGAGATGCCGCGCTTCGCCGAGTACCAGTCCATGACAAGCCGCCAGATACCCGTCGTCGTCGTCCCCCGCCCGTAGCCGCCGCTCCGGTCGCGGGCCCAGTGTTGGTAAACGCCGGCGTCCGCTAGGCTTTCGGGACGCAACCCGAGGAGGGTTCCATGACAGCAGACCGCGTCGCGCAGATGCTCGACTTCAACAACAAGATCATCGAGGAGTTCCGCGCGAACGAGGGCAAGGTCACCGGCCCGTTCTCGGGAGCGCCCTTGCTGCTCCTCACGACCACGGGCGCGAAGAGCGGCGTAACCCGCACGACCCCCCTCGCCTACAGCGCCGACGGGGACCGCTTGATCATCATTGCCTCCTACGCCGGCGGTCCCAAACACCCCGCCTGGTTCCTCAACCTGCAGGCCAACCCCGAGGTCACGATCGAACTCCCGAACGAGACCTTCACCACGAAGGTGGTCATCACCGAGGGCGAGGAGCGTCAGCGCCTCTTCGATCAGCAAGCCGCCAGGATGCCGAACTTCGCCGAATACCAGGCCAAGACCAGCCGCCAGATCCCCGTCGTCCTCATCCCCCGCCCGAGCTAGCAAGCCGCCAAGAGAAAGGAACCTCCATGCCGAAGCCCCGCGTCCTCACCGAGCTCGACGAGTGGCCCCGCCACCAGACCGTCGATACCTTCGACTCCGTCCAGACCGCCAGTCCCGAGTGGAGCGACGGCTACTGGTTCTGCTTCGGCGACCCCGCCGGTGAGGTGAACCTCATCACCGCCATCCGCCTCTACCCCAACACCAACGTGATGGACGCCTACGCCATCGTCAGCCTCGACGACGGCAAGCAGTACAACCTGCGCGCCAGTCGCCGCCTCCGCCCTCGCATCGACGACCTCCGCGTCGGTCCCTTCTGGCAGGAGATCGTCCGCGGCATGCGCACCCTCCGCATCGGCTGCGATGAAAACGCCCACGGCATCGAGTTCGACATCGAGTGGGAGAGCAAGGCTCCCGCCTACGATGAGGCCCCGGGCGTCCAGTATCGCCTCGACGGCCGCCTCGTCGGCGAGCGCTCCAACTACATCCAGGCGGCCGACATCGCCGGCCGGATCAAGATCAATGGCCGCGAGTGGAAGTTCGACTTCGGCGACGGCTGGGCCGGTACGCGCGACCACTCCTGGGGCATCGGCGCGGGCACGGGCACGGGCGCCAAGCCCAACCCCTACGTCGCCCCGCCGCTGCAGCCGCCCGACCAGGGCAGCTTCCGCGCCGACGGCATGCGCCACTGGGCCGTCGTCAACATGCCCGACCGCTGCCTCTACTACGCATTCCGCCTCGGCGAGGACGGGCGCTACACCGCCTCCGGCACGGGCCGCCAGGCCGGGGCCGGCATCCACTCCTGGGTCGAGTACGCCTACCACTCCGACAACGAGAGCTTCGCCTACACCGACATCTCCATCTCGGACCACGAATGGGAGGACGGCTTGCCCCGCTTCAAGCGCGGCAAGATCCACCTGACCCGCCCCGACGGCGGCGTCGACAACTTCCAGCTTGAGGTCGTCAGCGAGCCCGTCTACATGCTTGCGGGTGGCTACGCCCACGGCTGGAACGACCGCCTCGGGCGCGGCGTCTATCGCGGCGAGCTCCTCGTCGAGGGCGAGGTCTGGGACGTCTCCCACCCCGTCAAGGTGTTCGACGCCGACGGCAACGAGATACCGCAGATGAGCGGCGGCGGCTCCTACGCCGAGCTCTCAACCGTCTATACCAACCTCGACGACCCCAGCGACACCGGCGTCGGCATCCTCGAGTGCGCGATCATGACCGAATTCGAGGGCGTCAAGGGCCCGTAGCCGGGACGCCGACCAATGAGACTCGCCTACACCGGACACGCCCGGGACAAGATGGCGGACCGGCGTATCACCGAGCAGGTGGTCGAGCAGATACTCACCTCGCCGGACGGTGTGTCCGTGGGCGAGACCGCCGTCATCTACAATGCCATGGTTGACGGAGTGGAACTGCGCGTCGTGGTGGCACGCGCAAGCGATCCGAGACTGGTCATCACCGTGTTCCCGGTGGACCGGTAGGGAGGAGCAGTCCGTGTACTTCACCTACGACTCCCAGGCCGATGCCATCTATGTTGTCATTCGCGAGGCCGAGGGCGGTGAGCGCGGTTGTCGCCAGCTGGATGAGCAGCGGATCGCCTGCATCGATCAGGCCGGCAACGTCTTCGCCTACGAACTGCTCTTCGTCAGCAAAGGCATCTCGTTCGAGGGCATCGACCCGGAGGACGCGGCACGCATCCGCGAGGCCATCGGCACGGCCATCAAGTCGTTCGAGCCGCTTACCGTCGCCTGAGACAGATTGTACTGATTGCCACAAACATCTATGATGTGTCGAGGGCAACTGAGATGGTCACGGTCAGCGAGCAGAGCGAAAGCGAAGAGAAGTACGCGGAGTTGAGCCTGCGCCTGCTCCGGCAGGCGCAGGAAGAGTTCGACAAGGGCGATCGCCTTCAGGCCTCGGAGAAGGCGTGGGGCGCGGCAGCGCACGCCATGAAGGCCGCCGCCGAACGCCGCGGCTGGAACCACAACAATCACGGGCTCCTCTTCGCCGTCGCCAGCCAGATCGCGGGCGACACGGACAACCCCCAGCTGCGCAGGCTGTTCAGCGAGGCGAGTTCGCTCCACCAGAACTTCTACGAGGACTGGCAGCCGGACATCTTTGTGCAGGAAGGCATCGAGAGCGTGAGGCGGCTCGTGGAGCAGATGGAAGCACTGCGCGCCCAACCCGTGGAGCCGTCAGTCGTCACGGACGAGCAGCAGTGGCGCCGCCTCACCGCACCCCCTCGCCAGCGGTCCTGATCGGCTAACGCCCCCGCTCACTCCTCCCGCAGCGCCTCAGCCAGCAACTCCGCCACGTGCCGGGGCGTGCGGGACGTGAAGTGCCCGATCTGCTGCCGGCACGACACCCCCGTGACCGCGATCGCCGCCGCCCCGCCCGCCCCCTCCACCGCCGGAAAGAGGCGGTGCGCCCCCATCTGCCGCGAGACCTCGTAGTGCTCCCGCTCGAACCCGAACGAGCCCGCCATCCCGCAGCACCCTGAATCGACCAGCGAGGGGGCGTAGCCCGCGACCTCCAGCGCCCGTAGCGACGGCTCCGCCCCCGCCAGCGCCTTCTGATGGCAGTGCGCATGCACAAGCACGTCGCCCCCCGTCCCCGAGCGGAACAGGTCGCGCACCCTTGCATCCTCCTCCGCCACCCGCGTAACCAGCTCGTCCAGCAGGACCGCCTGCGCCGCGACTGTCTCCGCGCGCTCGCCCGGCAGGAGGTCGCGGTACTCGTCGCGGAGCGTGAGCAGGCACGATGGCTCCGTTCCGACGATAGGCACTCCCCGCCGTGCGTACGGTTCCAGCCGCGCGAGGTTCTCCTCCGCCCAGCCCCGCGCCAGCCCCAGCTGCCCCTTCGAGATCGCCGGACGCCCGCAGCACTGCAACTTCGGCTCGACCGTCACCGCGTAGCCAAGCGCCTCAAGGACGCGCACCGCCGCCCGCCCCACCTCCGGGTGGAAGTACTCCGTGAACGTGTCGACCAGGTAGACCGCCTCCCCGCGTGGCGCCTCTCCCGTCCGCGCCCGCCGCCGTGACCACCACCGCCCAAAGCGCCTGGAAGCGAACGCGGGCAGCGGTCGACGCCGGTCGACCCCCCCAACCCGCTCCAGCAGTGCCCGCACCGGTCCCAGCCGCGCCACCGCGTTCGCGAGCGGCCCTACGGGGCTGGCCAGGGCGCTCAGCGTGCGAATGCGCGCGAAGGCGCGGTCGCGCAGGGGCGCGCCGTGGACCGCGCTCGCCTGCGCCTGCACCTCGTACTTCAGCTTGGCGAAGTCCACGCCCGAGGGGCACTCGGTCTTACAGGCCTTGCACTCCACGCACAGGTCGAGCGCCTCGCGCATGCGCGCGCTCGTCAGCTCTTCCAGCGGGAGCGCGCCGTTTAGCGCCTGACGCAGCAGGTTCGCGCGACCCCGCGTCGAGTGCTCCTCGTCCCCCGTCACCATGAACGAGGGGCACATGCCGCCGTCGAGCTTGCGACAGGCGCCCTGCCCGTTGCACTGCTCGGCCGCCCGCGCCAGCCCTCCCTCGATCCCGAAGTCGAGCTCCGTGCGCACCTCCGCGTTCACGGTCGCGGGGCTCAGCCGCAGGTTGTCGGCGAACGGCGGCGTCTCGACGATCTTGCCGGGATTGAGCAGCCCCTGCGGGTCCCACAGTGCCTTCAGCTCGCGGAAGGCGCGCGTCAGCTCCGGCCCGAACATGCGCTCCGTGAAGACGCCGCGCACGATGCCGTCGCCGTGCTCGCCGCTGAGCGAGCCCCCGAACTCCAGCACCAGGTCTGCGATTTCCTCCGCCAGCCCCTCCGCCTGCGCCAGCCCCTCTGCGTCCTTCAGGTCGACGATCGGCCGGATGTGCAGGCAGCCCACGCTCGCGTGCCCGTAGTAGGCGGGACGCAGCCCCCGCGCCCGCACGGCTGCGTCGAAGCGGGTCACGTACTCCGCCAGCCGCTCCGGCGCGACCGCCGTGTCCTCCACGAACGAGGCGGGCTTGGCGTCCCCCCGCAGGCTCATCAGCAGCCCCAGACCGGCCTCGCGCATGCGCCACATGCGACGCTGCTCCGCCTCCTCCCGCGCGACCACCGCCGCGAACGCGCCGCCTTCGCCCACGAGGTCGGCGCGCAGCTCCTCGATCTTCCCCTCCACCTCCTCCACCCGCTCCCCCGCGAACTCGACCAGCAGCAGCGCGCCGGGGTCTCCCTGCACGAACTCGACCAGCTCCCGGAACCCCGCGCTCTCGCGGCAGCGCTCGATGATCGTGTCGTCCACCAGCTCCACCGCCGACGGTTGGTGCGTGTTCGCCCGGACCGTCGCCGCCGCAGCCTCGACCACCGTCCCGAAATGCAGCGCCGCCAGCATCTTCACGGCGGGGATGGGCACCACCCGCACCGTCGCCTCGGTCACCGTCGCGAGCGTCCCCTCCGACCCCACCACCAGCTTCGCGAGGTTCAGCGGTCCGTCCTCGCCCACCTCGTCGAGGTTGTAGCCGGAGACGCGCCGCAGGATCTTCGGGAATCGCTTCTCAACCTCCGCCCGATGCTCGCGCGCCAGCGCCCGCACCCCCCGGTAGATGTCGCCCTCCAGCCCCTTGGCCCCGCCCTTCGCCGCCGCCTCGGCTTCGCTCAGCGCCCCCAGCACCGCGGTCGAGCCATCTGCCAGCACGACCTCTAGCGCAACCACGTTGTCGACCGTCTTCCCATAGACCGCTGAGTGCGCCCCGCACGAGTTGTTCCCGATGCCCCCGCCGATGGTCGCGCGGTTCGCCGTCGAGGGGTCGATCGGGTACTGGAGCCCGTGCGGCCGCAACGCCTTGTTCAGCTCCGAGAGCACGACTCCCGGCTGGACGCGCGCTGTCTGCCCCTCCACGTCGATCGCCAGCACGCCCGCCAGGTGACTCGTGAAGTCCAGGACGATGGCGTGGTTCACCGTCTGACCGGAGAGGCTCGTGCCCCCGCCCCGCGGAAGCACGGGCACCCCGTGCTCCCCCGCCACCCGCACTACGTGCTGCACGTCCGCGGCCGATCGCGGGTAGACGACCGCCACCGGCTCCATCTCGTAGATCGAGGCGTCCGTCGCGTAGAGCAGCCGCCGGTAGCGCTCGACCTCGACATCCCCCGCGCCCCCCGACAGTCCCGCCGCCAGGTCGCGCGCCAGCGGCGTCAGTGCCTCGTCGCCGCCGTGCAGCAGCTCGCGAGCGCGCGTAACCGTCGCGAAGGCGGAGGGTGTTGTTCCCTCCACGGTGCGCGACAGGGCCGTAGCGGTGGTGGGCACGACGTCAGGCCGGGTCGAACTCGATCAGGAGCTCCCACGGATTGAGGCTGATCGCAATCGGCTTCGGGTTTGAGCCCGGGGCGAAGCGTGGGTTCCGCATCACATCCATCAGCATGCGGCTCCCGATCACCGTCTCCGTCTGCGCCAGCTGGTAACCCACGCAGAAGTGCTTCCCCAGCCCGAAGCCGAGGTGGCTCGCCTGCCCGTTGTCGTGGTACCCCGCCCGCAGCGCCTTCCCCACGTACAGGTCAGGCCGCATGACGTCGAACTTGTCCGGGTTTGCGAACACGCGCTCATCCCGGTTGCCCCCGTAAATCGAGAGGTTCACGTACGCCCCCTCCGGGATCGTCACGCCGTATTCGGGGAAGGGGATGTCGTGAATCGCGCGCCGCGACTGCCCGCCCGAGGGCCCGTGAATGCGCATCATCTCGGTGAAGGCGCGGTCGAGCAGCGAGGGGTCGTCGCGCACCAGCTCCCACTGCTCCGGGTTCGCCAGCATCTCGTACCAGAGGTTCGCGATCGCCTTGTCCGTCGTCTCCGCGCCCGCCACCAGGATGAGGCTCGCGAACGCCTTGATCTCCTCGAACGTCATCCGGTGCCCGTCCACCACCGCCACGCAGAGGCGTGAGAGGAGGTCGTCCTTCGGGTCCTTGCTGCGCTCCTGCAGCAGCGGCTCCAGGTAGTCGTGGTACTCCTGGTTCGCCTTGATCCCGGCTGCGCGCACATCCGGCGGCCCGCCGATGCCGTTCATCATCGCCGGGTACCACTCGTGGAACATGTCGTGCGCGTCCTGCGGCAGGTCCAGCACGTCCAGGATGACGTTCAGGGGCAGGCGCGTGGCGAAGTCGTCGACGATGTCGATCCGACCCGTCTTCGCCGCCTCCTCGGCCATGCGGCGGGCGTGCTTCTCCGTGTACTTCTCGATGAGCGCCATCGAGTTCCGTTCGATGATCGGCAGCAGCGCCTCGAGCTTCTTCCCCACGAACTCGGGCGCGACGATGTTGCGCAGCTTGTTGTGCTGCTCGCCGTCGTACTCCATCAGCGTCGGCCCGAAGACCGCCCCGATGCCGAGCGCGTTCGGCTGCGCCGAGTAGTTCTCCAGGTCCCGGAAGGCCGCACAGACGTCGTCGTAACGCGAGATCATCCACGTGTCCGTCAGCGGGTTGCGGTAGACGGGATAGTGGTCGCGCAACAGCTTCAGCGTGGGGTACGGGTCATCCGCGTGTTCCTCGCTGAAGAAGATCTCCGGATCGATCTCCGGCTTCGTCATCGTCATCGCTCGGCCTCCTGCCGCGGCGCGCGCCGCGAGCGGATTCGCGCGTCATGGTAGCCGGTTGGCCGCCCCGTGGGGCGGAAGCGGTGCGCCACTCGCGCCCATCGCGTAGCGTTCGAGAAACCGCGCAGGAGCCCTCCCCCATGCCCATCGATCCGAACCGCGAGAGCTGGAAGCCCGGCATGCCCTGGGAGCACGCCATCGAGGACATCGCGTACGTCCGCGAGCTTGGCCGCGAGATGGGCGGCCCCGAGCGCATCGCCCGCCAGCACGCCGGCGGGCGCTACACCGTCCGCGAGCGCATCGAGAAGATGGTCGACCCCGGCAGCTTCGTCGAGGCCGGGCCCCTCGTTGGCGCCGCCGAGTACGACGACGCCGGCAACCTCATCAGCTTCACGCCCGGCGCCTACGTCATGGGCCTCGCCGAGATCGACGGGCGCCCCATCGCCATCGGCGGCGACGACTTCACCATCTCCGGCGGCAGCCCCCACAACGTGCGCAAGCATCCCCGCGACTTCATGCAGCCACTGGCGCTCCAGTACGGCATCCCCTACGTCCAGCTCGTCGAGGGCGTCGGTCACAGCTCCAAGGCCGACGAGGCGCAGGGCCACATGGGCCTCCCCGCGGGCGATATGTGGCACCGCGCCATCGAGATGCTGAGCACCGTCCCCGTCGCCGCCGGCGTCATGGGCTCCGTGGCGGGCGCGCCCGCGGCCTTCGCGCTCATGTCGCACTTCACCGTCATGGTGAAGGGCCAGTCCCAGATCTTCCCCTCCGGCCCACCGGTCGTGCGCCGCGCCATCGGCGAGACGCTCGACAAGGAGCAGCTCGGCGGGGCGAAGATGCACGTCCACGAGAGTGGCCAGGTCGAGAACGAGGCCGAGTCGGAGGAGGAGGCCTTCGACCAGATCAAGCGCTTCCTCTCCTACCTCCCCGACACCACCTCCGATGTCGCCCCGCGCGTCGAGACCGGCGACCCGCCCGACCGCCGTCCCGAGGAGCTGCTCAACATCATTCCGCCCAACCGCAAGCGCGGCTACGACGCCCGCAAGCTCATCAGCCACGTGGTCGATAACGGCGAGTTCTTCGAGATGCGCCGTCACTATGCGGGGGCGGTCATCACCGCCTTCGCCCGCGTCGATGGCTATAGCGTGGGCGTCCTCGCCAGCGACCCAATGAAGCTCGCGGGCGCCATGGACGGCGACGTGGCCGACAAATACACCCACTTCGTCGACCTCTGCGACACCTTCAACCTGCCCCTCCTCATCTTCCTCGATATGCCCGGCTTCATGCTCGGCTCCCACGCCGAACGCAAGGCGACGATGCGGCGGGGCGTGCGCGCCCTCATCGCCAGCGCCGAGGCCAAGGTCCCCAAGATCGAGTTCAACGTGCGCAAGTCCTACGGCGTCGCCGCCGACGCGCCCAACAGCGTGGGCCTCCCCAACGGGCTCAACCTGCGCTTCGGCTGGCCCGCGGGCGAGTGGGGCGGCATCCCCATCGAGGGTGGTGTGGCCGCCGCCTACCGCCGCGAGATTGAGGCCGCCGCCGACCCCGACGCCCACCGCGAGGCAATCGAGGAACGCCTCCTCCGCCTCCGCTCACCCTTCCGCGCCGCCCACCGCGGCGATGTCATCGACCTGATCGACCCGCGTGAGACGCGCCGCCTCGCCTGCACCTTCGTGAAGCTCGCGCAGCCCGCCCTCGCGCGGCTCGCGACCCGCCCCAAGCGCGCCGTCCGCCCCTGAAGCACCGTTGGTATGGCATCATTGGAGGGCGCAAGAGGTACGACGTGATCAGGACGATCAGGGCCAGGTATTGCGACGGCAAGCTGGAACCGCTCGAGGCGCTTGACCTCGAAGAGGGCGAAGAAGTCGTCCTGTCGATCGGCGAACGGCCGCTGGAACCGTCCGCGCTCGAAGACGATGCAGTCTGGGAGGATCTGTCCGAGAGAATTCGGACATCCCGCGAGGACTCGCGACGCCCCAGCGATGAGCTCATGGCAGCCGATAAGGCGTGGCGGGAGAACCATGACCACGAAGCCTTCAAGCGGATGATCTACCTGGCCCGCATAGAAGGTTCGCGCGAAAGGCCGAACCTGTAGCGCGTGCAGTACCTCGTTGACTCAGACTGGGTGATTGACTACCTGCACGCGGTCGAGCCAGTCCGCACTCGGCTCGGCGAACTGCTTCCCGCCGGCGTGGGGATGAGCATGATTGCGCTGGCCGAGGTCTACGAAGGCGTCTATTGGTCCCGCGAGCGCGAAGACGATGAGCCGGAACTCGACGCCTTCCTGGGCGAAGTGCAACTCGTGTCCATCGATGAGGAAGTCTCCCGCATCTTCGCGAGGGAGCGGGGGCGCCTGCGCGCGGCTGGGACCCTTATTGGCGACCTCGATCTGCTCATCGGCGCCACTGCCTTGCGGCACGACCTCAAGCTGCTCACCAACAACCGCAGCCACTTCGAGCGAGTCGAGGGCCTGACCATCGAGTCGGTCTAGCGCGACCTGCCCTACCCGACCGCGACAGCCTCCCGCGCCTTCGTGAACTCCAGGTTCAGTTCGTACAGCCCCAGCATGATGCCCGGCTGGTGCTGGAAGTCGTTCTTGTCAGTCGCCAGCTTGATCTCGTCCATGCGGTCCAGCATCACGTCCACGGCGATGTTCTGCTCCAGTCGCGAGAGGCCCGCTCCGGGGCAGCCGCGCGGGCGAATCGAGAAGGTGAGGTGCTTGCCCGGGCTCTTGCGGTCGAGGCGGATTTCGTCGGGCGCCTCACAGAGGTCCGGGTCGCGGTTGGCCGCGGCCCAGCGCAGGTGCAGCAGCGACCCCGCCGGAATCTTCACCCCGTGGATCTCCGTATCGCGCGCGACGATCCGGCCCGAGAGGCCCTGTGTGGGCGCGTAGAGACGCAGCGCCTCCTCCACGAAGAAGCGCACCTTCGAGCGGTCCGCCCGCATCTCCTCGACGATCTCCGGGTGCTGCGCCAGCAGCATCGCCTCTGAGGTGAGCGCGTACTGCGTCGTCTCGTTCCCGCCGATGTGCATCCCCGAGACCACGCTGATGATGTCTCCGTCGGTCAGCGGGCTTCCCTGGAACTCCACGTTCGTGAGGAACGTGATCATGTCCTCCTTGGGGTTGCGCCGCTTCTCGTCGATCTGCTCCTGGATGTAGCGGTTGAACGCCACCAACGCGCGCGCGTTGTCCGCCTCGTCCGGGTCCTCCATCTGGCTCTTCGGACCGAAGCCATAGACGAAGCGGCGCACCTGCGCCTCCTCCCACTTCTTCGTCGTGGGCATGTCCTCAAGCGGGAACCCGAGGATTGTCGAGATCACGGCCTGCGGCAGCGGCGCCGCGAACTCCGTCACGAACTCGACCCCGCCCTTGTCGATCCAGTTGTCCACCAGGCGGTTGGCGTGGGCGGTGATCATCTCGCGGTGCTGGAGCGCTCCCGAGGCCCCGACCCACGGTTCCGTCAGCTGCTCGCGGTGCGCCCTGTGCGACTCAATGTCGGGACGCAGTCGCGCGCGCGCTGTCACCACCTCGCCGAAGCCCTCGTCCTCGAAGATCTCGTCGTGGATCTTGCTCGTGCCCGAGGAGCCCGGCCCCTGGCGCGTGGGGAACAGGTCGGGATCGCGCACCACCCGCCGGATGTCCTCGTACTTCGTCAGCACGTACGCATCCGCGCCCGGCTCGTAGCCCTGACCCGGCAGGCGCAGCACGGGCGCCTCCTCCTGCAGGATCTTGTAGGAGTCGTACCAGTGTTCCTGCGCGCCGGGGGCGAACAGGTCCACCTCTCCCACGCTCATCGGGCATGCCGCCTGCGGCATCGCATCGAAATCGTCTCGGTTCGCGGCCATGGCTGTCCTTCTTCCGGCCGGACACGTCGACACTGCCCCGGCCATTGCTGGTAAGTGCAGAGATTATAGCGAGTATGACAGGGCCCGTCGCCGCTCCCCCGCTAGCGCGCTGCGCCCCCTGAGACCGTCAGGAGCGCCCCCGTTGTGAAGCTCGACGCCTCTGAGGCGAAGTACAGAGCCGCGCCCACGATTTCCTCTGCCTGTCCACCCCGCGCCAGCAGGATCGTGTCCGCCGCGCGCGCCTCGAACGCCTCCATGTCCCACGCCTTCGAGATGTCCGTCAGGAACGGCCCCGGGATGATGCAGTTCACCCGCACCTTCGGCGCGAACGTGCGCGCGAAGCCCACCGCCAGGTTGTTCAGCCCCGCCTTCGCCGCCCCGTACGCGAGCGCGTTCGGACCCGGGCTCTGGGAGGCCGTGCTCGAAACCATGATGACCGAGCCGCCATCCCCCTCGGCCATGCGCGTCCCGATGTTCGCCGTCAGCCGGAACGGTCCCTTCAGGTTCACGTCGAGCACCTTGTCGTAGAGCGATTCGCTCACCTCGCTCACGTGGTTGTAGAGGGGCGACATGCCCGCGTTGTTCACGAGCACGTCCACCTTCCCGAATTCGGCGTAGGCCGCATCCGCCAGCGCGTCGATCTGCTCCCAATCGCCAACGTGGCAGGCCACCGGGAGCGCTCGCCGGCCCGTCTCCGCGCGCACCTCCTCCGCCAGCGCCTGGCACGACTCCAGCCTGCGGCTCGCTATGACCACGTCCGCCCCGGCCCGCGCGAAGCCGCGCACCATCGCCGCCCCCAGACCGCGGCTGCCGCCCGTCACGAGCGCCACCTTCCCGCTCAGGTCGAACAGTTCCGCCGCTTCGCTCATGACGCCTCCTTGTGGCCGGACGGCATGATACGGCTCGCCCTTAGCCGTGGTGCGAGGGCAGATCGCGCCACGGGATGCGCCGTCGCGGCACCAGCGGACGCACCTCGTCCCAGCGCTGGAACACTGTCACCGCTCCCGCCATGAACGCTTGCGTCACGGCATCGCGAAGCTCGTCCCCCGGCGCCCCGCCCTTCCGTTCCAGCTCCTCCCAATAGGTTTCCGCCCACTCCACCACCATCTCCCCGAGCCGCTCGCCGGAATCGCCCTTCGTACTGCCCTCAGCCATACACCTGCTCCCTCGCCTGAGTGTACGGCGATGCAGGCCGGTTCCGTCCCGCGAACCCCACCCGCGTTCGGTGGAAGGTTGCGATCGCCGAACGGATGGCAGAGAATCCCGTGGATCGCGCGAGCGCGGCGCCAGGCCGCTGCGCGCAAGGGGGGATGGCGAGGATGGCAGGGGCGCCCGAGGCGCAAAACCCTGCCCCTCCAGGCCAAAGCTCATGACTCGCTACATCGTCCGCAGACTGATTGCCGTCCCCTTCATGCTGCTGGGCATCTCGTTCGTGCTCTTCATGCTGCTCTACATCCGCCCGGGCAGCGCCGCCTTCGCTGCCATCGGCTCGGTCGGTGATGCGGACCCGCGCGCCTTCGAAAACTTCGAGAAGAAGTTCGGTCTCGACCGCCCCTGGTATCAGCAGTATGGCGACTGGATCTGGAGCGCTCTCCAGGGAGACCTCGGCGAGAGGCTGACCCCGCCCCATGACGATGTCGCTCAGGACATCCTTGAGGTGCTTCCCAACACCCTTGAGATCGGCCTGCTGACCATCATGCTCTCGGCCATTATGGGCATCTCCGTAGGCGTCTTTTCCGCCGTTCGGAGAAACAGCATCCTCGACTACGCCTTCCGCGGAATCACCATCGCGGGGCT
Source organism: Tepidiformaceae bacterium (assembly GCA_965262975.1). Taxonomy (GTDB): domain Bacteria; phylum Chloroflexota; class Dehalococcoidia; order Tepidiformales; family Tepidiformaceae; genus UBA2991. Next base: position 2,425,869 of record OZ253575.1, on the reverse strand, counting down.
CTCCGTCCCCAACTTCTGGTTCGCCATCCTCGTGATCTACTTACCCGCGCTCTGGTGGGGATGGACCCCCGCCCGCCAGTGGGTCTTCTTCACCGATGATCCGATCTACAACCTCTCCCTCGCCATCTGGCCGGCGATGACCCTCGCCCTCGCCAGCGCTGCCGGAATCGCGCGCTTCACCCGCACCTCCATGCTTGAGGTGCTGTTCTCCGACTACGTGCGCACGGCCCGCGCCAAGGGCCTCCGTGATCGTCGTGTCATCTGGGCTCACGTCTTCCGCAATTCGCTCATCCCCGTCATCACGCTCGTTGGCTTGCAGCTGGGCGCGGTGCTCGGAGGTGTGGTCATTGCCGAGCAGCTCTTCACCGTCCCCGGTCTCGGCAGGCTCACGCTCGAGGGCGTCACTGACCAGGACTACCCGGTCGTGCTCGGCTCGATCATGGTCTTCTCCTTCGTCTTCGTCATCGTCACGCTGATCGTCGACATCACGTACACAGTCGTTGACCCAAGGATTCGGTACTAGCCATGTCCCAGGAGCAGACAACCGCCCCGGTAGGCCCCACCTCGGAAGCCGCGCTGCAGCTTGAGTACGCGATTCCGCCGCGTCAGCGATTCAATCTCCTCAAGTGGGCGCGGCGGGAGCCGTTCGGGGCCTTCGGCCTTTTCCTCATTAGCATCATCGTCTTCTTCTCCCTCGGCGCGCCGTTTCTCAACACCGTGGGGCCAAACGAATTCTCCGCCGGTCCTGCCCTGCATAGCCCAAGCGCGGACAACTGGTTCGGGACAACGGCGCGCGGCAAGGATGTCTGGTCCCGCGTGCTCTACGGGGGACGGATCTCGCTGAAGATCGGTGTCGCTACGGTGCTCCTCGGCACGCTCGGGGGCACCCTTATCGCCCTTCTCTCTGGCTATGCCGGCGGCGCTGTTGACTTCGCCGTAGGCCGCTTCGCGGACATGTTAATCGCCATCCCCGGCATTCTCCTGGCACTCGTGTTGCACGCTTCGATCAGCGCTGATCTGCCCGACTTACCCTTACTTCAGAGCGAGGAGCTCTACCTCGTTGTTGCGATCTCCCTCTTCTTCATCCCGGGCACCTACCGGATCATGCGCGGCACCGTGCTTGAGTTGCGCGAGGCGACCTACGTCGAGGCGGCCCAGGTCATCGGATCGAGCAACTTCCGCATCATGTGGCGGCACGTCGCCCCCAACATGTTCGGCCTCATGATCGTGATCACGAGTATCTCCCTTCCGGCCGCCATCCTGGCCGAGGCCAGCCTCAGCTTCCTCGGTCTGGGTGTCCCGATTGGCGGGCTCGATGCTGTGCCTTCCTGGGGCGCCGACCTCTCCGGAAGCTCGCGCCGCTTCTTCAGCGTGGCGCCCTGGCTCGCCGTCTTCCCCGGCATCGCGCTCGCCATCACCGTCTTCGGCTTCAACATCTTCGGAGACTCCCTCCGCGATACCCTCGACCCGAGGCTCAGAGGACGTATCTAGCTCCGGCGGAGTCCAGTCGAAAACGGGTTTCTCGTAGCGGAGACCGCGTGTACGCTGCCGATCCTGTAGCGCCAGCAAGGCGACTTGCATGACACCAAACTCAGGGGGAACTCGCTCTATGCGCGACAACGAGAACTATTGGAAGAGGCTCCGGCGCCGACCGGTCAGCCGGCGTAGCTTCCTGGTCGGCAGCGGCGTAGCCGCCGCCGGCTCCGCCGCCATCCTCGCGGGCTGCGGGGATGACGACGACGACGACGATGCGGCTGCGCCCGCAGCGACCCAGGCCGCGGCCGCCCAGGAAGCCGCGACTGAGGCCGCCGCCGAGGGGCAGGCCGCCGCTGCCACCGAGGCTGCCGCGACGCAGGCTGCCGCCACGGCGGCGCCCGGCTCGGAGAAGCGCGGCGGCACCCTGAAGATCTGGAAGACGGAAGAGGACGCGGGTCTGGACCCGGGTGTCTTCCATCTGAGCAACCGGGACATCATCTACCCGACGATGACCCAGCCCTACACCTACCAGCCAACCAAGAACCTGTTCTCGATGGACGGCATGGTCGGCTTCGAGCAGGTCGACCCCACCACCTTCGTGTGGAGCGTCCGCCCCGGCATGAAGTTCCACAACGGCGATCCCGTGGACGCAGAGGCCGTCGCCTTCAGTTTCGGTCGCCTGGAGAAGCTCTACCGCGCGCTCGACGGCACGCACACGACGCGCACCGGCTTCGCCTTCGTCGACAGCTTCGAGCCCACCGACGAGCTGACGGTGACGGAGCACTGGGCGCGACCGAACGCAGACGCTCCGGTGTACCGCGCTCGCCACTACTACTCCTTCCTGAACCCCCGGATCGTCGAGGAGTTCGGCAAGTTCGAGGGCTCCTACGAGCACGCGGACGGGACCATTGAGGACGTGGCCAGCGTCCAGGAGCTGCCCTTCGGTTCGGGCAGCGGTCCCTACACGATGACGAAGCGCGACGCGACGGGCACACGCGTGGAGCGCTGGCCGGAGTACCACAAGCACACCCCGGCGGACGACGGGTTCGTCGAGGACGGTCCCTACATCGATGCCTGGGAGACGCGTGTCATTCCCGACCAGGTGGCGGCCAAGGCCGCGTTCCTGGCCGGCGACCTTGATGTGTTCACGTCGGTCGACCCGCTGGAGCTGCCCGAGTTCGAGGGCCTGGACCACGTCTCCGTGCTCGAGGTTCCCGCCGGCGGACGCTCCTCGCAGGGCATGGACGGCGGCAAGTTCCACGACAAGCGCGCGCGCCAGGCGTTGCAGAAGGCCTTCGACTACGAGGGCTTCATCGCGGCCATCCGCCCCCTCGGCGGCAAACTGGCCGGGCCGATCACGGACCTCCTGCCGGCGTACCAGAAGCTCAGCCAGGAAGACATGGCGAAGTGGTACAAGTACGACCCGGCCGAGGCGCAGAAGCTGTGGCAGGCGGCGGACTTCATCGTCCCTGTCGACAACATCAAGGTCTTCCAGTCGACGGGCGCTCCGCTGCAGCACGAGATCAGCGACTACATGGCGCAGTCGCTGGGGAAAGCGCTGGGGCCGTTGGGCATCACCACCGAGGTTGAGGCCGTTGACGGCAACAGCTGGGCGGCGCGCGCGGTCGACCGCAGCACGGACGTGAAGGACTGGGAGATTCTCAGTTACGGCACGGGCGATGCGGGCGGCACGACGGGCGTTCCCAACGACTCGCACCTCATCAACTACGATCCCCGGGCGTACGGTTTCAACGCCTTCAACCACTACGCCGAATCGCCGCGGCCCGAGATTGCCGAGGGTTCCAACACCATCATCGAGATGCTCAACGCCCAGGAAGCGGAGACGGACCCCGAGGCCCGCGCCGAGCTCCTGACCGGCGTGCAGAGCTGGATCCTCGACAATCACTGGTGCAACTGGGGTCTCCCCATCAGCACGGTGTCGTACTACGCCTTCAGCACGAGGCTGCAGGACCAGGGCATCGAAAACTGGCTCAACTACTACGACCTCCGGCGCGAGTCCATGTGGCTCAAGGACGCCTAGAAACTCCGTCCAGCGGGCGCTCCTAGAGCGCTCGACCATGCAGCGAAGGGCCCGCCCGCGAGGGTGGGCCCTTTCTTCTATTTCATTCCCATAGCCCATCGCCCTTGCATACATGCGTATACTGCATAAATCCCAGATTTGGGGGAGGGCTGCCATGCGTGACAACGAGAACTACTGGAAGAGGCTCCGGCGCCGGCCGGTCAGCCGCCGCAGCTTCCTCGTCGGAAGCGGCGTGGCCGCGGTCGGCTCGGCCGCCATCCTCGCCGGCTGCGGCGACGATGACGACGACGACGGCGGTGTGGCTGCTCCCGCAGCGACGCAGGCTGCCGCCGAGGAGCAGGCTGCCGCAGCCACCGAGGCTGCTGCCGAGGAGCAGGCCGCCGCCGCCACCGAGGCCGCCGCCACGCAGGCTGCCGCCCAGGAGGCTTCCGACGCCCACAAGTACGGCGGCACCCTGCTCAACTGGAAGACCGAGGAGGACGCTGGCCTCGACCCGGGCGTCTTCCACCTGAACAACCGCGAGATCCACAACGCCACGATGACGCAGCCCTACACGTATCAGGCGACGAAGAACCTCTTCTCCATGGATGGCATGGTCGGCTTCGAGCAGGTCGATCCGACAACCTTCGTGTGGAGCGTCCGCCCCGGCATGAAGTTCCACAACGGCGACCCGGTGGATGCCGATGCCGTGGCTTTCAGCTTCGGCCGCCTCGAGAAGCTCTACCGGGCGCTCGACGGCACGCACACCACGCGCACCGGCTTTGCCTTCGTCGACGGCTTCGAGGCGACGGACGAGCTGACGGTTGCCGAGCACTGGGCGCGACCCAACGCGGATGCTCCCGTGTACCGCGCCGCCCACTACTACTCGTTCGTGAACCCCCGGATCGTGGAGGAGTTCGGCAAGTTCGAGGGCTCCTACGAGGGCGCGGACGGGACGATCGAGGATGTCCCCAGCGTCCAGCAGCTGCCCTTCGGTTCGGGCAGCGGTCCCTACATGATGACCAAGCGCGATGCGACGGGCACGCGCGTGGAGCGCTGGCCGGACTACCACAAGCACTCCCCGGCGGACGACGGCTTCGTCGAGGACGGACCGTACATGGAGGCGTGGGAGACGCGCATCATCCCCGACCAGGTGGCAGCCAAGGCCGCCTTCCTGGCCGGCGACCTCGACATCTTTGCGACGGTCGACCCGCTTGAGGTCGCCGAGTTCGAGGGCCAGGACCACGTCTCCGTGGTCGAGATTCCGGGGGATGGCGGGCTCTGCCAGCAGGGCATGGACGGCGGCAAGTTCCATGACAAGCGCTCGCGCCAGGCCCTGCAGAAGTCCCTCGACTACGAGGGCTTCATCGCGGCCATCCGCCCCCTCGGCGGCCAACTCGCCGCCCCCATCACCGACCTCCTTCCGGCCTACCAGAAGCTGAGCCAGCAGGAGTTGCAGCAGTGGTACCGCTACGACCCGGCCGAGGCGCAGAAGCTGTGGCAGGCGGCGGACTTCGTCGTCCCTGTCGACAACATCAAGGTCTTCCAGTCGAGCGGCGCCCCGCTTCAGCACGAGATCAGTGACTTCCTGGCGCAGTCGATCGCGAAGGCGCTGGGGCCGATCGGCATCACCACCGAGGTCGAGGCTGTTGACGGCAACTCGTGGGCCGCCCGCGCGGTCGACCGCAGCGAGGACGTGAAGGACTGGGAGATCCTCAGCTACGGCACGGGCGATCGCAGTGGCACGTCGGGCATCCCCAACGACTCGTTCCTCATCAACTACGACCCGCGGGCCTACGGCTTCAACGCGTTCAACCACTACGCCGAGTCGCCGCGCCCCGAGATCGCCGAGGGCTCGGCGACGATCATCGAGATGCTGAACGCCCAGGAGGCGGAGACGGACCCCGAGGCCCGCGCCGTCCTCCTCACCGAGGTGCAGCGCTGGATCCTCGACAATCACTGGTGCAACTGGCGGCTGCCCGTCAGTTCGGTGTCGTACTTTGGCTTCAGCTCACGGCTTCAGGACCACGGCGTCGCCGACTGGCTCAACGGCTACTCCCTGCGCCGCGAGTCCATGTGGCTCAACGACGCCTAGAACTCCGCCCCGCGGACGCTCACTGAGCGTCCCGCCAACACACAGAGGGTCCGCCCCCCGGGGCGGGCCCTTTCTTGTGCCCTCGCGCCGGTCGTGTGCGCAGTACGCACTTGCACGGCCCGCGTATACTAGGTAAATCCCAATTTTGGGGGAGGACACTCGCTCAATGCGCGACAACGAGAACTACTGGAACAGGCTCCGGCGCCGCCCGGTCAGCCGGCGTAGCTTCCTGGTCGGCAGCGGTGTAGCCGCCGCCGGCTCCGCCGCAATCCTTGCAGGCTGTGGCGACGACGACGATGACGACGATGTGGCTGCGCCCGCGGCGACCCAGGCCGCCGCGGAGCAGGCCGCTGCTGCCACCGAGGCCGCCGCCGAAGAGCAGGCCGCTGCTGCCACCGAGGCTGCCGAGACGCAGGCTGCCGCCACGGCGGCGCCCGGCGCGGAGAAGCGCGGCGGCACGCTGAAGTGGTGGAAGACGGAGGAGGACGCCGGTCTGGACCCGGGCGTCTTCCACCTCAACAACCGCGACATCCACTACTCCACGATGACCCAGCCCTACACCTACCAGCCGACCAAGAACCTGTTCTCGATGGACGGCATGGTCGGCTTCGAGCAGGTCGATCCCACCACGTTGGTGTGGAGCGTCCGCCCCGACATGAAGTTCCACAACGGCGATCCCGTGGACGCAGAGGCCGTGGCCTTCAGCTTCGGCCGCCTCGAGAAGCTCTACCGCGCCCTCGACGGCACGCACACGACGCGCACCGGGTTCGCCTTTGTGGACTCCTTCGAGCCCACCGACGAGTTGACGGTGACAGAGCATTGGGCACGGCCCAACGCCGACGCCCCCGTGTACCGCGCTCGCCACTACTACTCCTTCCTGAACCCCCGCATCGTTGAGGAGTTCGGCAAGTTCGAGGGCTCCTACGAGCACGCGGACGGGACCGTGGAGGACGTGGCCAGCGTCCAGGAGCTGCCCTTCGGTTCGGGCAGCGGCCCCTACACGATGACCAAGCGCGACGCGACCGGCACGAAAGTCGAGCGCTGGCCGGACTACCACAAGCACACGCCGGCGGACGACGGCTTCGTCGAGGACGGTCCCTATATCGATGCCTGGGAGACGCGGATCATTCCCGACCAGGTGGCGGCAAAGGCCGCCTTCCTGGCCGGCGACCTCGACGTCTTCTCAGCGGTCGACCCGCTGGAGCTGCCCGAGTTCGACGGCCTGGACCACGTCTCCGTGGTCGAGGTCCCCGCGGGTGGTTTCGCCATGCAGGGCATGGACGGCGGCAAGTTCCACGACAAGCGCTCGCGCCAGGCCTTGCAGAAGGCGTTCGACTACGAGGGCTTCATCGGGGCCATCCGCCCCCTCGGCGGCAAACTCGCCGGCCCCATCTCCGACCTGCTGCCGGCTTACCAGAAGCTCAGCCAGGAAGACTTGCGAAAGTGGCTCCGCTACGACCCGGCCGAGGCGCGGAAGCTCTGGGAGGCGGCGGACTTCATCGTCCCCGTCGAGAACATCAAGATCTTCCAGTCGACGGGCGCCCCGCTGCAGCACGAGATCAGCGACTACATGGCGCAGTCGCTGGCGAAGGCGCTGGGGCCGTTGGGCGTCACGACCGAGGTCGAGGCCGTTGACGGCAACAGCTGGGCGGCGCGCGCGGTCGACCGCAGCGAGGACGTGAAGGACTGGGAGATTCTCAGTTACGGCACGGGCGACTCGGGCGGCACGACGGGTGTCCCCAACGACACCCACCTCATCCACTACGACCCGCGGGCCTACGGCTTCAACGCCTTCAACCACTTCGCGGAGTCGCCTCGCCCGGAGGTCGCCGCCGGCGCCGCCGAGCTCATCGAGTTGCTGAACGCCCAGGAAGCGGAGACGGATCCCGAGGCCCGTGGGGTGCTCCTCACCGGCGTGCAGAGCTGGATCCTCGACAACCACTGGTGCAACTGGCAGCTGCCCCTCAGCACGGTGTCGTACTACGGCTTCAGCTCGAGGCTCCAGGACCAGGGCGTTGCCGACTGGCTCAACGGCTACTCCATGCGCCGCGAAGCCATGTGGCTCAACGACGCCTAGCAACGCCGCCCAGTGGACGCTCACTGAGCGTCCCGCCAGGAAGGAAAGGCCCGCCCCTCGGGGCGGGCCTTTTCATGTGACATGCGTCACATGCAGTCGCGTGTCACCCCCTTGCCCGGCGACGTATACTGACCCAATCTCAAAGACGGGGACGGTTTGACTCCCAATGCGTGATAACGAGAACTACTGGAAGAGGCTCCGGCGCCGACCGGTCAGCCGGCGTAGCTTCCTGGTCGGCAGCGGTGTAGCCGCCGCCGGCTCCGCCGCTATCCTCGCGGGCTGCGGGGATGATGACGACGACGACGACGACGGTGGTGCGGCCGCGCCCGCCGCGACAGAGGCTGCCGCGACAGAGGCTGCCGCGACAGAGGCTGCCGCCACGCAGGCCGCCGCCACTCAGGCTGCTGCCACCCAGGCTGCCGCCACGGCGGCCCCCGGCTCGGAGAAGCGGGGCGGCACGCTGCGGCTGTGGAAGTCGGAAGAGGATGCGGGGCTCGACCCCGGCGTCTTCCACGTGAACAACACCGAGGTCATCTACTCGACGATGACCCAGCCCTACACCTACCAGCCGACCAAGAACCTCTTCTCCATGGACGGCATGACGGGATTCGAGCAGGTCGACGCGACGACACTCGTGTGGAACGTCCGTCCCGGCATGAAGTTCCAAAACGGTGACGTGGTGAACTCCGAGGCCGTCGCCTTCAGCTTCGGCCGCCTGGAGAAGCTCTACCGCGCACTCGACGGTACGCACACCACGCGCACCGGCTACGCCTTCGTCGACGCCTTCGAGCCCACCGACGAGTTGACGGTGACGGAGCACTGGGCCCGGCCCAACGCCGACGCGCTGGTGTACCGCGCGCGCCACTACTACTCGTTCATCAACCCCCGCATGGTCGAGGAGTTCGGCAAGTTCGAGGGTTCGTACGAGCATGCGGACGGGACCGTGGAGGACGTGGCGAGCGTGCAGGAGCTGCCCCTCGGTTCGGCCAGCGGTCCCTACACGCTGGCGAAGCGGGACGCGACCGGCACGCGCGTCGAGCGCTGGCCGGACTACCACAAGCACACCCCGGCCGACGACGGCTTCGTCGAGGACGGACCCTACATCGACGCCTGGGAGACGCGCGTGATTCCCGACCAGGTGGCGGCCAAGGCCGCCTTCCTCGCCGGTGACCTCGACGTCTTTGCGGCGGTCGACCCGCTGGAGTTGCCCGAGTTCGACGGCCTGGACCACGTCTCCGTGGTCGAGGTGCCCGCCGGCGGCTTTGCCGGCCAGGGCATGGACGGCGGCAAGTTCCACGACAAGCGTTCGCGACAGGCCCTGCAGAAGGCCTTCGATTACGAGGGCTTCATCGCGGCTATCCGGCCGCTGGGCGGCAGGTACGCCGCCCCCATTACCGACCTCCTGCCGGGCTACCAGAAGCTCAGCCAGGAAGAGCTGCAGACGTGGTTCCGCTACGACCCGGCGGAAGCGCGCAAGCTCTGGGCGGCCGCCGATTTCGAGGTACCCGTCGACAGCATCAAGCTCCTCCAGTCGACGGCCTCACCGCTACAGTACGAGATCAGCGACTTCGTGGCCCAGTCGCTGGCGAAGGCGCTCGACATCGAGACCGAGGTCGACGCGGTTGATAGCAACAGCTGGGCGGCCCGGGCGGTCGACCGCAACGAGATCGTGAAGGACTGGGAGCTTCTCAGTTACGGCACGGGCGACTCGGGCGGCACGACGGGTGTCCCGAACGACACGCACCTCATCCATTACGATCCCCGGGCCTACGGCTTCAACGCGTTCAACCACTACGCGGAGTCGCCTCGCAAGGAGATCGCCGCCGACTCAGCGGAGCTCATCGAGCTGCTGGCCGCCCAGGAGGCGGAGACCGACCAGGAGGCCCGCGCCGAGCTCCTCACCGAAGTGCAGACATGGATCCTCGATCGTCACTGGTGCAACTGGAAGCTGCCCATCAGTACCGTCTCCTACTACGGCTTCAGTTCGCGGCTGCAGGACTTCGGCGTCGCGGACTGGCAGAACTTCTACGACCGCCGTCGCGAGTCCATGTGGCTCAACGACGCCTAGCCCGTACCGACCTCTGAGCGCTCCACAGGCGCTCGGCCAGATAGCGAGGCCCGCCCATTGTGGGCGGGCCTTTTCCTGTGACATATGTTACATCCAGTTGTATATCACCCCCTTGCGCAGGGGCGTATACTCACCCAATCCCAAAGACGGGGAGGGTGACACTCCCATGCGCGACAACGAGAACTACTGGAAGAGGCTTCGGCGCCGTCCTGTTAGCCGCCGCAGCTTCCTGGCCGGCAGCGGTGTAGCCGCCGCCGGCTCCGCCGCCATCCTTGCGGGTTGCGGCGACGACGACGACGACGATGCGGCTGCGCCCGCAGCGACCCAGGCAGCGGCCGCCCAGGAAGCCGCGACCGAGGCCGCCGCCGAGGAGCAGGCCGCCGCCACCGAGGCGGCCGCGACGCAGGCTGCCGCTCAGGCGGATCCGGACGCGGAGAAGCGCGGCGGCACGCTGCGGCTGTGGAAGACGGGGGAGGACGCTGGTCTCGATCCCGGCGTCTTCCACGTGAACAACACCGAGGTCATCTACTCGACGATGACCCAGCCCTACACCTACCAGCCGACCAAGAACCTGTTCTCGATGGACGGCATGGTCGGATTCGAGCAGGTCGACCCGACGACGTTCGTGTGGAGCATCCGCCCCGGCATGAAGTTCCACAACGGCGACGTGGTGGACTCCGAGGCCGTGGCCTTCAGTTTCGGCCGCCTGGAGAAGCTCTATCGGGCGCTGGACGGTACGCACACGACGCGCACCGGCTTTGCCTTCGTGGACTCCTTCGAGCCCACCGACGAGTTGACGGTGACGGAGCACTGGGCGCGGCCGAACGCGGACGCGCCGGTGTACCGCGCGCGTCACTACTACTCGTTCGTGAACCCCCGGATGGTCGAAGAGTTCGGCAAGTTCGAGGGCTCCTACGAGCATGCGGACGGGACCGTGGAGGACGTGGCGAGCGTCCAGCAGCTGCCCTTCGGTTCGGCCAGCGGTCCCTACACGCTGACGAAGCGGGACGCGACGGGCACGCGCGTGGAGCGCTGGCCGGACTACCACAAGCACACCCCGGCCGATGACGGCTTCGTCGAGGACGGGCCCTACCTCGACGCCTGGGAGACGCGCGTGATTCCCGACCAGGTGGCGGCCAAGGCCGCCTTCCTCGCCGGCGACCTTGATGTCTTTGCGGCGGTCGACCCGCTGGAGCTGCCCGAGTTCGAGGGCCAGGACCACGTCTCCGTGGTCGAGGTGCCCGCGGGCGGCTTTGCCGGACAGGGCATGGACGGCGGCAAGTTCCACGACAAGCGTTCGCGACAGGCCCTGCAGAAGGCCTTCGACTACGAGGGCTTCATCGCGGCTATCCGGCCGCTGGGCGGCAGGTACGCCGCCCCCATCAGCGACCTCCTGCCGGGCTACCAGAAGCTGAGCCAGGAAGATCTGCAGACGTGGTTCCGCTACGACCCCCAGGAGGCACGTGCGCTCTGGGCGGCCGCCGATTTCGAGGTGCCCGTCGACAACATCAAGATCTTCCAGTCGACGGGCGCTCCGCTGCAGTTCGAGATCAGCGACTTCATGGCCCAGTCACTGGCGAAGGCGCTCGACATCGACACCGAGGTCGAGGCGGTCGATGTCAACACCTGGGCCGCCCGTGCGGTCGACCGCAGCGAGGACGTGAAGGACTGGGAGCTTCTCAGTTACGGCACGGGCGACTCGGGCGGCACCAGCGGCGTCCCCAACGACTCGCACCTCATCAACTACGACCCGCGCGCCTACGGCTTCAACGCCTTCAACCACTACCCGGAGTCGCCTCGCAAGGAGATCGCCGCCGACTCAGCGGAGATCATCGAGCTGCTGGCCGCCCAGGAGGCGGAGACCGATCCCGAGGCCCGCGCCGAGCTCCTCACGGGGGTGCAGACATGGATCCTCGATCGTCACTGGTGCAACTGGAAACTGCCCATCAGCACGGTCTCCTACTACGGCTTCAGTTCGCGGCTGCAGGACTTCGGCGTCGCGGACTGGCAGAACTCTTACGACCGCCGCCGCGAGGCCATGTGGGTCAAGGAGGCCTAGTTCCTTCCGACCTCTGAGCGCTCATCGAGCGCTCAGCCAGACAGCGAGGCCCGCCCTCCGGGGCGGGCCTTTCGCGTGCCTTCACGTGTGCGGGTGGCCGGCGCGGTAGCATCTCTCCCGTGAGCCGTCTCGTTCTGTTCCTCGGCGCCCTCGCTCTGCTGCTGGCGGCCGCCTGTGGCGGCGGCTCAGGGGACTCTGCCCCCCTCACGCCCGAGGCTGACGGCAGGGCCGCCGTCGAGGCGCGCGACACACCCACACCCGCACCCTCCGCGGAGGCGTCGGAGGCGTCGGAGGTGGTCGTCGAGCCCGAGGACGCCACCTGCCCCTACGCCCACCACACCGACCCCTCCGGTGAGATCGACATCGTTCGCCTGCCACCCGACTTCTGCCGCGACTGGCCCAACCAGGACTGGTCGAAGCACACCGTGGGGTTCGGACAGATCGTGCGCGGCTGCGGCGGGCGTGACTGCATCCTCGCCCTCGATGCGCCCGGCGCCGTCTCCACCGATGGCCACTATGGTGTCGCCCGCTTCGCTCCCGTCGATGCCGTCGACTACGGCGAGAACCTGCCCATCGCCGTCCTGCGTATCGGCGAGGTCACCCGCGGCTATCCCCTCCACATCCTCACCTTCCACGAAATCGTGAACGACTATGTCGCCGGCGTGCCCGTCGTCGCCTCCTTCTGCCCGCTCTGCAACACGGCGCTCGCCTTCGACCGTCGTGTTGACGGCGCCGTGCTCGACTTCGGCGTTTCCGGCAACCTGCGCTACTCCGACCTCATCATGTGGGACCGCCAGACCGAGACCTGGTGGCAGCAGGCCACCGGCGAGGGCATCGTCGGGCGCCACGCCGGCGTCCAGCTCCGGTCCCTGCAGATGAGTGTCCTCTCCTTCGCCGACTTCAAGCGGTCCTTCCCCGAGGCGGACATCCTGACCGAGGAGACCGGCTTCAACTACCTCTACGGCAACAACCCGTTTCCCAATTACGACACCGGTGGCGCGCCACGCTTCTTCCTCCGGCGGGCCGACCCGCGCCTGCCACCCCTCGAACGCGTGGTGACGCTCTCGACGGAAGGACTCAACATCGCCGTCCCCTTCTCGACGCTCACCGAGGTCTGGCTCGCGGCGGTCGACCTCGCCGGGACTGACGTCGTGGTCCTCTGGGCGCCGGGGACGCTGTCCCCGCTCGACAAGTTAGAGATTGCCGCCTCCCGTGACATTGGCAGCGCCGCAGCCTATCTCGCTGAGGTCGATGGCCGCGCGCTCACCTTCGCCGCCGCCGGCGTAGGGCGCTTCGTGGACGAGCAGACGGGCTCCATCTGGGACGTAACCGGTCTCGCGCTGTCCGGCCCCCTCGCTGGCTCGCGCCTGCCGCCGGTGGAGCACAGCACGCAGTTCTGGTTCGCGTGGGCTGCCTTCCATCCCCGCCCGACCATCTGGATCCCCGAGTCCTAGCAGCGGCGCGCTCGACTCAGCGAACCGGTAGGCTAGGCGCTCCCCACCATAGGTGGGGTGCTGTTTGCCGCGAGGAGGTTCTTCCATGGAATTTGGCCTGAGCTACGCCCCCACGCACTACAACGCGAGCCCCGTGCTCGTTGCCCGCGAGGCTGAGCGTCTCGGCTTCGAGTCCCTGTTCGTGCCTGAGCATTCGCACATGCCCCTCGCGACCGATTTCCCCCTCGCCCCCGAGACACCCATGATCTACAAGAGCATGTACGACCCCTTCGTGACGCTCGCCGCCATGGCCGCTGTCACCGAGCGGCTCAAGGTCGGCACCTCCATCGCCCTCATCCCCCAGCGCGACCCCATCCACACCGCCAAGGAAGTCTCGACCCTCGAGCAGATCTCGAACGGCCGCGTCATCCTCGGGATCGGCGCGGGATGGAACGCCGAGGAGATGGAGGCGCACGGCACCGACCCCTCCACCCGCTTCCGCCTCATGCGCGAGAAGGTCGAGGCCATGAAGACCCTCTGGACGCAGGAGGTCGCCGAGTACCACGGGCGCCACGTTGACATTCCTCCAACCTGGCAGTGGCCCAAGCCCGTCCAGAAGCCCCACCCCCCTATCCTCATGGGCGGCGCCGGTCCGAACGTTCTCAACCGCATCGTCAACTACTGCGACGGCTGGCTACCCGCCGTGCACATGAACTTCACCGAAGACCTGCGCGGCCGCTTTACCCCCGTCGAGGAGTTCGTCGACGAGGCGATGAAGCTGCAACGGATGGCCGCGGAGCGCGGCAAGCCCAGGCCCCAGATTCAGTGTGGCTCCGGTGTGATAGAGCGCATCCCGCTTGAGCAGCTCGAGGAGATCGGCGTCACCCGCATCATGATGAGCGGCGGCGGCCTTGGCCTCGACGACGTGGCCGATGAGGGAGTCCGGCCCGCCCTCGAAGCGCTCCGCGAGCAGGCCGACAAGCTGACCGGCTGAGGTCTACGGCGCGGCGATCGCGATGGCGCCCAGCGCCTTCGCTGTCTCCTGGCAGGGTCGAGACAGAGGTGGCCGGGCCCACGAACAGGCAGAATCGGCGGGCATCCGCCAGTAACCACCGGGAGGTCTTCCATGGAATTCGGCCTGAACTACGCCCCCACGCACTACAACGCGAGCATTATCAACGTCGCCCGGGAGGCTGAGCGCGTCGGGTTCGAGTGCCTCGGCGTGCCCGAGCACTCGCACATGCCCCTCGCCACGGACTTTCCCCTCGCTCCCGAGACGCCCATGGGCTACAAGAGCATGTTCGATCCCTTCGTCTCGCTGGCGGCGGCAGCGGCCGTCACCGAGAAGATCAAGGTCGTCACCTGCCTCGCCCTCGTCCCCCAGCGCGACACCATCCACACCGCCAAGGAAGTCTCCACGCTCGACCAGATCTCCAACGGGCGCGTCGTGTTCGGCATCGGCGCCGGCTGGAACCACGAGGAGATGGAGGCCCACGGCGTCGACCCCTCGACCCGCTTCCGCCTCATGCGCGAGAAGGTCGAGGCCATGAAGGTCCTCTGGACCCAGGAGGTCGCCGAGTACCACGGACGCCACGTGGACATCCCCCCCACCTGGCAGTGGCCCAAGCCCGTCCAGGACCCCCACCCGCCCATCATCCTGGGCGGCGCCGGCCCGACCGTCCTCAACCGCGTTGTCAACTACTGCGACGGCTGGCTTCCCGCCGTGCACATGAACTTCACTGAGGACCTGCGCGGGCGCTTCACGCCCGTCGAGGAGTTCGCCGACGAAGCGGCCAAGCTCCACCGGCTGGCCGAGGAGCAAGGCAAGCCCAGACCCCAGATACAGTGCTCCACGGCAGTCCTCGACCGTATGCCCCTCGGGCAGCTTGAGGAGATCGGCGTCACCCGCCTCATGATGGGCCGCGAGGACTTCGTCGCCAGGATGACCGATGAACAGGTTCCCGCCGCGATGGAAAGGCTGCGCGAGGAACTCGACAAACTGAGGGGCTAGGGGCTACGGGGCGGCGATCTCGATGCCGCCCAGCGCCTTCGCCGTCTCTTGGCAGGTCGAGACGTAGGCGGCCGCTCTCACGCCGCCCTCCACCATCTCCTCGCCCAGCGCCCGCATGAGCGTGGCGAACACGCGGAAGCGCAGCCCTTCGCGCGCCTGCCACGCCCGCGAGACCTCCTCGCGCTCGTTCATGGCGCGCAGCTCGGAGGGCATGTAGAGCCCCGTGCCCTGCGCCAGCCGGTGCGTCGCCAGCACCGCATGCGCGCGCGGGTCGACGTGCGAGCTGTGCGGGAAAGTGGCCGCGTTCATGATCGGGAACTGCGCGAAGGCGTCCTTCAGCCACGACTCCGAGCGCTCCTCCGCCACCTCCGCCTGCTGGATCGCGGCGTCCGCGTCCGCCAGCTCCGTACTCATCCCCTCGGCGTCGCCCAGGCGCTCGCCCAGGAATCCGAGCACGCCCTCTCCGCCCGATTCCGCCAGCCGCGCCTCCAGGTCCGCCAAGAGCGTCACCGTCCCGCCTCGCTACAGGTCACGGACGCGCCCCGCCACCTCGGCGGCGAGGTATTCGGGCACCTCGTCCGAGTCGAAATCGAAGTGCTGGAACTCGATCTCGTCGAGTCCCAGCTCGGCCAACTGCCCGAGGGTGTCGACGACCTCGTCCGTCGTGCCTCCGACCACGCCCGCTGGCCCGCCCACCGCCGCGCCAAGCCCCTTGCTCACGAGCACACTCCCGATACGCGCGATCGAGGCCTCGTTCGGCCCCACCAGCCCGAAGGTCATCATCGAGCGTTTGATGCTCGCCGGGTCGCGCCCCACCGCCTCGCAGTGACGCTCCAGCACCTCGCACTTGGCGCGGTAGGCATCGAGCGGCATCGCGGGGGTATTCCACTCGTCCGCGAACTCCGCCACCAGCCGCAGCGTGCGCTTCTCCCCGCTCCCCCCGACCAGGATCGGCGGACGCCCCGCTGCCGGCTTGGGCAGGCAATCCGCGTTCTCGAGCCGGTAGTGCGTTCCCTCGTACGAAGCGGGTCCCTCCCCCCAGAGCGCCCGCATCACCTCGATCCCCTCCGACAGGCGGTCGAAGCGCTCGCGCGTCGAGGGGAAGTCGAGGCCGTACGCGGCGTGCTCGCCCACGTTCCAGCCCGCCCCCACCCCCATCACGAAGCGACCCCCACTGAGCAGGTCGATCTGGGCCGCCATGCGCCCCAGGTTCACCGGGTGCCGGAAGGTGATCGGCGTCACCAGCGGCCCGAAGCGGATGTGTTCCGTCTCCGCTGCCGCCAGCGTGAACGAGAGGTACGGGTCGAGGCTGTCCTGCTGGTGCGTGGGCAGCATGAAGTAGTGGTCCGAGCGGAACACCGTGGGGAAGCGCAGCCGCTCCGCCGTCGCGAGGATGCGCCGCCAGTTCTCCCAGTTCAGGCCGTGCTGGCCCTCGACCATCAACCCGACATCCATGCTCCGCCTCCCCGCGCGCTCGCACGGTTCCTTCTGTTCCGCGTGTCCACCGCTTCCGGCTGGGCCGGACGCGGCGCTAGATCACGATCTTCCGGTGCGCGAACTTCCACTCTCCGTCGACGCGTGCGATCTGGTCCTCATACGTCGCGGTGAAGACGGTCGCGTTGCCCTCGGTGTTGATCAGGTTCAGGTACGAACTCATCGTCGCGCTGTCGCCCTCGCCGGAAATGACAAGGTTGCTCACGTGGTGGCGCACCTTTGGCATCGCACCATTCACGCCAGCGGCGAACTGCATGAGGGCCTCCCGGCCCTGCGAGGTGCCCTGCGGCCCCTCGATCGCCCCGTCCGCCGTGAACGTATCCGCCCACGCCTCCGCATTGTGCGAATCGGTTGCGTGGCAGTAGCGCGCGCTCAGGTCCATGATCGCTAGTCGGTCTTCCGCTGAGAGCATTCCTTGCCTCTTTCTATTGCCGTTTTCGGCGGCCGTGCATGGGCTTCCATGGCGGTCCCGCCAAGGGGCGCGATGCTCGCAGGTTGCCCCCCGCCCGTCAATGGAACCGGGGCTTATATCCATAGCTAGGCAGGGCGAACGTGATTCGCGCGAATCAAACGCCCAGCCGCCCGGTCGATGTACCGGACTACAAAACCGGTGTCAAGCGTGATAGGCTCAGTTCATCAAAGGCAGGGAGGACATACCGTTGGTAACTGAAGAGAGGATGCCACTCCTGCCGGTGATGCGGCAGACCCCGACCCTGACTCCCGAGTGGGGCCAAGAGGTCGTCAACTACCTCGCAGCGCTCAACACGAAGATCGATGGCGTCAACGACAACATCAACCGCCACTTTGAGAAGGCGTACCCGAACGTGGATTTCGACGATGCGGGCGGTGCTAGTGAATGAGGCCCAGAGGTGCGCGTACCATGGATGCTCTATCTGCTGCCTCGGGGACGCTCAGGCACAAGGCCACGAATATGAATTCGAGCCACAGATTGACGAGTACCTATTCCAGCGAGGGGCGTTTACCTACACGGTGCGCGGGGCAGGCACGCTTGGGCACTTCGACTACGAGGTAGCCTGCGATCGGTGCGAGGACGTTGTTGATGGTGTTGCTCTCGATGTCGCCCATGCCATCGAGGTCGGAGATCACGACATCGACTACAAGCACAGTGCAGCGTGGCCCGTGACCCTACCAGTCGGCGAGTTGCCGCATGAATATCTTTCCTTGTTTCACCATGCCTTGGTTGTGATCAATAATCACATGGCTGGGCGGTTTATCTCGGAAGCCAAGGAGTAGCAGTAATGGAGTTCAAGGGCCTGAACCCGCGCTACCAGGGAGCCACGCCCGAGGACGTGGTCCGTGCGTTGTTGCGCCCTCTACAAGCCCCGAGTCCCGGAGGGCAGCCCATTGTCGGCGATGAGGTCACGGTAGAGCAGGCGCTGACCGACCAGCCCCGCAACGATGGCAGCCATCTGAGCTAGCGTGTCTGCATCGCGCAGGTTGTGCTTCCCAGCGAATTGTCGCGCATAGCGATCCAGATGCTTCGGGGAGAGCTTGTGGTATACGCCCTTGTGCGCCCGCTTCAGCGTGCTCCAGAACGACTCGATGCCGTTGGTGTGGATTGCCTCGATGACGCAGGTTCCCACGCTGTGCTCGACCGCGTTGTGCTTGTACTCACCTTCAAGCAGCGTGTATGCCCCGTGACCGTCTGAGTAGACCTGAGCGCGCGGTAGAGGAACTCGCGCAGGTTGGTCACGAGGACGAGGCCGTAGAGGCCCCGGTAGCGGCGAACCTGCTCGCCCGCCGCTGTCTTAAGGGCGTCCGCATCAGGCGCCTTCACCTCGACCACGCCGCGTTCGGGCAGCGGTCGATCCTCGCCCTTGCGCAACTGGCGGGCGCTGTACAGCCCCGTGTCGGGATGCCCCCCGCCCACATCCTTCAGCTCGGTGACGCAGCGCACCCTGGGCTCAAGCGTGTCCCCGATGGCGTTCAGCAGGTTTTCGAGCGCCGGATAGTAGGAGCGCTCGGCGGTTGCCCCGCCGCTGGCGCGGGTGGCGGCCACGGCCTCAAAGTGGGCCCCGACCGCCGCCGTTCGCTTCGCGGACGTCATGCACGCCTCCCACGGGGACTTATACGAAACAACCGCACGGGGAGCGCCCCGCCCGTCACTGGAACGCCCCCCGCGCCGCCCCCCTCACTCCCGTACTGTAAGGTTCGCCGGAGCCGCGACGCCCTGCCGTTTCTCGGGGCGGGCGTCGCGATAACCGTCCGGCGGCCAGGAGGGTCCCAGTGGTCAAATTCGGTGTGTTCATGTTCCACACGGCGAACACGATGCAGCCTGCGGAGCTCGCCATCGCCGCCGAGGACCTCGGCTTCGAGTCCCTCTACTTCCCCGAGCACACCCACGTCCCCATGGGCCGCTGGAATGGCGAGCCCCCCGACCGCCAGGGCACCGTCACCCTCTACCGCGAGGGTATCCGCCCCTACGGCCGCCCTTCCGACCTCGATACCTTCACCTTCGCCGAGGAGTACCTCAGCCTCTACGACCCCTTCATCGCGATCGCCACCGCCGCCGCCGTCACCGACCGCATCAACTTCGGCACGGCCATCTCCCTCATCAACGAGCACGACGTCATCACCTTCGCGCGCGAGCTTGCCTCCCTCGACCGCCTCTCGGAGGGGCGCCTCAGCATCGGCTTCGGCGGGGGCTGGTTCCCCGACGAGATGAACAACCACGGCATCCCCTTCGAGCACCGCTGGCAGATCGCGCGCGAGCGCATTGAGGCCATGCGCGAGCTCTGGACGAAGAAGGAGCCCGAGTACCACGGCGAGTTCGTCAACTTCGACAAGTGCTGGATGGATATGAAGCCGATGCGCCGTGGCGGCCCGCCCTTCCTCCTGGGAACCAACTCGAAACCCGCCCACCGCCGTGTCGTTGAGTACTGCGACGGCTGGCTCGCACCCCCCGGTACGCCCGAGATGCTGCGCGAAGGCATCGAGCGCATCCGCCGCATCGCCGGCGAGAAGGGCCGTTCGATGGACACCATCGACCTCTCTGCTCTCGTCATGGTCAACGACGAGAAGCAGGCCGAGGAGCTCATCGAGATGGGCTTCGACCGCCTCATCATGTGGATTCGCCTCGGCACCCCCACCGATGTCATCCCCCAGATCGAGCGCCTCGCGAAGATCAAGGACGCCTTCGAAGGGGCCTAGTCCCCACCCAAGAGGGAGCGCGACCATGCCCATCCACGTCGACATCAAGGACCACATCGCCGTTGTCACGCTCGACAACCCACCCGTCAATGCCCTGGCCGCCGACTGGGACATCATGGGGGTCTTCGATGCCATCTCCGACGACCTCGACGTCCACGTGGCCGTCCTCACGGCTGTCGGGGAACGCGCCTTCTGCGCCGGCGCCGACCTGAAGGGCGCCGTCCGCGCCCGCGAGGGCGACGCCCCTCCCGCGCGCACGCCCTCGGGCGCCGGCAACCGTCGCATGCGCGAGATGCTCTACTCGATCCAGGAGTGCGCCGTGCCCGTCATCGGCGCGATCAACGGCCCCGCCCTCGGTGGCGGCCTCGCCATCGCCGCCTCCTGCGACTACCTCATCGCCTCGGAGAAGGCGAAGTTCGGCCTCCCCGAGATCGACGTCGGACTGCTCGGCGGCGCCCGCCACTTCATGCGGCTCCTCAACAACTGGGGCCTGGTGCGCCGCCTCCACTACACCGCCGAGCGCCTCGACGCCCATGAGGCGCTCAGCCTCGGCATGGTCGTGAAGGTCGTGCCTCCCGACCAGCTCATGGAGGCCGCCATGGAGGACGCCCGCCTGATCGCCGCCAAGATTCCGATGGGCATCCGCCTGGCCAAGGAAAACCTCCACCTGATCGAGAACATGGACGTGAAGAACGGCTACCGCTTCGAACAGACCCGCACCGCCATCCTCACGAAAACCGAGGACGCCGCCGAAGCGCGCAAGGCCTTCGTCGAGCGCCGCCCACCGGAGTTCAAGGGCCGATAGCTGGTCGAGTGCAGCAAGTGAATTCGAATCCGACAACGAGTCAGGAAGGGTCAGGCTACACGTCGTATATCTTTCTGGATGAGTCTGGGAACTTGGACTTCAGCCCTACCGGCACAAAGTACTTTGTATTGACTAGTGTCAGCACAGTTAGGCCCTTTGAATTCTACGATTTTCTAGAATCGCTTAAGTATGAGCTCTTGGAGCGTGGTTGGGATGGAGAGTATTTCCACTGTTCTGATGACAATAAATTTGTCAAGAAACAGATATTCGATATAGTTGCGGATCACTCTAAGGAACTCCAGATCGACTCACTTATTGTAGAGAAAGCAAAGACTGACCCGGCGCTTACGGAAGATAGGAGATTCTATCCTGAAATGCTCGGGTACCTCTTGAAGTTTGTGCTCCAGAGTAGGGCCCACAGCCAGGCGCGGGAAATCATTGTCATAACTGACACGGTGCCAGTGAGGAAGAGGCGGAGGAGTGTGGAGAGTGCTGCGAGGGGAGCACTGAAGGCTATGCTCCCTCAGTCCCAGAGTTACCGGCTGTTACACCACAGTTCGCGGGCGCACTACGGGCTGCAGGTGGCAGACTACTGCTGCTGGGCTATCTTCCGCAAACATGAGACTCAAAATCTGGACTATTACCAGCGCATAAGCCAGTCTGTCCACAGTGAGTTTGACATATTCCGTAGTGGTACGACGTACTACTATTGATGCCGTTCACAAAATGACCCCCCTGACTACTCCCATTTGGGAGAGAGCCCCTTGGGCTCTTGTCATCAGGGGGGAACCTTTGTTGTAAAATAACATGAAACAGATGTTCATGTCAAGCCGAACCCCCGGTTCTCACGCATCGCGTCGAGGTCGCCTTCCCAGCCGGACCCCCGCATGGCGCGGGCCTCTTCGAGGGTCATGGGCTCCCCCGCCAACCTTCGCAATGCGAAGTTGATCGCCTCGCTCTTCGTCGACAGCCCGTAGCGCCGCATCACCTCGGCGCAGGCCTCGTCGTCGATGTCCAAAGTCAGGTGGGCCATGTCGTCACCTTACACCGCCGCCCGCCCTCAGTAGATGACCTGCTCCTCGACCAGACGCTCGTACTCCTCCGCGCTCAGCCCGAGCAGGTCGCGGCAGACCTCTTCGCTGTGCTGGCCGAAGAGGGGCGCCGGGCCGTAGTCGTAGGCTTCGATGTCGCCGTAGCGCCCCTGCAGCCCCGCCACCTTGCGCGGCCCCACCTCGGGGTGGTCCATCTCCACGTAGAGGTCGCGGCCGGCCATGCCTTCGTCTTCCAGCAGCTCATGCGGGTCGAGGCAGGGCGCTGCCGCCACGCCCGCAGCCTGCAGCGTGTGCATCACGTCGTAGTGCGAGCGTTCCCGCGTCCAGGCCGTGATCGCTTCGTCGATCTCGTCGTGACCGGCCCGCCGCCCTTCGACGCTCGCGAAGCGCTCGTCGCTCGCCCACGCGTCCTTGCCCAGCGCTCCCGCCAGCCCCCGCCACGCCTCGTCGCTCTCCACCTCGATCGCGACCCACTTGTCCTCGCCCGAGCAGCGGTAGACGCCGCGCGGCGCGAGCGCTCGCGAGCGGTTCCCCGGACGCGGCGGCTCCCGCCCGTTCATCGCGTACTCCATGATCCCCTCGGGGATCATCGTCGAGACGATCGCCGCCATCGAGAGGTCCACGTACTGCCCCTCGCCCGTGCGGTTGCGCGCGTGCAGGGCCGAGAGCGCCGTGAACGCCATCATCGTGCCGATCATGAAGTCCGGGTAGAGCCCGCCCAGCCCCGAGGGCGGTCCGCCCTCGTAGCCGGTCAGGTGGGGCAGCCCCGCATAGGCCTGCACGTTCGGACCCCAGCCCGTGGCCGCGTGGTCCGGGCCGACCTGCCCCAGGGGCGATGTCGCGATCATCACGATGCGCGGGTTGATCGCCTTCAGCGCTTCGTACCCGAGCCCCATCTTCTCCATCACGCCTGCCGCGTAGTTCTCCATCACGATGTCGCTCTGGCGGATGAGCTCCTTGGCCAGCTCCAGACCGCGCGGCGTCGCCAGGTTCAGGCGCAGGCTCTTGCGGCTGAAGTTGAGCGAGTTGAACACCGCCCCGCGGTTTATCCCCGGTACCCCATCCGCCCCCGCCCCCAGGTTCTGGCGGTGGAAGTCGAGGCGGCTCTGCGACTCGATGCGGATAACCTCCGCCCCCAGGCTCCCCAGCCAGGCCGTCGCATACGGCCCCGCCAGGATCCAGCCGAAGTCGGCCACGCGCACGCCCTCCAGCGGCCGGTTGTTCATCCCGCCGCCTCCCCCACCGCGCCTGCGGCTGCCAGCCCCGCGAACTCCTCGTCGGAGCGCCCCAGCTCCCCGCAGACCACCTCGCGCGTGTGCTCGCCCAGCAAGGGCGCGGGACGCCGCACCGCCCACGGCGTGCTCGAGTAGATGGCCGCCGCCCCCGGCTGTCGCTGCGTGCCCGCCTGGGGGTGTTCCACGTCGACGAAGAAGTCGCGGGCCGCGTATTGCCGCGAGCCCAGCACCTCCTCCATCGTGTTCACGGGGAAGCAGGCGACGTTCCGTTCGAGCGCCATCTCGTAGATCTCCTGCTTCGTGTGCTCCAACAGCCACTCGACCGTCAGCGGCTCGACCACGTCGGCGTTCTGCACGCGCCCCATCGTCGTCGCGAACGCCTCGCTCACGGCCCAGTCGGGGCTGCCCATCATGTCCACCACTGCCCGCCACCAGTGGTCCATCAGGAACGGCGCGAACGAGACGTGCCCGTCCTTGCACGGCATCACCCAGGGGAAGTTCGCCTTCTCGCGCGAGATCTTCGGCTCCTGCCCGTAGCCGATGCTCGCGATGGGCATACGCGTCATCGCCGCCACCGACTCCATTACGGAGACGTCCAGCAGCTGCCCCGTGCCGTAGGTGCTGCGGTGGAACACTCCCATCAGCGCCATCGTGGCCGCCGACCAGGCCGTCAGGTAGTCGGCCTGGTCGCCGCCGTCGACGAGCGGGGGGAAGGCCTCGGAGTCCGTGATCTCGTTGTAGGGCGTCTCCCGACCCATGCCGCCGACGTGAAACGCCGTGAAGGCCGAGCCGCGGTAGTCGCGGTACGGCCCCGTGAGCCCGTAGGGGCTCGCGCAGACCATGATCAGCCCCGCGTTCCGGGCGCTCAGCGTCCCGTAGTCGAGACCCAGTTCGTCGTACGCGGCCGGCGGCAGGTCGGCGATGAAGATGTCGGCGCTGGCGGCCAGCTCACGCAGCAGCTCGCGGCCGTCCTCGGTCTCCACGTCGAGGGCGACGCCGCGCTTGTTCGTGTTCAGGTAGAGGAAGCGCCCGCTGCGTTCGGGGTGCGGCTCATCGCCGGGAAAGGGGCCGTAGGCGCGGCTGCGGTCGCCTCCGGGGGGCTCGACCTTCACGACATCCGCGCCCAGATCGGCGAACGCTTTCGCGCAGAACGGCCCCGTGATGCCCTGGGCGTACTCGACAACGCGCAGGTCGCCGAGGGCGCCCTCCGCCCTGTCCCCAGCTTGGTCAGCCACCGCCTACGACGACGATTCTGACTTCTGGTACCGCTGCATCACCTGCCGGTTGCGCGACGAGGTGCCGAGGATCGGCGAGATCAGCGAGGAGCCCTTCTCGATCAGCCCCGCCTCCGCGGACAGCGCCCGGAACAGCGAGATCATGCGCTCACGCTCCTCCGGCGGCTCGTACTCGCGGAAGACCGACCGCAGCTTCATGTCGCTCGCCTGCGCCGGGTCCGGGACCATCTCGAAGACCGGCTCGTAGACATCGCGCAGCAGCTCCTGGAGCGCCTCGTGGTACTCCTCTTCGGAACCCGCGTCCTGGATCTTCTGGAACCGCTCGGTCGGGGTTTCGGCCGCGCTGACCAGGTCCAGCAGCTTCAGCGCGTGCATCGTGCGATCCACGTCGATGAAGGGGATGCCCACGTGGTGCAGGTCGTCGGGGCTGAACCGTCGCGGGAAGTCCCGCAGCCGGTAGCGCCGGATCACGCTCAGGATGTTGACCATGCCGGCGGCTGGCGCCGTCGCGTCCGTTGGATGTGCCATCTGTTCTCGCCTCCCCTTGGAGTGGCCCGCTCGTGAGCGGGTCTAGCGGTCGGGACCGTAGAGGTACTGGTCGAGGGCGTAATGCATCGCGCGAACGCGGCGCTCCTCGCTGTTCAGGAGGATGCCGCTGAACCCCTTGGAGTGGTACGACTCCTGAACGATCTGGGCCTGCGCCATGTCCTGCTCGATCGCCTCGAACAGCTCCGGATGGTTCCGCGCTGTCCCGTAGACCGTCGCCGGCCGCCGTGGCGCCGGCGCACCCTCGGGCACCCGCGCGTACACCTGGTAGTCCCAGTAGCACTTGTTCGGGTCCGTCGGATGAGGCCGTGGCCGGAAGAACAGGAACGACCCGTAGGTGAAGTTAAAGGTCAGGTTGGGGAAGACCATGTAGTGGAAGTTGTCCACCAGCTGCTCATCGACCAGCAGGTCCATGTCCAGGCCGATGCGCTGCCCCCAGTCGCGACGCGCCTGCGCCATGAACGGCGGCAGATCCCGCGCCTTCCCCTCGAACGTGTCCGGGTCGACGCCGCAGTCCTCCAGGTTCGACCGCTGCTGGCGGGTCAGCTCATCCTTGTTGTCGTACCCGAAGCGCTGGGCCAGGTCGTCCGTCCAGCTCGGATCGGGGAGACCCATGCGGATCAGCTGGCGGCTGTGCTTGCCCCCGTCGTACACGTCCAGCGGCGTCGCCAGGTGGTCGAAGTACTCCAGCAGCTGCGGGTGCAGCGCCGGCAGGTGGTAGATCTCGGCGAACTGGTCCACCGCGAACTTCCAGTTGCACGACCACTCCAGCACGTAGTCGTCCACCACGTGGTACTGGTCCAGCCGGTACGGATCGAGGTGTGTGGGCATCACGCCCAGGAATTCGTGCAGCGACTCCGCCTCGTCGTCCATGTTGAACCAGACCCAGCCGGCCCACGTCTCCACGCGCACCTCGGACAGCTGCTGCTTGTCCTCGGGGATGCCGTTCACGAAGTGCTGGCGATCGGGCACGTTCTGCAGATCGCCCTCGATGTTGAACGTCCAGAGGTGGAACGGGCATTGCAGCTGCTCGGCGTGGCCCATGCCCACGCTCGGGCGGATGCGGCTGCCGCGGTGCGGGCAGACGTTGTAGTAGCCCTTCACCTCATCCTCGGCCGTGCGCATGAAGATGAACGACTCCCGCCCGATCTCGTGGACGAAGTGGTCGCCCACCTCGGGGATGTCGGAGAGGGGCCCCGCGTTCAGCCAGACCTTCGTCCACATCCGCTCCCATTCGAGCTTCGCGAACTCGGGGGAGATGTACCGTTCCGTATCAATTAGACCCGTGCCCAGGTCGGGCTCTTCGGTTCGCCCCGTGGGGGTCGGGGCCGGGCGGTTCTCGAGCACCATCGAACTGTGCCTCCCTGCGGGAAAATGCCCGCGCATCATGGCGCTTTTGGAGGGGGTCGGTCAACGAGTACGAGGCTCAGCCGCTCTCTGGCCCGTGCGGGCGTTGACAGGCCGCGTGCGGCAGTCGAGCATGCCCCGAGATGGCGCCGCTCGGGACCGTCGGTGTCCTTGCGCCAGCATCGCGGAGGGCCCCCACCCGGCCCCGCCAGCACCTGGAGGAGCACATGGCCACGATCGAAGAGCTTGAGAAGCGAGTCGAGTACCTGGAGGCCGCCGAAGGCGTCCGCCGCACCGTCTACGAGTACCTCCTCCTGCACGACATCCCCAACGTCGTCGAGACCCTGATCTCGCTCTTCACGGAGGACGCCATCCTCGACATAAGCGGATACGGCGAATCGCTCGAGGGCAGGCTCACCGGCCGCGAAGAGATCGGCGGGCTCTACCGTCGCCTCGAATCCGGCGGTGTCTTCTCCGGCAAGCACAGCACCACCAACGTGCAAATCGAGATCGACGGCGACGAGGCCACCGTCATCAGCTACCTCGAAGTCGGCACGGGACCCGTCCCCGGCGTCGCCCCCGGTGGCGGCATCTACCAGGAGCGCCTCCGCCGCGAGGACGACGGCCGCTGGCGCTTCGTCCATAAGCGCATCATCGGCACCGGCGAGCAGACCGTGCACGACGCCATCGACCACAGCTTCCCCGGCACCGGGGCCTGGCGCGAGTAGCGCCAGTCGAAAGGACCAGCATGGAGTTCGGCTGGAACGAGGAACTCGAATCCTTCCGTGACGAGGTGCGCGAGTTCCTCAGCGAACACGACACCCCCGACCTGCGTGCGGAGCTCGCCAACCGTGGCGAAAGCGCCCTCGTTGGCCCCGCGCAGACAGGCCTCCGCGAGGCGCTTGAGGCGCGCGGCTGGGTGCGCATGTGTTGGCCCGAGGATCTCGGCGGCGAGGGCAAGTCGCAGTGGTTCCAGTTCGTCATGACCGAGGAGTTCGCCAAGGCTGAGATTCCCTACGGCGCCGGCTTCGGCACCATGGTCGGTCCCGCCATCCACCGCTTCGGCACCGAGGCCCAGCGCGAAAAGTACCTGCCCGGCATCTGGAGCAACGACATCACCCTCTGCCTGGGCTACTCCGAGCCCAACGCCGGCACCGACCTCGCCGCCCTCGAAACCCTCGCCATCAAGGACGGCGACGACTGGCTCATCAACGGCCAGAAGCTCTGGACGAGCGCCGCCGACACCGCCTCGCATGTCTGGCTGGCCGTTCGCACCGACCCCGAGGCCCCTAAGCACCGCGGCATCTCCACCTTCATCGTGGCCATGGACACACCCGGCATCTCCGTACGCCCCATCATGACCATCTCCGGCGGGCGCACCAACGAGGTCTTCTTCGAGGACGTGCGCGTCCCCAGCGACGCCCTCATCGGCGAGGTCAACCAGGGCTGGTACATCATCGCCAACGCCCTCGACCACGAGCGCGTCTGGATCGGCGCGGGCGGTGGCCTGCGCCACATCTTCGACCGCCTCCTGGAGCACATCCGCGAGAAGCGCCCGGAGCTGCTCGAAGACGCCGCCGCCCGCCGCCGCCTCGTCGAGCTGGAGCTCGACCTCGACGTGATGGAGGGCCTCGTCCTCACCAACGCCTCCATCGTGGCCGGGGGCGACACCCCCACCATGGAGGCCTCCATGTCGAAGATATGGACCTCGGAGCTGCGCTACCGCATCAGCAGCGTGGCCATGGACCTGCTCGGCCAGGAGGGCGCGCTCACCGGGGAGGCCAACGGCTTCGCCCCCCTCGACGGCGAACTCGAACGCACCTACCGCGCCTCCCCCATCCAGCGCTTCGGCGGCGGCGCCAACGAAGTCCAGCGCGACATCATCGCCCGTCGCGGCCTCGGCCTCCCCCGGTAACCGACACATGGACGCAACCCTCAGCGAGACCCAACGACTCCTCCGCGACTCCCTCCGCGATTACCTCCACAACGAGGTGCCCTTCGACCGCATCCGTGAGCTTGAACGCGAGGGCGGCGCCGACCAGGCCCTCTGGGACTACCTCCGGGGCGCGGGCTACCTCGCCCTGCCCTTCGCGGAACGCCACGGCGGCGAGGGCGGTGAGCTTACCGACGCCGCCATCCTCCTCGAAGAGCTGACCCGCCGCGCCTGCATCATCCCCTTCATGGAGACCACCGCCTCCGCCCTCGCCATCGAGCGCCACGGCGAAGAAGCGCTCGCCGACGAGGTCGTCCGCGGCGTCATCGCCGGCGCCACCACGATCGCACCCGCCCTCCAGCCCTCCACCCCCGCCAACGGCGCCTCCCCGCGCGTCGTCGACGGCGCCCTCACGGGCGAGCGCCGCCTCGTCGACTACGCCGCCGAGGTCACCCACCACCTCGTCGAAGCGACTGAGAACGGCGAGCCCGGCCTCTACCTCGTCGATGCCCGTGACAACGCGGTCTCGACCGAGTCGCTCAGCACGATCGCGCGCACACCGCTCGCCAACTGCTCCTACGACGGCGCGCCCGCCCGCCGCGCCGGAGGCGCCGACGCCCTCCAGTTCCTGCGCCGCGCCGGTCGCGCCCTCTGCGCCGTCCAGTGCGTCGGCAACTCCCAGCAGGCCCTCGACATGACCGTCGAGTACGTCGGCATGCGCGTCCAGTTCGGGCGCCCCATCGGCTCCTTCCAGGCCGTGCAGCACCACTGCGCGAACATGGCCACGGATGTGCTCGGCGCCCGCTTCCTCACCTACCGCTCGGTCTGGAGCCTCGACCAGGGGATCGCCAGCGACCGCCAGATCGCGAAGGCCAAGGCGCTCGCCTCTCGCGCCGCCACCGAGGTCACCATGCAGGCCCACATCCTCTACGGCGGCATCGGCTACACCGAGGAGTACGACCTCCACTTCTTCAGCCGCCACGGCAAGGAGCGCTCCCTCGCCTGGGGCAGCGCGGACGAGTGCCTGCGCGTGGCCGCCGACACCCTCGACGAGGTGCAGCCCTGGCGCTAGATCTCGTCTGTGGCCGCGAAGTCGCCGAGGGCGACGTCGACGCCGTCACCGGCCACGTCCCCGGCGGCGCTCCCGAACGCGGCAGCGGCACGGGCGCGAAGCGTTTCTACAAGGGTCGCTGGTACTACTTCTGCTCGCTCGAATGCCGCCTCAAGTTCATGGCCACCCCGGACGAGTTCATCGAGGGCGGCGGCGGCTGACGGCGCGCCCCTGTTGGCGTCCCGCCTTCGCATCCCCCACCATGCTGGCCTCACTCGACAGGAGATGATTCCCCATGAAACGACCCGAGCGGTGGGACATCGAGACGGATGTGGTCGTGATGGGCTCTGGCGCCGGCGCCGCCACGGCTGCCGTCGTCGCCAGTGATGGCGGTGCGGAGGTGGCCCTGCTGGAACGCGCCGAGACCGTGGGCGGTACGAGCGCCCTCTCCGGCGGCGTGCTCTGGATTCCCAACAATCACCACATGGCCGAGGCCGGCATCCCCGATTCGCGCGAGGACGTCCTCGCCTACCTCGACTCGCTCTCCCTTGGGGATTACATACGGTAGTGCCTAGGGGCTACCGCCTAGGCAGGCGGGGTTCTACTCGAGCTCCATCGTGCCGTCTCCGAGGCGCCGATCGTAGTCGTACTCAAGTTTCTGGATACGCTGGGGGAGGTCGGGTAAGGCATCGCCCTCGGGGTGAGGCTCACCCGTACGGGCGAGAAGCAACTCCTCGGCGATGGTGTGGAGGAGCGCGGCGATGCGAGGGTAGGGGTTCTGCGGATCAGTCGGTTCGTTCATGGCGGGGCAGTGTACACATGCGACCGGACATACGGACCACGAGGGGGGAGCGTCACAATGCCAGAGAAGGACCTACTCATCCCTGCGAACCCCGCGACCTCATCCGCGCCGTCCTCAAGGGCGGTAGCGTGCCTCAAGACAAAAAGCCCGAGAGATAGGGGCTCGCTTCCAGACGGTCCGCTGCGCCTAGGGTCAGTGAACGCAGTCCTGCTGTAGGTCAGCCATGAAGGTTGCGAGCATAGTTGCGAACGCCTCTCGGGCTTGGTCGGCCACCGATAGAAGAACAAGAACGTCCGGCAGTGGCTCGTCTGGGTAGTCGACCAAACTCACCATCTTGGCAGGGTTATCAGGTATGGCCCATACGTAGGTTGTTGATGAACTGTGTGAGCCACCACGGCTTACACCTCGGAACACGTACCCCAGCCGTGTCAGCAAGCCACATGCGACGGTGAGGTACGGACTATGCAAAGAGCACTTGCCTCTCGTTGTAGAGAATCTGGTCCTCTTTGACCTGACTTTCGTCAACTAGGATGTGGTCGATTCCTCGGTCCTCAAAGTACTGCTGAACGACCTCGTATCCTTCGTTGTCTCGGAGCCATCGCACGAGGGCAAGGTTGTCCTGACCGTTCTCCTCCTCTGCCTGGCGGTGTGTGCCGCCACGGGCGATCAAGCCTGTCTCAAGGCTCTTGGAAATCCAGTAGTCCTCGGTTTTCTGGCAGTACGTCTTGATCTCGAAGCGAATCCGGTCCTCATCAGGCATGGGCATCCCTCGTGGGCCAAAGTCCATCTTGCAGTCAACATAACTACTCTAGGCCCGATCTGTAAGTTTACAAACCGGACGCCGATACCACAATCCCCCCACCGTTGTAAAGTCCCGCCCTTACATTATGTCCTTTCTGCGACCTAGACCTAGACTGCCGAGCTCGCCGCCGGCATCGGTGTGGATGGCGGCGCCCTTGAGGAGACGGTCGCCCGCTTCAACGAGGGGGCAGTGCGTGGCGTGGATCCCGACTTCCAGCGTGGCGAGAGCGGCTACGAGAACTACCTCGGCGACCGCCGCAAGGAGCCGCCCTTCTGCACGCTCGGGCCCCTCGACGCCCCTCCCTACTACGCCGTCGAGGTCGAGTCCGGCGCGCTGGGCACGAAAGGCGGGCCGCGCACGAACACGAAGGCGCAGGTGATGCGCGCCACGGGTGGCGTCATCCCCGGCCTCTACGTCACCGGAAACGCCATGCCCGCCGTCACGGGCATGGTCTACGGCGGCGCCGGCGGCACCCTCGGCCCTTCCATGACCTTCGGCTACATCGCTGGTCTCAACGCGGCCAAGGAGCCCCTGCGCGACTAGCGGACGCCGCCCGCCCCCTCTCTCGTGTACGCTGCCCCCGCTTCACCAAGAGGGGGATTGCCAT
This sequence comes from Tepidiformaceae bacterium, assembly GCA_965262975.1. Taxonomy (GTDB): domain Bacteria; phylum Chloroflexota; class Dehalococcoidia; order Tepidiformales; family Tepidiformaceae; genus UBA2991. The sequence goes on along the minus strand of OZ253575.1, from coordinate 2,394,550 downwards.
GACCCAGATGTTCGGCATTGATGTGACCGTGGACGAAAACGTCATGACTCCGATGCGCGATGGCGTGCATCTTGAGTGCGATGTCTACCGGCCCGCCGGTCCCGGCCCCTTCCCCACCATCCTGACGCGCTCTCCCTACGGTCGGGGCCCGGGCGGGCGGCCCAACACCGGCGCCGACTTCTGGGTGCGCCTCGGCTATGCCTTCGTCACCCAGGACTGCCGCGGACGCTTCGGCTCCGAGGGCGAGTACACCCCCCACCTCACCGAAGGCCCCGACGGCTACGACACCGTCGAGTGGATCGCCGAGCAGTCCTGGTGCGACGGCAACGTCGGCATCGTCGGCCAGTCCTACCTCGGCGCCGACCAGTACCAGCTCGCCCCCCACTCCCCACCCCATCTGAAGGCGATGGCGCCCGTCTCCGGCACCGCCGACCACCGCCAGAGCTGGACGCGCCACGCCGGCGGCGCCCTCGAGCACGGCTGGATGGTGCCCTACTCCCTCCTCAAGGGCCGCAACACCCTCGAGCGCAAGGGCCTCACGGGCGAGGAGATGGAGACCCTGGAGAGCTACCTCGACCCGCCCCACGAGCACGGCTTCTTCGCCCAGCCCCTCACCCCCGAGGGCTACGCCCACGTGCCCCTCACCGACTGGATCCCGCTCATGGAGGACAGCGCCCCCTACTTCAAGGACTACCTCAACAACCCCGACGACGGCCCCTTCTGGTGGGAGATCAACGTCCGGCGCGGCTTCCACACCGTCGATGTCCCCATGCTCCACTTCGGTTCCTGGTACGACATCTTCCTGGAGGGCACGCTCTCCGGCTTCGAGGGCATCAACGCCCTCGGCGGGCCCAACGCCCGCGGCAACCAGCGCCTGCTCGTCGGCCCCTGGGGCCACATCGGCTACTCCCTCCCCACCAGCGACGGCTGCGGCGACCTCGACTTCGGCCCCGAGGCCGAAATCGACTTCATGGAGATGCAGAAGCGCTGGTTCGGCCACTGGCTCAAGGGCGAGGACACCGGGATCATGGACGAGGCTCCCGTCCGCATCTTCGTGATGGGCGAAAACCGCTGGCGCGACGAGCAGGAATGGCCCCTCGCTCGCACCGAGTACACGCCCTGGTACCTGCACAGCGGCGGCTCCGCCAACAGCCTCAACGGCGACGGAACCCTCGGTCCCGAGTCACCCGGTATCGAGCCCCCCGACCGCTACGTCTACGACCCCAACGACCCCGTCCCCAGCCTCGGCGGCAACAACCTCATCATCCCCCGCGGCGCCTTCGACCAGCGCCCCGCCGAGGTGCGCGACGACGTGCTCGTCTACACCAGCGAGGTGCTCAGCGAAGACCTTGAGGTCACCGGGCCGCTGCGCGTCACCCTCTGGGCCACCTCCTCCGCCGTCGACACCGACTTCACCGCCAAGCTCGTCGATGTCTACCCCGACGGCTACGCCCAGAACCTCCAGGACGGCATGATCCGCGCGCGCTACCGCGACTCCGCCAGCGACCCGAAGCTGCTCACGCCCGGCCAGGCCTACCGCTACGAGATCGACCTCTGGGCCACCAGCCACGTCTTCCTCGCGGGCCACAGCATCCGCATCGAGATCAGCTCGTCGTGCTTCCCGCGCTTCGACCGCAACCCCAACACCGGCACGCCCGTGGAGAGCGAGAGCAACCTCGTCCCCGCCGCCCAGGCGGTCCTGCACGACGCCCAGCACCCCTCCTACATCACCCTCCCGGTCATTCCGCGCTAGCGGAGGGGCACCGAAATTAGGCCTTGTGCCCGACCCTTACGCGTCTATGGGTCGGCGTGTAGGGTGGCCAATGCGGAGAAGATGTCCGCACACCACCGTTGCCGTGAGGGGATGAGCTATCCCCTTGGGGGCCAATTCATCTGAGGGTATGAACTTGGGGAATCCTGAGTGCAAATACAGGATACGAGAGGGGATATAATAAAAATGTCTTTGGGAAAGGCCTCATGTTAGCAGAGCCATTCGGGCGGCGTGCCAAGGGGTCGACCTAGAACGTCTCCTTAGACGGCCGTTCAATCGAACATCGACAACTGTGGAAACTACGAAGACAAGAAAGGAAAGCCGTATGGCCGAAGAAGACATTGCGACCATCAATCGAGAAGCGTGGGCGGGATTTGTGATGGCTCTTGCTGAAGGGATATCACGAATCGATCGTACAAATCCTCCAATCCCTCCCTCCCAATGGATAGTCGAGCAAATCCAGGACACCCTTGAGACATTAATCGCGATAGAAGACTCCTTCTTGCTTCAGGATGAAGAGGCGATGCGCAAGATGATGAAGAGTTTTCTCTTGGCCTATGAGAAAGTGAATAATGCTCATCAATAAGCACCAGCCTGTCTCGGTGGCCGGGGAACCCAAGGTCGGCTGTCGCCACTAGGGCAGGTAGGCCTGGATGGAGGCAGGAAGCCTCACGGCTCTCGACACCCCTACTTCCCGGATCAGGTACGGACCGGCGCCGAACCGTGCGATAGCGTCTTCTGCGGCGTGTTCAAACGAGTCGTAGCTGCCCGCGCACTGCTCATCGTGGAAGACGACCCACTCGCCGAGGTGGTCCCGCTCCATCTCGTCGCGACAGGCTTCGTAGGCGACGATCTGCCGGTCGAGGACTTCATTCATGGAGGATGCTCCGCGCAACGAAGTTGCCTCCAGCCTAGCACACCCGCCGCGCGGGCAGGCCCTGCGATACGGTCGCCGATCTGCTCGAACATGAGGACCCGGAAGTGCGGGCGATGGCCCAGGAGGCTATCGACCTGCACCTGGCAAAGATCCGCCTTCGGAACAAGTCGATCTGGCCAGATAGTGGTAGCCGCTAACGTCCCGTCTGGGGCTCCCACTCGAACGATGCCGCGATCGCGACCAGGATGGCCCTGTTCTCCTCCACGCTCTTCTCCGTGTCCCCACCTACGCGCTCGATCGTTGGCGTGTCCCGGCAGGGTCCATCCCGCGCCTCCAGCGAGCACCTGAGCTGACCCATGAACCGCACCCATGTTGGCTTCGTGACGGTCCAGACACCCTCGGGCGTCATCCCGGTTGCGTCGATTCCAAACCGCACTGTCACATTCGCCGGCGCCGTCATGCGAAACGTGCCCTGGCCCCGAACCCACTCCCAGGCCACGTCCGGACCCTCCCCGAGCGGTTTCGCTTCGTCCAGTCTGCACTCCAGCGCCGCCACCAGGATGAGCAGCATCATCCCGCCCACCACGAACAGCACTGGTCCCCAGAGGGGAACGAACACATCACCCCAGCGCATGGGTGGGACTCTAAGTGGGGGGTTAACTGAGAGGCAAACCCTCTAGAAACGGTGCCTAATTTGGATGGGGCCTGGCACACGCGTCGAACGCCAAAGGGGCGGCCCAGCGGGCCGCCCCTCTGTGATCTGCCGTTCCCGGAACGCCTAGCGGTCCGGTCCGTAGAGGTACTGCTCCAGCGCGTAGTGCATCGCCCGGACGCGGCGCTCCTCGCTGTTGAGCAGGATGCCGCTGAACCCCTTGGAGTGGTACGACTCCTGCACGATCTGCGCCTGCGCCATGTCCTGCGCCAGCGCCTCGAACACCTCCACGTCGCGCGCCCCGCCCCGGACCGTCTGCGGGCGCGGCGGTACCGGCGTGCCCTCGGGCAGCCGCACGAACGTCTGGTAGTCCCACAGGCACTTGTCCGGGTCCGTCGGATGAGGCCGCGCCCGGAAGTAGGTGAGCGAGGTGCCGCCGATGTTGAGCGTGATGTTCGGGAAGAGCATGTAGTGGTAGTCGTCGATCAACTGCTCACCATGCAGGCCCGAGACGTCCACGCCCATCTGCTCGTAGAGCTCGCGGCGCGCATTGATGATCGCAGGGCGAACGTCGTTCACGCCGCCCTCGAATTCGTCCTTTTCAATCCCGACCGTCGCCAGCTGCTGCCACTGCGAGTCGGTGATCATCTCCTTGTCCGTGTAGCCGTGGCTGCGGGCCATGTCGTCCGTCCAGGCGCCGCCGTCGGGGTAGCCCTGGCGAATGAGCTGGCGGCTGTGCTTGCCGTTGTCGTACACGTCCAGCGGCGTCCCCGCCGTGTCCCACCACTCGATCAGCTGCGGGTGCAGCGCCGGCAGGTGGTAGATCTCGGCGAACTGGTCGACCGCGAACTTCCAGTTGCAGGCCCACTCCAGCTGGAAGTCCTGGACCAGGTGGTACTCCTCGAAGTGATACGGATCGAGGTGCGTGGGCATCACGCCCAGGAATTCCTGCAGCGATTCCGCCTCGTCGTCCATGTTGAACCAGAGGAAGCCCGCCCACGTGTCGACGCGAACCTCGGTCAGGTGCTGCTTCTCCTCGGGGATGCCGTTCACGAAGTGCTGGCGATCGGGCACGTTCTGCAGTTCGCCCTTGATGTTGAACGTCCACAGGTGGAAGGGGCACTGCAACTGTTCCGCATGACCAACGCCGACGCTCGGGCGGATGCGGCTGCCGCGGTGCGGGCAGACGTTGTAGTAGCCGGAGAACTCGTTCTCGCCCGTGTGCATGAAGATGAACGACTCCCGCCCCAGCGTGTGCGTGAAGTAGTCGCCAACCTCGGCGATGTCGCACAGCGGGCCCGCGATGTTCCAGGTCTTGGTCCACATGCGGTCCCACTCAAGCTGTGCGAACTCGTGTGAGGTGTAGCGTGTCGGGTCGATGAGGCCCGTACCCATGTCGGGCTCGTCCACGCGACTCAGCGGCGTCATCGGAAGTTGATTCTGGGTGACCATCACGGTCCCTCCTTGCAATCCTGGGGAGAGGCGGTATTCGTTGCCGCGATGGTGGCATTGCCTCGCGCGCGCGTCAATGCTGGCCGTGTGCCTGGGCGTGTGGGATGCGCGTCACCGCTGCCCTCCTCTACGATGCGCCGCGCGCCCCATTGGCGCGCAGGAGAGCACCCATGGCAACCGTCGGAGTCGTCGCCCGCTTCACCATTCACGCCGAGAAGGCCGAGGAGTTCGCCCGTGTCGCGAACGAATGGCTCGTCTCACCCAGCCAGCAGGAGGCGGGCTGCATCCGCTACGAGCTCTGGCACGACAACGAGGATCCCAGCCTCTTTGCCATGGTCGAGGAGTGGGAGAGCGACGAGGCTCTGGACGCCCACCTCGCCGGCTCCCGCAGCCGCAGCGGCGGACCCAACATGGGCGAGTACATGGCCGGCGCCCCGGAGATCCGCCGCTTCAGCAAGACCGGCTAGTAGTGGCTGGTGATCAGTGGCTAGTGGTCGGCGCTTGACCGGCACTGCCCGGCGCGTGTCGGCCAGTCGTGCAAGTCTGCCAGCGGAGCCTGTCGACTGAGTGGCGTATCCCGCCAGTCACCGACCACCGATCACCGATCACCGAGCGCTACGCCTCCTTCATCGGCTTCAGCACCTCTTCCACGAAGCGGAGCACCGGCTCCGTCGAGGTCGGGTGCCCGAAATCGCAGGTGAAGTGGCGCACGCCCAGCTCGCGGAAGTGTTCGAGCGTCTCGCGCCACGACTCCGACTCCTGGCTGTTGTTCGGCAGCCCCACCTCGCGCGTCACGCTGATGGTGATGTCCGACGGGTCGCGCCCCGCCTCCTCAGCCGACTTCAGCACGATGTCGCGCTTCCGCGTCCAGTTCTCTTCCCACTCCTCGCGCGGCGACCAGAAGGTGTTCCAGCCGTCGGCCTGGCGACCCACCATCGGCAGCGAGAGCTGCTCGCCCTGCGCTCCCACCATGATCGGGATCATGGGGTCCGGCCGCGGCGGCGCCTTCGCATCCTTGATCGTGTAGTAGCGCCCCTCGAAGCTCGGCGACTCCTCCGTCCACATGAGGCGGCAGATCTGGATCGTCTCCTCGAGCTGCCGGATACGCGTCGCCGTGGAGGGGAACTCGTAGCCGTAGCGCTCGTACTCCTCCCCCCGCCAGCCGGCCCCGATACCGAGAATGAAGCGCCCGCCCGAGAGTTTCTGCAGCGTCGCCGCCATCTTCGCCGTCAGCGCCGGGTTGCGGTATCCCTGCCCCATCACGTGGTGGCACAGCTGCACCGTGGGGAATTTCGCCGCCAGCCACGTGAGCGTTGTCCACGACTCCAGGAACGGGTCGTTCTCGTCGGCGAAACCGTAGAAGTGATCCGCCAGCCAGACGCAGTCGAAGTGCTCGAAGGCCGTCGGCAGGATGTTCCGCTCCTGGTACATCACGATCGGCTCGTGGTTGCTGTCGGGCAGGCCGATCACGGGGGATACCCATCCGAAGGTGAGGTCGTCAGTCACGCGCTTGTCTCCTCGTGGCCCCACGTTCGCCGCGACAGGCGGCCTCGTGGCGGGCGCGGGAAACGATACACGAGCAGCCCCCGGATCGCCGTTCACGCGCCCCCTTCGCCCCCGCCAAACCGGTAAGGTTGCGGCCCAGCGTTACCGCGCGCCGCTCACGCCGGCGCCAGGAGGACTGCCATGCGAGCGCTCGTCTACCGCGGCCACAAGCGCATCGACCTCGAACAGGTGCCCGATGCCGAGGTTCCCGCCCCCGATGGCGCGCTCGTGCGCACCACCAGCTTCGCCATCTGCGGCTCCGACCTGCACGGGTATCACGGCCCCGTCAACGAGGAGCGCATCGGCTCGACCATGGGCCACGAGGCCATCGGCGAGGTCGTCGAGGTTGGCCCCGACGTCCGCCGCATCCGCCCCGGCGACCACGTCGCCGTCTCCGCCGTCGTCGGCTGCGGCCGCTGTGAGGCCTGCCAGGGCCTGCTCACGGCCCGTTGCCCGCACACCGAGGGGCGCGTGCTCAACCTCGGCCAGGCCGAGGCCATCGCCGTTCCCGCCGCCGACTCCTCCCTCCTCCCCATTCCCGAGGGCGTGAGCGATGAGCAGGCTGTCCTCCTCACCGACATCCTCCCCACCGGCTACAAGGGCGTGCGCGGCGCCGACATCCAGCCCGGCGGAACCGTCGCCGTGGTCGGCGCCGGGCCCGTCGGCCAGATGGCCCTCGAGACCTCGTTCCTCTTCGGCCCCTCCAGGGTGTTCGCCATCGACCAGGTGCCCCACCGCCTCGAAGAAGCCGCCCGCCTCGGCGCCATCCCCATCGACGCCAGCCAGGTCGACCCTGTCGAGGCCGTGCTCGACCAGACGGGCGGCAAGGGCTGCCAGCACGTCATCGAGGCGGCCGGCCCGCAGGCCACGGTGCGGATCGCCTTCGGCGTGCTCGCCCACGGCGGCACGCTCTCGCAGGTGGGCGCCACCGCCGACCCCGAGATGACCGTCAACCTCATGTCCCTCTTCGGGAAAGACCTCACCTACCGCGTCGGGCTCGTCTCGCCGCAGTACGCCTGGCCCGAGCTCGTCCCCCTTCTGCAGGAAGGCAGGCTCCACCCCGAGCGCGTTTTCACCCACACCCTGCCCATGTCCGATGGTCAACGTGGCTACGAGATCTTCGACAACCGCGAGGACGGCGTGATCAAGGTCATGCTCGACCCCACCCGCTAGCGCCGGTCGAAACCCCCGCCCCAGCTCCGGGGTTCACCTGGCCGCCGCCGGTGCGGCGGTTTGAAGTCCGGCAGGAAGCGGTCCATCACGAGGTTGTACAGCCCCCACATCGCCAGGGTTGCCGCCCAAACAATGGAGCCGTAGAGCCACATCGTCGCCAGCAGGCGGAACTTCGCTGCGTCGAGCGGGGGCCTTCCCCCGCCCGCAAAGAGGCCCGTGCCCTCCACCTCGAGGCGCATGAGCAACCCTCCCTCGTGGCTGATCAGGTCGGACTGCGAGATCCAGAAGTAAAACAGCAGCACCCCGAAAGTCCGGACCAGCGCCAGCACGAGCGCAAGGCCCGCGGCCACCCGCAAATATCCGTTGGGTTGGAAGAACCACAGAACCACCAGCAGGTTCAGCAAGCCGGGAGTCGTCAACAGCAACAACGTCGGCCAGAAGTCGAAGTAGTAGACACTCGCCGGTATGGATTCGTTACTCCACAGGGGCAGACCCAGCGCCGTCGCGTCGAGCGCATCGCCGAAGGCGAACAGGAGCACCGCGCTCAGGGGCGCCGTCACCAGTGGCGTCACCACCAGCCACGCGAACGGTGACTGGTTCATCAGCCGCCGCCTCACGCCGGTGGGGGCTGGTCTCTCTTCGTCACGCACTCGGGGAGTCTAGTCCGCAAACGGACCAGGTGCCCCGTCCCCCAAACAAAGAGGGTTAGCGCCGCCGGTCGAGGAACCCGCCCCATCTCGTGGCTTCATCGGGATGTCGGTCGTGGGGTGGCATGACGTTGGGCAGGAAGCGCTCCATCAACGGCTCAAAGGCCAGCCACAGCCCCACGGTCACCAGCCACATCCACAGTCCGCTCGTCCAGGCTGTCGTCAGCAGCCGAAACGTCGCCGTCAGCGTCGAGGGGGCGTAGCCGCCGCCCTCATTGATTGGAACGCGGATGAGGAGCCCCGCGTCTCCGACGACGCTGGCCGAGAACCAGATGATCGCGGCCAGCGGCACGACGAACGTCCGCAGCAGCGCCAGCGTCAAGGCGAGCGCCCCAGCCAGCCGCTCGTAGGTCAGATCCCGGAACAGCCACGGCGCCACCAGCAGGTTGAGCAGGCCCGGCGCCGTCAGCAGCAGCCAGGTGTCCCAGAAGTCGAAGTAGAAGTAGTGCGTGCGATCGATCCGCCCCGCGGATCTGGTCCACTCCTTCTCGACCAGGCCGAGCGCGTCCGCGTCGACTTCACCGCCCAGGGTGAACAGGAGGAGTGCGCCCAGCGGGACCGTCACGACCGGCGTCATCAGGATCCAATGGAATGGCGAGCCCACTCGCATCCACCACTGCACTTTCCCGAGCAGGCTGGTCGTCTCTGTGCCTTCGTCGGGCATCGTCGGAGTGTAGCGTGGGGAGGGACATTGCCCCCCATCCCGCATCGAGGAGGGCTAGCGCCGGCGCAGGAACCCGCTCCAGTTCCTGGGTTCGCCCGGGCGTCGTTCAAGGGGAGGCTTGACCCTGGGCAGGAAGCGCGCCATCAACGGCTCATAGGCCTGCCACACGGCCAGCGTCACCAGCCACATCCCCAGTCCGCCCGTCCATGCGGTCGTCAGCAGCCGCAGCGTTGCCAGCACCGCCGAGGGGTCTGAGGTGCTGCCGCCTTCATTGATTGGAACGCGGATGAGAAGCCCCGCGTCGCCGATCACGCTGGCCGACAACCACACAATCGAGGCCAGCGGCACGACGAACGTCCGCAGCAGCGCCAGCGTCAACGCCAGCGACGCGGCCCCCAGCACGTAGGCGGGCTCGTGCAGCAGCCACCGCGCCACCAGCAGGTTGACGACTCCCGGCGCGGTCAGCAACAGCCAGGTGACCCAGAAGTCGAAGTAGAAGTAGTGCGTCCGATCGAGCCGCCCCGCGTCTCGGGTCCACTCCACCTCGACCAGCCCCAGCGCACTCGCGTCGACCTCACCGCCCACGGTGAAGATGAGCAGTGCGCTCAGCGGCAGCGTCACCACTGGCGTCACGAGGATCAGTTGCAGCGACGACCAGCCCCGCAGCCGGTCCCAGAGCCTCTCGGGCAGCGTTGCGCTCAATTCCGCGTCCCCGCCGGGCATTCGCCTAGCGCCGCCTCAGGAAGCCCGTCCAGCGCTTCGGCGCATCGAGTCGCGGTCCGCTCGGCGGTTCAAGCGAGCGCCAGAAGCTCGCCATCAGCGGTTCGTACGCCAGCCAGACGACCGCCGTCACCCCCCACATCATGGCCCCGCCGATCCACGCCGCCGTCAGCAGCCGGCGGATTGCGACCCCCTCCGTCGGCGAGTCCACGTCGATGAAGGATCCGGTCGCCTCGACCTCGACCCGGAGGAGCAGGCCCCCGTCGCTGAGGACGTCGAACTGTGCGATGACGACTGTCGCCATCGGCACGATGAGCGTGCGCACGACCGCGAGCGTGAGCGCCACCGCCGCGGCCACGCGCACGTATCCGTTGCGATAGAGCAGCCACAACGCCACCGCCAGGTTCAGAACCCCCGGCGCCGCCAGCAGCAGGCCCGTGCGCCAGAAGTCGAAGTAGTAGAAACACGTCTGCGCGATGTGCCCCTGGAACTTGCAGAGGTCGCCCGCCGGCAGCCCCAGCGCGTTGGCGTCGTGCTCTCCTCCAAGCGTGAACAGCAGGAGCGCGCTCAGTGGCAGCGTCACCACCGGCGTCACCATGATCCAGAGGAGCGGCGATCGCTTCGCGATCCGGTTCCGCAGTCGCTGCAGGCCTGCAGCCTCGCCGTTAGGCATCGTCGGCTGCAGAGGGAAGGTTGTGTTCGATGTGCGTCTCATCAAGGTCCGCCAGCAGGGGGTAGACGCGGTGGGGCAGGTGGGGAAGCGCCAGCACCGCCTCATCGCTGCCCAGGCCTGTCCATGGTCCTACGTGCGCCGGGGCGGCTACCGTTGGCTCCACGCTCAGCCAGCGCTGCGCCGTGCGGTCGTAGAGGTCGGTACGCCCAAAGGCGATCAGCGATGGGTCGTCGGGAGATGGCGCGGCCCCGCGCACATTGGTGTGCCTGAACCACTCGTTGGAGGCGCCCGGTGGGTCGGGGAGCGGCTCCAGCCGCGACCCGTCAGCGCTCACGAGGCTGTACCCCACCTTCCCTCCAATGCGCGTCTGCACGACCAGTCCCGAGGAGTCCGCGAGCCAGCGCGCTCCTCCGAGCTCATCGCCATAGTTGAGCCTGGCCGAGCGGATGCGGAAGCGATTCCGGCCCGTCTCCCCATCCATAACCATCACCGTACTCGTCTCCTCAAAGGCGCCCGGATCTCCCCCGGGGATTGGCAACACGCGCTCCCCTGCCACAAGCGAACCGTCGGGAGAGGCAAAGGCGAGGTCCACGCGCACGCGCGTGATGCCCCGATGATCGCCTGCCCAGCCCAGACGCGCCACAAAGGTCGCCATAATGCCGTACCCCATGGTACGTGGCGGACGGGTTGGCCAGAAGGAATACGGAAACAAGAACGAGTCGCCGTCGCTCGCCGGGGTCGCCGCGTGAAACAGGATCCGCTGCATCGATGTCTGCCGCTGGGGCGAAAACACGCTCGCTGCCCGCGCCGTGGCGCCGTCGAGCATGAACAACGCGGGGTACTGCTGCGGTTGCTCGAGGGCGAGAAAGGCTCGCCGCCCGCCCGGCTCGAAGAACGGAGGCGCGGATGGCAATAGCGTCCCCGTTAGTTCGAACTCCGCTTGCTCCTCAAGCGCTGCGTCCGTCAGCACGTACCGTGCCCGCTTCACGGGATGTGGCTCGCGCTCCGGATCCAGCTTCTCGAAGAGCGTGGCCTCGTCGGAGAAACCGAGCAGCCGCAGCTGGTCCCGCGGCCACGACCACGACCGCCCCGAGACGCGGTCGTACAGCGCGCCACGCGCCGCTACGAAGCGCCCGCCTCCGCTCACCTGGTACGCCGGTGGCTCTTCTCCCCCCGGCTCGGCGAGCTGCCAGCCCGTCACGCTCCCCGCCCGCTCGCCCCTCGTCCGCATGAAGAAGATGCCGTGCTCCTCCGTCAGCGGCGCCCCCGGCTCAATGGGGAGCTCCCTGAACACGCCCGTCGCCGGCTGTAGCACTGAGAGGGGAGGGGGCGCCGGCGTGAGCGTCGGGGGAACGGGTACGGGTCGCGGCGGGCGGACAACCGTCTCGGTTTCGCGCGTCTCCCGCGTTGCCAGGAATGCGCCCCCGGTTGCGATGCCCGCCACACCCGCCACGGTCAGCGCCAGCAGCGCCCGCCGCGACAGCCGCCGCCGTGGCTCCGGTGTCCGGGGCTGCCGGGTCCGCGGCCTGATGCCGCCTGGGCCCGCTGGCTGCGGCGATGACGTCCCACCCCGGTGCGGCTGCGGCTGCGACTGCCCCGCGAGGCTCGGTGGCAGGGGCCGTCCCGCCTCCACCTCCGGCAATCCCGGCTCCGTCCCCATCGCCCGACCGATGCGCGCGTGCGCATCCTGAACGCTGATCCCGAGCCGTACCGCGATCTCCGCGACCGGTCTTCCCTGCGCAAGCAGATCCTCAAGCAGGCGCGAAGTGGCACCAGCGCCCTCCGTCGGGCGCGGTTCCCTGGGCTGCTCCCTGTCGGCCATGGATCGATTCTAGGCGACCGGCGACGGTCCCTGCGGATCCTTAGACCGAGAGCTTGCCCCAATCCCCGCTCAGGTCCGCCGGTCCCCGGTAGAGCGCTTCCAGACGCCGTGTCTGGATGTACCACTGCCCCTCGATGCGCGTGTACGTATCGAAGTAACAGAGCGAGTTCATCGTGCGGCCCGCCTCGCGGTTCAGGAACTCCCCCATGTACCAGCGGCCCGTGGCCGTGTCCCCGGTCACGTCGTCGATCACGCCCGAGTACACATGCATGTACACGTTCGGGATGCTCGCCATGATCCGCGTCCAGTCGCCTACGACTTCCTCGCGGCCCGAGCGCGTGGTGCTCGTGATCCACTGCCCGTCCGGCGCCCAGGTCGAGCCCCAGGCCTCCGGGTCGAAGCGGTTGACCGCGTCCACGTAGCGCTCCGCCACCTGCCGCAGGGCGGTGTAGTCCTCAACCGTTGGTGCTCCCATGTCGTCCTCCTCGCTGCCCGCGCAGCCTACCGCAATCGCCCTGCCCCGCGCGCTCTCCCAACCGCCGCCCCTGCCCCGTAGGATTCGCCCCACCACCACGGGAGGGCCCTCCATGACCGACACCAGCGCCTACGAAGGCATGATCGCCGAGACCATCACCATCCAGGGCGATGGTGGCGACCGCATCCACGCCTACCTCGCCCGCCCCCTCGGCGAGGGGCCGTTCCCCGCCATGCTCCTCCTCCACCACATCCCCGGCTGGGACGAGTGGTACCGGGAGACGGCCCGCCGCTACGCCCACCACGGCTACGTCACCATCGCCCCCGACCTCTACTGCCGCGACGACCACGGCGAGCCCGAAGACGTCGCCGCCAGGGTCCGCGCCGAGGGCGGCGCCCCCGACGACCGTGTCGTCGGCGATGCCGACGGCGCGATCGCCTTCCTCCGCTCCCTGCCGTACGTAAGCGGCAAGGTCGGCGTGATGGGCACCTGCTCGGGCGCACGCCACTCCTTCCTCGTCGCCTGCCGCAGCCAGGAGGGCGTCGACGCCGTCGTCGACTGCTGGGGTGGCAACGTCGTCATGCCCCCGGAGAACCTCTCCGAGCGGCAGCCAGTTGCGCCCATCGACTACACGGCCAACCTCAGCGCTCCCCTGCTCGGCCTCTTCGGCGAGAACGACTTCAGCCCTACCCCCGAGCAGGTCGCCGTGCATGAGGAGGCGTTGAAGCGCGAAGGCAAGGACTACGAGTTCCACATGTACCCCGACGCGGGGCACGGCTTCTTCTACTACCACTATCCACAGGCCTACGCGGCCGCGGCCGCGGTCGATGGTTGGGAGAAGATCTGGGACTTCCTCGGCCGCAACCTGGGCAGTTAGGGGAGTTCGCCATGTGCACCATGATCGCGGAGAAGGTCCAGATCGCCGGCAGCGGAAAATCGCGTGACCGCTGGTTCCCCATCGCCCAGACCTACGTCTCCTACGACCACCCCTTCCACCTCCAGCGTGAGCACGCCCTCAACCTCGACTTCGTGAACGAGGCGCTCGGCGCCGGCGCCCGCGTCGCCGTCGAGCTCACCCCCGAGGACGCACGCGAACTCGCAACGACCATCCTGCGCCTCCTCGATGAGGGCGCCCGCGCCGAGGCGCGCTAAGCGAAACGCAGGGACCACCGGACCCGGTCGCCATCGACGACGGGGGGTCGCAGAGCCTGCGGCCCTGGTCCGCCTTCGCCTTCCGCGACTTCCGCTACCACTGGGCGACCGGCCTCGCCACGGTCGTCTCCCGCTGGATGCGCATCCTCGTCACCGCCCAGTGGCTCTTCGAGGCGACCGGCTCGCCCATCCAGCTCGGCCTTATCGGCGCCGTCCAGCTGGTCGTCCAGATACCCGCCCTGCTCTGGGGAGGCGCCCTCGCCGACTACATGAACCGCAAGCACCTCGTGGCGGTCGCCCACACCGTCACCTTTGTCGTCCTGCTGGCGATGGGATTCCTCAGCGCCGCTGCCCTGCTTACGGTCTGGCAGGTGTACGTCGCGATCGGCATCACCGCCGCCACGCAGGTCATCTCGCAGCCCGCGGCGGCGGCGCTGACGCCTACCGTCGTCCCCCGACGCCACCTCATGCTCGCGATCACGACCGAGACCGCCACCATGAACGGCGGCTCCATCCTCGCGCCCCTCCTCTTCGCCGGCGTCGCCGCAGGCTTCGGCCTCACGACCGCCTTCTTCGTGGCGGCGGGCGCGACCGTCCCCGCCGCCGTCCTGCCCCTCCTCATCCGCGCTCGCGGCCAGGTCGAGCAGGCCCCCGAGGGCTCGACCGTGCGCCGCGTCTGGGAGGGCTTCCTCTTCGTCGTCCGCCACCCCATCCTCCCCGGCCTCTTCCTCCTCGATATCGGCATCACCGTCGTCTCCTTCTACCGCGAGATTCTTCCCGTGCTCGCGAAGGGCCTGTTCCAGGGCGGCGCGGGAGCCGTCGGCGTCCTCGGGTCTGCGAACAGCGCCGGGGCCGTTGCCGGATCCTTCGGCGCCATCTTCTTCGCCGGCTACCGCTCCAAGGGGATGCTCGTCATCTACGCCTCCCTCGCCTACGGCGTTGTCCTCCTCGCCTTCTCGAACGTGACCGCGCTCTGGGCGGGCGCGATCACCATCGCCCTCATAGGCGCCGCCGACGCCGTCACCGTCGCCATCCGCCAGACGACCGTGCAGCTCACCACGCCCGATCACATGCGCGGGCGCGCCTCCGCCTTCCTCGTGCTCGCGGCGGTCACCGCCAACAACATCGGCACGCTCTGGGTCGGCCTCTGGTCCGACCTCATCGGCGAGCGCGCCACGATGACGTTGGGCGCCTTCCTCGCCTTCGGCGCCACCATCTTGATCTGGCGCCTCTGGCGGCCCCTGCGCGAGTACCGCTACCCCTGAGCCTGCTCCCTAGCGGTAGGGGATGATCTGGGCGTAGTCGACGGCACTCTCGATCACCCGCGAGAAGGCGAAGTCCACGACCAGCACGTCCTTCATGATCGGCCCCAGCATCGGTCCGACTACCTCCGTGTGGTACGGGTGCGCGGCGTAGGCCTCCATCGCCTCGATCGAGTCCACTTCGGCGATGAAGGCGAGGTCGAACCGATCTGTCGCCGAGCCGTAGTACGGCCCCGGCTTCCCCAGGATCCAGCGCCGGATGAACGGCTTCTGCCTCGGGAAGCGGTCGAGCGCGAGCGTGAACTCCTCAATGTCCTCTTCGCTCGCGTCGTCCTTGAAGGCCAGCATCGTCACGTGCGCGATCGCGACATCGTCGTCCCCCTCGCGCGGCGGACGGTAGGCGACCGCGCTCTGCTGGATCGAGGTGAACTCGAAGTCCATCACGAGCACGTCCTCGATGATCGGACCCATCAGCGCCGCCGCCACCATGTGGAACGGGTGCTTCGCGTAGTCGACCATCGCCGCGGGCGAGTCCACCTCCACCGAGAAGGCGAGGTGGTACGCGTCGCTGGAGATGGGGTAGTAGTCCCCGGGCTTCCCCGAGATCCAGTGACGCAGCCCCGGCTTCATCGTCGGGAACTCGTCGAGCTTGTCCCAGAACTCCTGGATGGCGTCCTCGTCGGCGCCCTCCTTGAAGCTCAGGAATACCGAGTGCGAGACGCCCATGGCGACCCTCCTTGTGGCGGACCGCGGCGCGCCCCGACCCGCCTCGTGATGGCCGTGAGTATAGGCTTCCGCCATCCCCTGTAGACTCCCTCGACATGCAGATCGGCGCCCAACTCCACAACAACTCCACCACCTGGCAGGACATCTCCGCCGTCGCGCGCACCGTCGATGCGGGCCGCTGGTCCAGCCTCTGGGTCTACGACCACTTCTTCCCGCCCGTCGGCAACCTCGGCAATGAGATCCCGACGTTCGAGGCCTACGCCCTCCTCGCGGGACTCGCCGCCACCACCGAGCGCGTCCGCCTGGGCACGCTCGTCACCGGCAACACGTACCGCAACCCCGCCCTCGTCGCCAAGATGATCGCGACCATGGACGACATGAGCGGCGGCCGCATGAACGTCGGCATCGGCGCTGCCTGGTTCGAACGCGAGCACACCGCCTTCGGCTGGACCTTCCCCTCCCTGAAGGAGCGCCTGGATCGCCTCGAGGAGGCCGTGCAGGTCATCCGCCTCCTCTTCGATACCGACGGCCCCGTCACCTTCGAGGGCCAGTACTACCAGCTCGATGACACGCCCTTCGAGCCCAAGTGCATCCAGAAGCCGCACGCGCCCATCATGGTTGGCGGCGGCGGCGAGAAGCGCACCCTCCGCATCCTCGCCCGCTACGGCGACGTCATGAACGTCGACGGCCCGCCCGACTTCGTGCGGCGCAAGATCGAGGTGCTCGAACGCCACTGCGCCGACATCGGCCGCGACCCCGCCGAGATCAAGAAGAGCATCCAGCTCACCTGCGTCCTCCAGGACGACCCCGAGAAGGCGAAGATGTGGCGCGAGCGCTACGGCGGCCACCTCACCCCCGAGGAGCGCGAACGCGACCTCGCCATCGGCTCCGCCGAGCAGATCATCGAGGTGCTCCGGCGCTACGAGGCGGTCGGCGTCGAAGAAGCGATCTTCGCGCGCATGCCCAACAACCCCGCCCTCTACCAGCGCCTCAGCGACGAAGTCATCAGCGCCGTCGCCTGACCCCCGCCGATTGCGCAGGTCTAGGGCAGGTGGGAACCTGACAGAGAGAGCTGATGTCCGACACTGCGCCTGACACGCCGCCCATCTCACACAGGTGGGAGCCGATTGAGGATCTGCCAGCGGATTGGCGCGACCTCTGCCGCCCTGACCTCCACGACGTCCACCAGCAGTGGGTGGCCGATCGCAAGCTCATCAAGGACAAGACGAAGCTGGAGCAGTTTCAGGAGCAGCTCTACATACTCTGGGCTGTTGAGACCGGGATCATCGAGCGCCTCTACAGCGTCGACCGGGGGGTCACGATCCAGATTCTCGAAGCTGGCATCGAAGCGCTTGCGCAGTTTCACGAGGACGCGCTCATTCCCACCGGTGCGGAATCTTTGATACGGGACCAGCGCGCTGCGCTCGACATGGTCATGGACCTTGTCGGGCGCCAGCGGGAACTCACGCCTTTCTACATCAAGGATCTGCACCAGCGGTTGACCCTCAACCAGCCCACACGAGATGTGCTAGACCGGTCCGGCACTATCAAGAAGCAAGAGTGGCGCCCATCAGAAAAGGGCGTCTGGAAGAAGTGGCCGAACAACCCTCTTCAGCCTGACGGGTCCATTCACGAGTACAGCCCGCCCGAACAGGTAGACAGCGAGATCGACCAACTACTCTCCTGGTGGAAGCAGCATGAGTCGTTGGGTGTCTGTGCGGAGGTCGAGGCAGCGTGGCTTCACCACCGGTTTGCCCAGATACATCCGTTCATCGATGGCAACGGCCGCGTTGCCCGTGCCCTGTCCAGCGCCGTCTTTCTGAAGGAGGAATATCTAGTGCTCGTCGTTCGCGATGAGGAGCACCGCGAACCCTACCTTGATGCTCTGAGAGCAGCAGACAAGGGCGATCTCAAGCCACTGGTCAACCTCTTTGCCGATGTTCAGCGGTCCGATCTTCAGGAGGCCCTGAAGACCATCCGCTCGCTACGGGGTGAGGCGTCTGTGCAGGCGATTGAGGCCGCAGCCGCAGCCGCTCGTCAGAGTCAGGACGCCACGGTGACACGGGTGGCCGGCGCCCTGGACGAATTGGTTCACGTGGCATCGGTTCGTTTCGAGGAAGTCGCAGCGGAGACGCAACGAGCCTTCGAAGCCGAGGGCGTCGTGGTTTCCGCTTCGGTCTCCAGCGACACCAACGACGTCCCATTGCCCAAGGAGATCTTGGAGGTCATGGGGAGGCAAGGCTACGTTGATGTGGAACGTCCATCCCGCTGGGTGTCCCTCCGACTGGGCGTGCCCGCTCGCTCGGACATGGACATTCGACTGGTCATAGTCCTGTATCCCGCTGGAACCCAGCGTCGTCGCTATGCGGCCTCGGAAGTCCTCTGCACGCAACCCCGGGATGATGGGGAGTGGGGGAGCCGCTCGACTTCCGGCAGTCCGTTTTGGTTTGACCTCCAGCCGTCTGACAGCGAGGCAATGGAGGCCTTTGCCGCCGAGTTCCGCGTATGGGTGGAAGAGCAGATCACACGTGCCGTTCGCGGCTGGGCTGCTAGCCTGTAGCCCCCTCCCCAAGGGCGTATCCTGAACGGTCATAGCGAGCCATGCGCTCGCGGGGAGTCCAGGCATGACGGCAGGACAGGCGGCGGCTAAACGCCTCAAGACCGAGATCGATCCGCGGGAGTTCGATACTCCCGAGTACCGCAAGAACCCCTTCCCCCTCTATAAGCGCCTGCGCGACAACCGCCCCCTCTTTCGCGATGGCTTCCATGGCCGCTGGGTGCTCAGCCGCTACGAGGACATCGTCAACGTCTTCCAGGACAACGAGCACTACGACCGCGCCCTCTACAAGCCCGAAGGCCCCTACAAGTTCGGCGAGCGCTCCGTCTTCGGCCCCAACATCCTCGAGTACGGCAACAGCCAGCGGCACCGCTGGATGCGCAACATCGTCGCCGACCAGTTCGTCGGCAACCGCCTCCAGGCGTTCCTGCCCTACATCGAGACGATCGCTCGCGAACTCCTTGACCAGATCTCGCTGAAGGCCGCCGACGACATCGCCAAGGGCTTCTCCGACACCGGCGAGGTCGAGCTCGTCGAGCACTTCTCCAACCAGTTCCCCGTGCGCGTCATCTCCAACATGCTCGGCCTGGACCGCTCCGACGAGGACACCTTCGTGCGCTGGTACCAGCGCCTCATCGCCGGCATGGGCTCGGGCCAGTACTACGTCGATGGCATCCACGCCCGCGACGAGATCTGGGACTACCTCGACCCCATCATCAGGGAGCGCACGAAGAACCCCGGCGAGGATCTCGTTTCCCGCATCGTCACCGCCGAACTCAAGGGCCAGCGCATGAACGTCGAGGAGGTCAAGGGCTTCGTCGCCCTCCTCCTCGCCGCCGGCGGCGATACCACCGACAAGGCCATCGCCAACATGTGGTACCACATGCTCTACACCCGTCCCGACCAGTTCCAGGAGGTCCAGCGCGACCACTCCCTCTGGACCAACGTGTTCACCGAGATGATGCGCTACGACCCGGTCGTGCACGGCCAGGGGCGGCGCACCACCTGCGAGATCGAGATGTACGGCGAGGTCATCCCCGAACGCGCCTCCGTCTCCCTCTTCCTCGGCGCGGGCAACCGCGATGAGCGTGTGTTCAAGGACCCGGACACCTACGATATCTTCCGGGACGATCTGCACATGGGTCGCGAGTTGCGTTCCGGACGCTACCCCGATGGCCGCTTCGGCCATCTCGGCTTTGGCATGGGCCAGCACTTCTGCATGGGCTACGCGATGGCCCGCCAGGAGGCCATCATCGCGAGCACACGCCTCTGCGAAGCGATGAAGAATCCCCGCCCCAAGTTCCCCACGCACGAGGGCATCACGGGACCAAACATCAACGAAGGCGGATTCCGTGCCCCCAAGGAGCTCTGGGTCCAGTTCGACGTTGCCTAGAGGCGACCCAGCACAACATCAGGAGAACGTATGAAGTCCGAAGTCCATCCCCTCAGCGGCGCCACCTACACGGAGCTCGGAGACGGCAAGGTCCGCGTCGAGAAGGCGAAGAAGTACGGCATCTTCCAGTGGGACGGCATTCACCTCGAGGGTGACCTGATGCACGCCGACCCCCACCTCCTCCAGTGGGTCGGCGGCCCCGAGCTGCCCGCCGAATTCGTCGAGAACGACCCCCGCCGCGCCGCCCGCATGCAGACGGGCCGTGACGCGGCCGCCGCCCAGGCGCAGTACACCGGCGGCACCGCCCTCGCCGGCGAGATCGACGAAACCTTCACCCGCTACACCGGCGACCCTGGCCGCGACACTCCCGCCGGCCGCCGCTCCTCCGGCATCTCCTTCATGGAGTTGCTCGAAGGCGACCAGTATCCCGAGCGCATCCCCGACACGCTGCGCATGGAGAACTCTCTCCCCGGCGGCGTCCGCAAGACGCCCACCGAGCGCTACACCAGCAAGAGGTGGCATGACCTTGAGGTCGAGCGCCTCTGGAAGAAGATCTGGCAGATGGCCTGCCACGTCGACGACATCCCCGAGGTCGGCGACTACATCGTCTACGATGTCGCCCACCTCTCTTACATCGTCGTGCGCACGGGCGAGAACGAGTTCAAGTCGTACAACAACGCCTGCCTCCACCGCGGACGCCAGCTGCGCGAGTTCGACGGCAAGCAGGCAACCGAGTTCCGTTGCCCCTTCCACGGCTGGTGCTGGGAAGTCGACGGCTCCCTGCGCGAGATTCCCTCGGAGTGGGACTTCCCCGAGGTGCGTGAGGACGCCAGTCACCTGCGCGAGGCCAAGACGGGCACGTGGGGCGGCTTCGTCTTCATCAACCCCGACCCGGACAGCGAGTCCTTCGAGGACTATCTCGGCGACCTGCCCAGGCACTACGAGAAGTACGAGTACGAGACCAAGTACAAGCAGATGCACGTCGCCAAGATCGTGCGCGCCAACTGGAAAGCGAACCAGGAAGCCTTCATGGAGGGCTACCACATCATCGCCACCCACCCGCAGCTCATGATCTATGGCGGCGACGGCGCCAATCACCAGTACGACTCATTCGGCAACTGGTCGCGGGCCGTCACGGTCGCTGCGCGCACCAGCGCCCACCGCAACATCCACCCCTCCCGCGAGGAGATCTTCGCGACCCGCCACAAGATGGCCGACATGATGCGCGAGACCCTGCGCGAGACCATCGGCGACCGCGTTGATGTCTACTGCGATGCCGAGTTGATCGACGGGCAGTACAACAACCTCTTCCCCAACTTCCACCCCTGGGGCTCGTTCAGCCGCATCGTCTACCGCTTCCGCCCCTACGGCGACGACCACGACATGAGCATCATGGAGGTCATCTACCTCGCCCCCTGGCCCCTCGACAAGCCCAAACCACCCGCCGCCCAGATCCATTGGGTCGGGCCCGACGAACCCTGGACCGAAGCCCCCGAGATGGGCGGCCTCGCCCGCGTCCTCAACCAGGACAGCTACAACCTGCCCAAGGTGCAGAAGGGCCTCAAGACCAAGGTCGATCCCTACATCTACATGTCCGCCTACGAGGAGGGGAAGTTGCGTCACTTCCACCACCTCTACGACCAGTGGGTGGCCTACGACGACGGCGAGTAGGGACTGAGGCTCCTGACATGCGCTAAACTCCCGTGCTTGCGCAACCGCGCCGGAGATGTGAACAGTGCCGGTCATCCCTAAGAGCATGCGCGCCAACGAAGCTTTCCTTGAGGACTTCAAGGTGATGCTGTCGCAGCCCACGCCTGTGCTGGAGGGCTTGGTTGGGATGATCGGAACGGCGCCCATTTCTCACCATGGCGCTGACGATGTGGATACTGAAGGTGTTGCGGCTGCCTACGGTGTGCCAGCGGCGGAGTTGGAGACTGTGGCTGTCGTGCTGACGTTCCTCGCGAGAGCTGTGGCTTTGGCGGAACCCGAGGCTGATGCCGAGAGCGAGATACTCGCCCTGGCGGAGGATGTTGGAGTAGAAGGCGTGTCGAGTCTTTGGACGACCCTCTCTCCTATCCTTCAGCGGGGTCGTCCCTTCCAGCTGCGCGTTGCAGAGAGCCTTGCGTTTCACGGTATTCCGGCGTACGACGGCTCTGACTTTGATGTCGTCTTTCGTCCTGCCCGAAGCGACCCGAGGACACTCCTCCCTGGTATTCGCTGGACGATTCGGTACCACAAGGCATCGGGTGACTCCGATGCCCTGTCGTTCGGTTTGTCGCCAGCCGAGCTTGAGAGGATTCGAGAAGAGGCCGGTCGCGCCCTGGACGAGGTGGCCGAATACCGTAGCGGAGGTGCTTTGGAAGTAGCGCCACCTGGTAAGCCAGCTCAATGAGCGCTGAGAATTGGATACAGCTCTCCGGGAGCCTCCTTGCATGGGGTGTCATAATTCGCGCGCTGTTCTTTGGCGTGCGCGACTGGCGGGGCGGCTCCCCTGCAATGCGCTTGCTGGCGAAACAACTGGAGGTTCAGGGGCAGCAACTGACGATGGCGATCGAAACGATGAGTGACCAGACCAGGGCACTCCGTGACTCAGAGGAGCGGGCACTATGAGTGAGCTAGCGACAGTGTTCTCGATACTCGCTCTTGCGACTGGGTTTGTGGTGGTTTTGCTGTGGGTAGCAGACATTCCTCGTCGCAGGTCACGAGAGGCTGAGCTGCAGACTTTGGTCGACCGACAAGGCGAGACATTCACAGAGTTCATGGAAGTGGTGGCTGAGCGACGTGCCCTCGTGGATCAGATTGTCCGGGCAAGCGCGCCATCAAGGTCGACTGTGGCGTCTCAGTTTTCCTATCGCCCCAGCCGTCGGTTGGACTGGAGCGATGACTACGGCGTTGTTTCCCGGGCGGGGGGTCGCTCTATGGCCGGTCGTCGCACCGTTCAAGGTCACCGACATCACGTTCCTGTGCCTGCGGGCCTCCACGTAGATCCGCGTTGGCTAGACGAGCCCGTGGCTTGGAGCAGCTAAGCCCGTGCCGCTGCGCCGCTGCAAGTTCTGCCCCGCGACTCCGTTGGAGGAGGTCGCCGTCTCGATGTGGACGGACGACCCCTCCGATGTGCGCCGGGAGACCATCTTCCTCTGCCGCAAGCACCTGCTCCGTGTGCGCAAGGCGGGCCAAGCCGGCCACGAGCATCGCGGTATCCGCTACCGTACCGGCTTCTGGTAGGCTCCCCTCGCTTAGAGGCGACCGTCCGTCACCGAGACGCTCGCCCCCTGGAGGAACCGCCATGCGCGAAGCCGTAATCGTTTCCACCGCCCGCACACCCATCGGCAAGGCCTATCGCGGGGCCTTCAACGACACCCCTTCGCCCAGCATGGCCGCCCCGGTCGTGAAGGAAGTGGTCGCCCGCGCTGGGATCGACCCCGCCGAGATCGATGATGTCATCGTCGGCTCCGCCCTCCAGCAGGGAACGCAGGGGTTCAACGTCGGCCGCCAGGTCGCCGCCGCCGCCGGCCTGCCCGTGAGCGTCTCCGGCCAGTCGGTCGACCGCCAGTGCTCCTCCGGCCTTATGGCCGTCTCCATGGCCGCCAAGCAGATCATGGTCGACGGCATGGAGACCGTGCTCGCCGGCGGCATCGAGTCAATCAGCCTCGTCCAGAACAAGAACCAGAACGTCTTCCGCGCCCGCGACCCCAACGTCCTCGAAGCGACGCCCGCCATGTACATGCCCATGATTGGCACCGCCGAGGTCGTCTCGAAGCGCTACAACATCTCCCGCGAGGCCCAGGACGAGTACTCTCTCCAGAGCCAGCGCCGCACCGCCGCCGCCCAGGACGCGGGCCTCTTCGCCGACGAGATCATCGCCAGCCATGTCACCAAGGTCGTCGTCGATCGCGCGACCGGCGAGACGAGCCACCACCAGGTCACCCTCGACCAGGACGAGTGCAACCGCCCCTCCACCAATGCCGAGGGTCTGGCCGCGCTCAAGCCGGTCATGGGTGAGGACGGCTTCATCACCGCAGGCAACGCCAGCCAGCTCTCCGATGGCTTCGCCGCCTGCGCCCTCATGGAGGCCAGCGCCGCCGAGAAGCGCGGCCTCGAACCCCTCGGCTACTACCGTGGCATGGCCGTCGCCGGCTGCGAGCCCGACGAGATGGGCATCGGCCCCATCTACGCCGTCCCGAAGCTGCTTGAGCGCACCGGCCTCACCATGGACGACATCGATCTCTGGGAGCTGAACGAGGCCTTCGCCTGCCAGGTCGTCTACTGCCGCGACCAGCTCGGTATCCCCGACGAGCGCCTCAACGTGAACGGCGGCGCCATCTCCATCGGCCACCCCTACGGCATGAGCGGAACCCGCATGGTCGGTCACGCCCTCATCGAGGGGAAGCGCCGCGGCGCTCGCTACGCCGTTATCACCATGTGTGTCGGAGGTGGGATGGGCGCTGCCGGACTCTTCGAGGTCGCCTGAGCATGGGCGAGTGGCTCGTCGGTGACATCCTCGAACGCAGCGTCGCCCTTTACGGCGACCGGACGGCCGTCATCGAAGGCGGGCTCCAGCGCACCTACGCCGAGACATCCGCGCGCATCCGCTCGCTGGCCGCGGGCATCCTCGCGACGGGCGTCGAGCCGGGGCAGCACGTCGGCATCCTCGCGAGCAACTCCCACCGCTACCTCGAGACCTACTTCGCCGCGCACTACGCGGGCACGCCCCTCGCCCCCCTCAACATCCGCCTCTCCGCCCCCGAACTTGAGTTCATCATCAACGACGGCGAGCTCCGCGCCCTCCTCGTCGGCCCCGAGTTCGTGGAGCTTCTGGAGTCGTTCCGGGACAGGCTCCCGAAGCTCGAACACGTCATCCTGCTCGCCGACAGCGCCCCCGACGGGATGCGCGCCTACGAGGAGCTGGTTGCCGGGAACGCGCCCCTCGCCGCCGCCGCCCGCGACTGGCGCGAGGACGACATGCTCAACCTCTGCTACACCGGCGGCACGACCGGTCTGCCGAAGGGGGTCATGCTCTCGCAGCGCAACGTCGTCTCCAACGCCCAGCACATCCAGATGACGTTCGCCTTCGAGGAGCCCGATGTCTGGCTCCACGCCGCCCCCATGTTCCACCTGGCCGATGCCTGGGCCTGCTACTCCATCACCGCCGCCGGTGGGGCCCACGCCTTCATCCCCGGCTTCGCTCCCGACCCCTTCCTCGCGGTTGTGCAGGACGCCCGCGTGACCGCCACCATCCTCGTCCCCACGATGATCAACTTCGTCGTGAACCACCCCAGGGTCGGGGACTACGACCTCTCCTCGCTGCGCGCCCTCCTCTTCGGCGCCTCACCCATGCCCACCGACCGCATCCTCGCGGCCAAAGAGATCTTCGGCCCCATCCTCGCCCAGGCCTACGGCATGACCGAGACCGCCCCCCTCCTCACCGCCCAGCGGCTTGAGTGGCTCGACTACGACACGCCCGAGGGCATCGAGCGTCTCGCCTCCTGCGGGCGCCAGGTGCAGGGCGTCGTGGTTCGCGTCGTCGACGACGACGGCTTGCCCGTCCCGCCCGGCGGCACCGGCGAGGTCGTCGCGCGCGGCCCCAACGTGATGCTCGGCTACTGGAACCGTCCCGAGGAGACCGCCGCCGTCCTGCGCGATGGCTGGATGCATACGGGTGATGTCGCCCGCATCGACGACGAGGGCTTCATCTACATCGTCGACCGCTCGAAGGACATGATCGTGAGCGGGGGCGAGAACGTGTATACGACCGAGACGGAGGGCGCCCTCTACGAGCACGCCGCCGTCCTCGAAGCGGCCGTCTTCGGGATTCCCGATGAGCGCTGGGGCGAAGCCGTCCACGCCGCCGTCGTCCTGCGCGAGGGCGCGAGCGCCAGCGAGGACGACCTCATCCAACACTGCCACTCGCTCATCGCCGGGTACAAGTGCCCCAAGAGCGTCGAGTTCCACGAGACGCCGCTGCCCAAGTCCGGGGCCGGCAAGATCCTCAAGACCGAGCTGCGCGCGCCCTGGTGGGAAGGCTACGAGCGGGGCGTGAACTAGCCCGGCTGGTCTCCGGCGCCGTCGCCCAGCGAGAGCGGGTTCTCCCCGATCATCAGGTCCTCGACCGGCTGCCCCTCGCCCAGGTCCTCGGCGATGACGCGGTCGAGCGCCTCCCGCGCCAGCCCCGCGTACCACCGCCCCTCGGGGTAGACCACCGCCGTCGGTCCGCTCTCGCAGATGCGCAGGCACCCTACCTTCGTCCGGTAGATCGGAGTGGCCCCTTCGCGCGCGTTCAGCTCGCCCACGCCGCGCTTCAGCCGGTTCCAGGCGGTCTGCCCTTCCTCGGGCGTGCAGCAGTCCGGACCCGTGCAGATGAAGACGTGGCGGCCGTAGCCGCCCACGCCGCGACGCGCCGCTTCGGCGCGCGCGCCTTCCAGGCCGGTGTCCTGCTCGTCAGTCACGCTTCACCCGTGGCGAGGATACGGGAACCGTCCCCCGCAGGTGCGCCGCCGCTAGGCCGCGGTGAAGAACGCGCGCTCCGAGTGCCCCGCCTCGACGAGCAGGTGCATCTCCGAGCGCAGCGCCAGCATGGCGCCGCTCGAAGCCGCGGCTTCTGCAGCCGCTTCGTTACTGTAGACCGCGAGGCGTGCAAGCTCGCCGCTGTCGTCGTGGGGCTCAAGGACGAACGTCTCCATGCACCCTTCGTGCGTGGAGGCTTCCGTGTTGATCCGCTCAAGGGTGTTGCGCAGACGGGCTTCTTCGCCCCGTCGCGGCTTTGCGATGGAGATGCGTACGTACGCCATACTCTGGGGATTCCTTCCTGGGGTTCAGTCGCAGCCGGAACGCATCCGGCCGTGGAGTGACTAAAGCCCCCGCAGTTGCGGGGGCCTCAAGTCTGGTGTCGGCAGCAGCGCGATTACAGGCGCAGTTTGCCGTGCGAAGGCTGGCGCCGGCGCTGCCGCTGGGGCAGAGCCGCTTCCTCGGCCGCCAAGTCAATCGGCGGACGGGTCAGCACTTCGTGCACGTAGCCACACATGATGCAGCTGCCGTAGGTGCCGTGCCAGTCGCGCTCCACGATGATGGAGCCGCTGCACTTCGGGCACGTCTGGGGTGGGGCCTCTTGCAAGGCAGGCATGGGGAACTTCTCCTGGGTTCCGTGAGGCAAGAAGAAATCGGGCCTCGAAGCGAGCGTCCTGCTCGCCAGGCCTTCCAAGTGCATACGGGGTTAGCTGACGGGTTCGGGCGGAAGGTTGCCCTAGGGACTGGAGACGTCCCATTCACCCCAGTAAGTGGTTCCCCCGCTGCGCCAGCGTCGCTGGCGCACTCTGCAGGTTTCGGCTTTCGCCGAGCGCATGCTCCTTGTGGAGCCCCCTGAACTTACCGGCCCGCGGATCGGCCTGTCAAGGACTTTGGGAAGAAAATCACAAATATTCCTCCTATTTCGCCGATCTAATGGAAATTAGCCCTGGATCGCCACCAACGCCGGCGCGATTACCGCCCCCGAAGCCGCCAGCGCGACCGCCAGTATCAGCCCCGCCTCCGCCACCCTGCCCCGTTCGCCGCCTCCTCTCGCGGCCAGCGCCAGCCCCGCGAGCAGTGCCGCCAGCGCCGCCCCTGCCACGAACTCCCAGCCCGCGTTCCCCCCGACCACCGGTCTCGCGATGAGCGCCGCCCCAACAGGCAACGCCGCCGCGACGAACAACGCGCCCAGCGCCCGCACTGCCACCAGGCGTCCTCCCATGGCCACAAGGCCTATCGCCCCCAGCAGTGCTGTCAGCCCCACCAGTGCCCCGACCCCGGTCAGGCTGTCGAGACGCAGCGGCGGCAGCGCCGGGAACGGCCACGGCCCGCCCCCTATCGCTTCGACGCCCGCATCGAGCTGCCCCTGGTCGGCGCGGAGCGCCAGCAGGGCTCTCGCCTCGGCCTCCCCCGCCAGCAGCAGTTGCGGAACGTCCGACTCGGCGATGTCGTGGCGCTCCAACAGGTCGCGGTACGAGTCCAGCTCGTACGCCGTGGCTGCCTGGAACTCCTCGAACTCGGGCACGACGCCGAGCTCGGAGGCGAGCACGACGTATCCGGCAACGTCGTCAGCGGCCACGTTGCCGAGCTCCGTGCGCACGGCCAGCAGGAGCGCTGCTATGGAGATTGTCCCCACCAGCACCGTCCACCCGAACGCGTGGCTCCAGCCCGGAGCGAGCGCGCGTTGCGCGGTCGCCCTGAGCGGTCCCAGTGGCAGCGGGGCGGGACCCTCCCCGGGAGGCGGCTCCCCCTCGCGCGCACGCTCGGCCAGCGAGGCGGCGTTCGCCGCCCCCGACCCGAACCACCCCACCGTGCTCCCCGCGGGCGCCAGCGCGAGCGCCCCCGCCGCCGCCATCGCCACCCCGTAGAGGGCCGTCGAGGTCTGGCTGATGCCGTCGATCTCCACCTGCCATCCCAACACGAAGGCTCCGACCAGGGCCGCACCCGCCAGCAGCGCGAAGGCGGCCCCCGTCCCCCGGTAGTTGGACCCGTCCCCCACGATGGTCCGTCCGGCGAGGAACACCAGTGCGCTCATCCCCGCCCCCGCCAGGGCGGCGCCGGCGAACCACCAGCGCCCCTCCTCCAGCAACACGAGCGGCGCCGCGAACGCCAGCGCCCCTCCGAGGATCGCCGCGATCCAGTACCCCGCCACCACCGCCCGCCCCGCGTTCCGCAGCGCCCGCGCCCAGAACGGCAGCGTGATCGCCGCGATCGTCGCGGCCGCCAGCCCCAGCGCCTGCACGACCAGCGGCGCCACGAGCCAGACGAGCTCATCAGTCATCCGCGCGATGGGCGCTCCCAGCACCAGCCCCGCCGCGCCGCCTGCCGCGATCAGCGCGACCGTCTCCGCCCCTCCGGCTGCGCTTCCCGCCGCCTCCAAGGCCTCCGCCTCCGCTCCCTCGTCGTCGTTCGATTCGCTTGCCGCCAGCAGTCGCGCCGCCAGCGCCGCAATCGCCGCCCCCGCCCCTGCGCCCAGCACGAGGAAGGCCGCCTCGCCGCTCGGAACGTCCGCGAAGCGCGTCGCGATGCCGTAGAGCCCCGCCACGCCCGCGACTGCCAGTGCTCCGCCCGTGAGCGCGGGAGCCGTCCCCGACCAGAGCGTGATCGCCAGCGCCTGCCGGAGCGTCCGGTCGGCGGCGGTCGCGGCTCTTTCGCTTGCGCGCTGTCCCAGGGCCGCTCCTCCGGCTGCCGTCATGGCCGCCGCCAGCGCCCCCGCCACCACCGCCAGACCCGCGACCGCGCCAGACTCCACACCCTCGCGGTACACCCCGAGGAGCGCGCCGAAACCCGCCCCCGCTGCTATCGCCGCCGCCATGCTCAGTGCCACGAACCGCCACACGAAGCTGCCGGTCAGCTCCCGCGTGCGTTCGGCCGCGGCTGCGACGGCGTCGCTGGGACGCGTCCGCAGGAGGATGTCGAGCGTGAACCAGATGGCGAAGACGGCTGCAACAGCCGCGGCGAGCGGAATCGCGAGCTGCGCCACGACCACCGCTCGCCTCCCTTTCGCCCTGCCCCGTGGGGCTGCGATCGGCGGCTACGCTAGATGAACAGCGGCCCGAATACCACCGCGACGATCGACATCAGCTTCAGAAGGATGTTGAGCGACGGGCCCGAGGTGTCCTTGAACGGATCGCCCACGGTGTCGCCCACCACGGCGGCCTTGTGCGCATCCGAGCCCTTGCCGCCGAAGTGTCCTTCCTCGATGTACTTCTTCGCGTTGTCCCAGGCGCCGCCTGCGTTCGCCATCATGATGGCGAGCATGGCGCCCGCGGCGATCGAACCGATGAGCAGGCCACCGAGCGCCTCCGCGCTGATCACCGCCCCCACGAAGATGGGCACGGCCACGGCCAGCAGGCCCGGAAAGACCATTTCGCGCAGCGCGCCCGTGGTGGAGATGCTCACGGCGCGCTCGTAGTCCGGATCTTGGGTGCCGTCCATGATGCCCGGCATCTCGCGGAACTGGCGGCGTACTTCTTCCACCATCGCCTGCGCCGCACGCCCCACCGCTCCCATCGAGAGCGCGGAGAACACGAACGGCATCAGTGCCCCGAGGAGGATGCCCACCATGACGTCCCAGTCGAGGAGGTTGAACATCTCCACGCCGGTCGTGATCGAATAGGTCGCCAGCAGCGCCAGCGCCGTCAGCGTCGCCGAGCCGATGGCGAAGCCCTTGCCCGTCGCCGCCGTGGTGTTGCCAAGCTGGTCGAGCGCGTCCGTGCGCTCGCGCACCTCGGGATCGAGGCCGGCCTGCTCGGCGATTCCGCCCGCGTTGTCGGCCACCGGGCCGTATGCGTCGGTCGCGAGGGTGATGCCCAGCGGCGCGAGCATGCCCACTGCCGCCAGCGCGATGCCGTAGAACCCGGCGAACTCGTTCGCGAGGATGATGGCGACCACGATGGTGATCAGGGGGATCGCCGTCGAGAGCATGCCCAGGCTCATGCCGCCTATGATCACAGGCCCCGCGCCGGCCTCCGACTGTTGGGAAAGGTTCACCGTCGGGCTGTAGCGGAACGGCCCAAGGGCGAAGCCCTCGGATGAAGTAAAACCTTCTGTCACGGTCCCGATGATCTGGCCTGCGACAAGACCCACGAGGATGGCCCAGAACAGGTCCCAGGGGAGGTCGAGCACGGGGATGGCAATGGCCGCGCCCACCAGCACCAGGCCGGAGGCGCCGTAGACGCCTGCCCGCAGCGCCCAGAGCAGCCGGCCCTGGCTCGCCTGCTCGCCTGTCCGTACAAGGAACGTGGAGAGAACGGCGGCGAAAATGCCCATCCCCGCCACAAGCAGCGGCAGCATCACGGCTGTGCTCTTGAAGACTTCGGGGCCGCCATCGGGGAACAGCCCCACGGCGCCGGTGTACTCGACGCCGACGATGGCTACTGCCGCCAGCGCCATCGTCGCCACGATGGATCCCACGTACGACTCGAACAGGTCGGCGCCCATGCCCGCGACGTCGCCCACGTTGTCGCCCACGTTGTCGGCGATGGTGGCGGGGTTGCGGGGGTCGTCCTCGGGGATGCCGGCCTCCACCTTGCCCACGAGGTCGGCGCCCACGTCGGCGGCCTTGGTGAAGATGCCGCCGCCCACGCGCGCGAAGAGCGCGATCGAGGAGGCGCCGAAGGCGAAGCCGGCCAGCGGAACCGCGCTCTCCCAGATGAGGTAAAGAATCCCCAGGCCGAGGATGCCCAGCCCCACGACCGTCATGCCCATCACCGTGCCCGAGTTGAAGGCCACGCGAAGCGCCGGGTTCAACCCGTGCATCGCCTTCGCCGCTGTGCGCACGTTCGCCCGCACGGCGATCGTCATCCCCAGGTAACCGGCGCTCGCGGAGAGGATCGCGCCCACGAGGTACGAAATCGCCATCGCCGGAGCATCGCTCTGGAAGTTCCAGAAGCGGCTCTCCATCGGGTTCTTGTCGAGCACGTCCAGGTCGATGAAGAGGAGCAGGACGACGAACACCGCGACGACGAACACGGCCAGGACCGCGTACTCGCGTTTCAGGAAGGTAGCGGCGCCCAGCTGGATCGCGCGGGCGATCCGCTGCATCGTCTCGTTCCCCTGGTCCTCCCGCACCACCGCGAACGCGCGGAAGGCCGCAAAGATGAGGGCGAGCACGCCCGCGATGATGGCGAAGATCAGGATCTCCATGGTTCCCCCAGAGGCAGGTGCTACCCGGCGTCGCGCACTGTGGGGTAGCCCCCAAGGACGGCGATCGCGGCAGGATATAGGCCGCTAGGCACTCTAGCGCGGCGCCCCCGTGCGTTCAATGTGAAGCTGGTGTTTCGCGGTGGCCGGAGCGCGCTACTCCGTGGCGGGAGTGCTCCGCCGCTGCACGATCGCCATCGTCAGGTCGCCGCGTGTGCGCTCGAGGATGCCCCGTGTCTGGTCCGTTGTGCGCCGCAGTCCGCCCGTCATCGCGTCGGGGAAGTCGATCGTGACCAGCAGCGAGTAGATGTCGTCCATCGCATCGAGCAGCGCCTCGCAGCCCTCGAAATCGCCCTGCCGCAGCCGGTCGAGGATGACCCGGCGCATCTCCCCCACCGCCTCCGCGACACCGTTCAGCCAGGCCGCCGCGCTCACCCCCAGCGCCTCCGGCGAAGGCAGGGGCGCTCCCGAAACCAGCGCGAGCGTTGCCCGCGCTTCCGCGTATTCCTTCTCCGCGTCGTGCACGAACCCCGCGTGCTCGATGTCCGGGTGCCCGGTCAGTTCGCCGAACCCCTCATCCGCCGCCGCCCGCGCCGCCTCCAGTCGCGCCGCCGCCTCCGCCAGCTCCCCCCGATGCGCTTCGCGGATGCTGCGCGCGCTTGCCTGGATCAGCGCCCGCGAAGCCCGCAGCGCCTTCTCCCGGGCTGCGTGCTTCTCTTCCAGGTGGGCGACGATGCGCGGCCCGATCTCGGCCAGCGGTGACGTGTCCGGCCGGGGACGCTCCCCGCCCGCGCTCACAGGTTCTTGACCGGGTCCGGCAGGTCGCCCTCGCGCGCCGCGTCGATCATCTCGCGCGCGCTCTCCGGCATATCGATCCCGTACTCGTCGAACCGCTTCTCCACCCACGAGCCAATCTGGCGGGGGTCGCGGAGGTCGGCCTTGTCGCCGTCGACGGCCGGGTCGCCATATTTCTCGAGAACGTCGGCCCGCGAGTAGGTCCGCGCGAAGCTGGAGACCAGCCGCTGCGTGGACTCGCTGCCGCAGTGCTCGCAGGCGGCCTCGGCCTTCGGGTCGGGCTTACGCGAGAAGTGGTTCGTGATGCGCCGGCAGTCGTCGCAACGGAACTCGTAGATCGGCATAACGCGCCGATCGTAGCACGCTCCGGGGCGCTACTCGTCCGGAATCTCAAGTCCGCGGAAGTGCTCGATGTGCGCCACCGAGTCGCGCCCGCCGATGTCCAGGCTCACGAGGTCGATGCGGACGCATTCGGGGTCGAGCCCCGTCTCCTCGCAGTACTCCATCGCGCAGCGCCACATGCGCTGCAGCTTGCGCGTGTCCAGCGACTCCGCCGCCGTGCCTGGGTCCGCCCGCCGCGTGCGCACCTCCACGAAGACCACGTCCTCGCCGTCCCGCGCCACGAGGTCGATCTCGCCGCTGGGTGTGCGAGCGTTGCGCGCCACGATCTCCAGCCCCGAGGCCTCCAGCCGGTGCGCCGCCACGCGCTCGCCGAAGGCCCCCAGCTCCTGGCGCCGGTTCATAGCTGGAGCTTGCCCTGGGCGAAGGGCGCCCAACTGATGCGGTGCGCCTCGCAGGGACCGCGCCGCTCGATCGCCCGCCGGTGGGCCGCTGTGTAGTACCCCTTGTTCTGGCAGAACCCGTACCCGGGAATGTGTTCGCAAAGCTCCGTCATCCAGTGGTCGCGCGCCACCTTCGCCACGATCGAAGCCGCCGCCACCGACACGCTGCGGGCGTCCGCCTTCGGCTCCACCCGTACGCGCGGCAGGGGCAGGGGCAGCGCGTCGGAGATGACGAACTCGGGCTCGCATGGCAGCGCCTCGATGGCGCGCAGCACGGAGAGCCGCCGCGCCTCCACGATGCCGCGACTATCGACCTCCGCGCTCGTGGCCCAGCCGATCCCGAACGGGATCGACGCCTCGATCTCGGCCGCCAGCTCCTCGCGCGCGGCCGCCGTCAGCATCTTCGAGTCCCGTACGTGCCGGAACCAGGGCCGCCGGTCGTCCGCTGCGAGCAGCACCGCCGCCGCCGTCACCGGTCCCGCCAGCGGCCCCACCCCCACCTCGTCCACCCCCGCGACCGTCGCCGCGCCCTCGCGCCACGCCTCCCGCTCCCAGCGCAGGGAGGGGACACGGGATCGAGGCTGTTTGCGTGTTTTCCTGCGGCGCGCGCCCGCCACCGCTAGCGCGCGGCCCCGGCGCGCTCGCCCAGCAGGGCCGCCAGCGCATCTTCGAGCGCGGGTGGCTCGGGCACGTCCTTGAACTCGCTCAGGCGGCGGTAGATCTCCGCCGCCGCGCGATGGAAGCCGTCGGGCAGACCGGCCCCCGCGAACGTGTCGGCGATCTCCTCCATCTCCCCCGCGAAGCGCCACGCCTTCGCCGCGCTCCCAAGCGCCCGCGCCTCCCCGCCCGCCGCCAACTCCGGCTGCGAGATCGCCCACTCGTCCCGCAGCGCCTCCGCAATGCCCTCGCGCTCGGCCAGCGCAAGGATGCCGGCCAGCAGCGCCGAGGCGCCCTTCGTATAGGCGGCGTATGCCATCTTCAGCGCCGAGGCCGCGCCCGCCTCCGGCCCGATCGCGATCGCCTCGAGGGCGCTTCCCCTAAAGAGCGCCGCCACGCTCGCGGCCTCGCTTCCAGAGAGGTAGAGCCGCGTGATGCCGGGCTTCCACGCCGGTGGCCCGATGATGCCGCCGTCGACGAACGCCCGCGCCCCGCCCGCCAACACCGCCTCCCCGATGGCCTTTCCGCGCGCCGGTGACACCGCGTTCCCGTCGACGTACACGCCCGCGAACCCCGTCCCCGCGACGCGCTCGGCCAGCGCCAGCGCTGCGTCGGGCGGACAGATGCTGATCAGCGTCCCGCACGCCTCCGTCAGCGCCTCAAGGCTGCCGGCGTCCTCCAGCCCCGCGGTCGCGGCGCGGTCGTGCGTGGCCGCGCTGCGCCCCTCGCTCGCCCAGAGCACACGATGTCCCCGGCCCACCAGCGCCGCCCCCACCGAGGCGCCCATCGCCCCCGGGTGGAGGAGGCCGATTGCGCCGCCCGACAGGTCTGCCACTCGCTAGTCCCCGGCCAGCAGCGCGTCGAGCTCCGTGGCGTTCTCCGCGAGCTGTTGGTTCAGGGTCTCGATGCGGGCCAGCGCCGTCTGCACCTCGGCCAGCTCGCTCTCCAGCTCGCTTGAGGCCAGCAGCGGATAGAGCGCCTCGCCGATCGCCGTCTTCTCGCGACGCACGCGCGCTTCCAGGCGGCTCTCGCGCATCTCGAGCTGCGCCCGGCGCGCCTGCTTCTTGGTGGCCTCCGTGGCTGCTGCTGCGGTTCCCCGCACGGTCTCTCGCACGCGATCAAAGAAGCTCATCGTGCCGCCAGTATACGAGTGGCGTTCCCTGTGTGGAGCCCTCAGGCGCGGGCCAGCGACTCCTCGTAGGCCTGCGCCATGCCCTCCAGCACGCTGTCCGCCAGACCCAGGATGCTTTCCATCGCCTCCACCGCCTCGTCGGTCGCCTGCTGCGCCTCCGAAGCGATCTGCGCCGCTGTCTCCTCCAACGAGTGCCGCAGCGCGTTGAACGTCATCACCGCATCCGTCAGCGTGACCCCCGCCCCAACGAGCGTGCGCCCGTACTCCCCGCCGATGCCGCGCGCGTCGTCGATGAACCGCTCCGGGCGCGTGCGCGACGAGACGAACCGCGCGAACAGGTCCACGAGCTGCCGTCCGATGAAGCGCAGCCGCTCGCGGGTCGCCGTCTCCATGCCCGCGAACATATCCATCTCGTGGCTCTGACGTCTGCGGCTCAGGCGGCGCTTCACGCGCGCCACGGCCAGTTCGCTGATGCGGTCCGTGTCGGACGCGCTGGCCGCCTGGGTGCTCTGCGCCATGATCTGGCGCACGTCCTCCTCAAGGATGCGCCGGTGGCCGCCGCTCGTGCGGTACGAGCGGATCTCCCCGGCATCCGCCCAGCGCCGCACCGTCGAGTGGCTCACCCCCAGGAACTTGCTGGCGCGTCCCAGAGAGACCCACGCCTGCGCTTGCGACTCGTCCGCCACGAAACCTCCCAAACCTTGCGCCCAAGCATAGGGGAGCCACCCTCCCCCCGCTACTCTCCGCCGCCTCCCCGATCCGTCGCGATCTCCGTCGCGCGCCGCACCGAGTCCTCCCCGAAGCGGTCGCGCAGGGTGTTGACCGTTTCCGCCAGCCGGTCCGCCTCGAACGTCTCCCCCAGCTTGAGCTGCCTCGCCGGCTGACCCAGGTTCATCACCCCCAGTCCGATCAACCGCACCGGCCGCTCCCCCTCCTCCCGCCACGCCCGCTCGAAGAGTTCCGCCCCGGCCTCGAAGATCTCGTCCGCGAGCGCCACCTGCGCGGCCCCCGTCCACGACCGCGTGAGCGTTTCGAAGGGCGGGAAGCGCAGCTTCAGGACCACGGTCCGCGCCCCCAGCTCGTTGCGAGCAAGGTCGCGCGCCACGCGCTCGGCCTGCGTGCGCAGGATCGCTCGCAGGCGCGACCGGTCCGGCTCGTCGTGCCCGAACGTCGTCTCCCGGCTCACCGACTTCGCCGTGCCCCGTCCCGAGAGCACAGGCGCCTCGAACCGCCCCTGCGACCGCGCGTGCAACTCCTCCCCCATGCCCCCGAAGCGCGCCTTGAGCGCCTCCGCCGGATAGCTGGCTATGTCCCCGATCGTGCGCAGCCCCAGTTGCGCCAGACGCTCCTCCAGCTTCGCCCCCACCATCGGCAGCTCGCGCACCGGCCGCGGCGCCAGGAACGCCGCCTCCCCGCCCGCGGGCACCACGCAGACCCCATCCGGCTTGGCTGCGTCGCTGGCGACCTTCGCGATGAGCTTGTTTGTCGCCACTCCCACCGACGCGGTGATCCCGACCTCCGAACGCACCCGCTCGCGAATCATCCCCGCGATTGCCTCGCCGTCGCCAAACAGCCGCGCCGAGCCCGCCACGTCGAGGTAGGCCTCGTCCGTGCCGGCGGACTCACAGGCCGGCGTGAAGTCGCGCAGGATGGCGTGGAAGCGCTCCGAGGCGGGCGCATAGTGCGCGAAGTCGACAGGTAGGTAGGTCGCCTGCGGACAGCGCCGTTTCGCCTGCGCCATCGGCAGCGCCGAGTGCACGCCGAAGGCGCGCGCCTCGTAGCTCGCGGTGCTCACCACCCCGCGCGGCCCGTCGAAACCCACCACCACCGGCGTCCCCACCAGCTCGGGCCGGCGCAACACCTCCATCGCCACGAAGAAGGCATCGAGATCGACATGCAACACGCTCGGCGAACTCATCCGAACACCCGTTCGTTATCCTGCCCCTTTCGGGGAGAAAGTGCCACAGTTGCTGTTGCCCACTGAGGAGACGGACCGATGACCGCAGCCGCCCCCATCCACCCCGGCGAACATCTGGCGGAGATCCTGGCTGAGCTCGGCATCAGCCAATACCGCCTGGCGAAGGCGATCGGCGTGTCCCCAATCCGTATCAGCGAAATCGTCCGCCAGCGCAGGTCGGTCACCGCCGACACCGCGCTCCGTGTAGGACGCGCCCTCGGCATGACTCCTGAATTTTGGCTCAACCTGCAAAGGATGTACGACCTCGAACTTGCCCGCGCCTCCACCGACACCAGCGAGATCGAACCCCTCGTCAAGTTGTCCGCCTAGCTGGGCAGTCCCCCCACGCGGCGACAACGGTTCGGCCGGCTGGAACCTCACTCGGTCTCAGAATTCCCGCGGAGGAAGTCCTCGATATCGCCGACCAGGTCGTGCGCTTCCGGCAGCGGGTCGGCGGCTGACGCCGCGGCCTCTTCCTCCAGTGCGCTCTCGAGACGCTGGAGGTAGTCCCGCATCTGCGGGTCTCCCGCGATCGTCGTGTCGAGTTGGGCGCGGAAGCGCTCCGAAGCCGCCTCGAGCTCGTCCAGCTCGAAGCTCGTCCCGAGGATGCGCTGCAGGCGCTGCAGCACCGCCAGCGTCGCCGGGGGGCACTGCTCGCCCGTGATGTAGTGGGGCACCGTCGCCCAGAGGCTCGCCGATGGGCGCTTCGCCTCCTGCAGGGCGTAGTGCAGGATGCCGACGATTCCCGTGGGCCCCTCGTAGCGCGACTGCTGCAGGTCGAGCTGGGCCGCCAGCTCCGGGTCGGCCGCGCTGCCCATGACCCCGATCGGGCGGCGGTGGCTCGCCTCCCCGATGAGCGCCCCCAGCGACACCACCATCGACACGTCGAGCGTGGTGAACAGGTCCATGCACTCCTCGGAGAAGGTGCGCCAGCGCAGGTTCGGCTCGGCCCCGATGCCAATCACGTAGTCCGGGCCCTCCCCCGGCGTGCGCGCGTAGTAGAACTCGTTCCCCGGCCACGTAAGCCTGCGCTGGCCGCTCGAGTCCAGCCGCACCGATGGCCGTGTCTCCGTGAACGCGTAAAACGGCTCCGACTCCATCGATGCGAACCGGCGCGCCCCCAGGCGCCGCACGATGAAGCGGGCCGCATTGCTCGCAGCGTTGGCGGCGTCGTTCCAGCCCGTGAAGGCCATGACCGCCACCGGCGACTGCAGCTCTGGCGTCTGCTCCATGGTCAGGTACCGCATCCGGCTCCCTTCGGGGTTCGCCCCCGCGCGCGAATTCTAGGCCCCTCGTAGCGCTCTCGCGCGCCCGGCCACCCTGCGCCCGGTGGGTCGTCAGACGGGTTGACACTTGCGCGCGACACTGACACAGTTGGGTCATGACTGACGAGCAGTTCCAGGCCCTGAGTCGCTCGTTCGGCAACCTGGCGGCAGCGGTTGCCAAAATGCATACCGACCTCACCGCCGTCAAGGAGGACCTCACCGACCTCAAGGAGACGGTTCACGGGCAAGTCGTGCCCTTCCTGCGCCGTATCGACGGTCGCCTCGCAGTGGTTGAGAGCCGGTGGTCAAACATCGAGGGACGGCTGGCAACTTCAGAGATGCGACAAGCAGCAATAGAGCAGATCGTAAACAAGCGAGACGACCCTCGCCCGTGAGTTCCCGCTCCGGGAGACTTGCCTACCCTGCGGTAGAAGTTCCCACAGAAACCCTCTCTGACTCAGCAAGTCCCCCCAGGGCTCGAGGTGGCACGAGCATTCCCCCTCGCGGCGCTCTCTCGCGCCGGCTCCGGGGTGCGGGTCAGGCCAGCCCCTTCACGACCAGTGCGTCGCGGAGCCACCTGCGGTAGAGGGGCCCGGCTCGCTTCACCTTGCCCAGCGCCTCGTCCGGAGGAACTGCCATCCTGCCCGTTGTTTCGTGGCGAGGCTCCCATGGGCCGAGCGAAACGTCCGCGCACCACAGCGATCTGACAAGCACCAGTCCCGCTTCCTCACCCGCAATGCAGGCTCCCCGGTAATAGCCCAGCAGCGTCGCATCCTCGACGAGGGCGCATGCCTCCTCGAGCATTTCCCGGTCTAGCGTCGCCCGCCAGTCCTCGGCCCCTTCGGGCCTGCCGGCTGGAAAATCGCAGGGATTTCCCGGCTGCGTCACAAGGACCACGTTCCCTTCGGCGGTGAAGCAGATGCCGGCGGAGCCGTGGCGTTTGCCGTCGGGAGCGGGAAGTTCCGGCGAGTGCCACGACTCGCTCCACTCCTGCCCGCGGGCGTCCCGATACGGGTACTGCTGCCCCTCTTGCGCGGTGCCCTCCGAGTCGCTCATGTCTGTTCGTCTCCTCGGAAGATTCACTTGAACCGGTAACGGATCCCCGCTCAAGGCCGGTATATTGAAGCACATGCAAGCGCTTCGGGCTCTACACGATGAGGTAGTTGACCTCTATGGGTACATGTTAGAGGTGGACAGCGCCCTCGTGCATTGGCGCAGATATTTGGAGGACGTCATTGAGGACGGGGGAAGCACGAAGCCGCAAAGTCCAATGTTCTTCGGAAGGGATGAGCCTAGTCAACCTGATACTAAGTACCAGTACAAGAGAACCTTTGGTGAGCTAATCAAAGCGTCTGCTAAAGATGGTAGGAACTCTGTAGAGCTTCGACAATCCACACTGGTGTTCTTGTATGCACTGTGGGAAGATAAATTTCGTAAGATCATTGCTGACGAGTGTCAAAGGGAGAAGAACGACATCGAGAGTGATGTATTCGCCGATATCAACCGCTACAGACAGGCAATAGTCCATGCAGGAAATGAGCTTCGCAGTAATCCAAAGGTCCTCGTGTTCTTCCGGAAGGGAGATGAAGTCCTTTTTTCGGAAGACCAGATGTACGATGTATTCGAAGCAGTTATTGATGACCTCAATAGGATTGGTGAGGAGTACTACGAATCGGACCCTGATTTTACTTTTGATAACCCACTAAATCTCTAGTCAATTCTTGACTAGGATTTCTCCTAGCACAATGGTTGGAGCTATACTGTGAATCTTCTGTGACCAGACTCTCAGCCACCGTACTCCCAGCCGAGTTCCTTCTCCGTGAGGATGTCGCCGCTGCGCGTCACGTCGCCGTCGACCACGCGGCCGACTACGAGCGTGTGGTCGCCCGTCTCGAAGAAGTGCTCGACCGTGCAGGAGTACCACCCCAGGGACTCCTCCAGCACCGGCGCCCCTTCCGGCGTGAGCCAGCAGGAGAGCCCTTCGAGCTTGTCGTGGACCGCCGCCGAGGCCGCCTCCGAGCGCCCGCGGATCTTCTTGCCCTCCGCCGGCATCACCACCTTGCGCGCGATCTCGTGACCGTCGCGCTCGTGCAGCAGGTTCACTGTGAATGTCCCCGTCTCCCGCACGAAGCGCAGCGTGCGCGCGTCGTTCTCGATCGAAGCCGCCACCAGCCGCGGCTGGAAGGACACCTGCATCACCCAGTCCGCGATCATCAGGTTGCGTTCGCCCGCGGCGTTCGCCGATCCGATCACGTGTACGCCGTAGCACATCTTCAGGAGCGCCTTCTCGATCGGTTCGAGATTGAGCGGCTCGCCGGGGACGCTGGGGAACTGCGATCCGGGGTAAGGCTGTTGTGTCACCGCTGCTGTCCGTTTCGTGGCGCCCACGACGGCCGGACCCGCTTCGGTCCGGGCTTCCGCCGCGAGTGGCCGTTCGTGACACTGTAGCCCAACCCCCCGAAACGAGAACGGCCGTGACCGCTCCCGCGCGCGGCTGGCCCGAGCCCAGCCTGGCTGCGTCGCTCTCGGCGGTTGCCGCTTGCCGAGCCGAACCCTAGTATTGCCGGGCAAAACTCCCACTCTCAGGACAAGAAACAACCGTAATGACAGTTTTGAAGCTTTTCTCGAAGAAGCCTCGCCTGCTTCTCTCCCTGTCCCTTGTCGCACTCCTCAGCCTGACCCTGCTCGCCGCCTGTGGCGGCGACGAAGAGGCTCCCGCCGAGCCCACCGCCGCCCCCACCCAGGCCGCCACGCCCGCCCCCACCGAGGCCGCGACGGAAGCTCCAACCGAGGCCGCGACGGAAGCTCCAACCGAGGCCGCCACCGAGGCCGCCACGCCCGCTCCCACGGAGGCGCCGACCGAGGCGCCCACCGAGGCGCCCACCGAGGATCCGCCCGCCCCGGGCTACCCCCGCGATGTGGTCGACCTCTTCGGCCGCACCGTCACCATCCCCGACAAGCCCGAAGCCATCGTCGCCATCAGCCCCACCGCCACGGAGCTCGTCTACGCCGTCGGCGGAACCATCATCGGGCGCAGCCAATCGGTGAACTACCCGCCCGAAGCGGCTGAGGCGCCGTCCATCGGCACCGCCTACCAGCCCAACTTCGAGGCCATCCTCGCCCTCGAACCCGACCTCGTCGTCGCTGACTCCACCATCCACATCCAGCCGGCCGTCCGCGATGCGCTCGAAGCGCTGGGTGTGCCCGTCATCTTCGCCGGCGCCGCCAGCGTCGATGAAGTGCTCACCGGGCTCACCCTGCTCGGAGAGGTGCTCGACAATCCCACTGCCGCCGCCGACGCGGTCGCCGTTATCGAGGCCGCTCGCGCCAGCGCCCAGGAAGCCCTCGCCGGCGCCGAGGTCTCCGCCGTCATTATCATCGGCGACCGCGACCGCAGCCTCTACGGCGCCAAGGCCACGAGCTACGGCGGCTCCATCCTCGCTGCCCTCGGGATCACGAACCCCGCCAGCGACCTGCCCGACTCCGGCCCCTTCCCCGGCTTCACGCGCATCTCGCCCGAGACCATGCTCGAGTTCGACCCCGTCTTGATCTTCACGGTCACCCCGGCCCCGCCCCCGGCCCCGCGCCTCAGCGGCATGCTTGGTCTCCTCCCAGGCTTGTCCGGGCTCCAGGCGCTGCAGAACGGGCGCGTGTTCGAGCTCGATGTCCAGCTCCTCGTGCAGGCCCCCGGTCCCCGCGTCGTCGAGGCCTTCGCCGCCATCGTCGCGGCCGTCACCGGGCAGTAGTCGGGGCGAAGGCGATGGCGGGACTCACGGTTGAGGCGCGGGCGGGTTCGTCCCTCTCCCTCTCGCGTGGCCGTCCCCGCCGCCACCTTGTCCTCGCCTGCGCGGGTGTCCTCGCCCTCGCCGTCGTCGGGCTGCTCACGATGATGTTTGGCGCCGTGACGCTCTCCGCCGGGGAGGCGCTCAGCGGCCTCTCGGCCAACTCCGACTCCCTCTCGGGGCTCATCGTCGGCCAGATTCGCCTCCCCCGCTTCCTCGATGCCATCCTCGTAGGCGCGACCCTCGGCGTGGCCGGCGCGATGTTGCAGGGCGTCACCCGCAACCCCCTCGGCGACCCCACCATCTTCGGGCTCACCGCCGCCGCCGGCCTTGCCAGCGCCGCCGCCATCTCCATCAACCCCTTGATCCCCCAGTGGGGAATCGCCCTCGCCTGCACCGGTGGCGGACTGGCCGGCGCCGGGATTCTCTTCATCGTCGCCTACCGCGGAGCCGTCTCGCCCGTACGCCTGGCTCTCGCCGGAGTCGCCCTCTCCGCCCTCTTCGGCGCCATCATCGTCGCGCTCCTCGCGAGCTCCCGCACGTTCCTCCAGACCAGCCTCGGCTTCCTTGCCGGCGGCCTCTACGGCGCCGACTGGGCCGACCTTCGCTCAATCCTTCCCTACGCCCTCCCCGCCCTGGCCGCCGCCCTCGCCCTCTCTGGACGCCTCAACATCCTCTCCCTTGGTGACGACATTGCCACCGGCCTCGGCGTCCTCGCCGACCGCACGCGGCTCGCCGTCCTCGTCGTCGCCGGCGTCCTCACCGCTGCCGCCGTGGCCGTCGCCGGCCTCGTCGGCTTCGTCGGACTCCTCAGTCCCCACATCGCTCGCTACGTCGCCGGCTCCGACAACCGCTTCCTCATCCCCGCATCCGCGCTCATGGGCGCCATCCTCGTCAGCGCCGCCGACCTCGTCGCGAAGCTCGTCATCAGCCCCTCCGAGATACCCATGGGGATCATCACGGCCGCCGTGGGCGCTCCCTTCCTCCTTTACCTCGTACGGTTCAAGGTGTAGCCGTGCGACTCAGCGCCGAACGCCTCAGCCTCCGCTACAACGGCCGCGACGCCGTCCACGATGTCTCGCTGGACCTTGAGAGCGGCGAGCTCATCGCCATCGTCGGCCCCAACGGCAGCGGCAAGACGACCCTCCTGCGCGGCCTCTCCCGCCTGCTCAAGCCCGCCGCCGGGCACGTCCTCCTCGACGGCGACGAGATTCGCGCCATCAGCCCCCGGGCAGTCGCTCGTCGCCTCGCCGTTCTGCCCCAGGAGCACCCCGAGGGTGTCGACCTGACCGTGCGCGAGCTCGTCTGGCGCGGGCGCGCTCCCCACCAGGGCTTCCTCCAGCGTGCAACCCCGGCCGACCACGAAGCCGTCGCCTGGGCGCTCGAAGCCGCCGATATCGGCCACGTCGCCGCCCGCCCGCTCGGGAGCCTCTCCGGGGGCGAGCGCCAGCGCGCCTGGATCGCCCTCGCCCTCGCCCAGCAGCCCCGCGTCCTCCTTCTCGATGAACCCACCAGCTTCCTCGACGTACAGCACCAGGTCGAGGTCATGGCTCTCCTCAGCCGGCTCAACGCCGAGGGCATGACCATCGTCGCCGTCGTCCATGACCTCGCCCTCGCCGGGCGCTTCATGCAGCGCGTCATCGGCATGCGCGATGGCCGCATCGCCTTCGATGGCCCTCCCCGCGAGGTGCTCCGTCCCGAGCCCCTGGAGGAGGTCTTCGGCGTCCCCATGGTCGTCCTGGAAGATCCCGAGAGCGGCCTTCCCGTTCCGCTTCCCCGCTACCCCGACGGCGCCCCCCGGAGGCCCCTACCCCCGCGGGCGTAGGACTTACCGGAAGGCGTTATAGAGCCCGTCGTTGTCCCCCGCCTGCAGGTCCGACGTGACTCCGCCGATGGCGACGATGGGCTTGTCGCTCGTGATCGCCATCCCGCCCGTGAAGCACTCCGGCGTTTCGGCCAAACCGGTCTCCTGCGCGTCATCCGAGTTCTGGTCGAAGAGGAAGGATCCCGTGATCGTGAGCGTGGTCTGGTAGAGCCTCAGCACCTCGCAGCCCTCTGCGCCGGCACTCGGATTGTTCACGGCGACGAGCC
The DNA here is from genome assembly GCA_965262975.1 of Tepidiformaceae bacterium. GTDB lineage: Bacteria > Chloroflexota > Dehalococcoidia > Tepidiformales > Tepidiformaceae > UBA2991. The sequence continues at coordinate 2,350,819 of OZ253575.1, read as the reverse complement.
GCAGCTTGGCCGTGCCCCCATCCACCACCGCGACGCTCACCCAGCTGTTCTGCCCGTCCGCCTCGCCCTCCCCGTGGGCGTTCCTGAAAACCAGGGGGAACTTCGCTGACTTTGTGGCGCGTCCTTTGGGCACGCCGTTCGCCGCCGAGAAAGCGTCCTCGTGCTCGGCGCTCCCGGCGCTTGTCAGCTTTCCGCGCAACAGCAGTGCAGCCACCGGGAGATCCGCCTTGACCGTCGCCCACCCCGTGAACCCTTCAGGCAGTTCCTCGCTGTCCAGCACGCTATGGGTGAGTCCACCGCCCGCCGGCAGTTCGATGTCGATCGTCACCGCTACCTGGCGCTCCGTATCTCCGTCGACCGTGCCCTGGTAAACGATGCTTCCCGTGACGGCCTCGTCCCACGGATTCGTGATGGCGTACTCCGTCCAGTAGCCGTCCGCCGTCTTCTGCGCGAGCGGCATGATCATGGTCTTCGAGACATCGTCCTCGGTTGAGCCATCCTTGATGACGATGAACCCGTCGTAGGAGCCCAACTGGGCGCTGCCGGCGTCCTCCCGGTAGATGTCGGCTGCCACCGCCACGGGCTGGGTCGAGTCGATGAGCACGCTCGACAACGAGTTCACCGTGCCTGCCGGCATGGCGAGCGCCATCTCTCCCGAACTCGGCGCGAGCGTGAGCTGTCCTGCCACGGCGACTTCGACCCCCCCGTCAGGGCAGATCTCGCTGGGAATGCCGCTCACGACGACCGTGCTCCCGTCGTCGGGCGCTGCGCCCCTCCCGGGGACGAGCTCGTAGGTGATCGTGACGCACGCAACCTCCAGCCCCGCGTTCGCAATCGAGAAACGCGTGTTGATGGTGTCCCCGTCGTCGCCCTCGTCGAGCTGGTTCGCCACGTACGGGAGCGCCACGCGGACGCCGCTCCGGGCGTCGGCGCCATGGACTGAATACGACCTCTCACCCTCCGCCCCGAAGACCTCCCGCAGGAGCAGCGCATTGAGGGGCTGGTCGCTCGAGAGCACGCCCACTCCGCGGAAGCCCGGCAACAGTCCCTGGTTCAGCTTCTGCTCGAAGGTGCGCGTGCTCCACGCCGGCACATTGGCGTGGACCTGGCTCGCCAGCGGGATGAGCACCCCGCCCGGTGTGTAGTAGTTCATCACGATCGTGGTGGACTCGGCGCTGTTGTTCTGAACGATGACCGTCGTGTTCTCGATGCTCTCCGCCGAGAGTTCGGCGCTTACCTGGAAGCGCACGTCCGTCCCGCCCCGGGAGGCGCCGGGGCCGACCAGGGCCTCCGCACTTCCCGCAGCCAGCGCCACAAGCGCCAGGATCGCGATCAGCAGAACCAGGGGACGAGGTCGGATGCGTCGACCCGAAGCGCGCATGGGGCCTCCGCCGTTCGAGTCTCAAGGCGGTTTCGGCTGCGGTCAATGGACGAGGCGGCCTACTCCAGGGTGCTCACGATCTGGAACACAAGCACGAAGCAAACCGCTCCCGCGACCATGACCAGGACCAGCTTTCCGCCTCGCACCCCGCCATTGTGCTGCGAACCTCGTATTGCTGCTCGTCGACGCCTTGCCATGGCCTTTCCCCCGCTGCTCGCATGCGCACCCGATTTGCGCGACGATAGCGGCATGCGTTGGCTTCCCCTGGTGGCCGCTGCCCTGCTCGCGGCGATTGTGATCGCCTGCGGTGGGGGCGGAACCGCCGACCCTGTTCCCGCGGCCTCGGCTCCCACCGAGCAGCCTTCCGCGACCGAGGCGCCGGCTGCCACCGAAGCGCCCGCTGCCACCGAAGCTCCAGCAGCAACCGAGTCCGCTGCAACGGAGGCCGCCGCCACCGAGTCCGCTGCCACCGAAGCTCCAGCAGCAACCGAGTCCGCCGCAACGGAAGCTGCCGCCACCGAGGCCCGGGCAACGGAAGCGACCGCAACTGAGGCCGATGCAACGGAAGCTGCCGCCACCGAGGCCCGGGCAACGGAAGCTGCCGCCACCGAGTCCACCGCCACCGAGGCACCTGCAACGGAAGCTGCCGCGACCCAGCAGCCAACGGCCACCGAGTCCGCCGCGACGCAGCAACCCACCGCCACCGAGTCCCCCGCCACCCAGCAGCCCACCGCCACGGAGGAGCCCTCCCCCACCGCAGCCGCCACCGAACCCCCTCCCGAGCCCACGACCGCCCCCACCGAGACCGCCGCCGACATCCCCGAGGAGGCTGTCGTCGCCGCTCTGCCCAGGGTCTACTTCGTCCACACCGATTGGTGACCGCGCTGCCGCGCACTCCGCCCCGTGTGGGAGGAATTACGGGAGCAATACAGCAGCCAGGTGGAGTTCATCGAGGTCGACCACGACGACGACGAGGGCGACGCCTTCGCCCGAGAGCATGGCATTCCCTACCAGCCGGGATTCATCATCTACGACTCAACGAACACGCTGGTATACAACGAGCTCGGCCCGTACAGCGGCGACGAGATGCGTGAGCTGGTGCTCTCGGTGCTTCCGGAGGAAAACTGATGCGCTTGATCGCCCTCGCCGCCGCAACGCTCGCCGCGTTCGCCCTTCTCGCCTGTGGCGGGAGCGACTCCGCTCCGGCCGCACCTGCCGCGGAGGCCACCACCGCACCCACGGAGAGCGCCGCCGATGTCCCCGACGATGCCGTCGTCTCCGCCAGCCCCAGGATCTACTTCATCCACACCGAATGGTGACCGACCTGCCGCGGACTCCGCCCCGTGTGGGCGGACTTGCAGGAGGAATACGGCGACCAGGTGGAATTCATCATCGTGGACCGTGACACAGACGCGGGCGACGCGTTCGCTCGCTCGCACGGCCTCATCGGGCAGCCTGGCTTCGTCGTCTTCGACGCCGCCGGAGAGCTGACCTACGCCTCCCTCGGCCCATACCGGGAGAGTGGCCTGCGCGAACTCGTCCTCTCGATCGTCCCGGAGTAGGAGCCGTGCGCCCGCTCGCATTCGCCGCCGCTGCTGCCCTTGCCGTGGCAACGCTCGCCTGCGGCGGGGGCGCGGTCGCTCCCGACACAGCCACTGAAGCTGCTCCCGCCCAACCCGAGGCCGGAGGCACGGATGGCGCTGCTGGAGCCATCTCCACCCCGCAGGTCTACTTCGTCCAAATCGACACCTGAGGACCGTGAAGCCGCCTCCGCCCCGTGTGGGCGGCGCTGCAGGCCGAGTACGCGGACCAGATCGAATTCGTAACCGTCGACGCCAACACGCGCGCCGGCGCGGATTTCTCCGACCTCTACGGCATCCACGGGCACCCCGGCTTCGTCGCCATCGACGCCAGGGGGGAAGTGGTCCACGCGGCCCTTGGCCCCTTCGATGAGGAGGGGCTGCGTGAACTCGTTGGCTCGCTGCTCCTGGAGTAGCGGTCAGCTCGCGGAGGCGGCCATCAGGCGCTGAGCGCGCTCCACCAGCACCGGCACGAACCACTCGAAGCGCGCGCTGTCGGGGTTTGCCCCCGTCTCCTGCAGGTGCTGCATGTAGAGCCCCTCCAGGATGATCGCGAGCTTGAACACCGCGAACACGTGGTAGAAGGCGACATGCCGCATCGAGCGGCCGCTCGCCTCCTCGTACATCGCGATCAACTCCTCGTGCTCGGGGAAGCCCTCACGCGCGCTCAGGAGCGCCGGCGGATCCCAGCCCGGCGGAGGCGGCGGATCACCCGGGTCTCCCCAGTACGAGAGCAGCCAGCCCACGTCCGCCAGCGGGTCACCCACCGTCGCCATCTCCCAGTCGAAGATGGCCACAACATGCGGCTCCTCCGCGCCGAACATCACGTTGTCGAGCCGGTAGTCGCCGTGGACCACCGTCGTCCCGGCGTCCTCCGGCATGCGCGCCCGCAGCCACTCCACGATCGCCTCGAGCCCCGGCAGGTCGCGCGTCTTGGGACGGGTCAGCTCCCACTGCCCGATCCAGCGCCGCATCTGCCGCTCCAGGTACCCCGAGGCGCGGCCCCGCAGCCCCACCGCCTCCCAGTCCACGGCGTGCAACTCCACCAGCGAGGCCACCAGGTCCTCCGCCACGCGATGCCGCCCCTCCGGCGTGTCGTACCCCTCCGGAATGCCGTCCCGCAGCATCGCGCCGAAGCAGCGCTCCATCAGGTAGAACGGCGCCCCGATGGTCGACTCGTCGTCGCAGGCGACGATGGGCGTCGGCACCCGCGCCTGCCCCTGCAGCGCCGCGATGAAACGGTGTTCGCGGAGCACGTCGTGTGCCGTCGGCAGGAGCGGGCCCGGCGGCGGGCGGCGCAGCACCCACTGCTGCGACCCACGCGTCACGTAGTAGGTCACGTTCGAGGAGCCCACCACGTGCCGCTCACACACGAGCGGCGCGTCCTCGCCCGGCACCCGCTCGGCGAGAAAGCGCTCGAGCGCGGGAACGTCGATCAGCCCGTCCGCATGTCCGTCCGCCATCGCTTCACCCGCGCCCTAGAGCGCCGCGAAGTCCCAGCCGGCGCCCTCACGGAAGCTGCGCAGGATGCGGCGCGAGACCACCATCCGGTGCGTCTCGTCGGGACCGTCGTAGATGCGCGCGCTGCGAGCCGCCCGGTACATCGACTCCAGCGGCGTGTCGCCGCTGACGCCGCGCGCCCCGTGCGTCTGGATCGCCCGGTCGATGACGTCGTGCAGCACCTTCGCCCCGAAGAACTTGATCGCCGAGATCTCCACGCGCGCCTCGTCGCCCGTGTCGATCTTCTCCGCCGCCCGCAGCGTCAGCAGGCGCGCCGCCTGGATCTCGACGTACGAGTCCGCGATCCAGTTCTGGATCGTCTGCTTGTCCGCCAGCGGCCCGCCGAACACCTGCCGCTTCAGCGAGTAGTCGCACATGATCTCGAAGGCTCGCTGGCTCTGTCCCAGCCAGCGCATGCAGTGGTGGATACGCCCCGGCCCCAGCCGCTTCTGCGCGATGCGGAAGCCGCCGCCGGCCTCGCCCAGCACGTTCGTGATGGGCACGCGCACGTCGTTGTAGCGAATCTCGCAGTGGTGCCCGTCGGTGTCACCCATCACGACGATCGGCCGGATGATGTCGAACCCCGGCGTATCCGTCGGTACGATGATCTGGCTCATGCGGCTGTGCGCTGGCTGATCGGGCTCCGTCACGCACATCACGATCGCGAACGAGGCGTTGATTGCCCCGCTCGTGAACCACTTGTGACCGTTGATCACCCACTCGTCGCCATCGCGCACGGCCGTCGTCTGCAGGTTCGTCGGGTCCGCCCCCGAGACATCCGGCTCCGTCATCGAGAAGCACGAGGTGATCTCGCCCTCCACGAGCGGCTTCATCCAGCGCTCCTGCTGCTCGGGCGTGCCGAACTGCCAGAGGATCTCGGCGTTCCCCGAATCCGGCGCCTGCGCCCCGAACGATTTCGGCGCGAAGGGACTCCGCCCCAGGATCTCGTTCAGGTACACGTACGGCATGAAGCCGATGCCCATGCCCCCTGCCTCGGCGGGCAGGTGCGGGGCCCACATCCCCATCCCCTTCGTCTGACCCTGGAGGTCGCGCATGAGCGCGTCGGCGGTATCGTCGTGCGCCGAGAACGCCTCCTCGTTGGGGTAGATGTGCTCGTCCATGAACGCCTTGGTGCGATCGCGAAGCTCATCGATCTCCGCGTCGCCCAGCGCTTCTCGTGTCTCAGTCACCACGGCTGCACCTCCGTCGTTGGCGCAGGGAACTCTACCAGCGACTGGCGGCCGGTGGCCCGACCACCGACCACCTGCCCGGCTCCGGGCTGCCGATCCGTCTAAAGTAGGCGCCCGTTACGGATGGAGGGGCTCACCATGACGTCGCCTGCTGCTCAGAAAGTCCTCTGTGTGCTGTATGCCGACCCGGAGGAAGGGTTTCCTCCCACCTACGCCCGCGACGGGATACCCACGCTTACCCACTACCCCGATGGTCAGTCCTTGCCGGCGCCGGCCGCCCTCGACTTCACTCCCGGTCAGCTTCTGGGGTCCGTTTCCGGGGGACTCGGGCTGGAACGTTTCCTGACCGAACTGGGGCACCGCTTCGTCGTAACCTCGGACAAGGATGGGCCCGACTCCGTCTTCGAACGCGAGCTGGCCGACGCGGACATCGTCATCTCCCAGCCCTTCTGGCCCGCGTACCTCACGGCCGAGCGAATAGCGAAGGCCCCCAGGCTCAAGCTGGCCATCACCGCGGGCATCGGTTCGGACCACGTCGATCTCACGTCGGCCATCGAGCGCGACATCACCGTGTGCGAGGTGACCTGGTGCAACAGCGTCAGCGTGGCGGAACACGCGGTCATGCAAATCCTGGCGCTGGTGAGGGACTTCATTCCCCAGTACGGCTGGGTGGTCAGGGGCGGCTGGAACATCGCCGACGCCGTTTCCCGGTCCTACGACATCGAGGGGATGGACGTGGGCGTAGTCGCGGCGGGAAGAATCGGCCTGGCCGTCCTCAAACGGTTGAAGCCGTTCGACGTCAAGCTCCACTACACCGACAGGCACCGGCTCCCCGCCGACGTCGAGCAAGAGTTGGGCCTGACGTTCCACGCGAGCGTTGAGTCGCTGGTCGAGGTGTGCGATGTCGTCAGCATCCACTGTCCTCTCCACCCCGAGACGGAGAACATGTTCGACGACGCGCTCATCAGCAGGATGAAGCGCGGCTCCTACATCGTGAACACCGCCCGCGGCAAGATCTGCGACCGGGACGCAATCGTGCGCGCCCTCGAGAGCGGCCAGCTGGCGGGGTATGCGGGCGATGTCTGGTTCCCGCAGCCGCCCTCCAACGACCACCCCTGGCGGTCGATGCCCAATCACGGCCTCACCCCGCACACCTCCGGCACTTCCCTGTCGGCTCAGGCCCGCTACGCGGCCGGCGTCCGCGAGATTCTGGAGTGCTGGCTCGATGGACGCCCGATCAGGGACGAGTACCTCATCGTGCAGGGAGGGGCCCTCGCGGGCACGGGGGCGCACTCCTACAGTGAAGGCGATTCCACGGGTGGCTCGGAGGAGGCCGCGAGGTTCAGCGGCGGATAAGGTTCACTCCCTGCTTCCCCTGCGGGCCGCTCAGTGGAGACCATGCACCCTCCGCTGCTCGGCGGCCCGCTCCGCGCCCGCCTCCGCCTGCGCGTCCAGCGACGCCAGCACTGACTCGCCGCCCTCCGACCGCACCCGCTCCCGTATTTCGATGATTCGCTCCGGCAGGTCCCGGTTCGTCAGACCGCGCCCGTCGAGCAGCCCGCCGTCCATTACGTTGTAGCTCCCCGTCATGTACGAGGCCTCGTCGCTCGCGAGCCAGCACACGAGGTTGCCGATGTCCGCCGGCTGACCGACCCGCCCGAAGGGCAGCTCCCGCTCCATCTGCGCGCGATCGTCGCCCCTCGCCGCCACCGCGCCCCACAGCCGCGTCTCCGTCATCCCCGGCGCGACGCTGTTCACCGTGATCCCGAACGGCGCCAGGTCGAGCGCCCAGCAGCGCGTCATCATGCGCACCGCCGCCTTGCTCCCGCAGTAGGCCGAGGAGCCCATCTCCGCCCGCTCCCCGCTCACCGACGAGATCACGACCACCCGTCCCGCTCGCTCTTCGCGCACCATCTCGCGGGCGCAGGCCTGCACCGTCAGGAACACGCCCTTCGTGTTCACGTCGAACACCGTGTCGAGGTCGCCCTCGGTCAGCGTGAGCACGTTCGAGCCGCGCGCGATGCCGGCGTTCGCCACGGCGATGTCGAGCCGCCCGAGCTGCGTGGCCGTGGCCGCGACCGCCGCCTCCAGTCCCCCGAGGTCGCGCACGTCCACGGCGGCGGCCAGCGCCTCCCGACCGATCGCGCGCACCTGTGCCGCCGTCGCCTCCGCGCGCTCGAGGTCGAGGTCCGTGCAGGCAACGTCGGCCCCCGCCCGTGCGAGCGCCAGCGCCGATCCCTGTCCGATACCGCTCCCCGCTCCCGTTACGAACGCGACCTTCCCTGTCAGGTCCAGCATGTGCTTCCTCCCGCCGCGCGACTGCCGGCGAGCGCATTATCGTGCTCGCTGCAAGCCCTTGGGGTGAACCCATCTGGCTGCCCTGTCATAGTGGAGAGCGAGATGGGGGAACGACCCCCGCCAGGAGGGTGTGCCGGTGTCGATCCTCCCCCGGCGTACCTCCACGCGACTGGCCCTGGTCGTGGGTGTCGCCTTGGCCGTCGCGGCGATAGTCGTCCTCTCCTTCGTGCTCCGCGAAGGTGACGTTCCCGCCCCCACCGATGGCATCGGAGACCTCCCCACCGCCCACCTCGTTCCCGAAGACGTCGCCCTCTACGTCGGCCTCAGCACGGACCTGGACGCGAAGTCCTGGCTGGGCGCCTTCGCCCTCCTTGAACGCCTTGGTATCGAAGACCCCCTCGGCAAGGTGCGCGAGGGCCTCGAAGGCGAGGGCGAGGTCGATTGGGACGACGAGATTGAGCCCTTCCTGGGCGGCGCCGCGGTCATCTTTCTCTCCGGCTTCGACGCCGAGGACGGCGAACCTTCGGGCGCCGTGATCTTCCACGCCCGCGATGCCAGCGCCGCCGAGGCCGTCATCCTCAGCCGGCGCAGCGACGGATTCGTCGAGCGCGACTACCGCGATGTCGCCTACAAGGTCATGGACGAGGGCGGCGTCATCGCCGTCATCGGCGACCACTTCATCTACGCCGTGGACGAGACGACCGTCCGCGCCATCGTTGACGCCAGCCTCGGCGAGACCCGCTCGCTCGCCGACTCCGACGACTTCCGCCGCCTCCGCAACGCCCTCGATGGTGAGGCCCTCGCCTTCGTCTACGTCCATCCCGGGAGCCTCATGGCCGAGGCCCTCGATACGCCCCCTGAAGAAGCCGGGCCGGACATCCTCTCCCTCATCGGCCTCGGCGACCTCTTCTCCGCGCCCATGGGCGTGGTGGTGCGATCCGGGGAGAGCGCGTTCCGCGTGGAAGCCGTAATGCTGGGCGACCCCGGACCCATCGTCCGCCTCCTCCGCCCGCGCGAGTCCCGCTTCGCCAGGCTCGTGCCCGCCGAGACCGCCATCTTCGTCTCCACATACGACATCGCTGGCGTCGTCGACGACTTCTTCGGCAGCAGCGGTTTCGGACAGCTCCTCCGCGACGCCGTCGACGAGTCCGACGGCGAAGTCGGCGAGATCGCACGCATCGAGGAAGTCCTATCGCTCCTCGACGGCGAGGTCGCCCTCGCCATCTGGACCTCCGACGACGGCGAACTGACCGAGACCGTGCTGCTAGCCGAGGTCGACGACGAGGACCGCGCCCGCGATCTCCTCGGGGAGTTCCTCGGGGACTCCCTCACCGAGGGCGAAACGGTCCTGTCCGTGGAGGACGGAATCGTCATCATCGGTTCGAGGGCCGCCACCGAGGCCGTGCGCGCGGCCAACGGCCCCACCCTCGCCGGCTCGGAGCGCTACGCCGCTACCGTCGCCGAACTCGATGCTCCGCTCGCGACCTTCGCCTACATCGACATCTGGCGCCTCATCGCCTCCGGCGAGGACGACTTCGACGACCTCGACCTCGACGGCGATGCCCTCGGCCTCATCGTCAACCTGGTGTGGGAAGAAGACCGCGTGCAGGTCGAAGCCGCCCTCTCCATCAGCGGCGACTGATACGCCCGACCCGCGCGGTCGCCCATCCCTGTGCGCTATGATTCCCGCCCCGCCAAGCGGCGGCTGAGGAGTGCGCCATGCCCGTCGGACCGAACGATCTCGAAACCGCCCGCAAGCTCTTTGAAGAAGGCGGCTGGGGCAGCGGCGACCCCTATGGCCCCGACCAGTGGTTCGCCGAAGACGCCGTCATGCGCGACGTCGTTGGCCACGCCGAGGCCCTCCACGGACTCGAGGAGATCCGCCAGTTCTGGGCCAGCCAGAAGGTCGGCATCACCCTCCGCGTCCCCGTCGAGGAGCTCTACGTCGCCGAGGGCCACCGCGGCGTTACGGTCCTCTGGATGGCCTACGTCCAGATCATGGACGAAGAGAACGAGAACTACGCCAAGTGGATCACCTTCGAGGGTATGTCCCGCCTCGAGTTCAACGACGAGGGCAAGGTCACCCTTGAGGTCGACTACCACCACGGCCCCCAGGGCGTGACCGACAGCTGGGTCGCGCACTGGAACGCGCGCCGCGCCCGCCCCTGGAAGGAACTCGGCGAGATCACCGGCGAGTAGCCGCCGGCCGGAGCTCCCGCGCAGCAACGGTAAAGCCCGCGCTATGATTCCCGCCCCGCCAAGCGGCGGCTGAGGAGTGCGCCATGCCCGTCGGACCGAACGATCTCGAAACCGCCCGCAAGCTCTTTGAGGAAGGCGGCTGGGGCAGCGGCGACCCCTACGGCCCCGACCAGTGGTTCGCCGAAGACGCCGTCATGCGCGACATCGTCGGCCACGCCGAGCCCCTCCATGGCCATGAGGAGATCCGCCAGTTCTGGGCCCGCCAGAAGGTCGGAATCACCCTCCGCGTCCCCGTCGAGGAGCTCTACGTCGCCGAGGGCCACCGTGGCGTCGCCGTCCTCTGGATGGCCTACGGCCAGATCATGGACGAAGAGAACGAGAACTACGCGAAGTGGGTCACCTTCGAGGGCATGTCCCGCCTCGAGTTCAACGACGAGGGCAAGGTCACCCTCGAGGTCGACTACCACCACGGCCAGCAGGGCGTGACCGATAGCTGGGTCGCGCACTGGAACGCGCGTCGCGCCCGCCCCTGGAAGGAACTCGGCGAGATCACGGGCGAGTAGGCGCCGCTACTCGGTCAGGAAAATGGGTCCGGGGGGCGCGCTCGCGGCTGCCGCCTCGGCATTCGACAGCATGTCGCGGATGCGTTCGGCCTCGCGTTCCATCTCGTCCGGCGTGAGCGAGTAGGCGTAGCGGGCGATGCCGCCCATACCCTGCGCCCCCCACTCCACCACCAGATCCTCGATCGCAGTGAGCACCGGCCCCGGCACCGCCTTGCGCGGCAGGCGCAGCTCCGCGACGCGCGTCCATGCCGCCGCCAGCGCCTGCGGCGTCGCGGTCTCCCCGCCGAGGTCGTCCACCGCCGCCCGCAGCCGCGCGATCGTCGGCTGCAGCTGGTGCGCCGTGTACGTCGCGTCGTCGTGGTCGTCGCGAAGGATGTCGGGCAGATCCAGGTTGATGGGCATCGCCCGCAGTGTAGCGCCCCCTGGCACGCGCCGGGGACCCGCCAGCATCGCGAAGTGGTCACGTACTGGTACCGTAGTAGGCACATCGACACGGGAACGAACAAAGATGGTCACGGAAAAGGGCGACGGAGTGCGCACCCTGAAGGCTTCCGACTTCAGGGCGAAGTGCCTCGCCCTCATGGATGAGATCGCCGAGAGCGGCGAGGAGATCATCATCACCAAGCGCGGCAAACCCGTGGCGAAGCTAGCTCCCTACGAGGACAAATCCGCCAGCTGGTTCGGGCGCGGCGGCGATGGCATCGTCATGTACGACGATCTCATCGAGCCCCTGGATGTCGAGTGGGAGGCGGAGACCGACCCGGACCGTGTCCTCAACCCCTGACACTCCTGCACCAGCACCAGCCGTCCGCGCTACACTCCCGCCATGAGCATCACAAGTAGCACCTTCGCAGTGTCCGCGTGGCGCCTGCTAACCGCGCTATTCATCACTCTCGTCGCCTCGCTGGCGATGGGGCCTGGCTTGGCCTCTGCGGATGAGAACGACGTGGAATCCGACTCTCTGGTCCTGTTGGAACCGGGGTACAACTTCGTTGGGTGGATTGCGGAATCAATCGCCGTTGGAGACCTGTTTGAGGCGACTCCCCAGATTGAGATCGTCTTCTACTGGGATGCGGCAGAGCGACAATGGCGCTGGGCCGCTCCGGCTGCGCCCGCGAGGCTTTGGACGCTGGCCGCCATCGACCCTGGTATGGCTGTGTTGGTCTCGAATGGCAGTGAGGAATCGGTTCCCTGGATAGCCCAGACTGAACCTGCCCTTGGGCGGATCGAGCTTCATCAAGGGACGAACTGGGTGTCCTGGGCAGGCCCCAGCGGCTGGTCTATTGACGATGTGGCAAGAGGCATCGGCCAGTCGCTCCTCCACATTGAGGTAGGCGAGCACGATTCTCGTACTTCACGGAATCCCGAAGAGGTCCAGTCGCGGAGCATCCTGCGTGGCGATCCCATGGTCGTCGAAGTGGCACGTGACGTGCCCTGGCTGCAGCCCACGGGCTCGTTGCCAGAGATTTCATTCTTCGGAAACTTCTCCGAAGAACGGCGAGACTATTACACCGGTATTGTTCAGGAAGTAGTTGATTATTCTGGAGCTACATTTGGACTGGAAGCAGACCCAAATGTCCTGGAGATCTGGATATTTGAAAGCGATGTCCTGGACAGTACGGATCTATCAGACGAAGTCAGAGAGATATTGGCATACCACGTCTCGAGGAACATTGCCACTGGTAGTGCGGAACGAATAGTGTTTCCCACCACCTCCCTATCCTCCAGCCCAAGGGCAAATGACCGTAAAACTGCAGTTATGCTGCATGAGTACTTCCATGTGATACAGCAGCAGATTTCTGGAAAGAACTACAGTGCGCCCAAATGGATCGTGGAAGGTCAGGCTGAGTGGATGGCGTTTAAGCACAACTTCACAGGCCCGGCTAATCCATGGGAATTCTATACTGAAACAGAAGCGGGAGTCTGTGGACATGTGACTCTGCAAGCCGCGCAACACACTACCTTCGGATGCGAGTACCCTCTGGGCGTTCTCGCTGCTAAATTACTGGATGAGTCGGTGGGGGTGGAACGTATCGTCGAATTTTGGCGACAGATGGTGCCACGGGCGATTGGCCCGAATGGTCGGTGGGATGCTGCCAGTCGTTGGGAAGATGCATTCGGCCTCGCGTTCGGCCTTCCCCTGGATGAGTTTTATGGCCGGTACGGTGCGCAACGCAGCAGTCCTGGTCCCAGGGTGGATTTCTATGGACGTGACCCTAATGTAACTACGTTTGTGGAAGGGCACGTTCAGGACGATGGCGGTGAGGGAGTGACTGGTGTGCGAGTAGCTCTTACGCAGTCATCAGGCCTTCAGTCGGGATATGTCAGCAATGCAATCACTGACGCAGAAGGGAAGTTTGTCGTCCAGGTGTTTACGGGGGAACGGCAACGCATTCAGGTGTTTCCGCTAGATGGATGTGGTTATTGGGTCGGGGAAAGTGCGGACCCAGTCTCCCTCGAACGTGGTAGGGAGTTCACGTTCGATAATTCTTCACAGACTCCCTTGAATCTGCCACTCCATGCTGAGTTCTGTAAGAGGGTCGAAGGTACGGTCGTGTCTCCCGAATTTGGGCCGCTCGCAGGCGTACATGTGTGGATAACGGGCGTAGGCAACGAGTGGCTTCAGAGCCAGCGCGCCAGCAGCAATGGGAGTTTTACGCTGTCAGTGCCCCGAGAGGGTTGGTATCGCATCGGCGTAAACCTGAGTGGTGACTGTTCGGTCTACTACCGGCGGGGTGGGTCGGCCGGCGCCTGGCACGAGGCGACTGATGTTCGGGTTGCTGACTCGGACATCTCTGGCATTCACGTGCAGATTCCATCTGACGCGTGCGTCCTGCCCTAACGGGCACGTTGGTCAACGCGGGCGGTACTTCCGCTGCTGGTCAGTGGGTGAGCGCTGACGGGCATGCCGGATCGGTGCCCGCTCATGGCCGGCGTCCCCCAATCGGCAGTAGTGGGGTACTCCGGGCCAGCTACCGGAGGCGGCAATCCACCCGTCCGCGCTACACTCCCGCCATGAGCATGACCACTGACATCTTCGAAGTGATGAACACCTGCCGCGCCATGCGCCGGCTCAAGCCCGACCCCGTCGACCGCGACCTCCTCCGCAAGCTGGTTCACGGGGCCACCCGCGCCCCCAGCGCCGGCAACACCCAGCTCTGGGGCTTCCTCATCGTCGATGAGCCCGAGGGCAAGCAGTTCCTCGGCGACCTCATGCGCGAGCAGTTCGGCGCCGCCTTCCAGGCGCCCGAGGGCAACGAGCCGCCCGCCCGCATGATGCGCGCCGTCGCCGACCTCGTGAACGGCTTCGACCAGGTGCCCGCCATCATCTTTCCCTGCGTGGAGAACGCGTATCCCCCCGGGGGCGAGGCGAACCCCATGTTCATGTGGTCGACCATCTACCCCGCCACCCAGAACCTCCTCCTCGCTGCCCGCGCCGTCGGACTCGGCGCCGCCATGACGACCTTCCACATGGCGGGCGAAGACGCGATCAAGGAACGCTTCGGCATCCCCGAGAACGTCTCCATCGGCGCGACCATCCCCGTCGGCTACCCGAAGGGCCGCTTCGGGCCCGTCACGCGCAAGCCCGTGGAGGAAGTCATCCACTGGAACGGCTGGGGCAGCTAGCGAGCCTCAGTCACCGTCGCGCGGTGGCAACTCGACGGGGACGCCTACCCAGGCGCCGATGTTCGCGCCCGTGCGCCCCTCGGGGCCCTCACGCAGCAGGTCGAGCACGAGCCCTGCGATCTGCTCCGGCCGGATCCACGTCTCGACGCGATAGGGGAACGGTCTCCCCTGCCAGTAGGCGCGCAGCATCGGCGTGTCCGTCTCGCCCATGCAGATGGCGTTCACGCGCACGCCCTGCTCCCGCAGCGCTCCCGCCCACGCCTGCGTCAGCCCCGTCAGCGCGAACTTCGAGGCGCTGTAGAGGTCCGTGAAGGGCGGGCGCTCGCCCACGATCGCGAGCTCCTCCGCCGTGCGCGCCATCAGGGGTTTGGGCGGGACCACGTAGTAGGTGCTCATGTTCACGATGTCGCCCCCGCCCCGCTCGATCATGATTGGCATCACCGCCCGCCCGAACAGGAAGCACCCGCGCAGGTTCGTTCCCATGATCGCCTCGTACTCCGCGAGCGCCTTCGACCGCGGGTCGCGAACGGTGTGGTCGGCCCACACCGCCGCGTTGTTCACGAGGATGTCGACCCCGCCGAACCGCTCGGTCGCGAGGTCGACCGTCGCGTACACGTCTTCCGGCTCCGACACGTCCGCGATCACCCCCACCACCTCGCCCCCGCCCTGCGCCGTCACGGTGCCGGCCACCTCTTCCACCAGCGGACGCACGTCGCAGGTCACGACAGTCGCCCCCTCTCCCGCCAGCGCCTCCACGCAGATGCGCCCGATCCCGACCGCCCCACCCGTGACGATCGCGACCTTGCCCGCGAGGAACGTCCTGCTCATGGTTCAGCCGTTCGCGTAGATGCCGGCGTCGACGATCAGCGTCTGGCCCGTCATCATGCGGCTCTCGTCCGAGGCCAGGAAGAGGGCCGTGCCCGTCAGGTCGCGCGGTTCGAGCGACGTCCCCAGCGCCGCCTGCTGACGCATCATCTCCGCGAACGCCTCCGGCACCACTCGCTTCGTCGCCTCCGACATCGTCACGCCCGGCGCGATCGCGTTCACGCGGATGTTCGAGGGACCCGCCGTCTTCGCCATCGACTTCGTCAGGTACACCACCCCCGACTTCGAGAGCCCGTAGGCATAGCTGGGGAAGTTCTCCACCTCACCGGGCGGCTTGTTGAACATGTAGGAGGCGATCGACGAGATGTTGATGATCGAGCCGCCCCCCTGCTCCTTCATCTGGGGGAACACCGCCCGCCCGCACACGAGGATGCCCACCAGGTTCACATCGAGCACCCGGCGCAGGTAGTCGATGCTCGCGTCCCCCACCTCCAGGTCGTAGTAGATGGCGGCGTTGTTCACGAGGATGTCGACCCGCCCGAAGCGCTCGACCGTCTCGGCCACCATCCGCGCCGCCCCCTCCTCGTCCGCCACGTCGGCATGGATGGCGAGCGCCGCACCGCCCGCCGCCTCGATCTCCGACTCCACCTGCTTCGCCTCCTCCGCCCGGATGTCGGCGATGGTGACGGACGCCCCCTCCTGGGCGAAGCGCAGGCTGTACTCGCGCCCGATGCCCTGTCCCCCTCCCGTCACGATCGCGACCTTGTCCTGCAAGCGCATGGCGCTCCCCCATCCTGTGTTTGCGGGAGCTTAGCGTGCGCCGCTCGCCGCCGCGTCCCAGGCGCTACCATCCCCGCGCAATCGCGAGCCCGAGGAGACGCCGCATGGATGAACGAGAACGCGCCAACGACGAGCTGGTCACCCGCTTCTGCAAGGAGTGGGACGCCCCCCACCTCACCACCGAGGCCATGGCCCCCTACTTCACCGACGACGCCGTCTACCACAACATTCCCCTGCCCCCGATCGAGGGCGGCGCGAACATCGTCAACATGCTCGGTGGTGGGGGCGCCCCGCCCGAGGAGCGTGGCAGCAAGAACCTGGGCTGGGTCGTCCACAACCAGGCCGCCAACGGCGATGCCGTCCTGAACGAGCGCACCGACAGCTTCGAGGTCGCGGGCAAGCGCTGGGACGTGCCCGTCTGCGGCGTCTTCGTCATCCGCGACGGCAAGATCGCGCGCTGGTCCGACTACTTCGACATGGACCACACCTGGCTCCCCCGCCCGAACGCCTAGCGTCCCGGGGGCAAAGAGAAGGGGGCCGCGCGCGCGGCCCCTTTCCTGGGGGAGGGAGGGTTCCCGGTCAAGAAAACCGCCGGAGTCCAGAAACGGGCCCGGCGGTCTTCCGCTACGCCTTGTCGAACTGGATGTGGAGCTCTTCCAGACCCCGCAGGATGTAGCTCGTCTGGTGCTTCGGCGCCGGATACTCCGGGTCCAGGCGGAAGTTCTTCATCCGCTTCAGCACTTCCTCGAACGCGACCCGGATCTCCATCCGCGCCAGCGCCGCCCCGATGCAGTAGTGCGGTCCCGCGCTGAACGCCATCTGCTCGCGTGCATTCTCGCGCTCCACCTCGAAGTCGGCCGCGTTCTCGAACTGGTTCTCGTCCCGGTTGGCCGCCGCGTAGATGAGCATCATGAGCTGGCCCTCGGGCAGATCCACGCCGCCCAGCGTCACCGGCTTCGTGGTCGTGCGGAAGAGTGCGCGTACGGGCGTCTCCGTGCGGAGCGTCTCCTCCACCATGTTGTGGATGAGCGACGGATCGGCCTGGACTTTGGTCAGCTCGTCCGGGTTCTCGATGAAGAGCAGCATCGTGCTGCCGATGCAGTGCGCGGTCGTCTCCTTCCCCGCTACCTGGAGCTGCGACAGGATGCTCAGGATCTCGGAGTCGTTCAGTGGCCGCTTGCCATCCTCGGGATGATCCATCTCGGCCGTCGCGAGCGTCGTCAGGATGTCGTCCTTCGGGTTCTCCCGGCGCTCCTGGGCGCGCATCAGGAAGTACTCCTGCAACTCCGCTGCCCCCTTCAGGATTGCGCGCTCCTCCTCCGGCGGGATCTGCCGTTCGATGCCCCCGATGGCCGCGTCCGCGCGCTTCTTGTAGTCCTTCAGGTCTGCCCGCGGAACCCCGATCTGGTCCGCCACCACCGCCATCGGGATCTCATCCGCGAACTGCTTCGTGAAGTCACACTTGCCGGCGTCGATGAAGTCGTCGATCACCCCGGTCACGAGCTCGCGGACGTAGCCCTCCATGCCCGCCACCCGCCGCGCCGAGAGCGCCTTGTTGACGAGCGAGCGGTAGCGCATGTGGTGTGGTGGGTCCGCCGCCAGCAACGTCGGCGCGCTCGAGCGCAGGTTGATGCGCCGCAACTCCGCCAGCTCCTCGTCGACGGCCTCCGCCTGCTCGCCGACCAGGTCCGCGGGCCCCGTGGGGATGGCGGACGAGTAGGTGATCGGGTCGTGGACGACCTCGGTCAGCAGGTCATGCGTGCTCACCACGGCCATCCCCAGTTCGGGCACGAAGTGAACGGGCGCCTCCTCGTGAAGCGCCTCATAGAACGGGTACGGACACTCCAGCGTCTCGGGATCCATCAGGTTGAAATCGGAAACGGCCATGGCAACGCCCTCCAGTCGCCCCGCGGGCGTGGTCGCGTAACCCTACGGATATTGGCTCTCAGCCGCATCCCCGGGATCGTGGTCCTCGGCGCCCCCGGCCCGTACGCGTTCCCCCCTCGCGCCGCAGACCACCAGGAAGGCTTGAACCGGAGCCCGACTCAGAAACCCCTCGCGGCGGAAATCGCTGGAGAGGCTTGAACTCGTGCCGATCTCAAAGAATCTGGGAGAGGAAGAGCTTGGTGCGCTCCTCCTGCGGGTTCTCGAAGAAGTGCTGGGGCGTGCCCTGCTCCACGACTGCCCCCTCGTCGAAGAAGACCAGGCGGTCCGCTACCTCGCGCGCGAACCCCATCTCGTGCGTCACCACGATCATGGTCATGCCCGAGAGCGCCAGCTCCTTCATCACGTCCAGCACTTCCTTGATCATCTCCGGGTCCAGCGCCGAGGTGGGCTCGTCGAAGAGCATGATTTTCGGCTGCATCGCCAGCGCCCGCGCTATCGCCACGCGCTGCTGCTGCCCGCCCGAGAGCTGCGCCGGATACTTATCCGCCTGCTCCGGGATTCCTACCCGCTCCAGTAGCTGCATCGCCAGTGCATCCGAGTCCAGCTTCGGCATGCGGCGCACCTTGCGCGGCCCCAGCGTGATGTTGTTCATCACGGAGATGTGCGGGAACAGGTTGAACTGCTGGAACACCATCCCCACCTCGGAGCGGATCGCCCCCAGGTTGCGGACGTCGTCGTTCATCTCGATCCCGTCGATCAGGATGCGCCCCGAGTCGTGCTCCTCCAGCCGGTTCAGGCAGCGGATGAAGGTTGACTTGCCCGACCCCGAGGGCCCCAGCACCACCACGATCTCGTGCTCCCGAATGTTCAGGGAGATGTTGTCCAGCGCCTGGAAGTCGCCGAACCACTTGTCCACGTTCTCCGTGATGATGATGTCGTCCGCCTGCTTGATCTCTTCGCGCGCGGCGGGGGCGGGTGTGGTGGTCTCGCTGCTCATGATCCTGCTCCTCTCTCGATCCTACCGCTCGCCGACGCCCAGCGAGCCCTCAACGCGTTGCGAAATGCGTGACATAATGAAAGCCACGACCCAGAACACCAGGGCGACGAATACGTACGCCTCTATCCGGTCGGGCGTGAACTCGAACTGCGCGATCGCGGAGTCTGCGTTCCCCTTCAGCTCCCGCAAGGGCAGGATGACGGTTACCAGCGTCGTGTCCTTCCAGATGGAGATCGCCTGCCCCACGATCGGCGGGATGGAGATGCGCAGCGCCTGCGGCATGATGATCAGCTGCGTCGACTGGAGCTGGTTGAGCCCCACGGCCTGCGCCGCCTCGGACTGGCCATGCGGGAGCGCCTGCAGGGCCCCGCGGATGTACTCGGCCATGTAGGCGGCGGTGAACACCGCCAGCACCACCATCGCCCGCACGATCAGCTCGCCCCCGATCACGTCGTCCAGGATGAACAGCGCGACGAACAACCAGCCCAGCAGTGGCGCCCCCCGCACCACCTCGATGTACGTGGTGCAGGTCCACGAGATCGCCTTCAGCCGCGACGCGCGCCCCAGGGCGAGCGGAATCGCCAGGATGAGGCCGCCGGCGATGCCGACCGGCGCGAGGATCAGGTTCAGCACGAAGCCGTCGAGCTCGCGCGGCCGCGCCCCGCCAAAGCCCAGCAGCACGATCAGGATGATCGGAAGCGCGGCAATCAGCAGCCCGCCTACGACTCGCTGCTGCAGCGTGCGATTCGGGCCTGCTTCCCGTCGCATCCGGATCGTGATCGCGTAGCCGGCGTACAGGAGCGCAATCGCGATCAGGAACCACAGCGATGACCAGAGGGCCGCGCCGCCGTGGGCCATCAGGAAGACCACGAAGGCGGTGATGAGCAGGATGAAGAAGTGGTCGCGTCGTCCCAGGCTCGCCCACGTGCCGTAGGCCAACCCGATGAGCGTGAAGACAAAGCCGATGCTGAACCAGAGGCGCCACGCCTCCTCGTGCGGGTACCCGCCGGCGAACAGCAGCCAGCGGTTGTCCGTGATGACGCGCCAGTTCGCGTCCACGAAGACGAAGTACACGACCCCGAAGAGGATGAGCCCCAGGATCGCCGCTGTGATGATCGTGAGCACCGTTGCCCAGGGCGAGCTGAAGAGACTGCGGCGCAGCCACTCGCGGAGGCGGACGGAGCGCGGCCGTCGCGCCCGCTGGCGGTAGGGCGGCAGCACGATTCGCTGTGGATTCGGAGCCGGCATGTCGACCATCAGCGCCCCTCCCTAGACCCGCTGCGCCGTGACGCGCGCGTTGAAGAAGTTCATCACCAGCGAGATCGCGAACGAGATCAGCATGTAGGTGACGATGATTACGGCGAACATCTCGAGCGCGTGCCCTGCCTTGTTCTGCACGATGTTGGCGACCCGGAACAGGTCGTCGTACAGGACCGCGTAGGCCAGCGAGGAGTTCTTGTTGATGTTGAGGTACTGGTTCGTGACCGAGGGAATGATCTGCCGCAGCGCCTGCGGCAGGATCACCAGCGTCAGCCGCTGGTAGCCGGTCAGCCCGATCGCGTTGGCCGCCTCAGACTGCCCCCTGGGAAGCGCCTGGATGCCGCCCCGCACGATCTCCGCGATGAAAGCGCTTGTGTAGAGCGTGAGTCCGGCCACCAGAGCGGTGAACTCCGGCTCCATGAACATCCCCTCCACGTAGTGCGTGCCCTCGATGATCGGGCGGTCCATGCTCACCGGCGCGCCCAGTACAAAGAAGGAGACCAGCGCGCCCGCGGCGAACATCCCCAGTGCCCAGCGGTTGGCGTAGTGAGGCTGCCCCGTGTCCCGCTCGAGCGCCTGCCGGTTGGCTCGCAGCCGCATCGCGGCGAAACCCAGCACGAGGAGCGCCGCCACCCACACGCCCACGAACCAGTCGGGCGTGCCCCAGAATCCGGAATCCGGGACCGGCCACGGGAAGGCAATGCCACGATTCGAGAGGAAGAGGAAATCGCCCAGGTTGGCGGCGTTCTCGATGAGAGGCGCGCCCACCAGCAGGATCGTGTAGATGAGCACGACCTGCACCAGCAGCGGCGTGTTCCGGAAGGTCTCCACAAACAGCATCGCCAGTTGCGCCACCAGCCAGTTCGACGAGAGCCGCGAAACACCCACCAGCACGCCCACCACCGTCGCCAGCGCTATCCCCACGATCACCGCCCGCAGCGTCGACCACACCCCCACCAGGTACATCGTGATGCGGGAGTTCGTGACTCCGTCTACGTCCGTCAGCCACTGGTTCCCGACCTTGAAACCGGCCGGGTCGTTGAGGAAGGTGAAGCCGAACTCGCGCAGATCGAGCGCGTTGAACACGTAGCCGAGCACGACCGCCGTGATCGCCACGTAGACGCCCTGGATCATTAGCCGCCGCGTGCCCCGTCGATACATGAAGGGGACGCTTTGTTCTGGAGGGGGTGCGCCCGCGGTTACCGCCATGAGTCCCTACCCCGCCTCCGTCTGGCGCGCATTTGCGAGGGCACTTCAACGGCCGGTCTGGAGTCTGGCGGGTGCTGGGTCAATTGCAACCCCTTCCCTCCGCGCATCGCCAGAGCGCATCCTCACGATAACGGGATTGAAGGAAAGTGGGGACAAGAAAATGGGCAAAAGAAGGGAGCGCCCATTAGGCGCTCCCTTCCTCTGTCGTTTCTCCTACAGGCCGGGATTCCGGCCCGTAGTCGCGCCGCCTAGCGATAGGGCAGCGCGTACTGGATGCCGCCCTGGCCGGCCGGGCACCCGTCGTTGTTGATGACGAGGTCGTTCAGCGTGCAGGCGCGTGGGATAGCGTCGCCGATCTCCCGCGCGTAGATCTCGCCGTAGTTACCCACGGCGGCGATCGCGCGCTGGATGAACTGCGCGTCCACGGCGTCGAAGCCAAGCGTCGCCACGGAGCCGCCCTCATAGGGGACGCCCAGGAGACGCGCGACCGTGGTATTCGGCGGGTTCGCCGCCATCTGCCCCACGTTCGTCTGATTGATACCGAGTTCCTCAGCCGCGATCAGGCCGTGCACGACCCAGTTCACGATGTCCTTCCACTCACTGTCGTAGTCCCGCACGCCGGGAGCGAGCGGCTCCTTCGAGATGATCTGCGGAAGGATCTTGTAGTCGTCCGCGTCGTCGCGCACGACGATGCGCGAGGCAAGGTCCGAAGCGTCGGCCGTCAGCACGTCACAGCGCCCGGAGAAGAACGCTTCAGCGACGTCCTGGCTCAGGCCGCCCTGCGGGTCGTACACGAGGCCGATGTCCGTGAAGTGGTCAGCCACGTTCTGCTCGGTCGTCGTGCCGGTCTGCACGCAGATAGTGGCGTCGCCCATGTCCGAGGTCGACTCGATCCCGGAGTCCTTGCGGACTGCGAAGCCCTGGCCCGTGTAGAACGTGGTCTGGGCGAAGTCCACACCCAGCTCGCGGTCACGCGAAGCCGTGATCGTCGTCGTGCGAATCAGCACGTCGATCTGCTCGTCGGAGAGCAGCTCGAAGCGCGTGGACGCATCCGAAGCGTCGATGTACTCGACCTTGGTGGAATCACCCAGGACGGCCGCCGCGATCGCCTTGCAGATCTCGATATCGAAGCCCGCGACCGTGCCGTCAGCCTCACGGAACCCAAAGAGCGGCTGCGTCTGCTTCACGCCGCACTTCAGCTCTCCGCGGTCCTGCACCGTCTTGAGCGTGTCGCCACGGCCACCCTCACTGTCGCCCTCGGGACAGGCCACTGCGAAGACTGCCACCAACGCCACCACGACGACGAATAGGCCCAATCGTGCTTTCTTCATAGGTCCCCCTTGCGTTTGCGTGAAGCTATAGCAGCCAGAGTCTACGTGTCTTGTCCAAGTCGGGCTACTGCCTGCCTTTAACCTTGCCCTACCGGGTCGCGGATCGGTCACACCGAAGCGGCCCGCAGCGCCTCCGCCGTTCGGCGCGTGAACCCCAGGAAGCCGCCCGTGCCGATCGCCACCATGTTCAACCCGTAGTTCCGCCCCTCGTTGAACACCTTCAGCGTCGCGATGTTGGCGCAGGCCGCCTTGAAGTAGTTGAAGATCTCCCAGTAGTGCAGTTCATCGCCGCCGATCTCGAACTCCTCCACGTCCCGCAGCAGATCGAGGATCGGCTCCGGCGGCCCGAACATGCGCCCCTTGATGTAGGCGAAGAAGGCGACGTCCTCCATCGGGTCGCCCAGGTTCGACCACTCCCAGTCGACGTGCGCCATGATCTTCCCTTCGTGCAGCAGGAAGTTCCCCGCGCTCAGGTCGCCGTGATTGAGCCGCACCGGTCGCTTCGGCTCCGGAATGTTCCGTCGCAGCCAGGCAATCGCCTCGTCCAGCAGCGGCTCGCGCACGTAGCGGTAGCGCACGTAGCGGTCCTCCCACAGGTCGAGTTGCTCGAGCGTGCTCGCGCGCGTGTCCTTCGGAATGCCGAGGTCGTGCAGTCCCAGCTCCTCCGGTGAGTAGTGGTGCATCTCGCCGATCGAGGCGATGTACGTGCGCAGGATCGTCTGCGTCTTCTCCGGGTCGGCCAGATAGCCGAAGCCGCCGTCGCCCTTCACCCGCTCCGTCACCATGAAGGGATAGCCGAACCACTGCGGGTCGTCCTCCAGCCAGCGCGGCTTCGGCACCGGCACCGGCCCCCCGTGGAGCGCCTGCAGGAGCCGGAACTCCGGCTCGCTCTCGGTGCCCAGCACGCCTCCCTGTTCGATGCGGAACACCAGCTCGGGCTCATCCGGCTGATCCGTCTTCACCACCAGCGTTTCGCGCGACTGCCCCGAGGCGAGCCGGCTCAGCTCGACAACCCCCACCGGCTTCCCCAGCGCGTGCGAGAGGAACCGGGCCGCGTCGTCCCTGCGAGTCTCGGGCTGGTATGGCATGGCCTACCTCCGCCGTCCCGGGTAGCTGAACCCGATCGGTTGCCAGAACGCCGCCTGCGCCAGGTTGATCTCCATGAGCGCGTCCGTGATCCCCAGGCGGTCGGCGGGGAGGTCATGAAAGCCGTACTCCCCCTGCGCGTAGGCCGCGTGGATGGCCGCCGTGATCGCCTCCCGCAGGGCGGCGTTGTGCTCGCGTAGTGCTTCCACGCTTTCCCCGTCGGGCGCCACCGGCGCCGCCACCGCCTCCTCGCCCAGCCCGCCGTTCGCCCTCGCCAGCACGTCCTCGAGCTGGGCGTTCTCCCCCGCGAGGAAAGCAGGCTCGCGCTCCGCTCGCCCCTCCAGGTGCTGCAGCATGAGCGCCATCTGCGCCGCCATCGTCTGCGCCCAGTCCGATTGCAGCTCCGGCATGAGCACGTCCTCGAGCACGTTGCGTATGCCCACGATCAGCTCGTCGGTCGTCGGTCGCACGCCTGATCCCCTCCACCCGCCGCGGGCTCGGCCCGGCCCGCTGGCAGGCCGCAGATGATACCTGCGCCCCCGCCGAACCGCTCCTTCGCTCCCGGTTGACGCGTGACTAAAACGCTTATGCGCTATAGGCTTTCAGCAGTTTCACCGTTCAGGAGGGCCCAAGGCCATGAACAAGACTGAGATGGTGGCCGCGCTGGCCAGCAGGACCGAGATCACCCAGTCCAAGGCTGCTGAGGTCGTCGAAGCGATCTTCAGCACCGTCCCTGGGCAGGGTCTCATTGCCGCCGAGCTCCAGGGCGGCGGCGAAGTCTCCATCGGCGGCTTCGGCAAGTTCGAGACCCGTGAGCGCGGCGCTCGCCAGGGTCGCAACCCCGCAACGGGCGCGACCATCGAGATCGCAGCCAAGCGCGCGCCCGCCTTCAAGGCCGCCAAGAACCTGAAGGACGTTATCTAGGCCCTAGCTCGGGTGGGGCGGCGTCTGACAGCCGCTCCACCCCGCCTGCCTCACGTCGCGAGCGCCCCGCCGCTACTTCCCCCCACCCCGTCGGGGTACGATCACGCCCATGACGAGAGTTGCGGCTCCCCGTGGAGCGCGTCGCGTGCTTCTTGGCCCGCTCTGGCAGTGGGCCCTCATCGTGGCCGTTATCGCCCCCCTGGCGCTTGCCTTCGCCGCCTGGGGCGGCGCCTTCAGCGACGGCGCCGAGACCGTCGCCCGCCACGCCCTGCGCGTCTGGTCAATTGTCCTCTTCAGCTCCTCTGTCGCCTGGCTGGCGCTTGTGCTGCCCGGCGTCGTGCTCAGCACCATCACCGCCCGCCGCCGCGGGACGCCTGGCCTCGTTGGGCAGGGCGCCTCCCTCTTCTGGGTCGGCATCTTCCTCGTGTCGACGGCCCTCGCGAGTTCCATGGCCATCTGGCTTGGGCTGGGTGGCTGGCCCCGCTAGGAATCCGCCACCTCAGGCAACGCCAGGCAGATCGCGCGCACGCGCTCGAGCGGGCTCTCCCCCGCCCCTTCCGCCACTACGGGGCGAACTCCACCTGCACGTTCCCCCGCACCGAGGGCTGCCCGTCCTCCATAAGCGTCACCACCTCCATGTCCACCAGCTTGCGGCCGTCCTCTTCCCGCTTGTCGACCACCCGCCCGGCGATCGTGAGCGGATTGCCCGCGAAGTCGGGTCGTCGGTAGGCCACCCGCACGCTCCGCACCGTCGCCCCCTGCCCCGCCCAGTCGCTCGCGTAGCTGGTGATCCAGGCCAGCTTCATCAGCCCCGGCACCACTGCTCCGCGAAAGCCCTCCCGCTGCGCCGTCGCCGAATCGCTGAAGCGGCTCTTGGCCGCCGGATCCTGGCCCATGAAGCGGAGCGCATCCTCCTCCGTCGGCGTGCGCTCCAGCGGCTCCAGCTCGTCGTCGATGTTCACGTTCTCGAAGCTGGTCATCGAATCCTCCTCGCCCGCCACGATGATACCGGCGCGCGCAACCCCGTAGCGAGCCGTTGCCGCTCGCCCCGCCCGCCTGCCATCCTGTTGGACGCATGGCGTGAATCGCCGAACCCTCGTGCCCGCGGAGGCTCTGACTATCCCTGGATGAGCGAGGCGGAAATGACGGACGTCTTCCGGGGCATCCGCGATGCGGTCGGCGAGTTCAGCCGCGAGCTGTCGGAGCTGGGGTAGCCTGCGAGGGAGGGCAAACCCCCTGGGCGAGCGAGCCGTTGCGGCCCGCCCACCGCTCTGTCACGCTACCAGCGCATGGCGTCAATCGCTGTGTGTCGTGCCCCGGAGGCCCTTGATGGAAGACACCCTCATCGAGCAGTTGAAGGACGAGATCCGCTACGAGTTCTCGCGCGAGGGTCCCCCCGAGGGCTTCCCCAGGTTCCCCGACATCCCCGGCGGTCGCTACACCGACCCCGCCTTCTTCGAGCTTGAGATGAAGGAGCTCTTCCCCCGTACCTGGCTCATGGCCGGGCGCCAGGAGGAGCTTCCCGAGGTTGGCAGCTACTGGCTGTTTGATTCCCTTCGCGATACCCCCGTCGTGCTCGTGCGCGACGCCGACATGCGCATCCGCGCCTTCCGCAACGAGAGCCCCAACAGCGCCCCCCTCGTCCCCTGGCACGACGACGGCGCCCTCAAGACCGAGGTCGAGTTCGACGCTCCCGGCAAGCTCTTCCGCCAGCAGCACTTCCCCCGCCGCACCCTCCCCGAGGGCGTGCTCCGCTGCCAGCGGCGCGGCTGGGCCTACGACCCCACCGGCAACCTCGTCTCCGTGCCCTTCGGCGAGGATTTCGACGCCATCCCCTACGAGCAGCGCCACCTCACCGAGTACCGCTGCGAGGTCTGGGGCGGCTGGGTGTTCGTGAACCAGGACCCCGACGCCATGCCCCTCATCGAGTGGCTCGGCCCCATCGCCCGCCAGATGGCCCAGTTCGACGGCGAGAACCTGCGCCTCTTCGAGAAGGACTCCCTGATCATCAGCTGCAACTGGAAGGTGACCGTCGAGGCCTTCCAGGAGGTCTACCACTTCAAGCACATCCACCAGAAGCAGGGGGTCACCTCCCTCGATCAGCGTGGCGCTACGATGGGGCTCTTCCCCAACGGCCACTCGCGCATGGTCACGCCCATCACCAAGCGCGCCGCCGCCGCTGCGGGTATGGAGCATCCCCTCGACTGGAAGCCCGGCGCCAGCATGATGCGCGGCTTCGGCAACATGGGCCCCATCCGCAAGATCGAGACCGTCGTGCCGATGGTGAGCTGCACCAGCACCGCCTTCAGCATCTTCCCCAACCTCATCACCCCCGTGGGCGCCACGGGCATGCCCTTCCTCCTCTGCTGGCCCATCGATATCGGCCACACCCTCTTCGAGTGGGTCACCTTCCAGAACGACTGGGGCGACGACGACGATCCCGCCATCGTCGAGATGCGCGCCAATCGCCTCCACCAGCGCACCATCGTGATGGAGGAAGACACCCGCAACATGACCCCCATGCAGAAGTCGCTCGACTCCCCGGGCCTCATCGGTATTCCCGTCAGCTACCAGGAGCGGCGCATCTGGCACTGCGCCGAGACGCTCGACCGCACCATCGGACCCGAGCGCATCCCCGAGCACCTGCGCGTGCCCCAGCTCCTCGAGCCCTACCTCGAGCGCTAGCGCCCGATTACTCGTCTGCGGCTGCGGTTTCGGAGAAGTTGAGCAGGTTTCCGTCGGGATCGCGGACGATGAAGCCCTTGAGGCCCCAGGGCTTCGTCGTGAGTCGGAGGTAAAAGTCAACGTCCTTGGCGGCGTACTCCCGGTAGAGCCCCTCGATGTCATCCGCCTCAAGGTAGGCCGCCAGCAGCTCACTCCGCTCGGCCGCCTCCCGGTCAAGGACGGGCGCACTCACGAGGCGCATGTTGAGGCGCACTGCGTCCCGGCTCAGCTGCGCATAGACAGGCGGCTCTCCGAAGAGGAAGCGGACGTCGAAGCCCAGCTCCTCCCGGTAGAACCGCACGGCGCGCTCCATATCACCCGTGAATAGCTGCGGATAGGCGGCGATGACCCGCGCGGCCCCGTGGTCCCCTGAGCCGCTCATGTGCCCTCCGTCGGGTCGGTTGGGTCAGGAGCCGCCGGGACGCGAGGCTGCGAGTGCGCGCTGGGCGCGCGGCGTCACCAGCGGCAACTGGTCCTGCACGTCCATCGGATAGCGGTCGGTGAAGCAGCCGTTGCAGAGCGAACCCTGGGGTTGGCGCGTCGCCCGCACCATCCCTTCCACGCTCAGGTAGCCCAGCGAGTCCGCGTCGATGTGCTCGCGGATCTCCGCCACCGTGTTGTTCGCCGCGATCAGCTCCGTGCGCGTCGCCATGTCCACCCCCAGGTGGCAGGGCGCGATGATCGGCGGCGAGGCGATGCGTACGTGCACCTCCTCCGCCCCCGCCCGTCGCAGCAGTTCCATCACGCGCGGCTTCGTCGTCCCCCGCACGATCGAGTCGTCTACCACCACCACGCGTCGTCCTTCGAGCACCTCGCGCATGGCGTTCAACTTCAGCGCCACGCCCACGTCGCGGATGCGCTGGTCCGGCTGGATGAACGTGCGCCCCACGTAGCGGTTCTTCACCAGACCGTCGCGGTAGGGCAGCCCCGACTCCCGCGCGAACCCGATCGCCGCCGGAATGCCCGAGTCGGGCACACCGATCACGAGGTCCGCGCTCTCCGGCGCCGGCTGCTCGTGCGCCAGCTCCTCCCCCAGCCGCTCGCGCGCCAGGTAGATGAGCTCACCCGACAGATGGCTGTCGGGCCGGGCGAAGTAGACGTACTCCAGCGTGCACCCCGCCGTTCGGCTGGATTCTCCCAGCGGGAAGAAACTGCGGATTCCCGTCTCGTCGATCTGGATTACCTCGCCCGGCTCCACCTCCCGCTCGATGGTCGCCCCCAGGTGCTCGAGCGCGCACGACTCCGAGGCCACGACCCAGCCCTCGCCCAGCCGTCCCAGGCAGAGTGGGCGCACGCCCAGCGGGTCGCGCACCGCGAACAGCGTGGTCGGCGTCATGATCGTCAGCGAGTAGGCGCCGGATATGCGCCGCATCACGTAGTGGAAGCGGCCCTCCCACGTGCCTGCGGGCGCCAGTGTCAGCAGGTGCGCGATCAGCTCGGTATCGGCCGTTCCCCGCAGCGTCACGCCCATCGCCGCGACATCCTCGCGGAGCACGTCGGCGTTCACGAGGTTGCCGTTATGCGCGACCGCGATCTCCGTGCCGCTCTTCGGATCCTGCACGACGATCGGCTGCGCGTTCCTCGCGAACGAGCCGCCCGACGTGCTGTAGCGCGTGTGTCCGATGGCGAGATGGCCCTGCAGGTGCGCCAGGTCCTCTTCGTCGAACACCTGGGAGACCAGCCCCATACCCGTGCGCAGCCGCACCGGTCCGCCGTCGCTCGTGGCGATGCCGGCGCTTTCCTGGCCGCGGTGCTGGAGTGAGTAGAGCCCGTAGAAGGTAAGCCGAGCGACATCTTCTCCCGGCCCGTAGACGCCAAACACGCCACAGGCCTCGCGCGGATGGTCGCTGCCGTCGCTCAAAGGCTCGCCCGCCCTTCGCGCGTGGCTTTGTCGCCTCGCTCCCTCAGTATAGCGCCCATGCTGGGAGGGGCTATGCGGCCGACCCGGCGCGCTGCGGGAAGCCACGGAGGTTTCCAGCGGCTTGTGTATACTTCTGCGTCTATGCGTGTCTTGGTGTGTGTTGGGCTGCTCCTGGCGGCCCTCGTGGCGGTGGAGGGTGTGGCCGCGCAGGCCGAGCCCGCCACGGCGGATGTCGAGGTGACAGTTTGGCGGCGTGTCTCGAACCCGTCCCTGCTCTATCTCAGTACGCGCCCCGAGGGCGGTAGTTGGCGCACGGAGAACACCGCCCTCGACATGTCGGCCCTGAGTTCGACGGGCCGCTTCCACCAGAGCAACGCCATCCTTGTCGCGGTGCCGCTCGCGGGCGGCGGAACGGCAACCGTCGAGGTCACGGTCTGGCGGCGCGTCTCGAACCCGTCCCTGCTCTATCTCAGCACGCGCCCCGAGGGCGGTCGCTGGCGCACGGAGAACACCGCCCTGGACATGTCGGCCCTGAGCTCAACGGGCCGTTTTCACCAGAGCAACGCTGTCCTCGTTTCCGTCCCGCTGCCGGACGCTCCGCCACCTGCCGCGACCTGCATCTACACCGAGGAGGTGCAGCGTGTTGCTGCCGCGACCTTCCAGGTAAGAACTGCCGACAGTAGTGGTACGGCGTTCTACATCGGCAGTGGCGAGTGGATCACGAACCACCACGTTGTGGAGTCAGCCGCCACGGTCTGGCTTCTCCACGCCGGGACCGAACTCAGGGCGCAGGTGATCGGAACCCTGCCCGACTACGACTTGGCCATGCTCCGGGTCCAGCCACCCCCCTCCGTCACGCCGCTGGTTTTCGTGGCCCACCGGCCTGACCTGTACTCACAGGTGTCGGTGGTAGGGTTCCCCTCAGGAGTCGTGGGCACACCTTCTGCCACCCGCGGAATCGTCTCCAAGTACGCGCCCTTCTCTCTCTTCCCCTCCATCGTCACTGGTGAGGGTTGGGTGCTTCAGACCGACGCGGCCATCAACGGGGGCAACAGCGGCGGCCCGATTGTTGATGACTGTGGGCGCGTAGTCGCGGTGGCCACCTTCAGCTTAGACACATCCCTTAGCGGGAGGGATGTCGATGGCATAGAGTTCGGCATCGCGGCTGAGACGGTAACACCCCAGTTCGCCAACCTTCGATCCGCTGGCCAGAGATCGGACGACACCCCAGAGGAGCAAAGCTACCTCGCGACCTCAGCGTTCTGCACCTACTGGTCGAGTGAGGACCTTGCTGCCGACGAGTGCCACACGCGTTCCAGCGTGCTGGACACCACACAGGACCACTGGACGGTCTGGGCCGTCGGCGTCGTTGATTTCGACAACGTTCTGTACCGATTCAACGGTGGATCAGAGATGTTTGAGGCGGGTGTCTGGGACGCACTCCTGGCGCTCGGCGCGGGCTGCCATGAACTCGAAGTCGCGGAGGATGGCATTTCGACTCACTGGTCCTCGCCCTATACTTTCTGCTTCGTCGAGGTGACGCCGGGATCAGATACCACCACCTTGGCCGCGCCAACCGGGGTGCGAGTCCAGAAGGTCGATATTCCTCTTGCCCCGGACGACATCGACGTGAGTTGGAACGTCGTCCCAGGCGCGACCTGGTACGAACTCTGGCACGCCACCCCGGGGACACAGTGGGTGTGGAAGGCCACCGTCGGCAGTACAAGGTATCGCGACACCGAGCCGGACTGGCTGTTCGCGGACCACTACACCACCAGGGCCTGCAACGACGCCGGTTGCTCCGCATTCAGCGCTGTCGCCACCCAATACTGAGCCTCGCGACGAGATAAGACCGTGCCGGGGAACGGCCTGCTGTCCGGCGTGGGTCGGAAGGGCGCTGGCTAGCGTCCGTCGAACGGGTCCGTCGGCGGCTTGTCGTAGTCGAGGTACGGAGGCCACAGCGACTCAAGCTCGCGCCGGATCGGGTCGCCATCCGGGAGGTAGCGGTGGAACTGCGGCTCCACGTCGCGACGCTGCCAGCCGTCCGCGATCGAGTCCTCCTTGATCTTGTCCTGGAGGAGCATCAGGCCCGTCAGCAACGATTCCGGCCGCGGCGGGCAGCCCGGCACGTACACGTCCACCGGTAGCAGCACGTTCACGCCCGGGGTCACGCTGTAGGCGTAGGCGAAGGGCCCGCCCATGGTGGCGCAGCCGCCCATGGCGATCGCCCACTTCGGCTCCGGCATCTGCAGCCACACGCGCCGGACGGCGGGCGCCATCTTCCAGGTCACCGTGCCCGGAACGATCAGCAGGTCCGCCTGCCGAGGCGAAGCGCGGAAGATCTCCGCGCCGAAGCGCGCGATGTCGTAGCGTGGCATCGCCGTCGCGATCATCTCCATCGCGCAGCACGCCAGCCCGAACATCGCTGGCCACAGCGACGAGCGCCGCGCCCAGTTCAGCACCTGGTCCACGCTCGTCACGAGCACGTTCTGCTGCAGCTCTTCTTCCACGCCCGTGAAGTCGTGCAGAGGCAGAGACTCGTAGACCTTGGTCGAATGTTCAGGCATCGCGCTCAGCCTAAGGCGGCGTTTGGCCAGACGCTAGCGCCGGCCTGAGTAGAACGCCCCATCGTTGATCGGCTCGTCGATGAAGAGATCGCCGTTCCTGATCTTGAGGTTGTAGCCGCACTCCGGGTTCGTGCACGCCCATGCCTTGTAGTGGATAGGCGCACCCTGACTTCCGAAGTCCGAAAGGGGAACCAGATCGCCGTCGTCACACCGACGGCAGCGCGGGAATTCGTCCATACCGCCACCCCAGCCCTTAGTAGGTGGCGGAATCCTACCAACCGTCCCCACGTTCGGGCAACGGCTACAGGGATGGAGTTCCCTTCCAAGCGGTCAACTGAGGATGAAAACGTCGCCTTCTCGTCGGATCCACTTCGGGTCGGGCTGCCCGGAGCCGCCGAGCGTGCCGTCCGGTCTCAGGTACCGGTGGACCGTGGGGACCCGCTCACCGTCGGCGTCCAGATAGTCCAGAATCTGGCTCCGTGTCCCACGAGGTTCCCCCGGCGGGAGTCGCCCGCGCTCCTTGTTCCGCCGGAAGGTCGGCGCGGGGGTAGGGTATCCAGACTGGATCTGTGCACCCAGGCCGTCCTCGGCAAAGATCTGCCGGAGGCGTTTCGCAGATACTTTTCGACAAGAAGGCGCAGCCATGAGCGACTACACGCTGGCTGATGTACGCGCTGCAGTCGGGGGCTTATATATTAGGGTTGACTGCCTGTCTGGGGGACGCAGAGGGAAGCTCCCGGCCTGCTTAGCGCAGTACGATGGTCGTAACGATCGGCTCGCAGACACGCTCCTTTCGTGGTGGAACAGAACCCTCCACCGGCACATTCCTGCAACTCTGATCTGGCTTCCCTAGCGGACCTTGCTTTGCTCGTTCCAGCTCCTCAGAACTGAGGACGCCGTAGTCGACGATCTCAGCCTCTGTCAAGCAGCCAGTAGAACCGTACTGCCCACCCCCCTGTGAAGTGACGTAGTAGCAAGGCCCTGGAGGAAGGGTATGGTTCAGTTCCTTGGAGATCTCTTCCAGAACAGGACGGGTATACGGTGCAGGGTCATGGACTGGCTCAGGGTAGCTAGTTTCCTCTCCTCCTCCTCCACTCGGGGCTGCCTCTGTGGCGGGCGCGCGGTCCTGCCAAGCGTCAATCCACATCCTCAGCTGGGCGCGGGTGAGCGTACGGACTGTCCCACCCTCAAGCCAGTCCGCCCACGAGAAACCCGTCACCGCCTTGGCCTCCGCGTCGCCCCTCAACGCGGCAAAGCCCAACCAGACCTGCCCTGGCGTGACATCCAAGTCCACCTCATCACTAGGGTTCTTGTCCGCTATGGCGTCCCGCAACTCAGTTTCCGTTGGGTAGTTCGCCGCGAACCACGCGTCCAGCTCACTGAACCTCAGCGTGTCTTCGGCCCTCGCGGTCGGGACCAAGAGGCATGCAATCCCTAGCATCAGGGCGAACAGTAGTCCAGTGATTCGGCGCATGATAATCCCGCCACCACGGCTTCCGCTACTGAGCGTAGCGCCCTCACCGTCCCTGATAACCTTAGCATATAACCCCCCTACAGTCGAGCCGTACCTGGCCCGCGAGATCGACGCCTCGGAACTTGAGGCCCGCCTCCTCCCAATGGTGTGGGAAGGGGATGGCCCTCAGGACGTCCTCGACTTGGCCCACGAGGTCATTGGGCTTCGGTTTGAGCAGTCGGGGGGCTTTGTCACGGAAGACCAGCTTCGGGAAGACCTCCGGAAACTCGTGTCCACGGCCGCGCTCCCATAGGTTCGCTGCTGCCTACGCCTACGCCTTTGCCGGAGCCGTCCGCGCCGCCTCCTGCAGGTCCGCCAACAGCAGCTCGAAGTCGGCTTCCGGGATCTCGCGCAGGTTGCCCTGGTAGGCCAGCGTCCAGTGCTCGCGCGGCCACTTCTGCGTCCACGCCAGGCGATCGTGGTAGGGCTCCGCGTCGAGCCACTGGGCCTCGTCCAGCTCTACCAGCGGCTCCGTATCGACGCGGAAGGGATAGAGCTCGTCCGGCTTCTTGTTGCTCTGCCAGATGCGCGTGCTCTCCTCCACGATCGGCGACGTCACCCGCACCGCGCCCGCGAGTTGTTTCTTGCCGGTCACGTAGAAGATGAGCGCGTCGCCCGGCTCGATGCGCTGCACCATCTTGCTGCGTGTGCTCTTGAAGGCGTGACGCGCGAACCCCAGCTCGCGCGTCTTGCCGAAGATCTCCGGTCCGTTCACCACGACCCAGTACTTCGCCATCGTTCCGCTCCTCCCGGTGTGTCTCCCGTTGCCTCTACTGTAGCTGCGGCGACCAGTCCCCGGCGTAGCCCCGCACGAGGATGTCCTCGCCGAGCTGCTCGACGGTTTGATCGCGCAGGCGGAAGGCGTCGGCCGCCCGCACCACTCCCGCCCCGCCCACGGCCGCCACCCCGTCCCCGCCGATGATGCTGGGCGCGAGGAACGCCCAGACTTCGTCGACGTGCCCGCCCTCGAAGAGCGAGCCCAGCACCGCCCCGCCCCCCTCCGCCCAGACCGAGAGCACTCCCCGCGCCGCCAGCGTTTTCAGGAGTTGGTCCAGATTCAGCCCCGCCCCGTCGTGCTCGCACTCGACCACCTGCGCCCCCGCCGCCGCGATCGCCGCCTTCCACTCAGCGCTCGCCTCGTGCGAAGTCGCGACGAGCGTCCGCCCCGGCTCCGCGAACAGCCGCGCCTCCGGCGAGAGCCGCCCGCGCCCGTCTAGCACGATCCGCAGCGGCTGGCGCTCCGCCGTCCGCCCCCCCGGGCGCGCCGTCAGCGATGGGTCATCCGCCAGCGCCGTGCCGCTCCCCACGAGGATGGCGTCGACCCACGCGCGCTGCTCGTGCGCTCGCTCGCGAGCCGCCTCCCCCGTGATCCACTGCGAGTCACCCCCGGCCGCGGCGATGCGCCCGTCGAGGCTCGCCGCGAACTTCGCGATCACGTACGGACGCCCCGTTTCGCGGTGTTTCAGATAGGGCCGTAGCAGCGCTTCCGCCTCCGACGCCCCGTCGCCCACCTCCACCACGATGCCCGCCTCGCGCAGTAGCGCGACGCCCCGCCCCCGCACGCGCGGCTCCGCGTCCAGTAAGGCCACCACCACCCGCTCGACTCCCGCCTCCACGATCGCTTCCGCGCATGGCTGAGTGCGCTTCCCGGGGAAGGGCGCGCACGGCTCGAGCGTCACGTACAGCGTGCCCCCACCCTCGCTCCCCGCCAGCGCCAGCGCCTCCGCATGCGGACCCCCGTCCGGCGAGGTCGCCCCCTCTGCCACCACCCTGCCGCCACGGACCAACACGGCCCCCACCCAGGGATTCGGGCTCGTGCGCCCCCGCACCCCGCGCGCCGCCGCCA
The DNA here is from genome assembly GCA_965262975.1 of Tepidiformaceae bacterium. GTDB lineage: Bacteria > Chloroflexota > Dehalococcoidia > Tepidiformales > Tepidiformaceae > UBA2991. Next base: position 2,315,671 of record OZ253575.1, on the reverse strand, counting down.
GCGCCCGCTGCATGAACGGTGAAGCCTCAGCCATCGCCCCCAGCTTAGCCGCCCCCCTCCCGAAAGGGCTCGTGGGGGGCCTCGTAGTAAGCTTGAGGGACGCCTCCGTAGCTCAATGGACAGAGTACCTGGCTTCGGACCAGGGGGTTGTGGGTTCGACTCCTGCCGGGGGCGCCAGCACCACCTGCACGTGCCCGCTTAGCGAGTAGCTGCCACTGCGGCTGGCTCGAGGGTCAGGCTCGTCATCTCTCCGTCGGCGCCACGCACCTTGACCTCCACCTCCGCGTCGAAGGCCGAGAGGAGTCGCTGGATCGTCCGCCAGGTGGGCTGCACTTCGGCGGCCTCGATACGCGAAATCTCAGGTTGGGTCATGCCCGCCCGCTTCGCGACCGCAGCCTGCGAGAGTCCTGTCACCCGCCGCAGCGTGATGAGGAGGCTCGCCAGTTGGTAGCGTGGCCTCACAGCGTCGTATGCGGCCTGCGTCTCCGTGTCGGCGAGTAGTTCCGCCTTGAGTTCCTTCCACTCGGTCACGACAGACTCCACAGGAGGAATATAGCATATCAGCTATGGTAGGCACTGAGCCTCCATGTCTTTCCCCCGCCCTACAATGACTCCCGCATGTATACCGTGCTCGCCGGCGGCGTGGGCGCTGCCCGATTCCTCCAGGGTCTCGTGCAGGTCGTCGACCCCGCCACCGTCACCGTCATCTCCAACGTCGCCGACGACGTCGAGATGTTCGGCCTCCACGTCTCCCCCGATACCGACATCGTCATCTACTCCCTCGCCGGCGTCATCAATCCCGAGACCGGCTGGGGTCTGGAAGGCGACACGTTCGCCGTCGTCGATGCCCTCCGCCGCTTCGGCTACGGGCGCTGGTTCAACCTCGGTGACCGCGATCTCGCCACCGCCGTCCACCGCACGCGACTCCTGCGCGAAGGCCGCCCCATGCACGAGATCGTCGCCGAGCTCACGGACGCCTTCGGCGTCGCCACGACGATCCTGCCCGTCACGAACGAACGGGTCGCCACGCACCTGCTCACGGAAGATGGCGAGGTCGCCTTCCAGGACTACATGGTGAAGCTCGCCACCGAGCCCGACGTGACCGGCACGCGCTTCGCCGGCGCGGACGAGGCCGTCCCCGCCCCCGGCGTCCTCGACGCCATCCGCGTCGCGGACAGGCTCATCATCGCCCCCAGTAACCCCTTCGTCAGCATCGGACCCATCCTCGCCGTCCCCGGCGTGCGCGAGGCCGTCACCGAGAGCCGCGCCCGCCGCATCGCTATCAGCCCGATCGTTGGTGGCCAGGCGATCAAGGGTCCGGCGGCGAAGATGCTCGCCAGCCTCGGCCACGAGGTCTCCGCCGCCGGGGTCGCCGCCATCTACCGCGAACTCATCGACGTCATGGTCATCGATGAGCAGGACCGCGCCCTCGCTCCGCAAATCGAGGCCCTCGGCCTCACCTGCGCCATCACCGACACGATGATGACCAGTCCCGAACGCAAGGCCGAACTCGCGTCCTTCCTCCTGGACCTCTAACCCTTTGTCCCACTCAGCGCGGCGCTAGCAGCGCGCCTACCCTCCTCCTCCTCCTCCGTGTATCCCACGCTGGCGTATGAGCTCGCGCTCCAGCTCCATCTCCCTCTGGAGCTGTTTCCGTACCATCTCGCGGTCCACAGCCGTTGCGGGCTCCCCGCCGTTGTTTAGCAGGCGATTCGTCTTGGGCAGCAGCCACTTCCAGGGGAACTTCATCACTGCATCCTTCCCCACCCAGACTCAGCGGAATCACAGTACCAGACCGGGCAACCCGGGAACGGCGTGGCGCCTCCACCAGTCCCGCACGCAAGACCGCCCTCGCGCAGGTCCTCACGACTCTGTGCCGACGGCCCCACTCAGCCGCGCGCCAGCGCGGCGCTCTCCTCAGGCAGGGCGAAGCCCGCCGCTCTCCTCAGCCCCGCTTCAGCGGGGCGCTCCACTCAGCGACCAACGGGAGCGCTCTCCTAGAAAATGGGGTTGACGATGATCGCCTGCTCGCGCTCCGGACCCACCGAGATCAGGTCCACCGGGGCGCCCAGCAGCGACTCCACCCGCCGGATGTAGACCTGCGCCTCCGCGGGCAGGTCGTCGAAGTTGCGGAGCCCCGAGGTCGGCTCGGTCCAGCCCGGCAGCTCCTCGTACACCGGCTTCGCCCGCCGCAGCGCCGAAGCGCTCGCCGGCATCGTCTTCACCATCTCGCCGTCGATCTCGTAGGCCGTGCACAGCTTCAGCGCCGGCAGTCCGTCGAGCACGTCGAGCCGCGTCAGCGCCAGCGCCGAGAGCCCGTTGAAGCCCACCGAGTAGCGCGCCGCCACCGTGTCGAGCCAGCCGATGCGCCGCGGACGGCCCGTCGTCGTGCCGTACTCGCCCCGCCCGAACTCCTTGCCGTGGTCGCGCAGCCGCTCGCCGATCTCGCCGGAGAGCTCCGTCGGGAAGGGTCCGTTGCCGACCCGTGTGCAGTAGCTCTTGAACACGCCAATCGACCGCTGCACGTCCGTTGGCCCGATCCCGATGCCCAGCGTGGCCCCGCCGGCCGTGCTGCTCGGCACGCTCGAGGTCACGTACTCGTACGTGCCGTGGTCCAGGTCGAGGAGCGAGCCTTGCGCTCCCTCGAGCAGCACGTAATCGCCCGCCCGCAGCGCGTCGATCACGATCGCTTGCGTATCCGCGACAAACGGCCGCAGTTGCTGGCCGAACTCCGTGTACTCTGCGAAGCACGCGTCCAAGTCGATCGGCTCGCCGCCGTAGACGCCCGTAATAACCCGGTTCTGGTAGTCAACCACCGAGCGCATGCGCGTCAGCAGGTCTTCGGGTTCGAGCAGGTCAACGATGCGGATGCCTCGCCGCGCCACCTTGTCGGTGAAACATGGCCCGATGCCCTTCCCCGTCGTCCCGATAGCGTCGGCTCCAAGCCGCTCCTCTTCGAGCCGGTCGATGAGCCGGTGCCACGGCATCACGACCTGTGCGCGAGCGCTCACCGCCAGCTTGCTCGTATCAATGCCCTGCGACTGCAGCTGCGAGATCTCGCCCAGCAGCACCTCGGGGTCGACCGCGACCCCGTTTCCGATGAGGCAGGTCTTTTCGGGGTAGAAGATGCCGGCGGGCACCAGGTGGAGCTTGAACTCCCCGAGCTCGTTCACGATCGTATGCCCGGCGTTATTCCCCGCCGAATAGCGGGCAACGACACGTGCTTTTCGGGCCAGCAGGTCGACGATACGGCCCTTGCCCTCGTCGCCCCACTGCCCACCAACAACCACAACAGCCGGCATGGTGGACTCTCCGGGCGCTCCCTTTCGCGGGAGCCGACCCGTCGAGAAAGTCTACAGCAGCCCGTCTCTCACGCGAGTGGGGCGCCGAGCCTGGCCTCAGGCGACCACGGGGCTGCGGAGGAGAATGTCCGCGGGGATGCCGAGGTGTTCGTGAAGTGCCCGCGCCATTGGAGTGGTAAGCGCGCGCTTCCGGGCGAGGACATCGGCTACCAGGGCGGGGCTCCCAATCCACGGGACAAGGTCACCCTCGGTCAGCCCTTCCTGGTCCATGCGGAACTCGATCGCAGTGACCGGATCAGAGAGGCCGAGGGGGTCGATTTTCTCCTCGTAGTGCTCAACGAGGTCGGTCAGAACGTCGAGTTCTTCGCCGTCCGGGCGCCCGGCACGTGCATTCATGAGCGCTTCAATGCGAGCCAGGGCCGCTTCATAGTCAGCCTCGGTGCGGATGGGCCTCACGCTTGCCATTGCCTGGCGCACCCCCCATAGACCGGTGTCCTGGACTCATCGACCGACTCCAGGAAGTAGGGATTCCTGATCGCCGAACCGACAACAAGGTCGATGGGGCGTCCGAAGAGCTCCTCCAACCCCTCCAGCAGGCCGAAATACGCGTCGGCGCGAGCGCCGGGAGTATCCGTTGGCTGAAATTCGACGACGAAGTCCAGGTCGCTGTCTTCCGGGTCATAGTGGCCGGTGACGGCCGAGCCGAAGAGGTCGAGCCGCTGGACACGGTGCGCCAGGCAGAGCCGCTCAAGCTCGTCTGCACGATCCGAGATAGCCGACAGCACCGTGGTCATCGCTCGTTTCAGTATGGGCAGCGTCGCATGGCCCCGCAATCACCGCCCACCCCTCGCACGCACCCGCCCCGGCGCGGTAGAGTGCCGCCGTGGCCGCTATCGACATCCCCGCCCCCATGTCCGGTTCCGTCTTCGAGGTGCTTGTGAGTCCGGGCGCCGCCGTGAGCGCGGGCCAGGAAGTCATCGTCCTCGAGTCCATGAAGATGGAGATCCCCGTCGAGAGCCCCGAGGCCGGTGTCGTCGCCGAGGTGCTCGTTGCCCCCGAGGAGACGGTCGAGGAAGGGCAGACGCTCGTGCGCGTCGAGACCGCCTAACCGGCTTCCCCGCGCTTCCGCTCCTCCAGGAAGGCCCCCCATAGTTCGTCGCGTTTTCGCGACCCCTGCCGGTACCCCACCTGCCCGCAGATGAGCGGCCCGAAGAGTTGCGCCAGCAGGTAGCCCCCGCCGATCAGCGCCAGGAAAGCGATGCCCAGCGCGATGCTGCGGCTCCCCACCAGGTCCGTCCCCCACACCACCAGCGCCACGAACACGCCCGCCGCGATGAGCAGTCCGATCATCGCGCCCCCGTACACCCACCGTTCCTCCGTGCGCTTCTTCTCGCGATAGATCAGCAGCGCCTCCCGCGGCACCGACTCCACCGTCTGGCGCTCCGCCGTTTCCGTGGCGCAGTAGGGACAGCGCTCGGTGTCGCGCGCCAGCCGTGCGAAGCAGAACCCGCAGAAGCGCCCCGAGTTCGGTACCTGGCGGTCCAGGATCTCGTCCATGCGGTCCTGCAGCCGCTGCACGTACGCATACGGCGAGACGTACCCCGCGACCTCTTCTGGTTGCGCCACCGCTTCCTCCCGGGCGATCAGCCCGGGTGAATCCGCACGGTCCCGGCGAGGCCGTCGACCGTCACCGTGGCCCCGTCGGGGATGCGCTCGGTCCCGAATTCGGTGCCCGTGACGCACGCAATCCCGTACTCGCGCGCCTCGATTGCGGCGTGCGAGAGCACCCCGCCCTGGTTCGTCACGATGGCCCCGGCTGTCGTGAACACCGGCATCCAGGAGGGCGCCGTGAAGGGGCAGACCAGAATCTCGCCCTGCTCCAGCGTTTCCGCCTCCTCCAGGCTGCGGACGACGCGCGCGCGGCCCGTCACAACCCCGCGGCTGGCGCCCTTCCCCTTCAGCAGGAGTGGGTCGCCGGTTTCCTCTGCCGGTCCTCCGAACATCAGCCCGATCGGATTCGGCGGACCCCCCGGCGGTGGTGGGGGCGGGGGTGGCCCCAGCGTGAGCGGTGGCGGCATCCCCGCCCACGAAACGAGGTCCGCCTTGCGCTCGCTGATCGTCTCCAGCAGCGCCGGCGACGGGTTGGCCGCCAGCGGCCCGATCTCGCTCAGCCGCAGGTGGAACACGTCATCGGTCGCCGCCAGCGCGCCCCGTTCCACCAGCTTCCGCCCCAGCGCGAGGCACGCCGGACGGAGGGCGCCCACGCAGTTCTGCTGCCAGTGCGCCCGCCCTTCGATCACGAACACGTAGTCCGTCGTCCCCTCCACGAGCTCGCGGAACCGTTCGCGGGCGGCGTCGTCCGTAATGGCGGCTTCGCAGCGCTCGATCGTGGCCGTGCGTTCGGCCGTCGAGCGCGCATGCGCGGCGACCGGCGCCCGCGAGGGGTCCGAGACATAGCCGGCCAGCAGCCGCAGGGCCGCCCCCGGCTCCTCGCTCCAGGTCGGCGTCTGCAATTCCCACCACGTCTGTGAGCCGTGGCCATAGCGCTCCATGTAGCCGTCGAAGGCCTCGCCGAACGCCTCCCCGCCTTCCGCCGCCCTTGCCGCCGCGAGGTCGCCCGCGCGGGCACCCGCCAGCAGTTCCGGCGACGCCTGCACGAGTGGCGCGAGCGCTTCCAGCTCCAGACCGCGCGCTGCCGACTCGTTCTCGACTCCCTGCAGCAGCGCCGCCACCAGCGGGTCGCGGTCGTCCACGTGGGCGAGCTTCTCCTCGCAGAAGACCATCAGCGCGCTTGCCGGTCCCGCCACGATCGGGAGCGACTGCATCGTGTAGGCGAATCCACGTCCCGCCTCGGCCACGTAGCCCGGCAACGCCTGCGCGATCTGCTCCACCGGCCAGGCGTCGTAGTCCTCCGACCGCAGCCCCTCGCAGATCTCGCGGACGAGAGGCAGCGCGTGCTGCTCCCACGCCTCGCGGCCGGTGCTGTAGGGGGAGGGCTCCATTGCCGCTGCGGGCTGGCCGCTCCCGCCGCCGAGGTAGGTGTAGCCGTTGATGTGTACCGCCCGGCCCCCGAACGCCAGCATGAAGGTCTCGAACATCTCCTGCGCGAGCGGCGGCAGGGGACGGAGCACGTGGGGAATCAGCCGCAGGGAGGTGTCTTCCATTCCCGCGGGCGGCTCGAACAGGTTGGCGGTTGTCATAAACGCTCCAGGGCCGGGGTCTGGGCATTGTACGAGCGGTGACCCTGAAGGGCTCCCCGCGCCCCGCTTGGATCGCGCTCAGAGCCCCTGCGCCCTCGCCCGCTGGTGCTCGACCTTTGTGCAGCGGTTCTGCGTCGCGACGAGCCCCGCCTCGCGGGCGCGCTCCACGGCGGCATCGTTCGTGATGCCCAGCTGCAACCACACCGCCCCCGCCCCGATGGCGATGGCGTCGTCGACGAAGGGACCGGTGTGGTCCGGCCGCACGAACACGTCGACGAGGTCCACGTGCTCGGGGATATCGTGCAGCGAGGCGTAGGCGCGCTCGCCCAGCACCTCGTCGGCGGGTTGCTGTACGGGCACGGGGATGATGCGGTACCCCTGCGATTGCAGGTACGCCGCCACCTCGTAGGCGGCACGGTGCGTGCGCGTATCCAGACCCACCACGGCGATCGTCTTCGCCTCCAGCAGGGCGTCGAGCGCGGTATCGCTACTCATCTCGCGGACCTCCTGCGACCTCTTCCTCGGGAAGCTCGACCAGCTCCCAGCCCTCCGGCAGTACGACCTCCGCCCCCGTCACGTTCCCGATGGCGGTCGCCACCGCAAGGGTACGGTCCATGCCGTCCGTCTGGTCCCCGGCGGGAACGGGCACCTGCGTCAGCGTGAGCCGCTTGCCCGACTGCTTCACCAGCACCAGCGCGAACTGCCGAAGCACGTCCTGCTCCTCGCGCCAGCGGTCGGGTGCATCCCCCTCGATCGTGATGGCGAGGTGGTCGATCTTGGCGAATGGCACCAGTTCGCGCGTTCCCACCCCCATCCCCAGGTAGCCCTGCTGCCACGTCGCCGAGCCCTTGCGTCGATCGATCACCACGTCCGCCCCGATCACGGCGGTCACCAGCGCCATCACGGAGATGGGGAAGGCCAGCAGTGCGAACAGCAGGAGCCCCACCAGCAAGGGGAAGGCGAGGTCGCCCGCCTCGATCGCGATCAGCGCCCCTGCGCCCCCGCCCAGCGCCACGCCCAGCGCTGGCAGCACGACGGTGCTCCGGGCGCTGCGAATCTCGACCTTGTCCTCGCCGATCAGCGCCAGCGAACGGTGCAGAAGCACCTCGTAGCGCCCGTCCCGGCGGCGCGCGGCCACGTGGCTGGGAAGGGCGGCGTCGACCATGAAGGAAGCGTAGCAGGGAGGCGCGGAGGGCGCGCCACCGCTCGCAGGCGATTGGGCGCGCCTGTACGCTAGCGAGCAATGAATGAGCTGTTGCGCTCGCGCACCCGTGTTCTTGTGACGGGCTTGGGGGCGGTCACCCCGGCCGGTACGGGCGTGCCCGACTTCTGGGAGAGCATGCTGGCGGGTCGCTCCGGCATCGATTACATCACGTTCTTCGATACCACCGAGTTCCCCTGCAAGTTCGCCGGGGAGATCCCCGAGTTCGTCCCGGCCGATTTCATGGACCGCAAGGCCGCCCGCCGCATGGCCCGCTTCTCCCAGCTGATGGTGGCCGCCGCCCGCGAGGCCATTACCGACGCTGCCCTTGATCTGGAGTCGCAGAACCTCAACCGCGTGGGCGTCCTCATCGGCAACGGCGGAGGCGGCTATCCCGGCATCCAGGAGGCCGCCTATACGCTCTTCAAGCGCGGCGGTATGCGCATGGACCCCCTCTTCTTCTCCAAGCAGCTGGCCAACATGGCCGGCGCTCAGGTCGCGATGCAGTTCGGCCTTCGCGGCTATAACGGCACGGTCGTGACCGCCTGCGCGGCCGGCACCCAGGCCATCGGCGAGGCGGCTCTGATGATTCGCACCGGCCGCGCCGATGTCATCCTCGCGGGGGGCTGCGAAGCCGGCATCAGTGAGCTCGGGCTGGCGGGCTTCTGCGTGATGAAGGCGGTTACCAGCTTCGAGGGCGATCCCACCAGGGCGAGCCGTCCCTTCGATGCCGCCCGCGACGGCTTTGTGCCCTGCGAGGGCGCTGGCGCCGTGCTCCTCGAAAGCGAGGAGCACGCCCTCCGCCGGGGCGCGCGCACCTATGCCGAGGTCGCCGGTTTCGGTTGTACCTCCGACGCCTTCCATGTGGTCGCGCCCTCCGAGGGCGGCGAGGGCGCCGCCCGCGCCATGCAGGAATCACTCGACGATGCCGGCATGCACGCAGACGAGGTGGGCTACATCAACGCCCACGCCACCAGCACCCCCGCCGGCGACGCCGCCGAGACCAGCGCCATTAAGACCGTCTTCGGCGAACGCGCCTACGAGATCCCCATCAGCGCGACCAAGAGCCTTATCGGCCACGGCCTCGGCGCCAGCGGCGGGATCGAAACCGTCGCCAGCATCAAGACGCTCGAGACCGGCTTCGCCCACCCCACCATCAACCTGGAGAACCCGGACCCGACCTGCGACCTCGACTACATCCCCGAGGGACAGCGGCAGGTGGACCCGCGCGTGGTCATGAAGAACAGCTTCGGCTTCGGCGGCCAGAACAGCTGCCTCGTCCTCTCCCGCTACGAACCGTAGGTGGAGAGACAGTCTCGGCGACCCACTCACCGTCTCTACATTGACGACTCGGGTACGAAGGAGTACTCCCCAGACGGCAGATATGACTCGGGCAACACTCGATACTTTGTGCTTGGGGGTGTCTTGGTCTCCCTTGATGTTGGCCGCCAGTTGGCGAGGGACTTGCGGGCCGTGAAAGAACAGCATCTCGGCACAGCCAACGCAGAAATAAAGTCGAATTGGTTAAGGATTCCGAAGGAGAGAAGTCGACGTTACCTCTCGCAGTATAATCTGTCTGAGGAGAAACTCACTAGCTTTGTAGACGATTACTACGATTGCTTTCTTGGTAAAGACCTGACTATTATTGCGGCTGTGGTTGATAAAGTCCATATGGCTGATGATTATGACAGTCCTTGGTATCCCCCAGCGGTTGCCTACGAACTCTTGGTGCAGAGAGCCCAACTCGAACTTGAAGGGAGTGGCAGCTTCTCCGTCGAGATTGACAACATGAGCGGAAAGACCCCAAATAACAATCCTTATGACCGCAATTTGATGAGGCAACATGCCCTGCTGCAGCAATACGGTTCGACCCTTCGGAAGGGCATGCGTCTAGATGGGTTGGCGGGCCGATTGGTGTTTGTAGACTCTGCGCGGTCTGAACTTGTTCAGGTCGCGGATCTCGTCGCCTACAATGTCTTTCGGCAGTTCAGAGAACATGGGGAGGAATGGGAGGAGGAGGGACTGAAGAAGCTGCCGACCTATGCGTACTTTCGGAGACTCTCCGAAAAGTTCCGATCGGGGCCAGGCGGACGCATTCAAGGATATGGCGTGGTCAAGATGCCGCTTAGGACGCGTGTGCGTTGGGGGGTTAGAAGAAGAGGGCAAGGCGCGCCTTAAGACCCTACGTAAGCTCGGGGGCGATCCTGTGGACCGGGAAAAACCTCTCGCTCTTGTACGCGGGTTGCCCTCTAGACAATTTGGAGCACTCGCGCGCAAGTGTCAACCCACCTGGCTCGTGCTAGGCACAGTGCCTTCTTAGCTGGGTCCACCAACCGCTCCATGGCGCCTAACCCCTACGCCGACCCGTGCCGCAGGAGCTGGCCCGGAGTCGCGCCCGTGCAGTCGCGGTCCTCGAACGTGACCTCGCCGTTCACGAGCGTGTAGCGGTAGCCCTCCGCCTTGCGCACGCGCCGCCAGGCCCCTGCGGGGAAGTCCCACGCCTTCTCGATGGGCAGCATCTCCAGCTTCTCGTAGTCGTAGATCACGATGTCGGCGGGAGCGCCCTCGCGGATGCAGCCGCGGTCGCGGAAACCCGCCGCCAGCGCCGGGTAGGCGGAGAGCCGCCAGTGCGCCTGCTCCAGGTCCATGATGCCCGCGTCCCGCACCCACCGCGCCAGGAACTCCGTCGGGTACGCGCCCAGCGTGATGAACTTCGTGTGCGCGCCGCCGTCCGACACCCCCGGAATCGCCACCGACGAGTTCGCCACCTCCGCCATCGCCTCCGGGTCCGTGGGGCGCGGCGGCGTCACGAACGTGGCCTGCAGGTCGTCCGCCAGCGAAAGATCAAGGAAGGCGTCGATGATGTGCTTCCCCTCGTTCTCCGCGATCTCCGCCAGACCGTGCCCCTCGTAGTGCTTCAGGTCGGGGCTCTCGACCTCCTCGACGGTCAACTGCGCGATGCCGGAGACGTTCGCGCCTCCGCCCGCCGCCTTCATCTGCGATTCCGTGCCGCCGCCCGCGATCGGACCGTGGCCGGCGTCGAACTCCTCCCGGAGGGCCCGGCGCTGCTCGGGCTCGCGCATCTTGCGCATGCGCTCCTCGCGCGTCCCGATCGTGACCTCCCGCCACACCGGGCTCGAGTCGAACAGGTTCCAGTCCTCCAGGTTGAACTCGAACCCCACGTCCACCGTCAGCGCCTGCGCGAAGATGCGCAGACCCTTCGCGTTCGCCTCCTCCAGCTTCTCGATCATCAGCCGGTGTGGAGGCGTGTTCTGACCGTGCTGGTCCGTCGCTGGAGCGAGCAGGTTCCAGATGACCGGACGGCCGCTCACCGCGGCCACCTTCTCGGCCGCGTCGAACGGCCCCGAGATCTGTGCGAAGCCCTTGCCCACCTTCCCCATCACCGCCGCGAACGCGAGCAGGTCTTGCTCCGACATCAGGTCCGTGATCATGGGCGTGCCGTCGTAGTCGCGCTGCACGCTCCCCTCGCCCCCGAGCTGCACCGAGAACCCGCAAGCTCCGGCCTCCAGCGCCTCCTCGAACAGGCGGCACATTTCCTCGCGCTCCGCCTCCGTGGCGGGACGGCTCTTGGCCGCCTCGATCCCCATCACGTACGCCATCAGCGGGTTCAGGCCGACGTAGCTGAGCACATTGATGCCTTTGGGCGTGCGTTGCAGGCTGTCGAGGAACTCCGGGTACGTCTCCCAGTCCCAGGCCATTCCCTCTCGCATCGCCTCCATGGGCACGGCCTCGTTGCGCGCCATCGTCAGCATGGCTCGCTCCTGGTCCTCCGTCCGTACCGGCGCGAATCCGAATCCGCAGTTGCCGATGACCACCGAGGTCACCCCGTGCCAGCCCGAAATGGAGCAGTACGGGTCCCAGTACACCTGTGAGTCGTAGTGCGTGTGCAGGTCGACGAAGCCGGGCGCCACGATCAGCCCCTCGGCGTCGAGGACGCGCGCCCCCTCCTCGTCGTGGATGCGCCCGATCGAGGCGACCTTCCCGTCCTTGATGCCGATGTCGGCGCGGAAGCGCGGCGTGCGCAGCCCGTCGATCACGGTGCCGCCGCGGATGATGGTGTCGAACATTGTGAGGTTGCCTCCAGCTGTACCTTGCGAACGACCCGCGCCGCGAATGGGGCGCGGAGTTCCGTATGGGGAGAGTACCACCGCGCAGGCCGCCGCGGGATGGCCCACATATGGAAATACGGATACGTCCGGCGAATGTTCGCCCTGTCGCATACTGACGCCCATGCCCTGGGTGAACGACGAGAACGCCGCCGCCTTCGTCGACCTGTACGAGCTCACGATGGCCGCGAGCTACTTCGCCCACGGCCTGAACGAGCCAGCCACGTTCGAGCTCTCCGTGCGGAGACTCCCGCCGGGCCGTGGCTTCCTCGTCGCCTGCGGCCTGGAGGACGCCCTCGCTTTCCTCGACGGCTTCGCCTTCAGCACCGACGTGCTCGCCTACCTGCGCTCCCTCGGCACCTTCGACGATGCCTTTCTCGACGCCCTCGGGCGCCTGCGCTTCACGGGTGATGTCTGGGCCGTGCCCGAGGGCGAGGCGGTCTTCGCCGAGGAGCCCCTCCTGCGCGTCACCGCCCCCCTCATCGAGGCGCAACTCGTCGAGACCTTCCTCCTGAACGCCACTACCTTCCAGACGATGATCGCGACGAAGGCGGCCCGTATCGCCCTCGCCTGCGGCGAGCGCACCTTCGTCGACTTCTCCGGCCGTCGCGACCACGGCGCCGATGCCGCTCTCAAGGTCGCCCGCGCCTCCTTCGTGGGCGGCGCGTCCGCCACCTCGAACGTGCTCGCCGGCCAGCTCTACGGCCTCGACCTGAGCGGCACGATGGCCCACGCCTACGTCCTCTCCTTCCCCTCCGAAATCGAGGCCTTCCGCGCCTACGCCCGTGACTTCCCCGAGAGCGCCGTCCTCCTCATCGACACCTACGACACCGTCGAGGGCGCCAGCCGCGCTGCCGCCGTCGCGAACGAGCTGCGTGCGGAGGGCGTGACCATCCGCGGCGTGCGCCTCGACTCGGGCGACCTCGGGGAGCTCGCGCGCGCTGTGCGAGCGGTGCTCGACGCGGAGGGTTGCGCCGACCTCCGCATCTTCGCCTCCAGCGACCTCGACGAGTACCGCATCGCCGAGTTGGTCGCGGAGGGCGCGCCCATCGACGCCTTTGGCGTGGGCACGCGCCTCGGCACCAGCGCCGACGCGCCCTCGCTCGGGGGCGTCTACAAGCTGGTCGCGGGCCCGCGGGGCCCCGTGATGAAGCGCTCGACCGGCAAAGCCAGTCTCCCCGGCGTGAAGCAGGTCTACCGCCAGGAGCGCGACGGCGAGTCCGTCGCCGACACGATCGCTCTCGCGGACGAACCGGCTCCGGCCGGCCGCCCCCTCCTCGCGCAGGTGATGGCGGGAGGCGAGCGGCTCGCGCCCGCGGAGGCGCTCGCGACACTGCGGGAGCGCCGCGCCGCCGCCGTGGCGCGCCTGCCGGAGGCCGCGAAGCGCCTCGATGCTGCGCCGGGGGCCTACCCCGTGCGGCTCTCCGGCGGCCTCACGAACCTGATCGAGCGCCTCGGCGGCTGAGCGCTACTCGGCCTCTCCGGCCACGCTCCCCACGTACGCCTGGATCGCGTCGTAGACGCGCCAGAGTTCGCGGTCCTTCTCGATGGGGTAGGAGGGAGGCGCGATGCGCACGCCTGGGAAGGCGTCGATCACCTCCTGATGGTCATCGATCACGTAGTCGGGCGTGAATGGCACCCCCAACTCCTCAAGCCGCTCGTGGTGGCGGTAGAGCGGCTTCCAGTAGCAGTCGGTGATGTGTTCGTGCAGGTCGAAGCGCCGCACGATCTCCCAGCGAGGCCCGTTCCCGCTCCAGAGGTACACCTCGTGCCCCTGCGCGCGCAGCTGCTCGAACACCTCCACCACCCCCGGCCGCAGCCGCACGTCCCACGTGATGATCGTGTCGTCGACGTCAAAGAAGATGCGCATGGCCGTCGATTCTCCGTGATTCTGCCGGTAGCTGCCCAGCCCTACTGCCCCGCCGCCAACCGGATCGACCACTCCAGCCGCCCAATCGGCACGACCTCTGAGCACCCCACCCGGCTATCGCCCTTCCGCCAGCCGGATCGATGCCTCAAAAACGTCGTTGAGGATCTTCGTCCGCACCTCGCCCTCCGCGAATACGGGGCGGTAGAGGTCCGTGATCACATACGGCGCGAAACGCAGGTTCACCAGTCGCTTCCCCCAGAAGGTCGCCTCCAGCAGGTACCCCTGCGTGTGACCCGCCAGGCGCTTCTGGTCGTAGATGAAGTTCCCCAGCGCGTATGCGATGAACGCCTCTTCCCCGGGCTCGATCGCCTGCGCGTGGTGCGCCTGGTTGCCCACCACCAGCGTCGCTCCCGCCGCCACCGCCGCCCGCAGCGCCTTGATGCTGCGAGGGCTCGGGTCGTGCGTGTCCTCCGTGCCCGTCTGCACCTGCACGATGACCACGTCGACCTGCTCCGCCAGTGCGTTGATGCGCGCCCGGAAGCGCTCCAACCCGAGCTCCGAGGCGGGCCGGAAGAAGGCTGGCTCACCCGTGGCGTTCTCGTCGCTGTAGTCGTCGTCCAGCGGCGCCGTCCCCGGCCAGTTCGGGCCCGCTTCGAGCGAGTACGCCGCCACATCGTCGAACCCGAGAATCCCGAATGTCGTCTCGCCCACTGTGAAGATGGCCGGCGCCAGGGCCGCCTCAAGGTTCTCCCCTCCCCCCACGACCGCGATCCCCGCTGCCTCCAGAAGCTCGATCGTGCGCAGGAACGCCTCCGCCCCGCAGGGCACGGCCCCGCAGTCGAACACGTGGTTCGTCGCCACCGTTACCTCGTCGAAGCCCGAGAGCGTCAGCGCTTCGATGACCTCCGGCGGCGAGCTCAGGTTCACGTGCGGGAAGCAGCCCAGCGGCTCGGCGATGTCCTGGATGCTGCCGTCCACCGACCCCAGCGTCAGGTCCGCTGAGGCGAGGTACTCGCCCACCGGTCCCCGCAGCGCCGCCCCCCAGTCCCCCGTCGCCCGGATCTGCGTCAGCGAGCAGCGCGACTGGAGGATGTCGCCGGTCGCGACCACCGTCACCGGCGCTGGCAGTGGCGCCGAGTGCTCCGCCACGAGCGCTTCCGCCGCCATCCGCCCCTCCTCCGTGAACGCGATCAACGTGACCGCCTCCACGAAGGGCCATTCGCGTGCGTCTCCCCGCCCCCGCACGAGGTCGATCCCGCTCACCGCGACTGCCGTCACCGTTGGTCCCACCTCCTCGATCGGGACGAACGCCCACGCTCCCGAGTCGAACGCCATCGCCTCCAGCAACTCCTCATACGTCGCGAACGTCTGCTCCGGGGCCACCGGCGCGGCGGCGGCCATCCCCTCGTCTCCGGCCCCCGGCGCGACCGCGAAAGCGCGAACCGGTCCCGGAATCCCCCCGACCTCGCTCCAGTCCCTGATCGCCCCCCGCCTCAGGTCCTCCACCTGCGTCCGCGACAGCGCGTCCACCCCCACTCCCATCGCCGCCACGGGCACGTAGTAGCGACTCACGATGCGGTAGGCCTCGCCGCCCCCGTCGAGGAACGCGAGGTCGGTAGCCTCGTTCGCCGGCAGCAGGTTTGCGCTCGCCAGTTCGTCCGGCAGGTCGCCCGAGTAGGTGACCTTGGCCGGCATCGCCGGTGCGGTTGCGGTCGCGGTGGTGGTCTCCTCGGAGGCTGGCGTCGCCGGCGAGGTGGCCGTGGGCGTGGCCCGCGCCTCTGTCTCCGTCGCCGTCGCCGTTGCCGTCGAGGCGGCCGGCTGAGGCGCCGCCTCATCTCCGTTCATCGCGCGGTCAAGCAGCACCACGAAGAGCGCGCCGAGGCTTGCGGCCAGGACCAGCAGGGAGAGGTGGGAGGCCCGCTTCGCGAGCCGGACGCGTCTCCCCGGTGTCGCCTCCCCATTCCCGTTGCCCGGCTCGCGCATCCCCCCATGTTCGGCGCGCGGCCCATGAGCGGTCAACGAACGCGGGACTATATCCCTAACTTGACAAGCTAGCTGACATGACTCTGGGATCACGCCGGGAAAGGTGATTCGCGCGAATCACCGGCAGTTTGGCTGTAGCCAAGCCCCCACGCTTAGGGACTTATGTCGCTGAGTATCCAGAGGACGATTCCGTGTAGCATTCGCCGTCCCAAAATAGACCGAGGGCGACCGGCGCTGGGGTCTCCGGGGCATGGTAGGCATTGACAGATCGGCTCAAGGATCATAGAAGGTTCTCACTTGCGCCCTCCGAACTGCGCGATCAACCATGAAGGGTGGAGCACGCCATGGACTACTTGGTGACCGTCATGCTTACTTCGTGGGACTCAGAAGAGGACCGCGCACGCTTCTCTCACTCCATCCCCATCGCCGTGTCCGGTCCCACGCGCGAAGCGCGCTGGGAACTGCTGGACAGTGCGATTTTTCGCACCCTGGAAGCCGTGGCGAAGCGGGGTGGCGTAGAGGAACTTGATCGCTATCTCAAGAGTCGGAATGTCCTCTTCGATATTAGGCGGGCCGGGGAAACTGGGGGGTCAGACCTGGGGATGTCTGGACAATCCGAGGGCGTCCGGCAGTACGTTTTGGCCGGGTCCCCCTAGGTGGACCTTGATGCTGTACGCGCGGTCGGGGCGCAACTTCAGTACGAACAGGCTGAAGTGACGCAGGAGCGCATTCATGACCTTCTCGTTGAAGTTGTGGTTTTCATTCGGGAGCGGACAGAATCTCTCGCAGAGACCGTAACCATCATCATCTTCGATGGGGCCATTTCCAAGGCAGCTGTGCTGGAAGCCTTTTCAGCCAACGGAGACCCTGGAGATGTGATCGCTGACGCGATTACCCAGGTCGACCCGTACGCCTAGGAGTCGCTTAGCGCTTTGTCCCCGCGCCCAAGGTGACTCCCCGCCTGCCTAGTTAGGGATATAAGCCCCAACGAACGCGCGGATGCAATCCCCGTTGCGCGATCTTCGCCGCCCCTGCACGATGCGTCCATGAGTGACCTGCCCCGCCTCATCCTCGCTTCCGCCGACCCCAACGAACGCGCCGACCTCCGCGCCTTTCTCGCCGATGCCCCCGTCGAGTGCGTCGATCCTGAGACGCCCCCCGAGTCCCCCCGCG
This sequence comes from Tepidiformaceae bacterium, assembly GCA_965262975.1. Taxonomy (GTDB): domain Bacteria; phylum Chloroflexota; class Dehalococcoidia; order Tepidiformales; family Tepidiformaceae; genus UBA2991. The sequence continues at coordinate 2,298,815 of OZ253575.1, read as the reverse complement.
GCGGCGACTACACCGCCCGCGCCACCGCCCGCGCCCGCGCCTGCGCCGAGGCCACCGGCGAACGCGCCATCGCCCTCTGCGCGGGCCTCGAGGTGTACCCCATGGACCTCCAGCCGGGCGCCCTCACCGAGACCTTCCACGCCGGCCTCTCCGACGAGGAGCGCCGCCAGGCGCTGCTCACCCGCCTCGCCTCCACCCCTGTCGGCCAGCGCATCACCGTTGCCCGCGCCGCCGCCGTCCTCGCCACCCCCGGCGACCCCAATGTGGCGGTGTCCGTCTCCATCATCGAGTGCGAGATTCCGATGGAGCCCCGCGGAGAAGGCGGCTACGGCCTCGACGCCGTCACCCAGATTCTCAACGGTAAGACCCTGGCCGAGCTCGACGATGCCGACCGGGAACGGCTCGGCCACCGGGGCAAGGCCGTCCGCCCCCTCCTCAAGCAGTTCGGCTGAGCCCTACGCGCCCGACTCCTGCGCCTCGTACCAGCGCGGGCGCGAGAGCGTCCCCGCGCGGTGCGCCGCGACCGTCTCCGCGATCGCCTCGTCGATGGCTGCACGGAACGCGTCCTCCGTCCCGTCGTTGTGGAAGATGCGGTCCGCCGCCGGAGCCCGTTCGCGCCAGTCCCGCGCCGAGGCCAGCCGCTGCTCCGACTCCTCCCGCGAAAGCGAGCGCGTCTCCATCAGCCGCGTGATAGCGGTCGCTTCGTCCGTCACCACCAGCCAGGCCGCGTCCGCCTTCGTCATGTAGGCGTTCTCCAGCAGGTTCACCGCCTCCAGCACCGCGATGCCATCCTCCGGAAGCTCCTCCCGCCAGCGGTCGAGCAGCGCCATGAAGTAGGCGGGAATATCCCCGATAGCCGTTCGCAGGGCCGCCATCCGCTCCGGCTTCCCGAACACCATCCCCCCGAGGACGCGCCGGTCGATGACGCCGTCCTCCCCCACGATCTCCTCGCCGAACTCCGCCACCACGCGCTCGAAGCCGGGCGTACCCGGCGCATACATGCGGTGAACCTCGCGGTCGGCGTCCACGTGAATCGCGCCGTGCGCCTCCGCGAGGCGCCCGCAAAGCAGGCTCTTGCCCGCCGCGATCGAGCCGGTCACACCGAGTAAGAGGGGCACGCCGTATTCTAGACACCCGGACTCCATGGAATCCTGCGAAGCAGCCGACGCCATCCATCGCGCTTTCCCCGACCTCGGCGAGGCTCCCGTGCGCGCTCTCGATCAGGGCTGGTCGTACTGGACCTTTGCCCACGGCGACCGCGTCTTCCGCTTCCCCCGCACCGCCAACGACGCCGGCCTCCTGAACCGCGAAATTCGCCTCCTGCCCGCGATCGCGCCCCACCTGCCCGTACCCATCCCCGTCCCCCGCTGGATAGGGGAGTGGCAGGGACGCCCCTTCGCCGGGTATCCCGCTCTCGAAGGCCGGGGGCTGCGGCGGGATGTCCTCTTCGGACCCGGCGGCGGCGCCATCGCGCGGGATATCGGCGCCTTCCTCACCGCCCTCCACAACTCCCCCCTCGAGCAGGCCGCCGAGGCGTTCGGCATGCTTCTCCCTCACCATCTCCCCACGCCCGCGGACTGGCTCGAATCGATCCGCATGCGCGTCTTCCCCCGCCTCTCCGCCACCCTCCGCGTCGCCGTCGACAGCGGCTTCACCCGCTACGCCCGTGACCGCCTCGACCCGCCCCCACACCTCATCCACCACGACCTCGGCTTCGAGCATCTCCTCGAACACGAGGGCCGTCTCGCCGGCGTCATCGACTTCGGCGACGCTGATCTTGGCGACCCCGCCATGGACTTCGTCGGTCTCCTCGCCGAGGGCGGCTGGCACGCGGTCGATGACGTGGTCCGTTTCTACGATCGCGCCCTCGGACGGGGATTCCACGAGCGCGTCGAGTTCTGTTACTGGACCGTGCCCCTCCACGACATCATCTACGGCCTCGACACCGGGGAGGAGCGATACGTCGGGAGCGGCCGTTCCGCGCTTGCCCAGCGCATGCGCGAGGTCGGCATCCTCCCCGCCGCCGCGCTCTTGCCGCGCTAGAATGCGCCCTCTCAGAAGGGGGCACGTCGTGGACATTCAAGGGAAGGTCGCCATCGTCACCGGGGCCGCGTCTGGAATCGGACGCGCCACCGCACGCGCGCTCGCTGCCGAGGGCGCCTCTGTCGTCGTCGCCGACGTCGACGCCGCGGGGGGCGCCGCCACCGTTGGCGATATCACCGGCGCCGACGGCTCGGCCGTGTTCGTGCGCACCGACGTCACCAGTCCCGAGAGTATCGCCAACCTCTTCGCCGAGGCCGAGGCTGCCTACGGGGGCGTCGACATCGTCTACAACAACGCCGGCATCTCCAGCGGCGAGCCGCACTGGCCCGAGGTTTCCCTCGAGCGCATCGCCGAGGAGACCCACATCAACACCAGCGGCGTCATGATGGGCACCCGCGAGGCCATCCAGGCGATGCGCAAGCGCGGCGGCGGCGTGATCATCAACACCGCCTCCACCGCCGCCGACGGCCACCTGGCTTTCGACCCGATGTACTCGGCCACCAAGAAGGCCGTCGTCTCCTTCACCCAGAGCTGCGCCCCCTTCGCCGCGAGCGACAACATCCGCGTCAACGCCGTCTCGCCGGGCATGGTGAGCACCGCCTTCCAGAGGAAGACCGGGGACGGCGATCGCCCCGCCTCCTGGCTCCAGCCCGCGATCGAGCGCAACAAGGACTCCATCCTCCAGCCCGAAGCGATCGCCGAGGCCGTCCTCGACTTCATCCGCGACGACTCGAAGGTGGGCGAAGTCCGCACCGTCACCAACAGCTAGCGGCGTATCATCGCCGCGGACGGCGTCCCCATGGCGGAACTGCTCGACGACATCCGCGTCATCGACCTCAGCGAAGGCCCCATTGGTGGCATGACCACCATGGTGCTGGCCGACTTCGGCGCCGACGTTATCAAGATCGAGCGCCCCGGCGGCGACCCCTGGCGCTCCGTCGCCAACGCCCCCATGTGGTTGCGGGGAAAGCGCAGCGCCTTCCTCGATCTGCACAACGAAGCCGGCCGCGAGTCCCTTGCCCGCCTCTCCGGGAGCGCCGATGTCGTCGTCACCAGCACGCGCCCCGGCAAGGACGCCCCCCTCGGCGCGGACTACGAGCGCCTCAGCGCCCGCAACCCCGCCCTCGTTTACTGCGCCATCACCGGCTTCGGGCCGCAGGGACCGTACGCCGGCTATCCCGGCTACGAGGCTGTCGTCGCCGCCCGCATGGGACGCATGCTCAACTTCAGCGGCCTCCCCGACCGTGAGGGACCCGCCTACGCCGCCGTCCAGGCGGGCTCCCACGCCACCTCCCAGGCCGCCCTCCACGGCATCCTCGCCGCCCTTCTGGCGCGCGAGCAGAGCGGCCGCGGCCAGCTCGTCGAAACCAGCCTCCTGCAGGGGCTCTGCGCCTACGACCTCGGCGGGCTCTTCCGCGCCCAGCTCGGCGAGCGCTTCCCCGATCTCTTTGCCGGGCTCGCCATGCCCGCCATGCCCACCCTCAACTACCACGCCCTCCCGACCAGCGACGGGCGCTGGCTCCAGTTCGGGAACCTCATGGCCCACCTCTTCGATAACTACCTCGCTGCCGCCGGCCTCGCCGACATCTTCGCCGACCCCGACTACGAGGGAACGCCCGCGCAGTGGTCGGAGGACGCCCGCGAGCGCCTGCGCGACCGCATGTTCGAGCGCATGCAGGAGCGCACCGCGGCCGAGTGGATGGAGACCTTCATCGAGCACGGCGGCGTGGCCGCGACCCCCTTCCAGAGCACCCAGGAAGCCCTTGACGACCCCGATCTCGTCCTCAACGGCCACGTCGTCGAGCGCGACCACCCCACCCTCGGGACCGTGCGCCAGCTTGGTCCCCTCGCCCGCCTCACCGCCACCCCCGGCGCCGCCGGCGAGTCCGGCCCCGAGCCCGGCGAGCACACTGAGGCCGTCCTGAGCGAAGCCGCCCGCCCCCGCCCCGCTCCCGCCCCCGCTTCCCCAGCCTCCGGTCCACCCCTGCGCGGCGTCACCGTCCTCGAGTTCGCCACCGTTATCGCCGCGCCCCTCGGCGCCGCCATCCTCGCGGACCTTGGCGCGCGCGTCATCAAGGTCGAGCCCATCGGCGGCGACCCCTTCCGCGCCATGGGCGTCGCCTCCATGGGCGCCGGCCGCTGCAACGGCAGCAAGGAGAGCATCGCCCTCGACCTGAAGAGCGCCGAGGGCCAGGAGATCGTCCAGGCTCTCGCCCGCGAGACCGACATCGTCATCCACAACTACCGCCCCGGCGTTCCCGAGCGGCTCGGCATCGGCTACGAGACGCTCAGCGCGATCCGTCCTGAGCTCGTCTACGTCTACGTCAACGGCTACGGACGCAGCGGCCCCGGCGCGCACCGCCCCTCCACCCATCCCATCCCCGGCGCGGGCCTCGGCGGCGCCCTCATGCAGATGGGCGAGGGCATGCCCCCCGCCTGCACGACCATCCCCGAGTTGCGCGAGGTCGCCCGCAAGTTCTTCCGCGCCAACGAACTCAACCCCGACCCCAACACCTCTGTCGTCGTCGCCTCCTCCTCCCTCCTCGGCCTCTACGCCCGCCGCCGCTTCGGCAAGGGCCAGGAGGTGTTCGTCGACATGTTCGGGGCGAACGCCTGGGCCAACGCCGACGACTTCATCTCCTACGAGGGCAAGCCCCCGCGCCCCACCCTCGACCCCGACCTCTACGGTCTGAATGCGACGTGGCGCCTCTATCCCGCCGCCGAGGGCTGGGTCTTCCTTGGACTCGCCGTGCAGCGCGAGTGGGAGCGCTTCTGCGAACTCGCCGGCCGCCCCGACCTGGCCGCCGACCCCCGCTTCGCCACCCCCGAGGCGCGCGCCGCCAACGACGACGCCCTCGCCGACGCCCTGGCCGCGCTCTTCGCGGCGCGCCCCGCCGACGACTGGGAAGCGCTGCTCGCCACCGAAGGACTCGGCTGCGTCCGCGCCGACGCCGCCCCCGTGCACGAGTTCATCGCGAAGGACGGCCACGTCGCCGCCAACGGCCTGCGCGTCCCCGTCCGCAACACCAACTACGGCGAGTACGAGCGCTACGGACCGCTCACCGCCTTCAGCGTGAACAAGCTGGAACTCGGTGGCTTCCCCCTCGCCGGCGAGCAGGGCGACTCCATCCTCGCCGAGCTTGGTTACGACCTCGCCGCCATCGACGCCCTCCGCGCGAAAGGCATCGTCTGGTCCGAGACGCCCGCCCCGCTCGCCACCGGCGCCTCCTGACGATGCCCGACTCCCTCGCCGGCCGCCTGCTCGTCGCCACCCCCAACATCGAGGAACCCAACTTCCGGCGCACCGTCGTCCTTCTCTGCGCCCACGACAAAGAAGGCGCCTTCGGGCTCGTCCTCAACCACGCCATGAACGGCGAAACGGTCGCCGGCCACCTGCCCGAGTGGGCCGGCCACGCCGTCGAGCCGTCCGTACTCTTCCGCGGCGGCCCCGTTTCGACCACCTCCGTCTTCGCGATGGCCACCGGCGACGACCTCCCCGTCGAACGCTGGGGTCTGCGCATCGCTCCCGGCCTTGGCCTCGTCGACCCCGGCAGGGGACCCGATCACTTCGAGGGCCGCCTCGGACGCATGCGCTTCTTCGCCGGCTACGCCGGCTGGGGCGCGGGCCAGCTCGAGGGCGAGATCGCGACCCACGGCTGGTTCACCGTCGACGCTCTCCCCGACGACCCCTTTGCCAGCGCCCCCGCGGAACTCTGGCGCGAAGTGCTCCGCCGCCAGGGTGGCGAACTCGCGCGCTTCGCCACCCATCCCGCCGAACCCGGAGTCAACTAGTGGCTGGCGGTTAGCGACTGGTGGCTTGCCCCGCCCCCAACCGGGGCTGGGGGCGGGGTGGGGACCGACCACCGACCACCGATCACCGACCACCCCCCATCGCTGGTAGCATTCCCCCGCATTCACGCTGAACTCAGGGAGGAACCGATGGCCGCATACGTGCTCGCGCAGGGTCGAGTCGAGGACCGGGAGAAGCTCAACCAGTACCTGGCCGGAGCGGGCGGAACGCTCGCCCCGCATAACGCCAAGGTGCTCGCCTACACCGAGGAGCCCGAGGTCATCGAGGGCGAGGTGCCAAACAACCGCTTCGTCCTCATCGAGTTCGCCGACGTCGAGACGGCCAAGGCCTGGTACAACTCCGACGGCTACGCGGCCGTGCGCGGCCTCCGCATCGAAGGCGCCCCCGGCACCCTTGTGATCCTGGAGGGCATGTAGTCGGCGGCTAGTGACTGGTCCCCCCGCCGCTCCTGAGGAGGGGTGGGGACCGACCACCGACCACCGACCACCGACCACCGGTCACCGGTCACGTTCCCAGTTTCCCAATCGACACCAAACGCTGCGCTACTCTTGGGGAGCCTCATTGCCTCCACGAGGCGGGTAGGGGCTGGAACTCTCAAGACTGGCCCTGTCGGGTCGACAGCGCCGTTTCTCACAGCCGCACGAACATCGGCATGGACGTTCAGCAATCACAAATTGGAGGAGGATCCCGTCCGGTTCCAGAGGACATTCACCCGGATGGTAAAACCGGTCAGGTCGGGTAAGAGGACCGCTGCAGGAACACAGGCATGATGACGTGCTTGTGCAAAGAGGGACTGATGATCAGAGCGGAGTAGCCTGCCGCCACATCGACTCAATCTCGCTCTCAATACTTTGCCGCTCGTTTGTCGGGAGCATCCCAAAAAAGGTCAAGCGCGTTCCGAAGTCCTTGAGAGAAGAGTCGATAACGTACGCTGCCCCGTCGACGAACAGGAGTCGGAAGTGGGGGAGCTCGCTCCCCGTGAGGCACTCGCTGTCGCTTTCCCACTTCACTCGCCAACTGGCCCAGGCTTCGGTCACCCCTCGCCTTACGCTACGGTGGTTTGAGGTGAGGAATTGTCGTGACACTCCAGTAGGCGCCGCAGCCGCGAGAGTGAAGGTGCCATCGTCCATGTATGGGTCGATGACAACGAGCGATTCTTGAGCGGGTTCGATTAGTTGGCGCAGTCTGATGGCGCCCTCGAATCGCCGCCCGGCGCGGACGTAGGTCAACCCAGGGCGAGCTTCCGCGGGTAAGAGCTGTGCCTCCGGAGTCTCCGCGCTGTCCTCGCGAACTTCTCCCAACTCGCGAACTAGCAGTGCGAGTTCGCGACATCCAACGGCGGCTCGTACCAGCTCCACTCGAATCTGCCCGAGGGGTTGTGTTCCGCCGACGGCGGGCCACAGGACCAGTTCGGTTTGGCGGGGCGCTTCAAGCTCAAGCGGCGCGCGGATCTCATCGAGGAGCGCAGTCCACTGGCGATGCCAAGCCGAAACTGCCCCAACGTCTCCTTCGCTGACTTGGCGTAGCCCGTCGAGACGAAGGTCGGCAAGGCGAGCGACTTGGTCAAGCAAGCGTTCAGCTGGAACTGGGGCGTCGCCGTGCCGCGCCTCTTCATCGGCCACGGCGCCCTAGTCCGAATACCCGCTCGGTGTGCTCTCTCTTCGCGGCGCGGTCGCTCAGGTCGCGGAAGACGCTAATGCCCGCATCAATGATCTCGCCACGTTGGTTATCGTCCCTGCGCTCCAGTGCCGAGAAGGCATCGACTGCTGCTTGCCAGTGGTGACTCTCTTCGCCCCACCAAGTGCTCGCCGAGAACCTCGTGGCGTTGACGATCTGCTCCGGCTCCCACCCGCGATCGAGCGCGAGCAACGCGCGCTCCATCCACAGCTCGCTGGGACCGCGCCGCAGGCACACCCACCGGAGGTCGACAAGGTCAGCTCGATCAAGCAGCGCCTCCGCCGTGCTCAGATCCGACCCCACGAGTTCCGTGAGGACATCTTGGAGGGGGAAGGAGGGAGCGTCAGGGGGAATTGCATCGATCAACTCCCGCCGAGCGAGAAGAGGTAATCCACCAATTCCCTCTACGAGTGTGTGCGGGAGCAACCAGTGATCAGTGGAGTCGCTGTTCAGCCGCCCAAACCAGGCACGAAGCCACTCGGCGAAGAGCTCGGGATCGCCCTTGAGGATCTCAGAGTACCAGAGGTCATTCGGCGGGCTTGAGAGGATCACCTCGCGCCAGCGAGCTTGTCCCTCCTGGGAGAGGTCGGAGAGCTGTACCTCCCCCCGCGTGTGCGCGATCGCCACTGCCGAGTCGCGCGCAACGATCGGGTCGGGAGCATCCAACAGGCACTCGACCGTCCTGGCATCGACCTCACCTCGTGCAAGCAGCCACTGGATCAGGCTCTGGTGTCGCGGAGTTAGCCTCGCGATCCCGTTCGCCCTGAACTCCTCACCAACGGGAAGCGTGAGGATGACCTGCGAGGTTGCCCATGAGTACGAATCGTCCGCGAGTAGCTCCGCCAGCACGTCTCGCCATCCCTCGACGTCAGTCTCGACGGCCTGCTGCAGGAACGGCAGCAGCAGATCGGAGGGAGCTCTACGTAGCACGAGCGCATCGACCCAAGTGAGCGGCTCGGTACTCGACTCAGCGAGGAGTTGGGCTAGTCGTGGAGTGAACCGCGGATATGAGATTCCGGCGGCGGTAGCCTCCGCGTCCGACCAGTGCAGGAGCTCGATCTGGTCAGCTAACGGTCGCGACTTTGTGTCCTCGGCTAGCGCAACGACTGCGTCATTGGCGCTCCGCTCCCAGTGGCCGTAATCGCCACCGCCATCGGGACCTTGCCAGTTTTCTGGAAAGAGGACTTCGAATTCAGGTGGGATCGCTATCTCGAGATCGAATTCGGCACCGTACGAGCGGAGCTGTCGGAGCGCGCCTGGGTGTTTGGCCAGAAGGGTCGCCAGACGCTCGATGACGCTCGCGGCCACGCCGGTAATCGTACGTTCGGCGGCCTCAAACGACGCATCGCCGAAGCTCAGGTGGCGCGGATAGACCCAGGAATTCAGCTCGGCGATCAGCGGTCCGACGGCCCTACCCTTCTCGCGTTCAACCACTTCAAGAACTCGATCCCAGAGAGGGGTGAGCGACATCACTACGTCGGGTGGCAGCGGTGCCTGCGTGATAGTCCATGTGTTCCCGAGCCCGGGATCCTCGGACGTCCTGCGCAGTTGGGGCCTCATCACGTGCGCCAGGGCGCGGATTCCGACTCCAACGTCCCCTCCCGCTCGAAGCCAGTTGTCAATCGCTTCGATTGCGTCCTGCCTGATCTCGATTGGGCGGTCCGACGCGGCAATGTGATCATCGATGACTCGCAGCGGGTGATCCGGAGTACTGTTCTCGGGTCGATCGTCGCCGACGGCTGAGTCCAGCAGCAAAGGGAGTGTGGCGTCTGGGTCTGTCTCCCTACGGTGGGCCTCCCGGATGACCTCATCGCGGAATTGAGGCCAGAGCTCGAGGGCCTGCTGGAGCTCTGCTGCCCCAAGGAGAGCAAACGCGAGGACTGACTCAGAGTTGCGGCCATCGACGAGGCGGCGGACGAACTCGCGGTCGAGGTCGGCTCCGCGGTGAACCGCGCCGAGCAAAGGGACCGCGGCGCTTCCAGCGTCGTCCAAGTGCTGAAGCGACGCCCGAAGGTCGAGCGAGTGTCCACCCGACAGATAGACATCCCGCACGAGGGCGTATCGCAGATCCTCCGGCTGGACGCGAAGGCGGACGACCCCATCGGCCGCGTGGGCCTCATCCAGGGTTCCACCGGACGCAAGTCCTCGAATCACCTCAGCAACTGCGGGCTGAGTGAGATCGAGTGCCTGGCCGACCTGCTGGAGCGTGGCTCCATAATGTCCGGAGAGGGCGAGGAACCCGAGCACATAACGGCTCTCAGTACCGATCGACCTCGCATACCAACCAACGATGTCACGACGGAGCGCGTCGCCGGTTGTGACATCCCGAAGATCGCCTGTCAGGGACGCGTGTGCGAGGGTGACCGCGAGCCCGACCCGGCCTTGTGCTTGATTCACGAGATGAGCTTGGAGCGCGACCGGGCCGGCGATGCCCATCTCCTCGATGACCTTGAGAATCTGATCGCGCTCAAGTTCGCTGATCTCGAACTGCGTCGCACCCGAGAGGGCTCCGGAAACGTCGTCGATGCTTCCCGGCCAAGTCACGGCCGCGATCGTGAAGTTGGCGCCCATCTGGGTCCGCAATTGCTGGAGCCTGCTCAGCCGATCTCCCTGCAGGTGGGCATCGTCGATCACGATCCTCGTCGGCTGCATGTCGCGGATGGCGTCTTCAAGGTGGCTGATGCCCCAGCCATCGTCGAAGAGTCCCCAGTCGTCGTCCACTAGCTGCTGAAGCAAGAACGTCTTCCCGACTCCGGGCTTTCCGACTACGACGAGGTCGCCGTCGATAGTCTTCAGACGGTCGAGTTCGCGCTCTCTTCCAACGAGGGGAATCTCTGCTGCTGGGCGACGGGTGGGGGGTAAGCGAGACAGGGCGCGCGCCTCACCGGGAACTCCTAGAAGCTCTCGCCGCCAGGCCGCGTGTCGGTAGAGCCGCGCGACGAAGTCGGTACGATCATGAACCGCGGCGAGCCGGACGCCGAATTCGTCGAGCAGGTGATGGCCCAGCTCAATCCGCCGACGTCCACTGACCGGCCTCGTAGTCGCGAAGACGACCGTGCGGCGCCCACCTCCAGCATCGATGTGACTCCGGACGTTGCGCTCCAGATTGGCGCGCGCGTCTCGCTGAACGGTGGCGACGAGGAAGAACGGGGTACCGTCGGGAAGCTCCCCGACTCCGTCCATCCCCGCATCGTTTCCACCCTCGACCAGTTGGAGGGACGGGTAGTCTTCTCGAAGGAGATCGGCTGCGCAGCGCTCGAATGTTGCGCCATCGAGCGGCCGCTCAATGGCCTCGCCAATCGCGCGAAACAGCGTGTCCGGCATTCCAACGCTCCGTAGCTTGGCCCCACGCTCAGTCTAGCATCGGTGGCATGACGACCCCCTCGTGCCAAAAGGGATGCACGACCTTCCGCGTCGTGCTCTCATTCCGAAGGTGGCCCGGCTCTCTGTAGAAGGGACTCGGGAAAGTCCCTGGACTGATGACCCGGTTAGATTCGCGCCGTTTGAATCCGCTTTGGCCTACGCCTGGGACCGCCCCGACCGGCGCGACGAGGTCTGGCGCCGGAAGCAGTCGCTGGACGACCTGCGGGTGGAGCGCAACCGGGCGCTGCTCTGGCGATGGGTGTGGCGGCTGCTCACCCTGGGACTGTGGTGGAAGTAGGCATTGTTGATGCAGACCGATGCAACCGTACATTGCAGCCTGCCTTGGAAGGGAGGCCGCCTGGACCCTCCGCCAGCGGGTTTCGTGGCGCTCCGGGAATAGGATGCAAATCGAGTCGGTTTCCTTGATGATGTGAACGCCACTGTGGCTCCTCTTGCCGAGTTCACCACGCGCCTTAGAGAGTGCGCCGAACGTCAGCTTCGTACCTATCACTCTTCTCGAAGTGAATGTCTGTGATCTCACTGAAGCTGATCTGTCCATCCTCAAATTGCTGGATCAACCTCTTTACCTCCAGCGGCGTGTAGACGCCATTCGAGACCACAGAGGCCGTGAAGCCGCACTGCTGTCCGGCGGCGGTCAGCACCTGGCGGAGAGCGCCTTCAGCGCGGCCGCGCATCGAAGAGCGGAAGTGGAGAAACCAGAGTTGGCGGAGGGCCTGATAGTACTCGTTGGTATGAGTGTTCGGAGCAAGGAGGCTCTCGCGAACATTCCACCCAATCGGGAGCGCAGCTTGGGACAGGCGAAGCTGTTCGGTCCGATCAGCTTCGGTGGCGTCAAAATGTGCTGAGTCAGGGCGTTGCCCAGTGGCTTGTTCCCAAACCTAGGAGGGCGGCCCTGCAAAGTTGATTTCGGCGAGTTCCGATGTCACCTTTGCCAAGTCCTTAGCTGGGTAGGCGTCAGGGAGTGAGACGTGAACCACTCGCTCGTCATCCAAAGCGGTTTGGCGGTCCCACGAGTCTTGCCACGTCATCCAGTCGGGCACGTCCTCGGGTCTAGGTGGCCTCTGTACGAGAGCCCCGGTTGGCCCTCTCTCAACACCGGTGATTTCAAACACGAAGAAGGGGCCGGCTCCGGAATGTTCGTCATTGAACATTAGGTACAGCCATACTTCGTGGCGCACTAGAAGGCTCTCAGCAACATCTCTCAGGAAGTCCGCTACGCCGGATTGTTCAGGGCCTAGTCCCAGCGACTCCGCTACGGAATCTGTATCGCTACCTACGACGAGGAGTTCGTAAGGAGGAACTTTCGTGACGTATGGAACAATTTGAGTACTGAAGTCCTCGTGAAGCATTACGAGGTACATAGATGAGAACCACTCGTCCAGGGATTGAAGAACGCGGTGAGGAAGGTTGAGAGTCAAGAATTGTCACCTTCTGGAGGCTCATGCTTTTCGTAGAAGTCCAGCTGCTGGAAGTAAGTTCGAAGTCCGGGGCGGCCCCGCAGGTTTGCCTCTGGCTCTTGGGTCCAGGGCGCGACGACTTGAGCGGCGAAGACTGCTCGGGGGTGGAGGCGGGGCGTTGAGCCCAAGGATGTGAACCCGAGCATCTTGATGAGAGTTGGGGCTTTCCACTCTGGCTGCGGCCCAAAGAGCGTGCCGTCAGGGCGTGCATACCCGGCATCGACGATGACTTGGCCCAAGTGCCGACTCCACTCGCCCCTCGATATGTGCCTGGGTGAGGGGAAGAGGATCAGGTTATCCGCGATGTCCAGTGCGTTGAGGACTCCTTCGGCCAGTCGCTCCGGTGACTCCGCCCCTTGAAGCCAGTCTGTCCAAGCTTGGCGGATGGGACCGGCGGAGGAGTCGTCGCGGAGGGTTTCGTAGATTACGGCCAGCCCTGACAGTTCAAGAACCTCAAGCACCGGATCGAGTACGGCGCTGCTTGGCTGGTACATGGGGGGTTTGTAAGTCGTCACCAAGTACTCGTAGAACGTCAATGCCGAGGCGAGAAGGCTGGAGAAAGTCCTCTGATTCACAATAGCATCGGCCCGAGCGATGGCCTGCTCGGTTGCGTGGGAGAGCGTGAAGAACGACTGCCCAAAGAGGTCGGGCGAGGCTTGCGAGCGCTCGGGCCTTAGCTCCGAGAGCGCCTCTGCAATGTGTTCGAGTACTGGAGCGTGTCGCGCTTCGATGTGTGCAGGAAGCCCTTCTACCTCTGGTCCATCTTGCACCTCGTGCCCCCGACGGAAGTCCTGCAGTTCTTGCATCACTTGGGCGGTGGTCTCGGCAACGAGTCCAGCCTTCGCGAGGGCCTGCAGAGCTTGACTTCCAGCCGCCGCCTTCACAGCCGGGGAGTACCTAGTGAGTGCTGTTGTCGCGAAGTAGTCATCCAGGATCTTTGGGAGTTGCTCGGCGAACTCACGGAGCGAGCGCACACATTCTCCAGCTAACACCGACTGCAGGTACCAGTCGGGGGTGACTCTGCGCCCTTCGACCCTGTGTTCGGCTTTGACCTCCCTCAAGAGACGCTGAGCTGCAGTCCAGACGCGAACCGGGCCGCGGATTTGCACCACCGTTGTGTTCTCACGCTCCCACTCTGTTTCGGCGACCGTGCGCCGGACCTCTGCAGGCCATGAGGCGATGGCTCTTCGCCAGCCGGCGAGAAGGCTTGCGAGGAGGAGTACCGGTTCTGCTGCAACAGCCACGGTGGCGTCATGTTCCGGGGGAAGGGTCCAGCAGCGATCCCGCACAATCGCAGAGAACGTGAGCGCTTCGTCGAGACAATACGAATATGCCAGCACATCAACGGTGGAAGCAGCGGCACGCATGACTCTTATTGCCGCGTCTCGATCGTCTGAAACCACGCAGGCTTCCAGTGCTGCGCTTGCCAGAACAGCTGCTCGCACCTCAAGCCAGTCCGTATCTGGCTCCACACGGGGCGGAAGCGGAGTTGATGTCTGAAGTGCAGTGGAGACCTCCCAATAGTTCGCTTCGATCCACTTTGGGTAAGCAACTCCCGGCCTAAACCATGGGCTAGTCGGGGGAAGGGAGTGTTTTCTGCCCGCGTACAACTGGACCTGCAGGAGAAGGTGGTCGGCGAGGTCGGCAAGCCCGTCCCTGTCGGTAGACGCTCGATCCTTTGTCAGCCTTATCAATTCGGCAAGCATGCCAAGCGCCCGGTCGGCTCTCGCGGCAGTTGCACGCAGTACGGCCTCATCTCCGAGAAGTCCACTTGCCCCAATCTGGCTGATGGCTTGGTACAGGGCCCTAAGGGGTTCCTGGCCAAGCTCGCTTGGGTCGAACAGGTGGAAGGCTCCAAGTGCCAGCCTTATGAAGGCCCAGCCACCCAAGGTCACTAAGGCCGCGTACAGCGCAGCCGTCATGTAGCCCAGGGGCAAGGCACGCACCTGCTCAAGGAGAAGAAGTGCCAGCCCGACGCCGATGGCCGCTCCGATCAACTTGAACTGCCGTGTCGCCTGCGGGCTGCCGAGAACAAGGGAGCGGACATTGGCTGAGACGTCGTGGTAGGACGTCCCCAGAACGATGCTGACGCTCGCCAGATAGAAGCCAAGGAGGCTTGCCGAGACCTGAACGGCAAGTGTCGAGAAGGCTCCGAAAGGAAGAGCTGAATCACCCGTCGGAACAAGCCATGGTGCGAAGTAGCGGGCGATGGTCCACTCGGTTGCGAGTGCGAAAGCGAGCACCAAAGCCCCAGCGAGGACACCGGACAGCACTTCCCCAAGGGCGCCGCCCAACATCCGGATGCTCTCGCTAAGGGCTTCTGTTTTGACGCCGAACGCATACCTGAGTGCTACAAGCCGTATTCGACGTTGCCTGGTTTGCTCACGCCGGCGCCAGAACTGTTCCTCTCCTTGTCCTTGGTGAGCGCGACGGAGCCGTCGTGTGGCCCGTCTGAGGCGGAGCGATGCTGCAGCGTTTGAGAAAAGTACCCTCAGACCCACAAGAACATGAATTCTAGCACCCAGCAGGGCACGTTCACTGTGGCGAGTGCGTGGCTGCCGTGACAGGCGTTCCAGGCCGACATCTAGCCGTCGGTGGACGGTGCGTAGCCGATCATGAACAAGGCCGACTGGAGACCACGCTGGCGTTCGGACCCAAGCTCGGCAAAGGGTGGGTGCTCGGAGAGGGCGTCCAGCAGCCACGCCGCCACGATGTTTGATTGCGCGTACCGCCGAGAGGGCTGGACTGTCCACACCTCTAAGCCCGAATCCACCGATCGAAGCGTGACGGGGTGGGATGCCGGGCTGCCGGAGAGTTCGGCGGGTGTGCGGCGTTCGCCCGGCGGTGCCGGGGGCGGCCGGAGCGAGGAGCCGTCGCTCAGCGCAGTTCGGCGGCGCTGAGGGCGCGGGCGCGAGGGTGCGCGGGCATGCTGACGCGAGCCTCGGAGCCGGGCCGGCGCTGTGAGCGGGCGTCAGGCCGGGAGCGGTAGCGCCCGCAGTCGCGCGAGGGCGGCTGCCCACTGGCCAGCCCAGGGCCAGCGCTTCGGGAGGTGCAGGGTCCAGCGCCGGGCAGAGTGGGTGAGCCGTCCGGCGAGAGCGAAGTAGCGCCGCCTGAGCGTCCTGGTCGTCACGATTCCCTCGCCGAGCCCGAGGCGCGCCGTCCAGCGGGCGAGGTTGTGCGCGATCACCTGCACCGCGAGCCAGGCCGCGTTCGCGGCGAAGCGGCCCGAGGGGAGATGGTTCAGCCCGACGCCGTCCTTGAGGTCGCGGATCGCGTTCTCGATCTCGGCGTGCCGGCGATGGTCGGCCTCGAGCTCCATCAGCTCCCCCGCGCGATCGGTGATGAAGGCGTGGTAGCTGTAGTCCACGAAGAGCGCGAGCTGTGAGCCGGGCGTCGGCTTCACGCGCCGCACGATGAGCCGTACCGCGCTGGCGTCGTCCGTGTGCTGGAACGGCGTGTAGGTCGTCTCGGCGACAGCGGCGCCGCCCGGCAGCCAGTACGGGATCGGCGTCCAGTCCGCTTCCGGGATCGCCTCGATCAGCGTGCGTACGTTCGGCTGCTGGCGGATCGTGACCGAGAAGCGGACATCCAGCGCGCGGCAGGCGGCGACGACGGCGTGGTTGTAGAAGCCGCTGTCGGCGCGCATCGTCAGCTGCCCACTCGCTCCGGCAGCGCGCACCCGGCCCACCGTCTCACGCAGGAAGTGTGCGGCCCCCCGAGCGGTGTTGGCGCGGCCCTCACGCAGCCGCGCCATCAGCACCTCACCCGTCCCGGCTGCAACCGCGAGCAGCGGGTGATAGCCGCGCGTGCCGCTGTAGCCGGGGTGGCGGGCACCCTCCTTGGCGAGGCCGTAGGTCTCGCAGAGCGTCGAGGCGAGGTCGATCGTGAGCGACGCGTCGCCTGGTCCCGCCCCGGCCGCCCAGCTGCGGGCGAGCAACTCGCGGCTGAGGCGGTCGAGCTGGCGGACGTGGCCCCAGCGGAAGCTGCGCAGGAAGGTCCCGAGGGTGGACGGCGCCTTCACGGTGCAGCCGAGCACGCGCCCGGCGCCGCCGGCGCGCATGGCATCGGCGTCAGCGATGCAGTCACCGCCCGCGAGCGCCGAGGCGACCAAGGTCAGCAGCTTGTCGCCGGCGTTCGCCCGCCCCGCTGCGTCACCGAGGTCGAGGTGAGCGTCCGCCAGTTCACGGAGGCCGAGCCGGCCAGCGAGCGTGGCGGGGAGCAGCAGGCCCGCGTGGTCCACGAGGCGGTCGTCGTCGAAGGCGATGTCTATGCGGTCGGGGTTGCTCGTTGGTAGCATCGAATGGGTGCTCCCTGTGGCTGGTACGTGATTCGACCAAACCCATTGTCCCAGCTACAGCGGAGCACCCAACCGCAGCCGCTCGCGCGCTCTTCTTCGGTGG
Organism: Tepidiformaceae bacterium; assembly: GCA_965262975.1. Taxonomy (GTDB): domain Bacteria; phylum Chloroflexota; class Dehalococcoidia; order Tepidiformales; family Tepidiformaceae; genus UBA2991. The sequence goes on along the minus strand of OZ253575.1, from coordinate 2,282,043 downwards.
ATTCGGGCTTACGCGCTTCCGCCGCATCGCCACCCGCTACGACAAGCTGGACAGCGTCTTCCTCGCCTTCATTCACCTCGCGCTCATCTACGATGCGCTCCAGCTAACGTGAACAGGCCCTAGTTCGCTTCAGGGCCTCGTGAGGCCTCGTTCTTCCATCTGCGACTTGAGGAATTGACGACACGCCGAGGCAAACTCTCCCTTGGAGGCTGTCACTCCGTCGATTTCCAGCCACAGTGATTGCAGAACATCCGGTTCGCTCGCCGCTCGCTCAACGACATCGAGCAGCGAATATAGGCGCTGAAGAGTCTCGCCCCGAGCGAACACCAAGCCCTTCCGATTCAGGTCCAATCGGGCAATCGTTGCACGTGAGCGGGCTCCGCCGCGTGGCAGCGCGAGCGGACCGCCGAAGGCCAAGTCCTCCTCTACATCATCCACATATGGGTCGAGGAGTGGGCACTCGGGTACGTCGTACTCGCCCTTGTTTGTGTTGCACCGAGGGCAGGCGATAGTCAAGTTCTCCCAGGCGCAGACCAACTTCGGGTGCTTGCGCTTTGGTAGCTTGTGCTCGATGTGCGTATAAGCGACATCGTTGATTCGTCCCTCGCAATACGCGCACTTCGAACGTGTATCTTTCTCGAGCGCCGAGCGGATTTCCGGGTGAGCGTAGCGTCGCGGTTCTCTCCCAGTAGGTTTGTCACACCACTCCACGTACTCGGCAGCCCACGTCTCGCCATGCTCGGCGAGAACCTGAGGCGGCGCTCCTTGATCAAGGCGGATCACTCTAGGCCGCCTAGTCTTTTCCATCGGGCAGGAGGCGGTCTACGACTTGTGGAAACAGGTCACCCAGTCCGATCACGCTGAGCTGCGTCCTTAGTCTGGCAAGGAGCTCCGCGCTGAGATCTTCGTCCTTGACGGAGTTCACGATCTTGTCGACTTCATCCTCTACCCAGAGCGGGACGGGGAACGGCACCCCGAGGACGTCGGTAAGGACCTGATTTGCGGTGCCCGATCGATCGACATCAGCGAGCGTAGTGGACTTCACGCGGCCGTCGATAAAGTCGAGGACGATAACGTTCGAGTCCCGGACCGATGTCACTACGAACGGGTTGTGTGTGGCAACAATAAACTGGGTGTTAGGAAATGCGGCAAGGAGCCCAGGAAGCACTGAACGTTGAAGGCTTGGATGGAGGTGGTTCTCGGGCTCGTCCATCAACACAGTGAAAGCGTCGTCTGAGCGAGACCGCATATAGATCTGCCAGGCGATGTCCATGAGTGCGGCGATGCCACCCGACGCCGCGTCTATCGAGAAGTCGCCGGTCTCCGTCTCCAAGATCACCTCTGGCATGCGAATCGCGATGCTATGAAAGCCAAGATCCGCAGGGAGCACGTGGCTGAGAACCTCCGAGAAACCTTCGAACGTCGCACGCGCCTCGTCGTTCGGTGCCACAACTTGATTTCCATAGCCAAACATTGCCAGCGAGATCAACGATGCCTTGAGTCGGTGACTGGGGGACTGAGTCCGGCCACCGGGCTGGTAGAACTGGCGAAGATTGTTCAGGTACTGGTTAAACAGCTCGTCACCTGCCTGCACATGGGTAGGGATCTGGTCGACCGTCTGGTAGGTGTAGACCGGGCGGTGTGAGGTGATGTAGACGCCAGGAACTGTCTGTGAGCCATTGATCGCGATTCGGACGGAAGCCCCTTCCGTGGGTGCCTGCAGGGCCGCGATATGGCCGTCGTCGTAGGTGAGTGTTCCCACATCCACATTTCCCGCGTCGATGTCTCCGATGAACCCGGAGAAGTACCTTCGAGCTCCCCGCCGGTCGATTCGGAGAGTACCTATGAAGGCTGTGGCCCACCCGAAGTGCTGGCTCAAAATACTGAGGAGCGTTGTTTTCCCGCTGCCGTTCGCCCCCGTAATGATCGTTGCACGGGGATGGAATTCGATCTGAACCGTGCCGAACTGGCGCCAGTCCGCGACCTCAAGTGCGTGGAACCTAGCCATATTCGCCTTTCCGGGCTTCTTTGCACTCTGCCGACGGCACCCGCTCGCACCAAGACGATTCGTGGGCCGGGATAGTCTAAGTTTGCGCTCGGCAAGCCGTCCATCGGGCGTCCGCGCGTCTATCCGTGCCTGCGCGGGACGCGCCTGGTCGGCTCCGAGGTGACGGTGTCCCCTTCGGGGCTTGCAAGCTGCCGCTCCAGCGCCGTGAACGCCTCGATGAGCTCGGGGCCCTCGAACGCGCGGTTTCGCCGTCCGACCGTCACCTGCGTGACGATGCCGGCCTCCACGAGCCGATCGATCGCCTGGCTCGTCGCCTGGAACGACCGCCCGATCAGGTCCGATGCCGTGGTGGCCGTCAGCGGTGGCGCCGGCCAACGAGCGAATGAGCAGATCAGCCGCCGACCCGCGGCGCACGGACCGGAACCGCTCGCGCCAGGAGTCCTGGAGCGCACGCACCTGCTCCTCGAAGCGCCCGTCGTCCTCGGCGGCGCGTCGGCATGCGCTCGCGAAGAGGGCAATCCAGCGGTTGATGCCGACGCGGGCCTCCTCGGATTCGGGCGCGCCCTCGTAGCGCGTTCCCGAGAGTCCACCGACGTAGTCGCGGGGCCACGTCGCGAGGATCGGCGAGGAGCGGGAGGCGTACGGCGACGCGGGCTACCAGGGCGTGGAGAAGCGTCCCGAGCAGGCGCGGTCGGAGGTCGAGTGGCGGGTGGCGCTGCGGCCCGGCCTGAGGCGGCTGCTTGAGCCGAGGAGCGCGGAGGCGCGGGCGGAGCGAGCGAAGGCCTCGGTGCGGGCGAAGGTGGAGCACCCCTTCCTCGTGGTGAAGCGGCGCTTCGGCTACGACAAGGTGCGCTACCGCGGTCTGGCCAAGAACCGGGAGCGGCTGGCGCTGCTGCTGGGCTTGACGAACCTGCTGCGAGCCGAGCCCCAACTCGCCTGACCCGGGAAGCAGTGCGGTCCGCGTGCCCGTCGAAGCGCGACGGGAAGGCAAAAGCGGCCCCCGCCCGCCCCCGGCCCCCTTCCCTGCGGTCCTCCTTGTCCATTACAACCTGCCGCCGGCAACAAATCGCCGCCGCCGGCCTACTTGCTCAGAGGATTCCTAGCATCAGTCAAGGCTTGCAGAGATGGCTCCCGGAGAGCTGCCCCAACCCCTCCGGTGCCTTCCTCTCCGAGGAGCGCATCTACCCGAAGGACCAGACGCTCGCCGACGTCGTAGCTGCCGAGCTTCTGGCTGAGGCGGGGTGCTGTCCTTAGGCCTAACGTCTGCGGCCCTCCGGATCGCCGGGGCTTCGGTCCACGCCCTCGCCATCCTGCGTTAGCACCCCCCGGCGATGTCGGTTGCGGACCTTCTGGGCTGCCTTGGCTAGTTCGTCCCGCAGGGAGAGGACAGTGGGGTCGCCAGCGCCCACGTCGGGGTTGAGCGGTTCCAAGCTTACTTCGACGTGCACCTCCTGCGCCCATACTGGAACGACGAACTTGGTGGGTCCTTCTCCGACCAACGCTATGGCCCTGAGGATGGTCCGCCCCACGTCCTGTTCCAGCGTCTGGCGGATCAAGATTGTGGCGGCCTGCTCGTCGAGACGCTGCTCGTGTCTGAGCATCCCCATGGCTTTGTCGCAGTTCCAGGAACAGAGCTCTGCTACGACCAGGTCCCCGGTTCGGGGAAAGGTGGGGGCCGATAGATCGGGTGCGGAGCCGCGCAGGCGGGCGTACTGCAATTTCCCGTCGTCGTCCACCATCATGTCCAGTTCAGACCAGGTTGAATCGCCAGCGCGATGACGCTGCATCAACTCGTCGGCGACCTGCTCCATGAAGTACATCTGCTCCCTGGTGTCCGCTGGCAGGCTTGGATCGAAGTCCCACCATGGGCGCGTAGGTTGCAGCCCTGGGCAGAGCGACCGCCTATGTGGCGCCAAAATGGTGAACAAGGGGATGCCCAGTTCCTCCGCGACCCTCAGCGAGTTTCGCGGACGGCTATGGCGAACGATCTCGACGAAAGCCTGCGGCTTCCGGTGTGTGTCCAGAATGGTGATGTCGGGGCAGCACCTCCCGCTGCGTGGAGCGGACTGATAGTTCTCCATTTCCACGAAGCCGGCTCCCCGCAGAACATCGTAGCCGTGGGGGTGCATTCGCTCGCACGTCCACACTATCTCCTGGGATGGATTGAGGTGTTGTCCTCGGTGCGTGGGGGAATGATCATCCCGACTCTTCCCTATCTCGCATAGCAGACACCCACTCAGCTTGCGTTCGAGATGGCTGAAGAGGTCGCGTTTCCATTGTTCGTGTTGCTCAGATGGCATTGAGGCCAAGTCCCTAGCAGGGTGCTGATAAATGCATGATCCTGGGCCTGAGGCCCTGACTGACCATCCGGCAGTCTCTCGTAGAGGCCAGAAACATTGGCTTTTTCGATTTTGCGAACGGCGCAAAATCAGCCCAAAACGACCGCTGCGGACTTTTTCAGCAGCCTGCTAGCCGCTCAAGGATGGGGTCAGGATAGTGGACCGTCGCGGCTCCACAACGTGGCGGACACTCACCCCTGCGCATTTTGAATCGACAGCTACGTGGGACTGTCGTCGGGGCGAGACAGGAATCCGGGGGAGCCACGGCGACCCCTGAACAGCCAGTCAGGCTCAGGGGGTCGTAAACCGGGTGGACGGGGCCGCCGGGTCTTGGGTCGTCAGTGCCTCCACTGGTCGTGTTGGCAGCCCGTGGTCGACGGCCTGGTGGGCGTACTGCGAAGATAGGCGGCTGGAGGGCGTAGTGGCTGACTTGGCGCTAGGGAAACTCACTAGCGAGCACCCTCACGAGATCTGGGCCAATGAAGCAAAGCACTTCACGCCCTGGCTGGCGAAGAACATCAATCTTCTCAACGAGGTCCTCGGCTTGGAGCTCGAGATCGAACAGCGTGAAGCGCCAGTCGGGGCGTTCGCGGTGGATCTATTCGGCAAGGAGGTTGGCACTGGTAGGCCCGTGATCATCGAGAACCAACTGGAAAAGACTGACCACACCCACCTCGGCCAGCTGCTTACCTACGCCGCGGGGCTCGACGCAGGGATCGTCATCTGGGTTAGCCCCGATGTCCGTGATGAGCACCGTGAAGCCATTCACTGGCTCAATAGTCAGACCGGCGATGCGGTCGCTTTCTTTGCGGTGGAGTTGGAGATGCTCCGCATCGACGGATCACTGCCTGCGCCGCGCTTCAACGTCGTAGCGGAGCCGAGTGGATTCCAGCGCGCCATTGCGGAGGGCGCGACCAAGCCGACTGACCGTGGCCTGGCTTATCAGAAGTTCTTCAGGGACTTGGTGGAACGCCTCCACAGCGAACACCCAGGCTTCGTGTATACCCAGCCCGGCCTCATCCGCTACGACAGCTGGACGACTTTCGGCGCCGGCCGCTCTGGATTCGAACTGTGGGTGGCATTCACCGCAGGGGCTGGCCTTCGTATCGCACTCGTGGTCACAACGGGTGACAAGGTGCGGAACAAGGGCGCCTTCGATCAGTTGCATGCCCAGAAAGAGGCGATCGGACTTGAGCTTGGTGAGGCACCAACGTGGGAACGGCTCGACGAGTCGGTGACATCGCGGGTAGCGGTGCACAGGGACGGGAGTATCGACTCGCCGAATGAGCAGCTCGACCAGCTCAAGCGTTGGGCCGTCGATCTTCTACCGGTGTTCCGTGGTGCTTTTGAGACGCGTATCAAAGCCCTGAACCTTGATGCCGTCGCTGCTGCCTCCGCCGAGGACATCGCACTGTGACCACCTCCAACGCTGCAGGGCCGACCGCAGCCGGATTCGACCGAGGCAGCCCCATATAATCCCCGGCAGCCCCGCGAGGCGCCTTACTTGGAGACCTAAGCTTGCCTATCAGCACCGAAGACGCGCAGAAGGTTGAAGACCACATCCGCCGCATCTTCAGCGCCAACGACCCAGCTGGGCGCGCCGACGCCATCCGCCGGTTGTTCGTCGAAGTGCTGGACTTCCATGGCGCTGCCGGCCAGATACCCCTTGCGGGCGCTACGACCGGCGTGACGCTGCCTGACACCGCCTACCGCGTCGCACAGCTCGACGGCGTCCAGGTTCTCTACATCGCGCTGGATGTGCCGGAAACGGACAAGGTGCGCAAGGCGGACGCGTCTGCCGCAGCCGAGCTGATTGCGGAGCAGCTCGGTGACGACCTCCTCCTGGTCTTCACCAACACCTCAGCCAGCCAGATGCATCTGATCTCGCCCGACCTGGAGGGTGCGCGGCCAAGCCTGCGCCGCATGATCGTCGAGCGCCATTTGCCGCGCCGCACCGCCGTCGAGCAACTGGCAGGCATCTACTCGAAGGAGGACAACCGCCCCGTTCGCACAGCGATCGAGGACGCCTTCGACGTCGAGCCAGTTACCAAACAGTTCTTCGCCGAGTACAAGCGCATCTTCGAGGCGGCGAAGGAGCACGTCTCCGGCTTCGAGAGCGACGAAGACCGCCACCTCTTCGTCCAGACCCTCTTCAACCGCCTCATGTTCGTCCACTTCCTCTCCCGCAAGGGCTGGCTCACCTTCGGGGATGGCGAGGATCGAGCTGACTACCTGAACGCCCTTTCGGAGGACTACAAGGGCGATCAGACGGAGAGCAACTTCCACGAGAACCGTCTCCGACTGCTCTTCTTCTCCGGGCTCAACAACCCCCAGTCGAGTGACCTAACGAACGAGGCTGCCTTCGGCGGCAGCTACCTGCACTCCCGCATCGGCCCTGTGCCCTTTCTCAACGGTGGCCTCTTCGAGGAGACAGCCCTTGACAAACAGTCCCACGTGCCCGACGAGGCCATCGAGCCCCTCCTGCGGGAGCTGTTCGACAAGTTCAATTTCACCGTCATGGAGTCCACGCCCCTCGACGTCGAGGTGGCGGTGGACCCGGAGATGCTGGGTAAGGTGTTCGAGGAGCTCGTCACTGGACGCCACGAGTCCGGCTCCTACTACACACCCCGTCCCATCGTCGCGTTCATGTGCCGCGAAGCCCTGAAGGGATACCTGGAGGGCTGCGAGACCGGACTCGACGCCGAGGCCATCCGGAAGTTCGTCGACGAGCACGACGAGTCCAGCATCACCCACACCAGCGCCCGGACCGTAGGCGAAGCCCTCGACGAAGTAACTGTCGTCGATCCCGCCTGTGGTTCAGGCGCCTACCTGCTCGGGATGATGCAGGAGCTCATCGAACTGTGGGCTGTCCTTTACAGCGACAAGCTCAAGATGGACGCTCGTGGCCTCTATGAGCTGAAGCTGCACATCATCGAGCGCAACCTGCACGGCGTCGACCTCGCCGGGTTCGCCGTCAACATCGCCATGCTGCGCCTCTGGCTCTCCCTTGCCATTGACTACGAGGGTGAGCCGCCTATCGATCCCCTGCCTAACCTCGATTTCAAGATCGTCCAAGGCGACAGCCTACTTGGCCCCGACCCGAGCCAACTCAGCCTAGACCGCGTACACATCGAAGAGTCCGGTCTGGGCCAACTCAAGGCCGAGTATCTGCGCTCCTCCAACTGGGTCATTAAGGACCGCCTGCGGGACGAGATCGCGAGCGCCAAGGAACGGGTGCGGGTCTCCCTCGGCGACGCCACGGTGCCAGACGGCGTCGTCGACTGGCGCCTCGAGTTCGCCGAGGTTTTCGCGGCTCGCGGCGGCTTCAACATCGTGATTGCCAACCCACCGTATGTGCGCATGGAAAGCCAGTCAGCCGCCGTGAAACAGGCGCTGGCGGGCTCCTATGCGCATGTGCACCGCGCCAAGAGCCGACTACCTCGTCTACTTCTTCGCACGCGCTGTGCAACTGCTTGAGAGCGGAGGCTCCCTTGCCTTCATCACCAGCAATACGTTCATGAGTCGCGGCTACGGGTCGAAGCTCCGCGAGTACCTAGCAGGCCGCCTAACGGTCCGAACGATGATCGACTTCGGCGAGGTACGGGTGTTCGGCGCCACCGTGGAGACGCTTGTGCTTGTAGGCCGGAACAGAACCCCAAAGCCAGAGCACATGGTGCGGGGGCATAATTTGTACCCGCTCCTCGTGCGCAAGATCGGGCGGGGCGCGACCGTCGACCAGGTGAGGGTACAGATGAGCCACCTGCCGGCCCACTTGGCGGCCGAGGTTTCCACGTTCCCGCAACCGCGTCTCGACGCTTCTGCATGGAGGATCGAGGACGAGTCGATCAACCGCCTGTTTGAGGGGCTGTTGAACACTGGCACACCCCTTGGTGAATTCGTGGACGGCCGCCTCTACATGGGCGTCAAGACCGGGTTGAACGAAGCATTTGTGATTGGCGAGGCCAAGCGCGATGAGCTCGTTAGAGCGGATCCCCGCAGCGCAGAATTGATCAAACCCTGGCTTCGGGGAAAGGACATTAGGCGGTGGCGAACGGACCCAGCGGGGCTTTCAATAATCTTCACCAGTCGGGGAGTGGACATCGGAACCTATCCCGCGATTGAGGAGCACTTGAGCAAGTTCCGGCCCAGACTCGAAGGGCGGGCAACCGCGCACTTACATCCCTGGTATGAGCACCAGCAGCCACAGGAGGGGATCTACCCTGAGTTCGGCCGCCCAAAGATCGTGTGGCCGGACATCGCACGCGAGATGCGATTCGCCTATGACACAGGGGGGAGCTTCCTAGGGAACACCACGTACTTCATGCCACTTGATAAGACGTGGTTGGTTGCGGCGCTGAACTCGGAACTCATCGAGTTCCTGCTCTGCCAAGTCACTAACTCTCTGCGTGGAGGTTTCATGCGCGCATTCACGCAACACATCGCTCGCCTGCCGATCGTGACGCCCGACGCTGGGCTCAAGCGCCGGCTCGAAGTGGTCGCTGAGGCGGGCATCGCTGGCGAACCCGTCGACACCGGTGAGCTCAACGACCTTGTATACGACCTCTACTGCCTCTCCCGCGCCGATAGAGCCTTAGTTGAAGAGTGGTTCGAGCGGCGGAGCCTGGCTCAGTGATAGCTGAGGCGGCAGCCGTCAGCGGCATTGTTGCCGCTGTGCTCATAGGTGCCGTTTCGATTGGGGTCTATGCGGCTAGGACATGGATTGGCACGCGCATTCAGGAAGGCATCCGGCTGGGTACCAGCAGGAAACTCGAGGAGTACAGGCAAGACCTAACAGCCGACAACGCCGCCATCCTGGAGGAGATCAGGAAGGTTAATGCGGGGCTGCAGGCCGTGCAGGGCACGGCCAATGCGGCGCTTGTCGAGGGGCAGCGCGTCGCAGCCGAGTGGCGCGCCAAGACTGCGGACGCCATCTGGCGAGAAATATTGAGGCTCCGAAACGAGGCTCCGCCCGTGCTCACCTATCTCGACATACTCAACCCAGATGAGTATCAGCTCTTTGTCACGAGGACGGACCTGCGAGAATTGGCAATCTCCCTAGAAGACGAGAGGGCTTGGTTCTGGAACCCTGATATAGAACACGTGCGCCCATTCCTCGGTGAAGATCTATTCCTTATGTTCTTCGTCTATCGAGCATGGCTCGGGAGGGTCGCGTACTTGCTAGATAGAGATGTCAGGGAAGGCAAGGTCAAGCCGTGGTTTGACGACCCTGGAATAAGTCAGCTCCTGCGCATGGTCCTAGATGAGAAAGACATGAAGCAGCTTGAGAGGCTTCCGGTCAGCCAATTCCACTGGACCTCGAATGCCATTGAGGGGAAGATTCTGGAGCGGCTCCGCAAAGTCGTCTCCGGGGAGGTCTCCACGACGGAAGGCCTGGAACAGGCTTGGAGGGTTCGCGAGGTCGTCCAGCAATTTGAGGCTGAGGACCGGCGGCACCGTGTCGGGAGCCACTAAGCAGCCCCGCCGGCAGGGCTGTGCCATCATGCGCGGGAGGCCCCGCGTCTAGGCCCCAATAGCTGATGAACATCCTTCATGCCACGACCGACCCCACGCTGCTCACGCGTCTGAAGGAGATGCTGGCCAGCTCAGCTCGCGCCGACATCGCCGTCGGGTACTTCTTCATGAGCGGGTTCGAGGCCGTGGCGGAGGACCTGTCACGCCTGCTCAAGGTCCGCATCCTTGTGGGTCGCACCGACCAGCATGTGCTCGAAGAGGTGGCGGCTGGGCTCCAGCAGGCACCGGCCCTTCGCGCCCGCCTCGACACGGACACGCTCGTCCAGCGGCGGCAGCGGGCCGGTCTCGCGCAGCAGGCCGTCGACCACATCAGGGACGGCGTCTCCACGTTGCCTCAGGAGCAGGGGACGGAAGCGGCCGTGAGGACGCTGCGCAACCTGGTAGCCGATGGCAAGGTGGAGGTGCGGACCTACCTGCGCAGCCCCCTGCATGCCAAGGCCTACCTCTGCTGGTACGACAACCATGCGGAACCGGGGGCAGCGGTGGTGGGCTCATCGAACCTCACGCTCGCGGGGTTCGAGGGCAACACCGAGCTGAACGTGCGCGTCAGCGGCGATGCGGAGATGGCGGCGCTCAAGAAGTGGTTTGACGACCTGTGGGCCGAGTCCGAGGACATCAGCGATGCTCTCGTGACCGAGCTAGACCGGTCGTGGGTGCTGGATGACACGCCTCCGTACCACGTCTACCTGAAGGCCCTCCACGAGCTCTACTCCTCCGAGATTGGCGGAGGGGACCTGCCTCTGCCGGTTGGGCGTGAGCCGCTCGCCAACTTCCAGGTCGACGCGGTCAAGCGCGGCCTCGGGATGATCGAGGAGCACGGCGGCTGCTACATCGGCGACGTCGTCGGGCTGGGCAAGACGTTTATCGGAGCGGAGCTGCTGCGGCAGTTGCGTGTGAGCTACCCGAACGATGGCCCCCCGCTCATCCTCTGCCCAGCGGGGCTGAAGCCGATGTGGGAGCAGTTCAACGAGCGCTTCGGGCTCGGCGCGGCGGTGGTCTCACACAGCCTCATCGGCGCGGTCCCCGCCCCCGAGTTCGACGAGGAACTCGGCAGGTACGTCGACGCCGAGCCGCCCGAGCACGGCCTCATCCTCGAGCAGGAGTACCCGAACCGGGGTCCGGTGCTGGTCGACGAGGCCCACAACTTCCGCAACATCAACCAGCGGTCGAGGGGCCTTCGAGACTACCTGGACGCCGGCGACCACAAGGTCATCCTCCTGAGCGCAACGCCCCAGAACCTTGGACCCATGGACATCTACCGACAGCTCAGGTTGTTCCTGGACAACACGGACCACGGCCTAAACATCGAGCCGGTCAACCTGGAGGATTACTTCCACAACGCCCGGCTGTGGCTCGAGTACCGGGTGGACGACGAGAACTACAGGGCCGACTTCGCGGAGTGGGAGCGTGCCGGCTCAAAGGGTTCGCCCCCCGTTCCCAAGAAGGCCAAGCCCAACGTTCCGAAGGCGGAGATCGAACAGGTGCTGTCGTCGGTGTTCATCCGCCGGCGCCGCAAGGACATCAAGGACCTGTATGGCGATACGGCGGAGGTCGGGGGGAAGCCCGTGCACTTCCCGGACCCGGTGCTCGACAACGTGGACTACCGGCTGGACAAGGTCTACGCCAAGGCGGGCTCGCTCGCGGAGCTGGAGCACGACCTGGATCGGCACAAGGGCTACAGGTACCGGCTCACGGATTACATCAAGGAGGAGGCCAAGGAGAAGGAGGAGTACCGGGACCTCTTCCGAGCTCGTGACCGCATCGCGAAGCTGATGGGCGTGCTGCTGTTCAAGCGGCTTGAGTCGAGCATTGAGGCGTTCCGCTCCACCCTGACCTCGCTTGAGCAGAGCAACCGCAACTTCCGCGAGGCGCTCGAAGCTGGCTACGTCCCCATTGGCAGCACCGCCACGCGGCTTCTCTCGGGGCACACCTTCGATGCGGATGAACTTCTGGAGGTTTTGCAACAAGAAGAAGAGCGTCGGCGGGAGTCGGGCAGCAAGAGGGCCAAACTGGTCCACTTAACGGACGACTTCGAGGTCGAGAATTGGATAGACGACCTCGACGCCGACTACGAGGTGCTCCGGGGCCTCCTGGACCGGGTCAAGGACATCACGCCGGCGGATGACGACAAGCTTCAGTCGCTGCGGCGGTTCCTGGATCGGCCGGACGTACGGGGCAGCAAGCTGCTGCTCTTCTCCGAGGCCGAGACGACCATCAACTACCTCTACCGGGAGCTGAACCCGGATGGCCGCGACCTCCAGATCGTGCGTATGACCGGAAGCACACACCGTGACGCGGAGAGCATCGTGAAGCGGTTCTCGCCGAGCTCGAACCTGCGCAAGGGTGAGAGGGTGCCCGGTCCCGAGATCCGTGTGCTCCTCGCCACCGATGTCGTCTCCGAGGGTCAGAACCTGCAGGACTGCGCCCGCGTCCTGAACTACGACCTGCACTGGAATCCCGTGCGGCTCATCCAGCGGTTCGGTCGCATCGACCGCATCGGCACGGAGCACGCCGAGATCAACCTGCACAACATGTGGCCCGACGTCGAGGTCGATGCCCAGCTCTCGCTCACGGACCGGCTGACACGGCGCATCCAGTCGGTGCACGACCTCATCGGGCTGGACAGCAAGCTGCTGTCGGAAGCGGAGCGGCTCAACTTCGACGCGATGTACCGGATCTACGGGCAGAAGGAGCTACCGGACCTGGACGACGGGCTGGACGAGGTGGCGGCGAACCAGCGCGCCGTCGCGCTACTCCAGCGCATCCAGGCGGACGACCCAAGCCTCTGGCAGACCATCACGGACCTGCCCGACGGCATACGCTCCGCACTCCAGGTACGTACGAAGCAGAGCGAGGACGCCAACGACCGCTACGTCCAGAGTCCGCTCGCGGTTGAGGGAGGGCAGGCGCCGCTCATGTCGCCGGCCAGTCTGGAATCCATCTCCTCTCCATTTGACGACCCAGGCCGGGACGAGACGCTAGTTCTCCTGGCCGCGGGCGATGTGCAGGGCTGCTATGCCGTCGGGAGCGACCTCGAACCGCGCGCCATCAGCCCTGCCCAGCTCATCGCCGCTGCCGAGTGCCACCCCAACACTCCAGCCCAGCGGCTCCCCAGTGACACCAACGAGCGAGTCATGGCGGCCTTCGCGACCTTCCAGTCCGACTTCCAGACGCGGCTGGGCAGGAGCCGCAGGCGGCGGGACACCAAGGCGCGTCGCTACCTGTCGCGCCAGCTCAGCGCCGCCCTGCGGGAGGCGGGAGACGATGCCACCGAGGCGCAGCGCATCGAAGCCCTGAGGCGGATATTCCTCGGCGACGTATCCCAGCAGGTAGAGAGCGCCTTAGGCGAGATCAGGAACCTGCGGCTGGAAGGCCCCGCGCTGCGGACCCGCCTGGAGGCGCTGCGCGAACGATACCGCCTCAGTTCTCCCGACGATGCGGATTTGGCTCCCAGTCAGGAACCTCAGGTCATCCGCATCGTGTGCTCCGACGGGCTCGTGTGAACCATCCCGGTAACCGGCAGCAAAGAAGGTAAGGAACCGGGTCGCCTACTATTGAGTAAATTTACTCAGTAGCGGTATCATGAGGCCATGAGGTCGTTCCAGCGCACGGGTGTCACCACCCTCACCGAGCGGCTCGCCGAGCCCCCGAGCAGGCTCATCGCTGTCTTCGGGCCCCGCCAGACCGGTAAGACGACGATGGTTCGCCAGGCGCTCAACCAAATCAACCGGCAGAGCCTCTACCTGCCGGTCGACGAACCTGAGCCAGCAACTCCGCGCATTACGCTTGCCGCGTCCTCGGGGGACACCGTCCCGATCGGTCAAGAACGCGATGCAGCGTGGCTGGTCAGCGAGTGGGAGGAAGCCCGGCGCCGGGCGGAGCAGTCTCCGCAGGGTTTCGTGCTGGTGTTCGACGAGATTCAGAAGGTCCCCAACTGGTCCGACACCGTCAAGGGGCTGTGGGATTCCGACCGTGCGCGAGGCTGTCCCCTTCACGTCGTCATCCTGGGCTCAGCCCCGCTGCAGATGCAGTCAGGACTGAGCGAGAGTCTCGCCGGTCGCTTCGAGTCGATCCGCATCACGCACTGGTCGTTCCCCGAGATGTCCGCAGCCTTCGATCTCACGCTCGATCAGTTCATCTACTTTGGCGGCTACCCGGGTGCAGCGGGCCTTGTCGCTGACGAAGAGCGTTGGAGCGACTACATCCTCCACGCGCTCGTTGAGCCACATCTTGAGCGCGACCTTCTCGCGATGACGCGGGTGGACAAGCCCGCGCTGCTCAAGAACCTCTTCGAGCTGGGGGCCTCCTACTCTGGGCAAATCCTCTCGTACAACAAGATGCTCGGGCAGCTCCAGGACGCTGGTAACACGACGACCCTCGCACGCTACCTCGATCTGCTTGCAACGTCTGGCTTGCTCACGGGACTGCCGAAGCACTCAGGAAGCGCGCAGCGACGCAGGGGGTCGAGCCCGAAGCTCAATGTCCTCAACACGGCTCTCATGACAGCTGCCTCCGGCTACTCCTTCGCCGAGGCGAAGGCAGACCGCACCTTCTGGGGGAGGATCATGGAGAGTGCGGTCGGAGCCCACCTGATCAATACGGCCGCGCAGGGGCTGGAGGTCTCCTACTGGAGAGAGAGTTCCCAGGAAGTCGACTTCGTCCTGAGACGCGGGCCCAACGTCCGCGGGGTCGAGGTGAAGAGCGGTGATGGGCGTACGAATGACCGCGCCATGCTGGAGTTCGAGGGACGGTTCAAGGCGCCACGGTCACTGGTCGTAGGCGAGGACGGAATACCACTCAACGAGTTCCTCTCGGCGCCTGCCCTCGAGTGGTTCGGGCAGCCATGACACACCTCGTCACACGCACCTGCACTGAAGTTCGGGTTCCTGGTGAGCGTAGCGGCCCCGAGCCCGAGTCCAAGCCCCTTAGCGCATTCAGGTCCGACCCCGTGTACGTCCTGCTGGGTGACCCAGGCCTGGGCAAGACCACCGCCTTCCAACGTGAGTGTGAGGAGCTGGGGGAGGCTGCTCTGCTGATCGACGCCCGCGACTTTGTCTCCTTCCATCCGGACAGCCATCCAGAGTGGCGAGGGAAGACACTCTTCATCGACGGACTCGATGAGGTGCGGGCCGGCAGCTCCGACACTCGTACACCGCTCGACTATCTCCGTGGTCGCCTTGACGCTCTTGGGCGCCCGCGCTTCCGCATCTCCTGCAGGGAAGCGGATTGGTTTGGTGAGAGCGATCGGAGTCGTTTGGCTGCCGTGGCCCGCGACTCAACGATCGCGACCTTGAGGCTCGACCCGCTAACTGACTCCGACATAGAGACAATCCTGAGTACGCGCCCTGGCATCGATAGCCCCCAGGTCTTCATTGAGCAGGCAGAGGCGCGAGGCGTTGATGGGCTCCTTACGAACCCCCAGACGCTGAACATGCTGGCGGATGTGGTTGGCGGGCGGGGAGGTTGGCCGCAGAGCCGACTCGAGACATTCGAGATGGCGTGCCGCCAGATGGTGGCGGAACATAACGAGGAGCACTCCCACGCGGACCAACTACCACCACGCAACGTGCTGCTGGACGCCGCTGGCTATCTGTGCGCCGTTCAACTCGTGACAGGCGCCGCGGGTTACTCCTTCGGTCCTGGAAGGGTCGATTCCGATTTCATCGCTCTGGACGACTGCGACTATGCAGACCCCGCCGCCCTGCGGCACGCGCTCTCGACGAAGCTGTTCAAGGGCGTTCACGAGAGGCGCTTCGCCCCCACCCACCGCCATGTGGCGGAGTTCCTGGGCGCTCGTTACCTCGCCCGGCGCATCACCGAGGGGCTTCCCGCGAGGCGTGCTCTCGCGCTGATCAGCGGGGCTGATGGGGTTGTGGTAACCGAGATGAGGGGTCTCTCGGGTTGGTTGGCGTCGCAATGCAATGGCGCGAGGGGCATCCTCATCGAGCGGGACCCCATAGGCGTCGCGCTCTATGGCGACATCCGAGACTTCTTGACCCACGAGAAGACCAGGCTCCTGAGGATTCTTGGCAGACGCGAGGTGCTAGCTCCCGTCTGGAGGGAGACAACGTGGTTCGAGATTGGCTCGGTGTTCGGGGCGCTCGCTTCTCCTGATATGGAGCCGGTGATCGATGACATCCTCTCCGAACCGTCCCGCGACTCCGACCATGAGGGGCTTATCCAGTTTGTGCTGAGCCTCCTGTGGCAGGCCCCCCCTCAGACGAGTCTGGCGCCCTCCCTGCTCAAATTAGTGCGCGATGAGAGCTGGCCGCCACGCGTGACATCGTCCGCCCTAGACGCGTTCCTCCACGCAACGGGAGGCGGCGAAGGCCACACGACCGAACTCAAGGCACTCTTGGCCGGGATTCACGCAGGGACTATCCCCGACCCGGACGATGAAATGCGGGGAGCACTACTGGCCCGCCTGTACCCGGCGGAGGTCCCCCCTTCCACCATCTGGGACTATCTGACGGAACGTGGGAACCCACATTTGATGGGCCACTACTGGGCCTTCCAAGAACACCACCTTCTCAGTCAGTCGGCCGACAACGACGTCGCCGAGCTCCTGGATCAGCTGCCCGACCGAAGGTCAGATGTGCAGCCCGCCCTGGAGTCTGACCACGCCGACGCCCTTCCCTTGCGCCTGCTGGCTCGGGGACTGGAAGCTCACGGCGACAGTCTCGCCATACCGCGCCTCTTTAGATGGCTGACAGGAGCTGCTCCTCCGTCGTGGCAGAGCCCCGATCCTGAGGATGGTGCCCTTCGCTTCGTCCGTGACTGGTTGGGGCAGCGTCCTGAGACGCAGAAGGCCGTACTCGTAGAGGGACTCACAAGGTGCCCTGACAGCGACGACTACCATCTTGCCTCCTACGCGGTCTGGGGCGCGTTGCACGGTAGCTCGCCGCCACCAGACTTTGGGCTGTGGTGTCTTGGCGAAGCCGTCAGGCTGGCCCCCGTCCATACCAGAGCAGCGGACGACCTGCTGTGGAGGGCCTTCAGGGAACAGGACAGGGACCACGGCCTGTCCTTTGAGGTGCTGACCGAACGTGTCCGGGGGCACGGAGCGCTGGAGAAGCGGCTGTCGGCTCTGGTGGAGGGCGCGGTCGAGCACGAAGCAGCAGCAGCCCGCGACACAGCCGAAGGGAGGAAGGCGGAAGAAGAGCGGGCACGGGAACGCGAGGAGGAAATCGCTTTCGTCCGGTCGAATGCCGAGGCTCTGCGTGAGAACCGAGCGTCGCTGGCACTCGTGGGCGGCCTGGGCCAAGTCTCCTTTCCCTTCCGCTGGCCGCAGTCGGGACAAGCCTCGGCGGCGCAACGACTGGCGGAGTTCCTCGGCGGAGACGACAGCCTCGTCGAGGCAGCGCAGACCGGCTTGCGCGGAACGCTCTGGCGGAGCGACATCCCGGACTTCGAGGAGATCATCCGGCTGCATGAGGCGTCCCAACGGCACCCCCTTGACTTCGCGTTTCTGGCAGGCCTGGACATCCTTCAGCGGGAAGAACCCAGCCGGGTCGGACAGCTCAGTCAGGGTCAGATGCAGACCGGGCTGGCGTTCTACTACGTCACGCCAGCAGGTTTTGCGGAGACGCCCGCGTGGCACACGACGTGGACCGACCGTTTCCCTGAGGTCGTGGCAGACGTCGCAGCCAGGTGCGTGCTCTCTGCGGTCCGGCGCGGTGACGGGTACTCTCCGGCCCTGGAGACCATCAGGCTCCTCAAAGGGCACCCGACCATCAGGTGTGAGACTGCTCTTGAACTGCTCGGGAAGTTCCCGCCCCGGGCTGGCCTGAAGACGTTGTCGACGCTTGGCAGCCTGCTCTGGATTGCTCTCACCCACCCCGACAGGTCATCCCTTCTGGACCTCATCGCCACGAAGCTCTCCCTGAAGAGCATGGGCGTCGCGCAGCGGGTTCGATGGCTGGCAGCAGGCGCCGTCGCCGCGCCGGAGGCCTACGGAGCGAGAATGGAGGCGTTCGTCCGTGAGGGGGAGCGTCGCGTCAGAGGGCTCGCCGCTTTCTTCGACTCGCGTGAGTCCTCCTTTCCTCTCCCCTTCCCGAACGACGAGTCTTGCGCGCCGGCACTCGGGGCCCTCATTGCCCTGATGGGTCGCTCGTTCGCCCCTACCGAGGGTGCCGGCTTCGTGACCCTCGAGATGACCGGGTCCGGTCAGATCAGCCGTCTCATACGGCAATTGGCCTCGTTGCCTGGAGGCGATGTCCTGCAGGCGCTGGACTCACTGGTGTCCCAACCCGACCTTGTCCACTGGCGCGATCAGCTTGTGCGAGCTCGCGATGACCAGCGAGCTGTCCATCGGGATGCGGCCTATCGCCACCCGGACCTTGAACAGCTCCACCGTGCCTTGAAGGACCAGGAGCCCGCTAACGCGGGTGACCTTGCCGCCCTCGTCCTCGACCGACTGAGCACAGTGGCTTCAGTCCTTCGAACCGGCAACACCGATGACTGGCGGCAGTACTGGAACGAAGACTCCTACGGCCGACCGCGAAAGCCCAAGCACGAGGACTCCTGCAGAGATGCGCTTCTTTCCCGGCTGCGGCTGAAGCTGCCAGAGGGAGTGGACGCTCAGCCAGAGGGGCAATACGCCGGTGACAAGCGCTCCGACATCCGTGTCGCCCACAGGGGTTGCAACGTCCCCGTCGAGATCAAGAAGAACACGCACCGTGACCTCTGGAGCGCCATCAGGCGCCAGTTGATCGAGCAGTACACGCGCGATGTCGAGACAGGTGGGTACGGAATCTACCTCGTGTGCTGGTTTGGCGTGACTGGGATGCCACATCCACCCACCGGCACCCGCCCGACGACGCCCGGTGAATTGCAGAAGCGCCTAGAAGAGACCCTGACAGCAGACGAAGCCCTCAAGATCGAGGTCCTCGTCGTTGATGTCAGCCTCGTAGGCTAGAGCCGCTTAGAGGAGCGCGCGGGCTACCCAGTCGCCGTTGGTCACATGGATCGGTATCTTCACCGACCTAGCCCTCCTACACGCAGTGCGCCGAGCGACCACCTTGTGCGGACGACCGGCGCGCCTTGAAGGCCCTACCCATATGTCACCTAGCGTGCCAATTGCTGCCGAGAACTCCTGGCTCCACCGCTTGTTCTCAGGCGGACCCCAGCGCATCTCGTTGACCGGTGAGACGATCCGCCTTGAGAGCGGCTCCGGCGAGCCATTGGCGGAGATGCCCATCGGCTCCATCGAAGCCATCACTGTCAGCCCATCCTGGTTCTGGAGCCGGCTGACGCTCCAGTTCCCAGACGGAGGCGAGCGCTTTATCGGGGGACTCGGAGAGCGCCAAGCCTCTTGGGTCGTCGCAGGGGTGCAGAAGGAGGCTGCCCGCCGAGCCTTCGCCCGCGGTCCGCTACTGGTGCAACTCGACGGGCGCATGCGCGAGTTCCTCGCGGGCGACCGCTACGTCCGCCACTCCCACACCGACGAACTTCAAGCCGAACTTGTGTTGCTCCTGGGACGGTGTCGCGGCCTCGTCCGCAAACACCTCAACGAGGAAGCGACTGCGGCGCTGAATCGCCTCGCCCCGCTCGACTCTCCCGCGGGGTTTGAGGAGGCGCGGGAGCGGGCGAATGCCCGCTTCATCGCGGAGCACATCCCCGTCGTGAGGGAAGCGGCTGCGGCTGCGGTCCGGAAACCGCTCACCGACGAGCAGGCGACCGCCATCGCCACTGACGAGGACGTGACCCTGGTGCTCGCTGGGGCGGGAACCGGCAAGACTGCGGTCATCACCGGCAAGGTCGCCCACCTCGTCCGCAACGAGGGAGTCGCACCCCATGAGATCCTTGTGTTGGCCTTCAACCGCAAGGCGGCGGAGGAGATACGCGAGCGGCTGCGGGGAGCGGGCCTGGCAGCCAATGTCTTCACCTTTCACGCCTTTGGCAGCCGTGTCATTGCCGAGGCCAGCGAGGTCAGGCCGTCCGTGTCGGCTCTCGCCAGCGATGCGGCCCAGCTCAGCAAAGCCGTCGATGACATCCTCGGGAAGCTCCTCGAGGATCCCAGGCAGTCCCACACGGTCACCACGTTCATCGCGAACCACTCCGCCCCCTATCGTTCCGCCTTCGACTTCAAGACACAGACCGGCTACGAGGAGTACGTGAGGAGCGTCGAGCTGCGCACGCTGAGTGGCGATCTGGTCAAGAGCTTCGAGGAGCTGGAGATCGCGAACTACCTGACGGAGCGTGGCGTCGAGTTCCGGTACGAAGCGCGCTACGAGGTGACTACCGCCACGCGAGAGCGCAGGCAGTACCGGCCCGACTTCTACCTTCCCGGTCACGACCTCTACATCGAGCACTTCGCGCTGAACGAAAACGGTCGCCCGCCGCCAGGCTGGGAGGGCTACGCCGAGGGCGTCAAGTGGAAGCGGGGCTTGCACCGGCAGCATGGCACGAGGCTGATTGAGACCTACAGCTGGCAGCACCGGGAGGGGACGCTGCAGCCGATCCTGAATGCGAAGCTGAAGGACGCAGGCGTGAAGTTCGGACGCTCCTCCCGCCGGTCGCTCATCCAGCGGCTGGCCCGACAGAAGATCTCATGGCTCGGCAGGCTCTTGGCGACATTCCTGAACCACGTCAAGACCAGCGGCGTAGGTTCAGACATCCTGCGCCAACGCGCCCGCGCCGCCGCCGATCGCTGGCGCAGCGAGCGCTTCCTTGACGTCTTCGAGCAGGTGCGAGAGCGCTATCAGCAGTTGCTGGAAAGGGAGCAAGCGGTCGACTTCCACGACCTCATCAACCTTGCCGCGGGCCACATCCGCGATGGGCAGTGGGAATCTACCTACCGCTACGTGCTCGTCGACGAGTTTCAGGACATCTCCGCGGGCCGGATGGCGCTGCTCCGGGCGCTGGGACGCCCGGGCGTGGCCTACTTCCTTGTAGGGGACGACTGGCAGTCGATCTATCGCTTTGCCGGCAGCGATGTGAGCCTCGTGCGCAACTGTGGCGACCACCTCGGCCACGTGCGCGAACGCACGCTCAGCCAGACCTTCCGATTCGGGGAGGGGATCCTGGCGCCGTCGACGGCCTTCGTGCAGCGTAACCCGGAGCAGACACAGCGGCCGCTCCGCTCGGAAACTCGCATAGGCGACGAAGGCGTCATTGTCGTAGTTGACGGCGATCCCGCCCGCGGCCTGCGACGCGCATTGCAGGACATCGAGAGGGCTGCAAGGGGTAGAGCCTCTGTCCTCGTGCTCGGACGTTACGGCGCCAGCCGGCGGTTGCTCCCGAGGAATTTGTCAGGCACGGCGCTGGGGATCGAGTTCAGCACCGTTCACAGTGCCAAGGGCCGCGAGGCAGACTACGCTGTCATACTCGACCTCAAGGACGACCGGTTTGGCTTCCCGTCAAAGGTTGGGGACGACCCACTGCTGGAGCTCGTGCTCCCACCGGTGTCAGGACGCACGTACCCGTTCGCGGAGGAGCGGCGGCTCTTCTATGTGGCGATGACACGCGCCCGCATTGGCACCTACGTCGTCACGGACTCAAGGCGGCCATCGCCATTTGTCAAGGAGTTGCAGCAGGGGCTGCGGCGATTGGATGCCCCCGAATAGCAGTTGGGCTGCATGCAGGACCCTGCTAAGCACCCAACGCTTGCTCGATGAGCGCAAGCTCCTTCCCTGCCTTGCTACACGCGTTGCCGGAGAGGATGGCGCGGACGCCACCCGTGCGGGTCGATTCGGTGAGCAACCCCTGGCTGTCATGGGACCTTGCGCTCGTTGTCAGTGCTCCGGTTCACCTTGGCGAGATGCGCTGTGCGGCGGACCAAGGATCCCACTGACGACATCGCGAAGGCCCTCGAAGTTGGTGAAGTACTGAGGTGTCCCTTCGCGCAGGACGTGATTAGCGAATTCGGTCTTGCGATCACTTGGGAGACTTCGAGCCACCAGCGTTCCATCATCATTTCGCTTCGTCGTATTCGAGTACGGCTCCAGAATCTCCTCGTCGTAATTGTTCTCGATGCCCCTCTGGGCGATCGTGTTGTCTGGTCGCCGAGGGAACGCGTATGGCGTGACGTTACCCGCACTAGGCAGATCCCTGCGCAGAGTCTCGACCTTGTCGACGGCATCGCAATCCCACACAACGACGAAGTGCGTGTTCGTGTTCATCTTTCCGAGCAGACGGCCGTATGCAAGCAGCTGGCCGTCGTTCGTGTGTTGACCAAGCTCCTCGAAGACAAGCACGTCTTTCGGGTAATTCAGCTCTACCCATCTCTTGAGGTGCTTCGTGTTGTTCCCTTCACGAGTTGGATGATGTTCAGTCGATGACCAGGGCGTCGATAGAGGTGCCGAACGCCTCGGCGACACGGGTCAATGCCCTGACCGAGCCCGGCTTGCGGCCGTGCTCAATCTCGGAGAGATAGCTGAGTGCGACGCCCGAGCGCCCCGAGAGTTCCCGCAAGGTGAGCCCCCGGTAGTCGCGGAACGCGCGGACCGGGCTGGTGCCGCCCATGATGGCGAGCGCTACCTCGTGCGGAACCCTCGCATCGCGCTCCGCAGAGGGTGCGGCAGCTCTTGACGAGACAATGAGTACTGAGTGGTTCGCGGAAGAGATGGACGCGTACCGTGTGGCCATCAGTCTCGCCTTTGCAAATGACCTGATGAAGGACCCATCAGAGATGACAGGGGTCTCTACAAAATGGAACGTCGGCACACTCGATCCGGACGACGTGCTCCGCTCCATGGTGCTGGCACTCTCGGAAGAGCAAGTCGACCGCCCGTACGCACGTGCCGAAGCTCGTGCTGCCGCGGGCCTCCAATACCTGAAGCGCCGCCTTGTAGACGAAAAGGCCCAGCTCGCGGAGATACTCACCATGGCGCCCGCCCCGTAGCCCGTGCTAGGAGTGACTCCAAGCTCAGCTTGCGCATGCGCACGACGAGCCATCCTCTTGCCGGGACTCGACTTGTAGACCGACGGCCCTGCGGTTGAATCCCCGGTTCGCGGGGCGAGGTCTCGGGTCTCACCGTGGGTTTGGGTCCGTTCTGCCACCAGGAGGGTGGTACTTCCGTCTTGGCTTCCGGTCAGCGCTCCTTCTAGTAATATGCTTACGTAAGCGAGCAGTACCTACGCTGGCTGGTGGTTCCGTGGATCCGTCCCTTCTCACAATCCTGTCTTCCGTGGCCTTGCAGGCTGTAGTCGACGGTGGCATCCGTGCCTTCCTCGCCAAGCGTCCGAATGTCGTCAGCGCGGCAATTGCCGACACCTGCGGTCAGTTCCCGGATGTAGAGGCGGAGCCCGCGCTCCGAGAGTGGGCAGCGAGCCCGAGCTTCGACACCTTCTTCGAGGGCTTGCAGGCAGGCGAGCGTGACCTTGAGGGAGATGCCGCCGAGTTACTCATCAGCGTTGGAGGCTTCTACCACGGGGATGACACCGAAGGCGCGGCTAGGGACATCGTCTTGGATTTCCTTGACGCACTCGTGCAGAAGCTGCTCCAGAGCGATCAAGGCATCGCGGTGCTCGCGAGTCGGATTGAGGAACTCAGTGCCCAGGACCGCGAACACACCGACCACCGATTCGACCGGCTTGAGCACCTCATCCTGGCAGGATCACCCCCCTCCTCCGACTTGGCGCTGTCGACGCCGTCAGATACGGAGCGGCCTGCCAATCCGGAGCACGCGAGGCTTGAGGCCCAAATCGACTTGGCGCGCGACCTGATACAGGCAGGTAACGTCACGTCGGCGCGCGCCGCCCTCGAACGACTCGATCGGGGCGCCGAGGAGATGCCGGCGGATCTTCGTTATCGGCTCCTCTCGAACCTCGGCGCGTGTGCACTTGCCGCGGAGGATATCGAGGAAGGCTGTGCCTACCTCGAGGAGGCCCACGACCTCCGGCCCGACGATGCGGCGTCGCTCGCGAATGCTGCGGTGGCCGCTCGGCTCCGTGGCGAACCGCAGCGGGCGGTGCAGCTTGCGCGCCGGTCGCTAGAGCAGCAACGGGACGACCCGCACGCTGCGTCCGTCCTGTTGGAAGCGCTGTGGGACGCCGGTGAAGCCGAGGAACTCGATCGCTACGTCTCCTCTGACGACTGGCTTGCCGGGGACCGTCAATGCGAACTGACGCTGGCGAGGATCCGGAGGAGCCAGGGGCGCTTTGGCGAGGCGGTCAATCTCGCCCGGCATCTCGTCGAAGAGGACGCCAAGGACCACGATGCGCGCCTCGTCCTGGCCGACTGCTTGCTTGCAGCGGCGCAGAACAGCCGAGGGAGCGAGGGCGTCACCCAGTGCCGCGACGCGGAGAGCCACGCCACCAAGGCGCTGGAACTGCTTGAGGACACCGAACTGGACCCTCGACGGCTCTACGCCCTAACTGTCCGGGCCGGTGCTCGCCTGCAACTGGATGACTCCGACGGGGCGATGGAAGACACTCAGTCCGCGCTCCACCATGCCCCCGACGATCCCGGCGTGCTCTACAACAAGGGGTTGATTCTCCTCGCAAGCGACGACCCCGCGGCGGCACGAGCCACGTTCGACCTCATCGAGGATCCTGAGACTCGCGCCAAGGCACTCGTCGCTCACGCCGCTGCCGCTCTCTGGTCGGACGATCCCACTGCCGCGTCGGAGCTGCTCCGTGGCAACTTCTCCCTCGACACAGGAGAGTGGGACGACATCCGCAAGGCCGAAATACTCAGCGAGGCCGAGCACGAACTTGGTCATGACGACTCGGTCGGCCCCCTGCTCGACCAAGCCCTGGAGCAGACGCCAGATGCCCCGCGACTGCTCGGCTTGGCCGCGATGCGCGCTGCGGTTCGCGGCTCGAGCGACTCGGCCGAGGAAATGCTCATGCAGGCGATCGAGGCCTCGCAGGAACCCGACCGTCACGAGTTCCGAATGCGTCTGGCCAGTGTCTACAGCAGACAGGAACGCTACTCCGATGCAGCCGATCAGTACGCTCCGGTCGTGGGTGGCGACGTACTCCACCCGGTTGCAATCGCCCTCCTCGGCAGCCTATCGAACGGCAGGCGGCTTCGCGAAGCTCTCTCGTGGGCGCGGGCAATCCGCCAACAGCATCCTCGACCGCACAAGGCCGCGCTCGATACCGAGGCCCAGATTCTGAACTATGTAGGTGATCTGGCAGCCGCCGCGGAGCTGCGGGCAGCGATCTGCTCGCGCGACGACGCCACAACCTCGGACCGTTTCAAGCTCGCCCAGGCGCTGTACTGGTGTGGGGAGCACACGGAGGCCCTGGCCATCGTGCGGAGAGTCGATGCATCGGAACTGCGCAGCCACCCTCGGGATTTGCTCGGCCTGGCTCACCTCAAGCGCGTCCTCGGGGAGCCGGCTTTTCTGGACGATGCCTACACAGCTCGCCGCTATGGGATCGATGACGCATCCGTGCACCTCGGCTACTTCGGTTTATTCATAAGCAGCGAACGGGATTCGGTCGCCCCGGTGACTGTTGAGCACGGGTGCGCCGTACTGCTTCGACAGGGTGCAGAGGAGCACTGGTGGTTCATCCTCGACCAGGAGGATGACCGCCTCTCTGACCATGAACTGCTCCCGGATTCCGACCTTGCGGAAGCCCTTCTGGGCCTCTGCCGCGGTGATTCCGCCCAGCTTCAGGAAGGCGTCGGGGAGCTTTCCGTCGTGGTTACAGATATTCAGAGCAAGTACGTCCGCGCGTTTCAGGAGACGGCGTACGGTTTCTCGATGCGATTCCCCGGCAACGCCGACCTGTTGAGCGTTCCGGTAACTGAGGACGACCTGACGAAGCTTTTCGTCGTTGTAGACGAGCGCGACCAGTTCGCGCGTGAGTTGCAGCGACTGTACCGCGACGAACGGGTACCGTTCGCGTTCCTCTGTGCCCGCCTTAGCCGCCCAGCACCTGAGATGTGGAGAGCCTGTACGGAGAGCGGTGAACTCCGCCTGCGCTTCGGTGCCGGTACCGAGGAAGAGACCGACCGTGCGCGGAAGCTGCTTCACGAGGCCAACGACCTCGTGCTCGACATGCTGGCACTCCTGACCATCCACGAGCTCGGCCTCGCTGTGACCCTGCGACGCCGGTTCGCGCGTATCTCCGTGCCCCGCGCGATACTCGACGAGCTGCAGCAGTTGGTCCACGAAGCGACCATGGAAAACCGACCCCGTGGGTACGCAGGCAAGACCCTCGACGGCACGTACACGTGGGTGGAAATGTCGGAAGATGCCTGGGCTGAACATGCGACGTTCGCTGGTTCCCTCCTATCGCTTGCCGAGTCCTTCGAGCCGATCGCGTCGTACCCCGCATTGGACGTCGACTCCGACGACCTGGAGTGGCTCGCAGGAGCCGTGTCCCAAGCCGGCGTCGGAGCGACCTTCGCAGGTGGCGAAGAGCCGTCCGATCGGCCGCTTCTCGTTTCGGACGACCTCGGGCTCGCCACCCTGGCCCGCGCTTTCGGAGCCAGTGCGGTAAACACACAGGCGGTTCTGGTCGAACTGCGCCGGTCGGGAGAACTGACCGACCACCAGTACTCCGAGCATGTTGCGCGCCTGGCCCAGCTGAACTACCGGTTCGTGCGAGTCGAGGCAGCCGACCTTCTCTGCCTTCTTGAATCCAACAGCTACCTGACCGACGAGTCATCACGAGCGCTTATCGCAACGCTTGAGGCGCCCGAGTGCTCCAGGGAGTCGGCAGTCCGCGTCGCAGCGGAACTCATCGCCGCCCTCGCGATACGCGGACTCCCAGAAGGACAGGAAGCGTTGCTTGTCCAGTGGATACTCGATCGACTCCACCGAGGCCGAGAGATGACGGCAGCGCTGCGCGAGTGTGCGCGTCAGATCGACTCGAGACTCATGATCGCCCCGACGGTCCGGGAGCGAATCGGTTCCCTTGTCGCGGACTGGATCCGGATAGTGGGCGGATGACCGTGAAGCCCGAGCAGCTCGCAGCCCTCGCCACGTCGGGAGAGTCAGAGACGCTGGAGTTCAAGGAGACCACCGGCGCGCGCCGCGAGGCGGCCCAGACAGTGTGCGCTTTTCTGAACCAGGACGGCGGGCAGGTTGTGTTGGGCGTCACGCCCACCGGAGTAGTGGCCGGCCAGCAAGTCAGCGAGCGCACCATCGAGGAGTTGAGCGCGGAGCTTCAGCGTATCGATCCTCCCGTATTCCCGTCCGTCGAGCGTATTCACGTGAGCGGCGATCGGGACGTGATCGTCGTCAGCACAGGCCAGGGAGCGTCGAGACCCTATACGTACCGCGGTACCGCCTACCGCCGGGTCGGCAACACTACGCTGGCGATGTCGGGTGACGCGTACCAGCGCATGCTCCTTGAGCGGCTGCACAGCGAGCAGCGCTGGGAGAACCAGCCCGCCGAGGGGTGGACGATCGGCGACCTCGACGTTGCCGAGGTTCGGCGGACCATCGCAGAGGCGGTCCGCCGCGGCCGCCTGGAGGAGCCGCCCAGTGGGGAGCCATCTGACCTACTGCGCGGACTGGGTCTGTTGAGCGATGGCGCGTTGCTGCGTGCGGCGGCGGTGCTGTTCGGCAAGGCAGTGCGCCTTGAGTTCGAGATGCCGCAGTGCATGCTTCGGGTCGGCCGCTTCCGGGGGACCGACCGCATGGAGTTCCTCGACAACCGCCAGTTCAATGCCAACGCCTTCACGCTCCTCGCGAACGCCGAGCGCTTCCTGCGCGACACCCTGCCTATCGCGGGGCGCTTCGAGCCGGACCACTTCGAGCGCATCGACGAGCCGCTCTACCCGCCGCTGGCCACGCGCGAGGCGCTGGCTAACGCCCTGTGCCACCGCGACTACTCGATCGGCGGCGGCTCCGTTGGCGTCGCCGTATTCGACGACCGCCTGGAGGTGACATCTTCCGGCTCGCTGCACTTCGGCCTGACGCCGGAGCAGCTGTTCGCACCCCACCCGTCGCGCCCGTGGAACCCGCTGATCGCCCGCACCTTCTACCGGCGCGGCGTCATCGAGGAGTGGGGAAGTGGGACGCTCAAGATGGCGGAGCTCGCAAGTGACGCGGGGCTTCCGACTCCGGAGATCGAGGACAGGAGCGGTGATGTCACCGTGCGCTTCCGTCACGGGCAACCCTTGGCGCCATCGGCCACAAGGGGAAGCCGTCCCGCTGCGCGGCGGGCGCTGATGCTCACCCTTCTGGATGGCGCGGAAGGCGGAATGACGCGGCGCGAGATCCACGCCGAGTTGGGCTCCCAAGTCAGCGAGCGACAGCTGCGAAGGGCACTGGAGGAGTTGAGGGACGGGGGCCTGATTGTGTCCGAGGGGCGTGGCCGAGCGGGGCGCTGGAAGCGCGCTGGGGGATGAACGGGCCGAACCATGTTCACCACTCGCGACGGGGGGCGTCATGGGGGCGCTATAAGGGGCGTCAATGGGGGCGCTATGACTGAGTCTCGGACCGCGGAGGCGGACGCTACCCGGCTCGGGCGCCACCACGCGACCGAAGTTGGGCTGGGAGTTGCCTTCCCCAGGTGGGACAGCAAAGAGGCTCGTACATGGTCCAACCACGGCCCGACGTCAGCGAGTCCATGAGAACAGGTGCGAGGTAGGACAATGCCAACCAAGACTCCCAGGCGACGGGTCTTCTTCAGCTTCCACTACGACGGCGACAACTGGCGTACATCACAGGTGCGGAACATCGGCGCGATCCAAGGAAGCAAGCAGGTCGACGCCAATGCCTGGGAGGAGGTCAAGCGGCGAGGCAACGCTGCCATTAGGGAATGGATAGACGCGCGGATCGCCCGTGGTTCGTGCGTCGTCGTGCTGGTCGGTCGCGAGACGGCCGACCGCGAGTGGGTCGCATACGAGATCGAGCGGGCCTGGGGCGAGGGGAAGGGCTTGGTCGGCATCTACATCCACAACCTGCTGGACAGTGACGGGAAGCAGTCCCGCAAGGGCAGGAGTCCGTTCGAGATCGATGTGGACGGTGTACGGCTCTCTGACCATCTCAAGGTCCACGATCCCCGAACGAAGGACAGCCAGCGCGCCTACCGCCACATTGCTGAGAGCCTCCACGGCTGGGTCGAGGAAGCCGTCAGGGATGCCGAAGGGCGCCGGAACGCCCGTCGCGAGGCTGCGAGCCGGAGCTGGCTCTCGCGGCTCCTGGGGATACGCTAGATTCACCCTCGGGGATTCTGATGACTGAACCGCACTCCCCGAACGTTGTTCGGCATCTGGAGATGATCCAGGACGTGGTCCGCCGCATCGCGGACAGCTCGTTCGCGATCCGGCGCTGGAGCATCGGAGCGGCGGGGGCGCTCGTCGGTACCGCTGTCGTCACCGACGAGCCCACGATCGCCTTCGTCGGCTCGGCGATGGCCACGGCCTTCTGGGTTCTCGACGCCTACTACCTGCGGCAGGAACGCTGGTTCCGTGCACTCTATGACAAGGTGCGGGCCGAACCGGATGCCGTGGAGCCGTTCGCGATGGAGACTCGCTGGCCGCCAGCGCGCGGCGCATCGCTCCGGGCGACGTTCTTCTCGCCCACGCAGTGGGTGTCGCACTTTCCCCTCGTGGTGGCCACCGTTGCAGCAGGTCTCGTGCTCGCGCTCCGCGGGTAGCCGAGGCGCGACGCGCACTCGGCCCACGGCGGCGTGTGCGGTCTCAGCAATAGTCGCTGTGGATTGGGCGCTTCAACTCTTCGGGATCGAGTGTTGGCGCGGAGCACTCGCGAGGTCCTCGGGGTCCCCGGTGCCCGACTCCCCCGGCTCCCCATGCCTGGGGCATCCGAAAGCCAACGCGGGGCTCGGTGAAGATGTACTGAGGGTGGTCGGTGTCCTCCCACAGCCCGCGCGGAGCTTGCTGACGATGGTGCAATGGGGCGCACGTGGCCGTCGCTCTTCCCCGTCGGATGGCGGGAAGGCAGCTGGGCGACCGCACGTCGGGTGCGACGTTGACAAGTAAGCGCGATGGGCTAGGATTGCGGAACACTCCCCCCGGGACAAGAGACACCCATGCATGTCGAGCGTCTACAGGTCGAGGACGGATTCCTCGACGGCCTCGACTTGCAGTTTGAGCTTGGCCTCAACGTGATTATCGGCGCCCGTGGAACAGGGAAGACGTCGGTGATCGAACTCCTCCGCTACTGCCTCAATGCAGGGGCGCTTACAACCCGCGCACGGGAACAGTCACAGCAACATGTCGAAGCTGTTCTCGGGGCTGGCGCGGTGTTTGTCACGCTCACGGATGGTGCGAGGCGGATCACCGTGAGTCGCTCATCGCGGGACAGCGCGCCTCGGGCCAATGGGGAATACGCCTTACCCACAATCCTTGCACAGAACGAGATCGAGACGGTGGGCGTCGAACCTAGCGGTCGCCTTGCTCTTATTGACCGATTCGTGACGAGTCCTGCGGGTGCGGCCGGACTAACGTTGTCTCAGCTGCGGTCACAGACATCCGAGATCGAGGCATTGGTCTCGGAGACCTCGCAGATTCGTGCGCAGTCAGAAGAGCTGGCCGCCGCACCTGCATTACTCGAACAGGCGGTCGCGGAACTTACTCGCTTACAGGATGAAGGCCAGTCAGGGGCACAAGACCGCAGGGTATTGGACGAACTGCAGAGTGCAGCGGCCAGTGCGGCAGTTCGTGCAGACCTACTCTCGCGAGCCGAAGAAGCGATGGTGGAGTATCGACAGCGCCTGACAGCGCTAAGTAGTGCTGCGCCGTCTCTCAGCACCGAGGTTCTCACCGGCCCGGACCACGACCCGGGTCTTGACGGCATCAGGGATGCCTTGCATCGGCTCACATTGGTGCTTCGGCAGGCGCTCGAGGCACTGGAGGGAGCCCTTGCGCGAACCGGAGAGCAGCGCGATGCGACCGAGAAGCTCCAGGTAAGTCTGGATGAGCGGCTCCGCCCCCTGCGCCGCGCCTTAGAGGAACGCTCGCGGGGTGCGAGTTTGGCAGCACGGCGAGTTGAGGAGCTCCGGGAGAAGGCGGGGCAGCACGCTGCTCTGCTAGCAGAACTGAGGGAGCGCTCAAACAAGCTCCCACAGCTGATCAAGGAACGTCGAGCCGAGTACCAAGTCCTCGAAGGTCTGCGCCAAGCCCGCCTCACCGCACGACAAGACATCGCTTCACGATTGAACGAGGAGCTAGGACCGCGGATCAAGGTCGACGTCGTCGGCTCAGCAGAAAACCGCAGGTATGTTAGCGCAATCATCGCTGCACTCACGGGGAGTGGTTTACACTACAACAGCCTCGCCCCACAGATCGCGCAACGGATGAGCCCACTTGAGCTCGCTGATGCCGTCAATCAAGACGATGTCGAGTGGGTGTCGAAGAGCGCGGAGATCCCCCTTGACCGCGCACAGAACGCGGTCCGGACGCTGAGGGAGGCAGGGACAGCAGCTATCCTAACGAGTCCGATCGACGATGAAATCACTCTGAGCCTTCTCGATGGCCAAGAATACAAGACAACGGACGCTCTTTCGACCGGCCAGCGATGCACTGCCGTCCTCCCCGTTCTGCTCAACCATCACGGAGACATCTTAGTGATCGACCAACCAGAGGATCACTTGGACAATGCCTTCATCACTGACACGTTGGTAACGACGCTGCTACGTCGACATGTCAATGACCAATGGCTATTTGCCACTCACAATCCTAACATACCTGTCTTAGGTGAGGCTGATAGGGTCGTATTGATGGATTCCAATGGTCGCAATGCGTTCGCCGCACTTTCCGGTGTACTTGACGATCCTCCTGTCGTAGATGCCATTACTCGCGTCATGGAAGGAGGACGCGATGCTTTCCAGCGCAGAGCTGCCTTCTATGAGTTGCACGGCACTCCTTACGTCGATGAGCTCTAGCGCAGACCACCTCGGGGCTGAGAACGTATACGAACGGCGCCTTGCCGCACTAACTCTTGAGACATCGGCGGAATACACGGACTCAGAGATAATCCGGGCACGGTTAGTTGTCGAAACTGACGCGCTCACTAGGACACGGCTTCAGCGAGCTCTCTTGCGGGCAGAAGGCACGCTCAAGAGGCCCGATGCCGAGTTGGATGCTCCAGTCCAGGAGTCCAATGTAGGAGACACTGAATCGGAACGCGTCAAGGCTCGGTCGGACCTAGCGACCACGTTTCTCCATGAGCTCACGACGATACTCGCCGCGATTAAGAGAGGTGCCTTGGTCGACTTGAACGAGGGCTACAGTGGAAGTGCGACCGAACGCGCAATTGACCGGTTTGCATCATTCCTGAAGGCGATGGAACACCTGCGTGACGCAGCGCGGCCGCCAGACCCAGAGGACTTCAATCTCGTCGAGTTGGTCGATTCGACGCTTGCCACGGAGCGGGATGCCCAGCCAAACGTCGAACTCATTTCCACCCGAGAGGACCCACTCACAGTCCGTGGCGATAGGTATCTCTTGGAACTGGCGCTTGTGAACGGCATACGTAACGCGATTGACGCGAGTCCTGAGAATGAAAGGGTTCTTGTCAACTGCGGTGAGACTCCTCAGGAATGGTGGTTGAACGTGCTGGACAATGGAGTGGGGATCCCAGCAAACAGAGACCAAGTGTTCGTTGCAGGACGCTCCACAAAGCCAAAGGGGGAGCATGAAGGCCTTGGATTGACCATCGCTAAGCAAGCGATAGAGTCGATGGGCGGAGTAGTCGAAGTAACGCGAAGGACAACAACCGGAACCGAATTCCGCCTGCGCTGGTCAAAGGCCTAATGTAATGGCGACGCTGCGTATTCTCTTGGTCGAGGACGACGACACTGAGGCTGAAGAGTTTACGGCCCTGTTGGAACGGATGGGAATTCCGGCGGAGGCAGTGCGTGCGGATTCTCGGGAGGCGGCCGTCGCCGCTTTATTGAGAGGTTCTTTCGACCTTCTCGTTCTCGACCTGGAGATTCCGTCGTTCACAGGATCGCTCGACAAGAGTGTGAACTATGGATTCGCGGTATATGGGAAGGCGAATGACGTCCTAGCCGGTGCGCCTATCGCGATCATTACTGGGCACCGAGATGAGCGCCAGACACGCGAGATCATGGCTGAGCGAGGACCGAAGGACCTGTTTGGCTTCGGCGAACAGCCAAGTATCCGCGTTTTCTACAAGGAAGAAATTGAAAACTATCTAGCATGGATACGAGAACTTTCGGACCAGCTAACCAGAACGGAAAGTATTGCGATTGAAATAGATGGAGATGATTTTTCGCTGAATCGGGAACAGGCCAGAGTCCTGAAGATCGCCGCAAATCGCTGCGGATGTACTCGGATTGTTGTGTCTAACCTTAGTGGGTACTCAGACTCGCTGACGGTCAAGGCATCATTTTATGATTCAGATCAGCATCGCCGAGATACGTACGTGGCCAAATTGGACGGTCTCGAAACAGTCGGGAACGAAGCGCGCCGCTTTGAACAGATCGCGGGGCGCCTTCCGGCGGCTGCCTTTGCGCCGCTGGGTCTATCGGTTGTTGCCGGCTGCGGCGCCGTAGGCGGTAATTTCTACACGATCGAGCCGTCTGCGCCGAGCCTGTTCGAATTCGCATCGGAATCGCCAAGCGACGCGGGCCGCGTTGTTCGTAGGCTGCAATCATTGACCGAACTTTGGAGAGAGGCGACGAACACGAGAGCAGGGCTCGTTCGAGAACTGCGCCAGGAAGCCCTTCCGGATGGCTCAATGTCATCGTATCGACAGCGATCTCAAACGCCGTGGCATGAGTTTGAGAATGTGACCGTTACGCTGCCCTATGGCCTTCAGCACGGTGACCTGCACGGAATGAATGTCTTCGCTCGCAGCGGCCCGGAACCTCTGATTATTGACTTCGGGAACGTAGGCACATTGCCGATCTGTTGCGATCCGATAACGCTTGAGTTCGGTTCACTGTTTCACAAGGCTAGCCCGATTACTGAGTCTAGTTGGCCCACGCTCGCCCAAGCTCGACGCTGGTTCGACGCAGAGCAGTACTTCGTTGACTGCCCGATCGCCGAATTCCTTCAGGAGTGCCGGCAGTGGCTGGTAAGCACCGCGGACCGAATGGGAATTGCAGCTGTGGTCTACTCGTACGCACTCCGCCAGCTGAGGTATGACGACACAGACGAGGACATCGCGATGGCGATTGCTGATGGCGCAGTGACGCTAGGCTTGGGCGGGAGGTGACTCGCGTCACTCGGTCCATGCGAGCCTTGCTCGCCGACCAACCGACACGACAGAGAGCCACGCTACCGCTGCGGCGCTCGAACCAATAGGCTGGGGCGAGCCAGCCCCGGCCGGGGAGCGAGTCGTGGCGGCGTACCTCACAGGTAGGCCGATACCCAGAAACCCCGCAGATATCGACAGGCCAGGTGGAGACCGCCACGCACCCCGCGACGGTCTCCACCTGTCGACCTAGACTAGAGCTCCGCGCCGACCAACTCCCTCTCCCGCTCCCGTTCGAACGCCCAGTCGAAGAGCGAGAGCGTCGGAGCCTCGTGCCGACGCCGTGGCTTCGGTCCTTCCGGTTCCTTGGCCATGAACTCCGCCCACGAGAACAGCGACCGCTGCGGCTCGGGAGCTTCGTCCTGGCTGACGGGGACTTCGACGGCCTTCGGCTCCGGCGCGGCCCACTCCGCGTCGACCAACAGCGCCTCGGCCTCGGCCGCGACCTGCTGGGCCTGGGCGAAGACCGACTCGACCGAGTCGGCGTCCTCCTCGCCCGCCACGATCTTCCTGGCCAGTGCCAGCATGAGGTCGTCGCCGTCGTCCCCGTAGGCGGCGAGGCCGTCCTCGGGGAGTTCGCCCTCGACGGCGAGGGAGCTTTGCAGCTTCTTCGCCACCAGCTGGAGGGCGTCCGCCTGGAGGGTGTTCCGGTAGGCCATGAAGACGACCTGGACGGGCTCCGTCTGGCCGATGCGCCAGGACCTGCGGGATGCCTGCCGCATGGTGTAGACGGAGTAGTCCGTCTCGTACCAGCAGATGGTGGGGAAGTCGACGAGGTCGAGGCCCGTCTGCACCAGCCGCGGGTGGCAGACGAGCACGTCGACGCCCTCTTCTACCCGCTGCGCCACCCAGGCCTCGCGACGCTCGGGAGCGACGGCGTCCGCCTTCATCACCGCGACCTTGAAGCCGTGGCGACTGAGGAACTCCTCCATGCGCCCCGTGATGTCGCGGGTTCCCGTATGGGTGGCGTAGACCAGCACGCGGCGACCCTGGAGCCGCTCGGCGGCGACGAGGTCGACGAGCGCCTGCTCCTTCGGGTAGAGCTTCTCTTCGGAGAGGGGAGGCACCTGGATGAGCACCTCCTCCGACTCCGGGTCGAAGACCGTCTCGCCCCGCGTGCAGCCGTCCGGGTAGGCCAGGAGCGTCTGCAGGTAGGTGGCCAGCAGCCGCTTCGAGCCCTTCGCCAGGGCCTCGGTGAGGGCAGCGCGCAGCGTCTCGAAGACGGAGTCGTAAGCGCTCCGCTGGGAGAAGCCGGTGGCATCCTCCTCCGTGTCCATCGACGAGAGCAGCACCCGCTCCTCGTAGGGCGGCAGCCCCGAGGCCACGTCCGAGAGGCGCAGGAAGATGCTGGCGCCGATGAGGTGGAAGAGCGCCGCGGGGGCCAGCCCTGGACGCTCCCGGATCACCTTCCGGTACTTGCGGCGGCGGCTCGTGCGCCCGTCCTCGAGGGACTCGCCGTCGTCACGCCCGACGGTGTGCTCGACGAAGCCGTAGCGCTCGATCCAGCGGCTCTCCTCCCCGCGCCCGAACTCCGTCCGGATCTCCGGAGAGAACCGGTAGAGGAGGTGGAAGAGCGTCGAGGAGTAGCCGCCCATGAGCGTGCCCGAGAGGCTGAGGGACTTGCCGCAGGCGTCGGCGAGGATGCCGGCGGCGATGCCCTGGGCGGAGCCGCGCCCCTTGTACTCGTGGCACTCGTCCCCGATCAGCAGGTCGAAGAAGCCCCGCAGGTGGTGCTTCACGTAGTCGGCGAGCGGGTAGCGCTTCGGCCCCGAGCGGTCCGCCTGCCAGAGGGCCGAGCCGCAGTCGTCGCAGCTCCGCTTCCTGCGGGCGAGGTCCTTCAAGGTTAGGGGCAGCCCGTCCTTGTCGACGATCGGGGTGAAGCAGTCCGGGCAGCAGGGCACCCGGAACGGCTCCAGGGTTTCCTCGTCCCGCACGAGTTTTCCTCCCGCAGTCGCCCAGCGCTCGACGACGGCGGGCAGCCAGCGGTAGGAGAGCTTGGCCCGCTCCCGCGACATGACCACGAAGAGCGGCCCCGGTCCGTGGGAGAGGCGCAGCCGCTCCAGGTCGGTGATGGAGGCGACGATGATGGCGCGGGCGTCGGGGACCGTCTCTTCCACCTCGCGCTTCCACTTGCGCGTGAGGTGCGGTGGGCAGAGTACGAGCACCCGGCGGAAGCCGGCCATGTAGGCGGCGGAGGCCGCGATGAAGGTCTTGCCCGTGCCCATCTCGCCCACGACGGTCGTGCCGCGGTGGACGTCGAGGGAGAGGGCGGCGGCGCGGATGGCGTCGGCCTGCGCCCCCAGCGGAGAACGCAGCAGTGCCGGGAGCGTCCGCCCGTTCTCGGAGGGCCGGTAGCGGGGCGGATAGGACTCCACCACCCGCTGGGCGATGGCGTCGCGATAGGTGTCGATGAACTCGGCGAGGTCCATTTTCTTGTCTCCTTCGTGTGGTGAGTGACAACGGGCGAGGCCCCGCCGGTTCCCGATAGGGAGGGCGGGGCCTCGTGTTTGCGGATCGGCGATGACCCGTCGGGAGCCGCCACCTGGAGGCGGCTGGAAGCAATCAGGCGGCGATGTCGGTGACCTGGCCGGAGTCCAGGTCGAGGGCGACGACGGTGGTGCGCAGCCGCTCGCGGAAGGTCTCCTTCGTGGGCGTGCGCTCGGCCAGGACCATCTCTTTCGAGGTACGGCCCTTGACGAGGATGCGGCTGTCCCCGGCCTCCAGCTGAAGGTTGTCGAGGAAGCCCGCCGCCACGAGCATGGCCAGGTGGCCGCGCCGCAGTGGCATGAGCGGGCGGGTGCGCTGGTCCTGGGCGGGCCAGAGCAGGTCCGTGACCGCGGTGCTGGCCCAGAGGCCCGAACTCCTCGCTTCCTCGGCCGCCGCCACGGGGTCGATGGTGCGGGTGGCGAAGAGCACGTCCCCCGCGGGCGTGGCCGGAGCCACGTAGAGCGGGTAGCGCGACGGGGAGAGCGTCTCCGCCTCGCCCGCCGCCCACTGGTGGATGCGCTCCTCGGCGTAGGTGTCGAGGAAGACCTCCGCCTTGCGGTAGCCGAGCAGCACGACCTGGTCGTAGGCCTCGCGCTCCGGCTGCGGGAAGGCCCAGCAGTCGATACGCGAGAAGTGCGACGCGAGGTACCTCGCCGACACCGCCAGCCGCTGCCGTGGCACGACGAGGACGAGCAGGCCGTCCTCCGCCAGGTAGCGCGTGCAGTGGGTGAGGAAGCTGTGCTCGACGCGCTTCTCCTCGCCCGAGTCCCAGTCGTATGGCGGATTGACGTACAGCAGCCCGAAGGCCCCGTTGGCGATCGAGGTGGCGAAGAGGTCGGTCCCGAGGACGCGGTCGAGGCGGTACTTCGCCTCCTCCGCGCGCTCGGCGTGAAGCTCCACGCCGAAGGTTTCGACGGGAGCGGCGTGTGGCTTTCTCAGGCCCTCGGCCAGCCGGGAGAGGGCGTCACCCTCACCGCAGCAGGGGTCGAGGAGCCTGAGCGTTTCGTCGTTGCGGGCGTAGGCGGCGGGCGGTTGGATCAGCTCCGCGATCAGGTCCGTCACCCTGGGCGGGGTCGGGTAAAACCCTCCCTTTGCCTGTGCAGCCAGTCTCATTTCGGTTCTCCTTTCCGGTAGGTGGTCGGTGTGGATGCGTCCTCGCGCGGCAGCGTCAGGAGTCCCGACGCGACCGCCACGGAGAGGTCGTCCCGGAGGGCCTCCGCGTCCGGGTCGCAGCGGTAGGCGACGACGCCCGCCGACTGCAGGGGCACTGCTTCTTCCCGAGCCAGCGCCCGCCGCCAGAGCCAGTCCGCCCAGGAGCGGTGCAACGGCAGGGGGCTGCGCCGGTCGAGGAAGCGGTGGTGGAGAGACGGCGCCTCCTCCTCGGACTTCGCCAGGAGGAGGAAGCCGTCCCGCTCGAAGGCGTACTCCGCCAGCTTCGTGTAGACGATCGCGTGCCAGCCGCCACTGACGGGCAGGCGCGCGATCTTGGTCGTCCACGTGCCGACGGTCTCGGGGGGGACGTGGCAGCGCTGGTAGCTGCCCGACAGGGCCATGCCGTCCGCCCCGCGGATGAGGTGGGCGACGTCGGGCGGCTGCTTGAGGAGGGAAGCCCAGATCGCCTTGAGGGCGGTCTGGGACCCCACCATTGAGAGGAACCAGAGGCCGCCGCTGTCGGCGTCCCTGGCGAAGGCGTCTGCCGTGGCGGAGAAGCCGCCGGCGCTGACGGTGTAGAGGTCGTCGGCTGTCACGCTGCGGCCTCCAGGTAGTGGGAGCCGAAGGCGGCGCCCAGGTCGCACCAGTCACCCTCCCGCAGGGACCAGCCGCCGCAGCCGCAGCGCCCGTCGTAGAACAGGGGTCCGGGCCTGAGCGACACCGTCAGGTCATGGGGAAGCGTCCACGAGAGCAGCTTCTCGAACTTCGCCAGCTCAGTGGCGAGGTGCTGGTCGCAGTAGCAGCCCCAGCTGTCGTCACTGGGGTCGTCCAGGATCTCGGTGGTCGCGGGATGCGGCTGCGGGCAGTCGTCGCAGAGCATCCCCTCGACCGCGGGCTGGGTGATGAACGTGTGCCGCCGGTCGTCCAGGACGACGCGGATGGTGGTCATGACTCGTTCTCCTTTGAGTGAGTGGGCGGAAACGACGGCGGGGCCGCTCCCGGTAGGGATGGCCCCGTATGGCGACGCCTTCCGGCGGCGCTCGGTGTGTGGGTGGATCAGTCGAGGAGGCCGCGGTCCTTGAGGCTGACGGCCTCCTGCCCGCCGATGACGACGTGGTCGAGGAGCGTCAGGCCGAGCAGTTTCGCCGCCTCCGCCAGCTCCTTCGTGACGTTGATGTCCTGGGGGCTGGGAGACGGGTCACCGCTCGGGTGGTTGTGGGCGACGATGAGGTGGGGGACGCCCTCCACCACCGCCGGGCGCAGCACCTCGGCCGGCCTGACGACTGAGGAATAGGCGTTCCCCTGGTAGATGACGCGCTGGCCCACGACGCGGTTGCGGCGGTCGAGCAGGAGCACGCGCACCTGCTCCTGGCAGAGGGCGCCCATCTCCGCCCCGAGGAGGCGGTGGACATCCTCCGGGGAGGTGATGGCGGGACCTTCCTCCGCGCGTCCGGGGTCGGTCTCGACCTCGTAGCGCACGGCCAGCTCATTGAGGACGTGGAGGTTGCGGCGGAGCGCCTCAAGCAAGGCGTCGCTGTGTGCGCCTGCCGTCACGACGCCACCTCCCCGCAGATGCAGTCCTCGTGGTCGGGGGAGTCGGGGTCGTCGCAGGTGCGGCAGTTGCCGCAGTCTGGGCAGGGGTCGGTCTGGTGGGCGGCGTCGCGGGCGACGCGCCGGGCGACGGTGTCCTCCCAGCAGCAGTTCCGCTCGCAGTTGTCGCCGCACTCCTCGTCGGCTGCCTCGCAGGTGCGGCAGTAAGTCCGCCCCTTGACGACCGGGGTGCCGCAGCCGCGGCAGTCGCCGCCGTAGTTGTCGATGGCCTCCAGTTCGGCCTTCACCGTCTCGTGGATGAGGGGATGGTCGTCGGGCCGTTCGGACTCGGCGATGTAGTGCCAGGCCCACTTCGTCCCGAGGTCGGTCCAGTCCGCCGTCCGGTAGGACCAGCGGTCGCAGGTGCAGTGGCCGTTGTAGTGGTCGGGGCCCTCGAGCAGGGTCATGACGAGGGTGTGCCTGCTCACGCAGGGGAGTTTTTCGCGCGCGGTCGCGTCTGACATGTTGGATGCTCCTTCGGGTGTTGATGGGGCGGAAACGAAGGCGGGGCCGCCTCCCCGGAAGGAAGCGGCTCCGTGTGGGCGCCCGCGTCGCGGGCGGCGGTGGTTGGCCTGGGCTAGAAGGGCGTGGGCGCGGAGGCTGCCGCCTGTGGGGCAGGCTGCTCCTCCTGCTCGCGCTCCCCGGAGCGGCCGTTACCGCTGCCGTTGGAGTCGAGGAAGACGACCTCCTGGGCATGCACCTCGGTGCGGTGGCGGCGCTGGCCGTCCTCGGTCTCGAAAGTGTTCTGGGCGAGCGAGCCCGCGACGAAGAGGCGGTTGCCCTTCTTCACGTACTCGGCCACGGCCTCGGCCTGCTTGCCCCAGCAGACGACGGAGTGCCAGTCGGCCTCCGTCTCGCCGTTCTGGCGGCGGCGGTCGGTGGCCAGCCGCAGGGTGGTGACGGCGGTGCCGCCCTGGCTGTAGCGCATCTCGGGGTCGGCCCCGACGCGGCCCAGCAGTTCGACTCGATTAATCGTTCGTGACATTTTCAAAATCTCCTCTTTGTGGTGGTGGTTGGCGTCATGGATGGGGGTAGCGGAGAGACCGCACCCGGGCGTAAACGAAGGCGGGACCGGCCCCGGAGGGACGGCCCCGTGTGGGCGCTTCTCGTGAAAGCGTCTGGGCTTAGCTGATGCGGACCGATTTGGAAATCTGCTCCGTGACGATCTCCGCCCGCGCCTCGGGGTCGAGGAGGGCGTTGAGCTTCTTGTGGTCGACCGCGTAGCGCGTGCTGCGCACGAGGCTGACCGTGTGGTTCCCAAGCTCCGCTTTCGCGGACCCCTGCCGGCGCATCCACGCCTTCAGGGTGTCCAGTGCCTGGCGCTTCGCTTGCTCGGGTTCCCGCAAGGTCTCCCGAGCAGCGGCGTAGGCGGTCACCGCCTCGCGCGCCTCCTCGTCGCTCACCTCGGGCTCATCGCTCTCCGCGGCTTCCGTGGCCTCCTCCGCGTTGCCCGGTAGGCAGGTGGCGAGGAAGGGGCACGAGCGGCAGCGCCAGCTGCCCGCCTCGAAGTCGCGCTCGGGCAGGACTTCGGGATCCGCCCCGTGCGTGGCGTAGTGCGCGCCCAGGGGAGCGAGCCACTCGCGTGTCCGCTCCAGGGCGTGCTCCACCCGCTCGGCGGGGATCATCTCCGTGTCCCAGGCGCGGGCGCCCGTGTCCATGACGGCGAGGACGGCGTCGCGCGCCTCTCCGAAGAGCCCGTAGGTGTAGAGCGCCGCCTGGGCGACGGCGTCCGGGTGGCTCCGCTCCGCCCCCAGCGCCTGCCAGCGCTTGAAGGCGGCGGGCCCGCGGGTCTTCACCTCGATGACGGCCTCCTCCCCGAAGAGGGGCGCCTGGCCGGTGGCGTCGGGATGGCCCGTCACCTTCACCGTCGGGGTGAGCTGCAGGAAGACGGTCTCTGGATGCGTTGCATCTGCGGGAGTGACCTCCCAGCCCTCTCGCTGCATGGCCCGTAGCACCACCGGCTCCAGGGCGCGTCCCGTCTCCATGACGGTCAGCGCCTCGTCGTCCGGCGGTGCGGGTGCGTGGCCGGTGGCGGCGTACCAGAGGGCGCGCCGGCAGCCGCTGGCCGCCGATGCCCGCACCTCAAGCTGCCCCTCCCAGTCGAAGCGCGCGCTGGGACGGTCGTAGACACCCGCCCGCTCGGCGGGCGCGGCTGCTGATTCCTTCATGTCGTGTCCTCCTTGAGATCAAGAGCGGGGCCGCCCCCGTCTGGGAGCGACCCCGCATCGCGTTCGTTCGTCGGGCCGGACTAGAAGGGGGTCGGCGCCGCCGATCCGGCACCGCCTTCGACCTCCTTCCGTTCCTCGGCTTCCACGGTGTGGCCGTTGCCATTGCCGTTGGAGTCGAGGAAGACGACCTCTTGCGCGTGCACCTCGGTGCGGTAGACGCGCTGGCCGTCCTCACGTTCGAAAGTGTTCTGGGCGAGCGAGCCCGCGACGAAGAGGCGGTTGCCTTTCTTCACGTACTCGGCCACGGCTTCGG
Organism: Tepidiformaceae bacterium; assembly: GCA_965262975.1. Taxonomy (GTDB): domain Bacteria; phylum Chloroflexota; class Dehalococcoidia; order Tepidiformales; family Tepidiformaceae; genus UBA2991. The sequence continues at coordinate 2,240,356 of OZ253575.1, read as the reverse complement.
CCTGCTTGCCCCAGCAGACGACGGAGTGCCAGTCGGCCTCCGTCTCGCCGTTCTGGCGGCGACGATCCGTCGCCAGGCGCAGGGTGGCGACGGCGGTCCCGCTCTGGCTGTAGCGCATCTCGGGGTCGGCCCCGACGCGGCCCAGCAGTTCGACTCGATTGATCGTGCGTGACATTTTCAAAATCTCCTCTTTGTGGTGGTGGTTGGCGTCATGGATGGGGGTAGCGGGGAGCCCGCACCCGGGCGGAATGGATGGCGGGACCTCCCGAAGGAGATCCCGCTGTGGGCGCTCCCGTGAGAGAGCGGCGGGGAGGGACGGTCAGGCGGCCTTCGGCTCGTCCTCCGTGTTGGAGGTCTGGAGCTTCCGGGCCATGGACTCGAGGAGGTTTGTGACGTCGGACACGGGCAGCTCGTCGAGGTCCTTGCCCGTGCGGCTGCGCACGGCGTCCCGCACCTGGCCCTCGTCGAAGCCCTGCTTGCGCCCCAGCTCGACGATCGTGCGGCGCAGGGAGGGAGCGGCGTTGCCGGGGGCGGCGTCGCCGTAGAGGCCGTTCCCGAACTGCTCGCCGTAACCCCGCAGCGCGCGCTTGAGGGCGTCCGTGACGGCGCCCTTGAAGGCCGTCTCGTGTCCCTCCGCCGTCTCCTCGACGACGGCGTGGAAACCCACGTCCGTGCGCGAGGGGGAGCCGGGGACGGTCACTCGCACGGTGGCGGCGTAGGCGCGGAAGCGGCGCGTCTCGCCCGTCTTCGCGTCGACGCTCTCGCTCTCGCGCAGCTCGACGGGTCCGGTCAGTTCGTAGCCCCAGCCGCCGAATCCGAAGACGCGGTTGGCCTGGTCGATGGCGGCTCGCCCCTCGAGGTAGGCGAAGGTGCGTCCGCCCCGGCCCTTGCGATGGGAGACGAGGCCCTCGTCGAGGGGCTCGCCCAGCTTCTGCGTTGTGGCGGGCGGGAGGCTGTCCCAGAGGAGGTCGTGCTCTTCGACGGCGACGGGCCCGGGATGGGAGCCGTTGCGGCTGATGATGGCGGTGGTTCCGTTCTGCATTTCTTTCTCCTTGTGTGTTCCGTGCTGTGTGGATGACTTCGGTGCGGGCCTCCCCAGGGGGGAGCCGGTGTGCGGGGCAAAGCCCCGGCGGGTAGCGGTCATGGGACCTCCTTCGGTGTGGGTGATGGGCACGGGGCGTTCACCCCGCGCATGGGCGTTGGGGCACGAGTGGCCGGCCGGCCCCTGGAGGGGTCGGAGCGGCTACAAGCTGGGTGGTGGGGTTGGGTGGCTAGGGGGCGGCGCGAGCCGCCCGCGTGAGCAGGCGCTCGAAGACCCTCCGTCCGTGGGACGAGGCGCCAAGCTCCGCCACGTCGGAGACGCTGGCGGGCAGAGCTACGGTGGCGGCGCGGGGGCCAAGCAAGGCCCCAAGCCGCGCCGCCGCTTCGCGACCCGCCTCGTCGTTGTCGAAGGCGAGGAAGACCCTCGGGCAGCCCCGCAGAGCGCTGGCAACCCGCTCAAGGCCCTGCGTGCCCAGGGCGGCGCAGGCGGGAAGGCCCCACTGCGCCAGGACGAGCCAGTCGAAGACGCCTTCGGCCACGATCGCCCACTCCGGGGCGGGGCCAAGCCGCCCCATCCCCAGCACGGGCCTGGGGCCGGGCAGCGACTGGAACCGTGGCGACCGCTCCGGGTCGATGGCCCTTCCCGCAAGCCAGCGAACGCGACCGCCCGCAACCTCGGGGATGACCACCATGCCGGCGAAGCGCTCGCCCCGCTCCGTGAGCAGCCCCGAGTTCCTGAGGCGATCCTCGCTGAAGCCGGCGCCCTCAAGGAAGCGCCGCAGACCGTGCCCGGACGCGTAGCCCAGACCAAGGCGTGCAGCCGTCTCCAGGCGGATGCCGCGTGAGGCGAGGTAGGCCCTCGCCTCACGGCTGCGCTGCAGCTCGCCGCTGTAGAAGCGGCCCGCCGCCGTCAGCAGCGCCGGGTCCCGCGAGGGGACCGGCGCGGGAGCGAGACGACGGTGGCGAGCGCTGACCATAGCGGTCGGCGGCGCGGCATCGAGCCGCCGGATCGCCTCGGGCAGGCTCAGGCCCTCGAGGCGCTGGAGGAAGTCCAGCACGTCGCCGCCCTCGCCGCAGCCGAAGCAGTACCAGCGCTCCGTGTCGCCGTACACCGTGAAGCTGCCCTCGCGCTCTTCGTGGAAGGGGCAGATGCCCTGGCGGACACGCCCCCTGCCACGAAGCTCGACGCCCGCTCCTTCCACCACCTCGGCGAGGAGGTGGCGGCGCTTGAGGGCGGCGAGGTCGACTTGGGCGGTGCTCGCGACGGCCGTCACGCGGAGCCTCCCGCCAGGGACCGGAGCCCCCGCAGGCTGCGCCGCGAGACGGTCTTGCCTGGGCGCCAGCGCATCCCCAGCACGGCCAGCACCTTGAGGGTGCTACCGCCGTCGCGGGGCGCGAGCACTGCGGCGCTGCCCGTGCCGGGGCTGTAGACGAGCGCCCCGCGATCGGCGAACCGCCGCCGTGCGAGGTTGAGCCACTCGGCGTATGCCCAGCGCCCCTGGTGCGGTTCTGCCGTCGCCATGTCGACCTCGGCGAGTAGCGCTAGCGCCCCGTCGAGGTCGCCCGCCTGCCGCAGCCGCCGGGCGTCGTGGACGCTCCGCGCGAGGCTCTGGTCGGGGCTCTCCGAGGCGCCCCCGAAGACGCTCTCGACCAGCCGGTCGACCAGCGCCTCGAGGCTGGGCCGGGGTTCGATGGTTGCCGTGGATGGGATGCTCGTGGTTGCGGTCGTCACCGTGTCCTCCTTGTGGTGTTGGGTCGTGTCGTCGGGCGGATGAGCTGGCGGAGCAGAAGCGCTCCCAAGACGAGGCCCGCCGCGTTCAGCGCGAAGAGCTCCAGGTCGCCGGTCAGGGGCAGCGGTCCGATCAGCAGGACCGCCGCCACCAGCCGGGTGCGCCACCCCATGCGGGCGGCCGTCGTAATCGCTTCCGTGATGTGCATGCGTCTCTCCTCTGCGTGCATCTGGCCCACGCCCGCATCCACGGCGCGGAGGTCGTTGGTCGCTGGACACACTCCGCCCACGGTCGGATGCAGAACCGGGGAACGGGGGAGTGGCTTGTACCCGGAACCACCCGCGACTCGAACGTGCAGGGGCCGGGGAAGAAGGCGCAGATCGCCCAGGGTCTCTTCGCTGTGAAGGAACGCTGGCGGCTGCGGGGATGGGGAGCGGCCGGCGTGCGACGATGTAATCGGCGGACGGCGCGCATGAGACGCAGCGAGGACTCGCCCTGGTGCATCCCTTGCGAGACACGGGCGAGCCCTCAGTTGTGCGTGGTGACGATGTGGCGTTGCTGCTGGTGAGTCAGGCCGTAGGCGTGGGAAAACGGGCCGAGCGCGGGACGCACTCCTTCCAGGGTCTCCGGGGTCGAAGCGCGTTGTGCACATCGCCCGCGGCAATCCCGGCTTTGAAGCGGCATCCGGGGAGCAGAGCTCGACCCTTCGACCACCTCCCGCAACAGGAAGACGGTTGTTTCCTCTGGGACGGCCGTCGGGAGAGCAGGGCTCAATCCGTTCGGTCGTTCCGGGTCAGGAAACAGACCCCAGGTTTCTCAGGCGGGAAACACTGGAAAAGCCAGAAAGCGATCCGAGTGTCACCGAACGTCCGTTCGCCTGTCAAGTGCGCCCGCCGGTTCAACGCGAGCGCGACACCCCCGCGACGCTGGCTACTTCCACCACAACCCGAGCGTGACCACGCGCCGCACCCAGCGCCAGAACTGCGCCCACCTGCGCTCCGCCCGCGCGTCCGCCAGCGACTGCTCCCGGCGCCACACCTCCCGGCCGCGCTCCATGCCGTTCCAGGGGTAGACGGCCGGGGCCAGCGTCAGTTCGTGCTCCCCAATGAGGACGATCTCCAGCTCCCGCATGCGTACCCAGGCGGTGGCCCGGTCCAGCCGGCGTCTGCCCCTGTCGATGTGCTCCACGCTCGCCTGCCGCCACTCCACGATGAGGGGCGTGGCCGCGCCGTAGATGAGCTCCTCACCCGCCTCCGGCTCCAGCGTCACCAGTTGGGGGTAGGGCCGCCATGGCTTGCTGACGGCTGGCTTGCCGATCACCGGCTGCGGTGCGCCCTTCACGGCTGGCGGAACCGTTGCCTGAGTCCCGTCCCGCCCCGCCCCGCGCGCCTCCACCTCCGCCAGCCTGCGCTGCCACTGCCCGAGCGCCTCCGCCTGCATCCCGGCCACCGCCTCGACCTCGCTGCGCACGGCGTCGAGACCGGCGCTCAACGCCCCGGCCAGCGCCTCCACACGCTCCTCCAGGGTATCGAGACGCGCCCGCTGCCGGCCCAGGTCCGACCGCTGCCCGGCCAGCATCCGCCGCTCCAGCGCCTCGGCGAGGGTGGGGGTCAGCTTCCCGGAGTTCATGCACCGCCACAGTGTCTTGCGGTCGACACCCAGCTCCTCCGCCGCCTTCCCCCGCCCGTGCTCCTCGACGAGGTCGTGCAGCAACCCGGTCAGCCGCAGTTCGCGCAGGCGCTCCGGGTTCGTCATCTCGTCCATCAGGTTCCTTGCTTCTCCGGTTCCTCATGTTCCACATGCCCCATTTCCCGTGGAACGGGGACTTCGGACCACGTGCTCCCGGGACACCGCCTGTAGGGGCGCTCTTTCCGTTGGTCTGACTGGGTTTCCGGGGGACACTGCCCCACTTCGACAAACGTCGATCTCCTGTACAGGCCAATGACATCACAACCGCCCCATTTGGCGTGAGGTCCCAGAGGGGACTTCATTCGTGCAGTCCCCTCCAGGGGGCTCCCCCTAGCCGTCCGGGCCGCGACACTCCCTCGCTCAGAACAGGCGTTCTATCGCGAGGAGGCATCCAGTGAAGCGACCCGAAGGAATCACGACCGGTAGGGGAAGGAGGAGGCTGGCGCTGGTCGCGGCGTTGCTGCCCGCGGCCCTGCTGCTGGTGGCCGCCGTAGCCGTCCCCGCCGCCCTCGTCCTCGCCCAGGAGCCGCCCCCGGACGAGCTGGTCTTCGTCAACGCGGAAGAGGAGCCCGTCGAGCGCAAGGGAGACGGGCGCTTCATCGCGCGACCCGTCTTCAGCAATCGGGTCGGGTCCCTCTACTACGGCGTGCGCGACCCCGACACGGGGGAGTGGCTCACGACCCTCTACCGCGTCCAGGGCGGCGAGAAGAAGCGCCAGGACGGCTGGGAGTACTCCTTCGAGTACCCCTTCGAGGACGACCAGGTCCAGCTCGACAAGGAGCGCCCCTACCTGCTCGTCATGTCCGTCGCCGAGGGCGGTCAGCAACACACCTTCTACGCCGCCATCCCCGAGCACCGTCCCGGCGGCATCTGGAACAAGATCCTGAGCGCGCTCGACCCCAAGGAGTGGGGACGGGCGATCGCGGGCTGGGTGATCGAGGGCACGCACGGAACGCTCTGCGGGGTGGTCGAGCAGGCCACGGGCGACGACGCCGACCGCTGCCGGGAGCGGTAGTCCCATGCACGACATCATCACCGGCACCCCCGCCGACCTCACCTACCTCCATCCCATCGTGCGCGAGGCCTGGATGGTCGTCTGGGCCATCACCTCGGCGGCGCTCGTCCTGATCCTCGGCTGGATGGGCCTGAGCTTCACCATCCAGGAGCACCTCGGGCGGGTTCCCGCCGGCTGGCGGGAGATGGTCCCGCGCCTCCTCCTGGGACTGGTGGCCGCCGCGACTTCGCTCTGGTGGTGCGCCCTCGTGCTCGACGTGGCCGACGCCGTCTCCGGCTTCGTCGCCGCCTCCCTCGACCTGAGCGCGGGCGATCTCCTGCGCTCGTCCGCACAGACCCTGCTGACGGCGGTGGAGCTGGGGAGCGTGGGCATGGCCCTCGTGCTGGCCCTGCTCTACCTCGTCTACGGCTTCTTCGTCCTCTACGTGCTGCTGCAGCTGATCATGCGGCTGGCTCTCATCGACCTGCTGGTCGTGCTTGCCCCGATCGCGCTCGGGCTCTGGATCCTGCCGCACACGGCGGGCTGGGGGCGGCACTGGCTGCGGCTCTTCCTGACGACCGTCTTCCAGCAGGCGATCCAGCTGATCGCGCTGGCGATCGGCTTCGGGATGCTGAACCAGTTCGCGGACATCGCCGCCTTCGAGCCGATCCAGGACCTCGTCTGGAAGCTGCTGCTGTCGCTCGCCTTCGTCTACCTGGCGACGCGCGTGCCGTCGCTGCTGGGCAACGCCGGGACCTTCGACTCCTGGATGCACACCCTCCACTTCGGCATGGCCCTGCCCGGCAGCATGGTCCGCTCCGCGCGCAGCGTGGGGATGCTGACGCGGGGCGTGGGCGGTGCGGGCAGAGCCACGGGAGCAGGAGCAGGAGCGGTCGGGGCGGCAGCGGGCGCGGTGGCGGGAGCGGGTCTGGCCGCGGGCGGCGCGGTGCGCTCCGCCGCCGACATGGGCACGCCCGCCGGAGGGACGGGCGGAGCCCCCAGGAGCGCCGGCGAGTAGCGGCGACCACGACACGAAACCACGGCGTGGAGGAGTCCGCGCCGTAACCACCCGAGGAGAGGGAGCGATGTGCCAGTAGCGCGACGAACGAGCCCCAGCGGCAACGACCAACACGCACAGGAGTAGCGAACCAATGGAAGACCTTGTCCAGACCATCTCCAACATCGTCGGCATCCTCCTCGGCCTCGTGGGGGCCGTGGGCGTCGGCTTCTTCATCTTCGGCGCCTACCTCTACCTCACCGCCAGCGGCGCGCCCCACCAGATGGAGCGCGGCAAGAGCGCCATGCTCACCGCCCTCGCCGGCATCGTCCTGGCGATGGTGGCCTACGGCGTCGTCGAACTCGTCATGGGCGCCGTCGTCGACCCCGTCGTCGACATCGAGGACATCCCCGACCCCACCACGTCCCTCATCGGGACGCTGCGCGGATAGGAGGCGTCGCGATGCAAGCACACGAGGTACCCACCCACGTGCAGGCCGAGGACCGCGTCCTGCTGTGGTTCACCTTCCCCCAGATCGTGGCCCTGACGGCTGTCGCGGCGCTCGCCTACGGCGCCTACAGCCTCGCCCCCTTCGGTCCCTCCGGGGTAAGGATCGCGCTGGCTGTCCTCATCGCGCTGGCGGGCGTGGCCGCGGTCGCCGGCAAGATCGGAGGCCGGCGGCTGCCCCTGGTGGCGGCCGACCTCCTCCGTTTCTGGCTGGGGCCCAGGCGTTACGCCGGGGTCCCGGCGGAGCTCGCGCGGAGCGAGCCGCCCCCGCCTCCTCCGAGCCGTCCCGGTCCCGTGCAGCTCATGGCCACCCGCGCGCGGCGTGGCCTGCGCAAGCTGCGCAAGAACCGCACGCGCCGCACCGGCCGGCGTCCCTTCCGGGCGCACTGCCGCTTCGGCAAGCGCTTCAGGCGGCGCAACGGAGAACGTTGCAAAGGCCAGCGCGTCGACATCCGCTCAATCGGTCAGCGGGGAAGGTACGTCCTCCTCGTTGCCTCGGTGGCGATGGCGACGGTCTTCGGGGTGATGGCGCTCTGGTCCCAGCCGGCCAGCGCCGACGGTCACGAACAGTGGTTCGGGGAGGAGCTGACGATCCCGGAGCCCGTCCCCGGGCAGCGGCTCTTCGTCGAGCGTCTCTCCGTCACCGGCGATGTCGCCACGCTCACGCTGCGGGCGGCCACCGCCCTGGACATCCAGGTGCGGGGCTACGGCGGTGACGACGGGCAGACGCTCACCTTCCAGCGGCGGGCGAGCCTCGCCACTGGGGGTCGGGTCTCCTACGACCTGCCCCTCGTCGGTGAGTCGCCCTCGGTCACGGTCTCCTGGCAGGACGAGCTCGGAGAGGCGGGCGCCCTCAGCCTTGAGGGCGCGCAGCTTCCCCATCCCCTGCCGAGCGTCGAGGGGGAGCTCTGCTCCCTGTCGGTCACCTCCCTGGTCTGGACGCCGGGGAGCATCGAGGGGACGGTGGCATCCACTTGCGCTTCCTCGGTCGAGGAGCGCGTGGACCTGCCGGTGGCGAGCGGCCACCACGAGGCGTCGGTGACGGCCCTCATCGAGGCCGCCGTCTCCGACGCCTCGGGAACCCTCACCATCACATCCGGGACGCGGTCCGCCACGGCGACCCTCGTCCCCAATGGCAGCACCGCCTTCACCCTCCCGATAGGGAGCGGTGAGGCGGTGCACGCCGTCTCCATCGAGGCCGCCCTGGAGGCGACCACGACATCGCCGCTGCCGGCGCTGGTGGAGCTGACGCACCACCCTGAGCGTACGGAGCAGTTCACGGAGACGGCGGCGGTCACCATCCCCGCCTTCGGCGACACCGTCAGCGAGACGGTGACCATCCCCAACGAGGACGGCACCTCCACGGAGCACACCGTCTCGGCCAGCTGTTACGTCCCCGAGTCGACCGTCCGCCAGGACGTCGTCTTCACCGTCATCCACCCGGAGCACGTGCGCGCCGAAGTCGTCGCTCGCGCTGCCCTCGTCCGCGCCCGGAGCGAGTCTCTCGCCCTGGCGTTGAGCGTCGCCTCCGACGACCCCTACGAACCGCTGGTTCCGCCGGAGCCGGAGGAGGAGCCGCCGCTGTCCACCCAGACCGCCGTCACGCCCGAGGAGCTGCAGTGGCTCCTTGGCGTGCTCAACGGGCAGTAGCCATGTTGAGGCGCAGCGGAACCGCCCTGCTTCTCGCCGGCGTCGCGCTCATCTCGATGGGCGCGGCGCCGGAGGAGGAACAGGCAATGCTCGAAGCCTTCAACGAGGTCCTCACGGCGATGGCCTACGCCGCCTCCGGGCTGGCCGTCTTCGCCATCGTCTGGGCGGGCGTTGTCCTCATGGCGGAGGGGGCCGAGGCCCGCGGCGGCGGACGCGCCAGGAGCGCCGTCGTCATGGCGGTGGTGGGTCTCGTCCTCGTCCTCTCGGCCAAGGGCATCGCCCTGGCCCTCATCAACGGCGTCATCCCGATTTTCTGACAAGAAGGAGAACTCACCCATGCGAACACCAGCATTCATGCGAACCGCGCCACCGCTCACGGAGAGCCCCGACAAGGCTCCTCCCGAGGCAGTGAAAGCTCCCGAACCGAAGCCGCCCCTGCCGTTGCCGCTCTGCTTCCTCCTCTCGCACCTGGAGGAGGAGGCCGTCGTGCGGCTCGACGGCGTCAGGGTGGGAGTCTGCGAGGTACAGGGGCTGGAACTGGACGAGCCCAAGCTCGGGGCCTTCGCCGGTTTCCTCAACGCCCTCGACTTCCCCGTCCAGCTGCTCGTTCGCCAGCACCCGCCCGACCTCGGGCGGATGCGGGAAGCCCTCAAGGAGGAGCAGCCCGAGGCGCTGCCCCCACAGACGCGGGAAGCGGCGGAGTCCCTTCAGCGCCTGCTCGGGAACCTGGAGAGGCGCGAGGGCATCCTCGACCGTCGCTTCTACGCCTGCTGCGAGCTGGAGCGGGCGGAGGAGCTTCACTCGCTTCTCGCAAGGGCGGGCCTCTCCGTCCACCCTCTGAAGGGCCGTGCCCTGCGGCGCCTGCTGCTGGCCGCGGCCCTGGGCGGCACTCCCGCCGAGCGGGACGAGGAGCAGCCCGTCGAGGTCGAGGTCAACCGCCGCGACCTGCGGCTCGGGGACCACCTCGCGCGCTCCCTTCACCTCGGGAGGTGGCCGCGCTCCCTCGCCCCCGGCTTCCTCCAGGGGCTGATGACGGCGGGTGTGCCCATGGACCTCGCGCTCCACCTCGGCTCCATCCCCGCGGAGCAGGCAGCGCGCACCCTGGAGTGGCAGAAGGTGCGCTTCGAGTCCGCCCAGAGCCTCTCCATTAACAGGGGCCGCACCCTCTCCTCCGAGGCGGAGATCGCCCTCGAGGATGTCACCCGCCTGCGGGATGAGGTGCAGCGCGGCCGCGAACGCCTCTTCCACGCCTCCCTGTCGGTGACGCTCCACGCCCCCGACGAGGCCTCGCTCAACGAGCTGACGCAGCGGGCGAAGGCGCACTTCGCCGCGACGCTGGGGAAGCTGGACGCGCTCGCCTTCCGCCAGCGCGAGGGACTTCTCTCAACCCTGCCCCTCGCCCTCAACGCCGTCGCCGCCTGGCGCACGCTCGACACGTCCTCGATCGCCAGGCTGTACCCCTTCTCACCGCCGGATCTCGATACGCGCAGCGGCACCCTCGCCGGTATCGACCTCAGGGCCTGCGCCCCGGTCGTCTACGACGCCTTCGACGGCACCCACCTCAACGCCAACACCGCGGTCCTCGCCCGCTCTGGTAGCGGGAAGTCGTTCGCCACGAAGCTTGGTGTCCTGCGGGGACTGATGCGGGGTGTCGTCGCCTACGTCATCGACCCCGAGGGGGAGTATGCCTCCATGGCGCGCGCAGCAGGCGGGCGGGTCATCTCACCGGGCGTGCCCGGTCAAGGGTTGAACCCCTTCGTCATCGACCGCCGCGACGACGAGGAGCTGCTGCAGCGCATCGGCAGCCTCCGCCGCCTGATCGAGGTGATGGTGGGGGAGCGGCTCGGGGCCGAGCGCCGCGCCGCCCTCGACCACGCCCTCGCGGGCTACTACGCCGAGCCCAGCGAGGGCGCCGGCTTCGCCTCCTTCTACCGCTTCCTGCAGGAAAGTGACGCCGACCTCGCCAAGCTCTTGCGGCCCTTTGCCACCGGCAGCCTGCGCCACCTCCTCTCCGACGAGGGCGACGACCTCCTCGCCAGGGAGGCGCTGGTGACCGTCTTCGACCTGCACCTGCTGGAGCCCGAGCTGCGGCCGGCCGCGGCCATGGTCTGCACGGAGACGGTCTGGGCCGCGGCCGCGCGCGACCCGAAGCCAAGGCTCCTGGTCGTGGACGAGGTCTGGTCGATCATGCAGCACCCCGAAGGCGCGGCCTTCATGGTGTCGATGGCGAAGCGCGCGCGAAAACACCGGCTGGGGCTGCAGTTCATCACGCAGGACGTGCAGGACCTCCTCAGCGAGGATTCCTCCCGCGCCATCACCGGCCACTCGGGCAGAGCCCTCCTCCAGAACGCCGCCTTCAAGCTGCTCCTCCAGCAGGACGCCGCCGCCATCAGCACCGTCGGCGACGCCTTCGACCTGCCCCCCGACCTGCAGCGCTGGCTGCTCTCCTGCCAGCGCGGCGACGGGCTGCTGCTGGCGCGGGGGAACCGCTTCCCCATCCGCATCGAGGCCACATCGGAAGAACAAGCCCTGATCGAATGGACCCCCGGCAACCAGCACTGACCACACCCACTGCACTCCCAACCACAGAAAGGAACACCCCCATCCGACTCAATCCCTTCCAGCGACCCGACCCGAAGCCCAGCGGACACACGGCCAACACCCACAACCACAAGGAGTACCCCATGAATCCCATCCACTGGCTCTTCCCCCGCTCCCTCCCGAAGCCCCCCGTTCTTCTCGCCATCACGCCGCCCCGCACAGGCGAGCGCACCCTGCTCGGCGTCGAGAACTTCCTCCAGTCGATCGCGATTCCAGAACCCTTCTCCCTGGAGCTGACCGGGGACGGTGACGGCGTCACCGTGCTCGTCCGCTGCCGCGACGGCGAGGTCGTGCGCGAGCAGATCACCGCCCACTACCCCCAGGCCCGCATCGAGGAGCTCTCCCCCGAGGAGGATCCCCTGCGTCTCGCCGAGGGCGAGCAGGCCTGGGGCCTGACCCTCGCCTCCACCGGCCCCGACTACGTGCCCCTGCGCACGTTCCGCGACGACGACCTGCTCGACCCCGGTTCCGACCCCCTCATCGCCCTGCTGGGAGCGCTCTCCGCCCCGAAGGAGGGCGAACGCGTCGTCACCCGCCTCCTCCTGCGCGCTCTCGGCCCGGACTGGTCGCAGCCCCACCAGGAGCTCGCTTTCGGGCAGCCGGCCACTCAGCGGCCGCCCCCGCCGTCCGCGTCCTCCGCGCAGGGCGCGACGGGCGGCATGGACCCCCTCGCCCTCGCTGTCCTCGCCGTGGTCGGCCTCGTCGCCTTCAAGGGCTGGGAGTGGGTGCAGAGCGGCGAGCCCCTCAAGGCCGCCCTCCTCGGTGTAGGCGCGCTCGCGGTGAGCATCGCCGGCCTCTGGCTCTGGCAGCGCTGGAAGGGCGGCCGTGACCGCGTGTACGACCCCGCCCTGATCAAGGAGAAGGTCTCGCGCGCGGCCTTCGCGGCCGAGCTGCAGGTGACCGCCATCCTCCCCCGGGAAGGCACGAAGGAGCGCGCTCGCGACCTCCTCGGCCGCGTCATCGCCGCCTACCACCACTACGACCACCCCGTGGGCGCGCGTTTCAAGGACGGGAGGATCCGGCCCGTCCTGCCGGAGCCCTCGATCGAACCGTCGCCGCCGGGCTTCTTCGGGAAGCGCAGCGCCCTCGGTGTACGCGAGGTGGCCGCCCTCTGGCACCCACCCGGCGCCCGCGACGAGACGCCCCTCGTGGGACGCTCCGGCGCGAAAGTCCTGCACCCCGACGCCAGGAGCGCCGGCAGCGGCGCGCCCGTGGGGGAGACCGTCTCCGGCGCGAGCAAGACGGTCCACTTCCCCGACGACCTGCTGCGGCGCCACCACCTCTACGTGGCGCGCACGCGCATGGGCAAGTCGACCCTCATGCGCCACCTCGTCGCCCACAAGCTGCGGGAGAAGGCCGCGGGCCGCGACGGCGACGCCATCGTTGTCATCGACCCCCACGCCGACCTCGTGGCCGACATCCTCGAAGACGTCCCCGCATCGCTGATCGACCGGGTGAAGCTCGTCGACCTCGCCGCCGGGGACGGCTTCCCCGGCATCAACCTCCTCGATACGCGCATCTTCAGCGACCGCGACCGCACTGCCGACTCGGTCGTGCGCGTGGCCCGCGGCCTCTGGGAGCAGTGGGGTCCGAGGATGCAGTCGATCCTCGAGCAGACGGTGAAGACGCTGCACGAGGCCAACACGGCGGCCGAACCAGAGGACCAGTACACGATCCTCGACGGCTTGCGCCTGCTCTCGGACGAAGGCTTCCGCGCGAACGTGCTCGCCTGCGTGGAGGACCCGTACCTGCTGGACTGGTGGGCAAGGGACTTCGGGGGCTGGCGGCGGGAGTACCGCGCCGAGGCCCTCGCCCCCGTGCAGACGCGCCTCTCCTACTACGCCTCCTCGAAGCGGGCGCGCGCCATCCTCGGGCAGTCCCGCTCCACCATCGACCTGCGGCGCGTGATCCTCGACGGCGGCGTCCTGCTCGTCTCGACCGCGCAGGGGACGGCCGGGCGGGACGTGGCCGCGCTCGTGGGCGCGTCCCTGCTGAACCTCGTCGACAGCGTCATCCGGGAGCAGGAGCGCCTGCCCCTGGAAGAGCGGCGCGGCGCGCTCGTCGTCGTGGACGAGATGCAGTCCATGCCCGGCGTCGACTACGAGTCGATGCTCTCGGAGCTGGGCAAGTACGGGGCGAGCTTCGTGCTGGCCACGCAGAGCCTGGCCAAGCTGGCCGACCTCTCCCCCACCATGCAGGACACCGTCCTCGCCAACACCGGCTGCCTGGCCGTCTTCCAGGTGGCGGGCAGCGACGCCCGCAAGCTCGTCTGGGAGCTGGGGCGCGAGCGCGTGACGGAGGAGGACATCACCTCCCAGCCCGTCCACCACTGCTACGTGCGCGCGACGGTCGGCACGGAGCGCATCCCAGCCTTCTCGATGCGCGTGGCGAAGCCGAAGGCGGGAGACCCGGGGGTGGCCGCGAGCATCCGCGCCGCCGCCGCTGCCTACACGACCTCCGCCACGGAGATCGCCGGAAAGGAGGCGCGGGCGCAGGGGCGCATCAAGGCCTACCGCGAGGGGCTGCGGGAGCTGGCCGCGGCGGATGCCGACGATGTCTCGCCGGGCGCGACCATCCGGCCCCCGGCGAAGGGCAAGGGCCGACGCGGACGGAAGGGACCCGACGCTACCGCGCCGGGGGAGGAGGGTGAGCCGTGAAATCGCTGACCTGCGAGGAAGCGCTCCTGTGCCAGCTGGCGGAGACGCCCTTCGCCGACCGGCTCGACCTCGCCGCCCTCACGGGCTGCTCGCCGTCCGCGGTGTACGGCGCGGCCGCGGAGCTTGAGGACGGGGGCCTCGTCACCTCGCTTCCGCATGCAACCGGGCTCATCTCTTCCACGCGCCGCTACTGCCTCACCGCCGCGGGCGTGCGGCGCCTGGCCCACGCGGAGGGCGTCACGGTCGAGCGGCTCCTGCGCACGCGGCCCATCTCGGCCCACTGGCGCCGCCTGCTCCTGGAGCGGCTCGACGCGGTTGCCGTCATCTACCGCCTGGCCGTCGCCCTCTGCGGCGCGGCCTGGCCCCTCCGCATCCGCTGGTACCGGGCCTCGCCGCTGGACGCGGCCCTGTTCCTCCCGGACGGAACCGTCCTGGGCGTCGTCCGCCACGGGGCCATCACCGATCGCACGGCCTTCTCCAAGCGCCTGCGGCGGCTCTCCGAGGGTCCCCTCCCCGGCGCGCTCCTCTTGCTCCTGCCGGACGAGGTGCGGCTGCGGCACGCGCGCAGGCTCTTGCGGGGCGCTCCCCTGACGGCCTTCCTCGCCCTCGAAGCGCACGTCGTCCACGCCGGTCCCGGCGACCGCATCTGGCGGCTGCCCTCCCTCTCCGGCGTCCTCACCCTTGAGAAGGCGCTTTCCGTGGTCGAGGGGCGCGGCCTCGCCCCCGTTGAGTCCCTGCCGGGACGGGTGTTCCTTTCCCGCCCGTTCCGGCAGGGTGATCCCCAGCTCGCGCCATCGGTGCTCGCGCCCGCGGCGAAGCGCTGCCTCGACACGCTCTTCGACTGGCCCTGGATCACCCCATCCCACCTGGCCGGCCTGCTGGGCGTCTCCGGGGAACGGGCTTCCCGGCTCGCCGCGGCCCTTGAGGCGATGGGCCTGGCCGAGCGCATCCCGCTGGATCGCCGCACTCTCCTGGTCCCGGCGGACCGCGGCATCGCCCTCCTCGCGAGGCGCGACCGTGCGTCGGTGGGGACGGCGTGGAAGCGCTGGAGCGTGGCCCCCATCGAGGCAGGCCTGCCGCCGGACTGGCGCAACGTCGCCGGCTCCCGCAGCCGCCAACTGCTGCGCAACCTCGAACACACCGAGGCCGTCCACGGCTTCATGGCGGCGCTCGCCGTGCAGGCGCGCCGTCTGGGCTGGGAAATCGTCCAGCTCGACCCGCCCCACCGCGCCTCGCGCTACTTCCGCCACGGGGAGCGGCTCCACTCGGTGCGGCCCGACGCCTCCGGGATGCTGCGCCGGGAGGGGCGCGCATGGCCCTTCTTCCTTGAGTGGGAGCGGCGGGCGGTGCGGCCCGTCACCATGCGCCGCCGACTCGCGCCCTACCTGCGCTACTTCGCCTCGGAGCGGCCCCTCGAGGACCATGGCGCGCGGCCCGCCGTCCTCATCGTCTTCGACGGCGAGTTGGCCGCTGCTCACTTCCTGCGCGTGGCGCGCGAGGAGATGGAGCGTACCGGGGTGGAGGTGCCGTTGTGGGTCTCCCACAAGGCGGCGATCGATGAGCGTGGGCCGCTTGAGCCGACGGCCTGGAGAAGGCCCGGCGACACCCCCACGGGTAGGCAACCCGCAGAGAGGGGAGGTGAGCGCCGTGCAGCTCTACTACGTCGATGAGCGCGAGGGTGCCGGCCGTTTCGTTCGCTCCGCCCTCGGAGTCGACGCCGCCTGCTGGAACGGCTTCTTCCAGGACGTCCGCGCCTGGCGGATGGAACTGCGGGAGCGCTACGGCATCGAGCCAACGGTCGAGCTTCAGCCCTTCGACCTGCTCGCGCCGCGGGCGGATGGCGAGGCCACAGCCTGGCTCTCCGCGGCCGACGGGGCGTCGGTCTTCCGTAGCGGCCTGCAACTCATCGAGGACGCCGCACGCTACCGAGGGGGCATCGAGGCCATCAACGTCTGCATGCCCATGACCGGGCGAGGGCGTCACGAGGAGGTGAGCCTCGGCCGCCTCCTCACCCGCATCAACACGGCCGTGTCCGCCGCAAACCGGCACGCCTTCCTCATCTTCGACGAGGTGCGCGAGGAACCCATCACCCGCCTCTACCGGCGGCTGCGCGTCCACAACCCCATCCCCAGCCGCTACGAGGCCTGGGATGACGGGTCCCCCACCCGCAACATCCCCCTCGACCGCCTCATCGGCGGTCCCGCCTTCCGCAGCGCCGAGGATGACCACCTCCTGCAACTGGCGGGCTTCGTCGCCCACGCCCTGTTGCTGCAGGAGGTGGCTGGGACGGAGGACCTCGGGGTCGGCGGGGCCTTCTCCATCCTCGACCGTGCCCTCAACCGGCAGGCCTCGCAGCGAGACCCCCAGGGGGTCGTCAGGAGGTAGCTGGGAAAGCGCGCTTCGTGCCGGAGTACACCATAAGTGGTGAGACACACGCAAGATGTTGACTATCATCTGAGAACGGGACACAATCCTGCGAGAGGGCGTGCGGGTAACTACCCGCTACCGGAACCGTCTAACTCTCCAGGTGGAAGGAGGCTCGGGTGGTACCCATCAAAGGCGGAAGGTACGAATACCGCCCGGACTCGATTGTTGCACTCCGGAAGCAGCTTGGGCAGACCCAGGCGCAGATGGCCAAGCAACTCGGGATACCCCCTAACACGCTCTCGCGCTGGGAAACTGGAACGACGACACCCGATGCGGAGTCGCTGGCGGCGATGTATTCGCTCGGCGCGGCACGGGGCTTCCCGCCGAACTTCTTCCAGCGGAAGAAGCTTGCTCCCAGGCCGTCGAAGGGCAGAACCCGCCTGCTTGTCATGTGGGACTTGCAGAACGCAGGGATCCAGGTTGCGGACCTGCCGGGACTGGTCTCGCGGATCAGGAAAGCACTTGAAGAGAGATTCGCCTCCGCCTCGTACCGACTGTTCAAGGCCTTTGCTACGCCGCTTCAGGCGAGTGCGACGGACGTACTCGACGACCTCGGATGGGGAGTCTGGGAAGACTTCAGCGACATCGACGGCGAACTTGCCGCCCATGCCAGGAGCGACTGCGGCCAGCAACCGAAGGAGACGGCCTTTGTCCTAGTAGCGAACGACGGTGACTACCGCGATCTCATGAGCGACCTCGATGAGCTGGGAGTGGCGGTGTACCTGCTCACGCTGGGGCGCGGCGGCGGGCAAAGGCTTGCCAGCGTAGTCGGGAAGGAGCGCCTGATACGAGTCGATTGAAGGACCAACAGGCAGACACAACCCATACTCAGGACTCAGGAGGTCAGTGACATGAGCAAGCAAAGCGATCGCGACAACTACGCCAACCAGCTCAACCCGAACAACGATGCCTACCATCAGTCGCGGGGCGAGGACGAACGCCCCGACGACTTGGAGGAGCGAGAACGCAGCGACGACAAGGGTCCGAGGGACAAGGAGTCTCGCCGGACCAGGTAGCCCAACCCCTTACTCCCTCCGCGGCAGCACCCACTCCCGGACCATCTCGTCCGGCACGCCGAAGTGCTCCGCCACCTCCCACGAGGTGACGAGCCCCTCGGCAGCGGCTTCCTCGACATCGACCAGCAGGCCACAGGCGAAGTCCTCGGCCTCCCGCTCGAAGCCTCGCGCGAGGTCGGTATGCCGGCGTATCCAGAGGTGATTGCCGGTGTGCAGGACGCAGTGTCCTACGGCGTGGCCGACCACCCAGCGCCGCCACTCGGGAGTCAGGCGCTCAGCCACGGCGATGTAGTCCCCGAACCGCATCTCCTCAACGACGCGCAGGGACCATCGTTTGACGGTCAGCCCGAGGTCGTTGGCGACGACCTCCGCGTCCACCTGACCACGCAGGCCCAGTTCGCCCCTCAACGCCGAGCCCCTCTGCTGCGCCCGCCTCATGCCTACCTCACGCCCTGAGCCGTTGTGCTGCCATCTGATCGGACCGCTGCGCTTCGCCGCGTGGGAGGCCGCTGCACGAGGCGGCGGCCTGGTTCGGCGTCGGCTCGAGCGACCGCTCCGGCGTCAGCCGGACGTAGTTCGAGCGTGGACTCACGCCGGACGGGTTGAGCGCCGTCACCCGGTAGATGTGCGGCTGGCCCAGGCTGACCTCGGTGTCGGTGAACTCGGTCGCCGCGCTGGCCGTGTCCGCGACCAGCACGCTGAACCCGCGCTCGCCCTGCTGCGGCCGCCTGCGCAAGATCTGGTAGCCCGTCACCGTGCCACCGGCCGGGGCCCGCCAGCTCAACGTCACCGTGCCGTCCGCATTGACGGCGCCGCTCAGGTTGCGCGGCGGGCCCGGCGGATTGACCGTCGGCGCGGCGGCGACCGCTGCCGTGGCCGCGCTGGTCAGGGTCTCCCCGTAGCCCCCGTCGTCCGTAAACGACACACGCACACTGACGACGCTGCCTTGCTCGGCCTCGGTCAGGCTGTAGCTCGCGGCCGTGGCCCCGGCGATCTCGGCACCGTCGGCGAGCCACTGGAACTGGTAGACCGCGTTGCTCAGGCCGTCCGCGTCGGCAATGCCGGAGACATCCGCCGTCAGCATCTCGCCGAGGCTCATGCTGTCGCATCCTGTCGGCCCCAGGCCTTGACCGCTCCGGTTTCGGGTTCGATACGCCTGCCTCGCCAGTCCATGCAGATGTGCTAGCTTTTTTCGTTGCCCGGAGTGCCGCCAGCCTCTCGATCGGTCCCGCCCCTCTGTTACCTCGCCGGCGAGCCCGCCGGGGCCGGCGCTGCCGGGGTGTAGGCCCGGATCCAGCGGGACTTCTCGCTCACCTCCCCGTGCTCGTTGATGGCCTTGATGCGGTACACGTATTGCTTATCCGGCTCGACCGTAGCGTCGGTGTAAGTGGTGTCCGTCGAGCCGGTGTCGCCTGCGATGGTGACGAAGGTCCCCTCCGGGTGGATCGCCCGGTCGCGCCTCAGGATGACGTAGCCCGTGATGGAGTCGTCCTGTGGGTCGTTCCAGGCGAGGGTCACGGCGTCGTGGGAGACGGCGGCGGACAGGCCCGTGGGCTTGTCTGGGACGGGCACCGCCGGGGTGTCGGCCCGGACCCAGTCGGACATCTCGCTCACCTCCCCGTGCTTGTTGATGGCCTTGATGCGGTACACGTACTGCTTATCCGGCTCGACCGTATCGTCGGTGTAGGTCGTGTCCGTCGAGCCGGTGTCGCCTGCGATGGTGACGAAGGTCCCCACCGGGTGGATCTCCCGATCGCGCCGCAGGATGACGTAGCCGGTGACGGAGTCGTCCTGCGGCGCGTCCCAGCTGAGGGTCACGGTGTCCTGGGAGACGCTGGGCGACAGGCCTGTGGGCATGGCTGGCGGCTCGGGGGCCGCCACTACTGCCGTGGCCGTGCTGGTCAGCGACTCCGGGTTGTCGGCGTCATCGCTGAAGCTCACCTTCACCTTGATCGTCGCGCCCTCGTCTGTCGCCTGCAGGGTGTAGGTCGCGCCTGTCGCGCCGCTGATCTCAGCGACCAGGCCTCCGAAGTCGGCCAGCCACTGGTACTCGTAGACGACGTTGGTCAGGCCGTCGCCGTCGGTAATGCCGGAGGTGTCCGCGGTCAGCATCTGGCCGACCTGAGCCGTGCCGCTGATCGTCAGCGCGCCCGTGGCCCGACTGTTGACCGTCGGCGCTGCTGCGACAGGTCCCACGGCGGCGCTGATCAGCGACTCCTCGTTGTCGAGGTCATCGCTGAAGCTCACCTGCACCTTGATCGTCGCCGCCTCGTCGGTCGCCTGCAGGGTGTAGGTCGCGCCTGTCGCGCCGCTGATCTCTGTGACCGAGCTACCGTCATCGGCCAGCCACTGGTACTGGTAGACGACGTTGGTCAAGCCGTCGCTGTCTGCGATGCCGGAGGTGTTCGCCGTCAGCATCTGTCCCACTTCGGCCGTGCCGCTGATCGTCAGCGCTCCCGTCGCCGAGCTGTTCGCCGTCTGTTGCTGGATCGCGAAGCTGACAGTCCCGGTCGCCGAGCTGGTCAGCGACTCCTCGTTGTCGAGGTCATCGCTGAAGCTCACCTGCACCTTGATCGTCGCGCCCTCGTCGGTCGCCTGCAGGGTGTAGGTCGCGCCTGTCGCGCCGCTGATCTCTGTGACCGAGCTGCCGTCATCGGCGAGCCACTGGTACTGGTAGACGACGTTGGTCAAGCCGTCGCTGTCGCCGATGTTGGAGGTGTCCGCGGTCAGCATCTGGCCCACTTCGGCCGTGCCGCTGATCGTCAGCGCTCCCGTGGCCCGACTGTTGACCGGCGGCGCTGCTGCGACCGTGCCCACGGATGCGCTGGTGAGCGACTCCGCGTAGCCCAGCCGATCGATGAAGGAGACGCGGACGCTGAGCGTCTTGCCCTCGTCGGCGTCCGACCAGAGGTGGGTGAGCTGCGTGGCGCCCGCGATGTCCGCGTCGCCGCTGCCGTCGTTGGACATCCACTGGTACTGGAACCGCACCCGGTCGAGACCGTTGCCGTCTTCGATCCCCGTGGTGTTGGCCCAGAGCGGTTGGCCGGGCTGCGCCCGGCCCACGATCACCGGCGCGCCACTGGCCGGCGCGTTGGCCGGTCTGGCCTGGCGGCCCAACTTGAACTGACTGGTCGAGTTCATGTACAGCATCGGCGACCAATCCGAGACGCCGTGCGCGTTGGCCGCCCGCACCTGGAACCAGAGCGACGCTTGCGGGTCCAGCCCGCTGATGATCGCTCCCGCGCCGTAGAAGGCGATCTCCACGCCGTCTCCGGGCAGTTCGACCCACTGACCGCCGCGGTAGGTCTGCACGTCGTAGGAATCAGCGCCGGGGACATCGTCCCACTCCAGGTCCACGCCGCCGACGAACACCGCGGTGGCCTGCGGCTGGTTCGGAGCGTCCGGCGCGCTATTCGCAGGCGCTTGCGTCGCTGGAGTCTTGCCTGGTTGGGTCGTTGGGCCAGCCACCTGCAGGGCGAGCGCCACGGTCAACGGCCGTCCGTCCGCCGTGCACAGTTCTCCGGCCAACTTGCAGGATCCGCCCGGCGCGGCCACGATCGATACCGGACCCGTCCCCTGCGGCTCGATCGTCAGCTCCCACAGGTCCTGGCGGTCGTCGACCGGCGCGGCGTCGGTCAGCCTGCCTCCGCTGACCTCCAGCGCATGATCTCGCATCTCTTCGGGCGCGATCTCCAGATCGTCGCTGAAGGCAATCTGCACGTTGAACGCGCGCTGTCCGTCATGCGCCTCAGGCGCCGACGCGAAGTGCGCCGTCAGCGGACCCGCCTCCGTCGCTCTCGGCGTGCTGGACCTGGTGCTGGCATAGGGCCGGTCGGGCAACTCGTAGGCATCGATCGTGCCTATCCGGTTGGTGACCCAGATGGTCTCGCCGTCGGACCAGATGTCGCCCGGCGGCATGCCGTAGGTTTGGATCCGGATGTCAAACAGCGCGCTGCGGCTGCCGGAAGTCAGGTTGTAGGCCCGGAGCCATCCGAGGTTGGTGGCCACCCACATCGTTGTGCCGTCCGACCAGAGGCCGTAGCTGGCGCCGATGTGACCGTCGTAGCCCGGCGCCTCGGCCACCTCGTGGGAGCGCGCAAAGGGGAAGGTGTAAACGCCGGCGCTCAAGCCGGAGGACGGCCCGCTGAGCCACACCCGCGTGTCGTTCGCCCAGATGCCCCACACGGTCAGCGGGCCACGGGACAGGTCATAACCTCCAGTGAATCGGAATGGAGATTTGAAATACTCGTCGACTGATGTGTAGCTTTGACCGTTAGCTGCCCATGCAGTGACGTTTGTGGTAAAGCATCGGCTGGTTACGTCGCCACTCCGCGTGTACAAATCGAGCTGACTGCTGCTTTCGTCGTTTGCGATCAGCAACCATTCCTCATGTCCCCACATCACGGTCAGCGACGGGTTTCCATCGCCGCTGGCCCGGCCTCCATCGAAGTGGCACCGGTAGTTGAGCCTTTGGTCGAATTCTGACGTATCAGCCGCGACATGCCGCTCGACCCGGCCTTGCTTCAGTTCCGACAGCTTGAGCGCGTGGATGCCGAAATGGCTGGGGTCGACGACCCAGATGGTGTCTGTGGCGGGCTCGCCCCAGAGCCCGCTCGGCCTCCATATATGGCCTTCGGCGACCCCCTCAATTTGCCCGAAAACATCGCCAGTCCATACGTCAAATTCCTCTTCGGGCAGCGCCTTGTCCCCAGGCGGCAAGTCGTACGACCCCTGCGGCAACCTGATTGTGCGGATGTGGTGGTCAGGCGGGTCTTGTTCATCCACATTCACGATCACCCTGGGACCCGTGATGTTGTTAAAGAAGCTGTCCGAGCTCGTGGCCGTATGGGTCAGCCTGAACGATTCGTTCGTCGTGTTCGCATCCGCGGTGGCCGACACGCTCACCCACCGGGGCTGATTCCAATTTGACGTGGTGAAGGTCAGGCTGGTCGGATTCGGGGTCACATTCGTGCCCGCATGTCCGCCGATCGTTACCGTCACATTCGCCGCCGGTCGTCGGTCGAGACCCACGTTATAGGAGCGTTGGCCACCTTCCGTCAGGGACAGTCGCTTCTCCGACAGCAACACCTCCCCCGGTCGAGCAGCCCGAGTCACCGTCAACGTGTAGGTTTCCTTCGCAATGTCGTTCTCCGCCGTCACCTCAACCTTGATGAAGTGCTCCGCGCCCTCCGACAGGAAGAGCTGAAATCTGTCACCGTCACCGAGCTCCTCGTTGCTCACGTTCAGGTATCTGATTGACGCGCCCGCGTGGTTCTTGGTCGGTATCACCGTGACCCGCGAGACCGGGAACTCCACCGACGCCTCATATTCAAAGTGATCGGACTGGAAGGCCGGGCTCAGCGTGATGTCGCTGCCGTTGCTCGCGTCCTCCAGCGACAGGTCGCTCAGTGTGTTGTCGCTGGAGAGATGACGCATGCCCTTCAGTGTGAAAATGAGTGACCCTGACGATCCAGTCCAGATTCCGGAGAGGGCGGAGTCTCTACGTTGTGAGCCGTTATCAATCGACCAGCCGTCCGCGCCGCTATCGTCATTGTCGGCTCCCAAGTTGACAGTTGCCCTGTCTGCAGCAGCGACGCTCCTATTCACAAGGATTATGTAGGTCGTATTTGGATCGAGCGTTAGAGGTTGCGCCGGTTCAAACGTATTAAAGTCGTCGGACGTCAATGTGTCGGGGCCAACCAACACAGCGATCTCATCATAGTTGGCGTGAGCAGGATCCGATTGACTGTTACCATGGATTGCAACGCTGGTACTCTTGCCGGTAGTAGTACCGAAAGATACTTCAAGCCCAGTGATATCGTAGCCGACCGGGTCAGGGCCAGTTGTGAATCTCTGAAGAATGATCTGATCTCGGTTCAGGGTCGCAGTAATGTCGGCATTGCTGACCAGCGCAACCGTCGTCGACTGCGCCTGGAGGGGCAGTGCCTGGAGCGACGCGACGGCCGCCAGCAGCAGCGCCGCCAGGCTCAGGGCGCCGAGCAGGCGTACGCGCCGGCTTGTCCCCTGCCCCCTCAATGCCAAGCTTGGCGCCGCACGGTCAGGAGCCCGGACATCGAGTCCGGCGTCCGCATTGCGCCGCACGACTAACCGATTGAGTGCCCGAAGAGTTCTGTTCAACATGGGCCGATACTCCTTATTGCTGGATCGCTTGCTGGGTTTCGCCGATGAACGGGAGCCGCGCGGCGCCGGAAGTCATCGCCGGACGTGAGGACCGGGGCTGGAGCGCCGGTCTGTAGCGGCGTCTGCCGCTGAACTAGGAATCACACGAAGATTGAGGCGGAACCACCGAGCCGCGACGGCAGGCGTGGCCTGCAACCGGAGCCGGGTTCGCGCGGATCGCGGTCGATGGATCAACCCGTCGCCGCCCGGTCGAGCGCCCTGACAGCAGGCGCCGAATGTCTGTTGCTGGTTGGAAGATCGTCCGATGGGGGCCTGAGGCCACCGAAAACAACGAGGCTCCTTGCAGGACGGTAGGAGTCGAGGATCCGGTGCCTTAGAGCAGACGCGCTATCGCGTGTACAAAAGCAGTTATGCACGCTTTAGCCCTCCGCATATGAGGGAGGGAACACGCCGCATGTCAGAGGAGAGAGCTACTGCCGGAGGCTCCACTTACTCCGTTCCGCGCCTACGGGAACATCGCCCGGGAGGGGGCGGCGGGAGTCATCCGGAGCGGGTTTGCCCCCTCGCCCTGGGACCTGCATCTGAGATGGACGGACTGTGGGAGGTCGCCGCCCCTGGGGAACTCGCGGCCACGAGCAGCCCACCCCCGGAGTCGGAACGCCTCACCGTCGTGGGTGGCGGCCAGGGCCGTAGCGGCGGGGCCGAAGCCAGTGCTGGCAGGGCTCTCATGGCACCCGAGTGCGTGGCCCAAGTCGAACCCGCTGACGGTGTGCCACGGGGCCCGGCGGGCTTGACCGGGGCCGACGCGGGCAACTTGAAGGCGGTGCTCACCCACGAAGTCGCCCGCAACACGGTGAGGAACTACCGCATCCAATGGAGGAGATTCATCGCCTGGGCGCTGCGAAAGGACATGCCGGCGCTGCCCGCCTCTCCCGCGCAGGTCGCCGCCTACCTGGCCGAGCGCATCGAGGAACACGGACACAGGCCCGCGACCCTGCGCGCGGCGGCGGCGGCGATAGCGTTCGTGCACAGGACCGCCGGGCTGGCTGACCCCTGCGCCAGCGCGGAGGTGAAGAGGACCCTCAGAGGCGCGACCCGCAAGGCGGGAAGAGGCCAGAAGCAGGCGGAGGGCCTCACAGCCGAGGTGCTGGGCGTCATCCGGGAAGGCGCCCACACCCCGCGGCGGGGGCGGGGCGGCAGGCTCGAGAGTCTGCAGACCGCCGCGAGCAGGGGAGACCTGGACATCGCGCTCATCAGCCTCATGCGCGACGCCATGCTGAGGATCTCCGAGGCTGCTGGCCTGACCTGGAGGGACATCGAGGCCGAGGCCGATGGCAGCGGGCGGCTCCTGATCAGGCGCTCGAAGACGGATCCCGAGGGTGAGGGTGCGGTGCTCTTCGTTTCCGCCCCGACTATGGCGGCCCTGAGGCGGATACGCAATCGCGCGCTCGACGCCGACAGCGTCTTCGGACTGCGCCCCAACCAGCTATCGAAGCGCATCAAGCGAGCAGCCCAGGGAGCGGGACTGGGGAGTGGCTTCAGCGGTCACTCGCCGCGCGTGGGCATGGCGCGTGACCTGGCGAGGGCAGGCATCGAGCTTCCGAGCCTGATGACCGCCGGGCGCTGGCGTACGCCTGTCATGCCAGCGCACTACATCCGCAATGAATCCGCTGGCAGGGGCGCCGTGGCCCAGTTCTACGGTCACTACCGCCGGCCGGCCTAAGGACGGATGACCTCTTCCCGCGTGCTGTTGTCCCCCACGCCGGGCCCTTCAGCCATCCTTCGGAAACTGGGCCTGACGGAGTCGATCGTGTTTGCTCTCTCTTGTCGGCTCATGCTACCTTTTCGCGACTCTCTTCGGTCCCACGAGAAAGTTGGAAGGTTTCAAAACGTGCATAACTGCTTTTGTACACACGCTTTGAATGCGAAGGTCGAGATCCCTCAGAAGGGTGCCTGGCAGGACCGGCGGTGTTCGCATCTATCGGACCCCTTCTGAACTGGTCCGAGACCAGTCGAACAGCTCCCGTTCAATGTATCCGCGTGGTGCATAAAGTGGCGGTAACCAGCAGCTCCAACGGTTAACGGGCTCTATACCGACCTCGCCATGGAGGGTGGCCTTCCCTGGCCGTGTCGCCGCACTCGCCCAGTACCCGCGATGGCCACGGGGGTTGACCACGGCCTCCGTTCCGCCCCGTTGCAGGTCTCACCTCACTGCCACTTGGCGGCTGCTGAAC
Organism: Tepidiformaceae bacterium; assembly: GCA_965262975.1. Taxonomy (GTDB): domain Bacteria; phylum Chloroflexota; class Dehalococcoidia; order Tepidiformales; family Tepidiformaceae; genus UBA2991. The sequence continues at coordinate 2,214,672 of OZ253575.1, read as the reverse complement.
CCCGACTCGTTTGCCTTACGGCTTCCTGCGGCGCTGCTCGCGCACGAACTCGATGAAGTTCTGGATCGACTCGAGGTCCTCCAGGGGCAGGCCGGCTACTGAGCTACGGAAGGAAACCTCCGCCTCCTCGAGAACCTCCGCCTCGACCACGTCCCGTCCAAGGAGCCAGTCCGTGCTCACCTCGCAGCGGGAGGCCAGTTCGACGAGGTGCTCCCCGCTGGGCTTCGTCTTGCCCGCTTCCCAGCACCAGACGGCGTGCGCGCTCACGCCCAGGAGCTCGCTCACTTCCTTCTGTGTGAGGCCCACCTTCGTGCGCGCCTCGCGGATGCGGGCGCCGCTCGCTCTCCAGCGGTAGCCCCGGTCGTTGGGCATCTGCGCGATCGCCTCCCTCGCACCTGGTGGTCCCAGTATACGAACTTATGTTCTTGACGGCCTCTTGATGGCTTACTATAATCCTACCCTACTTGGTGCTTAGGGTAGCGAAATGCCAGGAAAACGGCGGATTGTGGTCCGGCTCAGGCGCGAGGCTCTCTGGAAGCGGCTGGCGACGCTCCACCGCTCGCAGGCCTGGCTCGCGCGCGAAACCGGCATCAGTCCCGGTTACCTCTCCACCCTGATCACCCAGGGGCGCGCGCCCTCGGGTGGCGTCCGCCGTCGCCTGCAGACGGCCCTCGGCATCAAGGACTTCGACGAACTCTTCTTCCTGGAGGACCGCGATGAGAAACCGTAACTGCTCCTGCCGCCGCTCCCGCCCAACCCACGGCCTGACCATTCATGGGCGGCGCGTGCCCTATGGCAGTGGCGCACTGCCCGAGGACTTCGTCAGACGCCTCACCCGGCTGAAGGAGGCCAGTGGCCTCACCTGGAACGGCTTCGCCGAGGCGCTCGGGGTCGATCCCAAGCAGGTCCTGCGCTGGCGACACGGTACTGAACCCTGTGGCGGGGCGATGCACTCCCTCACGCTCCTCGCGGCCCGCATCCCCGGCGGGCTCGAGTTGCTCATGGGCAAGGGCTTCCGGCCGCTGGGCGGGGAGGGATGACCGCATGCCCCGCCAGCGCAGGCCCTACCGTCGCGAGGTCCATGTCTTCCCCGAGGACTTTCCCCAGAGGCTCGAGCAACTGAAGGAGGCGTCGGGGCTGACCTGGAGCGAACTCGCCCGCCGTCTGGGCACGAACCCCTTCACCCTCCGGCGCTGGCGTCAGGGCGCCCACCCCAACGCCCTCCACCTCCTCGCCCTTCTGCAGTTCGCTGCGTCGCTCGGACTTGCGCACCTGCTGGCGCTGCCGGCCGTCCAACCGCGGAACGGGGGGAGCCCTTGAGACCCGCTCGCCGAGCGTCGCACCAGGTATCGCCGCACCCACTCGCTGGATCCTGATGTCCGCCGCTGGCGGCGTGCTAGGGAGTGGCGACCGTCCAGGTGACGGGTTCGGCGACGGCGATCCAGTAGGTGCGGCCCTGCTCCAGGTTCGTGAGGGTGTTGAGGCCGGGGACACCCTCGAGGCCGGGGAAGAACGCGCGCCACGCCGCCGTGGCCTCGTCCCAGTGGTGGGGACAGCACAGGTCCGATTGACGATCTGAGTGGCTGACGATCTCGACTAGCAGACGCTGGAGGACTTGAGCAACCACGCCTCCTTCCATCCGTTCGGGAGCCGGGCACGAGTCATCTCGTCGCGGGGGTGATTCGGTTAGATACTTGCCACTGGGTCAGTCGTTCTATGCCCACCGATGTGAGGGCAACGGCTACTTTCAGCAGCGGCTTGGGAACACCGCCAGAAGCACCGCCCGGCTCCATTGCATAACGCCAGTCCACAAAGTTGTCGCTGGCTATTTCGAGAATGTCCTCTACCGAACTTGTTTCGGCGTACTCGCTCCAGAACCTAGGGAGAGTCTCCAATCGATGCTGTACTGCCGCTTGGTCCACTAGATTGAGTCCCTCCCGGAACAGTCCGGTCAGATCATGCCCGCCGCCTCGATTCTTGCGACTCCACGGCTTCTTCTTCGCATTGGCCTGGGCCACTAGCGTTTTGATGGCCCTCTCCGCTATGAGACTCGTCGTCACCACGCACATCGTCGCCACGCCTAATTCTGTGAGCGCTTCGTTCGAGCCAGCAAGGCGACGACGCAGAAGAGGCTCATGTGCCTGAATGAGAATCTGAGCCGCTTCGATCTCTCCACACAAGGACTTCAACGCCAGGGGTACGTTCCAAAGGGGATTGGCGCTGGGCCCACCTAGGTACATTCGACCGGCGAAGGTCTCAGAGATCGTCGCTTCCATGTTCCACGCACATAGTCGTAGTACTCAAGCGGTACACAGCCACTCTCAAACTGCCGAAGAACGAGCGAAGCTGCAGCGTCCTGTACGCCGTCGGATCCAGATCGTGGCTCGCGTAGAGGACGAAGTAGTCCGACGTCGTGGACTCGACCACGATTGGCGCCGCCATCACGGCAACCTCCGTAGGTGTGGGTGGATCGTCCGCGCCCGGACACGCCTGCGCGAGCGCTTCATTGGCGGATGTGAAGAGTAAGCAAAGGCCTGCCAGCAGCAGGGCTGCGGCCAGCAGGAACCGATTGACCGAGACAGAAATTGCCTTCAACTGAGCAAGTCCCCGCCTCGCTAGTTCTGGCGTGCCCACTCCAAATAAGCTGCAGTGGTCACGAAGCTCCAATAAAAGCGATGTCGAAGCAGAGCAGTCACCCGGCACCACCGTTACTTGAGAGGGCCTCCCACGTCAGCGTGACATTGGCGTCCCCCGGCGTTGTTGTCAGGTTCCGTCGGCTCACACAGTACAGGCCTAATATCAGTAAGACGTAAGCAATCAGCCTCTTATTCGTTATATCTCATGAGAATTTCCTGAGATAAAGGGCAGAAGCCGGAACCCGGCTGCCCAACACCCGGTTCCCCAGCTCCGGGATCAAGGACTTCGACGAGCTCTTCTTCCTGGAGGACCGCTCGAACAAGCCCAAGAAGGTGCGAGCCGCGATGTTCAGCGGTCCGGGCGGGCGCGGCCTAGCCGCCAACAAAGAAATCGTCGTCGGCATCGTGAGTCGCCGGACGGGGAAGTGCGGGCGGAGGCTGTCGGGCAGGAGAGGGGCGAGGCGCTACGGGATGTGGTGCATCGCAACGTCCGGCCCGGTGCCCACGTCTTCACGGATGAGCTCGGTGCCTACAAGCCGCTGCGTTACCAGGGGTTTCGGCACGACAGCGTGAACCACAACCGCGGGGAGTACGCGAAGCTGGACGGGTACGTTCACACGAACAGCATCGAGAGCTTCTGGTCGCTCCTGAAGCGCGGGTACATGGGCACGTTCCATCACTTCAGCCCGAAGCACACGCAGCGGTACGTGACGGAGTTCGCGAAGCGGCAGAGCATCCGGGAGATGGGAACGCTGGACCAGTTGAAGTGGCTGGCGGGGGCGATGGTGGGGAAGCGGCTGAGGTACGCCGACCTGACTGCCTAGCCTCGGCGTTGTTGGATTTCGACCAACTCTTGCAAGGACGCGGCGATGTTATCCAGCGCCGGGTCTGATGTTGACCCCCTGGGTCGTTCACGGTCCCACTTCAGGTGCGCTTCCATCATCTCTCGCGCATCTTCCAGAGTTTCTGTCCGAAGGCAGTAGATACAATACGCGTGCTCCGGGCCTGTCCGTCGCCACTCGTGGTAGCGGTCTCTTCCTCGTTCGATGCATGGAACGAGCGATTGGGGTGGGCTCATTAGCTCGCAACCTTCCGTATCTGGCGCTTGTGTTTCTGAAGCGGGGGCGATGGTGGGGAAGCGGCTCAGGTACTCTGACCTGACTGCCTAGCGCTCTCAAGCGCCTTCTTCTCGCCTTCGTAGGTGAGCTTCAGAGAGAAGTGGACGCCACCACTATGCGGTTCGTCAGTAGCCAAGCCCATCTCGATGATGTGCTTGGCGGCCATTCGCTCCTCGGCGGTGTCAACGATGAATCCGAGCTTTCCGCCGTTCTTCGATGCTTCAGTGAGGAGGTTGATTTCTATCTCGTTCAGTTCCATGAGCAGAAAGGTAGGCCGCCTTCGCGCAAGGCGCAAACTTGTTCTAGCCAGTGACTTTCCGCCGCTGGGTGCGATGCTTCCGCAGGCTCGGGTCCGGCTTCTTCGCGGCTGAGAAGACAGCTCGCCACAGCTCCTCTAGTGTCCCGAATCGCTAATACAGGATGCTATTCCAAGAGCCGAAGTTCGTGTTGGAACTTTCAAAGGGGGCTTCCCTGAGGGGCAGCGACTGGAGTGGCCGCTGGCCAAGTGTTCGACAACCTCACCGGATATCTCAAGCGCGTTAACAACTCAGGACACTAGTGTCCCGAGTCGCTAATACAGGATGCTATTCCAAGAGCCGAAGTTCGTGTTGGAACTTTCAAAGGGGGCTTCCCTGAGGGGCAGCGACTGGAGTGGCCGCTGGCCAAGTGTTCGACAACCTCACCCGGATATCTCAAGCGCGTTAACAACTCAGGACACTAGCAGGCTGCTGAAAAAGTGCGCAGCGGTCGTTTTGGGCTGATTTTGCGCCGTTCGCGAAATCGAAAAAGCCAATGTTTCTGGGCTCTACGAGAGACTGCCGGATGGTCAGTCAGGGCCTCAGGCCCAGGATCATGCATTTATCAGCACCCTGCTAGCGAGTCCGCTTCGAGGGCTGGGGCGGTTCTGGAGCTGGCTGAATTCTCGGACGGCCAGGCAGTCTTATGGCGCTTCTCAGGCTCACCATCGTTCGTCCTCCGTTACCCTATGCGGGCCGAGGAGCGCGCCTCTGTAGCGCCGGGCGGAAATTCGAGAGGAAGGCCGTATTCCACCCGTAAACGCGAAAAGTTCCGTCGGAGGGAAGTCGAAAAGGGCGTCAGAAGTGCGGGAACACCGGTCGTACGGCGGCCACGGGAAGCCGGAACAGCCCTTGGCGTCGGATTCAGGGAGTCGGCGCTCCAGAGTCGCCAGCTTCCGCCGCACCGTCGCCTGCCCCGCGCTCCACCGGAGGTGGATGATGACGGCTAGCAGCACGATGGCGTGCGCTGCTCAGGCTCCAGCGCGCAATCGTGGCACTGGCCCGGTAGGTCGTGACCGCGCAGGCGAGGTAGCCGGGGCCAGCGTCAACGGCCGGCGGAACCGGGGCACAGCCTGGGATGCGAAGTCAACGCTCTGGATGAACGATCAAGGCGGCCACTCCCGCCGGTATGCCTCAATGCGGGCGATCACATCGCGGACGCGATTGTGATGGGTAGCCTCAGCGGCCGTTCCGGGGCGAATCCGCGGCCCTTCCTTTATCGCCGCAACGACCGCCTCGACCATCGAGACGTCCCCATCCGTGAGCATCCACAGCTCGCGGGTGAGCACGGCCACCTCGGCCGCGAATCCCACCTTGAGGGAGCTGATGGAGATGATGTGCTCGCACGTGCGCACCCCCGTTGCCCTGTCCTCGGGTAGCACCTCGCCGCGGGGGCAACTCCCGCCCTGATGGTCACAAGCGGCTCCATGGTCGCACCGTTCCCCGGTTTGCTCGTACAGCCAGCAGGCGTGAATCCAAGCGCGCTCTTCCCAGTCGGCCCGCAGCTCGCCCTGACGCTCGGGCTCGTGAAAGCGGATTCTGAGCAAGTCGAGCGACAGTGCGATGATCGCGTCAACGTGGCGCTCGGCGGCGGCGCCGTAGAACTGGCCCACGATCTTGCCGGGTCTGGGATAGCCGGGCTGCGTCATGCCGTCACTCCGCAGCATAGCCGCTCGCGCCCGACTCCGCTCACGCCGCCGCGCGGAGCCGGGGGCGCACCGCTCGCGGTGGTGGGAATAGCCGCCCAGCAGTGGCTATGCGAGCGGTGTGGGGCAAGGCTGGTCGCCTCGGCGGGCTGTGCCGAATGGTGTCCCTTGTAGCGGGTCTCGCCGGGATTGCGGCGGCCGCCGCGACCGCGCGCCCGCCCTTCTCGGAGGAGGCCGCCGCCCAGGTGCCCAGCCGCCGGAAGTGCACTCGCCCGGGTGCGCTTTGGAAGCCCCTGCATTGTAAGAGAGAGCGAACGTCGGTAAGTGCAATCGCCCGTGAAACGCCTTGCGCCGCAACGGTATTCGCCCGTCCCGGCGAAGCAACGAGCGACGGGGAGGTTGCGCCCCGGTGTCAGCTAGATTGCACGAATTGCACTGTAGACCGAGGGGAGAATCGAGGCGGAGATTGCCATCCCCCCACGCCGCAGCCGGTGGCAGACGAAGTGAACGAGCCGGCTCCGATTGTGCATGCGGTGTCGGCGACTGCGCTGGCGGTTGCTCTCTTCCTCGAAGGGGCAGCAGCATGGTGCGCCCACGTGCCGACCGCCCGCGAAGTGTTCGACGACTCTCGGAGGTAACTCTACGGTCTTCCCGGTGGGCCGAGTGAGCCGCTGCCGGTCCCACTCTGGGCGTGGCTCTGGGGTAAGCGCCGGTGGAACGGCACTTCGGGCCGTGGTTTTCCGACGCGCGATGGGCCGACCCGAAGTCAACTCTTGTATTCCGCGGGGTGTCCCGCTTACTGATCGCGGCCACGTTCCTCGGACGGTTCATCGTTGGTGCCGAGCCACGTGGGAGATGCTTACCTGAGGACCGATGTGAAGGTCAGGACGAAGGTTCTTGATTTTGTATAGCTTGGTAGGCGGACAGGTCTTCTATGAGCTGCGATACCGCAGGCAGGACGGTCCAGACTTCTGTGTTGTCTCCGTGGTGGAGCGTATTGGCGCGACGGAGGTCCGCGATGGCGTGATCGCCGGAATACGGCTCGGCAGCTACGCATGCGAAGAGCAAGAGGCGGCTTACGGCCCGGCGAGGCAGGCGATGCTGGATAGCGTGCAGATTGCGCCGAGACCTTCCGAATAGGGTTGCGCGATGCTCGATGGCGTGGAGGCGAGCACGCCCTTCGGCGAAGTGATGAGCAAGTTCGAACGAGTCTCCTCGCGGGCGCGACCCTGTGCTCCACGGTCCCTGCACACTCTAGGCCACGCCGGGCGGCTTTCCTAGAGCGCCAATTCAAGCACCAGGACGAAGGTTCTCGATTTTGTCCAGTCTGGTGGGCCTAACTTGACGGTAGGCAGTACCACCTTCGAGGTGCTGTTCACCCTGTAGTCTTGGGCTCGTTGGTCAATCGGCCCGACCGTTCGCAGGATACGGCGTTGTGGAGCCTAACGCCCATGTCGCCGGAGCGCTCTGCGGGATCATCGTGGACGACGAGTGGCGCCGCTTCGGCTACGCCCTTGCTTCGATAGTGACGCGCCCGCCGTCCTCGACCTCCACATACAGGTTGTGGCTGTCAAGGAGGGACAGGCCGACGAGGGGTGTGGTGTCGGCTTCATCGGCCAGGCCGTATCTCGGACGGCCTTCCCAGAGCACGGCTACGTCGTAGTACGGAAACGTGATCTCGCTGCCGTCGCCCAAGGTCGCTCGCCCGATGCCCTCGAGGGTCAGTCCCAACTCCGCAACCAACGCCGGAGGCAACGTGAGGAAGCCGCCGAAGCCGGTGTCGATGATCGCTTCGATGTTCAGCGTTCGTCCCGCGGGGCCTCGAACAGTAAGGGCGGCCACCGCCTCCCTGGCGGCATTGACGACGCCTTCGATCACTCCGCTCTCCGCAGCGGGCGGCCCCCGAAGTGATGCAACGCCCAATGCCCGACACGGAGCAGCCAGACATCGATCGCATCGGGCTGCTCCGCCCGAAGGCGCTTCGCGGCGTCGCGTAGCTCGCCGGCGATGGCCCAGCACCCGGTGTTCACGTCGACGGCGACGTACTCGCCGTGGTGGTCAGCCTCGACCTGGGCACGAATGTCGCGCTCGTCTATCTCGTCGCCGAGGCGGGCGGTCTCCTCAGCGGGGCGACGGGTCACCATCTCGGTCTCCTCCGGTACGGGGTCACCCTAGAAGATAGCTCCGACCGCGATCCGATCCAACCGCAGACCGGCGGGACGGGCCGCGGCCACTCGGTGGCCGGGCTGGCCCCCACTGTTGCCGAGACCCTCTCGCACCGGCGCACGAACCATCGGCATGGCTGCCCAGCTGTCACGAATCTTTCCAGCCCTGCCGGCGACATTCGCCCGCGAGAACGGCCTCCCTCGGCGGCTCCCCGTCGACGTGACCATCCCCCGCTGCCGCCCCAATACGAGAGGTTGCAGCGCCACCGGTACCGGTCTCGGCCCACCTCGCGCCGACCAGCATCGCCGCAGCGTCTGGCATCGATGAAGGCGCTGTGGGAGACCTGTAGTGCTCGAGACTCAGGGCGCAGCCGACGTTGTGTCCTTGAGTCCCCAATGACAAAAGGACCAGCAACACTGCCGGTCCGCCCGCGAGATGGGGGTGGTTGCCACGGGATGCTGGCACCCACCGAAGCCGCGTACGAGGGGGAACAGTGCCGAGAGAAGGGCGGACGCATGTCCCTCCCAACGTCCAACCGCGGCAGACCGTTCCAGACGGCTTCCTGCCCGACTTCCTGACGGGCGAGCACGTCCGAGACACGCCTGAGGAGTACGTTCGGCAGAATCTAGAGCGTGCGCTCGTCGAGCAGTACGGCTGATATGGAGTGACCGGTTGTCAATCAGCACCGGCGGTGGTCGTGGCGATCCGGCTCCGGAACGGGGGGAGATGGACGAACGAGGGCACTGCTTCGACGACGTGTCACTCTGATATTCGCGGGTTGCCTGAGGCCTTGCCGCATGACCGTGCTTCGCCGGGAGGGGTCGCCGTCTGGCGGGCGAGGTGCGCGACGCCACGGAGGTTCTGCGGGCGCTCACGAACGCCGTCGAGCCGCCCCGGGGGGAGCACGGGGAACGGCTTGCGGCGCTGGAAGAGCGGCTCCTCGCGGTCGAGGCTCGGCCGCGGCCGCGGCCGGGGGAGGCGGCGGCGGCGGCGCCGGTCATCGGCGCGCCCCGCATCGCCAGCGGGAAGCCGGCCGTATCCGCCGGCGGGCAACCGGTGCCCCCCACGGTCGTGACGGAGAAGGCCGGCCCCGGCGACGAGGACGCCTACGGCGCGGCCAGGCCGCTCGTCGAGGAGTGGCGCGCCCTGCGTGAACGCCATCCCCCGGAGGGGAGGGGCGTGGACTGGCTGCGCGCCGAGGAGCGCCTGCGCGAGTTGGAGTTCGCGCTCATCGGCGAGCACGAACTGGCGCTGCCGCCTGAGCGCTTCCGCTGGGACGCCGCCACCAGGCGCGCGCAGCTGCGCTGGCGTGAGCGGACCCTCCAGCGGGTGCGTGGCGAGCGCCGCCGGGCGCAGTGGCGGCGCCGGCTGGTGCGCCGCCTCCTCACGCTCGGCATCTGGTGGGCGTAGCGGCCCCGCGGCGCCAGCGAGGAGTCCGTGGAGGATGTCTTCGCCCAGGCGCAGCAGGTCGCGGCGGAGGCCGAGGCGCTGCTGGTCGAGGCCGAGTGGGCCGCGCCGGAGCCGGTCGTCGCCGAGGTTCACGCCAACGGCAACGGCCACACCGCCCTCCCCGTTGGCGGCAGCGCCGACGACGAAACCCCGGAGCGACAGCGGTCGCTCTTCTCCTGGGCGGAGTTCATGGCCGGGGAGCCGGAGCAGCCCAGGCAACGGACCCGCAGGCCCGAGCCCGCGTCCATCTCGCTCTTCGAGTGGGCGCTGGAACGGGAACGGGAGGAGGAGTTGGCCGGCGTGGAGCGTTAGACCGATGGACACAGGGGGAGGCCACCGGCAGATGCGCGGCGGCCTCCCCTGCGCCCGCCGATGTGTGCGGGGTTTTCTGCGTTGTCGCGGGATCTCGCTCGGAAGTGACCGTCCAACCCACCCGTTGTGACGGAGCGCTTTCATCGCCGCGGCATCCCGGCGAGACATGCCTGCACGCTTATCAGCGCACAGCGCACAGCGCACAGCGCACAGCGCGCGGTGTCGGCGCCACCGGCGCTCGAGTCCAGCACCGGATCGCAGGCGCCGCCCGGGAGCGAGTCAGGCTCGCTTCTCGGCCGATCAGCAGGGCGGCTTTGATGCGCGCGCAACGGCTCGATCTCCGACTACACGAGTGACGGGGTGCGGGCGAGAGAGAGACTCACAACAACTCACCATTAGCGACTCAATAGCTGACAGATAACTCATATATGAGACGTACTCTCTTTGTGCTCTCATGGGTTACGTGATGAACATGGACGCCGTAACTCGCGCGATTGCGCGGACAGCAACTGGAATTGTTGCCGCTTCGAGTGCGCGCACGCGGATGACCAGCGCGGCCACGGTTGCGGTGGCAGCGCGTCCCAACCGACCTGCCACCGGAGCGCCGACGATCAGCGGGACGGCGCAGGGCGGCGAGACGTTGACGGCGGACGTCTCCGCGATCGCCGACGCGGCCAGAGCAATGCGGTCTACGAGTACTAGTGGCTGGTCGGCGGTCTGGTTACCGAGATCACGGGCGCGAACGGTTCGGCCTCCCCCGCGGTCAAACGCAGCATTCCGATCAGATCGCGATGGCGAACGGATCGGCTGACCGAGCCCGGCCGGCGGAAGGTCCGGTCGCGCGAGCAGGAAGGACTCATGACGCAGGCAACCGGAGACCGGGGCGGCGCCCCTGATGGTCACCCTCCCTCCATGGCGCTCATGCTCGACGTGTTGTCAGGCTAATGCTCCGCCTCGCCCCGATAGTCGCTGTTCGCTCGATGATTGGCGCGCTGGTCGCGCTGGTCGCGCTGCTGGCCAGCCTCGATTCTGCGCATGCCGACCCGGCCTGCGCGCTTCCGCCCATTGGCCTCGACAGCGCCCTGGACGAGGGTGGTGCGGGCATCATCCTGACCTGGCAAGCGTCGCCCTGCGACCCGGACCGGTACGCCATCGATCGCCGCGACATGAACGACGCCGGGGCCAGGATGCTGCCCCACGCCACCGTGCCGGGCGACGCGCTCTCTTATCTGGACTCCGACGTCTCGGCTGGCGTCACCTACCGATACCGGGTCAGGTCCAACGACAGCGGTCGCCGTTCAGACTTCGCCGATATCACGACGCCATCGGCGTCCCGCGCATCGCAAGCCTCGACCGACGCCGAGCTGAGCGCGCTCAGCCTCAGCCCCGGGACGCTGGATCCCGCCTTCGACCGGATGACGGACTCCTACACGGCGTCGGTCGAGCATCTGCAATCCCCGATCACACTGATCGCCACGGCGTCCGATCCGGTCAACGCCAGGGTCGAGTTCCTGGACGGCGACGACATGCCGCTGGCGGACGCCGACGGCAACACGGCAGGCCACCAGGTGGACCTCGCCGTGGGCGAGAACACGAGCAAGATCAAGGTGACCGCTGAGGATGGCTTGACCACTCGAACGTACACGCTGGTCGTGACCCGCGCCGGGCCGAACACCGCCCTCAGCGATCTGCGGGTGAACGGCGTCAGCGTGCCCGGATTCGACTCGGACGTAAAGTACAAGTCGTCCGGCGTGCAGCGCGGCGTGGCCGCATCGGTGGCGCAAGCGACGATCGAGGGCGTCACCGACGATCCCGACGCCGCGGTTGCCTACCTGGGCACGGACGCCGACGAGATGACCGACGGCCACCAGCTGAACCTCAGCGAGGGCCGGAACGAGCTATCGATCGTCGTCACCGCGGCCGACGGCGTCACGACGAGGACCTACCTGCTGAGCGTCAACCGGGGCTCGGACGCACCCTTCGGTTGGAGGGCGCAGGACGACTTCGACACCCTGGTGGCGGCCGGGAACAACTCACCCGTGGGCCTCTGGTCGGACGGCACGACCATGTGGGTGGCGGAAGACCACGATCCGCTCGATCGGCTCTTCGCTTTCGCGCGGGACACCAGGTTGCGCGATCCCGACAAGGACTTCAAAACCCTGCGGGCGGCTTCGAACACGAACGTCCGGGGCATCTGGTCGGACGGCATGACCATGTGGGTGGGGGACAGTGTTGACGAAAAGCTCTACGGCTACGCGATGGATACGCGGCGGCGGGAAAGCGGCAAGGACATCAATAACCTCGGTCAGGACGGGAACGGCGCTCCCAGGGACATTTGGTCTGACGGCGAGACCATCTGGGTGGTGGACAAGAGTGACCCAAAGCTCTATGCCTATCGGCTCGCCACCGGCGAGCGGGACTCGGCCAAGGACTTCAACACCCTGGCCGGCGACCATTCCGCTCCCAATGCTATCTGGTCCGACCGCACAACCACCTGGATCGGAGACAGCGAGAAAGAAGAACTCTACGCCTACGACCTGGCTACCGGGAAGCGCGATCCCGGCAGCGACTTCAACACCCTGAAAGCAGTCGGCAACACACACATCCGCTACATCTGGTCCGACGGTACGATCATGTGGGTATCAGACCGGAGAGATGGCAAGCTCTACGCCTACAACATGCCCGGCAACGCGGACCTGAGCGGGCTCAGTCTCAGCGCCGGGACATTGGAACCGGCGTTCCACCGGGTGACGACGTCATATGCGGCGTCGGCGCCGAACGCCGTGTCCACGATCACGGTAATCGCGCTGGCGTCCGATGCCGGCCAGGCCACGGTTGAGTTCCTCGACGCCTCGGACGAGACGCTGGCGGACGCCGATCTCAACACTGCGGGACACCAAGTCGCCCTCGCCCCAGGTGAGAACACGATCAAGATCAAGGCCACCGCCGAAGACGGCGCCACGACCCGGACCTACACCCTCGTGGTCACCCGACAGGGGCCGCTGGAGGTGAGCTTCGGATCGTCCTCGTTCCGCGTCGCAGAGGGCGGCTCTCTCACGGTGACGGCCGCTCTGGAGCGGGCGACCGAGCGTGACGTGGCGGTCCCGCTGATCGTCACAGCCGGAAGCGGCGTCAGCGACGATGACTACTCCGGCGTGCCGGAGAACCTGATATTCGCTCGCGGTTCGTTTTTCGCGACCTTCAGTTTCAAGGCCGAGGGCGACGTCGTCGTCGAGGACGACGAGGTCGTCACCGTGTCGTTCGACACGTTGCCCGATGGCCTGACCGCGGGTACTCCGACAACGACCACGGTCACAATCGAAGACGACGACGAACCGAACTGGGCGCTGTCGGTGGCGCCGGTGTCGATTGCCGAAGCGAGCGAGTCATCGGCAACGGTGTCGGTGAGCAGCGGTGGTGTGACGTTCACAAGCGCCAGGACGATCAGCCTCGCCTTCCGTGGTTCGGCGACCGAAGCGGTGGACTACGAGGTCGCGGCCAAGACGTTGACCCTCGCGGTCGGAGAGCACACGGTCGCGACCACGGTCAGCGCGCTGGACGACAGCGTCTCGGACCTCGGCGAGCAGATCCTGGTCAGCGCGAGCCTTGACGACTCAAGGATCGGCGCCAGGCAGGTGATCACCGTCGTCGACGACGACGAGGCGTCCGACGGGATCGTGCTCGAAGTTGCGCCCAACCGGGTCAACGAGGACGCGGGCGCTACGACCCTGACGGTGACCGGCACGCTCAACGGTTCGGCGCTGACGACCGACACGCTGGTGTCGCTCACGCTGGCGGCGGGCACGGCGACCGCAACCGACGACTACACCGTCGCGTCGTCCACGGCCTCGCTGACGATCCCAACCGGTTCGAGATCGGGGACGGCAAACTTCCGGCTGACCCCGGTCGACGACCTGACCGACGAAGACGAGGAGACCGTGACGATCAGCGCATCGACGACATCGGCCCTGACGCTGTCGCCATCGTCGCTGACGGTCACGATCTCCGACGACGACGAACCGAATACCACGCCCGTCTTCCAGCCTCCGTCCCCGACGCGCAGGGTGGACGAGAACAGTGCAGCGGGCGTCGCCGTGGGCGCGCCGGTGACCGCGATCGACGCCGACAACGACCGGCTGCGCTACTCGCTGGCCGGCGCCGGCGCGACCGCGTTCCGGATCGATGCGGCCAGCGGACAGCTGCGCACGGTCTCGGGGGTTGACTACGACCATGAGGCCGCCGACCGCTACACCGTGACGGTCATCGCCGACGACTTGCGGGGCGGGGTCGGCAGGGCGTCGGTGACGATTCACGTCAGCGACCTGGACGAGCCGCCGCCCGCGCCCGCCGAGCCAACCGTGACGCCCACGGTCGGCGAAACGGACGGCCTGGAGGTGTTCTGGATTGCCCCCAGCGCGAGCGGCCGCCCCACGCTGAGCGGCTACGAACTGCGCTATCGAGCGGGCGGCGGCTCGTGGGCCGGCTGGAACCACGCGGGCACGGGCATCGTCGCCACGCTCGACGGGCTCAAGGCTGGTACCCGTTACGAAGTCCAGGTGCGCGCCGGCAACGATGAGGGCTGGAGCAGCTGGTCGCAATTGGGCGCGGGCTCGACCAACACTGCGGACGACATCTGTTCGGCTGACGGCCCGACCCCGACCAAGATCACGGTCAGTTCGGCGCCGATTGTGATCGCCTCGACGACGGACGACTACTTCGTCCTCTACGTCACCCACGAGTTGGACGGCGCCGAAATCTGGACGCCGGTCTCGGTCACCCGGGGCAACGCCGGCAGCACCACGCTCGCCGAGCAGGTCAGCCCGCTGCCCGCCTCGCGCTACCGGGTCGAGCGCTACTCCGTCTCCGACCCGGCCGACATCGACGGCGACTGTATTGACGACCTCGCCGAACTCGACGCCCTGGGCCGCATGAACCCGCTCAACCCCGCGCCCCAGATTGCGATCACGGACGGCGCGACGGCGATCCCCGATCGCTCGACCTTTGAGACGCTCGCCTTCTCCGAGCAGACCGCCGAGCATGAGTATGTCAAGTTCGCGCTGCTCGACATGGACACCGACGAGCCGCTGCTTTACTGGATCAATTCCAAGACCCACCGGCGCCACCCGATCGCCTTCTTCCTCGAGACGATCGGCCACAAGGGGCCGCACCTGCCCTGGTCGATCCCCGGTGAGGTCGTCTACGACCCCAACCTGACGGCGACCGACGGCGCCCGGGGCGTCTACTACTTCTGGCTGCTGAACTACGACGCGCGCTTCACGCCCGCGTTCCTGGAGCGCGTCTACGCGCTGCTCAGCTCGGCCATGCCGCTGCTCGACGACGACCTGCCGATGTACATCCCCAACCGGCGGCTCGGCAGCTATCGGGCCGATCTGGATACGCTCAGGAACTCGCGGATCCCACTGCTGTTCAACGAAGACGTCTTCGGCGACGTCGACTTCCTCGCTCTCAACCACGGCGTCGGCTACGGCCGCCTGCGGGTGATGGCGCCGGGCGAGCGTCCCAACCCGCGCAACGTCGTGATCTACGAGACGCTGCCCAACGAGTTGCCGCGCGTCGCCGGGATCATCACCGGCGTGCCCCAGACTCCGCTCTCGCACGTCAATCTGCGCGCCGTCCAGGACGGCGTCCCCAACGCCTACATCAAGGAGCCGCTGGAGGACGACGAGATCGACGACCTGGTTGATCGCTTCGTCCGCTACGAGGTGACAGCCGAGGGCTACGAACTGCGCGCCGCCGCCAAGGACGAGGTCGACGCTCATTTCGCCCGCTCCCGACCCGCCCATGTGCAGACCCCGGAACGCGACCTCACGGTCACGGCGATCAGCGCGCTCCGCGGGATCGGCTTCGGCGACTGGAAGGCCTTCGGGGTCAAGGCCGCCAACGTCGCCGAACTGGGCAAGCTCGGCTTCCCCGAGGGCGCCGTGCCCGACGGCTTCGCCATCCCTTTCTACTTCTACGACGAGTTCATGCAGCACACCGCCCTGGGCGAGGAGACCGTCTTCGGCAAGGGCAAGGGCGCCGACGAGGACAAATTCACGCTGCCGGCCGAGACCAAGCTGATCGACGCCGCCAAGGCGATCCTGGCCCACCCCCAATTCCAGACGGACTTCGAGATCCAGGACGAGATGCTGGATGACCTCCGGGATGCGATCGAGGACGCCCAGAGCCCGCAGTGGATGATCGACGCCCTGACCGCCATGCACGCGATGTATCCGGAGGGGCAATCGCTGCGCTACCGGTCGAGCACGAACAACGAGGATCTGCCGGGCTTCAGCGGAGCGGGGCTGTACGACTCCAACACGCAAAAGCCCGACGAGACCGTGGAGGACGGGATCGACAAGTCGCTGAAGCAGGTGTTCGCCAGCCTGTGGAACTTCCGGGCGTTCACCGAGCGGGAGTTCCACCGCATCGACCACCTGGCCACCGCGATGGGCATCCTCGTCCATCCCAACTACTCCGACGAGCGGGCCAACGGCGTGGCCGTGAGCTTCGACCCGATTCGCGGCTACAGCAACTACTACTACCTCAACACCCAGCTCGGCGAGGACCTGGTCACCAACCCCGAGGCCGACTCCGAACCAGAGGAAATCCTACTGCACCGCAGCGGCGACTTCTACGAAGTCCTGGCCACCTCCAACCAGATCGAACCGGGCGCGCTGTTGATGACCGACCTGCAGATGAAGCAGCTGGCCGAGCACCTGACCGTGATCCACGACCACTTCGCCCGACTCTATCCGGCCCGACCCTACGCAATCGAGATCGAGTTCAAGATCACCGAGGCAGACATCCTCGCGATCAAGCAGGCCCGGCCGTGGGTCTTCAGCGTGGCGCCCACCACCACTACCCCGACCTTCGGCGGCGGCGGCGGTGGCGGGCCGACCGGCCCCTCTCCGAGCGAGGTCGACTTCGAGTGGAACGTGAAGCACGACATTGAGGCGCTCTACCGTGGTCACGACGAGCCCACGGGCATGTGGTCCGACGGCACGACGCTGTGGCTCGCCCACAACGGTGACGGCGCCGCCGACGCGGTCTACGCCTACGACCTCGAAGGCGGCGAACGCGTGGAGGATCGCGAGTTCGACCTCGATGAGCGTAACCGCGCACCGCGCGGCCTCTGGTCCGACGGCGAAACCGCCTTCTGGATCTCCGACAGCGGCCAGGACAAGCTCTTCGCCCACGACCTCGAGACGGGCGAGCGCCTCCCCGACTCCGACCTCCAACTGTACCCCGACAACGACGACGCGCGCGGCATCTGGTCCGACGGCTCGACGATGTGGGTGCTCGATGGCCGCGACGACGCCCTCTTCGCGTACGGCCTCGCGAGCGGCGAACTGCTCGCGGAGTACGCCCTGCACGACGACAACGACACCCCTCACGGCATCTGGTCCGACGGCGTCAGCGTCTGGGTCTCCGACCACGGCGCCAAGCGCCTCTTCGCCTACCGCCTCCCCGTGCCCGAGGCGCAGGAGGACACGAGCGCGGAAGCGGACGACGCGCAGGAGGACGCGAGCGCGCAGCAGGAGGACGCGGGCGACGCGGACGAGGGCGACGCGGAAGCGGAAGAGGCGCTCGAGCTGGAGCGTGTCACGGACGAGGAGTTCACCCTGCTCTCGCGCGCCAGTAACAACAGCCCGCGCGGCATCTGGTCCGACGGCGACGTGATGTACGTCGCCGACCAGAGCGACGCCAGGGTCTACACCTACAACATGCCCGACGCCATCGACGCGCGGCTCGCCTCGCTCACGCTCAGCGGCGTCGACATCGGCGAGTTCGACCCTCGCGCCATCGACTACGCGGGCGTCATCGCCGAGGGCGTGACCGAGACGACGGTCGAGGCCACAGCGATGCAGCGCCGCACGAACGTCGAGATCCACCCGCCCGACGCCAACGGCGACGACACCGACGGCTACCAGGTGGCGCTGGAAGGCCTGGACGCGATCACCGCCACCGTCACCTCGGCCGACGGCAGCCGCACCCGCGTCTACCGCGTGCGCCTCGGCGAGGAGGCGGCGACCTGCCTGCGCGGCGACATCGCCGAAGGCTTCAGCCTTGTGGTCTATGAGGGCCCGGTCGAGGAACTGGTGGCCTGCGCGGAGAGCCGGGATGTGGTCGTGCTCTACGCGCTGCACGAGGGCGTCTACATCCCGTACATCCTCGGTGCGCCGGACTTCGCCAATGCGCGGTTCACGGAGCTGTACGCCGACGGCGTGCCCGCTCTCACACTGCTGATCGCCGGGAGCAACGGGCCCCCCAGTGAGGATCCGCTGGGAGATACCGGCATGCCACAGCCCTGGCCCGAGTGTCTGAGGGGTGAGATCGCGGAGGGGTTCAGCCCGGTGCTCTACGAGGGCGGCAGCGTTGACGACCTGGCGGCGTGCGCGCAGGGCCGAGGAGTCACAGCCGTGTATACCCTCGCGGGCGGGGAGTGGGTCTCCTACATTGTCGGAGCACCGGAGTTCGCGAACCAGCCCTTCCGGGAATTGTTCGCCGAGGGGCTGGCCGCCGTCACGCCGCTGGTCGCCAAGGGCGAGGGGCCTGCCGCGGCCAACTGACCGTTGCACAGGGATGGCAGCGGAGTCGGTCGCGGACTCGGCGGCCAGGCGCAGCCCGTGCAGGTGGTCTTCATGGCCTACCGGAACACCCTGCAGGCGGACGCCCTCCAGCTGGTGGCGAAGAAGCTGCAAAGCTCACTCGCCGTCGAGGGTGAACTGCCCGCGGACGGGCTCGCCGCCTACGGGGACGAGGGCGACGAACTGATGCTGGCGCTCGCCAGGAAGATCGTCGCCGGCATCCAGTCGATGATCAGCCGCACCGACTTTGACGGCGCGGAGACGGTCGTCTACGAGTGGTCGCTCCGCGACGGACGCGGCGATCCGCTCTGCTACCCGATCCAGCTGGTCGCCCGCACGACCTTCGACGTGCTCCCGCGCGTGCGCGAGCACAAGGAGCGCCGCGAGCGGCTGGAGGAGGCCGCCTCCGAGGCGCGCGCCGGGCTGTCGGAGCGGCGCATCGTACTCGACAAGGTCGAGACCATCACCGCCTACGCACAGGAGATGAGCGAGTTCCTGGCCACGAGCGAGCTGACCGAGTCGAAGGCCTTCATCCGCTCCTTCGTGAAGGAGATCGCCGTCGCCCCCGGCGCGGCCACGATCCGCTACACGATCCCCATGCCCGAGGACAGCCACCCGCGCGGCGGCAAGGCCGAGGAGGTGGCCCTCGGCGCGCCGGCACTGTCTACCGTCCAGTCTGGTGGGCGATACTGGATTCGAACCAGCGACCTCTGCGATGTCAACGCAGCGCTCTAACCATCTGAGCTAACCGCCCACGGGCCGTTCAGCCTATCGCGTTTTTCGTGCAAACGCCTCTGGTGCCCCCCTTGACTCGCCCGGTTTGGCATACTGCGGCTCTATGCATAGGCGGCGCAGGTACTACGAGCCCGAAGATCTTGGGTACGAGCAGGATCGTCGCGACGCCGCCATCCCCAACCGGCGGTACTACGTGTACGTGCTCGATACCGACTACGGCCACTACGTGGGGCACACCGCACACGTGGGGCGTCGGTTCCGGGAACACCAGGACGGCGAAACGGAGTCCACGGCTGGCAGCAATCCAGAGCTGGCGTGGACCTCCGGACCGCTCAAGACCCGAGCTGATGCGGCACGCTTCGAGGCCGCCATGAAGGCTCTGCGCGACCAGCGCGCCAACCGCTTCGAGGAGATCACCGGGCTGGAACCGGTTCCCTTTGAGCCTGTGTACTACGAACCCGTCGAGGAGGACTGGGGCTGGCTGAAGCCCGTCGCAATTGTGGCGGCGATTGCCCTTGTCGTCTGGTTCCTCAGCCAGTCTGTGTTCTGAGCCCCGCTACCCAGTAGTTCATCTCCAACCGCTCAGGGATCGCAGCAGCGCATAGCCAGGCGGGCATCGTGCATCCCCGTGCTCGTGGCGAAGGCGAGCGCCTCTTCCTTGCTTCGAAACAGTGTGGACCAGCCCCCGTCCTCGGGGATGGTCGTCTTCCTGTTGAAGTAGTAGCGGCAGGCCG
The DNA here is from genome assembly GCA_965262975.1 of Tepidiformaceae bacterium. Taxonomy (GTDB): domain Bacteria; phylum Chloroflexota; class Dehalococcoidia; order Tepidiformales; family Tepidiformaceae; genus UBA2991. The sequence continues at coordinate 2,194,989 of OZ253575.1, read as the reverse complement.
CCTCGTGGACGAGTGCTTTGCTGTCTGGCTTGTCGACGTACACCACGTAGTTCACGGCATCTCCTCAAGGGCTACTGCCGCCGGACTGTAGCACCACCCCTCGACCGCTCCGCGCCGCTGGCTATACTCGAAGCTGGAACAGTCGCAGACACGAACGGCGACGACCGGGACGAGTAGCCGCAACCCCTCAGAGAGCCGCGCCCTGGCTGCAAGCGCGGCGCCCGGCGGCGAACACCACCCGCGAGCCTGCGCCCGAATCCCTCGCGGATAGGCGCGCACGGTTGGCCCCGTTAGCGGCCCCAACAAGCCCGCGCACGAGCGCGCGGGGAATCAGGGTGGGACCACGGCCCGCGCGCCGTCCCTGAGCAGGCGCGAGAACGCCCGGGGAGTCCCAGCCATGCCAGAAACCATCGAATCCGACGTCGACCTTGCCGACCTCCCGCAGGAGGATCGCCTCGCGCGCATGCGCCACTCCGCCGCGCACGTGCTCGCGGAGGCGATGGTCGAGCTGATGCCGGAGGCCGAACTCGGCATCGGGCCGCCCACGGCGACCGGCTTCTACTACGACTTCCGCCTGCCCCGCGCCCTCACCCAGGAGGACCTGACCTGGCTGCGGCGGCGCATGCGCAAGTCGATCGGACGGCGCCTCCCCTTCCAGATGGCCGCCATCACCCGCGCCGAGGCCGAGGAGCGCTGGGGCGACCAGCCCTTCAAGCTCGACCTGCTCGCGGACATCGAGGACGGCGCCATCACGCAGTGCACCCACGGCCAATTCACCGACCTCTGCCGTGGCGGCCACGTGAACCACACCGGCGAGATTCCGGCGTTCAAGCTGATGAGCATCGCCGGCGCCTACTGGCGCGGTGACGAGACCAACCCCCAGCTCCAACGCGTGTACGGGGCGCTCTTCGAAACGAAGGACGAGCTCGATGCGTACGAGCGCCAGCTCGAGGAGGCGCGCAAGCGCGACCATCGCCGCGTCGGCCGCGAGCTTGGGCTCTTCACGTTCTCGGACGTGGTGGGGCAGGGCATCCCCCTCTTCCTGCCCAAGGGCGAGACCGTGCGCCACCTGATGGAGAGCTACATGCGCGAGATGCAGGAGCGCACCGGCCACCAGCACGTCTGGACCGCCAACGTGGTGAAGGGCCAGCTCTACGAGCGCTCGGGCCACCGCGAGCACTACGCCGATGCCATGTTCCCGCCGATGGTCGATGGCGAGACGGAGTTCCTGCTGAAGCCGATGAACTGCCCCTCGCACATGGCGCTCTTCAACGCGGAGCCGCACAGCTACCGCGACCTGCCCCTGCGCTATGCCGAGTTCGCGACGCTCTACCGCTACGAGAAGTCGGGTGAATTGAACGGTCTGACGCGCGTTCGTTCGCTTACGCAGGACGACGCCCACATCTTCTGCACGCCCGACCAGATCCAGCAGGAGTTCGCCCTGGGCCTCTCGCTTGTGCGGGAAGCGCTCGAGACCTACGGCCTCAGCGACTACCGCGTGGCATTATCGCTACCAGACACCGGGGGCAACGGCAAATTCGTGGACGCGCCGGAGCAGTGGGAGCAGGCGGTGACGGCCCTGCGAGCGGCGATGGATGCGTCGGGGCTGGAGTACGCGGAGGAGGAGGGGGAGGCCGCCTTCTACGGTCCCAAGGCGGATTTCATTGCGAAGGACGTGCTGGGGCGGGAGTGGCAGCTCTCGACCATCCAGGTCGATTTCATCGAGCCGGGGCGCATGGGCTGCGTCTACACGGGCGAGGACGGCAAGGAGCACACGCCGATCCTTCTGCACCGCGCCGTGATGGGCTCGACGGAGCGTTTCATGGGGATGCTCATCGAGCATTTCGGGGGGGCCTTCCCGCTCTGGCTAGCGCCCGTCCAGGCAACGGTCATCCCCATCGCCGACCGCCACCAGCCCTACGCCGAGGAGGTGGCGACGACCCTGCGGGAGGCCGGCTTCCGCGTGGAGGTGGACGCCCGCAGCGAGCGCATGAACGCGAAGATTCGTCACGCCCAGCTGCAGAAGATCCCCTACATGCTGGTCGCCGGCGACCGCGAGGCGGAAGCCGGCACGGTCGCCGTGCGCGTGCGCACCGGCGAGGACCTGGGCGCGATCCCCCTCACGGACTTCATCACCCGCATCGAAGGAGAGCGCGAGACGAAGGCGCTGGCCCCCTAGCAGGGTCCTGAAAAAGGGTTGAGCTGGGAGCATGGGGGATACGGAGGTTCCCCATGCGCGGTGAGCGAGAGCGACAGGCCACGATCATGCTGGCGGTGACGGCGGAGGCGTTCGTCCCCGAGGACCATCCCCTGCGTCGCATCAAGCCGCTGGTGGACGACTGTCTGGCGCGCCTGTCGCCGCGCTTCGAGGCGATGTACGCGAAGCGGGGACGGCCCTCGATCCCGCCCGAGCACCTGCTCAAGGGGAGCCTCTTGATCGCCCTCTTCTCGGTGCGCAGCGAGCGCCAGTTCTGCGAGCAGGTGCGCTACAATCTGCTCTTCAAGTGGTTCCTCGACCTGTACGTCGACGATGAGCCCTTTGCCGCGACGACCTTCTCCAGGAACCGCGAGCGCCTGTTGGAGGTGGAGGTGGCCCGCGCCTTCTTCACCGAGGTGGTGGCCGAGGCGGGCCGCCGCCGGTTGCTCTTGGACGAGCACTTCACGGTCGACGGGCCGCTGCTGGAAGCGTGGGCCTCGCTCAAGAGCTATCGCCCGCGGGACGAGCGGGCGCCGCCTTCCGGGGGTGGACGCAACGCCGAGGTGGACTTCCAGGGTCGGCGGCGCAGCCGCGAGACGCACGTCTCGCGCACGGACGCGGAGGCGCGGCTCTATCGCAAGAGGCCGCAACAGGAGGCGAAGCTGAGCTACCTCGGCCACGTCCTCAGCGAGAACCGGCACGGGCTGGGTGGTGGACGTCGAGCTGAGCGAGGCAAACGGCTACGGCGAGCGCGAGGCGGCCCTTGCGATGCTGGAGCGGAGCGTGCGCGGTCGCGCGACGTTGGGGGCCGACCGGGCCTACGACACGCGCGCCTTCGTGGCGGCGGTGCGCGCCCGCGGGGTGACGCCGCACGTGGCCCGCAACGACCGCGGCCGTCGCAGCGCCATCGACGGGCGCACGACGCGGCACGCTGGCTACGGACGCAGCCTGCGGCAACGGAAGCTGGTGGAGGAGGTCTTCGGCTGGCTGAAGAACGGTGGGGGGTGGACGCAAGCTGCGCTACCGGGGACGGCGGCGGAACCGCGCCTGGCTGGAGCTAACCGCAGCGGCCTACAACCTCGTGCGCCTCTCGCGGCTGGAGCCCGTCGCGGTGTAGGAGCAGTGCGCCCAGCCGCCCGTCCGCCGCCCGAAGGGGCAGCCGGAGGGCCGGCGAGGGCAGACCAAAGCCCCGAAATCCCCTGTCCCGGATGCCCCACAGCGCCCTCCGCCGCTGCCCGCTCCGCTCGGGACCGTTTCTTCAGCAGCCTGCTAGCCGCGTGCTGAAAGGGTTGAGCTGGGAGCATGGGGGACACGGAGGCGCCGCGGTAGAGGGCGAGACGTGCCACCTTGGGGAGAAGAGCGGATCTACAGCCCCACCACCACCTCGAAGGTGGTACTGCCTACCGTCAAGTTAGGCCCACCAGACTGGACAAAATCGAGAACCTTCGTTTTGGTGCTTCAGCTGGCGCTGTAGTCGGCCAGCGCGATGCCCACCCCTCCCGACAGCCCCATCCGGGGCGGGACCGCTGCGGAAGGGCCACCGTCACCCGTGTCTCTATCGCCGGGCGCGAAGGGAGGCATGGCCCTGGGTTCGTGAGAAGGAAATGTGCTCGGTGGGGCAGCCCCCACCAGAGGAGCGACCCCGAAAGTCAGCCAAACTCGCGAGAACCAGTTCGAGTCCCCGTGAGTGGGCCTACGTTGACTGTACTGCGAACTTTCCGTCGGCGGTCAGCCTGTAGGTGGCCGCTTGGAGACCGTCGTCGAGCCTGACGTGGCGTTCACCGCGGGACCCCCAGGCGCTGACACGCAGGCCGCCCCTTCAGGCACTGCCTCGGGCCAGGACTGGCCGGCGAGTTAGTCGATCTCGACAATGCCGATGATGGTCGGCCAGCGCCCCTCCCCCACGACCTCGCCGTCGAGAAGGATGCGGCAAGGGTGTCCGGGATTCTGGGGGCAGTCGGCGGTCGCGCGAGGTGAGTGGAAGCGCGCGAGGTAGTCGTCGGTGTCCAACAGCTCGATCTCTCCTGTGCGAATGTCCAGGACTGAGACATCCGCGTGGCTGGCGGTGGGGGCAAACTCGGAGGGGTAGACGCGGGGCAAGAGCGCATACGACCAGGCGAAGTGGTCGGTGGAGGCCCATTGCCAATCCCAGTCACCGAGGACAACCGACGACTCAGCGGACCAGACGACCTCCTCGGTCTCGGAGTCGATGACGTCGAGGTATCGCCAGTTCGACTCGGTGTACTCCCCTGACTCCGTGTCACGGCCTCGAACGACATGCCTGCCGTCGGGTGCATAGCAGTTGGGTGTCAGGTAGTAGTCGTCCACCGGACAGGGAATGAGGTGAAGCGTGCCGTCGAGCCTTCCGATGACCCCTACGGCAGGGCCTCCGTACCCCATGTCGTCATCCACGACCTCTAGCACGATGGCGCTGGAGTCCGAGGTCCATGCCTGCCCCCAAACGGTCCAGGAGGTCTGGGCAGGGGGCAGGCCGAGGGAGGAGGGGATCTCCTCGTGAACGACGCGCAGTATCTCTTCCGCGGAGGGAATGGCGAGGACAACGGTGCGGGCGGGGTTGTAACGCCCATCAGGGCCCAGACCCCGCCGTAGAAACGCATCGCGACCTTGCTCCCGTCCGGGGAGACCCGGAACTCCGCCGGCCTACGGTCGACCAGGGGCGCGGTCTGTCCATCGACAGCAACGTAGAGGAGTGCTGACCCTCTGCAGGTGACAAAACCTCCCTGCGCGGCCTGCGGTGGAGAGCACAAGTAAGGGTGCTCACGGCGGTAGAGCGTCCAACTCTTCGCCGTGCCCTCGTCGTAGGCGATCGCCAGCCTCGGCGTGGTTGGATGGCGCCTCTGCACCTCATAGAGCAGGAGCGGGCCTACCATCTCCTCGCGAGGTGGAGGCGGCGGTGGGTCGGGCTCCACTGCGACGACGAGCGGCACAATCCCCCGGACTTCGATATCGCCAACCGGTTCGACGATGCCAAGATACTGGAACCACGCTCCTTCCCAGATCACCCAGCCGTCGTAAGACATCCTTCCCACGGAGGACCACGAACCACTGGCGGCGCCCCCGACAGCCCCGCGCAGCAGTCCTTCGACTGCGGCCGTGACGGCCTGTATTTCTCCGGTGGCGACGTCGAGAACCTTGAGGACGCCAAGGTGGGGCTGATGACCCGCCCTCCAATCAGGTTCGGGAGCCAATTCGTTGAAGAAGATGTGGCGCCGGTCCTATCGGCCCCAATACCATTTCCACGGCTGCGCCGCGGCGCAGGCAACGCCGGGCCAAGCTCTTTCCGGCAGCACGACGGTCACATCGGCTTTGGAGTCGGGCCGCACCGTGATCCGCCTCCTGCCGGCCCCAGACTTTGACCGCTCCGGTTTCGGGTTCGATACGCCTGCCTCACCAGTCCATGCATCGGTGCTAGCTTTTTTCGTTGCCCGGAATGCCGCCAGCCGCTCGAGCGGTGCCGCCCCTCTGTTACTGCGCCGGCGAGCCCGCCGGGGCCGGCGCTGCCGGGGTGAAGCCCCGGACCCGGTCGGAAATCTCGCTCACCTCCCCGTGCTCGTTGATGGCCTTGATGCGGTACACGTATTCCTTGTCCGGCTCGACCGTATCGTCGGTGTAGGTGGTGTCCGCCGAGCCGGTGTCGCCTGCGATGGTGACGAAGGTCCCCACCGGGTGGATCGCGCGGTCGCGCCGCAGGATGACGTAGCCGGTGATGGAGTCGTCCCGCGGATCGTCCCAGGTGAGGATCACGGCGTCGTGGGAGACGGCGGCGGACAGGCCCGTGGGCTCATCCGGGACGGGGACCGCCGGGGTGTCGGCGCGGATCCAGTCGGACTTCTCGCTCACCTCCCCGTGCTCGTTGATGGCCTTGATACGGTACACGTATTGCTTGTCCGGCTCGACCGTGTCGTCGGTGTAGGTCGTGTCCGCCGAGCCGGTGTCGCCTGCGATGGTGACGAAGGTCCCCACCGGGTGGATTTCCCTGTCGCGCCGCAGGATGACGTAGCCGGTGATGGCGTCGTCCCGCGGGTCGTCCCATGTGAGGGTGACGGTGTCGTGGGAGACGACGGCGGCGGACAGGCCCGTGGGCATGGCTGGCGGCTCGGGGCCCGCCACTACTGCCGTGGCCGTGCTGGTCAGCGTCTCCTTGTTGTCAGCGTCGTCGGTGAAGCGCACCTCCACCTTGATGGTCTTGCCTTCGTCGCCGGCTGCCAGGGGATAGCTTGACCCCGTAGCGTTCTGGATGTCCGTGTCGGAAGTCCCGTCGTTTCGTATCCACTGGTAGCTGTAGGAAACACCGGTCAACCCGTCGGTGTCCGCGATGCCGGAGGTGTCCGCCGTCAGCGTCTCCCCCACCTGGACCGTACCGCTAATGCTCGGTGCACCGGTGGCCGGGCTGTTGGCGAGGGGCGCCGGGGACTGCCGGCCCTGCGGCGCCGGGGACTGCCGGCCCTGCGGCGCCGGGCCTGGCACGCTCCGCCCAAGCCCCGTCGACAGCATCCGCCCGTCCGCCGTGCAGAGCGCGCCCGTCTCCGTGCAGGCACGGTTCTGCAGCGCCAGGATCGACACCGCACCCGTCCCGGCCGGCTCGACCGTCAGCTCCCACAGGTCCTTGCGACTGTCTACGCGCCGCGCATCGGTCACCGTTCCGCCGCTAACCGTCAGCGCGTGGTCCCTCATGTCCTGCGGAGAGATAGTCACCTCCGCGCTGAACGCGATCCGGAACGTGAACGCGCTCGACCCGTCATGGGTGGCCGGGATGTCCTGCAGCGTCGCCGTGAGGGGGTCCGCCTCCGTCGCGTTCGACGTCTTCGTCCCCGACGTCGTCTTTAGATACGGAATCATCCACCCGCTACAGCCCCCATCCGTGCAGCCGCGCACCCGGACGTAGTAGCGCGTGCCCGGCTCCAGACCCTTCACCACCGTCTGCAGATGCGGCGACTCCTCGCTGCTTTCCTGGGATTCGATCTCCTCGATCGCCCCCAACCAGTTCTTCCAGTCCAGGCCGTTCGCCCAGTTTCGCAGCGTGACGGTGACCCAGTCCTCTCCTTCGCGCCGTAGCGGATACCCGTACTCGCCGTACTCGCCGTTATTCTCTACGTACTGCACTTCATAGCTCGTGGCCCGCGCCCGGTTGCTCAGCGCGTACGGGACGTCGTTGCGACCCAAGTCCTCCAGATCCATGGTGACGTCCCGGCTGTCCAGCGTGTACACCCGGTTCCAGGCCAGCTTCAGCGCCGTGTCCGAAGGGGCCCGTTTGGACACCAGATAGCCCACCTCCTCCGGGATCTCCTCCGTCTCCGGCTCCGCCTGCACACGCACCACATCCGAATAGCTCGGCCCCGTGCCCGGGCGCATCGCCACCACGCGGTAGTAGCCCACGACGCTCCGCTTGATACCGCTCAGCGTATAGGTCGTACCTGTACCTGTCTGGCGGCTCCCCTGCAGCCTCTGCCACTGCAGCGCCGGGCTCGGCTGGTACTCCACCCGGTAGCCCGCCACGGGCCCTCCGGTCGTCGGAGTCGACCAGGTCAGGGTCATGTCGTACGTCGTGTACACATCCTCGTACGTGGTCGTCGTCGGGACCAGGACCCTCGTCGCGACCAGGGTCGTCGTCGCTGTCACGTTCTCCGGCCCGTCCGCATCCTTGAGCACCACGATCTTCACCTTCACCTCCTCGCCGGGGACCCAGGCGGGGTTGGGTATGGTCCACAAATAGGTAAAGGTGGTCTGGGCATAGCTGGCATCCGCGAACTTCAGCTCCGTTCCGCCCACGACCACGGAGATGTTGTCGGCGGTATCGTGCTCGAACTTCCGATCGAGCGAGAGATGGAATTCGCCCCCGCTGTAATCCAGCTCGTCGATCGTGTAGAGCGTCCCCCAGCCTTTGAAGTGACTGTTACTCGAGATCGAGGCGTTGTCGCCCAGGTAGGTGAACGCCGTGTCCGTCAGGTTGCACAGCGCGCTGTCATAGCCGTAATAGTTCGAGGTCAGATACGCCACCGTGAGCGTCGCCAGCCAGATCGCGTTCGGGTCGTCGACCGACGGAAGACGCGGCGCCGGCGCCGCGTCGGGCGCCTCCCGCGTTACGGTGACGGTGTAGGTCTTCTTGGTCGTCCCGTCCTCCGCTGTAACCTCCACGGTGATGACGTTGTTGGAACCCAACTCCAGGTCCACCGTGCCGTCGGCGTCCACCGTGCCGTTCAGCTTGATCACCGTCGTGGCGTCGGAGTCGAGGGGAGTTGCTGTTACAGTCGTCTCGCCTGCAGCGGTGGTAGCCATGTACATTTCGTTGGCTCTGTCGAACGTCTCCCCAAGGGGTACGCGACTCAGTTCCAGGCTGCGCAGCAGGGCTTCATCAGCAGGCGCGCGAGAGCGGAACACCTCTAACACGTAGTTCCTGGTGGCAACGCCGTTCTCGGCGGTCACTTTGAAAGAGATATAGGTACGGCGGTTGGGCAGATTGACCTGGATGCCGGGGGTATTCAGGTCAGTGTCGGCAGGGGTACTCGTGACTTCGGAATGGGGGTCGGTGGTGGTGGGAGTGATGACGATGGAAGTGGCGTCATGGGCAACGTCGACCCCATAGCCACCGGTGAAACCGGGCGCCTCGAACGCGGGGTACAACGTGCCGGCGCTGACGGTGAGGCCGCTAAGTCCGACGTTATCGGGCAAAAGGCACTCGGTGTTGGCCTCGGAGATGTACAGGTTTGCTATGTTGGTGAGCTTGGCGCGGACCGCTGTGTCGGTCGGTGCCGTAGTGAAGCTGTTGCCAGTGATGTCGAGGTAGGTGAGGGACGACGCGAACGGGTCGAAGCGGCTAAGGTCAAGCGCGGTGAGACCATTGCAGGAGAGGTCGAGGCCCTTCAGGCCGGTCAGACCACCAAAGACCATGGCGGCAGGGTAGAGATGCTGTTATCGGTGAGGACGAGTTGCTGCAGGCTGTTGTCGAGGTCCTCAAAGAGGGTGGCGGGAAGCGCGGTGAGTCCGTTGTCGTTGAGGTAGAGGGTTCTCAGGTTGCCGAGGCCGTCGAATATGTCGGCGGCCAGCGTGTCGAGGCTGTTGTCATTCAGGTAAAGGGTATTCAGGGCGGTGAGGCCGTCGAAGGTGTCGGCGTCCAATGATGACAGGCTGTTGTGGTCGAGGTAGAGGTGCTGCAAGGCGGTGAGGCTGTCGAAGACTGTTTCGTCCAGCGATGAGAGGGTGTTCCCGTCAAGGTAGAGCTGCCGTAGGGCGGTGGTTTCGTCGAAGAGATTGACGTTGAGCGATGAGAGGCTGTTGTTGCTGAGGTAGAGCAATAACAGCCTGGTGAGGCCGTCAAAGGTATTTTCAGGGACGCTCGAGATCATGTTGTTGTTGAGATAGAGGTACTGTAGCGCGGTGGTTTCGTCGAAGAGGCCGTCGGGGACGGTGGTTAGTTTATTGTAGCTGAGGGCGAGCTGACTGAGGCCAGTGAGGCCGTCGAACACGTCTACGTGAAGTGAGGTGATGTTGTTGCGATGTACATACAAAATTATGAGACTGCTAGTGAGCCCGTCGAAGACATCGGTGGGGAGGGATGAGAGGCTGTTGTTGTTGAGGTAGAGCTTCTCCAGGGCGGTGAGGTCGTCAAAGATGTCAGCGGGGAGGGTTGTGAGCGCGTTGTTGTTGAGGTAGAGCGTTTTTAGGCTGGAGAGCCCGTCGAAAACTCCGTCGGGGAGCGCGGTGATCGCATTCTCTCTTATATAGAGGGTCTCTAGGTTGGTGAGGCCGTCGAAGATGTCCACATTCAATGTTGTGATGCCATTTGTGCTAATGCTCAAGGACGTCAGATTGGTAAGGTTCTCGAAGAGGTCCTCATCCCAATCGGAGTCCATAAGGCTTAGGCCATTCAAAGTCAATTGTTCCAGGGAGGTGAGGGGATCGAAGGTGTCCACGTGGATGCTGGCAATGGGATTGTTGTTGAGTTTTAAAGATTTCAGCGTGGTTAAACCGCTGAAAGTGTTTGCATCCAACGTGGTGATGTTGTTGGCAACGAGGCTGAGAGTCTCCAGTCCAGTCAAGTCATTGAGGGCGCCCGGATTGATTGTAAAGAGATGGTTTTGTGTGAGGTGGAGGCCGGTCACGCTGGTCAATCCCCGGAAGACACCGTCTTCCAGAGTCTTAATATTATTGTTGTTGAGAAAGAGGGTTTCCAGGCCGGTGAGGTCCTCGAACGCGCCTGGGTGCAGCGTCTCAATTGCGCTGTCGGAGATTTTGAGAAAGCTCACTCCTGTGAGTCCTGCAAATTCGCTGGGATCGACGCTGGAGCTGCTGTAGCCTATGACGTCCAGGAACCCGGTGATACCCGCGAGTTGCGAGTCGGTGATGGTCGAGCACGTGGCGCCGCTCACTTGAGCAAGGATCGCCGTCTGTACCTCGGGGGTGCGACCGCAGATGTTACCCACGGTCTGCTGGCGCGGCGCAGCGGACACTGAACCTGTAGCGAGTACAAGCAGGACGACGATCACCATGGTTGTCAGAAGGATGCTACGAAGCAAGGGATTCATGGTATTGAGGAGATTCCTTCTTAAATCAGGTCACCAAACCATAGTTGATGTGTGTGAGTGTGAGATGAGTTATCCAGCGATCAGCAGTGAGTTCTTATCAGTAAATCCCAAAGTTAACAGGCCGCGACTCGGCGGCCACGTCGGACAGCCGCAAGAAGACCGAGTTCCCGATGAGGTGGAACAGGGCAGCGGGGGCGAGCCCCGGACGCTCCCAACAGGCCGGCCGCGAAGCTGTTCGACTTCACCACTCCCGCGACCGTCGGCGCCGGAGGCGGTCGACGACACGGGCGCTACCGAGGAGGACGAGGCGGTGACGATCGATGTCCTCACCAACGACGACGACGCCGAGAACGACGACCTGACCGTCAGTCTGCTCAGCAGGCCCGGCAACGGCTTGGCGACGATAGAGACGGACAACACCACCACCTACACGCCGAACCCCAACTACCACGGCGCCGACGCCTGCAGCTACACCCTCTCAGACGGGATGTTCTCCGATGAGGGCACGGTCTCGGTCACCATCCGGTCAGTGAACGACCCCCCGGAGTTCCGTGCGCCCACTCGAAGCGGCAACAAACCCAGTTGCTATCCGTGCAATAGCGCGAGTTACGGCGTCCATGCTCATCGCGTGACCCCTGGAGCAAGAGAATACGTCTTACGTATGAGGTATATGTCAGCTATTGGGTCTTTGATGGTGAGTTATCGTGATTCGTTCTCCCGGCCACACTCCATCACTCGTGCAGTCGGAAATCGAGCCGTTGCACGGGGCATCAGCGCTGCCCCGCTGATTGGCCGAGAAGTGAGCCTGACTCGCTCCCGGGCGGCGGCGCTTGCGCTCCAGTGCTGGACTCGGGCGCTGGTGGCGCCGGCACCGCGCGCTGCCCGTCTCCGGTAAGCCCATCAGGCACGTCGAACCCCTCCGGTCCAGAGAGCAACACAGCCAATGACAACCCACAACACAGCCTCCTCGGCTGGGCACAAGGCGCACACCGTTCAGACGGCCTACAGGGCCAATGTGAAGGTCAGGACGAAGGTTCTCGATTTTGTATAGCTTGGTAGGCCGGACTGGACGAAATCGAGAACCGGGGCTTCCTCGCTGGTCACGCCATCCGAGGGCATCGGAATCGTGTACGTCAGCCTGGCCTCGTTGCCGGTTACCTTGATGCCCTTCACGAAGTTGCGGATGAGCGCCTTCCGCTCAGGGACCGTCCCCTCGCACAGGAAGCTGCGGAAGTCCGCGACGTACCCCTTGATCTCCGCGGTGGTGGGCAGCTCCACTCGCCGCTGCGCGAGCTGGGCGGCGGCCTCCTCCCGCGCTGCTGCGAGCTGGTCCTCGCGGTGCCGCAGTTCGAGTATCCGCGGCGACAGCGCCTCCAGCGTCAGGTCACTCTTCTCGAGGGCCTCGTAGAGCCGCCGCAGCCTGCCATTCACATCCGCAAGCTCCGCCTCAATCGCCTTCAGCCTGTCGCCGCGCTCCCCCGCCATCGCGTCCACCTCCCGGCCACCAGCATCACCAGTTTCGTGATGGTCTCGTCCGTGAGGATGCGCTCCCTGATCTTCCCGACGATGAACTCCTCCACCCTGTCCGCGTTCAGGTACCGAGCCTCGCAGGTTCCCGCGCCCTCACGCAGCAGCGTGCCGCAGACGTAGTAGCCGAAGCGGCCGCTCTTCGCTCCCTGGCCGGTGTAGGGCTTGCCGCAGAGGCCGCAGCGCAGCAGGCCACTGAGCAGGAACTTGCTCCCCACCCGGGCCGGCCGTTGCTTCGCCGGCGCCCGCTCCCGCAGAACCTGCTGCACCCTGTCGAACAACTCCTTCGAGACGAGCGCCTCCCAGGCGCCCTCCACCCGCACGGGGTCCGGAGCCTTCTCTCCCTTCGTCGTGCGACCCCAGACTGCAGTCCCCGTATAGGCTTCGTTGGTGAGCAGGTAGTAGAGGCCGTTCTTCTGCCAGCGCTTGCCGTTCTTCGTGATACCCCGCTCGTTGAGGTCGCGGCATATCTCCTTGAGGCCGTTCGCTCGCAGCGAACTCTCGAAGATCTCCCGCACGAGCGGCGCGGCCGCAGGGTCGACCTCCAGGGTCGGGCGCTCTCGCATCCCGTCTCTCACCTTCACCCGCTCATAGCCAAAGGGGCCTTGGGACTGAGGAAGAAGCCGCGCGAGGCGGCCTCCCGCATCCCCCGGACAACTTCCTGGGCCAGGTTACCGGAATTCCAATCAACACAAACAGCTGCGCTACTCGTGGGATGTGGGCTTGCCCCCACGAGGTTGGTAGGGCGTCCCCTTCGCAAGGGCCACCGTCACGCATGTCTCTATCGCCGGGCGCGAAGACAGGCATGGCCCTGCGTTCGTGAGAAGGGAATGCGCTCGGTGAAGGAGCCCCCATCAGAGGAGCGACCCCGAAAGTCAGCCAAACTCGCGAGAACCAGTTCGAGTCCCCGTGAGTGGGCCTGACTTGACGGTAGGCAGTACCGCCTTCGAGCTGGTGGTGGCGCTGTAGGCGAGGGCTCAGGGACCGCGGTCCGCCGCCGCCAGCGCGGCTCCACGCTTCACCACCGACCAGGTGACGGGCTCGCTGACGGCGACCCAGTAGGTGGCGCTGGCGGAGAGAGTCGTGAGGGTGTTGAGTCCGGGCACATCCTCCAGACCAGGGAAGAAGGCGAGCCACGCCGCCGTGGCCTCGTCCCACCGGTAGACGGCGACAACCGCGTCTGGAAGGCCGGCCTCGGCGGTGGCGACGCCGCCGCCGCCGGGCCAGTCGATGGCGGTCCAGGCGGGAGTGAGGGCGAGCTCGACGGGCGGCGCTTCGAGCGCCACGCGGTAGACGCGCGTGCGGCTGCCATCCGCCGAGGTCACCGTGATAGTGACCTCGCTGACGCTCGAGAGGTCAACCTGGTAGCCATTCGCGTCGTCGCCGTCGGCATCGAGCGGATCGATGGCGACATCCGTGCGGCGCTGCACGGCCTCGGCCTCGACCGTCGTCTCCGTGACGCCCTCGCCCGCAGTTCCCTCGTAGTCGGTCCTGGCGGGATCGAACTCCCCGATGTCGACGCCGCTGAGCGTGAGCGAGGCGAGGCGGGCGTCGATGGCGTCGGGCATGTTGTAGGTGTAGACGCGGTCGTCGCTTTCGTCGGCGACGTACATGAAGTCGCCGTCGGACCAGATGCCCCGCGGGCTGTTGTTGCTGGCCTGGCTCAGCTCCCCGAACTCCTCGTCGCGGTTGCGCGTGAGCTCCTCGCCCTCGAGCCGGTAGGCGAAGAGCCGCTTCGCCCCGTGGTCGGAGACCCACACGGTCACGCCGTCGGACCAGATGCCGTGGGGGTCGCTGTTGGCGGAGTCGAGGGCGTACTCGGCGAGCAGTTCGCCGCTCGCGAGGGCGTAGGCGAAGAGCCTGTCCGCACGGCCGTCCAGCACCCACATCGTCTCCTCGTCCGACCAGATGCCGCGCGCATCGCTGTTGCCCGCGGCGAGCGCGAACTCGCGCTCCGCGAGCCGCTCCCCGTCCGCCAGACGGTAGGCGAAGAGGCGCTCGCGGCCGCTGTCGGAGACCCAGACGGTCACGCCGTCGGACCAGAAGCCGCGGGGCGCGCGATTCGTCTCGGCCAGCTCGAACTCGCGCTCGCTGAGGCGTTCGCCGCTGGCGCGGTCGTAGGCGTAGACCTCGTCGTCGGCGCCCTGGCCGTTCTCGGCGATCCAGAGGGTCTCGCCATCGGACCAGAGACCCGTGGGCCAGTCGTTGCCGCCGTCCAGCGCCTCGATGTCGCGCTTCACGGTCCACTCGAAGTCGACCTCGCTCGGGGTGGGGCCGCCACCGCCGCCGCCACCGCCGCCGCCGCCCGTGATGATGACCACCGGCCCGGCGGTGACCGTGATGGTCACCTCGACCATGGCCATCTCACCCTGCCCGTCGTCGGCGGTGACGGTGACGATGTAGGCGTCCTGGGTCGCGATGTCGAACATGACTCCCATGCCGACCGTGATCTGGCCGTCACTGTCGATGTCGAAGGAGGACGCGTCGGCGCCGGAGAGGCGGTAGGTGAGCATGGCGTTGTCGATGTCCGTGGCCGTCACGGGCGCGCCGACGTTGTCGCCGGCCTCGGCGTCCTTGGGCACGGAGCGCGCGCCCGTCTCTGAGGGGGCGAACACGGGCGCGTCGTTCACCGCTTCGACGGTGACCGTGACCGAGCCGGCGTCGCTGAGAGAGCCGTCGGACACGGTGTAGGTGAAGCTGTCGGAGGGGGGGCCGTGGTAGTTGGCGTTCGGCGTGTAGGTGATGGTCCGGTCGCTTTCGACGCGTGCGCGTCCGTTGAGCGGCTGCGTCCCCACCGAGACCCTCAGGTTGGCTCGCTCCGTATCGGGATCGGTGTCGTTGGCGAGCACGTCGATTTTGACCGACTGGTCTTCGTCGGTCCTCGCGGTGTCGTTCATGGCGGTCGGGGGCTCGGGAACGTCGGAGACGTTGATGGTGACGGTGATGCTGTCCGACTCGTTCAAACGGTCGCTGGCGGTCACGGTGACCTCGTAGGACGAGGTGAGCTCGCGGTCGAGCGTGACGTCGGGCGCCACCCGGATCTGCCCGGCGGTGGGGCCCGAGGCGTCGATCACGAAGTCCGAGGCCCCCGCGAGGCTGTAGGTCAGCGTGATGTCGTCAACGTCGGTCGCCTCTACCTTCGTGTCCACGGTGTCGCCCGGCTGGGCGCCCTCGGAAACGGTGCGCGTGGTCATTTCGGTCGCGAACTCCGGCGCGTCGTTGACCGCGTTGATGGTGACCGTGACCCGGGCGGGGGGGCTGGTGAGCATCCTGACCGGGTCGTCGTCCCTGGCCGTGTACATGAACGTGTACGTGTCGTGGTCGTCCTTGGCCGGCGTGTAGGTCAGCATCTGCGTGCCGGGGTCCGCCACCACGCGCCCCCGCCTCGGCTGCGTCGTGATGGTCATCACGGTCAGGGTGTCGCCCTCGTCGGGGTCGGTGTCGTTCCCGAGGACGTCGAAGGTAACGGGCATATCCTCCTCGGTCGTCACCGATGGGTCGTCCTCCGCCACGGGCCGTTCGTTGACGTCGTCGATGGTGATGTCGAACGTGGCCGTGTCGGTGGCGTTGTATTCGTCCTTCACGGTCACCGTGACGCCGTAGGTGTCCTGCCCCTCGTGGTTGAGTACGGCGCGGACGACCCGGATCTGCCTCGAGGTGGCGTTGATCTCGAACGGCGCATCGGTGGTGAAGCCGGTAACCGCGAGGGAGTAGCTGAGCGTGCGGCTCTCCGGGTCGGTCGCCTGTGGCGCCACGCCGACGACCGTCCGCGCCCCCGCGTTCTCGCGGACGGAAAGGCCCGTCTGGACGCCCGTGAACAGCGGGTCGCGGAACGCCGGCGGCTCGTTCGAGGCGCTGGTCGGAGCCGTCGCAAGCTCCGAGGTCGCCTGCAGCGTCTTCCGGACTTGCCCATGCCCATCGTTGTAGGAAGCGGTCACGCGCAGGTAGTAGCCGCTGTCGGCGGTCACCGGAACGTAGGTCGCCGCCGTCTCCCCGATGATGTCAGCATAGGGGCCGCTGTTGGGGTTGGTGGAGCGCTCCCACGCCCACGTTGGAGACTGCACGACATCGCCCGCCCCCTGCTTGAACGCAGCCGTGTAGTCCTCGCCGATGAGCGGCCGGCGCAAGGAGAGCTCGAGCACCTCCTTCTCGTCCACGTCCGTCACGGCGACGGTGACGGGGCGGTCAGGGGTGTTGGTCCCGTCGGAGGCGCGCACGGTGACGGTGTGCTCGGTCTGGTCCTCGTAGTTGGGGGCGCTTGCGAACGAGAGCGCCCCGGCGTTGGTGATCATGAACACGCCGGGGCCGCCCTGCAGCGACCAGGTGATGGTGGCGCGCTCGGGGTCGGTGGCGGTGTAGGTCGCAACGGCGGTCGAGTTCTCCTCGACGCTGGGGGTCAATTTGCCGCTGACGGTTGGCGCCTCGTTGACGTCCAGGACGCGCACTGTCACCGGGCGGGTGACGGTGTTGGCGCCGTCGTTGACCTGCACCGTCACGAGGTACTCGTTGTAGGGGCGGCTGTCGTCGGTCGGCATGTCGTAGTCGGGCGGGTTGATGAAGGTGAGCACGCCGTTGGTGATCGCGAAGTCGCTCCCGTCGGCGCCCGCCAGGGACCAGGCCTGCGTGGCGCCCACGTCCGGATCCGTGGCGCTGTACATCTCGACGGTTCCGGTACCGTTCTCGGTGAAGTCCACCACGACCGGGCCGCTGATTGTCGGCCGCTCGTTCACGTCCGCGATGGTCACGGTCACGGTCAGGCTCCCCGTGAAACGGCCGTCGAAGGCGTTGAGCATGACCGAGTACTCGTCCTTCACCTCGCGGTTCGGGGAGTGCTTGAATCTCAGATCGCCGTTGTTGCTCAGCTCGAAGTCGGCCGCGTCGTTCCCCGAGAGGTCCGACCAGGTGACGCCCGCGCCCTCCGGGTCGGTGGCCATGTACCGGCCGACGACCGTGGTCGTGGGGCTGTTCTCCGGGTAGTCGTCGACTCTCTTGGGACCGGTGATCACCGGTGGCTCGTCCACGGGGCCGACGGTGACGGTGATGTCGAGGCGGCCCGTCTTGCCGTCGCTGCCGAGGGCGTTGACGGTGATGTCGTAGACGTTGTTTCTGCCGGAGTCGGCAGGGAGATCGTGGTCGGGAATAGCCGCGAACGTGAGCACGCGGAACTCGCTGATAACGAAGTCGAGGCGGTCCGTCCCGCCCACCGACCACTCGTACGTCAGACCGGCCTCCATCTCCGGGTCGCTCGCGCTGAAGGTGGCGAGCGTGCCGTCGTAGTTCTCGTCCACGGTGAGCGCGTTGTCGGTCACGGTGACGCCGCCGCTCGCCGCAAACGAGATGTCCGCCGGCTCGTTCACGTCCTCCACCGTCACCATCACTTCCCGCCTCGCCTCCAGCCCACCGTCGTCGGAGGCGACGACGGTCACCTGGTAGACGTTGTTTGCGCGCGCCTCGAAGTCGGGTGGCGTGCGGAAGCTGAGACGCCCGGAAGCGTCGATCTCGAAGTGGTTGGCGTCGTCACCTTCCAGGTCGTCCCACGAGGCCGTGTCCTCGGCGTCCGGGTCGCGTGCCTTATAGGCGCCGAGGAAGACATCGCCGTTCTCCCGCCTCGTCAGGGCCGTCGGGCCGCTCACCACCACCGGCGGCTCGTTCACGTTCGTGACGGTCACCTGCACGTCGAACGTCTCCCATTGCCACCTGGGCCCTTCAAAGTCGTTCGAGTGGATGATCACTTCGTACACGTTGTTGCTGTCCGCGTCGGTGGGGGACTCGAAGTCGGGAACGCGCTGTAAGCGGAGCCGCCCGCTTGGGTCGAATTTGTCGTCGAAGAGGAAGTCGAAGTCGCCATAGTCGGGCCCATGCAACCGCGCGCTGTACAGCTCATCCCACTCCAAAGGCCTGTCCTCCGGGTCGGTAGCGGTGTACGTCCCTATCTCGCGGTTAACGGTGTTCTCCGCAATGGTGAACTCGCTCGGTCCGGTGATCACGGGAAGCTCGTCGACGTCACCCACGGCCACGGTCACGGCCACCGTGATCACGTTTACCCCGTCGCTGGCGGAGACATCAAGGGAGTAGAAGTTGTCCCCGGCGGTGTCGAGCGGAGCTTCGTAGTCCGGCGTCAGGGCGAAGCTGAGCGCACCATCGCCGAGGGTGAAGTCATCCGCGTCGGTTCCCCCCGTGGACCATGTCAGATCCTTCCCCTCCGGGTCGGTAGCCGTGTACGTCTCCAGCACGCCGGTCGTGTTTTCCTCTCGCGTGATGAAGGCCGCGCCGCTGATCTCGAACCCCTCGTCCAGGTCCTCAACCGTGATGGTGACGTCAATGGTGGCGTCGACAGCCGTATCGCTGTTGCCGCTGCCATCCTGCCCGTCCTTCACCTGCACTTTGATGGTGTAGGTTGTCGTCGTCTCGTAGTCCAATGTCTCCGCCACTCGTAGCTGAGCTGTTGCGGGATCGAAGCTGAAGGGGCCGATCTCGCCGCTCACCGTGTACTCCAGCGGATCACTGTCGGCATCGACCGCCAGGAAGGCGGCGCCGACATCGGCGCCGGCGGCAACGTCCTCCCGCAGGGAACGCGAAGCCGTCTCGCCCTCAAGGAACGCGGGGTTGGTGTTCTCCGCGTCGGGCGTACCCGTGGCGGCGTTGGACCACTCGCCGGCGCCGGCCCTGTTGGCCGCGCGCACCTGAACCGCGTGGCTCGCGTCGTTCTCCAAACCGCCGACGGTGTACCGATACTGGCCCGGTGCGATCCGTGCGCCGACACCGCTGAGGATGGTCCAGGGCGGATCGGGGTCGCTCAGGTTCTCGCTCAGGACGTGGCGGACGTCGTACCTGCTGATGGGCGCGCCACCGTCGAAGCCGGGCACGCTCCACTCCACGATCAGCTTGCCGTTCCGGGGCTGGATACTCTCGATCGCCGGGGATTCGGGCGCAATGGCGAGCGTCGCTCCCGTCATGGGCGGCGACCAGGGACTGGCGCCGCTTGCGCTGACGGCGCGCACCTGGAGGTCATAGCTACGGCCACGGTCGAGACCCGTCAGTTCGTAGCTCAGCTCGCCCGACGTCCAGATGGCGTTCACGGGCGTCCAGTTGACGCCCGACGCGGCGTCGGCTCGGCGGTATTGCAAGTCGTACTTGGTGATCGCGGACCGCCCGATCTCACCCGGGGCTGTCCACACGACCGTCACGGACGTAGCGGCGGACGTGACGGTCTGGATTGCGGGGGGGTCGGGCGTGTGTCCGTGCCCGTAGGCGGTCACGCTCCAGGACTTGAGCGTGCCGCTGTTCCCAGTGGCGCGGTCGGTGACTCGCAGCGTCCAGGTGCCGGCCGCATTCTCGCCGAGGTGTCGCGCAGAGCCAAAACGGTGATTCCCATCGATCGGCGAGCTGCTGGGGTAGTAGTCGAAGATGAAGAAGACATAGCCCTGACCCTTCCGCGCGAGGCGGGATGTCACCCCGGACGGCGAGACCAGATCGATGTCCAGATCGCGCATGGAGGTGTGGGTCAGGTCGATGTTGATCTCCAGGAACTCCACGAAATCGACGTAGTTGTCGACTTCGAGCGTGCTCGTGATGGTGGTGGAAGTTCCTCCATCGGGAAGGTCCGGGATGAGCAGCGGCGCCGCTGTCGAGCTCCCCGTGATCTCACGGAAGGCGGGAAGGGTGTCGGTGTCGGGCCACGTCAGCGCCCTGGCGACGGCTGCGCCGGCATCGACGACACCGAACCCGTACTCGTGGTTGAAGGAGTATCGCTCAGTGCTGGAGCCATACTGCAGCGCTCCGTCTTCCCAGCCGCTGTTCGTGGAGTCGTTCTTGCGCGCCGTTGCGGCCAGGATCAGCTTCACGTCCCTCCAGGTGAGTTCCGGGTTCGCGGCTCGCATCAGGGCGATCACTCCGGACACCACGGGGGCTGCGCCGGAGGTGCCGCCAAAGTCCGGCTCGTAGCCGGACGGGGCCGTCGTCATGAGGCCCCGCTGGTCGGAGAGGCCCCGCTGGTCGGCGTCGTTGTCCGAGGGGGCGCACACCCACAGGTTCGCTCCCGTCTCGGAGAACTCGCTTCGCGTGTCGTCAATGTTCACGGCGCAGACGGCAGTGACCCCGTAGTGATTCGCATACTCATCCAGATTTGCGTCGTCCCCCCGACGGCCGCCGTTCCCAGCGGCCCACACGTAGGAGATGCCCTTGCCTCCGGCCCCCGTGCGCACGCCACGTTCGATGGCGCTGAACCAGGCAGAGTGGGCGGGCTCGGGAACTCCCGCGTCCAGCGGACCCCAGCTGTTGTTGGAGATGTGCGTATCCCGCAGGTGGAGCGCCATCGCCTGCCCTTCCTGGAAGTCGCTGGCGTTTCCCCCAAGCAGATCGATGCTATGGAGCGACGCTCTCGGAGCAACACCCCTCACACCCAGCTCGTTGTCGCGAGCCCCGATCAGCCCGGCAACAGCCGTCGCGTGGAATAGCTCCTCCTCCTCATCGTCAGCATCGGGCGGGCTAAAGAAGTTGTGATTCCGGGCGGTGACGATGTTGTCTCGCAGATCCGGATGGGTGGTCCGCATGGGGCCATCGACGACGGCCACATTCACCCCCGAGCCCAGCGTGGCGCGCCACGCGGCCTCGACGTTGATGTCCTGGTCGGCCCCATCGAACTGGCCGGTGTTGCTGAGGTGCCACTGGCACCCATAGAGCGGGTCTGCATATGGGTGTGTAGATACTGAGCACTCATCCAACAACTTTTGATCATCAGATGTCTCGACGCGCAAGAGGTATCTCTGTCGTCCGGATTCCCCTGACGTGATCCGAACATAGTAGGTCCCCGTGTTCATAAACCCTACGACCTGGACTGGGTCGCGGGTGCTCTGGAAGTCGCCGGTTACATCGATATCATTTTCGTCGAACACCGCCAGGTTGATGGAACGCAACCCGCGAGCCAAAACTCTGAGACGAACCTCGGTCGGTGCGTCCATGGTGAGGCGGAAGTAGTCTCTATCAGAAGAAGAAGAAGTGATATTGCCCGTTGCAATCCCATAGAGCGGGACAGTGGTTGCAGTCTGGGGAGTGTTTCCCGGATTATCTCCAGTCGAGAAGCGCAGAACGTACGGTCCCGTCTGTATGAAGGAAAAGGACGTCACGCTAAGGTAGTACTCTCCAGGCCGGAGCGTGGCACTGATCAGGAATCCACGCTCAATGCCATCCAGGAAACCATCGTCGTTGCCCGCTAACCATGTCCGGTTTGAGTCACGTAGTTCCGCCACGGTATCAATAGAGCCTTCTGACAATAGCCAGACGTCGGTGGCCCGCTCAACCGTGAACGTAAAGAAGTGCTCGTCTTGCGGGTCGACGAAATACGCCGCCGCCGAAACACCGGTCTCGATCGTGGCGGCGGTCTCGAAGGAGGCACCCGGCGTGACGCCCCGGCGTGCATGGAACACATACGGTCGAGTGTGCGTTGCTGCGGGCGCTGTGCTGCTCGTGACTTGCACGTAGTACGTTCCGGTCTGGAGCCTCGACCGCAACGAGAAGTCCCGCGTGTTTTCGAACCTGTAGCTATTGCTGGACCTGGTAATCGAGTCGCCGACAGCATTAAAGAGCTCGCCCACGAGGTCGGTCGGCGCGTCGCTGGCGCTGTAGATCCAGATATCCTCGGTCCCGGTCACCGTAAAGGAAAACCAGTCCGTATCGGACTCGTCGATGCGACCGGAGAGCGATGAGTCGAGCGCGATCAGCGACGCCGAGGACCTTGAGTCGCCATGGTCCGTGGTCGCACCTGAGGTGGGATCCGACCACGGACCGTCGCCGTTGGCGTTGACCGCGCGCACCTCCACCTTGTAGCTCGTGTCCCGCTGCAGGCCGGTGAGTTCGTACTGGAGCGCGCCGGAACTCCAGATGTCTTCTTCCACCATCGAGTTGTCGTCGGCCGTGTAGCGGAGGTCGTAGGCGGTGATCGCCGACCCGCCGCTTGCCGGTGCAGTCCAGAAGACGGTGAGCGACGTACTGCTGCCGCCTAGCGTGACGGTTCCCGGCGCTTCGGGGACGGCCTGAGCCCGGCCCCCGGCCGGAGACAGCGCAAGGAGGACGCATGCCGCCACAGCGGCTGTGATCAGCGCCCGGTGCGTCACCGCGGGACAGACTCGCGTTGCCAGTTGGGGATAGAGAACAGCACCCCCGCCTTGCCCGCCAGGGCGTTCGCGAGCGTGAGTGACGCGAAACCGGCCTCCGTCTCTACGAGAAAGCCGTTCTCGGCGAATTCGCCCCTGGTGACGCGGCTCCGCGCGATGCCGCTGTCGGAGAAGAAGCGGTCGACATGCGCCTCATCCCACTCCGGGTCGAGCGCCAGCACCACGCCGCCCGGCAGCAACATCAGCCCTCCTCCGGACTCGGCGAGAAAGACCGGCCCGGCAACGCTCCCGTGTCGTGTCTGCCGCTGGACGATGCTCCGCACGCCGTCGTTGGCGAGCACCACATCGGATGTGATAGTGCTCGCGCTGCCCTGAACGGTGAGCGCCGGTACAAGCCGTACCCGGCGGGTGTGCTCGCCGTCCTGCCACGTGTAGACGGCGCCCAGATTGGAGATGGCGTTTCGGACCACCGCCTCCAGCCCCGGCGTCGCCTCCGGCGCCCGCGAGTCTTCGCTGCCCGGGGCCCGGGCCCTGCCCGCGGCGCTGGAAGTCGTCGGCTTGCCCGCTGAGGGTTCCTTCGTGGGTTCAGGTGCGGGTTCTTTTCTGGGTTCAATAGCCGGAGTCGGAGTCTCGTCTGCGGCTGCCGTGGTTTGCGGCGTCTGGTTGGGCATCGCCGCGGGCCGTATGGGCGATGCTGCGGATTCGGTTGGCGCCGGCGTCGCCGTGTCACCCTGAGCGACCGGCGAGGAGCGTGGGCTACTCGGAGCGGCCGGCGTCTCCTCGGCTCCATTCTCCGAGACCGCCTTCGGCGCCGCTGGTGTTCGAGACGGAGACGGCTGCTGCTCAAGAGCGTCCGTGGGCGTCGCATCGTCGCCGGCTACTGTGCCCTGGGACGCCCCGCACGCTGCCACCGCAGGCGCCAGAGCGAAGACTGCGGTGGCCAGAACCGCTCTCATCAACAGGTACTTCACTTCATGGGTCCATCTTGAGGAGATTTCCCTGATTGGCGCTCGAGCCGCTTCGCACACCGAACGCACACAAGGGCAATAATACGACCCAGCTATGACCCATATTGTGAAAAGAGAGATCAACAGGGGACCGTGAAAGTTGAAAATTCGGTGCATTTGTCAACACTCCACCCTGGTCACCGAAGGGCGTGCCCCCTCGGGCTGTGCGCGCCGGCGCATGCAGGCCGCCCTCGGCGTCACCGACTTCGACGAACTCTTCGTCCTGGAGCACCGAGATGAGAAGACCTCATGCACCTCCTGCCGCTGCCGAACGTCCAACCGCGGAACGGCTGCGGATGTAGCGCAGGTCGTAACTCGTGACCTCACCGCTACCGGTCTCATCCGGCGCCGCCCAACCGATCGTCAGCGTCCTCATGCCCGCGACGGCAGACGTCACAGTTGGGCGTCCCGGCAGATCGCCATGACCGTAGATTTTGAGCCGCCAGGAGACGAGATCACCCGAACGCTCGTGGTAGCGGTCAGCCAGACGCAATGTCCACTCACCCGCCGGGTTCTCCCCCAGGTGGCGAGCTGAACCGAAGCGCACGCTTGAGCGCAGCGCGTGAGGGTAGAACCGGGTGTTGATCCGAGTCGAGTGCGCCGCCGCAAGGATGGTCGATACCGCGCCGGAGGGGGAAATCAGTTCGATCCGCAACATCTGCGGGACTGTCCGGACTCATCCTGGCCGCATTGCTGGTTGCCAACACGGTGACGCCCCAGCGCCTGTTCCACCGCCATGTCCCAGCGCCATGTCCCAGCGCCATGTCCCACCGCCATGTCCAGCCGGTGCAGCAGCACGCTGAGGGGCTGGGCGCTGTTAGCGGGTTTCGTTGCAGCGGAGCAGAACCCCAGGCGACCAGGCGCCCTGAACCCCTCCGAAGGCGCCGCGCACCCGTACGGTGAGCGAGGCCGGGCCTGCGAGGTTAACGCTTCCGATCATCTCGGGGTAGCCGTTGACTGTGCGGAATGCGTGGGTGACTGCGCCGGCGCCCCATCTGCTGATGATGTGCGCCTCCCACTTGTCGGCGGCGGACTGGCCATCGGGGAGGTCCCAGTAGATCCGGAAGCTGTGGGCGCCGGTGCAGGAGTTCAGCGTGAGCCAGGCGACGGCGGTGTTGGGGTGTGAGTTGGTGCTGCCGTAGCTGGCTGTCCAGTACGCGAAGAGTCCGGCGATTCCCAGGTCGGTATCGGTGCCGGTATTGGCGGTTTCGGCCTCATCGAGTGCTTCGCCCAACGCCTGTTGCGGCGTGTAACTGGTGGTTACCCAGGCGCCGGTACCGACGCGGTTCACCGCTGCTACTTGGATTTCGTAGTGGGTGCGGTTCGTGAGTCCGTTGATGTTCTGTATCGCGATGTTGTCGGCGTCGTCGACGTTGGGTGTCTCCGTCCAGCGTTGTGTGCCGGATTGGCGCCAGCGCACGCGGTAGGCGGTCACGCGCGCGCGCGGGTCCTCGTCGGCGACACGGATCCAGGACACGGCGTGGCCGTCGTCTGTTCTGAAGGCGATCACCTTTGTGGGCGGCGGCGGGACGGTGGGCGGGCCTTCGGGGGTGGCTCGGGCGGTCGACGCAGGCCCGGTCAGGCTGCCGCGCAGGGCGCGCGCCTGGAAGGTGTACGCGCTGCGGTTCGAGAGCCCGGTCACGGTGTACGCGGTGGTGGTCCATCTGCTTTGGGCGATGTCGGCCCAGTCGGGGCTCCAGGCGGCGTCCGAGCTGAGCCGGCGCCGGTACTGGTAGCCGCTGACGGAGTCGTCGTCGGTGGCGTCCCAGCTCAGCTCAACGCGGGTGTCGCCGGGTGTCGCTGTGAAGCCCGCCGGGGCGCGCAGCGGCCCTCTCGGTTTGGCGCTGCCGCGCGACGGAGGGCCGCCGACGCCGTCTCGCAGCGCGCGCACCTCGACGGTGTAGCGCACGTTGTTGACCAGACCCCTCAGCGTGTGCGACGTCGTCGTCGCGTTGCTGCCGGCGACGTCGGCCCAGTCGGGGCTCCAGGCGCTGGCCGAGCTGAGCCGGAGCCGGTACTGGTAGCCGGTGATCGTGATGTCGCCCGGATCGTCCCAGTTCAGCGCGATCTCGCCGTCGCCGGCTGAGACCGCGCTCAGGTTCGCGGGCGCACCCAGGGCGCCTCTGGGAATCGATTTCACTTCGCCGTGCGCCCCCGGGTCGTCCTCGCCGTTTTCGAGGTACATGCGGCGCACCTGGAAGGTGTACTCGACGCCGTTGGTCAGACCGGCCAGCGTGTGCGTTGTGGTCCCCGCGTGGCTGGCGGCGATGTCGGTCCAGTCGGGGCGCCAGCCGCTGTCCGACGTGTTGCGGTAGCGGTACTGGTACCGATCGATCGTGGCGTCGCCCGGGTCGTCCCAGCTCAACGCGACCCGCCGGCTGCTCGGCGCGGCCGACAGGTTCTCGGGGGCGTTCACCGCCGCCGGCTTGGTCGTGGTGGCGTGCTCCGACTTGCCCGAACCGAGCACATCGGCGTACTGCGCGGTCGCCCGGAGGTACTTGCCCTCGTCGGCGTCCTGCACCACATAGCTCGACTGGTCCGCGTCGGCGATATCGCTGAACCCGCTGTTCTGACTCGACGAACGCGACCACTGCCATGACTGCACGCTGACCCCGCCGTCCGGGTCGCTGACTGACGCTGTCAGCGTCTGGCCCGATACCGGCGAACCCGAGATCGTCACGCTGCCGTCTTCGTCCACATTGTTCAGCGTGATCGTCAACGTCAACGTGTCATCGATGGTGTAGGGCGCCGACTCGGCCATGCCGACGGCGTCCTCGCGGTCGGTGGCCTCGATCCGGACCACGTAGCTGGGACGGTCCTCGTAGTTCAGCAGCGATCCCGCCCGCACGGTGATCTGCCCGGACGTCTCGGCCAGCTCGAAATGCCGGTGGAACGCGGCCAGATGGGCCGTCGCCGCGGCCGTCGTGTCCGTCGCGAGCACCGAGTGGTACACGGCATCGCCGTCAGGGTCCACAGCCGCGACCGCCGCGCCCACATTGCCCGACGCGGTGTTCTCATCGACCGACCGCGGCGCGGCGTCCGCCGCGAACTGCGGAGCGGAGAACGAGACCATCGAGCCGTCCACCTTGTGACCCGACGAATTGGCCTGCAGCGAATGCGTCAGCACTGCCGCACCGGACGAGCCCGCCCGGTTAATCGTGCCGCCCGCCAACGCCACACTGTTCGCCGCCCACGAGATCCCGTCGTCGTCGTCATCAGCGAGCTGCACCGTGTACGAGAACGTCAACGTGTCAGTCCCCGACCCGCCCGAATACGCCGCCTGCTTGTCCGTGGCGTCCAGCACGAACGTGAACTCCGGCGTACCCGTCACCTCCACCACAGCCGAGAACTGCACCGCGAACACGATCGCCTCGTTGCGCCCGTACGTGTCCTTCGTCGCCGAGTCCAGGGGCAACAACGGCGTCGAGCTCACCGACACCGACGACAGCGCTGCATCATCGTCGCGGATCGTCACCGGCACATTGCGCGCCGTACCGGGCGTACCCACCTGCCCGTCCGCGCCCCGATACGCGAGCCAGTCCAGCCCGTTGAAAAAAGGTAGCCCCACGAAGTACAGCAGCAGCTCCTCGTCAGACTCCACCACAGCGTCGTCAAGCAGCGTCAGCTCCACCTCGACCGAGCCTTCCATGTAGCCGTCGGCATTGGCGGCCCAACTGTCCACGTCGGGGGTCACCGTTTCCGCCACCGTCTCGTAATCGACAGCCACCGTCGCCGTGCGGCCGTTGGACAACACCTTGAACGAGATCCCCTCCACCGCGCCCCTAGCCTCTCGCGGCGCGGGCATGTCGGTCGAGCTGGCCGTCACTAGTGCCGTAACAGAGTTGGCGCCGCTGCCCTCATCGAACGTATACGACGACTCCGCGAAGCTCACCACCCACGCCGGGTCCTCCACCACCACCACCTCTACAGGCGCCGCGGCATCGATCGAGTCATACCCATCCGCGAACAGTTGCACCTCCATCGTGCCCCCCACCGTCGCCGAAGCCGAGAACCCCACGCCGAAATCGGGGTCGCCGTCCAGGCTGTACAGTCTCTCTCGGTCAGTAATACCTGTCCGGAAACCCACAGCGTCTTCCAGCGTTTCGAAGCCCCAGTCGTTGCCCTCGGGCGGCACCAGCCGATATTCCACTCGCAGAGCATCCGTTGTCGGGCCCGAACGCGTAAAGGTGTAAGCCACATAGTCGATCCCGCCGGTCACCTTCGCCGGAGTGACGGTGACGCTCAACGTCGGGATGCCCGCGAGAGGGGTGAGCGATCTCGACTGCGCTGGCGGGCCCTCGCCCTGCGGCGCGCTGTTGACGGCGCGTACCTCGAAAAGGTGCGCTACGTCGTTGGTCAGCGACGAAACGACCAGCTTGCGCTCATCGGCGAGATCGCCGTCGTTGTCGCTGTCGGGCACCTGGGTCCAATCACCATACGAGTCTGTGCCTGCCTGGTACCGGTACTCATAATGCGTGATCGCCGAGCCGCCGTCGGTCACAGGAGCAAACCAGAACAGCCCCACCCGCGCGTCTCCCTGCGACGCCTCCAGGCGGCTGGGCACACCCGGCCCGGTCGCCGAGTCGGCCAGCACCGACATCTGCAGCGCGAACCGGCCGCCCACCTCTACCGCTACGGCTTGCGGTCTCCAGCGCGGGGGGTCCGGCGGGTCCACCGTGTTGTAGGTCAAGGCGTTGAAGTCCATCTTCCAGCCCGCAGCGCTGCCGGGGTCCAGCGGCGCCAGGCCGTCTTCGACCACCAGTCCTACGTCGCCATGCTCGGCCAGAGAGCGGGTCAAGAACGTGCTATGCGCGAGATTGGTGTGCGTCCACGACAGCACCAGCCAGTAGCGGGCGCCCGGCGCGAGCACGAAGCCTGGATGGGCGAGTTCCAATATCATATTGGTCCCGAGGATGTCGTCGACGGGAATGTCGATAGGATCGAACAGCGGCGCCGGGGCGGGCCTGAACTCGCCGTCGTCGTCGGCATGCAGCGCCCAGGCAACAGAGATGTCCTCCCCCATGGCGGCCTCCACGTTTATCCCGACGCGAAAGCCGCGCAGCACGTACCCGCTGGGTTCGGGCCCGGTCGTGAACGGCTGCGCCAGACTGGTCAGCGCAGGCCCCTGCACTGCGTATCTAATGTCGGAGATCAGGCCCACGTTGGACGAGATCGGCTGCGACAGCACTGCGGTGAGGCTGACGCCTTGTCCGGTGCTGCCCGTAACGAACGCGTTGTCATAGGTCGCGATCGCGTTGAGCCACATGCCCAGATCGGCCGGCAGGGGAATGTAGCGGGCTGCCGTGCCGCCCTCTACTGCGGGAATATCGACGAACGGCCCCTCTTCGGCTGCGCCTCGCTGCCACTGAAACGACACGTTCCTCAGCCGGCCGCCAAAGTCCTCCACTTCCGCGCTGACCGCGACGCCAACCTGCGGCACCCCGATCCGCACGCGGCTCGAGTATTGATCGGTCGGGCCGCCAACCGCCATCCGGAACAACCGGTCGTCGCCGTCGACGGACCACGACGAGCCGTCGTAACTCCTCAACGTCTCCTCGATGGCGGGTGTAGCGACGTCAAACGATTGGCTGCGACCGAATGCGTCCGCTGTGGTGGTGCTCACGCTCACCTGGCCCGACCCCGTCCTGTCAAGCACCACCCAGTACGTCGTGGACGCGTCCAGGCTGATCGCGCTGGTCGCGCTGAACACAGCCCGGCCGGGGAGGTCGAGATCGGTGGACCCAATCGTGGGCGTGTTCAGCGTCCCGCCGGTGACCGCGGCCGCCGCCGGCGAGCCCGAGTTGTCCGCATGGATCGCGACACGCGGCGTGGCGCCCGATTCCGCCGCCACGCCCAGAATCACCGAAGTGAGGTCAAGGCCTCCACTGTGACCACCAGTAGTGAACGCGGTCGCGTACTTCGTGACCGACGCGCTCGTCTTGGCCACCGCCGCCCGGAATCCCTTGTGACGATTGGAGACATAGGGCCCCAGCTCGGGCCTCACCGCTTCGCTGCCGCGAAGCCTGATCCTCATGCTCACCGCAGCAGAGCCGCTGTAATCAGCCCACTCCGTCGTTCCTTCGGCCCACACGTTGTCGCCCACAGACCAGCCCGCCGCGCCGCCGGCATCAATTCTGCCCCCATCTACAACGGCGCCCACGCTCAGCCCGCCGTCAGCGCCCGCGGTCTTGGTCACCACAATCCAATACTGCGTCCCGGGCTCAAGCAGCACATCGACCGCCGCGAACTCCTCCAGCGTCGAAGCGTCATCATCAGGAGTCGAGACCGGCGACAGCGCTATAGCCGATGCATTGATCGGCGGATAGAAATACGGCTCGCCCGGCGAGCTCTCGCCGGGGGCCGAGCGCAGCAGCTTCGCCTCAACACTGACACCGCTCCCGACCGCCAGACCGAGTTCCACCGACGACAAAAAATAACCATCAGCATGATCGCCGGTCCTGAACGACTGCGCGTACGACACCCGACCCGAGGCAGTCGCCAGGGCAGTCTCCGACGGCCGACCCTCATTCGAGACCAGCACCGGTACCACGGTCTGCGCGGTCGCGTCGGACAGCACGACCGCCAGCACAGCGACCGCCGCCGCCAACGCCAGAACAGCCCGCACCACCGTCACCATGGCGGAGAGGCCGCCACGGGAACGCCGCGGGAACCGGGGAGGGAGGCTCAGACGCGCGACCAAGCCGCGGCGATCTCCGCCGCCGACCGCCGTCGATCCCACCCTGCCGGTCAACGAGGCACGCCGCGCTCGCAAGATGCTGGTCGTGAGTTGGCCATTTCCCACAACCTCCAGCTTCGAAGTGCTTGTCTAGCGCCTGCCCCAGACTGCATCAAGCTGCGAAGCAACAGTCTACGCATCGGATGTATCACCAGAGATCAATCCGAGCGCTTAATGGTTTAAAATTCTGTATAAAACGCTTGGATCCGTCTCCGGGCGACCCGGATCGCGACAGGGCGTGCTGCTCGGGGCCGGGGGCGCCGCTGCCAGCGTCCACCCCCGGTCCGGCCTGGGGCCCCGTAGCACCGCAGCTACCGGCCTCAACGACCGCCGGGCTGTCCCTCGCTCCTGGCGACCAGGGGCGTCATGGGTGGCAGGCCGCCGGCGAACAGGTCGCGGAAGGGCTGGTTCACGAAGTCCGGCGCGCCGAGGATGTAGGACACGAACTCACCCTCGCTCAGGGCATAGAGGGCCGCGACATCCCGGCTCTGCGCGCAGGCCTCCAATTCGTCGACGCTGCCACCCTCGTAGACGACGAGGCTGAAGCCAACGGCGACGGCGCCACGCAGGCAGTGCGGCCAGGGATCGCGGGCCGGGTCCCACCCTGCCTCGGGGAACCGCACGCGGTAGACCTTCTTGCGGCTGCCGTCCGCTGAGGTCACGGTGACGCTGATCTCGCCGAGGTCCTGGAGTGCTACCTGGTGGCCGTTCGCGTCGTTGCCGTCGGCGTCGGGGACGGCAGCGTTGACGATGCCGCTGACAGTGACCGACTCTCGGCAACCTCCTGCCGGGTCAGTCGCGCCAGACGACGCCTGTGTACTGCTCGGGCGCTCTTGACAGCCTGCTAGCAGTGCCAATTCAAGCACCAGGACGAAGGTTCTCGATTTTGTCCAGTCTGGTGGGCCCGGGTGGATTCGAACCACCGACCGACCGGTTATGAGCCGGGTGCTCTAACCGCTGAGCTACAGGCCCCTTACGGCAGTATAGGCGGGGGTGGGGCGTGGGATCGGCGTCGCGGGGTTCGGGAAGGCGGCTCGCGGTATACTGCCGGGGCTTCGTCCCGAAGGCGCCGGACCCGGGCCCGTCGGGCCCCAGGCAGAGACCGTGCGCAGGGAACAGGCGGGGGCGATTTCACCATGCTCGACAGTTTCAACAGCCGCGATACGCTGACCGCGGGAGGACGCACGGTCGCCTTCCACCGCCTCGACTCGGTCCTGAAGGGGGCGGCGGCGACACGCCTCCCGTTCACGCAGCGGGTGCTGTTGGAGAACCTGCTGCGTCGCGAGGACGGCGACGCCGTCACAAGCGAGGACATCGAGGCCTTGGCGAACTGGCGACCCAACTCGGCCGAGGAGCGCGAGGTGGCGTTCGCGCCGGCGCGGGTGCTGCTGCAGGACTTCACGGGCGTGCCGGCGGTGGTCGACCTGGCCTCGATGCGCGATGCCCTGGAGACGATGGGGGGCGACCCCGAGCGGATCAACCCGCTCCAGCCGGTCGACCTTGTGATCGACCACTCGGTGCAGGTGGATGCCTACGGGTCGGACGGGGCCTTCGCGGAGAACGTGAGCTTCGAGTACGAGCGCAACCGCGAGCGCTACCTGTTCCTGCGCTGGGGTCAGCAGGCGTTCCGCAACTTCCGCGTGGTGCCGCCGGGAACGGGCATCGTCCACCAGGTGAACCTTGAGTACCTCGCGAGCGTGGTCTTCCAGAACGAGGACAGCGGGTTGGTCTACCCCGACACGCTGGTGGGGACGGACTCGCACACGACGATGATCAACGGGCTGGGGGTGCTGGGCTGGGGCGTGGGCGGCATTGAGGCGGAGGCGGCCATGCTGGGCCAGCCGGTCTCGATGCTGATTCCCGAGGTGGTGGGCTTCCGGCTGACGGGCGCCCTGCCGGAGGGGGCGACGGGCACCGACCTCGTGCTCACGGTCACGCAGATGCTGCGCGAGCTGGGCGTGGTCGGGAAGTTCGTCGAGTTCTTCGGACCGGGTCTGTCGCAGCTTCCGCTGCCGACTCGGGCCACGATCGCAAACATGGCGCCGGAGTACGGCGCGACCGTCGGGTTCTTCCCCGTGGACGAGGAGACGCTGAGCTACCTCCGCTTCACCGGTCGGGACGAAGCGCAGGTGGCGTTGGTGGAGGCGTACTGCAAGGAGCAGGGGCTGTTCCGTACGGACGACACGCCCGACCCGAGCTTCTCGGCGATGCTGGAGCTGGACATGGGCGAGGTCGAGCCGTCGTTGGCTGGGCCGCGGCGCCCGCAGGACCGTGTCCTGCTGCGGGAGTCGAAGGACGCCTGGCAGGGTGCGCTGGCGGAACTCGCGGGCGAACACGCGGACGCGCCGCCGGTGGAGGTCGCGCGCAACGGCGCTTCCTTCGAGGTGGGACACGGGTCGGTGGTGATCGCGGCGATCACGAGCTGCACGAACACGTCGAACCCGGAGGTGCTGGTGGGGGCGGGGTTGCTGGCGAAGGCGGCGGTGGAGCGCGGTCTACAGCGCAAGCCGTGGGTGAAGACGAGCCTCGCGCCGGGCTCGAAGGTGGTGACCGACTACCTCGACGCGGCGGGGCTGACGCCGTATCTCGACGCACTCGGCTTCAACCTGGTGGGGTACGGCTGCACCACCTGCATCGGGAACTCGGGACCGGTGGACGCGGACGTGGCGGCAGCGGTGAACGAAGGCGGGCTGGTGGCGGCGGCGGTGCTCTCCGGGAACCGCAACTTCGAGGGTCGCGTGAACCCGGTCGTTCGCGCCAACTACCTCGCCTCGCCGCCGCTCGTGGTCGCCTACGCGCTCGCGGGACACATGGACTTCGACCCGCTGACGGAGCCGATCGGCGAAGACCGCGAGGGGAACGCGGTGATGCTGTCCGACCTGTGGCCCTCGCAACACGCGATCGAGGAGGCAATGCGGGAGTCGGTTCGGTCGGAGATGTTCCGCGACCAGTACGGGTCGGTGTTCGAAGGCGATCCCGCCTGGCGGACGCTGGAGGCGCCGGAAGGCAGCCGCTACGGCTGGGACGAGGGCTCGACCTACGTAAAGAACCCGCCCTACTTCGAGAACCTTGCGCAAGAGCCAGAGGAGCTCGAAGACATCGCCGGGGCGCGCGTGCTGGTGATGGTCGGCGACTCGGTGACGACGGACCACATCTCCCCGGCAGGCAGCATCGCGCCCAACAGCCCGGCAGCGGCCTACCTGTTCGAGCGCGACATCAAGCGCGGGGACTTCAACTCGTACGGCGCGCGCCGCGGGAACCACGAGGTGATGATGCGCGGCACGTTCGCGAACATCCGCCTTCGCAACCAGCTCGCGCCGGGCACCGAGGGCGGCGTGACGCGTCACCTGCCCGACGGCGAGGAGCAGAGCATCTTCGATGCGGCCATGCAGTACCGGGACGAGGGCGTGCCCCTGATGGTGCTGGCGGGCAAGGAGTACGGAACCGGCTCCTCGCGCGACTGGGCGGCGAAGGGGCCACGCCTGCTGGGCGTGCGCGCGGTGATCGCGGAGAGCTACGAGCGCATCCACCGCAGCAACCTTGTGGGCATGGGCATCCTGCCGCTGCAGTACCTGGGGGGCGAGAGCCGCGAGGGGCTGGGACTGAGTGCGGAGGAGACGTTCGCAATCGACGGCATCGCCGAGGGGCTGCGCCCCGGGGGGCGCGTGACCGTGACCGCGACGGCCGATAGCGGAGCCATCACGACGTTCGACACGATCGTGCGCATCGATACGCCGGTCGAGCTCGAGTACTACCGCAACGGGGGGATCCTCCCGTACGTGCTGCGGCAGCTCGCGGCCGGCTCGCAGAACTAAACGGCCACAGGCCACACACACGACTCGCCAGGAGAAGACCCAATGCCCGACCTGCTGAAGATTGCCCGCACGGAAGCCGACGGCGGCGACCTGACGGGAGCGCTGAGTGAGCTGTTCGAGCCCGCCGATGTCCGCCCGGAGGGCTATCCGGACGCGGTCATCTGGCAGGGCGGGAACTTCGACGGGACCGTGAACCCGGTCGCGCACTCCCTGACGGACGCGTACGCGCTGCTGGGGACGATTGCCGCCGCCGACATCCTCGGGCTGCCGTTTTACGGGGTGCCGATGTGGGCGCAGTACCGGCATGACACGAAGCTGGAGGCGTTGAGCTGGTTCGGGAACATGCCCTGCACGTCGATCAAATGGTCGACGGCGGGCGACGCCTACGTGAACGACGGTCAGGGCGGCCGCGTGGTGGTGATGGGGAAGTCGGGGAACGCGCCCCTGCGCACGCAGGCGGGGGTGTACTGCAACGTGCGTCCCTACGGGCCGGTGACGGTGGTGCGCTGCATGCCCTGCCTGCCGTACTCGCAGAACCGTTCGGTATTCGACGTGGACCCCGAGACGGGGAACATCCACTCGGAGATGAACACACCGGGCATCCAGATGGCCTACGCCGGTCGCCGCTTCCTGGAGATGGTGCACGAGACGGGCCGCCTGGGGCGGATCGCCTTCAAGCCGACACAGGCGATGGAAGACGGCATCAACGCGGGGCTGCTCTCGTGGCTGCTGGATGGCACAAAATTCAACGTGGGCAGGAAGTACGCGGTCGACGGCTACGTGGAGCACCGCGAGCGCGTGGACCGCATCGTCAACCTGCTCCCGGCCGACTTCAAGGATGGGATGGAGAACTGGAGCGGTCAGATCGAGCAGCACATCGCCGATACGAACTACGGGCTGCTGCTGTGGGACCTGATCGAGCAGCAGGACGTGATCGTGCTGGCGACCGACCTCGACGGTGACCGCCTGACGGACCTGCTGGCGGACGTCTCCGAGCCGCTGCGGGCCTTCGGCCAGCGCGTCGTCGACCACATCGGGAGTAGCGCGACGATGCGCGATCTGTGGGGGGAGATGGGCTACACCACCGGCAACGGTCGCGACATGACCTCGGTGATGTACCGAATGCACGGGCCGCCCATCCACGAGCAGACGCTGGGGTCGGCAGACGCGATGCTGCTGCGCCTACTGGACGGCGACGAGTCGATGGGGGGCACGAAGCGTCCCTACGACCCGCGCATCCACTTCGTGCTCATCCGGGATGCCTACAAGGACGCAAACCCCGGCAACACCGAACTGCACGCGTGGCTGGACGATGCGCTGGCGCGCTTCGACGAGGTGTACTCGGGCGAGCGCCCGGGCTTCCTTGAGGGATACGCGCAGCTGAAGCAGTCGATCAGGCCCTGGGGGGCGTAGCGGCGCTGCGCTGGCCTGTGGTGGTCGGGCGCGGTACCATCGAGTGGGCACCGTGCGCATAAGCCACTCAAGGGCCACACCTCTTCTCTCGCGTTTCCGCCGTGATCTCCCTGCGGGCTCTCCCGCCCGCCCGGCGCAGAGGCAACCACAGAGGACCGCCGCCGTCAGGATGCCGTAGCCGCAATGACCGCTCCCACCGCCGTGGACCGGGACGCCGTTCTCGCCGCACTCGCCACCGTCAACGACCCAGAGCTTCATCGTGACATCGTCTCGCTGGGGATGGTCGAAGAGCTGACCATCGAGGGCGGGGCCGTGAGCGTGAAGGTGGAGCTGACGACGCCCGCCTGCCCGCTGAAGGACGTCATCGAGACGGATGTGCGCGCCGCGCTGGAGGGACTGCCTGGGGTCGAGTCCGTCGCGCTCGACTGGGGCGCGCAGGTGCGGGCGAGCGACCCGCGCGAGGGTCAGAAGACGATCGAGGGCGTGCGCAACGTGATCGCGGTGGCCTCCAACAAGGGGGGCGTGGGCAAGTCGACCGTCGCCTCCAACCTCGCTGTTGCGTTGGCCGCCACCGGAGCGAAGGTGGGGCTGGTCGACGCGGACATCACGGGGCCCAACATCCCGACCATGTTCGGGCTGGCGGCGGGACTGCAGGCCAACCAGACCGAGGGCCTGCGTCCGGTTGAGAAGTTCGGCGTGGAATTGGTCTCCCTCGGATTCCTGCTGCCGAAGGGGACGCCGGTGGTGTGGCGCGGGCCGATGATCGGCAGCGCCGTGCGCCAGCTTCTGCACGACGTGCCCTGGGAAGACATCGACTACCTCATTATCGATCTGCCACCCGGCACCAGCGATGCCTCAATGAGCATGGCGCAGGAAGCGCCGATAGCTGGAGCCGTCATCGTTTCGACACCTCAGGATGTCTCGCTGGAGGACGCCATGAAGGCGGTCGCCATGTTCGAGAAGCTCGACGTGCCGGTGTTCGGCATGATCGAGAACATGAGCTATTTCATCGCGCCCGATACCGGGACGCGCTACGACATCTTCGGGCACGGCGGCGCACGTGACGCCGC
Source organism: Tepidiformaceae bacterium (assembly GCA_965262975.1). Classification (GTDB taxonomy): domain Bacteria; phylum Chloroflexota; class Dehalococcoidia; order Tepidiformales; family Tepidiformaceae; genus UBA2991. The sequence continues at coordinate 2,158,569 of OZ253575.1, read as the reverse complement.
CGAGGAGCTCGGCATCGACTTCCTCGGCGAGATCCCGCTCGAGCCTCAGATACGTGAAGGCTCGGATGAGGGCGTGCCGCTCGTGGTCGGCAAGGGGGACTCCGCCTCGGCGGAGGGCTTCCGCACGATCGCGGGGGCCGTCGCCGCCCGAATCAGTGTTCTGCAAAGGATGGGAACGTAACCCATATGGCACTCAACTTTCTAACCGGCAGCCGGTCGTCCACGGACGAGGCGCCGGAAGCAACCGAACCCGATACCACCACAACCAACACGACCGACGAGAACGAGAGTCCCGCTCCTGCCCGGCGCCGGCGGCGCGGCACGCGCGGCGGGCGCTCCTCCAGCACGGCGAAGGCAGCCGCAGCGGCAGCCGAGACCGACGAGGAGGCTCCGGCGCGACCCTCACGCCGCCGCCCTGCCACAAGGGCGAGCGAAGACGACGACGACACCCCGGCGAGGCCTTCGCGACGCCGCGCACCTGCCGCCAGGGCGAGCGAAGACGACGACGACGCCCCGGCGAGGCCTTCGCGACGCCGCGCGCCTGCTGCCAGGGCGAGCGAAGACGACGACGACGCCCCGGCGAGGCCTTCGCGACGCCGCGCGCCTGCCGCAAGGACGAGCGAAGACGACGACGACACCCCGGCGAGGCCTTCGCGACGCCGCGCACCAGCCGCCAGGGCAAGCGATGACGACGACGACGCCCCGGCGAGGCCTTCGCGACGCCGCGCGCCTGCCGCAAGGGCGAGCGATGACGACGACGACGCTCCGGCGAGGCCTTCGCGACGCCGCGCACCTGCCGCCAGGGCAAGCGATGACGACGAGGCTCCCTCGGCGAGGTCTTCGCGACGCCGCGCGCCTGCCGCAAGGGCGAGCGATGACGACGACGACGCCCCGGCGAGGCCTTCGCGACGCCGCGCACCTGCCGCCAGGGCAAGCGATGACGACGAGGCTCCCCCGGCGAGGTCTTCGCGACGCCGCGCACCTGCCGCCAGGGCAAGCGATGACAACGAGGCTTCCCCGGCACGACCCGCACGGCGCCGCCCAGCGGTCGCGTCGGTCCTGGAGGAGGAGTCGGATGCGCCCAGGCGGGCTGCGCCGCGCGGCCGATCGCGGACGGCTGCCGCGTCCGAGGAGAGCGAGGACGCTACGCTCCTGAGCACGCTGAAGGAGCACAACGACAAGCTGACCCGCCTTGTGGAGATGCAGGAGCGGATGATCGAGCAGCTCTCCGGGAAGGGCAACGGCTCGGCCAAGACGGCCACGCTGCCGCGCGTCGGCATCTTTGTCGACAGCGCGAACGTGGAGCTGGCGCGCGACCGCACGCGTGGCGGCAGTGCCATCGACTGGAGGCTCGTGCTCGAGCGCCTCACCGAGGACCGGCAGCTGGTACGCGCCATCGCCTACTCGCCCGTGCACGACGACCCGGGCGTGAGCCCCGAGACGCAGCGCTTCGTCGAGCCGTTCCTGGGGAAGGGCTACAAGATCGTGACGAAGCCGCTGAAGCGCTTCGCCGACGGCTCGATCAAGGCGAACGTCGACATCGAGCTGGCGCTGGACCTGGTCACGATGGCCGACCGGCTGGACGTCGCCGTGCTCATCTCGGGCGACGGCGACTTCCAGCACCTGGTGGAGGTCCTGCAGGGCCGCGGCCTGCGCGTCGAGGTTGCCGGGCTGGGGCAATCCGTGGCCGGCGCCCTGAAGAAGGCGGCCGACCAATACATCGACCTCGCCTTCGCCCAGAAGTAGGCGCGCCTAGCGCACGCGCGCGCGCTCCCGGTTCGGGTTGACCCGCTCGCGCTCGACAATACGGACCAGTTCATCGACAGCATCGTCGAGACCGCCTTCGCGGTTCTCGACGACGTAGTCGTTGTTGGGGGCGTCGGCGAGTTCCTCGTCGACCTCGGCGAGGCGGCGGGCGAGGGATTCGGCGTCCTCGCTCTGGCGGGCGGTGAGGCGGGCGCGCAGGGCCTCGCGGCTCTCGGCGGTCAGGAGCACGAAGACGGCGCCACGGAGCATTCCCCGGAGAGCGCGGGCGCCCTGAAGATCGGTGCGAATAAGCACGTCCTCGCCCCTGGCAAGGGGCCCTTCGAGTTCGCCCTGTTCGAGACCCTTGAAGTCCCCGTAGACCTGGGCGTGTTCGATGAAGTCACCGGCGTCGATCTTGCGCTGGAACTCCTCTCGGCTGAGGAAGTGGTAGTCGACGCCCTGGTGCTCGCCCTCGCGCATGGGGCGGCTGTTGCTGCTGGTCGCGCGGTGGATGCCGGTGCGAGCGCGCAGCCTGGCGATGACGGAGTCCTTGCCGACGCCCGAAGGGCCGTGAAGGACGAGGATGAGGGGATGGCCCTCCGTGCTCACGCCGTTTGCGCAGCCTCGGGCGCAGCGGCCTCGAGCGCCTTCCAAAAGTCGGGGTAGGAGACCGAGACGGCGTCGTGCTCGATGCGCGTCTCGCCGCTGGCGAGGGCTCCGGCAACGGCGCCGAGCATGCCCATGCGGTGATCGTTGGCAGCGTCGAGGCGGGCGCCCCGCAGCTGACAGGGCCCCTCGACGATGAAGCCGTCGGAGGTCGCCTCAATGGAGGCGCCCATGGCGGAGAGCATGGTCACGACTGTCTCGATGCGGTTGGATTCCTTGACCAACAGCTCTTCCGCCTCGCGCACCACGGTAATGCCGTGGGCGAAGCAGCCAAGGAGGGCGACGAGGGGAAGCTCGTCGATGGCGCGCGGGATCTCCCCGCCCTGGACGGTGACGCCACTCAGGGCGGAAGAGCGCACGACGAGGTCCGCGACGGGTTCGCCGCTGGTCTCGCGCTCCTCGTGGAGTTCGATGGTGGCGCCCATGCGCCCCAGGATATCGAGGAGGCCGGTGCGGGTGGGGTTGATGCCGACACCCTCGATGATGAGTTCGGCGTCGGGGTGGCAGGCGCCGAGCACGAGCCAGGGGGCGGCGCTGGAGATGTCGCCGGGGACGCGCATGCCAAGCGGGTGGAGACGGCCGGGGCGGCGGATCGTGATGGAGCGGGCTTCGCGCGCGACGGGCGCACCCATGGCGGAGAGCATCTTCTCGGTGTGGTCGCGCGTGGGGCGGGGCTCGGTGATGCGGGTGCGCCCTTCGACGGAGAGTCCGGCGAGGAGCAGGGCCGACTTCACCTGGGCGCTGGCAACGGGCATTTCGTACTGGATGGCGCGAAGGTTTCCGCCGCGGATAGCGATGGGCGCGAGGGTATCGCCGCGGCGGGCGCTGATGCGGGCGCCCATGCGGCGCAGGGGCTCGATGACGCGGCCCATGGGACGGCGGCGCAGGGAGTCGTCGCCGGTGAGGACGCTGAAGAGGGGGTGGGCGGCGAGGAGGCCGGTGAGGAGGCGCATGGTGGTGCCGCTGTTGCCGCAGTCGAGCGCGTCCTCGCTCTCGAAGAGGCCGTGGAGGCCGCCGCCACGGATGCGCGCCTGGGTGGAGCCAGCGGGCCAGTCGATGTCGACGCCAAGAGCGGCCATGCAGGCGGCGGTGGAGCGCACATCGTCGGAATCGAGGAGGTTCTCGACTCGGGCTTCGCCCTCGGCGATGGCGTTGAGGATGAGGGCGCGGTGCGAGATGGACTTGTCGGGGGGAACGCGCAGGGTCGCGCGCAGGCGGGCCGGACTCTGGACGATCACCGGCCGGGTGGATCGCCGCGACGGCGGGCGGCTTCCCGCTCCCGTTCCTCCCCGCGGTTCAGCTGCTCCTTGAGGCGGCCGTAGAGGTAGGCGCCCATGAACATCTGGCCGAGCACATCAGAGGAACGGGGAGTGTCGGTTCCTCCGTGCGGAACCTGACGGCCGACGAGGTGGTCGTCGAAGACGAAGCGCTCCAGGCGTGCGCGCTGGAAGAGTCCCTCCACGAGCGTGTCCGCGGTCGCGACATCCTGCTTTTTCCCATCATCGGGAGACACGGTGCCTTCAGCCAGCCGCTCGGCCGCCTCATCGCTGATCTCAAGGGCCTCGATGATGGTGTCGAGCTCGCCCTGGTAGCGCCGCAGCCAGGAGAGGATGGCGGTGCGGTTGGTAGCGACGATGTCGGTGGCCATCTCGGGGTCGCCCATCGTGAGGCGGGTCATGTCGCGGAAGCCGGGGCCGGCCAGTTGCTCCGCGTCCTCCCAACAGGGGCTGTCGCGCACGAGCTTGAAGAGGGCGACCGAGAGGAGCAGGGGAACGTGGCTGACGGCGGCGATGACTTCGTCGTGCTCGGCGGGGTCGACGTAGATGGGGACGGCCCCGGCGGACTCGATGAGGCCGATGACGACACGCACGGCCGACTCGCTGGCGACGGTCGAGGGGGTCACCGCCCAGGGAGCGCCCTGGAAGAGATCGAGGCTGGCGGCGGAGGGGCCGCTGCGTTCGGAGCCCGCCATGGGGTGGCCGCCGATCACGCTCACGCGATTGCCGTACACCTCGTGGGCCTTCGCCATGAAGGAGGCCTTCGTGCTGGAGGTATCGGTGATGATGGCGCCCTCGGAGATGTGGGGCTCCATGGTCGACAGGAGCTCCTCGGCAGCGCGCGCGGGCACGGCGAGGACGATCATGCTGGCGTCCTTCACGGCCTCGTCGAGGTAGCGGACCGTGCGGTCGACGGCCTTCATCTCCCTGGCGGCGCGGGCGTTCTGGCGGCTGCGATCGACACCTACGACCTCGTACTTGCGGTCCTTGCGGGCCATCAGATTGAGGCCCACCGAGGCGCCGATGAGGCCGGTGCCAATGATGACGATCTTCGATTCTTGCGAGTCGGGCATGAAAAATCCGGTCCGATTCAGGTGGCAGCGTCAGCGCGCTGCAGGAGGGCTAGCATAGCATCCCCTCCCGGCGGTCGATGGTGGAGGCGGGTCAGCTCGATGACCCTGGGCGAAGCGCCAGCATTCACAAGGAGCTGGGCGCCGAGTTCGCTGTGGACGCGGCTGCGGGCGAGGGCGCGGCGCATCTCGAAGCGGGAAGCCTCGGCGGCGACCACGGGGCCGGCCGCGAGCCAGTCCGTCAGCACGTGGGCGATGCGGTCGCGGGTGCGCTGGTCGCCCTTGCCGGCATCGTGCAGAAGGGCGGCGACGAGCAGGTCGTGGCCGGCATGGTGGCCGCGCTCGATGAGCCAGCGGGCGGTACCGGCGGAATGGCGCTGGTCGCGGGGCTCCTGGGCGGAGAAGAGCGCCAGGAGGTCGCCGGCAAGGCACTCGCGGGCGAGGGCAAGGTCGTCGACCGACGGGGGCACGGAAGCTTCGCGGACCTGGCGGACCCGGTGGAGCATCAGGTGATGACCTCCAGGAAGAGATCGGCGGCGCTGTCGAAGATCCAGCGAATCGGGCTGTATTGGGGCGCCACGAAGCCGAGGAGGATGAGCCCGATGAGCAGCACGGGCCCCCAACGGCTGAGGGAGGCGAGGGGGCGGGAAAGCTCATCGGGGAGGATCCCGAGGAGCACCTTGAAGCCATCGAGGGGGTGGATGGGGATGAGGTTGAAGACGCCGAGGACGACGTTGAGCCAGGCGATGAGGAAGAGGAACGTCCCGAGGATCTGGGAGCCGCTGGCGTGCTCGATGGATTGGAACTGGAGGGGCTCGACCCACCCGAAGATGAGGGGCAGGGAAGCAATCAGCGCGAAGGCGAAGTTCGAGAGGGGACCGGCGAGCGCGACGAGCATGTTGCCGCGCTTCACACCGGAGCGGAAGCGGTAGGGGTTCACGGGGGTGGGCTTGCCCCAGCCAATGCCGACGACGAAGAGCAGCACCGTTCCGACCGGGTCCAGGTGGGCGAGGGGATTGAGGGTGAGCCTTCCCTGACGGGCGGCGGTGTCATCGCCGAGCTCGTTGGCGGCCCAGGCGTGGCTGAACTCGTGGAACGCGATGCCCGTCACCATCGCAATGGCGATGGCGACAAGGTAGGCGAAGAAGGCAGCCGGGTTCTCGCGGAGGACATCGAGGAGCTGGAAGATCACGTCGTTCCCATGCTAGCAGCCGCCCGCTTGACGGCCATGCGAGGCCTTTCCCGAACGGTTCCGCAGATTGACCGATCGCGGGGGGCTTGCTAGGTTCGCGATGGTGCTCTCCGGCCAGGTGTTACGCTTGCTGGAGGTGCGGGGAACGTCATACGCCTGACGAGGGCGGACCCAGTCGAGCGGGTTCCGGCTCTCGCCACGGTTCAAGCCAGGGCTCCCCGCACATGCACGCACCCTCTTCCTCCGGTGGTGTTCCCCTCCTGTTGGCGCTCTCGCGAGCGGCCGCTGAGCGGTTTCGCGCGCGCGCGCCGGCGAGCCCGCGGCGGGCGCTGGCGCTCCTGGCGCTGACGGTCGCGCTCGCGGGTGTGGCGGCCGTGGCGCTGCTGGCGCAGACCGGCGGTCCGCCACAGACGGCGTTCGCGCGCGCACCCAGCGGGCAGTACGCAGTGGTGGCGAAGAACACCGGCCCGGCCACGGTCATCACGGTGGTGGGGACAGCCGGGAACGACGCGCCGATGGAGATCGCGACGGTGCCGCACCTGCACGGCTTCAGCCTGCGGGGGACGGTCTCGCCGAGCGGTCGCCAGGTGACGCTGATCGCACCGGACCACAGCATCAACGGCCGGCCGGCCGCCTCGCTGGTCACGCTCGACCTGGAGACGGGCGAGTTGCGGCGGCTTGCGGAGGGGCTTGAGCCCCTGCAGGACGCCCTCTGGACGCCGCACTCAACAGCGGTGCTCGTGACGCGCAACACGCTCACAGAGACCGGCGGTCTCGGCATGTCGGTCGTGCGCGTGGACCTCGACGGTACGGAGACCGTCCTGGAGACGCATGCCGGTGCGGTCACGGTGGCGCCGTTGGGATTCGATGCGGAGGGGAGGCTGCTCGCGGTCAGGCTCGATGCGCGCGGGTCGACGCTGACGCGGCAGGGGGTCGCCATCCGCTGGTTGAGCAGCCACTTCACGCGCGACTGGGCCCTCAGCCCCGACGGCGCACAGGTGGCGTTCGTGGAGGTGAACCGCTGGCAGGGGGTGCGGTACCTCCCGCGGGTGGTGTCGATCGATGGAAGCGGGAGCGTTTCGGCGGCATCGACATCGGTTCAGCAGGCGCTGGGCGCCGCCTGGGCACCCTCGGGCGAGAGGCCGCGGTTCGGCAGCGAGCCGTACGCGCCCCCGGGGAGCGTGAGCGCGCAGGGGATGAGCGGCTTCGACGTGCCCCTCGGCTACAGCCATGACGGCGGCTCCCTGGTGGTTCGGCACTGGAGCGGCGGGAGCTTCACCGAGCCGGGGACACCGGGGCTTGAGATTGTGAGCGGACTGGGACGGCAGTCGCTCGAAGGGTTCACGAGGTTCTTCGGATGGTCCGCGCGGTAGCGGCGCTGGCCGTAGCGGCGGCCGTGTTGCTGGTGGTCTTCTCGGGAAGGGACGGCGGGGCCGAAGCACAGGCGTGCTTCGGGCTGGAACCGTTCGACTTCGACACGCTCGAGGCGTTCGACAACGCGGGGCTCTACCTGGCGGCGATCGAGTTGGCTGCGGCGGGGGAGGCGGTCACGTCTGCCACTACCCCTTCCGGAGAGGCGCACGGGCTGGAGTACCCGGGCCTGTTGACGGGCTCGCCGGAGGACCGCGTCGACCAGGAGCCCGACACGGCGGTGCGGATCCCACCGACCTTGCTGAAGTCGATCGTGTGGGTGGAATCGGAGTTCGCGCACGCTCACGGCGACGTTCCCTGGGGAGGCGTGGGGCGGGTGCAGCGCTCGTTCGACTGCGGCTTCGGACTGGGGCAGATCACGACAGGCATGGAGAACCACACAGGCAATCCGACCGCCAAGCAGGCGCTGGTGGGAACGCACTTCCTGTTCAACATTGCAGAGGCAGCGGCGATGGTGGCGGACAAGTGGAACGCCGCGTTCCTGCCCCTGGCGGGCACAGGCGACCCCGCTGTGCTGGAAGACTGGTACTACGCGGTCTGGGCCTACAACGGGCTCGCCTACGTGAACCACCCGCAATACCACGCGGGCTACGAAGCCGTCTGGCTCGACTGGACAGGGCACTCCCAGAACCCGTTCCTCGACCCGCTGCGGGGGGACGTGTGGCATTGCAACGACAAGAGCGCTCCGACGTGGTTCGACTCGGGCGACGGTGTGACACCGTTGTATGGCTACGGGGACTACACCTATCCCGAGCGGGTCTACGGCTGCATGCGCCACCCTCCGGAATACCCCGAGCGGCTCTACGACGACCCCGAGTACGCGCCAACGCCCTGGCCAACGGCAACGCCCGAGCCGGAGGCGTCGGAGACGCCCACGCCAGAAACGGAAGCGGCCCCGGAAGACACGCCGGAAGGCGAGGCCACTCCCACACCGGACACCGCGGAGGACGAAGCCACCGCGACCCCGGAACCGCAGGAGGACACGTCGGAGGATGAGGCGACGCCGGCGCCCACTCCCACGCCGCATCCGTGGCCCGAGCGCGGAGCGGACGGAGTCGCGCGGCTGTGGCCGCCGGTGCAGGTGAACATGCCCGACCTGACCATCCCCGAAGTGGCATCCGCGCTCTCACCGCAGGTCTACATCATGTGCGCCGCGGCATTCTGGTTCGACGCGTGCCAGGAGATGCACTTCCCCACGTCGTTCAGGGACCGCGGCATCGCACCCCACCGCGACCCGACCCCGCCCGTGGACACGAGCCTGCTCGCCGCCCTGTTGGGCGCACCGGAAGCGCGCATCACGGGCCCGGACGAGGTCTCCATTGCGATCGACGAGGACGGAACACGGGGCAGCGTGGAGGTGCTCGTGCAGAACATCGGGACGTGGATCGCGCCGTACCGTATCCAGACCTCAGCTCCGTGGATTCTCGTTGAGCGAATAAACAGGAGCGGACGGCTCCACGGTGGCGTCGCCGTGGGCGCGGAGACGACGGTCGTGATCTGCACGGCAAGGTTCTGCGGAGAAGATGTCACCAAACGAGGCCATGTCGTCGCCCTCAGGATCACGCTCGACCCCGAGGAGCTGCCCGAGGGCGAGGACGTGCGGGGCGTCGTGGTGATCGAGCCGCTGTTTGGGGAGGGGAAGGCCAAGACGGTCGTGGTCCATGCCGGCCCCAGTGTGGAGACGACCGTGGAGTCGGAGTCGGAGTCGGACGAAGACGACGAGGACGGGGACGAGGACGGCCCAGACCAGCCGCTCAAGCACCGCATCGTCGTGCCGAACCTGGCGAAGGACGACTAGCGACTCCTGCGCGGTCGAGCGTTGGCTAGCCGCGCGGGAGGCCGAGTCCGCGGGTGGCGATGATGTCTCGCTGGATCTCACCGGCGCCGCCGGCGATGGGGCCGGACACGGCGAGCAGGTACGAGGTCTCGACGCGGCCGTGGAGCTGCGCCCACTTCGATCCGGGCGCGAGCTGGCCATAGCCGCCCATCAGGTTCACCCCCGCGTTCGCTACCTTGATCCCGTACATGGCCATCCACACCTTGCCGATGCTGGCCTCGTAGTTGGGCACCTCGCCCCTGCTCTGCAGCCAGGCGGTGCGGTAGGCGATGAGGCGCCCGATCTCGCCTTCGGAATAGAGCCCGGCGAGCTTGTTTCGCACGTGCATGTCGTCCCAGGGACGGCGGCCGCCGTGCTCTTCCCTGGCCCAGCGGACCAGGTCGGCGACGGTGCGGCGGGCGCCGCTGATGGCGGCGATGTTGGAACGCTCGAAGTCGAGCACGGTCATGGCGACGCGCCAGCCGTTGTTCTCGCCGCCGAGGAGGTCCTGGGCAGGGACGCGCACGTCCTCGAAGAAGACCTGGTTGAAGTCGTTGCGGTAGGCGAGGTTGGGGACCGCCTGGACGCTCACGCCGGGGGCGTGCATATCGAGGATGAAGGCGCTGATGCCGCGGTGCTTCTGCACTTCCTGATCGGTGCGGGCGAGGACGATCATCTTGTCGGCGAGGTGAGCGTTGGAGGTCCAGATCTTCTGGCCCTGGATGACGTAGTCGTCGCCATCGCGGACGGCGCGGGTCTGCAGGGAGGCGAGGTCGCTGCCCGTCTCGGGCTCGCTGAAGCCCTGGCAGTACCAGGCGTCGCCGGAAGCCATCTCGGGGAGGAGGCGGGCCTTCTGCTCGTCGCTGCCGTGGACGAGGACGGTGGGGCCGGTGATGCCGATGGTGAAGAGGCGGCCGCCGGAGGGGGCGCGGTGGTAGGCGAGTTCCTCGTTGAGGACCATCTGCTCGAGGGCGCTGGCGCCCATGCCGCCGTACTCCTTCGGCCAGGGGGGCGCGAGCCAGCTTCTGGCGCCGAGCTTGCGCATGAACTCCCTGGCGAAGGGGGCCTGCTCCTCGTTATCGAAGAAGTCGTCGTCGCCCTCGAAGCCCTCGGGAATCTCCTCGCGGAGGAAGGCAAGAAGCTCTTCGCGCCAGCTTTCGGTCTCAGGCGAAAGGTGAAAATCCATCGAGCGCGTAGTGTACAGGCGAGGGGCAGTTAGCCGCTGGCTGCGGGGTTCGGTACGATCGGGTGTGCGCGTGGTGGGCGTAGCGTAGTGGTTAACGCGTCAGGTTGTGGCCCTGAAGATCGAGGGTTCAAATCCCTCCGTCCACCCCAGCGCTCCCGGTCGGGCTTTAGACGATGCGTTCGATGACGATCGTGGCCAGGCCGAGGAAGAGCAGGAAGCTGAGGATGTCGGTCGTCCCCGTCACGAAAATATTGGCGGCGAGGTCGGCGGGGTGGAGGGCGGTAAGCAGCGCAACCGACTTCGCCCACTCCCCGGTTTCAGCGAGGTCGCGTAGCTGGGGAAGCACGTCTTCGGTCGTGCGTTCTTCGTTCATGGACTCGGAGCGGTAGTAAGCGGGCGGTGTGAAGGGGGAAGGGGTGAAGAAGCGGGGCGGCCCGCTTTACCTGCCAAGGCTACCTTCTTGCAGTCAATTGCATCTGCATCGCACTGGGGATAGGCTGCCGGGGTGGGAAAGAGCAAGAATCCTTCGCTGGGGACGTTCGCTCTCGCAGGGCCGATCCTGCTCCTCCTGGCGGGGTTCGCGGGAGCCTGTGGCGGTGGCGACAGCGACGAGGAATCCGCCGCCACCATCCGCGTTGTGACAACGGTCTCTCCCATCCGCAACATCATCGAGAACGTGGGGGGCGACCGCGTGACGGTCACCGGCATCGTGCCGGAGGGGACGAACTCCCACACCTTCGAGCCGGCGCCCTCGGTGGCGCGCGACATCGCGCAAGCCGACCTGATCGTCGCGAACGGCCTCAACCTCGAGCTGCCCGCGATCGAGCTGGCGGAGGCGAACCGGCGGGACGGCGTCGAGATCGTGCTCCTGGGGGAGGCCACGGTGAGCCCCGAGAAGTACGTCTACGACTTCTCCTTCCCGGAGGATGGGGGCGACCCCAACCCGCACCTCTGGACCGACCCGATGCTCGCGGGCGAGTACGCCGGGCACGTGCGGGACGCGCTCACCCGCGTTGATCCCGAGGGCGCGACCTACTACGCGGCGAACGCGGACGCCTTCGTGGCGCGCCTGGAGACGCTCGACACAGCCATCAAGGCCGCGGTGGCGACAGTGCCCGAGGAGCAGCGCCTGCTGCTCACCTACCACGATTCGTTCCCGTACTTCGCCCCGCGCTACGGCTTCACGATCATCGGGGCGATCCAGCCCTCGGACTTCTCCGAGCCCTCGCCGCGGGAGGTCGCCAAGCTGATCGAGCAGATCCGGAGCGCGAGGGTGCCCGCGATCTTCGGGTCGGAGGCGTTCCCCTCGGAGGTGCTGGAGACGATCGCGGACGAGGCGGGCGCCGTGCAGGTGGCCACGCTGCGAGACGACGACCTTCCCGCCGAGCCAGGCGACCCCGACAACACCTACGTCGCGATGATGGTCGAGAACGTGCGCGCGATCGTGCGGGGTCTGGGCGGCGACCCCTCCGCCCTCGACGGGTTCGACACCGCCAACAGCTGGATTCCGTACGAGGAGCACGCCGATGGTTGAGATGGCGCCGAGCGCCCCCGGACACCGACCGCCTCCCGCCGACCCCACGGGGGAGCCGCTGGTCGAGCTTCGCGGCCTGACCGCCGGCTACGAACGCACGACGGTGCTCCACGATGTGGACTTCACGCTGCGGCGAGGGGAGTTCGCGGGGGTCGTGGGGCCGAGCGGTTCGGGTAAGACGACATTGCTGCGGACCATCGCGGGCCAGGCACGGCACTTTGCGGGGACCATCGAGACACACCCACGGGAGGGTGAGCGCGCCCTGCGGCTGGGCTACGTGCCACAGGTGGATGCGATCAACTGGAACTTCCCGCTGACGGTGGGGCAGGTGGTGTTGCTGGGGCGCTGGCGGCAGATGGGATGGCGGCCCTGGCCGCGCAAGCACGACCGCGAGCGGCTCGCGCACATCCTCGAGCGGCTGGGCATCGCGCACCTCGCAGACCGCCAGATCCGGGCGCTCTCGGGCGGGCAGCAGCAGCGCACCTTCCTCGCCCGCGCGCTCATCGGCAATCCCGACCTGCTCCTGCTGGACGAGCCCACGAGCGGCATCGACATCAAGACGCGGCACGAGATCATGCACCTGCTGGGCGAGCTGAACCGCGCGGGCACCACGATCCTGATGACGACCCACGACCTGAACGCGGTCGCCACACACCTGCCCCGGCTGGTGTGCGTGGGCGAGGGCGCGCTCGTGGCGGACGGCTCGCCGGAGGACGTGCTCACGCCCGAGGTCCTGCGGCGCACCTACGGCGCGGACATGCTGGTGCTGCGCCGCGGAGACGCCATCTACGTGGTCGAGCACCTCGATGAGGCCATGAACGGCGAAGGGGCGCTGCCGGACGACCTGGCGTCCACCGCCGCGGCAGGCGGGTAGCCGTGGAGGGGCTGGCGGAACCGTTCGAGTTCGAGTTCTTCGTGCGGGGGATGGTGGCGGCGACGCTGGTGGGCGTGCTCTGCGCGGCGGTCGGCGTTTACGTCGTGCTGCGCAGCCTGGCCTACATCGGACACGGGTTGGCGCACAGCATCTTCGGGGGGGCGGTGGTCTCCTTCGTGTCCGGCATCAGCTTTTACGTGGGGGCGACCCTCTGGGGCGTGTTCACGGTGCTGCTGATCAACTGGGCGGCGCGGCGGCGACAGATCGGCGGGGATGCCGCGATCGGCATCATCACCACCTGTGCGTTCGCGCTGGGGGTGGCGCTGATCAGCCGCCACGGGCGCTTCACCCGCGACTTCGACGCGGCCCTGTTCGGCGAGATCCTGGGAATCACGAGCGGCGACCTGTACGTGATTGCGGGCGTGCTGGCGCTCGCGGCGGCCGTCATCTTCGCCTTCTGGAAGCCCCTCCTGTTCACGACGTTCGACTCGGACGTGGCGATGACGTACGGGGTTCCCGTGCCGTGGGTGGAGGCGCTCTTCTCACTGGTGCTGGCGGCGACCGTGATCGCGTCGCTGCAGGTGCTGGGGGCGACGCTGATCGCGGCGGCGCTCGTGATCCCGCCGGTGACGGCGAGGCTGCTGACGGACTCGTTCACGCGCATATTCGCGCTGGCGACGGTCCTGGGCGGGGCGAGCGGGCTGGCAGGCGTGTACCTCTCCTGGTTCGTGAACGTCTCCTCGGGGGCGACGGTGGTGCTGCTGCAGGGCGCGCTCTTCCTGCTGGCGCTGACCTGGGCGGTGGCGCGGTCACGCTGGCCGGGGACGGGCGGCGGGGAGCGGCTGGCGGCGATCGAGGGCGCCGCGCTGGACTGACGTCGGCGGACGGTCTGGGACATAAGGGCAGGGGCAGGTTCAGGGTCCGCGCGGGGTGAGGCAAAGGGCCGTTCGCGAACGGGGGTGGGCGGTAGAGTTCGCTCGCGTCGACTGCGTTGCGGGGGGTCTCGAAGCGGCCTTCCAGAAGCGGTACGATGCTCCCACAACCGAAATGTTCACACACCTACACACGCACACCGAATATTCCTTGCTCGACGGGATGTCCCGCATCCCGCAGCTGCTTGATCGCGCGCAAGAGCTGGGGATGGACGCGATCGCGATGACGGACCACGGGGCGCTCTACGGGGCGCTCGACTTCTACCGCGAGGCGAAGGCGCGCGGGATCAAGCCGATCATCGGGCTGGAGGCGTACGTCGCGCCGGGTTCGCGGCACGACCGCACGCGCGAGACGCCCTTCCACCTGACCATGCTGGCGCGCGACCTGACCGGCTACCGCAACCTGCTGCAACTCGTGACGAAGTCGAACCTGGAGGGCTTTTACTACAAGCCACGGCTCGACCGGGAGCTGCTGGAGCTGCACAGCGCGGGCCTCACGGTGCTGAGCGGCTGCCCCTCAAGCGAGTTCTTCGAGCGGCTCTCGGAGGGGGACCGGGACGGGGCGGTGGCGGTGGCGAAGTGGTATCGCGAGGTGTTCGACGGGCACTACGCGCTGGAGGTGCAGGAGCACGGCGTGGAGCGCTTCAGCCGCGTGAATCCCGAGATCCTGGCGGTCGGGCGCGAACTTGAGATTCCGGTGGTGGCCACGAACGACGGGCACTTCACGCGCGAGGAGGAGGCAGCCGCGCACGACGTGCTCCTCTGCATCGGCACGAACGCCACAGTCGACGAGGAGGATCGCTTCCGCATCGACGGCGAGGGCTATTACCTGCGCAGCGACGAGGAGATGCGGGCGCTCTTCCCTGAAACGCCGGAAGTGATCACGAACACGGAACAGATCGCGGAGACGTGCGACCTGGAGCTGACGTTCGACCGCGCCCTGCTGCCGGAGCCGGAGACCCCCGAGGGCGTCACGAACGACGAGTACCTGCGGCAGCTCTGCCGCGAGGGGCTTGCCTCGCGGCTGGGCGACCTGACGCCGGAGCTGGAGGAGCGCCTCGACTACGAGCTCGACGTGCTGCGAGAGACGGGCTTCACCGACTACTTCTTCGTGGTGAAGGAGATCGCGGACTTCGCCCGGAAAGAGAACATCCCGATGGGCATGCGGGGGTCGGCGGCGGCCTCGCTGGCGCTCTATTCGCTGGGGGTGACGGACATCGACCCGGTGGCGAACAACCTCGTGTTCGAGCGCTTCCTGAACGTCGAGCGGCGGCAGATGCCGGATGTCGACTTCGACTTCGCGGATAACCGCCGCGACGAGGTGATCCGCTTCGCCTACGAGCGCTTCGGCGAGGACAAGGTGGCGCAGATCATCACCTTCGGGACGCTGGGGGCGAAGGCCGCCATCCGCGATGTGGGGCGCGCGCTGGGAATGACCTACGCGGACACCGACCGGGTGGCGCGCTACATCCCGAACGCGCTCCATATCACGCTCGAGGACGCGCTCAAGCAGTCAAGCGACCTGAAGGAGGCGTACGAGACGGACGCGCAGGTGCGGCGGCTGGTCGACACCGCGCAGCAGCTCGAAGGCGTGGCTCGGCACGCGAGCACGCATGCGGCAGGCGTCGTCATCTCGCGGGAGCCGCTGGCGGAGTTCGTGCCGCTGCAGCGCACCGGCCGCGGGGACGAGGGATCAATACCGACGACGCAGTTCGCGATGGAGCAGGTGGACGCCATGGGCCTGCTCAAGGTCGACTTCCTGGGGCTCTCGAACCTGACCATCCTCGGTCGGGCCGTCGATCTTGTGCGCGAGACGACTGGCGTGGAGCTGGACCTGCTGAAGCTGCCGGACGCCGATCCGGCGACGATGGCGATGCTGGGGCAGGGCGAGACCTTCGGGGTCTTCCAGCTGGAGTCGGCGGGGATGCGGCGGTACGTGCAGGAGCTGAAGCCAAAGAGCGTGGCCGAGATCTGCGCGATGGTGGCGCTCTACCGGCCGGGCCCGATGGCGCATATCCCGACCTACATCCGCGCCAGTAACGGGGAGGAAGCGATCCAGCATCCTCACCCCGACCTCGCGGAGATCCTCGCCGATACGCACGGGGTCATCGTCTACCAGGACCAGGTGCTGCAGATCGCCCAGCGCTTCGCCGGCTACACGCTGGGCGAGGCGGACGTGATGCGGAAAGCGATGGGGAAGAAGAAGGCCGAAGTGATGGAGGCGGAGAGTTCGCGCTTCATCGACGGCGCCGTTGCGAACGGCTACCCGGAAGACCGGGCGAAGGCCGTATGGGATCTGATCCAGCCGTTCGCGGGGTACGCCTTCAACAAGGCCCACGCCTGGTGCTACGGCCACATCGCCTACCAGACGGCGTACCTGAAGACGAACCACCCGGTCGAGTACCTGATCGCGGTGATGCAGCTCTCGGGAAGCTCCCCCGACCCGTACGAGCGCATCGCGCAGGCGGTGGCGGAGTGCGCGCGCCTTGGCATCACGGTGCTGCCGCCGGACATCAACGCGAGCACATCCACGTTCGCGGTCGAGCGGAGGGAAGACGGGTCGCCGGGAATCCGCTTCGGGCTGGGGGACATCAAGAACGTGGGGCCGGCCGCGGTGGAGGGGATCATCACGGTGCGGAAGAAGGGCGACCCCTACCGGGACGTGGACGACTTCTGCAAGCGCGCGGACCTCTCGGGGGCGACGAGCCGCACGATCGAGCACCTCGCGCTGGCGGGGGCGCTCGACGACCTCGGCGATCGGGGCACGCTGCGGGCCAACAGCGAACGGCTCGCCAACGTGGCGAAACGCGAACGGGAGCTGCGCGACAGCGGGCAGTCGACGATGTTCGACCTGTTCGGGAGCGAGGTGGATACGCCCATGCCGGGGGTAGAGCTGATCGAAGCGCCCCTGGACCAGGACGAACGGCTGCGCTGGGAGAAGGAACTGCTGGGGGTGTACCTGAGCGAGCACCCATTCCAGCGCGCGGCTCAGGAGCTCGCTGCGCACACGACGCACCAGCTGGCCGACCTCTCGCTGGAGCTGGTGGGGCAGACGGTGCGGGTGGCGGGGATGATCACGCAGGTGACCGTGCGCTACACGCGCGACAAACGGCGCTACTACCTGGTGACCCTCGAGGACCTCTCCGGGCGGGCGGAGCTCGCGGTTTGGAACGACGTACTCGAGCTCTCCAGCGAGGAGACGTGGACGGAAGGGCAGATCGTGCTGGTGTCGGTGGACTGCCGCGAACGCGGGGACCGTCTGAACCTGAGCGCGCGTCGAGCGGCCCCGTGGGATGCCACGGAGGGAACGCTGGTCGGTTTCAGGCCGGAGGAGTGGCAGGTGGAGCCCCGTCGTAGCGGGAAACGGCGCCGTCCACCCGCGGCGTCGACGACGCCCGCAAAGCCGCCCGCCGCTGTGGCAGCGCCCGCCCCGGAGGGGAATGGGGCGAGCCCTTCGCCCGCGCCTCCGGCTCCGCCACCGCCCGCCGCGGCGACGGAGGCGGAGGGGCCGGGCGTGCGCTCGCCGGTTGGGGGAGAGGGTTCACGCATGGTGATCACGGTGTACGAGACGGAGGACGACGTCACCGATCGAATGCTTCTGGACATGGTCGTGCAGCTATTGAGAACTAACCAAGGCCCTGATGAGGTGCGGCTCGTAATTCACGACACGGAGGGACGGGAGCAGGAGTTCGACCTGGAACGAGCAGCGGTCAGCGATGACCTCGAGCGAAGGGTGAAGAAAGTCCTGGCGGTCAACAACGGGACCGTTCAGGTCACGCACGGGCGCCAGTTGGCGGAGACGGCGGTCGGGAGCTAGCGGCCCCGCTCGCGGATGGCCGCGACGGCACGGGCGAGGAAGTCGGCGGGGAGGGAGTCGCGGTAGCGCTCCTCGGTCCAGATGGCGGTCAGCTCGGCCTCGGAGGCATCGGGGTGCTGCTGGCGCAGTATCCCCATTCGTGCCTCGATGCCTGCGTTTGCAAGATCCAACATGAGCTGAAGGCGCTCGCCCTCGCCAAGCCCCAGCCACCACTCGCGGTGACGGGCTGCCATCTCAGGCGTCGTATCTCGTGGTACGACTGGCGTCCAGGACGGCGTGGAGTCGGAGCCGGTCGATCCAGCCACGGAAGTCATCGTCTTCGCTCACCAATCCGCTCGCCATTATCGCGCGTATGTCGGCAAGCTGCTGCCCCGAATACGACTCACGCGCCCAGCGGAGTTTGCTGAGCACAAGGTCCGCGGGCCTAATGACCCAGATGGGCGCGCCATGCCAGTCCGCCTGGTGGCGCCGCCCGAACGCCGTGAGGTCGAACGGCTCGTTGCGCAGGACGATGAAGTCCGTCTTCAGGCCCCACCGCATAGGGATCACGTTGAACATGGAGGCGCATTCCACCGCATCGAACACGGCATCTGGCTCGATGTAGTAGTCGCCGTCAAACGCCTCGACCAGCGGGGCAACCTGCTCGTGGGCGAGATCGAGGACTATGTCGAAGTCGGCAGTTGAGCGGGAGAGGCCGCAGAAAAGCCCAGCGGCCGAGCCGGTCAGCATGTAGTCCACTCCTACGGCCTCGAGTCGCGTGACCACATCGGTCAGAGCATCCGTGAGATCCGAGGGGGGCACGGTCACTCCGGGGGACGGGCGCGGCGCTCCTGGGCGCCGTCGACGGTGTCGCCGAGGAGGGCCTCGATCTGGGAGAGGTGAGCGGAGTCGTGGCCCGCCCAGATCTGCACGAAGTTGGCGATGGTGAAGGCCTCGTCGCCGAGACCGCCGCCTGTGCGGCCCCAGTCGGCGGGGCGCATGGTCGCAATCAGGTTCAGGGACGCCTGGCGCTGGAGGGCGAAGTCGCCGAGGAGCACGCTCTTGTCGGCGCGGTCGCGGTTGCGGTCGCGCTCCCACTGGTCCGGGGGGAGGAAGAAGAGGGTGGGGTCCGGTTCGGCCAGCAGCCGCTCCAGCCCCACACGGAACTCAAGCGACTCGGCGTCCCGTAGATGCGCGAGGACGGTGCGGGCCGACCACTCGCCCTCGGGGGCGGCGTCGAGGATGTCGTCTGTCGCCTCGACGGTGATGTGGGCGAGCTTGCTGGGGGTGGCGGCGAGTTGGCCGAGCGCTTTCTGGACAGCGGGGTCATCGGACATGGGGGCATTCTAGCCGTGCCCGTCGGTGGCGATCGGGCAGGGAGCGCCTGAGCGCGGTCGCGGCGATAATCGCGCGATGGAGCCAGTCGAGCGGCGCGTGCGGGCCAACGGGGTGAAGCTGGCGTACTTCGAGCGCGACGGTCGCGAGCCGACGGTGCTCTTCGCCCACGCGACGGGCTTCCACGCGCGCTGCTGGGACGCCATCGCGGAGACGCTGGAGGAGCGCAGCATCGCGCTGGACCTGCGCGGTCACGGTCGCAGCGAGAAGCCAGAACCGCCCTACCCCTGGAGCGATGTGGCGGACGACGTGGCGGCCTTCTGCGAGGCGCTGGACGTGCAAGGCGCGATCGGCGTGGGGCACTCGAAGGGCGGGGCGACGGTCGCGGTGGCGGAGGCGCTGCGGCCGGGGACGTTCGCTGCGCTGCTGCTCGTCGACCCGGTGCTGATGAAGCCGTCGCTGTACGAGCGCGAGCCCGCGTTCGAAGCGGAGCACTTCGTCGCGCGGCGGCGGAACGAGTGGACCTCGCCCGAGGAGATGATCGAGCGGTTCGCGGACCGCGATCCGTTCCGGCGCTGGGAGCCGCGCGTGCTGCGCGACTACTGCGAGCACGGCCTGCTGCCGTCGCCAGACGGAGAGGGCTACGTGCTCGCCTGTCCGCCAGCGGTCGAGGCGGCCGTCTACGCGGGCAACCGGGCGTGGAACCCGTACCCGCTCTTGCGGGAGCTCGACCTGCCGATCCGCATCCTGCGGGCGCCGCCGCCTACCCCGGACCAGCAGTGGAGCATGATGGTCTCGCCGACGTGGCCGGGGCTGGTGGGGGAGCTGCGCAACGCCGAGGAGATCGTGCTGGAGGAGCACAGCCACTTCATCCCGATGGAAGCACCGGGGCTGGTGACGGCGCACATCAAGGAGCTGGCGGCACAAGTGCGGGCGTAGGGGATGGGGTAATTCCGTGGTCGCGACGCTACAGTAGCGCCGTGGGCGGCGGCGAGAACTACTGGGAAAGACTCCAGCAGCGGCGGGTGAGCCGGCGGGGGTTCCTTGTCGGGGGAGGCGTGGCGGCGGCTGGGTCGGCGGCGATCCTGGCGGGCTGCGGGGGCGACTCGCCTACGCCGGCGCCGGTCGTGACAGAAGCTCCGGCGGCAACGACGACATCACCGCCGACAGCTACCGAGACTCCCGAAGCGACTGTAACAGCCGCATCCACCGCGACCCCAACGCCCGACCCGAATGCGCACCGTCGCGGGGGCACCCTGCGGCTCTGGAACCGGCAGACGGAAGTGGACTGGGGCCTTGACCCCGGCATCGTCCACGTCTTCCACGTCAACAACGGGGACGTCGTGTCCTCGACGCTTACGCAGCCCCTCACCTACCAGCCAACGAAGAACCTGTTCGCGATGGACGGGATGGTCGGCTACGAGCAGGTGGACCCGCTCACGCTCGTGTGGAGCATCCGCCCGGGGATGCAGTTCCACAACGGCGACCCGGTCGACTCGGAGGCGGTCGCCTTCAGCTTCGGGCGGCTGGCGAAGTTGAACGATGTCCTTGAGGCGCGCGGGGACGGTGGCACCCACGTGACGCGCGAGGGGTATGACTTCGCCGACAGCTTCGAGCCGACGGACGACCTAACCCTGACGGAGCACTGGCACCGCCCGAACGCCGACGCGCTGGTCCATCGGGCGCGGCACTACTACTCGTTCCTGAACCCGCGCGTCGTCGAGGAGGGAACGCTTGAGGGAACGTACACCGCACCGGACGGCACACCGGAGGACGTGTACAGCATCCAGGACCTGCCGTTCGGCTCGGGGAGCGGCCCCTACGTCCTCACGAAGCGGGACGAGACGGGAACGCGCGTCGAGCGCTGGCCGGACTACCACAAGCACATCCCCGCGGGCGACGGCTTCGTCGAGGATGGTCCCTACATCGACGCGTGGGAGACGCGCGTAATGTTCGACCGGGTAGCGGCGAAGGCGGCGTTCCTGGCGGGCGACCTTGATGTCTATTCCGGGATCTACCCGGATGAGTTAGATGACTTCAGGGAGGTTGACCACGTCGAGGTGACTGAGCTTCCTGTCGGTGGGTTTTCCACAATGGCAATGGACGGTCTCAAGTTCCACGACCGGCGCGCGCGACAGGCCCTCCAGAAGGCCATCGACTACGAGGGCTTCATTGAGGCCATCCGCCCGCTCGGCGGCAGATACGCTGCCCCCGTTTCACACCTGCTCCCGCACTTGCAGCAACTCAGCCAGAAGGATCTCCAGCAGTGGTACCGCTACGACCCCAAAGATGCGCGCGCCCTCTGGGCAGCCGCTGACTTCGATATCCCTGTAGAGAAAATTACGGTACGCCAGATCGACGGTAGTGTCTCCCAGTATTTGCTCACCGACTTCATGGTACGGTCGCTGCAGGAGGCGCTCAGCATCGAGACGGAGGCCTATGCCGTAGACGGTAACTTTCACGTCCAACCCCCAGGAGAGCCCAAGAGTTGGGAGATCCTGAGCTTCGGTCTTGGCAGGTCGGGCGGCACGACCGGCATCCCCCACGACTCTCACCTTGTTTACTACGACCCGCAGGGGTACGGGCGGGCTTTCAACCATTCCCACCGCATCGACTCACCTCCTCCAGAGATTGAGGTCGACGCCCGGACGCTCACAGGGATGCTGGAGACGCAGCAGGCGGAAACAAACCTCAAGGATCGAGCCGTGCTGTTGGCACAGATTCAGCGGTGGATTCTCGATAGAGCGTGGTGCGTCCTGCCGCTGCCTGTCAGCACCGGTGCAGTACTTCGGGGTCAGCTCACGATTGCGGGACTTCGCGCCGAACGACTGGCTGAACTCCTACCACCTGCGCCGCGAATCCATGTGGCTCGCGGACGCCTAGGCGTCGGCGCTACCCTCGGCGTTCCCGCCACCGCCACCGCCACCTCCTCCGCCGCGACGGCGTCGCCGACGACGGCGCTTGCGTCCGCCGCCAGCCTGGGGCTGGTCGCCACTGGCATTCGCGGGGGGTTGGCTTGAGGTCTGGGGGTCGCGGGGGGCTTCGCCGGAGGGGCGGTTGGAGGAGGAGCGGCGGAAGACACGTCCCGTAGGAGCTTCCTGGGACTGCTGCGGCTGCGGGGAGGCGGGTCGGTCGCCGCCCTGGCCGCCCTGGCCGCCCTGGCGTCCGCGTCCGCGACGGCGCGAGGGGCGCTTGCGATCGCGGGCGGGGGCTTCGCGCGACTCGCGGCCAAGCTCGATGGGCGCGGCCTCGGGCATGGCCGCGACGGGCTCGAGTTCGGGCTCCGGCGGCTCTTCCTCGGGTTCGATGAGGCCCTGGGCGATGGCTTCCTCGCGCGTGATGCTGGGGGGAGGCTCGGCGTTCCGGGCAGCGGGATCCCAGCGCACGACGAGCCCGAGGTCGCGTTCGCCCACCTCGATGCGCTGACCGCCGACGTCGAGGGTGACAAGGTGTCGGAGCACGTTGAGGCCGACGACCTTGCCCTCGCCCGTGGGCGTGCTGCAGCGCTGGCCCATGCGGGGAAGGGTGCGACGCATCTCCTTGTAGCCCTCCTCCTCGTAGGAGAGACAACAGAGGAGGCGTCCGCAGAGGCCGCTGATCTTCTCGGGGTTGAGCGGCAGCTCCTGGTCCTTGGCGAGGCGGATGGAGACGGAGGGGAAGGTCGTGAGCCAGTTCGAGCAGCAGAGCTCGCGGCCGCAGATGCCATAGCCGCCGGCGAGCCGGGCGCGGTCGCGGGCGCCGATGCGTCGCACGGAGGCGCGCACGTTCCAGTGCTGACCGGCGCGGCGCGAGAACTCGCGCTGGCCGCCCGTTCCCTCACCGCTGACGAGGAAGGTGAGGCGTTCGCCGTCGAGGGTGAATTCGGCGCGGTCGACACGGCCTTCGAGGCCGGCCTCGGCGGCGATCGCACGCGCCTCCGGCAGCAATTCCTCGGCACGGGCAGCAAGGTCGCTGGCGTGGACGATGTCGTCCTCGGTGGCGAGGCGGAGGATGGGATGCAGGTTGTCCTCGCCCAGTTCGTTTACGACAACCTGGTCGGGAGCGATGACGACACGCGCCAGCTCGGGACCGCGGTTGGTTTCGACGAGCACGGATTCGCCCACGTCGAGGCGCATGCCGGCGGCGTGAAAGTACTCGATAGGGCCGGCGTTGCGGAAGCGAAGGCCGGCGATGTTCTGCCGGGGATCGGTCATGGTTCGTTCTCGTTCCGGGAGGGGGCGGGGGCTCCCTCGGTGGCCAGTGTAACGGCGGGGAAGCGGAGGAGCATGAGTTCGAGAGCCATCCGCGCCACCACCTGGGCTTCGAGGTCACGGCGCGCCTCGGCGACGGCCTGGAGGGCATCGAGGGCGTCGCGCGCGCCGTTCTCGGCGGTGGCGTGCTCGCGCAGGCGGCTCTCCCAGAAGCTCTCCCAGACATCGAGCTCGGTGAGAACGAGCTCGCGGTCGCGCCGCCAGCGTTCGGCGAGGTCGCCGGCGTAGGTCATGCGTTCGGCGGCGCGGCTGGCGGCGAGCTCGGCGCAGCGATCGAGGAGGCGGCCGCGGTCGTCCATGAGGTCGGGATGCTCGGCGAAGGCGAGCGCATCGGCAGGACGGCGGCGGGCCTCGGCGGCGGCGCGCCCGGCCAGCTCCGGGGGGAAGCCGCGGTCGCGAAGCGCTTCCTCGATAGCCTCGTCGGGCACGAGCGAGACGGCGAGGGTGCGGCAGCGGCTGCGGATGGTCTCCAGCAGGCTCTCGGGGGCGGCGGTGATAAGGAGGAGAACGGTCGCCGGCGGGGGCTCCTCGAGCGTCTTCAGGAGGGTGTTGGCGGCTTCGAGACCCATGCGGTCGGCGGGTTCGATGATGATGACGCGGAAGCGGCCCTCGAAGGGGTAGCGGGAGACCGACTCGATGAGGCCCCGCACCTGGCAGATGCGGATGTCGCGCGAGCCCGGGTGGGGCTGATGGCCGCCGCCGCCGCGACAGAAGCTGTCGCCCGGTTCGAGGTGGAGGACGTCGGGGTGGTTGCGCTCGGCGGTGAGGCGGCAGGCGCGGCACTCGCCGCAGGGCCGGTCGCCGAGGTCGTCGGCTTCGCAGTTCAGGAGGCTGGCGAGCTCGAGCGCCAGCAGCGTGCGTCCCGTGCGGGCGGGGCCGGCCAGAAGGAGGGCGTGCGGAGGCTCCTCCATCGCAGCGATGGTGCGCAGCGCGCGGCGCAAGCCCTCGTGCCCGATGATCCCGGCCATCGGGGCAGCTTACCAGCGGGACTGGCAGGGACCGCGTTTCGTACGCGGAGCTTTGCTATCATCCGATTCGTATGTCGAGCAGCGTGGACACCGCAACCCCCGAGGTGCTCTCGGGCGACGAGGCCGAGGACCACGCGCGCGACCTCGCCTGCGACGATGTGGTCGCGCGCTTCCGTGAGGACGTGCGGGCGGGGGAGCACTGGTTCGAGGCCCTGCTGGACGCAGTCGGCCGCTGGCGGGCGCCGAGCGAGACACGAACCGGTCGCCGCTTCGACTACCTGATCGCGGGGGAGGCCTTCGACTGGCTGCTCCTGGCAGAGCGCCTGCTGGACGAGATTCCGGAGCTGGCGCCGTCGGACGAGGTGGAGGCGCTGCTCTTCACCGGTCGCTGGCCGGTCGAGCTGGACGACGACGAGTTCGCGGCGCGGCTGGGGGCGGCGAAGTACAGCGCCCACCTGAACTACACCTACGGCGTGCTGGTTGAGGCGGCGCTGCAACTGAGCGTAGAAGAGGAGATCCACAAGGAGAACCACGCGAGCCCGTGGGGAGACGACATGCGGGCGCACGAGGGCATGTTCCAGCGCGTGTACGGCGCCGATCGCGAGCATCTGCGGGCGGCCTACTACGAACAGACGGGGACGATGCTGCAGGACGAAATTTCGCTGAGCGAGTGGGAGACGTTCGTCTACTGGTTGTTCAAGCAGCGGCTCAACCGCCAGGACAAGGCGCGCGTAGCGAGCGACACGCGCAAGGGGCTGGGGCAGCTCTCGCGCATGGAGCTGGCGGTGAGCGAGCGGCGGCGGGGCGTGCGTCTGAGCGAGGACGAGTTCAGCAAGCGGTACGTGCCCAAGACGGGGCAGTCGAGGCGGGCGGTTTGACCGAGGCCCGCGCTCGCCGTACCTTCCGTTTCGCCGTGCATGCCTCATTCTGGCAGCGAACGTTCGTGATGGCGGGGCTCTTGGCGCTTGTGGGCGTACTGGCCCTGGGGAGCGCAGTACCCGGCCTGGCGGCGCACTCGCCAGCGCTCGCGAGCGCGGCTCCCGCGGGTAGCGCAGCCGAGGTTCCAACCACACCGACGACCACTGAGGTCCGCCCACAGGAGGGCGAGGAAGACCCGCAGTACGCGGAGCGCGACACGAGCACCGACAACACCTGGATCGTGATCGCGGTGGTGCTGATGATCGGCCTGACCGTGTTGGGCTTCGCGTTGGCCGGGCTGGGACTCAGCGCCGAGTAGGCGCTCTCCTCTTCCCTTTCGGTTTACTCATCTCCGTGGAGCGATTCGCCCCGGTGCAGGCGCGCGGCGATGTCGAACGTCTGCAGGCGTGACCGCACCGTGGGGGAGTGGGCGGTCAGGAAGCGCGCGACGCCCGTGAGGATGTCGTCCCCCTCGGGACGGCCGGCGAAGTGCTGGTACTGGCGCACCCCCGCTTCGTAGATCTGGAACTCGTGAAAGCCCGAATCCTCGCGCAGAAGCGCCTGGCCGAGCACCTCGACGGCCTGCTCGCGCCAGCCGGCGGCGAGGAGGTCGGCGAGGATGCGAGCGGTCTCATCGACCTGGCCCTGGACGTCGAAGGCGGGGAGGAGGGAATCGGGCAGAACGGGGTCGCCGGAGGGGGCGGGATGGGGCTCGCGGGGCACGTTCAGGAAGCGCTCCAGGTAGACCGACATGGCGCCGTCGAAGATGCCCCGGGCGAGCAGGTTCGAGGGGGCGCGTCGCATCGCCTGGTCGACGGCATTGGCGTACGTGAAGGAGTGGTGCACCGTGTCCCAGTCGCCGAACTCGTTGGAGGTGTGGAAGTGCACCGCGCGGCGGGCGGCGGCGTACGCGACCGCAGCGGACAGCTCCTCCAGGGGCACGCCCTCGCGGATGAGCGCGAGCATGCGCTCGAGTGTGTCCCGGGGCTCGCCGTCGAGGATCTGCTCGGCGAGGTCGCGGTGGCCGCGCCAGTCCGGCAGACGACCGCCTCCGTCGGCGATGGCGTCGTCGAGCTTCAGGTGGACATCGGCGAGGAGGGTGGCGAGGTCGACGGGATGGCGCCAGCTGGAGCTCTCCTCCATGCGCCGCGCGCCGGTGAGGCTGGGGACGATCGAGGGGAGAACCTCTTCGGCGTGCTCCCAGCCGATGTGGTCGAGCAGTTCGAAGGCCTTGTTGGCGAAGTCGAGGGTATGGCCGGTATCGAGGAAGAGGTGGTCGGTGCAGGCGGCGAAGACCATCTCGGCGATGGCTTCACGCGGTAGATCCAGGTGGATCGCGGAGCGCAGGGTACGTTCGGCCGCCTGCGTGGAGCGGGTCTCGACGAAGCGGCGGAACCACTCAAGGTAGCGGGCGGGGTCGCGCAGCTCGGTCTCGAGCGGGGCGAGGTCGAAGTTGGGGGGTTGGTTGGCGGTCGAACGGGCGACGTGGACGGCGCCGTGAAACACGGCGATGGGGCGGTCCTCCTCATGGAGGACGGGGAGGACGTTGGCCATGGCCGTGAGGATCGAGAGGCCGGTGCTCCAGCCGCTGGCGCGGTAGCGCACGCCGAAGAGGGCGGCCTCGCGCAGCACGTCGTTCGTCGCCTCCAGGTCGTTCAGGCCTATGACGCTCTTCGCCAGAACGAGGGAGAGCTGGCCTTCGAGACCCTCGCGCAGTTTCGCCTCCCAGTGGGTGCGGCGGTCCGACTCGATGGGGCGGGGGTCGACGTACACGTCGCCGTCCCGGGTCTCGACGTGGAAGGCGGGCACATCGTCGGCGAAGGGGTCGAGGGTGCAGCCGCCGGAGAGGTCGAACTTGGCGTGGTGCCAGTGGCAGGTGAGGATGCCATCGCGGACGGCGCCGCGCCGCAGGGGGAATCCCATGTGGGGGCAGCGGTTGTCGAGGGCGTAGAGGCGGCCCTCATCGTGGACGATGAGGATGGTGCGTCCCTCGGCGGAGACGACCTTCATCCCCTCGCGCTTGATCTCCTCAATCGAGCCGGCGCGGACGAGGATGTCCTGGGTTGGTGTCGTGGTCATGGAGTGCACCTCACGAAAGCGGTGCGTCCAGTATGCGCTGCCGGGGAAGGGGATCGCGACGGCTGTGCCAGGGATGCCTAGGCTGATTCGAACTGCAGGGACGAAAGGTTGAGGTCGGAGGAGCGCTTGGAGAGGTGAAGAATCTCCACTCCAACGACCTCTCGCTTGATTGAAGAGGGCATCAGAGTCTTGGTTGGACGCAGAGCTTCACGAGTTCTCTCAGCACCGTCCGGGCGGGGAACGACAGCTGACCGAGTGCCCAATAGTGTTACTATTAACACTGTGGCGAAAAGCGACGACCTCCAGAGGCTGTACCGGAGTCCCGGATCCGTCTCGCGCCGAACAGTGGTCGCCGCGCTCGAAGGACGGGGCTGGGCACTCGTCCGCCGGGCACAAGGTCACGACATCTACGCGAAAACGGGATGGCCGGAGATCATCTCGCTCCCAGCCCGGCTCAAGGGGACCGGCACGATTCGGCGGATCGTCCGCCAGTTACAGGCCGAGGAGGCCAGCCATGAGTGAAATAGACGAACGAGCCGCCAGCCTGGCGGCGCAACCCTATGCCTTCTCACTGACCGAAGGGGAGGATGGGGTCTACACCGTGCAGGTGCTGGAATTGCCCGGCGCCATCTCCGAGGGCGACACGCCCAGCGAGGCTCTCGCCAATGGGCGCGACGCGCTCACCGGCGTCATCGCCGCCATGCTGGAACGCGGCCAGGAGATTCCGGAGCCGCTGGACGTACGGCAGTTCTCGGGGACGACCCAGCTGCGGATGCCGCCATCCCTGCACGCGCGTGCTGTGGCCCTCGCCCGCCGTGACAATGTGAGCCTCAACCGCTTGCTCACGACCGCTGTCGCGCACTACATCGGCTACAGCACCGCCGTCTTGGGGCCGAAGAAGCGCGATGAGGCGGTCGCCTCGCTGGGATGAGGGCTAGCCTTCCCCACCCTCCCCCACGGGCACAAACAGGGCGAGGCTGGCGGTGAAGCCGTGCACGAAAGGCGTGCCGCCCACCGGGCCGATCTCGCCGTTGCAGAAGAGGCCGGCGATAGGCAGCGGGCCGAGGCGGTCGGCGACGGCGGAGGCGTCGTGGAGGCGGCGGATCGCGATGGGTAGGGGCTAGCCTGGGGGCAGATGCGAGATTAGCCGACGCCCGCCGGTGGCTCGCCTGTGCCATCATGGCACGAGGACACGCCGAGGGGATCGCCATGATCAGGACCATCCGGGCCAGGTATTCGGGGGGCTTGCTGGAGCCGTTGGAACCGCTCGCGCTGGAAGAGGGCGAAGAGATCGAGTTGACGCTGGACGAGCAGGTTCACGAGAGTGAAGAGGCGGAAGATGCCGCCTTCGCCCGCGCCTTGGAAGAGGCCATGACCACCGAGCGGGTCAGCGAGCAGGAGATACGTGCGATCCTGCGGGAGCCGGATGGAGGTTGAGTACACGCCCGCCTTTGCTCGTGATCTGAAAAAGGAGCGCAACACGGAGGTGCGCGGCCGAGTCGAGAAGCTCATCGGAGATCTGAAGGCCGCGCCAGATATCACTTCTGTGAGGGGAGCGGTCAGAGTGACCGCGCCGGGCCGTTACTACCGCGTCAGACTCGGAGACCACCGGCTGGGGTTCGCCCTGGAGGGAGACCGAGTGGTATTGCTCAGGTTCATGCACCGGCGGGACATCTACCGACACTTCCCTTGACATGACCAGTCGGCCACAGACGGCTAGTCGCCGCTTACTTCCTTCACGGGGACGAACAGGGCGAGGCTGGCGGTGAAGCCGTGCACGAAGGGGGTGCCGCCCACGGGGCCGATCTCGCCGTTGCAGAAGAGGCCGGCGATGGGCACGGCGCCGAGGCGGTCGGCGACGGCGGCGGCATCGTGGTCGGGCTGGCCGAACATGCCCTGGCCGCGTCCGTTACAGGCGCAGAGCAGGCCACCGGCCGGATCGCCGCCCATCGCATCGCGGGCCTGGTCGAGGAGGGCGTTGAACTCGTCGGTGGCGGCTTCGGCGTCGCGGAGCTGGAACTGGAGCGTCTGGCCCACGCGCACGTTGTCGTTGATGGCGACGGCGCCGCGCTCGCGGTCGACGCCCAGCAGGTTGCGGATGAGGAAGTCGCCACGGCCGAGCTCGTCGCGGTACTCGTCCATGGCGAGGCCGCAGAGGAGGTTCCGTCCGGCGCGTTCCTGGACCTCGGGCTCGAGGTCGCGAAGGGTCTCCATGAGCACCTCAAGGGCGGGACGCCCACCGATAGCGACGACGATATTGCGTTCGGCCTCGGTGACCGTCCACGACTCGCCGATGGGGGCGGCGCCTTGCGAGACGACGGGGTGGACGGTCCAGGCGCCGCCGACGGCCAGGAGGAGGGCGCCGCCCGGAGCGAGGTTCGCGCCCTCGAACAGGTAGGCGCTTCTCCCGCCGGGGAAGGCCGAGGCCATGCCGCCCATGATGGGCGTCCCGGGATAGGACTCGGCGAGGGCCGCCACGAGCTTCTCCGTGTCGATGGTGAACGGGTCGGAGAGGAGCACCCAGGCGTTCACGTCGGCGGGCGGGAGGAGGCGGTCGGCGAGGGGCGAGTCAGCGTCGAGGTCTTCCGCGGAGATGCGCTTCAGCGTCAGTTCGGCCTCGGGCAGGGAGAGGGAGAGGAGGGTGATGCCGGGACCGCCCTCAATCTCGCGGCCGGTGGTGATCACGGCCTGCCCGGAACAGCCGAGGAGGATGCGCGGTCCGAGCCGCTCATGGATGGCGCTCACGATCTCGGGGTAGCGCTCGGAGTGGTGGTAGCTGGCGAAGAGGAAGAGGAGGTCGGCGCCGGCACGGACGCCGTGGAGGGCCTGGTCGACCGCGATTTGCCAGTCGGCGGCGGTGCTCGCTCCGGTGTCCATGGCGGCCTCCGTGACGGGCATGGTACGGCAGCAGCCCGGCGCACGGTGGCCAGTAGAATCCGCGCCGGGAGGCGTTCATGGCGGCAGAAGGCGATCCTGGTCTCTTCGAATCGATCTACTCGATGCGGGCGCTGCGGCGCTTCCGCCCCGACCCCATTCCGGACGAGGTGCTGTTCCAGCTGTTCGACGCGGCTATCCGGGCGCCATCCGGCCAGAACGCGCAGGACTGGCGTTTCATCGTCATCACGGATCCGGCGGTTAAGGCAAAGATGCAGGGCTGGGCGGAGGAGGGGTGGCGCCGCTACCAGCCGGAGTTCTCGGCACAGCCGGAGAAGATCGACGACCTCCCGCGCACGCAGCGGCTGACGCTGCGGAGCGTCCAGCACCTGGTCACGCACCTCGACCAGGCGCCGGCGATCATCGCCGTGCTTGGGATGAAGGGGCGGCACTCGACACCGGGGGGCAGCACATTCCCGGCCGTGCAGAACCTGATGCTCTCGGCGCGAGGGCTGGGGCTGGGTTGCTCGGTGTTCAACCTGCCGATGCGGGGCGGCGCGGAGCTGCACGAACTGCTCGACATTCCCGAGAGCAACCAACTCTACTGCCTGCTACCCATCGGCTACCCGACGGACAGGCACGGCCCTCTGCGGCGCAAGCCGGTGAAGGCGGTGGTCTACCGCGAGCGCTTCGGCGAGTCGTGGCCGTTCGCGGAGGAGCAGCCGGACAAGGGCTGGGAAGCGCGGTGGCTGGGGGAGGAGAGCGGCGGGCGGGGGCCCGCCTGAGTGGAGCGCCGCGCTGTCGCGCGGCTGAGGAGAGCGCTCGCGCTGCACGCTTCGCTGAGGAGAGCGCCGCACTTCGTGCGGCTGAGCGGGGGCGACACCGACACGTAGGTGGGCATGGCAAGATGGCCACTCGCAAGCGGGAGACGAACACATGACGAGTGCTGAGTTGGGCGATGCAGTGATCATCGAGGCGGCCATCAACGGGGCGACGCCGAAGTCGCGCAACGTGATGGTGCCGCGCACGCCCGGGGAGGTCGCGGAGGACGGCTTGAGCTGCCTGGAGGCAGGGGCGGCCATCGTCCACAACCACAACGACGAGCCCGTCGTGGGCGACGCGCCCGAGCACGACCCGGCCCCCTACATCGAGGCGTGGACCGTGATCCTCGCGGAACGGCCGGACGCACTCCTCTACCCGACGATGCCGAGTGGCGGACCGCACACGACGTTCGAGCGTCGCTACGCCCACATCCCGGCCCTGGCGGAGGCGGGCGTGCTCCGCATCGGCCTCGTCGACCCGGGCTCCGTGAACGTCGGCGGCCGCGGTCCCGACGGGCGTCCGGCGGACATCGAGGCGACCTACCTGAACACGTTCCGCGACGCGCGCAAGATGTTCGACACGTGTGCTGAGCACAACCTCGGGCCATCCATCTCCATCTTCGAGCCGGGCTTCCTGCGGGTGGCGCTGGCCGAGCACGAAGCGGGGACGCTGCCGCCGGGGTCGCTGGTCAAGTTCTACTTCGGCGGGGAGCGCACGCTTTCAGGGCTTCCGCCCACACCTGCGGGCCTCGAGGCGTACCTCGACATGCTGTCGGGCACGGGGCTGCCCTGGTCGGTGGCGGTGCGGAGCGACGACGTGGTGACGTGCGGCATGGCGGAGATGGCGATCGCGCGGGGCGGCCACGTACGCATCGGACTGGAGGACTACGCCGGTCCGGGCGAGCCCTCGAACCTGGAGCTGCTGGAGGCCTTGCTGGAGGTCATCGAGCGCGCGGGGAAGCGTCCCGCAACGCCGGACGAGGCGGCGGCCATCCTGGGGATCCCGGAGCGCTAGCGTCCGTCATCCGTCCACACCAGCTTGGCTTTGAGACTGTTCAGCCCGGTCCGCCACGGAGTGAGGTGCTCGTGTTGGAGCCTCCCAACGACGATGCCGGGTGGCGCCCCCTGCTGCTCGGCAAACTCTCGGATGCTGCCAGCGTCGAAGGAGCCTCTCTCAACGAAGCTCCGCCATGTCCGGTGCGGAATGAGGAAGCCAGCGGCCCAGTCATTGGCCTGGTTCTCGGCTTCGTTGCGGGTTCCTTCGCCGTTGTCGATGAACACGGTCTTCTTGCTGTGGAGGAGAAGGTGGCCAGCTTCATGGAAGAAGCTAAACCAGAGATGATCATCGCTCAGGTGGCGCGCACTGAGCGCGACAAGGGGTCGGTTCGGAGAGAGCCACCAGGCGGCGCCGCTTACACGCACGTTGGGCAGAGGCTTGACCAGCGCCAACGCGACTCCTGCTTCGTTCAAGAGCCGTCGAGTCTCCTGCAACGCTTCACGGATGGGTGAGCAGGTGAGTTGGCGAACCCGCCCAAGTGACTCCCTGAACGCAGGTTCGCTGTAGGTGACGCGGATCTGCGTCTCAGCCTCAAGCTCGGCGAGGCGCCACCAGGTAGCCAGGGAGCACTCATCGCTCTCGAAGCTAGGCGAGTGACGGTAGGCGACATTCGCACGCTGGTATCGGAGGCGCCATGTCTCTTTGGAGGCCACTCCAAAGAATGACAGCAGCCCCGACACCCGGTCCGCATCGGTTCCTGGCTTGTCAATGACGCCTCGCCTGACGAGCTCGCGTATGGGAAATGCGTTGGCCCACGCTGCAGACCCCTCAGCTGCCCTTGCCTCCGCCTGTCGCGCCTCATGCAGACGGTAGTCAGACTCGATGCCGAGCCAGATGCTCGCGTCGACTCCTAGCACCTTCTCGAACTGGAGAGCTGTCTTTGGCTCTATGGGCGCCTTGCCAGCAATGATCTCGCTGATGAGCTTCGGGGAGCGGCCGCAGCGGCGTGCGAACTCGGCATGGGCAATCCCTTGGGCTTCGAGACGTTCCTCAAGTACCCACCCCGGCGGGGCCGCGTAGTCCGGCTGGTACTGGTTGGTCTCCCTGGCCATCGTTCTCCTCCTTAGCTCGCCACGGCGGCGTGCTGGCGCCTTAGTGGTAGTCGACGACTCCTCTGATGGTGATCGCAGTCACCTGGTTGATGTCGATGCCGCCGTCTTCGGTTCGGGGAACTGGGTCGTGGTTCGGTTCAAAGACCAGCCGAAACGGGTGGACAAGGTCCACGGCGTACTGGCCGCTTCTTCTGCCGGTCAGCAGGTGCCGCCGGTCGGGTGGGCTGGTGGGAACCAGGGCGAGTGTCCGTGCATTCCTCAGGACTGCGAGACGAATCTGGATGGTTCGCGCCATCCGGTCTCCGTATTCCTTGGCAAGGGCGCTCCCGGAGTTGAAGGTCCTGGCGAGCTTGCGGGTGCTGAAGGCGATGTCCAAGTGGGCATCCCTATTTCGTTACCCAAATGGTAACGAAATACCAGCCTGATTTCAAGACGGCAGCGGAGCGCTAGTCGAAGTCGATGGTGTGGCGGTCGGGGCCGAGGCCGAGGAGGACGGTGATGCGCTGCGGGGCGATGCGGTAGAGGTCGCCGATGGTGGTGAAGTAGTTGGAGAGCCAGTTCTTGGCCGTCAGCTCCTCGAAGAAGCGGTCGTAGCGGGGGTCGTCGGGGTCGATGCGCTCGGCTGTTCCTTCAACGGTCACACGGTCGAACGCAGGCCAGTCGTAGCCGAGGACATCACGGTTGTCGATGAGGAAGGCGACTTCGGGGGTCGCGACGGTGTCGCGCGTGTGCTGCGACTCGGTGACGCTGCCGTAGATGACCTCGCCCTCGTCGGTGAGGTTGAAGAGGACGAAGGCGGGGTAGGGGGTGCCGTCGTCGGCGTGGATGGTGGCGAGCGTGCCGCCAAACTGCGAGTCGGCCACGCGCAGGGCTTCTTCGAGGATCTGCTCGGGGGAGAGGTCGGGCATCTAGCCGGCAGCCCTCACCGTCTCCGCGCCGGGGATGAATTTTCCCCAGTCCTGGTAGCGGCGGATGTACTGGAGGAAGCCGTGGTAGATGGGCACGCGCGGCTCGGCAGGGGGAGTGCGCAGGCGCATGCGGGCCTCGCTGGGCGTACGCCCGGCCTTGCGGTGATTGCACGGCTTGCAGGCGCTCACGAGGTTGTCCCAGCTGTGGGCGCCGCCGCGGTAGCGAGGTACGACATGGTCGAGGGTGAGGTCCTTTCCGGCGCGACCGCAGTAGGCGCAGGTCCAGCCGTCGCGGGCGAACACCTCTCGGCGGGAGAGACGCAGCTTCGGTCGCGGACGGCGGACGTAGTAGACCATACGGATGACGGATGGGAGGGCGAAGTGGCGGTTCGCGCTATGAATGACGCCCCTGGCCGTCTCGATGACCTCGGCCTTGCCCCGGAGGACGAGGACGATGGCGCGGCGTACGTGGCACACGTTCAGCGGCTCGTAGTTCTGGTTGAGCACAAGAGCGAGCGAGCCACTCATGGAGCGAACCTCGCCGGGATGGTAGCAAGCGCCCCGGCACGCGGCAATTTGGGAAAGGACGGTTTGCGCCCACGTGCGTCTCTGGTGGTACGCTTGAAAGCGGTCTCCAAGCGCGTCCGGCGGAACGCCGAGGCGAGCGTCGGTGGACCAATACAAGTGGCTGGAAGCAGTGAGTGGGCTTGCCGGCAAGGAGCAGAACCGAGATGGCAGCAACCCCCGAGGTGACGGACACGACGTTCGACGCAGACGTGATGAAGAGCGATCTGCCAGTGCTGGTGGACTTTTGGGCGCCGTGGTGCGGCCCTTGCCGCATGGTGGCCCCGATCGTGGAGGAACTGGGCGAGGAATACGCCGGTCGTGTGAGCTTCTACAAGATGAACACCGACGAGAACCCCGCGATCCCCTCGCAGTACGGCATCCGCAGCATTCCCTCGCTCCTGATCTTCAAGAGCGGCGAGCTGAAGGGCACCATTGTGGGCTTCCGGCCGAAGAGCGACCTGAAGAAGCGCCTCGAGGAGGCGATCACTTAGTAGCGTCACGGCGGCGCTGGCGCACGATGGCCCCCCGGAGGGCGGCATGAGCGCGGAACGACCCGAGACGTACGACATCGCCATCATTGGCGCGGGCGGGGCGGGGCTTACAGCCGCGCTCTACGGGGCGCGCGCACGGCGGCGCACGGTTGTGTTCGAGCGCCTGATCACGGGCGGGCAGATCGCGACCACGGAGCTGGTCGAGAACTACCCCGGATTCCCCCAGGGCATCAACGGAACCGACTTCGCCATGAACCTCATTCAGCAGGTGGAGCGCTTTGGCGCCGAGCTGCGCTACGAGGACGTGCAGACGATCACGCCCCGGCCTGAAGGGCCGTTCCGCATCGAGACGAGCGAGGGCGCCTACGAGGCGCACGCGGTGATCGCGACAGCGGGGGCCGACTACAACAAGCTGGGCGTCCCCGGCGAGAACGACTTCATCGGCAGGGGCGTGAGCTACTGCGCCACCTGCGACGCCGCCTTCTTCCAGGACGAGGAGGTAGTCGTCGTGGGTGGGGGCGACGCCGCCTTCGACGAGGCCCTCTTTACGACGCGCTACGCAAGCAAGGTCTGGCTGGTGCACCGCCGGGAGACGTTCAAAGCGAGCGCCCTTCTGCAAGAGCGAGTGTTCGCAAACTCCAAGATCGACATCGTGCGGAACAGCGTCGTTGAGCGCATCGTCGGGGAGGAGATGGTGGAGGGAGCGGAGCTGCGGGACGTGCAGACGGGCGAGATCCGCACGCTGCCGGTGGGGGCGGTCTTTATCTTCATCGGGCAGACACCGAACAGCCACCTGCTGAAGGGGCTGGTGGAACTGGACGAAGGCGGCCACGCACGGGTCGACCTGCGCATGCGCACCGCCGTGCCAGGCCTGTTCGTAGCAGGAGACCTGCGCGTGGAAGCGGCGCGACAGCTGGTGAGCGCCTGCGGCGATGGCGCAACCGCGGCTCTGGCCGCGGAGGCGTTCCTCGCCGAGGCGGGCATCGGCGAGGGGTAGCAGGAGCAATGCCGCTGTACGAATTTGCGTGCGGGCGCTGCGGAGCGCGGGAAGAGGTCTTCCGGCAGCGGATGACCAGCGACATCGAACCACCTCCCTGCCCGGCCGCCCCCGACGACACGGAACACGAGATGCGCCGGGTGATGAGCGGCTTCGCCCATCACCTCAGCTTCGCGACGAAGGTGGCGGAGGCGGAGGCGACGTACGGGGCGGAGGTGGACGCGGCGATGGGTTCCGACACGGAGATCGAGAAGTACGCGAGCCGCTACGAGCAGGCGTCGAAGGACCTGCCACCGGGCGAGGGTTAGGGCTCAGCGCCGGAACTGCGACATCGCCTCGTAGTGGGGGCGGATGGTTCCGTGCTCGCGAACGATGAGGCCCAGCGATTCAAGGCGTGCAAGGTCGCGAGCCCGCGTCTTGGCCGATAGGTTCGACCAGATTGTGGCCAGCGGATTGCGCCGGGATGGAAGGTCCGCCTCCTCAATGGGGCCGTTGAGGTTTTCCATGAACACCAGCAGCCGGGTCATCACAGCAGTATTGATGCCAGCGCTGAACTGGAGGATGTCCCTGTAGTAGTCGCGGAAGGCGACCTCGGTGATTGCTGCAATCACTTCTTCGCGAACCGTCTCAAGCTCCTCCGCCAGCCCGGCGATGGCAAAGCGAATGAGCGGCGTGAGGTCGCGGCCTTCGTTGAAGCGGCAGTGGTTGAGAAGCTCGATGTACTCCGCACGGTTGCGGTAGTAGAAGTTCGCTAGCGAGTAGAATCCAAGCACGTTCACCCCACTCTGATAGAGCAAGTAGCTCTCGACCGCGCGCGCCGTGCGCCCGTTGCCGTCGCCGAAGGGATGGATGCTGACGAAGTAGAAGTGGGCGGCGACGGCGCGGACGACGGCGGGCCAGTTCAGCGCGGGCGGAGCGTTAAGCCAGTCGACGAACTCTGCCATCAGTCTTTGCACGTCAGCACCGTCGCGTGGCGGGACATAGGAGCCCGCTTGAACTGCGTGCGAGCGGTAGACGCCAGGCTCGTTGTTGGGATAGTCGATGCCGGCGGTCGTGAGACGGTGAACCTCGCGGATGACCTCTTCGGTGAGTGGTCTCCCCTCGTCTTCGTCAGTGATGTGGGCAACAAACCGCATGACGGCTTCGGCGTTGCGCGCTTCCTGCTCCTCACGCGCCCTGGACTCGGGCAACACGGGCTTGTCGTGCGGCTCCTCCAGGATGCGCCCCACCTCTTCTTCTGTGAGATCAGCTCCCTCGATCCCGGTTGTGCCGCGCACGGCGCGCATGATGTTTAGGCGGTCGAGGCGCTCCTGGGTGGAGGGGGGGAGGGGCACGCCGCGGATGAACTTGGCGACCGCCTCTGCCTCCGCGACACTGCGGATGAGGGCGATGTCGTCGAGCTGGATGTGGCGATCGAATGTGACATCCCATGTTGGCATCGGCTCAAGTGTATCCTCCTTGCCCCAGAATGTCCGGTTCGTTGTCTCGTCTTTTGTCCGAGTCAGAAATCTCCCCAGAGACCGTAAACACTGAGAATCTGAGGGATCGAACGCGACCCGCGTACGAAAAATTGTCAGGGAACTTGTCCTTCGAAGTGTCCGGCTAGTTGGCGGGGATGGGCAGCGCCAGGGTGGGGTCGAACCACTCGAGGATGGCGGGGTTTTCCTCGCGGGGGTAGGCGTGGGCGAGGTCGGGGATCTCGTGGTAGCGGATGTCGGCGCCGGCTTCGCGGAGGGCCTCGTGGGCGGCCTGGGCGAGTTGCACGGGGAACATCCAGTCCTTCGTTCCGTGGGTGATGGAGATGCGCTTGCCCTCGGCACCGGCGATGGCGCCGTCCTCGACGTTCTTCGGGTGGAGGACGCCGGCGACTGCGGCCATGGCGGTGAAGGGCGTGTCGCCCGCTAGGAAGGTCGAGAGGCCGTAGGTGGCGCCGTCGGAGAGGCCGGTCAGGAGGATGTGGTCGCCATCGACGCTGAAGCGTTCGCGGACGAACTCGACCGAGCTGAGGAGGCGCTGGCGGTCGGCGTCGGGGCCCAGGAGGGCCCAGGTCGGGCCGACGGAGGTGGGGGCGAGGAGGAGGAAGCGGCGGCTGCGGGCCTCCCGCAGCCAGGTCCAGAGGAAGTCGCGGCCGTGGCCCATGCCGCCGTGCAGCGCGACGACGAGGGGGCGGGGTTCGGAGCCGTCGAGGGATTCGGGCACGTAGAGGTGGAACTCGCCACGGGCGTCGGGGTCGTCGTCGGGGCCGCTGCGCTGGATGCCGGTGCGGGGGTCCGCTTTGTGGGCATCGAGGGCGGCGAGGTCGCCGCGCACGGCGGGTTCGGCGTAGAGACCGCCGAGGGCCGGGGCGAGCGAGCGCAGGGGGTAGAGCAGCTCCTGCGCGCGGGCGAGACCGCGCATGCTCTCGAGGGCGTTGCCTGAGCGCTGCTCCCGGGGAACGGGACGGGTGAAGGCGCCGAGGGCCTCGAGGGCGGCTTCGGCGCCGCCGGCGAGCTGGTCGCGGATGGGGACGAAGCGGTCGGGAAGGGGCGCCTCGCGCAGGGTGGTGAGCGCTTCGTCGAGGCGGCTGTGGAGGGGGCGCAGGGACGCCTGGAGCTCCCACATGGAGCCGCGGTCGAGGTGCCGGAAGGCGCCGCCGAGCGCCTCGATGGCCTCGGCGGTGACGGGTGCGAGGTCGCGGGCGGCGGCGCGGAAAGCGGAGGGGTCGCCGGGGGCGGGGTCGGTCATGGCAGGGGAGTGTAGCGGCTGCTGGGGGTCACCCCGCGCTTGCGTCGTTGAGGGCGCGGATCGCCTCGCTGTCGGTGTCCTCGGCGAGCCACGCTTCGACGTCGTCGAGCGCGAGCGGGCGCAGGCGCACGAGTTCGCCCCGCCAGTAGTCTGCGCGCATGTCGGGTTTCGCCACGGGCTTCGACCGTAGGTCGGCAATACCTACGCGCAAGCCGTACCTGACGCGCGTATCATCGCGCCCCGCGCCCCGACCGGGGCGGCAGGAGGATCGCCGATGGGCATGCGAATCATTAGCAGGGCGCCGGGAGGCGGAAGCGAACCCTCCGTCGAAGCGATCGTCGCGCCCATCAAGCAGATGGAAGCGGACGGCTTTCAGTCGGCCTGGATGGGGAACCACCTGAACTACGACGCAATGACCATCTGCGCGCTGGCGGGCCAGGCGACGAGCACGATCGAACTGGGCACGGCGGTCGTGCCGACCTACCCCCGCCACCCGATGGTGATGGCGCAGCAGGCGCTGACCACGAACATGGCCTGCGGTGGCCGCTTCATCCTGGGGCTGGGGCTGAGCCACAAGTTCATCGTCGAGGGGTGGCAAGGACTGCGCTGGGCGACGCCCGTGCGGCACCTGCGCGAGTACCTGGAGGTGCTCAACCCGCTGCTCGATGGCGACCTCGTGAACCACAAGGGGCAGGAGTACCAGGTCCAGCTCAACAACGCGCCCTTCACGCAGCTCGACGTGCCCGGCGGCGGGCGCCCGAAGGTGCTGATCGCGGCGCTGGGGCCGGGAATGCTGAAGGTCACGGGCGAGCTCGCGGACGGGACGAGCATGTTCTGGTGCGGGCCGAACTACATCGAGCAGACGGCCGTGCCAATCATTACGAAGGCGGCGGAGTCGGCCGGGCGCCCGGCGCCGCGCATCATCGCCGGCATCCCCATCGCCGTGACGAACAACGAGGAGTCCGCGCGCGCCTCGTGCGCCAGGGTGTGGGACGTCTACGGCAAGATCTACTCGTACAAGAAGGTGATCGCAGCGGAAGGCGTGAGCGGCGTCGCCGACATGGCGATCGTGGGCGACGAGGCGAGCGTGCGGGCGCAGCTCAAGCGGCTCGAATCCATCGGCGTGACCGACTACAACGCCGCGATCTTGCCGGTTCCCGAGGATCCGGACGCACCGCAGCGCACCTACGACTTGATGAAGGACCTGAATACGAACGGCATCTAGGCGTCACCGCCAGGGAGCGTGAGCGTGGAGATCAAGGGCGAGCACGAGTTCAAGGGGCCGCGGGCGATGCTCTACGAGCTGCTGCTCGACCCCGACGTGCTCGCCAGCGCGCTCCCGGGCGTGGAGCGCTTCGAAGAGGTGGCGCCCGATACCTACGAAACGAGGATGCGCGTCGGCATCGCCTCCGTGCGGGGCACGTACACGGGACGCGTGGAAGTGCTCGAGCGGACGCCGCCCGAGTCGTACCGGCTGCGCATCGATGGGGCGGGGAAGCCGGGCGGGGCGAAAGCGGATGCGTTCGTGGAGCTCGTCGAGGCGGGCGCCGTCACGACGATGCACTATCGTGCCGAGGTGAAGGCGCGAGGCACGATCGCGCGGCTCGGGGGAAGGCTCCTGGGCGGCGTCGCGCGGCTCCTCATCGGACAGTTCTTCAAAGCCATCGAGCGACAGGTAGACGACCGAGCCGCCTAGGGCGGCGCCAAATCCAGCGGGGCGACAAGGAGGTTGCGATGTCGGAACCGGTACCGGTCACACTGACGGTGAACGGGCGCAAACGCTCGGCCACGGTGGAAGCGCGGCTGCTGCTCGTGCACCACCTGCGCGAGAACCTCAACCTGACGGGCACGCACGTGGGCTGCGACACGAGCCAGTGCGGCGCCTGCACGGTGTTGCTCGACGGGCGCAGCGCGAAGTCGTGCACGGTCTTCGCCGTGCAGGCCGACGGCGCGGAGGTACA
Organism: Tepidiformaceae bacterium; assembly: GCA_965262975.1. Classification (GTDB taxonomy): domain Bacteria; phylum Chloroflexota; class Dehalococcoidia; order Tepidiformales; family Tepidiformaceae; genus UBA2991. The sequence goes on along the minus strand of OZ253575.1, from coordinate 2,118,047 downwards.
GACGATCGAGGGTCTCGCCGACGGCGATGAGCTTCATCCCCTGCAGGAAGGATTCTGGGAGGAGCACGGCCTACAGTGCGGCTACTGCACGCCGGGAATGATCATGTCGGCTGCGAACCTGTTGCAGGACAACCCCACGCCGAGCGAGGAGGAGATCCGGGAGGGCATCTCGGGGAACTTCTGCCGCTGCACTGGCTACCAGCACATCGTGAACGCGATTCAGCACGCGGCGGAAAGGATGGCGCAGTCATGACGAGCACAGAAAGCCCCATGCTCCCCAAGCTCATCGGCGAGCGCGTGAAGCGCCGCGAGGACCCACGCCTCATCCAGGGGCAGGCGACCTACGTGGACGACATCAAGCTGCCGGGGATGCTGCACCTGGCCTTCAAACGGAGCGACATCGCGCACGGCGTGATCCGCAGCATCGACACGAGCGCGGCGGCGGCGATGGAAGGCGTCGAGCTCGTGATCACGGGCGCGGAGCTGGCCGACGTTCTCGGCCCGATGCCGATCGGCACCCCCTTCCCCGCGCCAGACCACTACTCGCTGGCGACCGACCGCGTGCGCTACGTGGGCGAGCCCGTCGCCGTTGTCGTGGCGGAGGACCGCTACCTCGCGCGGGATGCGGCCGATGCCATCGAGGTCGAGTACGACGAGCTTCCGGCGGTGGTCGACCCGGAGGCGGCGATGGCGGACGGCTCCGCCACGCTGCACGACGGCTTCGCGCGCAACATCGCGGTCGAGAGCTACTGGGGCGGCACCGGCGTGAACGCCGAGACGGCCAAGCCCGAGGACGACAGCGCCGTGGACGCGGCCTTCGCGGAGGCGGACATCGTGCTCTCGCAGCGGATGCTGAACCAGCGTCTGGCGCCGAACGCGGTGGAGCCGCGGGGCGTGGTCGCGCAGTACGAGGCGGGCCGCGAGTACCTGACCATCTGGAGCGCGACGCAGAACCCGCACATCCTGCGGTCGGTGGCCGCCGCCATGATGGGTCTGGGCGAGCACCAGGTGCGGGCGGTCGCGCCGGAGGTGGGAGGCGGCTTCGGCTGCAAGATCAACATCTACGGCGAGGAGTACGCCGCCGCCGCCTTGTCGCGGATGGTGCGCGCGCCGGTGAAATGGATCGAGGACCGCACGGAGGCGTTCCTGGCCACGACGCACGGACGCGACATGCTCGGCTACATCGACATCGCGGCGAAGAACGACGGCACCCTCCTCGGCCTGAAGGCGCGGCTGATCGCCGACATCGGCGCCTACGAGGTGCTGCTGACCGCGATGATCCCCACGCTGACGGGGCTGATGATGAACGGTGTCTACCGCATCCCCGTCGTCCGCCACGAGCTGACGGAGGTCTTCACCAACAAGACGCCGACCGACGCCTATCGCGGCGCGGGCCGGCCCGAGGGCCTCTATTTCCTCGAGCGCGCGGTGGACATGGTGGCGCGCGAGCTGGACATGGACCCCGCTGAGATCCGGCGCAAGAACTTCATCCCCGCGGATGAGTTCCCCTACCCCACGCGGGGCGGGCTCGTCTACGACTCCGGCAACTACGAGCCCTGCCTCGACAAGGCGCTCGAGGTGGCGGACTGGGAGGGGCTGCTCGCCGAGCGCGACGCCGCCCGTGCCGAAGGCCGCATCGTGGGCGTGGGCCTGTCGTTCTACGTCGAGGTCTGTGGGCTGGGGCCCTCCTCGGTGGTGCCCACGGGCGGCTGGGAGCACTCGGGCGTGACCGTGGAGCGCGGCGGCAAGGTGACGGCAACGACCGGCGCCTCGCCGCACGGCCAGGGCAACGAGACGACGTTCGCGCAGATGCTGGCGGACCATTTCTCGATCCCGATGGAGGACATCACGATCCTTCACGGCGATACGAGCGTGGTGAAGCAGGGCATCGGCACCTTCGGCAGCCGCTCGCAGGCCGTCGGCGGAGCCGCCCTCATCTCGGCGGCGGGCAAGACCGGCGACAAGATGAAGCAGTTCGCGGCGGCGCTGTTGTCGGAGCACGAGGTGAGCCCGGAGGACCTCGTATTCGAAGACGGGCGCATCCAGGTGGCGGGCTCGCCGGAGGTGAGCTGCACCTTCGCGGAGGTGGCGGACTACGCATACGTGCCCGTGCCGCTACCGCCGGGGATGGAGCCGGGCCTCTCGGAGGAGTCGTTCTTCGAGCCGGAGAACAACACCTATCCGTTCGGCTGCCATATCTCGATGGTCGAAATCGACCGCGAGACGGGCGAGCCGAAGCTGCTCAAGATGATCGCGGTGGACGACTGCGGCAACATCATCAACCCCCTCATCGTCGATGGTCAGGTGCACGGCGACTCGCCCAGGGCATCGGCCAGGCGATGTTCGAGGAGGTCGTCTACGACGAGGATGGGCAGCCGGTGACGGCGAGCTTCATGGACTACGTGATGCCGCGAGCGGCGGACCTGCCAACCTTCCAGCTCGACAACACGACGACGCCCACGCCGGTGAATCCGCTGGGCGCGAAGGGCGTGGGGGAGGCCGGCACCATCGGTTCGACCCCTTGCGTCGTGAACGCCGCCGTGGATGCGCTCGCGCCGTTCGGCGTGACGCACATCGAAATGCCGCTCCGCCCCGAGCGGCTGTGGCGCCTGATCCAGGAGAACGGAGGCCAGTCGTGATTCCCACCGAATTCGAATACCGCCGCGCCACAAGCGTCGCGGAAGCACTGACGCTCCTGCAGGAAGGCGGCCCCGAGGCGAAGCTGCTCGCCGGGGGACACAGCCTGATCCCGCTGATGAAGCAGCGGCTGGCCGAGCCCGGCCTGCTGATCGACATCGGCGGCCTCCCCGAGCTGCAGGGCATCCAGGAAACGGACGACGGCGAGATCGCGATCGGGGCGGCGATGACCCACGCCGAGATCGCCAGCTCGGAGCTGCTGCGCGCGCAGGCGCCGATCGTGGCCGAGACCGCCGCCGAGATCGGGGACGCGCAGGTTCGCAACCGCGGCACGATCGGGGGCAGCCTCGCCCATGCCGACCCGGGCGCAGACCTGCCGGCCGTGATGGTGGCGCTCGACGCCACGATCGCGATCCTGGGTCCGAACGGCGACCGCAAGGTCGCGGCGGAGGACTTCTTCCAGGACATCCTCACGGTCGACCTGGGCGAGGACGAGATCGTGACGGGCGTGTGCTTCGCGCCGGCGCGCAGCGCGGCCTACGCGAAGCTGGCGCAACGAGCCTCGAAGTTCGCGCTGGTGGGCGTGGCCGTGTCGCTCTCGCTGGACGGCGGCTCGTGCCAGTCGGCGCGCGTCGCGGTGACGGGCGCCTCAAGCCACGCGCAGCGCCTCTCCGGCGTCGAAGGCGCCCTGGCGGGCGCGTCGCTGCCCGACGGAGCGGCGTCAGCGGCCGCGGGGGCGGGCGATGCGCTCGACTTCGTGAACGAGGACCTGCACGGCAGCGAGGAGTACCGCCGGGCGATGGTGGCCGTGTTCGCGCGGCGCGCGATCGAGGCGGCGGCCGGGAGGGGCTAGCGGCCGGAGAAGTCGAAGGCGCGCGCCTCGACGTGGGGCTGGACCATGCCGGAGTGGCTAGCGGGTTGTGCCGCTCTGGATACGGGCCGCATCGTCGGTGCTAATCACCTCCTGGGCGATGCCACTCATGGTGATGTAGGGAGGGAGCAGAGGGTTCCGAAACCGGAAGCGATAGTTCCGGCGGGTCCCAATCTTCTCGAGGATGGCTCCTCGCTTGTCGTCGCAGAACTCGTTCATGTGCTTCGCGAAGGCTGGAATTGCATACGGCCTGCCCATGATCGCCGCCATAGGCCTCCGGACGGCACCCGCTGTGAAGTACCCGAGCTCGTCGGTTCGCGCCAAAGCGCACGCGAGGGCAACCTGCCGGTAGAGTGAGTCGGCTCGTGCGCTCATGACAGCCCGGTGATGGGTCGTGGTGATGGTTTCTTGAGCGTTTTCGACTGCCTCCTGGATGCCTGCGGCGACATCCGAAACCTGTACTGCGTCCGACTCTGCGTCGTTGGCGTTCCTCGCTGCGTACAGCGTAATGAGGTGCGTGTAGTGTGGCAGTCCCTGCGACAGTGCAGCAATTCGGTCCCGCGCCACCGCCTCTGCACGCATGCCAACTTGTGACAGTCCACCATCCACAATCTGTCGCAGCTCGGACGTAGACATCCGTGGTACTCGCACCTGGGCGAGTGCACGCTCGATTGACTCGTGCTCGCCGATGAGCGCGCTAACGGTCTCCCCAACCCCGACAAGCACCATTGTGGCAGGGACCGCCTGGTCGGACAGCATCTTGATGGTGTCGGCGAACTGGGTTCTTATCCGGCTGGCCACGCGGTCGAATTCATCGACAATGACCACTAACAACGTTTGCTCGCCCAGCCTTTCGAGCAGCAGCCGGACCTCGTGAGGAGTCACGGGCTGTTGGCTACTTATGAGCTCGCTGGCTGAGTGGACAACCTCGCGAACCTCTGCCGTAAAGCCCATGGTCCGGCGTCGTTCGATGACCTGAAGATCATCGAATGCCTTTCGCCAGATCGCAGAGTAGTCATCGCCGTCGTCGCAATTCACGCGAGGTGCGATGACGGCCTGCCCTGCTGCTTCAAGATACTGACGCAACACGCTCGCGAGCGAGGTCTTGCCGACGCCTCGCTCTCCGAACAGCACGGCGTGGCGTCCTCGCTGAAGAATCGCGTCCGAGACCGCGCGACGCTGTGCGACCCGCCCAGCGAACAGGTTGAGCCTGTCAATTGGCGCCGACGGGGTAAATACCTCCCCTAGGCGGAGATCTCTTTCGATCGTTGCAGTGCCTTCGTTCGTCATGGACCCTACCTCCTCAATAACTCTAACTTATACTAAGTAACGGACAGTAACAAGAAGCGTTGGGTTCTTCGCTGCCTCAACGCAGCGAATCACGCCGCACTGTTGCCTGGCATCCGACGTGGTCTTCCCCTGGCCGGGAGGGGCTAGCGGCCGGAGGTGTCGAAGGCGCGCGCCTCGACGTGGGTGTAGTCGAGGGAGCGGCGGCGAATGCGCCAGCCGGCGGGCGTTCGCACGCACTCGTCGCGGTAGGCGCCCTGCACCACCATGTTCATGCCCTCACTCGTGGTGGGGGAGGCGTCGGAGGTGTCGGCGCGCTCCTCGCCCTCGGGCGGGCTGATGTGGGTCGCCTGCACGTAGCTGCGCAGTCGCGCCCGTCCGCCCGTGCGCACGCCGTCCTGCTCGACCGGCGGCTCATCGATGAGCACCAGCGGCGGCGCGATGAGGTGTTGCGTGGCAGCGCTGCGCCCGAGCGCCGCCGCGCAGAACTCGGCCCAGCCATCCGCCCCGTGGACGTTCACGGCCTCGCCGTTAAGACCCTCGAAGATGAAGTCCTCGGAGAAGGTGTCGCGCAGGATCGCCTCTCCCTCGGCATAGAGGGCGTCGTCGCCGCGGTTGCGGGCGCGGCCGAGCATGTCGAGGGCGTGGCCGTAACGGATTGGGAGCTGCATGAGCTCGACGTAGTCGGCGGTCTCGTTCGCGTCCATGGGCGGATTGTAGAGGAGAGCGTCGCAGCCAATTTCTGCGCTCGACTGCTGCGCGCTCGCGAGGCGCGGCTGAGTGGGGGTGGCAAGCTAGTCGTGATGGCGAACGAACGGACACGCACGCTGGCCGCGGAGTTCAAGCGGTTCGCGACCCTGGAAGGGCGGGGGGCGTCGCCGCTGTATGAGCGGCTGGCCCTCGGCGTGGCCGACGACGAGGAGCTTCTCGCGCTTGCCGCACAGGGCAGGGAGGAGCAGCCAGCCCCGAACCTGCTGTTCGCGGCCGTCCACCTGCTGCTCCTGAGCGGGGTGCAGGATGACCTGGCGGCCTTCTACCCCAGCGTCACGGAATCGGCGCCGGCCACAGGCGACCCGTTCCCCCACTTTCGCCGCTTCTGCTATCAGCATGCGGACGCGATAACCGCGACGCTCCAGGAGAGGCGGGTGCAGACGAACGTGGCGGAGCGCTGCGGACTGCTGCTTCCCGCGTTCGGCATCATCGCCAGACACAGCGGCGGCAACCCCCTCCACCTGGTCGAAGTTGGCGCCAGCGCCGGCCTGAATCTGCTCTGGGACCGATACCGAATCGACTACGGTGGGGGGCGTCGGTGGGGCAGCGCGTCGTCCCCGGTGCATATCGAGACAGAGCTGCGCGGAGCGGGTGAGCCGCCACTTCCCGAAGCGGAGCTGGCGATCACAGGTCGCACCGGCATCGACTTGAACCCGATCGACGTGCGCGACACCGATGCGGTCCAGTGGCTCCGAGCGCTGGTGTGGCCCGAGGAACGACAACAACTGCAACGCCTGGAGGCAGCGGTCGCGCTCGCGCGCACGGCCCCACCGACCCTGCTCAAGGGCGACGCGCTCGACCTCCTGCCCGCTGTCCTGGGCAGCGCTCCCCACGGGGTCGCGCTCTGCCTCTACCACACGCACACGCTGAACCAGTTCAGCCCCGAGGCGCGCAAGCAGTTCGCCGACCTTCTTGCCGAAGTCGGGGCTGGGCGCGATCTCTATTGGGTCTCGAGCGAGTATCGCCCCACACCCGACGGAGACATGCGGCCAACGCTCACGCTGGTGGCATTCGAAGACGGCAGGCGAAAAGAACAGATCCTGGCGTATTGCGACCACCACGGGCGCTGGCTTGAGTGGCTGTCGAGCGCCGCCTGACACGGACCTCAGCCAGATCGCAGCAGCGCTTCGCGGTGTTCGAGGAAGTCGATGTAATCGAGTTCGCCCGGCGAGCGGCCGAAGTTCGAGAGCAGCACGGCCGCCTCGGCTCGATGTTGGGCGGCGTGCAGAAGCACGTGCATGATTCCCGCCGCGAGCGTTTCGCGCCCCCCGCCGATCGGTTCGCGCAGGGTCAGCATGCGCCCCAGCTCAGCCTCCTCCAGGCCCGCGAGGAAGACGCGTGTGTTGGCCTGGAGCGCCATCCAGTGGCCCGCCACTTCGGCGATGTTCTCGGGCCAGGGCTGGACGGGGCGTTCAACGCCTCGCCAGTTCGCCAGCCAATAGCGTTCCGCCGTGACGATGTGCGTGAGCGTGTCTTCCAGGCTCGCAACGCCCTTCCAGGGCATCGCCTCGGCCTGCTCCTGCGAGACCTCGGCGGCGTGCGCCAGCAGCGTTGCCATCGACCAGGCGTGGTGGTCGTACAGTTCCCGGAGGCCCCTCGGCGTTACCACGGCCGCGATTCTACCTTCCCCACTGAGGAGAGCGCCGCGCTGACGCGCGGGTGAGTGGAGCGCTCGCTTCGCTCCCTGAGGAGAGCGCTTGGCCCTGCGCACCTTCGCTGAGGAAAGCGCCGCGCTGGCGCGCGGCTGACTGGGGTGGTCGGCGCTAGCTCCGGGGAAGCAGGGGGAGTTCGCGTTCGCGGATGTCGAGGAACTCCATGTAGTCGAGCTGTCCCGGGGAGTGGCCGAGTTGGGTGAGGAGCTCCGCGGCCTCGGCGCGGTGCTGCGCGCCGTGCATGAGTACGTGCATGATGGCCGCGCCCAGCGTCCCCCGGTCGCGGGGATGGGGGTAGCGGGAGAGCAGGCGCGCGAGATCGGCCGGTTCGAGGTCCGCGAGGAACGCGCGCATCTCGGCCTGGAGCACGACCCAGCGAGCCCGCACTTCAGCGACGGTCTCGGCGTCGGCCCGGGCGACTCGGCTCCTGGCCTGGAAGCGTGTGAGCCAGGCCCGTTCGGCCGAGATGGTGTGGCCGAGGATGTCGGTCAAGCCTCCGGCTGCGCCCCATGGCTTCGCGGCCTGCTCCTGCGGGACTTCCGCGGCGCGGGCGAAGAGGCGGTCCAGCGACCAGGCGTGGTGGTCATAGAGGTCGCGGAGGCTGACGGCGTCCATTTCGCGAATCCTACTCGGTGCCGGCGGGGTATCCTGCGCCGGCACGACTGGCCGAGGAGGAGTCCCCCATGGCGTCCGAGAAGAAGATCCCGTTCGGGTTTGGGCTACCGCAGGTTTCGCTGGCGGAGCCGGTCAACATCGAGCCGATCGGGCGGGTGGCGCGGCGGGCGGAGGCGCTCGGGTTCGACAGCCTGTGGACGCTGGACCAGGTCCTGGGCGGAAGCCGCAATCTCGAACCGATCAGCCTGCTCTCGTACGTGGCGGCGATCACGACGCGCGTGCGGCTGGGGACGGCGGTGTTCGTGCTGCCGCAACACAACCCCGTGCAGCTCGCGAAAGAACTGGCCACGCTCGACGTCCTCAGTGGGGGGCGCGTGGATGCTGGATTCGGCATCGGCAACGACGACCAGGCGCAGAGCGCCGCCTTCGGTCTCCGCCCGGGCCGGCGCGTGCGGCGCTTCACGGAGTCGCTGGCGGTGATGCGCGCGCTCTGGTCGGAGCGAAAGGCGACCTTCCACGGCGATTTCTTCGATCTCGACGACATCCGCATGGAGCCGAAGCCGGTGCAGCGACCGGGCCCGCCGGTCTGGTTTGGGGGCCGCGTCGAGCCCGCGCTGCGTCGCGCCGTGCGGCTGGGGGACGCGTGGATGGGACCGGGCTCGTCGAGCATCGACGACTTCCGCGGGCACGTCGCTACCTTGCGCCAGGCGATCGACGAGACGGGTCGCGATCCGGACAGCTTCACCATCTCAAAGCGCCTCTACCTGGCCATCGACGATGACCGGGAGCGGGCCGAGGGGCGGCTGCGGGAGTGGTTCGGGCATGTCTACGGGAACGCGGACCTCGCCAGCCAGGTCGCGGTCTGGGGGCCGGCGGACTACATCAACGAGCGCATCGCGGAGCTCATCGACGTCGGAGCGGAGCACGTGCTGGTGAACCCGGTGTTCGACTTCGACGACCACCTGGAGGCGCTCGCTCCGCCCGCTTGAGGAGAGCGCGTCGCCATGACTCTCCACGCTCGACTGCTGCGCGCTCGCGGGCGGCTGAGTTGGCGCGCGGCTGAGAAGGGCGCTCGCTGAGTGGGTGTTGGCGCAGACAGGGTCGGGTAGGGAAACCTCCCCGCTTCGTGTGCGAGGATCGGCGCATGGAGCGCAACCGCGGTGGGAGGCCACGCCACCCCGACATCCTTACCCCCGCCGAGTGGGGCGTGCTTAAGGAGTTGCGCGCGGGCGGCACGAACGCGGAGATCGCCGTGCGCCTCGGGGTCAGCCCCGACGCCGTCAAGTACCACATCTCGAACATGCTCGCGAAGCTCGAGCTGCAGGACCGCCACGAGCTCGCGGCCTGGCGTCCCGCGGGAGAGGGGTTGGGGACGCGCATCAGGGCGCTGCTTGCGTCTCCCGCGGCGCTTGCCTCGCTAGGCCCCCCACTCGCGTGGACGGCGTTGGTGCTGGTCGGTGTGGCAGTAGTGGCAGTCGTGCTCGTGGTCGTGTCGGGGGATAGAGGCGACGACGTGGGGCTGGTGGCTGCACCCGATCCCGCCGAGACACAGCGTGTGAACAGGGCAGTCCAGGTGAGCGCAGGCCTCAACCACACGTGCGCAGTGCGGCAGTCGGGCGAGATCACCTGTTGGGGGTTGAACGGCGACGGCCAGACGGACGCGCCAGTGGGGAGATTCCGCTCCGTGAGCGCGGGTGCAAGCCACACCTGCGCGGTGCGAGAATCGGGCGAGGTGGTCTGTTGGGGGGCGAACAGCGCCGGCCAGACGAACGCGCCGGCTGGGAGCTACCGTTCCGTGAGCGCTGGCGCAAGCCACAGCTGTGCGGTGCGGGAGTCGGGCGAGATCGACTGCTGGGGGTCGAACGGTTTCGGCGAGCTGGATGCGCCGGCGGGGCGTTACCGCTCCGTGAGCGCAGGTCAGCTGTATACCTGCGCGGTGCGGGAGTCGGACGAGATCGCCTGCTGGGGGTGGAACGAGCGGGGCCAGACGGACGCGCCGTCCGGAAGGTACCAGTCCGTGAGCGCGGGCGCGGGCGCGACCCATGCCTGCGCCGTACGTGAGTCAGGCGAGGTCGACTGCTGGGGGTTTAACTTCGGAGGCAGGATGGATGCGCCAGCGGGGGACTACCGCTCCGTGAGTGCGGGCGGAGCGCATACCTGCGCGGTGCGAGAGTCCGGCGCGATGGTCTGCTGGGGGTTTATTGAGGACGGCAGGACCGACGCACCGCCGGGAAGCTACCACTCCGTGAGCGCTGGCTTTGAGCACACCTGCGCCGTGCGGGAGTCGGGCGAGGTGGTCTGCTGGGGGCAGGCCGACAACGGACAGACGGACGTGCCCTCGGGGGAATACCGCTCCGTGAGCGCGGGCCAAGGCTATAACTGTGCGGTGCGGGAGTCAGGCGGGCTCGCATGCTGGGGGAAGAGCGAGTTCGGCCAGACAACCGCGCCAGCGGGAAGCTACCAGTCCGTGAGCACGGGTGCGAACCATACCTGCGCGGTGCGTGAATCGGGCGAGATCGACTGCTGGGGAGTTGGCGATGCCCAGACGGATGCTCCGGTGGGAAGTTACCTCTCCGTAAGCGTGGGCTGGCTGCATACGTGCGCGGTACGTGAGTCGGGCGAACTGGACTGCTGGGGACGAAGCGACGAGGGCCAGACGGACGCACCCCCGGGGAGCTACCGCTCGGTGAGCGCAGGTTTCCGGCATACCTGCGCGGTACGTGAGTCGGGCGAGCTGGACTGCTGGGGGGAGAACGGCGCCCGCCAGGCGGACGCACCGGCGGGGAGCTACCGCTCGGTGAGCGCAGGCTCCCAGCACACGTGCGCGGTGCGGCAGTCGGGCGCGGTGGTCTGTTGGGGACTGGGTGTCGACGGAAGGACGCACGCGCCGGCGGGGAGCTACCGTTCCGTGAGCGCGGGAGCTTCTCATACCTGCGCGCTGACTGATTCAGGCCAGGTGGTGTGCTGGGGAGCGAACCACTACGGCCAGACGGACGCGCCAGCCGGGAGCTACCGGCTCGTGAGCGCCGGCGATCGGCACACGTGCGCCGTGCGGCAGTCGGGCGAGATCGACTGCTGGGGGGCGGAGCCCCACTCCGCGGTCAGGGTGCCGGTGAACCTTCAGTGAATCCGGCTAGCCGCGGAGGGCGGGGATGATGTCGTTACCGAGCGTGTCGATGCCTTCGAGGACGGCTTCGAGGCCGCCACCGGGGCGGCCAAGGCGGCGGGCGGAGGCGATCATGTGCGTCAGGCCCGCCTCTTCGAACTCGTGCAGCTCCTCGACGACCTGCTCAAGCGTGCCGACGACTCCCTGGGCGCGCTCGTGGTCGGCCAGGGTGGCGCGGTAGTCGGGGTCGTCGGTGAGCTGGATGCCGTGGAGCATGGCGATGGGTGCGTCCTCGCCGGAGCGTCCGTGGGCCTCGAAGCGCTGGAGGAGGCGGGCGCGGTGCTCGGCGAGCTCCTGGGGGCGCAGGCTGATGCCGAGCCAGCCGTCGGCGAGACTGGCGGTGCGCTCGAGGGCGGCATCGGTGTTGCCGCCGACGAGAATGGGCGGGTGGGGTCGCTGGACCGGCTTGGGGGTGACACTCACTTCGTTGAAGCGGTAATAGTCGCCATCGAAGGAGGCGGGGTCGTTCGCCCAGACCTCCTTGAACACCTGTATCTGCTCGTCGACGAGGGCGCCGCGGTGGTGGAAGGTGCCGAGCTGGAGGTTCTCGAACTCGTCCTTCATCCAGCCGACGCCGATGCCGAACTGCACGCGCCCGCGCGAGAGCTGGTCGATGGTGGCCACGATCTTGGCCGTGTGCACGGGGTGGCGGTAGGGCAGGACGATGACGCAGCTGCCAATCTCGACGGTGCTCGTGCGGGCGGCGGCGTAGGAGAGGACGGAGAAGGCGTCCCACCACGGTCCCTGGCCGGCCATCCACTCGCCGGTGAGGTTGTAGGGGTACTTCGCGCCAATGCTGTAGGGCAGGAGGATGTGGTCGATGACCCAGATGGAGTCGAGCCCGACCTCCTCGGCCTTGTCGCAGACGGTGTCGATCGCGTCGGTCCCCGCGAGGGAACCGATCATGGGGAGGACCACGCCGAATTTCATTGGTGCCATGCGGCGAAAGATACGCTAGAGGTTGAGGTGGAGGCGGATGGCGTCATCAATCTCGGCCATGAGATCGGGGGGAACATGGCCGATGGTCGCGCCGAAGCGTGTGATGGAGACCGCGCGAATTTGGTCCGCCTGCGCCAGTGATTCGACACGAAGACCCGTCCGCTCAGGTGGAAGCAGCACCTGAAACGAGTAGACGCGGTCTACTCGGCTGGTGAGAGGGACAACGGTCACGACACCACGACCGAGTCTTGTCACAGTTCGGTTCAAGCGGTCATGGGTGACGACGACTACTGGGCGGCGCTTTGCCGCCTCCGAACCACGCACCGGGTCCAGGTCCGCCCACAGGATTTCACCACGCTCCATCAGGTTCGTCGTCCAGACCGTCGGCCAAGGTCACATCCCATACTTGCTCCTCCTCCTCATCCCATTCCGCCCAACGCTGGGCGTACTCTCTCTCAAGCTCATCTTCCCGCAGAAGTTCTAGCGCTTTGCGCACGACTGCCGACCGCGAAGATTCGCCTAGGCCAGCCATTTGACGATCGATGAACCGGATATCCCTCTCGGGCAGACTGATACTCACCTTCATACTTGGAATACTACTGAGGGTAGTACTTTCTGTCCATACCCACTATCGCCCACCAGGTCAGCATCGCTCGTTGCCAGCCGTCGCCGTAGCGCTACGATGGTGGACATGGCGTGGAGCGTGGCGCGGCGACGGGCGGTGTTTGTCGGGTTGGTGCTGGCTATCGGGGCGGCGGTGGCGGTGGTGGGGTTCCACGCGCACTCGCATGCGCACGGTGACCTGCGCGTGATCGACGGGGAGGGGAACGTGCGGGTGGTGGGGGCGTGGCGGCTGGGGTCGTCGGCGGGCGGGGAGCTGCCGGCAGTGACGAGCGGTGACCTGCGCTTCGAGCTCTCGAACGTGGACGGGGTGCGGCACAGCTTCGTCGTCGTGCGCACGGAGCTGGAGGGGGTCGACCTGCCGGTGTCGAAGGGGCGCGTGGACCTGGAGGAGGCGGGGGAGCTGGTGGGGACCGTCGATACGGTTCTGCCGGGTGGCACGGAGGGGCGCACGTTCAGCCTGCCGCCCGGGCGCTACGTGCTCTACTGCGACATCGCGGGGCACTACGAGGGCGGCATGTACTACACGCTTGTTGTCGAGGAGAGCGGTGCGCTGACGCGCCCCTGAGTGGAGCGCTCGCAGGTATTCCCACGCTCGACTGCTGCGCGCTCGCGATGCCCGCCTGGGGAGAGCGCTCGCCGCTCCGCGGCATCGCTGAGGAAAGCGCTCGCTACGCTCGCTGAGTGGGGCTGTTTTAGACTCGGGGTATGGCTCCGACGCGTGAGGCGCTGGTTGCTGCGTTCGCCGAGGCCAGACACGAGTTGTGGCTGGCCGGTGGCCTTGTGCGCGACGTGTTCCGGGGCGTACCCCCGAAGGATCCCTGGGACGCAGACTTCGCGACGAGCGCGCCGCCGGACGAGTGCGAGCGCATAGGGCGGGAGCTTGGCGCGACCGTCACGACGATCGGGCAGCGCTACGGGACGACGGGAGTGCTGCTCGCCGACGGATGGGCGGAGATCACGACGTTCCGGGGCGACAGCTACACGCCCGGGAGTCGCTGGCCAGACGTCACGTTTGGGAGCTCGATCGACGAGGACCTGGCGCGGCGCGACTTCACCGTGAACGCGATCGCACAGCACACGGTCACCGGCGAGCTTCGCGACCCATTCGGGGGACGGGAGGACATCGAACGCAAGGTGCTGCGGGCGCCAGGCGACGCGCGCACCCGCTTTGCGGAGGATCCGCTGCGCATCCTTCGGGGGGTGCGCTTCGTCAGCCAATTGGGCTTCACGATCGAGGAGGAGACGCAGGCGGCGATGGCGGCCTCGGTGAAGCTGCTGGAAGCGCTCTCGCAGGAGCGGGTGACAGCGGAGATCGAGCGGCTGCTGCAAGGGGCGGACCCGGCCGCGGGTCTGGAGGCGCTGCGCGAGGTCGGCGCCCTTCCCCACGTCCTGCCGGAGCTGGCGACGATGCCCGGCTGCGAGCAGAACCGCTTCCACCAGTTCGATGTCTGGGGGCACACGACGGCAACGGTGAAGGCGATCGCGACGGACGAGGCGAGCCTGACACTGCGGCGCTGGGTCGCGCTGCTGCACGACCTGGGGAAGCCCGCGGTCCGGCACGTGAAGAAGAACGGCGAGTGGGGCTTCTACCGCCACGAGATCGTGGGAGCGGACATGGCGGAGGCGCTGACGGAGCGGCTGCGCCTGGGGAAGCGCGAGGGGGCGCTGCTGGCGCTGCTGGTGCGGCGTCACATGGACCGTCCCGACCCCGACGACGGGCGCCTGGTGCGGCGCTTCATGCGGCGGCTCGAAGGGCACTGGCGCGACCTGCTGGCGCTGAAGCGCGCGGACAACGCCAGCCACACCTACGACGACCACGAGTATCACGACCGCCTGGAGGCGGCCTGCGAGCGGGTGGAGGCAGAGGAAGCGGCCCTGCTGCGGGCGGAGAGCCCGCTGGACGGACGCGAGCTGATGGCGCTGCTGGGGCGCGAGCCGGGCCCCTGGATCGCGCGCATCAAGGAGCGGCTCAGTACGCTCGTGCTGGACGGCGAACTGGCGCCCGGGGACAAGGAAGAAGCTGCCCGCATCGCCCGCCGCATGGGCGGTACGGCGGCGATGCTCGGCGACGGCGAAGGACCAGGAGGGACGCGCTCATGACGGAACACAGCCGGGACATCGACGTGGAGAGCCTGGAGAAGCTGGGGGAGGGGTACGAGGCGGAGATCTTCAAGTGGGAGAACGGGCTGGCGCTGCGCCTGTTCCGGGAGGGAGTCGATCGCAGCATCGAGCCCGAGCGGATCGGCATCCCGGCCGCGCTGGCGGGAGGCATCCCGGCGCCGCGCCTCGGCGAGTCGGTGAGCATCGCCGGCCGCGAGGGCACCGTGATGGAGCGCATTGATGGCGAGAACCTGCTCGACCTGGTGGGTCGCAAGCCGTGGCTGGTGACGCGCGAAGCGTGGGAGACCGGCAAGATCCACGCTCGCGTAAACGCGCTCCCCGCCCCCGGGGGGCTTGCGACCGTGCACGAGCGGGCGCGCGAGTGGATCGGAAACGTGGAGGTTCCGCCACACCTGGTAGCGCTCGCCGAGGAGACTCTGGAGGAGCTCGACGGCGGTGACCGTTTCTGTCACAGCGACTTCCACCCGGGGAACATCCTCCTGGAGCCAGGTGGGCGGCGTGTGGTGATCGACTGGGGGTTCTGCGCGGCGGGCCCGCCTGAGGCGGACGTGGCCCGGTCGGTGGCGCTGCTGCGGCTGGGCGAGCCGCTCGACCCGAGTCCGGCCATGCGCGTGATCACGCGCTTGTTCCGGCCGCTCGCCGCCTTCTTCTACCTGCGGGGGTACCAGCTCGAGGCGCCAGTGGACAAGACCCTGATGTGGCGCTGGGTAGTCGTACGGGCCATCGAGCACCTCGCCATCGTGCGGGCCATCAGCCCACCCGACGCCGGCATTCCCGACCCCCTGGAAGCGGTAGAGGCGCTGGTGGCGCACGCGCAACGGCGGTCGGGGGGCTAGGCCGGCCGGCGGCAACGGCGTCGAGACCGTGGACTCAGCGCGTGCAACGAAGCTGTGCGAGGATTGTTAACGGTTGGCCGTTCAAGTTCTGTTCACACGGAACACCTGCAGATCACGAGGTGGCCATGACTGCGGCCCCTGCCAGCGCGGCAACCGTGCTGATCGTCGAGGACGAGGAGGCACTCCTCCTCGCGATGGCGCACCACCTCCGCCGCGAGGGATACGAGGTCCTGACGGCGGCCCGTGGCGACGACGGTCTGCGCATGGCGCGCTCCCACGAACCCGACGTGATCGTGCTCGACCTGATGCTGCCCGGTGTGGACGGCATGGGCATTTGCCGCGCGCTGCGGCGGGACACGCAGGTGCCGATCATCATGGTCACGGCGCTGGGCGGGGAGAGCGACCGCGTCGCCGGGCTGGATACGGGCGCTGATGACTACCTGTCCAAGCCATTCGGCATGCGCGAGCTGCTCGCGCGGGTGCGCGCCCTGCTGCGGCGCGCGCCCACTCGCCAGGAGGCGCCGCCAGACGAGGACGTGGTGCGCTCGGGCGACCTTGAGGTGAACGGCATGCGCCGCGAGGTGCGGCGGGGCGGCGACCTGCTGCGGATGAAGCCTCGCGAGTTCGAGCTCCTGCTATTCTTGCTGCGCCATCCCGGCCAGGTGCTCTCGCGCGAGCACATTCTCGAGTCGGTCTGGGAGCACGATTTCAACGGTGACGCGCGAACGGTGGACGTTCACATGCGCTGGCTTCGCCAGAAGATTGAGCCAGATGCGGCCAATCCCCAGCGCATCCGCACGGTTCGCGGGAGCGGATACCTCTTCGAGGGGTAGGCTGGGGCCATGAGCAGCCTCGCCGGACGGGCGGCGCTCGCGAGCGGGACCGTTGGCTTGCTGGCGGCTTCGGCCGCTGCCATCGTCGCCGCCACCGTGGGAGACGCCCTCTGGATCGCGGTCACGGTGCTCGTAATGGGCGGCGGCGGCTTCGCCGGAGCGTTCCTGCTGCTGCGCCCCGTGGCGCTCTCCGTGCGGGAGACGGCGGAGGCGGCGCGCGCGCTGCGGGGCAGCAGCCTCTCCGCACGGGCTATTCGCACCACCGGCCCGACAGCGGAACTCACGCACGAATTCAACGTGATGGCGGCGGAGATCGAGGCGTCCTCGCGAGCGATCGCGGCGGAGCACGCGCGTCTCGAGGCGGCCCTGGCCGCCGCCGCGGACGGCATCATGGCCCTCGACGCCGAGACGAACGTGCAGTACGCCAACCCGGCGGCGCTCGCCCTGCTGGATATGGACGAGGCTGAGGTGGTGGACCGCGCCCTCATCGAGAGCGTGCGCGACTACGAGCTCGACGCGCTCGTGCGCGAAGCGGTGGCGGGGCAGGACACGCCGCCGCCCAGGGTGGTGCCCTTTGGTCCCGACCGCGCGCCCCTGCGGGCGCTTGCCGTGCCCGTGGCGGAGGGGGGAAGTTGGGCGGTGCTGCTGATCCTGGTTGACCTCTCGCCCGTGCAGCGCGTTGACCACGTGCGGCGAGACTTCACCAGCAACGTCTCGCACGAACTGCGGACGCCGATCGCGGCGATCGGCGCGCTCGTGGAAACGCTGGAACTGGGCGACCTCGAAGCGGACGAGCACGCGGCCTTCCTGAGCCGCATCCGTCAGCAGGTGGACCGCATGGCGCTCCTGACGAGCGAGCTGCTCGACCTCTCGCGCATCGAGTCGGGGGCCATCCACCTCGAACCGGAGCAGGTGGACCTGTCCTCGGCCGTGGCGGAAGCGCGGGCCGGCCTGGCGCCCAGGCTGGAGGCCTGCGACGTACGCATCGACGGCCCCACGGGCGAGACGCCGCCGGTGGAGGCGGACCGCACGGCCACGGTCCGCATCGTCACCAACCTGCTCGATAACGCGCTCAAGTTCAGCCCCAACGGGAGCACGATCACGGTCGCCGTGCGGGACGAGGACGCGCTCGTGGCGGTCGAGGTGTGCGATGACGGGCCGGGCATCGCAGCGCAGGACCTCGACCGCGTATTCGAACGCTTCTACAAGGCCGAGCACTCGCGCGCGGACAGCGGCGCGGGCCTGGGGCTCGCAATCGTCAAGCACCTGGTGCAGGCCCACGGGGGAACCGTGGCGGCGCGCAACGAGGACGGTCGCGGGGCGGCCATGACGGTGCGATTACCGAAGCGCTTCGTGGGACGCGAACCGCGCGTGCCCGTCTAGGGGCGCGGCCATGGAGTACTTCTTCCTGACGTTCGGCGGGGGGCTGCTGGCGGGGATCATCCTGGCCGCGTGGCGGAAGCGGCGGCGTTAACCGCAAAGCGCCCAGCGAGTGCGTCGCACTCGCCGAGCGCCTCGGCAGTCTCGGGGATAGCCGGGGGGGAAGCGCCTAGGAGGCGCCTCCCGCGGCTTCCGCCTCGGCGGGCGCCCAGCGATCCATGGGATTGCCAGCGCCGTCGAGATGCGTCACGAGGTGGCGCATATCCTCGGGCACGTCGGCGAGACGTTCGAGGATGAAGAGGCCCTCCTCTACGGGCGGGGGCACATCGAAGACGTTGTTGAACTTGTGCACGGCGTCCCAGATACCGATACCGATGGTGATCTCGACGACCTGGTCCTCGGTGTAGTGCTCCTTGAGACGATCCATGAATGCATCATCGACGTTGTTCGCATGGTTGAGGATGAAGTCCTCAGCCAGCTCGAGCGCGATCTTGATGCGGTCCGGGAGGTCGGAGTTCCGGAAGTCGAGCGCCTTCTGGATCATCTCCTCGTCCATGCCTTCCTGCTGCGCCGCAGCAGTGCGGGCAGGGATTCAGTAACGGCATCCGTTGGTGTTGGACGAGTAGAGCCGGATGAGCTCCTTCAGGAGTGGATCGAGGGTGCTGTGGGACCACAGCAGCCCGTAGTTGAACATGAATCCCTTGAAGAGGTCGGGGCGGTGCCCATAGACGCCGCCAAACCCCGCCATTCCACCGACTTCGCTGACTCTCGGCATTGCTTGCTCCTTCGCGCTCGCTTTGGCCGGAGCGCACGCTCCAGCCGACCGGTTCCGCGCCTTCGCGTATCCTGCCGGAAAGTATAGCCCTGTTGAGCGGGCGAATGTTCGGAGAGTGACTGGATGAAGCTGCTGGAAGGGAAGAAGGCGGTCGTGCTCGGCGCGTCGAGCGGCATTGGCTGGGCCATCAGCGAGCGTTTCGCGGAGCACGGCGCGGACGTAATCGTGGCCGCCCGGCGCCTGGAAAACCTGGAGAAGCTGGCCGCCAAGATCGGCGGGACGGCCGTCCGCTGCGACGGTCGTGATCACGACGACCTGAAAGCGCTGGCGGACACGGCCATGGAGAAGTGGGGCCGCCTCGACGTGGCGGTCAACTCCGCGGGCATCGTGCGCAGCTCCCTGATCAAGGACATCACCCCGGAGATGCTGCACGAGGTCGCCGACATCCAGTACTTCGGCTTCATCTACTTCATGAAGCACTTCGGCAATGCGCTCGCCGCCAGCGGTGGCGGCTCCCTCATCAACATCACCTCGACCACGGCGATCTCGATCCCGATGCGCCTCACGCCCTACTCGGCGGCCAAGGCGGCCATTAACTTCGCCACCAAGATCGCCGCCCGCGAGTACGGTCCCGACCAGGTGCGCGTCAACGCGGTCGCCCCGACGTTCGTGCCGACCGCGATGAACAACTACGCCGGCGGCACCCCCATCGACGAGGCCCGGGTCGAGCTACCGGACGACAACCCCACCGCCCGCGGCTTTATCGAGCAGACACCGCTGGCGCGCATCACGACCGTGGACGACTGCGCGGACGTGACGCTGGCGGTGGCAAGCGACCTCTTCGCCGACATCACCGGCCAGGTCATCCCCGTCGACGGCGGCAACCACCTCCTGCGTCTGCCGGAGATCGGCCGCAGGCCGGCGGAGTGAGCGAACGCCCCCTGGCGCTGACCGCGCTCGCGCAGGTGGCGCAGCGGAGCACCGATCTGGAGCGCTCCGTCGCGTTCTATCGCGACGTGCTCGGGGGGAGCCACACGGCCACCTTCGACCCGCCCGGGCTGGCCTTCTTCGACATCGGCGGCGTGCGCCTCATGCTCGACGCCATTGCGGGCGCCTTCGAGCACGAGGGCTCGCCCCTCTACTTCCGCGTCGAGGACCTCGACGGGGCGGTCGCGGCGCTGCGCGAGGCGGGCGTGGAGATCGAGGAAGAGCCAACGCTCATCCACCGCGACGAAGCGGGAGACTTCGGACCGGCCGGCGCGGAGGAGTGGATGGCGTTCTTCCGCGACCCCGACGGCAACGTCCTCGCCTTCGCGGAGTGGCGCGGGCCCTAGCTCGACCCCTCCCGCCGTTGCGCGAGGCGCGCCTCGCGGGGCTGGTCGAAGACAATGCGGCGGAAGGCCTCGGCGTACTCGAACTCCTGATCACCGGCCTGACCGCGCGCCATCTCCGCCGCGAACTCGGCGACCTCTTCGCTGAGCTGGCTGGGGTGGGCCGCGAGCGCCTTCTTCTTCAGCTCGATCGTCTCGCTGATATCGACCCAGACGTTCGCGTTCGCCCCGGCGCCGGAGCCCATCCAGAGCTGCTTCACCTTGTGCGGCTCCAGGCCGTCGACCAACAGCTCGGGGAAGGTGAGGCGGTCGCGGGCGCTGGGGAAGATGGCGTCGACGGTGGCGTCGCCGGCGGCGCGGTGGTCGGGGTGGTTGGCGTAGGCGTCGAACATGAAGCGGGCGGTGGGGTCGAAGGTCACGACGATGTCAGGGCGATACTTGCGGATGACGCGGGTGATGTCGCGGCGCAAGTCAAGGGTGTGGACGAGGTAACCGTCCTCATAGCCGAGGAACTCGAAGTTCTTCACGCCCAGGATGCGGCCGGCGGCGCGCTGCTCGGCCTCGCGAATCTCGGCGAGGAGGGTGGATGTCATCTCCGGGTCCTCGCTGCCCTTGTTGCCGTTGGTGATGACCACGTAGGTCACCTCGGCGCCGCGCCCGGCCCACTTCGCGGCGGTGCCGGCCACCATGAACTCGGCGTCGTCGGGATGGGCGACGACGACCATCGCGCGTTCCGGCTGCAGCTCGTCGGTCTCGTTTTCGGTCATGGGGGCATGTCCTCCGTTGTGGTGTCAGTGCGGGTGTGGTGGGGGAAGGCTCAGAACACGGCGATGGGGTTGACGGGCGAGCCGGTGCCGCCGCGCACGTGCAGGGGCGCGATGTTGAGCATGAACTCCCAGCGACCCTCCTCGGCGCAGGCCTCCGCCAGCGGGTCGAGGAAGGCGTTGTCGAGCAGGGGCAGGCCCATGAAAACGATCGTCAGGACGTGTACGGGGCCTCCCGGTGCTTCGTCGAAGAGGGGGTAGGAGTGGGGGCGGGAATCGAGCATGTCCCAGCCGAGGATGGCGGCGTCGGCCTGCTTGAGGACGGGCACGCAGTCGACGTGGAGGCCGGGGGTGGGGGGGATGCCGGGCACCATCCCGGGGTTTCCGGCGAGGAAGGCGGGGCGGGCGCCGCGCACGAGCACGGCGTCGCCGGGGCGCAGCTCGATGCCCTCGGCGGCGGCGGCGGCCTCCAGCTCCCAGCCGCGGGTGGGCTGGTCGGGGGTCACGTAGTCGGTCCCGCGCAGGCGGGGGATATCGAGCAGCACGCCGCGCGTGATGATGCCGTCCTTCCAGGCGGCCACGGCGCCCGTGCGAGCGCCGGCGGAGGTGACCTCCTCGGCGGCCTCCTTGCCGTTCCACATCTTGCCTTCCCAGAAGATATGGCAGAGGGCATCGACGTGAGTGGTGGCGTAGCCGTGGAAGACGAGACCGATGTAATCGGCGGAGGAGGCCGGGCCGATGCGCATGAAGTGCTGGGCGGGGTTCCAATTGCCGGGGGCGCCCTGCGTATTGAGCGGGTAGGAGCACGAGACCGAGCGACCGCTCTGGACCAGCGCCGCCGCCTCGCGACGCTTCTCGGGGGTGATCAGGTTGATCGTGCCGGCGCTGTCGTCGGGCCCCCAGCGTCCCCAGTTGCTGCACGTCTCGAAGTAGGAGCGGACCTCCTCCTCGCTGGGCTCGGGGTGCGCGTCTGCTGGCATCGGTCCCTTCCTCTCTGCGCGGGAATCCTACGCATCTCCGGGGAACGGCGAAGCGGGTTCCGGAACGTCCTCAGCCCTACGCCAGGTGGGCGCGGAGGGGGAAGGTGGCGACCGTATCGTGGCGTGCGCCGCCCGGCTGCAGGCGGCTGCGGACGAGCGACATCTCGGTCGTACGCCACTCGCACTTGGGAATTTCGATCTTGCCGACGGCGACCTCGATCTCGGCGCGCTGGCGGGTGGGGACATCGTTGCGGACCCGTCCCAGCGTGAGGTGGGGACGGAAGGGGCGGGTCTCCGGCTCGAAGCCGACGACCGAGAGGGCGCGGTTGACGTCGCGGGCGAGCGCCTCCAGGCGGAGGACATCGCCGGCGACGGCGGCCCACATCAGGCGCAGACCCTCGCGTCCACCGAAGGAACCGATGTTGGAGAACTCCAGGAAGAAGGCCGAATGCCGGACGACGGCTTCCTTCAGCGCCACCTTCACGGAGGGAATCTGGCGCTCCGGCACCTCGCCGAGGAACTTGAGCGTGACGTGCAAGCTCTTGGGATTCACCCAGCGAACGGCGCCGTTGCTCTGCTCGCGCAGGGTATCGACGAGTTCCCCGACGACGCCCCTGACATCCTCGGGGAGTTCGCAGGCGACGAACAGGCGGTGAGTCTTCTCGTGTGGTTCGGTCATGTCAACATAGCTGCTTACGGGCGTTCTCTCCGGCGATCGCCTGGCCAGTGGCGGGGTCGAGGCCCGCGAGGGTCCGTTTCAGCTCGGGCCCCGGCCTCTTGAGGGGGAAGTCCGAACCGAACAGGACACGCTCGGCGCCCACGGTCTCTGCCAATCGCGCGACCGCGTGTGAATCGTAAAGCAGGCTCGACGCCGCTGTATCGAAGAGGAGGTTCGGGGTGGCCTCGCGCACCTCGGGCATGGACAGGTAGAAGGACGCGCCCGCCCCGAGATGCGCTCCCACCATCGTGACCTCGGGCGCGGCGGTCGCGATCTCGATCAGCTGCGCGGGGGAGAGACCGCCGTCCTTGCCGGGGTAACCGTGGCCGACGGGCTCGCTGGTGTGCCAGAGGAGCGCGGCGCCGGCCTCGCCGGCGAGAGCGGCCAGCCGCCGGCCCTCGGTGCCGAGGGGATCCCAGCCCTGGGCGCCCGGACGCAGCTCGCCGAAGCCGCGCGCGCCCTGCGCGAGCGCCCGTCGCGCCTCCTCTTCCCAGCCGGGGAGGGCGGGATTGATGGAAGCGAAGGGGACAATTGCGCGCGGCGTCTCGGCGGCGACGGCGAGGAGGTACTCGTTCTGCTCGGCAAGCTCGCGCTCGCCCGCGAAAGCGAAGCCGAGCGCAACCGCCGCCTCGATGCCGTCCTCGCGCATGGCTGAGAGCAGCGCCGGCGCATCGGCGATGGCCGCGCCGGGGTCGCCGTAGATCGCGGCGAAGCCCGAGTCGCGGCTCGCGATAGCGTCGCGGGCGCTCGCCTGCGAGGACGGAAAGAGGTGGGTATGCGCGTCGATGGTCACGGTCGTCGATCGTAGCAGATGGGGTAGGCTCAGCCCGTGGGACTCTTCATCGAGGTGACCATCGACGAGGACGCCTGCGCCTCGCGGCCGGAGTGCCGCGAGTGCGTCCAGAGCTGCCCCGTCGACATCCTCGAACGGGAGCCGGGAGAGCGCGTGGCGCTGGTGATCGACGAGAACGTCGACGAGTGCATCCTCTGCGACCTGTGCGTCGTGCGCTGCCCGGTCGAGGCGGTGACGGTTACGAAGCTGTACGCGATGTCTCAGGAAGCAGGCTGAAGGGCTGATTTGGGGACGGTCACCTGCCAGCGTTCGATGGGTTCATAGACAAGCGGGCCCTCGCCATCATCATGGAGGAGCCACGCCTCCATGGCTTCCATCACGTTCGTCCGCAGCTCATCAAGCGTCTCCCCGGAGGAGAAGCAGCCGGGCATTTCCGCGACGTGCGCCCAGTAGCCACCTTCTTCGGCTTCATAAACAAGCACTGTAACGGTCATTGCCTTGCCTCCTTCAGCCGCGGTCGACGGCCTGGCGCAGCCAGGAGATGTGGGCGCTCTCCTCGAGCGCGGTAAGCCAGTGGAGCGCGTCCCAGAGCGAGCCGCCCCGCGCGTAGGCGCCGTGACCGCGCAGCAGGGCGACGCGCGACGCGCGCAGGACGTTTGCGATCTGCTGCTCCTGGAGCGGCCCTTGCTCGACCACCGGAACCTTGGGGATGTGTAGCCGGCCCTCCAGATCCCCGGGCTCGAAGACATCGCGGTCGTAGGAGAGGGCGATGGCGTGGTGGGGGTGGGCGTGCGCGATCGCGCCGGCCTCGGTGGTGGCGTAGATGGTCCAGTGGAGGATGGTGTCGCTGGAGGGGGGTGGGGGCTCGTGGCGCCCGTCGGCGAAGGCGTGGCTGATGTCGAGGGGCTTCAGGTGGCCGAGGGCCGTGCCTGTTCCCGTGATCCACAGGGCGTGACCATCGCGGATGCTGAGATTGCCGCCGCGGCTGCTGACCATGCCGAGCTGGTAGAGGTCGCGACCGACCCCTACCAGCTCGCGCAGTGTCTCCTCGGGAATCGCCATGCGAGGAGGATAGTCTCCCGCTAGACCTCGCGGAACTCGCCCTCGACGGTGCCCTCCTCGGCGCCTGCCGCGCCGGCTCCGGCATCGAAGCCGTTTCCGGCGGCGGCGTCCGGACCGGGGCCGTCCGGACCGGGGCCGGGGCCCTGCTGGCCGTAGATGGCCTCGCCGATCTGCTGGAGAGCCTGGGTGAGGGCGTCGAGCGCCGTCTGGATGCGCTCCCTGGTCGCATCGTCGTCGCCCTCCGCTTCGAGGGCCTCGCGGACGGCCTTCACCTTCTCCTCGACGTCGGCCTTGAGGGCTTCGTCGATCTTGTCGGCGTTGTCCGCGAGGGTCTTCTCGGCCTGGTAGGCGGCGCTGTCGGCGAGGTTGCGCAGCTCGATCATCTCGCGGCGGCGGAGGTCCTCATCGGCGTGCAGCTCGGCATCCTGCTGCATCTTCTGGATCTCCTCTTCGCTGAG
The DNA here is from genome assembly GCA_965262975.1 of Tepidiformaceae bacterium. Taxonomy (GTDB): domain Bacteria; phylum Chloroflexota; class Dehalococcoidia; order Tepidiformales; family Tepidiformaceae; genus UBA2991. Next base: position 2,093,434 of record OZ253575.1, on the reverse strand, counting down.
ACCGCTGGACGCCTGGATCGTGATCTTCTGCTCGCGACCGGTGCCCTTGTCGGCGGCGCTGACGTTGACGATGCCGTTCGCGTCGATGTCGAACGTGACCTCGATCTGGGGAACGCCGCGGGGAGCGGGGAGGATGCCGTCGAGCGTGAACTTGCCAAGCGACTTGTTATCCGGCGCCATCGGGCGTTCGCCCTGGAGGACGTGGATCTCGACGCTGGGCTGGTTGTCGGCGGCGGTGCTGAACACCTGGCTCTTGGCGGTGGGGATGGTGGTGTTGCGGGGGATGATGGTCGTCATCACGCCGCCCAGGGTCTCGATGCCGAGGGTCAGAGGGGTGACGTCGAGCAGGAGCACGTCCTGCACGTCCCCCATCAGGACGCCGGCCTGGATGGCGGCGCCGACGGCCACCACCTCATCGGGGTTGACGCCCTTGTGGGGCTCGTTGCCGAAGAACTCGCCGACGAGCGTCTGGACCGCGGGCATGCGCGTCTGGCCACCCACGAGCACGACCTCGTCGATATCCCCGGCGGCCTTGCCGGCATCGTCGAGGGCCTTCTTCACGGGCTCGAGCGTGCCCCGCAGGAGGTCGCCCACGAGCTGCTCGAGCTTGGCCCGGCTGAGGCTGAGGTTGAGATGCTTGGGACCGCTCGCGTCGGCGGTGATGAAGGGCAGGTTGATCTCCGACTGCTGGACGCTGGAGAGCTCGATCTTGGCCTTCTCCGCCTCCGCCTTGAGACGCTGGAGGGCCTGGCGGTCCTGGCGCAGGTCGATGCCTTCGGCCTGCCGGAACTCGTCGACGAGCCAGTCGATGATGCGGTCGTCGAAGTCGTCACCGCCGAGGTGGGTGTTGCCGTTCGTGCTGAGCACCTGGAAGGTGCCGTCCCCGATCTCGAGGATGGAGATGTCGAAGGTGCCCCCACCGAGGTCGTAGACGGCGATAACCTCGTCGGCCTTCTTGTCGAGGCCGTAGGCGAGGGAGGCGGCGGTGGGCTCGTTGATGATGCGGAGGACGTTGAGGCCGGCGATGCGGCCCGCGTCCTTGGTGGCCTGCCGCTGGGCGTCGTTGAAGTAGGCGGGGACGGTGATGACCGCTTCGGTCACCGGCTCACCCAGGTAGGCCTCGGCATCGGCCTTCAGCTTCTGGAGGATCATGGCGCTGACCTCGGGCGGGCTGTGATCGGCCTCGCCCATCTTCACGCGCACGTCGCCGTTGTCGGCGGCGCTGATGTGGTAGGGCATGGAGCCGGCGCCGCGCTGGACCTCGGGGTCGCGGTACTTGCGGCCCATGAAGCGCTTGATGCTGTAGACGGTGTTCTCGGGGTTGGTAATGGCCTGGCGCTTGGCCACCTGCCCCACGAGCCGCTCATCCGACTTGGTCAGGGCGACGACCGACGGGGTCGTACGCGTGCCTTCGGCGTTGGGGACGACGGTGGGTTCGCCCGCTTCCATGACAGCCATGGCGCTGTTCGTGGTTCCGAGGTCGATTCCCAGTACTTTTGGCATCTTTGTCTTCCTCCTGGCTCTGGTCTCTCTCGGGGCGGCTAGGCGCCCGCGTTCTCGCTCTCGGTGACATCGCCGCCTTCGCCCACAACCACCATGGCGGGGCGGATGACGGCGCCGTTCAGGGCGTAGCCCTTCTGCACGACGTGCACGCAGATGTTCTCGGGGCCGGGCGCGCGGCCGACGGCCTCGTGCTGCGTTGGGTCGAAGGGCTCTCCTTCGGTGGGCACTTCCGTGATTCCCATGCTCTCCAGCAGGCCACCGAGCTTGCGTTCGATGGCGAGCACCCCCTGCACCCAGTTCAACCCGGCCAGCGTGCTATCGAGCGTCTCGACGGCTCGGCCGAAGTCGTCCCGGATGGGGAGCAGGTTGATGACGAGCGCGGCGCCGGCAAGGCGCGCCTGCTCGGAGCGCTCCTGCTCCACGCGGCGCTTGTAGTTGGCGAAGTCGGCGACGGCGCGCTTCCAGCTCGCTTCGAAGCGCAGTGCCTGGGCCTGGGCGGCCTCAAGCTGCTCGCGCAGGTCGTCCCCGGCGGCATCGTCGGGTACGTCCACGGTGTCTTCCTCGGCAGCGGGTTCGGCGCCCCCGGCGGCCATGCGCGATGCCGCTCGCCGGTCGACGAACTTGGGAGAGTCGCTGTCGCTCATCGTCCCTCCGCGGGGGTGGATGCCGGGCTCGCGTCGCCGTAGAAGCGGCGCATGAGCTCGGTCAGGACGTCGCTCACGTAGCGCACGTGGGCGACGGCGTCGGGATAGTCGAGGCGGGTAGGGCCAATCAGGCCGATGACGCCGCCGGCGCCGCCGGCGGGTCCATAGCGCGAGAGCACGAAGCTCATGTCGCGGTAGCGCTCGGTCGGGTTCTCATCGCCGATCACGATGGCCACGTCATTCCGCCCCAGGGTCCGGGCGGGGAGGGCGCGTTGCAGGCTCGATCCTTCGACCGCCTCGAGGGTATCGAGCAGGCGGTCGCTGTCGCCCTCGTATTCGGGCTGGCGGAGCAGCTCGCGCACGCCTTCGACCACGGGGGTCTCGCTGGCGGCGTCCTCCTCGCTGCGGAGGAGGGCGACGACCTGGTCGACGATCTGGCGCTCGGTGGCCGCGGTCGGGTGGATCCGCGCCTCGATCTCGGCAGCGGTGCGTCCCGCCAGTTGCTGGTTGAGGCGGACGGCGAGTCGCGTGAGTTGTTCCTGGCCGACTGCGCCTTCGAACTCCAGCGTGTGCTGGAGGACGGCGGCGTCGTTCATGACAACGACGAGCAGGGCGCTCTCGTCGGTGAGTTCGACGAGCTGGAGCTGCTTGAGGCGCACCTCGACCATGTGGGGCGCCGTCGCGATCGCGGCGGTGTGCAGGGAGTTCGCGAGCACGCTCGCGGAGAGGGCCAGCCAGCGCTCCAGATTGACGGCGCTCTGGTGGAACTGGTGGAGGATGGTCAGTTCTTCCTGGCTCGACAGGCGGCGCTCGCCCATGAGGGAGCCGACGTAGGTGCGATAACCGAGGTTGCTGGGCACGCGCCCGGCGGAGGTGTGGGGATGGGTGATGAGCCCCTCATCCTCGAGGGTGGCCATCTCGCTGCGAACGGTGGCGCTGGAGAGGTCGAGGTCATGCTTCGCCACGAGCGCCGCGGAGCCGATCGGCTGCGCGCTCTTGACGTAGTCCTCGACGATGAAGGCGAGGATTCTGGCCCTACGCTCTGATAACGGCATTGTGAACCTTGCCAAATCATGTTAGCACTCTCACCACCAGAGTGCTAACGGCTCGATCCGCTAGACTCGCAGTATGCCGATCGGCCTGCTCGGGGGCACCTTCGACCCGCCTCACCTGGGGCATCTGGTCCTTGGGGAGTGCGCCCGCGTGCAGCTCGGGCTGGACCGGGTCTACTTCATGCCCGCGGGCGATCCCTGGCGCAAGGCCAGGCGCGGCGTGAGCTCCGCCACGCACCGGCTCGCCATGACGCACCTCGCGATTGCCGACAACCCGGACTTCCACCTCGACGAGCGCGAGGTCGAGCGCATCGGTCCGACCTACACCGTCGACACCCTGCGCGAGATGCACGTGCAGGGGCTGGACGAGGTGGTGCTGATCCTCGGCAGCGACGCGCTGGCGGACATGCCCGCCTGGCGCGAACCGGACGTGATCACCGCCCTCGCACGCCTGGCCGTGGCGCCCAAGGGCGCGGACGAAAGCGAGCAGGCGTGGCTCGCCGCGCAGGCCGGTTTGCGCGAGGCGCCCATCCCGATCGACATGCCCCCTCTGCCGGTCAGCTCGACGCTCGTGCGCGACCGTGTGCGCCTGGGGGTACCCATCCGCTATCTCGTTCCGGAGGCGGTGGAGGCCTACATCGACCTCCATGGGCTCTACCGGTAGCGCTCCCGCAGGCGCGCTTCAAGGGCCGCCGCCCGGATGGGCGCGCGCGCAATCTCCTCTGCACCGAGCGCGATCACGGGCACGGCCTCGGTGTAGCGGTCACGAAGCTCCGCGTCCTGATCGATATCCACCGCTTCGAGGGGGAAGCCGAGGCTTCCGGCGAGCGTGTCGAGGAGCGCGTGCGCCTCGTCGCAGAGCTGGCAGCCAGCGCGCGTGTAGAGGGTGACGGGGATGGAGGCGCTCATGCCGGGGCGGGTGTGGACTCGTCCTCGGGCTCGGCTTCGAGGGGCGGGCCGAAGACACGGTCCTCCCACTCCTCGGTGACCTTGCCGGGGAATCGGCGCAGCACGCCCGCGAGGATGATGGCGATGCCGATGACGACCGCCGCTACAATCTGGGGGACGGGTATGCCATCGATTGTCTGCTCGTCTATGCGGAGTTCGGAGAGGCCGAAGCGCATCACGGAGTAGATGATGGCGTAGGTGCAGAAGAGCCAGCCCGGCACCTTGAGGAAACGCCTGGCCACGAACAGCAGGAGCGCAAGGATGATGAAGTCGCCGAGGAGCTCGTAGCCACCGGCGGTGGGATGCACCGACTGGAAGGGATCGCCGCCCGTGTCTGGGTGCGTGTAGTGGAAGGCCCAGGGGAGGTCGCTGGCGGTGGCCCAGTGCTCACCGTTGATGAGGTCGCCGATGCGGCCGAGGCCCTGGCCCAGGATCATCCCGGGCGCGGCCGCGTCCAGCCCGATCCCAATCGGCCAGCGATGGTAGAGGCCGTAGATCACGCCGCCGATCACGCCCCCGATGAGGCCGCCGTAGAGCGTGATGCCCCCTTCCGTGATGTCGAGCACGATGCCGGCGAGGTCGTCGTCGAACCGGTCCCAGTGCTCGAACACGAAGAAGAGGCGCGCTCCGATGATGGCGCAGATTACCGAGACGAGGGCGAGTTCCTGGCCCACATCCGAGGGGATGCCGTCGACCTTGGCCAGGTACACGGAGAGGCTGACCCCGCCGATGATGCCGATGGCCGTAAAGAGCCCGTGCCACGTGATCGTGAGCCCGAAGATCGTGCCGATGTCGGGATCGATGTCGATCGTGATGGAGAGCAGCAGGGCCAGGGGCGAGAGGTCCATCGGCGGGTATCGTACGGGGCCGTTCGCTCAGGGGCGAAACCCGTTTGCCGCCGGTTCGGGCGAGGCCGTAGGCTTGCCAGCTATGTCAGGTATGGAAGGCAAGACCGCCCTCGTTTCCGGCGTCTCCAACAACCGCTCGATCTCGTGGGGTATCGCCAAGGCGATGCACGAGGCGGGCGCCACCGTCGCCCTCTCCTACGGCCCCTCCATGGAAAAGCGCGTGCGCCCCCTGGCCGAGAGCATCGGCTGCGACTTCGTCGAGCCCTGCGACGCCACCAGCGACGAGGAGATCGAGGCGCTCTTCGCCAAGCTCGGGGACCGCTACGGCACGATCGACGCCGTCGTGCACGGCATCGTCGGGGCGAAGCGCGAGGACCTCGCGCGGCCCTTCATCGAAACCAGCCGCGACGGCTTCCTGCTGGCGCAGGAGCTCTCCGTCTACTCGCTCGTCGCGCTCACGCGGAATACCCTGCCGCTGATGCCGAACGGCGGCAGCGTCGTGACGCTGACCTTCCACGGCTCGCAGAAGATGATGCCGAGCTACAACGTGATGGGCGTGGCCAAGGCCGCGCTCGAATCGGCCGTGCGCTACCTCGCCTCCGATGTGGGGCCGCGGGGCGTGCGCGTGAACGCCATCAGCGCCGGCCCGGTGCGCACGCTCGCGTCGGCGGGCGTGGGCGACTTCCGCAGTCTCTACAGGGTCTTCCCCAAGGTGACGCCGATGCGCCGCCATATCTCGATCGAGGACGTGGGCGCCGCCGCCGCCTTCCTCGCCAGCGATGCGGGCGCGAACATCAGCGGCCAGGTGCTCTACGTCGACGGCGGATTCAACACGCTCGGCATGGCCATGCCGCCCGACGAAGAGGAAGGCTAGCGGCCGCATGAAGGCAATCGTCATCGAGAAGACGGACGCCGGCGGCGCGCTCGTCTACCGCGACGTTCCCGACCCTGAAGCTGGGCCCGACGACCTGCTGGTATCGGTGCGCGCCTGCGCCCTCAACCGCGCCGACATCCTCCAGCGCATGGGCGGCTACCCGCAGCCCGGCCCCAGGCCCGAGTTCGAGATTCCCGGGCTGGAGTACGCGGGCGAGGTGGTGGAGGCGGGGTCCCGCGTGGCGGACTTTGCCCCCGGCAATCGGGTCATGGGTCTGGTTCCCGGCGGCGGCTACGCCGAGCTCGTGAGCGTTCCCCAGCGACTGGCCGTGAAGGTTCCCGACTCGCTCGGCTGGCAGGAAGCGGGCGCGACGCCCGAGGTCTACATCACCGCCCACGACGCGCTCCTGCAGTGCAACCTGCAGGCGGGCGAACGCGTGCTCATCCACGCCGTGGGGTCGGGCGTGGGGGTGGCCGCGATCCAGATCGCGAAGGCGATGGGCGCTACGTTCGTGGCGGGCACCGCGGGGAGCGACGAGAAGCTCGACAACGCCGCCGCCCTCGGCCTCGATCTCGGCGTGAACTACCGCGAGGCGGACTTCGCCGAGGCCGTGCTGGAAGCGACCAACGGGGCAGGCGTCGATGTCGTCCTTGATGTGATCGGCGCGGACTACTGGGAGCAGAACCTGCGGTCCCTCGCGCGGCAGGGACGCATGGTGCTCGTCGGCCTCATGAGCGGCGCCGCGCCGGAGGGCGCGAGCCTGGGGCCGCTGCTGATGAAACGCCTGCAGGTGCGAGGCACCACCCTCCGCGCCCGTCCCCTGGAGCAGAAGGCGCAGGCGACGCGCGCCTTCGAGAAGAGCGTGCTGCCGCACATGGCCTCGGGCCGGATCAAGGTCATCGTCGACAGCGTCTACCCGCTGCGCGAGGCCGCGGCCGCGCAGGCGCACATGGAAGCGAACGCCAACTTCGGCAAGATCGTCCTCGAACCGTAGGGCGCTACTCGACCTCTTCGTACCAGCCTGAGCCGAACAGGTAGTTGCCCCGCCGCACGATCCAGGTGTGCTTCAACTCCTCCTGGCCCGTCTCGGGGTTGTGGAAGACGTAGTCGACCCAGTGGCCCGATCTCGGAGTCCTGGCGAACTCAAGGCCGTAGTTGACGCCGCGTGCATCGATGCGGATATGGCTCAGGCCGACGCGTTCGGGACGGGTGGGATGGGCCAGCGTGTAGATGCCGTCCGGCCGCTGTTCGAGCACGAACACGTACCAGGGGCCGTCGGCGCTCTCGGGGGCGTTGTAGTGGTCGAGCGCGGCCTCCAGCCCCGACTGGGCGTACAGCGAGACCGCGTCGGCGACGAGCAGGCGCGTGTAGCCCGCGGGGTCGTCCTCGGTGGGGACGGGCTCGTACCAGCCCGACCCGAACAGGTAGTCGCCCCGACGCACTATCCACGTGTGCTTCAGCTCCTCCTGCCCCGTCTCGGGGTTGAGGAAGATGTAGTTGACCCAGCGGCCCGCCTCCGTGGTGGCGGCGAAGGCGACGCCGTAGTCGTAGCCGCGCGCATCGATGCGCTGGCGGGTGGTCCCGACGAGGTCGGGAATGGTCGCGTGCGCGACCGTGTAGATGCCGTCCTCGCGGTCCTCCAGCACGAACACGTAGCGCTCGCCGTCGACGCTCTCGGGAGCGTTGTAGTAGTCGAGCGCGGCCTCGATGCCCTCGTTGTCGTGCAACGTGAGCGCGCGGGCGACGAGCAGGCGCGTGTAATCGGCGATGTCCTCGGGCGTGGGGGCGGGCTCGTACCAGCCCGAGACGAAGATCAGGCCGTCGTGCCGGACGGCGTAGTAGTGCTTCAGCTCCTCCCCCGAGAAGAAGGGGTTGATCTCGTCCTGCGTGGGCACAACGAGCGTGTCCCGCACGAAGGCGCCACCCTCGTCCGCCAGCAGCAGGTCGACCATGTAGTGGTAGCCGCTGTCGTCGTAGGAAGCCTCGCCCGAGAGGGGGTAGCCGATGAACGACTCGGCGGGGTGGGCGATCACTTCCCCGATAGCAGGATCGATGATGAACGTGTACCAACGCCCGTCGTTGTTGGCGGGGTCGCTGTGCCAGGCGAGGGTGGCGTCGCGGCCCTCGGCCTTGTAGCGCGTGACCGCGGCCTCGACGTGGGCGACCGTGTAAGCGCCGGGCTCGCACTTGGTCGGCAGGAGTGGGTGCTCGGCGACACGGTCCTCGTACCAGCCCGCGCCGAAGATCAGGTTGCCACGCCGCACGGCCCAGCTGTGCTTGAGCGCCTCATCGCAGGTCGCGGGGTTGAGGATGACGTAGTCGACCCACTGCCCTGCTTCCGTGGTGGCGGCGAAGGCGGCGCCGTAGTCCACGCCCCGCCGGTCGATGCGCACGCGCGTCGTGCCCAGCAGCTCGGGGCGGGTGGCGTGGGCGACGGTGTAGAGCCCGCCATCCTCCCGCTCCTCCAGGATGAAGACGTACCAGTCGCCATCGACGCTTTCGGGGGAGTTGTAGAAGTCGAGGGTCGGATCGAGGCCTTCCTGCTCGTAGCGATCGAGGGCCTGCTGGACGAGGTTCTGGGCGAAGGCGCTCGGGCTGGTCTTCGTGACCGGAGCCGCCGGTGGGGGGTCGGGGTCATCCTCGATCTGGGTGATGGCCACGACGGCCAGCACGAGGGCGAGGATGGCGAGCCCGGCGCCCACCACCGCCAGTGCGGCCACGATGCTGTCTCTCAAGTTCGACATCTACAAAATCCTTCGTAACGGAGCGGTGTGAGTAGTGAACGGTGTCGCCGGCCTTCGGAATAGCGGCGTGGGCCGGCTCTCGCAAAGAGGGCTTGAATCCGCGGTGGCCAGCTAGCCGTCCGTGGCGTCGAGGGCGGCGTGCAGCTCCGCGAAGTGGCCGATGCGGCGGTCGGGTTGGGCGGGAGGATCGTCGGGGAACTGGAGGCGCTCGCGGTGAATCCACACGCTGTGAATGCCGGCGGCGCGCGCCCCGCCGATGTCGGCGTAGAGGTTATCGCCCACCATCCAGGCCTCGTGCGGGGCGGCGCCAGTCCCCGCGAGGGCCTGCGCGAACACCGCGGGGTCGGGCTTCCCCCGCCCGAACTCGCTCTCGATCACGATCTCGTCGAAGTAGGGCGCGAGGTTCCAGCGGGCAATCTTCTCCCGCTGGGTTTCGGAGGAGCCGTTCGTGACCATCCCGAGGCGGTAGCCCTGCGAGCGCAGCGCCTCCAGCGTCTCGATGGAGTCGTCGAAGGGGGCGACGCGTTCCAGGTAGCCGCGGAACGAGCGCCGGGCGATCTCCTCGGTGGAAGACTCATCGAGCCCCTCGGAGAGGAGCGCGAGGCGCACGACGTGGGTGCGTGAATCGAGGGGCCGCACACGGTACTCAGCGACCGCCTCCTCGTCCGCCCAGAAGATGGCGCTCTCGCGGCGGATGGCCTCGCGCAGGCTGGCGGCATCGCCGCCGAGGCGGGGGGCCACCTCTGCGCAGATCTCCTGCCAGGAGCTGTGCATGGCGCTGTACATGTCGAGCAGGGTGTCGTCCAGGTCGAAGAGAATCGCCTTCGGAGCCGTCATGCATTCCTCCTGCGCACGCCCGCGACGACCTCGACACCATCGAGGGTGAAGCGCGTCTGTTGCGCATCCTCGGGCGGGGCCTCCGTGAACAGCTCGACCGATAGGGTCTCGCCCTTCACGTAGTCCCCATGTGCCGCCAGTACGCGCGCAACGGTTTCGCCGCCCTCACACCAGGCCGTGATGCGGTCGCTCAGCTCGAAGTCGGCCTCGCGGCGCAACACCTGGATGCGGCGGACAAGCTCGCGGGCGATCCCCTCGTCCGCGAGCTCGTCCGTGATCTCGGTCGTGACGGCGACGATGTAGGGGCCCTCCCTGACGGCGGCGTACCCGTCGCGCTCGACATACTCGACCATGATTTCTGCCGGATAGAGCGTATAGCCCTCAACTGTGATGGGTTCCTCCGGTTCACCCTGCCGTGGATCCATGGCAGCGAGAGCATCGCGCACGGCGCCGATGTCTCGTCCAAGGCGCGGTCCAAGCGCGGCGTAATTGGGCGTCATCTTGAAGTCGTAGACCTCACGGTCGTCCTCGAGCAGGACGAGTGCCTTCACGTTCAGCTCCTCCAGCAGGAGGTCCTCGTGACGGGGGAGGACGGTTCTTTCGTGGTCTGAGCGCGGAGTCACCAGCACCTCCGCGAGCGGCTGGCGCACCTTGAGCGACGCTTTCGCGCGCGCCGCGCGGCCCATTGAGGCGATGCGCTTCACCAGCTGCGTCTCGGCGTTCAGCGACTCGTCCACGAACACGCTGCCACCGGGTTCGAGCGCGACCGGCTCGGGCCAGTCGGCCAGATGCACACTCTCGGGGGCGTCGCCGTCGAGCGCGCGCGTGAGGTTGCCCCACAGCTCCTCCGCGAGGAAGGGCGTGAAGGGCGCGAGCAGACGCGCGAGCGTCGTCAACGCCGTGTGGAGGGTGAAGTAGGCGCTGCGCTTGTCCGCATCCGCCCCCGAGACGCCTCGCCAGAAGCGGCGGCGGGAGCGGCGCACGTACCAGTTCGAGAGGTCGTCCACGAAGACCTCGATGGCCCTCGCCGCCACCGTCGGGTCGTAGTCGTCGAGGCCGGCGGTGACGCGCTCGATGAGGGCGTTCAGCTCGCTCAGGAGCCAGCGGTCCAGCTCGGGTGTTTCGCCCTCGGGGCGCTCTCGCGGGTCGAGCCCGTCGATGTTCGCGTAGCTGACGAAGAAGCTGTAGACGTTCCAGAGGGTGAGCTGGAAGCGGCGCAGTCCTTCGTTCACGAGACGCATGCTGAAGCGGCGCGACGAGCCGACCGGAGCGGAGGCGTAGATGTACCAGCGCACGGCGTCGGCGCCGAGCTCGTCGAGGAGTGCGAAGGGTTCGAGCACATTGCCGCGGCTCTTCGACATCTTGGCGCCCTGCTCGTCGAGGATGTGGCCGTGGCAGATGACGTTGCGGTAGCTGATCTCCTCGGGCACGGCCTCGCAAGCGTTCAACAGGGCCGCCTCGGCGTGCAGCGTGTAGAACCAGCCGCGCGTCTGGTCGATGGCCTCACAGATGAAGTCGGCGGGGAACTGGCGGTCAAACTCGTCCTGGTTCTCGAAGGGGTAGTGCCACTGCGCATAGGGCATGGCTCCGCTGTCGAACCAGGCGTCGGCGACCTCGGGGACGCGCCGCATCTCGCCTCCGCAGGTGTCACCGTGGCAGCGGAGGACAACTTCGTCGATGTGCGGGCGGTGCAGGTCTTCGAGGGCCTCGGCAGCGGCACGGTTGACGGCGCGGTCGGCCAGCTCCGCCCGCGAGCCGATGACCTTGACCTCCAGGCAATTCTCGCAGACCCAGAAGGGGAGGGGCGTGCCCCAATAGCGCTCGCGGCTGACGGCCCAGTCGACGTTGTTCTCGAGCCAGTTGCCGAAGCGCCCGCGCTTGATGTGGTCGGGCTGCCAGTTGATGCGCGCATTGCCCGCGAGGAGGCGGTCGCGCTGGGCGGTCGTGCGGATGTACCAGCTCGGCTTCGCGTAGTAGAGCAGGGGCGAGTCGCAGCGCCAGCAGAACGGGTAGGTGTGCTTGATGCGCTCGCGGCGGAGCATCAGCCCGCGTTCCTCAAGGTCGCGGATGATCGCCTCGTCTGCGTCCTTGACGAATTTCCCTTCCCCCGGAAGACCACTTGCCATCGTCCCGCGGGAGTTCACTGGCTGGACGAAGAGGAGGCCGTGCTCCTTGCCGTCCTCAAAGTCCTCCCCACCGAAAGCGGGGGCGATGTGGACGATACCTGTGCCGTCATCGAGCGACACATGGTCGGCAGCAATGACGCGCCGCAGCCCCTCTGTTTCCTCTGGTGGGACTGGAGTCAGGCCTGGCCCATCGAAGCAGTAGGCACCTTCAAAGGCCAGCATGCCGTAAGAGACACTCTCTACCTCACCTTGAGCATCGAGTTCTGGAAATCCGAAGAGGCCACCAATCGTGTGGTCCTCGGGGCGGTACAGGGGCTCGTAGACAAGGTCGACGAGTTCCGAGCCCCGGAACGTGTGACGGGCAACGTGCTCCTCCCCGAGGACGTTCTCAGCCAGGGCCTCCGCCAGGATGAGGTGCTCGCCCTCGTGCTCGTAGAGGCCGTAGTTGGCCTCCTCCATGACGGCCAGGGCGGTGTTGCCGGGGAGGGTCCAGGGGGTGGTCGTCCAGGCGACGATGCTCGTGTCAGGGCCAATGCCCTCGCGGGCCCCTGCGGGCACCGGAAACTTGATGAAGACACTGGGGTCGGGCACGTCGTTCTGGTACCCCTGCGAGAGCTCGTGGTCGCTCAGGCTGGTCTCGCAGCGAGGGCAGTACGGACCCACGCGAGAGGTGCGATAGACCAGCCCGTGGTCCCAGAGCTGCTTGAAGATCCACCAGCCGCTCTCGATGTAGTCGTTGTCGTACGTGACGTACGGATTGTCCATGTCCGCCCAGAAGGCGATGCGCTCGGTGAGCGCCTCGAAGTCGCCCACGTAGCGGTTGACGCTCTCGCGGCACTTCGCGTTGAATTTGTCGATGCCGTAGGCCTCGATCTCGGGCTTGGAATTCAGCCCCAGCTCCTTCTCGACCTCGATCTCGACGGGCAGGCCGTGGGTGTCCCAGCCGGCCTTGCGGGGCACGCGGTAGCCGCGCATCGTCTTGTAGCGCGCGAACAGGTCCTTGATGACGCGGGGCATGATGTGGTGCACACCGGGACGGCCATTCGCCGTGGGCGGGCCTTCGTAGAAGACGAAGAGGTTGTCCTCGGGGCGCTCCTCGATGCTGCGCCGGAAGATGTCGTGGTCGCGCCAGAAGTCGAGAATGCCGGTCTCGAGCTCGGGGAAGCTCACGCTCGGGTCGACGGGTCTGAAGAGCTGGGTCACGTCCGGCCTCCTCGGCGAGGGTTGCCGGGACGGGCACAAGAAAGCCCGTCCCGATCAGGGACGGGCGCGATGCCCGCGGTACCACCCTGCTTCCCGCACGAGGCGGGCCCTCTGCGGAGCGCCATCACGCTCCCGCCCTCGCTAACGGTGGGCGACCCGCACCCGCGGGCGTTCCGTCCGGGTCTACTGGCCGGCGGGGCCGGCGTTCGGCCGGAAGCTCGGGAGGGATGTTCGCGTCCCGCTGCAACGCCCCCTCACACCAACCGGGGCTCGCTGAGCGCAGGACAGAACGCTACTCGTCTCCGTCAATGCCTCTGGGACCAGTGAACCAGCGGCCCGCGAACGGGTCAACACAGCGGGCCTGGGCCGCGTCCTCGGACGGCCTAGAACTCCTTGAGGGAGTACTCGGTGGCGCCCAGGCTGACGCCGAAGCCCATGATGACGAGCGTGAGGATGAGGCCCGTGATGCTGAGCACCATGGAAGTGATGCGGATGCGGCGCATACGGACCTCGGGGACGTCCTCGCCGCGGGCGCGCTCTTCCATGGCGTCGACCTGGCTGGGTCCAACGACGAACATGTGCAGCCCCACGAGCACGATCATCACCACGAGGATGACCATCTTGATAACGAAGACGGGTCCGTAGCGGAGATCGAAGAAGGCGATCTCGTCGCCGATGCCGTGGTAGTCGCGCCAGGTGAAGATCAGGTAGGCGCCGCCGATGAAGATGAGCACGAGCCCCGCCGCGCCGATGTAGCCGAAGCGGGTAGTGATGGTGCGCATGGCGGCCACGCGCGTGGGCAGGTCCTCGATGGCGCGGGAGGCGGGCACCCAGGCGAAGGCGAGGAAGAACTGCGGTCCCACGAACAGGGCGATCCCGAGCACGTGCAGCCAGACGGCTCCGATATGCAGGAAGTTCTCCACGGGCGTGCCTCCTCGGGTGTGCCGCTTGCGAGCTTAGGCGCGCCCCGCGCGGGAACGCAACGCTCGGGCGTGTGCGTCAGCGTGCGCGTCAGCCGGAGCCAGCAGCCACCTGCGCCTCCCGTGGCTCCGCGGTGGCGGGTTCAAGGAGGCACTCGCGCACCCAGCGAGCGGTTTCCCCGGGCTGGGCGAAGATGACCTCGTGCGCGGTCCCCGGGGCGACGCGCACAGGCCACCCGCGTTCACCTGCCAGCGCGACGGCCCGCTCGAAGGGAGCGACGCCGTCGCGATCGCCGTGGAAGAGGGTAACGGGAGCCTCCACCTGCTTGGCTAGCCGGGGCGCATGCCCGGCGAAGACGATGTCCTCGATACCCCCGCGGTGCGCCTCCGCGCTGTGGTCGAAGGTATCGAGGAGCACGGGGAGGGGGCGGCCGGAGAGCAGTATCCAGGCGATGGGCGCCCAGAGGTAGCGGAGGCGGTGGATCGGGCCGCACCAGGCGTGACCCTCGCCGGGGCTCTTCATGTACTGCTTGCGGACGCGGCTGCGGGAGCCGACGTAGCGGCGGCCCTCCTCGAGGTCGCCGAACACAGGCAGGCCCGCGAGACCGACGCGCCGGAAGCGCCCGGGATGGCGGCTCGCCAGCTCCAGGGCCAGCAGGGCGCCCATCGAGTGACCCACCAGGTAGTCGGGTTGGAAGTCGTCGAGGGTCCCTTCAAGGGCGTCGGCCAGGCCGGAGAGGGTGTAGCTGGCGGGGTCGGCCTCGTTCCCGTAGCCGGGGAGGTGGGGCGCAAGGGTCTCGGCTTGGCCGGCGAGCTCGCGTTGGAGGGGCGCCCAGGCAGCGGGGCTCGAAAGGTAGCCGTGAATCAGCAGGATGCGCGGCGTCATGAGCCCTCTCCGGTGTCGGTACGGCGCGCGAAGGCGAGCTTCGCCTGTTCGTGGGAGATCAGGGCGAACTCCGCCCGCGTCGCGCAGCAGATTCGATCCTCGGAGTCGCGCAGTTCGGCCATGGTCGCGGCCCTGTTCTTCGCTATCTCCGAGATCCAGGCGGTAACGGAGTAGTCCTCTCCCGCCCGCACGATCCGCGAGAACTCGATCTCGCTGCGCCGCGTCAGCCCAAACGACCCGCTGAGGACGTTCACCGCCCACGCCATGGCGTCGTCGAGGATGGCGCCGAGCACGCCCCCATGCACAACACTGGGAGCCCCTTCGTGCTCAGGTTTGGGCGTGTAGTCAGCCAGAACCCGGCTCGCTTCCTCGTCGAGGAAGAAGGCGATCTTCAGGCCGCCTTCGTTTTCCGGATCGCAGACGTAGCAGCACGTCTCGATTTCGATGTCATCGCGCGTGAGGCGGCGACGTGGCATCAATGGCCCCCACGCCAGTCTACAAGCGCCAATCAGGCCGGGGTATAAGCGAGCGCACGCGCCAGCCGTACCGTCTGGTCCGTGAACGTGCGGGGGTCGTAGCATGAGCCGGAGAGCGTGGCAGGGGAGCGTCCCATGGATGAGGGTGAACGGGAGAGCCTGGCGCGCAAGGCGTCGGCGGATCGTGTCCTCGAACGGGCGGCCTCGGAGCTTGAGGTCCTGCTCAAGGAGGCAAGCGCGGCGCTGCGCCCCTTCCCTTCTTTCCCCAACGCCTTCTTCACGAACGCGATCGAGTGCGACCCCGGGCCGGCCGGCGATCCCGAACGCGGTTGCGTGGTGGTGGGCGAGGACGGCGATCTGTACGAGCTGGAGTTCGGCGTCGACCACGAGGCGGTGGAGCTAACCGGCTCGTGGGATCCGGTGACGGCGCGCAAGGAGGAGACGCGGCCGCTGAACCTCCACCCGCGCGACTACGTTGTGTACGCCTACAGCGGACTGATGGCGATCACGGAGGCGCTGCTGGAGCGCGCCGGGGACGAGGAGGAGGAGTCGTGAAAGGGCTGCTGAAGGCGATCGTCGCGCTGGCGGTGGCTGGGAGCGTGGCCGCCATCCTCTGGCGGCTCGTTGGGCGTTCGGGGAGCAGCGCGCCAGAGGGTGAATCCGCCAAGGCGCTGCCCGAACTCGACGAAGTCATCGGCGAGGAGCGCCTGCGCACGGCCGCCTCCTACCTGGACGAGGGCAACGTCTACTTCAACGTGGGGCAGTACGAGCTCGCCATCGAGCGGTACACGCGCGCACTTGAGGAGAGGCCGGGTATCCCGGCGGCGCTCTACAACCGCGCGACCGCACACACGCGCCTGGGGGAGTTCGACGCGGCGCTGGCGGACTACGACGCCACGATCGAGCTGACGCCCGTCGACATCGACGCGCTCAACAACCGCGGAATGCTGCGGCTCTACCGTTCCGAGCCGGAGGAGGCGCTGGCCGATTTCGAGCAGGCGCTCGCGCTGAGCCCGGAGGACGCGACGGTGATCGCGAACCGCGGCCTGGCGCAGCTGGAAACGGCCGCGCACGGAGACGCGCTCGCGAGCTTCGAGGAGGCGGCGCGGCTCGCGCCCGGTGACGCTGCCGCGCACTACGGCGCCGCGCAGGCCGCCGCCGGTCTGGAGAATCGCACGGCGGCCCTTCGCCACCTGCAGGATGCGCTGGAGCTTCAGCCCGCGCTCGTCGCCGAGGCCGCCGGCGATGCAAGGCTGGCGCTGCTGGACGGCGACGACGACTTCATGAGACTCCTGCGCCAGAGCGGGGAGGAGTAACGCATGCCGGCCACCCGCTTCGTCCTCTTCTACGACTACGTCGAAGGCATCGTGGAGAGGCGCGCGCCCTTCCGGGGCGACCATCTCGCGCTGGCGAACGAGTACCTTGAGCGTGGCGAGTTGCTCATGGCGGGCGCTTTCGCCGACCCCGTCGACGGCGCCGCCTTCGTGTTTAGTGTCGAGGACAGGGCGCGCGTCGAGGCGTTCATGGCCGCCGACCCGTACGTGGCGAACGGGCTCGTGCCCTCGTGGCGCATCCGCGAGTGGACCGTGGTAGTCGGCGGCGGCTAGGCCCGCGGTTCGAGCGCGAACGCCTCCGCCAGAAGCTCGTATGAACGTATGCGCGCGTCGAAGTCGTAGGTGATGGTGACGACGACGAAGTCGTCGACGCCGTAGCGCTCGCCCATCGCGAGCAGGCGCTCGCGGACCTGCGTGGGGTCGCCGTAGATGGAGCGGCGCTTGAGCATCTCCAGGTACTCGCGTTCGGGCTCGGTGTAGTTGAAGGCGAGAGCGTCCTCGGGCGGGGGGATTCCCCCGCGCCCTTCCTGGCCCATCATCCGCCAGCCCCAGCGGCTCCAACTGAGGCGTTCCGCCTCTTCCTCCGTATCCGCCACGAGCGCGGAGACAGCGAGCGAGCCCCGCGGCTCGCTCGCGACGGGGGAGGGGGAGAAGAGCTTGCGGTAGGCGTCGAAGGCGGTGTCGGCGCGGTGCGAGTTGATGAAGTGGGCGTAGCAGAAGGACCAGCCCAGCTCGGCGGCGTAGCCCGCGCTCACGTCGCTCGATCCGAGCAGCCAGAGTTCGGGCATGGTCTCGGTACGGGGCATGGCGGTGATGCCGTGGTACTCGTGGTCGGGCGGGAAGTCATCGGCGAGGAAGCCGTAGAGGTCGAGCAGCTGGTTGGGGAACTCACGCAGGTCGATGGGCACGCCGGTGGGGGCGAGGGCGCGCGCCGTGCGGGCGTCGCTGCCGGGCGCGCGTCCGATTCCGAGGTCGATGCGTCCGGGGTAGAGGGTCTCCAGCAGGCGGAAGGACTCGGCCACCTTGAGGGCGCTGTAGTGGGGCAGCATGACGCCGCCGGAGCCGACGCGGATGTGGTCCGTGTGGGCGGCGATCTGGCCGATGAGCACCTCGGGAGCGGTGGAGGCGAGGGCGGAACTGTTGTGGTGCTCGGCTACCCAGTAGCGCTCGTAGCCGAGGCGGTCGGCGAGCTGCGCGAGCTGGACCGTCTCGGCGAGGGCCTGGGCGGGGGTGCCCCCACGGCGCACGGGTGACTGATCGAGGACGCTCAGAGTGGTCATGGCGGCGGTGCGGGCGTTACCCCCTCCGGGACGTCGATTCGTTCCTCGGTCACGCGCTTGCGCCGCACGCCCATGGGCAAGGGGGTGCGGCGGCGCCTGCCGGTGAGGCGGTCGGCCTCGGCCTGCGAGATCTTGCCCTCCGCGAGGAGCGTGGCCGCCTGCACGTGCGAGAGCTCGGCCTTTGCCAGCACGTCGATGCGAAGGTTGCGGAAGCGGGGAACAGCCACGAAGGCGACGGCGAGCACGCCCAGCAGGGCGATCGAGGAGAGGACGATGGTGTTCGACGCGCCAATGCTGTTGGCGGCATAGCCGAGCGGCAGCACGCCGAGGGGCATGACGCCGAAGGACATCATCATGATCGACATCACGCGCCCCCGCAGCTCCTCCGGCGCGATCGTCTGGATGGCGGTGTTGTTGGAGGACATGAAGAGCATCTGGCCCGTGTTGCTGGCAGCGATGAAGAGCAGCCCGAGGACGAAGATGGTGGTGGAGCCGAAGGCGATGAGGAAGCCGCCCATGATCACGGCCCCAACGAACATGATCCGGCCCTTGTTCGGCCTGGTATCGAAGTTGGCGGAGACCACCGTGCCGATGAGGCCGCCGACGCCACCAGCCGCCATCAGCAGCCCGAAACCCATCCCCTTCGTTTGGCCGAAGACGTCCTCGGCGAAGATGGGGAGCATGACCTGCACGGGGAAGGCGAAGAAGGGCATCAACATGCCCGCCACGAGCAGCATCATGACCACGGGTGTCGAGATGGCGTAGCGGAAACCGCCACGAAGGCCCTCAATGAAGCTCTCGTCCTCCGACTCGACTTGCATGCCGTGCCCGGGGAGCTTGAACTCGGAGGCGACGGCGACGGCGAACAACATGAAGGTGAGCAGGTAGACCCAGCCCACGCCATCGCCCGCCCCAGGCCCGATCGTCCCCAGGGGCACGATCAGGAGGCCGGCGAGGGCGGGAGCGATGATGCGGGTGAGATTCATGCCGCTCATCTGCAGGGAGACGGCGTTCATGAGCTTGTGCTGGGGAACGAGCAGGGGCACGAGCGCCTGCCGGGCAGGCATGTTCAGCGAGAAGATCGCGCCCGCCGAGAACGCCAACAGGAAGAGGTACTCGTACTCCATCAAATCCGTGAGGATGAGGATCGTGGTCACGAGGCTCACGAGGGCAGCCGCGGACTGGGTCACGATGAGCAACGTGCGCTTGTTCACGCGGTCGGCGACGAGCCCCCCGACCGGGGCCAGGAAGATCATCGGAATGGCCGCCCCCACCGTGACCCACGCCAGCGCCGAGGCCTTGCCGCCGGAGAGGTCGTACGCGAGCTGGGCGCGCAGCACGAACTGCATCTGCATCGCCATGAAGAAGGCGGAGTTGCCGGCGAAGTACCAGGCGAACTCCCGCTCTCTCAGCGAGGAGAGGGTGCGCTGCAGAGCGCTCTCGTGACCGTACGTGGCCTGGCTGCTGCGGATCACCGGATGGCGCCCCGCCGGGGGCCGCCGCCTGGATGCAAGGGCGAGGGCATGAGAATTGAGTGTACACGCGCCGCCGGAGCGCACCATTCACGCGACGACGGCGATGACGATGGCCTGCGCGGGGTCGCCGCCTTCGCCCGTCTCGACGAGGGCGGTGCGGCCGGCGACCATCTCGGCGGCGGGGATGGCGCGGCTCACGGCGACGCCGGTCAGTTCCATCGAGGCTGAGCCGTCGAGCCGCACGACCGCCTGCCATGTCGTCGCGTCGAAGCGCACGAGCCTTCCTCGCAGGGTCGCCATCAGTCCATCTCCCCGAGACCGAGGATGGAGTCGTAGCGAGGGCGCTTGCCCGGCCGGCGGCTGTACTCCATCCCCAGTTCGACGACGCGGAAGGGGCGGTCGCGGAGGCCGAGGCGGGCGTCGGTGACGGCGATCACGTCGAACAGCTCCTGGCCGGGGTGAAACGGGGCCACGAGCACGCCCGCGCGCTGCTCGCGCCGGTCCCGATCGAGGGCGGCGGCGGCGGCCTGGTCGAGCGACTGCGTGCCGCTGCCGGAATCGAGACCGCGCACGAGTCGCAGGCGCTGGCCATCGCGATAGATGCTCGCGAAGTCGTGGGCATCGGCATCGTGGTCGGCGCCCTGGGCGCGGACCCAGTTCGTGTCCGGCACGCCCTCGCCGAGGGTCACGCCCGCAAGGGGCTGGCCATTCGGGCCGTACCGCTCGCCGACCTCGTCTTCCGGCACGGAGACGGCCAGGCGATCACCGTCGGCGATGGTGGCGACGCGGCTGCCGCCGAGCAGGCGGCGAGCGACTAACAGCCCTGACTCCCCCGGCGTCACGGCGAAAGCGGGACGGCTCGTGGACCAGTCGTCTCCACCCTGCCCGCTCACGCGGATGCCCACCTTCGCGCAGAGCCGCCAGAAGAGCCGCTCCCGCGAGTGGTCGCCCGCCGCCGACTGCCAGACCTGGGAGGCGCGCCAGGCGGCGAGGCGTTCCCAGTGGCCCGAGCACTCCAGCACGAGGCGGGCCTGTCCGGCAGCGCTCTCGCGGGTGACGCGGTCGATGATGGCGTGCACGGAGAGGCCGTACTCGAGGGCGGCGCCGTCGCCGGAGCGGTAGCCGGGCGCCACCTCGACGGACCCCCCGGGCTTCAGTTCGGGGAGCGCGCCGGCCGAGTCGTCGAGCACGATCCGGGCGCGGGTCACGAACGGCGCAAGCCGCCACGAGGCTTCGACGAGGTGTTCACTCAGGTCGAGGGCGGGGACGAGGCGGGCGCGCCAGACGCCGTCCGCAGTCGACCCCCAGGCGGTCGACGCAGCGGAAGTCGCCACGGCGAGTCCGTAGGCGGAGGCGGCCTCGTGGGGCTCGGGCTCGGACCAGCCGTCGGGATTGCCGCTTGCGAGGGCGGGGGGATGGCTCGTGTAGACGCGGCTGCGGGGCTCGCCGCCGGAGTCGCGGGCGGCGAAGCAGGCGCGCTGGTCGATGCCGCCGGGCTGGAAGACGCCCGGCCCGCCGAACTCGCGCGCGGAGGAGGCGTCGGACTCGGCGACGACGTTCAGCCCGGACCAGAAGTCCGCGGGGAAGCGTCCGTCGCCGAGGAAGGCCGACCAGACGTGCTTCCTGCCGGACGGCTGCGCGCGACCGGTCACGACGAGGCGGTAGTCGGCGCCGTCGTGCACGGCCGCGAGGCCGGTGAGGGCGGAGACAGCCCCGCTGCGGTTCCAGGCTGCGCCCGCGGTATCCCAGACGCCCGCGCGGCGCCGGACTCGCTTCAGGGTGCTCGGTCCCTGCGTGTAGAAGACGCAGGCGTCGCCGTCGGAGGCGCGGACCGCGAGGGCCACCCAGGCGATGGGGGAGCTTTCGCGGACGAGCGTCTGCGCCGCCAGCCAGGTCACGCCGCCGTCGCTGCTGCGCCGCAGCATCAGCGCCCGACCGCCGCTCCCGACGAAGGCGAGCAGCACCTCGTCGCCGCGGGCGGCGAGGGCGACGCCAGTCCCTTCTTCCACCTCCCCGAGCTCGGTCCAGGCGTCCCAGGAGGAGTCGGGGGCGGGGTTCGACACACGCGAGACAGCGAGCGCGCCCGCGTCGTTGCGCGCTCGGACGAGGGCGCCGTTCCCAGTGGCGGCGAGGGCGTGGGGGCAGTCGCGCTCGTCGCCGCGGTAGAGGCGCTCCCAGGGGAGGAGGGGGATGCCCCAGCGTTCGGCGCGAACGATGACGCGCACATGGGGCAGGCGGTCGGGGCCGCGCTGATGGGCTCGGAGGGTAGCGGAGAGTGGCTTCATGCGGAGAGGAGGCTGGGGCCTCACTCGCACACCTCCGAGGGGTTCATGTCGCCCTGCTAGGATGGCGCCGTGCTCGGTGGGTGGGTTGGCGAGGTACATCCGGTCTCGTTCGAGGTCGAGCCGGCCTACGAGGGACGACGGCGGCTGTCGGGCGGCCTGCGGCTCCTCTTCGCGCTGCCGCACCTGGTGTTCACGGGCGGCCCTTCCCTGTTGGGGCTCGTGCTCTCGCCCCTGCTGATCCTCGCCGGGCTGGCCCCGCTGACTGTTCCGCTCTCGTTCGGCGCCTTCGGGGTGATCGCCGCGCTGGCGACGGTCGCATCGTGGTTCGCCATCCTCGTCGTTGGCCGCCAGCCGCGGGATCTGCGCGAGTTCGCGGTCTTCTACTTGAGCTGGCGCGCGAAGGCGATCGCCTACACGACCCTGCTCCGGGACGAATTCCCCCCCTTCGGCTTCGGCGACTACCCGGCGAGCCTCACCCTTCCCCCGCCCCTGCCCACGCGCAACCGGCTCAGCGTCGCCCTGCGGCTGCCGCGGCTCTTTCCGCACATCGCCGGGTTGGTCATCCTCAGCGCGGGACTGACGGTCGTGAGCGTTGCCGCGTGGTTCACCGTCGTGCTCTTCGGACGCTACCCGCGGCCCCTGTACGCCTTCAGCGCGAGCGTCGTGAACTACTCCCTACGGGTCGAGGCGTACCTGCTGCTGATCCACGACGAGTACCCGCCGTTCCGCCTCGAGTAGGTGGACCGCTAGCGGTCCACCACCTCGACGGTGGCGATCTCGGCGCCGCTCGCGGCGATACGCGTCACGAGCGTACGTCCCGACATGCCTGCCCCTTCGAGCGTGTCGAGCATGGCCCTGGCCACATTCCTGCAGGCGTCCTCGGGGACGAAGGCGGCGACGCTGCTGCCGGCGCCGCTCAGCCAGGCGGCGTGCGCGCCCGCGCCCTTCGCGGCTTCGAAGACGTCGTAGAGGGGCGGGAAGAGGACGGAGCGCTGGGGCTGGTGGAAGCGGTCCTGGGTGGCTTCGTCGAGCAGGTCCGCGCGGCCCGAGGAGAGGGCGGCCACCAGCAGCCCGAGGCGGCTGCTGGTGTGGATGGCGTCCGCGCGGCTGTAGCTGTCGGGCAGGAGGCGGCGCGCCTCCTTGGTCGGCATCGAGTGGTCGGGGATGAGGAGGGCGATCTGGAGGTCGCTCGGGTAGCGGCAACGTACCCGCGCGAACCCGTCGCCGGTCTCGACGCAGGCCTGCACGCCACCGAAGAGGGCGGGGCAGGCGTTATCGACGTGACCTTCGAGGTCGGCGGCGAGGGCGAGGCAGGAGTCCTCGTCGAGAGGGTGGCCCTCGTGCTCGTTGACCGCGAGGATGCCGGCCACGCGCGCAACGGCGCTCGCACCCAGACCCCGGCCGAGCGGGATGGCAACGGTGTAGCGCGCCGATAACCCGGCCGGGCTCGCGCGCCCGATACGTTCGTAGGCGGCGCGTGCCGCGGAGAGCACCATCTTCTCGCCGACATCGGTCGGGGGGGGCTGCTCGGCCCCGCCGAAGGTCACCGTGATGGAGGCGAACAGGTCGAGCGCGAGGCCGAGGCAGTCGAAGCCGGTGCCGATATTGGCGCTCGTGGCGGGTACGCGAACGGTGACTGCTGTCGCTTGCATGGGTTGCGCCCTCCCAAGGGGCGGTCGATCGTAGCACCTGCCTCCGAGCGCGCGACTCGACCGGACGCTACGATCGCTCCCCATGACCGAGCCCTCTCGCTCACCCACGCCCGACAGCCTCGCCGACATCGAGCGGGCGCTGCTCGGGGTGCTCTGCGTGGGTCTCCCGCCGTCGCGATCGGCGGGTAGCGACACCTTCCGCGTCGACCTGGTGACGGCGCGGGTGCTCGGGCTGCTGGAAGGCGAGGCCGAGCGCCACCTCGATGGGGAACGCGTCACGGTCGCCTTTCGCGACCGGCTGCGCGAGGCGATCGCGTCGCTCTCGGAGGCGGGCATCCTCGCCGAGCAGCCGGCGGGCGCGCCGGCGGCGCCGGGAGGCTACGAGGCAGGACTCGCGATCGACGTGATCGAACCGGATGCCCATCCGACCGTGCTCGACCGGCACCTGGCCCAGGAGTGCATGGAGACGCTGTTCCAGGTGAAGGCCGTCTACCCGTACCTGATGGAACGGTATTCGGCCAGCGGGGCGGTGTGGCGGCGACTGCGGGCAGAGGGCTACGGCCAGTAGCGCCGGGAGCGCACGGTCGGCGGCGGTAGACTGACGCGATGGCCCCAGTGATCACCCTTCGCCAGGAACACCTCGACGAGATGATCGCGCACGCCCTGGAAGACGCGCCGAACGAGTGCTGCGGCATGCTCGGCACGCGCGAGGGCACAGTCACGGCGCTGCACCGGGCGGTGAACGCCGAGGCCAGTCCCTACCGCTTCAGCATCGACTTCCGCGAGCAGCGCCGCATTGAGGAATCGCTCGATGCGGCGGGCGACACGCTCGCGGGGTTCTACCACTCGCACACGGGCAGCCCCGCCCGGCCCAGCCCGACGGACATCCGCATGATGGGAACGTTCTTCGGGCCGCCGTACGTGCACTTCGTCGTCAGCATCGCGAACCGTGAGCGTCCCGACGTGCGCGTGTTCCACATCGAGGACGGGGCCGCGACGGAGCAGGAGTACACGCTCGAGCCGTAGGAGGGCCGCTATCCCCGCCTCCACGCCTCCCACCGACCGCGCCTACGCGGCGCCGTCCCTCACCCTGCGGGATCTCACGTTCGAGTGGGGCGCGCGCACCTACGTGATGGCCATCGTGAACGTGACGCCCGACTCCTTCAGCGGCGACGGAGTGGGGAGTCACGCCCCGGCAGCGGCAGCCGCCCTCGCGCAGGAATTCGCAGAGGCAGGGGCGGACATCATCGACGCGGGGGCCGAGTCGACGCGGCCCGATGCGGACCCCGTGACGCCCGCGGAGGAAGCGGCGCGGGCGCTGCCCGCCATCGCCGCCATCCGCGCCGCAACCGACCTCCCCATCTCCATCGACACGCAGCACGCGGAGGTGGCGGAGGCGGCGCTCGACGCGGGCGCGGACATGGTGAACGACATCAACGGTCTGCGCGGGGACGCGTGCATGGCCGAGGTGGTGGCGTCGCGGGGGGCGGCGCTCGTCGCCATGCACAACCACCGCGGTCGCGAGTCCGGCGACGTGGTCGCGAACGTGCTGGCGGGGTGGGAGGAGAGCCTGCGCCTCGCCACGGAGGCGGGCATCCCCCGTGAGCGCATCATCCTCGACCCCGGCTTCGGCTTCGGCTGGACGCCGGAGGAGAATCTCGAGATGGTTCGGCGCCTGGACGAGCTCGCCGTCGCGGGCCTGCCGTTGCTGCTGGGCACCTCGCGCAAGTCGACGCTCGGGCTCGTGCTCGACGCTCCCGTCGAGGAGCGCCTGGAAGGCACGGCGGCGTCTGTCGCCATCGCCATCGCGAAGGGGGTCGACATCGTGCGGGTGCACGAGGTGGCGGCGATGCGGAAGGTGGCGGCGGTGGCCGACGCCATCAGCCGGGGAAGGTGGCAGGCGTGAGCAAGGCGATCCTGGCGCTGGGTTCGAACCTCGGCGACCGGTCGGCGAACCTGCAGGCCGCTCTCGACCTGCTCGGGGAGCGCGGTGCGCCCGCGGTGCGCGTCTCCTCGGTGTGGGAGACACCACCCGTGCCGGCCGACCAGCCCCGCTACCTGAACGCCGCCGTCGCGGTCGAGACCGCGCTGGCGCCGGAGGCCCTGCTGGTCGTGGCCAAGGAGGTCGAGCGCCTTCTGGGGCGGCGACCCACGGGACACTGGCGGCCTCGCCCGATCGACATCGACCTGCTGTTCTGCGGGGAACGCGAGGTGACCAGCGAAGCGCTGACCGTGCCCCACCCGCGAATCGCCGAGCGCGCGTTCGTCCTGCTCCCCCTCTCGGAAGTCGTCGATGGGCCCCTGCCGGTGCTCGGGCGGAGTGCGGCTGAACTCCTGGTTGGTCTGGACACGAGCGGGCACGAGCGCACAGGCGTGCGTCTACGCGGAAAGCGCCGAGGGTAGGGGGCTCAGACCCAGGGGTGGTCGTCCATGTGGGCGCCGCCGGAGAGCTGTACGGCCGCGCCCCAGCCGGCCAGGGCGGCGATCCCGAGCAGCGCCAGCGCGACCGGCGCAAGCAGCCAGCTCGCCTTCAGCGAGGCACGCGCCGCAGCGACCGCGACGGCTGTGAGCAGCAGCAGCCCCCCGCCGTTGGCGACCTGCGTCCAGTGAAGGGGTTCGGAAACGGGAGGTGGGGGATCGGGGGCGTTCATGCCTCGCGCAGCTCCGGCGGCAACAGGTTGGGGATGCCGTCTTCGATCGGGTAGGTCTCGTCGCAGGCGGCGCAGTCGAGCGCGCCGCTGAGGATCTCGCCCGCCTCTTCGTCCACCACGGTCAGGGTCAGCTCGCCCTTGCAGAGCGGGCAGGCGAGCAGGTCCATCAGGTCGGGGCGCACCGGCCCATTGTACGGGGGGCTCGGTAAGGCACCTTGCACGTTCACTAGAAGGCGCTCCCGTAGCATGGAAGAGGCGTGAACTGGGTCTCCATCGTCATCATCGCGATCGTGGCATTGCTCACGTGGAGGGCGTTCCGGCGCGGATTCCTGCGTGAACTCGTGGGGCTGGCGGCGCTCATCCTGGCCGTTCCCGTGGCCGGGGTCTTCTATGACGACATGACCCCGAAGGTCGAGCCCATCGTGGACAACACGTTGGCCGCGGGGCTGATCTCGTTCGTGGCGATCCTGGTCGGGGTCATCGTGGCGGGGCAGCTGGTGGGCTACCTGCTGCGGCGGAGCGTCGACATCCTCAACCTCGGGGGCGCGGATCGGATCGCGGGGGGCGCGTTCGGCTTCCTGCAGGGACTGCTGCTCTGCCAGGTGCTGTTGGTGGCGCTCGTCATCTTCCCCGAGCCCGACCTGCGCACCCACATCGACGAGTCGATTGTCGCGACAAGGCTGCTCGACGGCGCGCCCTTCGTCCTCTCGATCCTGCCGGTCGACTTCCGCGAGGCCGTCGATCTGTTCCTTGAGAACATTGACCTCCTCGAGGAGGTCGGCTCCATCCCCTGACGGTGGGGCCTTCGCGATGGCGCTTGCCGTATCATCCTGCCCCCAACGAGTCAGACCGCCTGGAGGGACGCATGCTGATGACCACCTCCGATGAGGTTCCCGGACGCGAGATCGCGGAGACGCTCGGCCTTGTGACGGCGAACTCGGTGCGGGCGCGGAACATCGGCCGCGACATCCTCGCCTCGCTCAAGAACATCACCGGTGGCGAGATCGGCGCCTACCGCCAGCTTCTCGTCGAGTCGCGGGAGCAGGCGCTGGCGCAGCTCACAGAGGAGGCGGAAGCGCTTGGGGCCGACGCCGTCGTTGCGCTGCGGCTCTCCACGGCCGAGGTCATGCAGGGGGCAGCCGAGATACTCGCCTACGGCACGGCGGTACGGCTCCGATAGAGACGCGCCGCCTGCCGCTTGCCTTATACTTTACCGATACTTTACCTTCGCCAACCGGTCGAGGAGGTCAGGCATGGCCGAGATCATCCGAGCGAGCGAAATGGGCTTCTGCATGGGGGTGCGGCGCGCTGTCCACATCATGGAGGACGAGGCGACGCCGGAGAACCCGATTGCCAGTGCCGGTGAGATCGTGCACAACCCCCACGTCGTCGAGCAGCTTGAACGGACGGGCGTGCGCCAGTTGCCCGGCCCCGACGAGGTCGAGGGCGACTTCGGCGCGATCACGGCGGAGCGCGTCGGTACGGGCCGCATCGCCATCACCGCCCACGGCGTCGGCGAGCGCGTGCTGCGCGACCTTGAGGATGCCGGTCTCAACATCATCGACACCACCTGCCCCGTCGTGACGCGCGCCCAGCGCTTCGCCCAGAAGTTCGTGCGCGACAAGTGGCACGCGCTCATCTTCGGCGACCCCGGCCACAAGGAGGTGCGGGGGATCATCGGCTGGGCGATGGACGAGCAGGGCCGCTCACAGGTAACCGTCGTGGAGCACGCCAACATCGAACACCTGCGGGAATTCATCGAGACCTTCCCCGGGGGATTCCCCAACAAGATCGGGGTGATGGCGCAGACCACGCACAAGATGGACGACTTCGCCCACTTCGTCGGCAACCTGATGCTGCTGCAGCGCGAGGCGAACTTCGAGATGCACGTGGTGAACACCCTCTGCCACGCCACCACCGGCCAGCAGGCGGCCGCCGCCGAACTCGCCCACCAGGTCGACGTGATGGTGGTGGTCGGCGGGAAGAAGAGCGCGAACACGCGCCACCTGCGACAGGTCTGCGAGGGCGAGGGGGCGAGGACCTACCACGTCGAGAGCGCCCACGAGCTTGAATCTGGCTGGTTCGAGGGCGCCGACCGCATCGGGCTGACCGCCGGCGCCTCCACTCCGGACCGCTCCATCGACGAGGTGGAGGCGCGACTCACCGCGTTGGTGGGAGCTCGGTGACGGCTCCAAGTTCCACCCCACAGGACGCTGCGGTCGCCGCTTCCGCCGGCGACACTCAGTTCGACGCGTGCATCGATCGCAGCGTCAAACACCTGCTCTCCCTGCAGGCGGAGGACGGGTACTGGTGGGCCGAACTCGAATCGAACGCCACGATGGCGGCGGAGCACCTCCTGCTCGAACGCTTCCTCGGCACGAACGAGCCGGAGCGCGAGCAGGGCATCGTTCGCTACCTGCTGGGGCTCCAGTGCGAGGACGGCTCCTGGCCGGTCTACTGGGGCGGTCCCGGCGATGTGAGTATCAGCACCGAGGCGTACTTCGCCCTCAAGCTCGCGGGCGTCGACCCGGAGCGGGACGAGATGAAGCGCGCCCGGGAGTTCATCCGATCGAAGGGCGGCGTGGCGGCGACGCGCATCTTCACGAAGCTCTGGTTGTCGCTCTTCGGGCAGTTCGAGTGGTCGGCGCTGCCGGCGATGCCGCCGGAGTCGATCCTGATGCCGGTCTCCTCGCCGCTGAACATCTACATGTTCGCCTCGTGGGCGCGGGCCACGATCGTGGCCATCCTGGTGGTGTGGGCGTACCGACCGGTGGTGCCCATCCCGAAGAGCGCGCACGTCGATGAGCTCTACCTCGACCCCGAGGACCGACGCTCGCTGCCGTTGCGGCGGGATCGCTGGCCGTTGACCTGGCGTAATGCCTTCCTCGCCATCGACAAGGTGCTGCACGCGCACGAGCGCCTGCCCTGGAAGCCTCTGCGCACGTTCGCCCTGGGCGAGTGCGAGCGCTGGATCATCGAGCACCAGGAGGCGGACGGGACCTGGGGCGTCATCCAGCCGCCCTCGGTCTACTCGCTGATCGCGCTCAAGTGCCACGGCTACTCCATGGACCACCCCGTGATGAAGAAGGGGCTCAACAGCTTCCTGGGCGACTTTGCCCTGCGTCGGGGCGACACCTTCTCCGTGCAGCCCTGCCTCTCTCCGGTGTGGGATACGGCCCTGGCGATCACGGGCCTGCGCGAGGCAGGCGTGCCCGCCGCCGACGAGGCGCTCCTGCAGGCGGGCCGCTGGATGCTCGCGCACGAGGTCAGCAGCCTCGGCGACTGGGCGCTGACGGTGCCGGGGATCGAGCCCGGCGGCTTCCCCTTCGAGTTCTCGAACGAGCTCTACCCCGATACGGACGACACGGCGGAGGTGCTCATCGCCCTGCGCCTGCTCGACCTGCGCGGCAAGGACGCGCCCTTCCATCGAGCCAAGGTCTGGCTGCGCGCGATGCAGTCCAGTAACGGCGGCTGGGGGGCCTTTGATCGCGACAACAATGATGAGTTCGTCTCGCGCATCCCCTTCGCCGACTTCGGAGCTACGTTCGACCCACCCACGGAGGACGTGACGGCGCACATCGTGGAGGCCTTCGCGCTCGACGACACCCCCCCGGACGACGAGATGATCGAGCGCGCCCTCGACTACCTCTGGGACACGCAGGAGCCGGACGGGTCGTGGTGGGGGCGCTGGGGCGTGAACTACCTGTACGGGCTCGGGGCGGCAGTCCCGGCGCTCATCACCGCGGGGGTCGACCCCGCCGATCCGCGCCTGCGGCGGGCCGTGCGCTGGCTCGAACACCACCAGCAGCCGGACGGCGGCTGGGGCGAGAGCTGCGCCACCTACGAGGACCCCTCGCTGCGGGGTCAGGGGCCCAGCACGGCCTCGCAGACGGCCTGGGCGCTGCTCGCGCTGCTCGCCCTGGAGCCACTCGACCATCCCGCCACGGTGCGCGGCATCGACTACCTGGTGCGCACGCAGACAGCCGACGGCGAGTGGATCGAGCCACACTTCACGGGAACGGGCTTCCCGCGAGACTTCATGCTCAAGTACCACCTCTACTGCAACTACTGGCCGCTGTGGGCGCTCGGCCGCTACCGGCGCCTGCGCGAGGGGCAGCCCATCCACCTGCCCGGCACGGACCCCCTGGGATGACGGCCGGGACCGACGACAGCCTGCGGCGGTGGCCGATCGAGCGCCCCACGACCCCCCGCGAGGCCTATCGCTGGTGCGAGCGCTACGCCCGCCGCCACGACGAGAACTTCACCGTCGTCTCGTTCCTGCTGCCGAAGAAGCTGCGCCGGCACTTCTTCGCGGTCTACTCCTTCTGCCGCTACACCGACAACCTCGGCGACGAGGCCGAGGGGGACCGGCTCGCGCTGCTCGACGCGTGGGAGCAGGACCTGCTCGACGCCGTCGCCGGGAACCCGCGGCGCCCGCTGCTGATCGCCCTCACGCGCACGATCGAGCGCCGCGAAATCCCGCTCGACCCCTTCCTCCGACTGATCGAGGCGAACCGCCTGGACCAGCGCGTCTCGCGCTTCGCGACGTACGAGGACGTGCTCACCTACTGCAGCTACTCGGCCACACCCGTCGGCCAGATGGTGCTGGCGGTGCTGGGCTATCGCGACGCGGAACGGATCGCGCTCTCCGACCAGACCTGCATCGGGCTGCAACTGGCGAACTTCTGGCAGGACGTCTCCGTGGACATCGAGAAGGGACGCATCTACCTGCCACAGGAAGACCTGAGCCGCTTTGGCGTCGACGAGGAGCAGATCATCGAGCGGCGCTTCGACGAGCGCTATCGCGCGCTCATGCGGTTCGAGGTGGAGCGCGCGCGGGCCTGCTTCGCCGAGGGGCGCAAGCTCGAAAAGCGCGTCTCGCGCTCGGTGCGGACGGACATTCGCCTCTACCGCCTCGGCGGAGAGGCCATCCTCGACGCCATCGAAGCCGCTGGCTACGACACGCTCAGCGCCCGCCCGCGGGTCACGAAAGCCGTGAAGGCGCGGCTGGCGCTCGTCAACGGCACACGTATCGCGATAGGAATCTGAGCTAGAGGGAAGGGGGTACATCATGGCGTTCGATGTGTTGGCGGAGCTCGATGCTCATGCCGATGAGCGCTTCACACCGGAAGAGGCCTACGCCTGGTGCAAGGCCTACACGAAGGACCGCGCGTCCAACTTCTATTATGCCTTCACCATCCTGCCGGCGGAGAAGCGGAACGCGATCTACGCCGCCTACGCCTTCAGCGGCTATGTGGACGACATCGCCGACGAGCTGACGGACCGGTCGCGCCAGGAGAAGGAGATCGGGCTCGCCCGCGAGCGTCTGCATGCCTGCTACGGGGGCTCGCGCCAGGGGCCGCTGTTCACCGCCCTGGGCGACGCCGTGGATCACTACGCCATGCCCCGGGAGCACTTCGAGGAGCTGGTGAACGGGGTGGAGATGGACTTCACCATCAACCGCTACGAGACCTGGCCCGACCTGCGCCAGTACTGCTACCGCGTGGCTTCGATGGTGGGGCACATCTGCGTCTCGATCTTCGGGGCGAAGCCCCACCCGCGCTCGGAGGAGTTCGCCACGAGCATGGGCATCGGCCTGCAGATCGTGAACATCATGCGGGACGTGAAGGAGGACGCCGAGCGCGGGCGCGTCTACTTCCCCACGGAGGAACTGCAGGCGCACAACCTGACGCCCGAGGACATCCTCTCCTGCATCTACGACGAGCGCTTCATCGCGATGATGGAGGCGCAGGGCGAGCGAGCGCATCGCTACTTCCGTCGCGGTCGCCACCTGCTTCCGCTGCTGGATGTTCGCTCGCGCATGTGCGTGAACGTGCTGCAGGGGGTGTACTTCGAGCTGCTCCAGCGGATCGAGGCGCGCAACTACGACGTGCTCTCCGGGCGGGTGCGCCTGAGCGGGCGCGAGAAGGCCTCCGCGATCGCGCGTCTCTGGGGCTCCGCCGCGCTGTTGGGGCCGGCGCGATCCGGCTGACGCAGGCACGACCATGAAGGTCGGGATCATCGGCGCGGGGCTCGCCGGGCTGGCCGCGGGGCTGGAGCTCGCCGATCGCGGGCACGAGGTGGAGGTGCTCGAGCGACGCCCTCGGGCGGGGGGCGCCACCTACTCGTTCGACGACCGTGAGACCGGCGACGAGGTCGACAACGGCCAGCACCTCTTCATGGAGTGCACCACGGCCTACCGGGGTTTCCTCGAGCGGCTGGGCACGCTCGACCTGACGTATCGCCAGGAGCGGCTGAGCGTGCCTGTGTTCGATGAAGACGGGCGGCGCTCGGATCTGTGGGCCTCGAACCTGCCTTTCGGGCTGCACCTCGCGCCGGGCCTGCTGCGCTACCGTCACCTCTCGTGGCGGCAGAAGGCGGAGGTCGTGCGGGCTTTCATCAGGCTCCGCTTCATCCCGGTGCACCAGCGGGCGCGCCTGGAGGAGATCACATTCGAGCAGTGGCTGCGCGAACGGGGCCAGTCGGCCGACACCATCCGCGAGTTCTGGGACTTCCTCGTGATCCCCACCCTCAACTGCCGTGCCGCTCAGGCCAGCGCGAGCCAGTCGATATTCGTGATCGAGGAGGGCTTCCAGAAGAACCCGCGGGCGGCTGCACTGGCCGTATCGGCCGTGGGGCTCTCAAAGCTGCACGTGGAGCCCGCCATCCGCGCCATCGAGGCGCGCGGGGGCAAGGTCTCACTGCGCACGGCCATCGATCGCATCGAGGTCGAGGATGGGAGGGTCGCGGGGCTGACCCTGCGCGATGGCGAGCGCCGCTCCTTCGACGCTTACGTGAGCGCCATCGCCCCCTGGCGGCTCCTGCCGCTCCTGCCAGACAACGTGCAAGGCGAGAGCGTTTTCGCAGGACTCGCCCGGTTCAGGCCCGCCCCCATCCTCAACCTCCACCTCTGGTTCGACCGGCCCGTGGCCGACTTCGCCTTCGCCGCTTTCATCCGCTCGGAGGTGCAGTGGGCCTTCAACCGCAGCCGCGTCGGCGGCGAGGACGAGACGAGGGGCCAGCACCTTGTGGTCTCCATCAGCGCGCCGTCGGGCGAGTTCTTTCTGCTCCCTCGGGAGCAGGTCTGCGCGCGGGTTCTGCCACAGCTGCGCCGGGCGCTCCCCGCCGCCCGCGAGGCCAGGCTCGTGCAGTACCGGGTCCTCAAGGAACCGGCTGCGACTTTCGTGCCGGCGCCGGGGCTGTCGCGCCCGGGCCCGCGGACCCCGATTCCGAACCTCTTCCTGGCGGGCGCCTACACGGACACGGGGTGGCCCGCGACCATGGAATCGGCCGTGCGCAGCGGCCTTACAGCCGCCCAGGCAGTCGAAGTGGCGGGCGCGTAGGGGCGGATCCAGCGGCTATACTGGCCAGACGGAGAACACGAGCGATGACGACGACGAAGCGGTACCGGACTCCCGTGGTGCAGACAACGGTGGAAGAAGGCATCCTTGAGGCAGAGGCAGAGGTGCGGGTGATGGAGCATCGCTACGGCTGCTCCTCCGAGGCCATGCTGGAGGCCGTGAAGAGCGGCGAAACGGAAGAGACGTGGGAAATCTGTAAGTGGCTGATCGCCTACCACGACCTCCAAGCGCTGACAGCGGGCCGTGGCCCCGACGCTGGATCGCCTACGAGCGCTACCGAATCATCCACGAGAGCAGCCTCGAGGGCTTAATCGCCGAGGGCATCGTCTCTGCCGACACCACCCGTTTTCGTGATCGGAGTGATGCCGGTGGGTTGGTTCGCGTTGTGCTGGGCGGCATGATCGAGACTGCAAGCGCTGGCGCCCTCCACATCGAGAAGCGCCTGGCCGTTCAGACCCGGTACGGACGACCTCACGTCTTAACTACTCTCTACGCTTACCACGCACAGGTAGCGCTTGCGCAGGGAGTCATCGACATCTTTCGATACGACAACTGCCACGGCCCCGCAGATACGCTTCATCGGCACACCTACGACAGCGAGGGCACTGAAGTTGGCGAGGAGCTGGTCGAACTGGAAGAGTTGCCACCGCTGAGCCGCGTTGTGCGGGATGTGGAGTTCTACGCCCGCCATCTCTCGGGAACCGGGGGGCCGGGTACATAGGGGATTGCAACCCTCGTACACCGATACGGGCTGGCCCGCGACCATGGAATCCGCCGTCCGCAGCGGCCTCGCCGCTGCGGACGGCGGTCGACGCAGCGGGCGCGTAGGGTCCTGTACGGAGCGGCTATACTGATGAAACGGAGAGCGTGAGCGATGACGACCCAGCGGTACCAGACTCCCGTGGTGCAGACAACGGTGGAAGAGGGCATCCTTGAGGCCGAGGCAGAGTTGGCCCGCGTCGAGGAACTCTACGGGCGTCCTTCCGGGGAGTTGCTCGGGGCGATCGAGCGGGGCGAGGGTGCATCGCCATGGCAGGTCTGTGAATGGGTCGGCGCCTACCGGAACCTCGAAGAACTCAGGGCGATCGCTGGCCCCGACGCTGGATCGCCTACGAGCGCTACCGAGTCGTCCACGAGAGCAGCCTCGAGGGCTTAATCGCCGAGGGCGTCGTCACGGTTGACGGCACACAATTCATCGAGACGCAGACCTTGGACGGGCTTGCACGCGTCGACCTGATCGGCCACATCGAGACGGCCAGCGGGGGCAGCCTCCACGTCAGCAAGCGGCTGGCTGTTCGGAGGCGCTACGGACGGTGGCATGTGCTGACCGCCCTCTACAACTACCACGCCCGCGTTGTGCGCAATGGCGGATTCGTCGATGTCTTTCGATACGACAACGCCCACGGCAACGCGGGAACGCTGCATCGCCATATCTACGACAGCGACGGCACGGAGATTGGCGAGGAACCGGTGCGACTCGACGAGTTGCCACCGCTGAGCCGCATCGTGCGGGACGTGGAGTTCTACGCACACTATCTCCGGGGGGACTGAGAGCAGCCCGGGCACATAGCCTTCGGGGCAATCGCTCCGTATGCTGTGCCGCCAGTCCCCGGAGGAACCACGATGGGAATTCCGCTTCGGCAAGCGTTCGCCGTCAGCCGCTACCTGCTCAAACAGAAGCTGCTTCGCAAGGAGCGCTACCCGCTCGTACTCATGCTGGAGCCGCTCTACCGCTGCAACCTCGAATGTGAGGGTTGCGGCAAGATCCAGCACCCGGAGGAGATCCTGAGCACGTACCTCTCACCGGAGGAGTGCTGGGAAGCCTCGGACGAGTGCGGCGCGCCCGTCGTCTCCATCGCCGGAGGCGAACCCCTCATCCACCCCCAGATCGACGAGATTGTCGAGGGCCTGATCGAGCGCAAGCGCTTCGTCTACCTCTGCACGAACGCGATCCTGCTGGAGCGCTGGCTGCCAAAGATCGAGCCCTCCCCCTACCTCACGATCAGCGTCCACATGGACGGCCTGCGCGAGCAGCACGACAAGTCCGTCGATCGTGAGGGTGTGTTCGACAAGGCCGTGGCCAACATCCGCAAGGCGAAGGAACTGGGTTACCGCGTCAGCACGAACACGACCGTCTTCAACGACAGCTCCCCGAAGGACATGGGCGACCTGTTCAACTTCCTGATGGACGATCTGAACGTGGACGGGATGATGGTCTCGCCTGGCTACGACTACCCGAAGGCCCCCAACCAGAGCGTCTTCCTGAAGCGCCCCGAAATGATCTCGACCTTCAAGTCGATCCTCAACTCACCTGACCGGCGGCGCTGGCGCTTCTTCCACACGCCGGTGTTCCTCGACTTCCTCCAGGG
Source organism: Tepidiformaceae bacterium (assembly GCA_965262975.1). Lineage (GTDB taxonomy): Bacteria > Chloroflexota > Dehalococcoidia > Tepidiformales > Tepidiformaceae > UBA2991. Next base: position 2,057,966 of record OZ253575.1, on the reverse strand, counting down.
CAAGCGAGCGATGCAGTGCACGGCCTGGGGCAATCCCACGCGCAGCGTGCTCGGCTGGCAGCGCCCCTGCTACCTGATGAACGAGAGCTACGCGACGACCTTCGTGGAGCTGATCGAAGAGACGGAGTGGGACCGCTACGGCTACGGCCGCGATGCGCGCTGCACCAACTGCATGGCCCACTGCGGCTACGAGGCCACCGCCGTCGGCGCGACCATGTCGAGCCCGCTTGAGGGTGTCCGCGCGGCGCTCGGCACGCTAGGCGGCCGCAGCCCTTCGTGAGCCTGCTCATCGTGGCGCCCACGACGCGCGAAGCGCGCGCGATCGGCTCCGGCTGCCACGTCACGGGAACAGGCGAAGCGGGCGAGCGCGCCCTGGCCGACCTTCTGCAAGAGCACAAGCCCGACACCGTGCTCATCGCCGGGCTCTGCGGCGGGCTCGACCCCTCGCTCGGTCCCGGCGACCTCATTCTCGCGCGCGAGGTTCTCGACGAGGCCGGTGAGGGACTGCAGCCCCCCGCGATGACGGTCACGAGCGCTCGCCGCGCCTTGCGGAACGAGGGGCCGAAATTCGTCTGCTCGCGGCTCGTGACGGTGGCGAAGCCCGTCGCCACACCGGAAGCGAAGCGGGACCTGTGGAACGAGCACGGGGCCGCCGGCGTCGACATAGAAACGGCCGCCTTCGCCCGCGTGGCAGTCGAACATGGCGCCAGCTGGATGGCGTTGCGCGCGATCATCGACCCGGCGGCGATGACGTTGCCGCGTTCGCTCCGTAACTGGAATGGCGAAGCGGGTGAACTTTCGATGGCGCTCGGAATCGCGTTGCGCCCCCGCGACTGGCTGGCGGGCGGGCGGCTGGCACTGGCGCTGCGTTCGGCGCTGGGCTCACTGCGGGCAGGGACACCCATCGTCGCGCGGGTGGCTCGGGACACCGTCCCCCTCGGCGACGACCTCCTGGCGTAATGACCTCCCCGCTTGTTGTCGTCATCACCGGCGCGAGCGCCGGCATCGGGCGGGCGACGGCTGTGCGCTTCGCCCGCGAGGGCGCCAGCCTCGTGCTGGCGGCGCGCTCGCAGGATCGCCTCGCGAAGCTCGCCGAGCGGCTGGAAGAGCGCTTTGCCGTGGAGACGCTGGTCGTGTCCTGCGACATCCGCCAGCGAGAACAGATAGAAGCGCTGGCCGAGGCGGCGATCGCACGCTTCGGGCGCGTCGACGTGCTCGTGAACAACGCCGGTTACGGCCTCTACGGGCGCATCGAGGACACGCCCGAGGACGCCTTCCGCGACTTGCTGGAGACGAACGTGCTGGGCGCGCACAACGCCATCCGCGCGGTCTTGCCCCACATGCGCCGCCAGGGGTCGGGACATATCGTGAACGTGGGCTCGATCGTGGGGAAGCGGAGCTGGCCGTATCACGGCGCCTACGCCGCCAGCAAGTTCGCACTCACGGGCCTGACGCAGGCGCTGCGGGGCGAGCTCGCTGGGTCGGGCGTGAGCGTCACGCTGGTGCTGCCGGCGAGCACCGAGACGGAGTTCTTCGCGAACGCGCCCACGTTCTCGCCCGAGTACGTCCCCGCTCCCCTCGGACCCGTGCAAACGCCCGGGCAGGTCGCACGAGCGATCGTGCGGTCGGTGGGCCACCCTTCGCCGGAGGTGCACATGCAGCCGTTGATGCGGGTCGCGCACGTGCTCGCCGACGTTTTCCCGGCGCTCACAGCCAAGGCGAGCGAGCTTCACTACCGCTGGCTCCAGCGATGACGCAGCCTGAAGGCTCGATCCCGGGCGCGCGCCTGCTACTGGACCAGATGGTGCGGTTGAACGACAACGTACTGGTCTCGGTCGACCACCTCCGCCAGCAGTCACGTGCCTACCTCAGCATCGGAGCTCTCGCGGTGACGGCCTCAGCGGCGCTTCTTGCTCTCTCGGAAGACCTGCCAGAGGGCCTCTGGATCGGCTCGGTCGTGGCGCTCATTTTGTTCGGCATCTCGACCATCTATGCCGTGCTGGCGGAGCGCACGGCAGTCCTTCCCGATGCACCGGACGTGCTGGATCTCGCCGCGCTCGTCGATCAGGAGGAGTCCAGGTGGAGTGACGAGCAGATAGCGCTCTGGGTCGCTCGCGAGTACATCGAGCGCATTCAACCGGTCGCCGAGCGGGAGCTGAGACGAACCGCGCAGCTCGTCAGACTGCAGACGTTCCTATTTCTGGGGGAAGTGGCGGTTGTGGGCGCGACGCTGACGGTCGCACTAGCTCACTAGTCGTCCGCGGATCGTGCCGGCGCGGGGAAGGTCCGGGGATAGCCTCTCGGCGTTACATGCGGGGGCTTCTGCGAAGGCGGTGGTATCTCAACCTTCGGTTTGGGTTCTGATGGTGCCGCCTGGCCTCGGCCTTGTTCTCCGCTCATACATTCATCATGCCGCGCTACGAGCCATTTCGCTAGCCCCACGACACGAAGGAGGGGCGGCCAGGCCGCCCCTCCGGTCGGATTCGCTGATGGTGCGGGGTGTTACTCCCGCGAGACCCAGTTCTCGAGCAGCGCGTGGAAGTGGCGAATCTTGGTCTCGCCGTAGTTCCCGAACTGCACGAACTCCTTGCTGGTGGCGTGCAGACCAAGCTGCACGCGCGGCAGGTTGTAGGTGTCCTGATTGAAGACCCGGGCGAGCATCCCCAGCTCCGGCGCCTCCGTCCAGTCGTCGTCGACATCGATCCAGTGGATGGGAGCGGCCGGCGGACGCTCGCCGTCCTGTGGGTAGGGCGCCAGGTAGAGGGTCTCCATGATGCTCTCGTCGGGATTGTTCCCGTTCGGCCGGAAGCGATAGACGATCCGGTTGAACGAGCCCCACGGATGGAAGTTGGGGAACAGCGTGAAGTAGATGCTGTCGTTCAGCTCCGCGTCGGGGACGCTGTCCATCAGGTCGCCCAGCACCGGGCGAAGCCCCTCGCGGATGGCCGCCGCCCCGATCTCGCGAACCGAAGCGCCGTTCGAGGGAGCGGCGGTCATCTGCTCCATGCGCTTGTCCAGCTCTTCGGCGGCGCTCTCGGCAGCGACGGTCCCGTTGTCATCGACCGCTGCCGGACTCACGCCGTCGGCGGCGCCCCGGCGGCGGGCCCAGGCCTCGTCGTCGGCTTCGAGCTGGCGGCCGGCGAGCCACTGGCACATGTGCGGGTCGGCCTCGCCAAGGTCGCCGCTGAGCCAGGTGCCGCCGTCCGTGAAGTATCCCGAGCGGCCGTCCTTGGCCGTCACCAGCACCGTGCTGTCTTCCTGCACGTCGTAGATGGCGCCGGTAAGCGGGTGGCGCATCTTGAACGGGCTCACGTCCGGGAGGGGTTCCTCCTCGGGCACGTTCGAGAGGTGCGGGCTGGGGACGCCGTTGGGCGTCACCGCGCGCGAGTAGTTCCCGAACACGTCGTACTTCGAATTGGCGTCGCAGATGCCTGCCAGGATCTGGGGGTGCGTCGCGACGACGTGGTAAGCCTCCATGAAGGCCTCCTGCGCCACCTTCCAGTTGCAGCGCAGCACCTTGGCGACATGCGCCTCCTTATAGCGCTTCTCGTAGGGCAGGAGCGTGAAGTGGCTTTCCAGGTCGCCCACGAAGTCCTCAAACGGCTCGGCGTCGGGATCGGGGTTGATAAAGACGAAGCCGCCCCAGTTGGCGACCTTCACCTCGGGGAGCGACTGCTCTTCCGGGTTCACGTAGGGGAAGTCCCACTGGCAGGGGATCTCCTTGAGCGTGCCGTCGAGGTTCCAGGTCCAGCCGTGGAAGGCGCAGCGCAGGTCGCGTGCGCGCTTGCCGTCTTCCTGGCGGAGCAGGCGTCCGCGGTGGAGGCAGGCGTTGTAGTAGGCCTTGAACTCATCCTCGGCCACGCGCACCACCAGATACGAGAGGTCGGCGAGGTCGTACACGAGGTAGTCGCCCACGTCGGGGATGTCGTCCTCGTGGCAGGCCATCTGCCAGACGCGCTTCCAGAGCTTTTCAATCTCGAGGTCGTGCCACTCACGCGAGGTGTAGCGCGAGACGGGCACGCGCGTGGGCTGGCCCTCCTCGAGCGGCGCGTCGCGCAGCAGGTACTCCGGAACAGCGTGGCTGTCCTCGGCGAGAAGCTGGGTGTAGGCCACGCCGCCGGAGCGGTTGGTGCCAGTCAGGGTTTCGGTCATGGGGGAGCCTCCGATTCGAGACCGTCATAAGGTCTGCGGTTTCGGCCCGAATCGTAGCAGAGCCAGGGCAGTGTTGGGGTTCCCGCGCCTCCCTTCGCATGGGGTAGGCTGGCGCGCACGCGACCGCGGTCTGGTCGCGACGCACGAAAAGAAGGAGAGCGCGAGATGCTCCTCGAAGGCAAAGTCGGGATCGTCACCGGAGCGGGCATGGGTATGGGGGAGGCGGTGGCCAGACGCTGGGCGCGCGAGGGCGCGCGCGTTATCGCCACCGATGTGAACGACGAGGCCGGCCACGCTTCGGTTGAGGCGATCGCCGCCGCCGGCGGGGAAGCGCACTTCATCCACGCCGACAGCTCCAGCGAGGACGACTGGCGCGCCGTGACCGCCTACGCGGTCAACGAACTTGGCGGCCTCCACGTCCTGCACAACAACGCCGCTGTCCACTTCTGGTTCGATTCGCTGAACGACCCGATGGAGAAGTGGGACCAGATGATGTCGGTCAACCTGCGGGGCGTGCTCCTCGGCTGCCGATACGCCATCAACCACATGATCACGGCCGGTGGCGGCGCGATCGTGAACACGTCGTCGGTCTCGGCGCTGCACGGGGTGCCCCTGCAGGGGCTCTACGGCTCAACGAAGGCGGGCGTCATCAACCTGACTCGCTCGCTGGCGCGCGCCTACGGCGCCCAGGGTGTGCGCGTGAACGCGATCTGCCCGGGCACGATCGACACCCCCATGCTGCACACCGCCGCAGCGGAGGCGGCGGAGATGCGCGGAGACGACGACCCGCCCGCCGCTCGCGGGGGCGGCGTGGGACCCACCCTCGACGGCGGCCGCCTGGGCTCCGCCGACGAGATCGCAAGCGTGGTCACCTTCCTGGTGTCGGACGAAGCGTCGTACGTGAGCGGGGTGTACCTGCCGGTCGACGGGGCGATGATGGCCTAAGCGGGGCCAGAGTTTTTCGAGTGCAGCCGATGCGGCACACGACGCGAAGGTTGACACGCGTGAACCCGGAAGGTTACATGTAACGGGGATGGAGAAAGGGGCCCGTTCTGATGTCAGCCGCGCCGCGCCCGCAGTCCTCAAGGGATCGAGTGCGCGCCTACCGCGACCGCCTGCGCAAGCAGGGCCTGCGTCCGATCCAGCTCTGGGTACCCGACACACGCTCACCGGACTTCGCCGCCGAGGCGCATCGACAGTCATTGCTGGTGGCGCGCAGCCCGCATGCGGAGGAAGACCAGGCCTTCGTCGACTCCCTCTCCGACGCGCTCTCTGACTGAGGAGCGCCGGGTGCGACGAGGCGAACTCTGGACCGTCGCGGGAGGTGGGGACTACACCGCCAAGCCGCGTCCCGTCGTTATCTTGCAGGACGACCGCTTCGATGCAACGGAGTCGGTCACGGTCTGCCCGCTGACCACGGACCCGACCGATGCGCCACTGTTCCGCATCCCGATCGAACCGAGCGAGCGCAACGGCCTCGACGAGGCCTCGTTGGTCATGGCCGACAAGATCACCACGGTGCGAAAGTCACGGCTAGGCGAAGCCCTGGGGAGTCTCGACGATGAGGACGTCCTTCGGCTGAACCGCGCCGTCCTCGTGTTCCTCGGTTTCGCCACAGCACCGGACCGCGGAGCGACCCCCTGACGCGCGTTTCTGCCCGCTCGTGACCACCCTGCCCGGCAGGAGCGACACGCCCGACGAAGCGTCGTACGTGAGCGGGGACTTCCTCCCGGTCCACGGGGCGATGATGGCCTAAAGGGGAGGGCGCCGCGTCGCCGTTTCGTGGACATCAGCAGGCTCCAGCCCCTAAACTGTCCGCAGTGGGTGCTGTATCGCAGCACCGGCGCCCCTGCTCCTTGAGCGGGGGCGCTTTTAGTTGTGGGGCGAAGCGAGTCGCTGCGCTCGGTGCTCCTCGATCCGCTCCCTGATGTCTGAATCCGGGAAGACTTTTACGCCAAATCTTCCGCCTTGCCCATCTCCCCGGCAGTACATCTTGGCTGTAAAGGTGTCCCAACGTTGTGGTCCTGTTGTACACCCAGACCGTGTCCACTCGAACAGATCCCTTACGAACATGTCAGCCAATTCAGTCGGGTGCGACCCCGACTTGGTCACGAAGTGCGCGCCGGGCTGAATCGCCTGCCGGAAGGCTGACTCAGGAACCCATTGGGTGCCCTCCAGCAACAAACGGGCAAACTGCACCTGGTGCTCCGCGTCCTCCCGTGCTCCCTGGCTCTCGAACGTGACCCTTCCGAGTCGGCGCTTATCGGCCGATGCGAGCAGATAGTCCACGTAACGCTCGAGGAGCAAGGTGATGGCGACTGCATACAGGTTTGCCGGCAGGTAAGGGTCGCTGCCAGTTTCGGTGAAGTCGCTGGCGAAGGCGTCCTTCCGGATAGCAGCTCCAAAGATCACCATGTCGGTCTCAGCAACCAACTGGTCGAGAGCCCGAGTAAATTCAACCTGCCGGCCAGCATCTCCCCCAAACGAGAATAACTGCTCATGCCGGCGCATCTGAGGCTCATGGAGCGTCACGTCGGTGCGGCCAAAGAAATCCAGCTTGAGTTGGTCTGCCCTGTCGATGTAGCGCGCTGCTTCCTCTTCGGACAAGGCCACCGCCCCGAGGGCAAATGTTGGTTGCTCGGGTGTTGACTTGGGCGAAGCGTGCCCACTCTCATCAATGAAGAGTTTGTTCTCTGCCCTCTCCTCAAGAAGGGGATGTGCGACACCATGTTTGAACCGTCGACGTGATCTGATTTTCCCTTGCGCCTTCTGAAGTTGTCTCCTCTCTTCTCGTACAACCTGCTCGGCGAGCTCCTGACAAGCGCTTACATCGAAGTCGGCGTCCCTGAGGAGTACGTCGATAACGCGCAGAAGCAGTCCTGCTTCCGAGAGCCGATCAGCTCGCCGCCTCGCAAGGCGACGTCCCTCGGGGTCACCTGCCACTGGATGCTCCCTACGCCCGCACCCGCGCGGGCGCCTTCGCCCACTCGAGGCCGCGGCGGAGGAGGTCGTAGAAGACGGGGAGGTTCCAGGAGCCGCGCACGACCTCGGTCTCCTCGCGCATGGGCTGCATGTCGTACTTGCCGCAGGAGTGGCCGAGGGTCAGGTAGAAGACCGCGCCTTCGCCGAGTTCGCGCAGATAGGCGATCAGGCGGGGGTCGTCGTCGGGCCAGTCGTTCTCGACGTAGCCGGCCTCGAACGTGCCGCTGAAGCGCGTCTCCAGGAGGGGCGTGATGCCGTCGGTGTACTCGCACAGGTAGATCTCGTCCGACGCCTCGAAGGGTTCGATGCCGGCCACGAGCGGGTGGTCGGGGGCCGTCACCGTGACCTGGAAGGGCTGGATGGGCGGGTGCGAGATGAAGCGGCTGCCCATCGTGTCCATGAAGGTGTCGCAGATGCGGGGGGCGATGATGCCCTCGGGACCGAAGTCGAGGAGGGCGTTGGTGGCGTGCAGCGCCAGCCAGCGTCCGCCACCCTCGACGAAGGCGCGCAGCGCTTCCTCCTCTTCGGGTTCGGGTCGCAGGTCGCAGGTGTAGGTGACCAGCACGTCCGAGGCGCGGATGGCTTCCGTGTCCGCGAACGACTCGCCGACGCGCACCCAGACGTCGTCGTCCTCGGCCAGCAGCTTCAGCAGCTCAAGGCGGGCGAAGTTGGTGTCGTGGAAGCGGGCGTTGACAACGAGGTAGGCATCAATGCGAGGCATGCTCGCGATGATACGCGCGCTATCCCGGCGTTTCCGCGGGGTCGATTTCCTGGACGAACTCCCAGAGGTAGCCGGAGGGGTCGCGCAGCTCGAAGGAGCGCAGGCCCCACGGTTTTGTCTCGGGCGGGCCCTCGGGCGAGGCCCCGCTGGCGACCAGCTGCTCGTGGAAGGCGTCGACATTGTCGACGGCGAGGTGCAGGTGGAGGCCGCCCTCCTCGCCCGACGGACTGCCGCCGACGTGCAGGAGGAGGCGGAAGTCGCCCGCGCGCAGGAGCTGGGAGCGGACGTAGCGCGTCTCCGCCTCGAACCCCAGCTTCTCCACGTAGAAGTCGGCGGCGCGCTCGAGGTTTTCGACGAAGAGGGTGACGGAGTGGAGGCCCCGAATCGCTGCCACGGCGGTCCTAGCCGATCACGCCGTGGTCGAGCAGCGCCTCAATCTCGTCTTCGGCGAAATCGAGCTCGCCCAGGACTTCGCGCGTGTGCTCGCCGAGCATGGGGGCGGGCACGATGGGCACCTTCGAGCCCGAGAGGCGGGCGGGCATGCCCATCACCTTCATCGACCCGAGGGTGGGGTGTTCCAGCTCGTGTACCAGGCCGCGCTCGGTGAGGTGCGGGTCGGTGAAGAGCTCGTAGGTGTCGAGCGTGGCGGAGCAGGGGACGCCCGCGCTGCCGAGCTCGCGCATGGCCTCGTGCTTCGTGCGCTCACGCGTCCACGCGGCGACCAGGTCGTAGAACTCCGCCGCGTGCTCGAAGCGCCCGCCCTGCGTCTCGAAACGGGGGTCGGCCACCAGCTCGGGGTGGCCGATGGTCGTGCAGAAGGCGTCCCACTGCGCGAGCGTCACGATCATCACGAAGAGGTAGTCGTTCTCGCCGCCGCCCTTGCAGGGGTAGACATCAGTGCCGGGCCCCCGGCTGTTGCCGGTGCGCGATTGGGGCGCCTCGCCCCAGGTGCGGAGACCAAGGGTGCGCATGAAGAGGGTAACCGCCTCCTGCATCGAGATCTCGATGAACTGCCCTTCGCCGGTGCGCTGTTGCTGCACGTAGGCGGCGGTGATGGAGAGGGCGAGCTGGGCGCCGGTGCCGGAGTCGCCGATCGTAGGGCCGGGCCGGGTTGGGGGACTTCCGGCCTGACCGGTGACCGAGAAGGTTCCCGCGGCCGCCTGCGCCACCCAGTCGTAGGCGGGGAAGCCGGAATAGGGGCCGCTCAGGCCGAAGCCCTTGAGGCGGGCGTAGATGATGGAGGGGTTGACCTCCTTCATCACGTCGTAGGTGAGGTCGAGCTTCTCGATGACGCCGGGGCCATAGTTCTCGACGAACACGTCGAACTGTGGGGCCATGCGCAGGAGGAGGGCGCGGCCCTCCTCGCAGGCCAGGTTGATGGCGATGCTGCGCTTGTTGCTGTTGTAGTTGAGGAAGTACTGGGGCAGCCCCGCCGTGGCGACCACACCGCGACCCGGGTCGCCGCGGCCGGGGGGCTCGATCTTGACGACGTCGGCGCCCAGCCAGGCGAGCAACTGCGTACACGAGGTGCCGGCCTCGTACTGGGTCATATCGAGCACGCGCATGCCATCAAGGGTGGGCATTGAATCTCCTCCCGAGCGAGTGGCGCGATGATACCCCCTCGCCTCGACGCAAGGCGGTGGCGGAGCGTTTCGGGGGCTTGCCGTATGCTGGCGGGGTGGGGTCTGGAGCAGCGATGAACCGGCCGGATGAGCCTCCCGAGGCCGCACCCGATTCTCCCAACTTGCCCGAGTTCACGCGCTTTCTCCGGGGCGACTTCAGCGGCGTCGACTGGCGCATCTTCTGGACCGCCCTGCCGGTCGTCGTCTTCCTGGTCCTGAACACCTTCTGGCCGGAGGATCTGTGGCGGACGCAGGTCGCGATCGTGGGGTCGTTCCTGTCCTCGGCCTACGTGTTCGCCACGAACCGGGACAGCGGCGTGATCCGCGCGCTCGTGGTGCTCGGCTTCCTCATCGTGGCAGGCTCGGCCGCGTTCGGCCTCGCCATCAACAGCGCCAAGGCCTTCGCCGCCCAGAACATCTTTACCGACTTCATCATGGCCGCCATCTCACTTGGCAGCGTCCTCGCCGGCAAGCCGCTCGTGGGCGCCGTGGCGCGACAGGGGGTGCCCGCGCTGCGCACGCTCATGGACCCGAAGCACCGCGTGTTCGTCTACCTCACGCTCACCTTCATGGCGATCAACATCTTCACGGGCATCTTCCGCATCTTCCTGCTGGGGGAGTTCAACGCCACCGAGTACGTGCTCATCAGCCGCGCCACCGGGCTGCCCTTCAGCGTCGGCTTCCTCATCGCCTGCTACTTCTCCATCAAGCGGACCGCTGGAGTGGCCGTGCGTCTCCCAAGCATGTGATCCGTCCGATCGCCAGGTCGACCGCGCGTACAATGGCCACGTGGCGAAGCCGTTCCTGAAGTGGGCTGGGGGCAAGGCCAGACTGGCCCAGCGCATCGCTGAGCACGCCCCCGAGCGAATCGCCCGCTACCACGAACCCTTCCTCGGCGGCGGCGCTGTGTTCTTCGCCCTGCACGAGGCGAGACTGGTTCGCAACGCATCCCTCGCCGACAGCAACGCGGACCTGATCGCCACCTACCGGGCGGTGCGGGACGACGTTGAGGGCGTGATCGAGGAGTTGGGGGAGCTCTCGCGACAGTACCTCGCGCGGGAGTCCTCGCAGCGCGGGCTCTACTACTACAAGGTCCGAAACCAACGGCGTCTCCGGCGCCCCGACAGGAAGGCCGCTCGTCTGCTGTTCCTGAACAAGACCTGCTACAACGGCCTCTACCGCGTGAACAGCAAGGGGCACTTCAACGTGCCCCACGGGCGGCACAAGAGTCTCCGTATTCTCGACAGAGCGGTTCTGCGCGAGGCGTCCAACGCCCTTGCGTTCGCGAGGATTGAGGCCACGGATTTCGAGGGAGCGTGCGCCAAGGCGCAGCCAGGGGACTTCGTTTACTTGGACCCGCCCTACCAGCCCTTGAACGAGACATCGCACTTCACGAGCTACACGAAGGATGGTTTTGGCGTTGACGAGCAGCACCGGCTGCGAGCGGTACTCGACGACCTGACCGCTCGTGGCATCTCCGCCCTGCTGTCGAACTCGGACCACCCCTTCATCCGTGACCTGTACGAGGGGTATTCGGTCGAGGAAGTCCCGATGGGGCGCAACATCAACTCGAAGGCAGCCGCGCGCAGCGCCATCAGCGAGCTACTGATCAGCAATTTCGACTCTTCCAGCGTGGCTGAGGGCTTAGGGCGCGACGCCGATGAGCACGAGGGGCACAGCGGGGATGCCGCGGCCTTGCCGGATGATGTTGAGCAGGTCGCGCTCGTAATAGGCGACCCCTGAGGACATCTCGGCTTCAAGCTCTTCATCAGGAGCATCTCGATGCCCACATCGATGACGCCCGAGACAAGGAAAGCAGTCGGCGCGGCGGCCAGCAGCGCAAGCATGTTGGAACGTGCGTTCGGACGCCAGTTCGCGGTATGGTCAGCAGATGAAGCCGCGCGAAGCCTTTCTGCAGGAACTCGCCGACCGAACCGGGCAGATCACGCGACTTGGCAACGGTCGCTCGCTGTTCGAAGTCGGGGACGGGCAGGCTCTCGTCTACGTGCGCTACTCTCGCGTGCATCCCAAGGGCTCGACGTTCTATGGCCTCCGCGAGGAGGACTTGCGAGAACTCGAAGGGCGTACGGCGTTCGTTGCGCTGTTGTGGGATGGGCAGGTTGAGCCGTTGCTCCTACCGCTGGCAGAATTCCGCGACTTGTTCGATGAAGCTGGGCCGGCCTCCGACGGCCAATTCAAGGCGCAGGTCTACACGCACAGCGACCAGCCTGCCGAGCTCTACCTCGCGCGCGTTGGACGCCACAACGTGGAGGCATACTTCGGCTGGGAGCCACTGCTGAGCGCGCTCGCCAGCGCACGCGACGAGACTCCGCCTCTAGATCACTCGCAAGTGCAGACGCTGCTCGGCTCGATCGGAAACGCCCGGGGGCTTGATGTCTGGGTCCCGCCGAGCGATCGCTCGAAGATGGACTGGGGGCTTGCACCGCAGTTCCCCTTTCGGACCACGGTGCCGCCCGGTCTCGACTCGGAGCTGCATGAAATCGACGTCGTGTGGATGGCGCGTGGGGGCAATACGCCGGTCAGCTTGTACGAGGTCGAGCACTCGACGCCGATCTACTCCGGGCTGCTGCGGTTCAATGATGTGCATCTGTCCATGGCGGAGCCGCCAAAATTTACGGTCGTTGCCGACGAGACGAGGCGCAGCCTGTTTGCCCGCCAACTCCGTCGCCCGACCTTCCAGGCAAGCGGCCTCGACAAACTGTGCGGTTTCATGACGAACACCGAAGTCTTCCGTTGGCATCAGCGCATGCCAGCCTAGCGAAGGAGGAGAACGAGATGGCGAAGGAAGTGAATGGGGCAGTAGCGCAGCGCTATTTGCTGTATGTCTGGCGCGGCGTCGATCCGGCACTGCACGGTCCCTATGCCTCGGACGAAGAGAGAGTCGAGGCCGCCCGCGCCCTAGCCTCCGACGAGGACGGCGTCTTCCGCCTCGACGCCGCTGGCCCGATCGAGGTGGCCAGCTTCGGCGCGTGGGAGATTGCGGGGCTTTAGTTCGCGCCCTAGCCCGCTGGGACGGGGGCGGCGAGGAACTCCAGGATGGCCGACGCGTAGGCATGCGGGTGCTCGACCAGGCCGGCGTGGGCGCCGGGGAGCTGCCGGAGGGAGCCGTTGGGGAGGGCCTTCGCGAGGGCGGCGGCATCGGCCGCGTCGACGAGGATGTCCTCCTCGCCGGCGAGCACGAGGGCGGGCTGCTCGATGGCGGCCAGCTTCGCGCTGGCGTCGTAGGCCAGGAAGGCCTGCGCCTGACGGGCGTAGGCGTGGTCGTGGGCGGGATGCGGGTCGTTGGCGCCGCTCTCGACGGCCTGGCTGCGAAGGGCGTTGTCGGCCAGGAGCTTGGATGTGTAGAGCCAGGGCGCGGTGAGGGCGAAAGCCGCCTCGCGGCTGAGGCTCGAACGGCGCGCGGCCACCCAGCCCTCGGTCACGAGGGACTGGCGCCCGCCGGGGCGCGCGGAGGCGCCGATGAGGACGAGGTTCTCGACGCGGGGGGCGTGCTCGGCGGCGAGCTCAAGGGCGATGGCGCCGCCCATGCCGTAGCCGGCCACGCTCGCCTTCTCGACATCCAGACGGTCCAGGAGCTGGCAGGCGTCGTCGGCCATGCCGGCGATCGAATAGGGCTTGTCGGGAGCGCTGGTGCGGCCCGCGCCACGGTTGTCGAAGGCGATCACGCGGCGTCCCAGGGAGAGGGCGCGAAGCTGCAGCGACCAGACGCCTGAGTGTCCGCCCAGTCCCGCGATCAGCAGAAGGGGCGGGCCCGCACCCGCCTCTTCGTAGTAGGCGACGATGTCCCGAAGCTGTGTGTGCGGCATGACGCGGCTAGCCTAGCGGGGCCGCTGGTTATTGGCTATCGACCGGCGGACGGCCCCACGAGCCCCCGCCGATCGGCCTCCTCGATGATCTGGATGACGTTCGTGGCGGCGCCCTTGCGGATGCTGTCGGTCACGGCCCAGAGGGCGATGGCGCCGGGGCGGGAGCTGTCGGCGCGGATGCGGCCCACGAGCACGTCGTCGCTGCCGGTGGCGTCGACGGGCGTGGGGTAGCCCTCGCCGCCGGGCTCGTCGACAACGCGGACGCCGGGCATGGCCGTGATCGCCTCGCGCGCCTCGGCGGGGTCGACGGGGCGCTCGAACTCCGCCCAGATAGCCATGGCGTGTCCGAAGAAGGTGGGGATGCGCACGCAGGTGGCGCTCACGGCGAGGTCGGGGGCGTCGAGGATCTTGCGGGTCTCGTTCACCATCTTCGTCTCCTCCTTGGTGGAGGCGTCCTCGACGAAGACATCGACCTGGGGCACGGCATTGAAGGCGATCTCGCGCTTCTGCGTGCCGGAGGGTTCGTGGCGACCGGCCAGGGCGGCGGTCGTCTCCGTCCGCAGTCCTTCCACGGCAGCGGCGCCCGCGCCGGCAACCGCCTGGTAGGTGCTGACGACGATGCGCCGCAGGGGATTCGCGCGGTGGATGGGATAGAGGGCCATCACCATCGGCGTGGTCGTGCAGTTGGGCTGGCTGACGATGCCGCGGTGCCAGGACAGGGCCTCGGCGTTCACCTCGGGGATGACGAGGGGCACCTCCGGGTCCATGCGGAAGGCGCTCGAGTCGTCGATCACGAAGGCGCCGCGGTCACGAGCGAGGGGGGCGTACTGGCGGGAGGCGTCGCCCGAGGCGGAGAGGAACACGACCTCATCCTCGCCGGCGAAGGACGCGGGCGAGGTCTCCTCGATGGTGACGGTGGAGCCGCGAAACTCGACGGTCGAACCGGCGGAGCGCTTCGTTGCGAGGAGGCGCAGCCGTCCGACGGGAACGTCGCGCTCATCGAGGATCTTCAGGAACTCGCGGCCTACGATGCCGGCGCCGCCAACGACCGTGATTGCGTAGGGCTTCATGCGTGAAATGGTAGCGCACGGTCTCGTACGCAGAACCAACGGGGACGGGGGGAAGCTAGTCGACGACCGCGGGCTCGACCGGGTCAATCTCGACGGCGGGGGGCTCGATCACCTTGGGCAGCGGCTCCATGTGCTCCAGGCCGGTGATGCTAAAACCGAGGTCGCCCAACTCGCAGAGGAAGCTGCAATAGGTGAGACGCAGGGCGCTCGTCGATTTCGACGGCTGGTAGCGCAGTTCGCAGCGTATGCAGCGGAGCATCTCTTCGCTGTCCCGACCGAAGGCCGGGGGCGGCAGAGAGTCGGGGCCAGATGTATCAACCATCTCGACTTCCATGTTAACGCTTCCCGAAGCGACCGCAAGCAGCCCGCTCACATTCTGTAGGGAATGAAGACTTATGGTGCAAGCGCAAATCGAAACGCGTGGGCGAAGGCGGTGACGCAAGGGGGAAGGGGGACGCCGTGGTATGCGCGATCGGGAGCTTTCCCGCATGAACTCTTGCACGCGCTAGGATAGTGGATACACTCACCGCCCCACCAGGGGGAAGGAGACTTGATGCCTGTTCCCGCGGTCGGTCAAAGTGACCTCTCCCCAGACAGGGTCAAGAACCGAGTGAACTACCGAAAGCTGGCAAGGCTCGTAAGGCGCCAACGCGCCCTTCTGCGGGGCCGTTCAAGTAAGCACCCCTCATGGCAGACGACCGCTCTCAGGGCAGCGACATTCACTGGCCACCCCGTAAAACTCTTAATGCCTGGGTGGGGGCTTAGCGACAGTGAGGCCATGGCCCTTGACTGGTACATGGTCGGAAGAGACATCAACAACGCCATCAACGTGTATCGGAAGTCGCACGTTGTCGAGCGATGACCAAATCCTGATGGAAGCCACGCAGGAGGAAGACTCTTCTTCTCTCGTGGCTTTCCAGGCTTCTTTCACAGGCCCGCTTCCACATCCCCAAATCCTCGCGATGTACGAGGAAGTGCTGTCGGGTTCGGCGGAGCGGATTCTCACGATGGCTGAGGCTCAACAAGCCCACCGCATCAAGTGGGAGGAGCAGAATACCGAAGTCGCGAGGAGCGCGCAGCAGGGGGCGATCCGAGGGCAACACGCTGCGATGGCGGTTGCTGGGAGTTCAGTTGTAGCAACACTCATCACCGCTTTTCTTGATCCGTCTTGGGTCGTTGCAGTTATTGCCGCCCCGGCAATGTTCATCGCAGCCGGATGGGCAATCCGCGGAGGCTCGCTCCTGCAGGTCCTCATCCCTCTTGAGAAGGAAGACGAGGAAGACGAGGCCTAGCAGGCTGCTGATAGACCCCTGAAACTGTGCCAGACCGCATTTCGGGCGATCCGGCAGTCTTGCGTAGAGCCCGGCAACATTGGCCTTTTCGAGTCCCTTCGTCAGCTCGAAATGGGGCTCAGATGGCCTCTGGGGGCTTTTCAGCACCCTGCTAGCCCTCATCGCAGCCCAGCCACCGCCGCAGGTCTCGAATCTGTACCCTTCTTGAAGCGGGCGGCGGAGGCTGGTAGCCTCGTAGAGCCCAACCCCACCCGTGCAGCAGGGCCTTGGAGGGAGGCGATGCAGCTTTCGCAGTTGTTCTTCCGCCGGCCCACGCGGCCACTCCCGTGGTATCTCGATGTCAAACGGTTGGGCGTCGCCACGGTGGAGATGCTTGGCACGGTCGCGGCTCTCTTCATCTACTTCTTCGTGCGCGGCGGCCGCCCCGATGACATCGAGGCCTCGTTAGGCCGCGGGCTGCAGATCGTCGATCTCGAGAAGCGGCTGGGGATATTCACGGAAGTGCACTGGCAGGAGATGTTCCTGCAGTACGACCTTCTGATGGCGATCGCGAACCAGGTGTACGCGTGGGGGCACTACCCCGTGCTGGCGGCGATCGGGACGTGGCTGGCGATCAAGAACCCCTCCCGCTTCCGCTTCGTACGCAACGTGATGCTGCTTTCCGGCGTTCTCGGGATCGCCGCCTACTGGTTGCTGCCCACGGCTCCGCCCAGGCTCCTGCACCTCTCTGGCATCGACTTCGGCTTCGTCGACACGGTGCACGGCGGCGCAGGCGTGGTGTACCTGCAGCCGGCTCCCTTCGTAAACGACTTCGCCGCCCTGCCGAGCTTCCACTTCGGTTGGATCGCGCTCGCCTCGGCGGCCATCTGGGTGAACACCCGGAACCCGTTCCTGCGGGCGTTCGCCGTGGCTCTCTCGATCGTGATGTGGTGGGCGATCGTCGTGACGGGTAACCACTTCTTCTTCGACATGGTGGCGGGCGGCTTCATCGTCGCCATCAGCTGGGTCGCGGTCGCGTACCTTGACCGAATCGGCGTGAGCCAGCGTTTGACCGAGGCAGCGCGCGCCGCCAGCGTTCGTCTCCTCGCCGGTCTCCGGGGGCATCTCGGGGCATCTTTCGCCGACCGCTCGCGCTGGCCGTTCGCTCGCCACGGCATGGACTAGCAGGCCGCGTGACAGCACTCGAACGCGGCGGCTGGACCCTCGCCTATCAAGTCGCCGGACCCGTCGACGCCCCCGTGGCGCTGCTGCTGCACGACATTCCCGACGACCGGCGCGTCTGGCAGGCGCTCGCCACCGACATGGTCGAGGACTTCCGCACGATCGCTCCCGACTTCCGCGGTCTCGGGGAGAGCGGCTGGCCGGCGAATACCGGCTCCGGCCCGACGATGCGCGACTACGCCGACGACCTGAGCGCCCTGCTCGATGCCGAGGGCGTTGAGCGCTGCGCCGTCATCGGCGCGGGCTTCGGCGGGGAGGTCGCGCTCGAACTGGCGCTCGACGCGCCCGAACGGGTCGAACTGATCGTGCTCAGCGGCGCCAACCCCGCCGCCGACCACCCCTCCTACGACGAGTCCTTGCATACCTGCGAGGACGGTCGGGCCGAACGGGGCCGCCTCGCGGGTCGCTTCGGGATGGGGCGGGCCGCCGCCAGCGCGGGCGGACCCCTCGCCGACACGTACCTGCGGGCTTCGGTGCGGGAGCGTTACCTGGGCAAGGACGCGGACGCCTTTGCGGCCGCGCACGAAGCCCGTGCCTCGCGCGACGACCTCCTGCCGCGGCTGGCCTTGCTGCCCGTACCCGCGCTTGTAGTCGCAGGCGAGGACGACCCCCTGCTGCCGGCGGCGCGGTTGCTGGCGGAGACGCTGCCGAACGGGCGGCTTGTCACGCTGGATGGCTGCGGGCGGGGAGCGCCGTTCGTCGCCCCACGCGCCTTCGAGGGAGCGCTTGGCGCCTTCCTCGGAGACGTTCGCGCGGCCGACGCTCGCCCCTAGGAAAGTGCCGCTACAGGCGAGGTTGCTATACTCGAAGCTACTCTCACGACTCGCCAAGGGGTTGCCATCGCATGAAGCGCATTCTCGCCCTCCTCGTTCTGCTCGCCGTCGCCGCCGCCGTGGTGGCTGTGATGCGTCGTAGCGCTGGCGTCGACGACTTTCTCGATGAGGACCTTGACTAGCTGAGCGACGCGCCGCAGTTCCCGACCGAGCCCTCGCCAGGCCCCACTACCGTCCCGGTTGTGACGGGCTACGGCGCTGTGACCGCGTACGGCAGCGGCGTCGAACCGCTGTGGGAAGCGCTGGCGGCGGGCCGCTCGCCGGCGACTGACTGGGCGCCCGACGACGAGCCCGTGCCCTACCGGGCCGGACCCATTCCCGATGACTACCGCCCCCATCCACAAATCCCCCGCAACCTGGCGCACTTTCTCGACCGTGGCTCGATGGTCGGGCTGGACGCCGCCCTGCAGGCGGTGGAAGCGGCCGGGCTGACGGCGGGCATCGCCGACTCGCGGCGCTTCGCCGTGGCCGACGGCCTCGCGTTTCGCGCACCGGGTCAGGCGACGCTGTTCGTGCCGTATGGCCAACTGGTCGCGCGGACCCTCGGGGTACGCGGGGCCGTCGCCGAGCTCGCTGGGGCGGAGGCGAGTGGTCTCAACGCGATCGCGGAGGCGGCGGCCATCGTCGCCCGCGGAGAGGCGGATGTCGTGGTGGCGGGAGCGGCGCAGGCGCTGCAGCCGCCCGTGCTCGCGCACTTCGCCCAACAGGGACTGATCGCCCCGCAAGACGCCCATCCCCTCGACGCGCATCCCGACGGTTGTATCCCGGCCGAGGGCGCTGCCTACGTGGTGGTGGAGGCGGAGGGGCACGCGCGGGAGCGGGGAGCGACGGTGCATGCACGCATCGCCGCGGCGACGCGAACCTTCGACCCGCTGGCCGAACCGCTCGACCCGAGCGACCCGGCTGAGGCGGGGCGCTCCATGCAGGCCGTGCTCGGGGCGGCCGGGTACCTGCAGAACCAGGTCGATCACGTCGCCTCGTGCGCCGATGGCCGCGCCAACCGCGACGCCTCCGACGCCGTGGGGCTCACGCGCACCTTCGGGCGGCACGTCTACTACGCCAGCGTGACGGCGCCGGCGGGGACGATAGGGCAGACGCTGGCGGCCAGCGGCCCGCTGACGCTGGTCTACGCGCTGGAGGCGATGCGCCGCCAGCAGGTCGCGCCCACCGCCGGTTTCCGCGGGCCACCGGACCGCTCCGACCTGAGCGTGGTGCGCGAGTCCCGCGATGAGCGACTCGACTGCGTGCTGGTGACATCGCTGGGGATGGGCGGTTCGAACGCGAGCGTGTTGCTCCAGCGCTAGGGCCTGTTCACCTTAGGGCGGAGGGGGCGGTCACGCTGGTATCGACAAAGGTCGTGGCTGTGCTGCCTGTGTCTGCGACGTACACGAGCAGCGTGTCCTCACCCTGCGATGGGCGTCGCCGCGGGATCCGGTAGCCAGTGACCGAGGCATCGCCGGGAGCGTCTTCATCAGTCAGGGTTTCCGGTAGTGATGCCAGAGTCCCAGGAGGGGGAACGCGAAGCTCCCTACGCAACTTACGATCCCTCCTACCAGGACTAGCCAGCCGCCGTTACCGGTCCCGTAGTAGCCTCGGGAATGGTAGGCGTCGCTGAAAGGCTCCAACGCGTCAATGTGTCGCAGGTTGATAATCACGATGATGACGATAGCGACAGTTGAGCCGAAGGCGACGAGGCAGGGCAAAGCTTCGGGTGGCTTTGCGACGAGCAGGATAAGCATCGCCCCGAAAGCCACGACGGCAAGCGTCAAAGTAGTGGTTTCGGCGACGTCAGTGGTCCCTGAGATGACATACGTCGCGCCATAGGCGAGGTGAATTTCAACCCAGGGGAGGAACGAGCCGATGAACGCCATCACTGCGCCAACCCCCCACGCGCCACAGGTCGCGATTTTCCAGCCCGCGACATTGATCTTCATTCTGACCACTCCTCGAGCACTCTCATCTTTGCGGCGTCGATTGCGCCCGTGCGAATCTCCTCACCGTTCGCGAGACCTTCTTCCACGACCTCGTGACGAGCGCACGCCCTGCCCCTTTCTCGTGACATAGCCCCCGCCCCGGCAGTCGGACCCCACTCCAGAGCCAGGGGTTGGTGGCGCTCACTCGCGACAGCGAGCTTTGCCGGAAGCGTCTTCATCAGTCAGGACTTCCGGTAGTGATGCCAGAGTCCCAGGAGGGGGTACGCGAAGCTCCCTACGCAACTCACGATTCCTCCTACCAGGACTAGCCGGACGCCGTTACCGGTGCTGTAGTAGCCGTCGGAATCGGTAGCACGGGGGTTGCTGAAAGGCTCCAACGCGTTGATGTCTTGCAGGTTAACAATCCCGATGATGACGATAGCGACAGTTGCGCCGAAGGCGACGAGGCAGGGCAAAGCTTCGGGTGGTTTTGCGATGAGCAGGATAAGCATCGCCCCGAAAGCAACGACGGCAAGAATCAAAGCAGTGGTTTCAGCGACGTCATTACTACCTGAGATGGCCTGCCCCCAACTGAGGGCGACGTGAATGTAAGCCCAGGGGAGGAGCGCGCCGATGAATGCCATCACCGCGCCAGCTCCCCAGGCGCCACAGGTCACGACTTTCCAGCCCAGGGTAAAGAACTTCACTCTGACCACTCCCCGAGTAGCCTCGTCTTCGCTGCGTCGATTGCGCCCATGCGAATCTCCTCAGCGTTCGCGAGACCTTCTTCCACGACCTCGTCGAGCATAGAGGCTAGCACCCGCGCTTCCCCGGCCGATCCACAGCCGATTCCTTCCGCGTTGCCCCCCTCGCCGCTACCATGCTGGCAGTGGAGATCAGCTGGCTGGGACGCACCTGTTTCCGCCTTCGTGGGCGCGAAGGCGCTGTCCTGACCGATCCGGTGGCCGCTTCGACGGGCTACAGCCTGAGCCGCACCAGCGCCGAGATCGTCACCCTCAGCCGTAACGATGACCCAGAGATCAGCAACCACAAAGGCGTGCAGGGTGACCCGCGCGTGTTTGAAGCTCCCGGCGAGTACGAGGTGCGCGGCATCCTGGTGACGGGCATCCCCATCCCGCGCGAAGACGGCCGCACGCTGGCCTTCGCTTGCGAGGTCGATGGGATCAACATCGTCCACCTGGGGCTCCCCGACGCCCCTCCCGAGGCTTCGGTGCTCGAGCGCTTCGAGAACGTTGACGTGCTGTTGATGCCCGTGGGCGGCGGCGGTTCGCTGTCCGCGTCCATCGCTGCAGACCTGATGCAGCGGATCGACCCCAACATCGTCATCCCGATGAACTACCGCACCGAGGTGGAGAAGGCGGAGCTGGACCCGATCGACCGCTTCCTGAGCGAGGCGGGCGCCACTCCGGAACCCAAGCCCCGCCTGAGCGTGACTCGCGCCTCTATCCCCAGCGAGCTGACGGTCGAAGTGCTGAAGCCGCGCGGCACCTAGCCGCCCCGCCCTACCGGTCCGAGACGAGCGCTCCGTAGGCCGCGGGCACGCGGTCGCGCAGGGCGTGCGTGCCGGGCGCCATGTCTTTCCAGCGCGCCTGCGTGCGGTTGACCTGCGCCGCCATCGCCACGCCGGTTCCGGCGGGAACGGCCGTCAGGGGGGCGCCGGTGGGGGCGGTGATGATGCCGCCGTCCGCCCAGGCGGCTGCGGTGTAGACGCGGTTCTCGTCGCTGCGGGTGCGCGCGATGCGCTCATTCATGGGGTGCTCGCCGAAGCTGGGCCAGGCGAGCACGTCGGCCCCTTCGAGGGCGAGGCAGCGTCCGACCTCGGGCGCGAGCCCCTCGTCGCCGCAGAGCAGGCCAACATTGCCCGCCTCCGTCGGCGTGACTGGCGCGCTCGACTCGCCGAGGTCGATGCCGCGCCCGTGCGTCGCGCGGTGCTCGACCGTCTCGTCGGGGGTCACGAGGACCGCCGTCTGTTCCATGGTGCAGCCGTTGCTGGCGACGGCGAAGGCAATTGCGCCACCGTTCGCGCGGACGGCCTTCTCGACCGAAGGGAGGGACGCCTGCCAGCCCTCATTGCCGACCTCACCGGCGAACACGGCGAGGTCGCAGTCCTGGGCGCGCAGGGCCTCGTAACGCGCGATCATCGCGCCGCTGGCGAAGAGGTCGTCCGAGCCCGGCACGATGGCGATGCGCCGGTTCTCCCCGGCGGGCACCAGCGGCTCCTCGAGCAGGGCCTTCGCCGGGGAGCGCTCCCAGGGCTCGGTCAGCCGCCCGTAGAGGCTGGGGCGGCGGGAGACGGTCGTGGGCGGAGCCTCCGCCGGGTCGATGGTGTAGGTGACGACCGTGTCGCCGGTGCTGGGCGCGGCCAGCCGCGTCTTCCCCTGTGGGTCGATGACGCAGGAGCGCCCCGCGTAGATGAGCGACTTGTCCTCCGGTCCCCACTTGTCCGCCGCCGCCACCCAGACGCCGTTCTCGAACGCGCGTGCGGGCATCAGGTACTCGCACTGCGTCGTGCTGAGCTGCTCGACGTTGCTGGCCCACGACACCCAGGCCGTCAGGTCGAGGATGACCTCGGCGCCGTTGACGGCCAGCGAGCGGGCGATCTCGGGCTGGCGCCCGTCGGCGCAGATGAGCACGCCGAAGCGCGCGAACCCGGTATCGAACACGGGGAAGGCGTCGCCACGCCGGAACCAGTTGTTGTCGAAGTGCCAGAGGAAGCCCTTGTCGTAGCGACCGACCATCTCGCCGGCGGGGTCGAAGATGACACCGCTGTTCGTCAGCGAGCCGTCCTCGTGGGGGACGGCCATGCCCGCGGCCAGCCAGTAGCCGTACTCGCGCGCCTTCGCCCCGAAGAGTGCGGCCACCTCGGCGAAGGGGCGCACCCCGGGGCGGGCGTACGGGTCGGAGTCGCGCACGTAGTAGGCGGGGTAGGCGCACTCGGGCAGGGCGACGAGCTGGGCGCCCGCGGCGCCAGCCTCGTCGAGGGCGCGCAGGAGGCACTGGAGGTTCTCCTCGGCGTTTTCGAGGTCGAAGGCGCGTACCTGGCAACAGGCAACGGTGAAGGGTTCCAAAACTACAGCTCCAGTCCCGGCTTCGCTTGCACCCGGGGACGTTGCTAGACTCGATCCCGGAGAGGTGTCCGAGCGGCTTATGGTACCGTTCTCGAAAAGCGGTGTGCAGCAATGCACCGGGAGTTCGAATCTCCCCCTCTCCGCCAGCTCCCCTTTTCCCGGGAATTATAACCTATAGTTGACGTTCAGCCAGAGCGCCCGTAGCCTCCCGTTACGCCCGTAGGCCGGGGATCATCCCCGGCCTACATGTGCGTCTCAAGCGGGGTGGGCGCTGGTGCGACGGATGACCCTTAGACCGTCGACTGCCGAGCTCGATTCCCGGCCACTCCATCTCAGACGCGGATTCATCCGAGCATGGGGCTAGCCTCGCGGCAGCGGGCCAGTGGCTCCGCCTCTCGGGCGTTCGCGGTCCCACTTCATATGCGCCTCCATCAACTCCCGGCCGTCCTCCACGGATTCCTTCTGGAGGCAGTAGATGCAGATCACCTCCAGCGTCCCGGTACCCCGTAGCGGGCGCCACTCGTGATAGCGGGCCTCTCCCCGCTCGATACATTGCACTGGCGATCGCGGCATTACTTCGGTTTCCTGGCTGGCCGCAGGAGTGCCTTGGCTACGGCCTCAGGCGTGGCGTTCGGGTCGGTCTGGCGAACGGGCGGGGGTTGCTTCTGGTCTCCCATCCTTGGCTCTCCTCTCTCACGGTTTCCAGTTTACCAAGATGGCTGACGAGCTGAAGAGGGTCAGGTTCACCCCATCCTTGCGGCAGTCGGCTACGCTGGTCATACTGCCTTCTCCCGCCCCAGAGAGGCGGGCATGGCATGGGGAGGCGCGAGATGAACGTGTTTGTGCTCTTCCATGAGGAAGACAGAACGGAGGCTCTCGAACAGGCCATCAAGGACAAGTTTGGAAGTGATAACGTCTACCCCTTCACGGACAATCTTGTGTTGGTTCGAAGCCCTGCTGCCAACCCGGCCACATTCAGCGGAGTAGGAATCGGCGAGGACGAAGGCACAGGGGTGATCTTCAAGCTGAACGCTTCCCACCACGGGTTCTACCGGCGGGAATTTTGGCAGTGGCTCAAGGAGGCGGTCGATACGGGATGAGTCAACCCGAGCAAGTCAATGGGAATGTCCCATCCTCGCTGTTCCATGAAGAGCGCCGCCGGACCGAAGATCGCCTAGATGGCCTCACCACCAAGGTTGGGAAGAACGGCGAAAGAGTTTCCAAAATCGAGGGCAAGATGGATGGTTTCGTGACCTACAAGGACATCATGTTGAAGTTTGCCCCCGTCATAATCGGAGCCGTCGCGGCAGGAGCCGCGATCGTCATCGCCGCCTCGAAGTGGGTCTGATAATGTTCACCCGGCCCTAGGCCGTGAGGTCGCGGTAGAGGAGCCGCTTCCCGACCAGCCCCGCCACCACCGCCTGCATCTGCTCGATCGTGTCCCGCTCCCGGATATTGTGCCGCCCCGCGAACTCGTTCACGTAGCGCTGTAGGTGCTTCGCGCTGAAGTGGTGATACGTCCCGTGGTAGCCGCGCTTCAGCATCGCCCAAAAGCTCTCAATCCCTTGGGTGTGTGCTTGCCCATTCACCTACTCTCCCACGCGGTGCTTCACGGTCGCGTGGGGCCGTGGCAGGCCGACGTAGGCCGCTGCCTCGTCTGTGTACACCTGCGCGCCCTCGGCGGTGCGCTTCCACACGAACTCGCGGAGCGTGGGGCCATCGGTGCGCTCCACCACGCTGGCAGAGACGTTGCCCGTGGCGCGGTCCTTCACTCCGGCGACGGCGATCTTGCCCACGGCTCCGGTGCCAGCATGGAGCTTCTTCGAGGCGTGCTTGTTCTTCTCCTTGCCGCCCAGGTAGGTCTCATCCGCCTCCACCGGGCCGGTGAACTCCACGGTGCCTTCGCGGGCGAACGCCTCGCGGATGCGGTGGAGCATGAACCAAGCCGTCTTCTGGCTCACCCCGATGTCGCGGTGGAGCTTCATGGAGCTGACGCCCTTGAGGCTGGTGACTTCGAGGTAGACGGCGAACGCCCACTTGCGCAGGCTCACCTTCGAGGATTCCAGCGCCGTGCCGGTCTTGACAGAGAAGTAGTGGCGGCAATCCGTGCACCAGTAGGGCATGGTCTTGTGGCGGGCCCCTGTGGTGCGGAAGCTCCCGCAGTGTCCGCAAGCACGCTCGTCGCCCCAGACTTGACTCTCGAACCACTCCCGAGCGGCGTCCTCGGTGGGGAATATGTCACCAAGTTCAATGATGGTGATGCCCTGTCGGTAGGACTTTCCGGGGGCGTTGGTGCCGTCTCGCATGGTCTGTTTCCTCACCCCCGACACTACGCCGCTAGGATTGGCTTGTCAACTATAAGTTATAATTCCCCTTTTCCCGGTAGAACGCAGGGCGCGAATGCGCCAGCTACCGCGCGAAACTTCGGGTAGCGCACTCCCCTTCGACAGCGCTCAGGAAGGGCAGGACATGCACCCCTCGCGGCGCTAGCCGGAGGGGAGGCGCAACTGGAGGGCGGCCCAGAAGAACGAGGAAGGCGGGGTCAGGACAGGATTCTGGCGCGGACGGCGTCGATGGTGGCGGGGCTGAGGCCGAGGGCGCCAAGGTAGCCGGCGGCGGAGCCCCAGCGGCTGCGGATGAATTCGAGCGTGAGTTCCATGTCGCGGGGCGGGGCGGCCATCATCAGGCGTCCTGACTCGATACTGATGCCGTATTCGTGGAAGCGGTCCAAGCGCTCCTCGACGACGGGCTCAAGCTCCTCCGTGGAGACGGCGTAGTCGGCGATGATGTGCTCGTCGGGGACACCCGCGAACTCCAGCAGGAGCGCGGCGGCGACGCCGGTGCGGTCCTTGCCCACGGCACAGTGGAAGAGCACCGGCCCCGAGGCCATCGCCATGGTCTCGAAGAGGGTGCGGTAGGCGCCGCCACCTTCCGTCAGGAACTGCTGGTAGGTGACGGCGTGGCCGGGAAAGTGGTCCTGGCGGGCGAGCGCCCCCGGCGAGGCGTCGGTCTGGAAGACGGGCGCCTCGATGACGTCAATGTCGTAGGCGCTCAGGTCGGGCGTGGGATACGTCTCGTGTTCCGTGTTGGAGCGGAAGTCGACCACCATGCGCACGCCGAGGTCGGCGAGCGCGGCCTGACCGGCCTCGGTCAGCTCGTGCAGGCTGCCGCTGCGGATGATGTCGAAGGCGGTCGTCTCGTGACCGCTGGCGGTGGGGTAGCCGCCCAGGTGGCGAACGTTGTGGGCGATCTCCAGGTGGATCTTTCGGTCGCTGATGTCTCGTTCGCTGGTTGCAGTTGTCACACCCCAATTCTGTGCTCCCGGTGTGATCAGCGGGTGAACGCCGGGTGAGGCCTAGCGCCACTACTCCTGCGGGATGGTGGCCTCGGGGTGGGAGTCGTACTGGGGCAGGTAGGGTTTCAGGTCGAGCACGGGCGTGCCGTCGATGGCGTCGAGCCCGCGGACTCGCACCACTGTTCCCTCGACGCCCAGCAGAGGCACGGCCGCCACGCCCAGATGGTTCGGGCGCAGCTGGCTACGGGTCGCGAGGATGCCCGTCTCCACACCCTCGACGGGCAACGTCGTGGGCTTCTCGGGGGCGTCGGCGGCAAGGTCCATGTAGAAGACGGCGATGACGTGGCTGTAGTCCTCAAGGCCGCGCAGGCGGTCGGCGTGCGCTGGAAGCAGTTCGATGCGGCTCTCGACGCCTTCCCAGCCGCGCGGCCGCGGCTTCCCGACGTCGTTCCGCACCCACCCGATGGCCTCCAGGGTCACCTGTTCCGGTGGCATCGGTCGGTCGAACTTGCGGAAGCGGTCGAGGAGTCCCATGGCTCGTCAGGCACCGCCAAAGTCCAGGTTGAGCGGCATGTCCGCGTAGTGCTCCGAGAGGCAAAGAAGGTTGATCGTGCGGTCGTCGGTCGAGTTGTCAATACAGCAGTCGAGAGGGAGGCTCTGCTGTTCCCTTTGTTGGCGACACTCCTGGCAGATCCGGAAAATCAACCGCGTGGCATCGACCACTCGGGCACTGCGCAGTCCGGCGAGTTCGTGCCTAAGCCGCTCCGACCGGGCAGCGTGGAAGGGGTTTTTGAGCAGTTCGGCAATCCTTGATTCGATGCGAACCGCTTGTGCTCGGTAGCGACGGCTCTCCAGTTGGTCGAGCAGTTGGAGAGAGCGGCGGACGGCCCAGCCTTCCTCAGCCAACAACGGCCCGCCCAGTCCTAAAGTCCGCGATCGCCGCCTCAAGGGGCGCTCTCGCCTCCGCTTTGAGGGTGAGAGCCAAAGTCTCTAGCCAGCCTGGCTCGACAGTGAGCCACCCTGTTGCTTCAGATGCCGGAACGGGTTCGAGGAGTGGGGCGCCCTTGCCAATGGCGCGAATGGGGGTAGGCAACGAGTCCTCGTCGCCACAGGGCACGATCTCAAGATCATAGACGTGCTCCATGAGTTTCCCAGTCTCCGGGCGCCCGTTCCATGCCGTCGCCACGCGGTCGATTGACTCGCGGACATGAACGTTGCGTTCATCGCAAACGACCTCTTCATAGAAGGCCTGCGCTAGTTCCAGGCCCCTCCTGGTGAACACGAAGTGTTCGTCGGGCTGGGCGAATTGGCCCTCTGCAAGGTCATCCCATGCGTCGTAGACCTCGTTCGACAGTGGGCCCCACGTCCAGCGATAGAAGCTCAGGTTGAGACCGTGCACGCGGCCCTTCGCCAAGTCGAGAGAAGCGAGAAATGCCAGTTTCATCTGCCACAGCTTGTCTCCAGCATCTTCATGTGGCGACTCCACTGACCTCGCCCAAAGGGCAAGCAGCAGCGCGGCGTCGGTTCTTCGCTCATCGGCGGTGCGCATGGCTCTTTCCTTTGTGCCCCGTTGGCCAAGTGTTGGCTACTGGCAGTATAGGGAGAACACTTGCTTGAGGTCCCTCAAGGGGCTCCGCGCCAAGCGATTCCGAGCCCTTCGCGAGGGCCCGAAATACTGGCGTGGAACGGGCGTTTCGTGATAAAATGCGCAGCAATCCTAACAATACTCGCGGTAGCGTTCCGGGCGCCGCGATTGAGTCCCCACAAGGCAGCGTATGGCGATCGAGCAAGCGACTCCAAGCACCTACACCGCAGCCAATATCCAGGTGCTGGAGGGTCTCGAAGCCGTCCGTCGCCGTCCCGGCATGTACATCGGGACCACGGACAAGTCCGGTCTCCACCAGCTCGTCAAGGAACTCGTCGATAACGCCGTCGATGAGGCGATGGCGGGGTTCTGCGACCGCGTCGAGGTCATCTTCCACGCAAACGGCTGGTGCACCGTCAGTGACAACGGTCGCGGCATCCCCGTGGGCGTGCAGAAGCAGACGGGGAAGACCGCCGTCGAAACGGTCATGACCGTCCTCCACGCGGGGGGCAAGTTCGGCGGCGGCGGCTACAAGGTCTCCGGTGGTCTCCATGGCGTCGGCGCGAGCGTCGTGAACGCGCTGGCGGAAGAGATGCGGGTCGAGGTGGTCCCCGATGCCGCTGCGCAGGGCAAGCGCCACGGCGGCAAGGTCTACCGCCAGGACTACTCGCGCGGTGAGGCGCTGAACAAGCTAACGCCGACGCCCCTGACGGAGGACCGCGAGTCCGGCACGACCATCACCTTCATGCCCGATCGTGGGATATTCGACTCCACCTCCTTTGACTTCGATGTCGAAGTGGACCGCCTGCGCCAGTACGCCTATCTCACGAAGGGGACCTGGTTCCACCTCTCTGACGAGCGGGATGGGCGCGAGACAAACTACTACTTCGAGGGCGGCATCCAGAGCTACGTACGCCACGTGAACCGCGACCGCGCCGTGCTCAACCACGATCCCGTCTATGTCGAGCGCGAGGTCGAGGGCAACCTCATCGAGTGCGCAATCCAGTACAACGACGGCTTCAACGAGTCCGTCTACACGTTCGCGAACGGCATCAACACCATCGACGGTGGGGCCCACCTGACGGGGTTCCGCAGCGCCCTCACGCGCGTCCTGAACGACTACGCCCGCAAGGCCAAGATCCTCAAGGATGGCGACGCGAACCTGAGCGGCGAGGACGTGCGCGAGGGACTTGTCGCGGTCGTCTCGGTGAAGCTCCCCGAGCCCCAGTTCGAAGGGCAGACGAAGACGCGCCTCGGCAACGCCGAAGTCTCCGCGCACGTGCAGAGCGCGCTCGGGGAAGCCCTCACGCAGCACCTCGAGGAGAACCCCTCCAACGCCCGCCGCATCATCGAGAAGGGCATGACGGCCTCCCGCGCCCGCGAGGCGGCCCGCAAGGCGCGCGACCTCGTCCACCGCAAGAGCGCGCTTGAGAGCGGCAACCTCCCCGGCAAGCTCGCCGACTGCTCCAGCCGCGACCCCGCCGAGGCCGAGATCTTCATCGTTGAGGGCGACAGCGCGGGCGGCTCAGCGAAGCAGGGCCGCGACCGTCACACCCAGGCCATCCTCCCCCTGCGCGGCAAGATCCTGAACGTGGAGAAGGCCTTCCCCGAGAAGATGCTCGGGCACGAGGCCATCCGCCTCATTATCTCCGCCCTTGGAACAGGCATCCGCGACACCTTCGACATCACGAAGCTGCGCTACCACAAGGTCATCATCATGACCGACGCGGACGTGGACGGCGCCCACATCCGCACGCTCCTGCTGACCTTCTTCTTCCGCAACATGGTCGAGCTGATCGATGGGGGCTACCTCTACATCGCCCAGCCGCCTCTCTACCGCCTCCAGCAGGGCAAGAGCACCCACTACTTCTTCTCCGACGGGGAGTTGAAGGATTTCCAGCGCGGCAAGAAGCAGAAGGGCAACGTCCAGCGCTTCAAGGGTCTTGGCGAGATGAACGCCGACCAGCTCTGGGACACGGCTCTCCAGCCTGAAACGCGCATCCTCCTGCAGGTCAACATCGACGACGCGGCCAACGCAGACCGCATCTTCTCGGAGCTCATGGGCGAAGACGTCAGCCACCGCCGCCGCTTCATCCAGACCCACGCGAAGGATGTCCAGAACCTGGATGTCTAGCGAGGACTGCTCGCCTGAGGGCGACTCCGGCGAGCCTTCCGTTCCGACCGAGACCCTGGATTTCCTGTTTGAGTACACCCGCGAGGCGCCCCAGCGTCAGTTGGAGGCCATGAGCGCCCTGGATACCAAGGCATTTGCGCTCTTTTCGGCCAGCGCCGTAGTCGTCGGTCTCGCGAGCGTAGGAATCTGGGGAAGGCAGGAATTGCCTTCGGGTGCGGGCATTTTGCTCGTCTTGGCGGTCGCGGCCTTCATCGCAGTGGCATATGCGGTGCTCGACAGCGTCAGGCTACGACGCTATCGATCGGCGGACCACGCAGACGTTCTGTGGCAAGAGTATTGGGATCTGGAAGTGAGTGACATCAAGCACGCGCTTGTTGATGACATCGCAAAGGCGTCCAAGCACAACGAGGAGGTCATCAGGGCCAAGACTGGTTCGCTCGGTTGGGCACTGGTCGCCGCCATCACGGAGACTTCGTTCGTCGGAGCTAGTCTCGCTTGGTCGAGTCTCGCCTAGGGCCAATGCCCTGCTCCCCGTAGTCAGGGGGAAGGGGGCGCTTTGGCGCTGGAGGCAGTGGCCGCTCGCCTTGCCCCGTGCGCGGCTTGTCACTCTCGGGCATGTAACCAGTGTAGCGCAGGGGACAAACCTCGTCCCACCCACCCTTGCGCCAGCCCAGCGTTTCGCTCATTTGGCGGGAGTGCATGGGAGTCGAACCCACCCCTCGCCAGGAGAACGTCACGCCGAGGGCCTAGAGCCGGTCGAAGGCCTCCAGGATCGGGGTGAAGCGGCCCTCGACCATCGCCTTCTGCTCCTTGTGGGTGACGATGTAGGGCGCGTCCGCGCGGATCGCGTCGAGCACGCGCTGGCCGACGATCATCGGGTCGATGGGGGCAGGCGGCATCGCGCCCGCGCGCGCCTCGAAGTCGCCGGGACCACCCAGCTCCTGCGGGCGGTTGCGGTCGGACTCCATGATGCGTGTGCGCACGCCGCCCGGGCAGAGCACCGAGGCGCTCACCTTCGTCTCCGCAAGGTCGATCCGCAGCGACTCCGTGAGCGCGACCACGCCGAACTTGGCGACGTTGTAGGGCGCGATGCCCATGTGCGCCACGAGCCCCGCGATCGAGGCCGTGCTCACGATGTGGCACTCCTCGTCCTGGTCGACCATCCGCTTCAGGAACGCCTGGATGCCGTAAATCACCCCCAGCAGGTCCACGCCGATGACCCAGTCCCAATCGTGGTCGGTGAGCAGGT
Source organism: Tepidiformaceae bacterium (assembly GCA_965262975.1). GTDB lineage: Bacteria > Chloroflexota > Dehalococcoidia > Tepidiformales > Tepidiformaceae > UBA2991. Next base: position 2,026,981 of record OZ253575.1, on the reverse strand, counting down.
GGGAGGGGCCCATGGAGACAACGCCCGCGTTGTTGCAGAGGACGTGCACGCCCCCCATCTCGGCAAAGGCGCGGTCGGCGAGGTTGCCCACCGAGGCGCGGCTGGAGACATCCGTCTCGACCGTGATGCAGCGGACGCCCTTCGCTTCGATCTCGGCGGCGGTCTGCGCCGCGGTGTCCATCTCCACGTCGGCGATGACGATGTTCATGCCTTCGCCGGCGAACGTGAGCGCCATGGCGCGGCCGATGCCGCCGGCGCCCCCCGTCACGACTGCTGTCTTGCCCTGAAACTCGTTCACGCAGTACCTCCGTTGCGGCCCGCAGTCTATCGGAGAACCGCCCTGCGAGAGATGCCCCTTCTGGTATCTTCGGAGCCCTACGGTTCTGCGTAGGTTGGCGGATGGTATGGGGGTTCGGATGCTGCCACCACGGCGGATGTACGCGCTGGTCGCGGCGGCGGTGATCCTCGTGCTCGGGCTTGGCGCCTGTGGCGGCGGCGAAGAGGAAGCCCCGGCCCCAGGGGAGACGGCCGCCGCGCCCGTTGCCCTGCACATCGGCGCGGTGCTGCCCGAGACAGGCTCCCTGGCGTTCCTCGGCGTGCCCATCATCGCCGCCGTGCGCCTGGCGGTGGAGGACGTGAACGCGCAGGGCGGCCAGGTCACGCTCACCCTCGCAGACTCCGCCACCAACCCCGCCACCGGCCTCGAGGGGGGGCGCCGCCTGCTCGCCGAGGGTGCGCACGTCATCGTCGGGGCCGGCGCCTCGTCCGTCTCGCAGGCGTTCGTGCAAACGCTGTTCGACGAGCAGGCGCCGCAGTGCTCGCCCTCCAACACCTCACCCGTGTTCACCACGCAGGAGAACGCCGCCTACTACTTCCGCACCATCCCACCCGACACGGCCATGGCTCCCGTGATCGCGGACGTCGTCATCTCCCGCGGCGCGACCCGCATCGCCATCATCGGCCGCGCGGACGCCTGGGGGAACGCCTTGGACTCGCTCCTGTCGGCGGAGTTCGACCGTCTCGGCGCGGAGACCCTCTCCGTTCTCTACGACCCCGAGACGGCTTCCTACAGCGCGGAGGTCACGAGCGTCGTGAACTACAACCCCGACATGGTTATCAACCTCGGGTTCAGCAGCGACGGCTCCGAGACCGTGCGACAGCTGATCGAGTCCGGCATCGGGCCCGAACGGCAGTTCGCTGCCACCGGGCTCTACAGCCCTACCCTCTGGGAGCAGGTCGACGCCTCCAACCCGGCCGTGCTCGACGGCATGCTCGGAATCTCGCAGACGGCCAAGGGCAACGATGCCTTCAAGCAGCGGCTCTCGGCCGAGGCGGGCGACTACCTCGCCTACGCCGCCGAGGGCTACGACTGCGTCATCCTGCTGGCCCTGGCCGCCCGCACCGTCGGGGACCCAAGCGACGGCGAGGCGATGATGGCCGCCATCGCGAAACTCACGCACGAGGGCGTCGAGTGCAGCAGCTACGGGGAGTGCGCGGCCCTCATCGACGAGGGGCGGGATGTCGACTACAGCGGGGTCAGCGGGCCGATCAACCTCAGCCCCGAAGGCGATCCGACTGTCGCCCTCTACAGCATCCACACGTGGGAGGACGGCGGCGAGGCCGTCACTCTCGGCACTGAGACCGTCGATCTGGCGGCGCGTGAGTAAGGACCGCCCCCGGCAGCTCCTGTTTGGCCTTTACCTTCGCTGCCTGACCTGGGAGCGGGGTGGGCCATAATGGCCTGAAGGGAGGGGTCGGTGGCGTCTCGGCAAACGGCAAGTGCGGGTGTCCTGCGGCGCGTGCTGCCGGGCGGACGCGGCTGGGCGATTTACCTGGCCTTCGCGGCTCTCGTGGCCGCCCCGTTCCTGGTCTTCACCGTCGGCGGCATCGACGTCAATCCCCGCGAAACCCTCAAGGGGGCGGGCGGGCCGTTCATCGCCTTCTCCGCGGGCGTGCTCTCGTTCCTCTCGCCCTGCGTGCTGCCAATCGTCCCCATCTACCTGACCAATCTCGCGGGTGCGACGGTGGAGAAGGGCGAGATCCAGGCCAACCGGCGCAAGACCTTCACCCACGCGATGGCCTTCGTCGTCGGGCTGAGCGCGGTGTTCATCGCGCTGGGGGCGAGCGCCGGTCTCTTCGGCGTGGCCCTGCTCGACTACCAGCCCGAGCTCGAGACGGGCGCCGGCGTCCTGCTCATCGTGCTGGGCTCGCTCCTCATCCCCTCCTTCGGACGCAAAGCGCCGCTGGTGGCCGCGCTCGCGCTGGCGCTCGTGGCCGCTGCCTTCTTCGGCATCGTCGAGCTGGCCGAGCTGCGCGACGAACGCTGGCGCATGGTGCTGCTCGGGCTGGCGGGGCTGGTGGCCTGGGCGAAGTACTCCGGCTACATCCAGTTCAACCTGCTGCAGCGGACCGTCAAGGCCGACTTCGGCGGGTCGCGCAGCGTCGGCTACACGCGCTCGGCGATGGTGGGCGGCGCCTTCGCCATCGGCTGGTCGCCGTGCGTGGGACCGGTGCTCGGGTTCATCCTGGCGCTGGCCGCCACCTCCGGAGACGCCCTCACGGGCACCTACCTGCTGGCCTTCTACTCCGCCGGACTGGGCATCCCCTTCCTCCTCGCCGGCCTCGCCGTCGGCGACGCAACCCGCGCCGTCCGCAAGATGCAGCGCTTCATGCCGGCCATCGAGGTGGTGAGCGCCGGCATGCTGATCGCGCTGGGCGCGCTGCTGCTGGCAGGCACGGTCACCAACCTGAACGAGTACTTCGATCTCGGCTTCGCGGAGATCAACGAGGGCCTGTAGGCGTAGCCGGGCTACCCGCTGACCCTTGCGCGCGAGTTTCGCCGAGTCCTATGCTGGACTGCGCGGGAGGACGAGGAGATGACCCAGGTCGCAGCTCGCAACGACAAGTTCCGGGATGATCGTGGACTGAGCCCCGAGCGCAAGAAGGCGATCGAGACGCTCGCCGACATGTTCAAGGAGATGTACGGCCCCGCGATCAAGAAGCTCGAGCGGACCTAGGCCCTGCCCCGTCGCCTTCGGCACCTCACTCCTCCCGACATCGAGCACGGCGGCCAGTGGCTGGCGCTGCGCTTCTTCGGCAGCTACGAGGATGATCTGCCCTCCTACCGTGACAATCTCGCGCGCCCCGAGGCATTGGAGTCCGCGCTGGGTCTCACCCAGATGCACTACTACCGTGGCGTCTTTGAGAAGTCAGGGGCGTTGCTCCGTTCGATGGTGAAGAACCACCCGTACGTCGACGGAAACAAGCGCTTGGGGTTGGCGGCAACCTTCTTCTTCCTCGGGCTGAACGGCCGGATTCTGGTCGTGCCCAACGACGAGATGGTGGCGTTCGCCACCGAACTCGCCGCGACGCAGATGGACTGGCGGGCAGTAGCCCGGTGGATTCGAGCTCGCACCCTCAAGCTGGAAGACATCCCTGCGGCTGCGGGTCTGCCTTCCGAGGCGCGCGACCTACTCGGCAGCCGAGTGCGGGAACTGGCATCTGGCCTCTTGGTTCAGTTCGACGCGGCTGACGGAGGGCTAGCAGGGGCGACTCGCTAGCAGTCACGCCAGTACGAGGTCGTCCCGCGACAGGCGTTCGGCGAGCTCCTGGAGCGCTGTCTGGTTGCTCTGCCAGTGGAGCCGGGAGAACGCGGCGTCGTAGCGGAGCCAGGCACAGGCGGTGTGTTCGTCCGACAGGGTCGCGTCCGGCGACGGCGCTTCGACCGCGAAGTGGTACTCGGGGATGACGTAGAGGTCGTCTGGCCAGTGCTTCCTCGCGGCGAACTCCGACGCCGGGACACGCGCCTGCGACTGGAGCGCGTACAGCGGGCCCTCGATGCCGGTCTCCTCGCGCGTCTCCCGGACGGCGGTCTCGACCGCCGTCTCGGAGTCCTCGCCCCCGCCGGCCACCCACTGCCAGAAACCTGCGTCGGCCCGCCGGAGCACGCAGTAGAGCGTCTCCGCCCCGGGTGCGCCGTAGAACGGGATGACCAGCGCGTTGAATGGCGCTCGCATGTCAGGAGCCTACTTCCCCCGGCGACAGCCGCATGACGTGCCGGCGTCAGGCCACGGGGACGGGGCGGTAGCGCACGGGCATCTTCACGATGCCGCCCACGTGCAGGCTGTCCTGTCGGTATGGCGGCCCGTCGAGCTCCATCTCGGGCAGCAGCGGCAGCAGCTCCTTGAAGATGCCGCGCAGCTCCCAGCGGGCCAGGTTCGCCCCCAGGCAGAAGTGCGCCCCGAAGCCCCCGAAGGCGATGTGGTCGTTCGGGTCGCGCGTGATGTCGAAGCGGTAGGGATCCTCCCAGACCTCCTCGTCGCGATTGGCCGAGGGGTACCACATGGCCACCGTCTCGCCCGCGCGAATGGTGTGGCCGCGCAGCTCGAAGTCCTGCGTGGCCACGCGCGCGAACTGAATCACGGGCGAGGTCCAGCGCAGGATCTCCTCGACGGTCGGGCGCAGGAGGTCCGGGTTCGCAACGAGCTTGTCGCGTTCCTCGGGGTGCTCCAGCAGGGCGAGCACGCCGCCCGTGGTGGCGTTGCGCGTCGTCTCCAGCCCGCCCGCGATGAGCAGATTGACATAGGAGAAGATCTCGTCGTCCTCCAGCTTGCGCCCGTCCAGCTCGGCGCGCAGCAGCACGTCGGCGAGGCAGTCGCTGGGCGCCCCTGCCTTCTTGCGGGCGGCCACGAAGTCGAACAGGTACTGCGAGGAAGCGCGGTTGGCCGTGCGGCGCTCGACATCGCGCTCCTCGAGCGTGAGCCCGGCGAGCGCGAGCTCGCGGTCGGAGCCGTACTCGACCTCCTTGATCCCGAACAGCTCCTCCCAGTCCTCGCGGGGGAAGCCCACCATCTCGAAAATGGCGGCCATGGGCAGCTTCACGGAGAGGTCGTGCACGAAGTCGCACTCGCCCTGCTCGGCCACGGTGTTGATCAACTGGCGGGCGAAGCCACTTGCATAGGCCTCCGCCAACTCGGCGATGTGGTCCTCGATAAGGCGCATGGCGCGGGGGGTGAAGCTGCGGTTGGTCAGGTTGCGGTAGGCGGCGTGCTCGGGGTCGTCCATGTCGATGAAGCTGAGCGTGTAGAAGCGCCGCGCCCTCTCGGGGCCGTGGCGGGCGATCAGCTCCGCCCGCCGGCGGCGGGAGAACTCCTCCTGCGTGCTCGGGAAGATGCGCAGCCGGTCCGAGCTGATGAAGATGTCCGACCGCTTCGAAATCGTGAGTGCGTCCTCGTACGTCGTGAGCGCCCAGAACGGGTCCACGTCGGGCCGGTCGTACCAGTAGACGGGCGCCTCCCGCCGCAGCAGGTCCCACTCCGCCCAGGGGTAGCCGCGCTCGACGTAGCGCTGCGTGTTCGTGATGGAGAGCGTGTCGAGGCTGAGCGCCTCGCCGTCGTGAGCGGGTGCGCCGCTGGTCATGACGCTTCCTCCAAACTGATGGCCTGCCGGGGGCAGATGCGCACGGCGACGTCCACACGGTCGCGAAGCTCCTCGGGCACGGCCTCGACGAGCACCTGGCTCTTGTCGTCCTCGTCCACCTCGAACACCTGCGGGACCGTCTCCTCGCAGCGCGCGTGCCCCTCGCAGAGGCTGTGGTCGACCACTGGTTTCATCGTTCGCTCCCCGGGCTGGCTGCCTGGCCACCCCCCTTGTAGGCGTTCGTAAAGCGCGAGGCAAGGGGTCTCCCTGGGTAAAGACTCGCGATCGGGACCATGACGCCCGCCCGGCTAGACTGGGGATCGTTAGGAGCTAGAGCGATGGAAGAGATCTTTGGGGAACTGGAACGCTTCGGTTCCGAATTCATCTACCCCAACCGCTGGATCGTCCTGCCGATCGTGATCGTCCTGATCGCGGCTGCGGTCGCGTTCGCCTGGCGGCTGCGGCTCTACCGCCCGCTGCTGGAGCACAGGTACATCACCGCTGCCATCGGCATCCCCCTGCTGGCGATAGCGATCCCCGTGGGCTGGTACATGCTCTCGCCCCTCTGGGAGAGCAGCTTCCTGGAAGAGGCCGCCCCCGAGTTCGACCGCGCCGCCGTCACCGCGACGGCATCGGAGTCCACGGCAACGCCGCCGCCCGCTGCTACCGCCGAGCCCGCCGCGACCTCAGAAGCCGGAGCGTCCGCCGAGACTACCCCCGCCACCGCGGCGGACGCCTCCGGTGAGTCGACCGCCGACAGCGAGGCGGGCGCGCAGCTCGTCGCCCTCGGCGAGTGGCAGGGCGCCGACGACTTCCACACTGCCGAAGGGCAGGCGCTCATCATCGAGACCGAGCCCGGCGTCTACATTTTGCGCGTCGAGAACTTCTCCGTGCGCAACGGCCCCGACCTCTTCGTCTACCTCTCCCGCAACGCCGACGGCTGGGAGGAGAACGCCGTCAACCTGGGCGAGCTGAAGGCCACGGACGGCGCCTTCAACTACGAGATCCCCGCGGATATCGACATCGAGGAGTTCCAGAGTGCGGTCGTCTGGTGCCGCCGCTTCGCCGTGGAGTTCGGCCACGCCACCCTGCAGGTGGTCACGGAGTAGGGGCTAGTGGGGCGCGATCTAGGGCTTGTCCTCAGGCGGGCCTGTACCGCTGGACAGTGATTTCGCTCTCCCGGGCGCGCATGAGGGCGGCATCGTGCCAGGCCTGCATGCGCAGGAGCAAGTCCATGCTCACACCAAAGGCCTTCTCCATGCGCAGCGCCATCTCAGGGGAGAGGGCCGCGTTGCCGTTCAGCAGGGCCGAGAGGGTCGCCCGTCGCACTCCCAGCACCTCCGCTGCCCGCGTAACGCTCAACCCAAGCTCCTCCAGGACCTCGGTGCGGATGAACTCGCCCGGATGCGATGGGGTCATGGTTACGCGCAGGCCGGCGGTGGTCATCAGTGGTAATCCTCGAGATTGAGATGGTCGATATGGTCGTCTGCTTCGCCGGGGAGTTCGGCCACGCCACCCTGGAGGTGGTCACGGAGTAGGGGTGGGCGCGATCCAGATCCTCACTTCAGCAGTTCGACTGCGGTCAGGGCCGCCGCGGCCACAGCCAGGAGCGACCCGATGGACCAGATCCGTTCGCGGAGCAGTGCGGTGGTCAGGTCGTCGCGAGTGACGAGGGGGCTGGTGGCGTCAGCTACCACGTCCACGGTGGCATCGCCAGCGGCCTCAGAGAAACCCCCCTTGTTCCGGAGCTTCCGCACTGCCTTGCGAGTGTCGAACGTCACAGCCATTCCATCCGCCGTCAAACGGTCCCTTTCAGTCCTGCTTGCAGCGTACAATAGTGGAGGGCACGCGGCAAGCGTTCCCCTGCCCTGAAACCCTAGATCCCGAGCGGCACCGGGGGCGCGAGCGTGAAGCAGCGCTGGAAGGTTTTTGCCTGCTCGACCGGTCCCTGCAGCTCGCCGCACTCGGTTGGATCGGCGCCGCGGAAGAAACGGAAGAACCCGCTCGTGTCGGTGCGGAAGCGGAGGTCGGCGGGCGCGCCGCCGCGTTGGGGGATGAGGCGGCCGTCTTCGACCTGGAATGTCCAGGCGCTGCAGCCCTCGCAGTCGTCGATCTCGAGCATGAGGGAAACGTGAACGCCCGCGGCGTTCGCGGGCTGGAAGGCGAAGGTGGGAACCATCCGGACAGCAAAATCCGTCGGGACGGTGTCTCCGACGGATTGGCGGGTGAAGCGGTTGGCGTAGGTCATGCCCCACTCCACCAACGAAAGAAGGATGGGCCGTACGGACCATCCTTTCTCGGTAAGTGTGTACTCGACGCGCGGGGGAAGTCCGCGCTCGTAGTGACGGTGAACGAGCCCCTCGCGCTCCAGCATCTTCAGCCGGTCGGCGAGCACGTTGGGCGAGAGCCCGGCGCAGTTATTGAGGATGTCGGTGTAGCGATGCAGGCCCGTCATCAGGTCCCGCAGCAGGAGCAGGGTCCAGCGATCGCCGAGCACATCGAGCGTCTGCGAGATGAGGCACGGATGGCCGTACTTGCGTGGTGTGCCGTTGCCGTTTGATCGGGCCATGGACTGGTCGTCTCCACGGTAAAGGCCCCACAAGGGCCTCGTGAATCCCCGCTTGACGCCTTCCGTACTCCTGCTAAACTTGTACTAGAACTTCGGAAAACGTAGTAACGGAGGTTCTTCTTTAGGAGCGTAGGGCTTCGGCCCTATGACGTCAACCTTGGAGGTTTGGTCATGAACAAGCGCAGCACCACCCACACGCCTTCGGAGCCCCAGCATTTCCACCGCTGGCGCATCGAGGAGCCGTCCGGCCCCCTTAGCCTGGGCCGCTGCTACGAGTGTGGCGCCGTGAAAGAGTTCAAGAACTGGCTCTCCGAGGGTGACTTCATCACCAACGAGGAGCACCGCATGAACCGGGCGGCGTAAGCCGCCCCGGTTCAGAATCCCGGCGTTTTCCTCCTTTCCGCCGGGAACGAAAAGCCGCCCGCAGAAACGCGGGCGGCTTTTGTATGCGCGGAGGAAGGGGGCGTTGCGCTACTGCTGCAGATCGCGCAGGTGGTCGTCGCGACCGGCCACGATCCAGAAGTCGCCCGCCTGCACGGTCTCGTCGAGGTCGGGGTTGAAGGTCACCGATTTCTCGCGCAGTCGCGCCAGCAGGAAGACCTCGTAGCGCCCCGCGATGTCGAGGTCGCCGATCGCCTTGCCCGTGGCCGAATAGGGCGCGCGCACACGGGCGATGCCCTGCGCGCCGCCGAGCGCCATGTAGTCGGTGATGTCGCTGCTGCCCAGCGTGTGCGCCAGGCGCTGCGCTGACTCACGCTCGGGATTGACCAGCACGTCGGCGCCGGCCAGCTCCAGGGCGCGCGTGTGCTCCTCCGTGCTCGCCTTGGCCACCACATGCGAGAGCCGCAGCCGCTGCTTCAGCGTAAGCGTCACCAGCACGCTCGTGGCAACGTCGCTGCCGATGGCCACGACCACCGAGTCGTAGTTGTGCAGCGAGAGGGACTCGAGGAATTCGACCTCCTCGACGTTGCCCTCGGCGGCCAGCAACACCGTCTCAACGATGTCGTTCACGCGCGCGCCGTCGCGGTCGACGCCAAGCACGTCGATCCCCAGGGCCGCGAGCTCGTGCGCGAGCTGCGTGCCGAAGCGTCCCAGGCCGAGGATGGCAACGTTCATCGTCTTTCCCCCGAGCCGATGCTAGCCCCGCGCCTTCCCGCCGTCGACCGCGAGGATGCGCTCGATGAATGCGGACTTGCCTTCGATGTAGGAGTCGATGTCGTGGGGATGGAGGCTGGCAAGCTCGCGCTTGAGCGTCTCGTACTGCCGGGCGGAGTCAGGATGGCTGCGGAGGTAGTCCCGGAACCGCAGGTGTCGCCCCAGCTCCTTGCTGTCTTCGGCGCAGACGTACAGGTGGTGAGGGGGCCACTGCCTGCCCGACCCACCCCTCGGCGCCGTACCGTCCTCGCGGCCAAAGGCCTCTCTCCCCGGGATGCCCTTGTCCCCTTCGTGGCGGTAGCCGAGCGCCTCCAGCGCTTCCGCAACGGGGGGAAGCGATCGAGGCGATTCGATGACCACGTCGAGGTCGATGATCGGTTTAGCGCCCAGCCCGGGCACGGAGGTGCTCCCGACATGCTCGATTCGGAGCGCCAGGATTCCGAGCGCAGCCTTGATCACCCGGCTGATGCCGGCGAACGCTTCGGCCCATGCGGGCTCGTAGTCGACTATCTCGATGACGCGCGTCACGGTGACGTGAGGCTAGCTCCGCGCTCCCCCGCCGTCGACCGCGACTGTCAGGCGCCGAGCCGGGCGAGTCCCTCGCGGATCTTCTCGAAGGCGTTCGCCGGTGCGGGGGCGAAGCGCCCGGGCGCTCCCGCCGGTACCGGTGTTCCCTTCGCCTCGCGCTGGGCGCGGGCGGCAAGGTAGCGCTCGCGCACGTCCTCGGCGGTCTCGCCTGCCAGGTCCTCGGGCGAGAGGTCGTCGTGGGCGGCCAGCAGGGCCTCCCGCAGCAGCTCGGCGAGATCCGCCTCGGTGGCGTCCCCCTCCGGCGCATCCGGCGCCGGCCCGCCGATCACGGGCTCGTCCTCGCCGTGCTCGCGGGTATCCTCGTCACCGATAACCGGTTCTTCGTTCATGCGTTTCCTCCACGAATGCGTTGCGCGCGAGGCTCGCGGTCCGGGGGAAGAACGCCAAGGGGGTGGTGGCGCGGGAGGGTGTTTTCTTGCGGGAGAGGGGGCGTCGCGCGATACTCCCAGAGCCGCCACCGGAAGGTGGCGGCACAAGGCCCCCGGCGGGTGGGGTCGGGTCCCTGCCCAGGTGGCGCAACCGGAAGCGCGGCTGATTTGTAATCAGCAGGTTAGGGGTTCGAATCCCCTCCTGGGCTTACCAGGTGGAGGGGTGGCCGAGTGGTTAAAGGCAGCAGACTGTAAATCTGCCCCGCAAAGCGGTACGCAGGTTCGAATCCTGCCCCCTCCACCAACACAACTGCCTCTTGACTCACTCACGCCGTTGGCCGCATACCGGCGACGGATGAGAAGGAGAAGCAGATGAGCGAAGGGGTGAACAGATTCCCGAAGGGGTGGGATGAAGCACGCGTGCGCGATGTCATCGAGCACTACGCATCGCAGACCGAGGACGAGGCGGTTGCCGAGGACGAAGCGGCCTTCGAGGACACTTCCCACACTGTGATGGTAATCCCCAACGATCTGGTTCCTGCCGTGAGGGCGATCCTGTCGGAGGACTCCGACCCCACTGCGTCCAGGGCATCGTGAGCCGACGGGTAGTCAATCGCCCTGCCGACCCTGAGGGCAACGGGCGCGATGGTTCCCGTTGGGGCACGGGCCGAAACCCATGCGCGCGACGACCGCGGCGGGTGGTGGGGTACCGTCCGCCGCGGCCGGCATCGCGCTGTTACAGCCGGTGAGGTGCGAGGGTTGCCCCTACTGGCTGTAGCCTGAATCTGGCGACAGCTCCTCCGCCCGCGCAGTCAGCTGGTCCAGGAGGAAGCTGAAGTCGCGGAACGCCTGGGTCGAGCCCAGCCGGCTCTCCAGCGAGTCCAACTCCGCCTGCAGCGCGGCGAGGTCGTCGTAGATCCCACCGTATGCAACCTCGGCGTTCTCCACCTGCGGGGAGAGCGCGCTGTAGCGGTCCGAGGCGAGCGCCACGATGGAGCCGAAGCGGAGGTGCCGGTCGCCGGCGTCGAAGGGCGCGTCCGTGCGGCCGCTGACTGGCGCCGACTGCGTGAGCGACGTTCCCGAGACCGGGTCGACCCAGCGCACCTCGACGTTCCCCAGCGTGTCCGAGCCCCCGCGACCCCGGTCAAACAGCACCAGCTCGTAGAACACGGTCGTGGCCGATCCCGAGGGAATCTCGGCGAACTCCCGGCGGTTCTGCTCGAAGGTGTGGTCGGGCGTGATGCGGTTCTCGTAGCCCACGATCCGCCATGAGCTAACCAGTCGCGGATCCCAGGTCACCTGGGCGCGCGTCTGGTCGGCGAAGGGCGTGGAGAGGGCGACCCAGTTCTCGCGGCTGAAGGTCTCCCGCGCCTGGGCGGTGTCGTCGAAGTAGCGGTACCAGCCGTTGCCGTGCTGGGCGAGCTGTTCAAGCAGGACATCGTTGTAGTTCTCGATGCCCACCCCGATGGTGATCAGCCGGAGGGGGTTGCGGTAGTTCGTGTCGGGCGAGGACTCGAGGATGGCGAAGGGGTTGGTGGCGTCCACGTTCGCGACGCCGTCGGACATCAGGATGATGTAGTTGAAGGCGTCTGGTCGCTCGCGGCGAGCCTCGTCGGCAAGCCGCACGCCGAGGTTCAGCCCGGCCTGCACGTTCGTGGAATCGTTCGGCGTGAGCCGGCTGATCGACCAGGCAACGTCGTCGTCGTCGGGCCGGCTGTGCTCCACGGTCAGGCTCCGGATGACATTGGTGGTGAAGTGCACGACGGCGATGCGATCGCGCGAGGAGAGGCTCTCGCGGATCGCTTCCGCCGCCGCCCGGGCGATGGCGACGCGGTTGCCGTCGGCCATGGACCCGGAGGCGTCGAGCACGAGCGTCACGTTCAGGGGGATGTCGTCGCGCACCTTCGGGGCCTGGAAGGCGATGCGAGCGAGGTGCCGGCCGCCTCCGAGGGGGTGCTCCAGGACGTCGCTCGTGATGGCGAAGCTGTCGTCGCGCCTGGGCAGGTCGTAGCCGTAGGAGAAGGCGTTGATCCACTCCTCCGCGCGCACCGAGTCGGGTTCCACGACGTACCCGTTCTGAGCCCAGTTCAGGGCGAGGAAGTACGACGTGCGGTCGGTATCGAGGCTGAACGTCGAGACGGCGTCCTCGGAGGTATCGACGTAGGGCGTCCGCCCGTAGTTCTTGAAGTCCGTATCGCGCGGGGAGGCCCGCTGTGGCTGCGCCGGCTCGGAGGAGTCGGCGGCCTGCACCTCTTGTGCCCTCGACGATGAGGAGTCGGAGGCGGCCTCCGTGGCTGCGGCTTCCCGCACCGGGCGCGCGCGGCTCGGCGCCGCCGTGGCGGCGGCCTCCGTGGCCTCGGCAGCTTCTGCTGCGGCGGCCTGTGTGGCGGCGGCCTGTGTGGCGGCGGGCGCGGCCGCGTAGTCGTCATCGTCGCCGCAAGCGATGACAGCCACGGCGAGGAGCGTGATCGCGGCCACCGCCGCGAGGGTCCTGAGCATCTTCCTGGGGAGTCGCATGTGAGCCTCCTTTGGCTGCGGGTCTGGGTGGACGGAGCGTTCCGGGGGCCGGTTACCGGGCGAGGAAGGCGAGCTCCTCCTCAACCAGCGACACGACGAGGTCGTCCAGTCGTCCGATGGTGTAGTCGCTCACGCTGTGGGAAGTGGTTCCCCCCGCACCGTAGACGATGAAGATGAAGCGGCCCATGGTGTGCTGGGCGATCTGGCGGAAGACGTACTCGCCCTGCTGGTCAAGGCCGCTGGAAGCGATGGAGAACGTCTTGATGCCCTGTCGGTGGGCCTCAATCATGTCGTCCGCGTAACTGTAATCGTCCTGGTAGTCGAGGTGGGGTGGCGCGTCTGCGATCAGGAACATCAGCCGGATCGCGTCGCCGGGGCGCCATTCGGGTTCGTGGACGGCCACGTGCAACGCTTCGTTGAGGGATTCCGGATAGTCGTCGCCGCCGTGCGCGACGACCCCCCGGATGGTCTCGACGAACCGCCGGGGATCGGGCTCGAAGTCGTAGACCCGGGTCACGAATGCGTCGCCCCGGTCCCGGTAGGCGACCATCCCGAAGCGCAGGTCGGGCTGCGAGGGCAGGTCGCTGATCCGCGACGAGATCGAGAGCAGCGTGGCCTTTATCTGGTCGATCTCGTCGGCCATGCTGCCCGTCGAATCGAGCAGGAAAAGGATGTCGAGGGGCACGCCTTCCGTCGCGGCCTGGTCGAGCTCCAGGGTCACGTCCCAGTCGCGGTTTTCTCCGCGGACGAACTCAAGCTGCTGGGTTGCCCCGTCCTTCTCCACGCTGAGGGTGAAGGATTCGGCCCCCTCGCTGGCGGCGAACGCCAGGGGGAAGAAGAGCGTCTGGCCGTTGGCGTAGGTGCGCCCCTCGAAGAGGACGGCATCGCCCGAGGAGACGCGCACCTCGGCGTTGGGAACCGTTTCTCCGGCGGAGTCGCTGACGGTAACGATGTACCGCTCGGAGATGTCGACGTCGTGGATCGTGGGCCCGGTGTACTGGTCGCGGTACTGGAGGTACTCGTCCCAGCGCTCGTTGTCGTTCACCTCCCCCGCCGACAGGGCCGGCTGAACGCGCTCCTCGTACCCCTCGGCGCCATCCTCTTTCACCTCGGCCACGTCCTCGGAGTCCTCGGCCACGTCCTCGGAGTCCTCGGCACGCGAGCCCGACTCCGATGGCGCCGCGTCGTCGGCCATGTCATCTGCCATGTCGGCGTCCATGTCGGCCATGTCGTCGTCGGCCATGTCGTCGTCGGGGTCTCCACCCATCCCGTCGCCAACCGCCGCGTCGTCTGAGCTTGCCTCCTCCTCCCCGGCGGGCTCAGCGGGTTCGCCAGCGGGGTCCCCGGCCGGGGCCGGGGCTGCCTCTTCCGTGGCCTCGGTGGCGGCGGCCTCGGTGGCGGCGGCCTCGGTGGCGGCGGCCTCAGTCGCGGCGGCCTCGGTGGCGGCGGCCTCGGTGGCAGCGGCCTCAGTCGCGGCGGCCTCGGTGGCGGCGGCCTCAGTCGCGGCGGCGGTTGCGGCGGTCGGAGCCGGAGTTGGTGTGCCGGTTGCCTCCGCCACGGGAGTGGCCGTCGGCGCGGCCCGGGTCGGCTCCGGTGTCGCCGCAACCGACGTTGCAGTCGCAGTCGCGACGGGTTCGCTCGTCGAGGGCGTGGCGGTGGGAGCGGCCGGTGAGGGCGTGGGTTCTGGCGTGCCCGTACTGCCGGCGGCCTCCGTTGGGGTCGGCGTGGGACTCGTGTCGCCGTCCCCGCCGCAGGCGGCGACGGCCACCGCCAGGAGCGCCATCGCGACGATCGCAGCGAGGACTCGGCACATCACCTTGGGTAGGGGAATCCTGGGTGGTCGCATCTGAGCCTCCTTGGCGGTGGGGTCCGGGGCGGGTCGAAGGCGCTCGCGGCAGGTTGAGGGAAGGGTCATGGGCTGTAACCCGAGGACGGGGCCAACTCGGCGGCAGCTAACGTGAGCTGGTCGAGGAGGAAACGGAAATCGAGGTAGGCCTGGGTCGTGCCCAGTTGGCCTTGCAGCGCGTCGAACTCGCGCAGCAGGGCGGAGAGGTTGCCGTGGATGCCGTCATAGTCGACGACGGCGTTCTCGACCTGGGGCGAGAGGGCGCTGTAGCGGTCCGCCGCGAGCCCCACGATCACTCCCAGCCGGAGGTAGCGGTCGGCGCTCTGGAAGCGGGCGTCGGTGCGACCCGTGACCTGCGTGCTCTGGCTGAGCGAGGCGCCGGAGGATGGGTCCACCCAGCGGACCTCCACGCTGCCCAGCGCGGCCGAGGCGCTCACTCCCTCCTGCAGTTCGAGTTCGTAGAGCACCGTCGTGGCGGCCCCGGAGGGCAGTTCGGCGAATTCCCTGCGGTTCTGCGTGAAGGTGTGGTCCGGCGTGATGCGGTTCTCGTAGCCGACGATGCGCCACGCCTTCACGACGGCGGGGTCCCAGGTCACCTGGGCGCGGGCCTGGTCGGCAAAGGGCGTCGAGAGCGCCAGCCAGTGCTCGCGGCTGAACGTCTCGCGCGCCTGGTCGGTGTCGTCGAGGTAGCGGTACCAGCCGTTGCCGTGCTGGGCGAGTTGCTCCAGCAGGACGTCGTTGTAGTTCTCGATGCCCACCCCGATCGTGATCAGCCGGAGCGGGTTCGAGCTGTCCGAGTCGGGAGCCGACTCGAGGATGACGAAGGGATCGGTGGCGTCCACGTTCGCGACGCCGTCCGACAGCAAGATGATGTAGTTGTAGGCCTCGGGCCGTTCGCGGCGCGCCTCATCGGCGAGCATGACGCCGAGGTTGAGCCCGGCCTGCACGTTCGTGCTGAAGTGCGGCGCCAGCCTGTTGATCGACCGGATCACGTCCTCGTCGTCGGGCGAGCTGTGCTCCACGGTGTACACGTCGAGAACGTCCGTCGTGAAGTGGACGACGGCGATGCGGTCGCGGGAGTTGAGGCTTTGGCGGATGGCCTCCGCCGCCGCCCGTGCGATGGCGACGCGGTTTCCGGACGACATCGAGCCGGAGGCGTCGAGCACGAGCGTCACGTTCAGGGGTACGTCGTCGCGCAACTCGGGCGCCTGCATGGCGACGCGAGCGAGGTGCCAGTCGCGGTTGAGCGGATGCTCGACGATGTCGCTGGTGATGGCGAAGCTGCCGTCGTCGCTCGGCCCCTCGTACGCGTAGTCGAAGGTGTTGATCCACTCCTCCGCCCGCACCGAGTCGGGGTCGACCGCGTAGCCGCTCCGGGCCCAGTTGAGGGCGAGGAAGTAGGAGGTGCGGTCCGTGTCGAGGCTGAAGGTCGAGACGGCGTCGGTGGACGTGTCCACGAAGGGCGTGCGTCCGTAGTCCTGGAACGTTGTGGCTCCCGGCTCCTGGCGCTGGGGCGGCTCGTCCGCGCTCGGCGCCGACGGGCCAGGGCCCGTGTGGCCCACTTCCGGTTTCAATACCGTGTCCGCCTCGTCTTCCCGCATTTCACCGGCCATGGCGTCGTCCTCGGCCATGGCGTCGCCCATGTCGGCGGCCATGTCGGCGTCGCCCATGTCGTCGTCGCTCATGTCGTCGTCGCCCATGTCGTCGTCGCTCATGTCGTCGTCGCTCATGTCGTCGGAGGGCTCCCCCGGCTCTTCCGCCGGCGCCGAGTCGTCCGCCGAGTCGTCGTCGGAAACGTCGGAATCGCCGGGAGGGGAGCTCTCCACAACCGGAGTCGGCTCCGGAGTCGGCTCCGGTGTGGGGGTCTCGACAGCTGCCGTAGCGGTAGCAGCGGTAGCGGGGGCCTCGGTCGCCGCCGCCTCGGTGGCGGCGGCTTGCGTTGCAGCCTGTGTAGCCTCGGCGCGGGCTGGAGCCTCGGTGGCAGCGGCCTGTGTAGCCTCGGCGCGGGCTGGAGCCTCGGTGGCAGCAGCGGCCTGTGTAGCCTCGGCGCGGGCCGACCTTGTCGTGGCAGCGGCCTCCGTCGGCTCCGCGTACGCCTCCTCGGCAGCGGCCTGTGTGGCCGCGGCGTAGGCGGCCTCGGTCGCTGCGGCCTCGGTGGCGGCTGCCTGCGTGGCCTCGGCGCGCTCCCTGCTGGACGCGGCCACTGGGGCGCCCGTGCCATAGTCGGCTTCGCCGCTATCGCCGGCGCCGTCGGCGAGGGCCCAGACCCCCATCCCCACGGCCACAACCACGACGGCCGCTGCCGCCGCTGGAATCCACGGCTTCCCGCCAATGGCGGTGACCCCGCCACGCAGCAAGGCGAAGCGCGGCGGCTCTTGTTTTCCCAGGCGCCCCTCCAGCCGCTCCCAGAGGTCCTCCGGGGCCTGCAGGTCGCGAGCCTCCTCGGCGAAGTGCTCGCGAAGGCGTTCTTCCATCTCCCTGTCCGGTGTTTCGTTACGAGCCATTGCCGGCCACCTCCATCACGCCCGACTGCTCCAGCAGCTCCCGCATCTGGCGGAGCGCTCTATGGAGCCTTGACTTGACTGTGCCCTCCCGTACCCCGGCGGAACGAGCGACTTGTGGAACGGTCAGGTCGGCGAAGTAGCGCAGCACCACGACCTGGCGGTGTTCCGGGCTGAGCTGGGCGAGGGCCTGCCGCACTGCCTCGCGGTCCTCGCTCGCTTCGATCGTTTCAGCCTGGCTGGAGGGCGCCTCTACGGGCAGCGACTCCTCCAGCGGGACGGTGGTCAACGAACGTTTCCGCTGCTGGCCGAGCACGGTGTTGACGAGGATGCGCATGAGCCAGGGTTTCACCGGCCGTCCCCGCTGGAAGTTCTGGATTCCGCGCCAGGCCAGCAGAAAGGCGTCCTGCACGTGCTCCTCGGCCTGCGCTGCGTTCCCCGTCATCAGGTAGGCGGTGCCGTAGAGCGGGCGCTTGTACTGCTCCACCAGGTGGCGGAAGGCTTCCCGCTCGCCGCCCTGGCAGCGCAGGATGGCTTCGTCGTCGGTCATAGGTCCCTCGCACTCCGCCGGGCGGCCGGGGTAGTGTTCGCGTCTCGCATCGAGTTGCGCCAGTACCATCCTTACAAGAGATATGCGCCTTCCCCCCGGATCGTTCCCCGATCGGTGACGATTTTCGTCAATCGGGAGGACGAGCGACACCACCGGAGCGGTTCTCCGGCGCCGGCGGCTACCGATTATTCAAAGGTAGACCTTGGATTTTCATGAAAATCTAAAGTTGATGTTTCGATAGCCCTGTTGTCGCTTCCAGCCTGGGACGGAGACTTGGCCTGACGACCTGCGCGCCCTCAATGGTGGCGGCGGAGGTAGCGCACCAGCTCCATCATCGCCTTGCAGTCGACCTCGTTGTAGGCGCGGATGCCCGCCATCAGGGGAAGGTCGCGCATGCTGCCGTCGATGCGGGCCGCCTCCCGCTCGCACGTCCACGCCCCCACCATCGCGCCGAGACCGTCGGCGGGGCCCTCGCCCCAGCTCGTCTCGACGAGTGCGAGGGCGTGCATCGCGTTCGTGACCGCCTTCAGCCCGAACCCGTGCGCCCCCCGCACGACCACCGGCTCCTCCCGCACCACCTTCTTCAGGAAGTCGAACCAGTTGGGGTGCGGCCACTCCTCGCCCTTCTGCGTGTGGCGCCAGCGCGTCTTCCGGTGGCGCTTCACGGCGGCGTCGAAGGCCGTCTCCAGCGTGATCGTCTCGTGCGGTGACCAGTGGATGACGTGCGGGGCCGCGCCCGGCGCGAGACGGTCGCGGACGGCGGTCATGTGCTCGAACCAGTCGTCGATGACCCTGCCCTCCGAGGCCTCGTCGAGTCGGTCGGTGATGAAGCACTCGAAGCGCCACGCTCCCGCCTCCACGTGCCCGCAGCCAACCATGAAGATGAGCGGCTGTCCGCCCCGCTCGGGGATGCGCGAGAAGTCGTCATCCAGGTCGCCGACCGTCTCGAAGTCGACGTAGAACTCGACGGGCGCCTCTTCGAGCCACTCCGACCGTGCGGCCGCGATGTGGGCCGGGCGGACGGCTGGGCCGTCGGGATCACGGTTCACATCGAGCAGGGCTTGCAGCCTTGGGGCCGTCGTGCGCCCCTCGACCGCGACCGCCCTGGGCGTGACGCGCGGGTCCGACCAGCGGGTGATCCCCTCCCGGTTCGCCTCGCGACGCTTCCCCACCCCGACAAACCAGAGCTGCGTCAGGTCCTCGCTCTGCTTCACGATCTCCTTGACGGCGCTTCCCCACGGGGCGGCGTCGCCCTTGGCGTTGGGGCGAAGCTCCTCGACGGTCGGCTCAGGCAATACCTGCCAGTCGCCCCCCTCCCGCCGCATACGCCGCACCCACTCCACCGCCTGCTCGACCTGATCGGAAAGCCGCCCCCGTCCATAGGAGGCGTAGTCGTTGGCGACGGGCGCGATCCGGTCCATGCAGTTCGGGACGCGGGTGGTGTCCCCGCGCTTTGTCTGCTCCCAGCCGCGGCCCAGCACGAACGCCTCCGGCGGCAGGTACCCCTGCAGCCGTCCCAGCGCGCGGTTGTAGATGAACACCTGCGCCTTGTAGGCGGGTGCGGAGCCGGAGTTGCCCAGTTCGCCGCCCGCTGCCAGGTGGAGCGTCGAGAACTTGATGTCGACCACGCGGTAGTGGTGGTCCCCGCCGAGATCGGGGGCGGGAACGGCGGCCTCGGCGGCAGAGAGCGAGCCGGGGAACAGCTTCGCGAGCACGTCGCTACGGACCAGCAGGTCGGGACCGCCGTAGGTGCGCGTCTCCGCGTCGCGCAGGGACCCCTGGCAGATGATGGGAACGCCCTCCGCCATCGCCGCGAACGTCGCTTCCGCGAAGGCGAGGTCGTGCCGCTCCTCGCGCGTCGCCCCTTCCGGCACGATCGTACGCACTTCCGCCAGCCCCCGCAGGTGCTCGACGACGGCCGCCTCGAACGCGTTCCCCTTGGCGAAGAGGAAGGTGAGGAAGTCAGTCTCGTCGTCGACCGGGTCGCGGACGAAGCCCTTGTCTTCCCCGTAGCGGTCGAGCCAGTCGAGCAGGGGGTCATCGAGCACGTGATTGCGCGTCGCAGAGGGCGAGACCCACTCGTCCCACTCCGCGGACGTCGTAGGGACTGCGGGGTTGCCGGCAAGGTCGTGCGTAAGCGCTCGTATGCCCATCGGCGCGAGCCTAGCACGCGGGTCTCGAACAGGGCCGTGCCGCTAGCCGGTGGGAACGGTTGGCTGTTCCACCTCAACGCGGTCGGAAAAACCGAACTTGGTGGCGAGGTCCTGAGTGATGTAGGCGGCATGTTCGCTGCCGCCACGCAGGACGACGGACGCGCACTTCCGTTCGTCCACCAAGGCGACAAGAAGGGCGCCGACGAAGGAGGGGCTCATGAAGACGCCGCTCGCGTCGATGGTGACCGAGTGTTGCGGGGCGGCGCCCAAGGCTTCATCGAGAAGTGCTCGGGCGCGGGAGCGGGTCGCGAAGGACTGGCCGTGGCTGGCAAGGACGATGGACACCGGGGCCTCCTTGCTGCTGATGCTCCGATTATAGCGAGCCGGTGGGTACCGGGAGGTAAGCTGACGCAAGCGTTCCAGGGAACGCAAGCCCCTCAATGACTTGGAACTCAGATCCGCGTCTCACGACGTAGCCAGCCTGCGAGACGACGTGCAGCACATTGTCGCGGTACTTGTCGACCGCTTCGGCGATGTAGGCGAGGCCGTTCCCCCGGTAACGATCGCCCGTGCCGCTCACGCCCGCCTCAAACCCCCGGATGATTGCCTCGCTGTCGGACATTTCGCCGTGGTATTCCCGGAGCGTGCTGGCGAAGCCCGCGCCGAAGTCGGCCACGGCGAGATGAACTCCGGGCGTCCTGCTCCTCGCTCCCGTATGGATCTGCGCCACCGCATAGCAGTCCTCGCCGTGTTCACGCGCGTTCGCGGTGAGCTCGGTGGCGATCGTGCCCAGATCTTCAGAGAGGCCACCTGCGAGTCCTGCGTCGGCAAGAGCTCCCCTGAGGACTTCGGCGGCAGCTTCTACCTCCATTTCAGTCGTCAAGCGGGAGACAGGAAGGTGTGGGCCGATGGCTGCGATATCGGCGGTCTCACTGTCGTCTGGTCCGGTCCAGCCATTGCGTTCCAGCTCTGCGGCGAAGCCAATTTGGACCAGATACGGGAACACATCCCCATGGTGCGGTGGATCGACGGTAGCCGTAAGTCCGGCCCGCGAGGCACGAAGGCACGTGGCGAGCACCGCGACTACACCCAGCGGCGAGATCCACTCGACGTCGGCCAGGTCGATCTCCAGGCTGTCCTGCGCGTGATGGGCAGTGCTCAGCAACTTCAAGTCCTGCGGTTCGCGGATTTGGGTTGGGGCGACGACCTTCACGCTGCGAGCGTACCAGCGCACCCGTTGACGCGCGCGCCGCGCTCTGCCACGGTTCGGGGCGCCGCGCGTGCGCGGTCAGCACTACTCTCGGAGGCCCACACCAATGGCTGGCGCTCAAGACCACGAAACCGTCTCTGGTTACCCCCTCGACGACGAGCAACTCGAGTCGCTGCTTACCAACGCGGGCGAGTGCGCGCTCAACTGGAGCACGCGCGACGGCTGGCCCGTGGGCGTCATCCACGCCTTCCTCTGGAAGGACGGGCGCTTCTGGATCACCTGCGCCGTCCACCGCCACCGCGTGGCCGCCATCCGCCGCGACCCGCGCGTCTCCGTCATCGTGAGCGGCGCCTCGACGCGTCCCGGCTCGGGCGCCCCCGGCGGCGCGGCGACGGCCAAGGGCCGCTGCATCATCCACGACGACCAGGAGACCAAGGACTGGTTCTACCCTGAGTTCTCGGCCAAGTTGAACCCCACCAACCCGGAGGCTGCGGCCGCCTTCGTCGAACGCCTCGACTCGCCCCTGCGCGTCGTCCTCGAGGTGGTCCCGGAGAAGTGGATCCTCTTTGACGGTGGGAAGATGGCGAAGGACACGGCCGGCACGCTTACGGACGAGGAGCGCGGACCGCTGCTCAGCGCCGACGCCGAGCGCATGCCCAGGGAGCTGGCGAAACTCGGCCTGTCCTAGGGGGAAGAAGCGTTCGCCCCGCCGCCGGGACGGGTCAATCGAGGCCGAGTTCCCTGTCCCGGTCTGCCCGTGCCGCCGCGAGCGCCTCCACCATGGTTTCGCCCGGGCCGAGGTCGACCACGGGGCGGTCGGCCATGCGCTCGGACCACTCCGCCCGCTCCAACGCCCGCTCGACGGCCGCCAGTACGACCGCGGCCATGGTGGAGTTGCGCTTGTGCGCGAGGCGGCGCAGCCGGTCGTGCAACTCGTCGGGCACATTCTTGATCCGCAGGGTTGCCATGATCCGAGTGTAGTCTGCGCCAGCCATTCTTTGGGCCGCGCCCGCAGCGCCTTTCTCCCACCCCCTCTCCCCCACAACGGAAATCCCGCTACTATCAATAATGCACACGCGGATTCGGCCCTCATAGCTCAGTTGGCAGAGCGCGTTCTTGGTAAGAACGAGGTCTCCAGTTCAAATCTGGATGAGGGCTCCAGGGCGCGGCGCTTCCCGACTTCCCGGGATGCGGTGACGCCACTACCCGCGCGGAGGACTCGCGATGGCGAAGGAGCGATTTGAGCGGACGAAGCCGCACGTGAACGTGGGCACGATCGGACACGTGGACCACGGCAAGACGACGCTGACGGCGGCGATCACGAAGGTGCTGGGGCTGAAGGGCGAGGCGGTGTTCCGGGAGTTCGATTCGATCGACAACGCGCCCGAAGAGCGCGCGCGCGGCATCACGATTGCGATTGCGCACGTGGAGTACGAGACGGACAACCGTCACTACGCACACGTGGACTGCCCCGGTCACGCCGACTACATCAAGAACATGATCACGGGCGCCGCGCAGATGGATGGCGCGATTCTGGTAGTGGCGGCGCCGGACGGACCGATGCCGCAGACGCGCGAGCACATCCTGCTGGCGCGGCAGGTGGAAGTGCCGGCGATCGTGGTCTACCTGAACAAGGTCGACATGATGGAGGACGAGGAGCTGTTGGAGCTGGTGGAGCTGGAGCTGCGCGAGCTGCTCTCGAGCTACGAGTTCCCCGGGGACGACCTTCCCATCGTGCGCGGTTCGGCGCTGGCGGCGCTGGAGTCGGCGTCGGAGGATCCGGAGGCGGCGGAGTACGGGTCGATCCAGGAGCTGATGGCGGCGGTGGACGGCTACATTCCGCAGCCGGTGCGAGCGCTGGACCAGCCGTTCCTGATGCCGATCGAGGATGTCTTCGGGATCAAGGGGCGGGGGACGGTGGTGACGGGGCGGATCGAGCGCGGGCGCATCCAGGTGGGGGAGGAAGTGGAGATAGTGGGGCTGGAGGACACGCGCAAGACGGTGGTCACGGGCGTGGAGATGTTCAAGAAGCTGCTCGACGAAGGGGAGGCCGGTGACAACGTCGGCTGTCTGCTTCGGGGCATGAACCGCGAGGACGTGCAGCGCGGGCAGGTGCTGGCGTTTCCGGGGTCAATCAACCCGCACACGCGCTTCGAGGCGCAGGTGTACGTGCTGAGCAAGGACGAGGGAGGGCGGCACACGCCGTTCTTCCAGGGATACCGGCCGCAGTTTTACGTGCGGACGACAGACGTGACGGGGTCAATCGGGCTGCCGGAGGGGATGGAGATGGTGATGCCCGGGGACAACGTAACGATGAAGGTGGAGCTGATTCAGCCGGTGGCGGTTGAAGAGGGTCTGCGCTTCGCGATTCGCGAAGGTGGCCGCACGGTGGGAGCCGGCGTCGTCACCAAGGTGCTGGAGTAGGAGGCGCCCAATGGCGAAGGGAAAAGGCGACCGCCTGATCGTCACGTTCGGCTGCACTGAGTGCCGCGAGCGCACCTATACTAGCTCGAAGAGCCGGCGCAACGACCCGGACCGGCTGGAACTCCGCAAGTTCTGTCCCCGCTGCCGGAAGCACCAACTGCACAGGGAGACAAGGTAGCGAGATGCCCCGCGACCAACGTCGACGTGGTTCGCGCGGCCGTCGCGCGGCCCGAGATCGCCGCCCTGCCGGCGGCGAGGATGTGACGGAGAGCGGTGCGAGCGCCGTTGCCGCCGTCGTCACCCCACGCGTGCCGCCGCGGCGCAGCCGCGGTTGGAACCCGTTCGGCTTTCTGAAGCGGTTCCAGCCGCGGGCCGTGGCCGACGTCATCTCCGAGCTGCGCAAGGTCACCTGGCCGACCTTCGCCGAGACGCGCTACCTCACCATCGTCGTCGCCATCGTCGCCATCGTCATTGGCGCTATCCTTGGTCTCTTCGACCTGCTGTTCGGCTGGATCATCGAGCAGATCTTCTTCTAGCCATGAGTGAGGACAACCTGAAACTCCAAGACACCACCAGTCACGAGTCGCTCCCCGAGGCCGGCCCCGAGGAGGTTGGACAGCAGCCCACCCGTCGGCGGCGTGCGCGGCGCGTAGAGCCCGAAGAACAGGACCAGATCAGCGACGAGGAGATCAGCGCCGCCGGGCGCTCCTGGTACTTCGTCAACACCTACAGCGGCCACGAGTACAAGGTCCGCCACGCCATCAGGGCGACCGTCGACCAGATGGACGCCGCCGACCGCGTCTTCCACGTGATCGTGGCCACCGAGGATGAGATCGAGATTCGCGAGGGCCAGCGCCGCACCGTCAAGCGCAAGCTCTATCCGGGCTACGTGCTCATCCAGACCATCACGCTGGTGGAAGGCGACCCCGAGTCCGACAACCTCTGGCACATGATCCGCAACACCAGTGGCGTCACGGGCTTCGTCAGCGCTGGCTCCGAGCTCGCCGGCGGTACGCCCAAGCCCGTGGCACTCACCATGGACGAGGTCAACAACATCCTCCGCGCGATGCGCATGGAGCAGCCGCGGGTGCGCGTCGGCTTCCAGGTCGGTGAGAGCGTGCGCATCTCCTCCGGCCCCTTCGAGGATCTCGTCGGCTCCGTCGACGACATCAACACGGAGAAAGGCAAGGTACGCGTGCTCGTGAGCATGCTCGGGCGCGAGACGCCCGTCGAACTCGACTTCCTCCAGGTCGCGAAGCTCTAGAACTGACAGCGACCGCCCGGCTCGCGCCGGGTAAGGCCGGTGGAAGAGCGCGGTCCACGAGCTTGTGCCGCCCCAGTGTGTCTGCGAAGGTCAGTAAGTGATGCATCTCTCAGTAAGCCGTTCCCTGCGCGCCTCCTTCCTTCTGCTTGTGGGCTTTGTGGCGCTGATCGCCCTTGCCTGTGGCAGCGACTCCCCTGACGCACCAGCCCCCGCGGCCGAGACGGCCACCGAGGCAACCGCCGCAGCCGCAACCCCAACGGAGGCAGCCACCGAGCCTCCGACGGAGGCGCCCGCCGAGGAGCCGGTTGACGAAGGCGGCTCCATCGATGAGAACTACCTGCGCGCGTTCTGCGTGGGGGGCAACGACCTGCAGGCTGCCTTGTTCACGGCGGCCATCAAGCTTGAATCCGAAGGCGGCGACCCGGACGATCCCGAGGTCTTCGCCGAGCTGTTCGTCGAGCCGTTGGCCACTTTCCTCGAGCACATGCGGGAGGTCACGCCCCCCGACGACATGGTCGAGTACCACACGGCCGCCCTTGCCCAGTACGAAGCACTGGTCACGCTCTTCGCCACCATAGGGGAGGAGGGCGAGGGGCTGGAAGGCGACCCGTTCGAACTGCTCGGCGGGATGCTGGCGGGAGCCGAGGAGTTCCCCGTCATTCCCGAGGCTGCTCTCGCGCGTCTTGCCCAGGTCGCGACAGGCGTCCCCGAGTGCGCCGGCTCCCTCTTCCTGGCCGAATTCCTGGGCGCGGGCGGCGCGGAACCGGTCGACACCGGGTCCACCGGCGACGCGGACCCGGCCGACGAGGCCTACGTCCGCGAACTCTGCCTTGCCGGCGACACGTTCAATGCCACCGTCCAGCAGGCGACGGCCGACCTGGGCCCGAATGCCAGCCTCGACGAAAGCGATCCAGAGGTGTTTGCCGCGGTCTTCACGGAGGGCCTCCGCGGCCTGGCCGCGGACATGCGCGAGATTTCGCCCCCTGCCGGTGTGGTCCAGTACCACGACGGCTCGATAGCGCGCTACGAAGAGATGGTCGCCCTCCTCGACGGCATCCTGGAGACGCTTGACGCGGGAGATGAGGTTTCGGCCGAGACCCTCGCGCGCTTCCAGCAGCTTCTGCAGGGTGGAATCGGGATGCCCGGCCTTCCCGTGGACGTACGCGAACGTGTCGCCCAGGCGGCGAACGGCGTGATCGAGTGCTACGGATCGGGCTTCCTGCTCGGCTTCCTCGGAGGCGGCGGCTAGCGGCGCCTGACCCTGCCGAGGCCTAGTTGCACTGGCCCCGGCCTGCGCAACTAGGCTCGTCTTCGATGCCACCCGCGGGGATGCGCTCCTCGCACAGGAGCGAGACGATGCACGCCTCGTTCGTCACCTTCGCATACTGCTGCATCAACTCCTCGTCACTCTCGCTGCCGTAGGAGATGAGCGCCCGGTCGATGTCGGTGATGTCCTGGAAGGCCAGGGCGTCGAGCTTGACGCCGTTCAGGACGAACGAGAGCTGCTCCGTTTCTGAGTTGCAGAACTGCTCGCCTTCTGGAGTCGTGAGGCACGCGTCCGTCAGCTCGAATCCCAGCGAGTCGAAGAACTCCCACCAGGTCGTCCCTTCCCGGTGGACATGGACGACGCTGGCGCGCTCGCCGTGCAGGTGGACGTTTTCGCTCAGTTCGTCCTCTTCGTCCGAGGCGAAGCGCTCCTGGTTGAAGTCGTACCGCTCGCCGCGGATGTAGAGGACGAAGTCTGCGTGCCAGTGCACCGGCTGGCGCAGCTCGCAGCCGGGCGTCCCCAGCTCGCACTCGACCGGGCCGCTGTCGCCGCTGTTCAACACGAGCAGGACGGCCAGCGCCACGACGGCGCCCATGAGCAGCACGATGATCGGGAGCCAGATGCGGGGAGCGAGCATGCCCCTTGGCGGCGGCGAGGGATCAGCCGGTGTCATCGTCCCCGGCGTCCGTTTCGCCCTCGCCGTCGGTCTCGCCTTCGCCCTCCACCTCGTCCTCCGCCGTCACGCTGTCGATCACTGCCTGGATGATCTCGCGCCAGCGCTCGTTCGAGGTCGGGGGGTTCTGCACGGGGAAGCCGTTGAGTGTGAAGCTGGGCGTGCCCCCGAAGCCGATCCCGCGCGCCGCCGCCTGATTCGTCGCGACCGGGCTGAGGGCGTCCGGCCTCGCCTGGCAGGCCGCGAAGGCGTCCGTATCCAGTCCCAGCTCCCCGGCGATCTCCACCAGCTTGTCTTCCTCGAACACGCCGCTGTCGGGACGGAAGTCATCCTCTGCCTGCTTGGCGAAGAGGCGGTTGGCGTACTCGAACATGCGGTCCTGTTCCGCCGCGCAGGAAGCGCCAACCGCGGCCGTCACCGACTCCGAGCCCACCACGGGCAGGTGCCGGAACTCGATCTGCAGCAGCCCCGGCTTCACGAACTCTTCCACGAGGAAACCCTCGTTGTTCAACGTGTAGCTCAGGCAGTGAGAACACTGGAAATCTTCGTACTGGATCATCTTCACGGGCGCGTCGTCGCTGCCCAGCTTGTTGCCGTTCTGCATCTCCGTGGGCAGATCCGCAAGCGCCTGGTCGATGGCCGAGAGGTCTTGCACCACCTGGTCGCCGTCATCTCCGCCACCGAAGGGCCGGACGACGAATACCACCACGATAGCGGCGATGGCGATGACGATGGCGAGCGCGATGAAGCGCCAGTCCAGGGAATTCATGCCCCCGCCGCTGCTGCTCCCTCCGCCTTCACTTCCGCCTCCCTGCGAGGACCCGCCCGAGCGACCGCCGCCGCGGTAGGAGGTCGCCTGTCTGCGTGCCTGGCGGTTCTGCTGGCGCCGCGCCTGCCGGTTGGACATCGCGTCGAGGATAGCAAAGGTCGCGCTACGGGCATCGCGTCTCGGGCTCGCAGGCTTTCAGAGGAGTTGGCGCGTGTTGCGCTCCGCCCGCACTCCCAATGCCATCACCTGGACGGCTGACCGGGTTGACGTGTGTGCCAGATAAAAGTAGCGTCTGGCAAGGAGGCGGCATTGGTCACGTTGGACACGCACAAGGCGGTCAGCTCCAGGACGCTGGCGCCCCCGAGCCTCTGGCGCGTGCCACGGTTGATGTAGTTGAGGAAGGTGTCGAGAAAGGCGCCGAGAAACTCGTGACACAAGCGATCCTGTACCGAGCGCTGTTGATCCAGGGTGGTGTTCTCATCGGAGCGCTCGCAGCGATCGACGCGCTCATCAGCTGACCAAACCGTTTCGGGCGAAGGCAAGCGCCCAGGGCCTGTTCACGTCTATCGCACCGCCGACGGTTACGCCACCACAGACCTGGCCGTGCCCTCCTACAACATCGAGGCGCAGGACTGGTTCACGGCGCCACTAGCCGCGAACGCGGGCGTCTGGACGGACCCCTATTTTGATGCGGGCGGCGGTGAGATCTGGATGATCACCCGCTCTGTCCCGGTGCGCGATGCCGAGGGCATTTTCGCCATCATCACAGCCGATCTGCCCGTGGAAGCCCCCACCCGCTAGCGCCTCGTGCTCCGGCGGCACATGGGCGATCCGGCCGGAAGGTACATGACGTCGTGGCTCCGCAGGGCGCCGGCGACGGGGATGCCGCCGGAGTCGGGCCACGTAACGATGGGGCGCCCGCGCCCGTGCTACTCCTCGGTGAGCGCGAAGTACCGCCCGGCTGGCCTGGCGGGATCTGGTCGATAGACGTACATCCGCCCAGGGGCCAGCGCCTCTTCGTAGAGCACTTCCTCGCGACCAGCGGCGGTAATGGCCAGCGCGTAGTCGGCCGCTCCCGGCAGATAGAATTTCGCGACGCCCCTGCGGTTGGTCCGCGATCGGTTCAAACCCGCGACGATCACCTCTGCTCCGGGAACGGGATTGCCGCCGCCGTCGAGCACGAGCAGTCTCGCGGCCCGGCGTGGGAAGAGGTGAACCGCAAGAAACTGTTGTAGCCGCCCGGCACGACCGGGCACGGTCCCCTCGGGCATATTGTCCAGGACATCCTTCTCGTAGCCGACCTGCTTCGGGGTGGCCCAATCAGGGCCGTACTTGAAGCGGAGATAATCCTCGGGCGGACTTGGGACGAGAAACTTCTCGCCGATGAAGTCGACCTCGGCTAACTCGGTGAAGAGGCCGACGGGAAACGGCACTCCCGGGTAGTGTGCGATCGTCCCCTTCACGACTCGGTAGCACTGCCAATCGATCCTGATGCGGTACTTCATGATCTTCACGGAGGTGTAGAGGCCGTCGTGGAGCACCTCGACGTAACAGCCGTGCGCCCGGAGCGTCTCCACGGTGGGCTCGATTAGGTCCTCAGTGAAACCGTGAAGCCCTATGATCGATCCGAGGTCGAGGTCGTCGTCCCATGCGATCAGCGCGTGGTCGCGCACCGCGCCCAGGCATGTGCCCTGGCGGAGGAAGAAGACAACGCCGTGCTGTTCGAAGACCTCTCTTGCCTCGCTCAGCAGTCGCTCGGCGGCCCTGAGGTCCATCGGCGGGATCGTTCGCTCAAGGTGCTCCATGAGAGCGGCGTTCTCAGCGTCGCTCTCTAAGTTGGCTAGTGTCGTAGCCTCGTCGTCCGGCAGTGATTCGACCATCGGCGCCTACAGCAGCGCCGCGAGCGCTTCGACGAGGACGCGATTCTCCGCCGGAGTGCGCGACGCGATGCGCAAGTAGCGGTTCGCGTCGGGCATGCTCTTTCCAGAGCAATCCTTGATCAGGATGTTGTGCTCGACGTAGAGGCGGCGTGCGAAGTCGGGGCCCGTGGCGGTGGGATCCGTCATCCGGGCGAGCACGAAGTTCGCGTCCGGCTCGACGCAGTCGAGCCCTGGAAGTGCGGACAGGTCGGTGTACAACTCCCGGCAGGTCGTTCGGGTCAACTCGCAGCTCTCCGCGAACTCCCGGCGGTACCTGCCGACGACGCGCAGGAACTCCTCGGCCAGCGCGTTGACGTTCCAGATCGGCAGAGACCGACGCACGCTCGTGACGAACGCGCGGTCCGCGCTGAGGAGGTAGCCGAGGCGGAGGCCAGCGATCCCGAACACTTTGCTCATGCTCTTGATCACCACGAGATTGGGATAGGCCGCAACGTCGCCTTCAACGCTTCCGCTGTCGCCTGCGCGCGAGAACTCGATGAACGACTCATCGACGACGAGGCGGCAGTCGTGAGGTTCGAGCAGGCGCGCGAGGCGCAGGATGTCCTCACGTGAGATGGACACGGCAGTCGGGTTATTTGGCGTGACGACGACGGCGGTATCGGACCTCCAACGAATTGCGGACTCGGCGAATGCCTCGACATCCAGCTCGAACGTCTCCTGCTCAAGTGGGAAGCGGTTCAGCCCCGCGGCATCGACCACCTCCTCGTACTCGTTGAACGACGGCGTCGGGATCGTCAGACGCCGTACGAACTGATCGCCGAGGATCTTGATCAGCTCCGCAGCGCCGTTGGCTACTGCGAGATTATCGGGGTCCGCGACCGTCCAGTCGGAGACCAGACGCGCCAACTCCTTTTGACCGACCGGGTAGTTCGTGACGAGGTCGGGGAGGTTGGCGCGAAACCCCTCCAGCATCTTCAGCGGTGGGAAGTGCATGTTGTAGATGTAGGAGTGGTCCGTGAATCCGTATCGCCAGTACCCGCCGTGCAGCTTCTGAATACGGTCGAACTGCGCGCTGCGGTCGAGGAACAGAAATCGTGCAGCTTCCAGATCACGCTGGTCATCGATCTCATACCAACGGCTCGCGGAAACATCAACGGCCGCGAGATCAGTGAGCGTTCCATCGGCCACGCAGTCGCGCAAGATCGTCTCGTAATACCGATCGACATGGCCAGCTTCGATTGCCCGGCAGAGACGGGGGACGAGTGTCTCGCGCAGCAGGTTCTCGCGCAGGAGGTAGATATTGACAGTCTTGAATGAGTCGGCAAAGTGGAACTGACGGTCCTGATCGGCGCCGAGAACGAAGCTCGTCACGCGCTTCTCGCGATCGCACCGAACCACTGTGCCGGATAGCGCTCGGTGGTAGGGTGCGACGGCAACGCTGCTGCCGGACTGCTCGAGCAGCGCCGTGATCACTGCTCCATCAAACGCCACGTCCCCCTCGATCAGCAGGACATCCTGATCGAGGTAGTCGCGAGCGTCCCAGAGGGAGCGAATGTTGTTGGTTGTCTCATAGTCGGAGGCCGTGACGTAGTGGATGTCGATGCCGGCGAAGCGAGAGCCGATGGCGTTGCGGACCACGTCCCCCTTGTAGCCAATCACCAAGACCGCCTCGGTCGTTCCCTGCGTGGCAAGCTCCCTGAGCGTGCGCTGGAGAAGCGGCTCACCTCCGACCGTGACCATGCACTTGGGGAGAGCCTCCGTCAGCGGTTTCAAGCGGACCCCGACGCCCGCAGCAAGGACCACCGCACGGCGGATGCCCGACGGGGGAGTGCTGGAAATCTCGCTATGTGTCGGGCTTGTCAATGGAGCGGCCATCGTATCGCTGCTACTCTTTGACGCCCGATGCAGTCTCGGCAGGACGCTGAGTCCCCGTACCCCGGCCGGCCCGCGCCGGGGACGTGAAATAGTCGCGCAATCGGTCGATGCCTTCCTCGTAGCGGTCATTGCAGAAGGCGAGGCGGAGGTCGTGCGGCAGGCCAAAATCAGTTCCCGGCACGACGGCAACGTGGACGCTCTGCAGGATGTCGCGCGCCAGCTCCTTCGATGACGCGAACCCCCGACCAGCGTTCCATTCTTCGCACCTGAGGATGGCGTAGAACCCGCCCTCGGCGGCGATCGGGTGACATCCGGTACCCGCGAGTCGTTCCGTCGTGTACTCCGCTCTGGCTCGATAAATGCCCGTGAGCTCCTCGATGCTCTGGTCGTCCTCGAGCGCGGCGATCATTCCGTACTGGTAGCACGGGTCTGTACACAGCAATGTGTGTTGCTGGATGACACGCAGGTTCACCTGCAGCTCCTCCGGGAGGATCGCGAAGCCGACCCGCTTCGTGTACATCCGGTAGCCTTTGGAAAAACTGTTCGTGACGATTGTCGTGTCCGCATGTTCTGGAAGCAGCGCCAGTGGCGAGTGGAATTCGTCATAGAACATCGTGTTGTTGTATATCTCGTCGTTCAGAACATATGCGTGGCCACCGACGATCTCGTACATCTCTCGCATCTCTTCCGGTGTCACGATGTTCCCCACGGGATTGCCGGGTGAGTTAATCACGACGAGCGATGTACGTTCTGGCGAGAAATTCTTCCGAAACGAGTCCATGTCGACTCGCTTCGTATTGATGTCAATATCGTAGAATTTGACGGTAGCTCCGGCCAGCGTGGCACAGTAGAGATACAGGGCGTAATACGGGCGCGGGATCATGATCTCGTATTCCGGCCCGGACAGTAGTTGGAAGATGTTGCGGAAAATCGGTGATGTGCCGGTATTGACGATCACTTGGGCGGCCGAGACGCTCGCTCCGTGCCGTCGATTGTAGAAATTCGCGATTGCCTCGCGAAGCTCCGGTAGGCCCTCCGGGTAGACGCGGCGAACGAAGTCGGGATCGCGAAGCTTGGCGATCATCCGATCCAGAACGATGGGGGGAATCGGAAGCTCGGGTACGCCGATCGTGAGCTTGAGGACATCCGCTCCCTGTTGCGCCAACTCGTCTGCGAGTTCGTCAAGGACAAACATCTGAAACTCGAGATCTCGCGGCATGAAATCTCTTAGTGTGCGTGGCAGCTGTGGCCTCCCTGTCTCGCGGTGCTCTTGACGACGCTGCGTGGCATGCCGCGCAGCGTCGTCAACTGATCCCGCCGCGCGGCGGGAGCGACGCAGCACACCTCACCAGATTGGTTGCGGATCACATGGTGACCGCACACCGTTTACGTGGATAGCGTTTGTGATGATAGCGGAGTCGGGAGGTCAGTGCGTCGCCGGCTCAGATCGAAGCTCCCACGTGCGAGCTTCGATGCTCGCCGTTCGGGCGGCCCCTCACTCCGCGTACGGGAAGCGACAACCCGAGATTCCCCACCCGCCAGCCAGCGAGTGTCGGGCACCGCGTGATGTCGCTCTATCCCTCTGACACTGGTGGTCTGCACCGCATAGGCCACAGCCGGGTGGCTTCCCTGGAGCGCCAACCTGAACACCAAAACGAAGGTTCTCGATTTTGTCCAGTCTGGTGGGCCTAACTTGACGGTAGGCAGTACCACCTTCGAGGTGTTGTTCACCCTGTAGCCTGCTTGCCCGTTGGTCAATCGGCCCGACCGTATCGCAGGATACGGCGTTGTGGAGCCTAACGCCCATGTCGCCGGAGCGCTCTGCGGGATCATCGTGGACGACGAGTGGCGCCGCTTCGGCTACGCCCGTGCTTCGATCGTGAAGGGCGACCACCGCCTCCCTGGCGGCATTGACGACGCCTTCGATCACTCCGCTCTCCGCAGCGGGCGGCCCCCGAAGTGATGCAACGCCCAATGCCCGACACGGAGCAGCCAGACATCGATCGCATCGGGCTGCTCCGCCCGAAGGCGCTTCGCGGCGTCGCGTAGCTCGCCGGCGATGGCCCAGCACCCGGTGTTCACGTCGATGGCGACGTACTCGCCGTGGTGGTCAGCCTCGACCTGGGCACGAATGTCGCGCTCGTATATCTCGTCGCCGAGGCGGGCGGTCTCCTCAGCGGGGCGACGGGTCACCATCTCGGTCTCCTCCGGTACGGGGTCACCCTAGAAGATAGCGCCGACCGCGATCCGATCCAACCGCAGACCGGCGGGACGGGCCGCGGCCACTCGGTGGCCGGGCTGGCCCCCACTGTTGCCGAGGCCCTCTCGCACCGGCGCACGAACCATCGGCATGGCTGCCCAGCTGTCACGAATCTTTCCAGCCCTGCCGGCGACATTCGCCCGTGAGAACGGCCTCCCTCGGCGGCTCCCCGTCGACGTGACCATCCCCCGCTGCCGCCCCAACACGAGAGGTTGCAGCGCCACCGGTACCGGTCTCGGCCCACCTCGCGCCGACCAGCATCGCCGCAGCGTCTGGCATCGATGAAGGCGCTGTGGGAGACCTGTAGTGCTCGAGACTCAGGGCGCAGCCGACGTTGTGTCCTTGAGTCCCCGTCCTTGAGTCCCCAATGATAGAAGGGCCAGCAACACTGCCGGTCCGCCCGCGAGATGGGGGTGGTTGCCACGGGATGCTGGCACCCACCGAAGCCGCGTACGAGGGGGAACAATGTCGAGAAAAGGGCGGACGCATGTCCCTCCCAACGTCCAACCGCGCCAGACCGTTCCAGACGGCTTCCTGCCCGACTTCCTGACGGGCGAGCACGTCCGAGACACGCCTGAGGAGTACGTTCGGCAGAATCTAGAGCGTGCGCTCGTCGAGCAGTACGGCTGATATGGAGTGACCGGTTGTCAATCAGCACCGGCGGTGGTCGTGGCGATCCGGCTCCAGAACGGGGGGAGATGGACGAACGAGGGCACTGCTTCGACGACGTGTCACTCTGATATTCGCGGGTTGCCTGAGGCCTTGCCGCATGACCGTGCTTCGCCGGGAGGGGTCGCCGTCTGGCGGGCGAGGTGCGCGACGCCACGGAGGTTCTGCGGGCGCTCACGAACGCCGTCGAGCCGCTCCGGGGGGAGCACGGGGAACGGCTTGCGGCGCTGGAAGAGCGGCTCCTCGCGGTCGAGGCTCGGCGGCGGCGGCGCCGGTCATCGGCGCGCCCCGCATCGCCAGCGGGAAGCCGGCCGTATCCGCCGGCGGGCAACCGGCGCCTCCCACGGTCGTGACGGAGAAGGCCGGCCCCGGCGACGAGGACGCCTACGGCGCGGCCTGGCCGCTCGTCGAGGAGTGGCGCGCCGCCATCCCCCGGAGGGGAGGGGCGTGGACTGGCTGCGCGCCGAGGAGCGCCTGGAGGAAGGAGGTCGCAACGACCATGCAAGGAGACCACGCTGCACAGACGGACGCCATGGAGATGCGAGCCACGGCACAGCAGTACACCGGACCGAGCGCCGCCCGCATCGCGAGCCTCATCCCGCACGCGGTGAGCTTCGAGCGGGGCTGGTTCCGCACGACGACGGCCATCTGCCACGGGGGCGACGACCCGGACGGGCCCGCGTTCCGGCAGCGCCCCGACGGCAACGGCATCGAGGTGCGCTGCCACACGGGCGGCTGCACGCGGGCGCACATCATCACGGCCATCGAGGGCCTGATCGGGCTGCCCATCTCGACGGCCTACGAGCCGGCGGACGGTGAGCCCGCAACCGCCGTTCGCGCGAGGCGATGGCCGTGGCCGCGGCTCGCGTACTGGGGAGGCGGGGCGCTCGCGCTCGCGCTTCCGCTGCTCCTCGGGCACAGCGCCGAGGTGGCGGCGCTGAACGCGGTCGGGTACAGCATCGGCGGACTGCTCGCCATGCAACTGGTGCTCGGCTGGCGCCGGGCGGGGCGCCG
Organism: Tepidiformaceae bacterium; assembly: GCA_965262975.1. GTDB lineage: Bacteria > Chloroflexota > Dehalococcoidia > Tepidiformales > Tepidiformaceae > UBA2991. The sequence goes on along the minus strand of OZ253575.1, from coordinate 1,992,011 downwards.
CTACCGCTAGGGCCACGAGCGCAGCGATCACGACCTGGGGCCGTCTCTTCGGAGGCGGCCCCTCTTCGTGCCCGCGAGGGCACACGACAGCGACCACGAGACAGCGCCACAAGGAGGGCACGCATGACGATGGCAACGACGACGATGAAGACGGCTGCGGAGGTGGCGGGAGACCGCCCCGGCCGCAGCCTCGAAGAGCTCGTGGACAGGGTCTTCGAGGCGCTCCTCGGAACTGGCCCCGGGGCCAGTTCCGACGATCAGTCGCAGCGTCCACGAGGCGCGGCGGCTGCGGCAGGCGGGCGACCTCGACGGGGCGCTGGCGAGGAGCGCCAGCGCTGACCTGAAGGGGGCCACGGACCGGGAGGCACGCCTGGGCGTACGCCGAGTGGCTCGGCATCGCACGGCGGCGCTTCGTCGAACCGGACACGCTGCTCTACAGCCCCGCCAGCGGGCGAGCCGCCGTGCTCGCCCCGCACCCCGGCGGGGCGCTCGAAGTGCTGGCCGTCCTGGGGATGCGCTGGCGGCCCGGCAAGACCGTCTCGCGGCGCAGCCTGCGGGGGCTCCGGCCCCTGGCGAAGGGCGGCGCGTGATGGTCGCCGCGCACGCACCCGTGGACATCGCCGCGCTCAAGGAGCGTCACCCGCTGGGTGACGTCGTCGAGGCGTCGGGCGTCCGCCTGCGCGGCAGGGGCCGCGTCCGCCAGGGCGTCTGCCCCTTCCATGAGGAGGCCCAGGGCAGCTTCACGGTCTACGCCGACTCGCAGCGCTGGTACTGCTTCGGCTGCGGTGAGGGCGGCGACGTGCTGGACTTCATCCAGCGCGCCGACAGCTGAGCCTGCCGGAGGCGATCCGGCGGCTCGACTCGTCGCCGTCCACGACCGCCCCGGTTCGCCACGCTGCGTCCCGGCCACGCGCGGGGGCCACGGTACCGCCGCCGAACCCGGCGCTGGTGACGGCGGCGGCGAGGTACTACGCGGAGCAGCTTCGCCGCAGTCCCGAGGCGAGGGCGTACCTCGCCTCGCGGGGCATCGCACTCGACACCGCGATGCAGCTCGGCCTCGGCTACGCGCCGGGGCGCGGGCTGCGCGCGGCGCTCGCGTCCGCCGGCTTCGCCGCCGGACGGATCCGTGAGAGCGGGCTGTTCGCGGAGCGCGGCGAGCGCTTCGCCGGCATGGTGGTCATCCCCGAGACGGCCGGTGGACGCGTCCGCTGGCTGGCGGGGCGCGCCATCGACCGGGAGCGCTCGCGGCGCTTCCAGGCGCTGCCCGGCCCCAGGCCCGTGCTCGGCATGGGCCTGCTCGGTCCCGCGCCGCCGTGGGCGGTCGTCGCGGAAGGCATCTTCGACTGGCTCGTCCTGAGCGGGTGGGGCCTCCCCGCCTGCGCCGCCCTCGGCACGTAGGGCATGGAGCGGATCGCCGCCGCCCTGCGCGGCTGCCCCCACGTCTTCCTCGCCTTCGACCAGGACGACGCCGGGAGCGAAGCCACGGCGCGGCTCGCCGGCCAGCTCGGCCGCCGCGCCGCCGTCGTGACGCTGCCCGAGGGCATCGCCGACGTGGCCGACCTGGCCACGAAGCCGGAGGGGCGCAGGGTCTTCCTGCGCCTCCTCGAACGGGCGGCGCGCGCCGCCCGCTAACCAACCTATCCCACCGACGGACACCGACTGCCCGGCTCCCCGACGGGGCCGGGCGGCTTGCGCGTGCCCGCCGGCCAGCCGCCCACCGGAAGGAGGCGCGATGACCGCTGACCGACGGGGCTCGGCCCCGCACACGGGCCTCCCCGCGGGAGGTCTGCATCCAGTCCACCCAGCCCATTCACAGCACGAAGGAGAGAGACATGACGAACGCAACACCGACCGTCAACGGCAGCCGCAACGGCGCCAGCCCCAACGGCGCCAGCCCCAACGGCGTCCACCCGGAACCCGTCCCCGAGCGCGACCTCGCGTGGGAGAGCCTCCCGCCCGCGGTCACGCAGCGGCTGGGCGAGCCCCTCGACGAGGGGCTCATCTCGCAGCGCAAGGGGCGCGGCAACCGCAGCTACGCCTACCTCGAGGGCCGCACCGCCATCGACCAGGCCAACCGCGTCTTCGGACACGGCGGCTGGGGCTACGAGCTGGTCGCCCCGGTGGCACTGCGCGAGGGCGAGAGCGTCGACCCGAGGACGGGCGAGGCGAAGCCCTGGCGGGCCTACACCGCGACCGTGCGGGTGACCGTTCCCGGCTCGCCGTCGCGCACGGATGTCGGCTTCCAGGCCGTCGCCGACGAGACGGTCGAGGGCCACGAGACCGCGCACAAGGGAGCCGTCACGGACGCGCTCAAGCGCGCGCTGCGGAGCTACGGCGACCAGTTCGGGAACAGCCTCTACGGCGACGGCGCGACGGGCGACCTCGCGCCATCGCTGCGCAAGGCGCTCGTCGACCTCGGCAACTGCCGGGGCTTTGACGAGGCAAAGGTGCGGTCCGCCGTGCGCGAGCGCACCGGGCGGGACCTCGATGACCTGCCGGTCGCGGCCCTCACCCCGCTGGTGGAGGCCGCCGCCCGCAAGCTCCAGGAGGACGGCGCGAGCGCCTGCTGGGACCGGAGATGGCGACGCTCGCGCAGGAGCAGCTGCGCGTGCTGCTGCTGGACCGCCGCAACCGCGTCGTCGGCCAGCGGGTGATCTACCTCGGCAACTGCTACTCGGCGGTCGTGAGGCTGGCCGAGGTGCTACGCCCGGCGGTCGTCGAGGCCGTCCCCAACCTGATCGTCGTCCACAACCACCCGTCGGGCGACGCCACGCCGAGCACGAACGATGTCGACGTCACGAAGGCGCTGGCGGAGGCGGCGACGCTGCTCGGCATCGAACTGCTCGACCACGTCGCCATCGGCGACGAGGCCGTCAGCCTCCGGGAGCGCGGGCTCCTCTAGGGCTGCTCAGGGTAACGCCTGCGCAAGCAGCGAATCCCCATGACATAGGGGGCACAGATGCACAGTGAGGCAACCACTGTGGCAATCACGTCGGAAAGGAGTCGCGGCACTGAGTCGAGGGGTGACCAGGTGACAAGCTCCACCGCAGCTGGGCCCGCCCAGGATCCCAAGTAAACGCCGGGGATAACGACGAGGACTCCAAGGTCTGGATTTCCCCGGAACCACCGAGCGACGGCCTCACCCCTGTCGTTCATCGGCCACTGATTCTACTGGCCGTCATTTCCCAACACGACCGGCGTCCCACAGCGGCCCGGCACTACGCGGGAGTACTCCCGCGCGTCCACACCGACCACCCACTACAGGAGGCTTCCATGCTCGCGGCCGACGCGGCCATCGACCCCAACGACCTGCACACCGTCAGCGCCGGCGGCTTCTCGGCCACGGCCGACGCCTTCGCGCGCGACCCCGATTCGGAGGGCCTCTGGTTCCTCTCCATGGTGGGCTCCCAGACCGCCCTCAAGGCGATCTGGGCATCCCTCCTGAAGCAGCCGCCCGAGACCGCCCACCTGCTCGCCAGCACGGACGGGATGGTGCTCTCGGGCGGGTTCCACCGCTGCGAGATGCCCTACGAGACGCTGGGCACGTGGACGACGAAGATCGCCCGCCTGCCCGTCTCGGGGGCTGGCACGCCCTCGTCTACACCCGCCTCGCGGAATACGCCTTCGAGCGGGACGCGTTCCTGCTGCTCGCCCCCGGCGAGGAGCACGCGCCCGCCCTGCACCACCGCTTCCTCGACCGCCGCAGCCCCCTGCCCCTGCATCGCGCCTGGGCGGAGTGGCTGTGGCGGCGGGGGCTGGCAAAGGGCGAGATTTCTCCCCTCCAGTCGGCGGGCATCCACGCCTACCGCTGCCGGCCCGACGCCGAGGCGCTGCGCGAGGACCTCTCCGTGGCCGTCGCGGCGGGGACCCTGACGCTCGCACCCGAGAGAACGGCGCAAGCGATCCCGATGCTGCAACAGAAGGAAGGACACAGAAAATGAGACTGGCCGCACAGGCGAAGGCCGGGTTCTACCCGACACCGCCACGCGTCACCGAGATGATTGCGGGCCTGATGCAGGCTCGCAGCAGCGCCCGCGGCGAGACGACGCTGCGCATCCTCGACCCCTGCTGCGGGGCCGGGATTGCGCTGGCGCAGCTCGCCGCGGGCATCGACCGTCCCGACGGCGCCGCCGTCGAGACCTACGGCGTGGAGCTCCAGGCGGAGCGCGCGAAGGAGGCGGAGGGCCGCCTCGACCACGTGCTCGGCACGGACCTCTTCCAGACCTCGATCGCCAACGGCGCCTTCGGGCTGCTCTACCTCAATCCGCCCTACGACTTCGACTCGGGGGAGGAGAAGCGGCTGGAGCAGACCTTCCTCCGCCACTGCACACGCTACCTGGCCGAGCACGGGCTGCTCGTCCTCGTCGTGCCCCGGCAGCGGCTGGCGGTGTCGGCGAGGTACCTGGCCTCGCACGGTGCGCGGCTGCGCTGCTGGGCCTTCCCGGGCCCGGAGCGCGAGGCTTTCCACCAGGTCGTGACGGGCACGCGCAAGGCCGAGGTGCAGTACGACCAGCACGCCGCCGTGCGGCTGCAGGAGGTCATCGAGGGCAACGCCGAGGAGCTCACGCTCCAGCGCTACCCCTCCTACAACGCCCCGGCGACGGCGGGCGGCGAGGTGCTCTTCGCCACGCGCACGGTCGACCCCGTGGCCGCAGCGGCCGAGGCGCGGTGCTCGGGCCTCTGGGCCAGTACCGCCGTCACCGACCTGCTCTGGCCCGCTCAGGACCAGCGCACGCGTCCGCTCATGCCGCTCCGGCGCGGCCACCTGGCCATGCTCGTGGCGGCGGGCTTCCTCGACAACCTCCAGCTGGAGGCCGGGGACAGCCGCATCCTCGTCAAGGGCCGCACCTCCAAGGAGATGGTCCTGGCCGAGCGCACGCCCACGAAGGAGACCTTCCGCGAGCGCCTGCGCACCACCGTCGTCGCCCTCGACCTGGACTCGGGCCAGGTCACCGACATCGCCGCCTGACGGCCTCCCTGAGGCCGCAAGAGACGAGGCCCCGTCCCTACCTCATGGCAGGGCGGGGCCTCGCTCACAATGTTTCGCCGCACGAGGCGGCGGTCACAAACCCTACACGAGAAAGGAACGGCACCATGGATCTCAGCGAGTTCATCGACACCTGCCGCGACGCCATCGCCCAGCGGGTGGTGGAGTCCTATCCGCCCCGCTACCGGCCCTCCGAGCAGGGCTGCACCCTCCCGCAGTTGCTGCGCGCTCCCCTCGGCGCGCAGGCCGACGCCATCCGCGGCGCGGCGCTCTCGCTCGAGGCGCAGCGCGGCACGAGCGTCGTCGGGGAGATGGGCACGGGCAAGACCTTTATCGCCGCCTCGGCGGCCTACATGGCGGGCTTCGAGCGGGTGCTCGTGCTCTGCCCGCCGCACCTCACCCGCAAGTGGAAGCGCGAGGTCGAGGAGACGGTGCCCGGCGCCCGCGCCGTCATCGTCGCCTCGATCACCGACCTGAAGCGGCTGCGCGTCTCGGCGGGGACCGGCCCGCTCTTCGCGATCATGTCGCGCGAGCGGGCCAAGCTCTCCTACCGCTGGCAGCCGGCCGTCGTGCAGCGCTGGGCGACCACCGCCCGCGGGCTCGTGCGCCACGAGGAGACGGGCGAGCCGTTCCAGGTGCCGTGCTGCCCCGACTGCCACGCGCAGGTCGTGGACAAGGACGGCGTGCCCCTGCTCGGGCGCGACCTCGCCCGCCGCAAGCGGTGGTGCCCGGAGTGCGGCTCCGCCCTCTGGCAGGCGGACCACTCAGGGCCGAAGCGCTACCCGCTCGCCGACTACGTGAAGCACCACCTGCGGGGCTTCTTCGACCTCCTCATCGGTGACGAAGTGCACGAGTACAAGGGCCGCGGCTCCGCCCAGGGCATCGCCGCGGGCATCCTCGCCGACGCCTACGGCAAGTCGCTCAGCCTCTCGGGCACGCTCATGGGCGGCTACTCCATCGTCGCCGGCGAAGCGGGCGAGGAGTCCGTGAAGGATGTCTTCGCCCAGGCGCAGCAGGTCGCGGCGGAGGCCGAGGCGCTGCTGGTCGAGGCCGAGTGGGCCGCGCCGGAGCCGGTCGTCGCCGAGGTTCACGCCAACGGCAACGGCCACACCGCCCTCCCCGTTGGCGGCAGCGCCGACGACGAAACCCCGGAGCGACAGCGGTCGCTCTTCTCCTGGGCGGAGTTCATGGCCGGGGAGCCGGAGCAGCCCAGGCAACGGACCCGCAGGCCCGAGCCCGCGTCCATCTCGCTCTTCGAGTGGGCGCTGGAACGGGAACGGGAGGAGGAGTTGGCCGGCGTGGAGCGTTAGACCGATGGACACAGGGGGAGGCCACCGGCAGATGCGCGGCGGCCTCCCCTGCGCCCGCCGATGTGTGCGGGGTTTTCTGCGTTGTCGCGGGATCTCGCTCGGAAGTGACCGTCCAACCCACCCGTTGTGACGGAGCGCTTTCATCGCCGCGGCATCCCGGCGAGACATGCCTGCACGCTTATCAGCGCACAGCGCACAGCGCACAGCGCACAGCGCGCGGTGTCGGCGCCACCGGCGCTCGAGTCCAGCACCGGATCGCAGGCGCCGCCCGGGAGCGAGTCAGGCTCGCTTCTCGGCCGATCAGCAGGGCGGCTTTGATGCGCGCGCAACGGCTCGATCTCCGACTACACGAGTGACGGGGTGCGGGCGAGAGAGAGACTCACAACAACTCACCATTAGCGACTCAATAGCTGACAGATAACTCATATATGAGACGTACTCTCTTTGTGCTCTCATGGGTTACGTGATGAACATGGACGCCGTAACTCGCGCGATTGCGCGGACAGCAACTGGAATTGTTGCCGCTTCGAGTGCGCGCACGCGGATGACCAGCGCGGCCACGGTTGCGGTGGCAGCGCGTCCCAACCGACCTGCCACCGGAGCGCCGACGATCAGCGGGACGGCGCAGGGCGGCGAGACGTTGACGGCGGACGTCTCCGCGATCGCCGACGCGGCCAGAGCAATGCGGTCTACGAGTACTAGTGGCTGGTCGGCGGTCTGGTTACCGAGATCACGGGCGCGAACGGTTCGGCCTCCCCCGCGGTCAAACGCAGCATTCCGATCAGATCGCGATGGCGAACGGATCGGCTGACCGAGCCCGGCCGGCGGAAGGTCCGGTCGCGCGAGCAGGAAGGACTCATGACGCAGGCAACCGGAGACCGGGGCGGCGCCCCTGATGGTCACCCTCCCTCCATGGCGCTCATGCTCGACGTGTTGTCAGGCTAATGCTCCGCCTCGCCCCGATAGTCGCTGTTCGCTCGATGATTGGCGCGCTGGTCGCGCTGGTCGCGCTGCTGGCCAGCCTCGATTCTGCGCATGCCGACCCGGCCTGCGCGCTTCCGCCCATTGGCCTCGACAGCGCCCTGGACGAGGGTGGTGCGGGCATCATCCTGACCTGGCAAGCGTCGCCCTGCGACCCGGACCGGTACGCCATCGATCGCCGCGACATGAACGACGCCGGGGCCAGGATGCTGCCCCACGCCACCGTGCCGGGCGACGCGCTCTCTTATCTGGACTCCGACGTCTCGGCTGGCGTCACCTACCGATACCGGGTCAGGTCCAACGACAGCGGTCGCCGTTCAGACTTCGCCGATATCACGACGCCATCGGCGTCCCGCGCATCGCAAGCCTCGACCGACGCCGAGCTGAGCGCGCTCAGCCTCAGCCCCGGGACGCTGGATCCCGCCTTCGACCGGATGACGGACTCCTACACGGCGTCGGTCGAGCATCTGCAATCCCCGATCACACTGATCGCCACGGCGTCCGATCCGGTCAACGCCAGGGTCGAGTTCCTGGACGGCGACGACATGCCGCTGGCGGACGCCGACGGCAACACGGCAGGCCACCAGGTGGACCTCGCCGTGGGCGAGAACACGAGCAAGATCAAGGTGACCGCTGAGGATGGCTTGACCACTCGAACGTACACGCTGGTCGTGACCCGCGCCGGGCCGAACACCGCCCTCAGCGATCTGCGGGTGAACGGCGTCAGCGTGCCCGGATTCGACTCGGACGTAAAGTACAAGTCGTCCGGCGTGCAGCGCGGCGTGGCCGCATCGGTGGCGCAAGCGACGATCGAGGGCGTCACCGACGATCCCGACGCCGCGGTTGCCTACCTGGGCACGGACGCCGACGAGATGACCGACGGCCACCAGCTGAACCTCAGCGAGGGCCGGAACGAGCTATCGATCGTCGTCACCGCGGCCGACGGCGTCACGACGAGGACCTACCTGCTGAGCGTCAACCGGGGCTCGGACGCACCCTTCGGTTGGAGGGCGCAGGACGACTTCGACACCCTGGTGGCGGCCGGGAACAACTCACCCGTGGGCCTCTGGTCGGACGGCACGACCATGTGGGTGGCGGAAGACCACGATCCGCTCGATCGGCTCTTCGCTTTCGCGCGGGACACCAGGTTGCGCGATCCCGACAAGGACTTCAAAACCCTGCGGGCGGCTTCGAACACGAACGTCCGGGGCATCTGGTCGGACGGCATGACCATGTGGGTGGGGGACAGTGTTGACGAAAAGCTCTACGGCTACGCGATGGATACGCGGCGGCGGGAAAGCGGCAAGGACATCAATAACCTCGGTCAGGACGGGAACGGCGCTCCCAGGGACATTTGGTCTGACGGCGAGACCATCTGGGTGGTGGACAAGAGTGACCCAAAGCTCTATGCCTATCGGCTCGCCACCGGCGAGCGGGACTCGGCCAAGGACTTCAACACCCTGGCCGGCGACCATTCCGCTCCCAATGCTATCTGGTCCGACCGCACAACCACCTGGATCGGAGACAGCGAGAAAGAAGAACTCTACGCCTACGACCTGGCTACCGGGAAGCGCGATCCCGGCAGCGACTTCAACACCCTGAAAGCAGTCGGCAACACACACATCCGCTACATCTGGTCCGACGGTACGATCATGTGGGTATCAGACCGGAGAGATGGCAAGCTCTACGCCTACAACATGCCCGGCAACGCGGACCTGAGCGGGCTCAGTCTCAGCGCCGGGACATTGGAACCGGCGTTCCACCGGGTGACGACGTCATATGCGGCGTCGGCGCCGAACGCCGTGTCCACGATCACGGTAATCGCGCTGGCGTCCGATGCCGGCCAGGCCACGGTTGAGTTCCTCGACGCCTCGGACGAGACGCTGGCGGACGCCGATCTCAACACTGCGGGACACCAAGTCGCCCTCGCCCCAGGTGAGAACACGATCAAGATCAAGGCCACCGCCGAAGACGGCGCCACGACCCGGACCTACACCCTCGTGGTCACCCGACAGGGGCCGCTGGAGGTGAGCTTCGGATCGTCCTCGTTCCGCGTCGCAGAGGGCGGCTCTCTCACGGTGACGGCCGCTCTGGAGCGGGCGACGAGCGTGACGTGGCGGTCCCGCTGATCGTCACAGCCGGAAGCGGCGTCAGCGACGATGACTACTCCGGCGTGCCGGAGAACCTGATATTCGCTCGCGGTTCGTTTTTCGCGACCTTCAGTTTCAAGGCCGAGGGCGACGTCGTCGTCGAGGACGACGAGGTCGTCACCGTGTCGTTCGACACGTTGCCCGATGGCCTGACCGCGGGTACTCCGACAACGACCACGGTCACAATCGAAGACGACGACGAACCGAACTGGGCGCTGTCGGTGGCGCCGGTGTCGATTGCCGAAGCGAGCGAGTCATCGGCAACGGTGTCGGTGAGCAGCGGTGGTGTGACGTTCACAAGCGCCAGGACGATCAGCCTCGCCTTCCGTGGTTCGGCGACCGAAGCGGTGGACTACGAGGTCGCGGCCAAGACGTTGACCCTCGCGGTCGGAGAGCACACGGTCGCGACCACGGTCAGCGCGCTGGACGACAGCGTCTCGGACCTCGGCGAGCAGATCCTGGTCAGCGCGAGCCTTGACGACTCAAGGATCGGCGCCAGGCAGGTGATCACCGTCGTCGACGACGACGAGGCGTCCGACGGGATCGTGCTCGAAGTTGCGCCCAACCGGGTCAACGAGGACGCGGGCGCTACGACCCTGACGGTGACCGGCACGCTCAACGGTTCGGCGCTGACGACCGACACGCTGGTGTCGCTCACGCTGGCGGCGGGCACGGCGACCGCAACCGACGACTACACCGTCGCGTCGTCCACGGCCTCGCTGACGATCCCAACCGGTTCGAGATCGGGGACGGCAAACTTCCGGCTGACCCCGGTCGACGACCTGACCGACGAAGACGAGGAGACCGTGACGATCAGCGCATCGACGACATCGGCCCTGACGCTGTCGCCATCGTCGCTGACGGTCACGATCTCCGACGACGACGAACCGAATACCACGCCCGTCTTCCAGCCTCCGTCCCCGACGCGCAGGGTGGACGAGAACAGTGCAGCGGGCGTCGCCGTGGGCGCGCCGGTGACCGCGATCGACGCCGACAACGACCGGCTGCGCTACTCGCTGGCCGGCGCCGGCGCGACCGCGTTCCGGATCGATGCGGCCAGCGGACAGCTGCGCACGGTCTCGGGGGTTGACTACGACCATGAGGCCGCCGACCGCTACACCGTGACGGTCATCGCCGACGACTTGCGGGGCGGGGTCGGCAGGGCGTCGGTGACGATTCACGTCAGCGACCTGGACGAGCCGCCGCCCGCGCCCGCCGAGCCAACCGTGACGCCCACGGTCGGCGAAACGGACGGCCTGGAGGTGTTCTGGATTGCCCCCAGCGCGAGCGGCCGCCCCACGCTGAGCGGCTACGAACTGCGCTATCGAGCGGGCGGCGGCTCGTGGGCCGGCTGGAACCACGCGGGCACGGGCATCGTCGCCACGCTCGACGGGCTCAAGGCTGGTACCCGTTACGAAGTCCAGGTGCGCGCCGGCAACGATGAGGGCTGGAGCAGCTGGTCGCAATTGGGCGCGGGCTCGACCAACACTGCGGACGACATCTGTTCGGCTGACGGCCCGACCCCGACCAAGATCACGGTCAGTTCGGCGCCGATTGTGATCGCCTCGACGACGGACGACTACTTCGTCCTCTACGTCACCCACGAGTTGGACGGCGCCGAAATCTGGACGCCGGTCTCGGTCACCCGGGGCAACGCCGGCAGCACCACGCTCGCCGAGCAGGTCAGCCCGCTGCCCGCCTCGCGCTACCGGGTCGAGCGCTACTCCGTCTCCGACCCGGCCGACATCGACGGCGACTGTATTGACGACCTCGCCGAACTCGACGCCCTGGGCCGCATGAACCCGCTCAACCCCGCGCCCCAGATTGCGATCACGGACGGCGCGACGGCGATCCCCGATCGCTCGACCTTTGAGACGCTCGCCTTCTCCGAGCAGACCGCCGAGCATGAGTATGTCAAGTTCGCGCTGCTCGACATGGACACCGACGAGCCGCTGCTTTACTGGATCAATTCCAAGACCCACCGGCGCCACCCGATCGCCTTCTTCCTCGAGACGATCGGCCACAAGGGGCCGCACCTGCCCTGGTCGATCCCCGGTGAGGTCGTCTACGACCCCAACCTGACGGCGACCGACGGCGCCCGGGGCGTCTACTACTTCTGGCTGCTGAACTACGACGCGCGCTTCACGCCCGCGTTCCTGGAGCGCGTCTACGCGCTGCTCAGCTCGGCCATGCCGCTGCTCGACGACGACCTGCCGATGTACATCCCCAACCGGCGGCTCGGCAGCTATCGGGCCGATCTGGATACGCTCAGGAACTCGCGGATCCCACTGCTGTTCAACGAAGACGTCTTCGGCGACGTCGACTTCCTCGCTCTCAACCACGGCGTCGGCTACGGCCGCCTGCGGGTGATGGCGCCGGGCGAGCGTCCCAACCCGCGCAACGTCGTGATCTACGAGACGCTGCCCAACGAGTTGCCGCGCGTCGCCGGGATCATCACCGGCGTGCCCCAGACTCCGCTCTCGCACGTCAATCTGCGCGCCGTCCAGGACGGCGTCCCCAACGCCTACATCAAGGAGCCGCTGGAGGACGACGAGATCGACGACCTGGTTGATCGCTTCGTCCGCTACGAGGTGACAGCCGAGGGCTACGAACTGCGCGCCGCCGCCAAGGACGAGGTCGACGCTCATTTCGCCCGCTCCCGACCCGCCCATGTGCAGACCCCGGAACGCGACCTCACGGTCACGGCGATCAGCGCGCTCCGCGGGATCGGCTTCGGCGACTGGAAGGCCTTCGGGGTCAAGGCCGCCAACGTCGCCGAACTGGGCAAGCTCGGCTTCCCCGAGGGCGCCGTGCCCGACGGCTTCGCCATCCCTTTCTACTTCTACGACGAGTTCATGCAGCACACCGCCCTGGGCGAGGAGACCGTCTTCGGCAAGGGCAAGGGCGCCGACGAGGACAAATTCACGCTGCCGGCCGAGACCAAGCTGATCGACGCCGCCAAGGCGATCCTGGCCCACCCCCAATTCCAGACGGACTTCGAGATCCAGGACGAGATGCTGGATGACCTCCGGGATGCGATCGAGGACGCCCAGAGCCCGCAGTGGATGATCGACGCCCTGACCGCCATGCACGCGATGTATCCGGAGGGGCAATCGCTGCGCTACCGGTCGAGCACGAACAACGAGGATCTGCCGGGCTTCAGCGGAGCGGGGCTGTACGACTCCAACACGCAAAAGCCCGACGAGACCGTGGAGGACGGGATCGACAAGTCGCTGAAGCAGGTGTTCGCCAGCCTGTGGAACTTCCGGGCGTTCACCGAGCGGGAGTTCCACCGCATCGACCACCTGGCCACCGCGATGGGCATCCTCGTCCATCCCAACTACTCCGACGAGCGGGCCAACGGCGTGGCCGTGAGCTTCGACCCGATTCGCGGCTACAGCAACTACTACTACCTCAACACCCAGCTCGGCGAGGACCTGGTCACCAACCCCGAGGCCGACTCCGAACCAGAGGAAATCCTACTGCACCGCAGCGGCGACTTCTACGAAGTCCTGGCCACCTCCAACCAGATCGAACCGGGCGCGCTGTTGATGACCGACCTGCAGATGAAGCAGCTGGCCGAGCACCTGACCGTGATCCACGACCACTTCGCCCGGCTCTATCCGGCCCGACCCTACGCAATCGAGATCGAGTTCAAGATCACCGAGGCAGACATCCTCGCGATCAAGCAGGCCCGGCCCTGGGTCTACACGATCGAAACGCCGGTGCGCGTCTCCTTCGAGCAGACGAGCTTCACCGCGCCGGAAGGCGCGTCAGCCTCGATCGTGGTGAGCCTGAGCGCGCCGAGCGGGCCCTTCGGGATCACCATCCCCATCGTCGTCACCGGCGGCACGGCGTCCGCAGATGAGTACATCGCCCCGGAACCGGTGGTCTTCAGCAGCGGAGAGGACCGGCAGACCGTTTCCATAGCGCTTGGCGACGACGCGTTGATCGAAGGTAATGAGACCATTGCGCTCGCCTTTGGCGACTTGCCCACGGGCGTCACGTCGGGAACCAACTCCACGACGACCGTGACGATCACGGATGCAGACAGCGCGGGGTTCAAATTCGCAATCTCTGACGACGAGGTGGGGGAAGGCGCCACGGTAGAGCTGACCGTAACCCTCGATGGCGACGCCACCTTCGCGACCGCGCAGACGATCGACCTCACCTTCCCGGGCGGCGCAGCCACCGCGGGAGTCGACTTCACCGTCGCAGATGCCCGGGGACAAACGCTGACGGCCCCTTATGCGCTCACCCTTCCCGCGGGCTCCAGCTCGGTGGCGGCCACGATCAGCATCGTTGACGACGCCGAGGAAGAAGGCAACGAGACCATCGTGGTCAGGGCCTGGCATGGAGCCGATGCCCTTGGTGGCCTCCAGGTCATCACGATCCTGGCGAACGACGAACCCATCGTCGGCAACACCCCGCCAGTGTTCAGGGATGGTCAGTCTGCGGCACGATCCATTGCCGAGAACACCGGGCCGAACATGGACATCGGCACCCGGCTCGAGGCAAGGGACGTCGATCCGGGGGACACGCTGACCTACTCGCTGGGTGGCCCGGACGCGGGTTCGTTCGACATCAGTTTGGCGAGCGGCCAGTTGCGCACGAAGTCCGGCGTCGTCTACGACCACGAGGCGCGGTCGAGCTACCGCGTGACTGTGACCGTCTTGGATGGGCAAGACACTGCAACGATTAATGTCGACATCACGGTGACCGACGAGGACGAACCGCCCGATGCGCCTGTCGTGCAGGTGGACACTGCATCGCCCGTCAGCCTCAATGTGACGTGGCTGGCGCCCGCCACTCCCGACCGCCCCGCGGTCAGTAACTACGACCTGCGCTACAAGCTGGACAGCGAAACGGGGTTCATCGACGGCCCCCAGGACGTGAGCGGGACGAGCGCCTCGATCGGTGAGCTGATCCCAGCCTCCAGCTACGACGTGCAGGTGCGAGCGACGAACGCTGAGGGCGACGGAGCCTGGTCGGCGTCGCAACCGGGCGAGACGGCCGTGCTGCCGGTCGTGACGCTGATCCTGAGTGAATCTTCGATACCCGAGAACCGCGGGATGAGCACGGTGACCGCGACCGTGTCACCGGCCTCGCCTACACCCTTCTCCGTGGAGATCTGGGCAATGGCCTTCCCGCCGTTTCCGGGCCAATTCGAGACGAGCCTGAATACCATCCTCAGCTTCGCGGCGAATGAGACGCAGAGCACTGGCGAAGTGGTGATCACGGGCCTCGTCGCGGCGGTGGTGAACGTATCCGGCGCCGTGTCGCCGGCCGGCGTCCTGGTGAAACCGCCGGCGCGCGTCCAGCTGCGAATCACAGATGTGGACCCCGAAGTGACAGTGCGCTTCGGGAGTGCCGCCTACAACGTGCCCGAGGGGGGCATCCGACGCGTCAGCGTGGTCCTCGACGAGGACCCGGAGCGCACGGTGGTCATCCCGATCACCAGGGCCAACCAGGGCGGCGCGGTCGCCGGCGACTACTCCGTCGCCCCTGACCCTACCAACGTTACGTTCACCGCCGGCGGAGGCCTGACGCAGACCTTCACCTTCACCGCGGTGGAGGACACGTTCAACGACGACGGCGAGAGCGTGCTGCTCGGCTTTGGGGCGATAACGGATACGCGCGTGACCGTCGGCACGCCCAGCCGGAGCACGGTTAGCATCACCGACGACGACGATCCCGAAGTCACGGTGCAGTTCAAGGAGACGAGCTACACCGCGACCGAGGGGGGCACGGTCGCCACGGTGACGGTGGAGATCAGCGTCGACCCGGAGCGCAGCCTCGAGATCCCGATCAGGGCGGCAGGCGCAAATGGCGCAACAGGTCTCGACTTCGGCCGGAGCGCCGTCTTTGTGACCTTCACCGCCGGCGGAGGCCTGACGCGGACCTTCACCGTCACCGCCACCAACGACACGGCGGACGACGACGGCGAAACGGTGGAGCTGACCTTCGGGGCGATGCCGGATACACGGGTGACCCCCGATCCCGATGGCAACACGACGGCCACGGTGGACCTGGTCGACGACGACGACCCGGAGGTAACCGTTAAGTTCGGCGCATCCTCGATCAACGTGGATGAGGGCAACAGCGCCACGATCACGGTGACCATCAGCGCCGACCCGAAGCGCCGCTTGACGATCCCCATCATGAAGGTCAACGGGAACGGCGCCAGCGACGCCGACTACGCCGGGGTGCTGGCCAGCGTCACCTTCGAGAGCGGCGGAGCACCGATGCAGACCTTCACCTTCAGGGCGACCCAGGACGACATCGACGATGGCGAGCCGAGTGACAACGAGCATGTGACCCTGGGCTTCGGGACCATGCCCGATATGCGGGTGACGGCCGACTCTCCCATGACGCAGACGATCACCATCGGCGACGACGACAAGCGCGGCGTGGCGGTCACGCCGCTCACGCTGAGCGTCAACGAGGATGACGAAGACCACTACACGGTCGTGCTGACCTCGCAGCCCACGGCGGCCGTGACGGTGACGCCCGGCACGACGAGCACGGAAGTGACGCTCTCGGGCGCCCTCAGGTTCAGGCCGGGCAACTGGGGGACTCCGCAGACCGTCACCGTGACCGCGCCCGCCGACGACGACACGGTGAATGAGACGCTGACGATCACCCACACGGCGATTGGTGGTGACTACGCCACGGTGACGCCCGCCAGCGTCGCGGTGAGGCTGAGGGACGACGACACGGCCAGCATCGCGATCAGCACCTCGGGTCTGACGATCGACGAGGGCCAGACCGCCAGGTTCACCGTCAAGCTGAACACCGAGCCCGACAACGACGTGACGGTCACCATCACTTCCGGCAACCCGGCGGTGGCGACCGTCAGAAGCGACTCGCTGACCTTCACGACCGGCGACTGGAGCACGGAGCAGGACGTGACCGTCATGGCCGCGGATGACGACGGCGCGGCGGACAACGACACGATGATCAGCTTTGAGGTGAGCGGCTACGGAAGCGTTACCACGGCCGCGCCCATCACGGTCAGTGTGGAGGACGACGACACGCGCGCCGTGTCAATCAACACGAGCGCGCTCACGGTGGAGGAGGAAGCGGCCCCCGCCGGCCCGCCGACCAACACCTACACGGTGGTGCTGGACACGCAGCCGACCGGCAATGCGACCGTAGGCATCACCTCCGACAACGCCGACATCAGGGTCAACGGCCGCATCGCAACGGCGACGAGCCCGTACAACCTGACCTTCACTTCCACCAACTGGAACACGGACCAGACGGTGACGGTCACGGTGGTCAACGACCTCGATGGCTGGAACGAGGAAGCGACGCTCACGCACGCCGTGCGGGGCGCGGACTACGCCATGGTGAACACCAATTCCGTGGAAGTCACGGTGACGGACAACGACCCGCTCGGCCTGCGCGTCAGTCCCACCGAACGCGTGAACGTGAGTGAGGGCACGACGTACAGCTACACGCTGGC
This sequence comes from Tepidiformaceae bacterium, assembly GCA_965262975.1. Lineage (GTDB taxonomy): Bacteria > Chloroflexota > Dehalococcoidia > Tepidiformales > Tepidiformaceae > UBA2991. The sequence goes on along the minus strand of OZ253575.1, from coordinate 1,975,115 downwards.
GCTCCTGACGGTCCCCCTGGGCGACGTCACCGTCGCGATCACCTCCAACAACGCGGACGTGAGCGTGGAACCGACGAGGTTGACGATCTCCGCCGCCCGGTGGAACGACCCGCACACGGTCAAGATCACCGTGGCGGCCGACGCCGACAGTGAGGACGAAGAGGCGAACCTGTTGCACACCGTGACCGGCTACGCCAACCCTGAAACGGGCCAGAAGCTGACCATCGGCCCCGACTTCCTGGTGCAAGTGCGGGACTTGAGCGAGCCCGGCGTATTCATCGAGCCGCTGACGCTGGAGATCACGGAAGGCTTCGACGACGCCTACTCAGTCTCGCTGCGCACGGAGCCCAGCGAGGCCGTAACGGTTCAGGTAGCGGGCCACGCGGGCACGGACGTGAAGGTGATGCCAGACAGCCTCACCTTCACGACCTCGGACTGGACCGTGCCGCAGGCCGTCACGGTCACGACTGCGGAGGATGAGGACGCGGACAACGACACGGTGACGCTGACGCACAGCGTGAGCGGCTACGGCACGGTCACCACCGCCGAGGATGTCGTGGTGACCATCGTGGAACGCGACGAAGAGGGCATCACGGTCACGGACGTCACGCCACCGCTGGAGGACCCCAACGAGGGCGACATCCCCGCCACGGGCACGTACACGGTCGTGCTCGACACACAGCCGAGCGGCGATGTGATGGTCGCCATCACCTCCAACAACGCGGACGTGACGGTGATGCCGGAGAGCCTCACCTTCACGACCTCGGACTGGAACCAGCCCCAGACGGTCACCGTCACGGCCGCGGGTGACGCGGATGCAACGGACGACACGGCGACTCTGACCCATAAGGCCAGCGGCAGCGATTACAGCGCCACCGCCACCGTCACGGTCACCGTCATCGACCTGGACGACGCGCCGACCACTAGCAGGGTGCTGATAAATGCATGATCCTGGGCCTGAGGCCCTGACTGACCATCCGGCAGTCTCTCGTAGAGCCCAGAAACATTGGGTTTTTCGGTTTCGCGAACGGCGCAAAATCAGCCTAAAACGACCGCTGCGGACTTTTTCAGCACCCTGCTAGCACCGGCAGCGGTGGCGGCGGTGGCGGCGGCGGCGGCGGGCCCTCTCCGAGCAAGGTCGAGTTCGAGTGGACCGTGACCCGCGACATCGAGCAACTCGACAGCGGCCACGACGCCCCAACGGGCGCCTGGTCGGACGGTACGACCCTCTGGCTGGCCGAGAATGGCGACGGCGCCGACGACGCCGTCTACGCCTACGACCTCGTCACCGGCGAGCGCGTCGAGGCGCGCGAGTTCGAGCTCGACGAGACCAACCGCGCGCCTCGCGGCCTGTGGTCCAACGGCAAGACCGCCTGGGTCGCCGATAGCGGCCAGGACCGCCTCTTCGCCTACGACCTCGAGAGCGGCGAACGGGACGAAGAGCGCGAGGTCGAGCTCGACCCGCGCAACCGCGACCCGCGCGGCATCTGGTCCGAGGGCACGACCGTGTGGGTGCTCGACGGCGGCAAGAACGCGCTCTTCGCCTACGACCTCGCCACCGGCGAACTCATCGCCGAGTACGCCCTGGACTCCACCAACAACGACCCGCGGGGTCTCTGGTCCGACGGCGTCACTATCTGGGTCTCCGACCACGGCGCCAAGCGCCTCTTCGCCTACCGGATCGTGGCGCAGGACACGGAGACCGCGACCGGGGAAGACGAAGAGGCGGCGCCGCTCGAGCGAGTCCGTGACGAGGAGTTCACCGAGCTGAGCCGGGCCAGCAATAACAGTCCACGCGGCATCTGGTCCGACGGCGACGTGATGTACGTGGCCGACGAGAGCGACGGCAAGGTCTACAGCTACAACCTGCCCGACGCGATCGACGCACGCCTCGCCACGCTCACGCTCAGCGGCGTCGAGTTCGGGGAGTTCGACCCCAGCCGCACCGACTACGAGGGCATCGTCGGCGAGGGTGTGACCGGGACGACGATCGAGGCTGGGGCGGTGCAGCGGCGTACCGATGTCGCAATCCACCCGCCCGACGACGACGATGCCAACGGCCACCAGGTGTCGCTGCAGGGCGCCACCGAGATCACCGTCACCGTGACCTCCCAGGACGGGACGCTCAGGAGAGTCTATCGCGTCGCCATCGGTCTCCCGGTGCGGGAACTGCAGTTGAATCCTGCATGGACGCCGTTCGAGTGGCCCGGCCGCGAAGGCGCCGGCATCTCCGAGGCGCTCCGCGAGGCGGGCATCTTCGAGGAGGTCCTGGTGGTCTACCAGTGGGATGACCCCTCCCAGACCTGGATGGCGTTCTTCCCCGGCCTCGAGGCCGTACCCGGCCTCAACACGTTGACCACCCTCACCACGGGCCGCACCTACTGGGTCGCCGTCACCGAGCCCCTCACCTGGACCGTCGCCACACCCTGACTCCCCGGTGAGAGTAACCGGCGGTGGGATTCAAGGCCTTCCCCGCGATTACGCCGGGGTCTGGGTGTGCAAGCACACGCCTTCCAGCGGCGCATCACAAACCCCACACCCAGTGCCCTCATCACACCCCGCTGTGCGCGCCGCCCGACAACGTGGCGACGAACGACGAGATGGTAATCGAGGGAGGGGAAGAGGGGACCCTCAGGGAAGAGGGCGCCTGCACCGTCAACTTCCAGGTGCCGGAAGGCCTGGCCGTCGAGGCTGGCGGACGAGTACTACACCGTGCTGGGGCTGCTCGAACACGGCGGCGGCCTGAACCTGGTGCTGGGCCGGCCGCTGCCGCACGACTTCGTGCTTGAGTTGGGCGCGCGCCGCTACGAGTCCGGCGCGAGTCTGGAGCCGGTGTTTGTCTGGGCGGGCCGCTACTGGTGGCCGGATGACGCGATCGGCTGGGGCGCGGGCGACGAACTCACGGTCAGCATTGTCCTCGATCCGAGCACGACGGCGAGCGAGCGCGCACTGGCGCCGCCCTCGGCCTACCTGGCCCTTCTCTCTGCCGCGTAGGCTGGTTCAGGTTGGAGGGACGAATGCGCACCCGAAATGTTGCCCGCGTCGTCGCCATTAACCCCGATAACGGAGTGCTCCTGCTCCGATACCGGCAAGAGCGTTCCCTCGACCCCGATAGACCGGAGCTTCTGGAGTACTGGGTACCTCCTGGTGGAAGCCTCAACAGCGGTGAATCCTTCGAGGATGCGGCCGTACGTGAGCTTGAAGAGGAGACTGGCATCCAGCTGCCCGAGCCTGGGGCATGGGTGTGGACGAGGCGGCTCAAGTTGCAGTACCGGGGGGAGGACTGGCTGCAGATCGAGCGTTACTTCGTCGCACGCGTGCCACCGACAGACTCCATGCGGAACTCCACGGAAGACGAGGACATCGCGGACATCCAGTGGTGGTCGCTACAGGCCCTGCGGGCATCCGACGCCGTCTTCTTCCCCGACTCCTTCGCCGAGTTCGTTGAGCCACTTCTCGACGACCGGTTGCCACCCCAGCCGCTGGAAATCGGGCTGGATGCCAGTCCGACCGGGTGAGTGGCATGGTCGAATGCGGAGATGGTGATGGCCGCCGCCCGGGTCCACATCGTCGGAGGGCCGGGGAGCGGCAAGACCACCCTCTCGATGCGCTTGGCACGTGAGCGCGGGGTCGACCCCCTCAAGCTCGACGACATCGCTTTCAACCCGAGCTCGGGAGTTGCCGCGCCCCTAGCCAAGCGCCTCAGCGGTGTCGACTCCATTGTGGCCGAGCCTTCGTGGGTCACCGAGGGCATCTACCTGGGATGGACGGGCAGGTTGTTCGCCGAGGCCGATGTCATCATCGGGCTCGACCTGCCCATGTGGCTGGCTTTCACTAGGAAGGCACCCCACCACATCAGGCGCACCGTTAGAGGTGGGTACCCTCATGCAGGAGTGCGAAACCAACTCGACCACATGCGCTTCATGTGGAGGTATTACAGGAGCCGAGCAGTCGCCGACCCCACTTCGGAAGACGACGACAAGATGACCACGCGAGTCGCGACCGCCCGAGTCTTGACGCCTCTCTCGGCGAGAGTGGTCCGCTGCCAGAAGACGAGTGAAGTCAAGGCACTGTCTGTCACCCTTGCCTGCTAGTCGCCTTCCGGGCAACGTGCCCTTCCTCAGGAGCCGATGGACTCTTCCCTAGCCCCATGCGCGGCACAGTCTTCGAGTCTCGAACCAAGGAGCGGGTAGGGCCGAAGATGGGTCAGCCGGCCCCACCCGACTCACTGTCACGGCCGTCGTCAGGAGCTTGCTGGGGTGAACCGTTCTGTGGCGCGCACCAACTCGAAGGCGATCGCCTCGTTAGCCGCGTGCCCCGCGTTGTCCACGATGACGAGTTCCGCCTGTGGCCACACGCGACTTAACTCCCACGCATTCCCGATGGGCGCCTGCAAGTCGAAGCGTCCGTTGACTATTGTGCCGGGAATGCCGGCGAGCGCGTCTGCTCCCTGCAAGAGGGCCCCGTCGTCCAGCCACGCGTTGTGGCGCACATAGTGGGTTACGAGGCGAGCGAATGCCATCGCATAATCGGTGTCCTCGAACCTCGGCGAGAGACCCGTGGCTGGTGGCCACTCTGGTGTGGCCGACTCCCACAGGCACCACTCGAATGCCGCTCGCTGGCGAGTGTTTGGGTCGGGATCGTGCAGCAGTCGGTAATACACCTCGACGAGATCACCATGCCGGTCGGCGACTGGCACTGCAGCCCTCAACCTCTCCCACTGCTCGGGGAAGAGCCCTGCTACGCCCCCTCGGAAGAGCCAGTCGAACTCGGAGTGGCGTCCTGTCGTCACACCGAACAGGATCAACTCGGTGACACAGTCTGGGTGGAGCTCGGCGTAGGCCAAGGCCAACGTGCTACCCCACGACCCACCAAGCACGAGCCAGCGCTCGATGTCTAGATGTTTCCGCAAGGACTCGATGTCCTCGACGAGCTTCCAGGTGGTGTTGTTCTTGAGGTCCGTCTCAAGCGTGCTCGCATGGGGAGTACTCTGCCCACAGCCTCGCTGATCGAACTGAACCACTCGGTAGACCTCTGGATCGAACAGCCTGCGTTGGCTGCGCGAGCGTCCCGAGCCGGGGCCACCGTGCAGCACGATTGCCGGCTTCCCTTCGGGGTTGCCGGAAGTCTCCCAGTAGATGCGGTTGCCATCGCTCACTGGCAGCAGGCCCTGAGAGTACGGTTCGATTGCAGGGAATAGCCTGGCCAAATGTCGCGTCTCCCTACTGTCCCTCGGTGGAGCGTGAGTTCCAGACTGCCTCCGGAGTCCTTGGGGTTCTCTCCGTCCTAGGCCACCGGGCCCGTCGTGTAGAAGAGGAGAGCCCTCAGTTCTGCTTTGTCCATCGGCCTCGCATCCAGCAGGATTGTAGGAGCAGCAGGGCGTCAACGCAGACGCCGCGCCCTCAGGGCTGGGTGAAGCGCATCGAGGTTGGCCCGGCCTGCGAGGCCCCCGCTCACTCGCGGTCACCCTTAGCGTGGGCGAGGACAGAAACTCGATCACCGGAAGCGTTGCCGCGCCAGATCGTTCTGCTGCACTTACCCTCAGAGGCTGGCACCTACAGCGCCACTACTAGTTCAAAGGTTCGCTCTACAGTACCGCTTGGCCTACCCACGAGGATTCGAACTGCGTCGCACCGAGCATGCGACGGCCTCGGATTGCGCCGCTTTCGATAGCAAGGTCGGTCACCCTCAGAAAACGAGAGCGCGACGTAAAACGAAGCGCACCGCCTCTTCGCACGAGCGGGGCGTCATGCTTTCGTTCGTACAGCGGTCGTCTTGGCTGGCTTGGGTGTCCAAATGAATGTCCTCCGAAAAGGCAGGTGCGCCGGTTCGCATTTATGAGCGTCAAGCGCCCATGCCGACGTTCATGTGGCGGGTGAGAAAGCGGCTCTCCCAAAGATGACGGGACAAATCTGATCCGCCGTCGTTAGCTCGTTGGATATTGACCGCCTCGTTCACTCCCCCGACGCCAAACGCTAGGCCCATCGCGACGGTACTGCTGCGGCTACCGGCGGACCGAAGATCTCCCAGACGCCCGGAACAGCATCCATGCCGGTAGCCACAGCCGGGCCGGTCAGGCACCCAGGCGGCATGCCCGTTCGACGGCAGCAGTGAAGTTCAGGGCGTCTGTCCGCCCCCAGCCGAAGACGAAGACGGCGAATGACCACCAGACGACTGTGGCCCCCCTGTGTGGGGTTTCACCGATGCAGTCCCCTCCGGGGGATTACGCCCGCCTCCTTCGTCTCTCACGCTGGCACTCATGGAACAGACGTTCTGCGCCCGGCTCGGCCACCCGCAGCCGGGTCGAGCGCCCATGCCGCCGGGACGGACGAGATGGAAGCAACGAAGCGCAAGAGGAGTGGCGCCCGGGATTCCCCGGAGCTGAGGGTGGTGGCCATCCACTGCAAGCCCGCCCCGGACGCCGAGGCGCGGCTGCGCCGCATCGCCGCGATCCTGCTCGACCACGCGACGCGCGCCGCGCCGACGGACGGCGACGGCGACGGCGACGGCACTGAGGACCGGTAGGGTGAACCGCACCGTCGGCGCAAGCCGTGCGTTGACCGCCTCACCCCGGCTTCGCTACGCTGGCGGGACGAGGTGGCCCGGCGGTGCTGACAACACCCCGGGCCGTGGCGCCGCCTGCGGACAGGTGACGCGAGCCGCATGCTACCGCTCGCGGACCCGCCCCCGCAGGGAGGCGGGTCTTTGTATTCGGAGGAGGCAGCCATGCCGGGAACCAGAAAACCACGACAGTCCGAGAACCGCCGCGCCGCCATCTACGCGCGCGTCTCCGACAAGAGCCAGGCCGAGGACGACAAGACCTCCCTCGCCGAACAGATCGGCGACATGGAGGCCTACTGCGCGGAGCGCGGCTACACCATCACCGCGCGCTACCAGGAGGTCGGCCGCGGCTGGTCCAAGCAGCGCCCCGAGTTCCAGCGCATGCTCGCCGACGCCAGGGACGGGCGCTTCGACACCGTCGTCTGCTGGAAGTCCGACCGCCTCAGCCGCGGCATGTACCCCGCCGCCGCCCTCATGGAGGTCGTCGAGGCGCAGCGCATCGGCATCGAGGCGGTGATGGACGCGGTCGACATGAAGACCTTCGGCCTCATGGCGGCGATCGGCAAGATCGAGCTCGACAACTTCCGCGAGCGCGCCTCGATGGGCAAGCGCGGCGCCGCCAAGCAGGGCCGCATCCCCGTCAACCGCGTTCCCTTCGGCTACCGCATCACCGAGGACGGCGCGCCCGCCGTCGACGAGGAGCACGCCAAGGTGGTGCGGCGTATCTTCCGGCAGTACGTCCACGAGGGCATGGGCGGGCTCGCGATCGCCCAGCGACTCACGAGCGAGGACGTCCCCACGGGCGGGCGCGCTTCGCGCTGGCACGCGCCGCAGGTCAACCGTATCCTCCGCAACGAGACCTACCTGGGCACCTGGTGGTACGGCAAGGCCCGCCACATCGCCACCGACGACGGCACCCGCATCCACGAGCAGCCCCGCGACAGCTGGATCGGCGTGCCCTTCCCCCCGCTCGTGGACGACGAGATCTGGAAGCAGGCGCAGGCGCTGCGGGAGCGGCGGCGGATCCGCTCCTCTCGCAATACGAAGGTGTTCCACCTGCTCCAGCACCTCGTCCGCTGCAGCGAGTGCGGCATGCTGATGGGTCCCATCGCGAAGCGGCGCCACACCGTCAGGCGCGGCGGGAAGACCTACCGCTACGACTTCGATACGCCACGGCGCTACTACCAGTGCTACGGGATGAAGGCGCCGCACTCCCTGCGCTGTCGCGAGCATCCGATGATCCGCGCCGAGCGGCTCGAGACCCTGGTCTGGGGCGAGGTCAAGCGCGTGCTGGAACATCCGGACCTGATCGTGGCCGGGCTGGCGGCGCTGGACGGCGATGCGGATGACGACGTGGCCGGCGAGGTCGCGCGCACGGAGCGCGAGCTGGCGGGCGTGCAGCTGGAGGAGGACCGCGCCATCCGCCTCTACGTGACGGGGAAGATCACCGAGGAACAACTCGACCACCAGCGCCGCTTCATCGGCGAGCGGCTGGAGCGCCTCCGGGCACGACTCGACGAGTATCGGACGAGGGCGTCGGCGCACATCGACCAGCGCCTCGTGCTGGAGCGCGTCGTGGAGTGGACGCAGCGCGTCGGCGACGGCCTCGACGACCTGCCCGACGAGGAACGGCGCGAACTCCTCAACCTGCTCCTGGACGAGGCCACGATCGACGGCGAGAACAACGTCACCCTCACGCTCGCCATCCCGGGCGATGGGGATGTTGTGTCAATTGCGGAACAGGGAACACCGACCACCGACCACCGACCACCGGCCACTAATCCCCAACCACCAGCCCCCTCCGCTCCGCGCTCGGCGCGAAATCCAGCACCTCGAGCTCCATGCGGTCGCCCTTCCACTCCCGGCTGAGCGAGTAGATGATGTCCAGCTCCCCCGCCAGCTCCGCCTCCCCCATGCGGAACGCGATCCCCGGCCACGTTGAGGCGCCCTCCCGAACCTTCAGCTTCAAGTGGCTCCCGTCCGCCCCCACCCGGCGGCTGTCGCGCAACTCCACGTTTCGACTCAGCAGCACCGGACGCCGGTTCCCGTGACCGCACGGCTCGAACTGCGTCAGGCCCCGGATCTCGACCCCCGAAAGCGCCCCCAGCGATGTCTCCGCGTCGATTGTCATCGTCGGGCGAAGGTCCTCGGGCGCGAGCTGCTCCGCCGCCGTGTTCACGATCCGCTCACGGAACGCCTCGAGGTTCTCGTTGCGAATCGTGAGTCCCGCCGCCGCCCGGTGTCCGCCGTGGCGCACCAGCAGGTCCGACTCCTTGCGGATCGCCTTCACGATGTCGAAGTCCCCGAAGGTGCGCGCGCTCGCGCGGCTCGTCTCCGGCCCCCGTTCGTAGACGATCGCCGGACGGCTTCGCGCCTCCACCAGCCGCCCCGCCACGATCCCGATGATGCCCGCGTGCATCCGCTCGCTCCCCACCATCGTCAGGGGATCGTCACTCGCGCCCAGCAGGCTCTCCGCCTCCAGCAGCCCTTGCTCGCACTCCGCCTGCCGCTGCCGGTTGAGTACATCCAGCTCCTCTGCAATCTGGCGCGCCCTCATGGGCGTGTCTGCCAGCAGCAGGTCGAGAGCTGTGCGCGCATGCTTCATCCGTCCCGCCGCGTTCAGCCGTGGCCCCAGCCCGAATCCGAGCGTCTCCGCCCGGATGCGCCCCGCGCTCGTGCCCGCGATCCCCGCCAGCGCCTCCACCCCCGGCCGAGGCGATGTCCGCATGTGTTCCAGCCCCGCCGTCACGATCGCGCGGTTCTCATCCTCCAGTGGCGCCACGTCCACCACCGTCCCCAGCGCCACGAGGTCGAGGAAGTCCCGCTCGGGCAGTTCCCGCCCCAACGACTCATACAGCGCCTGCAGGAAGCGATACGCGACGCCCACCGCCGCCAGCTCCGTGAACGGGTAGGGCGACCCTTCCCGCTTCGGGTTGATCACCGCCAGCGCCGCCGGCAGCTCCTGCGGCACGGTGTGGTGGTCCAGCACGATCACGTCCGCCCCGACGCTGTTCGCGTGCGCGATCTCCGCTACAGAACTCGTGCCACAATCCGCGCTGATGAGCAGCCCCGCCCCCGCCTCGCGCAAGTGGTCGACGGCGTTCACGTTCAGCCCGTAGCCCTCCGTGAAACGGTCCGGCAGGTAGGGGATCGTGGTCGCCCCCAGCCGTTCCAGCGCCAGCTTCAGGAGCGTGATCGAGGTCACCCCGTCGACGTCGAAGTCGCCAAACAGCGCGATCGTCTCGTGCGCCTCGATCGCCTCGCGTGTGCGCCGTAGCGCGGGCTCTATGCCCGGCAGCAGGAGCGGGTCGTGCCGCGCTTCCAGGTGGGGCTTGTAGAACCGTTCCGCCGCGCCCCGCGTCGTGATGCCCCGTGCCGCCAGCACCGTGCCTACCACGGGCGGGAGGTTGGGAAGCCGTTCCTGGTGCGCGAATGCGCGGCGGAGCTTCCAGCGCGGCGTCATCCGCGCCGGCCCCGTCATGCCGAGCCGGCGTGCTGGCGGAAGACGAGCGAGCTGTTGTGCCCCCCGAACCCGAACGCGTTTGTCATCACCGCCCGCAGCGGCGCCGAACGCGCGGTATTGGGGACGTAGTCGAGGTCGCAGTTGGGGTCGGGCGTCTCGTAGTTGATCGTCGGCGGAATGGCGCTATGCCGCAGCGCCTGGATCGCGATCCCCGCCTCCACCGCCCCCGCCGCCCCCAGCAGGTGCCCCATCGCCGACTTCGTCGAGCTCATCGGCAACGTGTAGGCGTATTCGCCGAAGACGCGCTTCGCCGCCAGCGTCTCGAACTTGTCGTTGAGTGGTGTCGAGGTGCCGTGCGCGTTCAGGTAGTCGATGTCGTCGGGCGTCGCTCCCGCGTTTTCGAGCGCGGCCTGCATCGCGCGCATCGCCCCGGAGGCGTCTTCCGCCGGCTGTGTTATGTGGAAGGCGTCGCTGGTTGCCCCGTAGCCGGCCAGTTCGGCCAGCACCGGCGCTCCCCTCGCCAATGCGTGCTCCTCCGCTTCCAGCAGCAGCACCCCCGCCCCCTCGCCCAGCACAAAGCCGTCCCGGTTCAGGTCGAAGGGCCGTGAAGCCGTCGCTGGGTCCCTCGATTCCGTAAGCGCCTTGGCCGCCGCGAAGCCCGCCACCACCAGTGGTGTGACCGCCGCCTCCGAGCCGCCCGTCACCGCCACGTCCACCTCACCCCGCCGGATCATCGCCGCCCCGACGCCGATGGCGTCCGCCCCACTGGCGCAGGCGCTCGTCAGGGAAAAGTTGGGGCCCTTCGCGCCCAGGCGGATGCTCAACTGGCCCGAGGCCATGTCCGGCAGCATCTGCGTCATCAGGAACGGGCTCACCCGCCCCGGACCGCGCTCGCGCAGCACTTCGCTCTCGCGCGCCGTCGCCAGCGCCCCACCGATGGCTGTGCCGATGATCGTCGCCGTTCGATGCCCGTCTTCTTCGGAGACTTCGAAATTGGCTTGCCGCAGCGCCTCGTCCGCCGCCACAAAGGCGAACTGCATGAAGCGATCAGCCCGGCGCGCCTCCTTGCGCCCAAGGAAAGCGGTGGGGTCGAAGTCCTTGACCTCGGCGCCAACCACGTCTCCGAAACGCTCGTCCGTGAAGCTCTCGATCAGCCGTACGCCTGAGCGCCCGGCGAGCAGTGCCTCCCAAGTCGCCTGGGCATCGTGCCCCAGCGGCGTGACCATGCCCAGACCAGTAACGACGACGCGTCTGCTCATGTTTCCGCCCGGAATCCTGCTGGATCGCGAGTATACATCAGGGCGCCGCGATCTCCCGGACGACGCCCGGGAGCCTCCCCGCGATCTCCCCGGCCAGCAGTCCGCTGTCTCCGTATCCCGTGCGCAATGCCTCGCCCACCGCCGCGTGCAGGTAGACCCCCAAGCTGGCCGCCTCGAACGAGGCCAGCCCCTGCCCCAGGTACGCCCCGATCATCCCGGCGAGCACGTCACCGCTGCCCGCCGTCGCCATCAGCGGGTTCGCGAACGGTGAGATGCGCGCCCGCCCCTCTGCGTCTGCCACCACCGTGTGCGCTCCCTTCAGCACGACCGCGCAGCCGTAGCGCCCCGCCGCCTCCCGCGCCGCCCCCACCCGGTTCGCCTGCACCTCCGCCACGCTCGACCCCAACAGCCGCGCCATCTCCCCCGGGTGCGGCGTCAGGACCGCCCCCGCTGGCGTGCGCTCGGCGCCGTCTTCCAGCGCCGCCAGCGCGTTCAGCGCATCCGCGTCGATCACGACGCGACCCGCCACGTCCTCCTCCGCGTCCGGCAGCAGCGCCCAGACCAGCGCCCGCGTCTCGCCCGTGTGTCCCAGCCCCGGTCCCACCACGCCAGCGTCGAACGCCGACCACTCCCGCCGCAGTGCCAGCGCCGCCTCGCCCGTGAGCCCCCCGTCCTCCGCGGCTTCCTGAGGAAGCCAGGTCGCCTCCGCCGCTCCTGGTGCGATCGAGGCGATGACCGGCTCCGGGCATGCGATTGTCACGAGCCCCGCCCCCGCCCGGTAAGCCGCCGTCGCGGCCAGCGCGGGAGCGCCCCGGTAGCGTGAGCAGCCGCCCACCACCAGCACCTTGCCGAAGGTGCCCTTGTTCGCGTCCTCCGGCCGTGGGGGCAGCGCCTCGCGTGCCCACCGCGACGTGATCAACTCCAGCGAAGCCGCCTCCATCGCCTCCGCCGGGATCCCGATGTCGACCACCTGTACGCGCCCGACCACCCCGCTCCCCATGGCCTGGTACATCCCCACCTTGGGCAGCCCGAACGTCACAGTCAGGTCCGCGGCCACCGTCAGGGGGTCGACCCCGCCGCCGTCGGCGTCCAGCCCCGTAGGGAGGTCAATCGCAAGCAACTTAGGCGGGTGTGAACTCGCGCGCCCCTTCGCTAGGGCGACCAGCGCCTCCCCGATCGGTTCGTCTGCGGCCAGCGCTCGCGCCTTCCCCACTCCCAGCAGCGCATCTAGGACCAGGTCCGCATCCGCCATCCCGGGGAGCGCCGCGGCTGCCTCCTCCCCTTGCGCCACGCCCACCTCGCGTGCCGTCAGCTCCTGCAGGTTCGAGTCCTCACCGCGGCCCCGTGGCGCGAGAACGGACACATCCGCCCCCCAGTCGTACAGGTGCCGCGCGGCCACCAGCCCATCGCCGCCGTTGTTGCCGGGCCCCGCCAGCACGACGATCCGCCGCCCTTCGAGCGTCCCCAGCAGCATCCACGCCTCCTGCGCCGCGGCCAACCCCGCCTCCTCCATCAGTTGCGCTTCGCTCGTACCCGCCTCAATGGCGGCGCGCTCCATCGCGCGCATCTCCTCGACTGTTACCAGCTTCACTCGAACGCCTCCCCGCCTGTCCGAAGCTCGATACGAGGCGTCGCGGACACCGGACGTGCCTCAAGATTCAACGGAGGCCCTCCTCGCGTACGAGCCGCTGAGCGGCTTCGCCCATGCGGGGCGTGTCTTCCGCTTCCGTGAGCGCTCGTTCGCCCACCACCGAAGCCATCGCGAACTCCTTTGAGTGCGTCAGGCTGATGTCGAGGCCCCGCAGCTCGATGCGTTCCGCTCGCCCCGCCCCCCGCTGGTAGAGGAACACCAGCGGCTTTCCCCGCTGGTTTGGCAGAACCTCGATGTCGCGCCAGCCGACGCCGCGCACACCCGTGCCCAGCGCCTTCATCACCGCCTCCTTGGCGGCGAAGCGGGCCGCCAGTTCGGGCACGCGCCCGCGGCAGTGGCGTACCTCGTCCTCGGTGAACACCCGTCGCAGAAAGCGCTCGCCGTGCCGGTCGAGCACTGCCCGCACGCGCGCGATCTCGATGATGTCGATGCCGTGGGCGAACTTTCGCGCCATCCAATGATCCTAGACCCTCGCCCTTCCCCACGCCCGGCCCGTAACCTTGACCCATGACCGCCACCATCATCGACGGGCGCGCCATCGCCGCCGATCTCCGCGCCGATCTCACGGGCGAGGTCGCCGACCTCACCGCTGCCGGCGTGACCCCCGGCCTCGCCGCCGTCCTCGTCGGCGATGACCCCGGCTCCGTCAGCTACGTTACTGCCAAGGCCGAGGCCTGCGCCGAGATCGGCATCTTTTCCGAGACCATCCGCCTCCCCGCCGGCATCTCCCAGGACGCCCTCCTCGGGCGCATCGCCGGCCTCAATGCCGACCCACGCTTCCACGCCATCCTCCAGCAGCTCCCCCTCCCCGCCCACATCGACGAGCGCGCCATCCTCGACGCCATCGACCCCACAAAGGACGTGGACGGCCTCCACCCCACCAACCTCGGCCGCCTCCTGCGTGGCGAGACCAGCGGCCCCATCCCCTGCACCCCCCACGGCGTGATGCACCTCCTCGCCCGCTCCGGCGTCGACCCCGCCGGGATGCACGCCGTCGTCGTCGGACGCTCCTCGCTCGTCGGGCGCCCCCTCGCCGTCCTCCTCGCGAACAAAGCCGTCGGAGCGAACGCCACCGTCACCCTCTGCCACACCGGCACCACCGACCTCGCTGCCCACACCCGCACCGCCGACATCCTCGTTGTTGCCGCCGGTCGCCCCGGCACCGTCACCGCCGAGATGGTGAAGCCGGGCGCCACCGTCATCGACGTCGGCACGAACCGCATCGACGACGCATCCCGCAAACGTGGCTGGCGCCTCGTCGGCGACGTTGACTTCGCAGGCGTCTCCGAGGTCGCCGGACGGATCACGAAGGTCCCCGGGGGCGTCGGCCCCATGACCATCGCCATGCTCCTCGCCAACACCGTCCGCGCCGCCCGTGTCGCCGCCCCTGGCCAGAGACGGGGCTGATTCGCCCCACCGCTGGCTGTCGAACACCTGTCCTTAGGTGGAGGTCACGTTTGCAGACGGCAATGGAAGTGGTATCGTGCCCGCATGGCGCAGCCTGTACGAATCTCCGCTGACTCTCCTGCAACATTGGGCGACCTCAACGCAGCCGTCCAAGCCCTCTCGGATCACTTCGACGGGAAGCTGGATTCCCTGGAATCCAGACTCTCCGACCGCTTCGACGGGAAGTTGGATGCCCTCGAGACCAGACTCTCTGGACGCATAGACGAACTCTCTCGGCGCGTCGATGAGCTCTCTGGGCGCATCGATGGGCTTGAGGCGAAGCTCGACGCGCATGCAACCGACACACGGCGCCTACTCCTTGTGATCGTGGAGAAGCTCTTCACATCGGAGGAACTCGACGCGGCCCTGGCTCGACAGGGCGGGGACAACAACGACTAGCCAGTATCTGGCGGCTAGCCCCTCGACCCGATCCTTGGGACACTGGGCCCATGCACCAGCTTCTGAGCCAGGCCCGCGACCTTCTCCTGCGCATCTCTGACACCCTGGTGCGTCTTTGACGTCTCCGTAGCGGAAGAACGACTCGCCGACCTCGAAGCCCAGTCGGGCGACGCCTCCTTCTGGGACGACGCCGAAAACGCCCGCGCCGTCATGCAGGAGCTCGCCGCGCTGCGCGAACGTGTCGAGACCTGGCGCGCCCTTGAGCGCCGCGCCCGCGACCAGGTTGATCTGCTCGAACTCGCCCTCGAAGAGGACGACGACTCCTTCGCCGAAAACGCCGCCGAGGAGATCAGCGCGATCGAGCGCCAGCTTGAGCGGCGCGAATTCGAGCTTCAGCTCGCCGGCGAATACGACCAGCGCGACGCCATCCTCGCCATCCACGCCGGCGCCGGTGGCACCGATGCCTCCGACTGGACCGAGATCCTCCTGCGCATGTACCTCCGCTGGGCGGAAGCGCACGGCTACTCCACCGAAATTCTCGACACCACCGAGGGCGAGGAGGCGGGCATCAAGAGCGCCACCATTGAGGTGCGCGGCCCCCTCGCCTACGGCTACCTTGCCAGCGAGCGTGGGGTTCACCGCCTCGTGCGCCTCTCCCCCTTCGACGCCGCCCACTCCCGCCACACCAGCTTCGCCAAGGTCGAGGTGATGCCCGAGGTCGCCTCCACGAGTGAGGTCGAGGTCAATCCCGATGAGATCCGCGTCGATGTCTTCCGCGCCAGCGGCCACGGTGGCCAGAACGTCCAGAAGAACTCGACCGCCATCCGCATCACCCACCTCCCCACCGGTATCGTCGTGACCTGCCAGAACGAACGCTCCCAGCACCGCAACCGCACCAGCGCGATGAAGGTGCTGGAGGCGCGCCTCCTCGAACGGGAGCTGCTTGCCCAGGAGGAAGAGAGGGCCCGCCTCAAAGGTAAACATGTGGATATGGGCTGGGGAAATCAGATACGAAGCTACGTCCTCCACCCCTATAAGATGGTTAAAGACCACCGAACGGACTTCGAGACGAGCAACACCACCGCAGTGCTGGATGGAGACCTGGACGACCTGATGGGAGCCTACCTGCGAGCCCGCATGGGAGAAGACGCTTGAGACCTGCCCTCCTCCTGCCCGTGCTCGCCCTCCTCGCGAGCCTCGTGCTCGGTCTGCCCGCGTCCTCCTCCGCCCAGTCCCCTGAGTTCACGACCACGATCGAGAACGACTTCCCCCAGTTCCTCCGCTTCCGCCTCACCACATCCGTCGCTGGCGAAATTACCGACGTTAGCCTCCGGTACCGCGTCACCGGATCCGGCTCCCTTGCCCGCGCCAAGCCCGAAGCGTTCGAGCCCATCCCACGTGGCTTCGACGCGCGGGTGGACGTTCGAGTTCCCACCGGCACCCTCGGTTTCATCCCCGTCGGAAGCGAGTTCATCTACAACTGGGAGCTCACCCTGGACGACGGAACCACCCTCGAGAGCGAGAGCGAGAGCTACGTCTACCTGCCCCCGGGCAAGGACTGGCAGAGCCGCCACAACGACTTCATGCGCGTCTACTTCCACGGAAACGAGGAGGCCACGGCGCTTCGCTTCCTGGAAGCCGCCGAGCGCACCTACGCGCGAGTCGGTCAGCTCCTGCAGACCGAACTCGAAACCGTCCCCGTGAATACCGTCCTCTTCGCGTCCGAGGCCGATCTGGAGCAAGCCCAGCCGCATCGCAGCGAGGTTTACGACGCCGCTACCTTCCTCTGCGGCAGCCAGGTCGCGAACAACGTCATCTTTGTCCTCGACCGCAGCTGCGGCACCCGCGACCGCAGCGACACCCTCCGCCACGAGTTCACCCACATCCTCACGAAAGCCGCCGGTGAGAGCGGCCTCGGCAAAGTGCCCTCCTGGCTCGACGAGGGCACCGCCGTCTATGCGCAGACCGAACCGGGCCGCGGCTTCCTCGATCCCTTCGAGGTGGGCGTCGCCATCGACCGCCTCATCCCCTTCAGGGTCATGATCTCGGGAAATAGCGACCCGAATCAGGTCGGACTCTTTTACGGGCAGTCCTACCAGATGGTCCATTTCCTCATCGAGAGTGGCGGCGACCAGGAGTTCGCCCGCCTCTTCGCCACGATCAAGGCCGGCAACCGCTTCGACCGCGCCATCGAGATCGTCTACGGCTGGACGCTCGATGAGTTCGAGAACGAGTTCCGCGCCGCCCACGACCTCCTGCCTCGCGAACCCGCCCCCGCTGCCACCCCCGCCCGCGAGCAGCCCGCCTCCACCCCGGAGCCCACCGCCGCTGCCGAGGAGCCCCAGTCCACCCCGGCTTCCACCACCGCCCCCGATCAGCCCGAGCCCACTGCCTCCCAGCCCGAGCAGAGCCCGTCGACAGGCGGCGATAGCGGCCGCGATCTCAGCAACGTCGCCCTTGGCGCCATAGCTGGTGGCGCGGTCCTGGCGCTCCTCGCGGTCTTTGCCTTCCTGCTCTCACTCATACTTGGCAACCGCGGACCGCAGCCCGAAGCTGCTGCCGCGGACGCCCCCGCGGAGCCCCCTCCGACCGGTCCCCTGGCCAGCTCGTCCCGAGCGCCCACCTTCGATGCCAGCTCACCCTCGGAGGAGCCCCCCGCCACCGTCCCCGAGGCCGACCCCGACCCCGACCCCGACCCCGAACCCGAGTTCGACGAGTGGGGCCCGCCGCCTACCTAGGACGCCTCGTCCTCCCCCACGTGGGAGAAATTCGTGATTGCAACTTCTCCCTCGGGAAACTCAGCGACAATCCTGAGGTGGCCGCCGACGGCCTCAATGTACGAGCGCAGGCTGGAGACGTAGATGTCGGCCCGCTGCTCCAGCTTCGCGATGGCGGGTTGGGTCACGTGCAGAGTCTCGGCCAGGTCCCTCTGGGTCAGTGCCCTCGCCCGACGCAGCTCGTGAAGCGGCATTTCGGCGAGCAGTTCGCGCTTCAGTTCGTCGATTCGCCTTCGGCGCTCGGGCGTAATCTCCTTCGTAAGCTCCCTGAATGGGTTGCGTCCGCTCATCTAATCAATCCTTCGCGTCTCAATTCACGCAAATGCTCGTCGTACAGCCTGTCGGCTAGTGGCACGTACTCCTCGTAAAAGCCGTCGTTTCCGGTCTTGCTTCCACCGATGAGGAGGATAGAGGTGCGCCTCGGATCGAGGGTGTAGAGAACCCGCAGCGGTTGACCAGCCGCCTGGGCTCGCAGTTCACGCATGCCGCCATGGCGCGAACTTCTGATGTCTGAGGAGTAGGGGTATGGCAGGTTTGGTCCGTATTCCATCAAGAGCTCGACTCTGACAATCAGCGCGTCCTGCTGCCCGTCCATTAGGCTCTGCCACCATTCGCCGAACTGATCCGTGTACTCCACCTCCCAAGGCACTGCTCCAGTATATAACGATCTAGGAATGTTTGGGAACTGCTCCGAGGGCGCGCTGCCTTCGAAGGAATTGCGTCAATGTCCGCCTCCCACCTAGACCTCCGCGTCCTCCCGATCGCGTTCGCGCAGCGCCTTCCCGACGATCGCCCAGCGCTGCAGCGCCGTCACATTCGCCAGCACGGCCAGGATGATGATCACAACCGTCAGTCCGTTCGCCAGCAGGCCGATGCCCAGCAGCACGACGCGTTCCTGCCGCCGGAACAGCCCCTCGCGCGTGGTCACTCCCAGCGCCTCCCCCCGCGCCCGCACGTAGCTCACGGCGATACTCCCGAAGAGGGCCGCGTACGCGAACCCCGCCTGCACGTCCTCCCCCCGCTCCGTGAAATACCAGATGCAGGCCGCCAGCACGAGCGCCTCGCCCACGCGGTCCATCACCGCGTCCAGCAGCGCCCCGTACGGTGTCGCCTTCCCCGTGGCCCGCGCCACCGCCCCGTCCACGAAGTCCATCGCGCTGAAGCCCAGGAACACCACCCCCGCGATCAGCAGCCGTTCCTCCAGGATCAACCACGCCGCCACCCCGCTTCCGGCCACCCCCGCCAGCGTGATCATGTTCGGCGTGATCCCGAGCGCCCCCACGCCCCGGCCGATGGCTTCGCTCGCCCTCGCCGGGATGCGCTCGGGCAGGAGCCGCAGCTTTCGCTGGCTCACGCCCGTGTCAGCTCCCGCTGGGTCGCCTTCGATGCCGCTACCTGCCCCCGCTCGTAGAGCAGCCGCTCGTAGTACGCCATCACCCGCCGCGCCACGTTCTCCCAGCTATAGTGCGCTGCCTGCGCCTGACCCTGATCCCCCAACGCTTCGCGCAGGTCGCGGTCGTGCCGCAGGCGCAGCACCGCCTCCGCCAGGGCCGCGTCGTCCTTGGGCGGCACCAGCAGCCCGTCGACCTCGTTCGTGATCACCCCCGCAAACCCCTCGATGTTGCTCGCCACGACCGGCAACCGCGCTGCCATCGCCTCCAGGAGCGCGATCCCTTGGCTCTCGTTGCCCGTCGCCGGCGAGCAGAAGGCGTGAGCGCTGTGGTGGTACCGCGGCAACTCGTCGTAGGGCACGTTCGAGCGGAAGACCACGTTCTCGTCCTCCCCCACGATCCGCTCGTACCTCCGGAAACTCCCCGCCCCCACCACGATCAGGCGGCTCTTCGGCTCCGCCTCGCGGATGCGCCGGAAGGCCCGCAGCGCGTACTTCAGCCCCTTCCGCTTCTCCGGACGTCCCACGAACAGCAGGTTGAAGCAGCCGTCATCGAATTCCGGAAGGGGTGCGTGTTCGTTCGCGAAGTGGGCGAAGTCGATGCCGTTCGGGATCAGGTTGTAGTAGCCCGGGAAGTACCGCCCCACCAGCCGCGCCGCCGCCGGCGAAACCGCGATCTTTCCGTCCAGCATTCGGAACCAACGCCGGATCAGCGGCCGCGAGTACCCGTAGAAGCGGTTACCGCCCTCCTTCGCCGCGTGGAAGGTGCCCACGTTCGCTGCCTGCGAGTGGCGCAGCACCTGGTAGGGCAGGAGCGGCATCAGCGGCTCGTGCAGGTGGACGATCTCGAAGGCGCCCTCCGCCAGCAGGCTTTCGATCGCGCGTCCCTTCCACGTGAAGCTGATGCGCGCCATCGAGCCGCTCGCCGGCACCGCCCGCGGGCGCCCCATCACCACGCAGTCTCCCTCCGCCCCCTCCGGGTCCGAAGCCGGCGCCAGGATGGTCACCTCGTGGCCCCACTCCCGGAACTGCGCCCCCAACTGGCCGATGTGGCTGTTCACCCCGCTTGGCACGGACCAGTCATACGGCGATACCAGCGCGATCCTCATCGTCCGCTCACCCATGTCCCTCTGCGCACCATCTTACGGGGCGTCGCCGAGAACCCCCACGCCAGCCCCAGCAATGCCTGCCCCAGCCCGATCTCCCGTAGCGACGGCGCCCGCGAATGCCCCTCCCGCACCGCCCCCGAGGCGAGCGCCGCGCGTAGCTCCTCCGCCGTGCTCCCCTCGAACTCCGTCCAGCCAGTTCCCAGTTGGGGAAGGTGGTGACAGTCGCTCCCCCCGCACACCGGCAGCCCCCAGCGCTCCGCGTTGCGCTCTGCCGTTCGCCGAGCCGTCACCCGACCTGCCGGGCTCAGGTTCGTCTCGACCGCGTCGAACATCACGCCCTCCTCCCTCCGCGCCACCACCCGGTCGATCGTGCGCTGGCTCAGCGACCGCGTCAGCCAGCTCATCGGGTGGGCCGCGACCGCGATCCCCCCCTGCGCGTGGATCGCCTCGATCGTCGCCTCCACCGAGCGGAAGATCGGCGGTGTCTGCTCGATGAAGAGCGCCAGCACGTGACCGTGCCGCGTCGTCATCTCCGCCCCCGGCACCACCTCCACCCGCAGCCCCCGCTTCGCCGCCAGCTCCCGCGCTTCCAGCCCGCCCCGCACGTCCTCATGGTCCGTGATCGCGATCACGTCCAGCTCCGTGGCGTGCTCCGCACGGTCAAGCACCGTTTCCACCGAAGCCATCCCGTCCGAGATACGCGTGTGGATGTGCAGGTCTGCCCTACCCACAGCGGTGCACCTCCCAGAAGTCCTCAAGCACCGTCCACTGCCCCGGGTCGCGCCGAAGGTGCGTGCTTAACAGGTCCGCCCACCGCTGCGCTGCTTCTGTTATCGCTACTTCCCGATCTCCCTCCGCCGGGACCGTGAACGACTCCTCGATCCACACCGTCTGATCATCGGCGAACCGGCGCGTCGCGAACAGGGGCGCCACCGTCGCTCCCGTGCGTCGCGCCAGCTCCCAGGGCCCGCGCGGCAGCAGCACCCGCCTCCCCAGGAGTGTCACGCAGATGCCTCCGCCACCCAGGTCGCGATCCGCCACCAGCGCCACCATGCCTCCGGCCCGCAGCTCGCGTAGCGCCCGGCGCGTCCCCTTCACGTCCGCGTCAGCCACGATGCCCCCCGCCGCCTCGCGCAGCCGTGCGAGGTAGCGTCCGAGGGCGGGCGGCTCCAGCGGCTCCACCAGCTCCACCCACCGCCTCCCCCGCTGCGCCATCGCGATAAGCGCCAGCTCTGGGTTCCCCGTGTGTGCGCTCGCGATGATCACCGGCCCTGGTTCGAGCAGGGCGGGCAAGCGCTCCTCGCTCTCGATGCGCAGATGCGTCCGCTCGAAGCTCTCGTGGTCGCGATGCGGGAACGTCGCCAGGTCGACGTAGTAGCGCGCCACGCTCTGGAACACTGTCAGGGCAGCGGCGCTCGCGCGCTTGCGGTCGCCGCCGCAGGCCGGCAGCAGGTTCCCTTCCACCCGTGCCCGCGCTTCCGCCCGCAGCTTCCAGGTGAGCCACCCGGCGAACCGCGCCAGTGCGTAGGCAGGCTGCGGGAAGCGCCCCGCCAGGGGCGCCGCCGTCTTCAGGGCGGCCAGCGTCACCGCGCCCCGGATGACTCGTCCTACGCTCGTGGTTCCCAAAACTCGCGGAACATATACCACTGATCGGGGTACTGGCGGATGAATTCCTCGTGCGCGCTCATGATCGCCTGCGTCAGCGCCTGCACATCGCGCGCGTTGTCGTCGCTCGGCTCGAACCCCAGGTCGAAGTTCGAGAGCACGTCGATCCGGCCCGGCGCCCGTCGCGGGAAGGCCACCGCCCCGATCGCCGACCCCGTCCGCAGCGCCAGCCGTGCGGGCCCCGCTGGCACCTCCACCTCCTCTCCGAAGAAACGCACGCGCACGCCCCCCTCCTCCAGCGGGCGGTCGATCAGGATCGCGAGCATCTCGTTCCGGCGCAGCGCCCGCACGAGCGATGGCCCCGCGCGCTCCATCTTCACCAGCCGTACGCCCAGCGCCTCCCGTCCCGACACGATGAGCTCGTCCAGGCCGGGATGCCCGAACGTCTCCCCGATGACCGTCAGGGAGTAGCCCCGCGCGACCGCGATCGTCGCTCCCAGGTCCCAGTTCCCGAAGTGCATGGGCGCCACGATCGCCCCCCGCCCCTTCTCCAACCCCCGGTTCAGCCCCTCGAATCCCGGTGTCTCCACCCCTACCTCAAGCCGCTCCTCCGGCGAGAGCCGCCCTGAGGCGGCGAACTCAACGACATAACGCGTGTAGTTCGCCAGCGATCGACGCGCGATGCGCTGCCGCTCTCCGGGTGTCGCGTCAGGAAGGACACGCTCGTAGTTGTGCAGCATCGTCCGCCGGCCTTGCGGCCAGCAGTAGAACATCGCGCTCCCGACCAGCCCCGCCGCTGCGCAAAGCAGGCGCAGCGGCAGTACCCGGGTAAGCGCAAGGAGCGCCCGCCAGCCGGCGTATTCGAGCGTGTCCGCCCCCCTTTCGGGCGCGGAGACTACGCCTCGGTAATAAACGACTCCACCATGTCGCGGGCCTCGTCGTCGTGGTACTGCACCGGCGGCGACTTCATGAAGTAGGAGCTCGGCGCCAGTAGTGGTCCCTTCAGCCCGCGGTCCAGACCCAGCTTGGCGCAGCGGATCGCGTCGATGACCACACCGGCGCTGTTCGGGCTGTCCCACACCTCGAGCTTCAGCTCCAGGTTCAGTGGCACGTTCCCGAAGGTCGTGCCCTCCATGCGGATGTGGCACCACTTGCGGTCGTCCAGCCACGGCACGTAGTCGCTCGGGCCGACGTGCACGTCGTCGGCTTGCATTTCGTAGTCAATCTGGCTGGTGACTGCCGAGGTCTTCGAGATCTTCTTCGACTCCAGCCGCGAACGCTCAAGCATGTTCAGGAAGTCCGTGTTCCCGCCGAAGTTGAGCTGGTAGGTGCGGTCCAGGTGCACGCCCCGGTCGGCGAACAGGCGGGCCAGCGTGCGGTGCACGATCGTCGCGCCTACCTGGCTCTTGATGTCGTCGCCCACGATCGGCAGCCCCGCCTCTTCGAAGCGGCGCGGCCAGTAGCCGTTCTCGTCTCGCGCGATGAAGACGGGGATGCAGTTGATGAACGCGCAGCCGGCCGCCAGCGTCTGCTCGACGTACCACTTCGTGGCCTCTTCCGAGCCCACCGGCAGGTAGTTGATGACGACGTCGACTTCGTTCTCGCGCAGCAGCTTCACGATGTCGGCCGTGCCCCCGGGCGCCTTCTCGATCACGTCGCTCAGGTACTGGCCCAGGCCGTCGTGCGTCATCCCCCGCTCGACCTTCACGCCCTGGTGGGGCACGTCGGCGAACTTGAAGGTGTTGTTCTGCCCGGAGAATACCGCCTCGGAGAGGTCCTTCCCCACCTTGTCGGCGTCGATGTCGATGGCCACTGCCACGTTGATGTCGTTGATGTGATAGCCCCCCACGACGGGGTGCATGATGCCGGGAACGTCGTCCCCTTCCTCGACGTGTCGGTAGAGCTCCAGGCCCTGCACGAGCGAGGAGGCGCAGTTACCCACGCCGATGATGGCCACGTTGATACTCAAGGTCGCAATCTCCAGAGAAAATGGTTCAGTGAGCGCGCGGAGACTCGCTCAACGGCCACGCTCTTGCGGCTCACCGGCCGCAACGCAGTAGTGCAGATTACCACGGCCCCCGCGCATGCGCTCCCTGCGAGCGCGGTAGACGCGCGGTTCGCCTATCTCCCCATCCGGTGGCTGCCTGCTAGTTGAACATCCATTGGGCGACGGCAAGAGCCGCACCCGCAATTGCGAGGTTCATCGCGAGCATACTTAGCCCGAAGGTAAGCAGACCCCGGTAGAGCGCCTTCTGGAGCCCGTCTTCGGTCGCGAGCGCCGGATGCGTGTGGTCTTCTAGGGGATCCTCCCCGCGCCTTCGAGGATAACCCAAATGTATCAAGAGGAACAATGATTGAGGGATCGAAGTGAAGGTTCTGAGCCCACGTCCGCCGTCGGCCACGCGCGACTGTCCGCCTACAATAGCTGCGGGCCCCCGTAGCTCAGCGGACAGAGCAGGCGTCTTCTAAACGTCTGGCCGCAGGTTCGACTCCTGCCGGGGGCGTATGCCCCTCCCTTGCAACCCCTCCCCCGGCCCTCCACCATCTGCGCGGAGGCGAACCATGCAGGTTTCCCCCAGCGTCCGCGCCGTCCAGGTCCCCGACGAAAGCCCCATGCGCCCCCAGTCGACCAACATCTACCTCGTTGGCCGCGACCAGGTCCTCACCATTGACTCCGGCGAGGCCCTCGACCGCTACCGCTGGATGCTCCGCGGCTATCTCGCCGCCACCGAGCAGGCCGAGATCGCCATCGCCGCCGTCACCCACCACCACGCCGACCACTCCGGCAACCTCAAGTGGACCCGCGAGATCTTCGATGCCGAGATCGCCATACCCGAGAACGGGCGCCCCCTGCTCAAGGGACGCCTCCCCGCCACGGGCGTCCGCAAGCTCAGCGACGGCCAGCTCATCGAGCTCGACGGCGGCGTCCGCCTGCGCGTCATCACCTCCCCGGGCCACTCCGTCGACTCCATCTGCTACTACCTCGAAGAAGAGGGCGTCCTCTTCACCGGCGACACCATGCTTGGCTCCACCACCACCACCATCGGCGACCTCGCCGCCTACCGCGCCACCCTCCACCGCCTCGTCGACCTGCCCAACCTGAAGGTCATCTGTCCCGGCCACGGCCCCCTCGTCCTCGACCCCCGTGAGCGCCTCCAGTCGTACATCGATCACCGCAACGGCCGCGAGACGCAGATCCTCGACGCCCTCCAGGAGGGCGGCCCCAGGACGAGTTGGGACCTCATGCTCGCCATCTACCCCGACATCGATACGCGCCTGCGCCGCGCCGCCGATGGCAACGTCCGCACCCACCTCGCCCAGCTCGAGACCGAGGGCCGCGTGCTCGCCTCTCCCGGCAAGCCCCGCCGCCCGACCGGACGCAAGCGCACTCGCGAGGAGGCCCGCCAGCGTGAGCGCGAGCGCATCGTCAAGCGCGCCCGCCGCCTCGAAGCTGCCGCCCGTCGCGCCGAGGTTCGCGCCCAGGAGAACCCGCCTTCCGAACAGTGGATCGAGCCCCCACGCTACGAGCTGAGTTGACCTCCCCCGGCCCGCTTCGCGCCCGCGCTCCCAACGTTCACCGTAACGGCGTAAGATCGGCATGCCGCCAAGGGGCGGCTTTGTGATCCACATGCCAGATACCCACCTTGTTCACCGCAAACTCGATATCGGCGTTCAGAAGGTCCCCAAACAGGACGCTGAGGACCGCGTTCGCAACTGGGACGAGACGTACCTCGGCTTCGACCTCAACTCCGCCAAGATCGAGGCCGAGCGCTGCATTCAGTGCCCCTCCGCTCCCTGCCAGGAGGCCTGCCCCGTCAAGAACGACATTCCCGGGGCCTTCGCCCTCGTTGAGGAAGGCGACATTCTCGGCGCTGCCGACAAGTTCCGCGAGACCAGCAATCTCCCCGAGATGTGCGGCCGCCTCTGCCCCCAGGAGAGCCTCTGCGAAGGCGCTTGCGTGGTCGGTTTCGCCATCCGCGCCGATGGCCGCGCCGAACCAGCCGTCACCATCGGCAAGCTCGAGGCCTTCGTCACCGACTACCAGCGCCGCGAAGTGGGCGGCTATCCCAGGCCCCAGTACCCGCATCCCCCCAGCGGACGCAAGGTGGCCGTCATCGGGGCCGGCCCCGCCGGCCTCGCCGTCGCCGAGCTCCTCGCCGACAAGGGCCACGCCTCCACCGTCTTCGAGTACTGGCCCGAACCGGGCGGCGTCCTCGTCTACGGCATCCCCAACTTCAAGATGCGCAAGCAGATCGTCGACGACTACATCACCCACCTCGAGAAGCTCGGCGTTGAGTTCCGCTGCAACACCTACGTCGGCAAGGACATCACCGTCGACCAGATGCTCGACGGC
Source organism: Tepidiformaceae bacterium (assembly GCA_965262975.1). Lineage (GTDB taxonomy): Bacteria > Chloroflexota > Dehalococcoidia > Tepidiformales > Tepidiformaceae > UBA2991. The sequence continues at coordinate 1,949,101 of OZ253575.1, read as the reverse complement.
GAATACGACGCCGTCTTCCTCGGCACCGGCGCCGGCGTCGGCAACGAGCTCGGCATCGAAGGCGAGGATCTTGAGGGCGTCCACCGCGCCACCGACTACCTCGTGCGCGGCAACCTCCGCCCCGACCAGCTCCCGCCCCACCTCAAGGAGACGCTCCCACCGCCGACGAAGGTCGCTGTCATTGGCGGTGGCGATACCTCCATGGACTGCGTCCGCACCGCCGTCCGCCTGGGCGCCGAGTCCGTTACCTGCGTCTACCGCCGCACCGAGGCCGAGATGCTGGGCCGTGGCGAGGAGCGCATCAATGCCCGCGAGGAAGGCGTCCACTTCGAGATGCTCACCGCCCCCCTCCGCATCCTCGGCGACGAGAACGGCAAAGCCACCGGCGTCGAGTGCATCCGCATGCGCCTCGGCGAGCCCGACGACTCAGGCCGCCGCCGCCCCGTCCCCATCGAGGGCAGCGAGTTCGTCATCGAAGCCGACACCATCCCCATCGCCATCGGCTACGGCGCCGACCCCGTCGTCCCCGAGACCACCAGCGGTCTCAGCACCAGCTGGGGCGCCCTCATCGCGATCGACGAAGGCGGACGCACCTCCCGCCGCGGCGTCTTCGCCGGCGGCGACAACGTCAACGGCGCCGACCTCGTCGTCACGGCCCTCGCCGATGGTCGCCGCGCCGCCGAAGCCATCGCCGCCTACATCGACACCCTGGATTAGCACTCTCTTTACCTCTCCTACCCCTCCCTCCCCCACAATGGCGACATGACCCGCGTCGTCGCCCTCCCCGCCCTTGCCCTCGCCCTGCTCGTTCTTCCCATGTGCAGCGGTAACGACGGCACCGTCACCGGCAAGGTCTACTTCGGCGGCGGCGACGTCGAGCTGCCCGAGGGCGCCGTCGTCACGGTCAGGCTCCTCGACATCTCCTACGCCGACGCCTCCTCAATAACCCTCGGCGAGCACGTCATCGACGATGCCGACAGGCTCCCCGTGAAGTTCCGCATCTCCTACGACAAGTCCGCCATCGACGACCGAAACGACTACTCGCTTTCAGCCAGGATCGAGCTCGACGGCCGCCTCCTCTACATCAACGACACCGTCCACTCCGTCCTCACCCGCAACAACCCCGGCGACCGTGATGTTGAGGTCATCCAGGTCCAGTAGCGCCCTCTCGCCCTCAGCGCGGCGCAGTCGTAGTGGCGAGGACCCGCCTCCGGAGGTCGAGACAGACCTTGATGCTTACTCACCAGCACCGAGGATGAGGGGCAGCCGTTCCAGCCCCGGCGTGCAGCAGCTAGCTATTTGCGCATCGCGGCGCTGACGGACCGCCCATCGACACGAACCTTCGCCACGGTACGCCCGTACTTGTCCCTGGCTACGGATTCGACCTCGACCTTCTTGCCAGCGATCAGACTGTTGAGTTTGCGCTTGGCAGCGCCATAGCCGGGTTGCCCCTTTTCGGGCGTATTGACGCCCTGAAGGCGTACGCTGTGCGCGGGACGACTGGCGGTCTCGAACGTGTCTCCATCGATGATGCGGGTCACGGTCTCGAGGGGCTTTCGACGTCTTGTAGGCATGTTGAACTCACCTTCCTATGGCACATAAGTTCTAACTAATATCGCTAACTTGAAAACGCATGTCAACCAGATCCACACGGAGTTGGGACGCGCTGAGGCGGGCTGCTGGAGCGGGCGAAGGGAATCGAACCCTCGTCTCAACCTTGGGAAGGTCGCATTCTGCCATTGAACCACGCCCGCCCGCGCCGACCGCATCCTATCATTGGCCTCACTTCCGACGGAGGCTGCCCGTGCCCATCCCCAAGGAACTCGCCCTCACCCCCGACCAGATCGACGAGATCATGTCGACCAGTTGGAACATGCGCATCGCCAGCATCGGACCGCGCGAGCGCATCAACCTCACACCCCTCTGGTTCGGCTGGGCCGGGGGCCGCGTCTACACCTTCTGCCGCGGCCAGAAGATCGCGAACCTGCGACGCAACCCCGCCGCCACCGTCCTCGTCGACCTCAACGAACGCTTCCCCGAGCTCCAGGGCATCATGCTCCAGGGCCGCGCCGTCGTCCTCGAGGACGAGGCCGCCGAGAAGGCCGACCCCCACCTCGAGGAGGCTCGCCTCCAGATGGGGCAGAAGTACGGCCAGCCGGAGGGACGCCACGCCGGTACCGCCGCCGGACGCAGCCGCCGCTGGGTCGTCCTCGAACCCGACCACACCGTCACCTGGGACAACTTCAAGCTCGGCCAGCTCCAGCGCTAGCCTTCGCTACAGCCGCGCGACGAGCCACTCTTCCGCCGCCCCCACCACGTCGTCGCCGATGGCGAAGTGCCCGCCGGGCAGCGTCAGCAGGTCCTTCTCCCCCGAAAGGCCCTCGTAGAGTTCCACCGTCGACTCGGGCGAGACGACTTCGTCCCGCTCCTTCGCGATCACCCGCACCGCCACGCCCGCCAGCCCCGCCAGGTGGCTCCCCTCCCCCTCTGCCGGACCGCTCAGCGACCCTGTGCCCGCAGCCGCGAACACCGCCGCCCGAAAGCGCCCGTCCCCCGCAACCGCCGGGATGCCCAGCATCGCCCCCAGCGAGTAGCCGTAGTACCCCAGACGCCCCGCGTCGACCGGATAGCGCTCCGCCAGTGCGTCGATAGCATCGTGAACCTCCCCCGCGAACTGCGCCGCCATCGCGGCCGCCTGCACTGGGTCGCGCATCGCCCCGAACGGGTCCGCCACGGCCCGCTCCCCGTGACCGGGCGCGTCCAGCCCCAGGCACGCCCAGCGATGCGTCGTCGCCCACGCTCGCGCCGGGCCGGACACGATCGCGTCGTCCTTGCTGCCCATGCCCGGGTGTTGGATCAGCACCAGCGGGAAGGGCCCCTCCTCCCCGTCCGGCAGCCACAACCGCCCCGGTGTCTCCCCCAGCCGGAAGCCCACCTCCCGCAGGCCCCCGTATTCGCGCTCGCTCGCCTCGAAGTCCGGCATCGCCGAGAGCCTACGCGTTCGCCCGACCCGGCGCGCCCTTCCCCCGCCGCCCCCACAGCAACAGACGCTTGAAGGGGTAGAGGTAGGGACGCTCCTCCGGCAGCTCCGCCAGCAGACGCTCCCGGTAGTCCGCCAGGTACGCCTCGTAGTCCTCCCTCTCCAGCCGCGTGCGGTAGTCCGTCAACAACGAGCCCATCACCCACTCAACCACTTCCTCGGGCCCCGCCAGCCGGTGCAGGTACACCTGCTGCCGCACGTGCTGCTCTTCGAACCCGAGCCGCGCGAACAGTTCCGCGTACCACTCGGCCTCCCCCATCGGGTACTCGCGAACGTAGCCGTCCAGCGCCCGCGCATGACGCGGCTCCTGCGCGACCGCGTGCGCCACCGTGTGCGAGGGATGGTCGTGATTCATGGGCATCTGCACGGCTAGCTGCCCGCCCGCCCCGAGCGTCGCCGCTAGCCGCGGGAACAGCCCCGCATGGTCCGGTACCCACTGCAGCGCCGCGTTCGAGAACACGACATCGAGGCCCCGTTCCGCGAACGCCTCGATCGCGCCCTGCTCAAAGCGAACCCCGTTCCCCGCGTGTTGCGCGCTCTGCGCCAGCATCGCCTCCGACCGGTCGATCCCCACCGTCTCCGCCGCCCCCGTGTGCTCGTGCAGGAGTGGCGTGAGCATGCCCGTTCCGCACCCCAGGTCCACCGTTCGCCCGCCCGGGACCGGCCGCACGAGCGCCAGCAGGTCGTGGAACGGCTGCTCGCGCTCGGCGCGGAAGCGCGCGTACTGATCCGGCTGCCAGGCGTCGCTCACGCCCGCGAGCCTACCAGCGCCTGCGGGAACGGTAGTAGCGCGCCCCTTGACGAGCCTTCCCCTCCTCCCCAAGGTGGCCCGGCCATGGTCCGCTGGGACGAACACACCGCCCTTGTCGTCGTCGATGTTCAGAACGACTTCGCCGACCCCCGCGGTAGCCTCTCCGTGCAGGGCGGCGAGGAGATCATCCCGGCCTTGAACGATGCCATCACGGCGGCCGAGGCCGCGGGCGCCTGCCTCATCTACACGCAGGACTGGCATCCCCCCGACACCCCGCACTTCGAGAAGGACGGCGGCATCTGGCCCGTCCACTGCGTCCAGGACTCCTGGGGCGCCGACCTCCACCCAAACCTGCGTGTCGTGGGCGAAGTCGTCCGCAAGGGAACCGCCGGCGAGGACGGCTACTCCGGCTTCACGGTCCGCGACCCCGCGAGTGGCGATCCCAGGGACACCCTCCTCGAATCCCTTCTCCGGGACCGCGGCATCCGCACCGTGGTCGTCGGCGGTCTCGCCACCGACTACTGCGTCCGCGACACCGCCCTTGATGCCGTCCATCGGGACTTCGCCACCTTCGTCCTCATCGACGCTGTCCGCGCCGTCGACCTCTACCCCGGCGACGGCGCCCGCGCCTTCGAGGCCATGCGCCGCGCCGGCGTGCGCTCGGCCTGAGCGCTGCTGTCGTGGCCGGCGCCGAGGACCGCCTCCGCCGCTGGCTCGCGAGCGAGCACGGCATCGCCGACCCCCGCCGCCTCGCCCGTGAGGACGACGACCGGCTGCTCGTCTCGAAGTTCCCGCCCGGCTTCATCGCCCGTGTCGGCGAGACGGTCGAACGGCTCGACCTCTTCGCCGACCCCGACCCCCTCGCCGCCGCCACCGCCGGGCGCGCCCGCCGTTTCCCCCGGGAGTCGCGCGTCGAAGGCTGGCGCGCCGCCGCCTGCGACCTCGTCCGCGAACGGGCCGCCGCTCAGGGATTGACCGACGAGGACGCCGAACTCGTCACCACCGGCATCGAGTCGGTCGCCGCTCTCATGCACGCCGTCCTCTGGAGCGACCCCACCGCCGGCGAGCCCTACGAGCCCGCCCCCGCCGAGCGCGACGCCTACCGCGACGCCCTCGCCCGCACCGAAGGCTCTGGCGACATCTTCACCCGACACTACGGCCCGTTCGAGGGCCGCGCCGTCGTCGCTCACTGCCCGGGAGCGCCCTACGCGCGCGCTCTGCTCGAATCCGCCTGGCGCGCCTGCACGGGCACGCCCCCGCCCGACTAGCGCGGCGCGAGCGCCCGGATCGTCTGCAGCATCGCTTCCTGCTTGCTCGCCACCCCCGCCGCCGCGATCGGGTACAGGAACGCCTCATCGAGCCCCGCTGCTACCAGCTCCGCCGCCACCTCGCGGCACTCCTCCGCGTTCCGCCCCACGACCGCGTGCGTCCGCACGAATCGCTCCGAGATACCCGCGATCGCCTCCGTTCGCTCCCGCGCCAACCAGCGCCGCTCGAACGTCTCGCAGTCCTCCTCGAACCCGTCCTCGATGAACACCTTCCGGTACACGGGCGCCATCAGGTAGGCCAGCAGCTCGTCCTTGATCGGCGCCGACGCCTGCTCGTACGACTCGTCCATCACCGTGCGCAGGAACGCCACGATGCGCACCTCCTCCCGCTTCCGCCCCGCCTTCGCGATGCCGCGTTCGATTGCCGCCACCGAACGCTCGATCACCGTCGCCGTCGGGTAGTTCAGGATCACCCCGTCCGCGATCTCCCCCGCCAGCTCCAGCATCCGCTCGCCGAGCGCCCCGATGTACACCGGGATCGCCGGTTCCGCCGCCTCCATGGCCGGCGCCGACCTCGTCTGGAACAGCCCCTCGTGGCGCAGCCGCTCCCCCGAGGTCAGCTGCCGGAAGAGGTCCACGTACTCGCGCATCCGCCCGATCGGACGGTCCCAGGGCAGACCGTGCCAGTTCGTCACGATCACGGGCGTGCTCACGCCAAACCCCGCCGTCACCCGCCCCCCGCTCAAATCCTGCAGCGACCAGAACGACATCGCCGCCAGGTAGGGGTCGCGCAGGCCGATGGGCAGGATGCCCGTGCCGATCCCGAAGCGCTCGGTGCTCGCCGCCACCGCCGCCAACACCGTGATTGCGTCCGGTTCGTTCACCTCCGTCACCCAGCCGCCGCTGAAGCCCTGCCGCTCGCCCTCCTGCGCCTGCTCGACGTGATCGCGCACGTGGTCGCCGTGCAGCACGAGTCCGGAGTAGCTCATCGCCTTCCCCCTGTGTGGGTCGCGGCATCATGCCACAGCCATGAGTTCCGGAAGGTCAGCGCCGCCGTGGCTGCGGCTTGATGATCCCGCGCTGCATCAGCAACCGCATCACAAACCGCGAGACCGAGATGCCGAGCATGCCGGCCACAACCAGGAAGATGACCGTCGAGACAAGGCTTCCTCCCGCCACCGCGCCAGACCCCAGCAGAAGCCCGAGGAACAGTCCCGCGGACAGCGCGATAAACACGGGCATCGTGCGCCAGTTCCACTCCGGCAGGGCCGGGGACGCGGCCTTGGCCTCCGCCGACTGCTCGCCCGAACCCTCGCCGGAACCGCGAACCCGTCGTCGTCGCCGTCGTGCCGGGCTCATGCTCGCCCTCTCGACCGCAGGAGCGCCTCGATCACGTCGCGCTCGAACAGGAGCGCCCCGCTCCCCGTGCGCCGGTGCGAGACCCGTCCCGCCGCCGCCGCCTCCGCAAGCTCCGGCTCGCTCATCCCCGCCGCCAGCGCCGCCTCCGAGAGGTCCAGCACCGCCTCCAGCGCGGGGGCGACGGGGGCGGGCGCCTCCAGACAGGCGTTGCAGAAGAACTCCAGCGCCAGGTGCTCCTCGCTCAACGAGACCACCCCGCAATCCCTCCCGGGAAGGTCCTCCCGCTGGTTCAGGTGGAACAACCGCCCGCACGCGTTGCAGTACGACTCGGTGTGTCGCTCGACGGGCTCGGCGCAGATCGAGCACGGGTCGGTTGGAAGAGTTTCAGTCATTGGCGTGGAGCCCTGAGAATAGACGTTTTCTTGACACTGTGAAACGGTCAACGATATGATCATGCAACTTCAACAATTAAGACAGTGGGGGCATTTTGGAGAGCGCGGCCGCCGTGATCCAGTCGCCCCCACGAAGCGGCGACCTGGCGGAGAGGCTTGGCATCAAGCCCCTTCCCGATGATCTTCTCTGCGAAGCCCTCACGCACGCCTCCTTCCCCAACGAGAGTTCCTCCCAGGCCACCCCCAACGAACGGCTCGAATTCCTCGGCGATGCCATCCTCGGCATGGTCATCGCGAATGCCCTCTTCCAGGCCTACCCCGAGGCCGCCGAGGGCGAACTCACGCGCATGCGCGCCGAGATCGTTCGCGGCAGCACCCTTGCCATGGCCGCCCGCCGCCTCGATCTCGGAGACTACCTCATCCTCGGTCGCGGCGAGGAAGCCGCCGGCGGCCGCGATCGCGACCGCAACCTCGCTGGCGCCTTCGAGGCGCTGCTGGGCGCCGTCTACCGTGCCCACGGCCTCACCATCGCTCGCGCCCTTTCCCTGCGCCTGCTCAAGCCCGAGATCGACCGCATCCGCACCAGTGGTCCCTCGCTCGACGCCAAATCCGCGCTTCAGCACCTCGTGCAGGCCCGCTGGCATCAGCCCCCCGATTATGTGACCGTGGATGAGCAGTCAGAGGAGGAGGGTCGACGCTTCATCGTGGAGGTTCGTGTTTCTGGCGAGATGCTCGGTCGCGGCAGCGGATCGAGCAAGCGAGCGGCCCAGCAGGAGGCCGCCCGTGAGGCCCATGACGCCCTCTCCACCGATGCCGCTTCCGGCCTCCCCGTGGGGGCCTGAGCCATGTACGTCAAGCGCCTCACCGTCCAGGGCTTCAAGAGCTTCGCCCAGGAGACCACCTTCGAGTTCGGCTCCGGCGTCACCGCCATCATCGGCCCCAACGGCTCCGGCAAGAGCAACGTCGCCGACGCCGTTCGCTGGGTGCTCGGTGAGCAGGGCCTGCGCCTCCTCCGCGCCCGCAAGCAGGAAGACGTGATCTTCGCCGGCGCCGGCGACCGCGCCCCCCTCGGCATGGCCGAGGTCACCCTCACCCTCGATAACAGCGACCACTGGCTCCCGCTCGACTTCAGCGAAATCCAGATCGGCCGCCGCGCCTACCGCGATGGCGATACCGAGTACCTCCTGAACGGCTCCCGCATCCGCCTGCGCGACCTCAACGACCTGCTCCAGAAGGCCAACGTCGGCCAGAACAGCTACGCCATCATGGGCCAGGGCATGGTCGATGAGGTCCTCAGCCTCTCCCCCCAGGACCGCCGCTCGCTGATCGACGAGGCCGCCGACGTCAAGCCCTTCCGCCTGAAGATCGCCGACGCCCACAACCGCCTCGGCAGTACGCGCGAGAATATGGCCAAGGTCCAGATCATCATCGATGAGCTGGAGCCCCGCCTCCGTCTCCTCCGCCGCCAGGCCAACCGCGCCAGCGAGCACCGCGACCTCTCCGCGCGCCTCGCGACGCTCCTCCGCCAGCTCTATTCCTCCCGCTGGAGCGAGACCCGCAACGCCATCGTCCGCGCCCAGGCCGAGCTCGACCAGCGCGGCGCCGAGGACGAGACCGCCGAGGCCCGCGTCACCACGCTGGAGGAGCAGCTTCAGGCCCTGGGCGAGGAGATCGCGAAGCGGCGCGAGACGCTTTCCCGGCGCGTTGGCGCCCGCGACGACATCGAAGGCCGCATTCGCTCCCTTGAGCACGCCCTCATCCTCGACCGCGAACGCCACGGCATGAACACCACCCGCCACGGCGAGATTCGAACCGAGGTCGAAGCCCTTGAGGGCGAGAAGGTCTCGCTCGCGGCCGCCGACCTCGAGAGCGGCCGGCGCGCCCTCGAAGTCGTTGACGAGATTGAGGCTCTTCGGACCTCGCTCACCCGCGGACACGAAGCGCTCGCTCTCGCCCAGCGCGAGGACGCTGCCCTCCACCGCCGCGCTGAGGAGCTCCGTGGCCAACTCGCTTCCCTCGAAGAGCGCATCAAGGAGCAGACCGCTGCCGTTCAGCGCGCTGTCGCCGCTCCCGCTGATGGTCCCGAGGCCGGCCGCGTCGAAGTCCGGCGCAAGCAGCTCATTGTCGAGCTCATAGGCTACGGCCGCCGCTTCGCCGAACTTGGCGAGCGCGCCGAGGCTGCCGAAGCGCGCCTGCGGGAGGCGCGCGCAGCAACCGCGGGCGCCCGCGACCGCCTCGCCCGCGTCCAGGCCGAACTACGCGAACTCGAACTCGCGGGCCAGGAGCCCCTCCGCGAACTCGACCACCTGCAAGGGCGTCTCGAAGTCCTCAAGCGTGTTCAGGCCGAGAGCGAGGGCATCGCCACTGGCACCCGCAACACCCTCATCATGGGCCAGGTCCTGATCGAAAACGTGAAGCCCGGCAGCCTCGGCGAGGCCCCCGAGGTCACCGGCGTCGTCGGCCTCCTCTCCCGCCACCTGCGCGTGCCCGGCGGGCTTGAGGCCGCCATCAACGCCGCTCTCGAAAACCACCTGCACGCCATCGTCGTCGAGCGCGAGGACCAGGCCCTCCGCGCCATCGAACTCCTCAGCGACGGCGCCCGCGGCCGCGCCCAGTTCCTCCCCCTCGACGCCCTCCGCAAGGGCTACCCCCTGAACCTCCAGAAGGAGCGCGGCGTCGTTGGCGTCGCCTCCCGTCTCGTCCGCTGCGACGGACGCTTCCGCGACCTCGTCGATACGCTGCTTGGACGCATCATCGTGGTCGAGGATCTGCGCGTGGCGAAGCGCATGCTCACCCGCGGCCTCGGCGCTGTCGTCACGCTCGATGGCGTCTTCCTCGATCCCTCGGGCGTGATCACCGGTGGCCTCGCCTCCGCCTCCGAGAGTCCCTTCAGCTTCACCCGGCAGCGCGAGATCGATGAGATTCCCGCCCAGATCGCAGAACTCCAGGAAGTCGTCGACGCGAACCGGCAACAGGTCGAAACCGCTCGCGAAACCGTCGATCGCCTCTACCGCCTCGTGGCCGAAAGCGACAGCGCCCACGAGGAGGCGCGCGGCGCCCTTGATGAAGCCCTCCGCGCCCGCGAACATGAGCGCGACCGCCTCCACCGCCTCCGCCGCGAGATGACCACCGTCCTCGCCCGCCGTCGCGAACTGGCCGGCGGCTCCTTCGACGAGCAGGCCGCTGAAGACGCTCGCGCGCTGCTCGATCAGCTCACCGTTCGCCGCCAGGAACTCGGCGCCGAACTCGACGCCCTCGCCCCCGAGCTTGAGGCCGCCCCGGGACGCGTCGAGCAGGCCTTCGACGAGGTCTCCGGCGCGAGCGCCCGCCTTGCCTCCGCCGAGGGCGAGGCCAAGGCCCATGCCCTCACCCGCGAGCAGCAGAAGCGCGCCATCGAGCGCCTCGCGTCCCAGATCGCCCAGCGCATCCTCCGTGCTCAGAACCTTGAGCTTGAGGCCCGCAACTTCGCCGAAGCCATCGAACGCCAGACCCAGGAGCTCGAAGCGCTTCGCCTTGAACAGGAGCAGTCAACCGACGACACCGCCCCCGATCGCGATGAGCTCCACCGGCTCGAGACACACGAGCGCTCGGTGAACGTCGAATACGGCGAGGCGCAGTCCGCCCTCTTCGAGTCCCGCCGCCGCCGCCTCGACCTCGAAGCCGACCTCGACCGTTCCCGTGAGCGCCTCGAGACGCTCCGCACCGAGATGGCCCGTGAGGGGCTCACGACCTCACCCGGTGGCGGCATCGACTCCCCGCCCGCCGGAAGCGCCGCCGATCCCCTCGACCTCGCTGCTGTCGAGCAGGAGATCGAGCAGGTGCGTACCGCCATCCGCCAGCTCGGCCCCATTAACCAGGAAGCCCCTGATGACTTCCGCGAGAGCGAGGAGCGCCACGCCTTCCTCACCGAGCAGATCCAGGACCTGACCGAGGCCGAGGCCCAACTCCAGAGCGCTATCACCGAGCTCAACGGGGAGATTCGCACCCGCTTCCGCGTCACCTTCAGCCAGGTGGATGCCGCCTTCGGCAACTATTTCACCGCCTTCTTCGGCGGCGGCGCGGCGCGCCTCAACCTGCTCGATCCCGACGACATTATCGAGTCCGGCATCGAGATCGAGGCGCAGCCCCCCGGCAAGCGCGTCAGCACCCTCAGCCTCCTCTCCGGCGGCGAGCGCTCGCTGACCGCCGTTGCCCTCCTTTTCTCCCTCCTCTCGGTGAACCCCGCGCCCTTCTGCGTCCTCGATGAGGTCGATGCCGCCCTCGACGAGGCCAACGTCGGCCGTTTCGTCTCCGAGCTGGCCCGCCTCGCCGATCGCACGCAGTTCCTCATCGTCACCCACAACCGCCGCACCATTGAGGCTACCGATGCCATCTACGGCGTCTCCATGGGCCCCGGCGGTGTTTCCAGCACCCTCTCCCTCCGCCTCTCCGACCTCCCGGGCGGCAGAGCGCCGGCCGAGGAACCCCGGGAGGCGGCCCCCGCCGAGCCTCGCGCGATCGCGGGGGCCGCGAGCCGGTAGCAGGCGTCCGGGGGCTTGGGGCAGAATCCGATAGGCGCCGCCCAGGGGCGGCCGGGAGGGGAGGGCGATGCGATTCTGGCGAAGACGGCAGGATCCCGATGGCTCCCAACCCACCGCGGATGAGCCCGCGTTCACAGCGGAGCAGTTCGAGGAGATTCAGGAGCAATCCGGGCGCGCCCTCGCCCGCAGCCGTTCCGGCCTCCTTGGTCGTATCGGCCGCCTCTTCGACCGTCCGGACTTCGACGATGACCTCTGGGAGGAACTCGAAGAGATCCTCATCGTTGCCGACACCGGCATCGCCACCACCGAACGCATCCTCGAGCGCGTCCGCGAGGAGGTTCGCCAGACCCGCGCCACCACCTCCGCCGAGGTCCGCGACATCCTTCGCGCCGAGCTCATCTCCATCCTCGATTCGCCCGCGGCCGGCCCTCCCCGCTGGGACGCTCCTTTCCCCGATCTCCTCGTCATCCTCGTCGTCGGGGTGAACGGCGCCGGCAAGACCACCTCCATCGCCAAGCTCGCTTCGGCCCTCAAGGAGGGTGGCCACACGCCCGTCCTTGCGGCCGCCGACACCTTCCGCGCCGCCGCCATCGACCAGCTTCGGGTCTGGGGCGAGCGGCTCGATGTCCGTGTCGTCGCACACCAGCCCGGGGGCGACCCCGCCGCCGTCGTCTTCGACACGCTCTCCGCCGCCGAGGCTGATGGCGCCGCTGTCGCCATCATCGATACCGCTGGCCGCCTCCACACCAAGTCCAACCTCATGGAGGAGTTGAAGAAGGTCACCCGTGTCATCCAGCGCCGCCACCCCGAGGCGCCCCACGAGACCCTCCTCGTCCTCGATGCCACCACCGGCCAGAACGGTCTGCTCCAGGCCCGCGCCTTCACCGAGGCCGCGGGCGTTACCGGCCTCGTCCTCGCCAAGCTCGATGGCACAGCCCGGGGCGGCATCGTCTTCGCCATCGCCAGCGAACTCAGCGTCCCCGTTCGTCTCATCGGCACGGGCGAGGGTCTCGGCGACCTCGCCCCCTTCGACCCGGAGGCGTTCGTGGATGCCCTCCTCGCATGAGGTTCACCTGTGACTGAGGCGCTCGCCTTCTGGGGTGTCGCCATCGTCATAGGGGCGCTTGCGTTGCCCCTCGCCTTCCGCCTGTTCGCGCGCTTCCCCGATGCCGGCGCCGGCCTCGCCTTCAGCCTCGGCCTCACCCTCGTCGCGAGCGGCTACTTCCTCCTCCGGGTCGTGGGCGTGCTCCCCGCCGGACGTGGGGGATTCCTTCTCGCGATCGCCCTCTTCGGCGTCATCACCTGCGTGTTCGCCGCCCGCGACCGGCGCTTTCTCGCCACCTTCTGGCGCTCCCTTCCCGGCCTGGCCCTGGTCGCGACCCTGTTTTCGGTCCTCTTCTTCGGCTACGCGTTCTTCCGAGCCTATGTTCCCGACATCGCCCACACCGAGCAGCCCATGGACCTCCTCTACCTGAACGCCATGCTCGTCTCTCCCGACTATCCCCCCCACGACCCCTGGTTCGCCGGCGAGAACGCCAGCTACCACTACGGCGGCTACCTCCAGGCCGCTGTCCTCACGGGCGCCTCCGACGTGTGGCCCGCCAGCGCCTACAACCTCTCCCTTGGCGCCGTCTTCGCCAGCGCCGGAGCTGCTGCCTTCTCACTCGCCGCCGCGCTCGCGCGCTGGCTCCTCGGGCGGCGTGGGCGACGGTGGGTAGCGCTCGCCGCCGCCACCGCTGTACTCCTGTTGCTCTTTGCCGGCCCCCTGGCCAGCGTCTTCGAATTCGCCTCCGCCCACGGCGCCGACCACAAAGGGGTCTACCAGACCTTCGGCGCCGAGGGTCTCGCGCGCTGCGGACCTGATGCCGGCGAGACCTGCACCGGCCTTCCCCTCGGTCCCACCAACGCCTGGTACCCCGACGACCACTGGGTCTGGTGGCGCATGTCCCGCATGTCCTACTGGGGACCGCAGCCGAGCTATCCCTTCACCGTCACCGAGGTCCCAGCCTTCAGCTTCCTCCTGGGAGACCTGCACCCCCACGTCATGGCCATTCCCGGCGTGCTGCTGGCCCTCGCCCTTTGCGCCGCCTTCTGGCGTGGACGCGGGCGGCTCTCCTGGCGCGAGCACATCCGCCGCCCCTGGCTCCTCGTGGTGGTTGCCCTGATCTTCGGCTCGCTCGCCTTCGTGAACGTGTGGGATGTCGTCGTCTTCTCACCCCTCCTCGCCCTCGCAGTTCTCGCCAGGAACACGCGCGTCAACTCCTTCGGCGAGTCGCTCGCCCACACCGCCTCCTGGCTCCTGCCCCCCGCCCTCCTCTCGGTGATCGTCTTCCTTCCCTGGTGGATCGACTTCACCCCGGAAAACGGCGGGGTCTATGGCTATAGCGGCCAGGGGACCCGCATCAGGCACGTCCTGCTCATGTGGGGTGTTCCCATTGTCTTCGCGCTGCCGGTGCTCTGCTGGGCCCTGCGGTGGTGGCGTTCCGACTTTCCGCTCCTCGCTGCCTTCGCCCCCCGCGCCATCTGGCGGACGCTCCGGCGATTGGGTTCACTCCTGCCCTTCGTCGCCGCCCTCACCCCGAGCGCCCTCTGGTGGATGTTCCAGTGGGGACGCTCGATGTTGGTTGCCCTGGCCCCTCAGTCCCTGTGGCGCGTTTTCCGGCGGGGACGCTCGCTCTTGGTTGCCCTGGCCCCTCGGGCCCTGTGGCGCGTGTTCCGGCGAGGGCTCTCCGTCGTCGTTGCCTCTGCCCCTCGGGCCCTGTGGCGGACACTCTGGCGAGGGTGCGCTGCGCTGTGCGCCCGGCCCTCCATGCTCGCCGCTCCGCTGCTCGCCATGGCGCGGGCGCTCGGACGCTGTTGGGCCGCCTTGATCGCGCGGCCCTTCCTCGTCGCCTTCCTGCTGACAGTCCTCCCCCTCGCGCTCTGGATCCCACTGGCCGCCTTCGAGCGAACCGCGGCCCCCTTCGATACTGGCGACGGCCTCCCCGCCGCCTTCGCCGCCCGCACCGCCGGCGGGTGGTTCACCCTCGCCTTCTACGCCGTCGGTCTCTGGCTGCTGTCGGGGGCCACGTTGCTGCTCAGCCGCCGCCACCACCCGGCCGCTCCCGTGACGGGCCTCGCCGCACTTGGCGTCCTCCTGCTTTACGGCACGGAGCTGTTCCTCCTCCGCGACATCCTCTTCTTCATCCCCCGCCTCAACACCGTTTTCAAGCTCTCCTACCAGGCATGGATCGTCCTCTCGATCGCTGGCGCCGTGGGAGCGGTGGCGGCTGTCCGCGCCGCCACTCCCATGTACCGCCCGCTCGTCGTCGCACCCGTGGTCGTGTTGCTTGGCGCCGCCCTCGTCTTTGCCGTCACCAATACCCCCAACCGTGCGGGCGGCTTCGACGTGCGGGTTGGCCTTGATGGCCTCGCTTACGTTGAGCGCCTCAACCCGGCCGAGTACGAGCTCGTTCGCTGGCTGAACGAGAATGTTGGCAGGGACGAGATTGTCGTGGAGTCGAGCGGTCGCCTCTGGAGGCGTGGCGAAGACGGCGAGGCTGTGCTGGTGGAGGGGGGCTCTTCCTACGGCGCCTCCGGGCGCGTCGGCTACCGTACGGGACTGCAGACCCCTATCGGCTGGCCCGGACACGAGAGAACCTGGCGCGGCGCCTCCCCCGAGCTCAACGAAGAGATCGCCCGCCGCCAGGACCTCGTCGACCTCGTCTACACCGCCGCCACGGAAGCCCAGGCGCTGGATGCCCTCAGGGAGATCGGCGCCGCCTACGTCGTGGTCGGAGCAATCGAACGCGCCCACTACCGCGACGACCTCATCCCCCCCTTCGAGACGTTTCTCGATACCGTCTTCTCCCAGGGTGACGTGACAGTCTTCCGAATACCGACCCTCGAGGTGGTGGCGACGCGATGACCTCCCCCGCCCCCACCCGCCGCCGTCCGCGCCGCCTCTCCCGCCGCCGTGCCGTTTCGGTGGCGGCGATTGCCTGGGTGCTGGTCGTCGTGCTCTTTGTGCTCCTGCGCGTGGGACTGGTCTGGCGCGCCCCCGTCGGCGGGGCCGAACTCGCCCACCTCTCCGGCGCCTGGCAGGCGCGCATCGGGGTCGAAGACACTCGCTACGTTCCCACGCTCTTCCAGGCGGTCACTGCCCTCACCCTCGGCTGGACGGAGTCGGAGGCGCCGGCGCGAGCCCTCGCCTTTGCGGGCACGCTCACCATTCCCCTCGCGCTCTTCATGCTGCGCAGGCCCCTCGGCGAAGGCGGAGCCCTCCTTGCCCTCCTCCTCCTCGCGCTCGATCCCGCCGGCATCGTGCTGGGCGTTACCGCCACCGCCGCCGCCTGGGATGCCGCCATCGCTGTCTGGCTCGTCGTCGCCCTGCTGGCCAGCCGTCCACCACCCTGGGGCTGGCTCCTCCTCGCCTTCCTCGTGACCACGGCAGGGCCGCTCACCCTTCCCGTTGTCCTTGCCGCTGTCGTGATCGCCGCGAGCCGCGGCGACCGGCCCACCACCGAGGCCCTCGTCTGGGGTACGGTCGGCGCTGTCCTCGGCGTGCTCCTCACGAGCCTGCAGTTTGGCGTTGGCGCCGATGGAATCCGGATAGCCCCGCTGCTGCTCTTTGTCGCCGGATTCGAGGAGCCCTGGTCCACCCTCACCGTCGCTCAGCTCGCCGCCCTCTACGGAATGCCGCTGCTGGTGGGCGGGGCCGCTGCCGGCCTCTGGCTGGTCGTCCATCTCCGCGCCCAGCGGCGCTTCCCCACCCCCGCTGCGGCTCTCGCGTTGGGCATGGCTGGCCTATCCCTCATCTGGTTCCTTCTGGCGCTTCCGACCACGTCCCCCTTCCCCCTTGCCGCCGCCACTTTCTTCTCCAGCCTCCTCCTCGGCCCCGCGCTCGCCCGCACCGCCAGTTACTTGATGACAGCGCGCTGGCGCCGGCAGGACTACCTCCTGCTTCTTGCTCTCGGCCTCGCCGCGCTCGCCCTCTTCGTGCTCAGCGACTGGGCCCGCGAGGGTCGTTTGGGAGGCGCTGATGAGCGGCTGCTGGTCGCGATCCCCGTGTTCTTCGGGCTCATTGCCGTCTCCTTCCTCGCCCTTGCCCTCCTCTCCGCCTATCGCGAGGAGCTCCCACTCGCACTCATTCCGGTGCTCGTTGCCGGCGGCGTCCTGCTCCTCGCCGGCGCCAGCGGCATCGCCCTGAGCGCCGCCGGCGAACCCCTTCCCGGACCCGTGAGCCCCGCCTCCGCCCGCTCCATCCGCGATGTCGCCATAGACGCGACCGCCTCGCGGGGCTCCGCCGTGATCCATGCACGGTACCGCGATGAGCTCGCCTGGCCCTTCCGCGGGTCGCCTGCGTTCGTCCTCTCCGGCCAGGTGCCGGCCGGCGCCGGTGTCGCCATCTGGCCGGCGGACATCGCCCCGCCCGAGGGATTCGTCCCACTCGAAGGCCGCTGGGTCATTGAGCGCTCGATCCGCGGTCCCGATGGCTTTCTCGAGATTGTGCGCTGGTTCACCGAGCGCAACAGCCTCGAGCAGCACCTGGAAATCGTGGCCATCTACGTGAGGTCGCCATGACGTCCCAGCGCGACGGCGCCCCGCAAGCTCCCGCGTTTGAGCGCTTCCTCGCCCATCGCATCGAGTTGAACTGGGTGCTGGTGGCCTACGTCGCCATCTTTGCCGCCGCCTTCGCCCTGCGTTTCTGGGACCTCGGCGCCCGCGCCCTCCACCACGACGAGAGCATCCACGCCAAGTGGGCGTGGGACTTCGCCCAGGGCTCCTACCGCCACAATCCCACCTTCCACGGCCCCGTGCTGTACCTGGTGCAGGGCTTCACGTTCCTGGTCACCACCGCGACCGACTACACCTCCCGCATCTCCCCGGCGCTCTTCGGCATGGCTGTTGTTGCCGCCCCCCTCGCCCTCCGCCGCTGGCTCGGCCCGACGGGGACGCTGGCGGCTGTCGCCCTGCTCGCTTTCTCCCCCACGCTCGTCTATTTCAGCCGCTTCCTGCGGATGGACATCTACCTCGCATTCTTCATCCTCATGATGGTCGTGGCCATGTGGAACTACCTGCATGGCGGACGCTCCCGCTGGCTCGTCGTCTTTGCAGCCGCTCTCGCCCTGGCGTTCAGCACCAAGGAGGCGGCCTTCCTCTTCGTGGCGTTCCTCCTCCTCTACCTGAACGGCCGCCTCGCCCTCGATCTCGCACGCGCCACCCTCCGCGTCCGCGCTGAGGACGCGCCCGCGGTCAGACTCGCCTTCGCTGCCGCTCTCTACCCCGCCGCCTGGGCCGTCGCCGGCCTCTGGCCCTTCCTCGGCCGGCTCCGGTCCAGGATGGCGTGGCGCGATCTGCCTCGAACGGGCGATCTGCTGGTGCTCACGGGAACGCTCACCCTTCCCCTCCTCGCGCCCTTCGCCAAGGGTCTTCTCGAAGTCCTCTTTCTTCCCGGCCCGCTCGATTACCCCGACGCTTGCTCGACCCCCAGCGTTCGCGCTGCCAGCGTCATTGGGGCTGCGTTCGTGTTCGCCGGTGGCATCGCCGCCATCGCCGGCCTTGCCTGGCGACCGCGCATCTGGCTGATTGCCGCCGCCATTGCCGCGCTCATCTACACCACCCTCATGACCAGCCTCTGGACCAACGTCGACGGCCTCTGCAGCGGCGCCTGGGGCTCGATCGACTACTGGCAGGCCCAGCAAGACGTGCGCCGCGGCATGCAGCCCTGGTTCTACTACCTGATGGTTATGCCCGCCTACGAGTTCCTCCCCCTTGTGCTCGCGCTCGTGGGAGCGGTCTGGGCCATGTTCCGTGGGTCCGCCTTCTCGAGATTCCTCGTGCTCTGGTTCGTGTTCCTCTTCGCCGCCCTCTCCTTCGCCGGGGAAAAGATGCCCTGGCTCAACACCCACCTTGCCATCCCCGCCGCCCTGCTCGCGGCCTGGACCCTCCAGCGCGCCTGGGACTTCTGGCGCCCTCACCGGCTCGACGAACGCGCCCTGCTCTCCATCGCCTTCGTCCTCGCGACCGCCGCCCTCACCATGGTCGTCCTCGCGCTCGACTGGGGACCGACCCTCGGGGTGCGGCTCACCTGGGGGCTGGTCCCCCTCCTCGCCACGGTCACCGCTGCTGCGTTCGTGGCCAACCGCCTGGGCTGGCGAACCCTCCCCGCGCTCGCCGCCCTCGTCGTCATCGCGGCGCTCGCCTTCTTCTCCTTGCGGACGATGGTCGCCGTCACCTTTGAACGTGGCGACGTACCGAAGGACATGCTCATCTACACGCAGAGTTCCCCCGAGATAACGCGCCTCGCCGACGACATCGCCGCCCTCGCCGTCGCCACCGGCCGCGGTCTCGATCTGCGCATCGCCATCGATGCCCGCACCTCCTTCGCCTGGCCCTGGGTTTGGTACCTCCGCGACTACCGCAACGTCTCCTACAGCAACATGGAATCCGGTCTCCCGCCGGGCGAGTTCGATGTCGTGCTCATCAACGCCGCGAACTCCGCTGCCGTCTCCCGCGACCTTGCCGCGCGGGGCGCCACCGGCTTCTCCTTGCCGATGCGCTACCCCCACCGCTGGTGGTTCCCCGAGAGCTACAAGGCCGCCCTCACGGCAGGCCCCTTCGAGGGCGAGGCCTGGCGCCAGATCAGGAGCGGCCTCTTCCGCGGCAACTGGGCCACCGACGCCTTCGCCTACTGGCGCGACCATGAGCCTCCAGAGGAGCTCGGCTCCATCGATGGGCTCGCCTACTTCCCCGCGAACTTCGACCGGGCCTCCGGTCGCCTCACGATCCAGGCGATCGAGCCCGCCCGCCCCGACTTCGACCGCGCTGGCCGTCCAACGTTCGGAGGCCTGGGCAGCAGGCCTGGCCAGTTCTCCGTTCCCGTTGACATCGAGGCCGGCCCCGACGGCAGCCTCTACGTCGTCGATAGCGTGGCGGGTATCCTCCAGCGCTTCGATCCCCAGGGTAATTTCCTCGCTGCCATCGAACTGCGCGGAGACGACGCGGACGCGGCGCGGGCCTGGGGTCTTGCCGTCTCCGATGCTGGTGACGTGTACGTGGCCGACACCTTCGGGTGGCGCGTGCTCGCATTCGATGCCGACCTCCGGGCGCGCAGGCTCGCCTTCGGTGAGGCCCCACTACTCGATGGGAACCCGCCCGGCCCCTACCACCTCTTCGGTCCCCGCGATCTCGCCATCGACGCCGCGGGTAACCTCTGGGTCACCGATACCGGCCACGGGCGCATCGTCGTCTACACATCCACGGGCGAGTTCATCCGCGAGATCGGCGGCCCCTTCGACCCCGAGACGTTTGCCAGGGGCGGCGGTTCCGCCGAGTTCAGCGAGCCCGTGGGGATCGACATCGCCCCCAGCGGCGAAATCGTCGTCGCCGACATGTGGAACGCCCGTGTCCAGATACTCGATCCCTCCGGCGCCTACCTGCGCGAGTTCCCGGTCTCCGGCTGGGGCGGCCTCGATCCGCTCGACAAGCCCTACTTGCGCGTGCTTCACGACGGTCCCATCGTCCTCTCCCTGCCCTCCCTCGGGCAGGTGCGCATCTACAGCCCCGTCGGTGTTCTGCTCTCCACCATCACCCCCAGCGGCGAACCCCTCCTCACCCCATACGGAATCGTGGAGACACCCGATGGTAAGCTCTGGATCGTGGAAGGCGGGGCGGCGCGTGTGCGTCTCTTCGACAACGCCGACGCCGGGGAGCGCTGATAAGCCGTGTTCCGCTCGTTCCGTTTCTGGGCTGCCGTCGCCGTTGGCGTTCTGCTCATCGCGCTCTTCCTGCTCGCCACCGACCCCTCCGAGATCGCCGACGCGTTCGAGGAGGCCAACTACTGGTACGTGGCGCCCGCTGTGGTCGTGCTCTTCCTCTCCTTCTGGATCCGCTGTTACCGCTGGTCCGTGCTCATGCGCCCCGTTGCCGCCATTACCCCACGCCGCCTCTTCTCCTACTCGATCATCGGGTACATGGCGAACAACCTCATCCCCGCCCGCGCGGGCGAGCTGATCCGCGCCTACGTCCTCGGCGAGCGCGAGCGCGTCTCCACCATGGGCACGCTCGGCGCCATCGCCGTCGAGCGTCTCTTCGATGGCTGCGTTCTCGTTCTCATGCTCCTCACCGCAGGAGCCGTCGCCGGTCTCGGCGATGGCCGCCTGCAGGCCATCGCCATCGCTTCCGCCGCCCTCTTCTCCGTCGCGCTCGTGGTTTTCTACTGGCTCACCCTGCGCGAAGAGCGTGCCTACCGCGTCGCCGACTACGTGCTCGGCCGCCTGCCCGCCACCGCGGGCGACCGTATCCGCCCCCATGTCCGCACACTCGTGGGCGCGCTCCGCTCGGTCCACGACTGGCGCAGCTTCCTCCTCGTCGCCTTCTTCAGCATCCTCGGCTGGACCGTCGAGGCCGGCGCCTACGCCATCGTCGGCCTCGCCTTCGACCTCAAGGTCGGCTTCGCCCACTATGTGCTTCTGCTTGCCGCCGCCAACCTCGCCATCATCATCCCCACCTTCTTTGGCGGCACTGGCCCCTTCGAGTGGGCGGCCAAGCTCGTGTTGGTCAACGCGGGCATCGGCGGCGGTCTTGCCGCCGCCTACGCCATCGTTGCCCACGCCGTCGTCGTCGCCCCCGCTACTCTCGTTGGCCTTGTCCTCCTCTGGACCTTCGGTATTCCCATCGCCCGCCTGGGACGCCTTCGCGCCATACCCCTCGAAGAGCCCGGCCCGGTGGTCCCGTGAAGGCCGGCATTGTCGGCGCTGGCGTTGCCGGACTTGCCGCCGCCCGCCGCCTTCAACAGCTCGGTCACGAGGTCACCATCTTCGAAGGCCGCGACGAGCCCGGCGGTCAGGTCGTCACCTTCGAGGTCGGCGGCGAACCGATCGAGTGCTTCTACCACCACATCTTCACCAACGACACCACGGTCGTGCGCTACTTCGATGAACTCGGGCTGGGCGACCGCCTCGAGTGGATCGAGCCTCACAACGGTCACTTCGTGAAGGGCCGCGTGTACCCCTTCGTTACCCCCTTCGACCTCCTCCGCTTCGATGCCGTCAGCCTGCTCAGCCGCCTTCGACTCGGCCTCGCCAGCCTCTGGCTGAAGCGCCAGGCCGACTGGCGCGTCTACGAAGGCGTCACCGCTCGCGCCTGGATGGAGCGCGCCGTTGGCAAGCAGGCCTTCAACGCCTTCTGGGGTCCCCTTCTCCGGGGCAAGTTCGCCGAGCACGCCGACAACATTGGCATGGCCTGGCTTCACTGGAAGATCCGCCTGCGCTTCGGCTCGCGCGAAGGCCGTCTCGGTGCGAAGGAGACCCTCGGCTACCCCCGCGGCTCCTTCCGCTCCTACTACTTCGCCCTCGCCGATCACATCCGCGAAGCTGGCGCCCAGATCCATCTGAGTACGCCCGTCGAGGCCGTCGTGACCGAGTTTGGCGCCGTCACCGGTATCCGCGCGGATGGCGCCTTCCACGAGTTCGACCAGGTCCTCATGACCACGCCGAACATCATCACCAAGCGCATCGCCCCCGACCTCCCCGCTTCCTACGTCGAGGTCCTCGACCGCGTCCGCTACCAGTGGGCCACCTGCCTCGTCCTCGCCCTCGACCGTCCTCTCAGCGACCTCTACTGGCTCTCCATCGCCGACGACCTCCCCTTCGTCGCCTGCGTCGAGCACACCAACCTCCTCCCCCCCGAGCGCTACGGCGGCAACCACATCGTCTACCTCTCCAACTACGTCGCCCCCGACCACCCCGTCCTCCAGATGGACGCCGAGGAGGCCCTCACCGCCTACGAGGACGGCATCCGCCGCATCAACCCCGACTTCGACCGCTCCTGGGTGCGGCAGAAGTGGTTCTTCCGCGACCCCGGCGGCCAGCCCGTCATCACCACCAACTACTCCGCCTCCATCCCCTCCATGGAGACCGGCATCGCCGGCCTCTACCTGTCGAACACGACCCAGGTCTACCCCGAGGATCGCGGCCAGAACTACAGCCTCCAGCTGGGAGAACGCGCCGCCGACCTGATGGATGAGCACGCCCGCGCGGTTGCTGCCGCGGGAGGCGCGCGGATATAGTAGTGCCGCATTTCACAAACGGGATTCCAACAAATGGCGGCTGAGCCGACCACTCGTGAGCTGCGAGATCTCGTCGCCGAGTACGAGTTCGAACGCGGCCATCTCCTCCCCGCTCTGATCGAGATTCAGGAGCGCTACGGCTACGTCTCTCGGGAGGCGATCGAAGTGCTCGCGCGCCAGATGCGGACCACCCCCGCCCTCGTCTACGGCGCTGTTTCCTTCTACTCCGACTTCCGCACCGAACCCCCCGCGAAGCGCGAGATCGTCTGGTGCAGCGGCCCTGCTTGCCGCCTGCGCGGCGGCGACCGCATCCGCGAGGCGCTCCAGTACACCCTCGGCCTCCCCCTCGACGGCCAGAGCGAGGACGGCTCCTACGGCCTCCGCCTCGGCCAGTGCAACGGAACCTGCAGCGAGGCCCCCCAGGTCTGGCTCGACGGCGAGGTCGTCGGCGACCTCACCGTCGCCAGGGCCGTCACCATCGCCCGCGACGTTAAGGGAGACGCATGAACGACCACTTCACCGCCATCGCCGCCGAGGCGCGTGACCGCTGGGAGGCCGAACGCGCCAGCGGCCGCGAGCAGCTCAACCTCTGCCTCGATACCTCCTCCCTCGCCCGCGGCGGCGCCGAGACGCTCGCCGCCCTCCAGGACGCAATCGCCGCCAAGAACCTCAACGTCGACGTCACCACCACCGGCTCATGGGGCTTCTGCTGGCTCGAACCGACCCTCTCGGTGCGCTCCGCCGCCGGCACGCGCACGGTCCTCTACCACTCCATCACCCCCGACCGCGTGGAGGAGTTCGTGCAGGCCACCCTGGTCGAGGCGGGCGAGCTCCCCGAACTCGCATTGGGCGTCGTCGAAGGCGCCGCCAGCGACCAGATCGGCCCCCTTCAGGACCACCCCTACATGCGCGGCCAGATCCGCCGCCTCATGGCCAACTGCGGCCAGATCGACCCCGAGAACATCGACCACGCCCTCGCCCAGGGCGCCTACGAAGGTTTCGTGAAGGCGCTCGATATGGAGCCCGAGGCGATCATCGCGCTCATGCTCGAAAGCGGTCTCGGCGGGCGCGGCGGCGCCGGCTTCCCCGCCGGCCGCAAGTGGGACTTCCTCCGCAATGCCAGCGCCGACCCCCGCTACCTCGTCTGCAACGCCGACGAGGGCGACCCCGGCGCCTGGGTCAACCGCATCCTCATGGAGGGCGACCCCCACCTCATCATCGAAGGCATGCTCATCTCCGCCCTCGCCACCCACGCCGTCGAGGGCTACATCTACATCCGCCACGAGTACCCCCTCGCCATCACGCGCATGAACATCGCCGTCGAGCAGGCGCGCGAGCGCGGCCTCCTCGGCGAGGACATCCTCGGCACCGGCAAGACCTTCGAACTCGTCGTCTTCACCGGCGCGGGCTCCTACGTCTGCGGCGAAGAGACCGGCCTCATCAACTCCATCGACGGCTACCGCGGCATGCCCCGCATCCGCCCGCCCTTCCCCGCCCAGGCCGGCCTCTGGAACCTCCCCACCAACGTCAACAACGTCGAGACCTACGCCAACGCCCCCCTCGTTCTGCAAAACGGCGCGGAGTGGTGGTCGAGCGTCAGCACCGACGACGCCAAGGGCACCAAGATGTTCACCATCTCGGGCGCCGTGAACCAGGCTGGCTGCGTCGAGATTCCCTTCGGCCTGAGCGTGCGCGACCTGCTCGAGACCTACGGTGGCGGCATCCCCGGCGGCGTGCCCCTCAAGGGCTACCAGCCCGGAGGACCCCTCTCCGGCCTCCTCCCCGCTTCCGAGGCGGACCTGCCCCTCACCATCGCCCCCTTCCGCGAGCGTGGCATGTTCCTCGGCTCCGGCGGCATCGTCTACTTCGACGAAACCACCAGCGTCGTCGACCTCTGCACCTACTTCCTCGGCTTCGCCGAGGACGAATCCTGCGGGCGCTGCACCACCTGCTTCCAGGGAACCCAGCGCGCCGTCGAGATTCTCCGCCGCATCGGTAACGGCGGCGGACGCGAGACCGACCTCGACAAGTTCGAAGACCTCATCCAGACGATGACCTGGTCGAACTGCCTCCACGGTTCGTTCGCCATGACGACGGTCAAGCTCGCGCTGCGCTACTTCCGCGAGGAGTTCGAGACCCTCATCCGTGAGAAGCGCGACCCCACCCGCTCCCTCCCCGGCATGATCACCTACGAGGTCACCTCCCCCGGCGACCCCGCCCTCGCCGAGGCCGTCGCCATCTGCCCCACCGAGGCAATCGTCGAGGAAGGTTCGCGCTACGGCATCGTCGACGAACTCTGCATCCGCTGCGGCGCCTGCGCCGAGGTCGCCCCCAACGCCGTCACCGTCCGCGACCGCTTCGTCTAGGTTCACTTGCGGTCCTTGACGGCTCCCACCCTGCAAGGGTAGTCTTCAGCAAGTATCGTCCCCGGCGTTCGCATTAGGACGTTGGTAGAGCATCTAGGCTGGCGCTTCGTTGAGGCGTCGGCCTTTTTCTTCCCCGAGGAGATGGAAGTGGCGAGTGTCGCGGTCGCCATGGACACCGTCCGTCGCCCCTGACCCCGCCGTCCCCCCACCCCGGCGTACACTCCCCCGATGCCCTTCGCCGAGCTTGATGGCGCCCGTCTCTGCTACGAGCAGCACGGCAACCCCGACGGCGACCACGTCGTCTTCCACCACGGGGCGGGCGGCAACTCCCTCTCCTGGTGGCGCCAGCTCCCCGCCTTCGGCGAGCGCTACCGCTGCACCGTTTTCGATGCGCGTGGCTGGGGCCGCTCCCTCGCCCTCGGCGAACACGACCGGGGCGCATTCGGACGCGACCTCGTCAATCTGCTCGAACACCTCGGCATCGATCGCGCCCACGTCATCGCCCAGTCGATGGGCGGGCGCGCGGTCGCCGGACTCCTCCGCCTCGCCCCCGAACGCGCCCGCTCGCTCGTCCTCTGCGGGACCAATGCCGGCGCCACCAACGACCGCGTACGCGAGCTCCAGGCCTCCCTCCGCGTCGAACGCGGCGACGGCGGGCTTGGCCGTCACGCCCTCGCCCCCCACTTCCCCGACGCGCAGCCTGCCCTTGCCGCCCTCTACCACCAGATCCGGCGCCTCAACCCGCCCCGCGAACAGAACGTGCTCGGACCACCGCCCGCCAGCTACCGCGGCAGCACCCACCAGATGCTGATCGACTGCGGTCTTCCCATCACCTTCATCGTCGGCGAGCACGACCTCATCACCTCCCCCGAACTCATCCGTGAGTCGTACTCGCTCGTCCCCGGCGCCGACCTCTTCGAGATGGCAGGAGCCGGGCACTCGACCTACTTCGAGCAGCCCGACACATTCAACGAGTACGTGCTCGCCTTCCTTGCCCGCGCCGAAGAGCGCGAGCAGTAGCCTTCCTGCCCCTGATAGTGATCACCCCGATGATCTTGAACACCCGGCGGCCATGCCATAGCTTCACTGGCTCATGCCTCGCTGGACCAACCGCCTCCGCCCTTCGCTTTCCCTGCCACGTCGTGGCGGGTGGGTGCAGCCGGGAAACAACATCACCCGCACTCTCGAGCAGGAGCTGACCACGGGTCTGCCCCCGCACCTCCCGAGTGAACCCGCTCCCGTTCCCGCACCCGTACTCTCCAGCGCCGAGAAACGCTCGCCTCAGAACCGCCCCTCCAGCGCTGCCTGAGCGCACGCTCTCCCGCTATACTCCACCCATGGCGATCTACGAGTACTACTGCCCCACCTGCCGCGACTCCTTCGAGCGTCGCCGCCCCATGTCCGAGGCCACCGTCGCGACCGAGTGCGTCTCCGGCCATCGCGCCGAGCGCACCATCTCCAACTTCGCCGTCCCCCGTGCCGAGGGTGGCACTGCCGTCGCTCAGATGGAGCCGGGGTTGGGCGCTGGCGGCGGCTGCGCCTGCGGCGGCGGCGGCTGCGGCTGCGGCTGCTCTTCCTGATCCTCCGCGGGAGCGTCCTCGACTAGCTCCGGCTCCTCGGGCTGGCTCTCGTCCGGCTCGTCCTCGTCCGTTCCGTCCGCCGTCGACTCCTCCTCTTCCGGTTCGTCTTCCTCGGCTCGCGGTGGCGTTCGCGTGAACCACAGGTAGCCCCCCGCGATCGCGACCAGCACCACCGCCTCCGCCAGCGCCAGCCCCACCACGATGAACGTCGCTTCCTGCCAGAACGACTCCGGGAACATCTGGATCAGCCGGTCCCTGCTGGGATCCAGCAGCCAGAAGTCGTTGGTGAAGATGATCTCGTGCAGCCGCTCCCACGCACTCTCAAATCCAACGATCGCGAGGATTCCCACAAAGACGCCTGCCGCTCCGCCCACCCCCACCGCCGCCAGTGTCTCTTTCGCGAGGTCTCGTCCCGAACGCTCTCCCGACCAGAGCGCCGCCCCCGCCACGTAGGCCAGCACGAACCCCAGCGCTACCTCGTTCGCCCGGAAGATCGTCCGCATGAGGCCCTTCACGTCCTCCATGTGAATCGTCTCTTCCTCGCTGAAGAGCACCGTCTCCTCCCCACCCGTGAACACGAGGATGCGCAGCGTCTGCGCGTCGTCCTCGAAGTACCGCACGATTGAGGCCACCGCGTAGTCGAGCTCCCCGAGCGCGATGTCCGTGTTCTCCGCCGCGTCGTGCCGGCGCAACCCGCCTTCCAGGTATCCCGTGTCGCTGGCGAGGAAGCGGATGTTCGTCGTGAAGAGCAGGATGGGCAGGGCGAGCACGAACCCGGCAGTCGCCACCATCCCGATGTAGCGCATCCCGCTCATGGTGCGACCCCTCCTTGAGGCCGGTCAAACGCCCTCAACGGCCGAACTGCCGGTCGAGCGTTTCCTGGCGCACGTGTACGAGCGTTGGCCGTCCGTGAGGACAGGTCCGGGGCGAAGCCGTCGCTGACAGGTCCTCGATGAGCTGGCGCATCTCCTCCAGCGAGAGCGCCATCCCCGCCCGCACGCTGCTGTGGCACGCGACCGTCGCCGCCGCCCGGTCGAACGGATCCGACACGCGCCGCTCGTCTCCGAGCTTCTCCAGCATCGCCCGCAGCCCGCCCGCGATGTCGCCGTCCCCGAACCCCACGGGCGCGGCCCGCACGAGGCAGGAGGCGTCGCCGAATGGCTCCAGCGCCAGTCCCAGCCGCTCCAGGTGCCCTCCATGCTCCTCGAAGACCGCCGTTGCCGTGCGGTCCAGCTCCACCAGCACCGGCTCCAGCAGGGGCTGCACCGCTTCTTCCGCCGTGCGCCCCTTCAGCCGGTCGAACACGACCCGCTCGTGCGCGGCGTGCTGGTCGATCAGGTACATCCCGTCCGGTCCCTCCGCCACGACGTACGTCGTCGCCACCTGCCCCACGACCCGCAGGAGCGGCAGCGTCTCCCGCTGCGTCCGCGCCTCTGTCCCCGGCCCCGCCGGCGCGAGGTCCCCCCGCAACGCCGCCTGTGCGCTCTCCGGCGGCTGCAGCCGTTCCCGCAGCGATGGCCGCGGTGTCTCCGTGGGAGCGTCCCTCGCTGCCGCCGAGCCGCCCAACGACCACCCCACCGCCCCCGCCCCCTCCAGCGCCCTCACGATCGAGTGGCGCAGCACCCGCGCCACTCCACGCTGGTCCCGGAAGCGCACTTCCGCCTTCGCCGGATGCACGTTCACGTCGACCGCCTCCGTCGGCAGCTGGAGTGCCACGCTCGCGACTGGATAGCGCCCACCCGGCAATTCCGACTGGTAGGCGTCGCTCACGGCGAAGCGCAGCGCTGCGCTCTGCACCCACCTTCCGTTTACGAAGAGGGCGATGCCGCTCCGGTTCCCGCGGTGGAGCGCGGGCGGCCCCGCCAGCCCCGAGACGACAATGTCGTTCTCCTCGTGGGCCACGTCGAGCATCGCCTCGCCTTGCTCCGCCCCGTAGACCGCCGCCACCGCGTGACGCAGGTTGCCGTCGCCGCTCGTCGAGAAGGGCCGCCTCCCCGCCTCCAGGCGGAAGGCGATCCCCGGATACGCGAGCGCGTAGTGCGAGACAAGCGTGGTGATCTGCCGCCCCTCGCTCGCCGCCGACCCCAGGAAGCTGCGCCGCGCCGGCACCTTCGCGAACAGTTCCCGTACCGTGATCGTCGTGCCCACCGGCGCCGCCCGCGCGCTGCGGCGCACCACCTCGCGGTCCACCAGCAGCGCCGCCACCCCCACTGGCTCCTCCTCCGCCCGCGTCATGATCTCGACCTCCGCCGCGGCCGCGATCGCCCCCAGCGCTTCCCCCCGGAAGCCGAGCGTCAACACCCGCCGAAGGTCCGCCGTCCTCGCGATCTTGCTCGTCGCGTGCCGCTCGAACGCCACCTCGATCTGGTCCGGCGCGATGCCCCGCCCGTCGTCGCTCACCTCGATCGACTGCAGGCCGCCCTCCGTGATGGTCACGCGGATGCGCTTCCCGCCCGCGTCGATCGCGTTGTCCAGCAGTTCGCGCACCACCGAGACCGGACGTTCGATCACCTCACCCGCGGCGATGCGCGCCGCCACCTCCGGCGGCAACTGGCGGATGCGCCGCAGGCCGCTCACTCCGCCCCCCGCGCCCGCTCCCGCAGCTCCCCGAGCTTCGTCATCGCCTCGAGCGGCGTCATCGCCTCCAGGTCGAGCGCCGCCAGCTCGGCCTCGACCTCGTTGTCGCCCCCGCTGAACAGCGCTCCCTGCATGACCATCGCTGCCGGAGCGCGTTCCCCTCCCTCGACCCGCTGCACCGCCGGCGCGCCCTCAAGCTCGTCGAGCAGCGTCCGCGCCCGTTCCACCACCGATGCCGGCAGCCCCGCCAGGCGCGCCACGTGGATGCCGTACGAGCGGTCGCTCGGACCTGGCTCGATGCGATGCTCGAAGACGACATCTCCGCCCTCGTCGTGCACCGCCACGTGCGCGTTGTCCGCGGTCGCCAGCTCATCCGCCACCGCCGTCAGCTCGTGGTAGTGCGTGGCGAAGAGCGTCCGTGGTGGTCCCTCCGGGCGCGCGTCGAGGAACTCCAGCACCGCCCGCGCGATCGCCATCCCGTCGAATGTGCTCGTGCCCCGCCCCACCTCATCGAGGATCACCAGCGACCGATCCGTCGCCCGGTGCAGGATCTGGGCCGTCTCCACCATCTCGACCATGAAGGTTGAGTGGCCCGCGGCGAGGTCGTCGTGCGCGCCGATGCGCGTGAAGATGCGGTCGAACAGGGGCAGCTCCGCTACCTCCGCGGGCACGAAGCTCCCCGCCTGTGCCATCAGGGCGATGAGGGCGACCTGCCGCAGGTAGGTCGACTTGCCGCTCATGTTTGGGCCCGTCAGCAGCAGGATGCGTGCTTTCCCTTCGAGCACGCAGTCGTTCGGCACGAACCGCCCCGGCCCCAGCGCCGCCTCCACCACCGCGTGCCGCCCCCCGCGGATCGCGAGCCGCGAGCCGTCGCTAAAGTCCGGACGCACGTAACCCCGCTCCGCCGCCGCCGCCGCCAGGCCCAGCGCGACATCGATCGTCGCGAGCCCCTCCCCCGCCCGCTGTAGCGCCTCAAGCTGCGCCCCCAACTTCTCGACCAGCGCCTCGAACGCTTCCCGCTCGCGCGCCGCCA
Source organism: Tepidiformaceae bacterium (assembly GCA_965262975.1). Classification (GTDB taxonomy): domain Bacteria; phylum Chloroflexota; class Dehalococcoidia; order Tepidiformales; family Tepidiformaceae; genus UBA2991. The sequence goes on along the minus strand of OZ253575.1, from coordinate 1,919,165 downwards.
GCCGTTCGCGCGAGGTCGTCATGACGCTCTCCAACTCTTTCAGCTCCTCCGTCACGTAGCGCTCCGCCCCCACCAGCGTCTGTCGCCGTTGGAAGCGCTCCGGCACCAGTTCCGCGTTCGCCAGCGAGACCTCCAGGTAATAGCCGAACACCCTGTTCTGCCCCACCTTCAGCGTGCGGATGCCCGTCCGCCCGCGCTCCTCCGCCTCGAGCGCCAGCAGCGCCTCCCGCGCCGAGCGTGTCCGCCCCCGCAGCGTGTCGATCTCCGGGTCGTGCCCGGGCGCGATCACGCCGCCTTCCTCGAAGTTCGGCGGCGGGTCTTCCGCCAGCGCCTCGTCCAGCGCCAGCAGCGGCTCGACCACCTCCGCAAGCGCCGCCTGCGCCGCCGCCAGCAGCGTTGACGGCTCCGACTTCTCCAGCAGCGCCCCCAGGTCCAGCGCTGCTCGCAGCCCCTGACGCAGCCCCGCCAGCTCCCTGGGCGACGCCGCCCGTGCGCCCAGCCGCCCGCAGAGGCGCGCGACATCGGGAATACCCCGCAGGATGGTCTGCGCCCGCTCCCGCTCGATCGGGCGCTCCAGCGCCCACGCGAGCGCGTCGTGACGCTCCGCCAGCGAGCTCTCCTCGCGCAGGGGCTGCGCCAGCCAGCGCCGCAGCAGGCGCGCTCCCATCGCCGAGCGCGTCCGGTTCAGCACCGCGAAGAGCGAGGGCCGCCCGTCGCCCGTGGGCAGCGCCTCAAGGTTCGTCAGCGTGCGCCCGTCCAGCGCGACCGTCTCCTCGCTGGCGAGCGTGCGCACCCGTCCCAGCGCCCCCGCCCCCTCGGGATAGACCTCGCCCAGGTAGGCGAGTACGTGCGCCACCGCCGCCACTGCCGCCTCGCTCCCCACCAGCGTCTCCGGCGCGGACTCGCCGTACTGCTCCGCCACCAGCGCCGAGGCCACCGCCGCGCTCAGGTGTGGTCGCTCCACCTCGCAGCCGGCGACTCCGCCGCCCGCGCCCTCCTCCTCCACCAACAGCTCCGCCGGCGCCGCCCGCGCGAGTTCCGCCACCGCCCCATCCCCCGAGGCGACCCGCACCTCGCCCGTCGTCACCTCCGCCAGCGCCAGCGCCACCTCCCCGCCCCGCTCGACCAGCGCCGCCAGCTCGTTCGGCGCCTCCGCCGAGAGCGCCGACTCGCTCGTCACGGTGCCCGCCGTCACCGTGCGCACGACTTCGCGCGGCACGAGGCCCTTCACGCTCGCGGGGTCCGCCATCTGCTCGCAGATGGCCACCCGATGCCCCCGCCTGACGAGCTTGGACACGTGCCCGTCGATGCTCTGGCGGGGCACCCCCGCCAGCGGCACGCGGATGCCCTTCCCCATCGGCTTCGAGGTCAGGACGATGTCGAGCTCGCGCGCGACGAGCTCCGCATCCTCGTCGAACGTCTCGTAAAAGTCGCCCAGCCGGAAGAAGAGGATCGTGCCCGGATGGCGCCGCTTCAGATCCAGATATTGCCGGCGAATCGGCGTCGTCACGCGCCCACAACCCCCTGCCTCACGGCCTCGTCTATTGTATGGACATCTGTTCGGGTGCGGAGACCCCTAACGGCCGCATTGCTCGCAACTCCGCATCCTCGCGACGATCTTGTAGCCGAATCCCATCACATCCCGCAGGGGCCGCCGCCAGAGCACCCGCGCCAGACCCCGCCGCCCGACCGCGCCCAGCGCGAAGATCGTGGCGTCCCCGCCCCGCAGCACCCGCCCCCGCGGCGTGATCGCGTGCAGCGCCTCCGCACAGGCCACCCGCAGCTCGGGCGTCATCGGGGGGCTCGGGGCGTTCTGGTACGCGGTCACCCGCAGGCGTCGGCCCTGGTCGCGGCGCGCCACCCAGTCCGCCAGACGCGTACAGAAGCCACAGTCGCCGTCGAAGAGCAGCCACGCTCGCTCTTCGACGCCCGTTGTCATGTCTGGTTGCCTGTCTGCGTCACGCGTCGACCGCGTTTGCCCGCAGGTACGCCTCGTCGAAGCGCAGTCCCAGGCCGGGCTCGTCGCTCAGCACCACCATCCCGTCCTTCACCTGCGGCACCTCCTCGAACAGCGGGAACGCCCACGGCACGTGCTCCAGCAACAGCGTGTTCGTGCCCGCCGCGGCGTGTGCGAACAGCTCCGTCGCGAGGTGCGTCACGACCGGCAGGTTGAACGCCTCCGCCAGGTGCGTCGCCTTCACGTACTCCGTGAAGCCGCCCACCCGGAACAGGTCGACCATCATGATGTCGATCGAGCGCGCCTCCACCATGTGCCGGAACGGGACCAGCCCGTAGTGGTACTCGCCCGAGCAGACGGGCGTGTCCAGCGCCGCCGCGATGCGCGCCATGCCCGCGTAGTCCTGGTGCTGCGTCGGATCCTCCAGCCAGTACAGCCGGTGCTCGCTCAGCTGGCGCCCGATGGTCGTCGCCTGGTGCACGTTCCAGCCCTGGTTGATGTCGATCATGATGTCGACCTCGTCGCCCACCGCCTCGCGCAGCACGCGCATGCGCTCCACCTCGTCCGCCGCCGAGGACTCCGCCCCGCAGCGCAGCTTCATCGCCTTGAAGCCCGCCTCCACCAGCGTCGGCCCCCACTGCTGCAGCTCCTCGAGGTCATAGTGCCGCCACAGGTGCCCGCTCCCGTACGTTCGCGCCCGGCCCTCGCTGCCGCCCAGCAGCTTCCAGCAGGGCATCCCCAGCGCCTTGCCCTTGATGTCCCAGAGCGCCACGTCGATCGCCGAGCTGGCGCGCGTCACCAGCCCCGCCGGGGCGGTGCCCCCGTTCCGCATCCGCAGGTCGCGTCCGATCGCGTCTGTGTCGAAGGGGTCGCGCCCCACCACCTGTTCGCAGAGCCCGTCCAGCGTCGCCTTCAGTGCCGGCGCCACCGCCCGCGACACGTAGGCCGCATAGGCGATGCCCTCGATCCCGTCGTCCGTGCGCAGCCGCAAGGTCGTGTACCAGGGCGTCACCTGCCCCGGAATCTCGCCCAGCCTCACCCGCTCCTTGGGAAGCTCTACGACCTGCGTTTCGAATCCGGCGATCTGCATCTGTTCCTCCAGTGCTCCCGTCGCCGGTGTGCGGCAGACGGTTCTAGTCCAGCACGCCCTGCTTGAGTGCGACTTGGGCGAGCGGGCGCTCCTCTGGAGGCCCGCCGCCTTCGATCTCGAAGCCGGCGTCCGCGATCATCGCCAGGTCCGCTTCCGCCGCCTGCCCCTTCGTCGTCAGGTAGTCCCCGATGAAGATCGAGTTCGCCAGGTAGAGCCCCAGCGGTTGCAGCGATCGCAGGTGCACCTCGCGGCCGCCAGCGATGCGCACTTCCGAGCGCGGGAACAGCAGCCGGAACACCGCCAGGATGCGCAGGCAGCGCTGCGGTGTGAGCTCGTTCAGGCCCGCAAGCGGCGTCCCCTCGATGGGAATCAGGAAGTTGATGGGAACCGAGTCGGGTTCGAGTTCGCGCAGCGCGTAGCCCGCGTCGAGCACGTCCGTATCCGTCTCGCCCATCCCGAAGAGCGCCCCCGAGCAGGGCGAAAGCCCGCCCGACTTGGCGCGCTCCACCGTCTCCTGCCGGTCGGCGAAGGTGTGCGTGTCGCAGATCTCGCCGTAGAAGCTCTCGCTCGTGTTCAGGTTGTGGTTGTAGGCGTAGACGCCTGCCTCGCCCAGCCGCTCCGCCTGACCTTCGGCCAGCAGCCCCAGGCACGCGCAGATCTCGAGCGCGCCGTCCGCCGCCTTCACCGCCTCCACCCCGCGCGCCACCTGCGCCACCTCGCGCTCCGTCGGACCCCGCCCGCTCGCGACCAGGCAGAGCCGCGTCGCGCCCAACTCGCGCGCGCGCTCCGCCGCCGCGCAGAACGTGTCCTCCCCCACCATGCGGTAGGAGGCGATAGGGGCCGTCGAGTCCCGCGCCTGCGAGCAGTAGTGGCAATCCTCGGGGCAGAGCCCGCTCTTGATGTTCAGCAGCAGGTTCAGCTTCACCCGCCGCCCGAACGCCGCGAGGCGCACGCGGCTCACCGCCGACACGATCTCCAGCGTGCGCTCGTCCGGCGCCTGCAGCAGCCAGGACAGCTCCTCGCGGCCGGGATCGCGCCCCTCCAGGCTCGCCTCGACCAGCCGATCCAGCCGCTCTTCGAAGGTCTTTTCCATGGCTCGAAGCATACCCCGCCCTCGCGCCACACGGCAGTCGCGGTACGATCCCTCCGTGCCCGCCGATCCTGCCGCAAACGACTACCCCCTCTGGCATCCCTTCACCCAGATGGCGCGCTTCGAACGTGAGCCCCGGATCGTGGTCTCGCGCGCCGAAGGCAACCGCCTGATCGATACCGACGGGCGCGAGTACGTCGACGGTGTCGCCTCCCTCTGGGCGAACGTGCACGGGCACAGCCACCCCCACATCGTCGCCGCCATCCAGGAGCAGGCCGCGAAGCTCCAGCACAGCACCCTTCTCGGCATCACCCACGAGCCCGCCATCGACCTCGCCCGCCGCCTCCTGCCCCACCTCCCCGGCCGCTCCCGCGTCTTCTTCAGCGAGAACGGCGCCTCCGCCGTCGAGGTCTCGCTGAAGATGGCCGTCCAATACTGGGCCAACCGCGGCCGCCCCGAACGCAACCGCATCGTCGCCCTCGACATGGCCTACCACGGCGATACCCTCGGCGCGGTGAGCGCCGGCGGCGAGGGCCCTTTCCGCGACGTCTACGCCCCCCTCCTCTTCGAGCCCCTGCGCTTCGCCAACGCCTACTGCTACCGCTGTTCCCGCTGCGCTGCCGCCCCTGCCTGCACCGACGCCTGCGTCGACTCCCTGCGCGACCTGCTTGAGGCCCGCAGCGACGAGGTCGCTGCCGTCATCATCGAGCCGCGCGTGCAGGGCGCCGCCGGCATGATCGTCGCCCCCGAGGGCCACGTTGCCGCCGTCCGCGCCCTCTGCGACGAGTTCGACACCCTCCTCATCGCGGACGAGGTCGCCACCGGCTTCGGCAAGACCGGCGCCATGTTCGCCTGCGACCTCGAAGGCGTCACACCCGACATAACCATCCTGGGGAAGGGCATCACGGGCGGCTACCTGCCCCTCTCTGCCACCGTCACCACCGAAGCCGTCTACGAGGCCTTCCACGGCGAGGAGGGCCGCAAGCTCTTCCACGGCCACACCTACGCCGGCAACCCCATCTGCTGCGCCGCCGCTCTCGCCAGCCTCGACCTGTTCGAGTCCGCGGACGTGCTCGCCCAGGCCCGCGCCCGCGCCGACCTGCTCGCGACCCTCCTCGCCGAGCGCATCGCCGACCATCCCCTCGTCGGCGAGGTCCGCCAGCAAGGCCTCATGACCGGCATTGAGCTCGTCGCCGACCGCGACACCCGCGCGCCCCTCCCCGCCGAACGCGAGGCGGGCTGGCGCGTCTGCCTGGCCGCCCGTGATCGCGGGGTCTTCATCCGTCCTCTGGGGGACGTTATCGTCCTCATGCCTCCCCTCTCCATCGAGGAGGACGAACTCGCGCAGATCTGTGAGGCGGTCGCCTATGGCCTCGACCGAGTCCCCCGCGGCTAGCGGCTGGCTCGGCGATCTCCGGGACGAGCTCGCCGCCCTCGAACGCCGCTCCCTGCGTCGCACCGTTGTCACCCCCCAGAGCGGCCAGGGCGAGACGCTCACCATCGACGGGCGCGAGCTGCTCAACCTCACCTCCAACAACTACCTCGGGCTCGCCGGCGACCCCCGCGTCGTTGAGGGTGCCGTCGAGGCTGCCCGCGCCTACGGCGCCAGCGTCAGCGCCTCCCGCCTCCTCTGCGGCTCGACCCCCCTCCACGAAGAGCTGGAAGGCCGTCTGGCGGCCCTCAAGGGCCAGGAGGCGGCCCTCCTCTACTCCTCCGGCTACCTGGCGAACCTCGGCGTCCTCACCGCCCTCGCCCGCCCCGGAGACGCCATCTTCAGCGATGCCCTCAACCACGCCTCCATCATCGATGGCTGTCGCCTCTCCGGTGCGTCGACGCAGGTCTACCGCCACTGCGACCCCGACCACCTCGCCGAGCTGCTCGCCGCCACGCCCGCCGGTCGCCGCCTCATCGTCAGCGAGACCGTCTTCAGCATGGACGGCGACATCGCCCCCCTCCCCTCCCTCGTCGAGCTTGCCCGCGCCCACGACGCCGTCCTCGTGCTCGACGAGGCGCACGCCACCGGCGTCCTTGGCCCCGCCGGCGAGGGCGCGCTCGCCCGCTTCGGGATCGATCCCGAGGGCATCGTCATTGTGGGAACGCTCTCCAAGGCACTCGCCTCCGCCGGCGGCTTCGTCGCCGCCGGCCAGACCGTGATCGACTACCTCATAAACCGCTCGCGCCCCTTCATCTTCAACACCGCCCTGCCCCCCGCCAGCGTGGGCGCCGCCCTCGCCGCCCTCGACGTCGTTGCCGCCGAGCCGGAGCGCCGCGCCCACCTCGCCGCCCTTGCCGCGCGCCTGCGCGACGGACTCACCGCCGTCGGCCACCCGCCCTCCGCCTCCGAGACGGCCATCGTGCCCCTCCTCCTCGGGTCCGCCGATGCCGCCCTCGCCGTCGAGCGCCGCCTGCGCGATGCCAGCATCCTCTCCCGCGCCATCCGCCCCCCCACCGTCCCCGAGGGCACCGCCCGTATCCGCTTCAACCTGATCGCTACCCACACCACCGACGACGTCGACCGCGTGCTCGCGGCCGTGCCTCCGCCCGCGTGACCCACCGCACCCTCTTCGTTACCGGCACCGATACGGGCGTGGGCAAGACCGTCGTCGCCGCCTGGCTCGCCGCCACCCTCGCCCCCCACGCGAGCGTCGCCCTCGTTAAGCCCTTCCAGACCGGCGCCGTCGACCCCGCCTCAGATGGCGACGAGGCCTTTTACCGCGCCGCCCTCGGCGACGAGGCTGTCACCATCCGCACCCTCGTCACCCTCCCTGAGCCGCTCGCGCCCTCCATCGCCGCCGAGCGCGCGGGGGCGCCCATCGATGTCGCCGCCGCCCTCGTCGAGTGCCGCGCCCTGGCGAAGCGGAGCGACATAACGATCGTCGAAGGCGCCGGTGGGCTGCTCGTCTCGATCACACCCGACCACGACATGGCGGCCTTCGCCGCCGCCCTCGACGCCTCCCTCGTGGTCGTCGCGCGGCCCTCGCTCGGCACCCTCAACCACACCGCCCTCACCCTCGAGGCGGCCGAACGCCGCGGCCTGCCGGTGGAGATGGTCGTGATCAGTGGCTTCCCCGTGAACGCAGGCGTCGTCGAGTGGGAGAACCTGCGGTGGTTGCGCGACCGCTACCCCGCCCTCCCCCTCATCGTTCTCGCCGAGGCCCCCCTCGCCCCCTCCGACCCCCTCGCTGGCCTCGACCCCCGCCTCCTCGGTCCCCCGCCCCCGCTCCTGGCCGGGCTGGACCTCCCCCCGCTCGACCTCCCCGATTAACCCAGCGAGGCGTAGACCGCCCGTGCGAGCCGGGCGGAGCGCGGATCGTCCCCGTCCAGCGTGCTCGCCCACATCTGGTTCATCGTGTACCCGAAGCCGATACCCGCATCCGGGTCGGCGAACCCAATCGAGCCGCCCATGCCCGCGTGCCCGAAGGAATTCTCGCCGCGCGCGTCTCCCGACCCCGGGACCGGCATCATGAACCCCAGCGACCGCCGCATCGGCACCTGCAGGATCACGTCCGTGCCCGAGGTGAGCGCAGTGCTCGCGCGCCGTATGCCTTCCGCGCTCAACAGACGGTGGCCCCCCCATGCGCCCCCCGCTCCCAGCGCCCCGTAGATGGTCGTCAGCGCGCGGGCGTTCGTGTGGCCGTTCGCAGCCGGCTGTTCCGAGCCGCGGAAGGCGCGACTGTTCGGCCCCTTGTTCGGACCGGGTGGAGCCAGATTGAACGAACGCGCCGCCAGCGACGTTGGGTCCATCATCGCCGCCGCCTGCAGGCTCGAGGATGGCGCCTGCGTGGGGTCGAGTCGTGCCCGAAGCATGTCCGCGACGCGCCCGTCCTCCTCGGGTCCGAACCCGAGCAGGAAGTCGACCCCCAGCGGCCCTGCGATCTCCTCACGGATGAACGTTCCCACGGAACGGCCGCTCACCCGCCCGATCACCTCACCCACGAGCCATCCAAACGTGGCCGTGTGGTAGCCCTGCTGTTCGCCGGGGCGCCACACCGGCGCCTGTCGCGCCAGCGCCCCCGCCATCACGTCCCACTCCAGCTCCGCCCCGACAGGCAGCTCCTCGTCGATCACCGGCAGTCCTGCCTGGTGGGTCAGCAGCAGGCGAAGCGGCAGCGTTTCCTTCCCCGCCTGCGCGAACTCCGGCCATACATCCGCCACCGGAGCCTCGAAGTCGAGCAGTCCCTGATCGGCCAGCATGTGCGCCGCCAGGGCCACCACCCCCTTCGTCGTTGAGTACACCAGCACGACCGTGTCGCGCTCCCACGCCTTCGTCCGCTCCCGGTCCGTGTGCCCCGCCCACAGGTCGACCAGCACCTCCCCATGGACTGCCACCGCTACCGATGCGCCCACCTCGCCAGACTCAGCGAAGTTCCGCTCGAACGCCTCGCGCACGCGCTCGAAGCGCGCATCGCACGTCCCCTCGATGGCCGGAACCGGCGCCGCGCTCACAGGGTCTCGCTGAACGAGGTGGCGATGTGCCCTTCGGCTTCGAGGCGGGCGTATTCCTCGTCGCTCACGCCCAGCAGCTCCCGGTAGACGTAGTCGTTGTCCTGCCCGAAGGCCACCGGTGGCCGCCGGATGCCGCCCTCCGACTCGGGGAAGTCGTAGATCGGACGCGGATAGCGGTAGACGCCGATGTCGTCCTGCAGCTCCTGCGGGATGTAGAGGTTCCGCGCCTGCACGTGCGGGTCGTCGAGCACGCGCGAGGCCTCCAGCACCGGCGCTGCCGCCACGCCCGCCGCCTGCAGCCGCGCGAACAGCTCCTCGTCGTCGAAGTCCGCCGTCCACTGCGCCAGCTTCTCGTCGAGCATGTCCTGCGCCGCTGCCCGTCCGGCTGCCGTCGCCAGCTCGGGCGCCTGCGCCCACTCGGGGTCGCCCATCACGATGCGCAGCGCCTCCCAGGTTGGGTTGCTGGTCACCGTGATCGCGATCCAGCGGTCGTCGCCCGTCTCCGCGCCGCCCGGCGAGAGGCACGGGTAGACGCCGCACGGCGCGTGCCCGTCGGCGGCGTAGATCGAGCGGTTCCCGATCGCCTTCTCCACCTCGCCGTTGAAGCTGTAGTTCATGTACGCCTGCGCGAACATCGCCGCCGCGTTCTCCGCCTGCGCCATCTCGATGAACTGGCCCTTGCCCGTGTTCTCCCGGTGCCAGATCGCCATCATGATCGCCAGCGCGATCTGCGCCGCGGCGGTGTAGTCCGCGGCGAAGATGCCGCTGTTCGAGTTGGGGTCGCTGCCCTCGTAGCCGCGCAGGATCTGGTGCCCCATCGTCCCTTCCAGGTGGGCGCCCATCGTGCGCGCGCTCGCGTATTCCCCTGTGATCCCGTAGCCCGGCGCCCGCAGGAAGATGATGTCGTCGCGCTGCTCGCGCAGCCACTCGTACGAGATGCCGAGCTTCTCCATCGTGCCCACGGCGCTGTTCTCCAGCACCGCGTCCGACATCGCCGCCAGCCGCCCCAGGATCTCCTTGCCCTCGGGCTGCCGGATGTCCAGCGTGAAGCTGCGCTTGTTCCGGTAGAGGCTCACGAACATCGGGTGGTAGTTCCACGGACTCTCGCCCGGATCGCTGTTCGGCAACCCCGTAACCCAGCCCGGTCCCCGCTGCGCCATCGCCTTCGGGATGCGTGGGCCCGGCACCGCCCGCGTGCTCGGCTGCCAGACGAACTGGTTCTCCTGCTTCAGCACCTCCGCCCCCAGGTCGGCCAGCAGCACGGTCGAGAACGTGCCCGCCCAGACACCGCCCAGGTCGAGGATGCGGATTCCTTCCAGCGGTTGATTCGCCATCAGCGCACCTCCACCACGCCGGCTGCCGCCAGCGCGTCGATCTCCCCGGCTCCGTAGCCGGCCTCCCCCAGCACCTCCGCTGTGTGCTCCCCGAGCAGCGGCGCCGTTCGGCGCAGCTCCCAGGGCGTCTCCGACATCAGGAACGGACGGCCGGGGAACTCAACCTCGCCGAGCTCCTCGTGCTCCGCCAGCTCCCAGAAGCCCCGCGCCCGGAAGTTCGGGTCGTCGAACACCTCATCGACGGTGAACAGCGGACCGCAGAGGAACTTCACCTTGCGCGCGGCCTCCCAGATCTCCCGCTTCGTGTGTTCGAGAAGCCACACGTAGAAGAACGCGTTGAACTCCTCGATCGCATCCGCGTTCATCTGGATGGCCGGGTCGTCCCACTTCTCATCTTCCATCCAGTCCGGGTACCCGAGGAACTCGCGCGCATTCCTGAAGCGCGCTCCCCCGCCCTGCAGGTCCACCCAACCGTCCTGGCAGGGGAACACGCCGTTCAGCATGCCCACCCCCGCCCCCGGCGATCGCAGCGACTTCCGCCCCGAGTACTGGTACCCCATCACCGTCGCGTGCCGCCGGTCGACCCCCACGAGGTGGCTGTCCGCGATCGAGAAGTCGACGTGCTGGCCCACGCCCTGGTAGCGACCCGCCATCAGCGCGCCCATCAGCGCCGTCGCCGCCGCCGATCCCGACTGCACCAGCGCCGCCGTGCCGTACATCTTCACCGGCTCCCGCTCGAGCAGCCCCGTCGAGAACATCTCGCCCCCGAATGCGTACAGCACGAGGTCCGAGCCCTTGTAGTCCCGGTAGGGGCTCTCCTGCCCGAAGTTCGTAATCGACACCAGCGGTACGTTCGCCCGCCGTGCGTGGATTTCCTCGAAGTCCACGCCCAGCTTCTCCACCACCCCCGGCCGGAAACTCTCGACGACGAGGTCGGCGCTCTCCAGCAGTCGCCAGAACACCTCCCGTCCCTGCTCCTCCGAGAGGTCCAGCACCAGCGAGCGCTTGTTCGTGTTGAAGTAGAAGAACGTGCCGCTCTTCTCCGGGTGTGGCTCGCCCCCCTTGTAGGGCCCGAGCCGCCGCGAGGGATCGCCCCCGGGTCGTTCGATCTTGATTACGTCGGCCCCGAAATCCGCGAACAGCTTCGTCGCGTATGGGCCCGCGATGTGCTGGGTCAGGTCCAGCACCCGAACATCGTTCAGAGGACCGGTCATCGGCCCCTCCTCGTGGCTTGTGCTCGCGCCCGCCGGAACGGGCGCAGGGGCGCATCTTACGGCGTTCTCGGGTCCGGTTCCCCGGAACGCAGTCAGGGGGTGCAGCTCCGGAGCTGCGCCCCCTGAAGGTTGGGCGGTTGGTGGCCGCCGGGCCTGGTTGTCCTACGGCGAGATCTTCGCCTTCTGCTCGGCGAGCAGGTCGGCCGGCATGGTCACGTACCCGACTTCCGGCACAATCGCGTCCGACTGGTCGAGGAAGAACTCCACGAACGCGGCAACCTCGGGGCGCTCCGCGAGGAGGCTGGCGCGGGTGTAGATGAACAGCGGCCGCGAAAGCGGCGTGTACTCGCCCGAGAGAGCGGCCTCGAAGCTCGGGGCCACGCATCCATTTCCGTCATCGACCGACACAGCCTGCAGGCCCTGGCCGGCCTCGAGGAAGTAGGCGAAGCCGAAGTAGCCGATGGCGTTCTTGTCGCGGCCGATGCCCAGCGCGAGGATGTTGTCGTCCTCCGAGGGCGTGCCGTCGCCACGGTGGGTCGCGCCCTCGACCGCTTCGATGATGGCCTCATTGAAGTAGTCGAATGTGCCCGAGTCGGCGCCCGGGGAGTAGGCGACGATGTCCTTGTCCGGCCACTCAGCCCGGATATCGCTCCACTTCTTCGCGCCGTCCGCGCTGAAGGCCTGGTTCAGTTCCATGACCGTCATGCACTGGGCGAAGTCGTTATCGGGATGGACCATGACGGTGAGGGCGTCGATCGCGACCTGGATCTCGACGATGTCGTCGATGCCGTTCTCGGCGCAGGCGTTCACTTCCTTGTCCTTGATGGGACGGGAAGCGTCGCTGATCTGGGTCTCGCCGCGGCAGAACTTCTCGAAGCCGCCGCCGGTGCCGGAGAAGGCCACGTTCACGCGCACGTCGGAGACGTACCCGAACTCCTCGGCCATCGCCTCCGCGATGGGGAACACCGTCGACGAACCGTCGATGCGAATCTCGCCCGAGAGGTCCGCATACGCGCTCTCCTCGGAGTCGCTCGCGGAGCTGCCGCCGGCGGCTTCTGTCGGCGCGGATGAGCTGCCGCCGCCGCCGCACGCGACCGTGATCAGCGCGAACGCCGCGAGGCCGGTGATGAGGAGCAGCAGCCAGCGGCGCTGCCCCGAGTTGAGACTGTTGTTGTGGAAGGTCACGGAAGTAGTGATGCCCCCTGAGTAATTTGCCGGCCCGGTCTCAGGCTGGCGCTCGGTCGTGAGGGACGCTAGCCCCCGGGGCTTAAGTGGGCGTTAACACGACGCGCCGATCCCGCTTGCCCCGCCTGAGGGGTACGATCCCCCCGCCGCTCCTATGGTGATGAATGTTCTCGCACTGCTCATAGCTCTTGCGGTCGGCTCCGTGCCCTTCTCCTGGCTCCTCGCCCGCTACCGCTACGGCGTCGATCTGCGCACGACCGGCGACGGCAACGTCGGCGGCGGTAACCTCCTCGCGCAGGCCGGCATGCTTCCCGGCGTAGCCGCCATGCTCCTCGACATACTCAAGGGCGCTGCCGCCACCGTCTTTGCGATCGCGGTTGTCGGCGACGAGTGGGTCGTGCTCACGGCGGGCGCGCTCGCCATTGTTGGGCACGTCTTTCCACCGTGGCTCGGCTTTGCCGGAGGGCGCGGCGCGTCCCCCTCGATCGGCGTCGCCTGGGCGCTCTTTCCGCTTGCGGGTGTCGCCATGTTCGTGTGCGGGGTCGTTGTGCTGGTGGTCCGGCGCAGCACGATCGCCGGTATCGCCACCGCTGTCGTCGCGCTCGTCGTGACCGTGCTCGCCACGGGCGGCGACCTGAGCCGCCTCCTCTTCGTTGCCCTGCTCTTCATCACGGTGGGGCTCAAGGATGGCCTCGACCGGTTCCTCGCCGGCCGCGCTTCGGGCTAGGCCTGCTTCGCCACGAGCGGCAGGGATCGCACGCCCCGATGCTGCAGGCTCGGCATGCGCGGCAGCGGTCCGTCGTCCGCGCGCCGCATCTCCGGGAACCGCGTGAGCAGGGCCTCGATCGCGATCGCCCCTTCCAGTCGCGCCAGCGGCGCCCCCAGGCAGAAGTGCGTCCCGATCCCGAACGTGAGGTGCCGGCTCGCGTTCGCCCGCCGGATGTCGAAGGCGTCCGCGTTCGGGAATACCACCTCGTCCCGGTTCGCCGAGCCGAACCAGAGCACCGCCTCCTCCCCCGCCTCGATGCGCGTCTCCCCCACCACCGTGGCCGCCTTCGCCCGGCGCGACATGTACTGCGCGGGCGCACTGTAGCGAAGCACCTCCTCGATCGCGTTCAGCGCCAGCGACGGGTCCTCCCGCAGGAGCTTCAGTTGCTCCGGGTGCTCCAGCAACGCCAGCGTCGTGTTTCCGATCAGGTCCCGCGTCGTCTCGTTGCCCGCCACCAGCAGCAGGACCAGCAGGTGGATCAGCTCGTCCCCCGTCAGCCGCGCGCCCTCCACTTCCGCCCGCACCAACGCACTGATGAGGTCGTCCCGCGGCTCCCGCCGTCGCGCCTCGATGAGCGCCGTGAAGTACTCGCGCAACGCCGGGAACGCGCGACCGCCCAGCGGGTAGCGTCCCGGCCCCTGTCCCCGCAGCTCGAGCGCGATGATCGCCTCGTCCGACCACTGTTTGAACTTCGCTCGGTCGCTGCTCGGAACCCCCAGGATCTCCGCGATCACGATCACCGGCAGCGGGTGGCTGAACGCCTCCACCAGGTCGAACCGCCCCTCCGCCGGGACCGCGTCCAGCAGCTCGTGCGCGATCGCGCGGATGCGCGGCCCCAGCCGCTCGACCGTCTTCGGCGTGAACGCCTCCGCCACCAGCGAGCGCAAGCGTGTGTGCTCGGGCGGGTCGCTGTTCAGCAGCCCCACGGTGCGCGGCAGCCGCTCCCGCGTGTCCGGGTCGACCTCGTACTGGCCCGACCGTGGCTCCATCGTCCAGTGCTCGTGGTCCCGCGAGATGGCCACGCACTGGTCGTGCCGGAACACGAACCAGACCCCGTGTCCCCGCCCGAACTGCGCCGCTACCCGCTTGTGGACGCGCCGCACGTCATCGCTCCACGCGCCTCTTCCCGCCGCGTCCACCCGCAGCGGGCTCTGCTCGCGTCCCCAGGCGTAGAAGCCGTACGGGTCCGCGAGGAACGGATCATCCTCGCGCCAGGGCGCTTCCGAGGGGGTGAACGTCTCTGCCATGCCGCCCTCCCCGGCGATTCTAGTCCCCGCCACCCCTCGCGGGCGCCGGCCGCGCTTTGATCGACTCGATCTCGACGATCCGCTCCTGGAACCGCCAGAGCCCGTCATCGCAGCGCTGCACCGTGTCCCGGTACCGACCGAACACGAGCACATACGGTTCGAGCGTCTCGTCCTCGTCCAACCGCGTGAAGAAGCTCTCGGTCTTCGCCGTGTCGCCCTCAACGGTGATGCGGGGCTGCACCATCATGTGCTTGTGCCACGTCTCCGGCGATCGCGTGTGCGTCGCGATGAAGGCCGCGAGCGCTTCCCGCCCGTCAATCCGGTTGCCCGGCGTCCCGAAGTCCGGGGGCCGGCGCATGTCGAAGGCCCCGTCCTCCGTGAAACAGTCGACCCACTCCGCCTCCAGCCCGTAGTCGATGCTGTGGGCGTAGCGGTACATATTCGCGACCACCCCCCGCTCGTCCTCGAGCGCCGCCAGTCGCGCCTCCAGCTCGGACAGACGTTCCTCGGTGCTCGCCATCGCGTCCCCCATCCGGCCCGTGCGCCGGTCGGGCGACCCTAGCCCAGTGGGTCGCTCCGGCGCCACCCCGCCTCCGCCTCGGGTGGCGCGGCCTCGGCTGGCTCCTCGGGGTGCGACGGCATCCGCCGCAGCCCCGGATTCCGGATCAACACCCACGCCACCACGCCCACAAGCACGATACCCGCGAACACGATCCAGCCGCCGTCCTCAAGCAGCGCCCGTCCCGCACGGGCGATCGGTTGAGCCAGCAGTCCCGCCGCCGCCGTCAGGGCGACATAGATGCCCATCACCCGCCCCATGACGGTGATCGGCGTGTGCGACTGGACCATCGTCAGGAAGATGAGCCCGCGGAAGCCCAGGGCCAGCCCGAAGAGGCTCATGAAGAACGCTGTCAGACCGTAGTTCGAGGAAAGCCATACCGCCATCGCTAGGAGGGCGGACGCGATGATCGCGAGCCCGTACCAACGCCCGGCGTTCCGCACCCTCGGGATCGACGTGAGGACGGCAACGCTGACAAGTGTCCCCACCCCGAGGAAGAGGTAGAGAAAGTTCACCCCCCGCGCGCTCAGGTCGAAGCGATCCCGAACCAGCTCCAGCGCCAGCCATGGTCCGGCGAGCGCCGCAGCGAGCAGCAACACGAACAGTAGCCGGAGGCGGGTTGTCCCCCAGAGGAACCGGAAGGCCTCGGCAATGTCGCCGCGCATCGTCGTCGGCGTCGAAGGCCCCGCGGCCGCCTCATCGTCGTGCGCTGCCTGCTCGCGCGGGGGAACCCGAAGCGGGATCAGGAACAACACCCCGACTGCCGCCATTGCCGCCAGGATCACGAATGCGACTTCGATTCCCCACCCGGCGAGGACTACCCCCGCCAGGGGAATCCCGGCCCCAACCCCGAGAGCGATGGCCACTTCGTTCAGCGCATTGGCGTTCAGAATCCGCTCCCTGGGCACGAGCGCGGGAATAAGGGCATGCCGCACGGGCGCCCCGAGCGCCAACCCTGCGCTCGCCAGGACCCCCATCACAACGACGAGCCCCACTGACAACACATCCGCGGCGACCAGAATGGCCGATAGCAGCAGGGCCAGCGCGACGGCCACGTGGCTTGCCATCAGCAGCTTGCGCCGGTCCCTGCGATCCGCGAGCCAGCCAGCCGGCAGACCCAGCAGCAGCGCCGGGATGGCCAACGTCACGGCGAACAGCCCGCCGGGGTAGTCGACGTCCAGTTTCTCGATGACCAGCCAGATGATGACGAAACCCTGGGCGCTCTGCGCCGCCCCGTAGCTCAGGCTGGAGGCCCACAGCCACGGGTAGCCCCGTTCCCGGAACGACGCGAACGGCTGGAACCGCCATCCCCCTCCGCCCCCCGGCTCCTCCTCAGTACTGGTCATCGCGCCCCGTCCGGCCCATGCGCCGGTCGCGCGACGCTAGCCGAAGGCGTAGACCACCGTCAAGTAGTGCGTCAGCCCGGCGAGCGCCGTAAGCAGGTGGAACAGCTCGTGGTAGCCAAACACCCGCGGAAACGGATCGGGCCGCCGCCGCGCGTGAACCACGCCCCCGAGCGAATAGAGGACCCCGCCCGCCAGCATCAGCGCCAGCACGGTCGAGGACGCCGCCGAGGCGAATGGCGCGATTGCGATCAGGCCGATCCAGCCCAGCCCCAGATACAGACCAAGGTTGAGCCATCGAGGCGGTGTCGGGTTCAGCGCCTTCGAGGCGATCCCCACCGCCGCCAGCCCCCATAACACCGAGAGGATCGGGATGCCCCAGCCGTTTCCCAGCAGCACCAGGCAGAACGGGGTGTAGGTTCCCGCGATCAGCACGAAGATCATCGAGCGGTCGATCCGCTGCAGCAGCGCCCGTCCCCGCTCGACCAGGTGGTAGGCGCTGCTGGCCGAGAAGAGCAGCACCATCGACGCCCCGAAGATCGCTCCGCCCACGTACTCCCGCGCGCTATCGGCGATGAGCATGAGCCCGACCAGCGCCGCCGGCGAGGCCAGCGCCATCCACAGGTGGAACTGGCCGCGAAGAGCGGGACGCGCCTGCTGGATCATGCTTCCAGCGTAGACGATCGCGCATGCGATTCGAAGGAGCGGCGCCGGACGCTACCCCGATGCTGCGTCCGCCGGCGCGGCCACCGCCGCCTCCGGCTCCGGGTGCGAGGGCATCCGCCGCAGCCCGGGCTGCGTCAGCAGGAACACGGCCCCCACCGCCACCATCGCCGCCCCGCACAGGGAGAACCATGCGCCCGCCCCCACCCACTCCGCGCCAAGACCCGCCAGCAGGGCGCCCAGCGGCGAGCCCCCCATCATGATGAGCGTGTAGATGGCCATCACCCTCCCCATCACCGAACTCGGCGTGTTCGACTGGATCAGCGTCAGGTTCAGGTTCATGAAGAACGCGGCGCTGAGGCCGGTCAGCGCCATCAGCAGCGCCGTCAGCAGGTAGCTGTAGGAGAACCCGATGATGATCGCGAGGCCGCTGCTGATCATGAGGGCGCAGGTGAACCAGCCCCCGGCGTTCTTCAACTGACGCAGTGAGGCGAGGAAGAGCGAACTGCAGGTCAGCCCCACCCCCAGGTACGTGAACAGCATGCTCGCCCGGAATCCGTCCGCATCGAGCTGCACCTGCGCCACCTTCGGCAGCAGCGTTATCCAGGCGCCGTTGATCACCACCGATGAGAGCAGCAGCAGGAGGAAGAGCACCCGGATGTTCGGTTCCCCGGCGATGAACCGGAACCCCTCGGCGACATCACCCAGCATCGCGCGGAGCGCCGATCCTTGGGGACTCGCCGCCGGGGCCGGGGAGGGCCCGCGCGCGGGAATGCGCAGCGGAATGATGAAGATGACGCCGACGCCCATCAGGACGGCCTGCGCCGCAAAATTCCCCCCGATGCCCCAGAGCGCAAGGGCCGCTCCACCCAGCGCCGGTCCTGCCATCTGCGACACGGTCTGCCCGATGCTGTTCAAGGTGATTGCGTTCATCAGCCGGTTCGCCGGCACCACGGCCGGGATCAGCGCTTGCCGTATCGGCTGCCCCACCGCCACTCCCGTGCCAACCGCAAGCGACATCACGAGCGCCATCCGCAACGTCATCAGGTCCATCCAGATGAAGATGGCCGTCAGCAGGGCGGCGACCAGGACGATCGCCTGGCTGATGAACAACAGAGCCCGACGGTTCCACCGATCGGCGAGCACTCCCGCTGGCAGCGAGAAGAAGAAGACCGGAATGCCCAGCGTGAAGCTGACCAGACCCAGGTAGAAGTCCCTCGCCTGCAGCGTTTCGATCACCAGCCACACGAACGCGAAGCGCTCGATGCCATGCACCAGCGCGTAGCTGAAGTTGTTCGCCCACAGCAGCCGGAAGTCCCGCAGCTCGAAGGCAGCGAAAGTCTGGAGGTTGAGCCCGCCTCCAAGGCGCCGGGCGATGCTGGTCATGGCCCTGGCCCTCCCCTCGAGTGGCCGCCTCGGGACGCTACCCCGAAGCTGCGTCGGCCGGCGCGGCCACGTCGGCCGATGTGGCCACGGGCGTCTCCGGGTGGGATGGCATCCGCCTCAGCCCCGGCTGCGTCACAAGGAAGATCGCCGCTACCACCGCGATCGCTCCGCCGCACAGCGAGAACCAGCCGCCCGCCGACAGCCATTCCGCCCCAAGGCCCGCCAACAGCCCACCGAATGGCGCTCCCCCCATCAGCATGAGCGTGTAGAGCGCCATCACGCGTCCCATCACGTTGCTCGGTGTGTGTGACTGGATGAGGGTCAGGTTGAGGTTCATGAAGAACCCGGCATTGAAGCCGCTGAGGACCATGAACAGCACCGTCAGCAGGTAGCTATGGGAGAGCCCGATCCCGACCGCCAGGGTGCCACCGATCACAAGCGTCAGGCTGAACCAGCCGCCTGCGTTCCTGATTCGCGGAAGCGAGGCGAGGATCAGTGAACTGACGATCGTCCCCAGCCCCATGAAGGCGAACAGCATGCTGGTCCAGAAGGCGCCCTGGCCGAGCTGAGCCTGTCCTATGCGTGGCAGCAGCGTCTGCCATGGGCCCATGATTACGAGTGAAGAGAAAAGCAGCAGGATGAAGAGAACCCGGATCTCCGCATTCTTGAAGGCGATAAAGCGGAAGCCTTCGAAGATGTCGCTGAACATAACTCTTAGCCGTGACCGGCCGGGCACCCCCGCTTCTCTGCTCGGGTCCGTCGAGGGTGGCCTCGCGGGAATGCGAAGTGGGATGAGGAAAAACACTCCGATGGCCACCAGGGCCGCCTGCAGCCCAAAGCTCCCCCCGATGCCCCAGAGTGCGATCGCGGTGCCCCCGAGCGCGGGCCCGCCTATCTGGGAGACGTTCTGTCCAAGGCTGTTCAGCGTGATCGCGTTCATCAGCCGGTGCGAGGGAACCACCGCCGGGATGAGGGCCTGTCGTACCGGCTGCCCCACCGCGACACCAACACCTGCGAACAGGGCCATGGCCATGGCCATCCCCACCGACATCACGTCCACCCAGATTAGGATGGCTGTCAGCGAGGAGGAGGCCAGCACCAGGAACTGGCTGACGAAGAGCAGCCTGCGCCGGTCCCAGCGGTCGGAGAGCACCCCTACCGGGAGCGCGAGAAACAGTACGGGCACGCCCAGCGCGAAGCTCACCGCCCCAAGGAAGAAGTCCCGGGCCAGCAATGCTTCAATGACCAGCCAGGGGAAGGCGAAGCGCAGAATGCCCTGCACCAGCGCGTAGCTGAAGTTGTTCAGCCACAGCAGCCGGAAGTCCCGCAGCTCGAAAGCCGCGAACGTCTGCAGGCTGAGGCCAGCCCGAGTGCGCCGTACGGGACCGGCCCGTGCGCCGCGCTCCTCAATCCTTGCCAATCCCCCCACCAGCGCGAGTGCGGCTCTTCGGTGCTGACGTTCTCGCGAACGTCAACGTACGCCCCTGAGGGGGCGGGTGGCAAACCTTGCGCACCCTCCAGCAGTTACCATTCGCGCCACGCGATCACCCGATGACAGCCGCCGAGAATCCCGCCGCCGCCGCACCCCTGCCCCTTGAGGGCATCCGCGTCTGCGACTTCTCCTGGATCGTCGCCGGTCCCCAGGCGACCAGCATCCTCGCCGACCTCGGCGCCGAGGTCATCAAGGTCGAGAACGAGGACCATCTCGATACCGTCCGGCGCATGCCCGGCGAGCCCGGCCCCAACCGCCGCGGCATGCACAACAACATCAACCGCAACAAGCTCAGCATCACCGCCAACCTCGGCCACCCCGGCGGACGCGAGCTGGTCGAACGCCTCATCGCCGTCTCCGACCTCGTTGTCGAGAACTTCAGCCCAGGCGCCTTCGCCCGCATGGGTTTCCCCTACGAGCATCTCCGCAAGCTCCGCCCCGACATCGTCTACCTCTCCATCTCCGGCTACGGCCACGTGGGTCGCGACACCGCCTACGTCACCTGGGGACCGACCGCCCAGGCCGTCTCCGGCGCGACCGCCGTCTCCGGCCTCCCCGACCAGCCCCCCGCCGGCTGGGGCTTCTCCTACCTCGACCACACCGCCGGCTACTACGGCGCCGTCTCCGCCCTCATGGCCCTCTACCACCGCTCCCAGACCGGCCAGGGCCAGCACGTCGACCTCTCCCAGGTCGAGACCGGCATGCTCCTCGCTGGCGTTCCCATGCTCGATTTCCAGGTCAACGGCCGCCCCTCCGAGCGCATCGGCAACCGCTCGCGCTGGCCCGCGGTCGCCCCCCACGGCATCTACCGCTGCGACGGCGACGACCGCTGGATCGCCATCGCCGCCGAGAACGACGCCTGCTGGCGCGCTCTCTGCGCCGAACTCGGCGTGAAGGAACTCGCTGACGACCCGCGCTTCGCCACGAACGAGGCCCGCGTCGCCAACCAGGACGCCCTCGACGCCGCCATCACGGCTCGCATCCGCGAGCGCGAGCCGCACGCCCTCATGGAGGCCCTCCAGGCCCGCGGTGTCCCCGCCGGCGTTGTCCAGACGATGGAGGACCGCATGGAGCGCGATCCTCAACTCGCCGCCCGCGGCTTCTACCCCACCGCTCCCCACCCCGAGCTCGGCGAGCACCGCTTCGAGGGGCTGCCTATGCGCTTCTCGAAGGCTCGCTGGCGTGTCGACCGCGGAGCTCCTCTCCTCGGCGAGCACACGCGCGAGGTCGCCACCGAAATCCTCGGCTACAGCGAGGCCGACTTCGAGGCGCTCGTCGCCGAGGGGGCGGTCTGATGCCGGGACCGCTCACCGGACTCACCGCCCTCGAGATCGGCGACCACGGCGAGGTCGCCGGCAAGCTTCTCGCCGACGCCGGCGTTGAGGTCATCCGCGTCGAGCCTCCCGAGGGCGCCCGCAGCCGCCACACCGGTCCCTTCGTCGATGACCGCTCCGATCCCAACGCCAGCCTCCACTTCGCCTACCTCAACACGAACAAGCGCGGCGTTACCCTCTCGCTCACCGAGCCCGGGGACGCGGCGCGCTGGCGCGCCCTCGTCGCCCGTGCTGACATCGTCGTTGACGGCACCGAGCCGGGCGCCCTCGATGCCCTCGGCCTCGGCTACGAGGCCCTTGCCCTGGACGCGCCCCGCCTCGTCTGGTGCGCGATTACGCCCTTCGGTCTCACTGGCCCGCGCCGCGACTGGGCCACGACCGATCTGGTCAGTATGGCCCTTGGTGGCCCGCCCATGAGCACCGGCTACGACGACCACGACCTGCCCCCGATTCGCGCCGACGGCGAGCACTCGTTCTGGATGGCGGGTGAGTACGCGGTCGCCGCAGTCGTCGCTGCCCTCCTGCAGCGCACGCTCACGGGCGAGGGCCAGCTCATCGACGTTTCCATCCACGAGGCCGTCGCCTGCACGACCGAGGGCGCCTTCGAGAGCTGGGAATACCGCCGCCGCATCAACCAGCGCCAGACGGGCCGCCACTCCGCCGCCGACCCCACGCCCCCCTCCCAGTTCCTCAGCGCCGATGGCCACTACCTCCAGATACTCGGCAGCGGCGTTCCCCGCGGCAAGCGCCTCTTCCCCCTCCTGCTCGAGTGGCTCGACGAGCACGATGCCGCCGCCGACCTCCACGACCCCGCCTACAGCCGCGCCCTCTACGACGGCGAGGGCGATACCGCCGCCGCCGCCCGGCACGTCGGCGAGGTCATCGCGCAGTTCGTTGCCACCCGCCCTGCCGAGGAGATGTACCGGCGCGCCCAGTCGATGCACCTCCCTTGGGGCACCGTCCGCTGGCCCGAGGAGAACCTCGCCGACCCCCACTGGGACGACCGCGACTTCTTCGTCGAGGGCCCCGTCCCCGGCGCCTCCGCCCCCGCCCGCTACCCCCGCGCCGGCTACCGCTTCACCGCGACGCCCGTCGAGCTTCGCCGCCCCGCTCCCAGCCTCGGCGAGCACAACGCCGAGGTCTTCGCCGAGCTCCAGCAGCACTGAACGCGCGGCTGACCGCTACCCGCCGCCACCCAGTCGGGTCTCCCCAAGGAACGCCTCGAACTCCGCCCGATGGTCGCTCTCCACCGCCGCCAGCTGCCCGATGTCGATGAGGTGGCGCTCCGTGCGCACCACCAGCGTCCGCAGCAGGTCCGACTCCTCGCAGGGCGCCTCGTGCTCGATGGCGTCGTACCCCTCGAACCGCCTGGACCCCGTGACCACCGCCTCTAGCGGAACGGCGTGGACCCGCTTCCAGCGATCAGGGACATCGTCGGTCTCAGCCGCCCCCCGCACCCGGATCGCGTACGACGGCGCCCCCGCCTTCCGGAAGATGACCGCGTAGTCGGGCGACTCCAGTCGCTCCCACCCGGAGACCGTCAGGTCCGGAATCCCCAGCTCCCCTCCGTCGCCCAACCAGATCCGTGGCTGCTCCTCTGCTTCAGTCATGCGGTCTCCCTTCGCAACGGCCGGTCGCCGCCCTCCGTGTCGCGATAGACTACCGCCCGCCGGTGTCTGGGAACCTGCCGGCTGCCACCAGGAGGACGGTGTATGGGAAGGCTGGATGGAAAAGTAGCGCTCATTACGGGCTCGGCGCGCGGCCAGGGAGAAGCCGAGGCCAGGCTCTTCAGCGCCGAGGGCGCCTCTGTCGTGGTCGCGGATGTACGCGAGGCCGAGGGCGCCAAGGTGGCGGCTGAGATCGCCGAATCCGGTGGGAGCGCCGAGTTCATTCACCTCGATACGACCCAGGTCGACGCCTGGAAGGCCACCGTTGCGAGCACCGTTGAGAGTTACGGCAAGCTCGACATACTCGTGAATAACGCCGCCATCTGGCGTGGCGAGGGTGGTATTGAAGACATAACCTCCGAGAACTGGGACGACTTGTTCGACGTCAACTGCAAGGCGGGCTTCCTGGGCATGCAGGCTGCCATCCCCGAGATGCGTCGCGCCGGCGGCGGCTCGATCATCAACGTTGGGTCGACGCTCGCCAGGCACGGGGCCGTCACCAGCGCGGCCTACTCCGCGGCCAAGGCCGCGCTCGCCCTCGTGACGCGTTCCGCCGCCCTCCAGTACGCGCCCGAGAAGATTCGCGTGAACATCATCCACCCCGGCTCGATCAACACCCCCATGCTGCGCGAGGGCACGCACGGCAGGCACCTCGACATCGCCAATCGCATCCCCATCGGCCGCCTCGGGGAGCCCATCGACATCGCCTACGGCGCCCTCTACCTCGCATCCGACGAAGCCTCGTTCGTGACCGGCGTCGAGCTCATCATCGACGGGGGAACGCAGGCATGACGGCTGCACAGGTCCTGGTCGAACGAAACGTGATGGCGCCCATGCGCGATGGCGTCCGCCTGGCCGCGGATGTCTACCGCCCCAACGACGACGAGCAGTACCCCGTCCTCGTGCACCGGATTCCCTACAACAAGTCGATCGCCCAGAACATCGGCAGCCAGATGGTGAACCCCGTCGTCGCTGCCGAGCACGGCTACGTCGTGGTCGTGCAGGACTGCCGCGGCTGCTTCGAGTCCGAGGGCATCATGACCCTCTACGTCGACGAGCAGGAGGACGGCTACGACACCGTCGAGTGGGCCGCCGTGCAGCCCTGGAGCAACGGCAAGGTCGGCATCTACGGCTCCTCCTACATGGGCGTGACCACCCTCCAGGCGACGGCTGCCGCGCCGCCCCACCTCGAGGCGGCCATGGCCTACCTCACCGCCGCCAACCTCTACGACGGCTGGGTCTACAGCGGCGGCGCCCTCGAGCTCGGCTTCAACCTCGGTTACACCCAGGGGCGCGCCATGCCTGCGATGGTCAGGATGGGCGTCGACCCCGACCGCCAGCGCGCACTCCGCCGGCAGATGGCGGAAGGCGCCGCCGACCGCGTTGCCTTCCTCCGCACCCTGCCCCTCAGCGAGGCCCCTGTCCTCCGCGAACGCGACATCCTCCCCTACTGGCACGACTTCATCGACCACGACACCTACGACGACTACTGGAAGCACCTCGACGTCGCTGCCCGGGCCGGCGAGATCACCGTGCCCGTCATGCAGATCGCCGGCTGGTACGACCAGTTCCTGAAAGGCCACCTCGACCTCAATCTGGCCCTCCAGGAGCATCCCGACGAACGCGTGCGGGACAGCCATCGCTTCCTCATCGGCCCCTGGGACCACAACTCCTACATGGGCTACAACCTCTCGCGAGCCGGCGACCGCGAGTTCGGCGGGCGCGCGCTCAGCGGCGTCGCCGTCGTCAGCGACATCCTCCTCCAGTGGTTCGACCACTGGCTCAAGGGCGAGGACACCCCCCTCATGTCCCGGCCCCGCGCACGCTACTTCCTTATGGGCGATGAGAACGTCTGGAAGGAAGCCGACACCTGGCCGCCCCCCAGCTCCCCCACCAACTGGTACCTGCACAGCGGAGGCCACGCCAACTCTCGCTTCGGCGACGGCGCCCTCTCCACCGATCCCCCCGGCGCCGAGCTTCCCGACAGCTACCGTTACGACCCCGAGGATCCCGTGCCCACCATCGGTGGCCGCACCTTCGCGACGGTCACCGGATCGGGCGGCGTGCGCGATCAGTCGGAGCTGGAGACCCGCGACGACGTGCTCGTCTACACCTCCGCGCTCCTGCTCGCTCCCCTCACCATCGCCGGGAACATCACCGTCGACCTGTCGATCACCAGCAGTGCCCCCGACACCGACTTCACCGCCAAGCTCGTCGATGTCGAGCCCGGAGGCTACTGCGCGGTCGTCGCGGACGGCATCCTGCGCGCCCGTTTCCGCAACTCGTTCGAGGAGCCAGAGTTCCTCGAGCCGGGCGAGGTTGCCGCGCTCACCATCGACCTCTGGGACGTCGCCTACACCTTCAAGCAGGGCCACGCCCTCCGGCTCGAGATCAGCAGCAGCAACTTCCCCCGCTTCAGCCGCAACCTCAACTCGAAGGTCCGGCCGGAGTTCGGCGGCCCCGAAGACATGCGCGTGGCCATCCAGCAGGTATTCCACGACACCCAGCGACCGTCACGCCTGACGCTTCCCGTGGACGAGGATCCGCCGGCGGAGTGAGATCGCCAATCCGGTAGTTGCCGCCCCCGGTAGAGCGAAGGAGTCCCCCGTGTTCACACCGCCCGAGAGCCGCTGGTCCGTGCCCTTCGATGGCGACTACGACATCCGCTCCATCGCCACCTCCCCGCCCCCGGAGTCTCCTTCCAAGAAGGAGCTGCGAACGATCCTCAACGTCCTCATCAAGGAACTCGATGAGCTTCAGTACCGCCTCTACGTTGAGGATCGGCACTCCCTCCTCCTCATCTTCCAGGCCCTCGATGCCGGCGGGAAGGACAGCACCATCCGCGCCGTCTTCCGCGGCGTGAACCCCGCCGGGCTCCAGGTCACTTCTTTCAAGGAGCCTTCCTCCTATGAACTCGACCACGACTTCCTCTGGCGCACCGCCCGGCTTCTCCCCGAGCGCGGCCGCCTCGGCGTCTTCAACCGCAGCTACTACGAGGAAGTACTTGTCGTCCGCGTCCACCCCGAACTGCTCAAGCCTCAGCGCCTGCCCGATGGAGGCACGCTCGAGGAGCTGTGGGAAGGGCGCCTCACGTCCATCCGCGACCACGAGGCGCACCTCGCCCGCAATGGCACCACGGTCCTCAAGTTCTGGCTCAACGTCTCCCGCGATGAGCAGGCCAGGCGCCTCCGGAGGCGCGTCGAGGGGCGCGAGAAGCAGTGGAAGTTCTCCATGTCCGACGTGCGCGACCGCCAGCACTGGGACGCCTACCTTGATGCCTACCAGCACGCCTTCAATGCGACATCCCGCCCCTGGGCGCCCTGGTACGTCATCCCCGCCGACAACAAGCCCTTCATGCGCCACGCCGTCGCCGAGATCATCGTCGACACCCTGCGCACTCTCGACCCCCAGCTACCCCACGTGGAGCCCCTCGACCCCGAAGAGCGCCAGCGCATCCTCGGCCTGCTCGATCAGTAGTCCCGCCCGAGCCCAGGGCAAAAGGAAAGGCCTCCCGAGCGAACTCGGGAGGCCTCTCGCTGTGGCTGGTAGCGGGGGAGGGATTCGAACCCCCGACCTTCGGGTTATGAGCCCGACGAGCTACCACTGCTCCACCCCGCGCCGATGGTCCTTGCGGACCTCCGCACTGAAGAGCGATGAACGGCATCGAGATTCATGGCGAGCCTCAATTGAGGTCAAGCCCTCGACCATTAGTACGCCTCAGCTGAACACGTTGCCGTGCTTACACCTGGCGCCTATCAAACAGGTAGTCTTCCTGTGGTCTTACCCCCTTTGACGGGGTGGGAAGTCTCATCTTGAGGTCGGCTTCGCACTTAGATGCTTTCAGCGCTTATCCGATCCGAACATGGCTACCGGGCAATGCTCCTGGCGGAACAACCCAAACACCAGCGGTTCGTTCACCCCGGTCCTCTCGTACTAGGGGCAACGCCTCTCAAACTTCCTGCGCCCACGGCGGATAGAGACCGAACTGTCTCACGACGTTCTGAACCCAGCTCGCGTACCGCTTTAATGGGCGAACAGCCCAACCCTTGGGACCTACTCCAGCCCCAGGATGCGACGAGCCGACATCGAGGTGCCAAACCTTGCCGTCGCTATGGACGCTTGGGCAAGATAAGCCTGTTATCCCCGGGGTAACTTATATCCGTTAAGCCACGGCCCTTCCACTCGGTACCGTAGGATCACTTTGACCGGCTTTCGCCCCTGCTCGACTTGTAGGTCTCGCAGTCAAGCTCCCTTGTGCCAATACACTCAACAGGTGATTTCCATCCACCCTGAGGGAACCTTTGTGCGCCTCCGTTACTCTTTTGGAGGCGACCGCCCCAGTCAAACTGCCCACCAGACACTGTCCTCCTGCTTGATCAGGAGTTAGAAAGCAAACCACAGAAGGGTGGTATTTCAAGGTTGGCTCCACCATGCCCGCAAGCACGGCTTCATAGCCTCCCACCTATCCTACGCATCTAAGGCCCACTCCCAGTGCCAAGCTGCAGTAAAGCTCCACGGGGTCTTTTTGTCCTGCCGCGGGTCGGCCGCATCTTCACGGCCAATTCAATTTCGCCGGGTCCTTCGTTGAGACAGTGCCCAGATCGTTACGCCTTTCGTGCGGGTCGGAACTTACCCGACAAGGAATTTCGCTACCTTAGGACCGTTATAGTTACGGCCGCCGTTCACCGGGGCTTCGGTTCGAAGCTCTCACCTCTTCCCTTAACCTTCCGGCACTGGGCAGGCGTCAGCCCCTATACGTCAGCTTTCGCTTTTGCAGAGACCTGTGGTTTTGGTAAACAGTCGCCTGGGCCCGCTCACTGCGGCCCCCTGCCGCTCACCGGGCATGCCGGTTTACAGCAGAGGGCGATCCTTCTCCCGAAGTTACGGATCCAATTTGCCGAGTTCCTTAACGAAGGTTCTCCCGTTCGCCTCACGGTACTTACCGCCACCTACCAGTGTCGGTTTGCGGTACGGGCACGTTGGCAACTAGCAGCGAGGCTTTTCTCGCCGGCCTGGGCTCAACCCCGTCGCTTTGACAAATGTCTCCACTTCTCCCGAATCCTCAGCTTGTCCCGGCGGTGGATTTACCTGCCACCGGATGCCTACGACTCAGAAACGGACCATATCCATTAGGTCCGCGGGACCTACCCTTCCGGGTCCCCCCTCTGCGTTAAAACACGGCCATCGTGGTGCTGGAATACTAACCAGCTGTCCATCGCCTACGCCTCTCGGCCTCGGCTTAGGCCCGACTAACCCTACGCGGACTGACCTTCCGTAGGAAACCTTAGGTTTACGGCGGGTGCGGTTCTCACGCACCTTACGCTACTCATGCCGGCATTCTCACTTCGCTCCGCTCCAGGGCGCCTCGCAGCTACCCCTTCTCTGCTGAAGCGAACGCTCCCCTACCGCCATCCGCCTAATGCGGATGACCCACAGCTTCGGTGTCACGCTTAGCCCCGTTGAATTCTCGGCGCAGAATCACTCGACCAGTGAGCTGTTACGCACTCTTTAAAGGGTGGCTGCTTCTAAGCCAACCTCCTGGCTGTTTTTGCGATTCAACATCCTTGTACACTGAGCGTGAACTTTGGGACCTTAGCTGGTGGTCTGGGCTGTTTCCCTTTCGACAATGAAGCTTATCCCCCACTGTCTCACTCCCGGATTTTGTCCGGCGGCATTCGCAGTTTGGTTGGGTTTGGTAGGCGGTAAGCCCCCTAGCCCATCCAGAGCTCTACCTCCGCCGGAGATACTTCCGAGGCTGCACCTAAATGCATTTCGGGGAGAACGAGCTATCTCTTGGTTCGTTTGGCATTTCACCGCTACCCACAAGTCATCCAATCGTTTTGCAACACAAGAAGGTTCGCGCCTCCATCCGGTTTTACCCGGACTTCACGCTGCCCATGGGTAGATCACCAAGTTTCGCGTCTACTCCACGCCACTCAATCGCCCTATTAGGACTCGCTTTCGCTACGGCTCCATGACGAAGTCACTTAACCTTGCGACGTAGCGTAACTCACCGGCTCATTCTTCAATAGGCACGCCGTCACTCGTCGAAACGAGCTCCGACTGCATGTAAGCACACGGTTTCAGGATCTGTTTCACTCCCCTCCCGGGGTACTTTTCACCTTTCCCTCACGGTACTGGTTCACTATCGGTCATCAGAGGTATTTAGCCTTGGGAAGTGGTCTCCCCAGATTCCCACAGGGTTTCACGTGTCCCGTGGTACTCAGGTGCCTGCTCGGAGTCGCAACGCCATTCGTCTACGGGGCTCTCACCCTCTTTGGCCGGCCGTTCCAGTGCCGTTCGCCTTGGCTTGCGATTGGTAACTCCGTGCCCGAAAGCTTGCAGGTCCTACAACCCCGGTTGGGCGAACCCAACCGGTTTGGGCTTTTCCCCGTTCGCTCGCCGCTACTAGGAGAATAATCTCTTTTCCTCGGGGTACTTAGATGTTTCAGTTCCCCCGGTTCCCTCTACCAGGCCTATGTGTTCAGCCTGGAGTGATCCGGTAATCCCGGACCGGGTTTCCCCATTCGGAAATCTCCGCCTTAGCTTGTTTGGCAGCTGAGCGGAGCTTATCGCAGCCTTACCACGTCCTTCATCGGCCCCTGATGCCTAGGCATCCACCGCGCGCCTTAGTAGCTTGACCTCAATTAAGGCTCGCACGCATGAATCTCTCCCGGCTTCGCCACACCCCCCGAAAGGAGCACGGCGAACCCGTTCGCAGTTCATCGCTCTTCAGTTGTGAAGGTCCGTACCCGGCTTCGAAGCCGGCCAGCGCCTCGTGGCGCTGGCCGATTGCGAAGCTGCTCTGCCGTGGCCCTGGGATGAAAGTGTGGAGCCGAGGAGACTCGAACTCCCGACTTCCGCCTTGCAAAGGCGGCGCTCTCCCAGCTGAGCTACGGCCCCCTGCATCCGGCGCCAGAGTGGTGGGCCATTCTGGACTCGAACCAGAGACCTCAGTCTTATCAGGACTGCGCTCTAACCAGCTGAGCTAATGGCCCCCATGGGCCCGTACGGCCTTTAAGAGCTGGATAGCGGACGGAAGAAGGCCGCCTGGAGGCCTTCTGTGGGTCACCCCGAACCGAAGCTCGAGGCGATCGACCTGGGATCGTCCCTGCCGCATCCCATAACACCGTTACGGGGTGTCTGTCGGTAGGGCGTACTCCCTAGAAAGGAGGTGATCCAGCCGCAGCTTCCGCTACGGCTACCTTGTTACGACTTCGTCCCAATCGCTGGCCCTACCCTCGACGCCTGCTTCCTTGCGGTTAGCCGAGCGGCTTCAGGTATTGCCAACTTTCATGACGTGACGGGCGGTGTGTACAAGGCCCGGGAACGTATTCACCGCAGTAGTGCTGACCTGCGGTTACTAGCAACTCCGGCTTCATGCAGGCGAGTTTCAGCCTGCAATCCGAACTGAGGATGGCGTTGATGGGATTAGCTCCACCTCGCGGTTTCGCGACCCGTTGGACCACCCATTGTAGCGTGTGTGTAGCCCCGGACGTAAGGGCCACGCTGACCTGACATCATCCCCTCCTTCCTCCGGGGGTTTCCCGGCAGTCTCGTCAGAAAAATACAACTGACGACAGGGGTTGCGCTCGTTGCGAGACTTAACCCAACACCTCACGGCACGAGCTGACGACGGCCGTGCAACACCTGTGCATGCTCCCCGAAGGGTCCCTCAGCTTTCGCATCAGTACTACATGCATGTCAAATCCGGGTAAGGTTCTTCGCGTACCATCGAATTAAACCACACGCTCCGCTGCTTGTGCGGGCCCCCGTCAATTCCTTTGAGTTTTAGCCTTGCGGCCGTAGTCCTCAGGCGGAGTACTTATCGCGTTAGCTTCGGCACTGAGGGGGTCGATACCCCCAACACCTAGTACTCATCGTTTACGGCGTGGACTACCCGGGTATCTAATCCGGTTTGCTCCCCACGCTTTCGCCCCTGAGCGTCAGGACAGGGCCAGAATGCCGCCTTCGCCGCTGGTGTTCCTTCCGATATCTACGCATTTCACCGCTACACCGGAAATTCCGCATTCCCCTCCCTGCCTCAAGCCTGCCAGTTTTCCAGGACCCCTCCCGGTTAAGCCGGGAGATTTCACCTGAAACTTGGCGGGCCGCCTGCGGGCGCTTTACGCCCAGTAAATCCGGACAACGCTTGCCACCTACGTATTACCGCGGCTGCTGGCACGTAGTTAGCCGTGACTTATTCGCGAGGTACCGTCAAAACTTCTTCCCTCGCAAAAGCGGTTTACAACCCGAAGGCCTTCCTCCCGCACGCGGCGTTGCTGCGTCAGGCTTTCGCCCATTGCGCAAGATTCTTAGCTGCTGCCTCCCGTAGGAGTCGGGGCCGTTCTCAGTCCCCGTGTGGCTGACCATCCTCTCAGACCAGCTACCGATCGTCGCCTTGGTGGGCCATTACCTCACCAACTAGCTAATCGGCCGCGGGCCCCTCCCAAAGCGCCGGAGCTTTCACCATCCGGTTTCTCACCGGGGGTGTCATGCGGTATTAGCCCGGCTTTCGCCGGGTTATCCCCCACTCCAGGGCAGGTTACCCACGTGTTACTCACCCGTCCGCCGCTCTCCACCAGCCCGAAGGCCGGCTTCTCGCTCGACTTGCATGCCTAATACACGCCGCCAGCGTTTGTCCTGAGCCAGGATCAAACTCTCCGTAAGAGCTCTCAGCCCCATGGCTGAGTTAATTTCCACTCAACCCGAAGGCTGAGTTAATTCCCTTGACGGGTTCCCAGACGTTCTCTTTCGTCCGCTATCCAGTTGTTAAAGTCCGCAGGACCTGAGAAGGCCCGAAGGAGGAGAATAGACTTGGCCCCCCCCTCTGTCAATCGAGAGACCCCCTGCCGCCGCCCCCTCCTACCGCGTCCGCAGGTACGTCAGCGGCTCCTGCTGCCGCACCAGGCCCCGTAGCTCCAGCGTCAGCAGCGCCCCCGTCACCGCCTGGATTGGCATCTCCGCCCGCCGCGCCAGCTCGTCCACGTGCAGCGGTCCCTCCTCCAGCCAGTGCATCACCTTGCCCTCCTCCGCGCTCGTCTCCACCGCCCCTCCGCTCGCCCGTGGAGTGGGCGCCGGCGACTCCCCCAACGCGAGCTGCGTCCCGATGCTGAGCAGGTTCAACTCCTCGCACAACTCCTCCGCCGAGCCCACCAGCTTCGCCCCGCTCTCGCGGATCAGCCTGTTCGTCCCCACGCTCTGCTGGGAGAACACGCTCCCCGGCGTCGCGAACACCTCCCGGTTCTGTTCCAGCGCGTGATGCGCCGTGTGCAGCGCCCCGCTCGTCATCCCCGCCTCGATCACCAGCGTCGCCCGCGTCAGCCCCGAGATGATCCGGTTCCGGCGGGGGAAGTAGTCCGCCCGCGTCTTCACCCCCGGCGGGTACTCCGAGATCACGCACCCCTGTGCCATCACCCGCTCCGCCAGCCCCGCGTTCTCGCGCGGGTAGATGCCGTCGATGCCACCCGCCAGCACCGCCACCGTCGAGGCCCCCTCGTCCACCGCCACCCTGTGGGCGATCGAGTCGATCCCCCGCGCCAGGCCGCTCACGATCGCCACCCCCGCCCGCGCCACCGCCCCGCAGAATTGCTCGCACACCTCGCGCCCGTACGGCGTCACCCGCCGCGTCCCCACCACCGCCAGCGACTGCTCGAACTGCGGCCCCGCGCTCCCCCGCACGAACAGCACCGGCGGGCTCTGCGGGATCTCCCGCAACAGTGACGGGTACGCCTCGTCCTCCCAGATGAGCGTACGGACGCCGTGCTGCTCGAGCGCCTCCAGCTCCCGCTCGGGCGCGAACTCCCGCCGCGCCCGCTCGAAGCCGCGCACGTACTGCGCCCGCAACCCCGCCTCCCTGGCCGCCCCCGTTGGCGCCTCCCACGCCTCCGCGATGCTCCCGAAGTACGCGATCAGGCTGCGGAAGCTCTCCGACCCCAGCCTCGTGCGGCGCAGAGCAACCCACTGGGCGCGTTCAGTGTTCCCCTCAACCATTGCGGGTGGACTCTAGCACGGTCCGCGCCGTCAGGCTCCCGCGCCCTCCCGCGCCACCCGCAGCCGCCGCAGCCGCCGCCCCGACATGCTCAGCACCCGCAGCCGCAGACCGTCCACTTGCACCTCGTCCCCTACCGCCGGCAGCCGCCCCAGTTCGTGGATCACGAACCCCCCAACCGTGTCGAAGTCCTCGCTCTCCGCCGCGTAGTCGAATAGCTCCGCGAGCACATCCGCCGGCATGCTCGCGTCGAGCAGCACCTCGTCCTCCGAGATCTGCTCCATCGTCGGGCCAGCCACGTCGTACTCGTCCTCGATCTCTCCCACGATCTCCTCGATCAGGTCCTCGATCGTGATCAACCCCGCCGTCCCCCCGTACTCGTCGACCACGATCGCCAGGTGCGTGCGGTTCCCCCGCATCTCCCTCAGCAGCTGGTCGGCGTGCTTCGTCTCCGGGATGAACACTGCCTCCCGCAGCAGCGCCCGCAGCGAGGAGTCCCGTCCCGAGAGGAGCGCGTCCAGCAAGTCCTTCGCGTAGGCGATGCCCGCGATGTCGTCGATGCTCTCGCCATAGGCGGGAATACGGCTGAAACCCCGTTCCGTCGCAAGCCGCGCCGCCTCCCTCACGCTCACTTCCACCTCCGTCGCCACGATGTCGATGCGCGGCACCATCACCTCCCGCGCCGTCTTGTCCTCCAGACCGATGATCCCGCGGATCATGCGCTCCTCCTCCTCCTCCACGCCCCCGCTCGCCTCCTCCCGTTCGAGCAGCGCCAGGATGTCCTCGTTCTGCGACCCCGGCCCGACTCCCTGCAGCGGCGCCGCGATCACTCGCGCGGGTACGCTCAGCACCCACGCCGGCGCGGCGAAGACATAGCGCGCCGCCACGATCACGCGATGAAGCTGCAGCACCGAGTACTCCGGCCGCCGCGCCGCCAGCGTGCCCACCGTCATTTGCACAAGTGCCGCGTAAGCGCCGCCGCCGATGCCGATCCAGGCCGCCCCTCCCGCGCCCAGCTCCTCCGCCCCTATGTACGCGAACGCCGAAACGACCCCTGCCGCCGCCAGCACCCGGGCCGTCGTCAGCGGCCCCAGCGGCTCCAGTGGCCGCTCCACCGTCCCGACGATGCGCAGCGCGGCCGCGTTTCCCTGCCGCGCCAGCGACTGGATGCGGGCCACATTCGTGCGCTCCAGCGCCGTCTCCGCGCCCGCCACCAGCGCCAGCACGACCGACGCCGCCACGATCGCGATGATGGCCACGATCTCGCCTATCGCCATCGCTACGCCCCCTCAGCCTTCTCGCGAAGCTCACGGGCAGGCACGCCCGCGACTCGCACCCCCGCTCCCACGTCGCGCGTCACCACCGCCCCCGCCGCCGTGAAGGCGCCGTCGCCCACCGAGAGCGGCGCGATCAGCATCGTGTCGCAGCCCACGAACGCCCTCACCCCGATGTGTGTCCGGTGCTTTGCCGTTCCATCGAAGTTCACCGTCACCGCCCCCGCCCCGATGTTCGCCCCCTCGCCCACGTCTGCATCTCCGAGGTAGCTGAAGTGGTGCATCTTCACCCCGTCCCCAACGACCGAGTTCTTGATCTCCGCATAGTTGTGAATCTCGCAGCCATCGCCGATCACCGCCCCGCCCCGCACGTGCGCGAAGGGCCCCACCGTCGTCGCCGCCCCCACCGTCGAGTCCTCCACCACCGAATGCTCGACGCTGCTCCTTGTCCCGATGGTCGCGTTCCGCAGGGTCGCCCCCGGCCCGATCACCGCGCCCGCCGCCACCGAGGTCTCCCCGTACAGGTAGCAGTTCGGCTCGATACGGACGTCCGCTTCCAGCCGCACGTTGCGATCCAGGTACACCGTCGCCGGATCCCGGAACGTGACCCCTGCCGCCAGATGCCCCGCGATCAGCCGCTCCCGCAGGATCGCCTCTGCCCGCGCCAGCTTCCCGCGGTCCTCGATGCGCACACGTGCGGCGGAGGCCGCTGCGACCATTCGCGCCGGTTGCCCCTCCGCCTGGGCCGCTTCTGCCAGCGAGGCCAGCGTCTCTCCGCCTCCGGTCAGGTGCTCCCAGAGCCAGCCGGCGTCCGCGCACCACGCTCCTTCCTGCTCTCCGTCCGCGGGTGTTGCCAGTGCCAGCGGCGCATCTCCCCGCGCCTCGACGAGGGCTCTCAGAAAGTCACCTGTCACGAGCGGCGCATCGCCTGGCGCGACCAGCACCGCGTCGCAGCCGCCGAGCGCCTCGCGGCAACCCGCGAGCGTCGCTGCCAGACCGCCGCTTCCTTCCACGAAGAGGCCGGCCCCCGAGAGCGCCTCGCGACCGTGCCCCGCCTCGTCCGCCGCCACCACTATCTGTGCCGGCGAAAGCTCCCGCGCGGCGTCGATGACGTACTGCGCCGCGGGAACGCCCGCAACGGCGTGCAGCGCGGGCGGCAGCGAAGACCGCATCCGGTCGCTGCACTCCGCTGCAAGCACGACTACGCCCAGCCGCCCGCTCATCGTGCGCAAAACGGCGCCCGCTGTGGGACGCGCGCGTGGAGACCGGTTAGTGGAACGGGCTTGCGTTCGTGGGGATCAGGATCGTCACTCATAAGTGTCTGGCGGTGTGCGCTGCACATGCTAGAGCGCCATAAGGGCTTGTCAAGCAACTACCCTCCGCTTCGCTCGACACCCGACGGGTTGCGCTCGTAGCATCCGAGGAGCGTCATGCCTGCTCCCCCACGAACATCCGACGAGATTCGCGCTGCGTTCGTGGACTTCTTCCAGGAGCGCGACCACCGCCACCTTCCCCCCTGGCCCCTCGTGCCCGTGGGCGACCCCACCACGCTCTTCACCACCGCCGGCATGCAGCAGTTCAAGCCGTACTTCACCGGCCAGGCCGAGCCCCCCGTCCGCCGCGCCACCACCGTGCAGCGCGCCTTCCGCGTGACCGACATTGAGGAGGTCGGCGACTTCAGCCACTGCACCGCCTTCGAGATGCTCGGCAACTTCAGCTTCGGCGACTACTTCAAGGCCGAGGCCATCGCCTGGGCCTGGGAGCTCAGCACCCGCGTCTACCAACTCCCCGCCGAGCGCATCCACGTCAGCATCTACGACGACGATGACGAGGCCTACGCGGCCTGGCGCGATACCGGCGTCCCCCACCAGCGCATCCACCGCTACGACGAATCCGAGAACTACTGGTACAGCGGCCCCGTCGGGCCCTGCGGCCCCGACACCGAGATCTTCTACGACTACTTCCCCGAGCGCGGCCTTGAGGGCGCCGACCCCGCCAACGACGGCGCGCGCTTCCTCGAGTACTGGAACCTCGTCCTCATGCAGAATTTCCGCAACGAGGACGGCTCCCTCAGCGACCTCCCGTCGAAGAACATCGATACCGGCAGCGGCCTCGAGCGCGTCGCCGCCATCCAGCAGGGCAAGAGCTCCATCTTCGAGACCGACATCTTCCTCTCCATCGTTGAGGCTGCCGCTGCCGTGGTCGGCGTCGACTACCTTGGTGGCCGGGCAAGCGACTCCGAGGGCCGCGCTATCCGCGCCATGTCCGACCACGCCCGCGCCGCCACCCTCCTCGTCGGCGATGGCGTCGTGCCCAGCA
The DNA here is from genome assembly GCA_965262975.1 of Tepidiformaceae bacterium. Lineage (GTDB taxonomy): Bacteria > Chloroflexota > Dehalococcoidia > Tepidiformales > Tepidiformaceae > UBA2991. Next base: position 1,882,805 of record OZ253575.1, on the reverse strand, counting down.
ACGAGGGCCGCGGCTACGTCCTCCGCCGCATCCTCCGCCGCGCCGTCTACCTCGCCCGCCGCGAGGGCGTAGGCGAGCCCTTCCTGCACCGTCTCGTCGAGGCCTCCGTCGCCAAGCTCGCACCCGCCTACCCCCACCTCGAACGGGAGCGCGACTTCATCCTGCGCGCCATCGGCGGCGAGGAGGACCGCTTCCTCCGCACCCTCACCGCCGCCTCCCAGCGCCTCGACCTCGTCCTAGACCGCCTGGAGAGCGCCGGGCAACGCACCCTCCCCGGCGAAGAGGCATTCTCCCTCTACGACACCTTCGGCCTCCCTATCGACCTCACCCGCGAGATCGCCCACGACCGCGACTTCGCCGTCGACACCCCCGGTTTCGAGACCGCCCTCGAAGCCCAGCGCCGCAGTGCCCGCGCGGCCGCCGCCCTCCTGGGGGGCGGGGACCGCCCCGCCCTCGCCGCCATTGGTGGCGATCACAGCGCCTTCGTCGGCTGGGGCCACGTCGATGCCGACGCCCATGTCGTCGCCCTCCTCCACGATGGGCAGCCCGCGGAGGTCGTCCCCGCCGGCGCCGAAGCCGAGGTCATCCTCGATTCCACCCCCTTCTACCCCGAGGGTGGCGGCCAGCTCGGCGACCGCGGCCTGCTGCGCGCCCCCGCCGGCCTCTTCGCCGTCGAGGACACGCAGGCGGCCAGCGGCGCCATCGTCCACTCCGGCAAGGTCACCGAGGGCGAGCTGCGCGTCGACGACTCCCTCCGCGCCGAGGTCGACCTCCCCTGGCGCGGCGGCGTTACCCGTAACCACACTGCCACCCACCTCCTCCACGCCGCCCTCCGCGGCGCCCTCGGTCAGCATGTGCGCCAGCAGGGCTCCCTCGTCGCGGACGAACGCCTCCGCTTCGACTTTACCCACCTCGAAAGCGCCCCGCGCGAGACCCTTAACGAAGTCGAGAGCCTCGTGAACGGCATCATCCGCGAGAACCGCCCCGTCGAGTGGCGCATGACCACCTACCAGCAGGCCATCGAGAGCGGAGCGCTCGCCTTCTTCGGCGATAAGTACGGAGCGGAGGTCCGCGTCGTCGAGATCGGCGGCGATGGCGCGCTCTTCAGCGCCGAGCTCTGCGGCGGCACCCACGTCCACAGCACGGGCGAACTCGGCCTCGTCCACATCCTCCGCGAGTCCGGCGTCGCTGCCGGCACGCGCCGCATCGAAGCGCTCTCCGGCGCCTCCGCCGAGCGCTACCTCCTCGATCAGCACGCCCGCCTCCAGCGCCTCGCCGAGCGCCTCTCCACCCCGCCCGCCGGCCTTGATGCGCGCATCGAGGGGATCCAGGCCGAACTCGCCACACTCCGCTCTCAGGTCGCCGTTCTGCAGCGCGCCCAGGCCGCCGGGCAGAGCGAGGAGCTCGCCGCCGCCGCCGAACGCATCGGCGATGCCCATCTCGTGGTCGCGCGCGTACAGGCCGCCTCCCGCGAGGCCCTCAAGGAGCTTGCCGACGACCTCCGCCGTCGTCTCACCCCCGCCCTCCTCGTCCTCGCCGCCGTCATCGACGACCGCCCCGCCTTTGTCGTCGCCGCCACGCCCGACCTCGTTGCCGGCGGCGTCCACGCCGGCAACATCGTGCGCGAGGTGGCGAAGGCAGCCGGAGGTGGCGGCGGCGGCCGCCCCGACCTCGCCGAAGCCGGCGCCCGTGACCCCGGTGGGATCGACGCCGCGTTGGCCGAGGGCCGCAGCCGCGCCAGCGCCGCCCTCGCGGCCAGGTGAGCGACATGGACGGCTCCCCCGAGTCTGAGTCCCCCGAGCCGTCTGCTCCGGAGCCGCCGCCCTCCCCCGAGGAGCCGGAACCCTCGATTGGGCAGGCGCCCCCTCCTGAGCAGGAGCTCGCCTCCGTCGTCCCTATCGGCCGCCACGAGCCCATCGAGGGCATCTGCGGCCGTATCGACGCCGCCCCCTCGATGGCTGTCGTCGTGCACGCTCCCAGCGGCAACCGCGCCATGGCCGAGGAGCTCGGCATGCGCCGCGTCGCCCGCCACGTCGAGGCCTCGGGACGCATCTTCGCCGTCGCCACCCGTTCCGGCGTGCTTGCCCGCCGCGCCCGCGGCCAGGGTGTCCCCGTCTCCTGGAATCCCCGCAAGGTTCACTGGCGATCCGGCGGCAAGGTCGTCATCCCGCTCGGCTTCACCACCCTGTTGGCGCCACCCTTCGGGCGCTACTCCCAGTACGTCGCGCTCGCCGTGTTCGTCCTCGCCGTTGCCGCCGCGCTCTTCACCGCCGGACCCTCGGCCACCGTCAGGGTCTTCCCCCCGACACAGACGGTTGAAGGCCTCACTCTGGTTCGCGCCTCGACGCGCGTCGATGAGATCGACCTCGAACGGCGGGTGATTCCTGCCACCATCGTCTCGGTCGAACGCCAGATCCTGCTCGCTGTCCCCACGACCGGTGAGGTTATCCAGGGGGTCTCTCCGGCCACTGCCAACCTCAGGATCACGAACCCGACCGACACCACCATCACCGTTCCCGCCGGGGCGGTCATCTTCGCCCTCCCCGATTTCGTCGCCTTCGAATTCGACATCTCCGTGATCGTACCCGGCGGTGGGAGCGGGTTTGGGCCCGTTACGGCGCGCGCTCCGGGCGCCGAGGGCAACGTCGCGGCAGGCGCCATCACGCAGTGGCGCAGCGTCGAGCTCGCAGTCCTCACCGCTACCAACCAGGACCCCGCCACCGGCGGCGCTGACGAGCCGCGCCGCGCCGTCGCCCCCGCCGACATCCGCGCCCTCGAGTCACTCGCCGCCGAGATCGGCGAGGGCCCGCCGCCCGCCTCCATCCTCACGGGCGCCCGTCCCGGCTATGGGATCATCGCTCGCAGCGCCACCGCCACCGTCACGCTGGGCGAGCCCAGCGCTCGACCGGGCCAGGCCGCTGACGCCGTCTTCATGGAGGTCCAGACGACCATCGAGGCCATGGCCATCGCCCCGGAGGTCCTCGAAACGCTCGCCCGCTCCCTTCTGACTGCCCCGGAGGGCTCTGGCGAACTGGTCCCCGGCACCGTGCTCGCCGTCGAGACCGAGGACCGCCGCATCGACCATCCCGACGGCTCCTTCACCTCCGAGCTGAGGATCACGGCCGAGTTCCCCCAGGGACCGTCTCCCGCCGAAGTCAAGGACGCCATCCGCGGACGCAGCGATGCTGCGGCGGAAGCAGAGCTCGCAACGCGCTATGGTATTGACGATGTCGAGATCGACCTCACCCCGCGCTGGGCGCCGCGGCTCCCCCGCTTCGGGTTCCGGATCGACATCCAGTTCGCCAGCCGCGCCTTCGAACCTGCCGAACCAGACCCCGAAGCCGATGCCGAAACCAGCTCGTCTGATGGCCCTTGACCTGGGCTCCCGCCGTACGGGTGTAGCCGTCAGCGACGAGCTCGGCCTCTTCGCTCACCCCCGCCCCGCCCTCAAGGGTGGAACGCGCGCCCTCCTCGATGCCATTCCCACGCTCGTCGCCGGCGAGGAGGTCGAGGAGGTCATCGTTGGCCTGCCCCGCAGCCTCTCCGGGGAGGACTCGGCCCAGACCAGCGCGACGCGCGCCTTCGTTGAGCGCCTCCGCGAACGCCTCGACATTCCCGTCACGATGTGGGACGAGCGCCTCTCGACCGTCGAGGCCGCTCGCTACGTGCCCTCCGGTCGCCACCGCGATGGCTCTCTCGATTCCGCCGCCGCCGCCCTCCTCCTCCAGGCCGTGCTCGATTCGAGAGCGGGCAGCAGCCCATGATCCCCACGCTTTGGTGGCTGGTGAGCCCGCGATCCCTGCTCATGGCCCTCGGATTCGGCATCGTCATCGCCGCCGTCATCGTCGGGAGCGCCCAGCTCGCGGAGACTCCCCGCGCCACCCTGGGCGACGACATCATCGACCCCACGCCCTGCGAAGACGGCGCCCCGCAGCGTTACATCCTCTCCGAGGGCAGCTCCGCCGAAGAAGTGGCCGACCAGCTCGAAGCCCTCGGCATCATCTGCTCTGCTACCCAGTTCAACATTCTCGCCTCGCTCCTCGGCCTGCAGAACCGCCTCGTCTCCGGCGTCTACACCCTCCAGCCCGGGGACTCCACGATCTCCATCCTCCGCAAGATCACCGTCGTTGGCGCGGACGTTCCCACGGTCCGTGTCACCTTCCCCGAGGGGTTGCGCATTGAGGAGATGGCCGAGATCGCGCAGCAGGCCGGCTTTGGACCGGCCGCGGAGTTCATCCAGGCGGTGCGGGAGGCCGAACTCCCCCTCAGCCTCGCCGTGGGCCTTCCCCAGGGCGTCAGCCACGAGGGCTACCTCTTCCCCGATACCTACATCGTTCCGCTCGGCTCTACCGCCGCCGAGCTTGTCGCCCTCATGTTGGAGACCATGCACCTGCGCTTCTCCGCCGACCTGCGCGAAGCCGCTGCTCTGCGCGACCTCACACCTCACGAAGTCCTCACCCTCGCCTCCATCGTTGAGCGCGAGGTCGTCGTGCCCGAGGAGCGACCTGTCGTCGCTGGCGTGTTCTTCAACCGCATCGACTCCTTCGATCGCCTCGGCGCCGACGCCACCGTGCAGTACTGCATCGCCAACGACCCTGCCAGCGTGGAGGCCTACGGTTGGTGGAAGCCCGGCGACGAGATCACCTTCGCCGATCTCGACTGCGACTCGCCCTACAACACCCGCCGCTTCGCCGGCCTTCCGCCCGGCCCCATTGCCAGCCCCGGCCTCGCCTCCATTGAGGCCGTTGTCAACGCTGAGGACACCGGCTACTACTACTACGTCATCGACACCAACGCCGATGACGGCTCGCACTGTTTCGCCATCACGTTGGCTGAGCATGACAACCCCGGCAGATGTTCGAAGGTAACCCGGTGAGCTCCCGACTCGGCATCATCGGCTCTCCCGTCGCCCACTCGCTCTCGCCTGCCATCCAGGGCGCCGCCCTCCGCGCCGCAGGCGTCGACGCCACCTACGAGCGCTGGGAAACCCCCCTCGACAACCTCCCCGACCGTATCGCCTCCCTCCGCGAGCCGGACTGCCTGGGCGCGAACGTCACCATCCCCCATAAGCAGGATGTCCTCCCCCTCCTCGATGAGGTCGCCCCCCTTGCCGCTGAGATCGGCGCCGTCAACACGATCGTCAACGACGGCGGCCGCCTCACCGGCCACAACACCGACGGCGGCGGCTTCGTCGCGGCGCTTCGGGAAGGCGCGTTCGATCCGGCAGGGAAGCGCTTCCTGCTGGTGGGTGCGGGCGGGGCCGCCCGCGGGATCGCCTTCGCCCTGCGGCAGGCCGGCGCCGAGGCGATCGCCATCTCGAATCGCACCCCCGCGCGCGCCGAAGCCCTCGCCGCCGCCGTCGGCGCCCGCGCCGCCGTCGTCCCCTTCGACGCACCCCCGACCCCCTACGACTGCGTCGTGAACTGCACCTCCGCCGGGATGCACGGCTCCGGCGCGGAGGATGTCCTCCCCTGCGACCCCGCCGCCGCCGATCCGGCAACGCTCATCGTCGACATCGTCTACGCCCCCGAAGAGACCCCCCTCCTGCGCGCCGCCCGCGACGCCGGACTGCCCCTCCTCGGGGGGCTGCCCATGCTCATCCACCAGGGTGCGCTCGCCTTCGAGCTCTGGACCGGCCGCCCCGCTCCCCTCGACGCCATGCGTGAGGCCGCCCGCACCGCCCTCGCCGGAGATGGCCCGTGATCATCGTGGGCACCGTCCTCGGGCTCGCCTTCTTCCTCTTGATCGGCTGGGCTATCTCGACCGAGATGTTCCAGCAGCGCAGCTGGCGCAAGCGGGTCGCCTCCGGCGACCACGAGATCGTCGAAGCCCTCATCCTTGAGGCGATGACCGCCTGGCGCCGGGCTCGCCCGCCCCGGGAGGTCCCCGCCAGCCTCTGGGCCGGCGTTCAGCGCGCCGAGCTCGCCGTCGCTACCGCCGACCTCGCAATCGTGCAGTCCTCGGCCGAGGGCGAGTTCCATTCTGTCGAAGGTCGCCGCGAGCAGGTCTCGTCCGCCCTCGAGGAAGCCTTCGCCCTCGCCGCCAGGCTCGTCGAGATGATGTTGTACGATGTTCCCAACCTCAGCCTCGGGAGCGTTCGCGTGGACGTGTATTCCACCTTCACCGCGGACGCCGGGGCCGCTGTGCAGAAGCCAATTCTGACGACCACCGCCCACCGCTCCGACGCCGACGGTATCGACTGGGACGCTCTCGCCCCCGCCGAAATCGTGGCGCGCTTCGAGACCGCCTGGGAGGCCACCGAAAGCGGCCTCGCCGCCCCCATCACCGTGCCCCCCATCCCCGGCGCTGGTGCGAAGCGGGAGGCCTCCTGATGGGACAGTTCCGCTTCCTCACCTCCGGCGAGAGTCATGGCAAAGGCCTCACCGCCGTCATTGAGGGCGTGCCCGCTGGCCTGCCCCTCAGCGAGGATGACATCGCCCGCGATATGTCCCGCCGGCAGGGCGGCTACGGCCGCGGCGGCCGCATGAAGATCGAGAAGGACCGCGCCGAGATCACCGCCGGTGTCCGCCACGGCCTCACCCTCGGATCGCCCATCGCCCTCTGGGTCATGAACCGTGATTGGGTGAACTGGACCGAGAAGATGGCCGTCGAGCCGGTCGAGGCCGAGATCGAGCGTGTCACCCGCCTCCGCCCCGGTCACGCCGACCTCCCCGGCGCCATCAAGTACGGCTTCGACGACGTCCGCAACGTCCTCGAACGCGCCAGCGCCCGCGAGACCGCCGCCCGCGTTGCCGTTGCCGGTGTCGCCAAGCGCCTCCTCGACGAGTTCGGCGTCTCCTTCCACAGCCACACCCTGGCGATCGGCGGCGTGCGTTCGAATGTCGCCGAGGATGTCGACTGGGAGGCCGTCGAGGCCGACCGCGTGCGCTGCGCCGACCCTGCCGCTTCCGAACAGATGATCGCCGCCATCGACGCCGCCAAATCCGACGGCGATACCCTCGGTGGCCAGGTCGAGGTGCGTGTCTCCGGCGTCCCCCTCGGCCTCGGCTCCTACGTCCAGTGGGACCGCAAGCTCGATGGCCGCATCGCCCAGGCCATCTCCAGCATCAATGCGTTCAAGGGCGTCGGCATTGGTCTCGGGTTCGACTCCACCGACCAGCGCGGCTCCCAGACCCACGATGTCATCCTCCCCATCGACCAGTGGGGCGAGCGCCCCTGGCGTCACGGCACCAACAACCACGGCGGCATCGAAGGCGGTATCACGACGGGCGAGGACATCGTCGTGCGCGCCGCCGTGAAGCCCATCCCCACCCTTGCCCACCCCCTCCCCTCCGTCGACCTCGATACGGGCGAGGAGGTGCTCGCCCACTACGAGCGCAGCGACGTCTGCGTCGTGCCCGCCGCTGGTGTCGTCGCGGAGGCGATGGTCGCCATCGTCCTCGCCGACGCCTGGCTCGAGAAGTTCGGCGGCGACAGCCTCGCCGAGATGCGCGCCAGCGTCGAGCACCACCTCCGCACGCTCGGGCCTCGCGCCCACTCCGGCTGAACCCCCATGCCTGACCACATCTTCCTCGTCGGCCTCTCCGGGAGCGGCAAGTCCAGCGTTGGACGCCTCCTCGCCGACCGCCTCGGCTGGTCCTTCGTCGATACCGACACCCTTATCGAGGAAGGGGCTGGCCGTTCGATTCCCGCCATCTTCAGCGAGCAAGGCGAAGCCGCGTTTCGCCAACTGGAGGGTCGAGCCCTCGCTCGCGCGGCCAAATCGGAGCGGGCCGTCATCGCCACCGGCGGCGGCGCTCCCACCCACGATGCAGGCCGCCGGGTGCTTGCCGACGGCTTCACCGTCTGGCTCGCCGTCAGCCCCGCCGTCGCCGCCGAACGTCTCGCCCGCCAGCAAACCGACGAGCCCCGCCCCCTCCTCGCCGGAGACCCCCGCGAACGTCTCGAAGCGCTTTTGGAAGCCCGCCGCGCCGACTACGCCCGCGCCGATGCCTCGGTCGACGTCGACGACCTTGCTCCCACGCAGGTCTGCGACGAAGTCCTGCGCCTCTGGAACGAGGCCCACTCCGCCCCGGACGCTGGGATCCCCGGCGTTGCCGCCACCGTACGCACCCCGGGCGCGAGCTACCCCATCGTCGTGCGTGAGGGCGCCCTCGCCGACCTCGGCGCCCTCTGCGAAGCCGTCGGACTCTCCGGCCGCGCCTTCCTGCTCGCTGACACCGGGACCGGCCCCCTTTTCGCCCCCACTGCCCTCGACTCCCTCAGCGCCGCTGGCTTCCGCCCCGAGAGCATGACCATCCCCGCCGGCGAGGAGCACAAGACCCTCGCCACTGTCGCCACCGTCTACGACTGGCTCCTGGGCGAGCGCGTCGAACGCAGCGACTTCCTCGTCTGCCTCGGCGGCGGCGTCGTCACCGACCTGGGCGGGTTCGCCGCCGCCACTGCACTGCGCGGTATCCCCTTCGTCCACGTTCCCACCAGCCTCCTCGGCATGGTTGATGCCGCGATCGGTGGCAAGACCGGCGTCGACCACGTCATCGGCAAGAACCTCGTGGGCGCTTTCGCCCAACCCCGCCTCGTCCTCACCGACCCCGCCCTCCTCGCCACGCTCCCGCCCCGCCACCTCCACGCCGGCCTCGCGGAGCTCGTCAAGCACGGCTTCATCCTCGATGAACAACTTGTCCGGCTCCTCGAAGCCCGCGCCGGCGACCCCGCCGCCCTCGCCACTGAGGATCTCATCGCCCGCAGCACCGCCATCAAGGCCCGCGTCGTCTCCGACGACGAGCGCGAGGCGGGTGCGCGCACGCTCCTCAACTACGGCCACACGATCGGCCACGGCATCGAGGCCGCCGCCGCCTACAGCGGCTACCTCCACGGCGAGGCCGTCGCCATCGGCATGCACGCCGCCGGACGCATCGCCTGCGAGACCGGCCTCCTCCCCGCCGACGCCCTCGACCGTCAGCAGAGCCTCCTGCGCGCCTGTGGCCTCCCCGAGCGCGCCGAGGGCGTCGACCGCGAGGCCGTCGTGAGCGCCATGCGCAGCGACAAGAAGGTCCGCGACCGCGCCGTCTCGTGGGTGCTCCTCGAACGCATCGGCCACGCCGCTGTCCACCGCGATGTGCCCGAGGAAGCCGTCGAGGCCGCCCTCGACGCCGTCCTCGCCTGAACATGCCACTCACCTTCCGGCTCGATGGCGGCGGCGAAGGCCCCGCCGCACCCCGCGCCGGCACGCTCACGACCGACCGCGGCGCCGTCCCCACCCCCACCTTCATGCCCGTCGGCACCCTCGCCAGCGTCAAGGCCCTCACCCCCGACGAGGTCGCCGCCACCGGCGCCGGCATCACGCTCGTCAACGCCTATCACCTCTACCTGCGCCCCGGCCACAGGCTCATCGAGTCGCTCGGGGGTGTTCACCGCTTCATGGGCTGGGACGGCCCCATCCTCTCCGACAGCGGCGGCTTCCAGGTCTTTAGCCTGGCGAAGCTCATGCGCGTCGACGACGAAGGCGTCCGCTTCCGCTCCCACATCGATGGCTCCGAGCATCACTACACCCCCGAGCTCGCGGTCGAGGTCCAGAGCGCCCTCGGCGTCGACATCGCCATGCCCCTCGACCACGTCCTCCCCGGCGACGCCCCCGCCCCCGACCAGCGCGACGCCGCCGAACGCACGCTCCGCTGGTTCGACCGCTGCCAGGCCCTCGACCCCACCCCCGCGCTCTTCGCCATCGTCCAGGGCGGCGTCGACGAGGATCTGCGCCGCTGGCATGCCCGCGAGCTGGCCGCCCGCGAAGCCCCCGGCTACGCCATCGGCGGCCTCTCCGTCGGCGAGACCAAGGCCGAGCAGCACGCCATGACCGAAATCGCCTGCGCCGAGCTCCCCGTTGATCGCCCCCGCTACCTCATGGGAGTCGGCAGCCCCGAAGACCTGGTCAACGCCGTTGCCCGCGGCGTCGACCTCTTCGATTGCGTCCTCCCCACCCGCCTCGGCCGCACCGGCTCGCTCTTCACCGACAGCGGGCGCATCAATATCCGTGGCGCCCGCTACCGCGAACAATCCGCCCCCCTCGACCCCGCCTGCGACTGCGCCACATGCGCGCGCTACTCCGCCGCCTACCTCCACCACCTCTTCCGCAACGACGAATTGCTGGGCTACCGCCTGGCCAGCATCCACAACCTCCGCTATCTCCAGCGACTCTGCGAGGGCATGCGCGAAGCCGTGCTCGCGGGCGCCTTCGAGGCCTTCGCCCAGGAGTTCCTCGGGCGCTACCAACCTGTCGATGAAGCCGTCCGCGCCGAGCAGCGAGATCGCTGGCGTTCCCGTGCCCGCAACTGACCCCGATTCGACAAACCCGCGCCCTCCCTTCTACTCTCGGGAACCAAAGGTGCCCTTCCGGCGCGTCCGGTGAAACGAGAACAGATGCCCAAACGAGCCTCCTCAGCCACTCCCGCGAGCGGCAAGAAGCCCGCGAAGCGCGCTCCCGCCAAGAGCGGAGCGCGGACCTCCCGTGCCGGCGGCGGCAAGGACCTCGTCATCGTCGAGTCCCCCGCCAAGGCCCGCACGATCGAGGGAATCCTCGGCGACCAGTACCGCGTGATCGCCTCCGTCGGCCACGTCCGCGACCTGCCCAACTATGGCTACGGCGTCGATGTGAAGGGTGGCTCGTTCGAACCCACCTACGAGGTGCTCAAGGACAAGAAGGACATCGTCAAGCAGATCAAGGACGCCTCCGCCAAGGCCGAGCGCGTCTTCCTCTCGACCGACCCCGACCGCGAGGGCGAGGCCATCTCCTGGCACATCATGGAGGCTGCCAATATCCCGTCGGAGAAGACCCAGCGCGTCGTCTTCCACGAGATTACGAAGCCCGCTATCGAAGCCGCCTTCCAGCACCCGGGCGAGCTCGACCGCGACCTCATCGAGGCCCAGGAGACCCGCCGCGTCCTCGACCGCCTCATCGGCTACCCCCTGAGCTGGTTCGTCCAGGGCAAGGTCGCCCGCAGCGCCAGCGCCGGTCGCGTTCAGAGCGTCGCTCTCCGCGTGATCGTGGAGCGCGAGCGCGAGATCGAGGCCTTCAACCCGCGCGAGTACTGGAGCATCCACGCCCAGCTCGCCAAGGCGGGCGACGAGTTCGGCGCGAAGCTCACCGGACTCCCCGGCGTCAAGAGGCTCGACGAGAAGCGCGACCTGCCCGACGAGGCGACCGCCAACGCCCTCCTCGCCTCCCTCCGCCGCTCCGACTTCTCCGTGAAGTCGGTCAAGAAGGGCGAGCGCAAGCGCCGCCCCGCCCCGCCCTTCACCACCAGCAGCTACCAGCAGGCCGCCAACAACCGCCTCGGGCTCGGCGCCCAGCGCGCGATGGCCCTCGCCCAGCAGCTCTACGAGGGCGTCACCATCCCCGGTGAAGGGGCCGTCGGCCTCATCACCTACATGCGCACCGACTCCCTCAGCATCTCCCCCGTCGCCCGTCGCGATGCCCGTGGCTACGCCGCCGGCCGCTGGGGCGACGAGTACGTTCCCGAGAAGGAGCGCGTCTACCGCTCCCGCGCACGCGGCGCCCAGGAAGCGCACGAGGCCATCCGCCCCACCGCCGCCGCCCGCGCCCCCGAGACCCTGCGCAACGTGCTCAACCGCGACCAGCTCCGCGCCTACACCCTCATCTGGCAGCGCTTCATGGCGAGCCAGCTTGCCGACGCCCGCTACGCCACCGTCGCCGTCGACATCGAGGCGCGCGAGGCCGGCGAGCTGCGCGGCGCCTTCCGCTCGAACGCTCAGCGCCTCGTCTTCGCCGGCCATCTCGCTGCCCTCGGCATCGACGCCACCGAGGAGAGTGTCGCCCCCGACCGCGACGCCCCCGAGACCGTCGCCACCCTCCCCGAGCTGGCCGAAGGGGACGCCCTCGAGCGCCGCTCCGTCGATGGCGAGCAGCACTTCACCGAGCCCCCGCCCCGCTTCACCGAGGCCTCACTCGTCAAAGCGCTGGAGGAGGAGGGCATCGGTCGCCCTAGCACCTACGCCTCCATCGTCCAGACGGTGCTCGGCCGCTCCTACGTCGTCCGCGAGGGCCGCGCGCTCGTCCCCCAGGAGCTCGGCTTCGCCGTCAACGACCTCCTCGTCCAGCACATGGACCGCTACGTGGCCGTCCCCTTCACCAGCGAACTCGAAGGGGAGCTCGACGAGATCGCCTCGGGCGAGCGCCATTACGGCGATGTCGTGAAGGGCTTCTGGGAGCCGTTTAACGCTGCCCTGGAGACGGCCAAGCAGGAAGCGAAGAAGCAGGTCGAGGAGACGGACATCGTCTGCTCCAGGTGCAACGAGCGAAAGATGGTCGTGCGCTGGAGCCGCACCGGGAAGTTCCTCGGCTGCTCCGGTTACCCCGAGTGCAAGAACGCCATGCCTCTCACCGCCGAGGGCGAGCCCCAGCCACCCGCGGAACCCCAGCCGACCGACTGGAAGTGCCCCCGCTGCGGCTCCGGCACCGAGTTGAAGCACGGCCCCTACGGCGAGTACATCGACTGCGTGAAGCGCGAGTCGAAGGAGTGCGACTTCCGCTCCAGCAAGCCCGTCGACGTCGCCTGCCCCGAGGAGCCCGATTCCGGTCTGCTCGTCGCCAAGCGCGCCCGCGGACGCGGTGTGTTCTACGGCTGCTGGAACTACCCCGAATGCACCTACACCAGCAACAGCATCGAGCCCGGCAAGCTCTCCCCCGTACGCACGGCCGAGGAGCGCGAGGCCGCCGCCGAGAAGGCGAAGGCGCGTGCGGCCAAGGGCCGCGGTCGCACCACCCGCCGCACCACCACCCGCCGCCGCCGCGCCAGCTAGGCCCGTCGCTCTTTACGTCTCCTGTCGTATTCTGTCTACATGGCCTCCCCGCCGGCCCACAAGACAGCCGAGGCCTTCCTCGACGCCTATCTGCGCGAATTGCAGAGTCTCGGCGGGCGTTCGCCCTACACGATCCGCAACTACCGCAGCGATATCGGTCACTTCCTGGGCTTCTGCGACGAGGCCGGCATCGAGCCACTCTCCATCACCCGCGCGACCTTCCGCACCTACCTCGGCAAGCTGCGGGAGACCGGCGCCGCCCCCGCCTCCGTCACCCGCCGCACGACGACCGTCCACGGCTTCTACCGCTACCTCCAGCACGAAGGCGCCACCGACCGCGACCTCCTCTACGGCGTCGCCCTCCCCAAGAAGCCGAAGCGCCTGCCCAAGGTCATCGAACCCCCGCATCTCAAGGCCCTCATCGAGGCGCCCGACCTGAGCACGCCCCAGGGCCTCCGCGACCGCGCCATCCTCGAGCTCCTCTACGGTGGCGGCCTGCGCATCTCCGAGCTCACCGGCCTCGATGTCGCCGCCCTCGACCTCGTCGGAGGCCAGGCCATCGTTCTCGGCAAGGGCGACAAGGAGCGCGCCGTCCTCTTCGGCGAACCCGCCGTCCGCGCCCTCCAGGCCTACCTCACGACCGGCCGCCCCGAGCTCGCCGGCGGACCCGAACCCGCCCTCTTCCTAAACCGCGATGGCAAGCGCCTCTCCGCCCGCTCCGTCCAGTACGCCGTGCGACGCTACGCCCTCGCCGCCGGCATCCCCGAGGAGGTCCACCCCCACCTCCTCCGCCACTCCTTCGCCACCCACCTGCTCGACGGCGGCGCCGATATCCGCATCGTCCAGGATCTGCTCGGCCACACCTCCGCCAACACCACCCAGATCTACACCCACGTCAGCCGCGCCCGGCAAGCCGAGGTCACCGAGAAGGCCTGGCAGGAGGTCGGCGTGAAGGCGCTCGAACGCGCCCGCAAGAGCCGCAGCCTCTCGTGAGCGCCGAATCTGCCGCCCCCCTGCTCCTCCTCGTCCACGGTCCCAACCTGAACCTGCTCGGCGAACGCCGCCCCGAGATCTACGGCCACGACACCCTCCCCGACATCGAGGCCGACGTGGCCGCCGCCGCCAACGCCCGCGGCGCCACCGTCCTCAGCTTCCAGAGCAACCACGAGGGCGCCCTCATCGATTTCCTCCACGAGCACCGGCGGCGCGCGAACGGCGTCATCCTCAACGCGGGCGCTTTCACCCACACCTCCATCGCCCTCCACGATGCCCTCGAGGCCATCGCCCTCCCCGCCGTCGAGGTGCACCTCTCCAACATCCACGCTCGCGAGCCCTTCCGCCGCCGCTCGGTCATCGCCGCCGCCTGCATCGGCCAGGTGGCCGGACTCGGCCGCGCCGGCTACACCGCCGCCGCCAACCTCCTCCTCGACCACCTTGAGGCTGGCGACTAACCCCCACGATCGTCGAGCGCTACACTGACCTCGTGACCGCCCCCGCGCTCCCCACCCAGCGACTCGCGCGCGTCCGCACCGCCCTCGACGAAGCGGGACTCGACGGCCTCTACGTCGCCAGCCCGGTCGACGACGTCAACCACCGCCACTCCGCGAACCGTCGCTACCTGACCGGGTTCACCGGCTCGACCGGCTACGCCGCCATCTCCGCGACGGAGGCCATTCTCGCCGTCGACTCCCGCTACACGGCCCAGGCCCAGCGCGAGGCAGAGCCCCGCGGTTTCGCTATCTTCGACACGAAGGGCCCCCAGTCGGCCTGGCTCCCCCAGTTCGTTGCCGCCGTCGGCCTTGCCGGCAAGCGCATCGGTATCTCCCGCGCCGACCTCAGCTATGGCGACTTCCTCACCCTTCACGAGGCCGTCGACCGGATGCCGGAATCCGACCGCCCCGCCCTCGTCCCCGCTCCGCCCATCGTCGAGCGCCTCCGTGCCCGCAAGGACGCCGAGGAGCTCGCCCTCCTCGAGGAAGCGATCGCCATCGCCGAGCGCGCGTTTCTCGACGTGAGCGCCTCAGTCGAGCCGGGCGTCACCGAGCGCGGCTTCGCCGCCGCCCTCGACGCCGCCGTCAAGCAGCACGGCGCCCGCGGCCTCTCCTTCGAGCCCATCGTGGCCGGCGGTGAGCGCGGCGCGATGCCCCACGCCGACCTCTCAGACCGCCCCTTCGCCTCCGGCGAGCCCATCATCGTCGACTGGGGCGCCGAGCTCTCCGGCTACTGCAGCGATCTCACGCGCACCTTCTATCTGGGTGGCGAACCCGACCGCTTCCGCGAGGTCTACGAGGTTGTGCGCGAAGCTCAGCAGACCGCCATCGAGCGCGTCGAGGCGGGCATGACCGGCGCCGACGCCCACGCCCTCGCCGCCTCCGTCATCGAGGAGCACGGTTACGGCGATGCCTTCACCCACGGCCTCGGCCACGGCGTCGGCCTCGACGTGCACGACTACCCGCCCTACCTCGGACCCACCTCCGAGGACGTGCTCGAAGACGGCATGGTCTTCACCATTGAACCCGGCATCTACCTGCCGGGCTGGGGCGGTGTCCGCATCGAGGATATCGTGACCCTCGAAGGCGGCCGCGCCCGTCAGCTCAGCAGCCTCGACTCGACACTTCCATCAGGAGCCCAGCCTTGAGCCAGATTTCCACCGCCGAATTTCGCCGCGGCGTCACCATCGAGATGAACGACAAGCTCTACGCCGTCCTCAGCTACGAGCACAACAAGACCGCCCGCGGCTCCGCCCAGGTGCGCATGAAGCTGCGCGACATCCGCAGCGGCGCCATCATCGAGCACACCGTCCAGGCGGGCACCCGCTTTGATCGCGCCCGCGTCGATCGCCGCGACATGCAGTACCTCTACTCCGACGATGACTTCTACTACTTCATGAACACCGAGACCTACGACCAGATCCCCGTCGACATCGCCAAGGTCGGTGACGCCTCCCGGTTCCTCAGGGAGAACGACACCTGCGAGGTTTCTCTCTACGGCGAGGAGGTCATCGCCGTAGAGCTTCCCGGCTCCGTCGCCCTCACCGTCACCTTCACCGAGCCCGGCGTGAAGGGCGATACCGCCCAGGGCGGCGCCAAGCCCGCCACCCTCGAGACCGGCCTCATCGTCCAGGTGCCCCTCTTCATCGGCGAGGGCGAGGTCATCCGCGTCAACACCGAGACAGGCGAGTACATCGAGCGAGTCAACTAGTGGACCCTATCGGCGTCTCCCAGCTCGTCTACCTCCTCAAGGACATGCTTGAGGGCAGCGAGCTGCTCTCCGACCTCTGGGTTGTCGGCGAAGTTTCCGACTCGACCCGCTCGCGCCTCGGCCACCGCTACTTCTCCCTCCGCGAGGGTGAAGGCCAGCTCCGCGCCGTCCTCTTTCGCGACGACATGCCCGGCGCCGAGGTTCCCGCCGGCGATCGCGTGCTCGCTCACGGACGCGTGACGGTCTACCCCCAGCGCGGCGAGCTCCAGTTCGTCTGCGACTTCTTCCGGCCCGAAGGCGTCGGCATCGAGGCCGCCCGCCTCGAACGGCTGCGCGAGCAGTTGGAGGAGGAGGGTCTCTTCGAGCCCTCGCGCAAGCGCCCCCTCCCCGCCTACCCCCGCCGCATCGGCCTCGTCACCTCCCCCACGGGCGCCGCCATCCAGGACGTGCGCGACGTGCTCGCCCGGCGCTGGCCCCTCGCCGAGCTGGTCGTCTCCCCGGCCCTCGTCCAGGGCGAGCAGGCCCCCGCCAGCATCGTCTCCGCCCTGCGCGCCCTTGCCGCTGACGAGACGCTCGACCTCGCCCTCGTCGTGCGCGGCGGTGGCGCCGCCGATGACCTCTCCGCCTTCAACGACGAGGGCGTTGTGCGGGCAGTCTTCGGTTTCCCCGTGCCGGTCGTGACCGGTATCGGCCACGAGACCGATACGTCCCTCGCCGACTTCGCCGCTGACCTCCGCGCCCCCACCCCCAGCGCCGCCGCCGAGCGCGCCACGCCCGATGTCGCTGAGGTCGCGGCACGTCTTTCCTCCCTCGAACGCGCCATGGCGATCAACGTCCGCAACCGCATCCAGACCGGCGCCGCCCGCCTCCAGAACCTGGCCGCGAACCTGCGTCACGCCGCTCCCAGCCCCGCCCGCGCCGGCGAACAGGTGGAGGCGCTCGGCGCGCGTATGGGCGACCTGCTGACCGCCCGCCTCACCGCCGATCGCGCCAATCTCGACCGCACCGCAGCCCAGGTCGCTGCCCTCAACCCCGCCACCACCCTTGCCCGCGGCTACGCCATCGTCGAGCGTCTCGGGCGCCGCCGGAGCGTCGTCCGTCGTGTGCGCGACGTGAAGGCCGGTAACCGCGTCGCCGTCTCCGTCGGCGATGGCGCTTTCTGGGCGGAGGTCAGCTGATGGCCGAGCAGCCCTTCGAAGAGCTCGTCGCCCAGCTTGAGGAGCACGCCCGCAAGCTGGAGGCGGGCAACATCCCCCTCGAGGAGGCGCTCTCCACCTACGAGGAGGGCGCCGCCCTCGTCGAGCAGCTGCGCAAGCTCCTCGAAGACGCCGAACTCCGTGTCCAGCGCCTCCAGGACAACCTGCAGGAGGGCGCCGCCTTCCGCGAGGACGCCCAGCCCTACGACGAGGCCGCTTCCCCCGATGACGCCGGCTGAGCCCCTGCGCGTCGCCTGGCTCACCACCGGCCGGGGGCCCGGCTCCTACGGCGCTCTGGAAGCCCTCTGCCAGTCGATCGATGCCGGCCTCCCGGTCGCGTTCACCGTCGCCTTCGTCAACCGCGAGCGCGGTGAATTCGAGGCCACCGACCGCCTCCTCGACCTCCTCGACAGCCGCGGTGTGCCTGTCGAGACCCTCTCCTCGGTGCGCTTCCGCAAGGCCCAGGGCGGCCAACGCTCCCGCCCCGGCGAGCCCCTGCCCCCCTGGCGTCACGCTTTCGACGAAGCCGTCGCCGGTCGCCTCGCCGCCTACTCCTTCGACCTCGCCGTCATGTTCGGCTACATGCTCATCGCCACCGAACCCCTCCACGCCCGCTTCCCCATCATCAACGACCATCCCGCCCTTCCCGACGGCCCCACCGGCGCCTACCAGAACGTCATCGCCAAGCTCATCGCCACCGGCGCCCGTCAATCCGGCTGCATGTACCACCTCGTCACCGGCGATCTCGACCGCGGTCCCCTCCTCAGCTACTGCCGCTTCCCCATCCCCGCCGACCCCTCCGCCCAAGTCCCCCGCGACGCCACGCGCACCGACATCGAGGCCCTGCCGCTGTACGGCGAGATTCGCGCCCGTGGCGTCGCCCGCGAGCGCCCCTTTCTCGTCGAGACCCTGCGAGCCCTCCAGGAGGGCCGCCTGACCGTGCCCGCCGGCCACCCCCTCGACCTCACCGCCGAGGTCGAAGCCGCCCTCCCGCCCGACGTATAATCGCGCCCATGTCCCAGCCGGCGCCCCTCACGTTCTCCTGTCCCGACTGCGCCGAACCGCACGACGCCATCGACAATTACTGCCGGAACTGCGGCATGTTCCTCCGGGACGGACGCCTGCCGGTCGCCCGCCCGGCCATGGCTCTCGAACCCCGCCGGCCCGCCCTCCCGGCCCCCATCCGAAGCGCCGCCACCGCCATTGCGATCGGCACGGCTCTCAAGATCGCCGCCAACATCGCGGGCAAGCTCCTCGCCCAGCGCGCCGCCGGTAAGGCCGCCGGTCGTGCCGTCGCCCGGCGCCAGGAGCGCCCCAGTACGGTTGTGAGCGAGTCCCTCTTCGTGCGCCGTACCTGGACCGAGCGCGACTAGTCGCTCACCCTCTCGCGGACACAGACATGCGCCCCCACAGCCCTATGGTCATCCACTACGTCTCCGACATGGAGCGCGCCTGCGCCTTCTACCGGGATACGCTCGGGTTGGCGGAATTCGACACGCCCGGGTCAGGCTCGCCCGGCTGGAACACCTTCCGCTGTGACGGCCTAGTCATCGCCCTCCACATCCTCCCCACGGGTGAATCCGCCGAAGGTCCCCTGCCTCACGCCGGCCTCAACCTGGAGGTCGACGCCCTCGACGCCGCCCTTGCCGAGTTGCAGGCCGCGGGCGGGGAGCTGCGCGCTCTCCACGAGGCCGGCGGCGGCATACCCGTGCGCGTCGCCGAGGTTACCGACCCCGATGGCAACGGTTTCGAGCTTCGGCAGGTCGTCGGCTGATTCGGAATGTGAAACCGCGCTCGTGTACCCTGCCCATCTAGAGGAGAGGTACCCATGTTCGCAACGATCGGCCACACCATCGACCTGATAAAGATGAGTTGGCGCGTCCTTATGCTGGACCGCGAGCTCATCTTCTTCCCCGTCATGTCGGTGGCCGCCCTGGTGATTCTGGCCGCCGTTGTCTTCGCCGGCGGTCTCGCCGGAGGCGCCTTTAGCCTCGCCGAGGAAGGTGGGGAGGCCTCCGGCGGCGATGTGGCGCTCGGACTGTTTCTCGCGTTCGCCTCTTCCTTCATCATCATCTTCTTCAATGCCGCGCTGGTTGCAGCCGCGCTCGAACGGCTTCGTGGCGGCGACCCCAATGTCGCTTCCGGCTTGAAGGCCGCCTCCGCTCACCTCCCCCAGATCCTCGCCTGGTCCGTGGTCACGACCATCGTCAGCCTCATCCTGCGGGCCCTCCGCGACCGCGGCGGCATCGCCGGACAGGTCGCCTCCATGATCGGCGGTATTGCCTGGAGCCTCGCGACCTTCTTCGTGATTCCCGTGCTGGTCGCCGAAGGCATCGGGCCGATCGAGGCTATCAAGCGCTCCTCGTCGCTCCTCCGGCAAACATGGGGCCGCCAGCTAACCGCCAGCTTCGGCTTCGGCATCCTGACTATCGGCGCGATCATCGTGGCGGCGATCCCCGGGCTTCTGCTGGCCTTCATCCACCCGCTGCTCGGCCTCGCCATCGGCATCCCCCTGGTCGGCCTCGCGTGGGCGACCGTTACCGCCCTCGAAGGCATCTTCAAGGCCGCCCTCTACGACTTCGCCATCGGCAGAGAGCCCCACGGCTTCGACCGCGCGACGCTCCAGAGCGCCTACGGACCCCAGCAGGGTGCCGGCATGAGGGGCGTCGTCTAAGCGGAACTTCAGCAGGGAGTCTTCGGGCTGGTCGGACCACCCTCGGGACTGTACGTTCTACACAAGAGTCGCGATGTCCCGTCCAGTGTCTCTGGGACTGCGATTGTGCATCGGGGAGGAGGGAACTGAATGCTCCAGCACCAGCTAACGGTCTCGTTTTCCATCTCCGAGGTTGAGAGCGGGGCATGGCAGGCCAGGGGCGAGAACTTCACGCTGTTCCTGGAAGCGAACAACCGCTCAGAACTGGTTGGCTACATCGTGGGCGCCGTACAGGTGCTCGGGCAGTGGATCGTTGACACCAAGCCAGCGGACGAGAGCTTGGAAGACTACTGCCTTGCGATTGGTGTTGAGTGCGAGGCCGTAGAGCTTGAAGAGGGACTTGAGCTCGCCGTGAGAGACCTTCACGAAGCCATGGATCACGCCAGCAAAGTGCTCTCCGTCACCCAGAGGATTCCCGTCTAGATTTGGACCTCGTTGCCGCGAAGCGAATCGCCATCCAGGCGATGATGGATTGCCTTGGCTATGCAGGACACGAAAGAACACCTATGTACAGCGCGCGTCTCGGGGCCGCGGGGCCGGCCGTCCTGTTCCTCGGCAGCATTTCGGGCGATACCCTCGACTGATTCCTGCGCTCCGCTCAAAAGTACTTGGCAGGATGGCGCATGCCAGAGCTACAGGTTGCCGGCTGCGGGGCGAGGGCCATCGAGCTGGTGGGAGACGCTGAGTACGTCTCGGACCAGATTGCCATCGCCGCCGGGCAGGCCTCGTCGATGGGTGCGAACGTCCTCAACGTAGTCATGCCGGAGCCGTTGTCGGCGGCTATCCAGCGCAGGTTCGACGCGACGGTCGTGCCCCTTGAGCGGGGAGACCCGTGGCTGGTGAAGAGCCTTGGCGACTCGCCTTGACCCCGTGCACGTAGCGCCGCTGCCCGCCCGCCCCTAGGATTCGCAGCATCTTCACCCGGAGCCGTGTCCAATGGAGCCCCTGACCGACCAGCAACTGGCCGCCCTGCGCGCCTGGCCCTCACCCGCCATCTCCAACGCCATCGAGACCTTTGGTGTGCGCGCCCGCAACTACGGCGCCATGACCCCCGACATCCGCTGCCATTTCCCCGAGATGGAGCCCATCGTCGGCTACGCCGTCACCTGCAAGATCCGCGCCAGCGTACCCGCCGACCAGGACCCCGAGGCCAATGTCGAGCGCGGCGCCTGGTACGACCACATTGAGTCCATCCCCGGCCCCCGCATCGTCGTCATCGAGGACATGGACGATCCCCCCGTTGGCTCCTTCTGGGGCGAAGTCAACGGGAACGTGCATCGAGCGTTTGGCTGCCTCGGCGTTGTCACCAACGGCGGTGTGCGCGACATGGAAGAGGTGCGCGAGCTCGGCTTCCAGTTCCTCGCCAAAGAGGTGCTCGTCTCCCACGCCTACGTGCACCAGATCGAGGTGGGCGGCCCCGTCACCGTCGGCGGCATCACCGTGAACCCCGGTGACCTCCTCCACGCCGACCTCCACGGCTGCATCTCCATTCCCCACGACATCGCCGCCGACGTCCCCGCCGCCGCCCAGGTGGTCGAGGACCGCGAGCGCGTCATCATCGACTACGCCAAGTCCCCCGAGTTCACCCGCGAGGGGCTGATGGAACGCTTCCGCGGCGGCTTCACCCGCCCCCGCGAGGAGGCCTAGCCGGCGCTAGTCGAACATCAGCACGGAGCGAGCCACCTCGCCCGCCTTCATCGCCCGGAAGGCCTCGTTCACGTCCTCCAGCCGCATCCGCCGGCTGATCATCTCGTCGAGCTTGAGCCGCCCCTGCATGTAGAAGTCGATGTAGCGCGGCATGTCCACGCGGAAGCGGTTCGAGCCCATCGAGCTCCCCTGCAGCTTCTTCTCGCTCAACAGCGAGCGCCCGTCGATCTCGACCTTCTGGCCGACCGGGATCATCCCGATGACCGTCGCCGTGCCGCCCCGCCGCAGCGCCTCGTACGCTTGCTCCGCCGCCGACTTCAGCCCGATCGCTTCGAACGTGTAGTCGGCCCCGCCACCCGTCAGTTCGCGGATTCGCTCCACCGGGTCGCCCGAGGAGGCGTCGACCACGTGTGTCGCGCCCAGCTCGCGCGCCTTCGCAAGCTTCGACTCCACCATGTCCACCGCGATGATCATGCGTGCGCCCGCCACCAGCGAGCCCTGCACCGCCGCCAGCCCCACGCCGCCCACGCCGAAGACCGCCACCGTCGAGCCCGGCGCCACCTTCGCCGTGTTCACCGCCGCTCCGAACCCCGTCGTCACCCCACAGCCGATGAGCGCCGCCGCATCGAGCGGCATGTCCTCGCGGATGCGCACGACCGCGTTCTCGTGCACCAGCATCTTCTCCGCGTAGCTGGAGAGGTTGGCGAACTGCGCCACCGGCTGGCCGTTCCAGGTGTACTTGGGCGGGTCGTCTGCGCCTCGCGTCACCGCCTCCTTGTCGCAGGCGTAGGGCTGACCCGTCATGCAGCGCTCACACATCCCGCAGAACACCGAGAGGCAGCAGATCACGTGGTCGCCGGGCTGCACGTACGTCACCTGCTCGCCCACCGACTCGATGATGCCCGCCGCCTCGTGCCCGAGGATCGCCGGCGCATCAAACGGGTAGAGCCCGTCCACGAAGTGCAGGTCGCTATGGCAGACGCCGCTCGCGGCCGTCTTCACGATGACCTCGCGCGGCCCCGGGTCGTCGATCGCGATTTCCTCGATCGTCAACCGCTGGTGTGGTCCGTGGAATACGGCGGCTTTCATGGCGCTCCTCCTGGCGGAAAGTGCGCCTACTGTACGCCGCGCCGCTAGTCCCTCGCTGGCAGCGAAGCCCGCGGCAAGACCCGGGGATTCGCCACGAACTGGGGCCAGCGGCCCTCCATCAGCCCCACCACCGTCTCCCCCACCCGCCGCCGCATGCTCTCGAACGATTGGTCCGAGTACGAGGCCGAGTGGGGCATCAGCACCACGTTCTCCATGCGCGCCAGCGGCGACTCCACCTCCAGCGGTTCGCGCTCGAAGACATCCAGCCCGGCTCCCGCGATTTGTCCCCCGTCGAGTGCCGCGATCAGCGCTTCCTGGTCGACTACCGGCCCCCGCGAGGTGTTGATCAGGTACGCCGTCGGCTTCATCGCCGCCAGCTCGGCGTCGCTGATCAGGTGGCGTGTCTCCGGATTCAGGGGTGTGTGCACGGAAACGTAGTCCGAGCGCCCCAGCAGCTCGTGCAGCGTTTCCACGCGCTCCACCCCCTGGGCGCGGAATACGCCTTCCCCGATGTACGGGTCGTGTGCGATCACGTTCAGCCCGAACGCCTTCGCCCGCGGCACGACCGCCCGTGCGATGTTCCCCAGCGCCACCAGCCCCAGCGTCTCCCCGCCGATCGGTCCCATGGGCCCGAGCGGTCCCGGCCGCCAGCTGCCGTCGCGCACGGCCGAATCGAGCAGCCGCAGCTTCTTCGCGCAGGCCAGCAGCAGCAGCATCGCCTGGTTGGCGACCTCCGGCTGGCAGAAGTCGGGGAAGTGTGCGACCACGATCCCGTGATCGGTCGCCGCCGGAATGTCGAGCGTGTCCAGCCCCACCCCGTAACGGATGATGAGCTTGCACCTCGGCATCGACTCCACCACCCGCCGCGTGATCTGCGCCGACGACACCAGGATCGCGTCCGCGTCCTTCACGTTCGCGATCAGCTCATCCTCACTCGAGGAGCTCGTTCCGAGGAAGCTCCCGCCTCCCCCTTCGATGATGCTCTGTTCGATCTCGAACGAGAGGTTGGGGCGCTTATCGACGTGGACGACCAGGTACGGTTCAGACATGCGGGAGAGCGTACAGATGCCGCCGCGCGCGGGCCAGTGGCCGGCGCAGCCAGCAACGGTGGGCTCGCGTATTATGCGGCGCTACGCACCAAGCGCCTCAAGGAGCCAGCATGACGACAGCCGAGCAGACATGGACTGAATCCACCAACGAGGTCGCGGGCCTCAGCGTTCGCTACCTGCAGGGAGGCAGCGGTCCCAACGCGGTGGTCCTCCACCATTCATCGGGCAACCTCGGCTGGGTGCCCTTCTACGAAGCGCTCGCCCAGAACTTCACCGTCACCGTCCCCGACCTGCCCGGCTACGGCCAGTCCGAGCGCCCCGTCTGGGCGCGCGACCCCCGTGACATCGCCATCCTTATGAGTCGCTTCCTGGCGCAGGTGGCCCCCGACAAACCCACCCTCGTGGGCCTCGGCTTCGGTGGCTTCATCGCCGCCGAACTCGCCGCTATCAACCAGGAGCGCGTCGGCTCGCTCGTCCTCGTGGGCGCCGCCGGTCTCCAGCCGGACGAGGGCGAGATCCTCGACCAGATGCTCCTCAGTTACTCTGAGTACGTCGCCGCCGGCTTCCGCGATGAGGAGCGCTTCACGGACATCTTCGGCGAGGAGGTTACCGAGGAAGTGCGCGAACTCTGGGACTTCAGCCGCGAGATGACCGCCCGCCTCAGCTGGAAGCCGTACATGTTCAACCGCCGCCTTGCTCCGGTGCTCTCCGAAGTCCAGACGCCTGCGCTCGTCGTCGCCGGCAGCGAGGAGCGAGTCATCCCCCTCACCTGCGCCCGTCAGTACGCCGCCGCCCTCCCCAATGCCACCCTGGAAATCTTCGAGGGCGCCGGCCACTACGTGGACTACGAGGAGGCCGACGCGCTCGCCGCCCTCATCGCCTCGCACGCGGGCGCCTAGCCGAAACCAGGCTCGGAAAGCTCCTCCGAACGCACACTCACCGTCTCGCAAAGGCGGTATGATGCGCCCACTAAGCGCATTCACGCCCCCGAGCGTGCAGGCGCGGAGGGCAGTGCATGTTTATCGGGTACTTCACGGAACGCCCCTACCAGGATCGGGAGTCCGGCTACTTCGGATCCACCGGGCGTGACATCACCGACCTTGGCATCAGCAACAGCGAGTACAACCCGCGGCTCGGCTCCGAGTTGTACAACCGCTACCTCGACGAGAAGGTCTACGCCGAGGAGATGGGCTTCGACGGCGTCATGCTCAACGAGCACCACAGCACGCCTTTCTGCATGGGCGGCGTGGTCAATGTCGAGGCCGCCATCCTCGCGCGCATCACCAAGCGCGTGAAGATCGTCCTCCTCGGCAACGTCCTCCCCATCTGGGATGACCCCCTCTGGCTCGCCGAGGAGCTGGCCGAGATCGACATGATCTCCCGCGGCCGCCTCGTCACCGGCTGGGTGCGCGGCACCGGCCGCGAGAGCGTCGCCCACAACGCCCAGGCGCCTTTCAACTGGGAGCGCTACCAGGAGGCCCACGATCTCGTCCTCGCCGCCTGGACCAAGGACGGGCCCTTCCGCTGGGAGGGTGAACACTACAACTACCGCTACGTGAATCCCTGGGCGAAGACCTACCAGCAGCCCCATCCCCAGATCTGGATTCCCGGTGTCATGAGCCGCAACACCGTCAAGTGGGCCGCCGAGCACCGCTACCCCTACGTCATGCTCGCCACCGACCTGGAGCCCACCAAGGTTTCCTACGACTACTACTCGCAGGTCGCCGACGAGAACGGCTACGAAGCCGGCACCCAGCACCGCAGCTACCTCTTCAAGGTCCACGTCGATGAGACCGAGGAGCTCGCCGACGAGGCCGCCCGCAAGTACGTCCAGGGTCCCAGCAACCCCTTCCTCGAGGGTAACCAGGGCATCGTTCGCCCCTACCTGCAGAACCTCCCCGGCATGACCTCGCGCACCAACCTCCTGCCCACGGTCACCAGCTTCACGCAGGCCCGCGCCCGCGGACGCCTGGCCGCCCACGAGGAAGCCACCGGCGACGATGCGGACAAGAAGGCCGAGGCCGCCGACTCGTTCGGCAGCTACGAGAACCAGAAGGAGCGCATGTCCATCATTACGGGCACGCCCGAGACCGTGATCCCGAAGATCCGCCACGTGCTCGAGTACCTGCGCCCCGGGAGCATCTTCTTCTGGGACGGCGACGGCGCGATGGACCACGACGATGCCACGCGCAGCCTCCGTCTCATGGGCGAGGAAGTCATCCCCGCCACCCGCGAGATGGCCAAGGAGTTCGACCTCAAGGGCCCCTTCGAGATGGACACCAACACCAACGAGCCCATGGAGCAGGAAGAGGTCGTCGCCGCCGGCGGCTCCTAACGCTCCTCCCACCGTCAACGCCCGAAGCCGCCGCAATCCTTTGCGGGGGCTTCTTTGTGCCTGTCGGCGCGCCCCTGCCGCCGCGTTGTGCGACGATTTCGGCATGACCTCCGATAGCGGCCTCGATGCGGACGTTCTCGTCGTGGGCGGCGGACCGGCCGGCTCCGCCGCTGCGACCATGCTCGCGCGCAAGGGTTGGACTGTCCGTATCTACGAGCGCGACCGTTTCCCCCGTGAGCACGTCGGCGAGTCGCTCCTCCCCGCTTCCATGCCCGTCCTCGCCGAGCTTGGCGTCCTCCCCGCCGTCGAGGCCGCCGGCTTCCTCCCCAAGTACGGCGCCACCATGGTCTGGGGCAGCGACCCCGACCCCTGGAGTTGGTCCTTCCGCGAGTCCAGTCCCCGCTACCCCCACGCCTTCCAGGTCGTTCGCGCCCAGTTCGACGAAATCCTCCTCCGCAACGCCGCCGCCGAGGGCGTCGACGTGCGTGAGGGTCACCGTGTGCTTGCTGCGGATGCCGGCCCCACCGGCGCAACCCTCCGCGTCGAGGACGGCGATGGCCGCGAGTACACGGCCAGTGCCCGCTTCGTCGTCGATGCGAGCGGCCAGGCGGGCCTCATCGGGCGCGCCCGCGGCCTCCGCGAGGCCGACCCGTTCTTCCGCAACCTCGCCGTCTACGGCTACTACGCGGGCGGTTCCCGGCTCCCCGAGCCCGACGCCAACAACATCTTCATCGAGTCCATCGAGGACGGCTGGCTCTGGGCAATCCCCCTCCACACCGGCCTCCTCAGCACCGGCGTCGTGGTCGATAGCGCCGTTGGGCGCGAGCGCATCAACGAGCTCGGTCCCGAGGCCTTCTTCCGCGAGCGCGTCGCCAGCGGCCCCCACACCGCCGCCCTCCTCGGGGGCGCCACCCTCACCGCCGCCCCCACCGTCGTCCGCGACTGGTCCTATGCCTCCAGCGAGCTCGCCGGGGAGGGTTTCGTCCTCGCTGGCGACGCCGCCTGCTTTGTCGACCCGCTTTTCTCATCGGGTGTGCACCTCGCCCTCTCCTCCGGCGTGCTCGCTGCCGCCTACGTCACCACCGCCCTCAAGGATTCAGAACTCGGACGCGCCAGCGCCGCTGTCTACTCCGAGCAGTACCGGCAGCAGTACCAGCACTTCCGCGAGATGGCGCGCCTCTTCTACGCCAGCAACCGCACCGTCGACTCCTACTTCTGGGAGACTCGCCGCATTACCGGCGCTGACGAATCGACCCCCGCCCGCCTTGCCTTCGTTCGCGCCGTCGCCGGCCAACCACCCGTTGGTTACGAGCGCGCCGTCCTCGCCCACGGCCAGACCCCGCGCAGCTTCAACCAGGCCGTGAGCGCCGTCGAAAGCCGCCGCGAAGAGCGCGCCGCCGCCTTCGACGAGCGCTTCCGCGATGGCCTCCCCCGGCTCTCCGCCGCGATCCCCGCGCTTCTGCCGGAGGCCCGCCTCGAGCGCAAGCCTGTCGTGGGCGAGGGCGAGTTCACCTGGGGACAGGTCATCCTCACCCCCGAGCGAAGCGAAGGCGTCCCCGTGAGCGATCTCGTCGCCGTTGTCATCGCCCAGATCGACGGAAGCCGAACCGTCGGCGACCTGTTCGACAACCTCAGCGCGCGCATCCCCGCCGAGACCCTCGACCAGCTCCGCCCCGCCATCGTCCAGGCCCTGCGCCTGCTCCACGTCGAGGGCGTCATCGCCGGCTTCGACGAAAGGACAGGCGCGTGAGCGACACCGCACGGGGCCGCATCGTCCAGTTGAGCGCCTCCAACGGCGGCGTCCCCAAGCTCCCGCTCGCCGAGGCCACCATCGACGCCAACGGCATCACCGTCGACCGCCAGGCCGACCGTCGCGCCCACGGCGGCCCGAGGCGCGCCCTCTGCCTCTTCGCCCTCGAACGCATTGAGGCCCTCGCCGCAGAAGGCCACTCCATCGCCCCCGGCGCCACGGGCGAGAACGTCACGACCGCCGGCATCGATTGGAACCGCGTGAACCCCGGCGCCCGACTCCGCCTCGGCGAGACGGTGCTCATTGAGGTCACCGGCTACACCGAACCCTGCTGGAAGAACGCCCAGTGGTTCGCCGACGGCGACTTCAGCGCCATGGACCAGGAGGAGCGCCCCGGATTCAGCCGCGTCTACGCCCGCGTTCTCGAAGGCGGCCAACTCCGCCCCGGCGACCACGTCGAGCTGCTCGCCGGGACCACCGCCGAGCGCCTCGAACGAACGCAGCCCACCACCATCCGCTGGCGCCCGCCGTCCGCGGGCGACTGATGCCGATGGCGTCCCTCGCGGAGCGCATCGCCCGCGCCTTCCCCGAGATCGGCCAGGTCGAGCGCCTTCGCGAGATTGGTCTGGGAGCGCGCAGCCTTCTTCGGCCTCTGATGCCGACCTCTACCGTTGACGATCCCCGCCCCTTGTGGCAGAGTTAGCCCTCCTACTTAGTGTACTTGCGACACTAAGTGCCGCCTCCCAGTCGAAGGGATCGTCCGATGACTGCAACTCCCTCCACCTCCGACGCCGTGGCCCTGCTTGAGCGCTACTCGGACCCCGACACTTGCCCCACCGACCGCCTTGAGCCCCTCCCCCTCGTGGAGGAGCCTGCCTTTGTCAGCTGGCAGCAGGATATCCCCCGCAGCTACCTCGGCCTCCCCCCCGCGGAGCTTGAGCAGCGCATCCACGATGCCCGCGCCGCCCTCGGCGATCGTCTTGTCGTGCTCGGCCACCACTACCAGCGCGACGAGGTCATCCAGTACGCCGACTTCACCGGCGACAGCTTCAAGCTCGCCCAGCACGCCGCCAGCCAGCGGGGCATCGAGTTCGTACTCTTCTGTGGCGTCCACTTCATGGCCGAATCCGCCGACATCCTCACGCCACCCGATGTCGCCGTTGTCCTCCCCAACATGGCCGCCGGCTGCTCCATGGCCGACATGGCCGACCCCGGCGATGTCTACGCCGCCTGGGACGAGATGACCGCCGCCCTCGGCTCCGGCGCGAGCATCATCCCAATCACGTACATGAACAGCGCCGCCAGCCTCAAGGCCTTCGTGGGCAAGCGTGAGGGCATTGTCTGCACCTCCAGCAACGCCCCCAAGACCTTCGAGTACGCCTTCGAGCGCGGCGAGAAAGTCCTCTTCTTCCCCGACCAGCATCTCGGCCGCAACACCGGCTACGAGATGGGTATCCCCCTCGATGAGATGGTCACCTGGGACTGGCGCAAGCCCCTCGGCGGGCTCACGCAGGAGCAGCTTGAGGGCGCACGCGTCATCCTCTGGAAGGGCCACTGCAGCACCCACCAGCGCTTCTCCGTCGAGCAGATCGAGCAAGCCCGCGCCGAGCACCCCGACCTCAACGTCATCGTCCACCCCGAGTGCTCCTGGGAAGTCGTGCAAGCCGCCGACCACAGCGGTTCGACCGAGCGCATCATCAAGGCCGTCAGCGCAGCGCCCGCCGGCTCCGTCTGGGGCGTCGGCACCGAGATTAACCTCGTGAAGCGCCTCGCCGACGAGAACCCCGACAAGACCGTCTTCTGTCTCGACCCCGTCGTCTGCCCCTGCAGCACGATGTACCGCATCCACCCTGCCTACCTCGCCTGGACCCTTGAGGGCCTCGTGCAGGGCCACACGGTGAACCGCGTGCAGGTTGATGGCGAGACGCGCGAGTGGTCGCTCGTCGCCCTCGAGCGGATGCTCGCCCTGCCGTAGTCGATCACCCCATTCCTGTATCGTCCGAGGCATTACTCCAGTCGCTGGAGGAGCTGCATGGAAGGCCGCCTGCCCCTTGGCGCGCGCCTCCTCTTCGCGTCCGGTTCCCTCGGTGGGAACGCCCTCGGCCGCACCCGCGACCTCTGGCTCGTCTTCTTCTACCTCGGCGATGAGGACGGCGATCCCGCGCGCCGCGGCGCGGCGTGGGCCATCATCGCCGTCATCTTCGTTGGCCGCCTGATCGAGGCGTTCGACGATCCGCTCATCGGCTACTGGAGCGACAGTACCCGCTCGCGTCTCGGACGCCGCATCCCCTTCGTCCTCGCCGCCACTCCCTTCATGGCCATCTTCTTCGTACTCATCTGGATTCCCCCCGACCCGGGCGAGACCTTCCGCAACGTGATCTTCCTGTTCGGCATCTTCTGGGTCTTCAACCTCTTCTCCACGCTCTCTGGAGGTCCGCTCGAGTCCCTCCTCCCCGAGATCGCCCGCCGCAGCGACGACCGCCTCAGCATCGTCGCCTGGCAAGTGGTGTTTGGCCTGGCCGGCACGACCATCGCCTTCGTTCTTAGCGGCCCGCTCATCGACCGCTTCGGCTTTGTCGCCGTGGCGCTCATCGTCGCCGCCGTCGCTCTCGTCTCCCGCTACGTCGCGCTCGCCGGGGCCTGGCGGCGCTCGGTCGAAGTCTCGCGCGAGATCGCGGCGGAAGGTCCTCCCGAACCCTTCTCCTTGCGCACCGCCGTCACCGCGATCTCGATCTGCCTGCGCAACGATCAATTCCGCGTCTTTCTCCCCTCCTTCGTCCTCTACAGCGCCGGCGTCCTGATGATCACCGGCGTTCTCCCCTTCTACGCCGACGCCGTCCTCGGCAGGGACGATCGCGCGATGGTGAGCGTGCTCACCGGCTCCGCCATAGGCGTCCTCTTGCTCGCGCTGCCCGGGGTCGTGCTGCTTTCCCGCCGCCGCTCCAAGCGCGAGGTCTACGGTTGGGGAATGCTCTTCGCCGGTCTCTACTTCCCCCTCTTCGCTATCGCCGGTTTCCTTCCGGGCATCCCCGCCGTGACCCAGGGCATCGCCTACGCCCTCCTCATCGGCCTCCCCCTCGCGCCCGTGCAGACCTTCCCCAATGCCCTCATCGCCGACATCACCGACTACGACAGGATCCTCACGGGTCGGCGGCGCGAGGCCACCTTCTACGCCACTCAGGCGACGCTGGAGAAAATCGGTAGCGCGGCTGCATCGGGCCTCCTCGGGGCCCTCCTGCTCCTAGGTTCCTCCGCCGAGGACCCGCTCGGCATCCGCCTCGTCGGGCCGGTCGCGGGGATACTCACCCTGGCCGGCTACATCGTCTTCCGCCGCTACTGGTTGCCCGACGTCGTCACCGAGGAGTCGATCGCGAACCGCGCCTAGACGTTCCCCAACTCCGCGAACACGCGCTCGTTGTCCTCGCCCAGAAGCGGCGCCCGCCGCCGGATACGCCAGGGCGACCCCAGGAGCTGGTACGGCGCCCCCGGGTACGTCACCGTCCGCTCCAGCTCCGGGTGATCCACCTCGACGGGGAAGCCCCGCGCGACGAAGTGCGGGTCCTCAAGCACCTCCTCGGGTGCGTAGATGATTCCGATCTGGAATCCCCGCTGCTGCCCGCCCGTGAAGAACTCGTAGGCCGTCAGCCTCGACGCCAGGAAGTTCATCGCCGAGCGCCCCGCCCCAAAGATGGCCATCAGCTCCTCGTCCTGCGCCAGCATCGTCATGTCGAAGCGCTCGCGCCGCATCCCCTCCTCCAACAGCGGAAACTCCAGGAACTCTTCCGCCCAACCCATCGTTTGGAGCCACTCGCACACCGCCGCGAACGACTCCGGCCGCCGCGGTGGGATACCGGTATTGACGTAACGTCCGTCCTTGCACAGCACCTGCGAAGGCATCGACGGGTCCACGCCCGCATGCCGGCCGGTCTGGCGCTGCACGGTCTGTTGCGCCACCAGCCAGGCGTACGTTCCCGCCTCCGTCGTCACGTTCGCCGCCGCGTGCGCGTTCACGTCGATGTGCTGCCCCCGCCCCGTCTCGTCCCGGTAGAGCAGCGCCACGAGCGCCGACATCACCCCGAAGTGGCTGGCCGTGTGGTAGCCCTGGTTCCCCCCGCCCCGCACCGGCGGCAGCGAGTGGTCGTCGTAGCCGCAGTTCCAGGCGGGACCGCCCCCCGCCAGGATCGTGAGGTCCGTCGCCGCCTCGTCCTCGCGCGGCATCCCCCGCCCGAACGGGCTCATCGTGACCATGATCAACCCCTCGTTCGTCTCCCGCAGCGACTCGTAATCGAGGTCCGCCCCCGCCTCCCCGCTCTGCAGCACGATGTCGGCCCGGTCGATGAGCGCGCGCAGCCGCTCCTGGTCCGTCGCCTCACGAAGATCGAGCGTCACGCTCGACTTGCTCGTGTTGTAGTGCCAGAAATAGAGGCTGCGCTCCCGCCCCGGCTCGTCGTCGGCGAAGGGCGGATACGTGCGCGTGCGGTCACCCTCCGGCGGCTCGACCTTGACCACGTCCGCCCCCATGTCCGCGAGCAGCTTCCCCGCGAACACCCCCAGTTCGTCGCACAGTTCGACCACCCGCACCCCCTCCAGCGCCCCCGTCACAGCACCCCCTCCTCCGTCAGCGCCGCGATCTCGTCCGCGCTGTGCCCCAGTAGTCCCCCGAACACCTCCTCGTTGTGCTCACCCAGGCAGGGACCGCCCCGCTCCATGCGCCAGTCCGTCTCCGAGAAATGCACGGGCAGCCCGTCGACCCGCACATCGCCCATGTCGCGGTGCTTCACCGTCGGCCATAGGCCCCACGCCTCCGTGTTCGGATCCTGGTCGATGCGTTCCTGCGGACGCTGCACCGCCGTCGCCGGGACTCCCGCCCCCTGTAGGAGCGCCGCCGCCTCGAAGTTCCCCCGCCCCCGCGTCCACCCGCCCACCAGCGCGTCCAGCGCGTCCTCCGCCACCAGCCGCCCCCGCAGGTCCGAGAAGCGCCCCTCCTGTGTCCACGCCTCCCCCGTAACCTCGCCGAACGCCTCCCAGTCGCGGTCGTCGCGGCACGCGATCGCGACCCACGTGTCTTCCTCCTGCGAGGGATAGATGCCGTGCGGGGCCATCGAGGGGTGCTGGCCGCGATTGCTGTTCGGGCTCCCCTGCCGTCGCAACGGACGCCCGTTCACCGTGTAGTCGAGCATCGCCGGCCCCATCAGGCTCGCCCCTGCCTCGGTGCAGGCCAGGTCCACCCACTGCCCCTCGCCCGTCTGGTTCCGGTGGCGAAGCGCCATCAGGATCGCGATCGCCATGTAGTAGCCACCGGTGTGGTCCATGTACGAGTAGCCCCAGCCGGCCGGCGGCTGGTCGGGAAGGCCCGAGCTGAACGTGAGCCCCGACACCGCCTGCACGATCGGCCCCCACGTCTTGTAGTCGCGGTAGGGGCCGCGGTGCCCGAATCCGCAGTTCGAGACGTAGATGATGTCCTCGCGGAGCGCCTTCAGCGCCTCGTATTCGAACCCCAGCCGCTCCATCACGCCCGCCGAGAAGTTCTCCGCCACCACGTCCGAGACGGCAACCAGCTCCCGCAGCAGCTCCTTCCCCCGCTCCGTCCGAAGGTTCAGCGTGACGCCCAGCTTCTCGACGTTGTGGTTGTTGAACGGCCCCCCGAATTCGACCCCGCGCCGCTCGTCCACGTAGGGCGGCATCCCCCGCAGGATGTCCCAGCGACCCTGGTTGACCGGGTCCTCGATGCGGATCACCTGCGCCCCGAAGGCCGCCAGGAAGCGGGTCGCCCCCGCCCCGGCCAGCTGCCCGGTGAAGTCACAGATCCGCAGATGTGAGAGCGCTCCCGCCATACGTCCTCCAGCCGTGGGAGCATACCCGCGCCCGCTCCGACCCGCACTCGCCTCAGCGAGCGATGCGGCGGGCCCGAAGCTGGCGCTGCCTGATCCGCAGCTCTCGCAGCGAAGTGCTTCGGGCGGGAGCCTGCGGCTGCCGCGTCATCAGCGCCGCGACCGAGGCCGTCGTTATCGAGAGCGCCGCGATCCCGAAGATCATGAGAAAGCCCGCGACGCCACGCCCCAGCGGAGTGATCGGCGCGTAGTCGCCGTACCCCACCGTCGTCATCGTCACCATCGCCCACCAGTACGAGTCGCCGAGAGAGGTGATCTGGCTGCCTGCATGGTTGTGCTCCGCGATGAAGGTCAGCGTCCCTCCGCCAACCACCGCGACCAGCAGGCAGGCAAGGACGAACGCCGTCCCGCGCCGCAGGAAGAACGACCGGATGAGGCGGGTATTCAGGCCGAGCACGACCGCCAGTCGCAGGAGAAGGAGCAGCCGCAGGAGCCGTAGGGGCCGCAGGAAGGGCACAACCACCATGGCCGCTTCCAGCGGATGCGCTCGTACATACGCCAGCCGGTTGGGCGCCACCAGCAGTTTGACCCCGAATTCAACCGTGAACACGGCCCAGATCACGTAGTCCCCGATCAGGAACCACCCGTCGGCTTGCGCGGATAGGTCCGTCGCAAGCGGCAGGACCAGCAGCGGGACCATCAGCAGCGCCAGCGCGAGCATCGGGAATTCCGTCGCCCGCTCGACCCGGGCCAGGCGTTCTGCGCTTCGCTCCACTCGCAGCACGCTTGGGATGCTCATGGCGCCCGCAGCGCCTCGACCGCCCCGACGATGTCGCGCGGCTCCATGCGATAGCGGTAGTCCGCCAGGCAGTGCCGGGAGCGGATCACACCCGCGGTGTCGACCACGAACGTCGCCGGCACCGGCAATCGCCACCCCGTTTCGGGATTCCGGTCGGGGAACCCGAGACGCGTGTACGTCCCCTTCAGCCGCTCCGGCAGCTCGAAGCTGATGCCGTAGGTGTCCATGGCCGCGCCGTCGCTGTCGGTCAGGACGGGGATGTCCGTCTCGTTCTTTCCCAGCAGCTTGCGCGCATCCTCCTCCGTCTCAGGCCCGATGAAGAACAGTTCCGCGCCCAGTTCCCGAAGCTCGCCGTACCGTCGCTGCAGACCCTGCAGCTCGATGTTGCAGAACGGTCACCACTCGCCCCGGTAGAAGGAGACGACCGCCGGTCCCTGCGCCAGCGCCTCGCTCAGGCTCGCGTCGCGGTCGTGCGTCACGTCCCGCAGCCGGAAGTCCGGCGCGTGTGCGCCCACGTCCAGCGCCCGCGAGATGGCGGCTGCCTCGATCTCCTCGATCGCCGCCTCCACCGTCTCGATGAGTTGGGGAGCGCGTTCCGCGAAGCCGTCGCGCAGCACCTTCAGTTCGTCGTCCAGGAGCCTCTCGTCTGTCATGGCGTCCTCCCGCTCGCATTGTACGAACGCGAGTCCCGTCCGCCTCCGCTATCCTGCCCC
Source organism: Tepidiformaceae bacterium (assembly GCA_965262975.1). Taxonomy (GTDB): domain Bacteria; phylum Chloroflexota; class Dehalococcoidia; order Tepidiformales; family Tepidiformaceae; genus UBA2991. The sequence continues at coordinate 1,847,705 of OZ253575.1, read as the reverse complement.
CGTGCAGACCGACCTCCTGTTGATGCCCTTCGGCGCGACCTACGCGCAGATGCGCGAGGCTGCCGTCGCCGCCGAGGGAGCCGGCTTCGACGGCATCTGGACGTGGGACCACCTGCGCGACGCCGACTACAACAGCGGTCGCGTGCCCGAGGCGCTCGTCGCCCTCACCGGTATCGCCGAGGCCACCTCGCGCGTCATGCTCGGCACGCTCGTCCTGAACGTGGCCAACCGCCACCCCGGCCTCCTCGCGAACATGGCCGCCACCCTCCAGGAGGTCAGCGGCAACCGCTTCATCCTCGGACTCGGCGCCGGCGGCGGCCCCTCCCTCCCCTACGCCCCCGAGCAGACCATGTTCGGCCGCCCCGTGCCCCCCGACCGCGTGCGTGCCGCCCAGGTCGCCGAGGCGGCGCAGGTGCTGCGCCACCTCTGGTCGGGCGAGCGTTCCAACTTCGATGGCGAGCACTTCCAGCTTCGCGGCGCCCAGGGCTTTCCCCGCCCCGAGGTCCCCCCGCCCATCGTTGTCGGCGGTTGGGGACCGCGCATGGCCGGCATCGCCGGTCGCCACGCCGACGGCTTCAATACGCAGGCCGGCCACCCCCAGCTTGGCGCCTTCGCCGAACTCGCCCGCCGCGAGCATGCCGCCTCCGGCCGCAACTCCGACGACTTCCTCCTGACCGTCTTCGCCGGCCTCAGCGAGCCCTACGTCCGCGCCGACAGCTCCGTCCGCGCCTCCCTCGAACGCCAGGGCGTCGACCGCCTCATCCTCCTCACCGGCCCGCCCTACTACCTCGAAGAGATACGCGAAGCCGGCCGCATGCTGCGCTCCTGAGCGATAGCGACTGCGCAAGCACTGGAAGAGTCTTCATGCTGTGACTATGTTCCGCATCAGAGAGAATCGCTGCACGACTGCGGGCCGTGGAGCGTGAGTGCCTGCCGTCACGGAGTTGTGAGTGAAGCGTGATGCTTGGCTAGCCGACAGGGAAGTGCGCCCTTTCTTGGATTGGGCGCGCGCATTCATCACGGCAGAGCGTGCGCTCAACCATGAGTGGAAGAGCCCCAGCCCCAGGTTCGGCTCGTTTCGGTGTCGCTCCGTCTTCGAGGCGTACAGCAAGTTCGACTGGCCCTTCAGCGTGCGGATGCCCGGTGAGTTGGGGCGGAGGAAAGGAAGTTCGCGTGACAGTAATTTCGCCATCCTCGATAGCCTGTCCTCCCTGCTTCGCCAAGCCGCTGACCAGGAGCGCGCGACCGAGTTTCTAAAGGTGGCCATCGCCGTGGCCGACTGGGGAGGGGTGCGGCAGAATCGCGCGAGATTGAAGAAGCTGGGAGCGGACGTTCTCTCGGACGTTTGCGCCGACGCCGCTCTACTCGACCCGGCGACCGCGGACCTCAGCCGGCTTGGTGAGGTCCGCCACCTAAACGCTGGCTTCAGCAAGATCCACGCGCTCCTCCTCGACGAATTCCCCATATACGACAGCAGAGTCGCCTGTTCCCTCGCGAGCATGGTGCGGCGCTACTGCGAGGAAAACTGCCGCGACGCTGTTCCGTCGCAGCTTGCCTTCAGCATTCCCCCGTCTCGGGGAGGGTTCGAGCGGAATCCGTCCGTTGGCGCCCTGCACTTCCCGTACATGCGATGGGGCGATGCCAGGCAATATGCGAAATCCAACGTCATCGCCGCCTGGATGCTGGCGGACCTCGCTGACCACGGGCCGTTCGGCACGCTGGCGTCCGATCGGCGCCTGCTTGCCCTCCAGTCCGCCATGTTCATGCTCGGCTACCGCCGGATGGTAGGCGCCGCGTGTTTCGGCGAGCCTCGCTGACGCCACAGCCGACGCAAGACGCCAGCTCTCCCGCCTGCCTCCTAGAAGATCGCGAGCGGGTTCAACGGCGAGGCCGTGCCCCTCTCCAGCAGCAGCGGCGCCAGCGCGAACAGGAATTCCCAGCGACCCCGCTCGCGGCAGGCCGCCAGCAGCCGCTCGAGGTTCATGTTGTCGATCAGATGGATGCCCATGTTCGCGATCGCGACCTGGTGGAACGGCATCGGCCAGCCGTCGACCCCGCTCGGCATGGCATCGGTCACGCCGTCGCAGCCGATGACGGCTACGTCGCGCTCCCGCACCCACGGCAGGCAGCTCGCGTCGAGCCCGGCCAAGCCGTCGAAGGGCGCCCCCGGCCCCTTCGATTCCTTGCGCGGGTCGCGCCCCGTGGCCACCAGCAGGATGTCGCCTGCCTCCACACGCACCCCCTGCCGCGTCTCCGCCGCCTCCAGCTCCGCGACCGTGATGTTCTGCATCGGCTCCAGCCAGTTCGCGTCGCGCACCGGCGGAATGTCGAGCAGCACGCCGCGGCTCACGATGCCGTCCGCCCCTGCCATGATGCTGTTCTTCTGCGCGCCGTCCGTGCGCACCTCGTCCTTGCTGTAGCCGTTGTAGATCTTGCCTTCGTAAAAGATGTGGCAGAGCGCATCCAGATGCGTCGTTGCCATCCCGTGGGGCGCGATCCCGATGTAGTCCGACGCAAACGCGAAGCGGCTCTCTTCGCTCACCTGGTCCCCGCCGCTGATCATGTGGTGTTGTACGGGCGACATGTTCTCCATCGACGGCGTCACCGGCAGCGGACGCGCGCAGCTCACCGACAGTCCTTCCTGCACCAGCGCCGCCGCCTGAGCGCGCTTCGCGTCCGTGATCAGGTTGAGCGCCCCCCGCTCGTCCTCACCCCCCCAGCGCCCCCAGTTCCGCAGCTCCACCGCCATCCGCGCGAGGTCGTCCGAGGTTGGTGTTCCCGTTGCTTCCGTCATCGCCGTGGCCCCCCGCGGCGCGCGGCATCTATGACGCGCCGCCGCCCGCGATGATACGCGCCGCCTGAGCGCCCCCGCGCTGGCGTGTAGGATCGACCCCCGCTGGAAGCACGTCCCGGAGGAACGCACTGTGCCCATCGAGAGCCTGCTCGTCGCCAACCGTGGGGAGATCGCCATCCGCGTCATGCGCGCCGCTGGCGAACTCGGCATCCGCACCGTCGCCGTGCACTCCGAGGACGACGCCAACAACTTGCACACCCGCAAGGCCGACGCCGTCCGCCCCCTCGAAGGCCGGGGCGTCGCCCCCTACCTCGACATCGACCAGCTCGTTGCTGCCGCCCGCCAGGCAGGCTGCGACGCCGTCCACCCCGGCTACGGCTTCCTCGCCGAGAGCGCCGCCTTCGCCCGCGCCTGCGAGGAGGCCGGGCTCACGTTCGTTGGGCCGGGCCCCGGGACGCTCGACCTCTTCGGCGCCAAGACGCAGGCCCGCGCCCTCGCCCAGGAACACGACGTTCCCATCGTCCCCGGTCTCTCCCACGCGGTCACCGTCGAGGAGGCGCAGGCTTTCTTCGCTGACCTTCCGGAGGGCGCCGGCATGCTCATCAAGGCCGTCGCCGGCGGCGGTGGACGCGGCATGCGCACCATCGCCGACGCCTCCGAGATCGCCGCCGCCTTCGAGCGCTGCGCCTCCGAGGCTGAGCAGGCCTTCGGCGACCCCAGCCTCTACGTCGAGCGCTGGATTCCCCGCGCACGCCACATTGAGGTGCAGATCGCCGGTGACGCCGATGGCGCGGTCACCCACTTCGGCGAGCGCGACTGCAGCATCCAGCGCCGACACCAGAAGCTCATCGAGATCGCCCCCGCTCCCGCCCTCGCCCCCGACCTGCGCGAGCGCATCACCGCCGCCGCCGTGCACCTCGCGCGGGTCAGCGGCTACCGCAACCTCGGCACCTTCGAGTTCATCGTCGACGCCAGCGATGAGGCCGGCGGCGAGTTCTGGTTCATCGAGACGAACGCCCGTCTCCAGGTCGAGCACACCGTGACGGAGGAGGTCACCGGCGTCGATCTCGTGCAGCTCCAGCTCCGCCTCGCCTCGGGCGAGACGCTCGCCGATCGCGGCCTGTCGCAGGACCAGGCGCCCTCCCCCCGCGGTTTCGCCGTCCAGGCGCGCGTCAACATGGAGACGATGGCCGCCGACGGCACCACCCGCCCCTCCGGCGGCGCCCTCACCGCCTTCGACATCCCCTCCGGCCCCGGCGTGCGCACCGACACCTTCGGCTACGCCGGTTACCGCACCAGCCCCAGCTTCGATTCCCTCCTCGCCAAGGTCATCGGCTACTCCCCCTCCCCCAACCTCGCCGACGCTCTCCGCCGCACCTCCCGCGCCCTCGCCGACTTCCGCATCGAGGGCGTCGCCACCAACGTCGACCTGCTCCAGACCATCCTCGCTCACCCCGACCTGGCCGCGACCCGCGTCTACACGCGTTTCGTCGACGACCACGTCGCCGCCCTCGTCGACCCTATCAACGCCACCCATCCCCGGCGCTTCTTCGAGCGAGTCGGCGCCACTGCCCCTGCCGCCAGCGGTCAGGCGGGCGTAACCGTCGATTCCAGCGATCCCCTCGCCGTGCTCGCTCATGGCAAGGAGGGCGCCCCCTCCGCGCCTGCTCCCGCCCCCGAGCTCGGCATCCTCCCCGCCGTCGATGTTCCCGAAGGCGTCCACGCCGTGCTCGCCCCCCTGCAGGGCACCATCGTCACGATCGACGTGGCTGCGGGCGATACCGTGCGCGAAGGCCAGCTTCTCCTCGTGATGAACGCCATGAAGATGGAGCACGAGGTCCATGCCGCAGCCAGCGGCATCGTCCGCGAGGTCACCGTCTCAGCCGGCGACACCATCTACGAGGGCCACCCGGTCATCCTCATCGACGAAGCCGCCGTCGATGCATCGGGCGAGGCCGTCGAGGAGGAGATCGACCTCGACTACGTCCGACCCGACCTCGCCGAGGTGCACGAGCGCCACGCCGCCACCCTCGACGAGAACCGGCCCGACGCCCTCGCCCGCCGCCGCCGCACGAAGCAGCGCACCGCCCGCGAAAACGTCGACGACCTCTGCGACCCCGGCACGTTCGTCGAGCATGGGTCGCTTGCCCTCACTCCCGGCACCGGCCTCTCCCTCGAAGAGGTCGTCAGGCGCTTCCCCACCGACGGCATGATTACCGGCGTCGGCTCCGTCAACGGCGAGCACTTCGACGACGAGGGCGCTCGCTGCGTCGTCCTTGCCTACGACTACACCGTGCTCGCCGGCACGCAGGGCGCCGTCAACCACCCAAAGACCGACCGCATGCTCGAGCTGGCCGGAAAGTGGCGCCGCCCCGTCGTGTTCTTCACCGAGGGCGGCGGTGGGCGCGCTGGCACCGGCGGACGCCGCGAGGGCGGTCAGGCCACGGCCGAGGCCCCCCAGATCGGCGGTTACCGTCCCCTCGATACCCCCACCTTCGCCACCATGGCCAAGCTCAGCGGTCTCGTGCCCCTCATCGGCATCACGTCCGGACGCTGCTTCGCCGGCAACGCCGTCCTCCTCGGCTGTTGCGACATCATCATCGCTACCGCCAACTCCAACATCGGCCTCGGCGGCCCCGCCATGATCGAAGGCGGCGGCCTCGGCGTCTTCACTCCCGAAGAGGTTGGCCCCATGGAGGTGCAGGTTCCCAACGGCGTCGTCGATATCGCCGTCGAGGATGAGGAAGAGGCCGTCCGCGCCGCCCAGCAGTACCTCTCCTACTTCCAGGGGGCCATCGACGAGTGGGAGTGCGCCGACCAGCGCCTCCTCCGCACGCTCGTCCCCGAGAACCGCCTGCGCGCCTACAACCTGCGCGCCATCATCGACACCATGGCCGACACCGGCTCCGTGCTCGAACTACGCCCCCGGTTCGGCATCGGCATGGTCACATCGCTCATCCGCATCGAAGGCCGCCCCATCGGCGTCATCGCCAACAACGCGACCCACCTCGGTGGCGCTGTCGACAGCGACGGCGCCGACAAGGGCGCGCGCTTCATGCAGCTCTGCGACGCCTTCGACATCCCCATCCTCTTCCTCGTCGATACCCCCGGCATGATGGTCGGCCCCGAGGTCGAGAAGACCGCCCTTGCCCGCCACTCCGCCCGCCTCTTCGTCACCGGCGCGAACCTCACGGTGCCCCACTTCGCCATCTTTATCCGCAAGGGTTACGGCCTCGGCGCCCAGGCCATGGTCGGTGGCAACACCAAGGAGCCTTTCTTCGCCGCCGCCTGGCCGACGGGTGAGTTCGGCGGGATGGGCCTCGAAGGCCAGGTGAAGCTCGGCTATCGCAACGAGCTTGCCGCCATCGAAGACCCCGAGGAGCGTATGTCCCGCTACGAGGACCTTGTCGAACGCGCCTACGAGCGCGGCAAGGCGCTCAACCAGGGCGTCGCGTTCGGCCTCGACGATGTGATCGACCCGATGGACTCGCGCGCCTGGATCAGCAGTGGCATGCGCTCCGTCCCGCCGCCGCCCCGCCGCGAGGGCAAGAAGCGCCAGAACATCGATACCTGGTAGGGCTCAGGCCTGCGTCCGCCGCTGCGTCTCCGTGCAGAGCTCGTGGATGTCGCTCGCGCCGAACTGTGTCCGGTACGCGAGGAACAGGTAGAGCGCGTTGATCTCCTCCCACACCTCCCGCGAGATGTGTTCCCGCAGCCCTTGCGCCAGCTCCCGTGCGTGCACAAAGGTGGCCCGCAGCGATCCCGGATTCAGCGTCGAGAGCAGCACGAACTCCGAGTGCGTCAGCTCCGGCGACTCCAGCAGCGCCTCCCGGTACAGCTCGTTCGAGGCCGTCGTGCTGATCAGGCTGTGCCAGACCTCCTGCCCCCCCTCCAGCGTGACCTCGTGCTCCACGTGCGCCATCCGCGCGATGTTCTCCGTGCGCTCCAGGTAGCGCCCCAGCCAGTACAGGTTCTCGGCCACGCGACTGAGCATCAGTAGCGCTCCTCGTTCAGCACCCAGGTGTCCTTGCTGCCGCCCCCCTGCGACGAGTTGACCACGTACGAACCCTCACGCAGGGCCACCCGCGTCAGCCCTCCCGGGATCACCCAGGTCTCTTCGCCCGAGAGCACGAACGGGCGCAGGTCCGCCCGCCGCAGCTTCAGCCGGTCGCCGTCGAACGTGGGGATCGTGCTGAAGTGCACCAGCGACTGTGCGATCCAGTTCCGCGGTTCGGCTTCCATCTGCTCCAGAGCCGCCTCCAGTTCGGCGTTCGTCGCCTGCTCGCCGATGAGCACCCCGTATCCACCTGACGCATTCGCCGGCTTCAGCACGAGCTCTCGCGCATGCGCCCGGATGTGGTCCCGCTCCGACGGGACCAGCGCCGAGAACGTCTCCACGTTCGGCAGGATCGGCTCCTAGCCAAGGTAGAACCGGATGATCTCCGGAGCCCAGCGATAGACCACCTTGTCGTCGGCCACGCCTGCTCCCGGGGCGTTGGCCAGCGTCACCTTGCCCGCCAGGTAGGCCCGCATGAGCCCCGGCACGCCCAGCAGCGAATCGGCGCGGTACACCAGCGGATCGAGGAAGTCGTCGTCGATCCGCCGGTAGATCACGTCCACCCGCTCCAGCCCCGTCGTCGAGCGCAGGTAGACGAAGTCATCGTCGCCGACGGTCAGGTCGGAGCCCTCCACCAGCGTCAGCCCCATCTGCTTGCTCAGGAAGGAGTGCTCGAAGTACGCGGAGTTGTAGATGCCCGGCGTCAGCAGCACCGCCCGCGGCGAGGGGCCGCTCGCCTCGGGCCGCGCCGAGAGCAGCGTCGAGAGGAGCTGGTTGGGGTAGTCCGTCACGGCCTGCACGCCCCCCCGCGGGAACAGGTCGGGCGCCACCCGCAGCATCACCGTGCGGTTCTTGAGCACGTACGAGACGCCCGAGGGCGTGCGCAGGTTGTCCTCCAGCACTACGAACTCGCGGCTCTCATCCCGCACCAGGTCGCAGCCGGCGACGTGCGCGAATACCCCCAGCGGTGGCCGGAATCCCGCCATCTCCGGCTTGAAGCCGGGCGAACTCAGAACGATCTCCTCCGGGACCACCTTCTCCTTGAGGATGCGCTGTTCTCCGTAGACATCGAGCAGGAAGAGGTTGAGCGCCTGTAGCCGCTGCTTCAGCCCCGCGTCCACCTCCTGCCACTCCCCCGCCCCCACGACCCGCGGGATCAGCGAGAACGGGAAGATGCGCTCCGTCCCTTCCTCCTCCGAGTAGACGTTGAACGTGATGCCGGCGCTCAGGAGGGCAAGGTCCGCGCGAGCCTTGCGCTGCTCATACTCCTCCAGCGACCAACCCTGGAGCGCCCGCGCCAGCTCGCGGTAGTCCGGCCACAGCTCTCCCACCGCGTCGAACATCTCGTCGTCGGGCGCGCCGCCGGACAGATAGTCGCCGAAGAGCTCTTGCCCCACCTTCCTAACCCTACTTGTCCAAGATTACAGCAGCGTTTCCCGTGCCGACTGTGTGCGAAGCCGTTTGGCGAGCCCCCCACGCGGACCGTAGAGTCTCCCCATGCCTACCGCCCGCGGCGCTCCCGGCGCGGCCCAACGCTTCGAGTTCGATGTCGTCGTCGTTGGCGGCGGCATCGCCGGCCTCTCCGCCGCCCTCAGCGCCACCGAGGCGGGCGCCCGCGTCGTCCTTATCGAGAAGGCGCCCATGCCCGAGCGCGGCGGCAACACCCGCTTCGCCGACGCCCAGATGCGCTTCCCCCATGAGCCCGACGAGTTCGGCGCGCGGCGCTACACCGCCGACGAGATGTTCGACGATCTCATGCGCATCTCCAGCGGCCGCGCCAACCAGGAGCTCATCCGCACCCTCTGCGACCGCGCCGCCGGCACCATCGAGTGGCTCACCGGCTTCGGCGTTGAGTGGGAAGAGGGCTACCCCCACACGGCGGGCTACCGGCGCATGCCGAAGGCGGGCGGCCAGGGCCTCGTCGACCTGCTCTACCGCCGCCTCGAAGGCCTGACGGTGCCCGTGAGCTACGAGACCGCCGCCGCCGACCTCATCCTCGCCGCCGACGGCTCGGTCTGCGGTGTGCGCTGTACCGGCCCCGAGGGCATCACCGATATCGAGGCTTCGGGCGGCGTCATCCTTGCCTGCGGCGGCTTCCAGGCGAATGTGGAGATGCGCGTCCGCTACCTCGGCCGCTTCGCCGACTCCCTCATCCTGCGCGGCTCCCGCTACAACACCGGTGAGGGCCTCACCATGGCCCTCGCTGCCGGCGCCGCCCCCGCCGGCCAGTGGGGCGACTACCACTCAGCCGTCCTCGATGCCCGCTCGCCCGCCATCGAGTGCGGCGTCACCGCCCTCTACAACTACCAGATGGGTATCTTCGTCGATGCCCTTGGTCAGCGTTTCATCGACGAGGGCGAGGACTTCCGCGACCACACCTACGTGAAGTTCAGCAAGCGCATTATCGAGGAGGCGGGAGGCCGCGCCTGGTGCCTCTTCGACCAGCGCGCCTACCAGCGCGAGGAATTCGCCCGCGCCTGGCGCCCTGTCGGACCCCCGCTCGAGGCCGACACCCTGACCGCCCTCGCCCGCGACATGCGCGTCCCCGGCGAGGACCTGCTCGAGACCGTCGCCGCCTACAACGCCGCCGTCCAGGACGGCGACTACGACCTCGACCGGCTCGACGCCAAGGGCACGCGCGGCATCACGCCTCCCAAGAGCAACTGGGCCCTCCCGTTGGACTCACCGCCCTACCTCGCCATCCCCGTCACGGGCGGGATCACGTTCACGTTCGGTGGCCTCGGCTGCGACACGCGTGCGCGCGTCCGCCACACCGCCGGCCACTACATCTCCGGTCTCTACGCCGCGGGCGAGCCCATGGGCGAGTTCTTCTACGACAACTACCCCGGCGCCAGCTCCGTCATCCGCGGCGCCGTCTTCGGACGCATCGCCGGCCGCGAAGCCGCCGCCCGCGCCTAGAAGCGCTCGAGCTCGTCTCCGACCGGCGGCTCCGCCAGGCACTCCATGATCTGCGCCGACGCCCCCATGTGGTAGTCCGCCGTCGAGTACCGCTGGAACGAGTCCGCGTCGTCGAACGAGAGGAAGAGCACGTACGTCAGTGGGTCTTCCACGCTGCGCCGGTACTCGAAGGTGCTATCCGGCTCGTTGGCCGCCACATCGCGTACCAGCTGCGAGGTAAGCCGCTCGAAGTCGGCCTGCTTCTCCGGGGTGACTTTCAGCCGCCAGACCATTCCAGCCACGGGATCCTCCTCGGGTTGCTAGATCGGGCGGAACACGGGAATCGGGTAGTCGCCCTCTTCCTGGTCCTCGAACTCAACGCGCACGCGCTGGCCGATGGAGATGTCCTGCGTGGGGTTATCGACTCCCACCACGCTGCTCATCATGCGGAAGCCCTCATCGAGGTCGATGTAGGCCACTGAGTAGGCGCCCAGGTCGATGAAGCCCGGCATCCGGTTCTGCCGCACCACGGAGAACGTGTAGACCGTGCCCTCGCCCGTCGAGACGTGCCAGTCCAGGTCGTTCGAGCCGCACGCGGGGCAGTGCTGCCGCGGGTAGAACACCACCTCGTTGCAGGCGTTGCACTGCTGGTAGCGGAGCTCGCCCTGCTGGGCGCCCTCCCAGAACGGCTCGGTGTGGGGCTCGGGGAATCGGGGTTGTGGTCGTTTCGCCATCGTCCTAGTCCTTCGCCAGAATCACGGTGCCGCCGGTGTGTGTTCCACCCAGCAACCCGCCGTTTCCGTGGGCCACGGCCAGTTTCGCGTCCGGCACCTGCGAGGTTGACTCGCCCCGGAGCTGCCGCGCCGCCTCCAGCAGCAGGAAGATGCCGCGCATGCCCGGATGGTTCGAGGAGAGGCCCCCACCGTCCGTGTTGAGCGCCGGTCCCTCGCCGCTGTCGAAGGCGAGCCGTCCGTTCGCCACGTACTCGCCGATCTCGCCCTTCCCGCAGAACCCGAGGTCCTCCAGGCAGACCGCGACCGTGATTGTGAACGAGTCGTAGATCATGGCGATGTCGATCTCGTCCGGCGTCACGCCCGCTTCGCCGAACGCCATGGGCCCGCTCTGCGCGCCCGCGCTCGTCGTGATGTCGCCGTCGTTCTCGCGGTACTTCGTCGCCTCGCCCCCGCCGATGAGCCACACGGGGGGCTTCTTGCAGCCCCGCGCCACGTCCTCCGAGGCGATGATCAACGCCCCGCCGCCGTCGCTGATCATGCAGCACTCCAGCAGGTGCAGTGGATCCGCCACGATGCGCGAATCGAGCACGTCCTCTGTCGTGATCTCGTTCACGCCCACGAACTGCAGGTCCGTCATCGCCTTCACGGCCTCGGGATTCCGCATCGCATGGTGGCGCGTCGCCACCGAGATGCCCGCGAACTGCTCGTCCGTGCTGCCGTACTCGTGCTTGTGGCGCTGCTTCACCATCGCGTAGTTCGAGATGAGCGTGGATCCGTAGGGCGTTTCCATGTTCTGCGCCCAGTTCGCCGGACCCGCCATGCCCCGGCCGCCCGTGCCGATGGCGACCCGGTTGGAGGCCGAGGTCGAGCCGTAGCTCAGCACGGCCACGTTGCACTTGCCCGCGGCGATGTCGCGCATCGCGTGGGCCGCATGGAACTCGTACGAGGAGCCGCCGACCTGGGTCGTGTCGAGCACCGTCGGTCGCAGGCCGAGGTAGGCCGCCAACTGCAGTCCCCCGCCCGCCTCCCCGTCCTGGGCGTCGTAAATCGCGTCGATGTCGCTCCACTTCAGGCCGGCGTCGTCCAGCGCTGCGCGTATCGAATCGACCTTGATGTTCACCGCCGAGACTCCCGGAGCTACCCGCAAGGGGTACTCGTGAATCCCGACGATGGCTGCCTTCCGCTCTTGCGCCATCGTTCCTCCTCGGATCGCGATTGCGGTGGAATTTGCGCCTGCTGCCGATTGCGCCACTACCCGCGCGTCCCGTACGGTGCGCGCGTGCGCGTCGCGCTCATCGCTGACACCCATCTCCCCTCACTCATCCGTCAACTCGATGAGCTCGGAACGGAGCCGGGTGAGCTGCTTTCGACAGCGGACCTGATTCTACACGCCGGTGATGTCACCGCACCGAGCGTGCTCGACTGGTGCGAGGCCTTCGCTCCGGTCCTCGTCGCCCGGGGCAACAACGACATCTTCGAGGACTCCCGCCTCGCTCACCGCCAACTGCTCGACCTCGAAGGCTGGCGCATCGGCATGACCCACGAGCTCCGCCCCGAGTCCCGCCCAATGTCCGTGCTGCTCAAGGAGGGCCTCGGCGGGGAGCAGGTCGATGTGCTCATCGCCGGCGATACCCACGTCGAGCGCCTCGAATTCCGTGACGACGTCCTCTTCGTGAACCCCGGCAGCCCCACCCTCCCCCACCACAAGGAGTACCGCCTCGGCACCGCCGCCATCCTCGACATCGAGCGCGACCGCATCCGCGCCGAGATCCTGCTGCTCGGCGAGACCGAAGGAAGCCCGAACCCCGGCACCCCCAGCGTCATCGAGATCACCCGCGACAATGGGCGCGTCCGAGTGGTCGCGTGACCGGCCACGCCAGCGTCACCCACATCAACGTCTCCGACGGCGGGGTGCCCAAGCGCTCTATTCCCAGTGCCGTCATCGGGACACTTGGGGTCGAAGGCGACCGCCAGGAGAACACCGAGCATCACGGCGGCCCGGAGCGCGCCCTCTGCCTCTTCTCCCTCGAACGCATCGAGGCCCTGCAGGCCGAAGGCCACCCCATCGTTCCCGGTGCCGCGGGCGAGAACATCACCATCGCCGGCCTCGACTGGGAAGAGGTCGGACCGGGCAAGCGCCTGCGCCTCGGCAACTCCGTGCTTGTCGAAATCACGCGCTACACGGAGCCTTGCTTCAAGATTCGCCCCAGCTTCGCCGATCACGACTCGAACCGGATCAACCAGAAGACCCACCCCGGCTGGAGCCGCGCCTACGCACGTGTCATCGAAGGCGGCCCCCTCCTCCCCGGCGCCGCCGTCGAGCTGCTCCCTGAGGGCTAACCTCGGCGACTGAACCACGACGGTGGTACGGCTACCGGGAGCATCCCAAAGTCCTCAGCCAGGATCCCCTCTAGCTCGCTCGCCGAGCGGATTCCGTGGCGCTCCATCTTCCCCTCGCGTGTCGTCATCAGCAGCCCCCGCGCCGCTGTGATCCGTCCTCCGCCCTCCAGGGGCCGCGTCACGATCCACCCCTTGGTGAACTGTGACTTCACCGAGGTCGTGTGGAACACGCACATCGGCCAGAACTCCCGCGCCGTCCTCGCCGCCGAGCGGAAGTGGTAGATCACCTCCCGCTCCGCCTCCTCGTTCGCGCGGTACTCCACCTGCCACGCCTTCGCCGAGGTCGCTCGCGGCCCCTCCCCCGGTTCCCCGTCCTCGCGACGCACCACCCGGTACGCCCCGCCCCGCTCCTGTGAAGTCCAGCTCCCGTCCCAGGGCAGGGGCTGCTGGAACGTCTCGCCGTTTCCCACGTCCGTCAGCCAGTCCCGATCCTCCAGCACGACACGTACCGTCATGTGGTCGAAGGGCCGTCCGAATCCGCCCTCCCGTCGCCGCATCTGCCCTTCCAGCAGCTCCACCTCAAACCCCAGCCCCCGAAGCGCCGCCGCTAGCAGCAGGTTCAGCTCATAGCAGAACCCGCCCCGCCTCCGCGCCACCATCTTCTGCACCAGGTGCGCCGTCGCGAACGAGTACCCCCGCCCCAGGTGGATGTCGAGGTTCTCGAAGGGGATGGAGAAGTGCTGTGCCCGGTGCACGGCGCGCAGCCCTGCTTCGTCCGCGGCTGGACGAACGGCCAGCCCGATTCGTTCCAGGTACGCGTCCAGCGCATCGCCCCCAAGGGCTTCAGCCTGTTGCTGCAGCAGGTTTCCAGCCCCCGGTTCGGATGGCGATCATGCTCCGAGCGCGGCGCGCACTTGTCAAACCGTGCGTCCCCCCGCACACCCCGCCGCCGCCGTCGCGCGCCTCCGCATGTTGACGCATCGCTGACTTTGGCTGCGCTATCGTGGGAGAGTCCGATGCTCGGCCCGGGCGTGCAGCGAGGTGTAGCCATGGCGATCCAGACGCCTCCTCGCAACTGGCTCCTTGCCGCCGCTATCGCGGCGGCTGTCGCCTTATGGGCCTGCGGATCCGGTGACGACCCAACCTCTACCCCCTCCGCGCCAACCACTCCTACTCCGACGCCGGCGGTCAAAGCTACGGTCGAGACGGTTGCCGCTACCCCCACCCGAACGCCAACGGTCGCAGCCACGGTCGAGACGGTAAGCGCTACCCCCGCCGAGGCCCTGCCCCCGGTTGAGGACACCTACGTTGGCGTTGGCGCTTCCGACGCCACGACCGTCGTCGTGCTCGCCCAGGGCGGCCCCCTTCCATACCTGGCCCCCACGCACGAGCTCACGAGCCGGCTGGGCGCGCTCGATCTGGAGCAGGTCTTCCTGGTGAATGTTCACCAGGCCCAGACCGTCGACCCCGGCGCTTTCGCCGTCGGCGACATCACCTTCGAGGAGGCCGTGGCCGCCAGCTCCCGCAGCGTGGCGATGCTTGCCTCCGTGGTCGATCACTTCCGGGACCAGGGCAAAACCGTTTATGTGGTCGGCATCTCCTTCGGCGCTTTCGTCGTGCAGGAACTGCTCGCCACCCAGGGGAACGTCGCTGAGGGGTACCTTATCGTTACCGGCCGGCTCGACATGCCCGACGGCATCTGGACCGAGTTCGCCGAGGGCCGCACAGCCGGGTTCGTGGACGGGGTTGAGATCGTGAAGTACCCGGACAGCGGCGGTCAGGACAGAGCGGGCGCCAGCTTTTACCGCAACTCGTCCCGGCTCGCCGCCGGTCTGGGCCACCATCGCTACAGCGAACGGCTCGCCCATGTCGATATGGCGAACGTCGTGTATGTCTTCGCAGCCCTTGATGAGCAGGTCGGACGCCTGACCGACCCCGAGCTTGCGTTCCTTGTCCAACGCGGCGCCGAAGTGGTCGAGCATGACGGTGGCCACGGCATACCCGGTCCCGTCATGTACGACGCCTTCGCCCGCCTGCTGCCCCCGGAACTGCTGGAACACCCCTCGAACGGAGCACCCTGATGGTGACCGCCGCAGACCAGTTCGCCGAGATCGACAGCTTCTCCCTCCGCTACCGCCTTTACGGCAGCGAGGAGAATCCCCTCGCCGTCATCGGGCACGGCATCTTCTCCTCCCTCGACCAGTACGCCGACCGCCCCGAGGCCCTCGACGTGCTCGCTGAGCGCTACCGCATCCTCCTCTACGACGCCCGCGGCCACGGCGAGTCCGAGGGCCCGGAAGAGCCCGATGGCTACTCCTGGCAGGCGCTCGGCGAGGAGATGCTCGCCCTCGCCGCCCTTGCCGGCGAGGAGCGCCCCATCCTCGGCGGCGCCTCCATGAGCGCCTCCGCCGCCCTCTGGGTCGGCGTCCAGCGCCCCGAGACGGCGCGCGCGCTTGTCCTCATCGGGCCTCCGCCCCTCGGCCCCCGCGAGCTGCGGGACGAATCCGAGACCGAGGCCCTGCGCATGCTCGCCACCCTCGCCACCGCCGTCGAGTCCTTCGGCCTCTCCGGCACCGCCGACATGGCCGCCACCATGCCCGCCTTCACCGCCGCCGCCGGCGACGGGGGCGCGGAGATGCTGCGTTCCCAGAACCCCCGCACCATCATCCCCATCATCCGCGGCCTTCACGATCACACCCCGCTCGACCCTGCCGACTACGCTGCCATCCGCTGCCCCGTGGTCGTCTTCGCCCACGTCGACGACGCCCTCCATCCCATCCGCTCCGCCAATCTGCTCGCCGAGCACATCCCCGACTGCCGCCTCCACGTCGGCCCCGAACGCGACTACTGGCAGAACCACCCCGAAGAGCTCGCCCGCGAGATCATCGCCTTCCTCGATACCGTCCCCTGACAGAATCAGTCGCCCCGACGCCCCTCCCCGCTCGCTATCATCCGCCGCGAATCGCCGCGAGGAGTTGCCCCATGACGGTCTTTAACGAACCCATCGCTCACCATCTTGGCTGGGCCGTTTACGACGCCGACGTCACCGCCGCCCGCTACGAGCAGATGCTGGGCGCGAAGTTCAAGCTTCAGCCCATCTACGAGCTCCAGGACATCTACGGACGCCCCGCCAAGCTCAAGGTCTACTACGGCGCCTTCGCCGGCATCGCCATCGAGATCATCGAGCCCTTCGAGGGCGACACGCCCCACGCCACCTTCCTCCGCGAGCACGGCGAGGGCATCCAGCACCTCGGCATCTGGGTGCCCGACGTGAAGAAGGCCACCGCCGACCTGCTTGCCAAGGGCGCCCGCCTCACCTGGGTGTATTCCCGCGAGCAGGACGACCCGGAGGCTGCTCACGCGGCCACCCAGCTCACCGTCGCCTCCCCCGTCGAGGAGCTCATGGGCGCCGTCCCCCAGAACGGCCTCAGCTACCTCGATATCAAGGAGGGGGGCACCACCATCGAGTTACTCGGCCCCTACGTCCACGACGTCATCTACCGCCACGGCGGCCCCCTCGAGGGCATGGAGGAGTGGATCCAGGCCTTCCCACCCTTCGACGACTAGCGGGACGCTCGCGGGACTCAGCCCCCCGCTGCCATCCACCCCAGCACCATGTCGCGCGCCGCCTCCGCTGCTACCTCCACGCGGACGCCGTAGCGGTTGAGCAGGTAGGTCGGGCCGGTCACGACCCCTTCCGGCGTGACGGCCTGCGCCTCGATCTCGAACCCGGTCGCCTCCAGCCGCGCGATCTCGGCCAGCGGGTCTGCCGCCATTACGCCGATGTGGTGCAGGCCGCCCGCCATCGCCGGGCTCCACACGCTCTCGCCGATCGCCTCAATCAGTTCGAAGTACGGCGGTCCCTCCCGCGAGTACGTCGCCAGCACGTCGTAGGCGCGCAGCTCCCCCTCCTCGTGGATGTTCACCGGGAACGCGCGTGGCGTCGCCCACGTGAGCCCCAGCTGCTCGCTCATCTCCGACATGGCCGGGCCAAGCTCCGGCACCACGATCCCCATGTGGTACAGATTCTCGTACGGCGTCGCCGAGAGACCCGCCGTCATCGGGTCGATTGCCACGAGGCTACCGCCCCTCGGGGTCGAGGCCACGCTCCTCGCGCGCCTTGCGCATGCGCTCCGAGTCCGAGCTCAGCCGCGGCCCGATCTCCTCCGGACGCAACTCGCCCCGCACCATCCGGTCCGACTTCGACCCGTCGAACGTGATCCACTTCTCCGGGACGACCTCTATCACTACCCGCAGCGGCGAATCCAGCCGCTCCACGAAGTGGTCCTCGGCGGCCTTGTCGTCTCCCATCGCCTTGTGCGCGAGTGCGCGGTAGAACCAGTCCTTCGTCTCCCGGTCCTCGTGTACCACCGCGCGACCCTTCGCCGTGGCCGCCCCGCGCGGCTCGAAGTTGGGCGCCACCATCGCGCTCACCGATACCGAGACCCGCGGATCGCGCTTGATCGCCGACACGCGGTGGCGGTTGGCCGTGCACGTGATCCAGAACTTGCCGTCCTTCCAGAAGAACTGGTGCAGCACGCCCACGGGCCAGCCGTCCTTCGTGCCCCACATCAGGACGCACTCGCGCGCGTCCGCCAGCAGCTCGTCCAGCTCCTCCTCGCTGAAGGGGAATATCGAAACGACCTCGTGGTCGCGCATCACGTCTGGCTCTGTCATCTCCGTCACCTCGCACTTGCTGTCCTGAACGCCGTCGACACGGCTCTGGTGGCTCGCGATGATACCCGCCCCGTCCCGCCCCGGCCCCCCGCACTCCCCTATGATGCGAGCGCCCCCACCTCGCCCAAGGACGTGCTCGTGGCGCAGACAGCCGCCTCTCCTGACACGACACAGCCCCTGGGCATGCGTGACACCTTCGGCGCCGCCCGCGACGCCTTCCGCGACTCTAGTTTTGCCCGCTACTTCGTCAGCAACTCACTCTTCTTTCTGGGGCAGGGGCTGGTCTTGCTGGGCGCCCAGTGGCTCATTCTCGACCTCACCGACTCGCGCACGCTCCTCGGAGCGATGGGCGGCATCCACGCGGTCATTGTCATCGTGCTCTCGCCCGCTGCTGGTGTCATCGCCGATCGCACGGCCCGCCGCGACCTCCTCATCGTCGGACGCGTGGGCCTCGCCGTCGTCGCCATCGGCATGGGCCTCGTCATCGTCGTGGGCGCCGCCGAGGTCTGGATCGTGCTCGTCGCCGTCGGCTGCGAAGCCGTCTTCCTCGCCCTCACCCAACCCGCCAGCCAGAGCTACGTGTTCGACCTCGTGGGGCCTCGCCGTCTCCCGACGGCCGTGGCCCTGATTGCCATGTCAACGGCCGTGCTCGGGGTCGTGGGTCCCTCCGCGGGCGGCATCCTCCTCGGCACCATCGGAACCCAGGCGACCTACCTCATCAGCGGCGCCGGCTTCGTGATCGGCGCGCTCCTCATGCTCGCCATCCCCATCAAGGGAAAGACGGAGGTTGCCGTCGCCTCAACCATCTCGTTCACGGCCGATGTCCTCGAGACCGCCCGCCACCTCCGCCGCGATCGACTCCTCATCTGGATACTGATGCCCGCCACCTTCATCACCCTCTTCGCTGGCGCCATCCTCCTCCTCCGACCAGTCTTCGCGAAAGACATTCTTGAGGTTGGGGCTCCCGGACTGGGATGGCTGGGCGCCATGTTCGGCCTTGGCAGTGTCGCCGGCAGTATCGTCGTCATCGCCCTCGGCGACCGGCTCAAGCTGAAAGGCCTCACCCTCCTGATCGCGCCCCTCGACTGGTGCGGTTGCATGATCGTCTACGCCATCTCCCCCTGGTTCGCGCTCACCCTTGGCGTCGAGTTCGTCATGGGCATCAGTTCCCCCTTCTGGATGGTCGCCATGATGACCATCCTCCAGATTCGCGTGCCTGCACAGCTCCGCAGCCGCGTCCTCGCCGTCTACTTCATGGTTCTCCAGTTCATGCAGCTCAACTGGCTCGCGACCGGCGCCGTTGCCGACGCCATCGGCGACCGGCTGGCGCTCCTCATCATGGGCGCCATCCCCTTCGGCCTCCTCATCCTCATGCTCATCTTCGTCCGCCCCCTCGTCACCCTCGGCAGCGATAGCAACCCCCTCGTGACCTGGACCCCGCCCGACGAGGAACCGCCAGGCCCCTCCTGACCCCGCCCGCTTCTGGCAGAATCGCCCGATGACACCCATGACACTTTCCGACGTTCAAGCCCTCACCTTCGATGTCTTCGGCACCGTCGTCGACTGGCGCAGCACCGTCACCCGCGAGGTCACGGCGACGCTCGGTGAGGGCAAGGGCCTCACCGGCGACTGGGAAGCCTTCGCCGACCGCTGGCGGTTCGAGGGCTACGTGGGCGGCATCCAGGCCATCCGTCGCGGCGAGCGCCCCTTCACCACCGCCGACGCCCTCCACCGCGGCAAGCTCGATGAGCTCCTCGCCGAGCTCGGCGACCCCCTCGACGAGACCGAGGCCGCCGAGCTGAATCGCGTCTGGCACCGCCTCGACCCCTGGCCCGACTCCGTCGGCGGCCTCGGTCGCCTGCGCAAGCGCTTCACCGTCTCCACCCTCTCGAACGGCAACCATGCCCTGCTCGTGAACATGGCGAAGCACTCCGGCCTGCCCTGGGACTCCATCCTCAGCGCCGACCTCCTCGGCCACTTCAAGAGCGACCCCGAGACCTATCTCTCCGCCGCCCGCACCCTCACCCTCGAACCGGGCCAGGTCATGATGGTCGCCGCCCACAAGCCCGATCTTGAGGCCGCGAGCGCCTGCGGGCTGCACACCGCCTTCGTCCCCCGCCCCCGCGAGCACGGTCCCTCCACGACCGTCGACCTTGAGCCGGACGACCGCTTTGACTTCAACGCCACCGACTTCCACGACCTCGCCACGCAGCTCGGCTGCTGACTCGCACCCGCGAGGCGCGCCAAGGCGAGGGGCTGGCGCCAGCCCCTTGCCGGTCTGGTGACGCGAGATCCTGCCTAGGACTCGTCCTCGGACGACTCCTCCTCCGGCACCGCGTGGACCCGCGTCTCCCACGACGCGAGCACGAGGTTCATGTCGTAGATCTGCCAGCCAACCTCGGGCGTGTACCGCACCTTGTCGAAATACGTGCCCCGGTAGATGCCGATGTTGCCGTTTGGCCACTCATGCAGGGCGTTCAGATAGCTCTGCATCCTGGCGCCGCCACCGCAGCCCTCGCCGTCTGGCATCTCGTCGATGTCGACCAGCTGCGTTCCGAGCATGTGCTGCGTCGCCGAGAAGGTGGCGAGCGCGGCCGCCACCTTCTCGGCCCACTCATCGGGACCCGTGGCCGTCAGCGCCCCGCCGGAGGCCGAGATGGTCGCGTCCTCCGTGAAGATTTGCCTGTAGATGTTGCCGGCCATGAACTGCTTGATGTCCGTGGAGAGCGTCCCGTCTTCCCCGAAGTGGTCGTGGTCCTTGCCCGCCCCGAGCAGGTCGGTCGCCTTCCCGTAGAGCCGCCGCAGCTCCATGATCTGGGCCTTCGCTACGACTTCCTCGATGGCCGACGTCGATGCTGCCGAGCTGCTGCCGGTCGATGTGATGAGCGCCGCCGAACCAGCCGCCAGCGTCGCCCCTCCCACCATCAGCTGGCGCCTCGAAATGGACTTCCCGAGCTTCCCTGCTGAGACCATGTTGACACCCCTTCCTGGATGATGGCGACGATAGCTATGCGTCATAGCCTCGTCAACGAGCACGGTCTTGCTGGGCTTTTCGCGCTCCCATGTGAGCGGTAAGCTGCGCCAGACAAACCCCTCGGGAGATGCCCCATGACTGTCAAGCGTGATATCCCCGTCGCCCACCACGTCGGCTTCGTCGCCCGCGACGCGGAGAAGATGGCCCGCGCCTACGAGCGCCTCCTTGGCGCCAGGTTCGACCTCCTCGACCCCCTTCCCGTCCACAACCTCTACGACGAACAGGCCACTATCCGCGTCGCCTACGGCGCCTTCGCCAACCTCGTCGTCGAGATCATCGAGCCCATGGACGGCCACCTTCCCCACCACGACTTCCTCGAGAAGTACGGCGAAGGCATCCAGCACATCGGCTTCCAGGTTGATGACCCCGCCGCCTGGACAGGCCTCCTCGCCGAGGCGGGCGCCCGCATCGAGTGGATCGTGGACGACACCAATCACCTCTCCATCGGCTACCTCACCCCCGACTCCACTAACGAGGAGATGGTCAAGCGCATCACGCCCGACTGCCTCTCCTACCTGGATGCCGGCATCGGCAACGTCGCCATCGAGTTCATGGGTCCGCAGATCCAGGGCCGCATGCTCAAGCGCTGGGACGGCCCCCTCGGCGAGACCAAGACCACCACTCCCAGCGACCCTTCGCGTGGGGGCGTGCCCTCCGAGCACCCCCTCATCGGCGAACTCATCACCACCACCTCGCCGAACTGGTTCACTGGCGAGCGCCGCGGCTGATCGTCTCCCTTGGGAGGTTACGAGGCCGAGCGGTCGTACACCTCGATGAACTCGCCCGTGGGCCCGATGATCTGGGAGAAACCCAGCTCGTTCGGCGGGAAGAACCACGTCCCCAGTCCGCTCGACTCGACCCGCTCCGATATCGCTTCCAGGTCGGCGTTCAGCAGCCGGTAGTGGTTCGATCCCAGGTAGCGCTTCCCCGCCTCTGCCGGAGCCACTGGCGTGCCTTCTTCCACCAACAGTTCGACCCGGCCACCGCCGCCTTCAAGCGACCAACGCTCATCGCCCGTGCCCTGGGTCGAGAGCGACGTGAGCCGGTAGCCGAGCACCTTCGTGAAAAACCGCCACGCCGTCGCGAAGCCGGACCGCGGGTAGTGCGCGTAGATGAACGGCTCGCCCCGGGTGAGCACGTAGCGCTGGCTATCGAGCGTGAACGCCACGCCGTCCTCGTCCGGGAATGGCTCCGCCGCCGACCAGTCCAGTGCCGGCGCCGCCTCGCGCATCGCCTCGTACGCCCCTTCGGGGTCGTCCGTCGCGATGCCGATTGTCAGGTCGCCCTGCGCTGGCCCGTCGCCCGGCCGTGCGCAGCGCGTGCCCTCCGCTGTCAGCTCCACGAGGTCGATCTGTTGGCGCGTCGCGGGGTTCTCGATGAACCACGTGCGAATCTCGTCGCCCAGCGTGGGCGCGACCATCTGGCCGACGGCGTCGCCCGCCTCGTTTCGGTAGTTGCGAGGCTCCGTAGCGCCCCCCTCGATCTCCGTGAACCCGATCGCCGCGACGGCGGCCGTCATCGCCTCAAGGTTGCTGACCGTGACGCCGTGGTGCGCCTGCGTCTCTGCCATGCCGTGCCTCCTACGCCCCCGGTGCGAGGGCCGCTATTTCCTTCAGACTCTGCTCGCGCGAGGTTCCCGACGCCGCAAACAGGTACAGCTCGCCGGTTGGTCCGTCGGGCCCGTGGGCGAGGATGTTCAGCGCTCCTTGCGCGATGTCCGCCGGCATCACCTCCGCCGGGCTGTCGTGTGTCGCCCGGAACATCGGCGAGTCCGTCGCCCCCATGCAGAGCCCGTTTACCCGGATGTTGTGCGGCTTCAGCTCGACCGCCCACGTCTCCGTCAGCCGGGCCTGCGCGAACTTCGCGGCGTCGTAGCCGGTCGCCGCCGCCAGCCCCGTGATCAGATGCCCCTCGTGCACGTGCTCGGTGATCACGTTCAGGATGTTGCCGCCTCCCGCTGCCTGCATCGCCGGCGCCGCCGCCAGCGCGCAGTAGAAGCTCCCCTGCGAGCAGATGTCCATCGAATCCTGGAACGCCTTCGCCTGCGACTCGTACGACCCCGAGGTGAGCGACGTGTCGACCCAGATCGCCGCGTTGTTCACGAGGATGTCGATCCGCCCGAAGCGCTGCACGACGCTGTTCATCGCCCGCCGCACCTGCTCCTTGCTGGCGACGTCGCAGTCGACGGCGAGCCCGTCGCGGCCCGTCTCCCGCACCTGCCGGATCGTCTCCTGGTTGCTGACCGCGTCGATGTCGAGCGAGGCCACGTTCGCCCCCTGCTCGGCGAAAGCGACGGCGAACCCCCGCCCGATCCCCTCGGCCCCACCCGTCACGACCGCTACCTGTCCTTCGAGCTGCATAACCCCTACTCCCTTGCTCGGCTGAGCCAGCCGATTCTGAGCGATGCGCCCCCACTTTGCCAGCACCGCTAGATTGCCAGCACCGCTAGAATCGGCGCATGACCGCATCCAGTGGCACCCTCCCCGACTTCGACGGCGCCCGCCTCTTCGACGCCGATCCGCAGGTGCTCGCCGACCCCCACCCCTTCTACGAAGCGGCGCGCGAGCGCGGCCCCATCGTGCGTGAGCCTCACTACGGCGTCTTCGTCGTGACCCGCTACGCCGACCTCCTCGAGATCTCGCAACGCACTGACGACTTCTCGGCCGCCGTTTCCGCCTACGGCCCCTGGGCAGTCGACGTTCTCCCCCAACGGCCCGAGGGCTGCCCCTTCGGCGAGGCCGATGTCAGTAGCGAGCTGGAGACGTGGCGCGAGGAGACCCCCTTCGGCTTCATCCCCGTCCTCACCGCCGACCCGCCCCGCCACACCGACCTCCGCTCCGTCGCCAACCGCCTCTTCACCCCCGCCCGCCAGCAGGAGATCGAACCTCGCCTGCGGGAGATGGCCATCGAGATGGCAGACGACTTCGCCGCCCAGGGCGCGGTCGAGTTCGTTTCGCAGTTCTCCTCGCTCTACCCCTTCTTCGTTATCACCGAGCTGTTCGGCATCCCCCGCGAGGAGCAGGACCGCCTGCGCGAGCAGTTCCGCCAGCGCAGCGCCGCCGGCACGACCTCCCGCCCCGACCAGAGTGACAACAGCGCCATGCGCGACCGCATCCGCAACGAACGTGTCCCCGGCGCCGACCCCACCGACTCCCTTACGCCCAACGACCGCCAATTCCTCGACTACATGCGCGACCGCCGCGCCCACCCCCAGTCCGACATCCTCACGCAGATCGCCACCGCCCGCTTCCGGGATGGCACGCTCCCCGATGTCGAGGAGCTCGTCGAGGTCTCCAGCGTCGTCTACGGCGCCGGCAACGGCACGACCACCGACCTGCTCACGAACGCCATGCAAATCCTCGCCGAGCAACCCGCTCTCCAGGACCGCCTCCGCCGCGAGCCCGCGGACATTCCCGCCTTCATCGACGAGGTGCTGCGCTTCGCCTCGCCCGTGCAGGGCCTCTTCCGCTACGCCAAGCGCGATGCTGTCGTCGATGGTGTCGAGATTCCCGCGGGGTCGGTCGTCTGGCTCGTTTACGCCGCCGCCAACCGCGATCCCGAGCGCTTCGAGGAACCCGCCACCTTCGATCCCCAGCGCGAGAACGCCCGCCACAGCGTCGCCTTCGGCCACGGCCCCCACTTCTGCCCCGGCCAGCCCCTCGCCCGTCTCGAAGGCCGCCTCGCCTTCGAGACCCTGCTCGCCCGCATGGGCGACATCCGCATCGACGCCGCCAGCTTCGAGCCTCGCTGGCCCGCCTGGTACGTCGTCCGCGGCCTCGAGTCCCTCCCCCTCACCTTCTCCCCCATCGAGCCTGCATCGTGAGCGACGAGCCCGCCTCCTACTTCGAGGCCAACCGCCGCAAGTGGGACGAGCGTGTCGCTATCCACCGCGGGTCGGCCTTCTACGACGTCCCCGGCTTCCTCGCGGGAAAGAGCGCACTGGAGTCGCACGAGTCAGAGGAAGTTGGCGATGTCGCCGGCAATTCGCTCCTCCACCTCCAGTGCCACTTCGGACTCGACACCCTCTCTTGGGCCCGTCTCGGCGCCGACGTCACCGGTCTCGACTTCTCCGGTGAAGCCGTCCGCGAGGCGGGAGCCCTCGCCGCCGAGGCCGGCCTCCGCGCGGAGTTCGTGCAGGCCAACGTCTACGACGCCGTGTCGGCCCTCCCCGGCTGCACGTTCGATGTCGTCTACACCGGCAAGGGCGCCCTCAACTGGCTACCCGACATGGCGGGCTGGGCCTCGGTCGCGGCGCGCCTGATTGCACCCGGCGGGCTCCTCTACCTGTTCGAGTTCCACCCCTTCGGGGACGTGTTCGACGACGAGAGTCCCGAAGCGCTCCGCATCCGCTACCCGTACTTCCCCCGGACCGAGCCGCTGTACTTTGACGATCCCGGGACGTACACCGACCCGGAGGCCAACACCGTCCACAACGACTCGTACGAGTGGCCCCACTCCCTCGGCGAAGTCATCACCGCCCTCGCCGGCAGTGGTCTGACGATCGAGTTCCTGCATGAGTTCGACCGCCTCACCTGGAAGGGGATGGCGTGCATGGCGCCCGCAGCGGAGCCGGACACCTGGGTGCTGCCCGAGCATCGCGAGAGCGTCCCGTTGATGTACTCAATCCGCGCCCGCAAGCCTGCATCGTGAGCGACGACCCCGCCTCCTGGTGCGACGCCAACCGCCGCAACTGGGACGAGCGTGTCCCCATCCACCGGCGCTCCGCCTTCTACGACGCTGCCGGCTTCCTCGCCGGGAAGGGCTCGCTCGAGCCTGACGAGCCCGAGGAGCTCGGTGATGTGGCTGGCAGGTCGCTCCTCCACCTCCAGTGCCACTTCGGCATGGACACGCTCTCGTGGGCCCGCCTCGGCGCGGACGTGACCGGCCTCGACTTCTCCCCCGAAGCGGTACGGGCAGCCCGCGAACTCGCCGCCGAGGCCGGCATCAATGCCGAGTTCGTCGAGTGCGATGTGTACGACGCCGTCGAGGCGCTGGGTGGCCGCACCTTCGACATCGTCTATACCAGCCGGGGCGTCCTCACCTGGCTCCCCGACCTCCCCCACTGGGCCGAGGTCATCGCCGCCCTCCTCAAGCCCGGCGGGACCCTCTACCTCCGCGAGGGCCACCCTTTCGGCCACATCTTCGATGACGAAGCCGCGGGCGCCCTCTCCGTGCGCTACCCCTACTTCCGCGGCCCCGAGCCCCAGTCCTGGGACGACCCCGGCACCTACGCCGACCCCACCGCCGAGACGGTCCATAACCGCACCTACGAGTGGTCGCACACCATGGGCTCGATCGTGACCGCCATCGCGCAGGCCGGTCTCGTCATCGAGTTCCTGCACGAGTTCGACCACCTCTGCTGGCAACAGCTGAGCTGGATGGCGCCGGGCGAGGAACCCGGCACCTGGGTGCTTCCGGAACACCGCGACAGCGTCCCCCTGATGTACTCGATCCGCGCCCGCAAGCCGTCCTGACGCCCCGCCCGCTATCATCTCCGCCGTGAAGGCCACGGATACCCGCCAGATCGGACGCACCTCCCTGAAGGTCACCTGCCTGGGGCTCGGTGGTGTCTTCCTTGCCCGCGAGGCTCCACGCGCTGAGGCCGAAGCGCTCATCGACCGCGCCGCCGAACTCGGCGTGCGCTACTTCGATACCGCACCCATGTACGGCTTCGGCGAGAGTGAGCGCCGCTACCACAACCCGCTCGGCCGCCTCGATCGCTCCCGCTTCGTGCTCTCCACCAAGGTCGGACGCCTCCTCCAGGAAGACGTCGGCGGCGACGAACCCTGGCACTTCGACTTCAGCCGCGACGGCGTCCTGCGCTCCTTCGAGACCAGCCTGAAGCGCCTCGGGCTCGACCGCGTCGACATCCTCCTCGTGCACGACCCCGACGACCACGCCGATCAGGCTCTGCGCGAGGCCTTCCCCGTCCTCATCGAGCTGCGCGAGCAGGGCCTCGTGGGCGCCATCGGGGCCGGCATGAACCAGTGGGAGCTGGAGCTGCGCTTCGCCCGCGAGCTCCCCCTCGATTGCTTCCTCCTCGCCGGGCGCTACACCCTCCTTGAGCAGGGCGCTCTCGCCGAGTTTTTGCCCTACTGCGAAGCGAACGGCATCAGCGTCATCGCCGGCGGCCCCTACAACAGCGGCATCCTCGCCTCCGACCTCGACGACACCGCCAACTACAACTACCGCACGGCGCCCCCCGAGATGCTGGACCGCGCCCGCGCTATCAAGGCCATCTGCGATCGCCACGGAGTGCCCCTCAAGGCCGCCGCCCTCCAGTTCATCCTCGCCCATCCCGCCGTCGCCGCCGTCATCCCCGGTGCCGCCTCCGTGTCCGAGGTCGAGGAAAACGCCCGCATGATCGAGACGCCCATCCCCGCCGCCCTCTGGCCCGAGTTGCAGGAGGCCGGCCTCCTCGACCCCGCCGCGCCCGTCCCCGCGTAGCCCCGCCTGCCCGCGTACGATGCCGCCGGAGGCCAGCCAATGAAGCCAACGTCCGTTTCGCGCGTCCTCGTCGAGAAGAACATTCCCATCCCGCTCCGCGACGGTGTCGTGACCTACGCCGACATCTTCCGCCCCGCCGACGGCGATCCCGTTCCCGGCATCATCACGCGCACCCCCTACGACAAGGAGGTGTTCGCTGCCGCCGCCCTCCCGATCATGCCCTCCGCCCTCAAGCTCGCCGAGCGCGGCTACGCCGTCGCTGTCCAGGACGTCCGTGGGCGCTTCTCCTCCGAGGGCGAGTTCAACCCCTTCGTGAACGAGGCCGACGACGGCTACGACTCCGTCGAGTGGCTTGCGGCCCAGCCCTGGTGCGATGGCGGCGTCGCCATCTACGGACCCTCCTACGTGGGCGCGACCACGCTCCTCGCCGCCAGGGCGAAGCCGCCCTCCCTCAGGTGCGCCATCCCCATCATCACCGCCGACGACTACTACGACGGCTGGACCTACCAGGGCGGCGCCCTCCAGCTCGGGTTCACGACCTTCTGGGGACTCGGCCTCGCCGCCGCTCAAGCCCTCGGCCGCGACCGTGGCCTCGACCCCGACCACCTCGCCGCCGCCGGCCAGGCCCTCCTCGACCCCGCCGCGACCGTCGCCACCCGCCCCCTCGCCGCCATGCCCGCCCTCTCCGAGCCCGCCCTCGCCCCCTGGTATCGCGACTGGATCGGCAACGACCAGCGCACTCCCTACTGGGAGGCGCTCCGCCACTCCGACGACTACTCCCGCTACGAGATCCCGATGTTCCACGTCGGCGGCTGGTTCGACATCTTCGGCATCGGCACGGTCCGTAACTTCCGCGGGATGAGCGCCGCCTCCCCCGCCGACCACCACCTCCTCATCGGCCCCTGGTCCCACACCTACTACGACCGCTACCTCGGGGAACTCGACTTCGGACCCACCGGCTCTGCCGCCTTCTCCGGCGCCGTCCTCGACTACAACCGCTTCCTCGACTGGCGCCTCAAGGGCGTCGAGGCCGACCTGCCCGCCGTCCGCTACTTCCTCATGGGAGCGAACGAGTGGCGCCAGGCTGACCAGTGGCCCCCGGCCGAGGCGAGTACCCAGAGCTGGTTCCTGGACAGCGGCGGGAACGCCAACAGTGCCCGCGGCGACGGCGCCCTCGCCACCACCCCCGCCCCCGCCGACTCCATCCCCGACCGCTTCTTCTACGACCCCCTCCGCCCCGTTCCCAGCGAGGGCGGCCCCACCCTGCAGGCGAACATCGGGCTGCCCGGCCCCCGCGACCAGTCGCGCATCGAGGCCCGCGACGACGTGCTCTGCTACACGAGTGAGCCGCTCGACGAACCCCTCATCGTGGCTGGCCCCGTGAAGGTCGTGCTCTGGACGGTCACCGACGCGCCCGATACCGACTTCACCGCCAAGCTCGTCGATGTACACCCCGACGGCCGCCCCGTCTCCCTCTGCGACGGCATCCTGCGGGCGCGCTTCCGCCAGTCCTTCACCGAACCCCGCCCCGTACCCGCCGGCGAGCCGATCCGCTACGAGATCGACCTGGCCAGCACCGCCGTCGTCTTCGCCCCTGGCCACTGCATCCGCCTCGAGGTCTCGTCGTCGAACTTCCCCCGCTTCGATGCCAACCCCAACACCGGCGAGTCCATCGCCGCCGAGACCGAGATCTGGCCCGCGCTCCAGTACGTCCTGCACGACGAGGAGCACCCCTCCGCCATCGAGCTCTCGGTCCTCCCCGAGTGAGGGCCGCTTTCAGCTACAGGCCCGTCAGCTCACCCACGAGTTGCGTGAGCAGCTCGGGATAGAGCGAACGCGGCGGCCACGCGAACTCCCCGTCCCCGCCGGTACCGGTTCGTGTGTCGAGCGCGAGTTCCGGCGACTCCGCCGCGAACGGCCACGCGAACACCGGCGTGACCCCCACCGCCCCCAGCCACCCGTTGACCAGCGCTCCCAGCCGTCCCCGCTGCTCCCCCACCGCCCGCGTCGTCCCCGCCAGCGCCGCCGCCTCGTCCCCGAACAGCCGCAAGAGGTCCGCCTGCGCCCCCGCCTCCCCCGCCCCAAGCGCCCGCCCCAGTCGCAGTGCTGCCATCAGCTCCCCCGCCATCGCCCGCCACGCCTCGACCGGTTCCTGGTACGTGCGCAGGGGCACAGTCCACCCCTCCGTGAGCGATCTGCGTGGAAACAGCTCTTGCGCGTTCTCCCCGCTACGAGGGGTGCAGGCGTCGTGGATTCCCGGCAGCCCGTGCTCGGCGCAGATGCCGAGTACGCCCCAGCGACGCACGAAGGCGGGGAAGTCCTCGAGCGGGGCCTCCTCCAGCGCAATGAACGCCGCCAGGCACCCCTCCGGCCGCTCCCCCCGCGCGAACCCGTAATCGACGTTGCCGGGCGCGCGCACCCGCCACGCCACCCACTCCCCGGCTTCCCCCTCGTGGACCGCCACGTCGAGCGGGACGGCGAGCGCCCGCGGATAGGTGGTACCGGTGGCTCTCACGAAGGCCGTTCCGTCGTGCGTTCCTCGATCGCGTAGAGCTCGTCCATGCCGGCGGCTTGCTTGATCGCCTCGTAGCCCGCTGCTATCGCCGCCTCGTCCTCGCTGCTCGCTCCCTCCTCGATGAAGTGTCGCGCCGCCTCCCGTGCCGCCAGCCACCCCGCCACCTGCCCCGTGAACGGGTCGATCACGAGCGGCCAGCCCAGCCCCTCCCACTCCGCCCGTGTGCGGCTCCCGAACGAGGCCATCGCTGCCAATGGCGCGTCGATCGCCGTCACCGCGTCCTGCCACTGCTCCGGCGTCTCCGGACGCAACATCACGAGGTCCGCCCCGGCCGCGCGATACGCTCGCCCCCGCTCCACCGCCGCCTCGAACGATTCGTTCCGCACCGCCCCCGTGCGCGCAATGATGAGGAAGTCGGGGTCGCGCCGCGCGGCCACCGCCGCCTCCAGCTTCCCCACCATCGTCTCCAGTGACACCAGGTGCTCGACGCCCTTGTGGTGATGCGCCCGCTTCGGCGCCACCTGGTCCTCGATCTCGATTGCGGCCGCCCCCGTCGCCTCGATCTCCGCCACCGCCCGGCTCGCATGGACGGCATCGCCGAACCCCACCCCGCCGTCCACGATCAGCGCGATCGACGCCCGCGCCGTGATTCGCCGCGCCGCCTCCGCCATCTCCGTCAGCGTCAGCAGCGCCTCCGAGACCGCCAGCTGGAAGCCGAGCGCCCCACCGCTCAGATAGGCCGCGCCGTAGCCGAGCCCCTCAAGCGTGCGTGCCATCAACGGGTCGAGGCAGACCGGCGCGAACACGGGCGCGCTCGTCTCCAGCAGCTCCCGCAGACCCCGCCGCGCCGCCACGCCCTATTGCCCCCGGAACTGCGGCCGCCGCTTCTCCATGAACGCGCGCCGTCCCTCGATGTAGTCCTCGCTCGCGAAGCACGCCTCCACCATCTGCTCGATCGTGTCGAGGTCGCGCTCCTCAGGCTCCTTCGTTCCCTCCACGATCGAAGCCCGCAGCAGGTTCACCGTGAGGGGCGCGTTGTCCGCGATCGCGTCCGCCATCCCGGTCACCGTCGACTCCAACTCCTCGACGGGTACGACACGGTTCACGAGCCCCCAGCGCAGCGCATCCGCGGCGGGGAAGCGCCCGCCCGTAAAGAGGATCTCGCGCGCCGCCGCCGCCCCTACCGTGTCAACCAGCTTCTGCGTGCCCCCGAAGCCGTACCCGAGTCCCAGCCGCGCCGCCGGGATGCCGAAAACCCCGTCCTCCGCCGACACGCGGATGTCCGCCTGCAGCGCCGTCAGCAGACCGCCGCCCATGCAGAACCCGCGGATCATCGCGATCAGAGGCTTCCCTAGCTCGGCGTACGCCCGGTTCGCCTCGGCGCCAATGCGGTTGAACTCCTCGATGGATTCGGGGTCCGAGCGGCGCTTCTCGAACTCGGAGATGTCCGCCCCCGACACGAACGCCTTGTCGCCCGCTCCCGCCATCACCACCACCCGCACCTCCGGGTCGTCCCGGAAGTCGTGCAGGATCGTTGGGATCGCCTCCTGCATCTCCATGCCGAGGGCGTTCCGCTTGGCAGGATTGTTGAAGATCATCCAGCCGGCGCCCCCCTCTTTGCGGGCGATCATCTTGTCCGTCTTCAGTTCCATGCAGGTACTCCCGTCGTGGTTGGCGCCTAGATGACGCCGTTATCGCGCAGCCCCCGGATGGCCTCATCGTCCATCCCCAGGCCGCGCAGGATTTCGTCGGAGTGTTCGCCCAGTTCGGGCGTCGGCCGGTGGCTGGGTGGCTGGGGCGTGCGCGCGAGGTTGATCGCCTGTCCCACCACGTGCAGGTCCCCCAGCAGCGGATGCGCCAGCGGACGTGCGATGCCCAGCGCCTGCACCTGCTCGTCCGCGAATGTCGCGTCGATCGTGTTGATGGGCCCGCAGGGAACGCCCGCCTCGTTCAGCGCGCCGATCCACTCCGCGCTCGTGCGCGAGGGCGTCACCGCCGCGATGCGCGCGTTCAGCGAGGCCCGGTTCTGCGACCGCAGGTCGCCGGTGGCGTAGTCGGGGTCGTCGAGCAACTCGCTCAGGCCCAGCGCATGGCAGAGCCGCTCCCAGAGAGTCCCGCCCGAGGCCGCGATATTGATGTGCCCGTCCGCCGTGGGAAAAACGCCCGTGGGGATGCTTGTGGGGTGGTCGTTCCCCGCCTGCGGCGCCACCTCCTCATCGATGAGCCAGCGCGCGGCCTGGAAGTCGAGCATCTGGATCTGCGCCTCCAGCAGCGACGTATGCACCCACTGCCCCTCCCCCGAGCGCTCCCGCTCGAATAGCGCCAGCAGGATCCCCTGCGCCAGCAGCATCCCCGCCGTCAGGTCCGCGATCGGGATGCCCACCCGCACCGGCCCCTGCCCCGGCAGCCCTGTGATCGACATCAGCCCCCCCAGCCCCTGCGCGATCTGATCCACTCCCGGCCGGTCGCGGTACGGCCCCGACTGCCCGAACCCGGAGATGCTCCCGTAGACAATGCGCGGATTCACGTCGCGCACCGCCTCGTAGTCGACGCCCAGCCGGTGCTTCACCCCCGGCCGGTAGTTCTCGACGACCACGTCTACGTCCTTGGCCAACCGCAGGAAGATGTCGCGACCGGCCTCCGCTTTCAGGTTCAGCGTGAGGCTGCGCTTGTTCCGATGCAGGTTCTGGAAGTCGAAGCCGTGCCGCTCCCCCGTGATGCCGTCCCCGCCCCCCGGTCGCGGTGGCAGTTCGACCTTGATCACGTCCGCGCCCCAGTCGGCCAGTTGCCGTGCGCAGGTCGGACCCGCGCGCGCTCGCGTCAGGTCGAGCGCGCGAATCCCCTCGAGTGGCAGCCGCATATCGGACAACGCTTCCCCCTGCGCGCGATCCTACGCGCGGACGCCTCCGTTGTGCCCCCATCGCCGGGCGCCGCTGGACAGCACGCGCCCGATCCCGTCTCCTTCCCCCACCAACCAAGGAGCGACCCCATGTCCCGCCTCCCCGCCCTCGACGAGCAGAGCCTGACCCCTGACCAGGCCGCAGTGGTCGACGCCATCCGCAGCGGTCCCCGTGGCGCCAACGCCAACGCGACCGTCGGCCCGTTCGGCGTCTGGCTGCGCAGCCCCGCCTTCGCGAACCCCGCCCAGGAGCTCGGCGCCCACTGTCGCTTCGGCGCCGCCCTCCCCCGCGACGTCTCCGAGTTCGCCATCATCCTCACGGCGAAGCGCTGGCGCGCCCAGTTCGAGTTCTGGGCGCACGCCCGCATCGCCCTGCAGGAAGGCATCCCCGAGGAAGTCGTCGAGGCTGTCCGCACCGGTGCGCCCCTGCAGCTCGACCGCCCCGACCTCGCCCTTGTCCACCGCCTCATCGGCGAGTACTTCGAGACGAGCCGCGTCTCCGAGGGGACCTACCGCGAGGCTCTCGAAACCTTCGGCGAAGCCGGCCTTGTCGACCTCGTCGGCACCGTTGGCTACTACGGACTCGTCTCCGCAACGCTCAACGTGTTCGAGGTCGAACTGCCACCGGGGGTGGAAGAACCCCTGCCGTAGGACGCGTCCCTACAGCCGGTCGAGCGCCGCCCGCGCGCCGTGCAGCGCCTCCAGGTGCCCGCGCGTGTCGAGCCCGACGCCAAGCGTCCGCAGGCACAGGTGCGTGACGCCTGTCTCGCGCCAGGCCTCGACCTCCGCCAGCCACTCCGCCTCCGT
Source organism: Tepidiformaceae bacterium (assembly GCA_965262975.1). Lineage (GTDB taxonomy): Bacteria > Chloroflexota > Dehalococcoidia > Tepidiformales > Tepidiformaceae > UBA2991. The sequence continues at coordinate 1,814,503 of OZ253575.1, read as the reverse complement.
CTTCCCCACGATCTGGACCGCGCTCTCAGAGCCGATTCCCTCGGCGTCGCGCCCTGCCGCCTCCGCCTCCGCAGAGACCGCCTCGCGCACTGGCCCGTAGGCCTCCGGCGCCATCAGCGCGAACCACCCGTCCGCGAGCCCCCCGATGCGCCGCAGTACCGCCGCCCCCGGCTCCCGCGCCCCGCCGATCCAGATCGGGATCGGCTGCTGCACCGGCAGCGGGTTGATGCGCTCGCCATCCAGACGGTCCCAGCGGCCCTCGAAGTGCACGGCCTCCTCGGTCCAGAGCCGCCGGAGGATGGCAATCTGCTCGTCGCAGCGTTTGCCGCGCGTGTGGAAGTCCTGCCCGAAGGCCGCGTAGTCCTCGGCCCGTGCCCCCACACCCACTCCAAAGCGAAGCCGTCCCCCGCTGAGCCGGTCGATCTCCGCGGCCTGCTTCGCCACGACCACCGTCTGCCGCGTGGGCAACACGATCACCGACGGCACGAGCTCGATCGTCTCTGTCAGCGCCGCCACCCACGCGAGCAGCGTGAGCGGCTCGTGCGCGTGATCGACACCTACAGCCGCCACCCGATCGGGAACGCGCAGATGCGTGAACCCCAGCTCTTCCGCCTCCCGCGCGAACTGCGCGATCCCGTCGTGGTCGTTCAGCAGGTCCCTTACGGGAATGGAAATCCCTATGCGCATGCCGTTTCTCCTTCGCCCACTACCGTGCCACCGCGACGGGAAGTCCTCCCCACGCGGCGCAAACCGTGCCGACCCTACAGATCGAACTCGATCTCAAGATGCTGGAGGCCGCGCACGCCGCCCCGCCCAGGCGGCGGGAAGGCGATGCCTTCGTTCGGGACATCCGCCAGACGCGGGTTCTTGAGCGCCTCCAGCAGGATGCGCGAGGAGACCACCGACTCCTGACGCGCCAGCGCGTAACCCATGCAGAAGTGCGTCTCCTGGCCGAACCCGAGGTGGCTCGCGACGCCGTCCTTCCAGTGCCCCGTCCGCAGCTCCTTCCCGAAGTACAGGTCCTCCCGGAAGATGTTGAACTGGTCCGGATCCTTGAAGATGCGCTCGTCGCGATTCCCCGAGGCCAGCCCCAGCCAGGCCGTCGCCCCGATGGGCATCACCCGGTCGCGGAGTTCGACCTCCACCTTTGTCCGCCGCCGCTGCCAGTGGTTCGAGCCGTCGAAGCGCAGCATTTCCGTGAACACGCGATCCATCAGCTCTGGGTTTTTGCGAACCGCCTCGTATTGCTCGGGGTTGCGAAGCAGATTCCACCACATCGCGTCGATCGCTTTGTGCGTCGTGTCGCCCCCACCCACCAGCAGCAGGGCCACGTACCCCCGCATCTGGTCGAGGGTCATGCGCTCGCCGTCCTTCTCGGCGTGGCAGAATGTCGAAAGCAGGTCGTCGCGCGGCTCCGCCATGCGCTCCTCGATCAGCGGGTCCAGGTAGGCGAAGAGTTCGTCACGAGCCGCCATTCCGCGCCGGAAGTGCGCCCGCCCGTAGCCGCCCCCCGCGAAGATGCGGTCGTAGACGGCCTCGAAGTAGTCGTTGTCCTCCTCGGGAAGCCCCAGCATCCCCGCGATCACCCGGATCGGGAAGCGCGCGCTGAACTGCGACACCAGCTCGACCTGGCCCTGCGGCGTCAGCCCCGCCTTCTGGTCCGCCCGCGCCTTCTCCATGATTCCGTCGATGATCTTGCTTGCGATCCGCTCGATCAGGGGCACGCGCTTTTCCAGCCGCTTCCCCACGAACTCGCCCGCCACGATCCCGCGCAGCCAGATGTAGTCCTGTCCCTCCCCCAGCTCGTTCAGCGTCTGTCCCATCGCCGAGTCCGACCCGAACTTGAACTTCCCGTGCGGGTCGTAGATGGCCCGTGTGAAGCGCTCGTTGTCCTTGTAGATCGCCCAGATGTCCTCATACCGCGAGATGATCCAGCGATTCTGGAACTTGTCCTGGTAGGCCGGCTCGTACTCCCGCAGTCGTTTGTAGATGGGGAACGGGTTGATGCGGAACTCGTCCGTGACGAACTCCTGCGGCTCGATCAGGCTCGGATCACTCTCGACCTGCGCGGTCATTGGCTGGCTCCTGGCTATTGGCTGTTGGCGGCATGGTACCGCAGCCGCGACTCCTGCCGGGGTGGAGGACAACCAGCCCGCAGCCCGCTACCAGAGCGCCTCTATCTGGCTCCACTCCAGGACGTTCTCCTCGCGCATCCACCCCTGATCGCGCATGAACTGAACCTGGAGCGTCTTCTCAAGGTACGCGCGGCTGTCGCCGACGACGAACGGGACCACCTCTTTCTCCTTGTTCCCGGGGAGCTTCAGCAGGATTTTCGCCATGACGTACTGGCGAATGAGCTGATGGGTGAGGACGTCCCTGCCGCTCGCGCCAAACGTCGACAGGTGCTTGGCCTCGCCGATAAAGAGGTGGGTCGGGGACTCCAGGACGATGTCGATCTCCGTGTTGAAGAGATTGCTTGCGAGCTTCCGCTTCCGGCTGGGCGTCGACACGTCATAGTTCCCTGCCTCTAGCGCTTGGAATTCGCCGAACGCCTCGATCTTCCCGCGCAGGCCTGGGAACAGCTCGGAGTAGAGCTCCGCGAGTCTCGCTTCCTGCGTATCCAGCTGCCTCCCCTGCTGATGGAGGTAGTCACGCATGCCGTACCAGAACAACTCAAGGCGCACATCTCCCGGCTGGAGTGTCGCTCGTTCCTCCTCCTCCGTGAGGAGCCTTCTGGCTAGCCTGACGCTGCGGTGCTCGAACAGCGGGGCGAAGTAGCGCGCCGTCTTCCAGTTCTCGGTTCTACTCGTGATTCCGAGGATCGCCACGACGACCTCCTATCTGGCTAGGGCGGGGGCTGGGCGGCGGACCAACAGCCCGCAGTGGGCGCGCCTAGGCGCGCTCACTGCGAATCAGCTCCGCCACCCGCTCCCCGATCATGATGCAGGTCAGGTTCGTGTTGGCTCGGACGATCTCCGGCATGATCGAAGCGTCCACCACCCGCAGTCCCTCGATCCCGTGTACCCGGCACTGCGAGTCCACCACCGCGCCGGGGTCGCTCGCCGGCCCCATCTTTGCCGTGCCCACGGGATGGAAGTTGTGCGACCCGTTCGCCCGGATGTACGCGTCGAGCGCGTCGTCGTCCGCCAGCACATCGGCCGAGGGCGTCCTCAACTCCTCTGCGTACTGCGCGATCGTGGGGTGCTCCGCCAGCCGCTGGGAGAGCTGCAGGCCCTCCCGCAGCCGCCGCACGTCCGACTCCTCGGAGAAGAAGTTCAGCTCGATGCGGGGCTGCACGCGATGGTCCGCGCTCTCGAAGTGGAGCCGTCCCCGCGACTTCGGCCGCTGCAGGATCGGGAGCAGGGCGAAGTTCCCCTCCCACCCGGGGAAGTGGTTCACCATGTAGATCTGCATGTCGTTCGTCTCGCCGCCGCTGGCGGTATACCGCAGCATCGCCTGCACTGGCGGGTCTGGCATCACCGAGACCCCCGGCTTCGACCGCCACACCACCGAGCAGAGCGGGTGGTCGATCAGGTTGCGACCCACCCCCGGCAGCTCCTGTACGAGCGTCGCCCCGATCCCCTCCACATCCTCCCGCGCCCCAATGCCCGACCGCACCAGGATCGGCGGCGACATGATCGCCCCCGCCGAGAGGATCACGTTCCGCCCCCGCACGGTCTGCAAGTCGCCGTCGCAGTCCACCTCCACCCCCGTAGCGTGCCCGTCCTCGATCAGGACGCGCTTCACGAGGCAGCCCCCCCGGATCGTCAGGTTCAGCCGGTTGCGGATGGGCTCCAGGTACGCCATCGCCGTCGAGATGCGCGTGTCGGCCTGCCGGTTCTGCGCCATCGGGCTGATGCCCGTCGCCTCCGGGTCGTTGAAGTCCTCCGCGTAGGGGAATCCCTGCTCCTGGCACACCTCGATGAACGCTTCCGACAGGCGCCGCATCTCGTCCGGCCGCCAGCGCACGACCGGCAAAGGGCCGCTCTTCCCGTGGAAGTCGCCTGAGGCGTCGCGGTCGTGCTCCAGCCTGCGAAAGAACGGCAGGCAGTCCTCCCACGACCACCCCTCGTTGCCGAGCGCCGCCCACTCGTCGAAGTCCTCGGGCGTACCCCGGATCGCGAGCGTGCCGTTCACCGCGGAGGAGCCGCCCAGCACCCGCCCCCGCGGGTAGTAGACCTCCCGATCCGGCGTCGCGTTCGCCGTGAACCCCCAGTCGTGATCGACCACCGACACGCGGTGCGCGTAGCGCAGGTCGTGGGGAGTCGTGTCCGTGCTCGCGTAGTCCGGTCCCGCCTCCAGCAGCAGCACCGAACGGTCCGCGTCTTCGCTCAGGCGCGCCGCCACCGCCGCCCCGGACGATCCCGCCCCCACCACGATGTAGTCGTAGACCGTGCTCACGGCGCGCAAGCATACCCGCCTCATTGACAAGCGTGAGGGAGCCGCTGACGATTCCGCCCAACTCCCCGCCAGATCCGAGGACAGAGAGGTGCCCTGCCATGGCCGACCGAATCGAAGGCGTCACCGTCGACGAAGACGTGATGATCCCCATGCGCGACGGCGTTCACCTTCAGGCTGATGTCTACCGCCCCTCCGGCCCCGGCAGGTTCCCCACCCTCCTCTCCCGCACCCCCTACGGAAGGCAGGGTCTAGGCCCCCTCGTCATGGCCGACTTCTGGACCGCCCACGGCTACGCCGTCGTCACCCAGGACACACGCGCCCGCTTCGGCTCCGAGGGCGACATGTACGAGCCCCACGTGTACGAAGCCCTCGACGGCTACGACTCGATCGAGTGGGCTGCCGCCCAACCCTGGTCGACCGGCGCCGTGGGCACCTACGGCCAGTCCTACCTCGCCGCCGTGCAGTACATGGTCGCGCCCGAGACGCCCCCCTCGCTGAGGGCGCAGATGCCCGTCTCCGGCTCCACCGACTTCCACCAGAGCTGGATCTACCGCGGCGGCGCCTTCGAGCACGGCTGGATGGCCGCCTACACCGCCTCCAAGGCGCGCGACACCGCCCGCCGCCTCGGCCTCGACCCCGACCTGCCCGAGTTCGATTCCATGCTCGCCCAGGCCGATGGCTTCCGCCCCCTCCTCGACCACTCCGCCCGCGAGCTCCCCCTGACTGCCTGGGCCGACCGCCTCTCCGAGATCGCCCCCTACTTCGCCGACTACCTCGCCAACCCCGACGACGGCCCCCACTGGTGGAACATCAACCTCCGCCGCCGCTTCCACGAGGTCAACCAGCCCATCTACCACGTCGGGTCCTGGTACGACATCTTCCAGGAGGGCGCGGTCGAGGGCTTCAGCGGCATCACCGCCCGCGGCGGCGAGAATGCCCGCCCCAACCAGAAGCTGCTCATGGGCCCCTGGGGCCACATCGGCTACACCGTGCCCACCACCGGCGGCTGCGGCGACCTCGATTTCGGCCCCAACGCCGCCATCGAGCTCAAGGAGGACCAGCTCCGCTGGTTCGACCACTGGCTTAAGGATGAGGACACCGGAATCATGGACGACGCCCCCGTCAAGATCTTTGTCATGGGCGACAACGTCTGGCGCGAGGAGCAGGAGTGGCCCCTCGCCCGCACGGTCTACACGCCCTGGTACCTCCACAGCGAAGGCAGCGCCAACACCCTCAACGGCGACGGCGCGCTCAGCCAGGACTCGCCCGGAAACGAGCGCCCCGACCGCTTCGTTTACGACCCCACCGACCCCGTCCCCACCCTCGGCGGCAACAACCTCATCACGCCCCCAGGCGTCTTCGACCAGACCCCCGCCGAGCAGCGCGGCGACGTGCTCTGCTACACCAGCGAACCCCTCACCGACGAGCTCGAGGTCACCGGGCCGATCAGCGTCACCCTCTGGGCCGGCACCAGCGGGGTCGATACCGACTTCACCGCCAAGCTCTGCGACGTGCGCCCCGACGGCTACGTCCAGAACATCAACGACGGCATCGTCCGCGCGCGCTACCGCAACTCCCTGCTCAAGCAGGAGATGCTGACCCCCGGCCAGTCCTACGAGTTCACCATCGACCTCTGGGCCACGAGCCACGTCTTCAAGCCCGGCCACCGCATCCGCGTCGACATCAGCTCGTCAAACTTCCCCCACTTCGACCGCAACCCCAACACCGGCCGCCCCATCCACACCGAGACCGAGCTGATGCCCGCCCAGCAGATCGTCTTCCACGACACCAACCGCCCCTCCCGCATCACCCTCCCCGTTATCCCGCGCTGACGCGCGGGGCTATTGGCCGCTGGCTCTTGGCTGCTGGACAGACGCGCTGCTACCCACTGGGTGGTGGTGAGGCGGGAACCCACCGACCACCAGCCACCGACCACTGGCCACTCGTCGTCAGGCACAAGAAAAAGCGCTCCACCCGAGAGTGGAGCGCTTTCCGTCGGAGGTAGAAAACGGAACCGGCGATCCTCGGTTTCCCTCAGACCTCCTCCCGTCCGGCTCCCCCGAAGGGTCCCCGTCCGGTCTCCGCTCACCCCGCCTCCAACGAAATCGAGGTTACTCCCGCGGATTTCGGCCTGTCCACCCCTCCCGCACATTCCTTGACGTTCCCTTCATGGACGACTTTCCGTTATAAATCCCACCCCTGCGCCGATTGGGTCACCACCACTCGCGGTGCGTCCGGTCCGCTGGCTCTTACGAGTGGTACTGCGCGTGAGCGCGTTGCGTGAGAGGGTCGAGCTGTTCGCGATACTTCTCGCGATCGCCGGGAACGAGGCGAATCCGATAGTTGCCCCATCGCGAGTCGTAGGGGATGACATCGAGTCCAGCGTCTTCTAAGTCTCTGGTCGTTTGGTCGTCTTCGGGGATCTTGAATTCCGCGATTATGTGCTTCTTGCTAGGCCTGAATTTCATGAAAAGGGTGCTCTTTCCATTACGGGATAGGCCGATGTAGTACTTGTTGTACTTCGCCTCATATCGCCCTTCTTCGTCGCTGACAAGATCTTTAGTCTGCGAAATTATGTCGTCGACGATCGTAAGTGCTGCGGATGAGGACTTTCCCTCCCACCAAGCGCGATCCGTAACGGTAGCTTCGTCTTCTTCTTCGGTTGCGAGCCGGACGAGATCGACAATTCTCGAAGCGATAAGGGTATGGACACCCTCTACGTCCACCAATTGCAACTGGATGGCGATAAGTGGGATTGCCCCATTGAAGAGGTGGATCACGTTGAGGAACCGACTCGTCACCTGCTCCGCACCGATTACCGCAACGTGCTCGTACTGGGGGTAGCGTCTCCGCTCAATGTCCCAGTACTCGATCGTACGGATGATGTGGGACTCGTCGGTTGCACCGAGCTGGATCTCGACCTCGTACCGCGTCACCCTCTCCGGGTCGGTGAGCAGCAGGTCCAATCGCCCACCAGAGGGCTGCTGGCGTTCCGAGTCGCGGACATCAAGGTCGCCCAACCCCAGAAGCGACGGACGTTCTTTCAGCTGTTCGTGCAGCCAGCGCTCGTCAAAGCGCGGGTCTCCCTTCATGGGGACGACTTTAGGATCCACGATCGTCAGCTCTTTGTTCATAGAAGGCCTCTGGCAACAGCGCGCGCTACGCGCGCTTGACCTCCGCGTACTGCTGCGGAACCTCGTCGCCGAGCCACGACTTGCCCATGACCCCGTAGTGGCGCCAGCTCACGCCGCCGTGCGCCGCCGCCTGGTGGGCGTCGCGGAGCTTCCGCTCCAGCGGGTGCTCCATGCGGCTCGCCGTCGTCCCCGCCGTGTTGTGGATGGTGTCGACCACGTGCCGCGAGGCCTGCGCCGCGTGTGTTGAAGCCAGCAGCCCGAGTCGCAGCAGGGGCCACTCCGGAACCGAGCGACCGCCGTTCAGCGGCCCCAGGTTCGCCTCGATCTCCTCCTGCGACTCCATCACGAAGGCCCGCGCCGCCCGCAGCGTCGCCTCCATTTCGCCCAGGCGGATGTACGCCTCCGGCTGGTCCTTCAGCGTCGAGCCCGACATCCACGGCGTCTTCACCATCGCCAGGTCGACGAACGTGTCGATTGCGCCCCGCGCGATTCCGAGCGCCACCGCCGCCTTGTTGTAGGGAACCTGCGAGGGATTGCGGTAGGTCGGGTTCTCCCAGTGCTCCGTCGAGTCGAGCGCGTTCTGCGGGAGCATGTGTTTCGGAGGCACGTACTGGTCGACGATGCGCACGTCGTGGCTGCCTGAGCCGCGCAGCCCGGCCATGTTCCACGTGTCGACCGGCTGGAACTCGCCCTTCGGCACCATGAACGAGGCGTCGGCCATCTCGCCCGTGTCTTCGTCCACTATCTCGGCGGCGGGATTGAGCACGAGATTCCAGGTGGCGTTGAAGCACCCGCTCGCGAACGCGCCCTGGTAGGTCGTGCGCCAGCCGTCGCCCTCGCGCTTCGCCTTGCGCCCGGGGAACTCCCCGTTCGGCGTCCCCAGACCGGAGCAAACCAGGTAGTACCAGTCGTCGCAGATCTCGTGCGCGAATGCCGGATCCATCTGCCGCAGCACGAGCGCGTTGATCTCGGAGTTGATCTGCACGCACCACCCGATCGACCCGTCGATCGCGCAGGTCTCCTCGATCGCTTCGATCTGCCCCCGCGCCGTCATGTCCTCGCCCCCGAGCTCCTTCGGCAGGGTGTGGCGGTAGAGGCCCGCGTCAGCCATCACCTTCGAGACCCAGTCCGGCAGGCGGCGCAGCTGCTGCGCTTCGTTCCCGCCCTCGGTCAGTGCCTCCTTGATGTTCGCGATTCGCTCCGACATCGGCGTCTTCTGGAGCTCCGTGCTCTTGTCGATGATCTCCTGTCGCACCATTGCTGCGTTCTCCTGTGTCAGATTGGCGAGCGGGATACTACCGGAAGCCGCTCGTCTCGTGGCCCCGCCCCTGTTCTGGCTCACGCTCATGCGCTAGGGTCGAGGCCACTCTTGTCAGGAGACATCAATGCCCGACGTCAAGCCCGTCCCCGACGGCTACACCGCCATCACGCCGTACCTCGTCGCCGAGGACGCATCCGCCCTCATCGAATTCCTCGCGAACGCCTTCGGCGCCGTTGAGCGCATGCGCCTCCCCATGCCCGACGGGTCGGTTGCGCACGCCGAGGTCGAGATCGACGGCGCCGCCGTCATGCTCGGCTCCGCCGCCTCCCCCGACTTCCCGCCCCTGAGTGCGCAGGTCCACCTCTACGTCGAGGATGTCGACGGCGTCTACGCCCAGGCCGTGAGCGCCGGCGCCACCGCCGTCGCTGAGCCCGCCGACCAGTTCTACGGCGACCGCATCGCCCGCGTCCTCGACCCCTCCGGAAACACCTGGTCCATCGCCACCCACATCGAAGACGTGACCCCCGACCAGGTCATGGAGCGCATGATGTCCATGGGCGAAGGCTAGCGGCGGAGTTCAGTCAGCGAGCCGCACCTTGAAGTCAGTGGGCTCCAGCTTGGCTTGCTTGACAATCAACTGTGCGTTCCGGATGGTGTCCGCGCCGGAGTAGTTCGTCCCGATGTAAAGCGGGCCTGCTTGTCGCGGGCGACTGAGTTCGGAACCGTCCGGATTTACGGGCGTTCTGGCAAGCACGTACTTCTCTCTTCCTGCCCGAATGGGCTCGCTGGCCTCCGAAAGGTGGCCCATGTCCACCACCCATTGCGCCAGTGCCGCGATGAAATCAGGCCAGCTTCGGGTAAGTTTCTGCTCTCCAGAAGGGAGTTGCAGTGCTTCCGGTTTTCTCCTGCCCGTTGTGCGGGCTTTCCAGTCTGACTCAGAGAGCCGGATCCATGCCTTGTCGCCGTCAGGAGGCGCTGTTGGTGGCGGTGACCCGGGTTGGTCGTCGAGTGTGTGCTGTTGCTTGTGGCGGGCGATGCGCCGCGTTTCTTCCGCAGCAAAGGCCTCCCCACACTCAGGGCACTCCCACTGCGGCGAGACCTGTTCCTCAATGACTGTCGACTCGGTAGCCCCTCTGGCAAGAGGCGTTTCTCCCTCCCTGACTAGCCCTTCGTCAACGGCGGGACGCCACAACGCCAGCGCCTTCAGACACACCTCCGCAGGCGAATCCTTGAGCACATCGAATTCAGTGACCAGCTTCTTGTCGACCGGTACCTGCCGGAACGTCTCGTAGATCGCCCAGCGCCTCCCGTCGGTCACGCAGAAATAGGGTGTCCCCTGCTCAACGCAGTACGCGATGCTCTGGGAAAGACCGTCCCGTAGCGGCCGGTCGAGCTTCTTCGCCTCCACGATCATGGCCGGCCGTCCATCCGAGCCGAGGAGTGCGTAGTCCGCGGACTTCGGGGCCAGTGCGTACTCCGGCACGACCTGCGCCGGATCCTCGGTGTCCCACCCCACTCCCCAAAGCAGAGGGTCGATCAACGCGTACCGCGTCCGTATCTCGTTCTGGCTGAGCAGCGGCCCGTGCTCGCCAATGCGCTTCCTCAGGGTCTCGACCAGTTCCAATAGGTCTTCTAGCGGCATGGCCCCGCACTATACCGCCGCCTCCCGACCCCTTCGTCCCCCAACAGCCAACAGCCAACAGCCAACAGCTATACTCCCCGCCACACCCTTCCCCCAGGAGCACCCATGCCCCCCCTACGCATCGGCCTTATCGGCAGCGGCGGTATCTCCCGCGCACACATGGACGCCTTCCTCAACCACAAAGACGAGGTCGAGCTTGTCGCCGTTTGCGACATCCGCGAGGAAGCCGCCCAGGCCTACGCCGCCGACGCCGGCGTCGACCCCAGCGCCGTCTACACCGACGCCGCTGACCTTCTCGCCCGCGACGACGTGGAGGCGGTCGACATCGCCACCATCCACGACCAGCACGCCAGCAACGCCATCCAGGCGGCCAGGGCGGGCAAGCATGTCCTTATCGAGAAGCCCATGGCCTGCTCCGTCCAGGAGGCGCGCGACATGGTCGCCGCCTGCGACGACGCCGGCGTCACCTTCATGGTCGCGCAGATGCTGCGCTACCTCCCCCACTACCAGAACGTGAAGCGCATCATCGAGTCCGGCGAGATCGGCGACATCTGGGCCTGCCGTGCCGATAGCTGGTTCGGCGCCGCCCTCCCCGGCAGCATGAGCCGTGACGAGTGGTGGGGGTTCGACGGCAAGCGCAACGGTGGTGGCAGCGTCATGATGGTCAGCACCCACCAGGTCGACCTGCTCCGCTACTTCGTCGGCAACGTCGTCCGCATCACCGCCAAGACGTGGGGCGACCACCCCCTCATGCGCAACGGCGCCGAGGACCGCGCCGTCGCCACCTTCGAGTACGACACCGGCGCCATGGGCACCCTGCTCTCCAGCTACAGCGCGCGCACGCCCTGGATGTACCAGTCCCTCATCATCGGGACGAAGGGCACGATCTACACCGAGCCCAACCTCCAGGGGAACGTGGTCGACCAGCACCACGCCCCCGCCCGCATCGCCTCCGAGTCGCGCGAGACGAAGCTTGGCCAGAACGGCATCCACGCCTTCAGCGAGGTTGGCCCCGACATGGAGGGCCTCGTCGGCGACAACCCCTTCACCAACGAGATCGTCCACTTCGCCCGCTGCATCCGCGATGGCGTCGAGCCCATCAGCAGCGGCCACGACAACCTCAACACCATGGAGGCCGTGCACGGCGTCTACGCCGCCGCCGAAGCCGGCCACACCATCGAGGTCGCCGACCTGTAGCGACCTGCCCCGGCTCCCGGCCTGCTAGCCCTGCCCCTGCCCCTGCCCCTGCTCGTGGCGCTGGTGCGTGTCCTCGATCGCCACGTCGAGGTCGTCCCACAGGCGCTCGACCATCGAGCGCAGCCGCATGTTCTGGTAGGAACCCCAGACCGTCATCGCCGACGGCACAACAAGCACTGCGACGATCAGCGAATACGCGATCGTGATCGCCGTGACGATGCCGAACTGCTCGAACGACAGCAACGGCGAGAACGTGAGCACGGCGAACCCGAGAGCCGTCGTCAATGCTGAACCCAGTAGGGCCGAGCCGGTCGTTGTGTGCGTCCGTATCGCCGCGGTCTCCGGGTTGCGCAGGCGGGAGAACTCCTCCCGATAGCGGTGGATCACGTGGATGGTGTAGTCGACCCCGATCCCGATCGAGAGCGCCGTGATGATCGAGGTGATGATGGTGTAGGGGATGCCCAGCAGCGACATCGTGCCCAGCACCCAGATGAGCACGAGCACGATCGGTCCCACCGCGATGAATGCGAGCGCCGGCTGGCGCAGCGTGATCCAGAAGAAGATGATGAGAATGACGAGCGCGGCAGTGATCGTCGTGGCGATCGCCGCCGTCTGCCCTTCCGTGACCTCGTCCGCGACGGTGAGGGTGATGATGTCCTGCGAGGTCGTTGTGATGGCGTCGTCGGTCTCCGAACCAGAGTCCTTTGATGTCCTCGACCATGCCCTCGGTGCCCCTCGTCCCCCGTCGCCGGCTCGTTGACCTTCAGTTCCGCGTCGTTGAGCGGGTCGTCGTCGGTGTCGCGTAGCCGCACGGTGGCGACGCCGATGGGCGTGCCGTCCGCGTCGGTTCCGGTTGTCACCCGGAGGGCGGCTCGCGCCTGTTCGGCTTCCGGAGCCGTGCGCACGTACTCGAGTGCCGCATCGATCTGCTCCTGCGTGACCGAGCCGAAGTCGTCGGTTTGGAGCAGGCCCGCTATCAGCAGCGTGGGGGCGATGATGGGGTCAACGGGCGCCAGCTGATGCGCCACGCCCGGGTCGGCGACAATGCGACCCAGGAGGCCGTCCATCTGGGCGAGTGTCGCGGGCGTGAGCACGTCCCCACGGAACACGAGCGTCACAACCGCAACGTCGGAAGCGCCAAAGAGGGTGTCGATCTCGTCCATCGCCCTGGCCACGTCGCTGTCGTGGGGGAGGAACGACTTCTTCTCCGCCACTGGCGCACGCTGCCCAATACCGGCGACCAGCACCACCGTGACGAGAGCGAGGACGGCGAGCGTGACCCACGGTCTCGCTGTTACCGCCCAGCTCAGCTAGTCCAGCACCTTGCCCATGGCGCGCCATTCTCACCGCGCCGGCGATGGCTCGCAATGTGGTTTCAGATAGCCTGCCTACGGCTCCTCCCCGAGCTCGGTCCGCGCCCGCTCCACGGCGTGGCGCAGCCGCAGGTTCTGGTAGGCCCCCCACACGATCATCGCCGGTGGCACCACGAGCACGGCCGCGACCAGCGCGTAGGCGATCGTGATCGCGGTCACGATGCCGAACTGCTGAAACGGCGTCAGCGGCGAGAACACCAGCACGCCGAACCCCAGCGCCGTCGTCAGCGCCGAGCCGATCAGGGCGGAACCGGTCGTGGCGAGCGTCCGGCTCGCTGCCGCCTCCGGGTCGCCCAGGCGGGCGAACTCCTCCTTGTAGCGGTGGATCACGTGGATCGTGTAGTCCACGCCGATGCCGATAGAGAGCGCCGTGATCAGCGCCGTCACCACGTTGTAGGGGATGCCCAGCAGCGACATCGTGCCCAGCACCCAGATGAGTACCAGCACGATCGGTCCGACCGCGATGAACCCCAGCGCCGGCTGCCCCTGTGTCACCCAGAAAAAGATGGTGAGGATGACGAGGGCGGCACCGATCGTCGTCACGATCGCCTCCGTCTGGCTCTCCGTGATCACTTCCACGATCTCGAGGCTGATGATCCCTCCCGAAGTCGCCGTGAACTCGTCCTCGCCCCCGAACCAGAGCCCGTTGATGTCCTCCAGCATGGCCGCTGTCCGCTCCTGGTCGCCCGTCAGCGCCCGGAGCTGGAGCAGCAGCGCGTCCGGCCCGTCCGGGTTGTCGACCAGCACCCGCCGGACGGTCTCGGGGTCGTTCTCCCCCAGCCGCTCGAGGAACGCCTGCGCCAGCACCGGGTTCACCCGCACCCCCGCCGACGCCTCCTCGAAGAGCCTCACCAGCTCGGGGTCATACTTGTCGCCCTCCAGCCCGCTCTCGGTGATCCAGTCGAGTACCACCAGCCCCAGCGACCCCTGGATGTCGCCCTCCACGCCCACCGGCCGCCGCAGCTCGTCCTGGAACGCGTCCGTGAAGTCGAGCAGGTTCAGGATCGTGCGCGCCTGCGTCACCTCCGCTTCGATCAGCACGTTGACCGCCTCCGTCGAGCCCCCGAACGCCGCGTCGAGCGTCTCCAGGTCCGCCGCTGCATCCCCTCCCGATGGCAGGAAGTCGCGCGTGTCGAAGGTCGAGTCGATGCGGGTGGCTGCAAGCCCCAGCAGCACCGTCACCACCGCCACAACCCCGAGGTAGGGCGCCGGCCTCCGCGCCAGCTCTCGCCCCAGCGCCTCCACCGCCCCGCCGATGCCGGGCAGCGCGTTTGCGATCGGACGCGCCGGCGGCAGGCGCCCCCGCGACTCGTGACGCCCGTCGATGAGCACCCTGGCGGCCGGGATCAGCGTCAGCATCACGATCAGGCCGAAGGCCACGCCCAGCCCCGCCGTGATGCCGAAGTCGCCGTTCGCCGGGATCGGCGAGGCCAGGTTCGTCAGGAAGCTGACGACGGTCGTCCCGGCCGCCAGCGCCAGCGGGATCGTGACCGTACGCAGCCCCTTGCGCACCGCGCGCACCACCGGTTCGCCAATGCTTCGCTGTTCGCGGTAGAGCGCGACCGTCTGGATCGCGTAGTCCACCGCGAGGCCGATCAGCATGATCGGCACCATCGTGGTCAGGATGTTCGGCGGCCCGATCCAGCCCAGCGCGTTCGGCCCCAGCCACCCCTGCGCCCCCGTGATCCACACGATCGTGACCACCAGTCCCGCCAGCGTAAGCAGAACGTCCGATGGCGAGCGCATGAACAGGAACGTCAGCGCCGCGATGACCAGCAGCGCGACTCCCATCAGCCGCAGCATCGTCGAGCCCGTGGCGGCGTCGCTCTCCTCGTCGATCGTCGCGTTCGAGACGCTCCTCCCTGCGAGCGGCCCATCCACCTCCTCCGTGATGTCGTGGATCGCCAGCTCCGCCTCGACCAACTTCTCGATGTCCCCGGGGTTGCGCAGACGGATGGTCGCGATGGCAATCGGCGTGCCGTCCGCGTCGGTTCCCGTCAGCGAGTCGAGAGCCCTCCGCTGCCCCGCGAACTCGCCTTCCTGGCGAATGCGACCAAGCGCCCCGTCGATCTCCCCCTGCGTCGTGTCCGCGAACCCGTCGACGCCCAGCACCGCCGCCAGTGGCTCCGCCGGCGAGGTCACCGCCTCTCCAGCCGCCAGCACGTCTTTCACTCGCGGGTCTGATGTGATGCCGTCGATCACCCGCTCGATCTGCGCCAGCCCCTCGGGCGTGAGCGCCTCTCCCCGGAAGACCAGCGTTACCGATACCGTCTCGGCCGAGTCCCCGAACAACGCCTCGAGTTTGGAGAGCGCCACCGCCACGTCGCTGTCGTCCGAGAGGAAGATCTCGTTGTCGGCCTGGGGCGCGCGCTGCGGGATGCCCGCTCCCAGCGCGATCGTGATCGCGGCGAGAATGGCGAGCGTCGCGAGCGGCCGCACCGTCACCAGCCAGCTCAGACCGTCGAGCACCCTGCCCATGGCGCGCCATTGTCACCGCGCCCACGCCGTCCGCCAACCATCCCTGACCCGGGAGGTCTTCCCGGTCCTAGCCCCAGTGACCGGCCATCGGCGGGCTGTTCCACACCTCGGTGATGCGCCCTGCCACCACGCGGAACACCTCGATCCCGCAGATGTGCAGTTCGTCGCCCACCACCTCCGCGGTCACCCCCGACTCCGCCAACTCCGTCCCCGTTGGCCCGGTCATGTTCCAGACCCAGGTCACATCCTGCCCGTCCCCGGCCAGCAGCAGCGTCTCGAAGTGCAGGCTGCGCCCGTCCGCTGCTGTTCCCATCGCCCGCTCGCTCGTGACGCGGTGGAGCTGGTCCGTGTGGCTCATCACGCGCACGCCGCCCGCGTCGTGCCGGGTGTACGGGTCCGCACAGAATTCCAGGACGGCTGAACTGTCTCCGCGGTTCCAGATCCGCTCGATGTAGCTGGCGACGATTTCGCGCGCTGAAAACTCTGACATGGGCGCAGTGTCGCATATGGCTACCGCCATGCCGCCCCCGCCCCAAAGCCGGTATCATCCCGCCACTTCCCGACCGGAGGCCCACCATGGTCCGACCCGAAATCATTGCCAAGCAAGAAGCGCTTCACGACACCCCTATCCTCGACCGCATCGCGAACATGCGCGAAGCCCTCGTCGCGGCTGGCGACGAGGCCCAGCAGATCCGCCACATGCCCCCCTGGGCCGTCAAGGAGATGGTCGACGCCGGCATCTACCGCATGGTCGTGCCCGCGGAGCTCGGCGGCGAGGACCTCCGCGCTCGCGAGCAGATCGAGGTCATCGAGGCCTCCGCCGCCATCGACGGTTCGGTTGGCTGGTGCGTCCAGATCAACTCCGAGATCAACGCCCTCGTCCTCCGCCAGATGGATCCCAAGTTCGCCCACGAGATCTGCGACGACTGGGAATACCTCGTCTGCTCCGGCCTCGGCGCACCCAACGGCCCCTTCCCCGGTCGCGAGGCCCAGCGCGAGGGCGACGGCTGGCGGGTGAAGTACCAGGGCGCCTTCGCCAGCGGCTGCCACAGCGCCACCTGGAACCTCATCCTCACCGGCGAGACCAAAGATCCCACGACCGGCGAGAACGTCGACGCCGCCTTCATGATTCCAAAGGGCGAATTCGAGATCGTCGACACCTGGGACATGGCCGGCCTGCGCGGCTCCGGCAGCCACGACGTCCGCATCGTCGGCTACGTACCCCCCGAGCACCTCCTCCCCCAGGCCGCCCTCGCCTCCACCAAGACCTGGGAGAACCCCACCTACCGCAATCCCATCCAGGTGCCCTACAACAAGGGCGCCGTCGCCCTCGGTGTCGCCCGCGGCGCCCTCGACGAGTTCACGAAGCTCGCCGTTACCAAGACGCCCTGGGGCTCCGGTTCACTGTTGAAAGACCTCCCCGAGGCCCCCGTCCGCCTCGGCGAGATGGAGGCTACGTGGGCCGCTGCCCGCGCCTTCCTCATGGAGACGCAAGACGAGATCGAGGAGAACCTGGGGCCGCTCGACGGAGGCAGGGAGTATCCCGAGTGGCCCCTCGCGCGCCGCGGGCTCCTCGCCTCCACCCACGCCGCCCAGTCCTGCCGCCACGTCGTCGACACCATCCACAACACCGCCGGCACGACCGCCAGCCGCATGAGCCACCCGCTTGAGCGCAAGCTCCGCGATGCCCACCAGGCCGCCGCCCACGGAGGCGTCAGTTGGCGCCACTACGGCAACGTGGGCAAGACCTTCCTCGGCGAGGATCCCCCGCCCCAGTACGCCACCCCCACCCGCGCGTAAGCGGGCTTGCCGGCGCTGGTACGCTTTCCCTACTGGCTTTAGTGGGGGGTCTGTGATGCCTGCGATCCGCTACCGCTTCGCCCTTCTCCCGGCGCTCGCCTTGGTCGCAGTGGTCGGGCTTGTCGCTGCCTGCGGCGACGACGACGACGACGACGACGGCGGGGGCGCTGTCACCCTCCACCTCGGCACCGTCCTCCCCGAGACCGGCGGCCTTTCGAATCTCGGCAGGCCCATGATCGCTGCCGTACGGCTGGCCGAAGCGGACATCAAGGCCGCCGGTGGCGCCATCCAGGTCACCTACGCCGACTCCGCCACCAGCCCCGAGACCGCCCCCGAGGCTGTCAACCGCCTCCTCAGCGAGGGCGTCCATGCCATCGTCGGCGCGGGCGCCTCCGGGGTGTCGCAATCCTTCATCCAGATCCTGTTCGACGAGAAGATCCCGCAGTGCTCGCCCTCAAACACGTCACCTTCGTTCAGCACGCAGGAGAACGCTGCCTACTACTTCCGCACGGTCCCGCCCGACATCGCCATCGCTCCGATTCTGGCCGATCTCGTGACCGGCGACGGCCACACCCGCATCTCCCTCATTGCCCGCGCCGACGACTGGGGCCAGAGCCTCCTGCACGAGCTCGAGAAGGAGCTCTCGGCGGTCGGCGCCGAGTACGACAGCGTCCTCTACGACCCCGCTGCCATCTCCTTCGACGCCGAGGTCAGCGCCGTCGAGAACTACGGTCCCGATGCGGTCATCAACATCACTTTCAACGAGGGTCTCGCCCTCATCCGCCACCTGCTCGAGGCTGGCTACGGGCCCGAGCGCCAATACCTCACCAACGGCTACATCGACCCCGCCCTCGCCAGCGAGATCGACCCCAACAACCCCACCGTCATCGACGGCATGAGGCTCCTCGAACCCGGCGCCGACCTCGAATTCAACAAGCGCCTCGAGGCCGAGACCGGCGGCGAGATCGCCTATGGCGCCTCCGCCTACGACTGCACCATCATCCTTGCGCTCGCTGCCCGGATCGCGGGCAGCACCGACGGCGACGCCCTCATCGAGGCCGTGGGCCAGGTCACCGACGGGGGTACGGAGTGCACCTCCTACGCGCAGTGCTCCGACCTCATCAGCGAAGGCGAGGACATCGACTACGTCGGCGTGAGCGGCCCCATCAACCTCGACGAAGTCGGCGACCCCACCGTCGCGACCTACATCATCACGACCTACACGAACGGCGAATTCGACCGCCTTCGCGTGGCCGAGGTGGACCTCAGCTCTGGGCGGTAGCGCGGCAAGCGCCGCGCTACCGCCCGCCAACCCTCTAGAATCCCCGCACTTGCCTTCAGGGAGGCTCCACGTGGTCCGTCCCGAGATCATCGCGCGCCAGAACGCCATCAAGCAGACGCCCATGCTCGAACGCATCGCCTCCATGAAGGAGATGCTCGCGCAAGCCGGCGACGAGGCCCAGCAGCTGCGCCACCTCCCCGAGTGGGCCTCCAAGGAGATGGCCGATCAGGGCCTCTACCGCTTTGTCCTCCCAATCGAGCTCGGCGGCGAAAACGTCACCGCCCGCCAGCAGATCGAGAACGTCGAGGCCGCCTCCGCCATTGACGGCTCCGTCGGCTGGTGCGTCCACATCAACTCCGAGATCAACGCCCTCGTCATCCGTCGCATGGAACCCGAGTTCGCCCACGAGATGTGCGATGACTGGGACGTCCTCGTCTGCTCCGGCCTGGGACCCCCCAACGGCCCCAACCCCGGCCGCAAGGCCCATCGCGACGGCGACGGCTGGCGCCTCAACTACCAGGGCTCCTTCGCCAGCGGCAGCCACAACGCCACCTGGAACTTCGTCATGGCCTCCCAGCTCAAGGACGAGGCCACGGACGAGGCTCCAGAGAACTCCTACATGGTTCCCCGCGGCGAATTCGAGGTCGTCGACACCTGGGACACCGCCGGCATGCGCGGCTCCGGCAGCCACGACGTGCGCATGACCGACTGCTACGTGCCCCCCGAGCACACCCTCCCCGCCGTCGCCCTCGCCTCCAGCGAGATCTGGGAGAACCCCACCTACCGCAACCCCACCCACGCCGTCTACAACAAGGCCGCTTGCGCCCTCGGCGTCTGCCGCGGCGCCATCGACTCCTTCATCGACCTCGCGAACGTCAAGACCCCGTGGGGCTCCGGCTCGATGCTCAAGGACCAGCCACAGGCCCAGCACCGCGTTGGCGAAGCCGAGGCCACCCTGCAGGCCGCCCGCGCCTTCGTCATGGAGACGCAGGACGCCCTCGAAGCGCACCTCGGCCCCCTTCCCTCACAGGGCGGACGCCTCACCCCCGACTGGGAGCACGCCCGACTCGCCCTCCTCGCCTGCGCCCACGCCGCCCAGTCCACGCGCGAAGTGGTCGGCAGGCTCAACAACACTGCCGGCACGACCGGCAGCCGCATGGACAGCCCCCTCGAGCGCAAGCTCCGCGACGCCCATCAGGCCGCCACCCACGCCCTCATCTCCTACCGTCACTACGAGAACATCGGCAAGACCTGGGTCGGCCACGACCCACCCCCCAACTACCGCCAACCCGACCGCGCCTAGCCCTACCGGTGTTCGAACATCTGTGTCATAATTAGGACAGAACTGTGAAACATAATGATTGTGCAGGTGTGAACGCGTGACCGATGCAGCCTTCCGGTTCATCGATCTCTTTGCGGGAATCGGGGGCCTCAGGCGCGGCTTCGACGCACTGGGTGGGCAGTGCGTGTTCACGTGCGAAATCGACAAGTACGCCCGCAAGACTTACCTCGCGAACTACGACGATGGCCTTCATCATCCGATGGCCGAGGACATCAGGGACGTCGACCCGGCTGACATTCCCGAGCACGACCTCCTGCTGGCTGGCTTCCCCTGTCAGCCGTTCTCCATCGCGGGCATCAGCAAGAAGAATGCGCTTGGCCAGCCGACAGGGTTCCGGTGCGAGTCACAGGGAACGCTCTTCTTCGACACGGCGAGAATCATCGCGCATCACCGCCCCCGCGCTTTCGTTCTGGAGAATGTAAAGAACTTGGTCAACCACGATCGTGGGCGCACGTTCAAGGTCATCAAGGGAACGCTCCAGGAGGATTTGGGCTACAACCTCTCCTGTCGAGTGATCGATGCGAAGGGCTTCGTGCCCCAGCACCGTGAACGCATCTTCATCGTGGGTTTCCGCGACGAGACAGACTTTGCGCTCGACGATCTGCCAGTACCGGACCCGCGGCATGGCCCCAAGCTGAAGACAATCCTGCACCCTGAAGACGGCACAGAGGGAAAGGACGGGCACTACACGGATTCCAAGGGCCGAGTGTCAGGCAACTATGGGCTCTCGACCCAGCTCTGGTACTACCTGCAGGGCTATGCTGAGAAGCACCGCGCGCGTGGTAACGGCTTTGGCTTCGGCTTGGTCGGACCGGATGATGTCGCCCGCACCCTGTCCGCCCGGTACTACAAGGACGGCTCCGAGATTCTGGTCAGTCGTGGAGAGGGCGAAAACCCGCGTCGCCTTACGCCCCGTGAGTGCTCCCGCCTGATGGGGTTCGACAAGCCCGGGCAGTCTGAGTTCAACATTCCCGTGTCGGATACGCAGGCGTATAAGCAGTGCGGAAACGCTGTAGTAGTTCCTGTTGCCGAGGCGGTAGCCCGCCACGTCGTCCCATATCTTGTTCCCGCGCCCGTTCCCGTGGGGTGACCCCGTCGTGACGCCCGATGTCGTAGACGCCCCCACGCGGAGCCGGATGATGTCCGGGATACGTGGCCGCGATACAAAGCCCGAAATGACCATCCGAAAGGGTCTCCACGCGCGCGGCTACCGCTACCGGGTGCACTCCGCTGCGCTCCCTGGAAAGCCGGACCTGGTTTTCCCTTCGCGCAAGGCGGCGATCTTTGTCCACGGCTGTTTCTGGCACGGCCACGACTGCCCGCTCTTCAAGTGGCCAGCCACCCGAGCTGACTGGTGGCGGGCGAAGATCGAGGGCAACCGCGCACGAGACAAAGTGGTGCGGGAGCAGCTTGCCAGCATGGGCTGGCGGCAGCTCCGGGTCTGGGAGTGTGCCCTTAAGGGTCGGCAGCGTCGCGATCCTGATGACCTGCTGGGGCAAGTTGCAATCTGGCTGGATGGATGTGATGTGGATCGTGAGATCGGAGGCGCGTGATGCCACTGTGGGAGTTGGAGGAGTGGCTGGATGAGCAGGATCGGCCCGATGACGTGCTGTGGTACGTGAAGCGACTCTCGGGGAATGACACCCGTGCGAACGACTCGCACCAAGCAGGCCCCTACATCCCGAAGCACGTGCTATTCAATGTATTCCCCTCACTGGAGCGGCGTAGTGAGACGAACCCGAGGGAGACCTTCGAGATGGCTGTGGACAGCCACCACGATACCCAGAGGGTCACGGCGATTTGGTACAACAACAAGACGCGCAACGAGACAAGGATTACTGGGCACGGAGGCGCGGACTCCGCGCTGCTCGATCCTGAGAGCACGGCCGCGCTGACGGTCTTTGCATTTTGGAGAGAGAAGGATACAGAGCCCTTCAAGTGCCACATCTGGATCGCTCGCGACGTGGTCGAAGAGAATGTGATCGAAGAGCGCGTTGGTCCCGTGGAGTCGGGTCAGGCGCGTGTCTACCCGGACCTCTTCAGCGAGCTGCAAAGGAGACCGAAGTGCTGGCTCGACGAGGATGACTTGCCGCCCGCCTGGATTCAGTCCTATCCGCCTGGCGGGGAGTTAGTCGAGAGGGCAATTCATCTGCGCCCAGCAGATTCCGCGGATACCGATCACCGTTTGCTTGTCCGTCGGGACTGCGAGTTCGAGATATATCGAAGTCTGGAGCACGTCGTCGAGATGCCGCGTATCCGGCGGGACTTCAAGAACGTTGACGAGTTTCTTGAGGTCGCACAGCCCATCAGTCAAAGGCGACGATCGCGAGGCGGGCGCTCTCTGGAACTCCACGTCAAGGCAATCTTCCGCGAGGAGAATCTTGTTGAAGGGGTGGACTTTTCCTACCAGCCGGTTGTGGACTCGAATCGCCGCCCGGACTTTGTGTTTCCGAGCGAGTCAGCGTACAGGGACATGAGCTTCCCGAGTGACCGGCTACGCATGCTGGCCGTTAAGTCCACGATGCGGGAACGGTGGCGACAGATACTGGAAGAGGCTGACCGCATCGACAGCAAGCACTTACTGACGCTTCAGCGTAGCGTGTCTCCAAAGCAATTCGATGCGATCCAGGAAGCCCGGGTCCAGTTGGTTGTGCCGGAAAGGCTACAAAGCGGCTACCGAAACGACATACGTCCCCATCTGCAGACGCTCGAAAGCTTCCTCGGAGATGTTCGCGCCCTTCGGCCCTAGCGCTGGCGCGTCAACTCCATCACTTTTCCGGTCTCCCGCAGGATCGTCAACGTCAGGCGATCATCGCCCCCTTCGTTCGCCTCTTCCCAGAAGTCATCAGCCGAACGGTAGACCGTCACCACTTCGTCACTGACAACGAAGGTCGGCCCGCCGTCCAGTTCGATGATCTCCAGTTCGATACCGCCGCCGGAATCCCATGTCTCAATGCTGTGGATGTGGCTTGTGTCGGACATATGTTCGACCATACAGGGGAGTGAGCGACCCCGCAAACCCCGTCACCCGGCCAGCGCGTGACCCAGCGCCGCGAGCTCGTCTGCTGCCCAACGCCTCGACAGGACTGAGGTCGGGACTGCCCCGTTCGACCCGTGGTACGCCCCTGGGTACAGGTGCAGCTCGACTGGGACGCCCGCGTTCGCCAGTGCCCGTGCGTAGGCCACGTCCTCATCGACGAACAGGTCGAGGTCGCCGACGTTGATGTAGGCCGGCGGCAGACCCGCAAGGTCGGTGGCGCGCGCCGGCGCCGCGTACGACGACACGTCGTCCCCGCCCGCGTTCCCCGCGAGATAGGCGTTCCACCCCGCTTCGTTCGCCTCACGGTTCCACGTGCGCGAGTCCTGCACGGCGTGACTGCTGCGGGTCGCGTTGCGGTCGTCCAGCATCGGGTAGACGAGCAGTTGGTAGCACAGCTCGATCTCCCCCCGGTCGCGCGCCGCCAGCGCCACGCCTGCCGCCAGCCCCCCGCCCGCGCTCCCTCCGCCCACCGCGATGCGCGCCGGGTCGAGGCCGAATTCGTCCATCGAGCGCCAGAGCCACGCGAGTCCCGCGTAGCAGTCCTCCAGCGGCGCGGGGAAGGGATGCTCCGGCGCCAGCCGGTACTCGACCGATGCCACGAACACATTGAGCTTGTCGGCGATGTTCGCGCAGTAGGGGTCGCTCATCTCCACGTTCCCCATCACCATGCCGCCGCCGTGGATCCAGTAGAACGCCCCGGCCGGCCGGGGCAGCCCCTCGGGACGGTAGAGGCGCAGTCGCACGTCCGCATCCCCCGCCGGACCGGGAACCTCGCGCTCCTCGATCGCGACATTTGCCGGCAGCACCGGCTGCGGCATGGCCGCGCGCATCTCAGCCATGCGCGCCCGCGTACCGGGCATGTCGGACCAGTCGCGCTGGGGTCGTGGCATGCCTTCGAAGACGGGCCGGTGCTCATCGTCGAGCCTGCTGGCGATATCGATCGGGGTTACGTCCATGGCGTCCTCCTGATGCTCCGTGGTGGGACGCCGGCAGTCTACCGCGCACGCCCGCCGCCGACCGCGCTCGCGTACGATTGCGCCGATTCCCGCAGGAGGTCGCTCATGGGCACGCTCGACGGTCGCGTCGCCATCGTTACCGGCGCCAGCCGCGGCATTGGTGAGGACGTGGCGGTCGCCCTCGCCGCCGAGGGCGCGAAGGTCGCCATCGCCGCACGCACCGAGGAGGTCCGCGACAAGCGCCTCCCCGGCACCATCCACACCGTCGCCGAGGGCATCCGCGCTGAGGGCGGCGAGGCCCTCGCCGTCCGCATGGACGTGCGCGACCCCGAGAGCATCGCCGCTGGCGTCGACCGTGTCGTGGAGGAGTGGGGGCGCGTCGACATCCTCGTGAACAACGCCGCCATTCTCGTCCCCGGCTCCATCGAGACCGTTCAGCCCCGCCACCTCGACCTCATCTGGCAGATCGATCTGCGCGGACCCCTCCTGCTCATGCGCGCCTGCGTGCCCCACATGCAGACCGCGGGGGGAGGCCACATCATCAACGTCTCCTCACGCGCGGGCCTCTTCCCCGGCCCGGGTCCCTATCCCGAGACCCGCGCGGGCGGCGGCTTCTACGCCCTCGTGAAGGCCGGCCTCGAACGCTACTCCCAGTCCCTCGCCATGGAGCTGCAGGACGACGGCATCGCGGTCAACGTCCTCTCGCCCCTCGGGCGCATCCGCACACCCGGCAATATCTGGGCCGAGAACGACCCCGAAAACCCAACCCTCGAGTTCGAGCGCGCGCCCCACATGGCAAAGGGGAGCGTGTGGATCTGCGAGCAGCCCCCCGGCGAGTTCACCGGCCACATCCTTTTCGACGAAGACCTCTGCGCCGAGAAGGGGCTCTAGCGCCCAGCCCTACCGAGTCAGCTCCGAGATGTCCGGCCCGCCCTCGGTCGCGACTATGCCCGCCTCGCGCAGCGCCTCCACCTCCTCCGCCCCCAGCCCCAGCAGCTCGCCCAGCACCTCGACTGTGTGCTCGCCCATGCTCGGTGGGGGCCCCGCGATCCCCGACTCCGACCGCGAGAGGCGCACGGGCGTGTTCGCCACCGGCAGCGTGCCCGCCACCGGGTGCGTGACCTCCTGGATCATCTCGCGGTGTCGCACCTGCGGGTCGGCCACCACGTCCGCGATCGTGTTCAGCGGCCCGCTTGGAATGTCCGCCGCCAGGAACTCCTTCAGCCAGTACTCGCGAGGCTGCTTCCGGAACGCCTCGAACAGGACCGGTTCCAGCTCAGCGTGATTCGCCGTCCGCTTGGGGCCCGTGTCGAACCGCGGGTCGTCGATCAGATCGGTGGTTCCCAGCAGGGCGCACAGGATCGGCCACTGTTCGTCGCGGAATGCCAGCGCCACCACGATCCAGCCGTCGGCGGCGGGGAACGCCTGGAACGGCGTCGCGCTCGGATGGCGTGTGCCCAGCGGTTTCGGCGCCTCGCCCGTCACGAAGTACCGCATGATGGCGTTCTCAAGCACGCTCACCTGCGTGTCGAGCATGCTGATGTCGATCGCCTGCCCCTCCCCGCTCTTCCCCCGCTCGTGCAGCGCCGTCAGGATGCCGATGGCCGTGTAGAGCCCTCCCACGATGTCGCCGTATGAGACCCCCGGACGCACGGGATCGCCGCCCGGCTCCCCGGTGATCGACATAACACCGCCCATGCCCTGCACGATGATGTCGACCGCCGGGTATTCGCGGTACGGCCCCGTCTGCCCGAATCCCGACGTGCTCGCGAAGATGAGCCGCGGATTCCGCTCGCGCAGCGTCTCGTAGCCGATCCCGAGCCGATCCATGGTTCCCGGCGTGAAGTTCTCCATCACCACATCGACCTTCTCCGCGAGGTCGAGCAGGAGATCCCTGCCCTCCTCCCGCGTCAGGTCGATCGAGATCGACCGCTTGCCCCGGTTGATGCTGAAGAAGTACCCGCTCCAGCCGTTCTGGTAGGGACCGCTCGTGCGCGCCACGTCCCCCCACGGCGGACGCTCGACCTTGATTACGTCCGCGCCCAGG
This sequence comes from Tepidiformaceae bacterium, assembly GCA_965262975.1. Taxonomy (GTDB): domain Bacteria; phylum Chloroflexota; class Dehalococcoidia; order Tepidiformales; family Tepidiformaceae; genus UBA2991. Next base: position 1,788,550 of record OZ253575.1, on the reverse strand, counting down.
TCCGACAGCACCATCGCGGCGTACGGCCCGGAGAGCACCCACGTCAGGTCAAGGACTTTGATGTCGTCAAGCGGTTTGGCCACGGCCCGCGAGTATACGTGCGGTCGCTACCGCTGACCCCGCAGGCGCGGGTCGAGCGTGTCGCGCAGCGCGTCCCCGAACAGGTTGAAGGCCACCACCGTGACGCTCAGCGCGAGCCCCGGGAAGATCGCGATCCAGGGCGCTTTCACGAAGTAGGTGCGGTTGTTCCCGGAGAGGTCCGCCCCCCACGACGGCGTCCCCTGCTCCACCCCCACGCCCAGGAAGCTCAGCGCCGACTCCGTCAGGATCGCCGCCGGCAGTGTCGTGCTCATCACGATCAGCAGCAGCCCCACCAGGTTGGGGAAGATGTGCCGCCACATGATGCGCGTCTCGCTGGCCCCGATCACCCGCGCCGACTCAACATAAATCGCGGCCCGCTGCTCCAGCACGTTCCCCCGCATGATGCGGAAGATCACCGGCGTGAAGACGATGCAGATGGCGACTACCAGCAGGAACTCCTCCGCCGCGAGGACCGCTCCCAGGTCAGGTAACTCGTCCCGCAGCGAGGCGTACAGCGTGAGTGCGAACAGGATTGAAGGGAAGGCGATCAGCACGTCCGCCACCCGCCCGAAGGCGAAGTCGACGAGCCCGCCGAGGTAGCCCGCGACCAGCGCCAGCGCCGTGCCCCCCAGCGCCGCCACGAGCACTGTCGCCAGCCCGATCTTCAGCGAGACCCGCCCTCCATACAGCACCCGCGACCAGACATCCCGGCCCTCCCGGTTCGTCCCGAAGAAGTGGGAGCCGCTTGGCCCTTCGAGGAGGGGCGTGACGCCGAAGCCCTCCGGATCGCTGGTGTGCAACACGGGGGCCGCGACTGAGCCGAAGACGATCAGGATGATCAGGACCGCGCCGATCGTCCCCAGCCGCTGCTGCCGCACGAAACGCAGCACCCCCGCGTAGGGTCGCTGGGGCGGACGCACCGCCGCCGCGCTCAGGACCGCCGCCGCCTCGCTCGCTTCCGCCATCAGTACCTGATCCTGGGGTCGACGAACGTGTAGGTGACGTCGACCGCGAGGTTGATGATGGTGAACATGAAGGCGAACACCATGATCGCGGCCAGGGCCACCGTGTAGTCGATGGAGAGAACCGACTCGAATACGAGCAGACCCAGACCAGGTATCCCGAAGATCTGCTCCGCGATCACCGAGCCGCCGAGGACTGCTCCCAACTGGATCCCGATTACCGTGATCACCGCGATCATCGAGCTGCGGAACACGTGTCGCAGCACCACCGCGCGCTCCCGCAGGCCCTTCGCCCGCGCCGTCCGCACGTAGTCCGAATACAGCGTCTCCAGCATCGACGAGCGCACGATGCGAGCGACGTAGGCGGCCGTCGCGATCGCCAGCGTGACCGCCGGCCAGATCACGATCTTCAGGTTGTTAAGCGGGTCGTCCTCGAACCGCACGTACTCCCACAGGGGCGTCCACGCCCACCAGATCGCGGGTAACGTGATCACCAGCGTCGCCAGCCAGAAATTGGGCACGGAAATGCCCGAGATCGTCACGATGCGTAAGAACCCGTCGAGGAACGTCCCCGGTCTGATGGCCGAAATGATCCCCACCGGAATGCCGATCATCGCCGTCAACAGCACCGTCAGCAGCCCGAGTTCCGCCGTCACCGGTAGCCGCGACCTGATCTCCGGCGTCACCGGGCGGCGGTTCTTCAGGGAGATGCCGAAGTCGCCCTGGAGCGCATTCCAGGCCCACTTGCCGTACTGCACGAAGAACGGCTGGTCGAGCCCGAACTCCTCCTCCAGGCTCGCGATGGCCTTCGCGTTCTGGTCCGGCGAGACGAGCCCGAAGCCCGTGAGCGCCGCGTTCCCGGGCCGCAGAAAGAGCAGCCAGAACAGCAGCAGCGACATCCCGAACAACATGAACGGGACGGCGATCAACCGGCGGGCGATGTAGGCCTGCATAGTCGCCAGACTCCGTGAGCGCCGGGCGCGCGCTTCCGCCCGCCCGGCGCCCCCTGCGGACTCCTAGCCCTCGACCCACATGTCGTGCGTCCGGTTCAGCAGGCCCCCAAGGAGGGTGTCGTCCTCCGGGAAGTTCTGCACCCGCGAGTTGTACACGACCCAGCTATGGCCGGGCACCGGCAGATTGATGCCGGGCACGAGCTCGTCGAGGGCGAAGAGCTGCATCTCCCGCATCTTCTCCAGCCGCACGGCCGGGTCGACCTCCTCCGCCTGTGCGGCGGTCAGGTCGATCAGCTTCTGCGCGTTCGCCACCAGGCTCGCATCGGGCTGGTCCACCCCGAAGCTCCAGGAGACGCCCGCGAAGGCGTTCGGGTTCATCATCGTCATGTTGTAGATCTCTGGCGTCGTGCTCGCGTTGTACGGCACCACGAAGAGCTCCCACTGCTTGAGTGGCTCGCGCGCCCGCGCCACATACGTCGTCACGTCGTGGATGAGGGGCTCCGCACTGACGCCGAGGTTCTCCTCCATCTGGCGAGCGAGGAACTCGGCCAGCAGCGATCCCCGCGGATCCTGGCTCGTCTCGATGCGGATGTTGTCCACCTCGATACCCGACGCCTCCCAGAGCTGTCGCGCCTTTGCCGGATCGAACTCGCGATACGACTTCAGCGTCTCCTGGTCGAGCGCGAAGCCCGGCAACGCCTGACCCACGGGGCCGTCGTACACGCCGTCGCCGGCGTACAGCGTCGCGATCATCGCGTCGTAGTTGATCGCCAGCGAGACCGCCTCGCGGGCGCGCCTGTCGGTGAACTTGATGTTGTCGTAGGCGAGGAAGCGCGCCTCCGTGGAAGCGACCTCCTTGGCCACGAACGAGTCGTTCCCGGTGAACTCCTCGAATTCGATGCGGTCGGCGATCGTCGGCATGTAGTCGATGTCGCCTGCGAAGAAGGCGGCCTTGATGGCGGCCCGGTCCACGATGATCCGCGTCTCGTGCTGCTCGATGTAGGGCGCGCCCTCCAGGAAGTGCGTCGATGGATTCTCGTGCGGGTAGTAGTCGGGGTACGGAACGAGCGTCACGCCACTTGCGTCGCGCTGCTCGATCACGTACGGGCCCGCGCCCGGGTCTATTTCCTGCACGTTGCCGTTCGCCTGTGCGTCCAGCAACGTCTTCGAGACGATGCCGTACGCCGTCGAGGCCATCAGCACCGGAGCCGAGGCGGCCGGCGCCTTCAGCGTCACCTGCGCGGTGGACTCGTCGATCGCCGTGATCTGCTCCATGAAGCCCCAGTTCGCCTCGTTCACCTGCGAACCCTGGTCCGCCAGCAGCGAGGGGAAGCGGCTCCACGTGTTCGCCACGTCCTCGGCCGTTACCGCGCTGCCGTCGTGGTGGAAGGTCATCCCCGAGCGCAGGGGGAAGATGATCGTGGTGTTGTCGGGCTGCTCCATCGATGTCGCCGCATCGAACAGGAACTCGTTGGTCGAGACCTTGTACAGATGCGTGTGGTTGTAGATCCGCGCGAGGATGTCGTTGTTGTTAATCACCTTCAGGCCGGGATCGATGCCGTCATCGATCTGCAGTTTGCTCTGGCGGAAGGTGCCCCCACGCACGACGGCCTCGGCTGTCGGCGCTTCTGTTGCCGCTGCGGCTGGTTCCTCCGTGGCGGCGGCCTCCTCTGCAGCGGCCGGCTCGTCTGCGTCCGCAGCCGTCGCTTCTGCAGCGGCCGGCTCTGCCGGCGCGTCACCGCTGTCGTCGTCATCGTCGCCGCAGCCCACGGCCACAAGACCCGCTGAGCCTGCCGCCAGCGTCGCGCCTCCGATAAGGAAGCCGCGTCGCGATCGTCGGCGCCGCCAGTAGCGCCCCCAATAGCTCTCTCGCATGGTGTTCTCCCGGGTGCAGATTGGGCGGCAGTCTAAGTCAATTGGGATATGCCCGTCAGTAGGGACCGCTCTCTTCCGTGGCCCCTCGGCGCGCTATCATTTTGCCGTGGCCGAGATCGACTGGTACCGCGTTGCCGCCCCCGATGAACTCGAGGACGGGGACGTCAAGACCGTCCTCGCGGGACGCAACGTCGTCGTGCTCACCCTGCACGAGGGCCGCTTCGGCGCCCTCGACAACCGCTGCCCCCACGAGAACGCCCCCCTCGGCGAGGGCTACATCGACCGCGGCTGGCTGATCTGCCCGCTCCACCAGTACGAGTTCAACCCCCACAACGGTCACCCCTCCCCCACCTTCGACGAGGGGCCGCCCTCCTACCCCGTCGAGGTGCGCGACAACGGCGTCTATGTGGGCGTCGAAGACTTCGCCGCCACCTACGAGCAGGCCCGCCAGGCCTTCTTTACCGCCACCGAGAGCGCCATCGCCCTCATCGACGCGACCGAGGGCGCGCGCGAGACCCTCATGGACTGGCGTCGCGCGGCCGTCGTCGGCACGGAGGTGGAGCCGCCGCAGGGGATGCCCCGCACCGTCGAGGCCGGGAACCTTCCCAACGCCCTCGCCATCGCCGGCGCCCTCCGCGCCTGGCACGACTCCCACGAGGCCATGCGCGTCGCCTTCAACCGCATCCCCCGCGAGGACAGACCATCCGTGGCCCGCCCGCCCCAGAAGTATCCTCCTCCTACTTCCAGCTCTGTTCCCCGCATGACTTTCGGCTAACCATGAGTAACCTGCAGCGGCGACGGCTCGGCAGGACCGGCCTCATGGTTCCCGAGCTCGGCCTCGGCGCCATGGACACCCCCACCTCTCCCGAGGGCGGCGACACGCTCCGCGCCGCCATCGAGGCGGGCATCACGTTCATCGACACCGCCCGTGAGTACGCCGGCAGCGAGATGCTCATCGGCCAGACCCTTCGCGAGACGGATCCGCCCGGTGACCTCTGTCTCGCCAGCAAGACCTTCAGCCGTACCGCCAACGGCGCCCAGTACGACATCGACCGCTCCCTCCGAACCCTCGGGCGCGAGCGCATCTGCCTCTACCAGCTCCACGATGTCTCCACGCCCGAGGCCTGGGAGGCGGTCATGCGCGAGGACGGCGCGCTCGCCGGTCTCCAGGCCGCCCGCTATCGGGGGCTCGTCGACCACATCGGCATCTCCTCCCACACCGCCGAGCTGGTTCGGAAAGCCATCACCTGCGGCGAGTTCGACACCGTCATGCTCGAGTACTCCGCCTTCTACCCTGTCACGGCGCCCCTCATCGACCTTGCCCGTGAGCACGATGTGGGGGTAATCGTCATGCGCCCCGTGGGCGGGTCGGGCCGCACGAGCGCCATGCGCGGGCGCATTGCCGAGGGCTACGACGGTCCCCTCACCCCCGCCAACCTCCTCCGCTACGTCTGGTCGAACCCTGGCGTCTCCGTCGCCATCCCCGGCGCCCGCTACCCCTCCCGCATCCACGAAAACGTGGCCACGGCCAGCGACTGGCTCCCCATGGACGAAGACGAGCGCCGCGCCCTCGAAGCCGAGGCTGCCCGCCTTTACTAGCGGACCCGCGGCCTGTTCACACCGTGTCGCCGCCAAGGCGGTATCGTGCCGCTTCGACCGTTGGCCGTGAACGCATCGAACCCCACCCCCGCCACGGGCCGCGAGCCCCTCTGGGAAGCCGTCGCCTACTTCCTTCGCCTCGGCGTCGTCGCCTTCGGCGGCCCCGCCGCCCACGTCGCGATGATGCGCCGCGACCTCGTCGAGCAGCGCAAGTGGCTCACCGATCAGGATCTACTCGACCACCTCGCCGTCGCCAGCCTTATCCCCGGACCAAACTCCACCGAGCTCGCTATGCATCTCGGCGCTCGCCGAGCGGGCTGGGCGGGACTCTGGCTGGGAGGCGCCGCCTTCATCCTGCCCGCCTTCGCCATCGTGCTCGTTTTCGCCTGGGTCTACGTCGAATACGGCGATACGCCCGCCGGAACGGACCTGCTGCGAGGGGTACAGCCCGTCATCCTCGCGATCGTCGTGCAGGCCATCTGGAGTCTGCGCACGACCGCCGTCCGTGCCTGGGACACCGCCGTGGTTGCCGCTGCAGCGGTCGTGCTCGCCCTCCTTGGGCTGAATGAGGCGATCGTCATCGTCGGCGCGGGCCTCGCCCTCCTCGCCTGGCGACGCCTTGCCCCCGAACCCTTCCGCAAGCCCCTCGCCGCACCCCTGCCCGATCCCCGCACCGTCTGGCGGGCGGTTCGACGCTGGTTGCGCGTGACCGGACGCCGAGCCGGCGGGTTCGTCCTGCTCGCGAGTCCCGCCGGCTTCGCCCTGCCCGAACTCTTCTGGGTGTTCCTCAAGATCGGCGGCACCCTTTACGGCAGCGGCTACGTCCTCGTCGCCTTCCTCGAGGACGACTTCGTCACCAGCCGCGGATGGCTCACCGAGCAGACCCTCGTCGATGCCGTTGCCGTGGGCCAGTTCACCCCCGGACCCGTGTTCACCACCGCCACCTTCGTCGGCTACGTCCTCGACGGCTTCCCTGGCGCCATTGTCGCGACGCTCGGCATCTTCCTGCCCTCCTTCTTCTTCGTCGCGATCACGCACCCCCTTGTACCGCGCCTGCGGGAGGCCCCCTGGGCATCGGGCTTCCTCGACGGCGTGGGCGCCGCCGCCGTAGCCGTCATGGCCGTGGTCGTCGTCTCCCTCGCCCGCATCGTCATCGACGATGCCTTCGCCTGGGTCGTGCTCGCCGTCGCTGCCGTCGTCCTCGTGCGCTTCTCCCTGAGCACGGTCTGGCTGGTGCTCGCCGGCGGCGCGGCGGGTCTGCTTGCGGGCGTCGTCATCTAGCCGCGTGCAGGCTTCTGGGGGCGCGGCGACCCGACCCCAGACGTGCTAGCGTGCGCGCTCGACCCGAGCGCGCGGATTGGCGCGGAGGAATCCCGTGGACGTCGGTCTCGTCTCCCTCGGCGATAACCTCCCCCACCCCCACACGGGCGAGCGGCTCAGCGCTCACGACCGCTTCCGCCAGCTCGTCGACCTCGGCGCCCTCGCCGAAGAGCTCGGCTTCTGGTCATTCCATCTCGGCGAGCACCACTTCAGCGAGTACATCCTCTCTTCTCCCACGCCCATCCTCGCCGCCGTCGCCGAGCGCACCACCGCCCTGCGCCTCTCCACCGCCGTCTCCCTCCTTCCCCACCACGACGCCGTCCGCCTCGCCGAGGACTACGGCACGGTCGACGTGCTCTCCGGTGGCCGCGCCGAGCTCGTGGGTGGCCGCGGCGTCTACCGCGCCCACTACGCGCTGTTCGGCCAGGACCAGGAGCACTCCGCCGAGATGCTCGCCGAGTCCGTCGAGCTTCTGCGCCTCCTCTGGACCGAGGAGAACGTCACCTGGTCCGGCGCCTTTCGCCCCCCGCTCGAAGACGTCACCGTCCACCCCCGCCCCGTCCAGCAGCCCCACCCGCCCATCTGGATCTCGGCCAGCTCCCCCGAGTCCGTCGATCGCGCCGTCGCTCTCGGCTGCCCTATCGTCATCCCCACCGTATCCGTCGGCGTCGACGCGCCTCCCGGCCTCATCGAACGCTACCGAGAGGGCTGGCAGCGTGCCGGTCACGACCCCGAGGCCGGGCGTGTCGCCCTCCACGTCCACTGCCACGTCGGCGCTGGCTCGACCCCGGACGCTGTCGAGTCCTGGCGCCCCTTCCAGACCGGTTACCTCTCGTGGGTGCTCCGCGACATCGCCGGGGCGACCGGTGACCTCCCCCCGCACTTCAGCGCCCTCGCCACGCCCGAGGCCCAGGCCGTCTGCGGCAGCATCGACGAAGTGACCGCCGACCTCGAACGGCGCATCCGCGCCGCGGGGGGCGTCGAGCTGCTCATGGTCCAGATGGATCAGGGTGCGCTCCCAGCGGACGAAGTCGTCGATACCGTCACGCGCTTCGCTACCGAGGTGCTCCCCCGCCTCCGGGAACGCCTTGCCTCCCCCTGACCGCAGCGTGCTGCGCTGCTACGTTCGTCGACCGTCAGCCGGCCTCTGGCAGGCTTCCGGGGCGCTCCATCCGGCCCGAAGGAAGCACCCGTGACCAACGCCCAGACCACCGATCCCAAATGCCTCGACGCCGACATTGAAGGCGCCGTCAACTTCCGAGGCCTCGGTGGCTACCGCACGCAGGATGGCCTCGTCGTTCGCCCCGGCCGTGTCTTCCGCTGCGGGATGATGCATCACATCAGCCCAGGCGGTTTGGTTACGCTGCGCGACACCCTCGGACTGCGCACTGTGGTCGACCTGCGCAACGCCGAGGAACTCAGCGCCGACGGTTGTTCGCCCTTCGAGGAGTACGGCATCGCCTGGCGCAGCGTCCCCATCGGCGGCGAGACGGTGACAACGCCCGAGCAGCGGCAGGAGCGCTTCGAGGCGCTCGCCGCCGGCCAGGTGGACTGGAGCGAGTCCTACATCCAGATGTCGGGGCGCGCCTCAGGGGCCTTCCGCACCTTCTTCGAGCTCGGGGCGGACCCGGCCCATGCGCCGCTCGTCTTCCACTGCACCGGCGGCCGCGATCGCACCGGTGTCGCCGCCGCCCTCCTCCTCTCCTCCCTCGGCGTCGACGACGAAACCATCGCCCGGGACTACTCCCTCACCGGCGGCCTCCTCCAGCCCCACATCGACCGCTTTGCTCGGCAGATGGAGTCGCTCGGCATGACCCGCGAGAGCTGGGCGGCGCTGCTCGAGACCCCCGCCGGCGCCATGCGCCGCTTCCTCGCCTGGCTGCGGGAGGAGTACGGCGGCGCGGAGGGATACCTGCGGGCGGCCGGTGTGTCCGCCCCCGCCTTTGATGCTGCCAGGGAGCACCTATTGGCCCCGATTCCGGCCTGAGCGAACGTGCACATCCTCGGTCTGGGAGTATCATTTCGTTAGTGATGTGAGGAGGGCATGCTATGTATACGCCTCGAAGGTTCCTCTTCCTTGCCCTGACGATGGTCGTGGCCCTGGTGGCCGTCTTTGCGATTGCCGCATGTGGCGATGATGACGGCGGGCAGGCCACCCCCGAACCACCGACCGAAGCCCCCACCCAGGCGACCGACGCAGCCGAAACCGCCGCCCCTGCAGAGGCCGTAGAGCTCCACATCGGCGTCGTCCTCCCTTCCACGGGCGCGCTCGGCTTCCTCAACCCGCCCATGATCGAGTCGGTCAAGCTGGCGGTTGCGGACATCCTTGAGGCGGGCGGCCCCATTACCGTCACCTACGCGGATTCGGGCACGAACCCCGATACCGCCAGCGAGTCGGTGAACCGCCTCCTTGGCGAGGGCGCCCACGTCATCGTCGGCGCAGCCGCCTCCGGCATCTCGCAGTCCTTCATCCAGCGTCTCTACGACGAAAAGATCCCGCAGTGCTCCCCATCGAATACTTCCCCCTCCTTCAGCACCCAGGAGAACGCCGCCTACTACTTCCGCACGGTCCCGCCCGATGAGGCTGTCGCTCCCATCATCGCGGACGAGGTTGTCGCCGACGGCGGTACGCGCGTCGCCATCCTCGCCCGCGCCGACGACTACGGGAACGCCCTCGCGAACCTGATGGTGAGCGCCTTCAACGAGCTCGGCGCCGAGTCGAGAATCATCTCCTTCGATCCCAACGCCTCCTCGTTCGAGTCAGAAGTGGCGGCAACCAGGGGCTACGGGCCCGACGCCATCGTGCACATCTCCTTCGAGGAGGGCACGAGCATCATCCGCGGTCTCCTCGAGGCCGGCTTTGGCGCCGACATTCAGTACGCGGCCGATGGGCTCTTCTTCCCCACCCTCTGGGAACTCATCGACCCGAACGACGCCAACGTCCTTGATGGCATGAAGCTCATCGGCGCCAGCGGCTCCAGGGAGTTCAACGAGCGCCTGGCTCCGATCACCGGCGGGAACCTCATCTACGGCGGCCAGTCCTACGACTGCGTCGTGCTGCTGGCCCTCGCCGCCCAGGCCGCGGGCAGCACCGACGGCGACGCCATCATCGCGGCTCTCGGCACGTTGACCGATGGCGGCGCCGAGTGCACCTCCTACGCCGATTGCGCCGCCCTCCTCGCCGAGGGCGAAGACATCGACTACGTCGGTGTCAGCGGTCCTCTCAACCTGGACGCTGTTGGCGACCCGACCGTCGGGAACTACGCTGTCGCGCAGTTCCAGAACGGCGCCCTTGTGGCCGTGGGCTCGAGGGAGAGCCACCTCGCGGCCATCGCGGCGGTCCCCGCGTCCCAGCCAACCGAGGCCCCGGCCCCCACGCTTCACATCGGCGTGGTGCTGCCGGAAACGGGCGCGCTGGGCGAGTACGGCGTCCCCATGATCGCCTCCGTTCAGTTGGCCATCGAGGACATCGTCGCTGGCGGTGGTGACGTTCAGGTCACCTACGCCGACAGCGGCACCGACTCCGACATCGCCAGCGAGGCGGTGAATCGCCTGCTCGGCGAGGGAGCGCACGTCATCGTCGGCGCCGCTGCCTCCGGCATCTCGCAGTCCTTCATCCAGAAGCTGTACGACGAGCGCATCCCCCAGTGCTCGCCCTCGAACACGTCGCCCTCCTTCACGGGCCAGGCGAACGCCGGCTACTACTTCCGCACGGCCCCCTCCGACGCCATCGTCGCCCCCGTTATCGCTGACAGGATCGTCTCCGAGGGCGGAACGCGGATCGCCATCCTCGCCCGCGCCGATGACTACGGTGTGGCCCTCCGAGACCTGGTCGACAATGCCCTCCAGGGCCTGGGCGCCGAGACCCACGCCACAACCTACGACCCGAATAGCACGGTCTTCAGTGCGGAAGTCGAGGCAGTAAAGGGCTTCGAGCCCGATGCCATCCTCCTCCTCAGCTTCATCTCCGATGGATCGAGCCTGATCCGGGGGTTGATCGAGGCCGGCTACTCACCGGAGATGATGTACGGCGGAGACGGGTTGAATTCCTCCACCCTGTGGGAGAGCGTCGACGCCACCAACCCCGAGGTGCTTCACGGCCTGACCGCCTTCGTGGCGTCCGGCCCGGCGATCCCGGCCTACGAGGAGTTCAACGCCCGCCTCGCGGAGGTCTCGGAAGGCAACCTTGTCTTCGGCGCGCAGTCCTACGACTGTACGGTCATCCTCGCGCTTGCCTCCCGGGCCGCCGCCAGCACCGATGGCGACGCCATCATCGCCGCGGTCAGTGATGTGACCGGCGGCGGCGCCGAGTGCACCACCTACGGCGAGTGCGCCGCACTCATCGACGCCGGGCAAGACCTTGCCTACGTCGGCAAGGTCGGAAGTCTCAAGCTGGATGCGGGCGGCGACCCGACCGTCGCGACCTACAAGGTCAGCCGCTTCGAGGGCAGCGAGCTCGTCGAGCAGATCACCATCTTCGACCTCAGCCGCTAGGCTGGGCCGCATTCCGCATCGGAAGGGGCGCCGTGAGGCGCCCCTTCGGCGTCTCAGCCCCGCGCGCGGGCGCTCAGCGAGCCCAGGTAGAGTTCCACCACGCGCTCGTCGTTCAGCAGGTCCTCCCCTGGTCCCGTGTAGGCGTTGCGGCCCTGATCGAGCACGTAGCCGCGGTGCGCGATCTGCAAGCAGCGGCGCGCGTTCTGCTCCACCATCAGCACCGAGACGCCCGCCCGGTTCACCTCCACCACCTGCTCGAAGACCTGTTCCTGGTACTGCGGCGAGAGCCCCGCCGAGGGTTCGTCCAGCAACAGCACCGAGGGCTTCATCATCAGGGCGCGCCCCATCGCGAGCATCTGCCGCTCCCCGCCCGAGAGCGCCCCCGCCCGTTGTCCCGCCCGCTCCGCCAGCAAGGGGAACAGCTCCGCCACCGTCTCGAACCGCTCCCGCCATGCCCGCGGCTCCAGGAAGAGCCCCATTTCCAGGTTCTCCCGCACGCTCAGTCGCGGGAACACGTTCTCCGTCTGGGGAACGTAGCCGATGCCCTCGGTCACCAGTTTGTGTGGCTTCTGCCCCAGCATCGAGTTGCCCCGCAGGAACACGTCCCCCTCCCACACCTCCACAAGACCAAACGCCGCCTTCAGCAGCGTCGACTTCCCCGCCCCGTTCGGCCCCACGATGCCCGCGATCTCGCCCTCGAAGAGGCTCAGGCTGCAGTTGTTCAGGATGGGCACGCCCGGCAAATAGCCCGCCACCAGCGACTTCGCCTCCAGCAGCGGCCTCCCCTCAGGCATCGTCCGTCTCCCCGTTCGATGCCTCGTCCCCGCTGTCCTCCTCGTTGGGCACATCCCGTGCCCGCCCGAGGTAGGCGTCGATCACTTCTTCGTTCGCGACGACCTCCTCCGGCGTGCCCTCGGTCAGGATCCGCCCCTGCGCCATCACCACCACCCAGTCGCTGATGTCCATTACCACGTCCATGTTGTGCTCCACGAAGACGATGGTGACACCCTCCGCATTCAGGTCCCGGATGTGCTCCAGCAGGGACTCCGTCAGCGCCGGGTTCACGCCGGCGGTGGGCTCGTCGAGCATCACGAGGTGCGGGTCGGCCATCAGCGCCCGCGCCATCTCCAGCAGCTTCCGCTGCCCTCCGGAGAGCGTTCCTGCCTGCTCATGGACCATGTGCGCGAGCCCGAAGCGTTCCAGCAGCTCCATTGCTCGCGCCTCGACCCGTTCCTCCTCGGGCCGCCACAGCCAGCGCAGGAGCGCCCGCTCGAGTCGCTCGCCCCGCTGCGTCTGCGCCGCTACCGCCATGTTTTCCAGCACCGTCAGCCGCCCCAGCGACTTGGTCAGCTGGAACGTGCGGACCATTCCCAGCCGCGCGATGCGGTGGGGCGGCAGGCCTCCCAGGCGGCGCCCGTCCAGCCGCCACGTCCCCCGGTCCGGCCGATCGAACCCCGTCAGCAGGTTGAAGAGCGTCGTCTTGCCCGCCCCGTTCGGCCCGATGATCGCCGTGATCGCGCCGCGCTCGATCTCAAGGTGGTCGATGTCGACCGCGGTGATTCCCCCGAACGTCTTCAGCATCCCGAAGGTGATGAGGATGGGGTCGTCCTTCAGCCTCCCCGGCGGGACTGCTTCGAGCGCTTTCTGCGTCAGCTCTGGCCGTACCGTCACGTCGCTCATGTCCCCAGGTGTAAGTCCCGGCCTCTGCCGAATATGCCTTGCGGGCGCAGCGCCATGAGGCCCACGAGCCCGATGCCCATGAGCGCGATGCTGATGGCTCCCTCTGATCCGTCAAGGAAGTCGGCGAGGGCGTCCGGAAGCCAGCTCTGCGAGGAGAGCTCGCGGATGAACGACTCCACCCCCTCGCGCAGGAACCAGAACAGCATCGCCCCCACCACTGGTCCCACCGTGGTCGCGAGGCCACCCATGATCAGCGCCGCCCACGCGAAGAACGTCACTTGGGGCTCGAAGTTCTCCGAGCCCACCCCCGACTGCTGGAGCGCGTCGATGATTCCCGCGAGGCCGCCGATCACGCCCCCGATCACGAGCGCCTGCAGCTTGTAGGCGATGACGTTCTTGCCGAGGCTTAACACCGCGTCCTCGTCCTCCCGGATGGCGCGCACCACCCGCCCCCAGGGGCTACGGATGAGCGCCAGCATCAGCGCTGAGCAGAGCACGACCAGGATCCAGGCCACGATCATCACCCAGAGCTGGTTCGACGAGTACGTGAACGTGCCCCACCCGAACCGCCCGTCGGGCAGGAAGTTGAGGTCGTAAAAGCTGTTCGCGACCGACTGCAGCCCGAACGGCCCCCCGGTGATGTCGGTGGCGGGCGAGGAGCGGATCAGCAGGCGCAGGATCTCCGCCGCCGCGATCGTCGTGATGGCGAAGTAGTCGCTGCGCAGCCGCAGCGTCGGGATGCCCAGCGCCAGCGCGAACGCGACGCACAGCCCCAGCCCGAAGGGAATCCCCAGCCAGAGCGAGCCGCCCCACGTCGCCACCGTGATGGCCGCGCCGTAGGCGCCCAGCATCATGAACCCGACCTGGCCGAAGTTGAGCAGGCCCGCGTAGCCGAAGTGCAGGTTGAGCCCGATCGCCGCCAGCGCGAAGATCGCCGCCTGCGGCCCCAGCCCCGCGCGCGCCGCGTTCCCCATGATGACGTCGAACTCCATCTACCCGACCCGCTCCCGCTGGCCCAGCAGTCCCTGCGGCCGTATCAACAGCGCCAGCACCAGCACGCCAAGCGCGAACACGGCCTTGATCTCGGGGCTCGCCCAGACCGTGCTCACCTCCGTCACCAGCCCGATCAGCAGGCCCCCCACCATCGCCCCGTAGGCCGTTCCCAGGCCGCCCAGCACCACCGCGGCGAACATGAGCAGCAGCAGCCGGAAGCCCATCAGCCAGTCCACCGCCTCCACGGACCCGAAGAAGACGCCCCCCACCGCCGCCAGCGCCGCTCCCGCCACCCACACGACCAGGACCACGCGGTCGACGTCGATCCCGGAGGACTCCGCCAGCTCGGGGTTGTCCGCGACGGCCCGGATCGCCTTCCCCATCCGCGCCCGCTGCAGGAACACTGCCACCACCACCAGGATCACCGCCGAGAGCGCCATGATCGTGAAGTCCCGCGGCGTCACCGCGAACGGCCCGAAGGTCCACTCCGTCTGCAACGCGTAGTCGACGTAACGTTCGCGGTCGGGCCCGAAGAACAGCAGCATCACGTGCCGCGCCAGCAGCGACAGCCCGATCGTGACCACCATGAACTGGAAGCCGCCCAACCGCCGGCCACGTAACGGACGCAGCAGGGAGAACTCGACACCGCCCCCCACCGCCCCCGCGACCACGATCGCAAGCACTCCCGCCAGGATCAGCGGCGCACCGAACGTGTCTGCGTTGAAGTACCAGGCGAGGATCGCCCCCAGCGTCACCAGCTCCCCGTGAGCGAAGTTGATCAACCCGGTGAGCCCGAAGATGAGCGACAGCCCGATCGCGCACATCGCGATAATCAGCCCGAACTTGACCCCGTTCAGCACTGCCTGGGCGAGCTTCTCCCCGACCGTGGGCCCGCCGCCGACGGGCTCTCCAAGCGCGAAGATCAGCGGCCGTGAACGCCCCGCCGTTACCGTCACCTCCAGCGTCTGGCGCTCGGGGTCACGCAAGGAGATGCCTTCGGGAAGCGTGGTGGTGTCGATCGTCGCGCGGTATGTCCCCGGTCCCGGGAGATCGATCTGCCAGCGCCCGTCGCTGCCGCTGACCGCCTCGCCGATCGCCCCGCCGGCGGCGTCGACCACCGAGATGCGGACGCCCTCGACCGGTTCGCCGTTGAAGCGCAGCGTTCCCGAGAAGGCTTCTCCGCCCTCGCCGTCCTGGGCCTGCGCCGAACCGAAGAGGAAGAGCGAAAGAACCGCTACCGCGACCAACGCGACCGCACTGCGAAACGAGCGGGCGTTCGACAAGGGCGCACCCCTTTCGGCGGCGAACCGGCGGGCGCCAGTATAGGGATCGGTCCACCCCCGTGGGCCGTGCCGACGCCTGCGCGAGAGAGGCGGGCGTTAGTCCGGCGCAGGCAGGCTCCCAACCTGCCCGCCCCGCCGTCGATTGTTCCCGCCCACCCCTTGCACTGTGTCGAGACATACCCCATGATGTCGTCGCACCTTGGAAAAAGAGTTAGTCTCTACTAACTCAAGGAGTGAGTGACCACGTTGCCCGACACAGCCCACCTCCTTCGAAGGCCCCGTTTCCGACATGTCCTCGCCGCTCTCGCCCTCGCGGCAGCCCTTGCCGTCGCCGCCATGGCCACCTGGGCCTGCTCCGACGAAGAGAAGACCATCACCGTCTACTCGGGCCGCAGCCAGAACCTCATCGGCCCCCTCCTCGAACGCTTCGCCGAGGAGACCGGCATCGAGGTCGAGGTCCGCTACGGTGGCTCGACCGACCTCGCCCTCCTCCTCCAGGAAGAGGGCGGCAAAACCCCCGCCGACGTCTTCATCTCCCGCAGCCCCGGCCCCGTTGGCTTCCTCGCCGAACGCGGCCTGCTCGCCACCCTCGACGACGACGTGCTCGACCTCGCGCCCTCAAGCCCTTCCGGCTACTGGGTCGCCCTCACCGGCCGCCAGCGCGTGCTCGTCTACAACTCCGAGCTCTTCGACCCTGCCGCCCTCCCTACCTCCATCTACGACCTCACCGAGGAGAAGTGGCTCGGCCGTGTTGCCTTCGCTCCAACAAACGGCTCGTTCCAGGACTTCTTCACCCTCTTCCGCCTCCAGGCCGGCGATGAGGCCGCGCTTGCCTGGCTCACGGCCCTGCACGATGGCGGCGCCCCCGTCTATCCCAACAACGTCTCAATCGTCCAGGCCGTCGCCCGCGGCGAGATCGAGATGGGCCTCGTCAATCACTACTACAACCTTCGCATCAAGGTGGAGGATCCCTCCACGCCCAGTGAGAACTACCACTTCGCCGCGGGCGACCCCGGCGGTGTGACCATCGCCACGGCCATCGGCGCCACGGCTTCCGGCGACTCCGACGTCGCCGAGAGCCTCATCCGCTATCTCCTGAGCAAGGGCGCACAGGAGTACTTCGGCCAGGCCAACTTCGAGTACCCCCTCGCCATCGGCCTCGAGCTGGAGGGCGTCAACTCGGAACCTCCCGATGGAATCGACGTTGGCCAATTCGATCAGCTTGGCGGCAGCCTCGAGCGCACCATCGAGATCATCCGCGAAGCCGGCTTCGAGCCATAGGCGGCGCAAGGACGAGGGCATGAAGGAGGAAACCGATGTACGTCTGTATCTGCCATGCAGTGACGGTGTCCGAGGTGAGGAGAGTCACGGAGGCAGGTGTTCGCGACTTCGATGAGGTTGTCGAGCGGTTCTCTCTCGCTGGCGAAGGTAATTGCGGAGCCTGCCTCGTCGTTCTCGAGCAGTTGCTGGCGGAGATCGCACCCGTCGAGCTCGGTGCTGGCCGGAAGGACTGCGCTTCGGACTGCAACCAGTGCCCGCTGAGGGCCGCCTGCGGGCGAGGCCTCATGCAAGGAGGAATCGAGTGAGAGCAAAGCCAGGGGTCGTGGAGGCGCTCAACCGCATCCTCACAATCGAGATGACCGCCGTCAATCAGTACTTCCTCCAGTCCGAGATCATCCGGAACTGGGGATACGACCACCTCGCCGACCGCCTCCGCGCCGTCAGCATGAGCGAGATGCGCGACATTGAGGAGCTTGTGAAGCACATCCTCTACCTCGAAGGGCTCCCCAACCTCCAGCGCATCGACGCCGTGAAAGTAGGGGAAAACGTCCTTGAGCACCTGGGGCTCGATCTCGAGAGTGAGAAAGCCGCCGTCGAGGCCCTCACCGAGGGAGTCAGCCTCTGCGTCGAAGTCGGCGACTACGGAACCCGCTCCCGCTTCGAGGAGATGATTCGCGACGAGGAGACGCACATCGACTGGCTGGAGAGCCAGATCGAAGCCATCGGCCAGGTTGGGCTTGAGCAGTACCTCGCCCAGCAACTCGGGACGGGCACGTAGGTCCCGGGAAGCGCGCGATGGTGATGGCGTTCCGGCGACGGCAACTCCGCGAACGAGACGCAGAAGCCCTCGCGAGGTTCCTGGCGCGTCTCCTCATCCCCGTACTCGCCGTCCTGCTCGGGGTGTTGAACATGAACAGTTGGCGACGACGCCGAGGTCGTGGCCCCTTCTTTCGCTGAGTCGAGGCCCATCCCGTCAGACCCTCCGAGCCTCGTTCTCCTTTGACGGGCCACACCCCACGCTCACATACTCGCCGCCCCTCGCTACGGGCTAGCATGGTGAGATGGCGAAGCGACTGGTGCGGGCAATTGGGGTCGTGCTCCTGGCCCTCGGGCTCGGCTCGATGCTGCTCTCGCAGTGGGTCGCCCCCACCGAGGCGAAGGGCGACTACATCGGCGTCCTGAGGGTCGACGGCGCCATCGACGCCGTCAGCTCCCGCTACCTCTCGCGCGCCATCGGCAAGGCCCAGGACGATGAGGCGGTGCTCATCATTGTCGAGCTCGATACGCCCGGCGGCCGCCTCGACTCCACCCGCGACATGGTCGAGACCATCCTCGAATCCCGCTCCCCCGTCGCTGTCTTCGTCTCGCCCTCTGGGGCGCAGGCCGCCTCCGCAGGCACCTTCATCACCGTTGCCGCCAACTTCGCCGTCATGGCCCCCGCCACCAACATCGGCGCCGCCTCTCCCATCAGCGGCTCGGGCGAAGATCTGCCCGATACGCTGGCGAGGAAGGTGAACGAGGACACGCGAGCCTTCATCAGGGCCATCTCGGAGCAGCGGAACCGTAACGCCGAGGCGCTCGAGGATACGATCACGTACGCCCGCGCCTACTCCGCCAGCGAAGCGCTGGAGCTGGGAATCATCGACTTCATCGCCACCGACCGGCAGGACCTCCTCCGCCAGGTCCACGGCCGTACCGCCCAGACGAGCACCGGGCCCGTCGTCGTGAACACCGACGGCATCCCCGTCCGCGAGATCGACAGGAGCCTCCTGGAGCGCTTCCTGGGTTTCATCGCCGACCCGAACATCGCCTTCGTGCTGCTCTCCCTCGGCAGCATCGCAGTGACCGCCGAGTTCTGGGTGCCGGGATTTGGCCCGGGCATCATCGGGGTCGTCCTGTTGGCGCTGGCCTTTGTTTCCTTCGGGCAGCTCCCCGTTAACTGGGTCGGCGTGGCCCTCATCCTCTTCTCCATGGGCCTCTTCTACTTCGAGATGGAGGCCCCGGGCATCGGCGTGTTCGGCGCGGGCGGTGTCATCACCTTCCTCGTCGGGGCCTTCCTGCTCTTTGGGGGCTTCTTCGGGTCATCCGATCCGCTCGACCTCACCGTCGACATAAGCCTCTGGCTCATCGTCCTCATGACCGTCGTCATGGCCAGCGCGGTGCTCACGCTCTACTTCCTCGTGCGACAGGGGGGCTCAGCCGACGCATACGTCACTACGGACGAGGGAGCACTCCTCGGAGTGGCCGCCGTCGCCCTCTCCGATCTCAACCCCACCGGGAGGGTGCTTGTCGGGGAGGGAGAGTGGTTTGCTACTATGGAAGAAGGACAACGCGTGCGCGCTGGCGCAAACGTGCATGTTGTCGCCGTCTATAGTGGAAGAACGCTCAAAGTCTCGAACGCGCCCCCGCCATCCGCTCGCGGAGCGCGCGGACCCCGTGCGGCGTTCGTAACCATCTTCAGAAAGGCGTTTAGGAGGTAGTTCATGGCACCAATTATCCGAGTAGCAGGACCCAACGAGGCCTTGGTCAGGTCTGGTGGTGGCTCTCAGCCAAAGATCACCGTCGGTGGCAGGGTCATCGTCATACCCATCTTCTTCAAGGCGCAGAGCCTCTCGCTTGAGGTGATGACCCTCGCCGTCGAGACCGGCAAGGTCTACACCAAGGAGGGTGTCGCCGTCACCGTCGATGGCGTTGCCCAGGTGAAGGTCGCCCGTTCCGAGGAAGCCATCCGCACCGCGGCGCAGCAGTTCGTCGGCAAGCCCCAGCGGGAGATCGCCGAGGTCGCCCTCCAGACCCTCGAGGGCGCCCAGCGCGCCATCCTCGGGACCATGACCGTCGAGGGCATCTACCAGGACCGTGAGTCGTTCGCCCAGAGCGTCGGCGAGGTTGCCGAGCCGCACATGGCGAACATGGGCCTTGAGATCGTCAGCTTCACCATCCGCGATATCCGCGACGACATGGGCTATCTCGATGCCCTCGGCCGCAAGCGCACCGCCGAAGTCACCCGCGACGCCGAGATCGGCGAAGCTGAGGCGACCCGCGATGCCTCCATCAGGCGCGCCGAGGCCCAGCGTGACGCCAGGGTCGTCGAAGCGGCGGCAAACCGCGATCAAGAAACGGCCAAGTACGATGCCGAGACTCGTATCGCTGAGTCCGAGCGCGACTTCAAGGTCGAGCAGGCCAAGTACCAGCAGGAGACCAACGCCCGTCAGGCCGAGGCCGAGCTCGCCTACGCCCTCCAGGAGGCCGTGACCCGCCAGGAGATCCGCGAGCAGGAGGTCCAGATCGAGGTCGTCGAGCGCACCAAGCAGATCGAGATCGAGGCTCAGGAGGTCCTGCGTCGCGAGCGCGAGCTCGAGGCCGGCATCAAGCGCCCCGCCGAGGCGGAGCGCTACCGCCTGGAGACCATCGCCGCCGGTGAGAAGGGCCAGGTCGTGGCCGGAGCCGAGGCCGAAGCCGAGTCGTTGACCCTTAACGGCACCGGCGAAGCCAACGCCATCCGCGCCCGCGGCGAGGCGGAGGCCGACGCCATCCGTGCCCGCGGTCTCGCCGAAGCCGAGGCCATGCGCGTCAAGGCGGAAGCCTGGAAGGAGTACGGCCAGGCGGCCATGATCGACACCCTGCTCGAGTCCCTGCCCGAGGTTGCCTCCGCCGTCGCGCAGCCGCTCGCGCAGACCGACCGCATCGTCATGATCAGTGGCGATGGCTCCATGGGAGCCAGCAAGCTCACCAACGACGTGACCAAGGTCGTCTCGCAGCTTCCCGACCTCGTCGAGAGCCTGACCGGCATCGACATCCTCGGGACGCTCAAGAACCTCCCGCGCGTCGCTACCACCGACGACCTGAGCAACGGCAGCGCCCCGGCCCCCGCTGCGGCCGAAGCCCCGGCTGCTGCGGAAGCCCCGGACGAAGGCGAAATGGCGGAGGACTCGCCCGCCCAGTAGCTCTCCCGCCAGGGGGCGATGCGCGCAGCAAGGCGGCGCGGCGCCCCCTCTTGCAACCGGCTGGGATGGCAGGCCCCCTGGCGGCCTTCCAGACTCGGTAGCAAATGGCCACACTCCCGGTGTGATAGCATTCTGATATCAAACTCGGTGGGTCTGGACATGGCGACCGTGAATGTGCGAAGGCTGGATGAAGAAGTGGTCTCGCGGCTCAAGCGCCGCGCCTCCGCGAACAACCGTTCCCTGGAGAGCGAGGTCCGCCACATCCTGGAAGATACTGCTGCCGACCACCGGACCCCAGGGCGTGATGCCTTTCGCCAACTCGCCTCCGGGCTTCGCGACCGAACCGCCGGCACCCCCCAGACCCCCTCTGAGGTACTGATCCGCGAAGATCGCAGCAGCGAGCACCGTGAGTGACACGGCTGGTCGTGGATGCGAGCGTGGCCGTCAAGTGGCTGGTGGCCGAGGACGGCTCAGAGGCTGCGGAATCGCTGATCGACCAGCGTTTCGAGCTGTATGCACCGCGCCTTCTGGCGTCGGAAGTCTCCAACGCGCTTTGGCGTAAGGCTCGGCTGGGAGAGATCGCACCCGGCGCCGCGGGTGTGCTGGCCGCCACGGTGGCGCAGATGCCAGTTGAGTGGACCGATGACGAGGGCCTGTGTGGCGATGCCACCCGGATCGCGGTGGGGCTCGATCGGCCGGCCTACGACTCCATGTACCTTGCGCTCGCGCACCGCATAGATGCGCGACTGGTAACGGCGGATATCCGATTTG
Organism: Tepidiformaceae bacterium; assembly: GCA_965262975.1. GTDB lineage: Bacteria > Chloroflexota > Dehalococcoidia > Tepidiformales > Tepidiformaceae > UBA2991. The sequence goes on along the minus strand of OZ253575.1, from coordinate 1,767,314 downwards.
TGAACGCACTGGCCAAGACCGAGCACGGCGGTGTCGTGGTTGCCCTCTCCCGCGTCGCTGATGAACTGTCGGCCTGACCTGAGGTCCCTAGGCGCGAGCCTCTTCGGCCGCTGCCGCTGTCGTCTCCGAGGGCCTCTCCAGCGGTAGCTCGACGATCATCTCGGTGTATTCGCCCGGCAGGGAGTCCACCCGGATCGTGCCACCGTGCCGCCGGACGATGTCGCTGGAAAGCGAGAGCCCGAGGCCAGTTCCCTGATCGGTCGGCTTCGTCGTGAAGAACGGGTTGAAGATCTTCTCGATCACCTCTTGCGGCATCCCCATCCCGTTGTCCCGGATGCGGATCTCGATGTGGTCCTCCTCCCGCTTCGTCTTCAACCAGATCGTCGGCGAGTACGGCCCGCCTGCCGTTCCCGCTCCCGGCGTCGCCACGCGACGCTCATTCGTGGCGTAGCAGGCGTTGCTCACCATGTTCAGGAACACACGCCCAAGATCCTGGGGGATGACTTCCATCTCGCCCATCGCGGGGTCGTACTCGTCCTTGATGTCCAGCTGGAAGTCCGAGTCCGTTGCCCGCGCGCTGTGGTAGGCCAAGCGGGCGTGCTCCTCCAGCAGGCCGTTGATGTCGGCGGTCTGCCAATCCCCGGAGCCTCGCCCCATCCGCAGCATGTTCTCAACAATCCGGTTCGCCCGCTGGCCGTGTGACTGGATCCGTTCGAGGTTGCTGGTCAGGTCGTCCGTGATCTCCCCGACCATGGACTTCTGTTCGTCGCTCAGCTCCACGCCCTCCTCCTCCAGCACCTCCTGCAGCTCGGTCAGAAGCTCCCCCGAAACCTCCGAGAAGTTGTTCACGAAATTCAGCGGATTGCGGATCTCGTGGGCGACGCCCGCCGTCAGCTCACCCAGCGCCGCCAGCTTCTCCCGCATTACGATCTGGTCCTGAGCCTTGTTCAGCTGGCCCAGCGTGCTCTCCAACTCGACGTTCTTGTCCTGCAGCTCGTTCGCGAGTTCCTCCACCAGGTTCAGCCGCTGCACCTCAAGGGCGTGCCGCCGAAATACCTCCAGCGCGGCCGCCATGTCCGCCACTTCATCCTGCCCCTCCATCTCGACGCTGGTCTCCAGGTCTCCGCCCGCCATACGCACCATCCAGTTCGAGAGCATGTTCAGGCGCCTCAGCAGGATCCGGCCCAGGTACAACCAGATGATCAGCACCGCCCCCACCACGCTCACTGCGCTAATCACCAGCAGCAGCGTGCGCCCCGTGAAAATCGCCGAAGAGGAGGCCTCCGTCGCCTCGGCAGCGCTCGCCTGCGCGGCCATCACGAGCCCGTCCACCTCCGCCACCACGTTGATCGAGAGGGCGCGGTTGCTCGCGAGTAGCTCCGTCTGGCGCGCTTCGATCCGCAATTCCCGCTCGAAGAGCCCGAACACGCTCTCCGCGCCCGTGCCGAGCGCGAACAGCCGGTCGAAGGTCGGACTTGCCGCCTCGTGGAAGTCGGTCCCCTCCAGCGTGCCCAGGTTGCGCTCGATGCGGTTGTTCGCCGCTTCGAACCGCTCTCGCAGCGGCTCGATCAGGGAGGCGTCCGACAGTGTGAAGGCGTTCGCCAGCAGTTCCGTCGCGATGTTCACATCCCCCTGCAGCTCGCTCAGCCTCCGGTAGCGGACGATCTCCTCCTCCGCGAAGTGCTCCTCGCGCGGCTCCGCCGACTCGTCCAGCGTGCGGAGTCCTGTCAGCGTGTAGAAGAGTTGGTCGTCGATCGCCGGCGCCAGCAGGTCGTCCAGCTCGAAGCGCACCTGCGTCAGCTCCTCTTGCAGCGCCGCCAGGCGCTGCCGCAGCTCGAACACGCCCGATGTTTCGCTCCTCAGCGCCTCGATGTTCGAGATCAGCGTGTCTGCGTATCCCCGAATGTGACCGACCCGCTCCTGGTCGGCGTCCTCGCGCGCTTCCAGGGTGGCCAGTTGCTCCTCGAACGCGGCGTAGGCCTCGTCGATGTTCTGGACGACCTGGTCGAACTCCTCCGGTGTGCTCGCCGTCGCCAGGTTCGGCGCCGCCGCCACCAGCACGCCGCTGTACTGGGCCACGCCGAACGCGGCCGCCAGCTCGGGTACGCTCCCCTCGTTCACGCGGCTCTGTACCGTCCCCACCCGGTCGAACGAGAACCACCCCACCAGAGCGGCTGCCAGCGTGAGCGCCACCGCGCCCCCGACGGCCAGGTACAGCTGCGTCGAGATGCGGAACCGGCTGTCCACTATGCGTCTTAGTCGTTCAACCACTCGGTCTCTCGCAGTATCTCAATCTCGCGAAGTGACTCAATTGCATGGTACTGCTCGCCCGGCCCGATGACTGTCAGGAATACCTTGTCCGACCCCTGATTGTCATCCGCGCCGAACTGCAGGAAGAACCCGTCGATCTCGAGCCTCCCCGACTCCAGCAGGCTCGACAGGAAGCAGGCTCGGTCCAGCTCTCTCCCGCACATCTCCAGCCCCGCGATGGCCAGACGACCCGCCAGGTAGCCCTCAAGTGAGACGAACCCGGGCGAGGCGTCGGGGGCATAGGCCGCGAGCGCCCGCTGGTAGGTCGCGACTACCGCCAGCGAGTCATCTTCCGGGAAGGGCACCACCTGCGTGACCAGCACTCCCACGCCGTCCGGCCCCAGCTCTTGCGCCAGGGCGTTGCTGCCAACGAACGACACGTTCAGGAACAGGGAGTCCATCCCCAGAATCCGCGCCCACTTGATGAACTCCGCCATCGGCTGGTACGCGCCGATCATGATCACTGCTTCGGGATTCCCCTCTTTGAGGTCGAGCACTGCCGCCTTCACCGCCGATGTGTTCCGCGTGTACCGGCCCACCGCCACGGCTTCGCTTCCGCGCCGCGCGAGGGCCTGCTGCACCCCGTCGTAGCCGCTCCGCCCGTAGGAGTCGTCCTGGTAGAGGATGCCGATCCGCTCGATCCCCAGGTCCACCGTCAACCGCTCCACCATCTCCTCGGTCTCCTGGGCGTACGAGGCTCGCAGGTTGATGATGTTCGCCCACTCCGGATCGCGCAGGAAGGCGGCCCCCGTGAACGGGGCGATGTAGGGAACCCCCGTCTCCGCCGCAACTGGCGTAGCGGAGCGCGAGGTCGGCGTGCCCACCGCCCCGATCAACGCAAATACGCCGTCCCCGATCAGTTGCTGCGTGTTCGTGACCGCAGCCTCCGGCTCATAGGCGTCGTCCAGCGATGTCAGCTCCAGCATCCGGCCATGAACCCCCCCCGCCTCGTTGGCCTCGTGGAAGGCGGCTTCGATTCCCAGCCGCATGTTCGTGCCGAGCGCCTCGGCCGGGCCGCTGAAGGCCGCCGACTGCCCGAACAGCACCCGGTCGTCGAACACGCCCGGCGTGCCGGAATCGACCGCCTCCGTCGGTACGGGAGTGGCCTCCACGTCCGTAGTGCCTTCCCCACCGCCCGAGCACGCCACCGCGAGGAGTGCAGTTGTCAGTAGCGAGCAAGCGCCCGCCTGCCACGCCACCCTTGCGGACCACGCCCGCTTCATCGCACCTTGCGCGTGACGATGCTCAGCCGGTTCCTGTTGGCATTGCGCGAGTAGCTCACCTCATCCATCAACGTCTTCGTCAGATGGACGCCCAGCCCTCCCACGCGCCTCTCCCCCACCGCCGATGTCAGGTCTGGCTCGGGGGCCTCGGTCAGGGGGTCGAAAGGCCGGCCACGGTCGCTGAGATCGATCGAGATCGTGTCGCTCTCGGACGCGATCTCAAGCGTGATGTCGGGATCACTTCCCTCGGTCCCGTAGTCAATGACGTTCAGGATCAGCTCTTCCAGCACCAGGTTCACCCGGAACACCAGGTCGTCTGGCCAGTCGTCCTGTTCCCCCAGCCCCTCAATGGCCGAGGCGATCCGCTCCAGCTCGTCGCGGGTGGTCTTGATCGCCATCGAGAGCGTGGCGCCCATTGATCAGTCCCGGCGCAGGGTCAGGCAGGTGATGTCATCGTGCTGCGGAGCCTCGCCCGTGTACTCCAGCACGGTGTTGAGCATGGCGAGGCAGGACTGCTCCGCGTCCATGGGAGGCGCCGCGGCGAACAGGGCCTGCACCCCTTCGATGCCCATCAGCTCTCCCTGCTGATTCGTCGCTTCGGTTACGCCGTCCGTGTACAGGCAAACGGTCTCGCCCGCTGCGAGCGTGAACGAGTCCTGCCGGTACTCGAGGCCCCCCAGCACGCCGAGGGCGATCCCTCCCGTCAGGGGCTTCATCTCCGAGCTGCCATCGGCGTGGACGACCAGGGGCGGATCGTGGCCCCCGCTGGCGTAGGTAAACTCCCCCGTCGCCGGGTCGTAGATGGCGTACAGCATGGTCACGAACATGCCCGTCGTCTCGTCTTCGTTCAGGAGGTTGTTAACCTCCGCCAGCACGGCCCCGGGGCCTTCCAGCGTCCCGATGGCCGAGCCTTTCAGCAGCGTGCGGCTCGACATCATGAACAGTGCCGCGGGCACGCCCTTGTCCGAGACGTCCGCGATGGCCAGGCCAATCTTGTCGTCCTGCAGACGGATGACGTCGAAGAAGTCACCCCCGACGTTTCGGGCCGGGTGCATCGTGCCGAAGGTCTTGTACGAGGGGCCGCTCGGGAACACCGTCGGCAGGATCGACTGCTGCATCTTGCTGGCGACATCCAGCTCGTTCTGCAGCGCTACCAGCTTGTCTCTCGTGCTCAACGCCTCGCGCCACTGCTCGATGTGCTCGAGCGTGCGGTCGATCGTGAACTGTAAGTCGTCGAAGTCCACCGGCTTCGTCACGAAGTCGAAGGCGCCCCGGTTCATGGCCGTTCGAATGTTCTTCATGTCGCCATAGGCGGAGACGATGATCGCGCGGATGTCGGGGCTCACGTTGGGGATCTGCTCCAGCAGCGTGAGACCGTCCATCCGCGGCATGTTGATGTCGGAGACGACCATGTCGATGCCGGGATCGGCGGCAAGCTGCTCCAGCGCCTCTACGCCGTTGTGCGCGAATACGAACTCGTAGCGGCCGCGCCGGATGTGCCGCCGCATGCGCTGGAGCACCAGCGGCTCAAGGTCGGGTTCGTCGTCGACTACGAGAATCTTGTAGGTCATTGGCAGCGCACGCCTCGGCGAGCCCTCTCTTCCGGTCGGCCCTGTGGCCTAGCTGCCGATGGCCGCGGTCGCCTCGGCTGACGAATCGTGAATCGGAATGATGTTGTCGAATCCGCTGATCCGGAACACCTCGCGGATCGGCTCGGAAAGCGAGCACAGCGCCAGCTTCGCCCCGTTCCCTTCCAGGGTCTTGGCTGTCAGCAGCAGAACCCGAAGTCCGGCACTGCTGATGTAGGAGACGCTCTCGAAATCCAGGACGAGTGCCTTGTCGCTGTCTTCGATCACTGCTTGCAAGTCCGCCTGGAACTGGCTGGCGTTGGAGCCATCAATGCGCCCATCGGCCTTCGCTACGACGGTGCCGCCTTCCCTCTCGGCGCTGATTGCCATGTGGTTCGTCTCCTCAACCGTGCTTTCGACTCGTGAATCCGCAGTGTACGACGTGCTCGTGGCCGCGTCTCCCGATCCCGCGATGCCGCTCCGCTACGGAGCCCTGCGGTGACTTCCGGCAGCCCGAAGGAACGTCGCAATCGTCGGTCGAAGTTGGGGTCGAAGTTGGGGCGAATGTGGACCAGCTGCGGCGAGGCGATACCCGTCGGGGCCCACAAGAACAGGGGCCCCGTGTGAGTCTGCCTACACGCTTGCTCTCACCCTCAAGGTCTACGCTAGTATCTGCCTCTGCGTCTGGTGCATAAGGACGCACATCCGATACGAAGAAGGGAGCTCCCTGTGGCACACGACGCACGTGGGGTTCGCTGCGATACCTGTTACGCGGCTCCTGACGGCGCCACCCGGTCTCTAGGAGCGGGTAGGTCACCTTCGTACCCCTTGCCCGCGTAGGATCGTGGCTCAATCACAGGGGGAGCCATGAGCACGGTCGATTTCATCCAGCGCAGCCTTGAGTTCACGCACGCCGCCCTCATCGACGCCCGCAACGGCACCGATGAGCAACTCCATTTCGTTCCCGAGCAGGGCAGCCACTCGATCGCCTGGTGCCTCTGGCACACGGCACGTGTCGAGGACCTCATCATCAGCCGTGTCGCCGGTGGAGAGCAGGTCTGGAGCGAGGAGTGGGCGAGCCGCAGCGGCCTTCCCTTCGAAGGCTTCGGCACCGGCATGTCCGACGACGACGCCCAGCAGGTGCACGTCACCGACATCGAGGCCCTCAGCGGCTACCAGGATGCCGCTTTTGAGCGCACCGCACAGTTCCTCGCCAGTGCCACAGAGGAAGACCTCGAGCGCGAAATTCCGGCCCGCAACGGCACGGAGAGCGTCGGCGAGGCTATCTCCCTCCACATGATGGGTCACTTCAACGGGCACCGTGGCGAGATCAACACCCTCCGCGGCATGCAGGGCATGCCCACCGTCATGGCCGCCCAGGGCACTCACTAGCGAGCCTGGGTCGCACGATCCTGTCCAGGGTGGCTTTCGCGTGGCATCTCAGTGCTCGCGGCGCGGGCCGCCGACGTTCAGTCCACCTCCAGCGGTAGCGACGGATCGGCGGCGTACTCGGACATTGAGGCGTCGTAGACCGCGATGTTGTCGTAGCCCAGCAGGGAGAGGACGAGGGCGTCGTTGGATGCGGCGATGCCGCCGCCGCAATACGTGACCACCCGCTGCGTCCTGTCTGCGCCCGCCTCTTCGAAGAGCGCCCCCAGCGCCTCCGCCGGGCGGTAGAGGCCGGTCTCGGAATCGGTCAGCTCCATCGCCGGCACATTGGTCGAGCCGGGAATGTGCCCGGGACGCCCGTACACCTGCCCACCGTCGGCGCCCGAGTGTTGGTCGCGTCCCAGGGCGTTGATCAGGCAGCTCCCACCGGTGCCTCCCGCCTCCATGAACGTCTGCACTTCGTCCAGGTCGGCGAACCGATCCGGATCAGCCGTCGGCCTGAAGGTCGCGGGCTCGTACGTCGCCGCCTCCGTCGAGACGGCTCGGCCTTCGGCGCTCCAGCGACGCCAGCCCCCATCCAGCACCGCCGCGCCCGCGCAACCCATCGACCGGAACATCCACCACAGCCTCGCGGCCCACATCGACCCTGAGCGGTCGTAGAGGATTAGCTTCGACGACTCCGAGACCCCATGCCGTCCCGCTGCCTCGGCGAACGCCTCGGCCGAGGGCATCATGAAACGCAGGCGCTGCTCGTTGTCCGAGAAGTCGCCCTGCAAGTCGAGGAATGCCGCGCCGGGAACGTGGCCCGACTCGTACTCTGCCCGTCCCGACTCGACGAGGCGGCCACCGCCGTCGCGGGGACGCAGGAAGACGGTCGTCTCGAAAACGCGGACATCGTCGTCCGCCAGGTGTTCCGCCAGCCAATCGGTCGAAACGAGAAACTCCGGGTGAGCGAATGCCATTTTCAACTCCAGTCAGTCTGGGCTTGCTTTGGGTGTCTCTGCTCGCGCTCTAGTATCCGCGTCCCGCGGGTCGTCTGCGACCGGCTCGGGCATGGCGGACCGCGAAAGGCTGACGGCTGCCCCTACTCAGAGGAGTCGGACGACGCCGTTCGCTCCGTCGACCTCGATCAACATGCCGTCCCCGATCTCGCGTGTGCCCGTGCGTGTGCCCACCACCGCCGGGATGCCGTACTCGCGAGCGACCACGGCCGTGTGCGAGAGAGCCCCTCCCGCATCAGTGACCACTGCGCTGGCGACGGCGAAGTACGGTGTCCACGTGGGGGCGGTCACTCCGCAGACCAGGATCTCGCCGTCGCCGAGGCGACCGGCCTCCGCCAGCGAACGGATCACCCGTGCGCGACCCCGGTAGACGCCCGGTGAGGCGCCTGTTCCCCGCACCACCCCGGCTGCATTCGCCTCGGTGGCGAGGGGCTGGCCGAGGACCGGCGGCGGCTGCACCGAACGGTAGGCCGCCTGCTCCCGCCGCCGCTCGTCGAGCATCCCGCTCACAAGCGCTGTGCCCGCCTCAAGCGCGTCAAGCAGCTCTTCGAACGTGAGATAGAAGACGTCTTCGGCGTCCTCCGTGACCCCGCGCTCCGCCAGCAGCCGGCCGATGTTCAGCCAGCGGTAGCGGGAGGCCGCTGCCAGCCGCTGATCGCAGAGCGTGTTGTGGTCTTCACGCACAGGCAGGAGCTCTTGCGCCTTCGGCAGCGCCTGCACCAGCTCCCTTGCCCGCTCGTCGCTCTCGGCCAGCGCCCGCAGCTCCCGCTCCAGCCGCTCGCGCTGGGCGACCTGCCTGGCGGCGGCGAGGGCGGGCGCGGCATCCTCGGGCTCGTCCGCGTAGCGAAGAACGAGGCCGAGCGCCGCCGTGGCATCCTCGCGCCACGTCGGCGCGTCCGGCGCCTGTGCGTCGATCGTGTGGCCGAACTCCTCAAGGAAGGCCGTGAGGCGGTCGTCGAACCCGGGATGCTCCATGACGCCGGTCTTCTTCGCCGCCGCATTCCGCACGGCCGCCCGCAGCGCCGGGCTGGCGCGGACCTCGCGGCTCAGCACCCAGAGCGCAATTGCGCGGTCGAGGGTTTGATTGGGGAAGCCCTGGAGGAGGGCGTGGGCGTCGGCTCGTCGAGCCTCGCCGAAGGCATCGCAATACCCGTCGACGAACTCCCGTGCGAGTTGCCCCGACGTGAGGACGCACTCGCCGTGCACCCCCGCGAACACCCGCCCGAATTCCGTCGCCTGGCGATCGAGGGTCTCCCGCCACTCCCCATCCCGAACCGACGTCGCCTCGAAGCCGGTCAGCTCATCGAACAGCGCGTTCACCTCGGGCAGCCACTTCGTGTTCCAGGTCTCGAGTGCGGTCGCCTCACCGAGATCGGGCAATGCGCTCGGCATCGGCATCGGCATCTCGCCCGCCGGACCGGCGCGGTAGTAGCTGTAGCCGTTGATGATCAGGCGGGTGGGTGGCGAGCCTGGTTCAGGCGACGCTCCAAAGGTCCGCTGCCTGGTGAGCGGTGGTTGGGAAGCTGGGCCGTGCTCGTTCTCGTAGACCCAGGTGTACTGCGCGAGCTCGGGGTCGGGCAGTACGAAGTCGATGTCGGTCATGCGCTCCTGGTGCTCCTGCTGGCGGTAGCGACGGTCGGCGAGCGACTGGCATCCCGGCCCGCCCGGAACAGTGGGCCAGCGCGGGAAGCATACAGAGGGAGCCTCGCACAAGGGCCCTCGCTGAATGAGCGCTTGTGGGAGATGTGGACCGGGCGAAGCGTCTAGCCGACGGCCGGTAGCCCTTCGGCGCGCCGCACTTCGTTGAGGGTCTGGAGTACGCGCTGGTGGAACGGGGCGTACTCGATTTCGAACTCCTCAACGAGACGCGAATTGTCCATCAGGAAGAGACCTGAAGACTCGCGCCCGCCCTCGTCCTCGTCGAACGTAATCTCCGCCTCGGGCAGGAACTCATGCACGGTTGTTGCGAGCTCGCCCAGGCTCATCGACTCCCCACCCGAGTTGTAAATCGCGTGGTGCGTCTCCTCGGCGAGCGTCACGCGCAGGAACACCTCGGCGATGTCGTCGACGTGGAGTGGCAGCGTCATGGTGTCGCGATAGGGGAAGTGGACGGGCTCGTTGCGGGCCGGAAGCACCTGGCACTGGACGTGGTTCATCGAACCTCGCACCTTGTCGGGGCCGGTGATGTTCGCGGGCCTTACCCCGGTGATGGCCATGTCGAACGCCCGGTTGTACCAATCGGCCTGGTGTTCGTTGAAGATCTTCGAGACCGCGTAGATGCCTGTGCCGAGCCGGGGCTCCTCCTCGGTCACGGCATGCTCGCCGTGCAGTCGCTGCGGACCGTAGACGGCAAGGGAGCTCGCGTAGACCACCCGCCGAATGCCGAGGATGCGAGCCGCTTCGAAGCAGTTGTCCATCCCGAGGATGTTCAGCCGTACCTGTGGATGGGGGTCACTCTCGCCCGCGCCCAGGGCGTAGGCGAGGTTGAGCACGCGGTCGGGCTTGCTCAACGTGAGCGCCTCGACGACATCGTCCATGAGGGTGATGTCGCCGCGCATGATCTGGATCCGGTCACGAAGGGGCTCGAGCAACGGGGCGTCCGGAGCGATGTCCATGCAGTGGACCTCGTGTCCGTGCTCCACCAGGCGACGCATCACGCGCGGCCCGATGAAGCCGCTCCCTCCCAGCACTGCAACACGCATTCCGCGACGACCTCCCTTTGCCTTCAGGCGCCAATGTAGCACCCCGCCAGCTCCCAGGTTCGTCGTGCAACAGGCTTTTGGCCGGCGCGGCAGACGACAGTGGCGAGGAGGTCGTGGTCGCGTCGGGACGCTTCCGGGTGGAGTGACAAGGGCGACAATCCGAGCGACGACCCCGACGATCCGTCTCGACGATCGAGCGGCGGTCCATGAGATACTCTGCTTCCCGACAGCGTAGAGGCGTACTGCCTCATCCCCGTGGGTTCACCCACACGGGAAATTCGGTCCCGTTACGCGGCTTCCGGTCGAGGAGATGCTGCAATGGGACCTTCGGCCCTCCGAGGCAAGGGAGGCTTAGTCATGGCGCAAGCCACCGCGACGCCCTACGACCCGCGGGCCTACGAGCCCCTGACGTTCCACGACGCCGCTCGGCGGTTCCGAACGGGCGATGACACTCCCCGCGACTTCCTCGAGCGCTGCCTGGCGACGATCGAGGAGCGCGAGCCGGTGGTGAAGGCCTTCGCGCACCTCGACCGGGACCTGGCCCGCGCTGCTGCGGACGCGAGCACGAAGCGCTGGGCCGCGGGCGAGCCGCTTTCCCCTATCGATGGCATGCCGGTGGGGATCAAGGACCTCCTCGAGACGAAAGACATGCCGACCGAGTACGGCTGCGAGGCGTTCCGCGGGAACTTCCCCAGGCGAGACAATGCGGCCGTCTGGGCTCTGCGGCAGGCGGGTGCGGTGATCCTCGGCAAGACCGTCACGGCCGAGCTCGGGGGCTCCCATCCCGGATCAACCACCAATCCGTTCGACCCGCGGCGCACGCCCGGCGGTTCCTCGTCGGGATCGGCGGCTGCGGTCGCGGCGCGCATGCTCCCGGCGGCTCTTGGCACGCAGGTGGGCGGTTCGATCATCAGGCCCGCCGGCTACTGCGGGAACGTAGCCCTCAAGCCGACGCAGGGAGGGATCAACCGCGGCGAGCGGCAGGCGACCAGCATGAGCACCCACGGCGTCCTTGCAGGCTGCAGCGAGGACATGTGGCAGGTTGCCATCGAGATCGCGCGGCGCGCCGGAGGCGATCGCGGGTGCCCCGGATTGGATGGGCCTTCCACCACCCCCGAGCCGCGCAACCCCGAGCGTCTCATCGTCCTGGAGACCCAGGGCTGGGATGAGCTGGACGAATCCAGCAAGGAGGGCTTCTCAGCAGTCCTCGGTCAGTTGCGCGAGCTTGGCGTCCAGCTCCTGCGGCGACGGGACAACCCCCTGGTTGAGTCGCTGGAGGGCGCCATCAGCGATGCTCGCAACGTGTGCAACATGATCACGGCCTGGGAAAACCGCTGGGCGACGCGGAACCTTGTCGATCAGCACCCCGACGGCGTCAGCGAGCGGGCAAAAGCCGTGCTTACCCAGGCAGAGGCCATGTCGGTGGACGACTATCGGGCGGCGCTGTTCGCCCGTGAGGTTGCCCAGGAGGCGCACGCGGCCCTGGCCGGATCGGCCGATGCGACCATCACGCTCTCGTGTCCGGGCCCCGCTCACGTCTGGCTGGGCGATGAGCCCGGAGCGCCGCTTGCCCCACGACCGACCGGCGATCCGGTGTTCAACTTCCCAAGCTCAATGCTGTTCGCCCCGGCCGTGGGCATGCCGCTCATGGGCGTCGGCGGCATGCCCGTCGGCGTGCAGGTCTTCGGCCAGCCGCACCAAGATGCCGACATGACGGCGATCGCGCGCTGGCTGCTCGGAGCGGTAGTCCCGGTCGTCGTCGACTAGCGCTGAAGAGTACGAAAGTCGCTCACGAGCGAGGCAGGCCCAGGCCGCGGGTAGCGATCACATTCCGCTGCACTTCCGATGTCCCGCCGCGGATGGTCGCCGGGACCGTACCCATGTAGTGGGGGGCGAACGACCGTGGGTCGCGCTCGTCGACCAGCGCGCCGTGCAGCCCGAGCGCGCGCATCCCGGTCTGCGAGAGCCGCTGCGCGAGCTCAGAGTTGAACAGCTTCGAAAGGGAGGCTTCGTGGTTGGGGACCTCACCGCGGTTTTGAATCGAAATCACCCGTAGCGAGAACTGATGCATGACTTCGGTCTCGATGTAGCGTTGGGCGATCTCCTGTCGCAGCGCCGAGGCATTGGTCTGCGTTCGCAGGGCCGGGTTGCCGCGAATCGTGTCGATGAGACGCTCAAGCGTCCGCCGGGCGCCTACGGCACCGGCGATGTTGGACCGCTCGAAGTCGAGTAGCGTCATGCCGACGTACCAGCCGCGGTTCTCCTCGCCGACAACGTTGCCCACGGGAACGCGGACATCCTCGAAGAACACCTCGTTGAAATAGTGCCGTCCGCTGAGGTCGACCAGTGGGCGCACGGTGATTCCGGGCGTCTTGATGTCCTCGATCAGGAGAAACGAGATGCCCCGGTGCTTGGGCGCCGTCGGATCCGTGCGAACCAGGGCGAAGAGCGCGTCCGCGGTGTGGGCGCCGGAGGTCCAGATCTTCTGTCCGTTCAGGACGTACTCGTCCCCGTCGCGGACGGCCCGCGTCTGGAGGGATGCAAGGTCGGAGCCCGCGCTCGGCTCGGAGTAGCCCTGCGCCCACGCCACCTCCCCCGCGAGAATCGGTGGCAGGTGGCGGGCGCGCTGTTCGTCCGTTCCGTGGAGGATCAGCGTGGGGCCAAGCATCCCGACGCCTGAACCACCGACCGGCGGCGCACCCGCTCGGGCGATCTCCTGGTTGAGGATGAACTGCTCCATGGGGCTGAGCCCGCCCCCGCCGAATTCCGCCGGCCAGTGCGGTGCGACCCACCGCCGTTCGTACAGAGCGCCATGCCACGCTTCCGCTGCGGCCCGTGCCGACGGGTCCGATGCCTTGCGGTCGAACTCCCACTGTCGTTCGCCGGGTCCGCCACGCTCTGCTGCCATCCGCCGGTATCGGTCCGGCAGCCCGTTGGCGATTACTTCTCGGACTTCGCTGCGGAAGTGCGCCTGTTCGGTTGTGTCGTTCCAGTCCAAGAGGCCCCTCGCCTTCCGTGAAGCCGTTCGCAGGCTCGGAGGCTACTCCATGGAGACTCTCGTTGGCGGGACCTTCAGCAGCCCGTACCCCTCAGCGCAGGGGTCTGAAGAACTGCACGAGGTCCTGCACGAACAGATCCGGTTCCTCCGCCGCGGGGAAGTGGCCACCGCGCTCTTGCTTGCCCCAGTGGGTGAGGTTGTTGTTCGCCTCGACCACCTTCCGGGGAGCGAACACCATCTCCCGGGGAAAGCCGGGGACGCCGACCGGGACCTCAATGGCGGGCGTGCGTTTGTGCGCACGATCCCAGGGTGTCCGGAAGACGTGCCAATACCACCGGGCCGAGGTGACGTAGCTCTCCGTGAACCAGTAGATGCTCACGAGATCGAGCAGGAACTTTCGTGACGGCACCTTCTCGATGCCGCCGCGATTGTCGCTCCAGTTGTAGCGCTTCTCGATAAGCCAGGCGGCGAGTCCGACCGGGGAGTCATGAAGGGCGTACGCGAACGTCTGCGGAACGGTCGTGTGGACGGCGACATGGGCAAGGGCGGTGGTCCAGCGTTCGTCCATCATGTCCCAGGACCACTGCTCGTCCGGCTCGAAGTCATCCCGACTGAGCCTTGACGTCGGCCCGTCCAGGGTCCGCCGCAGGCCGAGGAGGCTGCCCGGTTTCAGATTGCCGGCGCCGCTCCCTGCTGCCCCTCCCAGCGTCGGGGCAATGCTCACGTGGATGCCGACGACGCGATCACCGTACTTGTGGCCGAGCTGGGCGCTGATCCCGGCGCCAAAATCGCCTCCCGCCGCTGCGAACCGTTCGTACCCCAGCACGTCCGTCATGAGCGTGGCCCAGAGGTCGGCCGTCCACTGCGTCTGGACACCATCAACGGTGAGGGGCGTGGAGAACCCGAAGCCGGGAAGGGAGGGCGCGATCACATCGAACGAGTCGGCCGGGTCTCCGCCGAACGCGGCGGGGTCGGTGAGCCTGAGCATCGCCTCTTTCCAGTCCCAGAAGCTCCACGGCCAGCCATGCGTGAGGATGATGGGGAGCGGGTTCGGCCCCTTCCCCCGCTCGTACATGAAGTGAACCGGGATCCCGTCGAGGGTGACGCGGTAGTTGCCGAAGCTGTTGATCTCGGCCTCGGTCTCGCGCCAGTCGTACTCCCTCCACGACTCCACGAATGACTCCAGGTACGAGCGCGGCACCCCGTAGCGCCAGTCCTCGTTGTTGAAGTCGGCGGGCCAGCGGATGCGCCGCAGACGGGCCCGGAGGTCGTCGATCGCCTCATCTGGAATCGCGACCGTGAATGGCTCAACGGACATGCCTTCCCCCTCTCAAACGTCGCTCGCGTCGGCGGTGTCGCGGACGATCACCTTGCAGTCGAGCTGATCGCCGCTCGTCATCCTCTCGAACTGTGCTGGCAGCTCACCGAGGTCCACGGTTCGCGTCACAAGCGGGGTCGTGTCGATCGCGCCGCTGCTGAAGGCGGCGAGCGTCTCCTCAAACTCCGCACGCGTATAGGCCATCACGAACTTGATCGTCAGCTGCTTGTTGATCCCGATCACGGGCATGAAGCGGTCCTCTTCCATGCAGACACCGACGACGGTGATCCTCCCGCGTGGCTTCACGGCCTCCATCGCCTGCTGGATGATCCCGGGGATCCCGACGCAATCGAAGACGACGTCCGGTCCCGCCTCTCCGGCCGCCCCGAATCCGGCTTCGAGCGCGGACGCGAAGTTGGCGGCCGAGGGATCCAGGACCAGGTCGGCTCCCAGTCGGGACGCGAGCTCGCGGCGCTTGGCCACCGGATCGCTGATGGCGACGAGCTCCACGCCATCGTGCTTCAGCCAGAGCATCGCCATCAGCCCGATCGGCCCGGCGCCCATGATGAGGACCCGCTCGTGCACATCGACCTGGGTCTCGTGGGTTGCGTGGCGAGCGACGGCGCAGGGCTCGGTGGTGGCCGCTGCCTCGACGCTGATGTTCTCGGGGACGGCGAGGAGGACCGGCTCCCACAGCACCATGTGGTCGGCAAAGGCGCCGTTGAGCTCCGAGCTATAGGCGCTCGCCAGACGCGGCGGGAGGGGACGCGTGGTCTCCCGGGCGGGGGCGCGGACAACACGGTCGCCGGGGGACCATTCCGAAACGTCGGGCCCAACCTCGACGACCTCGGCGACGAACTCGTGGCCCATGACCATCCCCCTGGTCAGGTCCACCTTCGCGTACCAGGAGGTCGGTCCCGTCTCCTCCATCATGGCCTCCAGGTGACTGGCAGCGTGAACGTCGGAGCCACAGATGCCCGCAGCCAGGACCTTGACCAGCACCTCGCCGGGGCCAGGGGTTGGGCGTGGCCACTCCTCTACCGTCAGCGAGGTGCCCCGCAATACCAGTGCCTGCATGTCGTCGAGACCTCCCTCTGGTACTTCTCAGATGAGGCGGTAAGCCTAGTCCTTCGCGGCGGCGATGTGGTCGAGGAGGTGGAGATTCCGGCCACCTAGCCGGGGGCCTCAGACAGTAGACTGCGCGCACCCCGGGAGGACGAGTGGCGACCGACCTGTTCACCAACCCGGAGCGCTTCGGAGACATGCCCTCGTGGCGCGAGGAGGCGCTCGCCCTTCACGCCAGGGGAGTGTTCCACCCGATCGAGGCCGAGGGGTTCGGCCCCTTCCGCGCGGTCATCGGCAGGGACGAAATCCTTGAGATCGAGCGGCAACACGAGCTATTTACGAACGGCCCGGATCCGATCCTGGTGCTGGATGAACTCCGCGAGCTGCGAGAGCAGGAAGGTCAGCAGGTCAAGACGCTCATCCACATGGACGAGCCGGAGCATCGGAAGTACCGAATGCTCACCAACGACTGGTTCAAGCCCGGCAGCGTGCGCCAGCTCCAGCCGCGCCTGGACGAACTGAGTCGCAAGGCCCTCGCAAAGCTGGAAGGAGCGGGGGGCGAGATCGACTTCAACACGGAAGTCGCGTTGCCCTTCCCGCTTGAGACAATCCTCGCGATTCTCGGCCTCCCCGAAGAGGACTATCCGCGGATGCTCCTGCTGACCCAGGAGATGTTCGGCGCAACCGATCCCGACCTTGTCCCGAAGGATCGCGACCCGGAGGACGCCCTGGCGGCGGTGAGGGACTTCGCCCGGTACTTCGCCGGCCTGAATGCGGCCCGTCAGGCGAACCCGACCGACGACCTGGCGACGTGCATCGCCAATGGCCTCATCGACGACGCTCCCATGCCCGACCTGGAGACGATGGGGTACTACCTGATCGTGGCCACCGCCGGCCATGACACCACATCGGCGGCGATGGCCGAGGGCATGCGCCTCCTGGCGGAGAATCCCGACCAGCTCGCGCTCCTCAAGCGCCAGCCGGAGTTCATTCCGAACGCGATCGAGGAGCTGGTCCGCCTCGCCTCGCCGGTGCGGCACTTCATGCGCACTGCGCAGGACGACACCGAGGTGGCGGGCGAGCCGGTGGCGAAGGGCGAATGGCTCATGCTGTCGTACACCGCTGCCAACCTGGACCCACGGACGTTCGAGGACCCGCTGCGTTTCGATGTCGAGAGGGAGGCTGCCGACCGGCATATCGCCTTCGGCTACGGCATCCACTACTGCCTCGGGGCCCACCTTGCGCGGCTGGAGATGGCGACGCTCTTCGGTCGCCTCCTGCCGAGGCTGGAGTCGGTCGAGCTGGCAGGCGAGGTAACGACATCAAGGGCGACATTCGTGAGCGGCATCAAGAGCCTGCCAATCCGCTACAGGCTGACTGCCGGCGTAACGCCTTAAGGGGGCGATATGTACGAGAAGCTGTTCGAGCCGATCACCGTCGGCGGCGTCACCATCAAGAACCGCATCGTGCGGTCACCGCACGGCACCGGCCTCGTTGGCGACGACTTCATCGCCTACCACGTCGCGCGGGCCAGGGGCGGCGTGGGCATGTCCACCGTGTCCGCGACGAGCGTCCATCCCAACGCCCCCGGGGCGATCCGCCTCTGGGACGACGGCTGCAAGCCGTACCTGGAAAAGCTGGGGAACGCCGTGCACGAACACGGCATGAAGATGTTCCACCAGATCTACCACCCGGGCGCGTCGCAGGGGGAGGTGGTCGGGGGCTCGGAAGCCTGGTCGGCCAGCGAGATCCCGAACTTCCTCGGAGGGGCCGTGGTGCCCGTCGCCATCAGCAAGGGGCAGATTGACGACCTCGTGGAGCACTTTGCCGGCGCCGCCAGGCGCATCCGCGACGCCGGTCTCGATGGCGTCGACATCCACGCCTCGAGCGGCTACCTGCTGCACGAGTTCCTCTCTCCGGCGCTGAATCAGCGCGACGACGAGTACGGCGGCTCCCCCGAGAACCGCATGCGCATCCTCCTCGAGGTGATCGATGCCGTCCGCTCGGAGGTGGGCGACAGTGACTTCGCCGTGGGTGTCCGTCTGCCGAACGAGGACTACGTGCCGGGCGGGCTGACGGCGGATCTGAATCGCCACATCGCCGAGACTGTCGATCCCCTGGTCGACTACGTCTCCCTCCACATGGGCTCGTACTGGCGCTTCCACAAGCTCATCGCTCCCTCCGACGATCCGCTGGGTGTGGAGATGGCCCCGAACGCCAACATCCGCCCCGTGATCACGAAGCCCACCATCGTGGTCGGCCGCATCCTGACGATGGACCACGCCCACGCCCTCGTGGAGTCCGGTCAGGCCGACATGGTCTCGATGGTGCGCGCGCTCATCGCCGATCCAGCGCTGGTGAACAAGGCCCAGCGCGGCGACGAGGACCACATCAGGCCCTGCATCGGCACCAACATGGGCTGCGTCGGGCGTCTGATGAGCGGCCAGGGTCTGAGCTGCGTCGTCAACGTCGCCGCCGGCCAGGAGTCGGCGGTGACGCAGGAGCCCGAGATAGCGGCCGAGGAGCCGCAGAGGATTCTCGTGGTCGGGGGCGGTCCGGCGGGCATGGAGTTCGCGCGGACGGCCGCCATCCGGGGGCATCACGTGCAGTTGCACGAAGCGACGCAGAAGCTGGGTGGTCAGGTGAGCATCGCGGCAGCCGCCCCCAGGCGCGGCGATGTCGGCGCCATCACCCACTGGCTGGGCGAGGAACTCAAGCGCCTGCAGGTCGACGTGCACCTCAACTCCCTCGTGGACCTCGAGACAGTCCTGGAGGCCGACGCGGACGTGGTCGTGCTGGCGACCGGCGCCACCCCACGGGCGGACGGGTTCCAGGTCTCGACCCCGGCGGCCACGCTCGCCGGACACGATCTGCCGCACGTGCACAACGCCCAGGACCTTCTCGGATACGGCGACCCCGTGAACATCCAGGGTCCTGCGCTCGTGTTCGACGACACGGGCTCCTTTGAGGCCATCTCCGCCGCGGACGTGCTCCTGGAGGCGGGCGTACACGTGACCCTGGTCTCACGCCTCAAGGACCTGGGCGAAAACTTGCCCTACCCGCCCGTGACCGTGGGCGCTGCCCGCGAGCGGCTCATGTCGGGAGACTTCGACCTGATCGGAGGGCACTACCTCCGCGCGATCCGCCCCGGCGAGGTCGACATCGGCGTCCTTCACACCGACCGCGTGCGGACGATCCCGGCCAACACGGTGATCATGGTGACCCACCACGAGCCCAATCGTTACCTCGCGGCCGAGCTCGAAGCCGAGGGCATTGAAGTGCACCAGATCGGCGACGTGCAGGGTCGCAACAGCATCCGCAACGCGATTCACACGGGGGCGTTCCTCGGGAGGGCGGTGTAGTCCGGCCTCGCCGGACCGCTGCGCCTGCTCCTTTGTCCCTTCCGAGCCGATCACGTCGACGTGTCGGCTGGCAGGGGAGCAGCCACCGAGGGACGGCGGGTGCTCGCTACCGGGGCTCAGGGAGCGCGGTCCGCCTCCGTCAGCACGGCCCCACCCGTGACCACCGTCCAGGTGACAGGCTCCGCCGTCGCGATCCAGTACGTCCGCCCCTGGTTGAGCGTGGTGAGCGTGTTAATGCCAGGCACTCCCTCCAGGTCCGGGAAGAACGCCAGCCACATCCGCGTCTCGTCGTTCCACTCGTAGATGACAACAACCCTGTCAGCGGCTTCGCCATCCCGGAGGGCGTCGGCAATGGGGACGCCGTCGACGCCGGGCCACTCGACGGAGGTCCACGTGGGGCTCAACTCGAGTTCCGCTGACGGTATCTCGATCGTCACCCGGTAGACGCGCTCGCGGCTGCCATCCGCCGAGGTCACGGTGATGGTGACCGTCTCTACACCCTCCAGCGCCACCTGGTGGCCGTTGGCGTCGTCGCCGTCGGCGTCGGGGGATCGATGGTGACGGTCGTGCGGAGCTGCACAGCCTCGGCCGCGACCGTCGTCCCGGTGACACCGTCTGCGACGGTTCCCTCGTACTCCGTTTGGCGACTGTCGAACTCGCCGATGTCGACCCCACTGAGCGCCAGCGAGGCGAGACGGGCGTCGAAGGAATCGGGCATGTTGTAGGTGTAGACGCGGTCGTCGCTCTCATCGGCCACGTACATCACGTCGCCGTCCGACCAGATGCCGCGCGGGCTGTTGTTGCTGGCCCGACTCAGCAGCGTGAACTCCTCGTCGCGGACCCGCTCGAGCGCTTTTTCGTCTGTGGAGGCTTCCTCTCCATCGGGCAGCACAGGAACGCGGTAGGCGAAGAGGCGCTTGGCGCCGTCGTCGGAGACCCAGAATGTGACGCCGTCGGACCAGATGCCCTCAGGGGCGCCGTTCAACGAGCCGAGGGCGTACTCGGCGAGGAGATCGCCGCTCGTGAGGCCGCTCGTGAGGCCGCTCGTGAGGTCGTAGGCGAAGAGGGCGTTCTTGCTGCCGTCGAGCACCCACATCGTTGTCCCGTCGGACCAGATCCCGCGAGGATCACGGTTGCGGGGCGCCAGTTCGATGTCGGAGTCGGGGAGGCGCTCGCCGCTCTCGACGTCGTGCGCGAAGAGCCGGTCCTGACCGCTGTCGGCGAGCCAGAGGGTGTGCCAGTCGGACCAGACGCCTCGGGGCGCGCGGTTGCGCTCGTCGAGCTCGAACTCGCGCTCCTCGATGCGCTCTCCTGTCTTGAGGTCGTAGGCGTAGATGGCATCGTCGGCGCCGTCGCCGTTCTCGGCGAGCCAGAGGGTCGTTCCGTCTGACCAGGCGCCGGCAGGCGTGTCGTGGTCGCTGTCGAGGTCCTCAATGTCTCGCTTCACGTTCCACTCGAAATCGATGTTGCTGGGCGACGGACCCGAGGGGCCGCCGCCACCGCCGCCGCCACCGGTGATGACCGGTGGCGGGGTTCGCTCGGTGACAGTGACGGTGATGGTCACGTCGATCTCGGCGGAGTCGCCGGACGAGTCCCGGGCCGTGACTCTGACCGCGTAGGAAGGCTGGATCTCGGGGTCCAGCACGGTCCCCACACCCACCGTGATCTGCCCCGTGCCCGCGTCGATGCCGAACGAAACCGAGTCGGTACCAGATAGCGTGTAGCTGGGCGTGTCGCCGGCGTCGGGGTCCGTGGCCGCGACCGGCGCCCCGACGTTCGTACCGGCGCCTGCGGTCTTCAAGACGGCGCGGACCCCGCTCTCGGTGGACGGATACTCCGGCGGTTCGTTCACGTTGGTAACGGTGATGGTCACCGTGACGGTGGCGGAGGCGAGGGACGGGTCGGTGGCGGTGACCGTCACGGTGTAGCGGTTCCTCGACTCGTGATCGAGCCGGGCACGCGTCCGCAACTGGCCGCTCCGGTCGTCGATGCCGAAGGAGGCCGCGCCGGCGCCACTCAGCCTGTAGGTGAGCGTGTTGTTGTCGGGGTCGGTGGCCTCGACGCGGACGCCGATGTCCCGGTCTGGGGGTGTGTTCTCAGGCACGCTGCGGGCGCGAGTCTCCGTGGACGGGAACAGGGGTGGGCTGTTGGGTACCGGCGCCTGCACACTTTCCGACACCCTGTCAGCGCTCTTCCCGGAACCCTCCCTGTCGTTGTAGGAGGCGGTGACCCTCAGGAAGTCGTTCAGGTCGGTGGCGCCCGGCGTGTAGGTGCGCGACGTGGCCCCATCGATCGCGATCCAACCACCTGACCTGTTCGGGGAACCCTCCCACGACCAGGTAATCGCGCCGGAGACGCCGTCGGGGTCGGTCAGGGTGGGGGTGAGCGCGGTGCCGACCTGGGGTTGCAGTGACGACAGGAGTATCGCCCCTGCTTCGTCGACGTTGGTGACGGTCA
This sequence comes from Tepidiformaceae bacterium, assembly GCA_965262975.1. Lineage (GTDB taxonomy): Bacteria > Chloroflexota > Dehalococcoidia > Tepidiformales > Tepidiformaceae > UBA2991. The sequence continues at coordinate 1,745,921 of OZ253575.1, read as the reverse complement.
CGGTCACCGGCAGCGTGCCCTCGTTGGGCCCGTCCGAGGCGCGCACGGTTACCTGGTAGACGTTGTCGCGGTTGGCGTCCACGGGGTTCTCGAAGTCGGGCGCCGCGCGGAAGCTGAGCGCGCCCCTGTCGATCGTGAAGTCCCCGCTGTCGGACCCTGCCAGCGACCAACTGATCCTGTTGCGCTCCGGGTCGGTGGCGGTATAGGTGGCCACGGAGCCGGTACCGTTCTCCAGGTAAGGGATGCTGTCCTGCCCGGACACCTCCGGCTTCTCGTTCTCATCGTCGACGGTGATGGTCACCGTGATGGTGGCATCCGGCGCCATGTCGGGGTCCCCGTTGGCGTCCCTGCTGTCGCGGACGGTGACGTCGACGAAATACCTGCGCCTCGTCGCATCCTCGTAGTCGAGGGGGGCCTTGGTCCGCAGCTGGCCGCTGGTGGAAACGATCTCGAAGAAGTCCGCGCCAGCGTTGTCCAGGGAGTAGGTAAGTCTGTCGCCACGATCCGGGTCCGTGGCCGCGACTGCCGCACCGACATTCACGCCCGCCGGCGTGTTTTCGGCCACGGCGCGCTCGCCGCTCTCGGCGGGCGGGAATGCCGCCGGCTCATTTTCGTTGGTCACGGTAATGGTCACGGGCAGCTCGCTGGTGCTGTCCCCGTCAGAGGCGAGCACGGTCACCCGATAGACGTTGTCTCCGCCGGCGTCCGCCGGGAGCTCGTAGTCCAGGACATCGCTGGTCAGCAACTGGCCGGACGTCGGGACAATGTCGAAGAACGCGGCATCGGTACCGGCCAGCCTGTAGGTCAGCGTGTCGTTGTCGGCGTCCGTGGCCGCGACCGGCGCGCCGATGTTGGCGCGGGTCCGCGTGTTCTCCACCACCGAGAGCGCCGCGACGGCGCCATTGAACGCCGGCGCGCGGTTCTCGCCGACCCTGAGAATCCGATCCCCGCCGCCGCCGTTCGATGTGGTGACGTAGAGGGCTCCGTCGGGGCCCAGCAGCGGGGTCCGGAGGCGTCCGTGGGTACCGTCGAGTGCCGCCACGACGACATGGCTCACCAGGGCGCCTTCCGGCGTGAACTCGAAGAGGCGCAGCTTCTGGTCCTTCAGGGTGGCCACTGCCAGCCGCCCCTCCCAGACCCCCCACTGGTCACCCTCGAGGAATATGCCGCCGCTGGTGGCCAGGGTTGACGATCCCGATGACCATCTGGCCTCCACGGCGCCGGGGAACTTCACGAGGTCGGTCATGGGGACGCTCTGGTTATAGCCGGGCACCGGATCCCAGCCGTAGTTACCGCCGGCGGTGAGCAGGTTGATCTCGTCGTCAAACGCCGGGCCGTGCTCCGCCGACCACATCTGGTTCGTGCCGGGGCGCAGCGCCAGGCCCTGCACGTTGCGGTGGCCGTAGGTGTAGATGAGGGGTGCATCGGGGAACGGATTCCCAGGCGCCCCGGCGCCCGTCATGGCGTTCACCCGAAGGACCTTCCCGCCGAGCGAGTTCAGGTTCTGGGGAACCGTCCCCGTTCGCCCGTCGCCCGTCGCGATCCAGAGGTAGCCTCGCGGTCCGAAGCGTAGCCGGCAGCCGCCGTGGGTGCTGGCCGTGGGGATGCCTCCGACGAGGGGATCGGCGACCCGCGTGGCCGTCGTGTAGGCGGTGTCGATAGTCCAGGCGACGACCTGCACTTCCGGCCCGGTGTGGGCCTGGCAGGTGTAGAAGCGCCGGTTGCTGGAGAAACGGGGGTCGACGACCATCGCCATCAGTCCCACCTCGCTCCTGACGAACAGGTCACTGAAATCCGCGGTGACAGTCTGGACCGTGCCATCCGTGAGCCGGCTGCTCAGCACACCCGAGCGCTGGGTGAACAGCATCGTTCCGTCGGGCGTGAAGGCGATGTCCCAGGGGATCGACAGGCCCGAGAGGAGCGTGGATACCCGGAGAGCGGGCGGAGAAACCTCGGAGGTGCTCACGCCCCGCACGATCTTGCCGGAACCAAGCTCGTCGCTGTAGGACACCGTGGCCCGCAGGTACATGCCCTCGTCGTCGCTGGTGGGTGTGTACCTGTCCGAGGTGGCGCCGCTGATAGTCGTCCAGCGCGAGTTCCGGTTCGAAGACCGGGCCCATTCCCAGGTCTCGTCGCTCACACCGCCGTCCGGGTCGTTCAACGTCGCGACGATCTCGGAGCCGGCCTTGGAGAAGGCTATCGATCCGGGTTCGTCCAGGTTGTCAACGTAGATGATCACCCTGGTGTCGTCGGAGTTTTGGGCTGCATCCGTGGCCGTCAAGGTGACGGCGTAGTCAGACCTGGTCTCGTGGTTGAGGCCGGCTTTGGTCAGCAACTGGCCGGACCGCGGGACGATTGCGAAGAACGAAGCGTCTCCGCCCGAGAGGGCGTAGGTCAGCGTGTCGCCCCTGTCGGCGTCCGTGGCGCGCACGGGGCCGCCCACGTTCCTGCCGGCGGGCGAGTTCTCGTCGACGAAGCGACTGGGGGAGAACTCGGTGAAGGAGGGGGCGCTGGAGGAGTCCGTCACCGTCGCCGTCAGGGTTGCCAGGATGGAGTTCTCGCCGCTGATGGTGGCCCCATGCCGGACATCGACCGCTTCATCCCAGGCGTCGCCGTCCGTGACGGCGGTGAGCGTGACCGTCTGGGGCATTTCCCAGTCGCCGGTCGTGAACGGCAGGGTCGCGGGAAAGGCCGTGAGCGCCCCCGTATCGAGGCTCGTGACGGTCACGGTCAGGTCAGCCGCCGGCTCTTCCGCCAGCGCCACCGTGTACATGGTGGTGTCGCCCTCGTCGATGTCGATGGCGTCCAGCGACAACTCCAGCGCGGGGAGGTCCTGGTCGGTCACGGAGACCGTTACGCCGGAAAGGAACAGAAGACTGTCGTCGACGATGTTGACGAGGTGGCGGACCCTCACGCTCTCATCTCGCGTGTCGTCATCGAGAAGGCCGGTCAGCGTGACCGTCTGGGCAGTGCTCCAGTCGGTCGTGGTAAAGGTCAGCCGTTCGGGGTAGGCCCTCACCGCCCCGCTGTCAGTACTGAAGGGGGATACCGTCAGTGTGTCGGTCGGTTGGGTCGCCAGTTCCACGGTGTAGGTGACGGTCTGGCCTTCGTCCACGCTGACGCTCTCGGGTGTGAGCACCAGTTTCGGCTGGCCCAGGTCGGCTACGTTGACGGCCACGCGGTTGAGGACATAGGACCGGTTATCGACGACAGTCCTGTGAGCGATGGAGGTCCGCTCGGGGAAGGCGTCGTAGTCGCCGAGGGCTGTGACCGTCACCGGTTGGGGGATGCTCCAGTTTCCGGTGGTGAACGTCAGTGAGTCTGGAGCCACAGTCAGGACGGACGAGGTGAAACTGGCGGTGACGGTCACGTCGTCCGCCGGTGGCGCCGTCATTACCGCCGTGTAGGTCGTTTCTTCGCCTTCCGTCAGGGAGAGCCGGCCGTCGTAGGAGACTCCGCCAATAAGGTCGGCATGCGTCAGCGTCAACGTCAGCACGTCGTCGTCCCGCACCTGCACAGTTGTGGGTCTGGCGGGGTAGGACTTGCCGCCAATGGACACGCCGTGGATGACTTCCAACACTTCGTCGAAGAGGTTGAGGTCCTCGGTCCCCCGAACCGTCGCCGTCTGGGCCATATTCCAGGTGGTGGAGGTGAAGGTCATTGAAGGTGGTGAGACCGTCGCTTGGTCGCCGTCCTCGCTCGCCAGGGACACCGTCACGTCGCTCGCGGGCGGCGCCGTTAGCGCCACCGCATAGGTCGCCGTTCCGCCTTCCGTCACGGTTACGGTGTCCGCCCCGAGGTCGAGCAGTGGCAAGGCGCCGGCCTCGATGCAGGTCGAGAATTCGGAGGTGCTCCCGCTACCGTCGCCCGGGTAGCTGGTGGCGGTGGCGGTGATGTAGTTTCCGACCGGCGCCTGTGGAGAGGTGGTGTCGTCCCCCTCAAGCGCACTGAGGGTGAAATCGAATGCTCCGGCGCCGTCCGTGGACCTGAGTTCGCTGCCCAGCCAGGCCTGACCTTCGCCATTGGTCGAGGGGTCGCAGGATGTGTTGCTGTAGAAGTCCAGCCCGAACAGGGTCCCGGCGGTGCTGTTGAGGCTCCCGGTTATCTCGAAGCGGTCGCCGCCCACGACCGCGGCAGTCAGGACGGGGAAGTTCTGGAGGCCGTTGGGGCCCGCATCGCCGTCTCTGGCGTCGTTGGCCGTCACACCGTCTGGGGCAAGGTCGATACCCAGCCCGGTGTTCGAGTGGATGGCGTTCCGCCGAACGCCGTTCTTGAGGGCGCTGGAGGACTCGATCGTGACGCCGTCGCCGCCGTTGAAGGCGATGACGTTGTCGAGGACCTCATTGCCGGTAGCGGCGCCGGTGATGTGGACGCCTGACCCGGTGTTGGCGAGCGCGGATGCCCCGCCCTGAACGGTCCCGATGAAGTTGTCCGTGATCGACGTTCCCGTGGCGCCGGAGAGGCTGATCCCGTGCGAGTCATTGCCGGAGATGACGTTTTTCCTGACCGTGACGCCGGACACGCCGGTGATGGACACGCCAACCCCGCCGTTGCCCTGGTCCGCGGTGCCGGCGGTGTTCGTGCCGATGAAGTTGTCCTCGATGAGCTGGCTGCCCGCGGTCTCCAGCACGACGCCGTTCCCGCCGAAGCGGTTGATCGCGAGCCCGCGGACGTGGCTGTTGGCAGCGGTGATCTTCAGGCCGTCCGTAGTCGCGCCGGCGTTGGTCCCGTCCAGCTCGATCCTGATCGTCCCGGCGCTGGCCCCCGGCTGGCTGAAACCGTCGATGAACACGGGCTTGGCAATCGTGGGCAGCGCCGTGGCCGGCTGGATGGTGTGCGGCCCGTTTCCGCTGATGTCGAACTCGATGACGCCACCCAGGTCTGCGTTGGCTTGCTCGATCGCGGCGCGCAGCGTGCAGACACCGCTCCCGTTGTCACAGTCCCCGTCGGTCGTGTCGTCATCTGCCCCGTCGCCGGTGGAGTCGACCGTGAAGGTGACGCCCGCGAGCTGGCCGGTAGCTGCGACGGCCGCAAGCGCGTCCGCTCTGCCGTAGCCGAATTCTTGGTCGAACCCCGGCTGGCCGAGGTCGACGGCAGAGTCGGCAAGCTTCTTGTACACGGCGTCCGCGGCAGCCTTCTTTGTGCTTGTCGGTTCGGCGAGCCGTTCCGCTTCCAGCAGCAGGGCGGCGACCCCCGCTACGTGGGGCGCTGCGGCGGAGGTCCCGAAGAAGGGGTTGGAGAAGCCGCCGGCGCCGGTGATCGACACGCCGTCGATGGCGACGACTTCCGGCTTCGGCCGGGTCTCACGAGTCGGGAAGAATATCTCCGCCGACCCGTAGTCGCTGAAGGGCTCAAGGTCATCGTGTCCCGGATCGCTGGCGCTGATCGCGCCGACGGCGATCACGCCATCGGCAGCGGGGTGGCCGATGATGCCTCCGCCCGGCGTCCCGTACTCCGTGATTGTGCCACGGCCGGCGAATAGCTCCAGGCGCTTCGCGGGGCCCGCGGTGTACTCGTGGATGTAGATGTCCACGCTCCGTGTCGAGAAGAGTGGATCGAAGAAGCTCGCGGACACGACTTCATAGGGAGAGTCGTCGCCATTCTGTACTCGGGCGCTGACGATGCAGAGCCCGTTCTGAATGTTGAACTTGGTGGGCGGCAGCCCTCGGTGGCACACGAAGAGGTCGTAGTCGGTCCCGGATGCGTCGAACGGGTCGTTCCATTGCAGGATTACGGTGAGTCCAAGGGACTTGTCGACTGCCAACGAAGTGTCGTTGGCGCCGAAGGCGTGATACCCGTTCCCCCCGTCGACGAAGTCGGCCTCGTAGTGATACCGGGCGAAGTTTCCCGCCGCGGAGACGAACACCACGCCTCCCGCGACAGCGTCCGCGGCAGCGAGCGCAACGTAGCCGTCCTCAAACCAGGGCTGCAGGTAGTAGCCCTGGTCGTCAACGATGATGTCGGCGCCCTCCCCGCCGAAGGCGTCGTCCTCCAGCCACTCGACGGCGCGTACGAAACGCAGCGATGACCCGCTTCCCGAAAAGGCAAGGCTCGCGCCGGGTGCGAGGTCGTGGATGATTTCGAGCAGCGCCGTGCCTTCATCGCCGCTGCCCGGCTGGTCGGGGTTGACCTCGACACTGGCGGGCAGGTCGCCGGTGGCCTGAGCCCGGGCCATTGAATCCACGCCATCGGATATGACGCCAACCTTCACACCCGCGCCCGTGAGGCTGCTCAACTCGCGCACCAGGTTGGCGCGGTGGATGGCGTCCCCTTCGGTGTTCACGGAGCCCGTCCGTGTCACGCCGTAGTCGGGAGGGGTGATGTCCCGCACCACCTCCAGGGCCGCGAACTGATCCAGCGCCGCGGGGGGAATCCAGGCCTGCACGATGCCCCACTCGCCCCCGACGATCTCGATCTGCGCTCCGAGCTCCCGTAACTCCGCCAGCGCCACTTCGTCCGTCGAGCTCATGTAGAGGTAGACCTCGACATTTCCGTCCTCGTCGAAGCGAACGAGGTCGAGCGACGACTCGGGAGGAGGGGCGCCGGCGCCGGGGGCTCCCCTGGAGACTGCGGCGCCGGCGTCAGGGGCTTCGCCCTGCTGGGCCGAGCCGGGTTCGGCGCCTTCGCCGGGCTGCTCCGCCAGCCCCCTGAGCAGGGGGCTGACCTTGGAGTCGTCCTTGGCGGCCTCCGGAGGGCCGTCGGCGAGTGCCGGAGCCGCGCCCGCGGTCAGCGCCAGGAGGGCCAGCAGCAGGACGAGGGCAACGCGTAGACGGCCCCGCGAATGCGAGAGCTGTCCAGTCGAGGTCACTCCGGCTGCTCCAGCTCCGACACTCGTCCGACAAACAGGAGCGCCCCGGTCGCCCGGTCCCGCACGAGGAAGAGGAAAGGCCGGTCAACGGTAAGCGTGACGAGCTCCCCGGGCTCCACTGCTCGTTTCACGCCGACGATGACGGCCGTGGCCGCCGCCGCCTCGGTTCCCGCTTCGTCAACTTCCACGAACGCCTGGTGGACGACATCGGTGATCAGCAGGCACTGGTCGCCTCCCGTACGGCACGACCTCCCGTCCATCCCCGAGAAGTCGGCTGCTCTCTCGTCAAAGGCGTCTGGCATGCCCATTTCGCTGAGCGTGCCGGCAAGACTGAATGTTGCCTCCACCCCGAACTTCGGCATGGTCAGGACAAGGGGCCTGGTCTCCAGGTTCTCCAGGATCGCGTCGGTTAGGGAAGCGTCCAGCAAGCCTTCGATCTCACGAAACCTCCCCTCGTCCGGCAGCAGGATGGTCATGGAGATCTCGCCGCCCTGGTACAGCAACTCCACGGCCTGATACCCCGCGCCGCGCACGTAACCGAAGCTCCCCTCCTGGCGCATCATCGACGCTTCAACCTCGCCCCCACGCAGCGGGTAGAAGGGAAGCGGCGCCGTCGCGCGCTCATCGAAGGGCAGCTTCCACGCTGCCTTGAAGTAGATGGCGTTGGCGAGCACCAGCCGTGTCAGGGGATCAATCGCTCCGGGCGGAACCAGGCTCGCGATGCGGCCCTCCGTCTCACGGGCGACCCACTCGTTGATGCGGACGCGCGACTCCTCCGGGGCGCTGCGAAAGTCCGTTCGCTGCACGTCGCCCCCGTACTGCTCCGCCAGGATGTCCAGGAAGGCCGTCAGGAATGGGTGGTCCTCCTGGCCCCAGATGGCGTTCGCGATACTCAAACGGAAGCCATCGCCGTCTTCCTCCGTTGCCCCCCCTCCCCGTGAGGCAAGGGCAAGGTCGTGGGCATTGAAAGCGGGATGCAGCCTGCCCTGGAGAAGGGGGAAGCGGAGCGTTTCCGCCATCTGGCGCTCCGTCTCGCCGCCGGCCCCGGCGTAGGTCATGGCAAGGGCCAGGGAGATGCTGTGGGGGGAGTAGAAGAGGTCGCCCTCTCCCTGGGCCAGCGTGCGGTAGAGGTCGAAGGCGAAGGCCGTGTTGCCTCGCGCGAGTTCGGCCAGTTCCGGCCCTGTCGCGCCCGGAGACAGCGTCCGGGTCTTGAGGGAGTGCAACGCTCTTGGGGCCGCGGGGCTGGGCGTGGCCGGGCTCTCGGTCGCTGGAGTAGTGGTCGCGGGCGTTGGCGTCGTCGCGGGCGTTGGCGTCGTCGCGGGCGTTGGCGTCGTCGCGGGCGTTGGCGTGGTCACGGGCGTTGGCGTCATCACGGGCGTTGGCGTCGTCACGGGCGTTGGCGTCGTCACGGGCGTTGGCGTGGTCACGGGCGTTAGCGTTGGCGTGGGCGTTGGCGTTGGCGTGGTCACGGGCGTTGGCGTTGGGGTCGTCGCGGACCGGGTGGTCTGGGGAGCGGTTGGGGAGGGGCTTGCCGTGGGCTCGGGATCGCGTGTGGGCCGAACCGGAGTGGGGGTCTGCTGCGGGGCCTCAGGGGGCCGCGTGGGCGTTGAAGTGGGTGCCGGTGTCGTGACGGGAGGCGCAGGAGGCTCAGATGTTCCGCAGCCGGCCAGGACGACCATGCCACTGGCCGCCAGCGCGACGGCTGCGACAGCACCCAGGGGGAATACGAGTATTCGACACCAAACCACTTACTTCGCTCACATCACATCCTGACAGCGACGACACTGCGCGCCAATCCACCGGCGCCGTCCCTGAACGAACACGTCATCAAGTTCGTGGAGGCGTGCCTGGACGAACACCAGCGGACTCCAAACCCGGTCTTTCTGGCTGCGGCGGCAGACGCGGCGGCACGGTAGAGAGTACCGTGAGCGTCCGCGAGTCCGTTGCGGCGCGGCTCCTCGAAGTCTCGACAGGGCTGCTGGCAACGTGGACCCAGAGTCCAGTGCGGTAGCGCGTGGGGGGAAGCGTCGATCCCGTAGGATGCGGGTGTGGGCGTTCTCGATCAGTTCAGGCTTGACGGGCATGTGGCCGTGGTCACGGGCGGGGGCCGCGGCATTGGCCGCGGCATCGCCCTGGCCTTCGCCGAGGCCGGTGCGGACGTTGCAGTTGCGGCTCGTCGCACCCATGAGGTCGAGGCTGTGGCGGAAGAGGTACGGGAACGTGGCCGGCGAGCCTTCGCCATGGGGATGGATGTGCTGGACTGGCCCGCCAATGATCGCCTGGCCGAGGCCACTGTCGCCGAACTCGGGAAGCTCACGATCTGGGTCAACAACGCGGGCGGGAATCTCGACCGTACCCAGCGCACCCTCGTCGATACCCCGGAGGAGGTGTGGGACACGCTTGTCGACCTCAACCTGAAGACCGCCTGGTGGGGAGCGAAGGCCGCCACTGAGCGGATGACCGAGGGTGGGAACATCATCAACATCTCATCGGTCGCCGCCTGGGGCGCTTCGCCCACCGCGGGACCCTACGCCGCGACGAAGTCCGCCATGATCAACATGACCAAGACGCTCGCGTTGGAGTTGGCCCCGCAGAAGATCAGGGTCAACTGCATCGCTCCGGGCCTCGTCCCGACCGAAATGTTCTTCGAGACGATGAAGGTGGACGCAGCCGCGGTCGAGAGCATGGGCGCGCAGATGCCGACCGGACGCGCTGGCAGGCCCGAGGACATCGGGGCTGCGGCGGTCTACTTCTGCTCGTCGGCGGCCGAGTGGGTTACGGGCCAGACGCTGGCCGTGAGTGGCGGGCCGACGGGAACGAGGGAAATGTGAGCATCCTCGATCGTTTTCGCCTCGATGGGCAGGTGGCGGTTGTTACCGGTTCTGGGCGGGGCATTGGCGAGGGCATCGCTGTCGGTCTCGCTGAGGCTGGCGCCGCAGTTGTCGTGGCTGCACGGCGAACAAACGAGATAGAAGCGGTCGCGGAGAAGGTCCGGGCCGCGGGCGGCCAGGCGCTGGCGCGGACGACGGACTTCCTCGATGTCGAACAGATCGAGGCGCTGGCAGACGCCACCGTCGCGGAGTTTGGGAAGCTCACGATCTGGGTCAACAATGTCGGTGGCGCTCAGGACCGGACCGCTCGCACGATCCTCGGCACTCCCGAGAAGGCTTGGGACAACCAGATCGACCTCAATCTCAAGTCCGTGTGGGCGGGGGCGAGGGCTGCGAGCCGAGCCATGGGCGAGGAGGGCGGCGTGATCGTGAACATCTCCTCCGCTGCAGCGACGAAGCCTTCTCCAATGAACGGCCCTTACGCCGCCGCGAAGTTCGGCGTTAACAGCCTCACCATGACGCTCGCCGCCGAGCTGGCGCCGAGAGTGCGGGTCGTGGGCGTCTCCCCCGGCCCGGTCCCCACCGAAGTGATGATTGAGTACACCGGCATGAGCGAGGAACAGTTGCGCCAGGGGCTCGGTTCAATGCTGCCACTCAAGCGTATTGGGGAGCCAGAGGACATTGCCGCCGCCGTCGTCTACCTTGCGTCCCCCGCTGCCTCCTGGGTCACCGGCGCCACGCTTTCCGTCACCGGCGGCAGCTAGACCTCACCGCCGCAGGGAACTCCAGTCGACATCATTGAACAAGGCGCTCCCTGGAGTCCGGCTATAACCCGCGCTGGCCAAGTGTCTCACGTCAAGGTTTGAGGGCGATTTTTCTCACCCCTGGACGAACATGGGTCTGACGACCCGCTCGTGCGAAAGGGGGTGCGCCCCGTTCTACCTATCGCTCTCGTTTTGAGGCCCGTCGCGCGCGGTGCCGATGATCAGTCCTCGAGCGGCTCCTGCAGCCACGCCGGAATGTCCCGCGCCGCATGCAGGACCCTCCAGACGTCGATGTCCGCCTCTCGCTCGACGTAAAAGACCAGATACGGAAACCCCCTCATGACCCACGAGCGCAGGCCGGGGAGATCCAGCGCACGCGCGTAACGGGGCGAACCGGTTGCGGGGTACTCGGCCATACGGCGGAAGGCTTCTTCCAGTGCGTCGATGAAGGCCAGCGCAACCCCGGCTTTCGCTTCCGCCAGATAGTGCTCGACGGCCTCGGCGACATCGAGCCGCGCCCGGTCGCGAAGGACGACGGGTTTCCCGGTCACCCCTGGCTGGCTTGGCGGACCCGATCGCGAAGCCGGCCGAAGTAGTCCGCATCGGCGGTGACCGCCGGCGGCGATGACGCGCCTTCGAGGAGCAGGGCGCGCACGCGCTGGCGATCCTTGTCCTTGCGGATCAACTCGCGCACGTACTCGCTCGACGAGCTGTAGCCGCGGGCGCTGACCTGCTGGTCCACGAAGGACTTGAGGGCCTCGGGAAGCGATATGTTCATCGTGCTCATGGTGCAACGCTAGCCGGCTTGGCAAAGTTTGGCAAGAAGCCGCATCCCACGTTTCGCACCACTGAACTGAAGAGGTATGGACGTTCAGCAATCACAAACCCGATGCGGACCCCGTGCCCTTCCGGAGGACGTTCACCCAGACGGCTAAGTCGATCAGGCGGGACTATGACGAAATCGACAGCGAGGTCGTACGCGCCGAGTTCCGGGACGTGCAGCGTAGGCGCGAGGTCCTGTCCGACGAGCTCGCTGCCCTCGCGAGCCCCCGGTCAGATTTGTCTGAGGACATCGATGAGCGCGCCCTCCGTCGAACCTGCGCGGCCATCGCCGCGCATCTGGATGGCGCTGGATCGGACGAGCAGCAACTCGTTTTGGAGGCGATTCGGCTGAATGTGGAGGCAACCCGCGAGGAAGTGACGATCGAGGGAATTCTACCGCTAGAACCCCCTAAATATGACCAAACCTACTCAGATTTTATCACCACTGCACGAACATCGGTATAACGACACGCTCGTGCGAAAGAGGCTGCTCCCCGTTCTACGTCTCGCTCTCGTTCTGACAAAGCCGACGTTCGCATGGAAGTGCTTCGCCGGTGAGGTGGCTGCGCCTTGCTCTCAGCCAAGCTCCAGAAGGTTCAGAGCAAGGCGTCGATCTGTAGAGTAACGTGGAAGGGCAACCCCCGGCTTCGTCGCAGGGGAGAAGGGATTCCGCGATGGCGGTCTTGCGAACAGCCCACCACGGAGTCAACGTCTCAGATATCGCAGGGGTAGCGGACGCCTTTCGAGTCGCCGGATTCACTCTCGCAACTGTGGGGGGAATCGACGAGTTCCGGACTGACGAAAACAATCCGCGTCGCGAGGTCTGTCTCAAGGGGGGACCAACCTACGGCGAGGAGTTCGATACATACGTTATCGAGCACCAGAGTTCGCATCAGCAGCTCTTTCTCATCGAGGTCAAGCCTGCCTGGCGAGTGGATCGGCCGGGGAGGCAGCCTGCGCAAACGGATCTCACGATTGTCGTTCCGGTAGAGGGCGATCCTGCTGACGTCTACCAGGAGATGCGCGCCGGCAGTCCCGCCATTTCCATGACCGATCCTGTCACCGCACCGGACCGAGAAGGGATCGCGGTCGTCATCGATGGGCAGAACTACGTTCTCACGTCCGGCTCGACACCCTTCGCCGTTGTCCACTACTCGAGTGAGGACTTCCCCTCGGCCCGTGTCTTTTACGAAGAGACGCTGGGTCTCCAGCTTGAGGGCGTTCCGGGGACTGAAGGACGGTATCGCTTCGCCGAGATGGACGCGGTCCTCGAAGTCGAGGTTCGCGACACTACGCCGGCACTCGATCCCGTAACTGGGAAACGATACTGCGGTGGGAGCTATTTTCGGATGACCAACGTGAGCCTTTCCGCTGTCGCGGCTCTTAACTTGCCTGCGCCGGAAGTGCTGGACGTGGCCACCGGTAACGCCGAGTGGTTCTTCGCTCCGGAGGGTGAAGCGGGGTATATCTACGGACCGTTGGGTGAAATGATCGAGCTCTTTGACATGGGCGTCGACTACCTCGACTCACCCCCGTATTGCCCAGAGGTGCAGCCGGTCTGATCGCCACCGGCTCGGGAGCCGTCAGCGAGTCCGTTGACGCGGGCCAAGCCAGTCGCGAGTGGCATCGCCGAGGACATTGAACGACAGCACCACAACCGTGATGGCAATACCCGCCGAGATACTCATCATCGGCTTGCTATCGAGAAACGCCCGGCCTTCGTTCACGACCTGGCCCCAGCTTGGACCAGGCACGCTGAGGTTGAGAAACGAACCACTTCTCAACGGTGAGCTGCCGCCCGTGCCGCTGGAAATCGGGTCGGGCGCCAACTCAGCGGGGTGACGCAAGTGTCCAACGGGGAACACGGCAACGGGAACCAGGCCGTGCAGCGGCAATACCGCACCTCGGAGCCGCTTGAGTCGCGGGTGGACCTACACGAGCGCTTCAGTACAAACAGTCTCGGCTGGCATCCGTGGGTCATGGGGAGGATCGCAAGGCATCTCTCCGGCCAGGTGCTCGAGGTCGGTTGCGGAACAGGAGCTCTCTGGTCGAAGACGGACCAGGCCTTACCGGAACTGAGACGCCTGGTGCTGGCGGACTACTCGACGGCGATGGTCACAGCGGCACCAGGCAATGCGCCGGAGGTGGCAAGCGGCCCCCGGGACAGGCCTTGGACCGATGGCTCGGTGAGGTGAGCAGAGTTCGAATCCCGCACGCGCTACCACTAGGTACTGTACTGCGAACTCCTTCGCTCAAAGCCACCTCGGCAGCATCCGCGCCCGCGATGGGGCTGTCCTGCGGCGTGGGCAGTGTGTAGTGGATGACGGCCTGCCCCGGTCCCACCAGTACTTGCTTCACGAAGGACCGCACGAAAGCCCTGGTCTCCGTGATCTCGCTCGTCCGCAGGAACTCGCTCATGTCCTCGGCGAAGCTGGCGATGGTGTCGGCGTTGTCCAGGAGCCCGCGGCGCTCTGCCAGCCCCTCCCGCGCCTCCTCGGCGGCGAGCTCCAACTGCTCCCGTCGCTCCCGATGCTGCTTGATGCGCTCGGAAGCGTCGGCGAAGTCGAGGTCCGTGCTCTCGACGAAGCGCCAGATGCGATCCAGCTTCTTGCTCTCCTCGACCAGCTCTGACTCGATGCTCTCAAGCCGCTCCCGCTGTTCGCGGGCGACGCCGTCCATCTCCTCGTCCAGCATCTGCACCAGCTCGCGGATGTTGCCCTCCGTGAGGATGTGGTCCCGTATCTGGGCGATGATCGTGTCCTCAAAGCGCTTCGCGTTGAGCCTCGGCGTTCCGCAGGCTTCCTTGCCCCGCTTGAGGAGGGACTGGCAGACGTAGTAGGTGTACTTGCCGCTCTTCGCCTCCGCCGCCGTGAGGGCCCTGCCGCAACTCTCGCACTTGAGCAGACCGCTCAGCAGGTAGGGGCTGGAGGCGCGGCGGGGGTGGACGGTCTTGGGTGCGCGCGACTGCAGCAGCTGGTTGGCCCGCTCGAACTCGTCCTTCGTGACGATGGCGGGGAAGGCGTCCTCGACTCGCACTGGCGGGGCTTTGTCCTTGGCCTGGAGACCCCAGACCAACGTGCCCGTGTAGGTCTCGTTGGTGAGCATGCCGTGAACGGTGTTCCTCCCCCAGCGCCCGCCTCGCATCGTAGGCACGCCGTCGTCGTTGAGAACCCTGACGATGTCGAGGACGCTCTTGCCCTGGCAGGCCATGCGGAAGATGCGGCGCACGACGGCGTCGGCGGGCGCATCGAGGTCCAGCTTCGGGCGCTTCTTGGGGCCGTCCTGGATGTGGACCCTGCGGTAGCCGTAAGGGATGTGGGGTGAGACCCAGAAGCCGCGTGAGGCGGCCTCGCGCATCCCTCGCAAGACCTCCTGGGCAAGATTCTCGCTATAGAACTCGTCGACGCTCTCGATGATCGCCTCCATGAGCTTGCCCGTGGGCGAGTCGTCGGCGTGCTCGGTGATGGAGACCACGCGGATGCCGCGCCGGCGGAGCATCGACTTGAAGGCGACGGCGTGCTCGCGCTTGCGGGTGAAACGGGAGAACTTCCAGACGAGGATCTCTTCAAAGGGAGCATCGTCGGCACTGGCGGCGTCCAGCATCTTGCGGAACTGGGGCCGGTCGGCGACGCGCCCGCTCTCCGCCTCGTCGACGTACTCGCGGGCGACGAGGTAGCCGTTCTTTTCGGCGTAGTCGCGCAGCGCCCGGAGCTGCGCAGAGACGGAGAGGTCGACGTCCTGGCGTTCGCTCGAGACGCGGGCGTAGAGGGCGGCGGGCTTGGGGTCCGGGCGGTCGGGCATGGGTCGGTTCTCCTCGTCGGTTGTCATTCAGCGTAGCGGGCTCTGGCCCGGTGAGTGAAGAAAAGTGAAAGCGTTGTCACATTGGAGCAAGCGATTTCCGGTATTTCGCCCCAACCACCCCTGGAAGGGATTGTGGGAGGCGTAAGGGGCTGCTAGGTTGCCAGAACTGATGTTCCAAAGACGAGCAGAGCCTACAACACTAGCGGGTGCGCCAGCCACCCCGATCTCGCGGGGCTTTGCGCCCGCGGGAGTCCATCGTGAGTACCCAGCAACGGCTAAGCGACGAACAGGAGCGGATGCGCCTCGAGGGCCTGCGCACGCTGGCCCGCATCATCGCGCGCCACTACCTCGCCCACCCCGAGAAGTACGGCAGCAGCGCCGGGGAGCAGGAGGCTCCGCCGCCCAACGGCCTCCTGACCTCAGAAGGCGAGCCTTCCCACGAGGACGGCACGACATGAGGCGCCAGCGGAAGTCCCGACCGCGGGTGAGGCTCAATCCCGACGCCGCGTGGGAGCACCTCAGCCGGCGCAACATGACGCAGAACGAGCTGGCCCGTGCGGCGGGCATCACCGCGGGCCACATCTCGCTCCTGATGAACGGAAGGCGCTCACCCTCGCCGGGTGTCAGGCGTCGCCTGCAGGCAGCGCTGGGCGTCACCGACTTCGACGAGCTCTTCATCCTGGAGGCCGTCTCGTGAAAGACCACTCGTATCTGCTCAAGCATCTCCTGGTCGACTGGACCCTCGTGATCCAGAACTTGCCCGCGTGGCTGGAGTGGCTCAAAGAAACGACCGGCTGTTCCTGGAACGAACTGGCCATGTGCCTGAGAGTCGATGTCCGGCGGTTGGAGGACTGGCGGAAGGGGAAGAAGCCCAGGGGACCCGGGATGGTCGCACTCGTCCTCCTGGCGGAACGTATCCCCGGCGCCCACGACAGGCTGCTGTACCCCAGGGGAAGGCCACGGGCGGCAGTCGTCCGGGAGGCAGCGCCCGCCCCTGGTAGTGCCCCACCCTTCCGTCCTCCCGGCGATCGGGCGACGTAGCAACGTGTCGGTTCAAGAGCACCCCTGTCGGCCGGTCGGCGATGGCCTCCCCGAGGACTTCGGGGAGCGGCTGGAACAGTTCATGCAGGCCAGTGGTCTGGGTCCACGCCCGCTCGGTCGGCTTGTCGGAGTGAGTTCCTACCGGGTCCGCGAGTGGCGGCGGGGCGTCACACCCTCCGGGCACTACCTCTTCCGATTGCTGACCATCGCGAAGGACATAGGGCTCGGAGACATCCTCATGCCTCAAGGCGTTCACGTGGGATGGGATGTAGTGGATTGCCCTGGGGACTAGAGGTTCCGTCTTAGGGCAGCGCGCGTCGTGCAGTCGCACGTAGCCATGGCCGTTCCGGTCCTCATATATGCTGTCTGAGTCTGAGGAGGCGAATGTGAGCGAGAGTGGTCTTCCAAACTTGATTGTCGGCATGCTGCTGGGTGCGCTCATCACGAGGTGGATCGATGAGAACCCTGAAGGCTTGAACCAGATCGGTCAGGCACTCATGACGGGGATAGAACGCGCAGGCCAGTGGTTGGAGGATCACCCCGAGGAGTACGAAGAACTGCTGAAGCTACTGACCCCGCAGGATCTTCACTTGCCCCCTCCGGGACGGAGTTGATGAAGTCGCTCGGTCTCGCCGCTGGTGCCTGCCGGGGATTGATCGCATCACGCAAAGTTCTCGAGGGCTTCGGACACGCTCCGCGGACTCTGATGGATGATGTACGACGCGAAGCCCCGGGCATACAGTTCATGAGCGACCTCCGAGGCGGGCGGCACGCGCTTTGTTCGACGAAGAACAGCGCCCCAAGGAATTTCTCCATCCTGTTCGTGGTGGAGCCACGCCCAGACGCCGAAGATGTTGTGCCCGAACGCACTCTTCGCGCTGTCAGGGCTCGTGAAGGACATGGTGACCTTCGAGCCGGAGAAGTCGGACTTCTCGAGGGGGTCCAGAGCTAGCAGCGCGTAGAGCATCCAAGGATGGGAGTCGAGCCTGTTGCCGTCGGCGTCACCAAAGTAAGAGTCCACCACCTTGAAGGGGGCTGTGCCGGGCTCGTCAGCTAGTCGGCCGTCCTGCCGTTCTAGGACGATGAACCACCCCGTTCCCTCTCGCACAGCGTAAGCGAAGTCATTCAACAGAACCCCCATCAGGTTGTCGTACATGTCGCTGAGATCGAGCCTGTATGCGGTGCGGACCTTGTGCAGGGTGTCGACCTCGCGAAGCAACCAGATGCGGTTTCGATGCTTGTAAGCCATGAGGCTGGGGAGACCTGTGATGGCTTGGAATGCCTTCATTCGTGCGAAGTCACGTTCGGAGACTCTGATCTTCTCCTTCCGGGACGTCTTCACTTCCACCCAAAACGCGACATCACTCCCCGTTGCGGTGGGTACAATGACGAGCAGGTCAGGCGTCTTATAATTGCTGGTTGCTTCGGGCGTCCACTGTCCCGAGTCAATGCGTTGAACTAGTTTTGCTCCGCCCCAAACGGACAGGGCGGCGAACTCCCACTCCGAACCAATCCCCCGCCACACCCCCTTCGCAGCCTCCAATAGCTTGTCTTCTGGGGCGGAGACGCCAAGCCTGTGCATCGCCTCTGCGATGACAGCAGCTGGTTCCACCATGTCGAGTTCCGTGCTGCCCTCAGTACTCATCGCACGCCCACCTCACTTGGGTTGTAGGCTCCACGCCTCCGCTGCCATTGGCCAGCGCTGGCCGACCAGTCTTCCGCAGGCCACACCTGCTGACGTTAATCCCTTTGGGTCAGGGAATACGAGTGAGTCACTGGGGGTTAGGTGCTGTGGGGGCGGCTCCCACAGCGGGTATCGGTCTAGTCCCCCAGTCTGGCCGTGATGATTACTCCATCGGTGACGCTATACCCGACCCCGGTATCCACGTAGTACTTGCCATCCTCGGCGTAGGTGCGGCTGGGGACTGCCTGTGTCGCCTCTACGGCCGCTTCGGCTGCCCTACCGCTAACAAGTGGGACGATGAAAAAGACCTCATAGCCAGCGTTGGCTAGTTCGTTGCAGGTCCGGGCGATGTCCTCCGCAAGTTTACGACCGGCGGGACGCTCGTTCGCAATGCCAAACACCTGGCTGGTGGAGCCATTTCGCTCGGACAGGTGGGAGTCAATTCCCAGAAACCTTGAAATGAACGTGGGGTTAGATGCCTTGCGGCCAGTGCCCTTCGTAGTGCTCTGCGTCTTGGTTGTGTTCATGAGACGGCGATCCTCCTAAGTTCTGCGCCAACAGGAAGAGGGCAGTGACCGTGGAATCAGGCTCTCCACTAACGCCGCCAGTGCAGAAGATTCCTACTCTGCCCTCACAGTGGCTGCCCGGCCACTGTAGCGTGCCCCTCTCAAGGCCCGCAAGCGGCTGGGGATTGCGAATAGCCTTACCGCTGGTGCGTCCGACTGCACAGTGCACAAGGCATGCACTGCGGGAACCATGCATGAGGGGTGCGTCGGGCCGGTCAGCGATCGTCCTGCCCTTTGAGTCGTTCATTGATGCCGAGGAACCCTGCTCGCTGCATGCCGTCAATGACGTTCAGGATGCGGCGCTTGGATGCTGCATCCTCCGTCTCCCTGAGTAACCGAACTACTAGCTTCGACAGCGTGTATGCAACTCCCGCCTCCGCAAACTGAATCGAGGTCACTCTGTCACCGAATTCTGCTACGGCCCGTTCTGCCAGGTCACACACTTCGATGGGAGGGCGCTGCTGGATCCTCTCAAGGCAGTGGGCCAGCATCCCTGCCGAATGTTCGTTGAACGACCGCGACCGCGCGAAAGTGCCGATGAGCGCCCCCTTGCGGGCGAGTTCGTCGGGCGCAAGCCGGTGCCAGCAGTTGCTGGCAGCCTGACGGACCTCCTGGCTCTCATCGTCGAACAGCCCTTGGAGGTGCCTCTCACACTCGGCTCCGACCGTCTCACTGGCAAGATTCCCGGCGTAGACCTCCGCCGCCCCAGCCCGGGTCTCTTCGCCCATCGCGAGCAAGGGGCGCCCGTCCTCGCGCGCCTCGTCCACCCTGAGCGCCGCGGAGGCAACCAACCTCGCGCCTATCCGCACCATGTCAGGAGACTTCCCGCTAAGCATCTTCTCGATGACAGGACTGACAGCGGCGTAGTCGCGGAACACTGCGTATTGCATGAACTCTTCTACATACGAGGTAGCGAGGATGGCATCGGCGTCCTCGGTGAGCCTTCCGAAGCCGGCGAGCGCGTCGCTGCGGTTCGAGTCCAGGATGGCAAGCAGGCAACGTACCCCCACGGCCCGTACGGCAAGGACGTGGTCCGTGATTACCACGTCAACCGTCGACTTGAGTCTGTGCCAGCGGCGGTCGTCGGCGAAGAGCAGACGGGCTATCGCCATCGCCGCCGTGCCTCGCGAGGAATTGATGGCCTGCGTAATCGCTTCTGCTCCTGGGGAGCCGAACGAACTCCCAGGTTCTTGCCAGGTGTCCGATGCGGGATCGGGGTCGTTCAGGGCGATGCGGCACAACATCTCGATGATGTCATCCGGCAGATCCTCGTCTGCCAGCTCCTCGATGGCCCGTGCGATGTCCCCTCCGCTAACCGATACACCGAGCTCCGTAATCCTGCGCAAGACCGAGCAAGCTTGCTCAAGCGTGCCGGCATCTGACTCCCTACGGGTGAGCCCACTGAGAATCGCTTCAAAGTAGATGGGCGGAGACGACGAGTCCATGCGGTGGGCAAGGGAGACATAGCGATCTGAGTCTTCAAGGGTTGCAGCCTCAATCTGCCGCGATAGTTCCCGTGAGCCGCCTACAACCTGATCGCCGTCCCACGAAGGTCCCGTACTGTGGTACCGGGCCATGGCCGAGAGTTGCTCATGAGCCGTCATGTGCGACCAGTCCTCCGCTGAGATCGGCGAGCCTACGACTCCGAATCCACGCTCCTTCGGTGGCTCTGGGGCGCCACGCTCCCTCGCGTCTGGATGCTGGATCTCCAGGTCCTGGATGCGTTTCCGAGTCGTCTCGCTGGTCCGTCCTTCAGGGAGAGCCCGCAGCAAGGCCAGCTCCGTCCGTCCCGTCGGGGGAGACTCTTGCTCCCAGTCAGGCGTGAAGCCGAGGATCGTGCGCTCAAGCGCCGTGAACGATTCGTGGGAGCAAGCGGGGGCGGCCGCGACGAGCGCATTGCGGCTGACAGCCACAAACGAGTCGGTTCCCCAAGTCGAAACGTCATATCCGAGTTGCAGCCGCTCGTCTGGGTGCTCGAGGAGGAAGCTCACGATGCGCTCCGCGAAAGAGTTCGGGTTGGCGCTCCAGGCGCGAAGGACAAGAGCCGACATCCACCTGCTGCAGTCGGTCCTCTCGGGAGAGGCCGCCTCCATGATGGAATTGAGCGCTGCAGGATCCTCTTCGGCGAGAGAGCTCATGGCTTCCGCGAGCGCCTCGTGGAGGTGCTCCCGCAAGCCTCCATGATCTGTGCCTGGTGCGTAGATCAACTGCGGGGGACGGGTCCGATCGAGGCTGGCGAGTTTCGGATACAGTTCGCCCACGAAGTCGAGGGGAGCGAGCTTCGCGCATTCGTCAAGCGCATGCTCGCTCCCTTGAATACCGTTCACCGACTCCATCTCGTCGTCGAACGGGTTGTCATGCCCAAGTTCGGATGCCCGTTCGAGTTGGCGGTCGAACCATGCACCGAGCACTTCGGCGGCGAACGTCGGAGCTCGTGTGCTGAGCCCGTAGAGGACGAACCACAGACTGCGCTCCGCGAAGGCTCCTGAGACCGCATCATCGAGCGTTCCATCGGCAACAAGGCTGAGGAGCAGTTCCTGCATCTCTGGGATGTCGTAGCCCTCTTCGCGCCTGGCTATCCACCACAGCCGCTCTCGCCACGCATCCGACTTGCCCCGGAAGGGTCCAACCAGCCTGGCCACCTCCGCGGGCCGGCCATCGAGCACCTCAGGTGTCTGGAGAAGCATGACTGCCCGGTCAGTCTCATCGTTGTCAGCAGCCAGCCAGGAATCGAAGCGTCCCAGGCTCTGGAGCAAGTCGAACCAGGGCACGGAGTTGCTGATGGCGCTCCACACGTGTGGGCGCACCTCTGGCGGTAGTCCCTCCAGGATGCGCCACTCGTCAGGGGTGGGGCGTGGGAGCTCGCCTATCCAGTCGAGAACGAGCTTCTTGATGTGGAACCGCACTCCCACGTCGCTCATCAAATCCTTGAGGGTCTGCAGGTAACGGTC
This sequence comes from Tepidiformaceae bacterium, assembly GCA_965262975.1. Taxonomy (GTDB): domain Bacteria; phylum Chloroflexota; class Dehalococcoidia; order Tepidiformales; family Tepidiformaceae; genus UBA2991. Next base: position 1,724,653 of record OZ253575.1, on the reverse strand, counting down.
TGGGTCAGAGGCCGGTTCCCTCAGGAAGGCCAGCACCTGCCTGACCTGGGGTCTGCGGAACAGAGGCTGCTCATCACGCGTGAGCCACCCGACCGGCTCTGTGCCGTCTGTGAGGAACGTGGTCGCGAAGGCATAGTCGAAGAACGAGTCATGGAAGAACCGAACACTGCCGTCCTGGATGGAGATGACCGCCTCCGAGGCCATCGCGTCTAACGCCGCCTCTTGACCAGTCAGGTCGCGCCGAGGCGCATGAAGCCGCTGACGGGTGCTGAGGAGATCGGAGAGGCTCTTCACCGCGGCCACGAAGGCCCCTTCTCCAACGATGTCGTCGACTCTCCGGCGCTTCTCCTCCCAGTAGCGGTCGAACAAGTCCTGCCGCGTTCCAAAGCGGCCCCGGTTGGTGCCCCCTCCGAGAAAGAGGTACAGGTGTAGAGGGACACGCAGGAGTTCGGTCTGCGACTCATCCAGTTCGGCTTCAGCAATGCCGGCTGCAGCCAGGGCGCCCAGTACATCCTCGATGCTGAATATCTCCACGTCGATCCGGCGAACCACTGGTGAGTCGCCGTGGACAAGGTCTGAGAGCGAGTTGTCGCCATCGAGGTCAAACGAACGGCAGGCCAGGAGCATGCGCAGTTGTGGATACCGAGAGACTTGGACGACGAGTTCGTCCAGCAGTTTCTGGCCTTGCGCGTTGCGGCCCGAGACGAAGCTGATCGCGTCAAGCTGGTCGATGCAGAGCACGGCGCGCCTTCCGGCCGAGAATTGCCCAAGCACAGTCGCCGGGGATGTCGGGAGGTCCATTCCATGCCCGAGGACTGCGGACGAGAAGACGCCTTCGAGTTCGTCCATCGAAAGCGCCAGGAGCGGGACGCCGGCGTCTTGAAGGTGGCCGACCACTTGCGCCAAAAGGCAGGTCTTGCCTTCACCTGCCGATCCGGCCACCAGCAACGAATGCTCGCCCGTTGTCAGCTTCTCGGCGATGGCAGCTGCCTGCGAGCGCGGGACGTGCGCGCCGTTGATCAGGGTCTTCTGACTCCGGCGCAGGTAGGCGTCATTTCGGTCTCGGATGGCCGCTCGAACCTGGGGGCTCCTGGCAAGCGGTTGCTCGCTGAAGCCACGCTCACGCAGCTTGATGAGCACATCGCTTGATGTTAAAACCTGTCGAAAGTTCTGCCTGGCGAACTCTCCCAGGCAACGACGTACTTCGCCAGCATCGGGCGGCCTGCCATCTACCTGCTGAACAAGCGCAGGAATCCTCTGCTCGACGAAACGAGTGAGTTCATGGTGCTCAATGGCCTTGAATTCGGACCGGCGCAGTTTCTCGTAGGCATCCGCTTCACCTCGAACAGGGCCGTCGAGGAGTCTATCGACCGCCTTCCGGAGGTCTACGGACAGCGACTGTCGGAATTCCTCAAGGTTTAGTGCAGCTCGGGCCCGTTCGGAAAGTTCTCTCATCGACCGAGCGCTGTCCTGGCTGACGAACACCGCTCGCGCCACGTCGCTCCGTTCAAGATGCTGAAACAGGTCACTCAGGACGCTTCGCCCAGACCCGGAGTCGGCGTGTACTAGGGCGGCTGGCGTCCAACCGCTCAGGGAACCAGGCACCTGGCGCTTCACCGAGTGATACTCGCGCGCTCCTGACGGAAGGACTCGATAGAACTCAACGCCGAGCCCGTCCTCACCCTGGGGTTCAAGGTGAAGCTCTTCGATGTCGCCAGCAATCAGATCGAGAAGGCTGTCGACGGTCCACGCTTCCTCATAGAGGTTCGCAACCTTGTCCGCTGTACCGCCTGGGAGACTTGGGAACGCCATCGCACTGTTGTTCGACCGAGTCTAGCAGCGTTGAACGTGCGAGCTATCGCCCTGACAGTTGCCAGTCGTGCGGTGCCGAGGGCCCAGTCCGTGGCAGGGTGTCCTATGCAAGCCCTTGGCTCCCGGAGAGTGGGCAGCGAACGCCCCTGCGTGAGGATCAAGCAGCCGCCAGTACGAAGTCCGAGGACCCGCCATCGGTACCAATCCAGGCCTGCCCCAGCGGCCCCTCCCGCTCGAGAAGCCGCCTGTGCGAGACCCACAGTGGCACCTCGACCCTCGCCCGCCCCATCTCCTCCCGCGCCACGCGCAGGAAGTGCGTCGCAGCCAGTTCATCGTCGAAGACGACCAACACAGCCGGCTGCGCCCCATGGTCATCGGTGGGGCGGCGGGAGGCGTAGTAGCGCAGGTAGGGGGCGAGGCGGGCGGCCATCGTGACGGGGCGCACCGCGCGCCGCTCCCATTCGAGGAAGAAGGGCCACACGTCGTCGCCGCGCCGCAGGATCCCGAAGGCGTCCGGCTGGACGGAGTGGAGGCGCCCGTCGTGCTGGAAGTACCGCGACGCCCTCCGGGGCGGGTCGAGCTGCAGGACCTCCAGCGACCGATCGCGGGCCTGAGTCGCCAGTGACGCCAGGAAGCCGTGGACGGCGTCCGTGTGCTCGATCGTGCGCAGGAGCTGGCGGCTGCTCCTGCCCGAGACGTTGCGCCAATCGAGTGGTTCGTTCGGGTCGAGCGGCGCCACGCTCCAGCGCTTCCTCGCCACTCCCACCGAGGTGCGGTCGCGGTGGCCGAGCAGGGCGAGCCCCCGGTCCGCCAGGGCAAGGCGGCGACACCCGCCAACAGCGTCGTCGAGGACGAGCCCCAGTTCTCCGAGGCGATGCAGGACCTCCGACAACCGCGAGCGCTTCACCCCGAGGAGCGCGCCCAGGTGGGGCGGCGTGATCCACGGCCAGTCAGAAAGCAAGTCGAGAACGCGCTTCTCGATGGGCTTGAGCAACGCCGGCAGCATGCGCTCGTCCCGGCAGGCTCGCTCCAGCTCCGGAAGCGGCCCAGGCAGGGAGCGCCGCGCCAGCGGTCGCTCCACCGGCCACGCGCCACCCGGCCCCACGTGCGAGAGCGCCTCGTCCAGCCCGAGGCGTGCCGCCCCCGACGGCGGGCGCCAGATGTGAGCGCGCGAACCGGCCTGGGCCACGTCGCGCTCAAGGGCGAGAAAGCTGATGAAGTTCGCTCCCGCCAGGAGCCCGCGGGCGTGGCGCAGGCGCACCTCGTCGGGCATGAGTAGGAGGGCGCCCGCCGGTTGCGGTCCCTCCCGCAGCCGCCAGATGCGTTTGCCGAAGCCCGTTCGGTCGGACATCAGCCCCTGCCGCACGATGGCGATCGTGCGCCCGTCGGGCAGGGCGACGGCGGCATCGACGGGCATGGCCCGGTACCAGCGGAAGCGGAGCGGGAAGGCGACGTCAGCGAGGGCCGAGGCGAGGCGGTAGATGACGGCGACCGCGTCCAGCCGCTCGAGGAGGATGCGCCGCCAGCGCCGGGAGACGGGCCGCGAGCGGAGCAACTCGTCCACGCCCACACCCTCCTGCCCGGCCACGCGCCGCACTCCCTCGGCGCTAAGGCAGTAGCGGCGCGTGGGGGCGACGAGCTCCGAGGCGTGGGGCACGGACTCCACAAGGCCCTCCCCCTCCAGCGCCGCGGCCACCTTGTAGACCGCCCCCCGCGACCAGCCGGAGAGAGAAACCATCTCCAGCCGGTCGGGGAAGGGCATGGCCGCGAGCAGCCGCAGGAGGTCTCCCTCCGGGTTCACGCCTCAGGCTCTTTGGGCGTGCCCGTCGGCGGGCGGTTGCGACGGGTCCGCTGCCGGTCCCGGGGCGCCTCGCGGGGATGGTCGCGCCCCTTCTCCGGCCCCGGCTCCTCGCCCTTGCGGAGGGCTTCAATGCCCTCCCGGTACTCCTCCACGCGCCTGCGCCCCTCCGCCTCCTGCGCCGCGAGCACGTCGGGCGAGACGACGTAGGAGGCCGCGTTCGCGCGGATGCGAGCGGCCGTATCCGCATCCCCCTCCTCCGGCTTGTGCACCTTCATGGAGAAGGCCGGCGTGCGCTCCGTGCCCACCGTGGCGCGCACGTAGCAGTGGTGGACGGGGAGGGAGACGATGTCCTCCACGGAGACGCGGTCGCGCCCCAGCTCCAGGACGAGCTCCTGGGCGTCGGCGCCCGCCGCCTGGAAGACGGCGAGGCAGCCCACGTTCGCGAGGAGCGTGCTCTGCATGGAGGGGGAGAGGTCGGCGAGCTTGGCGAGGGACTGGGTGGCGAGCACGAAGGAGGCCCCGTACTTGCCCAGCTCCGAGAGCATCGACTCGTAGTCGACGCCCGGCATCGACTGCATCTCGTCCACGACGACGAGAGCGCCCCGCCGCTCCTCCAGGGGGAGTTGCTCCTGCTCGCGGATGACGGCGTCGACGAGGTTGAGGATGGAGGCGCCCACGAGCGCCGCCACATCGCGCCCCGCCGTCCCCTGGGCGGTGGAGACGAAGAGGATGCCGCCATCGAGGATGGTGCGCCGCAGGTCGATGGTGGAGCGTGGCTGCCCGAGGACGGCGCGCGCCACCTTCGAGGAGGCGTAGTAGGAGAGACGCGTCTGCACGGGAGCGAGCGCCTCGGAGCGGTATTCCCGCCGCCAGCCCCCGAAGTCCCGCGCCCACCACTCCAGCAGGTACGGATCCGAGACCTTCTCAAGGACCTCCTTGCGGAGTTCCTTGTCCGCGAGCAGGCGCAGCCCGTCGAGGATGGTGTGCTGCTCGTCCGCGGCGGTGGACGGGTGGGCGTTAGCCTCGTGCAGGGTCTTCACCGTCTGCTCGAGGATGGACTGCATGCGCGGACCCCACTGCTCCCACAGCCCCCTGGCCACGCGCACGACCGAGTCGGCCGTGCGGTCGCGGTCGCTGAAGATGCGGGTATCGAGGAGGTTGATGCCGGGGAGGCCTCCCTCCGCGCCGAGGTCCACGAGCCTTACCTGGTCGATGAGGGATTCTGGGACGTGCCCGAGGAGATCGGCCACGAGGTCGGCGTGGGGGTCGACGACGATGATGGCGTCGCCGTCGCGCCCCGCCGCCTTCTCCCGCAGCTTGTGGGTGATGACGTGGTGCATGAGGGTGGACTTGCCCATGCGCGTGCGGGCGACGTAGAGCTGGTGGCGGTGGAGGAGGTCGCCGGCGAAGCGGACAGGACTCGGCCTGCCCGCCGTCGTCTCGCCCACGAGTGCGCCCTCACGCACGTCCCGCGGGGAGGGGAGAAGCGCCTTCGCCCCCGAGCGTCCCACGAGAGGCGTCTCGTCCCTCGCGCCCGGCGGGTGCCAGAGGGCGGCCGCCTCGCGCACGCCGAGGACGCTGCGGCTGCCGAACAGTCCCGAGCCGGACGGATACAGCCGCTCCGGGTCGGGGAGCACGGCCCTTACCCGGCTCACCGTGAAGCGCGCCCCAAGGGGATGGTCGAAGTGGCGGTAGGCGGCGGCCACCCGGTCAAGCAGCTCCCGCGCACGCCTGCGGTCCCGCTTCGGGTCCTTCGCGGGGAGGATGACCGTGACCTGGATATCGGCCTCGAAGGCCAGCTGTGAGAGCTTCTCCTTGACGAGGGCCGGGTCGTGGATGCGGTTGCGGTTGCGCTGCCAGCGCTGCTTCGCCCAGCCGGCCAGGCCGAGGACGCCGACGATGCCCAGCCCCAGCAGGACCGTCTTCCAGAGCTCGCCCGCCTGCACCCACTGGTAGCCGCGCACGGCGCCGAGCGCCGCCACCGCGAGCACGGCCATGGCCATGCCGTCGGTCGCGTGGTTGCGGCCCTGGCCGCCGGACGCGGTCGGCTGCGGCGGGGGAGGGAGCGGCTGCTCGAAGGCCTTCTCGGCGTACCCCTGCGCCCAGCCCGGTCCCAGCGAGCGCACGCGCAGCTGGGTCACGACGCGTTCGCCCTCCCCCGGGGAGGAGAGCGCCCCGAGGAGGGCGATGAGGGGATCGGAGCCGGGATCGAGGAGGTCGTCGTCGCGGTAGGTGCGGAGGGGGACGTAGTCGGGACCGTCCGAGCGCAGCGTCAGCGACCACGCTTGCTCCCCCTCGCGCAGGCGCAGGGGGTCGTCCACATGCGGCACATCGTCGGTCACGGCCTGCGGGTAGTGGGCGGCGAGCTGGTTGCGCACGGCCTGCTGGTCGAGGCAGCGGGCCATGAGGGTGACGCCGTCGGCGTCGCCCGCCAGCTCGAGGGAGAAGGGTTCGGGGACGGCGATCGAACCGAGCAGGTTCTCGACGCCGAGGAGGGTGCGCTCGCCGCTGCGCGGGGGCGTCACCTCCAGGAGGACGGGTGGTTGGGGTTCGGACCTGCGGGAGAGCAGGCGGAGGGGGTTGAGTTGCATGGTGTGTTCCTTCCTATCGGTCTTCCTGCGCCTTCCCGGCGCCGCTGCGGGTAGCTCTCTGGGAGGAGCGCGAAACTCGCTCACCGGGTGGGCACAGACGATCGAGTGTGGAGAACGGGGACGCTCCGGGTAACGTCCTGTGAGGGGGCTCGTTCGCGAGCCCCCTCACAGGGCCTGCCGTTGCCGAGGCGGATGTGATGTCATGGGCGTGTACAGAGAAAAGAGGGTGATTGCAGAAAGGCAATCGAGGTGAGAAACCCAGTCGGTGCAAGGGGAAACGGCCCCTACCGGACGTAGGCAGTAAGCGATTTGGTTCCGGAGCGGCTTCCACGGGAAATTGACCAATGTCCAGGCGAGAATTGACAAAAGGCAATCGGAAAGGCCGGCCGGGAAAGGCCAGAATCCCTGCGGGAACCCGCGAGGGAGCCGAGCACGTCGACGGTCAGGAGCACCTCCACGCTGATGAGAGCAGGAGCCCCGAGCACCTGCGCCACGAGCGGCTGGCTCGGGTGGAAGCGCGAGAGGTCGTGAGGAACGGGTCGGGTGCTGCGTCCACACCCAGCGTGAAGGGCGCACTGGAAGGGCCGCGAGCGCAGCCGCAGGTGAAGCCGCCCAGGCGTCCCTACCCCCAGCTGGTAACCGTTGAGCCCGAGGAAGGTGAGGAGCTCATCTACGGTGAGGCGACGCCGACCGTCATCGAGTGGCGGGAGGCACGGAAGGCCCTTGAGCAGGCGAAGCGCCGGCTCGACAAGCTGGGTGCCCGCACACGGCTGGTGGAGCTGGAGGTCAGGCTGGTCGGAGACCACGAGCTGACGCTGCCCCCGGCGGTCTACCCCTGGGACCGTGCCGACCGGCGCGACGAAGTCTGGCGGCGGAAGCAGTCGCTGGGAGACCTTCGGGTAGAGCGCAAACGGGCGGTGCTGTGGCGCTGGGTGTGGCGCGTGCTCACCCTCGGGCTGTGGTGGAGGTAGGAAGGGTTGTTGGAGCAAGCTGCCGCGAGGCTCACTCGGCCTAACTGCGCGCTCTCATGATCGCGCGGTGGAGCGCTTCGGTAATGCGCTTCCCCGATCGCTTGAAGCCGAGCTCATCCATCATCTCCCGTAGCAGGTCATCCTCCGTCCGAAGCAGCGTGTCGGACTCAATCCAGCGAGCCAGCTGCACAAGCTGCCCGAGGCTGTAGTCGTCGATGTTGTTGTAGCCGGGGCTTCCCCTGGGTGGCACACCGGGTGAGGGGCCACGTTGCGGGGACGCTGGCCGAAGTGCCTTGGAGAGCTGTTGGGGCTTTGCTGTGGCCGGTCCCGGCGACCCGGCGTCGTTCGATGCTGCAACCGCCTGCTTCCAGGCCTCCTCCGCCTTGTCCAGTTCGGCCTCCCGGTCACGGAACCAGGCCGTGGACCAGATACGGAGGAAGCGCCATCCCTTGTCTTCGAGCACCTGCTGACGGAGGCGGTCACGGTCGCGGGCGGTGTGGGAGGAGTGGTAGCTGGCGCCGTCCGCCTCGACAGCCAACACCATCCGCCCCGGTTCGTCGGGATGGGCACACGCGAAGTCGATGCGGTATCCGGAGACGCCGTACTGCGGGGTCACCGGGATGCCACGGCGCTCCAACCCCTCCTTGATTGAGAGTTCGAACGGGTTCAGCGGGACATCGCTGACGCCAGCCCCGAGTTCCTTGCCACCAGAAGCAGCGTATTCGAGGTACTGCCGGAGCAGTTCGGCGCCTTTGGCCGACGACCGTCCCGGGTCCATGTCCCGGTGGCTGAAGGAGGAGACCAGGCTGACGCGTGAGCGGGCACGGGTGACCGCCACGTTGAGGCGGCGCTCCCCACCCTCCTGAAGGATGGGACCGAACCGGTAAGGGAGGTTCCATTGGCGTCCTTGTGGTAGCCGACACTGAGGATGATGACATCCCGCTCGTCTCCCTGGACACGCTCGATGTTCTTCACGAAGAAGCGCTCTTCATTCGTCTCCGAGAAGAACTCGTCGAGGGAAGAGTCGTTCAACTCCCTGAGACGACGCATCAGCGCGTTCTCGATGTTGGCGGCGTGGTGCTGGCCGAAAGCGATGACGCCCAAGGTTTCCGTTGGCGTCTCGCAGGCATGGTCGAGGACGAGGTCCACGACCATCTCAACCTCGTCAGGGTTGGAGCGCGTGCCGGTTACCCCGGTGATCGGCCGGAAGGGAACGAGGCAGTGGGAGATGGGGCTATCGACGATCGCTCCCGGGAAGGCGGTCAGGGATCCGCCGTAGATGTAGCTGTTGGAGAAAGCGATGAGGCGATCGTCCCGGCTCCGGTAGTGCCACTGCAGCATCTTGTCGCGCAGGAGCACACCAGCCGCATCGAGCAGTGACTCAATGTCTCCAGTGAGGGCGACTGCATCCGCGTCCTCCTCGTCTTCGTCGCTGACCGAGTCCCGTCCGAAAAACGATGTGGGCGGAAGCTGGCGGCTGTCGCCGGCGATCACCGCCTGCGAGGCTCGGGCAAGACTTCCGATGGCCTCTGCCGGAGGGATCTGGGAGGCTTCGTCGAAGATGACCACGTCGAAAAGCTGACGGTTGAGGGGAATCATCTCAGCGGCGAGCACCGGAGACATCGTCCAGCAGGGGCGAAGGGCGGTAAGAACATGGGGCGCTTGCGCGAAGAGCTGACGGACGCTGCGGTGCCGTCGCTTCTTCGCTGCCTCCGTCTTCACCAGAGCAGTCTCCTCGCGATGGAAGTTCATCGTGCTGACGATGGCCTCAGCCGTGAGGCGGTGGACGCGCTGCGGCGTGGACTCAAGGTGGACACGGTCCGCATCCGCGAATTCGTCACGGAGCCGGGAGTGCCCCTCGCCATCGAATGTTGAGAGCCGCCGGTCGTCGAACTCGAGGTCGTCGAGTACGCGTCGAAGCCATGCGTGCTCGACTGCAGGGACGGCCAACTCGGGAGCGATCGTCTCTCCCACACGGTCCAAGAGGCGTGAGACGCCAGCCTTGCGAAATCGTTGTTCGAGTTCCCGGATACGAGGGAGGCTGGCAACAACGTTGGGATGTGCGGCAAGTCGCTTGAGTGTTTGGGACACTTCGTCCGGATGCATTCCCTGAGAGTCGCCAACGTCGACGATGTCGGCGAGAGTTCCGAGGTTCCTAACAAGCTCGGCGACGCGCTCCCTCGCGCCTCCCAGGCCCGAGGGCACACGTGGCGTTTCACTTCCTCCGCGTCGCTTCCACTCTTGCTTCTGAGCTTCGGTTACGTCTAAGAGGTCGAGAGCGTCGCTGGCGCTCAACCGCTCTGCGCTGCGCAGCGTCGAAGCTACCTCTTCGCGTCCCTCCCAGTGTGACTTCAACGCGGCCAGGGTGGCGGCGACATTGGCATAAGGCCGGTCACGAAGGTCGTCCACTCCACCCCAGTCACCAAGTACATCTACGACTTGCACCAGTTCACCCAGCAGGGTCCCGGCCTCTTCCAGGTTGGAAGGAGGGACTGGGGACCCAGCACGACCACCCCGTCGTTTCCACTCGTTCACCTGCTCGGAGGCTTCACCGAGAAGCTCAAGGAGATGGGCGGGAGGCCGGACATCGTTCTCATGGTCTCCGCTGCGCGAACTGGCTATCCCGTGCTCCGGCAGGCGCAAGGTTGAGGAGACTTTGCGGCGCGCTTCCCAGTGTGCCTGCAGCTTGGCGAGAATCTCGGTGAGTTCGCCTTGTGAGTAGTGGTGGAACTCCTGTCCTCCACACCGTTCGCAAAGTTCGTCGAGGCAGTGCCCCAACTCGTCCAGGAGTTCCCTGGTTGTCTGCAGGTTGGAGGGAAGGCGCGGATGGCCATCGCCGACGCTCTGCTGTCTCCACTCCTTGGCCTGCTCATCGAGTTCTTCAGCAAGACGTAGGAGATCGGTGCTGGAAAGGCTATCGGGCTCCTTGTGGACGGCGAGTATCTGCTGCCTGGCTGAGCGGTAACCGCGTGAGAGCAGTTGAGCTGCGATTCGCGCCATGCCGCCCTTGCCTGCCGGCGCCAGTGCCTTACGCAGTGGGGCATGGTCCAACTCGTAGGCCCCGGAACTGCAACGCTCCAACGTCCGTTCAATGCTCGATAGGAGGGCCACCACACGCTCCCAGTTGGAGACAGTGTGGGACCAACTTCCTGAACCGCCGCGAAGAGGGCGTCTCGCGCCGCTGGCAAGACCTCCTCGGCAAGGCGAGTAATGAGGTCGAATCCTTCGCGCTCGGCGTCAGGACCCTGTTCGTGAAGCTGAACGACTATCTGCCTAAGAGAGCCTTCGGGGAGAGTCAACGCTGTGCGGAGGGCCGTGAAGTCCAGTCGATAGACCTCCGGGTGCGACCACTTGAGTGTTTCCTCGACACTCTCGAGGAACTCAACAGCCTGCTGCCACCCGCGCACCGTCTCCGGTCGGTTTAGGCCCTCCTGGTCCAGCGCCGCAAAGATGGAATCCCGTGCTGCTGGTAAGAGTGTTTCGCCAACCTGCATGGAGAGGTCGAAGCTCTCGTGCTCGGGGTCGGGACCCTCCTCGAGGAAATGAGTGCTCATCTGTGCCGCCAGGCTGCCCTCAGGGAAGGTCAGTACCTCATGCAGTGCGGCTTCATCCGTCTTGTAGATGTCCGGGTGGGAGCGCTCAAGAGTCGTTTCGACAGCAGAGAGGAAGTCGATGGCTAGCTGCCACTCAGCTACTGTCGGTGGACTCGCGAGACCCACCTCATCGAGCGCCCCGAAGGTGGCGTCTTGGGCAGAGGGCAGCCCTTCGTGTGCCAGGTCGCGGACCAGGTCGAAGCCTGCACGTGCATCGTCATTGGTGGCGACTGTGCTACGAGCCCACTCGGGATGATCCTCGTCGAGGGTGTGACCGCCAAGGTCGAGCCACTCCTCGATCTCGCCGCTGAGCCTCTCGAAGCTGTCCAGATCCAAGGCTTGCGCTGCCTTCTGTGAGAGTCGTTGCTTGGTGCGGGCACCGTCAGGAATGGCGAGAAGGCGTTCCCGCATGTGAAAGACGCAGAGTTTCCAGGGTTCGCGTGGCTCGTGGAGGGCTAAGTCGTTCGCGATGAGTGAGTCACGACGCTCCTGCAGGCGGCCATGAAGCTTTGAGTAGTCATGTGCGGGAATCGTGGCGACGTGGTCGAGCGAGTCCGCAAGCGTGCGGGCGAAGTCCCGCCGCGAGGTGATGCGCCCGTGCATGTCCATGACCAGATCGCTCAGCCCTACTTGGTCCAAACGCTTCGTAACGGCTTCGATGGCGGCGCGTTTCTCCGCGACAAATAGCACGCGCTTGCCGCGGGCGATGAGGGCGGTGATGAGGTTGACGATGGTCTGTGACTTGCCCGTCCCCGGAGGCCCCTGGATCACCAGGGACTCACCTCCGAGCACGCGATTGATGGCCATGTGCTGACTTGAGTCGGCGTCGAGGACGAGGAACTCCTCCCTGGGGGGATCGATGTCAGGCTGGTTGGGATCGGGGTCGCAGATACGAGACGTGAGTGCTTCACGCGCCGAGGCGTCGCCGGCAATGGCGGCAACGATGTCACTTTCGGCGAAGAGCTCGCCGTTCTCGTTCAGGTCGCTCACCAGGGGCATGGTGGAGTAGGAGAAGATAGCGACGACGACGCGCCGCTCGATCGTCAGGTCGGGGAGGCTGCTCCAGGACTCTTCCAGGTGAGCGAGAAGGGTGTGGAACCCTGCAAGGTCCATCGGCGGATCCTCGGCCACATCTGCCTCATCGCCCTCCGCGTCGATGTCGTGTTCGTCGCGCAGGATGTGTGTCAAAACAGGGTTGAGATGCGCGTCCCCGGAGACCTCGACCTTGAAGTCGCGCGCGGCAGCGCCGGTGGCTTCCACCTCAAGGGGGAGAAGGATCACAGGCGCGTTCGGCTCGGTGCCCTGCTCGACCTTCCAGGTCGCCAGTCCGATGCCGGCGAAGCAGGTCTCGATGCCCTTCTCCTCGCGATTGGTGAGTGCGGTTCTGTGGATGGCATTGAGGCGGCGCCGAGCGTCGTCGAAGGGAAGAGGAGCGTCGGGGTCACTGGGAGGCTCGGAGAAGAGCTCGCCAAGGGTGACGGGCTTGTCGGCCAGCAAGCGGTTCAGGGCTCGGGTGTTCAGGCCTTCGGCTTGTTCCGGCGTTAGATCGAGGGTACTGGTCTTCAGATCGCGGTACCGGCGGAGGCGGTTGCGGCCAGAGGTGTCGACGAGGTCGTTCTGCCACCGCTTGGTGGCCCGGAGGACGGTGTCAAGGCGCGCAGAGCTTGGCTTCGGCATAGGCCGCGTATCTTAGCCGCGCCCGAACGCGAGTGGAGGCGCCGTCGGTTGCGCACTGTGTGATCTGCGCACTCATGGGCTCGCCCACGACCGTCAGTCGAGGGTACCCACTGGCCACGCGCTCCCGCTACGCAGGCCTCCGCTACCCTAGCGTCTCGCACTAGCAGGGTGCTGAAAAAGTCCACAGCGGTCGTTTGGGCTGATTTTGCGCCGGTCGCGAAATCGAAAAAGCCAATGTTTCTGCGCTCTACGAGAGACTGCCAGATGGGCAGTCAGACGCTCAGGCCCAAGAGCGTGCATTTATCAGCACCCTGCTAGGGAGAAGCGTGATGACCGATCTGGGTATGTGGAGGGTCGACGGGGACATGCCGCGCCGCGTGGGCCGCTCCGGCGTGGGACTTGAGCGCCGCCTCGAGGATTGGATCGCCAGCGACTCATCGCTGCTCGCCGAGGGGCTCACCGTGGTCGGCCGTCAGGTCCACCTCGAAGGTGGCCCACTCGACCTCCTCGCCATCGACTGGCAAGACCGATGGGTCGTTATCGAACTCAAGCGGGAGCGGTTGTACCGCAACGCCCTCGCGCAGGCACTCGACTACGCTTCGTCGATCGCTGGTATGGACAGCGATGAACTGGAGGAACTGCTTCAGCCGGGCCTCTCAACCCTCGGCGACACCGAGGAACTGACGCGCGCGGTACGGGGACAGTTGGATAGGGAAAGCGAGGGCCGCGACGTGGCCGTCTTGCTCGCCGGCGTCGGCGTAGACGCCGGGTTGGAGCGCATCGTCGAGCACCTAGGCGGGTACGGAGTGCCCATCACGATCGTGAGCTTCGAGGCGTTCGAGCCCGAGGACGGCCCACTCCTGCTCATTCGCGAGGTCACGGAGGAACAGACAGGGGTGCCCCGCCGGGCGCAGCGGCCCCGCCGCACGATTGACGAAATAAGAAGGCTCGCGGCGGAGGAAGGCGTTGCGGAGCCCTTCGACCGCTTCCTCGGGATGGTGCGGGACGCTGGCCTGGAGGTGCAGCCCTACCGCAGGGCGGTGATGATCGCGCCCCCAACGAACCGCAGTCGCTACCTCATGCTCGCGCGACCCGAGCAGGGGGGCATCGTGCTGCATGCAGGGCCGGCGCAGTTTGCTGAGTTCTTCCCACCGCTTACAGAGGACGAGGCGACCGCTGCTATCGGACCCCAAGAACCTAACCGCGCGCGCTACCAGGCTGGCGCCGAACTCGACGCGCGTCTCGACCAGATCGAAATGTTCCTGACGACGCTCCCGCGTCCGGGCGATGACGGCGAACACGGCTTGGGATAGCGGGTAGCTGGAGCATCCCGGAGGACTGGGGCGTAGCGGCCGGATTGGGATCAGGCTGCTCGACGAAGTTGTCTGGCTGTGTCCCGCAGCGCTCGAACACGCTGGGCCAGCTCGTCGACTGAGGCTCGGATGTCCGCAATCGAGCCGGACAGATTGACGGCCGCGACTTCCAGACGCTTGCCGGTGTTGCGAACCTCGTGCACGACCGGCTGTTCCTCCCCCTCCGCGTAGGCCAGCAGACCGCCGGGCAGGTCGAGGGCGGTGGCGTAAGCGAGCATCTGGTAGAGGTCCGCGTTAGGAACCCGCTTGTCTTGAACGCGCTTGTACTTGGCGTCGCCGACGAACGTGCATGTGGAGCCGTCCCACCAGGACAGGTCCGGTCTGAGACGGATCCGACTCCCCTTGTCCAGCCAGAGCGTTCCAGGGAGGTTCTTGTCGGAGCGGAGGGTCGAGTCAGAGGCCTTGAGGGACTCTCGCAGGGCCCTTGTAACGAACCCCTGGAACACCTCGTTCATGTCCATGAGGAACCCGTTGGCGCGTATGCCCCCGCGCTCCAGCTCGATAGCCCGGTACCGCAGGATGAGGCGCGACAGCTCGACCACCTCGCGGTAGTGCTCGTTCAGCCGGTTGAAGGCCACCGGCGGAACGTCACCCGGGGAGAAGCGCAGCAGGGACACGTTCCCGAGCGTCGCGTCCATCCAGCGGAGGCCCTCGCGGGCGCCTGCGTCATCAATGTGCATGGCGCCAAGCACGGCGGCCGCGGCTTTCACGAGGCGGTTGGGCAGGATGTCGTCGGTGAAGTCGTCGTAGCGAACCTCCACTGGGAGGGGGATGTCGAACCGGCGACGGATCTGTTCCGCAACGATGATCCGGCCGCGAACGGTGTGGAGCGCTTCCTCCTCGGTCCGGTAGCCGTGGAGGAGCCCACGCCCGAACGCGCGCCTGGCGGCCGCAACGAGGGCAGGTGCAAGCGCTTCGACCAGCGTCGCCTTGTCCTCGAAGGCATAGGGCTCGTCCTGGAGCCTGAACGCCCCCATCGCGTAGGAGGCGAGAAAGAGCACGCGCGAGACTTCCAGCTTCGGGCGAATGGAGACCGCCAGGTCGCCCAGCTCAAGTGCCCCCACGGTGGAGCCTGGCGTGAAGCGATAGACAGCCTCCTGCCCGGTGACCGGCTCGACCGTCAGCGACGGAACAGCCGCCCGAAGGGTGTCGCGTTCCTCAACGGAGAGGGGCGCCTCACACGGCGCGTACTCCCGAAGCTCAAGCGTCTGCATCGCCAGAGCCGGCCTCGTTGGCTTCCTCGCCGTTGGCGGGTTCGCTCTCCTCATCACCGCCGCCAGTGAGTTCACGCCGGAGCCGATCCAGCGCGAACTCGGCCAGGCGGTCGTGCTGCCCGTAGAGCTGCTCTTCGATGTAGGGCAGGACGTTGTGCTCCCAGATGAGTTGGACCTTCTCCTCGGTGAGGTCGTCCTGCATGAAGTAGCTGGGCCCGATCGCAGCTTCCCTGTTGTCCAGCTTCTCGTTGGCGCGGTCGACGACGTCCGCCACCCACTCCATCTCCTGCGCGTTGTAGTCCTCAAACCACCATCGCAGCAAATGCTGCACGGGTGGCTTGTCGGGGCGGAACTCGACGAAGTGAAAACGGCGGCGCAGTGCCAGATCCACCAGCGCGATCGAGCGGTCGGCGGTATTCATCGTGCCCACGATGTAGAGGTTGCGGGGCAGCTCGAAGGGCTTGTCGGAGTACTGAAGCCGCATGGCCTCGTCGCGGTACTCCAGAAGGAAGTACAGCTCGCCCAAGACCTTGGCGAGATTCCCCCGATTGATCTCGTCGATGACGAGGAAATGCTTCGCTCCCGGTTCCCGGCGGGCGCTGTCTGCCAATTGGACCAGTGGCCCGTCCCGCAGTTTGAAGCTTGCTCGCCCCTCGGCGTCGACTGTCGGCCTGTAGCCCTGGACGAAGTCCTCGTAGGCGTATGACGGGTGGAACTGGACGAGCCTGACACGGTCCCGTGACCCAGCCAGACACTCTGCCAGCTTCCGTGCGACGTACGTCTTCCCTGTTCCCGGCGGCCCCTGGAAGATGACCTGGGGCTTGTCGTCCAACAGTCGCTCGATGTTGCCCAGAAAGTCGGCGCTGAGGTGGAGTTCGTCTGCGAGCGCTTCGAGGTCGTCCGGTGTGGATCCTCCGTTCGGCGGGTCCTCGACAGGAGGCTCGGCAGTCTCGTTCATCCACACGACGGAATGCGCTTCAAGGCGATTGCGCGGCCGCTCGAAACCCAGCGCCGCCGTTCGCTCGACGAGCCGGTCGAGGAAGGCAAGAGCATGCTCGTACTCCTCGCCCTCGCTGGCACCAGCTGGAGGGCTGGGATACCCGGTTTGCTCGTAGGCACTCCGGAACTCGGTGACTTTGAAGGGGGGAAACTCCGTGCCAAGTGCCATCAGGAGGACCGAGATCGGCCGAAGCCGGGTCCCGACTCCGGTGAAGTTGGCGTCCTCTGGTATCTGGTTGAGGAAGGCGGAGACACGCTCGCCAGCGCCTGTGGGGTCGTCTGACCACAGGGCTCTGAAGGCGGCCTGAGCCCCTTCAGGTTCGTTCTGAAGCCACTTCGTGATCACTTCGCTTGCGCGCCACCCGCCCCCACTGAGGTTGCTTTCAAGCAGTGCCCGCCCCACGAGGGCCGTCCAGTCCTCGTCGTTGGCGAACGCGGCCTCTCGAATCTTGCCGAGGCGTTCGACCGTCTCGAGCTTGTACTCCATCTCTTCGGTATCCAGCCGCCCTGACTCGATGTAGGGCTGCGCCCGCCTGATGTACGCGTCGATTCCGTTCCACGAAGCGAGCCTTCGCACACGCTCCTCAGCGTTGGGCTTGGCGATTCGATGAAATGCTGGCTCATTCGCCAGGGAGCCGAAGATGTCTTCGTCGAACTCCGCGGCAGGAATCCCGTGGGCAATCCAGCGGACCGGTCGGACGTGGTACGGGTCCGTGTCTGGCCGGAATCTGTAGGTCCCGGCGACCTCGCCGATAGAGACCCTGGCATCCTTGAAAGAGGCCCCAGCATCCTTGAAGGGAACGACAACCAGATCCCGCTCCTGCACCTCACTGTAGAACCGCCACAGGATGTCTGAACCACTGCCTTGCTGCTGCTGCAGTGCTTCCTTCGACCCAACTTCAGCAAGGTTCAGGCGACAGCGGTAACCGATCGCCACGTGGCTGTTCTCGCGGAAGTCGGCGTCATACTCACCTCTGTTGGTATGTGTCACCCAGAGCGCCATTCGCTTCCCTCCTCTCGGACGTGCGTTCGCGTCATTCTGGCCGTTGGCCAGCTTCGTGGAGTTGGTCTGCCAGGGACGTGATCTCCGCCACCATCGTGAGCTTCTCCCGCCACTCGCCCGGGATACCCTCGACCCCGTAGTAGGCGCCGGCGAGCTGCCCGTAGATCGCTGCGGTTGTGTCGGCGTCGCTGCCGAGGTTGGCGGCAAGCAGGGCTCCTTCGCGGAAGTCCTCCGAGTGGTGGAAGGCCCATAGGGCTGCCTCGAGCGTCTCCACCACGTAGAACCCGCCCCGAATGTCCGGAGGCTGGCGATGCTTGAACGAACCCTCGGCAATGGCGGCGATCTTCCCCGCTAGCGGCTCTCGCTCCCACAACCCCTCTACGGGACAGTAGGAGGGCGACAGGAGCGTGTCCTTGTCGACGCCGCGTAGCACACCGGTCAGCAGGGCTGCGTAGTAGCGGCAGGCGTCGACCGCCTCCTCGGCCCCGTGCGTCGTCCGGGAGCTGTCGGCGGCCACGCGGATGGCTTCTTCGGCATCTCCCGAGAAGTACATCGGCACGGGCGCCAGGCGCATCAGCGAACCATTCCCTGCAGTGTTGGGATCGGTGGACCCGGCAAAGGGGTCCCCATCCAGATCGAACTGTGACAGCGCTCCCCTCACAGTGGTCCCGATGTCAAAGCATCGACCGGTGGAGGATAGGTAGCCCTCCCTCCACCAGCGCACGTACCGCCGCATCTGGTCGGCAGCGTCGAACCCGCCCCGCTCCACGAGGCTCGTGGCCAGGCACAGCGCCATCGACGTGTCGTCCGTCCACTGACCGGGCTTCAGGCCAAATGGTCCGCCGCCAACCATGTCGTCGATCGGCTCGAACGAACCTGGCTGCTCGAACTCCAGCGTCGTGCCTAGCGCATCACCTGCCGCGAGGCCCAGCAGGCAGCCCCGGAAGCGGTCCCGCGCGGTGGGCTCGCTCATGCGGCGCCTCCCGTCGACGGCTCGGTCCAGTTTCGGACGTACTCGCACTGTTCCGGCGTCTCGGGCGACTCCGGCCGGCGGTAGGCCTTCTCCACGCTCTGCCACCATTCCGCAACCTGGGCCAGAGCCTCCTCCCCGGTGCGCCCGTGGCGCACGAGCCAGCAGCCGACCACCGTCCCGGTCCGGCCCACCCCGCCCCAGCAGTGGACGTATACGGTCTTGCCCTCATCGAGCGCCGCGTCGATGGTGTCGAGGATGCCGACCATCGTGCTTGGACTACTTGGCACTGACACGTCGGGGATGGAGCGTCGCTCGTGCCGCACCGACCGTCCCATCCGCGTGGCTTCCTCCTCCGCAATCTCGGAGTACGGGACCAGCTCGTGCGGCTCCGTCAGGTCGACGAAGTGGTCGACACCGCCACCCAGGAGATTCCGCACCCGGGAAGCAGCCTCGCTGTGATCCTTCGCGCCCGGGTACTCTCCCGCTGCGAAGCGCCCGGGCACGACCCAATAGGCATTCGGTAGGGGGCGGTCGCTTTCTGACGCGCTCACGTTTACGAAGGCTCCCGATTACTTTGAATCTAGCGGCTCCGTCGGAGAAGGCGCGCCGCACTCTAGCACCCGCTCGACTCCGCCTGCTACGGTATCCGGGATGACGATCGAGGTGATCGACTTCTTCAGGATCGACGAGGGCGTTGGTGGCCGCGAGCCTGTTGCCAGACTCGTCGACTACGAATTGCAGCGCGATGCCACGCCGGAGTTTCGCGAGCTCTGGCAACGTCGCCCGCACGAGGTGGTATATCACTACGGAGACTCCAGCGAAGAGGCGTGTGTTCTCTACGCCTGCGACGTGACGCTGGAGGACGAGCCCGGCTTCTACCTATCGGCGCTGAGCTCCTGGCTGATCGAGCACGGGTATGTGCTCCAGGCCCGCCCGTAGCCGTTAGACCAACGAGGCACTCCACTCGCGCCCCTGTCACCTCGACCGGCTAGCATGGCCCGGTGCAGCGAGTCGACGGGCGGGTGGTGTACTCGGCGACGGACCTCGTCGGGTACCTGGAGTGCCGGCACCTTGCGACGCTTGAGCGGGCCGTCGCCTGGGGGCACCTGAAGCGCCCCAACCGCGATGACAAGGTGCTCGACCGCATCCAGAAGCGGGGCATCGAGCACGAGAAGCGGTTCCTGGAGGCGCTGCAAGACGAGGGGCTCGCCGTCGTCGAGGTCGGTCGGGACAAGGAGCTGCCGTACGACGAGGGCAGGATCCGCGGGCGCGACGACACTCTCGCGGCGATGCGGGAGGGCGCCGACGTCATCTTCCAGGCGGTGCTCTTCGACGGCCGCCGGTTCGGCTACGCCGACTTCCTGAGGCGCGTCCCCCGGCCCAGCGACCTCGGCGACTGGAGCTACGAGGTCTGGGACACGAAGCTCGCCCGTCACGCGAAGGCGTCGGCGGTCCTACAGCTGTGCCTCTACTCCGACATGGCGGCGGAGCTGCAGGGAGTACAACCCGAGGAGATGCACCTCGCCCTCGGGGGCGTGCAGCGCGAAACGGTCTCCTTCCGTGTCGCCGACTATGCTGCCTACTATCGGCTCGTCGCGCGCGAGTTCGAGGCGTTTCTCGATGGCGGCGTGGTCTTCCCCGTGGAGGGCACGCCGGAGCCGGTCGAGCACTGCGGCGTGTGCCGCTGGAGCGAGCGCTGCCGGAAACAGTGGCGCGACGAGGACAACCTTTCGCTCGTTGCCCGCCTCTCGTCCCGCCAGCGGCGCGGCCTGCACGCCATCGACGTGACCACGCGCACCGGGCTCGCCGAACCGGCGGAACCGCTCCCCGACCGCCTAGACGGCGCCGGCCCCGAGGCGCTGGCGCGAATCCAGGCGCAGGCGGAAATCCAGGTCCGGGGCGAGCGCCTTGGGACGACAATCTCCGAGCGCATCGAGCCTCCGCGCGACCGCGAGGGCGAGCTGGTTCCCAACCAGGGGCTGCTCATGCTCCCCGAACCCTCCCCGGGCGATCTCTTCTTCGACATCGAGGGCGACCCGTTCTTTGAATCGGACGAGGTAGACGGCATCGACTACCTCTTCGGCGTCATCGAGCCCGGCCGCCCGGATCAGGACGGGCAGCCGGCGTTCCACGCCTTCTGGTCGATCGAGGACGGCACCGTCACCACGGGCGCGGAACGGCGCGCCTTCGAGGCCTTCATCGACCTCGTCACGCACCGCCTTGAGTCGGACCCAAACCTGCACGTCTACCACTACGCGCCCTACGAGCCGACCGCCGTGAAGCGCCTCGCCGGACGCTATGGAACTCGCGAGGAGGAGGTCGACCAGCTCCTGCGTGGCGGGGTGTTCGTCGACCTCTACCGGTCGGTGCGCCAGGGGGTGCGCGCATCGGTCGAGAGCTACTCCATCAAGCGCCTTGAACCGCTCTACGGATTCAAGCGTGGGGTCGAACTGCGCGATGCCAATGAGAGCATCGTCGAGTTCGAGACGTGGCTTGAGCTTGGGCAGGGGGAGGAACGGGAGGATCTGCTCGCCGAGATCAAGGGCTACAACCGCGACGACTGCCTCTCGACGCTCCACCTGCGGGACTGGCTGGAAGACCAGCGGGCGGAGCTTGAGCGTGAACTCGGCGACCTACCCCGTCCGACGGTGCCCGAGTCCGAGGAGCGGGGGGACAGTAATGAGCAGAAGGCCGTCAACGAACTAGCGGAAGAGCTTTGCGTGGGCCTGCCTGAGAACATCGAGGATCTGAAGGGTGACGAGCGTGGCCGGTGGCTGCTGGCGCAGCTCCTGAACTGGCACCGGCGCGAGGCGAAGTCGTTCTGGTGGCGGTACTTCTACCTCAGGGACGAACTCACGGATGAGGAGCGCCGGGAGGAGTCGGATGCGCTCGGTGGTCTGACCTTCGAGGACTCGTGGCCTGACCCGAGGCCGAAGGCGCGCTCGACCATCTACCGGTTTCGCTTCCCGCCCCAGGACCACGCCATCAGGGTCGATGACTCGCCTCACGATCCCGAGACCGGCAAGGCTGCAGGGAAGGTTGTCCACGTCGACGACGAGGAAGGAGTGATCGACCTCAAGCGAGGCAAAGGACGGGCCGCGCCAACTCCTACGTCGCTGGTCCCTCACGATTTTGTGGGACCGGGGCCAAAGCCAGAGAGCCTGCAGCGCCTCGCCCACTTCGTGCTGCAGCACGGTCTTGACGGAGTGGGTCCTTACCGCGCGCCACGCGACCTGCTCGCTCGTCGTCCACCCAGGCTGGGTCAGGGCGAAGGTCATCCCCTTCACAGTGACGGCGAGGACGCTCAGGACGCAGCCCGTCGCCTCGTGAAGGCGATGGACGAGAGCTACCTGGCCGTCCAGGGGCCGCCCGGGTCGGGGAAGAGCACGGTGGGAGCGCAGATGATCGCCGACCTCGTGGCTGCGGGGAAACGCATCGGAGTCACCGCCAATAGCCACAAGGTCATCGGCGAACTGCTGGCGAAGGTGGCGCGGGTCGCAAACGAGCGGAACATCGACGTCGCCATAGGCCAGCGCTCGAACGACGAGCCCGCCTACGCCGACGCCGAGCATCTGAAAGACAACGACGCAGCGCGGAATGCACTCGCCGAGGGCTCCCTGGACGTCGTTGGAGGAACAACCTGGCTCTGGGCCCGCGAGGACATGATTGAGAGCGTCGACGTGCTCTTCATCGATGAGGCCGGGCAGATGTCCCTCGCTGATTCGCTAGCGGCCTCCCTCTCAGCTACGAGCCTCGTCCTCCTGGGCGACCCGCAGCAGCTCGACCAGCCCCTGCAGGGCGTTCACCCGCCGGGCGCTGAGCGCTCGGCGCTTGCGCACGTGCTCCACGGGGAGCGGGTCATGCCGGACCACCTCGGCCTCTTCCTCGACGGGAGTTGGCGGCTCCACCCGAGGATCAGCGCCTACACCTCGGAGGTGTTCTACGAGGGGCGCCTGCACTCGCATCCCGGTCGCGAGCGGCTCGACCTGAAGGGCGTGTCGCCCCTTTCTGGCACCGGCATCCGGTTCGTGCCAGTCGAGCACAGCGGCCAGTCGAGCGAGTCGCCCGAGGAGGCCGAGGTACTGGCGACCCTGGTGCGCGCCCTCCTGGACGGCGACCCCGCCTACGTGGACGCCGAGGGCTCAGACCACTCCTTGGACGACCAGGGCATCCTCGTCATCACGCCCTACAACGCCCAGGTCAAGGCCATCAAGGACGCACTCCCGGACTTCCGTATCGGCACGGTCGACAAGTTCCAGGGCCAGGAGGCGCCCATCTCCATCTACTCGATGGCGACTAGCTCCGCCGACGAGGCGCCCCGGGGCATGGAGTTCCTGTACAGCCTCAACCGCCTGAACGTCGCCACAAGCCGCGCCCAGTGCCTCGCCGTCGTGGTCGCCAGTCCGGACCTCATTCGCGTCCGCTGCCGCACCCCCCGCCAGATGCGGCTCGCCAACGCCCTCGCACGGCTAATCGAAGTAGCGGGTGAGGGGGCGTAGCTGACCATGCAGGAAGCGTCCACGCGTTTGCCTTCTGACATATTTCGTCACTTAAGGTTGTAACTATTGACAATGTCAGATTCGAGGAAGATGATCCGGTGCAGGGCGGAGATGCGGCGAGCTCGCCGCAGGGCCCATTAGTGGGAGCAAGGTCATGCCTGAAGGCGACCGGTTCGAGCGCAGCCTTGGTGCAGGATGGCGCAGTGCCTTCCGGCTCATGATGGACGAAGGCACTAGGGCCGAGGTCAACGACAAGCTGATTGAGTCGCTTGCCAAGGCCTTGCGGCGGCACCGTGGTATCCCGGGGCTTGAGGAGATCGCCGCTGTCGTCGAGAGACAGTACGAGTCTTCACCGATGGCGATCTATGAGGCCTTGGACAGAATCGTGCGAGACCATAGTGGCCATCGCCACACCGCGATCGCCGCGGATACCGCGAAGTCCTCCTTCATGCTGAGCGGGCTCGATGCCGGAGCAACGGTGCCAGGAGACATGGCGCAAAGGATTGCCGTCCGCGCCTGCACCGCCCTCGCGGATCACTACTTCTTCGGCAGGACGCGGGAGCGCCTGATCACCGAAGGCAGGCTGCGGGACCATGCGGAGGCACAGGGGTGGCGGAATCAGACGATTGAAACCATCCGACCGCGCATTGAGAAGATCGCTCGCCAGCTCCTCCAGAGTCCCGACGCAACCGGTCTGCGAGCACCGAACCGTGAAACGCCCAAGCTGTCCACCAGTGACCTGCTCCGCGAGGAATTGGGGACCAGCCTGGCCCGCGTGACGCCATGAGAGTCGAGCCCTATAGCTACGACTTCGCGGGAGGAGACTTGCCCGTGGAACTCGGAAGGTCCTTCTGGCTGGACGGTGGTTCTCTGTCGAGGACCTTCTTCGATGCGCTTCCTGCGAGGTCAGCAGACCTGCTGGATGTCGTAATGGCCGTCTACACGGCCGACAGGCGCTCAAGACGCGACTTCACGGAAGGGCGCACCGGTCGACGGGCGATCAAAGTTCGAGTCGGATTGCGGGACCCGGCGCACTGGACCGAGCGAGAGCTTTCGCAGGGACTGCAGGAGCTCCTCTATTGGGTCAGCGAGGATGAGTGGTCCTTCCAGGTTGACAAGCGAAAGGGAGGCCCCTCGGCCGCAGAGGCTGAGCACTTCCTGTTTGCCCTGCCTCCCGAACCCCCGGTTACGGTCTCCCTCTTCAGCGGCGGCCTTGACTCGCTGGCGGGGCTGGCCTGTCACCTTCAGGAAGTCCCAGACGGGTCAAGGGTCCTCGTATCCGGTTCCACTCACAGCCGATTGAAACATCGCCAGCAGGCACAGGCGGCGAGCATCCGGACGGCACTCGAAGAACACACGCCGGGAACTGGTGCTCGTGTGTCGCACGTAGCAGTCCCCTTCGGAATACGCGCGAGCCGAGGACAGCGGGAAGAGAAGGGGCAGCGCACGCGCGCCCTGGTCTTCCTCGCCCTAGGCGCGGCTGCGGCCGTCCAGGCCCGCGCTGACACCCTGTGGGTGTACGAGAACGGCATCGGGGCCCTCAATCTCCCTCTGAACGAGTCCCAGCTCGGAGTCGACAACTACCGGGGCGTCCATCCTCGCTCCCTGAGAATGTTTGAAGACCTCGTCGAACAGGCGCTCGACCAGCCGGTCCATATCAGGAATCCATTTCTGTTTCGCACGAAGGCGGAGATGTGCCGGGGCCTACCGGCAGCTGGCCTCGTCGACACGGTGAGGGACACGGTGTCCTGCGACAGTTTTCCGCTGCGGGTAAAGGACACGCCCCAATGCGGGTCGTGCACTTCCTGTGTCCTTCGGCGGCAGGCCCTCTCCGCCAGTGGGTTGACGCGCTACGACTCGTCCGAGGCATACCGAGATGACCTGAGCGACCCCTCAACCCTGAGTCAAGACCGGCTCTTCGGTCTCGAGGTCATGCGTGGGCAGGTGTACAGACTGGACCAGTGCCTCAGCGCCGCAGACCCTTGGCTAGCGTTGACGACCGAGTACCCAGAACTTGCACGAACCCAAGCCGATGTCGCGAAGCACGAGGGACTCAAGCCCGAGTGGGTCCGTGACCAGTTCGTCAGGCTGTACCAGACCTACGTGTGCGAGTGGCGGCTGTTCCCGCAACAGCTCGCTGGCTGCTAAGGAGGTTCCCATGGAGGAGCGTGCACTCGAGAGCATCGACCCACGAGCACTTGGACGGCGCCTTCAGGAAGCGCGGAAAGCTCGAGGGCTCACCCAACAGGACGCGGCTGACTCCCTCTCGGTGGCCCGGACGACGGTCACCGCGCTGGAGAAGGGGGAGCGTCGAATGCGGCCAGGCGAGCTCATCCAGCTTGCGCGGCTCTACGGGAGGCCTGTGAGCGAGTTCGTAGGGCCAAAGGAGCCTATTGCCGACTTCGCGGTTCAGTTCCGCAGATCTGCTGGTGGAGGCGACGAGACCGATGCGGAGACGGCTGCGGCCGTTGAAGAGTTCCGTCGCCTGTGCGAGGACTACCTGTACCTCGAGAATCTGAGTGGCGCACCGCTCAGGCGGAACTATCCGCCACAGTACTCGACCGACGGGACTAGCCCGGAGAGTGCTGCTGCGGACATCGCCTCAGCCGAGCGCAACCGGCTCGGGCTGGGTGACGGACCACTCCTGCGACTGAGGGACACGCTAGAGAGTGACGTGGGCCTGCGCGTGTTCGTCATCGACCTGCCGTCACGGGTGGCTGGTCTCTTCTCCTACACGGAGGAGCTCGGGGGCTGCGTCGCCGTGAACGCCCGTCACCCTGCGCAGCGACAACGCTGGTCGATGGCCCACGAGTATGGCCATTTCCTGACGAACCGCTTCCAGTCCGAGATCTCGCTCCTGGTTTCGCATCGCCGTGTTCCGGGAACTGAGCGGTTTGCCGACGCGTTCGCCCGCTGTCTGCTGATGCCGGCACCTGGGCTCCAGCGCCGTTTCAACGAGTTGTCGCGTGCGGTCGACGGCAAGGTTACGGCCGCCGAGGTCTGCCGGGTTGCCCACCAGTACGTCGTCTCCGTCGAAGCGATGATGCTGCGTCTGGAGGAACTGGGGGTTCTTCCAGGGGGCACCTGGGAGCGACTACGAGACAGGGGGTTCAAGGTCCGCGAGGCGCAGGACATTCTCGGCCTGACGCCGCACCCGTCCGGCGATCAGCTGCTGCCCCTGCGCTACCAGTACCTGGCTGCTCGCGCCTACGAGGAGGGGGAGCTTACGGAGGGCCAGCTGGCCCGGCTCCTGCGAGTCGATCGAGTTCTGGCGCGGCGGGCAGTCCAGAGGCTAACGCATCCGCTTCACCTCCTTGATGAGGGAGAGGTCGCGTCTCTATCGGTCGACCTGGCGAGCAGTTTCAGCGGTCAGGGCGCCTGAGGCGGTCGGCTTACGGTGACGCATCCTCGAAGCACTCTCCTGCTCGACGCCAGCTGCCTTCTGAACCTCTACGCGACAGGCCGGTTTCGGGACATCGGCGTCACGCTCCCGTACCAGATCGCTGTCGCTGACTACGTGCTTGACGTGGAGGCCCTCTATGTCTGGCGCCCCGACCCGACGGGCACTCGCGATGAAGCCGAGCCGGTGGACCTCTCGTCCCTTGTGGATGAGGGTCTGGTTCGGGTGATGGGGCTCGAAACTCCCGACGAAGAGGCCACATTCGTCGAGTTGGCTGCCGTGGTCGACGACGGCGAGGCGATGACTGGCGCGCTCGCGGCCCACCGACAGTGCGCGCTAGCTACCGACGACCGGAAGGCCCGCCGCGTGCTCGGAGAGCAAATCCCGACGGTCCCGCTGCTCTCCACCCTGGAGTTGCTGAAGCTGTGGGTCGACGGAGCCGCAGTTCCGGACACCGAGCTCCGGGCAGCGGTGGAGGGCATGCGTGTGGGCGCAAGCTACGTGCCCGGCCCTCGGGATCCCCTCTACTCCTGGTGGCAGAGCATCATGGAAGGCGATTCGCTAGGACAGTCAGCCCCCGAGCACTAGCATGGGGCTCCAGCCGAGCTAGCTATGCCTGCACTCTGACAAGCCAGGCTTCTTGGCGCGGGGGCGCTAGACTGGCGCCACGTTCCAGGCCGCTGGACCCAGAGAAGGGTCAGCGGTGGACCTTAGAGGGTAGGAGCAAGACCACCCATGCCCCGCATCTTCGACAACCTAGAGCCTGGCACAACGCTTCTGTCTGCCCTCCAGGAGACCTTCGCCCTCTCCTCTCGTGCAGACCTCTGTGTCGGGTACTTCAATCTCAGAGGGTGGGATGGCCTTGCGCCGAACGTAGACAGCTGGGGCGCCGGGGAAGGCCCCTGCCGGGTGCTTGTGGGGATGCAGCGGCTCCCCCACGAGGAGTTGAGGACTGCACTCAGTTTGGTTGACCGCCACTCGGGCATGGATAACCAGACGGCGCACGGCCTCAAGGAGGAACTGGCTGAGCAGTTCCGCCAGCAACTGACCGTCGGTGCGCCCACCAACGTGGCTGAGCGGACCCTGAGGCGGCTGGCGTGCCAGCTTCGCGAAGGCAAGGTCGTCGTGAAGCTCTATCTTCGTCACCCGCTGCACGCCAAGCTCTACCTCCTGTTCCGCGACGACCCCATCAATCCTGTGGTGGGCTATCTGGGGAGCAGCAACCTGACGTTCTCGGGGCTGTCAGGGCAGGGGGAGCTCAATGTCGACGTACTCGACTACGATGCCACCACAAAGCTCCAGCAATGGTTTGAGGAGCGGTGGAACGATCGCTATTGCGTAGACATCACGGACGAGCTGGCCGAGATCATCGAGGAGAGCTGGGCGCGTGAGGAATTGCTCCCGCCTTACTACGTCTACCTCAAGATGGCCTATCACCTGTCGCATGAGGCCCGCGCTGGCCTTGCCGAGTTCAAGATCCCGAAGGTGTTTGGTGACCGCCTCTTCGACTTTCAAGCCGCGGCGGTCAAGATCGCTGCCCACCACCTGAACAAGCGCAACGGCGTCCTCATCGGTGACGTTGTCGGACTCGGCAAGACCCTCATGGCTACCGCTCTGGCCCGCATCTTCGAGGATGACTATGGGCTGGAGACGCTCATCCTGTGTCCCAAGAACCTCGTGTCCATGTGGCAGGACTACGTCGACCAGTACGGGTTGCGAGCCAGGGTGTTGTCGCTCAGCCGTGTCATTACTGATCTGCCCACGCTGCGCCGGTTTCGCTTGGTCGTCATCGACGAGAGCCACAACCTCCGGAACAGGGAAGGCAAGCGGTATCGCGCGATACAGGAATACGTTCGCGCCAATGAGAGTAAGTGCATCCTCCTGTCCGCTACGCCCTACAACAAGACCTACCTCGACCTCTCGAATCAGCTGCGCATCTTCGTCAAGGACGACCAGGACCTTGGCATACGCCCCGAGCGGCTCCTCCGGGAACTCGGGGAGGTTGAGTTCAGCCGGCGTCATCAGGCGTCGCCGCGCACCCTCGCAGCCTTCGATCAGAGCGGATACGCGGACGACTGGCGCGATCTTATGCGGCTTTATCTCGTGCGCCGCACACGGAGTTTCATCCGGGATAACTACGCGGAGACGGATAACGAGACCGGCCGAAAGTTCCTCACTTATGAGGACGGGGGCCGGTCGTTCTTCCCAACCCGAGTGCCCAAGACCATCAAGTTCGCTATTGACGAATCCGACCCGACTGACCAGTACGCTCGCCTGTACGCCCAAGACGTCGTCGATACCGTGAACGCGCTCCACCTGCCTCGTTACGGCCTCGGCAACCACGTAGTCGAATCGCCCCACCCTCGACCCACCCCCACGGAGGACCAGCACCTACAGGACCTATCACGGGCTGGCAGGCGGCTCATGGGCTTCTGCCGGACAAACCTGTTCAAGCGGCTTGAGAGCAGCGGATCCGCCTTCCTCCAGTCGGTAGAGCGCCATGTGCTCCGAAACTACGTGTTTCTGCACGCCATCCGGAATGGGCTGCCGCTGCCGCTGGGCACTCAGGATGCGGAGCTGCTCGACACCCGCTTCACGGACGAGGACGAAGTTGGGTTCCGGGACCTGGATGACGAGGATGAGGAGACGAACGAAAGTGGTGGTGGTGCTCCTACCTCTGGTGACACGTTGACGGCTGCGGATCTTGAGGCCCGTGCTGCGGAGATTTATCGAGAGTACGAGAGCCGGTATAAGTCTCGCTTCGCGTGGCTGCGGGCGAACCTCTTCAAGAAGGAGCTCGAAACTGAACTCCAGGCGGACACGACCGCGCTCCTGAGGATTCTCCAAGCTCATGGAGTCTGGAAGCCAGAGCATGATGCGAAGCTAGGTGCTCTTCAGACACTCCTCACGGAGACCTTCCCAGGCAAGAAAGTGTTGGTCTTCTCCCAGTTCGCTGACACTGTGAACTACCTCGAAGCGCAACTCCAAGAGCGAGGCGTGAATGCTCTCGCGGGCGTGACGGGAGACTCTTCTGATCCCACGGGCCTAGCACATCGGTTTAGCCCGGTCAGCAACGAGAGACAAGATGCCATTCGCTCAGGGCAGGAACTCCGGGTGCTGATTGCGACGGACGTGCTGAGCGAAGGCCAAAACCTCCAGGACTGCTCCATCGTCGTCAACTACGACCTGCCATGGGCAATCATCCGGCTCATCCAGCGGGCAGGTCGCGTGGACCGCATTGGCCAGACAGCGGAGGAGATTCTGTGCCACTCCTTCCTGCCTGCTGAAGGCGTTGACCGCGTCATCAAACTGCGCAACAGGGTCCGGACTCGGCTCGAGGAAAATGCCGAGGTTGTCGGTGCGGACGAGGCGTTCTTTGAGGATGAGCCCGACCCAGGGGCCATCCACAACCTCTACAACGAGCGGGCTGGCATCCTCGACGGCGATGAAGGAGAGGTGGACCTTGCCTCTCACGCCTTCCAGATTTGGAAGAACGCCATCAACGCCGACCCGTCGCTCGAGAAAGCTGTGACCGACCTCCCTGATGTGGTGTTCTCGTCGCGGCAACATGCCCCGATTGCCCAACGTCCCGAGGGTGTTCTCGTGTTCATGCGGACAGCAGACGGGAATGACGCCCTGGCGTATGTGGCGAAGGATGGGCACAGCATCACCGAGTCACAGATCGAAATCCTCTCCGCTGCCGAGTGCCGGCGGGACGCCCCTGCTCAGCCTCACCACGAAACGCACCACGACCTTGTTGCCGAGGGGGTCCGACACATCGTGAGGGAGGAGAAGCGGGTGGGCGGTCAGCTTGGACGGCCGTCAGGAGCGCGCTTCCGCACCTACGAACGCCTGAAGGGGCACACGGAGCAGATCAAGGGGCAGCTCTTCGACACCGAACCCCTGCACCGGGCCATCGACACCATCTACCGGTTCCCCTTGCGGCAAACCGCCGTAGATACCCTCAACCGCCAGCTCCGAAGTGGCGTGGACGACATGCAGCTCGCCGACATCGTGACCTCGTTGTACGAGGAAGAACGGCTGTGTATCACCGACGGGGATGAGGCCGAGGCGCAGGAACCTCGCATCATCTGCTCCCTCGGACTCTTCGTCGGTGAGGAGGGCACATGATGGTGCCTGTCAATGAGGACACCCGTTCCTACCTCCACGCCTTCGACTTCCGAGGTCTGCTGGTGGAGGGACTGGGCTGGAATCATGACCTGGCGGCGCCGGTGCACATCGAGGCGGACGGCAGCCACTACAGCTTGGAGCGGGTCGCCGAGAAGTCCGGGTTCGTGGTGTACGTCTGTAGCCCCGGCGCGGATGGGAAGATCCCCGAGTACCCCGTCCGGCGGAAGGTAGAGCGCCAGGTACCGAAGCTGACCTATGAGCACCTGATCATCTTCCTGGACGCCGGGCTGACCGAGCAGTGCTGGCAGTGGGTCAAGCGGGAGAAGGGACGAACCCCCGCCTGCCGCGACCAGTGGTTCCGCAAGGGCCAGACGGGAGAGCCTCTGCTCCAACGCCTTCGGGACATTGCCTTTGACTTGGAAGAAGAGGGGGACCTGAGCATTGCGGTCGTCGCCTCTCGCGTCCAGAAGGCGATGGACGTTGAGAAGGTCACCAAACGCTTCTATGAGCGGTTCAAGGAAGAGCTGACTGCGTTTCAGGGCTTCATCGACGGCATAACCGAACAGGGCGACCAGCAGTGGTACGCCTCCCTGATGCTCAACCGCATGATGTTCGTCTACTTCATCCAGAAGCAGGGGTTCCTCGACGGCGATCGCGACTACCTCCGCAACCGGCTCAGCAGACTGCGGAGTGAGGGCGCCCCCGGCCGTTTCCAGCAGTTCTATCGGATATTCCTCCTGCGGCTGTTCCACGAGGGATTCGGCCAGCCCGAAGCCGACCGCGCTCCCGACCTGGTCGAGTTGCTGGGGAAGGTTCCCTTCCTGAACGGCGGCCTCTTCGACGTCCATGACCTTGAGCGGGACAACCCTGACATCAGCATTCCCGACAAGGCCTTCGAGAGGGTCTTCGGCTTCTTCGACAGCTACCAGTGGCACCTCGACGAGCGCCCCCGCAGAGCCGACGACGAGATCAATCCCGATGTACTCGGCTACATCTTCGAGAAGTACATCAACCAGAAGCAGATGGGGGCCTACTACACCAAGGAGGACATCACCGGCTACATCTCGCGCAATACGCTAATCCCCTTCCTGTTCGATGCTGCCAGGAAGGAGTGCCCGGTGGCCTTCGCCCCGGGCGGAGGCGTGTGGCGCCTTTTGCAAGACGACCCGGATCGCTACATCTACCCTTCCGTCGGCCACGGCCTCGCGTGGTCCTACACGCCTGACGGTGACCCCCAGCCCTTGGAAGGTCCCTTGGACCTTCCCAACGAAGTCGCTGCTGGCGTCGACGACGTGTCCAAGCGTGGCGGCTGGAACCAGCCAGCCCCCAGCGAGTACGCCTTGCCGACTGAGACCTGGCGCGAGGTGATAGCCCGTCGCGACC
Source organism: Tepidiformaceae bacterium (assembly GCA_965262975.1). Lineage (GTDB taxonomy): Bacteria > Chloroflexota > Dehalococcoidia > Tepidiformales > Tepidiformaceae > UBA2991. The sequence goes on along the minus strand of OZ253575.1, from coordinate 1,693,233 downwards.
GGTACGCTGAAGTCCGCCAGAAGCTCGCCGCAGGGGACGTGTCAGAGATCAACGATCTCATCACGCTCAACCTCGACATTGAGCAGTTCGCGAGCGATGTCATCGCCCAGAGCGAAGGGCCAGAACTGCTAAGGGCGTTCTGGCATGCCCTCCGGGATGTATCGGTTCTCGATCCCACCTGCGGATCGGGAGCGTTTCTGTTCGCGGCACTCAACATCCTGGAACCGCTCTACATGGCTTGTCTGGAAGGGATGCAGGGCTTCCTCGACGACCTTGAGCGCTCCGACCGTTCTCGCCACCCAGAGACCATGCGTGACTTCCGCGATGTCCTGCGGCAAGTCAGAGAGCACCCGAGCGAAAGCTACTTCATCCTCAAGTCCATCGTCCTCAACAACCTGTACGGCGTGGACATCATGGAGGAGGCGGTCGAGATATGTAAGCTGCGGCTCTTCCTCAAGCTTGTCGCCCAGCTTGAGAAGTACGAACAGATTGAGCCCCTGCCCGACATCGACTTCAACATCCGTGCTGGCAACACTCTCGTAGGCTTCACCTCGCTTGACGCGGTGCGGGATGCGATGACAGTCGCGCCTGATGGCCAGCGACGAGCTCTCTTCGAGGAGGAGCTGGTCATGCTCGACCTCATCGAGGAGGAGGCCGAAGTCGCCAGCCGCGTATTCGCCCAGTTTCGAGAGCAGCAGACCAAGCTCGGCGGCGAGGTCACCGCGGCCGACAAGGACAGGTTGCGTCAGCGTCTGAGCAGTCTTGCCGATCAACTCGATCGCTACCTGGCGATTGAGTATCGCGTTGTTCCCTGGGGTACCGACATCGACGACCCGGACGCGTTCGACTCGGATGCCTTTCGACATTGGAGGAAGAGCCACCAGCCCTTCCACTGGTTCGTCGAATTCTACGGGATCATGAACGAAGGTGGCTTTGACGTAGTTATCGGCAATCCACCTTACATTCAGTGGCGCCGAGTGAGCGACTATACGATTCGCGGATACGAAACCTCTATCTGTCCAGACATATACGCGGCATGCGTTGAGCGCTCCGTGACGATTGCCGTCAACGAGGGGCGTTTTGGCATGATCTTGCCGATATCATTTCAGTTTAGCGCAGACTTTGAGCGTGCACGGGCCGTAGTTTCTGAAGGTTCCCACGCGGTGTGGGCTTCTACTTTTTCTCGTAATCCAGCAGCACTTTTCAACGCAGGGTTAGGTGTTCGTAGTTCGATCGTTATAGCGAGTCTTGCAGGCGAACAACATGAGGCTCTTTTCACAACTCGCTTGAACCGATGGGTGGAGGCATTTCGACCTATTCTGTTTCATAACCTACAGTATGGTCGTCACTCTACTGGCCTTAGCAGGTTCGGTTGGGTGCGAACGGGCAATGAAAGGATCGGAGAATTCTTTACAGCATTGGCTGCTCGAGGAAGTCCACTCTTCGAAGATGGGAACCTGCGAAGACGGGCTCCGAAGTATGGTCTGAGGTTCAAAACGACAGCCCTCTACTTTATCAGTGCATTTACGAAAGATCCGCCATCCTATGACACTGATGGAAATAGTATCCCTCATACGAAGATCGGGAACTTGTCTTATTCGTCGCCTGAAGAAGCTACTGTTGCTGCCGGACTTGCTGTCGGAAAGATCGCTCTTCTGTGGTGGGCATCTACAGGAGATGATTTCGATGTCACAGCAAAAGGGCTAGGAGGGACGCCTGTGGGCGGCGGTGGTCTTTCAGAGGGATGCCGCGAAAACATTGCTGGAATGTCTAAAGCAATTGAGGAAGCATTGGAAGAGAATGTCCTATACACACCCTATGCCGGAAAGTGGATGGGAAACTACGATGTTAAAGCGGTCCGCCACCTTACTGATGGGATTGACCAAATCGTACTTGAAGAACTTGGATTAGGGCAATATTGGCCAGATTTGGAGCTGGAATACGTTCGATTCATGAAGATGACCGGGGAAAGGCCCGGTACGATACGGGAGAAGCCGGACTTTGGGGAGTAAGGCCTGCAGGCTTTGTCAGTCGGAAAAAGACAGGAGGCGACCTGTAATTGGTAGTGTCCAGCTGCCGGGCGGCACGGATGCCCGGACCCTCGGGAGCAAAGGTAGCCTTGCGCTAAGCCTTACGGGGGTCTTTTGCTCTCAACGCTGTCCTGGCGACATCATTCTGCGGACCTTCGACTATGCGAGGGACCTAAGGGACGCTGGAGCCCCCGTGATAGGAGGCTTTCAGAGCGCGATGGAGCAGGAGTGCTTGCGGTTGCTGCTGCGGGGCCGGCAGCCTGTGGTCATCTGTCCCGCCCGTGGCATCGAGCACATGCGCATCCCTCGCGACTGGCGTCCTGGCTTGGAGGAAGGTCGTCTCCTGATCCTCTCGCCCTTCCCTGCGACGGCACGACGCCCAACGGCGAAGCTGGCAGCGCAGCGCAACGACCTCGTGGCAGCTCTCTCGGATCGAGTCTTCATTGCTCACGCTGCGCCCGGCGGGCAGACGGAGGCCTTCGCGCAGAAGGTTGCCGCCAGCGGGAAGCCCCTCCTCACCCTCGACAGCCCGGCGAATGCAAACCTGTTTGCGTTGGGAGCGCAGCCAATCCAGGAGGCGTTCTGAGAGAACCCCCATCGATGTTGGTCCGCCCGTGCAAGTAGGGCCTTGGCTCTGGCTGCTGGAACACACCGGTGTGGCAAGATCAGCCTGCTACCCCGAGAACACCGGCGGTGCAAGAGTCCCGCATCGGCGGTCTCCCAGAGGCAATCCATGACTAGCAGCGGCGACCCTGTGATCACCGGCGACGTTGGGGAAGGTGCGGTGGACACCATGCTCCGGCGGCTGGGCTGGAATGTGTGGTCTACCAACAATCGTGACAGGGGCACTGACCTGATAGTCCTGACAAAGGATATCGACCGGCCCGTTGCCTTCGGGGTGCAGGTGAAGTCTGGGCGGAAGTACTTCGAGCGCATCGAGCATGACGACGAGGGAAACGTCTCCGGCTGGTGGCTCGACGACACCTCCAGCCACTTCGACTACTGGAGCAACCACACTCTGCCCCACATCCTCGTTCTCTACGACGATGACGAGGGCACTGGGTATTGGGTTCACGTCACTGCCGACAAGGTGAGGTCCACCGGGAAGAGGTGCAAGATTCTCGTGCCTGCGGATCAGACGATTGATGAGGCAGACCGGGAAGCATTCCTCGCCGTTGCATATAGCCAGGGACATCCCCCTATGCTGGAGGGAACCGCCTTCTGGGCTGCGGCCGAGAACATAGCCCCGGAACACCAACTCAGGTACGCCCTGCTCGCACCTAGGCTTGTGGCCCCGCACCCCAACACCGGCTACGACAACCAGATAAACGCTGTAGAAGCAGTCGCTCTCTTGGCGCAGGGGCGCTTCCGCGATCTCGCTGCGTTCGCTGAGCAGCACCCAACGGTACCGGACCCCACGGAGGAACCGCCCGAGGGCAGCGACTGGGAATGGTCGCTGGTGGCAGCGCTCTTGAACTGGGCGACAACAGACCGTGTTGACCGTCTTAGCACTGCATTCGACTCCGCCCCCGGGGGGAGGGAGAAGGGGGCAAGTGGAGTGCTGCTGGCGTGCGCCCTTCAGAGGCTCCACGTCCACGGCGACGGCATGAAGCCGCACATTGGGCACGCCGAAGCAACCGCAGTGCTCGATGAACTGACGGAGAGGAGCGATGTCGATCCAGCTGATCTCGGGTGGGTTCTCGTCCAGCGGGCGCGTTGCCACACCGACGCTGGCCGCGATGAGGACGCCCAAGCCGATGCTCGGGCCGCGCTAGAACAACTCACCGATGGCGCTGACGTTACCGCCACCGCACTAGCGGCTGCTGCCACCGCCACGGTCTGGAGCATCGTCGCGGCTCAGGACTTCGAGAAAGCCGACCTCGGTGGCTTGATGACGGCTTCAGACAATGCCGTCTCGTGGTGGCGGTCCCAGGGCATCTCTGGGGCGCTCACATCCGCTGCTGACACACACTTCAATGCCTGGGCTGAGAAGCGCTTCCTGCTCTTGGCCGGTGGCAACGCAGCGGACGACAAGCTGTTTGCCGCGGAGCTGAACGCTGACCTTCTGGGCGACCACGGCACGTGGAGCCACATTGCATCGCTGAAGGCTCGCCAGCGAATGATGAGCGCAGCTTCCTCGCACGACGAGGTCACTGAGCTGATCGAAGGGCTCGACGCTCTGCGTGGAAGCGGCGACGAGAGTTCGCTGGAGTCGGCCATCGTGCATCTTCGGCGAGCGGGACCGATCGAAGCGGTCGCCAAATCTGTGAACAAGATTTCGACCGACGGGTGGACCCGGACCACAGCGGCCGCGAATTTCTCCGCCCTGCGACGGGCCGGCGACCTGGTGGAGGAGGCCACCGCCACCGACCTGCTCCTGTGGATCGTGCGAAGCGTGCGTGGCGATAGGACCGAGTACGACGAGCGAGTGCTCAAGACGGTGCTGGTCGAGCCCTCAGTATTCGGCGCAGCTGCAGGCCTCATGCGTTCAGCTGACAGCAGTGCCCACCAAGCTGTGGTGAAGATGGTTGGGGCGTTACCCGAACCTCAACTCAATCACCCGGTCAGCCGCCTTCCAGACATCATTGGGCAACTCGACTTCGACCGCGTGGCCGTTCCCGAACGGAATACGCTGTCGGAACTTGGAAAGAGGGACCAAGGTCGCTTTGGGGCCGCTGTGCTCGGGTGGCTCGCTGCCAACAACGAACCAACAGCGCTTAGTGAGCTGAAGCGTCGCGCCGCGAATGGCGATTTGGCGGCGCTGGAAGGCTTACCCGTGGGGAAATTACGTGATGCTGAGGCCATGCATATCATCGAGCGCCTCGCGGCGACGGTGACAGAAGCGCTGTCGACACCCAAGTTGGGGGATGCCGACGGCAGCGGCGCGCTCACGTGGTTAAACCTAAGGTTCCCTGACGTGGCCCTCTGGGACCCGGTCATTGAGTTGCTGTGTGAGCCTCTGGTCCTAGAGCGTGACAAGCGAGCGTCCTGTCTTCGCATTATCGAAGCGCAGGAACTGTTGCCGAGCGGCCCCAGAGAAAGGCTTGCTCTCAACATCGACTCCATAGGGATGGGCGTCTCCGCACTCGGGACTGCATCGGTATCTAGCATCGGTATCGCAACCTCGATCGCTCTCGGCGCGATCAGCGGCGACGATGCCGACACAGCCATGACAAAGCTCGCGTCCGGGTCCCCGCAGGAGCGGCAGGATGCCACTGTGCTTCTCGGCTCAGGTCACTGCTCCAAAATGCAGCCAGTCCTGGCTGGGCTCGCTGGAGACGCACACTTCGAGGTTCGACACGCAGTCGCGAGAGCAGTCGGGAAACTCGTCGCCGCGAGTCCGAGCCCCGAGATCGCCGAACTGGCCCGGCATATCGCAGCTGACCGAGGAACAGACCTGCCAGAAATGCTCCTTATCGGCCTGGCCCAACAGGAGCATTCGACATCGGATGTCGGAGTGGAAATAGCCCAACAACTCTCGGGAAGTCTCTCTGCTCGCGTGCGCCACCGGGCCAAGCGCATCCTCAATCGGCAGTCCAGCCAACCGACAACGCCCTCGTGAGCGCGGTGCACGGCGTGTAGTTTGGCGGGCTGGCATCTACAGGCCGATCGCCCACTGGAAAGTCCGCAGCACCGTACGTGTTGGCCTGTCTGGGAGATCCGGAATTACGACAACGATCGTGACGGCTAAGCTGGTAGGTGGACCAGTTGGAGGTGCCTGAAGCATGACGCAGTCCTCCGCGATCTCGAACCTGGGAAACCAGAAACCGGAGCACTTCTGGCGAGATATCGCGCATGGCATTGACCACTTGGTTTCGAACATCCAGAGGCTTGATGGCTCCGCGCAGCGCGCCTCGAACGATGGGGACGAATCGATCGCCACGCTGCTCGGGAGCTTCGCCGACGAAGAAGCGGCCAAGGTACTAATTCTCGTCGACGCGGTCCGATGTCCGCAATCCGAAGCAAAGGCGAGAGCGCGCACACTGAAGCGATGGAGCAATCACCTTTGGAAGGGGATCTACGCGCACGCCTGTGATTGGCGCCCCGTCGATTTTCCTGAGTTGGCGTCGTACATCAATCGGGAGATACAGCCGTTCTATCTGGATGGTCCCCGGGACGTGGATTGGATCTTTCGAAACGAGATTACCAGCAGACGGGAGCGTCACATCTACGTCGACCTTGTTGAAAACATCACCGAATCCGGGCAGGACGGCCGAGAACGGGATTGGGTGACGCCCGAAGACTTCACCTCCTCAATGACCAGATACCGTACATCGGCATGCGTTGCAGTCGCACTGTCGTTGCACGCCCATGGAATCTCGACCGTAAGCGGCCTCCGGCACGTTGCCGCTATCTGGCAACCGATCGATCCAGAGTCAATGGACAGCTTGGAGCTGCTCGTCAAGATTAACGAAACGCTGTCCGCCGTACGGCTTGACCCGGAGGAGGAGGCGGTTCAAGAAGAAGACCAGCCCTCGCCAAGTCCGCTGGCATATTGGCCGTTTCCCCTCTGGCCGATCGGCGAGCCAGAGGACGTCAAGCGTAGTGAGCTTCTAGCGACCTTGCGCGCATATAGGGACGCGGAGCTGAAGCGCATCCATCGGGTGCAAGGAATGAAAGACCCTCCGCCCGAAATCTCACTGGAGAAGGTGCTCGAAATTGATGCCGCCTACGCCAAGGTCAGAGAAGAGTGGCAGAGACGCACAGACAATCACTTCGCCGGCAAGAGTGGGCCACGCATCATCACCGCGGAGGTAGACCTCGACGTCTCGGAGGCGGCGGTCTGGCTGAAGCTCAAGAAGCTCTGGTGGGGTCTCAGCGAGGGCGAAAGGGTCTCGTTGGTCGCGCTCGCGTGGTTTACGAGAGATACAGTCGCCAACTGGCCCGCGTCATTGAAGATGGCTCAGGAGCGGTCCGATATCCATAGCACCCAAGCGGAGCGCTACTACCTGGGACTCGGACACGAGTGGTTGCAGGGCTTCCGGCGATGGGAAGCACCGGCCGACAAAATGTGGATTGGCAGAGGATGAAAGCGCGAGGTCTCTGTGCACCGCCGCCCCTGCTATCGAGACCGCCCACCGGACAGTCGCAGTACGGTACGTGTGGCCTACTGCCGCCGGCCTCGGCCAGCACACTACCTCGGGCAGCAAGCGACTTCCCCTGCCCGGCTACCGCCTGCATCGGACGGGGTAATTCGGCGAAGCGGCCAGTACCCTTGCGCCATGGTTTGTCGTGGTTTGCGGTACTACGCTCTCGTCGCCTTCGCAGTTGCGGTGCTGGCCGCCTGCGGAGGTGACTCCCCCGAGCCGCCTGCCACCCCGACGTCCACGCCCTCGCCAGTGGCCACCACTCCTACGCCAACGCCACGGGTGACCACGGCGCCGTCGCCGACGACAACGTCCTCGCCAACCGCCACAGCCACCTCGACGCCGCCCGCCACGGCTACGCCGTCGCCAACAGTCACGCCATCGCCGACGCCAAGCGCAACGCAGGCATCTGTCGAGTACACACCCCTCGCGATGGGAGAGCCGCGCCCGCTGCCGCCCGGTGCGACCCTCTACTTCCGCCACTACAGGAGCTGCCACGGCCCGCAGTGGTGGAGCCGAGCGGTCGCCACGGAGGCGGGGGACCTGGCCTGGGACGACCCGCTTGCACGGCTCCCGCCGATCAACACTGACGATTTCGGCCCGCAACTGAATAGCATGAGTGCGAGCGGCCAGACCCTGGTGGCGCGAGTATGCGAACGCGGAGCCTGCTGGGGCATCGATCGTGTGGATGAGGACGCTGTCGAGGCACTCTGGGGTTCTATCGATGCAGGCGAGACCTGGGAGAGGTGGGGCGAGTATCCCGAAGGGGGGACTTGGGGCACCAGTGAAGGGGATGTCGCCGTCCGCGATCCGGAGGGTCGGGTGAAGGGGCTTCGCTCAGGGGAAGAGTGGACGCCGCCGGAGAACCCTCCCAGCCCAAGGGTCCAGAGCAAGGTCGATGGCCGGCTCAGCTACGAGGAACGCGAACTAGGCCAGCTTGATCTGTTCCTCCACTTCAGTGACCAGGGCGAAATCGCGGGTGCCTATTCGTGGGGAGGCCAGGGGTCGTATGAGGGCCACAGGCCCCTTCGACTCGTCGATCACCTGGAAGGACAGCTGTTCGTCGGGTTCCTGGGATCCACAGCATGCGGGGACGGCACCAAGACCGTCCTAGTGGACTTCAGCGCGGGCACCGTGCACACGGTTCCGGGGCTTGATCCTGCGGTCGACCTCTTGGGTAACGCCATTCTGTATACGGCTCGGCTTACCGAGCCCCCCACACCGCCCTCGACGCCCGATGAACCTGTTGAGCCTGACTCCACCCCCCGACCCGCACTCCCCAACTCCCCAACGTACGCCGCCCCACCGGGCGTCTACAGCGCGATCACCGTGGGCGCCGATCACGCCTGTGCGTTGACCAACGACGGCGAGGCCATTTGCTGGGACATCGAAAGCGCCGAGACGTGGGACGCCTCGCCTGGCTCCTACAGCTTCATTAGCGCAGAGGGTAGCGATACCTGCTCCATTACAGAGAGTGGCGAGAGCGCCTGTCTATCACGGGGCGAAGATCCGTGGACTCCGCTCGGTGAGGGAACACCCCGCTACACGGCAGTTGTCGATGACTGCGGGCTGACCGAGGCCGGCGCAATCGAATGCTGGGGTGTCTGGCCCGGCAGGTGGCCTGATCCTCCATCCGAACCCCTCGTTGCGATTGGCGGGCTGACCAAGATTGGTGGGTTCGGGACGACGTTTTATCGCCGCTGTGCGTTGACGGTTACAGGCGACATTGTCTGCTGGGGTTCGGACACGCTGAGCAGCGAACCCTGGAGTCGGCGAAAGTCTGGAGACTACGTGGCGCTGGCTGGCTTCGATGGCTGCGGCCTGACCAGCAGCGGGCACTGGGACTGCCTGACAGCTGTCCCCACTGGCGAAGGCTACGTTGCGATCAGCACGACGGGCCGGCACCACTGCGCGATCGCCGGAAACGGGAAGGCCGTCTGTGGTCCCGTGTGGAGAGTCGTGGAAGGCGAGGTCGCGAGAATGATCCCTCCGGATCCGTCGCCCGAACGGTTCGTCGCCATCAGCGTGGGAGGGAGTCCCGACTGGGAGAGTGGGGTGGATCTCATCTATGCCTGCGCACTCACGGACTCTGGCCGCGCCGTTTGCTGGTCCAACGAGCCCCACAGGATGCCACGTCCGGGTGCGACGCGTGGCCCTTACATCGCGGTGAGCGACGGCTTCGGTCACACGTGTGCCCTGACCGCCGCAGGCGAGGCCGTCTGCTGGGGCTGGAACAACTTCGGGCAGGCGGAAGTGCCCGAGGGGCGCTTCACCGCCATCAGCGCCGGACACGTGGCGACCTGCGGCATCACCGATGCTGCCGAGGCGGTCTGCTGGGGTGAGTGGGCACCTGAGCTTCCGCCGGGGTCCTATGTGGACATCAGCACGGGGTACTACCATGCATGCGCCCTGACGGCCCAAGGGGAAGTCGTGTGCGGGGACTCCTACGGGCTGACCACCGAAGGGCCGCTGGCGGAGATCCCGCCCGGTCCGTTTCACGAAGTCAGCCATAGGTGGACCCATGCCTGTGCTCGCACGGAAGTGGGGGACCTGGTGTGCTGGGGACATGGCGCGACGGAAGTCCCCCCAGGCCGCTACCTGGCGGTCAGCGCGCACTACTCCTCCACATGTGCGATTGCCGACACGGGCGAGGCTGCCTGCTGGGGATGGCCGGCGGAAGACCCCCCATCGGGTACCTACGTGGCGATCAGCGCCGGCGAGGACCACGCCTGCGTGCTCACGGAGACCGGTGAAGCGGCCTGCTGGGGTTCCTTTCGGATACGGAGGGACCAGGAGGACTTTGGAGCAGTCACGGCGCCCCCCGGGGAATACACAGCGCTCAGTTCCAGCTCCTTCCGAGCTTGCGCCCTTACCACGGAGGGGGAAGTCGTCTGTTGGGGCGATGAGGGGTACCAGCAAAGGCCGTGGTTCAGCCCGGAGTAGCGGTCACGGGGAGAGTGATCGACGGACGTTGACGCGCGCGTCGTCCCTTCGCCCTACGGTGCCACCGCCCACATGAAGGTTCGCAGTACAGTACACGTTGGCCTGTCAGATCCGGGCAACAGGGACTGCACTGCCAACGCTTCGGGGGGCGTGACTGGCTGGCGGGTGTCCGTTGAGTGGATACGAGTGCCACGGCAACGGACGGGGTAATTCGTGGCAGTGACCAGTACCCTTGGCGTCATGGTCGCTAGCACTGGTCTGAGGACGCTCGCCTGGGTCGCCTGCGCCACTGCGGCACTGGCCGCTTGCGGCGGCGACTCCCACCAGCCACCGCCCATGGCAACCACCGTGCCCCCATCCGCTCCCCCGCTCACCGCCCTCGCCACCACCCCCGTCGCGACGGCTCACGCCACACCCTTTCCAGACCCGACAGCCTCCCCGGATTCGACTGTGGGGGCGACCGCGTCACCCGCGCCCGCCCCCACGGCGAGACCGACAGCGGTTCCGGCGACGCCGATAACAACGCCTACGCCCACAACCTCACCTGTGGCCCCCGGGCCTGCGCCCCTTGGGCCGGTGCCTTTCGAGACGTACGCCCCCGTCCCCGACCCCCCACGGGGGCCGTTCGTGGCGATCAGCGCCGGCGGGCGCGGCGCATGCGCGCTCGCCGAGAACGGCGAGGCAGCCTGCTGGGGCGACAACCAGCACGGGCAACTCGATGTCCCGCCGGGCCGCTACACCGCAATCAGCAAGGCGCGCGACTACACCTGCGCGCTGGCGGGCGACGGCGAGGCGGTCTGCTGGGGCGACGATGCAGCTGCCCGGCTGGATGCGCCCGCAGGGAGCTACACAGCCATCAGCGCGACGGTCACGCACGCCTGCGCGCTCGCCCAGGGCGGCGAGGCAGTCTGCTGGGGCGATCCGTACGGCGGGCAGACCGACCCAACGCCGGGTCCCTACGTTGCCATCAGCACCGGGTTCTTCGGATACCACGGAGCCACGGGGAGCAGTTGTGGGCTGACCACCACGGGCGAGCTCCAGTGTTGGGGGTTGACTCGGCCCACCCCGCTGACCGGCCGCTTCACGGCACTCAGCTCGGGTGGCGGCCACCACTGCGGGCTGCGAGACAGCGGGGAGCTCGTCTGCTCGGAACTCTGGGAGGCGCCGCCCGGCGTGTACTCGGCCGTGAGCATCGGGGGCAACTGGGCCGAAAGCTTCATTTGCGCATTGACCGACGTAGGCGAGGTGGTCTGCTGGGGGGGCCTCTGGACCGTCATGACTCCACCCGACTCCGCACCCGGCCAGTACCGCGCGATCAGCGTCGGTCAGGACTACGCGTGCGCACTGACCGCGGATGGCGAAGCGGTCTGCTGGGAGTCCGTGGAGGCCATCGTGGCACCGCCGGATCCGCCACCGGGTCGTTACGTCGCTGTGAGCGACGGTGCCTATCACACGTGCGCACTCACCGAAGCGGGCGAGGCGGTCTGCTGGGGCCGGAACCCTCGGGGCCAGGCGGCGGCGCCGTCCGGCCGCTACACGGCCATCAGCGCCGGGCGGAGTCACACCTGCGCGCTCACCCAGGGCGGCGAGGCAGTCTGCTGGGGCGATCCGTACGGCGGGCAGACCAACCCACCCCCAGGTCACTACGTGGCGATCAGCGCCGGTTCGGGATACTCCTGTGTGGTCAGCGAGGCCGGCGAGGCGGTCTGCTGGGGCGGGTACGATGACGAGGAGACGGAAGCTCCGCCCGGAAGCTATATCGGGATCAGCGCTGGCTCCGGACACACCTGCGCAGTCACCGACGGCGGTGCCGCCGTCTGCTGGGGCGTGGAGGTTGAAGGACAACCTCCCCTGTCCGGCGGCAACGTTGTTGCGATCGTGACGGGCTGGGGCTCCACACCCTCCACATGCGCACTTTCGGATGAAGGCCAGGTGACCTGTTGGTCACCGGATTACGCGGGGCCTACCAAGGTGCGATCCGGCCACTACACCGCGATCGCCGGCGGCTGGAGCCACAACTGCGCGCTCACTGACACAGGCGAGGCCGTTTGCTGGGGTGCGAATCAGTTCGGGCAGTCGGACGCCCCGCCCGGGAAGTTCATCGCCATCAGCGCAAGCGAGGCCCGCACGTGCGCCATCACGGTGGACGGCGAGGTAGCCTGCTGGGGGGAAACCCGTTACGAGAAGTTCATGCTGTGGCTGTAGCAAGCGCGACCATCTAGGACATCCCTCGCGGCGGGTGGGGTAATTCGCCCCACTGGCTGCTAGGTTGTGGTGCGTGACACGCGCCTTCCATGGGCAAATCCTCGGCGTGATCGCCGTTGTGGCGGCGACGGTCGCAGCCTGCGGCGGCGGACCCGACCAGCCGTCCCCCAGCCCCGCGACCACGCCCGCACCCCCTGCCACCGCGACCTCCACCGCGACCGCTTCCCCACCACCCACGACCACGCCGACCACAGCCCCGTCGCCGCGCGCGACGGCCACGGCCACGCCCTCGCCCACCCCTGTCACCGCCACCGCCACCGCCACCGCCACACCCTCCCCCACTCCCCCGGCCACCCCCGACGCCACGACCTTCCGGTACGACACCTACGACACGACCGGCGCGGTGTCGACACCGGGCAGCTACGCCTTCCTCTCCGACCCCGACGACACGTCGACGGTCGTCACCACCTACGAGGCCCTGCGCGACGGCACCACCACCGCCCTCCTCATCCACACGTCCGACGCCGACGGCGCCTCCCGGGCGGACGTCTACGATGCCGTCGAGGCGGGTGACCTCTTCGAGTGGCACGAGGCCGATGACTGCTTCGTGCGCTACACGGTCACGGAGGTGAAGCCCGATCCGACCGGGACCGTCCCCCGCAAGCTTCTTGCCGTCGAGTGGATGACCTACGCCTTCACGGGCTGTGGCGGCACGGTCTCAGGGGACCTGGCTGCCAGCATGGACTTCGGGCCGTTGCCAGACCTCGGCGGGACCAGCCTCACCGTGCCTGTCGTGCATGGGATCTACCAACTCGTGCCTGCGGGCTGGACGGGTGCGACCAGGGCGTATGAGGAGGTGCAGCCCCCTAACAACTCGTCCAATAGTCCCGTCTACACCGAGAGCCTCACCGAGGCGGGCAACCTGCCCTACTGGCGTGCCCCGGACTTGCCCGCAGGATGGAAATTCGACCGCGCCATCAGCGGCGGACTCGCCGACCCCGGCTACGGCTACACCGCCGAGTATGTCGCGGCGGACGGTTCATCCGCCTTCAGGCTAAAGGGGTATCACGCAAGCGCACGGTACTACCTCGAGGAGGCGACGCGTTCGGGGAATGGGGGCTCCTGGGAAACGCGGGCGATCGCGGGCCGCCCTGCGCAGGTCGTCTACAGCCCGCCCGGGGCGGCCCACGACTGGCACTTCCCCATCACGGTCTGGGTCTACGACGAGGCCAGCGAAAGCGAGTACAAGATCATCGGGTTTGACCTGTCCTTGAGGGGCGCAAACGTCGACGCCGTGATTGCCATAGCCGAAAGTCTGTTCACGCCCGCACCCCCCGTTACGTCCGCCACGACCTTCCGGTACGACACCTACGACACCACCGGCGCGGTGTCGACGCCGGGCAGCTACGCCTTCCTTGCCGACCCGGCCGACCCGTCGACGGTGGTCACCACCTACGAGGCCCTGCGCGACGGCACGACCACCGCCCTCCTCATCCACACGTCCGACGCCGACGCCACCCCGCGCGACGACATCTACGACGCGGTGGAGGCAGGCGACCTCTTCGAGTGGCACCAGGCCGACGACTGCTTCGTGCGCTACCGCGTTGAGGACATCTTGCCCGCCCCACCCAGTACTGCCGCGCGCAAGTTTCTCGCAGTCGAGTGGATCGCCTATGCAGGCACGGGCTGTCAGGGCAGTCTGAGCGCTGAGGCGGTCGGTGTGAGATGGAGTCCACCGGTTATTGCTTCGCGCGCAACGGGCTCACGTGCCGTGACCCTCATCGCCTCACCCATCCGCTACGGACCGTATCTGTTGACCCCTGTCGACTGGGAGGGCTCACTTGAGCCGCATGGCCCTGTGGGAATGCCGCCCGACGCTCAGGGGTTAACAGAACCCTCCGCGGATGCGTTACCGGAGTGGCCGTCATGGGATCCGGCGGAAGTGCGCCGACACCCACTCTGGCGAGACCCGGTGCTGCCGGAAGGATGGGCGCTCAGGGGAGCTGTGGCGTACGACGCGGACTCACTGAGCGCGACGTACGAAGATGAGGAGAACCTTGTCGTCGTAACCATCTCGCTGCAAGAAAACCGACCGTTCTACCAAGCGACTCCGGGCGGGCCGGACGCGAACATTTGGGAGGCGCGAACGGTCGACGACCGTCCTGCAATCCTGTGGTACGACCCGCTACGGAACAATGGCATCCCGCTCAACTCGGTGAAGATCTTCGACGAGTCAACAGGAGTCGAAGTCTACGTGTCCAACTACACCGCATATACCGCAGACGCCCTCGAAACGACGATCGCTATCGCTCGCAGTCTGTTCGAGAGTCCGAACGCGCCGTGAGGTGGACGACGGCACTGCTCCTGGGCGCAGGCGGGAGGCTGAACCCATCCCCCATCCCCCATCCTCCGCCCCTCGCGCCTGAGGGCGCGCTGGCGCATCCCTTTTCTATGCGAGTCGTGCAGAAGTTCGGGGGGACCTCCGTCGCCGATGCGGAGCGCATCCGGCACGTGGCCGGGCAGGTCGCGGGCCGGGTGGGGTAATTCTGCTACGTTGTGGCGCGCGTGCTACTCGCTATGGCGCGACCGCCCGGCTAGCGAGACCGCCCAGTGGAAAGTTCGCAGTACAGTACGCGTTGGCCTACCAAGCTATACAAAATCGAGAACCTTCGTCCTGACCTTCACATTGGCCTTGTAGGCCGTCTGACGGTGTGCGCCTTGTGCCCAGCCGAGGAGGCTGTGTTGTGGGTGTCATTGGCGGTGTTGCTCTCTGGACCGGAGGGGTTCGACGTGCCTGATGGGCTTACCGGAGACGCACAGCGCGCGGTGCCGGCGCCACCAGCGCCCGAGTCCAGCACTGGATCGCAAGCGCCGCCGCCCGGGAGCGAGTCAGGCTCACTTCTCGGCCAATCAGCAGGGCGGCGCTGATGCCCGTGCAACGGCTCGATTTCCGACTGCACGAGTGATGGGGTGGCCGAGAGAACGAATCACGAAAACTCACCCTTAAAGACCCAATGGCTGACAGATAACTCATATACAAGGCGTATTCTCTTGCTCCAGGAGTCACGCGATGAGCGCACAGGACACGCTCGACGACGACGACGAGCGCGTGACGTTGAGCTTTGGCGCGATGCCCGACGAGCGGGTCTCCGAGGGGACGCCGAACGCGACGATGTTGGAGATCGACGACGACGATGACCCTGAGGTGACGGTCAGCTTCGCGCTGTCGAGCTACAGGGTCGGGGAGGGCAGTTCGGTCACGGGTACTACCGTCCCGCAAAGAGCCTCGTTGTTTTCGGTGGCCTCAGGCCCCCATCGGACGATCTTCCAACCAGCAAGAGACCTTCGACACCTGTTCTCAAGGTGCTCAATCACACGGCGACGAGTTCATCCATCGACCGCAATCCGCGCGAACCCGGCTCCGGTTGCAGGGCACGCCTGCCGTCCCGGCTCGGTGGTTCCGCCTCACTCCTCGCGTGATTCCGAGTTCAGCGGCAGACGCCGCTACAGACCGGCGCTCCGGCCCTGGTCCTCGCGTCCGGCGATGAGTTCCGGCGCCGCGCGGCTCCCGTTCATCGGCGAAGGCCAGCAAGTGATCCAGCGAGCCGACATTGCTCAAGCCAGGAGTATCGACACATGTTGAGAAGGAGCGTTCAAGTATTCAATCGGTTGGCTGTGCGCCGCAGTGCCGGCGTCGGAAGCGACGCCCGGGCTCTTCACAGGGCCGCCCCTGGTGTGGAGCCGAGGGGAAAGAGATTGAGCCTGCGCGCCCGCCTGCTCGCTGGGCTGAGCCTGGCGGCGCTGCTGCTGGCCGCCGTCCCCGGGCTTCAGGCGCCGCCCCTGGGAGCGCAGACCACGGCAGACGTCCTATTGGCCAGGGTCGTTCTTGGAAATGCCTTTGGCAATACAAACAACTCCCGGATTACTGCCCAGAAGTTCACTACGGGATCAAATTCATTAGGATACACAATCTCCGAAATTCGCATAAGGATGAGCAACGCTGCTAATGACGTCGTTGGCAAGGACATCATCGTCAGGATCAAGGCTGACGGCGTCAATAATAGTCCGGGAGATCTGGTTGCGACGCTCACGAATCCCGCGTCCTTGAGAGCTAACAACTTCAATAACTTTACGGCGCCGCCTGGTACAATACTCGATCCGGACACACCCTACTGGCTCACCGTAAATGAAGGGCTCCCGACCAACTCAGGCATGGCGGCCATACGGATCTCCGTTAACCAAATCGACGACAGCGATCACGGTTGGGACATCGCCACCGGGCGTCTGTATAAATCACCTACCACCGATTGGGCTGTCGTTAACAATGCCATAATATTTCAAGTTCGTGGGACTGTACGCGTCCTATCCACCGACGCCACATTGAGCGACCTGGCGGTGACGGATCGGGACGGCAACGCGGTCACACTGGACCCGGCGTTTGCATCGGGCGAGTACTCATACCTGGCGTCGGTGGGCAATCCCGTCTCGCAGGTCACGGTAACGCCGACCAAGAACCACCCGCTCGCGTCGGTCACGTTCCGGGACGTCCGGGACGGGAGCAACAACCAGCTCAGTGACGCAGACACAAGCCGGTCCGGCTTCCAGGCCAACCTGGTGGCCGGCGCGGAGAATGTAATCAAGGTTGAGGTGACGGCAGAGGACGGCGCGACGCAAACCTACACGTTGACTGTGACTCGGGCCGCTAGACCGGGGGAGGTGTTGCTGTCGGAGAAGCGACTGTCGCTGACGGAAGGTGGCCAACGCTCCTATAACGTGGGTCTCGACCGACGACCGGCGGCGAATGTGACGGTAACGATCGGCGGACATGCGGGCACGAATGTGACCCCGAATCCGACCAGCCTGACCTTCACCACGTTAAATTGGAATCAGCCCCGGTCGGTGGGAGTGTCGGCCGCCACGGATTCGAACAATACGAATGAATCGGTCACGCTGACCCATACGACCACGAGCATGGACAGCCTCTTTCACAACATCACAGGTCCCAGCGTGATCGTGAATGTGGATGACCAAGACCCCCCTGACCGCCACATCCGTACAATCACGGTGCCGCAGGGGTCGTACGCAATGGACCCTGGGGACAAGCCGCTGCCCGAAGAGGAATTTGAGGTATGGACTGGCCCCCCTTTCGAGGAAACTATTGAGGGGGTGGCCGAAGGCGATATATGGAGGCCGAGCGGGCTCTGGGGTGAAGCCGGCACAGACACGATCTGGGTCGTTGACCCCAGCCACTTCGGCATCCACGCGCTCAAGCTGTCGGCGCTGAAGCAGGGTCGGGTCGAGCGGCACGTCGCGGCTAGTACGTCAGAATTCGACCAGAGGTTGAACTACCGTTGCCACTTCAGTGAAAGCCGGGCCAGCGGCGAAGGAAACCCGTCGCTTACCGTGATGTGGGGAACTGGCCAACACATGCTGATCGCAAACGAAAGCAGCGGTACGCTCGATCAGTACGACCGGGATTCCAGCGTAACCAGCCAATGCTTTACCAGAAACGTCACTTCATGGGCAGCTAACGGTCGAAATTACACACCAGCGGACGAGGATTTCAAATCACCATTCGGTTTCGTGCGAAAGTTTGATCTGCTCCGTGGCCCGCTGACGGTCAGGGGCATATGGGCCAGCGGCGCGAAGGTGTGGCTCAGCGGGCCGACCGCCGGCGTTTACACCATTAACCTGGACACCGGCCAGGGGGCCATAGCGCCCGGCTACGACGGTCACGGCGACAGCTATGGCCTCTGGTCGGACGGCACGACGATGTGGGTGGCCGCCGGCTCCGGCTGGCTCAGGGCGTACGACCTCGACACCGGGATTCGCCGCGCCGCGCTCGACGTCAGACTGCGCAGCTACCGTATGCCGCCCGGCGACATCTGGTCCGACGGCGAGACCATCTGGGTCACCAACCGGATAGGCACGATCGATGCCTACCGCCTGCCCGGTAGGTCGGGCGGGTCCAGGACGCTGAGAGCGACGGAGGCGGACCCCCTCACGGCGAGCTTCGCGGCGGCGGCGGAGGCGCATGACGGGGAGAACCGGTTCAAACTGCGGATCGCCTTCAGCGACGATGTGGAAATAACGCCCGAGGACATGCGGGACCATGCGCTGCTGGTGAGCGGCGGCACGGTGACCGATGCCGCCAGGGTGAAGGGCCGCAGCGACCTGTGGGAGCTGACGGTGGAGCCGGTGGGGCCGGGTCCGGTGTCGGTCCTGGCGCCGCTGGGCCGGGCCTGCGCCGACCAGGGAGCGCTGTGCACCGCGGACGGGCGTTCGCTGACGGCTGGGCCCGCCCTCGTGGTGCCCGGTCCGCCGGCCGACGGCCCTCCGGACGCTCTGGACGCTCCGGACCAGGCGGAGGGGACCGGGGTGTTCGTTGGCGGCGTGGACCTGGAGTGGAACGGTGTCCCCGGGGCCGATTCCTACGCCGTGCAGCAGTACCGTGAGGGCCAGTGGACCGATCTGCCCGCAGACGGGGTGGCCATCGCCTTCTACGGAGCGGGAGCCATCATCAGCGGGCTGGACCCGCAAGCGTCGCTCTGGTTCCGCGTGCGGGCGGCGAACGCGCACGGCGTCTCGGATTGGTCCGAGATGCTGTACTTGAACTCGACCAGCCAGTTCAAGTTGGGCCGGCAGGCCAGACCGGACAACGAGCCGGCCAGCGGGACGCCGGTCGTCCATGGCACGGCGCAGGTCGGCGAAACCCTCTGGGCCGACGCCGCTGGCATCGAGGACGGGAACGGGCTGGAGCGGGTGCGGTTCCGTTATCAATGGGTCTCCGGCGATGCGAGCGCAGACACCGACATCGCGGGGGCGACGAACTCCGGCTACACCCTGATGGCTGCCGACGAGGGCAAGACCATCGAGGTGAAGGTGGCCTTCACCGATAGAGGCGGGTACTCCGAGACCCGGACCAGCGCCGCCACGGACGCGGTGGAGGCAGCGCCCCAGCCCGACAGTCCGGCCACTGGTGCACCGAGCATTAGCGGTACGGTCCAGGTGGGGGAGACGCTGACGGCGGACACCTCCGGCATCGCGGACACCGACGGGTTGACCGGTGTTTCCTACAGCTACCAGTGGATACGAAACGACGGGACTTCCGACACGGACATCCAGAACGCTACGGGGTCAAGCTATCCCCTGGCAGCCGGCGACGAAGGCAAGACCATCAAGGTGGAGGTGAGCTTCACCGACGACGCTGACAATGAGGAGACGCTGACCAGCACGGCCACGGCAGTAGTGGCGGGCCCCGAGCCGCCAGCCATGCCCACGGGCCTGTCCGCCGCCGCTGTCTCCCACGACGCCGTGACCCTCGCCTGGGACGACCCGCAGGACGACGCCATCACCGGCTACGTCATCCTGAGGCGCGACCGGGAAATCCACCCGCTGGGGACCTTCGTCACCATCGCAGGCGACACCGGCTCGGCGGACACCACCTACACCGACGATACGGTCGAGCCGGACAAGGAATACGTGTACCGCATCAAGGCCATCAACGAGCACGGGGAGGTGAGCGAGAAGTCCGACTGGATCCGCGCCGACACCCCGGCGGTCCCCGTCCCAGACAAGCCCACGGGCCTGTCCGCCGCCGTCTCCCACGACGCCGTGACCCTCGCCTGGGACGCGCCGCGGGACGACGCCATCACCGGCTACGTCATCCTGCGGCGCGACCGGGAGATCCACCCGCTGGGGACCTTCGTCACCATCGCAGGCGACACCGGCTCGGCGGACACCACCTACACCGACGATACGGTCGAGCCGGACAAGGAATACGTGTACCGCATCAAGGCCATCAACGAGCACGGGGAGGTGAGCGAGATGTCCGACTGGGTCCGGGGCTTCACCCCGGCAGCGCCGGCCCCGGCGGGCTCGCCGCCGGAGTGACGGGGGACGGGATCGCTCGAGCGGCTGGCGGCATTCGGGGCAACGAAAAAAGCTAGCACCTATGCATGGACTGGCGAGGCAGGCGTATCGAACCCGAAACCGGCGCGGTCAAAGTCTGGGCCCGGCAGGAGGCGGAGAACGGTGCGGCCCGACTCCAATGCCGATGTGACCGTCGTGCTGCCGGTGACAACGAAGTGCGGCGCCCAGGGGTCCAGCTGCACCCAGGACGGCCGGAAACTGTCCAACTCCCTGAAACCGGAGGCTCTTGAGGATCTAGCCGGGGTCGGCTGACCGACTCCTCATATCAGGACCTCCCAGCGAAAAGTTCGCAGTACAGTCAACGTAGGCCCACTCACGGGGACTCGAACTGGTTCTCGCGAGTTTGGCTGACTTTCGGGGTCGCTCCTCTGGTGGCCGCTGCCCAGCTCGCGCAGCGGCGGGTGGAGCTGCCCGCCACCGAGGAGATCAAGGGGTACGTCGCGGACTTCCGCAGCTTCCTGTGCGAGGGGACGGTCCCTGAGCGGAAGGCGCTCATCCGCAACTTCGTGAAGGGCATCGAGGTGACCGGCAACGAGGCCAGGCTGACGTACACGATTCCAATGCCAGCCGACGGCGTGATCAGCGAGGAAGCCCCGGTTCTCGATTTCGTCCAATCCGGCCTACCAGCGTTGACCGTACTCATAACTCGCGCCGAGAGAGCGACCTCGGCAGCGTCTGCGCCCCCGATGGGACTGTCTGGCGGAGTCGGGATCGTGTAATGGATCGTGGCCTGCCCGGGCTTGACGAGGATTCCTTTGACGAAAGACCGCACGAATGCCCGGGTCTGGGTTATCTCGCTGGTCTTCAGGAACTCGCTCATCTCCTTGGCGAAGGCGGCGACCTTGTCGGCGTTATCCAGCATCATCCGCCGCTCAGCCAGCAGCGAGCGCGCCTCCTCGGCCGCGATCTCCAGACGCTGCTGCCGCTCGCGGTGCTCCTTGATGCGGTCCGAGGCGTCGGCCATCTCGATGTCGCTGTTCTCGATAACTTGCCAGACCCGACCGAGCCGGCGCCGCACGTCGGCCAGTTCCTCGTCGATCGTGTCCAACCGTTGCCGTTGCTCACGGGCGACTCCGTCCATCTCTTCGTTGAGCATGCGCACGAGGTCGCGGATGTTGGATTCGGTAAGGATGTGCTCCCTGATCTGGCCGATGATGGTCTCCTCGAAACGCCTGGCGTTGAGCCGTGGGGTCGCGCAGGCCTCCTTGCCGCGCGTGAGCAGCGACTGGCAGACGTAGTAGGTGTACTTGCCGCTCTTGGCCTCGGCGGCGGTGAGGGTTCTTCCGCAGCTCTCGCACTTGAGGAGGCCGCTCAACAGGTAGGGACTGGAGGCGCGGCGGGGGTGGACGACCTTCGGCGCGCGGGACTGGAGGAGCTGGTTCGCGTTTTCGAACTCCTCCCGCGTCACGATGGCGGGGAAGGCGTCGTCGACGCGCACGGGCGGAGCCTTGTCCCTCGCCCCCTTGCGGCGCGCGCGGCTATCACCCGCTGCTCGCGGTTGCGGCCGGGACGGGTGAGGTGCTGATGGCGCGGCTGCGCGAGGGTCGCGCCATCACCGCTCGGGGGGCCGCACACTTCCTGCGTGAGACGGTGGGCCGGGTGCGCGCTGCCGGAGCGAGCGGGCAGCTGACGGTGCGAGCCGACAGCGGCTTCTACAGCCACGCCGTCGTCGCCGCCTGCCGCGCGATGGATGTCCGCTTCTCGGTCACGATCCGCCAGCAGCCGAACGTACGCACGCTGATCGAGGCGATCCCGGAAGCGGACTGGAGGCCGATCCCGTACTGGCAGGACGACGGCTCCGCTGTCGCCGAGACGACCTACACCCCGTTCCAGCACACGGAGGATGCCACTGCGGTGCGGCTCATCGTGCGGCGCGTGAAGCCGACGCCCGGCTCACAGCTCGCGCTCTTCGTGGACTACAGCTACCACGCCTTCATCACCGATCGCGCGGGGGAGCTGCTGGAGCTGGAGCCCGACCATCGCCGTCATGCCGAGATCGAGAACGCGATCCGCGACCTCAAGTACGGCGTCGGGCTGAACCATCTCCCCTCGGGCCGCTTCGCCGCGAACGCGGCCTGGCTCGCGGTGCAGGTGATCGCGCATAACCTCGCCCGCTGGACGGCGCGGCTGGGGCTCGACGAGGGAATCGTGACGACCAGGACGCTCAGGCGGCGCTACTTCGCTCTCGCCGGACGGCTCACCCACTCTGCCCGGCGCTGGACCCTGCACCTCCCGAAGCGCTGGCCCTGGGCTGGCCAGTGGGCAGCCGCCCTCGCGCGACTACGGGCGCTACCGCTTCCGGCCTGACGCCCGCTCACAGCGCCGGCCCGGCTCCGAGGCTCGCGCCAGCATGCCCGCGCACGCCTCGCGCACCCTCGCGCCCGCGTCCTCAGCGCCGCCGAGCCGCGCTGAGCGACGGCTCCTCGCTCCGGCCCGCCCCCGGCACCGCCCGGCGAACGCCGGCATGCCGCCGAACTCTCCGGCAGCCCAGTATCCCGCCCCCTCAAGCTTCGATCGGTGGATTCGGGCTTACTCGGCCTTGTGGGTTGACACGCAGCCCACCCTCGAAGACCGCAGCGCCCTCCCCGGCAGGGAGCCACTCGGAGGAGTCCCCATCCCGCCCTCGGCGCGAGCAGGTCGAAGGGCTGGAGCTCGACGGCCGGCTGGATGCCGGAGCGATCACGCAGTTCCACCCGCCAGGCGCGGACGTCCCGGAAGAAGCCGTTCCAGCACGCGGCATCGACTCCGATGGCGGAGCGGACGAAACAGCGGAAGAGGACGCCACGGGCCTCTCCCAGCGGAGCGCCTACGACTCCGTCTTCGAGACGCTGCCGCCCGGGAGCGAGTCAGGCTCACTTCTCGGCCAATCAGCAGGGCAGCTCTGATGCCCGTGCACCGGCTCGATTTCCGACTGCACGAGTGATGGAGTGTGGCCGAGAGAAAGACTCACGAAAACTCACCATCAAAGACTCAATAGCTGACATATAACTCATATACAAGACGTATTCTCTCGCTCCAGGAGTCACGCGATGAGCATGGACGCCGTAACTCGCGTTATTGCACGGATAGCAACTGGGTTTGTTGCCGCTTCGAGTGGGCGCACGCGGATGTCGGGGGGAGAGAGTCGAACCGAACTGGCGGGTCAGCGCAATCCCGTAACAGGCCCGCTGGCCGTGCCGAGACAGCCAACAGGCGGCACTGTTCAATCGGCGAGCCGCTGCCAGCTCGGAGCGGATCGGCCCCCCGCCTGTAGAGCATCGAGTAGCGATTCGGCCTTGATGACTTGCGCGAGGCGGCGCCGCTGCACGTCTGATCGACCGCGGTCGACCTCGATCGCGGCAGCACTGACGAGTCGCCCGAGGGCGAGACTGTCAGCGACCACAACCGCCTCAGCGATATCGCCAGTTTCCGCCAAGTCACGCCATCGAACGGGGCAGCGGGCGAGCCACAGTTCCTCCGATCCTCCAATCGCGACGAGCGGCAGCGCAACATCATGAAGCAGCTGCGCGATGGCGGATCGAATCAGCGGGCGCTGGTCAGCGGTCTGAATTTGAGGCGGTTGGCGGCGATGGCCGCGATCGCGCTGCTGTCGCTGGTCGGGCTGCTCCTTGCTGAAGTGTTGGTCGACGCCGCTGCTGAGGACCCGGTCGGCGGGCTCGTGCTGACCAGCGACGAACCCGGCGTCCTGGCGATCAGTTGGGACCCGCACGATCCGCTGCCGACGGATTACCGCGTCAACTGGAGCAAGACGGGCGAGGACTTTCCCTCCTACCGTGAGGAGGACGGCAACGCCTATCCGACCACGAACTCGCAGACGGTGAGCGGCCTCGAGCCGGGGGTCGAGTACCAGGTCCGGGTGCGCGCCCGCTATTACGATAGTGATGGCCGGCTGAGCAGCGGCGACTGGAGCGAGACGGCCAGCCTGACCGTCGCCGAGCCAGCGCCCGACGATCCGCTCACCTCCAACGCGCCGGGCCAGGACTCCGCCGCGAGTGACTCGGAAACAGACAACGTGCAACCGGCAGCGGAGCAGTCGGAGGCGACGACCCTGGTCAGCAATGTGGATCAGGAGCGCGCATCAAGTCTGATCTTGAGCAACGCTGATCTGGCGCAGGGATTCCGGACCGGCGAGGCAGACAACGGATACCGGCTGACTACGGTCGAGCTGTCGTTTAGCAACGGGAGCCAGATGACGGCCCCGAGCTCCGTCACGTTGCACGAGGACAGCCCGACCGGGGCCCGCGTCGCCGCCTTCGCGGCGCCCGAGAGATACGTGGACGGAACCAACACCTTCGCCGCGCCGGCCGGCGCGATGCTGCAGCCCCAGACCCGGTACTACATCGTCATTGAAGGCGGGGACGGCCAGGTCGACGGCGCCGACGGCGGAGACGAAGACTCCGAGTCCCTTGATGACTGGCTGATCGAGGACGCGTACTACACACGGCAAGCCGACTCGACGGCCGAGACGAAGTTCCAAGCCCACCAAGGGCCGCCGACGCCAAGGCTGCTTCGGGTCAGCGGAACCGCGATGGCGATCGCCCACGAGCTGCCAGATGCGGACGGGGCATCGGACAGCGGGCCCAGAAGTTCGCACGTGCCGACGCTCAGTGCTCTGGTGGTGGCGCCGGTCGCCTCGGGAGCGCCGCCGGTTGCCTTGTCGCCTGCGTTCAGGCCGGCCAAGTTGAAGTATACAGCCGCGCTCGAATCCGACAGCATCATCGTCACGGCGACCGCGACCGATGGCGCGGCCTCCGTCGTCCTGACCGACGGGGAGACGACGGGCACGGACGAGGCCACGACGTTTGACCTTGGTCTCGGCGTCACCACCATTCTCGTCACCGTCACGTCAGCGGATGGGACCAGTTCGGCGGCCTACGAGATCACCATCACCAGGACGATGTCGATTAGTTTCGTTGCGGCCGAATACGAAGTGACCGAGGGTCAATCCGTCTCCGTCGAATGGGAGTTGAGCGGGAAGCCGCATGAGTACCTGCACGTGCCACTCGTCTCGACTAACGAGGGTAACGCGACCGGCGACGATTGGGGCATGACGCTTCGGCTCACCCTGGCGCCCCTGTCGGAAGGGATCAGTTTTCGATTCCAGGCCTTGCAGGACAGCGATGACGATGACGGCGAGCACATTGTGCTCGGCTTCGGCGAACTGCCTGCGTATGTGACCGTGGGCACCATCGATCAGGCTACCGTCAGGATCATTGACGACGACGGCTTGGCGCCCTCCGAACGTCCGGTCATTATGGGCACGCCACAGGTCGGTGAGATATTGACCGTTGACACATCCGGGATCACCAACCCGAACGGTGTGAGCGATGAGGGGTTCACTTACGCTTAGTATACCAAGGCTACCACTAAAGATGGAGTCGTGGATAGCTTTTTATATAACGGCTGCTCCGAATTTCCAGTGTCATGGCCTTATGAAGGCGAGGGACTCCGTGTCCGCGTAGACTATAAGGACGACCTTGGCAATTTTCATATTGTGAATAGCGCGTGGACCACTAAAGTCACGCCCCCGGCATTGCCGGCCAGTACACAGAGTTCACGTACTTCGCATAATTTGGATAGACCAAGCTGGTACCCGATAATCACCGGCGACCTGATCGCCGGCGGCACACTGACATTCGACATATCGGGCATTGAACGGGTCCACCCCGAACCAACCAGTGACTACTGTTACACTTGGTGGAGTAGTGATCCTATTGATCATCCTTATCTTCTAGGTCCTGCAGATCTTCCAGGAGAACACGACCAGACACTAACACTAACTGGCGATCATGTTGGCTTTGACATCGCGGGTGACGTCTCTTTCCGCTCGTGGGACTACCGTCCCGTTATATATCACGTAAGACGCGAGGGCCCGGTCACGGCCGTCCCGACCGTGACATTTGCGCCAGCCTCTCTCGCAATCCGCGAGGGTAACAGCGAGGTGATCAGGGTACTGCTCAACGCTGAACCAATGCAGCCGCTGACCATCCCGATTGTGGTGCAACCCAATGATGGCATAACGACTGACGATTACTCCGGCGTTCCGATGAGCGTCACGTTCGCGCAGGGCCAGAAAGAGCAGTCATTTACGGTCGCGGCGCTCTTGGACCAGGAGATTGAGGGGAACGACGAGAACTTTCGCCTTGAGTTCGGCGACCTCCCCAGTGGAGTGGCGGTCGGTGATGTGGGCAGTGTGAGAGTCTGGTTGAATGATGAACAGGCTGGAGGGGTGGTGACGGTGACTGGCGGTCAGACGCCGGAAGTCGGCCAGGTGTTGACGGCGGTGACCACAGGCGTTGTATCCGAGCACGGCCTGACCCAGGCCGTCTATGCGTATCAATGGCGCCGCCTCTTGACGGCAGCATTCGCACTCCACAAAGACATCGACGGCGCGACCGATGCGACCTATACGCCCACGCTCGCGGACGCCGGTAACCGTCTGTATGTGGTCGCCCATATCACGGACGACGCCGGCAACGTCAGCCGGATCGACAGCGCCGCCACGTCGCCAGTCGCGGACAACTCCGACGACGTGTTGTTCAGCAACTGGACGGTCGCGACAGACCACATAGTTACCGTAAGTACCCAGTGGGAAGATGGATGGGGGTTTCCCTTTGGCACGGGCGATCATCCGAGTGGCTATTTTCTGAGCAGCGTCAATATCGCAACGACCTATTGGGGTGACTCCCGCGCCAGCATAAGCATTTGGTCGGCGCGCACGTTGGAGCACGGCGAGATCGTCCCTGACATCCCGGTGATATTGCTGGTCCTTCCGCAACCTAGGACACAGGAGACCGTGCCGTTGACCGCTCCCGAGGGCAGCTGGCTCGCCCCGGATACGACGTACTTTCTGGTGCTCCACGAAGACCGGAGAGGTTCTCTCCTGGCTATGGTATCTACCCTGGAGATCGAGCTGGACCCCGCCACCGACGCTGGGTGGAGCTACGGCAATCGTACGGCCCGTCGCGAGCGCCTATGGGAGACCCATGCCCCCGGTGTGTATGGGCCTTGGCGAGCCTTTAACTACGGCGGAACGCAGTCAAGTCCACGTCCAAAGTTCAGTTTGAAAGGCGAGAAGGCCGATCTTGATGTGGTCACGGTCAGTTTCGCGCAGCCGAGCTACGAGGTCGACGAGGGCGGCACGGTCACGGTCACAGTCGAGCTGGACGCCGACCCCGATAGCGAGCTGGTCATCCCGCTGAGGCTGACCGAGGTCGGTGCGAGCAGCGCCGACTACACGGACGTGCCCGAGTTCTTGACCTTCCCGGACGGCGTGAGGACACAGACCTTCACGGTCCGCGCCGTGGACGACACGGAAGTCGAAGACGACGAGAGTCTGAGCCTGGCGTTCGGCATGCTTCCGCCGGGCGTCGCGGCAGGCGCGGCAGGCGCAGAAACGACCATCGAGATCATTGACAACGACGTCGACGAGGAGGAGGACGAGGGCGAGAAGGTGAAGATCTGGTTCGAGCTTGCGGAGTTGACCGGGTTGGAGGGCACGGAGCGCGAAATAAAGGTGCAGATGACCCTTGCGCCGGGAGATTACGTGACGATCCCGATCACAACCGAGAACCTGGACGGCGCGAGCAGCGACGATTACTCGGGTATTCCGCAAGAGATCACGTTTGGCCCGAACGACAGTGAGAAGGCATTCCGCGTCTCCTTCACCGACGACTCGATCGACGACGACGACGAACGCGTGCGGCTCGGCTTCGGCTCCCTGCCCGATTGGTTGGCCGTGGGCAATCCCAGCGAGAGCACGATTCTTATCTACGACAACGACGACCCCGAGGTCACCGTCAGTTTCGCGCAGTCGAGCTACACGGTCGGGGAGGGCGGCACGGTCATGGTCACGGTCGAGCTGAACGCCGATCCCGAACGCACGCTGATGATCCCGATCACCCGGACCTCTACGAACGGTGCAGCCCGCCCCACCGACTACCGGGTGCCGGGCAATGTCACCTTCCTGGAGAACGAGACATCGAAGACGATCACCTTCACGGCGATCGACGACACGGACGACGACGACGACGAGAGCGTGCAACTGAGCTTCGGCAACTTGCCCGATCGGGTCTTCGGCGGAACGCCGAGCGCGACGGAAGTGGCGATCATCGACGACGACGACCCCTTTGTGCGCGTCAGTTTCGGGGAGTCGAGCTACACGGTCGGGGAGGGCGGCACGGTCACGGTCACGGTTGAGTTCGACGCCGACCCCGAACGCACGGTGGTGATCCCGATCAGCGTGGACAACCAGGACGGCGCGACCGGCGGCGACTACTCGGGCGTGCCGGCCAGCGTCAGCTTCCATGCGACCGACAGGTCGAAGACGTTCAACTTCGCCGCCACCCAGGACACGGTGGACGACGACGACGAGAGCGTGGAGCTGAGCTTCGGCGCGATGCCCGACGAGCGGGTCTCCGAGGAGACGCCGAGCGCGACGACGGTGGCGATCATCGACGACGACGACCCCTATGTCCGGGTCAGCTTCGCGCAGTCGAGCTACAGCGTGGACGAGGGCGGCACGGTCACGGTCACGGTTGAGCTGGACTTCGATCCCGAACGCACGGTGGTGATCCCGATCACCCAGAGCCGCCAGAACGACGCGTCCCTCGGCGACTACTCGGGCGTGCCGCCCAGCGTCACCTTCCTGGCGGGCCAGACCTCGAAGACGTTCAGCTTCGCCGCCACGCAGGACACGGAGGACGACGACGACGAGAGCGTGGAGCTGAGCTTCGGCGCGATGCCGGACGCGCGGGTCTCCGAGGAGACGCCGAGCGCGACGACGGTCGAGATCATCGACGACGACGACCCCATTGTCCGGGTCAGTTTCGCGCAGTCGAGCTACGAGGTCGACGAGGGCGGCACGGTCACGGTGACGGTCGAGCTGGACGCCGATCCCGAGCGCACGGTGGAGATCCCGATCACCGGCACCGGAACCCCCCTGGACGTCACGTCCCCGGGCGACTACTCGGGCGTGCCGTCAAGTATCACCTTCCATGCGACCGAGACATCGAAGACATTCAGCTTCGCCGCCACCCAGGACACGGAGGACGACGACGACGAGAGCGTGGAGCTGAGCTTCGACCTGGCCACACTCCAGCAGACCGACGAGCGGGTGCTGGCGGGCGCGACCACAGAGACCGTCGTGGCGATCATCGACGACGACGACCCCATTGTCCGGGTCAGCTTCGCGAAGTCGAGCTACGAGGTCGACGAGGGCGGCACGGTCACGGTCACGGTTGAGCTGGACGTCGATCCCGAACGCACGGTGGTGATCCCGATCAGCGTGGACAACCAGGACGGCGCGACCGGCGGCGACTACTCGGGCGTGCCGGCCAGCGTCAGCTTCCATGCGACCGACAGGTCGAAGACGTTCAACTTCGCCGCCACCCAGGACACGGTGGACGACGACGACGAGAGCGTGGAGCTGAGCTTCGGCGCGATGCCCGACGAGCGGGTCTCCGAGGAGACGCCGAGCGCGACGACGGTGGCGATCATCGACGACGACGACCCCTATGTCCGGGTCAGCTTCGCGCAGTCGAGCTACGAGGTCGACGAGGGCGGCACGGTCACGGTCACGGTTGAGCTGGACTTCGATCCCGAACGCACGGTGGTGATCCCGATCACCCAGAGCCGCCAGAACGACGCGTCCCTCGGCGACTACTCGGGCGTGCCGCCCAGCGTCACCTTCCTGGCGGGCCAGACCTCGAAGACGTTCAGCTTCGCCGCCACGCAGGACACGGAGGACGACGACGACGAGAGCGTGCAGCTGGGCTTCGGTTCGATGCCGGACGCGCGGGTCTCGGCGGGGACGCAGAGCGCGACGGAAGTGGCGATCATCGACGACGACGACCCCATTGTCCGCGTCAGTTTCGCGCAGCCGAGCTACAGCGTGGACGAGGCGGGCACGGTCACCGTCACGGTCGAGCTGGACGCCGACCCCGAACGCACGGTGGTGATCCCGATCAGCCGGACTCCCCGCAACGGCGCGTCCGGCAGCGACTACTCCGTATCGGCCAGCGTCACGTTCAGGGCGGGCGAGATGTCGCAGGACATCACCTTCAGCGCCACGCACGACACGCTGGACGACGACGACGAAAGCGTGGAGCTGAGCTTCGGCGCCCTGCCGGACCGGGTTCTGGAGGGCGCGACCACGGAGACCGTCGTGGCGATCATCGACGACGACGACCCTGAGGTGACGGTCAGTTTCGGGGAGTCGAGCTACACGGCCGGGGAGGGCAGCGACGTCGTGGTCACGGTCGAGCTGAGCGCCGAGCCCGAACGCACGGTGGTGATCCCGATCAGCCGGACCCCCAAGGACGGCGCGACCGGCGGCGACTACTCGGGCGTGCCGGCCAGCGTCAGCTTCAGCGCGACCGAGACATCGAAGACATTCCGCTTCGCCGCCACCCAGGACACGGAGGACGACGACGACGAGCGCGTGGAGCTGAGCTTCGGCGCCCTGCCCGAGCGGGTCTCCGAGGGGACGCCGAGCGCGACGACGGTCGAGATCGAAGACGACGACGACCCTGAGGTGACGGTCAGTTTCGGGGAGTCGAGCTACACGGCCGGGGAGGGAAGCGGGGTCACGGTCACGGTCGAGCTGGACGCCGAGCCCGAACGCACGGTGGTGATCCCGATCAACGTAGACAACCAGAACGGCGCGACCGGCGGCGACTACTCGGACGTGCCGGCCAGCGTCAGCTTCAGCGCGACCGAGACATCGAAGACATTCCGCTTCAGCGCGGTCGACGACACGCTGGACGACGACGACGAGCGCGTGGAGCTGAGCTTCGGCGCCCTGCCCGAGCGGGTCTCCGAGGGGACGCCGAGCGCGACGACGGTGGCGATCATCGACGACGACGACCCCTATGTCCGGGTCAGCTTCGCGCAGTCGAGCTACGAGGTCGACGAGGACGGCACGGTCACCGTCACGGTCGAGCTGGACTTCGATCCCGAACGCACGGTGGTGATCCCGATCAGCCAGACCCGGAACGGCGCGTCCCTCGGCGACTACTCGGGCGTGCCGTCAAGTATCACCTTCCATGCGACCGAGACATCGAAGACATTCAGCTTCGCCGCCACCCAGGACACGGAGGACGACGACGACGAGAGCGTGCAGCTGGGCTTCGGTTCGATGCCGGACGCGCGGGTCTCGGCGGGGACGCCGAGCGCGACGACGGTGGCGATCATCGACGACGACGACCCCATTGTCCGGGTCAGCTTCGCGCAGTCGAGCTACGAGGTCGACGAGGGCGGCACGGTCACCGTCACGGTCGAGCTGGACGCCGACCCCGAACGCACGGTGGTGATCCCGATCAGCCGGACTCCCCGCAACGGCGCGTCCGGCAGCGACTACTCCGTATCGGCCAGCGTCACGTTCAGGGCGGGCGAGATGTCGCAGGACATCACCTTCAGCGCCACGCACGACACGCTGGACGACGACGACGAAAGCGTGGAGCTGAGCTTCGGCGCCCTGCCGGACCGGGTTCTGGAGGGCGCGACCACGGAGACCGTCGTGGCGATCATCGACGACGACGACCCTGAGGTCCGCGTCAGTTTCGCGCAGTCGAGCTACGAGGTCGACGAGGGCAGCACGGTCACCGTCACGGTCGAGCTGGACGTCGAGCCCGAACGCACGGTGGTGATCCCGATCACCCAGACCCGGAACGGCGCGAGCGGTGGCGACTACTCGGGCGTGCCGTCCAGCGTCACCTTCACTGCGACCGACAGGTCGAAGACATTCAGCTTCGCCGCCACACAGGACACGCTGGACGACGACGACGAGAGCGTGCAGCTGGGCTTCGGTTCGATGCCGGACGCGCGGGTCTCGGCGGGGACGCAGAGCACGACGACGGTGGCGATCATCGACGACGACGACCCCATTGTCCGGGTCAGTTTCGCGCAGTCGAGCTACGAGGTCGACGAGGGCGGCACGGTCACGGTCACGGTCGAGCTGGACGTCGAGCCCGAACGCACGGTGGTGATCCCGATCAGCGTGGACAACCAGGACGGCGCGAGCGGCGGCGACTACTCGGGCGTGCCGGCCAGCATCACCTTCCATGCAACCGACAGGTCGAAGACGTTCAACTTCGCCGCCACCCAGGACACGGAGGACGACGACGACGAGAGCGTGCAGCTGAGCTTCGGCAACTTGCCCGACCGGGTCCAGGTTGAGACTCCGAGCGCGACCGCGGAGACCGTCGTGGCGATCATCGACGACGATGACCCCATTGTCCGGGTCAGCTTCGCGCAGTCGAGCTACGAGGTCGACGAGGGCGGCACGGTCACCGTCACGGTCGAGCTGGACGTCGAGCCCGAACGCACGGTGGTGATCCCGATCACCCGGACCGAGAACGGCGCGACCGGTAGCGACTACTCGGGCGTGCCGGCCAGCGTCAGCTTCAACGCGACCGAGAGATCGAAGACATTCAACTTCGCCGCCACACAGGACACGCTGGACGACGACGACGAGAGCGTGCAGCTGAGCTTCGGCAACTTGCCTGACCGGGTCCAGGTTGAGACTCCGAGCGCGACCGCGGAGACCGTCGTGGCGATCATCGACGACGACGACCCCTATGTCCGGGTCAGTTTCGCGCAGTCGAGCTACGAGGTCGACGAGGGCGGCACGGTCACGGTCACGGTCGAGCTGGACGCCGAGCCCGAACGCACGGTGGTGATCCCGATCACCCAGACCCGGAACGGCGCGAGCGGTGGCGACTACTCGGGCGTGCCGGCCAGCATCACCTTCCATGCGACCGACAGGTCGAAGACGTTCAACTTCGCCGCCACCCACGACACGGAGGACGACGACGACGAGAGCGTGGAGTTGGGCTTCGGTTCGATGCCGGACGCGCGGGTCTCGGCGGGGACGCAGAGCACGACGACGGTGGCGATCATCGACGACGACGACCCCATTGTCCGCGTCAGTTTCGGGGAGTCGAGCTACGAGGTCGACGAGGGCGGCACGGTCACCGTCACGGTCGAGCTGGACGTCGAGCCCGAACGCACGGTGGTGATCCCGATCAGCGTGGACAACCAGGACGGCGCGAGCGGCGGCGACTACTCGGGCGTGCCGGCCAGCATCACCTTCCATGCAACCGACAGGTCGAAGACGTTCAACTTCGCCGCCACCCAGGACACGGAGGACGACGACGACGAGAGCGTGCAGCTGAGCTTCGGCAACTTGCCCGACCGGGTCCAGGTTGAGACTCCGAGCGCGACCGCGGAGACCGTCGTGGCGATCATCGACGACGATGACCCCATTGTCCGGGTCAGCTTCGCGCAGTCGAGCTACGAGGTCGACGAGGGCGGCACGGTCACCGTCACGGTCGAGCTGGACGTCGAGCCCGAACGCACGGTGGTGATCCCGATCACCCGGACCGAGAACGGCGCGACCGGTAGCGACTACTCGGGCGTGCCGGCCAGCGTCAGCTTCAACGCGACCGAGAGATCGAAGACATTCAACTTCGCCGCCACACAGGACACGCTGGACGACGACGACGAGAGCGTGCAGCTGAGCTTCGGCAACTTGCCTGACCGGGTCCAGGTTGAGACTCCGAGCGCGACCGCGGAGACCGTCGTGGCGATCATCGACGACGACGACCCCTATGTCCGGGTCAGTTTCGCGCAGTCGAGCTACGAGGTCGACGAGGGCGGCACGGTCACGGTCACGGTCGAGCTGGACGCCGAGCCCGAACGCACGGTGGTGATCCCGATCACCCAGACCCGGAACGGCGCGAGCGGTGGCGACTACTCGGGCGTGCCGGCCAGCATCACCTTCCATGCGACCGACAGGTCGAAGACGTTCAACTTCGCCGCCACCCACGACACGGAGGACGACGACGACGAGAGCGTGGAGTTGGGCTTCGGTTCGATGCCGGACGCGCGGGTCTCGGCGGGGACGCAGAGCACGACGACGGTGGCGATCATCGACGACGACGACCCCATTGTCCGCGTCAGTTTCGGGGAGTCGAGCTACGAGGTCGACGAGGGCGGCACGGTCACCGTCACGGTCGAGCTGGACGTCGAGCCCGAACGCACGGTGGTGATCCCGATCAGCGTGGACAACCAGGACGGCGCGAGCGGCGGCGACTACTCGGGCGTGCCGGCCAGCATCACCTTCCATGCAACCGACAGGTCGAAGACGTTCAACTTCGCCGCCACCCAGGACACGGAGGACGACGACGACGAGAGCGTGCAGCTGAGCTTCGGCAACTTGCCCGACCGGGTCCAGGTTGAGACTCCGAGCGCGACCGCGGAGACCGTCGTGGCGATCATCGACGACGATGACCCCATTGTCCGGGTCAGCTTCGCGCAGTCGAGCTACGAGGTCGACGAGGGCGGCACGGTCACCGTCACGGTCGAGCTGGACGTCGAGCCCGAACGCACGGTGGTGATCCCGATCACCCGGACCGAGAACGGCGCGACCGGTAGCGACTACTCGGGCGTGCCGGCCAGCGTCAGCTTCAACGCGACCGAGAGATCGAAGACATTCAACTTCGCCGCCACACAGGACACGCTGGACGACGACGACGAGAGCGTGCAGCTGAGCTTCGGCAACTTGCCTGACCGGGTCCAGGTTGAGACTCCGAGCGCGACCGCGGAGACCGTCGTGGCGATCATCGACGACGACGACCCCTATGTCCGGGTCAGTTTCGCGCAGTCGAGCTACGAGGTCGACGAGGGCGGCACGGTCACGGTCACGGTCGAGCTGGACGCCGAGCCCGAACGCACGGTGGTGATCCCGATCACCCAGACCCGGAACGGCGCGAGCGGTGGCGACTACTCGGGCGTGCCGGCCAGCATCACCTTCCATGCGACCGACAGGTCGAAGACGTTCAACTTCGCCGCCACCCACGACACGGAGGACGACGACGACGAGAGCGTGGAGTTGGGCTTCGGTTCGATGCCGGACGCGCGGGTCTCGGCGGGGACGCAGAGCACGACGACGGTGGCGATCATCGACGACGACGACCCCATTGTCCGCGTCAGTTTCGGGGAGTCGAGCTACGAGGTCGACGAGGGCGGCACGGTCACCGTCACGGTCGAGCTGGACGTCGAGCCCGAACGCACGGTGGTGATCCCGATCAGCGTGGACAACCAGGACGGCGCAACCGGCGGCGACTACTCGGGCGTGCCGTCAAGTGTCACCTTCCATGCGACCGAGATGTCGAAGACGATCAACTTCGCCGCCACACAGGACACGCTGGACGACGACGACGAGAGCGTGGAGCTGAGCTTCGGCGCGCCGCCCGAACGGGTCTCCGGCGGAACGCCGAGCGCGACGACGGTGGCGATCATCGACGACGACATGCGTGGCGTGACCGTGACACCGACTTCGCTGAGGATCGACGAAGGCAGCGACGATACCTACCGGGTGGTGCTCGACAGCGAGCCCCTGGGCGGCAATGTGACCGTGACCGTCGTGGCGCCGGACAACCTCGACCTGAGCGTGAACCAGACGAGCCTCACGTTCAGATCCGCCAACTGGGACACCCCGCAGGAGGTTCGTGTCTCTGCTGGCCAAGACAGCGACGACATCGACGACCAGGACACGATCAGGCATACGGTCAGTGGCGCGGACTATGCCTCGGAGACCGCCAATTCCGTCTCGGTGAAGGTGATTGACGACGAAGATCCACAGGTCAGGGTCAGCTACGGCCTACCCTCCTACACCGTGCGTGAGGGCAGCGAGATCAGCATCACGGTCACGTTGAGCAAGGACCCTGAGCGCACGGTGGTGATCCCGATCAGCCGGAACCAGGACGGCGCGAGCGGTGCCGACTACACGGTCGTGCCGACCAGCGTCACCTTCAATGCGACCGAGACATCGAAGACGATCAACTTCGCCGCCACACAGGACACGCTGGACGACGACGACGAAAGCGTGAAGTTGAGCTTTGGTTCGCCGTTGCCCCTGAGCGTCGCCACGGGCGCCACCCCGGAGACGACGGTGGCGATCATCGACGACGACGACCCCGAGGTTAGGGTCAGCTTCGAGGAGTCGAGCTACGAGGTCGACGAGGGCGGCACGGTCACCGTCACGGTCGAGCTGGACGCCGACCCCGAACGCACGGTGGTGATCCCGATCACCCAGACCCGGAACGGCGCAACCGGCGGCGACTACTCGGGCGTGCCGTCAAGTATCACCTTCCATGCGACCGAGAGATCGAAGACATTCAACTTCGCCGCCACACAGGACACGCTGGACGACGACGGCGAGAGCGTGAGGTTGAGTTTCGATCTCCAGAACGCCGATCGGGTCTTCGAGGGGACGCCGAGCGCGACGACGGTGGCGATCATCGACGACGACGACCCCGAGGTTAGGGTCAGCTTCGCGGAGTCGAGCTACAGCGTCGACGAGGGCGGCGCGGTCACGGTCACGGTCGAGCTGGACGCCGACCCCGAACGCACGGTGGTGATCCCGATCACCCGGACCGAGAACGGCGCAACCGGTAGCGACTACTCGGGCGTGCCGGCCAGCGTCACCTTCAATGCGACCGAGACACGGAAGACATTCAGCTTCGCCGCCACACAGGACTCGCTGGACGACGACGACGAAAGCGTGACATTGAGCTTCGATCTCGAGGAAGTCGACCGGGTCGTCGCGGGAACGCCGCGCACGACGGAGGTGGCGATCGGCGACGGAGACGTCCCCGAGGTCACCGTCAGTTTCGCGGAGCCGAGCTACAGCGTGGCGGAGGGCGGCACGGTCACGGTCACGGTCGAGCTGGACGCCGAGCCCGAGCGCACGGTGGTGATCCCGATCACCCGGACCCCCCAGAAGGACGGGTTCTCAGGCGACTACTCGGTCGTGCCGACAAGTATCACCTTCAATGCGACCGAGATGTCGAAGACGATCACCTTCATGGTGGAAGACGACACGCTGGACGACGACGGCGAACGCGTGACGTTGGGTTTCGATCTCCGGAACGTTGACCGGGTCTTTGCGGGTTCCACCCCAACGACCACTGTGGCGATCGACGACGACGACGACCCCGAGGTCAGCGTCAGGTTCGTGAAGTCGCGCTACAGCGTGGCGGAGGGCGGCGACGTCACCGTCACGGTCGAGCTGAGCGACGACCCCGAACGTACGGTGGTGATCCCGATCACCCGGACCCCCAAGGACGGCGCGACCGGCGGCGACTACTCGGGCGTGCCGGCCGGCGTCAGCTTCAACGCGACCGAGAGATCGAAGACATTCAGCTTCGCCGCCACACAGGACACGGTGGACGACGACGACGAGAGCGTGAGGTTGAGTTTCGATCTCCAGAACGTCGATCGGGTCTTCGAGGGGACGCCGAGCGCGACGACGGTGGCGATCATCGACGACGACGACCCCGAGGTTAGGGTCAGCTTCGCGCAGTCGAGCTACAGCGTGGCGGAGGGCGGCACAGTCACGGTCACGGTCGAGCTGGACGCCGAGCCCGAACGCACGGTGGAGATCCCGATCACCCGGACCGAGAACGGCGCAACCGGTAGCGACTACTCGGGCGTGCCGGCCAGCGTCACCTTCAATGCGACCGAGACACGGAAGACATTCAGCTTCGCCGCCACACAGGACTCGCTGGACGACGACGACGAAAGCGTGACATTGAGCTTCGATCTCGAGGAAGTCGACCGGGTCGTCGCGGGAACGCCGCGCACGACGGAGGTGGCGATCGGCGACGGAGACGTCCCCGAGGTCACCGTCAGTTTCGCGGAGCCGAGCTACAGCGTGGCGGAGGGCGGCACGGTCACGGTCACGGTCGAGCTGGACGCCGAGCCCGAGCGCACGGTGGTGATCCCGATCACCCGGACCCCCCAGAAGGACGGGTTCTCAGGCGACTACTCGGTCGTGCCGACAAGTATCACCTTCAATGCGACCGAGATGTCGAAGACGATCACCTTCATGGTGGAAGACGACACGCTGGACGACGACGGCGAACGCGTGACGTTGGGTTTCGATCTCCGGAACGTTGACCGGGTCTTTGCGGGTTCCACCCCAACGACCACTGTGGCGATCGACGACGACGACGACCCCGAGGTCAGCGTCAGGTTCGTGAAGTCGCGCTACAGCGTGGCGGAGGGCGGCGACGTCACCGTCACGGTCGAGCTGAGCGACGACCCCGAACGTACGGTGGTGATCCCGATCACCCGGACCCCCAAGGACGGCGCGACCGGCGGCGACTACTCGGGCGTGCCGGCCAGCGTCAGCTTCAACGCGACCGAGAGATCGAAGACATTCAACTTCGCCGCCACACAGGACACGCTGGACGACGACGACGAGAGCGTGAGGTTGAGTTTCGATCTCCAGAACGTCGATCGGATCTTCGAGGGGACGCCGAGCGCGACGGAAGTGGCGATCATCGACGACGACGACCCCGAGGTTAGGGTCAGCTTCGCGCAGTCGAGCTACAGCGTGGCGGAGGGCGGCACGGTCACGGTCACGGTCGAGCTGGACGCCGAGCCCGAACGTACGGTGGAGATCCCGATCACCCGGACCGAGAACGGCGCAACCGGTAGCGACTACTCGGGCGTGCCGGCCAGCGTCACCTTCAATGCGACCGAGACACGGAAGACATTCAGCTTCGCCGCCACACAGGACTCGCTAGACGACGACGGCGAAAGCGTGACGTTGAGCTTCGATCTCCAGGAAGTCGACCGGGTCGTCGCGGGAACGCCGCGCACGACGGAGGTGGCGATCGGCGACGGAGACGTCCCCGAGGTCACCGTCAGTTTCGCGGAGCCGAGCTACCGCGTGGCGGAGGGCGGCACGGTCACGGTCACGGTCGAGCTGAGCGCCGAGCCCGAACGCACGGTCGTAATTCCGATCAGCGCGGCGAACCAGGACGGCGCCACGGGTAGCGACTACTCGGGCATGCCGGCCAGCGTCACCTTCAATGCGACCGAGACACGGAAGACATTCAGCTTCGCCGCCACACAGGACTCGCTGGACGACGACGGCGAACGCGTGACGTTGGGTTTCGATCTCCGGAACGTTGACCGGGTCTTTGCGGGTTCCACCCCAACGACCACCGTGGCGATCGACGACGACGACGACCCCGAGGTCCGCGTCAGTTTCGCGGAGCCGAGCTACAGCGTGGAGGAGGGCGGCGACGTCACCGTCACGGTCGAGCTGAGCGACGACCCCGAACGTACGGTGGTGATCCCGATCACCCGGAGCGATCAAGGCGGGGCCTCCAGCGGCGACTATTCGGTCGTGCCGACAAGTATCACCTTCAATGCGACCGAGATGTCGAAGACGATCACCTTCAGCGTGATCGACGATACGGTGGACGACGACAACGAGAGTGTCGAACTGGGCTTCGGCCTGCTGCCCGATCGGGTGAGCGCCGTCGGCACAACCACGGCGATCGTGTCGATCGAGGACAACGATGGCCGAGGGGTGACGGTGAGCGAGTCTGAACTGAGCATCGCCGAAGGTGGAAGTGCGACCTACACGATCGTCTTTGATAGCGCTCCCACGGGCGAGGTGCTGGTAACGGTCGAGGCGCCGGCCGGCTCCGACTTCAGTGTTGATCCGCAGTCGCTCAGCTTCACGCCTGGCAACTGGAGCGTGGCGCGCACGGTCACCGTCTCGGCGGCGCAGGACGACGACTCCACCGACGACACGGGGACCATCACCCACACCGTGAGCGGCGCCGACTACACGGGGGTGACCGCTCGCAGCATCACCGTCAGCTCGGTCGATGACGAGGAGCCCCAGGTCGCGGTCAGCTTCGAGCGCGCTTCGTATTCGGTGTCCGAAGGCGAGAGTGTCACGATCAACGTGATCCTCGATCGTGATCCGGAGCGAAGCGTGACCGTGCGCATCGATACCGAGCACTATGCGGGCGCCAGCGACGACGACTACTCGCAATTGCCGGATCAGGTCACCTTCGCGAGCGGGGAGACCGAACAGTCGTTTGGCTTTGGCGCGCTGGATGACGACGAAGCCGACAGCGGCGAGCAGGTCTTGCTCAGTCTCGATGCGATGCCGCAGGGCGTCAGCGCGGGCGCGGTCCACGAGACGACGATCACCATCACCGAGCAGACCAGTTCGCCGGGGACCGGCGGCGGTGGCGGCGGAGGCGGCGGTTCCTCGGGCCCGAGCCCGAGCCTGGTCGATTTCGAGTGGAACGTGAAGCGGGACATTGAGGCGCTCGCCCGTGGGCACGATGAGCCCACGGGCATGTGGTCCGACGGCACGACGCTCTGGCTCGCCCACAACGGCGACGGCGCCGACGACGCCGTCTACGCCTACGACCTCGAGAGCGGCGAACGCGTGGAGGATCTCGAGTTCGCACTCGACGACGCCAACCGCGCGCCGCGGGGCGTCTGGTCCAACCGCGGCACCGTCTGGATCTCCGACAGCGGCCGGGACAAGCTCTTCGCCCACGACCTCGAGACGGGCGAGCGCCTCCCCGGCTCCGACCTCCAACTGCACCCCGACAACGACGACGCGCGCGGCATCTGGTCGGGCCGCTCGGCGATGTGGGTGCTCGATGGCCGCGACGACGCCCTCTTCGCCTACGACCTCCAAAGCGGCGAGCTGCTCGCCGAATACGCCCTGCACGACGACAACGATGACCCGCATGGCATCTGGTCCGACGGCGTCAGCGTCTGGGTCTCCGACCACGGCGCCAAGCTCCTCTTCGCCTACCGCCTGCCCGTGCTCGGCGAGCAGGAGGGCGACGCGGGCGAGGGCGACGCGGGCGAGGGCGACGCGGAAGAGGACGACGCGGAAGAGGACGACGCGGAAGAGGACGAGACTCCCGAGTTGGAGCGTGTCACGGACGAGGAGTTCACCCTGCTCTCGAGCGCAAGCAACAACAGCCCGCGCGGCATCTGGTCCGACGGCGACGTGATGTACGTCGCCGACCAGAGCGACGCCAGGGTCTACAGCTACAACATGCCCGACGCCATCGACGCACGCCTCGCCTCGCTCACCCTCAGCGGCGTCGACATCGGGGAGTTCGATCCTGGCGCCATCGACTACGAGGGCGTCATCGCCGAGGGCGTGACCGAGACGACGGTCGAGGCCGCGGCGATGCAGCGCCGCACGAACGTCGAGATCCACCCGCTCGACGCCAACGGCGACGACACCGACGGCTACCAGGTGGCGCTGGAAGGCATCGACGCGATCACCGTCACCGTCACCTCGGCCGACGGTAGCCGCACCCGCGTCTACCGCGTACGCCCATCGACGACCTGCCTGCGCGGCGACATCGCCGAAGGCTTCAGCCTTGTGGTCTATGAGGGCGGCCCGGTCGAGGAACTGGTGGCCTGCGCAGAGAGCCGGGATGTGGTCGTGCTCTACGCGCTGCACGAGGGCGTCTACATCCCGTACATCCTCGGTGCGCCGGACTTCGTCAATGCGGGGTTCACGGAGCTGTACGCCGACGGCGTACCCGCTCTCACACCGCTGATCGCCGGGAGCAACGGGCCCCCCAGTGAGGATCCGCTGGGAGATACCGGCATGCCACAGCCCTGGCCCGAGTGTCTGAGGGGTGAGATCGCGGAGGGGTTCAGCCCGGTGCTCTACGAGGGCGGCAGCGTCGACGACTTGGCGGCGTGCGCGCAGGGCCGAGGAGTTACAGCCGTGTATACCCTCGCGGGCGGGGAGTGGATATCCTACATCCTTGGCGCACCTGAGTTCGTGAATCAGTCGTTCGCCGAGCTGTTCCCGGACCGCCTGCCTGCTGTCACGCCACTGGTCGCGAAGGGTCCGGTGCCTGCGGCTGATGCGAGTCAAACCGGCGCGGCAAGCCGGTAGCGGTTCACTCACACAGAGTCAGCACCACGAGGCGAGCTGAGATTGAGACTGACCAGCGCATGGGCGCGACGCTCGCCAGTGGGTTCGAACACGACCTGCAGATTGACCCGCCAGGCTGCGGGTCGGGTGCTCGGTTAATCAACGACGGCGGACGGGCGCCGAAATCCTCTGATCCTGGGACCGGTCGGCGCCTGTCGGCATGATCTATCTCGCTGCCTGACTGCACCCGCTCCCGACCGCTCTCCGTGTCGGCCGACGGCAGCCGCAGGCGCGTCTACGTCGTGCGGTTCGGCGGTCCAGAGCGCGAAGCGCCGGAGCCCCACCGTTCACTGCTTCCGCGGGGATGTGGTCGAAGGCTTCAATCTGCTCATCTACGAAGGGGGCAGCCTCGAGGACCTGCTCGTCTGCGCCCTGAGCAGACACATCGTGGCCCTCTACGTGTTGGACAACGGCGTGTACGTGCCTTACTTCGTGGGCGCGCCTGACTTCGTGAATCGTTCCTTCCACGAGTTGTACCAGGATGGCGTCTTGCCCCTGACACCGTTGATCGCGGGGAGCAACGGACCGCCAAGCGCGGATACCGTCGTCGACCGGCTCGCAGAGGATGAGCTCGCAACCCTGCGGGGGTCGAACTGCCTGTACGGGGAGACCACCAGCGGCTTCAGTTCCGTTGTCTATGGCGGCGGCAGCATCGAGTCGCTTCAGGACTGTGCGGAGAGCCTCGGCGTCTCGGCCCTCTACGCGCTGCATGGAGGCGAGTGGGTGCCGTTCATCCTCGGAGCCCCGGAATTCGCGAACCGGTCGTTCGTCGAGCTGTACCATGACAGTGTGCCCCCCCTGACGCCGCTGGTTGCCAAGAGCACCGAGGCGCCCGGAGGCGCGACAGCCTCGGATGCGGCGGCCGGGAACTAAGGTCCGTCATCAGCACATCCCCAACGCGCCGTGGGTGGACGATCATGGACAACACATTTGACGTGGACAGCTTTATCTCCCGTATTGGGGAGAGGCTCGTCCAAGACTTCGAGGACGCCCGAGGCGGTACTTCCCCCACGGCCGTGGGCGACGCAATGGAACACCCTGTACGAGACCAGTTGGAACAGATCCTTCCTCGCGGCATAGGCGTGGGCTCAGGGTTTGTGGTTGATAGCAAGGGCGGCACCAGCAAGCAGACTGACGTGATCCTATATGAGAAGGATATCTGCCCGGTATTCTCCATAAACAAAACGGCGGGAACTTCTTACTACCCTTGTGAAGGCGTCATTGCAGTCGGTCAGGTGAAGAGTATACTAGATGCGCCGAAGTTGAAAGAAGAATTCCTGAAGATTGCTTCTGTGAAGGCTCTAGAGCGCCATCTAGTCCACAACTTCATGCCTCATCCTACTACTGGAGAACCGATAGCGAATGAAAGAAGCTACGGGAGCATGCAAACTCCCTCAGTGATAGACATTGGTGACCATATAAAAGACATGGAGACAAGGCAGATATCCGGGTTTGTACTAGCAGGATCGCTGCGGTTAAGCATAGATACTCTGATGGAGAGATTCGTGTCGTTAACTCGCGAGAATGGCGAGGCGTTATCGCCAAATATTCTAGCAGTACTGACCGGAGGAATGCTGACTTGGGGAAGCCTCACAAACAAGCGAGAGGAGCGCTTGAGATCAGAAGAAACTGGAACATTTGAAGTTAGAGTAACAAATGATGGCCCAAGAAGATGGGAGTCGCACTGGTCCGTACAAAGCGGAGAGCTCCTGAGCTATACCGAGGAAAAGGAGTCATTCCGTATCCTCCTGCGGTGGCTATACGAGTCATTCAGGACAGGGAAGACAAGTGATGCCCGGGCCTTTGATCAGTACTTCCTCACGAAGGCGGGGCTATCCAGCGGGGAGCGTCTGATCAGGCCGAAGGCTACCGCCTGAGTCGCTGAACCAAGATCGTCCAAGCGGTCCCTCGCGTGACCACCGATTGCCCCGAGAACCCTGGACACCCCTGCCGCATCCTCCTCGACGGCGAGGTCGTGGGGGAGGGGCGCTGGCCAACCATCATCGGCTTCGTCGAGTTCGACTAACTCGCCCTACACGGGGTGCGCGCGCCAGTGCCGGCCCCGGGGCAGTGCCTGAACGGGACGACCTACGTGTCAGCGCCTGGAGGCGTCCCCTGGCGAGCT
Source organism: Tepidiformaceae bacterium (assembly GCA_965262975.1). GTDB lineage: Bacteria > Chloroflexota > Dehalococcoidia > Tepidiformales > Tepidiformaceae > UBA2991. The sequence continues at coordinate 1,649,112 of OZ253575.1, read as the reverse complement.
CCCCGTCAGGCTCGACGACCATCTCCACCATGATGGACTTTTCACGCCCTTTGCCGCAGGAAACCCACGCGATGCGCGGCATAGCTGAACTGGCCGCGTCGTGGCCACCTACAGGCTGACTGCCCACTGGAAAGTTCGCAGTACAGTCAACTCAGGCCTACCAAGCTATACGAAATCGAGAACCTTCGTCCTGACCTTCACATTGGCCTTGTAGGCCGTCTGAACAGTGTGCCCATGCAGCATTTCGTCGCCTTCCCGGGAGTCGGCGAGTCTTCGCCAGCACTTCCAGGAGTTCGGCGGGGGTCTCGGTCACAATCCCAGCCGGGCAGACCTCCGCCGAGCTGCGGGCCGCGACGGTGGACGACGACGTGGACGAAGTCGTGAGCATGGTCACGGCCACGCTCACGAGCGGAACGCACTACCGCCTCGGCAGTCCGGCGTCGGCCGAGGTGACGGTGCGGGACGACGACCCGGTGGTGTCGTTCACCGCGCCCGAACCGATCACGGAGGGCGAGACTGCCGTGTTCACATTCACCCGTTCGGGTGGCGTCTCGCACGAGCTCGAGGTGAGCGTGAGCGTGCTTCCGACCGGCGACTTCCTCTCCGGGACGGTCCCGACCGCGGTGACCTTCGCCGTAGGCTCGGTCACGGCCGACCTGTCGATCGCCATGGACGACGACAGCACCCTTGAGGGCGACGGACACATAGCCGTCCTGCTCCGGCAGGGGACCGACTACGACACGACGGGCACCCTCCTGCAGCAGGTGTCGGTCATGGACAACGATCGCCCGCTTGTCACCATCACGGCGGTTACCACGTCGATCGACGAGGGCGCCAGTGCGGTGTTCAGCGTCGAGGCCGCGGGCGGCGTGATCACTGAGGCCTTCGATGTCCCCGTCGCGATGACGGAGACCGGTTCCATGATCAGCGGTTCGCGGGATCTCGCTCAGAAGTCACCGTCCAACCGTGCAGCCCGCCACGCGCACGCCCACCCGTTGCAACGAAGCGCTTTCATCGCCGAAACATCCTGGCGACACCTGCCTGCACGCTCATCAGCGCACAGCGCGCGGTGCCGGCGCCACCAGCGCCCGAGTCCAGCACTGGATCGCAAGCGCCGCCGCCCGGGAGCGAGTCAGGCTCGCTTCTCGGCCAATCAGCAGGGCGGCTCTGATGCCCCGTGCAACGGCTCGATTTCCGATTGCACGAGTGATGGGGTGTGGCCGAGAGAACGAATCACGATAACTCACCATCAAAGACCCTATAGCTGACAGATAACTCATACGTAAGACGTAATCTCTCGCTCCAGGAGTTACGCGATGAGCACACAGGACACGCTGGACGACGACGACGAGCGCGTGACGTTGAGCTTTGGCGCGATGCCCGACGAGCGGGTCTCCGAGGGGACGCCGAACGCGACGTCGTTGGAGATCGACGACGACGATGACCCTGAGGTGACGGTCAGCTTCGCGCTGTCGAGCTACAGGGTCGGGGAGGGCAGTTCGGTCACGGTTACTACCGTCCCGCAAAGAGCCTCGTTGTTTTCGGTGGCCTCAGGCCCCCATCGGACGATCTTCCAACCAGCAAGAGACCTTCGACACCTGTTGTCAAGGTGCTCAATCACACGGCGACGAGTTCATCCATCGACCGCAATCCGCGCGAACCCGGCTCCGGTTGCAGGGCACGCCTGCCGTCCCGGATCACGCGCCATGATCGCATCTGCTCACTCGCTCTGGCGAGTTGTTCAGACTGTCCCTAGTGTCCCGAGTCGCTAATACAGGATGCTATTCCAAGAGCCGAAGTTCGTGTTGGAACTTTCAAAGGGGGCTTCCCTGAGGGGCAGCGACTGGAGTGGCCGCTGGCCAAGTGTTCGACAACCTCACCCGGATATCTCAAGCGCGTTAACAACTCAGGACACTAGAGTGACCCCGCCAGGCGCCGCGCGGGAGCGCCTCTCCTGCGGGGGATTTGCCATGACTCCGGCACAGCTGACCAGCTCCCACCTTCCGTGGCGGGCTCCTTCGTGGCGCGGTCGCCGACGAGGATCGAACGGACAATGGAGCCCCTGGCCTCAGCCATTCAGCGTTCCATCGCCTCTCGAGGCGTTCATCGCGGCACCGCCGGTGCGGGTAAGCGCCCCACCAGCGAGGGTCGGCCAATGAACAACCCAATACGCCAAAGGCCCACGCGCGGGTCCGCAAGCTTGTGTTCGGGGGTGGCTCACACCCTCGACCCTGTCCGCCTTCTTCAGGTCCGGCAAGATCCATGACGACCTATCGTCACCGGTATTCTTGACCCGATACGGACCGGTCTCCTTCGGCACGAAAAGTCGGTGCGATTCAACCTGTCCGTGCCCTCGTGGGGCATGTCACTTCGGCGGTCGGGGCAGCCCTGTGTATCGGGGTAGACGCCTCCTTTGACGCAACATTTCCTAGCCGTAGAGACATGTATTGGTCGTAGAAAGATTGCGTGGGCCTTCGCAGTGCCAAGCAGTTGACTATGTCAGGCGGCGAAAGCAGGGCTGCCGCTCGTGGCACTCCTCCCCATCACCATCCCGCAGCGGGGCCGTGCCGGGCCGGCACCGAGAACAGCCGGCACGGACAAACCAAGGGCGGCCTCGCCCGGACCACAGGCGCCGGTGAGACGGCGTGAGTGACGGCGGCCGGAGCATCAAGGAACCCGAGCGGTGGCGCGGTGCATTGGCGTTCAATTCCACTGCCTCGATGCGGAGGAAGCAGCCATCTGCGAGACGTAGCGCGCCCAGCAGCGAGGCCCTCGAACCGCCCCCGGATATGAACGCAGCTGTTGTGGATCCAGAGCGCACCCGCGACACGTTGCTGCGCATCACCGCCCGGCGCGCTGAAGTCCTCCGGGAGATCGCCGACGGATACATCGGGCGCGAGGCCGCAAGGCGGATTGGGCTCACGCACAGCGGCGTGAGGAGCCATGTGGAGGCGCTGAAGGAGATCACCGGCTGCTCATCCGCGCGGGAGCTTGGGCGCTGGTGGCGCGGAAACCGCGTCGTCTGGCTCCGGTTGATGAGTGTGCAGGCTGGCATCACAGACATGGCCGGTGACGAGGAGCCTCCGAGTCGCCCCTACGAGCACACCACTTCGATGCGAGGTCTTGAATCCCTGCGGCCTGTCCGGGCGGCTCACTTCGGTTCAGGGGCCGAGCACCCTGTTCCGTCCCGGCGCGGGGCTCGATCCGACTGATCCACCCCTGGATCCCATCGGGTTGGGCTCGTCAAACGAGGGGTCTACCGGCAACCGAGCCATCCCCCGACGACCTCGGAGCAGATGTGAAGCCCGCGCAACTGGCCGTGTGTGGTCCCAACCCTGCCGGCGTCCACGATCGTGGTACCAACTGTTCCTTTTTCGTTCACGCCGGCGCGCTCACCGTGAGAGCCGTCCGCGCTGCATACGGCAGCGCACCCGTGCCGGTCTGCGGCAAAAGGTTCTCCGCAGCCGCGATTAGACATGCACATGGAGGAGTCATGGCTATGAAAAGACATCGTATCTGGCTTGGGCTGACCGCTGTGGTGATCGTGCTGGTGTTGGCAGCGGCGGCCGCCTCCCAGGCTCGTGACGCCGCGGCCACGATCGCGTGCGAGAACGGCACGGTCGTGCCTGACCCGGCTAACAACCCGGGACTCGTCGCGGACTGCTCCGTGCTGCTGGCGGCGCGGGATACGCTCGCCGGGACAGCCACACTGAACTGGAGCGCGAGCACTCCCCTTACCAGTTGGGAGGGCGTCAGCGTGAGCGGCACGCCGAGCCGCGTCACCGCACTGGACCTCCTACTCAGGAGCCTCACTGGGACGATCCCCGCGGGGCTCGCAAGTCTCTCCCAACTGGAAGAGCTGCACCTCAACCAAAACCAGCTGACGGGGAGCATTCCTGTGGAGCTCGCGCAGCTGAGCAACCTGACGAGCCTGAATCTGATTGCCAACGATCTGACGGGGAGCATTCCGGTGGAGTTGGGCCAACTGAGCGACCTGGAGTCGCTGAACCTCGGCGCAAACCAGCTGACGGGGAGCATTCCCGTGGAGCTGGGTCAACTGAGCAACCTGACTTCCCTGAACCTCAGGGGCAACCAGTTGGGGGGGGGCATCCCCGCGGAACTGGGTCAACTGAGCAACCTGACGCGACTGGACCTGTACAGCAACCAGCTGACGGGGAGCATTCCCGTGGAGCTGGGTCAACTGAGCAATCTGCAGAGCCTGCAACTGGGCTACAACCAGCTGACCGGGAGCATCCTCGTGGAACTGGGAGACCTGAGTAGTCTGGTGAGCCTGTATCTGTACAAGAACCAGCTAACGGGGAGCATTCCCGTGGAGCTGGGTCAACTGAGCAGCCTCGAGTGGCTGAGCCTGGGCCACAACCAGCTGACCGGGAGCATCCCCGTGGAACTGGGAGACCTGAGTAGTCTGGTGAGCCTGTCTCTGGCTTCGAACCAGCTGACGGGGAGCATTCCCGCGGAGCTGGGAGACCTGAGCAACCTGCGGTCGCTGTCTCTGGGTTGGAACCAGTTGACAGGGGGCATCCCTGCGGAGCTGGGAGACCTGAGCAACCTGTGGAGCCTGCACCTGAGCGGCAACCAGCTGACAGGGGGCATTCCCGTGGAGCTGGGAGACCTGAGCAACCTGTCGAGCCTGCACCTGGGTTGGAACCAGTTGACGGGGGGCATCCCCGCGGAGCTGGGAGACCTGAGCAACCTGCTGACGCTGTCTCTGGGTTCGAACCAGTTGACAGGGGGCATCCCCGTGGATCTGGGAGACCTGAGCAACCTGATTGAGCTGGACCTGCGGTCGAACCAGTTGACAGGGGGCATCCCCGTGGAACTGGGGCAACTGAGCAACCTGTCCAACCTGTACCTCGCTGAGAACGAGCTGACGGGGAGCATTCCCGCGGAGCTGGGAGACCTGAACAGCCTGGGGAGCCTGTCTCTGGATTCGAACCAACTGACGGGGAACATTCCCGCGGAGCTGGGGCAGTTGACCAACCTGACGTGGCTGAGACTTGGCGACAACCAGCTGACGGGGTGCGTGCCGCCGGCGATCCATGCCGTGTACAGCACCGACATAGCCGGGCTGGGTCTGCCCGACTGTGCATTCGTGACGATTGCGGCGGATGCTGAGCACATCGGGGAGGGGGCGGCTGCGACGTTCACGGTCACGCGGGCAGGGGGGGCACTGACGGAGCCCCTGACGGTGAGCGTGAGCGTGAGCGAGACCGGAGCTGTGATCGACGGCACGGCCGCCGCCTCGGTCATGATCCTGGCGAACGACACCTCGGCGGTGCTGAGGGTCGCGACGGTGGACGACGACGTGGACGAAGTCGTGAGCGTGGTCACTGCCACGCTCACAGGCGGGGCGCTCTACAACGTCGGCCCCCCTGCGTCGGCGGAGGTGACGGTGCAGGACGACCCGTTGGTGTCGTTCATGGCGCCCGAACCGATCACCGAAGGGGAAAGCGCGGTCTTCAAATTCACCCGTTCGGGTGGCGTCTCGCACGAGCTCGAGGTGAGCGTGAGCGTGCTTCCGACGGGCGACTTCCTCTCCGGGACGGCCCCGACCGCCGTGACCTTCGCCGTAGGCTCGGTCACGGCCGACCTGTCGATCGCCACGGACGACGACAACACCCTTGAGGCCGACGGCACCATCGCCGTCCTGCTCCGACAGGGGACCGACTACGACACGACGGGCACGCTCTTGCAGCAGGTGTCGGTCATGGACAACGATCGCCCGGTTGTCACCATCACGGCGGTTACCACGCCGATCGACGAGGGCGCCAGCGCGGTGTTCACGGTAACGGCCACGGGCGGCGTTATCACTGAGGCCTTCGATGTCCCCGTCGCGATGACGGAGACCGGTTCCATGATCAGCGGTACACGACCGACCTCCGCGAGAATTACGGCCACCCAGCGATCGGCCACGGTGACGGTCGACACGCAGGACGACGAGGTGCCCGAGAGCGACAGCGTGATTACCGCGACCCTCACCGGTGGGTCGGTCTACGACCTCGGCGACCCGGCGGCGGCAGACCTCACTGTTTGGGACGACGATCCGGTGGTGTGGTTCAACACACTTAAGTCCGTTCCGCAACTTGGCCCCGTTGTAGAGGGCCAGCCCGCGGTATTTACCCTTGAGCGTCGGGGCGGTGTCTCGCATGAGCTTGAGGTGAGTGTGGGCGTGCTGCCGACCGGCGACTTCCTCTCCGGCGCGGCGCCGACCTCGGTGACCTTCGCCGCCGGCGACACGGAGGCCCCACTGTCCATCCCACTGGTGGACGACAGCACGCCCGAGCCCGATGGCACCATCGCCGTGCTCCTGCGGCAGGGAACCGACTACAACATCACGGGTACGCTCCTCCTTGCGGCAGCGGTCGAAGACAACGATCGTTCGACCGTGACCATCAGCGCCGTCGCCTCGCCCGTCTGGGAGGGGAACAGCGCCGTGTTCCGGGTCACGCGCGCCGACGGCACAACCACCGTACCCATCACGGTCGCGATCGCGGTGACCGAGACGGGCGCGATGGTTGATGGCAAGTCCCCGGCCTCCGTCCTCATTCCAGCGAACCAAACTTCCGTGGACCTGATCGTGGCAACCCTTGGGGACACCGTCGACGAGGTCGACAGCGTTATCACCGCGACGCTCTCGAGCGGAGGCACCTACGACCTCGGTGAGGCCACGTCGGCCGAGATCACGGTGAACGACGACGACCTGCCGGTTCTGACCATCACCCTCGACGGCACCTCACCCATCGAGGAGGGCACAACGGCATCGTTCACGGTCACGCGGACTGGCATCACCACCGAGGCCCTGACGATCAATGTGAGCGTGTTCGAAACCGGGAACATGACCGATGGCACGCCGCCGACCACGCTGACGTTCGCTGCCGACTCGGCCACGGTGGACCTGGACATCGAGACCGAAGACGACACCGTGGATGAACCGGACAGCACGATCTTCGTGGGGGTGACGCTGCCGAACAGCGTCCGCAGCCGCACGCCCCCCGACCTGGTATCGGTGGTCGTTACGGACAACGACTGACGAACCGAGCAGCTTCTATCGGCGCTCTCACGAGCGGCGTAGCGACCCGGACCACTCGACGGGCATCCAACGTGGCCCTCTCTCAGCTATGAGCTAGGCATGAGCAAAATCCGGCTGTCGAGTGAGTTTGTGTGAGAACTAGCTGGTTTTGGCCATTCACCTCTTCCCGACCCGTTAATTGATGAGAGAGTCTGTCTCGTAGTGACGAACGTTCGCCTCCTGGCTGCCTGCGTATTCCTCATGGTAGTGGTGGTCGGCGGGGCTGTGATCCTTGAGGGTTGCGCCCAAGAGGCGTCCAGGCGAGGGGGGGACATCCCGCCCGCGACGGCAGCGGCCCCAACCACCGCCTCCTCCCCCGCGACGGCCTCCACGGCAGCACCCGCGGCTCCCTCTTCCGCCAGTGGGGGCGAACCGGCGACCTCCACCCTCGCTTCCCAGACGCCTCCTCCCGTGGCGGCGCCTGCTTCCTCGCCGGACATTGAACGGGAAGTCGGGACTGCCCCAGCCGGCGCCGCGAGACCCGCGAGCCCCACGCCCTCGGCTACACCACGGGCCACTGCTCCGCCTGCGAAACCGGCGGTGGCAGTCTCGCCGCAGGCTCCGACCCCGACTGCAGAGGCCGTAGCGAGCTCCAAGCCTTCGGAGCCCCAAACGCCGCCGCCGACAGAGGCCGCAAGCCCTACGGCGACGCCACCCGTTGGCGCGGGAGGGTCGCCAGCCGCATCGAGGCGCTCCGATGCAGCCAGCGGATCCTTCCTGACATCTGCGGAAGGGGACAACGCCGGGAGCGAAGGGGTCGCGAGCGATCTCGAGCCGGATGACGGTCCGGTCTACAGCTGGCACGACGGTGACCGGATGCTGACAGTGCGGTTGCAGGGTTCGCTCGTTGCCGAGCGCGAGGCCGGGGTGAGCGGGGCACGCTCGGAGATCGTGGCCCGCGACGAGAAGCGTGCCGGTACCGTGGCCGACCCGGTCTTCCGCTCCGCATCGGGCTCCCTGATGACCCTCCCGGGCGGGATCTTGCTTCTCCTGGACCCGGAGTGGGATGAGGCCCGGGTCGACCGGTTCTTCGCCGACAACGCCATCGCCAGGGGGCGGGTGAGCGATCGGGCCTTTGGAGAGCACGCTTTCTTCGTTGAGACGGAGCCGGGATTCCCATCGCTCAGCCTTGCGAATGCGCTCGCCGGGCAGGAAGGCGTGCTGATCTCCAGCCCGAACTGGCAGCGGGAGGCGGTACTTTATTGAAGGCCGTCCTGACCGCAGTCTGCGCCGCCTTCGTCCTGTTGGGTACCCCGGTGCAGGGCGACGCCCAGGAGCCCCTGGGAGCGCCAACCATTAACTCGGTGACCGCCGGTACCAACGACCTGACGGTCGAGTGGACGGCGCCTTCCGAGGATGGCGGGGCCACCATCACCTCCTACGACCTTCGCTTCATCGAGACAAGCGCCGACGACACCGTCGACGGCAACTGGACCACCGAGGAGAACATCCCGAGCTCAGGTGCCCTGTCGTACACGGTGGCCGGCCTCCGCGATGGCACTGGGTACCGTGTGCAGGTGCGGGCCGACAACGGGACAGACGGTCCCTGGTCGGTAAAGTCCACCGGCACGACCACCGACCACGGCGACACAGGCACAAACGCGACGACCGTGACGCTGGACTCCTCCACACCGGGCAGCATCAACCCGGCTTCTGACTCGGACGTCTTCCAGTTCACACTCACAGCCCAGACCGATGTCTGGGTGTACACCACGGGTGAGCTCGACAGCGAGGGTGTACTCACTCGCGACGGAAGGTCTATCAGCAGCGCCGCCGGCCTCCTCCCGCCCAATCCCCTGGCCTTCTCGATACGCGCCGTCCTCGGCGCGGCGACCCACACCGTGGCAGTCGGGTCTTCCGATCAGCTCTCCACCGGGACATACACGTTGCACCTGCGAACCCTCACCGAACCCGGTGACACGCTCGCCACCGCCACGGCGATCAGCCTCGGCTCCTTCCACCACGGAGGCAGTGACAGCAGCGATGACTACTACGCGTTCACGCTGACCGAGACGACCGCTGTCTGGGCCGCGGTGGCCCATGGCTTCTTAACCAACTTCGATTTGCTGGCATCGGATGGCACAAGGCTGGCAACCACGAGCGAGCGCATTCCCCCCTACGGCTTTCCACCCGATCGGGAAGGCCTTGCACTCGTTCATGGGAATTTCCTCCAGCGCGAACTTCAGGCCGGCTCCTACTACATCAAGGTGGACCCTGGTAGCAACGCGTATACTACTCTCTTCTTCTACACCGCTACTGACCCCGGTGATTCTGCCGCCGGAGCGGTTCAGCTCTCTCCGTTCATACCAGCGGCGGGCCACATATCGGCGAACGGCGACCAGGACTACTTCAGCATCACACTGGACAAAACTACCTATCTTTACGTGGACCTCGTGAGCGCCGGCGAGCGACTGCCCTTCGAGATCGCGGTATTGCAGGACGGATCACCGGTATCGTTCTTCACCACTCCAGCGGCATCGTTCCGACCAACAAACACAGCCGTAATCACGCGAGTATGGGGAGAGTTCTCGACCGGGACGTATCACATCAAGATCACCGCCCCGGAAGGGACGACCGGGCGGTATATGGTCTATCCGTACATCGACAGAGCGTATACCCACCTTGTCCGGACCTGTACCGCACTGACGACGGCCAGGAGCGATCCCTTCTTCGGATGCCAGTGGCATCTGGACAACCTTGAGCACATCCCGGGCGGCGCCGGTCACGACATCAACATCGAGGAAGCCTGGGCTATCACGCAGGGCGAGGGCGCGAAGGTCGCGTTCCTCGATGATGGACTCGACTACTCGCACGAAGACCTGGTAGACAACGTGATCACGGCCAACAACCACGACTTCAGCGGGGCAGACGACCCGACCAAGGTCTTTGGCCCCCTTGAATTCCACGGAACGAGCGTCGCTGGCATCCTCGCGGCGCGGGACAACACTATCGGGGGCCGCGGTGTGGCGCCCCGGGCGAGCATCTACGGCTACAACGTCACCAGCCATCTCACCGACGACTCCGTCGCGACGGCCCTTAACCTCCACCTGGACGAGACAACCGTCACCAACAACAGCTGGGGGATGCAGCATGCGACAGAAGGTCCGTTCCCGGCTCCAGCCACGTGGATCGCCGCGCTGCGGACCGGGGTGGAGCAGGGCTCGAACGGGAAGGGCATCTCCTACGTCTGGGCCGTGGGGAACGCCGCCGGCCCTGTTGATGCCAACTACGACGAACTGACAAACTACTTCGCCGTCACCACGGTCTGCGGCGTCAACTACAAGGATACGAGGGTTGGCATCTCAGAGTTGGGCGCCAACCTCTGGGTCTGTGCGCCGACCCAGGGGATTGTTCCGCTGGCAGACGGGACCATTCAGCCGGGAATCCTGACCACCGACAACGGCGACAGGTACGTTGCCAACTTCAGCGGCACGTCGGCGTCCGCCCCCATCGTCTCGGGCGTTATTGCACTCGTGCGCGCCGCCAACCCCAACCTCACCTGGCGGGACGCAAAGCTCATCCTCGCCAATACCGCCCGCAAGAACGATGCCGGCGACACGGGCTGGCAGGAGGGCGCCCTGAAGTACGGCTCCATCACCGATCGCTACTCGTTCAACCACGAGTACGGGTTCGGTGTGGTGGATGCGGGCGCTGCTGTGACGTTGGCGGGAACCTGGACGAACCTCCCGGCAATGCTGGAATACGAAGTGACATCGGACGACGCGGCAATCAGTATCCCCGACCTCGAGAGCGGCTCCGCGCCCACTCCCGTGGAGTCCACCGTGGCGCTGGACCCTTACGTCGAGTTCGTCGAGTTCGTCGAGCTCAACGTGGACTGGGACCATGCCTCCATGCGGGATCTGGAGATCGAGCTCGAGTCACCCTCCGGCGCCGTGTCCACGATCGCTCCGCACTACTGGGGCTCGCGGGTGCACCCGTGGCGCACGCGCTTTCGCTTCGGTTCATCCCGGCACCTCGGGGAGGACGCGGCCGGAACCTGGACCCTGCGCATCACCGACATGCTGGAGGAGCACGGGGGCTCGGTGCGATCGTGGAGCCTGAAGGTATACGGCCATCGGTCCACCCCGGACGCTCCCGTCATCGACTTGGTGAACGTCGGCAGTGAGTCGCTCATCGTCGCCTGGAGCGCCCCAGGCATCGTCGGCGCCTCCGACATCACCGCCTACGACGTGCGTTACATCGAGACCAGCGCCGACAAGACGGTCGACGGTAACTGGACCGAGGTGGAAGACATCTGGACCTCGGGTGTTGGCGGCGGCCTTGAGTACACCATCAGCGGGCTGACCGCGAACGTCCAGTACGACGTACAGGTGCGGGCGGTCAACTCCGAGGGCGATGGATTGTGGTCTGGCATCGAGACCGGGACGCTCACGGCGGACAAGTCCCCCACGATCGACTCGGTGACGCCCGGGGACCGCTCAATCACGGTCGAGTGGACCGCCCCCAGCAGTACGACCCTGGGGACGATTACGTCCTACGGCCTGCGCTACATCCGCCGCGACGCCTCGAACAAGGCCGATGGAAACTGGACCGGGGTCTCGCCCATCTGGACCTCGGGCTCGCTCGAATACACGCTCAATCCGGCGGTCACTCCGCTCGTGAACGGGGTCTCCTACGACGTGCAGGTGCGGGCGGTCGTGGGAAGCGATCAGCATCCCTGGTCGGGTGTCCGGTCCGCCACTCCCCGCACCACGCCGGGCGCCCCCGCAATCGGCTCGGTGACAGGGGGCGTCCGCTCGCTCACGGTCGAGTGGAGCAAGCCCGCGAGCGACGGCGGGGACGACATCACGTCGTACGACCTGCAATACGTCAAGACCAGTGAGGACGAGACGGTGGAGGCCAACTGGGACGTCGAGACGGGGGTCTGGAACTCTGGCGACCTGATTGCCGACCTGACCGGGCTCGACACCGGCACGCAGTACGACGTGCAGGTGGGAGCCGTGAACGACGCCGGCGCGGGTGCCTGGTCCGCCACCAGCGTCGGCAGGACACGGCCGGGCGCCCCTGTCATCGAGTCGGTGACCGGGATCACGACGGGACTCACGGTCGAGTGGAGCGCGCCCGTCACGGATGGCGATGCAATGGCGACTTCCTACGATCTGCGCTCCATCGAGACCAGCGCCGACGAGACGGTGGAAGCGAACTGGACCATCGAGTCCCCCGCATGGACCACCGGCGACCTGACGGCTACGGTCACGGGACTCAAGGTCGGGACGCAGTATGACGTGCAGATGCGGGCGGAGAACGCCGCCGGAGAGAGCACCTGGTCGGCCACCCGCATGGGGACCACGGCGCTCTCCGACGCCGCCGCCCTCAGCGCCCTCACGTTGAGTGGCGTGCGGCTGACCCCCACGTTCATGAGCGGTACGACCTCGTACACGCCATCGGTCGGGTACACGGTGACTCGGACCACGGTCTCTGTCACCACGAGCAACGTCAACGCGACCGTGAAGTTCCTCGACGGCGACGACAACACCCTCGGCACTGGCAACTCGGCCCAGGTCGACCTGGAGGAGGGCGAGAACATCATCAAAGTCGAGGTCACGGCGCAGGATGGCATGGCGACCGAGACCTACACCGTCACCATGACGCGCACGGAGGAGGATCTGTCGCTCACGCCGCCGGGGAGCGATCCGGCGGCGCCCTTCCCGTCGACGGCCATCTACACGATCCGGTTCCAGGGAAGGTGGACCACGGCCGTCACACCAGACGGCCTCCCCGGAGGGGCGCACTTCTCCCGTCTCATCGGCGCTGTGCACAACGCCGACGTGACCTTCCTCGAGAGCGAGGAGAGGGCCAGTCCCGGTGTCGAGTCGATGGCGGAAGTCGGGGGAACGGCGACCCTCAAGGGTGAAGTGAACATCGCAAGGAACGCCGACCCGCCAACCGCCCTCTCGGTCCTCGAGGGCGGCACCAGCTTCATCAGCCCAACCGCAACCAGAACCCTGAGCAACCGCACGCTCACCACTGCGTTTCCGCGGGTCACGCTCACGACGATGATCGCGCCGAGCCACGACTGGTTCGTCGGCGTCTCCGGCCTACCGCTGCTCGACGCTGCGGGCCGCTGGCTGCGGTCCCACACCGTCGACCTCTTCCCCTGGGATGCCGGCACCGAGGAGGGCGAGGCCTTCTCGCTCAGTCCCAGCGTTGACACCACCCCGCGCGGTGACATCACGAGCATCCGCGGCACGGGCAGATTCACCACTGAGCGGATCGCGAGTCTCACCTTCACGCTCCAGTCGGTCCGGACGGAGCGCAGCCTGGACGAGAACACCGGCCCGGGCGTCGACATCGGCGAGCCGGTTGCGGCCGTAGCCGGCAGCGGCACGGTCACCTACGCCCTGGGCGGCACGGACGCCCGATCGTTCGACCTCGACGGCACGACCGGCCAGCTTCAGACGAAGATGGGCGTGACCTACGACGCCGACACGAAGGACAGCTACACCGTGACCGTGACGGCGACTGACGACGACGGCTCGATGGTCACCACTGTCGACATCACGGTCGAGGACATCAACGAGCGGCCGACGATCAGCGGCGATAGCGCCCGCACGATCGAGGAGGAAGGGATTGTCCTGGTGGGGGCGTACACGGCCAGCGACCCGGAGGGCGCCACCATCGTTTGGCAACCCCTCGCAGGGGCCGATCGGGACGCGTTCGAGTTCAACACCACCAACGGCCGCCTGACCTTCAAGACGGCGCCTGACTTCGAGGATCCGGACCGTCGCGGCGACAACACCTACGAGGTCAGGCTCGGCGCTACCGCCGGGGGCGACTCCGCCACCATCGACGTGACCGTCACCGTCACGAACAGGGAAGAGCCCGGGGTGCTGGGCCTACCGCGGACACGGCCACAGGAGGACGCACCCTATACCGCCACGCTCAGCGATCCAGATGTCGTGCAGTCGACGACCTGGACGTGGGAGCGCTCAACGAGCCGCAGCGGAGGGTGGTCGGCTGTCACGGGAGCCGTCGACGGCACGACCACGAGCGTCTACACGCCCGCCACCAGCGACATCGGCTACTACCTGCGCGTGACGGCCACATACACCGACGGACACGGGCCGAACAAGGGTAAGGAGGCCACCTCCAGCAGCACGGTGCGCGCTGAGCCCGCCGCGAACGACCCGCCGACGTTCACGGAGACCAACCCGACCCGCAGCGTCCCCGAGAATGCACAAGAGAACACGGGGGTGGGGTTACCCGTGACCGCCACCGACTCCGACCCAGGCGACACGGTTCGCTACGAGTTCGACCCGGCGTCGGACCTCTTCACGATCGACAACAATGGCAAGATCCTGGTGAAGACCAGCGGGTCGCTCAACCACGAGACGGAGCCCTCACACACCGTCACCGTCAAGGCCAGCGACAGCTCAAACGCGTTTGCCACCGTCGATGTCGAGATCACCGTCGAAGACGTGAACGAAGCGCCGACGGCCGTGAGGGACACCGCCACGACCAACGAGGACGAGTCAGTCACCATCGACGTGCTCGCCAACGACACCGACCCCGAGAACGACGACCTGACGGTCACGTCGGTGACCCGGCCATCCAGGGGATCGGCCACGGTAGAGGGCGACGGCACGATCACCTATACCCCGAACGCGAACTACCACGGCTCCGACAGCTTCAGCTACCGGGCCAGGGACGCCGGCGGCCTCACCTCCGCCAAGGCGGCGACCGTCGCGCTGATCATCGACGGCGTGAACGACGACCCGGCGTTCGCGTTTGCGACCGCGGCCCGCAGCGTGCCCGAGAGCGCCAATCCCGGCGCCGAGGTCGGTGCGCCGGTGACGGCGACGGATGTCGACGAGAACGACAACCTCACGTACAGCCTCTCCGGAACGGACGCGGGCTTCTTCGACATCGGTCGGCGTTCCGGTCAGATCACCGTCGGCGCCGGGGTCACCTTCAACGTCGCAAGGAAGGACACCTACACCGTCACAGTCGAGGCCGAGGACGGTAAAGGCGGTAGGGCGAGCGTCGACGCGACCATCACCGTCACAAGCGGTCCAGTCGGACCACCGATCATCACCGGCGGCGGCAGCGGTGGCGGCGGCGGCGGCGGGCCGTCGGGACCCAGCCCGAGCGAGGTCGACTTCGAGTGGACCGTGAAGCACGACATCGAAGCGCTGGACGCCGGCCACGACATGCCGACGGGGATGTGGTCCGACGGCACTACGCTCTGGCTGGTCGACAACCCCGACGGCGCCGGGGATGCCGTCTATGCCTACGACACCGGGACCGGCGAGCGCCTCAAGGACCGCGAGTTCGCGCTCGACGAGCGCAACCGCGCGCCCCGCGGTATCTGGTCCCACGGCGAGGGCGTTGTGTGGGTCTCCGATAGCGGCCGCGACCGCCTCTTTGCCTACGACCTCGCCACCGGAGAGCGTCTCGAAGACCGCGACATCGAGCTTGGCGAGCGCAACCGCGACCCCCGCGGCATCTGGGCCGATGGCACGACGATATGGGTGCTCAACCGCAACCCATCCCTCTTCGCCTACGACCTCGCGACCCGTGGCCTCCTCGGCGAGTACGCCCTCGACTCACGCAACGGCGACCCGTACGGCATCTGGTCCGACGGCGTGACCGTCTGGATCTCGGACCACGGAGAGAAAGACCTTATCGCCTATCGGCTGCCCACCCGCCAGGAGGCGGAAGCGGCCGGTGAGGACGCGAGCCTTGAGCGGGTCAGGGACGAGGACTTCACGGAACTCTCGAAGGCCAGCAACAACAGCCCGCGCGGCATCTGGGCCGACGGCGACGTCATGTACGTCGTCGATCAGAGCGACGACAGCGTCTACACCTACAACATGCCCGACGTGATCGACGCGCGTCTCGCTTCACTCACGCTCAGCGGCGTCGACTTCGGGGAGTTCGACCCCGGCAGGCTCGACTACGAGGGCAGCGTCACCGAGGGCGTGACGGTGACGACCGTGGATGCGGAGGCGGTGCAGCGCCGCGCGGATATCGAGATCAAGCCCGACGATACCGACGGGGACGAAGCGAGCGGCCACCAGGTCGCACTCCAGGGCGTCGAGGCGATCACCATCACCGTCACCTCGGCGGATGACAGCCGCACAAAGACCTACCGCGTCGTCGTAGAGCCTCCCGTGACGGAACTCGCGCTAAGCCCCACTTGGACATCGTTCGAGTGGCCAGGTACCGATGGCACAGGCGTAGCAGATGCACTACGGGAAGCCGGCATCTCGGACAGGGTGCTAGTCATCTATGAGTGGAACGAGGCTGCACAGACCTGGATGGGGTTCTTCCCCGGCCTGGAGGATGTGCCCAGACTCAACACGCTCACCACCCTTCAGCAGGGAAGCAGCTATTGGGTCGCTGTCACCGAACCCCTCACCTGGACCCTCGAGACTCGCGCCCCCGATGAGCGTTGAGGCCGGCTGATGGCGGTCAGACTGCCGCCCACGCCCTACTCGTCCCCGTGGGTCGGCACCGCCCCCGCGGACAGCAGGTCCGGGAGGTCGAGCGACGCGGCCACCTCCAAGAGGGCCAGAAGGTGGAGGGCGTTGGGGCGGGTGCCCTGACGCCAGCGCCTGAGAGTGAGGGGGTTCGTGCCCAGACGGCGGGCGAGTTCGCTCCAGGTCAGCCCGGACGCCTCCTTCAATTGCTGCAGCCTCTGGGGCAAGTCCTCAGGGGAGACGTGAGCCTCGCGGCGGTGGTTCGCGCGACACGCAGCGGCCGGCACGACGACGGCGCGAGCATAGCTCCTCTGACGGCGTCCCAATATCTTCCCGTCGTCCGCACCGGCTGAGGGTGTGCCTATCCGGAGGCGTGCGGACGCAGCGTGCCGCACAGCGCGGATGAAGCCCCCGCCCGCGTTCGACCGGGTGTACACGGGCACGAGTTGACCGCCGAGAGACTCCCGCCAACAGCCGTTCCGCTGCCTCGGCCCCGTCTGCCATCTCCCGTCCGCATGTCTAGCTGAAACCGAGGGGGTTCGCGGGTGAACCCCCTTTCAGGCCCTGCCTCACGACGGCTGGGTGTGGTTTCCTGAGACGCACGTTTGCTGCCGAAAGGGGCCTCTTTGGAGGCGCCCGACGTGTACAGGGATATGAGGGTTGGTTGCAAAGTTGCATGCCGGTCCTGACCCCATGAAACAAGGCGTTTCCGGGAACCCCGGCAGGAAGCAACCAACTTCTTCACGGACGTGCGGGTCCCACGCGCAAAGCGCAACTTTGCACCCCCGAAGGGCAAGTGTGCAGACCCCGCCAGACCCGGGTGACGGCAGTCAAGGAGGGGCAGGACCGATGGATGTGGCGACGAAGGGGAATGCGGCGGAGACGCACGACCAGCGGCTGATGGCGCTGCTGAGGGAGCTGGTGCACGAGCGGGGACGTGCCCGCACGGCGGAGGCGCTGGCAGTCGATCCGCGCACGCTGGCGGCGAGCCTGAAACGGGGAACGCCCTCCAGGCTGATGCGCGCGGCGCTCGAGCGGAGGCTGAGTGCGGGACCACGGCGGCAGGAGGACACGGCCGTGCCGGAGCGGGAGGCGCGCGTCCTCCGCGAAGCGGTCACCGCTGAGGTGAAGGCGCTGCGGGAGGAACACGCCGAGGCATGGAAGCGCCTCGAACGGCGACTGGAGCGGCTGGAATCCAGCCAGGCCCTGAGGGAAGCGCCCGTGGACGGGGAAGCAGTGGTGGGCGGTCCGCCCCCGCGGGCGGCGCGACAGAGTGCCCAGGAAGCGCCTGAGCCCCAGCGCATGCCGGTGGTGGACGTACCGTCCACGGAGCGTCCCGGCCAGGGTGCGAGGCCGGAGCAGCAGCCGGAGCCAGCGAAGAAGTACTCACCGCCGAGGCTGTACCCCGACCTCGTAACTGAGGACCCTGCCCCCGACGACGCGGAGGTGTACGGCGAGGCCTGGCCGCTGGTGGAGGAGTGGCGCCGGCTGTGGAAGGTGCACGTACGACCGGGCAAGGGGCTGGAGTGGCTCAGGCGGGACGAGCGCATCCTGGAGCTGGAGGTGGCGATGCTGGATGAGCACCGTCTGACGCTGCCGCCGGCGGCGTTTCCGCAGCGCGGCGTGTGGCGGCACGGTCAGCTCAGCTGGCGTTGGAAGGCCCTGCAGGACGCGCAGCGGGCGCGTGCATGGGGTGAGGTGCGGCGCTGGGCGGGGCGGGTCCTGACCTCCGGGGTGCTGCTGGGCCTGACCGCCCTGATGGTGCTGATCGAGCGTTCCTCGACGCCTGGCTGACCGAGGGCAGGGATGCCGGGTCGGCGCCATCCGGGCCGCCGGCGCAGTCCGACACAAGCACGACCAGAGCGGCGATGAGAGCGGCCAACGCTGCTGTGATGGACAGGGCGCCCAGCGCCACCCGCAGGGGACGCCCTCGTCCAGGGGCGCGGCCTTCGCGTCCAGGCGGCCGGGGAAGCATCTCAAGCGACATGGCGAGCCTCCGGTCTGGTGGACAGGAAGGCCTCGTGGCCACCTCGGCCAGGGGCCGTGTGGCAGATGCGGGAGGGCGGGGAGGCAGTGCCAGAACGGCAACTGCTTAGGGTTCCGTCGAACTGGAACGACGACTTTGCCCGTGAGCGCCCCAAAGCCGTTGCGCACGCTCCAAGCCTGTGGCGATACTCATCCTCGATTTCTGGCTTTTCCAGCGTTTCCCGCCTGAGAAACCTGGGGGTTCCTTCCTCGGCCCGGATGACCCAGAAGGATCGAGCTTCGCTCTCCCGACGGATCGCCAACGAGGGATGAGCTGCGAAGTGGAGTGATAAGCCCTTCGCCCGCAGCTACGACCAGAGTGCAAACCTGCACCTGGGGGACCGTGGGGGAAGTGCGTTCCGCGCTAAGCCCGTTTCCCAGACCCCGGAGCGCCGCCCACCCATAACAACGCCACATCGTCACCACGCACAACTGAGGGCTCGCCCGTGTCTCGCTAGGGATGCACCAGGGCGAGCCCTCGCTGCGTCTCATGCGCGCCGTCCGCCGATTACATCGTCGCGGGCCGGCCGCTCCCCATCCCCGCAGCCGCCAGCGTTCCTTCACAGCGAAGAGACCTTGGCAGAGCTGCGCCTTCTTCCCCGGCCCCTGCACGTTCGAGTCGCGGGTGGTTCCGGGTACAAGCCACTCCCCCGTTCCCCGGTTCGCATCCGACCGTGGGCGGAGTGTGTCCAGCGACCAACGACCTCCGCGCCGTGGATGCGGGTGCGGACCAGCCAGTTGCACGCAGAGGAGAGACGCATGCACATCACGGAAGCCATCACGACGGCCGCCCGCATGGGGTGGCGCCCCCGGCTGGTGGCGGCGGTCCTGCTGATAGGTCCGCTGCCCCTGACCGGCGACCTGGAGCTCTTCGCGCTGAACGCGGCGGGCCTCTTCCTGGGAGCGCTCGTGCTCCGCCAGCTCATCCGACCGACCACTCAGGCCACGACAAGGAGGACACGATGACGACAGCGACCGCGAGCATCCCATCCACGACAACCATCGGACCCCGGCCCAGCCTCGAAGCGCTGGTCGACCGGCTGGTCGAGAGCATCTTCGGAAACGCCCCCGAGAGCCCGGACCAGAGCCTCGCGCGTTACGTCCACGACGCCCGCCGGCTGCGGCAGGCGGGGGACCTCGACGGGGCGCTGGCGCTTCTCGCCGAGGTCGACATGGCGACTCCCGAACCCCACCAGGCGCGCTGGGCGTACGCCGAGTGGCTCGACCTCGCACGGCGGCGCTTCCGCGACGGCGGGGCGCTCCTCTACAGCCCTGACACCGGACGGGCGGCAGTGCTCGCGCCCCGCGACGGCGGCGGGACCATGGAGGTGCTCGCCGTCCTGGGGATGCGCTGGCGCCCAGGCAAGACCCTCTCGCGGCGCAGCCTGCGGGGGCTCCGACCCCTGGCTGGAGGCTCCGCGTGACGGCCGTCGCCGGCGCCACCCCGGTCGACCTCGCCGCCCTCAAGCGCCGTCATCTCCTCGCGGAGGTGGTGGAAGGAGCGGGCGTCGAACTTCGGGGCAGGGGGCGCGTCCGCCAGGGCGTCTGCCCCTTCCACGAGGAGCGCGAGGGCAGCTTCACGGTGTACGGCGACACGGAGCGCTGGTACTGCTTCGGCTGCGGCGAGGGCGGCGACGTGCTGGACTTCATCCAGCGCGCCGAGGGCCTGAGCCTGCCCGAGGCGATCCGGCGGCTCGACGCCGCCCCACCGACCGCCGTAGTCAGCGCTCGCCACCGCCGACCAGTTCCCGCGCCGGTTCCCTCGCGGGACCCGGCGCTGCTGACGGCGGCGGCCCGGTTCTACGGCGGGAAGCTACGCCGCAGCCGTGAGGCGAGGGCCTACCTCGCCTCGCGTGGCATCCGCCTGGAGACGGCTGCACGCCTGGGCCTGGGCTTCGCGCCGGGACGCGGGCTGCGGCGCTTCCTTGAGGGAGCCGGCTTCAGCGAGGACCGCCTCAGGAACTCGGGGCTGCTCACGGAGCGGGGCGAGCGCTTCGCCGGCATGGTGGTCGTTCCCGAGGTCGCGGGCGGGCGCGTGCGCGGGTCGACTCAAGGGAGTCGCCGAAGCGATGCAATTGTCGGTCGAGGTGCAAAAGACCGACGACGGTGCGTCAGGCCTACTTAAGGGCGTGATCCCGTACGATTTGGGTAGTTTTGGTGGAAAAATTTATCACCACTGCACGAACATCGGCATGGACGTTCAACAATGACAAATTGGAGGAGTATCCCGTCCGATTCCGGAGGACAATCGCCCGGACGGACAAGCCAGGCAGGCGGGGAAAGTGAGAGTTGCGCCCCGCCGACGCGGCGACCGCGGAGCGTCTCGGGTGGGTGCTGGAGGAGCTTGGTGTTGAGTCGCCCCACTCGCCGTGCTGCCCATCAGGGGCTACCGCAAGCTCGATGCCTCCGGGCCGAACAACGGACCCCACAACGGCCGCTGGACGATCCGCGAGAACCTGACGGGACGGTCGCGGCATGAGGCCGCTACGGACTGCCTTGAGGAGGCACGCGGGAAGCGCGGCGTGCAGCGGGATGTCCTGGAGCGAGACTACCTGCTGCCCCTCGCTGCTGGCACACGTCCGCTAGACTAGGCGGAGAGGCCGACGGTTCTGAGGGAGGGGCCATACCGCTTCTTCTTCTACGCGAGCGATCGGGAGGAACCGTCGCATGTGCACGTTGAGCGCGACCGGCAGACCGCCAAGTTCTGGCTTCAACCGGTCCGACTCCAACGCAGCGGAGGGCTGAGGCCGTCCGAGATACGGCGGATCACGAGGACCGTCGTGGAGAACGAGACGCTGTTCATGGAGGCGTGGAATGAGCGTTTCAACACTTGAGGTGAGCGTCCCTGAAGCGGAAACCGTAAGGGTCTCCGGCGACACGCTGACCGCCGAGCTTTCCGACGGCCGCACAATCTCCGTGCCCCTCGACTGGTACCCCCGGCTGACCCACGCCACGCCCGAGGAGCGAGACAACTGGCGCCTCATAGGTGGAGGCGAAGGCATCCACTGGCCCGACCTGGACGAAGACATCAGCGTCGAAGGCCTCATTGCCGGTCGTCCGTCCGCCGAGAGTCAGGAGTCCTTCCAGCGCTGGCTCGAAGCCAAGCGCGCTGGCCGTCCCCTGACCCTTGATGCCCTGCTTCGTCACGACAGCGAGTGACAACCGACAGCAGGGCCGATCCGACTACATCTCATTCAGCCTCGTCCACAAACACATCGTAATCGGTGATGCCGGGCAGGCCGGCGCGCTCGTGCGAAAGGGGATGCGCCCTCTTCCGCGTCGTGCTCTTGTCCCACAGCGCAGACGCAACCCACACGCGAGAGGATCAACTATGGGCCAGCACCAAGTGCAGAGACAGCTTCTGCAAAATTTCTCATTCCCAGGAAGGCAGCCCAACTCCCGGGAGACTTGGCGCTTGAGTGTCGACAGTCACCGACCCAGTTTGCGCTCCGTCAGGCGCGTGGGTTTCTTTGAAGTCGAATGCTCCGAAGAGGTTGATGGATACATCACAGCATGCGAAGACAACTTCAAGGACCTCCTACACCGCTTCAGTAGCGCGACCTTCAAGAAGGATGATGTTGGTCGAAGTCTCTATGACTTTATCGCCATGCATTATGTACGTTCTGAAGCGTGTCGCCGACAGTTGGAACATATTCTGGACGAGTGTGTCCGGCAATCTAGGATCACGCAAGAACAAGCAGACTTGGAACGCGTACGCCTGACCTCATATCAGGACAGAGATATCTTCGAAGATTTGGTGGATAGCGTTGCACGAGTACTAACGCACTATGTAGTGTGCCCAGTTATCATTGATGACTCGTGGAAATTCCTCACATCAGACAAGATAATGTCCGCCGTTACAGTTCCAGGGCAACCGAGAAAGACGGCCGTGTGGTTTCCGATAGGACCTTCTACCGGACTATATCTGGATTCCGAAGGATATGGTGGGCAGATACTCGGTCCTACAGGAATCGATCGCAAGTCTGGTCGAATAATATTTGTCAAACCGCAAGAGGCGGAGTGGCTGAGGTTCCAAGCCCCTGATCCACAGGAAGGCACACAAGAATTCGTCACTGCATTGAATGTACTGATGGTAGAGAAATCGGCGGACCTGTACGCAGGTGATAGTGACACGATTGACTCAGGTTTGCAGAATGCTCAACAGCCCACTGGATATAGGTACCTACCAAGCTAGGCTGCAGCACCCCGACGGGCCTGTTCGACGGTTTTGCGCTCAGTGCGGTCTGCGAAAGGACGCTCCACATCACATGCGGACATTTCTCGCGGCCGCGAGCCGAAGGTCACCGCCCCTGCCTCACACACCCCACGGCGATCACCGCTCAGTCCGACCCCGTCGCGCGGTAGTCCACCAGCCGGCAACTTCTGGTGTCATCAGGTAGTGCGCACGTCGAGAGCGGTCGGACTCGTTGGGCCGAGCTTGGTACTCGAACGGCCAATTGTCGCGGCCGAAGTCGCCCCGAACGGTCCTCGTGAGTGCCGCCAGAGCTTCGCGTAGCTGTCCCGAGGAGTGGTCGATCTGCTCGACGATGGTCGCGAACGGGATCCAGCTATCGGGTTCCTCCGCAATGCGATCCATCATTGCCAGGAAGCACCGGCTCAGCTGGAGCCCCGCGAGGCGCTCGACATCCCCAGCGGTCCATTCAACTACAGGGTGTTTCCGAGTCTCGGCCTCGATCGCCTTGTCGCGGATGCGGACCATGTAATCGTCGGCCTCGGGCAGGGGGATCATCTGTGTCACGTCTAGGACGAGCGTGCCTTCGACTCGGTATGGAAGCAGGAGGGTGCAACGTATATCGATACCCTGATCCCGCAGCCACAGCACCGATGTGGTGAGCTCCCTCGGAAAGTCGCGCGCGGCGAGCAGGATGCGGGGCCTTGCGCTTTCAATCTCAGGCTCCGTGCCGCCGACCGCAGAGAGGTGATCAAGGATGCGCTCACGCGCATCGCCATCGACGGCCCTGGCGCGCAGCCAGCGCTCGTGCGCGGTTACTGCCTGTTCGAACGTCATGTGCGCAACCAAAGCGGCATAGCGGAGCGCCTGTAGATCCATGAAGGCGCCTTCATCGCGCTTCAGTTCGATGACTACGAGTCGCCCGTCCCGATCGAGCGCAAGGAGGTCGATACGGCGGCCGCTGTCTGTCCACTCGCCGTACTCCTCGGCGAGCACGAACAGGCCGCTCTCCAGCACATCGGGGTAGTCGCCCAACCAGCGTTGGAGATCCTCGCGCTCCCGTTTGCCCTCGCCGGAGAGTGAGGTCTCTGGGATCTCGCTCAGCGAGCCGTCAGTCTCGTCAATGCGGTAGCGCGGCACTGTCTACTGTCCTGCGGTTTTCGTTCCGGCGATCTCCGTCGCCGCGTCCCTCCACCCTTCGTCGAACGTGTACGTGGACGCCCGGCCCGCCGGGTCGGCAATCTTCACAATGTTGGCATGATCCGTACCGGCATGCTCGACAACGTAGAGCCAGTATGCCCCTCCCTTCTCGCGCGCGTAGTCGAACTGCGTGTGCGTGAGAGTCGCTGGACGTGTCCGCAGGTCGTGCGACATGGCCTTGACCTCGACCCAGCGTACGGGCGTTCCGCCCTCGTCGGTCTCGTACAGATCGAATCCCGGGTTGTTGGTCCGGGCCCGCTGAAGCGAGGGCTCCAGCCTGACGACGTAGTCCAGCGCACGACGTTCGAGCGCCATCCGCCGCTCGTGGCTCAGGCCGTCGGGGTCTGGATCGTTCTCGGACTCCGCCCGCGTGGCAATGTAGGAAATGAAGCGGACCCTGGCCTCCCCTACCCCAGCGCTCCCGCCAGTGGCGCGGGTTCGGACATCGGCGCCGGTACCGCCACCACCCCCGTCCCGTTCTCTTCTCGGCCCGTCCCCAACGCCCCGACTACCACCCGGCACCCGCGTCAGGCCACCTGTGCCACCCGGTAGATGGCTACTGGCCCCGTCAGGACCCGCGCCATCGCCCGAATCCGGGCGAGCACGCCACGGCCTGAACTCGCTGAGCCACTCTTGAATCTCATCGTCACCAACGCCCTGCGCTTTGAGCTTCACATACTGTTCAAGGACTTCGACGCTTACTCCCGCTTCCTGCGCAGCGACAGCAAGCCTTGACGGCGGTTCCGGCAGCCGGAAATTGACGACTGACTCGAGGTACCGGTCCGCAGTCCATCCGAGGGACACGAACTCAACGCGATCTGGAGTCTGCAGACGGCCGGAGCCGTCCGGCACCCACGCGGAGACGGACAGCAAGCGAACTACCTCGGAGGGGAACGGGTGGCGATAGGGTGTGCGGCGGAACCACTCGTACGTTCCTGTGAACGCTTCCTTCGGGGCGTCCTTGAGCGCGTCCCACAGCAACCGGGCGCGGGTCTTTACATCGTCGCCAGGCAGGGTCGGCATGTGTTCCAGGAGCGCCTCCAGTCCGCGGAGTTCCTGGTTGGTCAGGCGCTCCGGCTTACCGTGCGTGATCTCCTCTTCACCCTCTGCCCAGCGCATACTGTGCCGCTTCTGTGCCGTGATTCCGAACGGCTCCCACAAGTCGCTCGCATTCCAACCCCCCTCGACATAGGGCTTGGACTCCCTATGCTCAACGGTCGCCAGCGTCGACGGCGCCCCGCAGGATTCGAGCAGTTCTGCTACTTCCCCATCGAGCTTCTTGCCGAGTCGTGGCGGGTCGGCCAATAGCACGCCCCTCACACCCTTGAAGAGGTCACGCAGCCGTTGCGTCGCGAGGTACGCATCCTCGGGGGAGGCGAACGAGTGCTCGCCGTTTCCAGCGTCCACTACGCGGACAAACGGGACATCGCGAAGTACCTCGACGAGCCGATCCCGCCGGTCTCTCGATGCGCCCCGGTAGATTTGAGTGATGCGGCGCAGGTCATCGCCGTACTGAGCAGCCCCGACTGCCTCCCTGTCGCGATACTTCGGGATAGTGTTGCGGACGAGTTCATCGACCAGGTCAGGCTCCGACAGCCCAAGCCACTCAAGGAACTCCCATGCCGGTTTGCTGTTGCACACGGCCTGCCGGACTGTGTTTGTGAAGCCTGAGGGCGGGTTTGTCGGGAGAAACGCCGCCGGCCCGGGACCCGCACCGGGGCGAACCTGCGTTCCGTCCTCCAGCCGGATGAGCGGCACGGCCCGAAGCTGACGCGGCTCGACTCTCTTTCCCCCGAGGTACGAGTACAGTCGCTGAATCCACGAATCGGTCTGAGCCCTCAGGAAGTCCGTGTTGCCCCAGAGTAACTCCAGCAGATCGGCCGTCCCGACTCCTTCAACATCCTGCTCATCGGTCAAGTAGCGATAGAGTTCGGGTGTTTCATCCCTTGAGACGTCACCCGCCAGCCACGCGACAGGTTCATTTTCATCACGCAGTTCGGCCAACTGCTTGCGCGACACGAGATTGCGCAAGCGCGGATCATCCGTGAGGCTCGCCTGCGATGCAGCCACAGCTCCGCCTCGATGGCGCGGCAGCAGCGGCTCCCTCCAAATAGCGTTATGCAAGTCGTTGAACAGCGGCGCGAAGAAGCCCTCTGAGAACCGCTCCCGATCGAGAGGGAGCGCCTCGAAGGTGCGCGCTGTGAGCAGACGGCGGTCTCGGAGCTGGCGGACGACTTCCACCAGCAGGCTGGCTGTCTCCTCAACCAGGTACCGGTTCCAGTCATCGTCCCGTGGGATGTTGTCGCGGGCGGGCGTGGTCCGGTAGGGCCCCTGGACCAACATCCCCAGGCCCGTTGGCATCTCGGTTGGAAAGAAGGCCGCCAGGCGCGAGTCACGGATGACGTCGATCGCCTCCTCGCCATCGTCGTCCGACGTCATCCGGAAAGCGAGCTCGACGTATCCCGCCGACGTTCCCTCGTGGCGCACCTCGCGCGAGAATACGAGCCAGGCCTCTTCGTCCCGGTGTTCACCATCGACTTCGCTGAGCAGCCTGACCCGTCGGACGCCGTCAGCTTCAGCGGCTTCCTCGCGCCGATGCAACCCCGAGCGCCCCCCGGCCGACCACTCAATCTCGTCGATCGCGCGGAGGAACAGGAGCGTACGCTGGCCGCCGAGGCGTTCGAACTGACCCGCCATGTCATTCGCCCCTGCGCCCTCCTTGAGCGGGAGCGTGATGACTGTCTCGCCCTCGGCTAACGGGATCGCAGGAACAGCGGCGGGTTGAACGTAGTCCGTGACGGTGAAGTGCTCGTCGCTCGAGTGAACTTCCGGGCCATCAGTGATCGCGTAGACCGACTTGAACCCGATGCCGAAGCGTCCAATGGCCGTGAGGTCGAGTGCCTTCGCCCGACGAGCGATTGCACAGACTCCCCGCACGTCGTCGGTCGTGAACGGATCTCCGTAGTGGGAGAAACGAACGGCACCGTCCGCCAACACGAAACCCACTCGGCCGGAACTCGCCTTCGCGTTCGGCCGGCGCAGCGCGTCCTCTGCGTTCTGAAGCAATTCGAACACGAAGTGGGTCCGGTCCGGGTAGAGGTCGACGAGCAGGTCCTCTCGCCAGCCAGTACGGTTGCGTCCGTACTCCTCCAGATTCTCTTGGCTAATCCGCTCGTAGTCGGAAGCCACAGATCCACCCCCCCGCCTCCGAGCACAGACCGCCGCTGCCCTTCCAGAGGGGCGCGCGCTTCTCGGAGGAGGCTCGCAAGCGGTCTTGATGTCCAAGCAAGCGCAGGCAATGTCTCACAGCGACTAGCGTGCAAGCAGTGGGTCTGGCGCGTTCACGATCGCGGTTGACCCGCAGCCTCATCCGCAGCCTGCGAACCGAACACGGCGCTCACTTCGCAGGTGAAACCGGGCAGCGCGTCCAGCCCGTCGAGGGCGTCCTCGTAGCCGAGCGTCGCCACGGCTTCGTCAGGGCGGTGCACATCCACCGTGCGTGTCTCGGGATGCACGACCCAGACGAGACGCACGCCATGGCTCAGCCACATGTGGGCCTTGTCATACACCTCGCGGCGGCTGTCGCTCGGTGAGGCGATCTCCACGACAAGGTCGGGAACCACCTCAGCGTAGCCGGCGACATCCTCGTCGAGGGGCAGCCGCTCGACTGACGTGAACGCGATGTCCGGCTCGCGCACCGTGTCAGGATCGCGCTCCAACCAGACTCCCGAGTCGGAGGCGACGACTGTGCCCAGTCCCCCTGCCTCAGCGAAGTTGACCAGTGCAGCCACAAGCCTTGCCACAATCTTCCCGTGTCGTTGTCCCGCTGGCATGGTCTCGCAGAGCACCCCCCGGATCAGTTCGCCGCGCACGCCCTGACCGTCGAGCTTGAGCAGGTCGGTGGCGGTCAGTAGCTTGGACTCGGTCGTGGTCGTCATGTCCGCGCGCTCCCGTGCAACTCCATTCTAGCCTGCCGACCACCGTCGTGGCCTGCGAGGCCTGCCTCCTTCCGTACGGTCCGCCCCGAGCCGGTGCAACGGACTACCCAGCCGCCTCTGCATAGGATCTGAGCCAGTCGCCAGTGCCGTCGAGAACCATCGTCATGGCTTCGACTGCCATGCCGAACTGCTCCAGATCTACGACCGCCGCTGATTCTTCGCCCAGAACCTCTTGCATGGAGGACGACCGGTCTCGCTCCAGCGGATAGCGAAGACCTGCTGACCTCTTGTCCAGATCGCGAAGCTCACCGAGGCGCTCTGCTATCGGAGCGTCCTGCTCAACTGCCTCGTCGCGATCGAGTCCCATGCACTCAATGACAGCATCTCGCCTGGCTCGGTATTCGTCCCACAGGACAACGAGGTCATGCTCACTCAAATTCCCTGGACAGTCGCTATCGAGGTGCTGGTCCAGTTTGAAGATGTGCTCCTTGAGCTTGAGCTCCAGGGAGTGCCGGTAGAGGAACATGATGGCGTAGTGGGCATTCTCGTCGACCTCGTCCAGCTTGGACACAAGAAAGTCTGCGGCAGATTGGTAACTGTGGGCGTACAGGTACCACGGGAAGCTGTCGTTGTCGAAGTGGGACATCGCATGAATGTAGTGCCGCCCGCCCCCGTAGAGGATCGACGTCCTTAGAACGTCGACCGCGTCTTTCCACTCCATCATCGCGCTGCTCCCTGACCTGATGTGCCTGCTCACCGCCCACTTCGCGACTGCCGGGCTGAGTGCCCACGTCAGCCAGTTGGCGGCGGTCGGGCCGCAATCTCGCTCGCAGCCTACAGCGCGCCCCAACGGGGGGACAAAGACGCTACGCGTCAACTCATGACCCGGTCCGGGAGTGTGGTCATCCCCGGTCGCCGCTGTCGTGCCGCTGCCCCTACGATGGCCAACGAGACCGGGGATAGGTCTTGTCACGAACCCCTGTGTGCGCAACCCTTCGCAACCATCGAGGCAATTGCCCATGACCTTAATCGACACCACTGGCACTTCCCTGGTCACCTACCGCGGCACCGGCATGGTTCTTGTCCAAGAAGATTCCAGTACCGTCCTTTGCCGAGGCTACTACGAGGCCGCCCAGTTCCCCTCAGGAGCACTGAACGTTTCCTTCGTACCGACCCAGCGCCCACGCGGTGCGACGGGAGCTCACTCGCGGTCCATGCCGTGCAACCTCACATTTTCCGGCGAAAGCCTGGGTGGCTCGTCCCTCCACAGCAGCGGTGAGCCTCTCTTCTCCCGCAATGCTTGGCTTCTATCTCCTGCTTGGCGGCCGCCGACCGAATTGACCTTCCTCCCCGCTTTCTTGCGCGTTCGGCAGAGAGGTCAAGCAAGTGTTGCTTATGCAAAGTCCCGTTTCTTGGTCTCCAATTTTCTTTGGCATGACCAAGACGCCCGTGAGCCAGATTCCCTGCTCCTCGACATGCAGGGTTTTCGCGTGACTATCGACCCTACGCCAGACTACCTCGACACAGCACGAAGACTGGGCCAACTTGGCGGCCATGACGCGGGCGCGCCGTGGCGCGTACCTCGTAGCCGACGCGCTGCGTCCCTCCGCCTTCGTGGGGGAGCTGCTCCGCGAGTCGCCCGGGCTGCGCCGCCTGGGGGAGTTCAGGCGCGACCGCACGCCCGCCTGCCCGCGCTGCCGCACGGGCCGCCTCGACGCGTCGGCGAGCGGACGCACCCTGTACTGCCTGAATTTCCCCCTCTGCCGCTACCGCGCGCCCCGCTGTCAGACCTGCAGGCGTGGGTTTGCGGTCATCGCCGGGGATATCTCGCGCTGCACCAGCGCCTCGTGCGACGCCAGCCCCCCGGTCTGCGAGTCGTACGGCGCCGGAGTCATGGTCGTCCGCGAGGGGCGCACGGGCCGCTTCCTGGGGTGTTCGGAGTACGCCTCCGACCAGCCCTGTACGAACACCCGTAACCTTCCCGCCCACCGCTAGCGCCGACCCCTTTGGGTAGGGAATTGTCGACGTGACTCCACCGGCTGTTGGGAGAAAACGCGGGGAGATGCGTGATGCCTGCACCAGCACCCGGAGGTCCGAACCGTCCAGGGCCACCGTGCACAGGCGTTGGGATCAGGCCGCATCGTCCGTCCGCTCCGGCGGCCCTCCTGTAGCACCCTCGTCGCCGGGGGGCGGTTCCCGCCCTTCTTCGCGACGGCCGCCTTCGTAGAGCCCGGGGTAAGCGAGCGCGTGGCGCGCGACGATGCGCGTCAGGATGAGCGGGCCCTCGACGCGGACCAGTTACGGTGGCGAAGCAGAACTCATAGGTCGGGGACGCCGAGGAATCCGCCTAGCTACCGTCCGGGTCGTCCCAGCGAACCAATTTCACGACTTCTTCAGGGGTCAAGACGGCGAGCTCGAAGCGGTCCCAGATGGCCTCACTCTGCTTGAGAAGATCACCGTCCCGCGTGATGAACCCGAAGCAGTTGTTGATGATGGCGGAATGGATGTGCATGGTGTCGAAAGTTCTAGTCCGCCTAGCGCTGGTCTTAGGTCCCTTTCGACTGTAGTCCGGCCACAGTATTGCCCATAGTTCGTCGTACGTGACGGCCGTTTCCTTCGAGGCAAGTCGAGCGTGACCGATCCGAGAGCGGCCTATGATGCCTATGCCGACGACCTCCTCAAGCTCGCTGGACTTCTCTAGCAACTCCCTTCGAGCACCTTCGTCCTTGGCCGCGCTCAACTCGGTATCCATAGCGTCAGCCTTGACGAGTTCGATGACTTCCGCTTCATGAAGCCCTCTGAGCGTCTGCACTGCCTCATCGGGCGCATCGACGATGTGCACATCGATGCCGAACCGCTTCACTAGAGCCTCCAATGCACCCGGCTCCAAGCTCGTCTACCACGAGGAACTGGCCTGGCCGGACCGTTACATCACCTAGAGGTTGTACGTATCGTCTAGCGGGACCCGAATTTCTCCGCGAGACATCTTCTTGATGTTGGAAACCATGTAGGCGTACGAGTCCTCGAAACAGCCCTCGCACAGGACAAGTTCTTCCCCTGGCAGCCAGACTTCCTCGCCTTTTGGCCCCTGCTCGTAGTGGCCCTCCGTGAGCCCTTGAATGAAGGAGTGCACGCAGGCGACCGAGCCGGGCTTACCGCAACCTCGACGCTCACAGGCGGGTAGGTCTTCAAGAAGGGCGGAATCGCTGCTGTTCATGACATCACCCGTACCCGCGGGTTGTGAGGTGGCACTTCCGAGTCGCAGTTGTGCGGAGACCACGTCCCGTCGTCGAGGAACAGACACAGGCTGATTGGGAGCCTGAGCTCGCGCCACTGCTCGATCTGCCAGAACTCGCGCTGGAGCTCCTGGGGGTCGACCCCCTGCATGAGAAGGTCGAGGGCAGTGGCCACGAGCATCGCGCGCTCTGCCTCGGGTGCCTTCGGCCAGCTGCTGCTGTGTCCGACCGATAGGGCGTAGTTCCCACCTCCCGGCCAATCGCATACCCAACTGGAGCCCCAAGGGGGCTGGTGTGGTCCCACCCTTACACGGCCTGCATTAGGCCCATCCTGCCAGCCAGGGGTCCACGCAATCTCGTAGGGTCTCGTTGCGCTGTAGATCGGTGCTTCGGACATCCCGCTTCATCCTTCATTCCCGCGGCGCTCCGAGCAGAGTGCTGCGTGCCTCTTCGGCTAGGCTAGCAGAGAAAAATGCTCAAGTGCCAGCGCTCCTTGACACGTCGCCTCTACCGAGTAGCCGAGCGTGTGACTAGTGGCCCACAGTAGCCCGCCAAGCAACGCCGGTGCAGTGCCGAACCGGGAAGTCTCTATACCCCGTATGGAGTCTCGTGGTGGGCCCGTGACCCTACTACCCCCTGCCCCGTGAACCGCCCCGGCGTCTCCCCATGCCCGAGCGCCGCCGCCGCCGCTCCCGATGCCCCGTGCACCGGAACTCGGGGACCTACCCGAAGGCTTGCCGCTCGATTCGGCAGTTGGGACGTCACAGGCGTGTACAGAGAAAAGAGGCTGATTGCATTTCTGCAATCGAGTCGAGAAACCCAGTTGGTACAAGGGAAAACGCCCCCTACCGGACGTAGGCAGTAAGCGATTCGGTTACGGGGCTCCTTCCACGCGAAATCGGCAGATTGCCCATGCGGAATTGACAAAAGGCAATCGCGAAGCGGGCCCTGTTCTGGGCCGGTGCGGTAGGAACGGGGACGGGGGCCTGCTGGAACGGGCAGACAATGCCGGCAGGAGAGTCCGGCAACTGGCGCGCCGGAAATTCACTGGGAGAACCTGTCGGTCCTGACCGTGGTCTGGCAGCACCGGTGAGCCTGCAGGAGCTCGATCCGTGCACCTTTACAGCCCTGGCGCGCGAGGGCGGGTGTGATCTCCCGAGACGCATGTTTGCTGCTGAAAGGGGCCTCTTTGGACGCGCCCGACGTGTACAGGGATCTAGAGGTTTGCTGCAAAGTTGCATGCCTGTCCTGACCCTATGAAACAAGGCGTTTCCGGGAACCCAGGCAGGAAGCAGCCAATTTCTTTACGGACGTGCGGGTTCCACGCGCAAAGCGCAACTTTGCATCCGCAATGCGCAAGTGTACAGACGCTCCAAACCCGGCTCTGGGCAGCCTGGGGAGGCAGGGGAGCGGCGGCCAGACTCCATAAGGCCGCCCTGCACTCCAACGCGAGGTAGGGATGCCTTGGTGTCGCCCGTCAGCCTCGGTCGGGGTGGATCTCGGCAGCCCACTCCGGCGTCACAACCTCGTCCTCAGGAAGCGCGCGAATGTCGTCGTCGACGTCTTTGGCGAACGCCTCGACGAATTCGAGATAGTCGTCCCATGTCATGCCGCTCTCGCGAGCTGTTGAAGCCAGTTCGGGAGGCCACAGCAGGGACAGTTCTTCCAGGCGCTCGGAGTACCGCAGGTAAAACAGGCGCAGGAACGCCAACGCAATCCAGACGAAGGCCATCGTCGTGGAAGCCATCGTCCGTGGTGCGTAGAGGCCCCCATAGAACAGAACCTGATCACCGTCCTTGTTGAGCTCGAATACGCTCACGCTGGAGGCGGCGTAGTTCGTGTGCGTCATCCTCGATAGCCACGAGTACCACTCGCGCAACTCCTCCGGGGCCTCGATCAGTTTCCGGACCTTGCCTGGCGAGTACCTCGTGTCGCGCAGCCAACGCTCCGCGTGCTCAGGCTTCAGTAGGAAGAGGGTCGCGAGATTCGCGGTTTCCACCGCTGCTCGAAGGTGGTGCTGGCCCGCCCCGACCAGCCCGCGGCTGAGCACGAGGTAGCCAGCGAACGACTCGTTGAAGAGCCGGTTGCACAGCACGATCAGCGCCTCATCGGGGGCGTTTGGCGTATGGCCACGCTGCTTCGCGTCGATGAGCCGTTGCGCCACGTGGTAGACCATCCCCATAGCCAGGGGGTACACGGCTCGCACGCCTTCGAACGCGGGAGCGGTTCGACCCGGCAGCCCTTCGGAGGACCTGAGCGCCCACTCGAAAGTCGAGTCGGCGTGCGGCGTCCTGTTGCCGGCTCCTGATCTCAGTCCCCATCTCCGAATGAACAGTAGGATTAGCCCGACAAGCGCCGCCACTCCCCCGAAGCGGATAGTCCACAGCGCCCACCTTGTGAAGCGCTGCCTGCTGACGGGATGTCTCATGGCTGCGGAATTCTACGTAGACCAACGCGCTTTGCGGCCCCAGCCCGAGCGGCGGCCCCAGAGTCCACCTCGGTGACATTTCCTACTTCTTCACCGGCGGTAGCTGGCGGGTACTGATGTCATCTCTAACCCATGACTGCAGCAGCTCGTCTAGCGCGCCAAGGGTTTCCATCTGCTTGACCTCGGGAGATACCAGAAGGCTCAGCGTGACAGCCAGGGCAATCTCATACATCTCTGTGCTGTCCGACTCTGAAATCTCGCGACTGCCGTCGTGCACGAGTTCCGACCTGACGCCGTACAACCTCGTGATCTCGTCCTCGAGGGAGCCACCATCGCTATTGCTCCGGTCCAGTACGGCGGCGGTCTGGGACACGAGCTGGTGCTTGGTGTGCCGGTCCAGTCCAGGCCGCGTCAGGCACTCTAGCGCGATCTCCGAGAAGAGAACCTGATCTTCCGGTGAGTCGGCGGCCGTAGCGCGGCCCACCCACCGCACCGCACGCAGTAGCAGTTCCTCGACCGGGTTCCGTACTTCGCGAGTCAGCAGCGCCTCGGCGCGCCTCACGGCCTCGCCAGCGAGACTTGGCAGATCGTGAACCCGCTCAATCGAGAAGGTGCCGAGATTGGTTGCTTGTCGGGTCTCCCAGAAGGAACCGTCGGCGGCCAAGGCCACTTGTAGCGCGATGGCCGGTCCCGACTCGCCGATTCGCAGAACAGTGGGCCGCTGCGCCCCGTCAGGTCCCCGGGGATGCCGGTTGTAGGAGATCACATCAGCGAAGAAGTCGAGGCACTCAAGGGTGATGCTCAGCTTCCGCGTTGCGAGGGATACGGCAGCTGCAGGGTCGCGGGCGTGCACGCACTGGACGGCAACCGGCCGCCCACGAAGATCATCAGCCATAGTATCGATGAGACTGAGCTTCTGCTCCTGGTCGACGGTGTGCTCTGTCCTAACAAGCTCTGCAAGACGCTCCATGTCTTGATCGCCGAGTAGGACGAATCGTGTAGCGCCAAATTCGGCCGGCAGGGAGGCAGTGGCAAGCCCCTCGACTTCCAGCCAGCATTCGTATTCCTGCGGCGGCTTCTCGATGAACGATCTGCACTCGTTCACGGCCTGTCCGATGCGGACCTCTACTTCGGCGGCTCGTGTACCGGGCGAGTCCACAACGTCGAAGATCGCCTTCCGCAGAGCGGAGTCGATGACCGCTTCGGACATATCGCCATGGGGGGCCAAGGCATCGCGGGCGCGTTGTAGCAGTCGATGGTAATCGCGGTACTCGTCTGCTGAGAGGTGCAGAGACCCTTCGCCCGCACGCGACCAGAAGCTGCCCGGTCCCAGAAAGGGCTCCCGCGAATCTGTGAGAGGCGACAGGCCAACGTGAAAGTCGCGCAGATACTGGGTGAGTTCGTCCCAGAATCCCGATGCGCCAGGCTGCATCACTCAGTCATATCCTCAAGATCATCGCAGTACAGGGAAGCGCGACGCTGGCAGCGTACTATCGCCCGGCCACTGTCACCATCAGCCGGATTTGCGAAGTGCGCTCGCTCGCCAACGCCCGCCCCTGCCCGACTTCCATCGCGCGCGTCAGCCCGCCCGAGCCTCCTCTCTCCCGCTACAGGAGTCGGTGGGTGTCCTCACCCCGTTCTGCACCAATTGTCCCGATCCGGCCTGTTGGGGGCTGACAGAGGGATTAGAAGGAAGAAACGTAGGTCAGAACTGCCCCACGGGACCGCGAAAGTTCAAACGGGACAGGCGTTTTGCATGGGGCAGTGTTGGGACATGGCTGTGGCAAGCGCCCCCGCCTACAGGAAGTGCTCAGCACGCCCGATCGGACAATTGGTCACCCCACGCGAGGTAGTGCAGGGAACGGCGTTCGGGTGCAGCGGGAGCGGGCCGGCGCCAGATGGGACCGAGCGCTCCGTGCCAGCCGAGTGCCTCGGTCGTCGTGCTCGCCAGCGGCACCCTGGACAGCTCGGCAGCGGTGTTGAGGAAGACCCTCTCGGCGTGCTCCGTCTCGAACACGAACAGCACCAGGGGCAACTGACCGCCGTGGTCGGGACGCGCGTACCCGCTCGCGAAGTAGCGGCGATAGGCGTCGAGCCGCTCGGGCACGCGCTTCGGCGTCGTCGCGCGTCGCTCGTACTCGAGCAGGTACCACTGGAACTCCCCCCGGTACACGAGCTGGAACGAGGCGTCGGGGTGGATGACGTATCCCTTGTCGCGGAACCGATACGGTATCTGCGAACGGTGCGTGGGGAGCAGGTCGAACAGCTCGAAGTCGGGGCGGTAGGTCACCTCGCTGCAGAGCATGTCGAAGAACGCCAGCAGCCCCCGCTGGTGCTCGTGCTGCGAGGCGAGGGCGCGCAGCGCGCTCCCGATATAGACGCCAGCGTCCTGCTGGGGTGTCCAACGGTCGAGGAGCGTTCCGACCGCAGCACGGTCGCGGCGCGCGAGGTGGGTCAGGCCCTCGTCGGTGAGCACCAGCGCGTTCCCGCCGCTGCGCACGAGACCGCGCCTGCGTAGTGGGCCCAGCACCTGGTTCGCGCGCCGGCCACTCACCCCGCCCAGTAGTCCACCCAGCTGCTCGGTGGTGCACAGGGGCCACGACGCAAGCAGGTCCAACGCCTGCTTCTCCGCGGCCGTCAAGTGCGTTGCGAGGGCGTCCCCAACCCGTTCATCGGGTGCGAGCGCCGTGGCCCGCACGGAGCCCGCGTAGAGCCGGTCGGGGTGCGGCCTCCGCCGCAGGGTGTGGATGGGATGCCCGGCCATGTCCCGCGCCGCGTCCACCATCCGCGCCAGGCTGACGTCCGGGGGGATGACGGGGGTCTTCCCGAAGCCGTCGCCGCCGGGTTGCCAGACGCGCGCCCACGCCCCGCCTGCCAGCACCTTGTCCAGCGTGGCGACGGCGCAGTGGTGAAAGCCCCACGACTCCCCCTGCGCTCGCACGGCCCGGCGCATGTCCTGGTCGGAGTCGGTCACGACCAGCGTGACCAGGGGACGCTCGCCCACACCGAGCCGCTCGATGGTGCGGATGCGGTACCGCAGGCTGGCTGGCGTCAGCATCGGACCCTGCCGCACCACCCCCAGCGAGCGGTCGCCCGAGAGCGTGATGAGCGCGTCGTACGGCCCCTGGCGGTAGTGGTCGACGCGCACCGGCGCCTTCTCGGGGTCGGCCTCGGCGACAAGCGCCGCCATCCTGTAGACGAGGGCGACGGAGTCGAGGCGCTCCATGAGCAGCCGGAACCACTGGCGGGACACGGGATAGAGGCGCGGCACGTCGTCCGGTATGGCGTCTCCCAGGGCCGAGACGCCCGCGGCGGTCGGGAAGTATCGCCGCTGGGGCCGCCCGCCCAGCGCTGCCAGGCGGTGCGGGCGGCTGTCCGCGAGGCCCCGCCTGCGGAGCTGCACCAGTCGTCCGCGCAGGGTGGAGCCGGGAACCCGGTTCAACTGCGAGAGTTCGTCCACGCTGGCGAACGGCGCCTCGCACAGCGCCCACAGCGTCTCGCGCAGGCGGCGTGGCAGGAACGGGTCGGGGCGCTCCTGCGGAGCGGCTCGCGCCTCACCGGCGAGTGCGCGGGTCGCCTCCGTGATCGCCCTGGTGGTGTCCCCCACCTCGGCCATGACGGCGCGAGGCAGCGCGCGCCCAGGCTGGCCGCGCTCGAGGAAGCGCCACAGCGTGTGGCGCGAGACGCCGAACGCCGCGGCCGTGTTCCCGCGGCCGTGGCGCTCGATGTGTGCGCGCAGGTAGTCGCCGATTGCGTCGAACAGTCTCGGTTCCACCGCTTCGCTCCGGCATTCCACACCTAGCGTAGATACGTTCTGCACTGGGGGCATTTCCCATGGCTTCACGAACGACCTGGAGCGCCGAGAAGCCGAGCATCAGGAGGGACGTCACGGCTGGGCTAGCCTGTGCTGTAGAGGCGGCAGACAGTCGTGAGCATCCGTGTCCGCCAGCAGCTTGGTGAGCGCCACCGTAACCGCGAAGTGGTCGCCCGTTGCAGGGCTGCACAGCGGCAATGCGCGCCCTAGCGTCAACCCGGTGAGCTAAACTGCTGAGGGCCGTTAAACGGCTGTAGGAGCGGAGGAACATGATACTGTTTCTAATCAAAGTCTTCGATGAAGAAGAGTACGCGGCGGCATTCCTCGATGGTACGTTGTTTGCCAGGAGACTGCGCTGCTTCAAGGAAATGGAGGAAGCCGACGGCAGGGGCGACAAGTATGAGGGCGCAATCATGCCTGCTATATCTGGGCTGACCATCACGCTAAAAACCACGGACGTGGCAACCGGCGAAGTCGACAAGATTACGATGACCGAGGAAGACTTCGCAGCGCCTCCTGTCATGCAGCCAGAGTGGTTCGACCACGTGAACGTCTTCTGTATGTACGCTGGACACAGCGGCAACATATCTCCAAACAATGCGGAGGACTTCAAACGGCAACTCGAACTACCGGAAGACTATCTAGAGCTGGGAGACCATGCGGTCGTTATCAAGAACACCACGGAATTCTTCAAGAGGGTCGACGCTGCTGTCAAGGAAACGGGACACGGGTTTCGCCGGGGACTCGTGAGGTATTATGACCCCGATAGTGGTACGCCAGTTTTCGCGTCTGATGTCGATACGATCTTCTCGAAAAGACTGCAGTATGAACACCAAAAGGAATACCGTTTCGCAATAGACGCAGGTGATCTAGGTTGCGATCCCATTACTCTGGACATCGGTCCGATAGACGACATTGCGCTCCAGATGAAGGCGTCGGATTTTAATTCTAGCCTCCGCCTACAATTCCATGACATCTCGTGACATGTGACACCGACCTACTTATGGTCGCGGCCCCTTGCCAAGAGCGCCGCGCGGGGGGGTGGCGCACTTGGGCGCTACTCGCACCTCCACTTCAACTCGAGCGCTGCCATCGCGGACGCCCTCGGAACTCGTAGGTGTCCCCTGTTCGAGATGCCGGCACCGTCCCCGTGTGGACACCTATGGCCCGACATGGTGCGACGGGATAATGCACTCGCCCCTCGCCACGACTCAGCGCGGGTAGTAGCCACAGCCGCACGAAGTCATGGTCGGGCTTGTCGCTATCATGGCCTACACCTTGACTGGGGCTGGGGGGCGCGGCTGTGACGCACGATGACGAAGTCCCGCCCCTGCCTCCGAATTGGGCAGGCGAGCCCCGATTCATCATCTTCTTCATTCCCACTCCGGTACCGCTGGCATTACCACAGGACTCGACTTTCGCGTTCGCTCGTGACGAGGACGTGCCGTGGATGCAGGGCGTAGCGACTTCGCCCGTGCCAGGGGTCGAACCAAGATACGTAGATCCTGAAGGGGAGAAGGGCGGATTCGTATCCATCAAGGTCTGGCGGCTCTCCGAGAAACTGACACTGGACACGGCCCAGATCAGGCGTGCCCTTCGCGCCTACAAGTGGATGGTTGATCCTGACGGGAGGGACCGTGGGGACCCTATGCCTGAGTCCCCGGAGGAACCGGGTGTCGACTCCGAAACCACTGTATTCGAGGCCGTGACCCCCCTGATTCCGACGCATGTTGAAGGCGAAATCGACGAGAGCCGCAGCATCTCAGACGCTTTCGACAGATGCCTTGAGTCGCTGGAGAGGCTGTACCGAGCGTACATCGTGTCAGAACACGACTGGCGCGTTCTGATTCTGACGCGGAGGTCGATCTCCCCCACCATCCCGTGGACCACGGTCGATCCGTTCGACAAGGATTTTGGCGGCGTGGGTTTGTTTCTGACGAACGAGGGCGAGGTGGACCCAGCCGCGTCGATCGACACGATGGACGAGGAAAGCGGTGACCGAGGTCTTTGTAGACACGGCGTACTTCGTCGCAAGGACGAGGCGCTCGGACCAGTGGCGGCAAGCCGCCGACACAGCGTGAGCAGCTCGGCGATGTGGCCATGGTCACCACCGATGAAGTACTGGCCGAGTTTCTGACGGCCATGTCGAAGTCAGGTCAGGACATCCGACGGCGGGCTGTGTTGACCGTGCGCGAAGCGTTGAACAGCGGGGCGATAAGGGTCGTTCACAGTCGCACCACTCCCTGCTCAATGGGCTCGACCGGTACGAGGCTCGACCAGACAAGGGGTACAGCCGCCAGGACTGCGTTTCCATGAACGTCATGGAGACCGAAGGCATTACAGAGGTCCTGACCAGCGACCACAACTTCGAGCAGCCCCGCTTCACCATCCTGATGAAGCGGGGCTAGGACGCGATGGAACAGTCCTCCATCGACCAGCTCATCATCAACCGGCCCTACGAGGAGCCGGCAGAGCACTGGAGCTACAACCGCGAAAAACGAACGTTCTCCCGCACAGGGGGTCGTCGGCCGGCGGGATACCTGATTGCGTCGGGAGACTCCAAGACCTTCGACGACCCCGGCGTCTTTGTTGAGATACCCCTGGTCAACCAGATTCGGCCGCGTGTGAAGGCGTGGCGAGAGGCTGGCTACCCCGGCGTTACCGCCATCACCAAGAGGCTCCTCGAGTACTGGACGGATCCGGAGGAGTTCGAGAACCGTCGTTTCTTCTTCTGCCAATTGGAAGCAGCCGAGACCCTCATCTGGTTGACCGAGGCTCCTGCAAGCGAGCTTGTCGGCGTCGACGTGCCCGGCGACGGCGGTGAGTTCCGGCGACTCTGCTCCAAGATGGCCACGGGCACTGGGAAGACCGTCGTGATGGCCATGCTTTGCGCGTGGCAGATCCTGAACAAGGTCGCGTTCCCGACCGATACACGGTTCGCCAAGAACGTGCTGATCGTCGCCCCTGGCCTCACGGTTCGCAGCCGCCTGGCGGTTCTGGAGCCATCGCATTCGGAGAACTACTACGAGGCCTTCCGCGTCGTTCCGCCGACCCTGCTGGAACAGCTCCGGCAGGGCCGGGTTGTGGTCCGCAACTGGCACGCTCTCAACTGGGAGACCGAGGAGCAGATCAGCCGCAAGCGGAGCGTAGACAAGCGTGGCGCCAAGAGTGACGAAGCCTACGTCCGCAGTGTGTTGGGTGAGATGGCCCGCGCCCGGAACCTCCTGGTGATCAACGACGAGGCGCATCACGCCTGGCGCGTGCCGACCGAGTCGAAGGTGAAAGGTGTGGCGAAGGCTGACCTCGACGCGGCGACCAAGTGGATAGGCGGCCTGGACCGGATTCACCGCTCGCGAGGCATCCTGACTTGCTACGACTTCTCGGCCACACCCTTCACCCCTTCAGGAAAGAAGAGCTCCGACGAGGCACTGTTTGACTGGATCGTGAGTGACTTTGGCCTGAACGACGCCATCGAGTCGGGACTGGTCAAGACACCGCGGGTTGTGGTCCGGGACGATGCACTGCCCGATGCCAAGACCTACCGGTCGCGCCTCTACCACATCTACAACGACCCGGAAGTGAAGGACGACCTCAACCGTAGGGCGCAGGAACACGAGCCGCTTCCCGACCTGGTGACCAATGGCTACTACCTGCTGGGCTACGACTGGAGGGAAGCAGCCAAGGAGTGGCGAAGTGCCGGCCTGAGCACCCCGCCGGTGATGATCACCGTGGCCAATCGCACCGAGACGGCAGCTCGGGTGAAGCACGCTTTCGACCGCAGGATGGTCCTCATCGAGGAGCTCTGCGATCCCGATCGCACTCTGCACATCGACTCGCGCGTGCTGCAGAAGGCCGAGGAGGCCGAGGAACCGATCGCTCAGGTTCCAAAAGAGGATTCTGCGGACGACTCCGATGGAAAGGGAACGGGGCGCGCCCTGACGACAGCCCAGAGGGCCGAGCACCTGAGGCGGCAGGTCGACACGGTTGGCCGACCGGGACAGCCAGGAGAGTGGATTCAGAATGTCATTTCAGTTGGGATGCTCTCGGAGGGATGGGACGCCAAGACCGTGACCCACATCATGGGACTGCGGGCATTCACCAGCCAGCTCCTGTGTGAACAAGTTGTTGGGCGCGGCCTCCGGCGCACGTCCTACGAGGTAACCGACGAGACCGGCATGTTCGACCCCGAGTACGTCAACGTCTTCGGAGTTCCGTTCACGTTCCTGCCCCACGAGTCGGATGAGAGCGTGACGCCCAAGCCGCCTACTCCCAAGACAGCAATCGAGCCGGTGGGGGACAAGGCGGCCTTCGAGATCTCCTGGCCCAACATCATCCGCGTCGAGCATGTTTATCGCTCCCGGCTATCGCTGGATCTGGACTGTGTGGAGCCCTTGGAACTCAAAGCTGGCGAGACCCCACAGGTGGTCGAGCTCGCCCCGATCGTGGATGGCAAGCCCGACATCTCCAAGGTCAGGAGCATCGACCTCGAAGCAATCGCTCGCGAGTACCGCACTCAGAAGATCGTCTTCGAGACTGCTCGGGGTGTCTTCGACCAGATGAAGGCCCCGTGGTCGGGGAGCAGGGAGTCGCTCATCGCCCAGTTGGTGAAACTGGTCGAGCAGTTCGTCCTGTCGGACAGGCTGCGCATCACTCCTCCGCTCTTCTTTCAGGATGGGACCGCCCGCCGCCTCGTCATCACCCTGAACATGACGAAGGTTGTCCAGCATGTCTTCGACGCGGTGCAGGTCGGGAACTCGGAGAGCCTCGAGCCTGTCTTCGACCAGGCTCGCCCCATTCGCTCCACGGGGGACATGCCGAGCTGGTACACGAGCAAACCATGCCACCCCGCAGATCGCAGCCACATCAACCTGTGCGTCTACGACAGCACGTGGGAGGCGTCGGATGCCTTCGCGCTGGACCACAACCTCTTGGTTGATGCGTGGGCCAAGAACGACCACTTGGGCTTCGAGGTGCTCTACGTCTACCGTGGTGTCGTGCGGAAGTTCCGCCCAGACTTCCTCGTCCGACTGAAGTCGGGACACATGCTGGTGCTGGAAACCAAGGGACAACCGGACCAGCAACAGAATCAGGTTAAGCGGCGCGCTATGGAAGAGTGGGTCCGGGCCGTCAACCAGCACGGGGGCTTCGGCCAGTGGTCTTTCGCCGTTGCCACTGCTCCGGGGAGCATCCCGGACATCCTTGCGAAGCACGACGGCGGCAGCAGTGCAGCACTCGGGCTTCGGCGCGAGGCTTGACCCACACGAGCATCTAGAGCCTCGTACTCCAGGTCCATAGCCTGAGAGCGGCGCCGGAAGGGATCGTTAGTGCGCCTCCAGCTATTCCGGGAGCACCTGGACTCTGAGCTCAACCTGCCCCAGACGTACTCACAGAGTGTCCAAAGTCGTGCGGTAACAACGGCGGTGCTGCTCAGGTACATCGTCACAAGGCTACGGATCGAAGGGGTCACCGTCCCCGATGGTGACGGCGGACAGCCGCACGATCTGAAGCCGTTGCTGGGCTCCTTCATCCACTACGAGCGGTTCTACCTGGACTGGCCTCGGGACGAAGTCGACAAGAGGGTCGTCACCCTGAAGTCGAGGAGAGGTCGAGAGTATCGAGTCAGCCTGGATGACTACTTCGCGGTCGTGGACAGGTTTGCACACGACGATGTGTTCATAGGCCATGCGCTCTTGAAGTGTGTGGTCACGATGCTGCACAGGTTCGAGAACGACTCCGAGGCATCCACCGATGAGGACTTCATCGGCACGCTGGGTGGGCTGATGATGGACGTGATGGAGCTTCTTCACACGATGCATGCGGAGTCACGGATGGACATCCCTGACATTGAAATGGACGGGTGGTTGGCAGAGACGGTCGTGGTCGTGGGGGGCGGCTGGGGGTCGACCATCAGCAGGACCACGCAGAAATTCAGAGACCTAGTAGCGAGGTACAGCACCGTGTTCCCGAACGAGATTCGGCCAGTGCGGTGGAAGGAGAGGCCTTGCTTGGAGTATCTGCTTGAGTACTCGCGTCGCCCTCGCGACTCATTCATCTTCACGGTCGGGGCGTGCCTAGAGGGCCTCCGGGCAGTCCAGTCTGTGCTCGACTCTGCGTCTGCACCTCAAGCATCTGCGCCTGAGGGTTCGCAGCAGGCGCACGCAGGTAATTCACCGGGGTAGCGAACAGCCTCCACTGTGACCAACCGCACCAGCAGGCCAACGCTTTCAGATGCGGGCTGCCCCTGCAGTTGGTCAGGGGTGGGAGGCTGAGTCCCTTGCACTGGCGATGG
Source organism: Tepidiformaceae bacterium (assembly GCA_965262975.1). Classification (GTDB taxonomy): domain Bacteria; phylum Chloroflexota; class Dehalococcoidia; order Tepidiformales; family Tepidiformaceae; genus UBA2991. Next base: position 1,605,457 of record OZ253575.1, on the reverse strand, counting down.
GTGGTCCCCTTCCTTACTGCCACTGGCCGTCCACCTCACTCCCAAGCCCGCCGAGGGATGACCCGCGCAAGGAGGTGGTGTGCTACTTTGAGTTTCGAACCCACATATTTCTAGGGAAGCGCTGGAGGATTGCTCGGACCGCCAAAGCGTTCCCCCCATCCAAGGGCCTCTTGCCTCCCACCCCTCAATTCTGGGTATGGGCCCGAACCGGGAATGTCCTTGTACTTGATCTCGGGGAACGGACGGAAAGGGGGCTGTCTGTGAGCGGCAAAGCAATGATCGCGATCGTTGTTCGGGTGCTCGTGACCGCCGTCATCCTACTAGCTAGGTAGGGCCTTCCGAGGCCCCGCCCGAGGGAGACCTGTACCGAGCGGGCCCTCTCGGGCCCCGCAATACCATCCCGCGGCCGTCTGATATCCGCGCACACCGCGGCGAGATTTGGGGGAGTGATTAGGCTCTCCCCCGTGAGAGGAGAACCTGTGATAGACGCAGAGGTGTACTTTGTTCGACCCCATCAGTTCCTGCCTGACGGTATCCTGACCGAGGATGTAGGGGCACGCTGGCTTCTCTAGCGCCACAATGAGGGGCAGCCACTCATCCTCGTGGCCACTCACCAAAATGCCTCCAACAACGACGTCTTCAAGGGCCTCGTTTCAGGAGGCGTGCCCTACGTAATTCCGAGGCATTTCCCGCCGGCAGGTTGGCCCGGTGGGCCTGTCCTTGCCCCTTGGCCAGACTCCGAGACCATCAAGCGGATTCAAGGGTCTCCTGATCGGATCACATCCCTCTGCGTTCTTCAGTGGATAGAGGGGGAGAACCAGGAATGGCTGGCCGAACACAACGCCATCGAGGTAGCCGTCGAGCCCCCTCAAGGCTAGTTGTCCTTGATACACTTGATCCGCCGACAGCCTATAGAGGCGCGTTCCTCTGGAGGCTATCGCCTAGTCTTCATGAGGATGCCCTTCTGTTTCGCCGATGGCGTCCTATCGTGCTGAGCAACACCCACCGAAGGCCGGGGTGATCGGCGGCGATGGTGTTGCGTCACGCCGTCGGCCCGCCACCGCCGTCGCTGCGCGCAGGGTAGGCGACAAGGGGCCCCACGATGCCCGGCTCGTACGTGTACTCGAGGCTCTCGATCTCCACCTTGACGTCCGGGGCATCGCCATCGATCGCCCTCAGCACCAACGTCGCCCGGGCTGGCCAGCGCACAGGCTGCAAGTCCACCCCCTGGTAGTCGTAGCGGCTTAGCGAGAGCAGCCAGGTTTCCCCTGCCTCGGGCCTGCGTCCCCTGAACGACACAAAGGTCTCCCTCTCATGCAGCGGCTGCTTGGACGAGGGCCCGGTCTCGTGAGCGATCCTAATCCTGGTTCCGCCCGGCGTTCCGGCATCGTCGACCAGCCGAACCCGGAATCCGGGGAACACCTCCGCTGTAGGAGTACCCGCATCCTTTTCGGTCCGTCGCCCGCGTTCCGCCTCGCGGCCACGCTCGCGTTCCGCGTACGCGGACTCCATCTCTTCCGGAAACGCCCTAGGATCGTCGGGGGAACGGCTCCGAAAGCTCTCCATGGCGGCAAGGGCTTCTTCCCTGCGATCGAGGTTCCAGTACGAGATGCCGCGAATATATGGCAACTTCAATCCCGGTACTTCGACAAGCTGTTCGTACTGGGCGAAGAAACTGAGTGCGCGTTCGTATTTGCCTGCCTCGCAGGCTCGCACGCCTGCGTACCACTCCGCTTCAGGATCATGGAGTCGGTCTTGGTCGCGGATGAATCCGGACAGGTCGTTGTAGACGGTCGAAGCCTCGATGCCGTACACCACTCGCAGGTGCGACAGGACTTCCCGCTTAAGCGCGCTCGGGATCTCCACAATGGTGACGCCAATGGTGACATCTTCCTCGTCGATGTAGCCTCTCTCGGGCTCGACCCAGACGCTCTTCTGTACGTCCGTCATGCTGACCGGGTCCCCGCGCGGCACGAGCTTGTACGAAGCTAGCACTCGCTCTCCACGACGCACGCGAGGCTCCTCCATGAGGATGACCCGTCCGTCCTTGTCGAGTGAGTTGTACGAGGCGAAGAACAGCGCGACGTTGAGGTCGCGCGTGAAGTCGATTAGGTTCGTCTTGCCGCCCAGGTGCTGGAGGCGCGTCAGGACATCGTTGTCGCTGAGATCCGACGCGTACTTGTGCGCGAGTTCAATCCGGCGCTGCTGGGCAGAGCCAATGCTGAAGTGCCGGTCGTCGATCTCGTAGAACTGGCGGAAGAGGCCCGATGAGATCCGCGGGAAACACTCCGCCTCGCCACGGTAGATGCCGCGGGTTCCCAGTTCGTGAGCCAGGCTGATCAGTCGAGTCAGCAGATCCCGGAGTTCGTTTCCTGGCGGGTTCATGCAACTCCCTCCTACCCCCTGGGGCCACCGAGGGCACGCCACGAGGGTGGCGGACTCGCGACGAGGGGGATCGTAGACCAGCTGTTGCGGTAATGTCACAGCAGGTCTGGCAGCGCACCGGGGTGGGTGATTGGTGGATGTGGGTCCATTGTCTGCCGCGCTCGGCTCTGGGACCATGGCAGTGGAGAGAGATGTCGTCAGGCCTGGGGCAGTCGAATCTGCCAAGTAGTTGGTTTGTCTACTTGGACGAGGCTGGTAACACCGGCCTCAACTTCCTAGACCCGGATCAGCCCACATATGTGCTCGCGGGCTGGATCGTGCCCGCTAACCGGGTCGACACAGCGCGTTCTGCAGTGACCAAGATCTCGCTCGAATCAGGCTCGGTAGATCTGAAGGGCAGCCGAATGATGCGCACGCCAACCGGGCGCGAGAAGCTGGAACGCCTCGTGAAGGAGCTGCGCGAACTTGGTTGCTGTCCGGCGTACTTCCTCTGCGAGAAGCGATACGCTGTCGCCGCCAAACTGGTCGATACCTTTCTCGACTCAGAGTTTAACGACCACCTAACCGGCAGCTTTGAAGCCGATGTACTCTCGAAGCAGTATCTAGCGCAGCAACTCTACAACCTGCCCGATGGAAGTTTGACGACAGCTTGGGAAGCGATGCGCGCTGCCGATGCCACTCAACTACAGTGTTCGCTGAACGAACTGGTCGATCTATGCAGAGTCTCGGGAGCGGATGACTTGGCTCACTTGCTTGCTGGGGCGAAGAGTCACGTCGCGCGTAATGCGGCTGTTATCGCGAACATGCAAGCCCACCCTGTCATGCGCCACAGTGAGGCATTGGCAGCAACCTCCCTCATCACCATCGCGGGCGCGATCGACTCCCTGGCCGCGGAACAAGGGGTTACATCTGTGGAGGTCGTCCATGATGAAACCAGTTCGTTTGGTCCTAGCCTAGAGTGGTGGTTCCAACAAGTGTCCGGGCCCGCACCCGTCGAGAAGCCCTCCGACATCATGCTGACCCATGGGAGGCCCTTCAGGGTGGGCTATTCCCTGGTTCACACCCTCAAGTTCGCTGACTCAGAGGAAGAACCGCTCGTCCAGGCTGCGGATGTCCTCGCCGCATTGCTTGCTGCAGCCCCGGGCCGAGTCGCCGGAGAAGTCGAGCGAATGAATCCTGGCCTCGTAGACGAGTACACCTACCTGGTACTTCTATCAGCCGCTGGGCATCCGATGCCTTGCGTGATTATGGGTTCAGAGCAGTTCGTCAGGGGAGTTGGGCGCGCGGTCAAGCGGTCGATCACGAGACAATCGAAGGGTCGCCTACGATCGCTCTAGTGGCCAGGCAGCGGCGTGCCGACCGATTCCCCCTGTGCTCCCCGGTCTACTACAGCCGCCGAAAAGTGTCGCCAAGTCCTGTGATGCAGCAGCCTTCACTTGTGGCAGGCGATTTGACCTCTCGCCTGACCGTAGGGGGCGTCGACGTTGATGGGCTTCTCGCGGGGCGGAGATATTGCCGATTCGTCGATGGTCGAGTGGCCTTGTCTAATCATCCACACCCTCGTTCGCCCCGGGGGGCGGCGTAGGCGATCGGAAGTACTTGTCTCCCCAACGCCGACGGCGCTCCCCGAAGAGGAGGCACCAAGCGATGGGGCACTGGCTTTCAGGAGGCGAATCGGAACCTCAGGGTGAAAGTTCTCGATTTTGTCCAGTCTGGTGGGCCTAACTTGACGGTAGGCAGTACCACCTTTGAGTTGCCCCTGATGCTGTAGGTTCGCCCTTCTGGCCAGGGGAATCCCTCGCCCCGCGGCAGCGGCGAACCGTCGCAGGCGCTTTAGGCTGCGGCCGATCCCCTCGGAGGAGACTCCCCTCGCTCTGGCTTGTCAGCGCCTCGTCGCCGAGGTCTGCAACTCTCTCCTTCTTCGGAGTCCACGACAGGCTGGGCGTCCCCCTGCGCGGAGACCACTGCCAAGGCTCACCCTCGCCACCACGCAGTAGGGCGTGTCGGGCTGAATAGCGGCCGCTGATGCATACAGCGAACTGGGGACCACGTTCCCGGTTTCCTAATCGACACCAAACGCTGCGCTACTCCTGGGGAGCCGCATTGCCTCCGAGAGGTGGGTAGGGGCCGGACTCGCCACCAGTGTCCCTCGTCGGGCCGACAACGCCTTCTCGCAGCCGCCCGATTATCGGCATGATGACGCGTTCGTGCGAAGAGGGGTGTGCCCCGTTCTGCGTTGCGCTGTCAAGCAGTTGGAGGTCGGTGAGTTCGACGCCGGCATCAATGTGAAACCCTCGCTGACGCGCAGGAGTCAGGAGGGTGTTGTAATGGTAGTCAATGTAGTGTGATGTGAAGCCGTATGTTCTTCGGGCGAGGCAATGGCCAGCTTGCCGAGAAGTCTCCGTACCGCTCCAGAGTGAAGGTGCCAAGCGCTGCTCCCATGGCCGCGGTAGCCTATGCGTATCCTCGTCCGTCCGAGTTCATACGTCTTGTTCAAGTAGCTTTGCAGGGGCGAGGCTGGCGAGCGGTTGCCGGGAGGAGGACTTTCGGGAAGAACCGTCATGTCGGCAGCATGCTCCGGGGTTGTCTCAAGATGGTGCAGGGCGGCGACTGTGCGCCAATGACTCAGTCCTCGAACGGCTCCGTCGGTCCTAGGAATCCTCTGAGCAAGTAGGCTGGCGGCGGCGATTTCCTCCGGCGATAGGTTGTGTTGGACAAGGAGGACGGCAGGGGAGGGGGCCGGGGGAGGGCGGGGGCTGCTTTTGCTCTCCCGTCCCGCTTCGACGGGCGTGGGGGACGCACGTCACCCCTGGTCAGGCGAGTTGGGGCTCGGCTCTGAGCAGGTTCGTCAAGCCCAGCAGCAGCGCCAGCCGCTCCCGGTTCTTGGCCAGACCGCGGTAGCGCACCTTGTCGTAGCCGAAGCGCCGCTTCACCGCGAGGAAGGGGTGCTCCACCTTCGCCCGCACTGACGCCTTCGCTCGCTCCGCCCGCGCCTCCGCGCTCCCCGGCTCAAGCAGCCGCCTCAGGCCGGGCCGCATGGCCACGCGCCACGCGACCTCCGACCGCGCCTGCTCCGGGCGCTTTTCCACGCCCCGGTAGCCCGCGTCGCCGTACGCCTCCCGCTCCTCGCCGTGCAGCAAGCGGTGCGCCTCCGTCACGTCGGCCACGTTCGCCGCCGTCGCGCGCATGCTGTGCACCAGCCCGCTGTCGGCGTCCACGCCGATGTGCAGCTTCATGCCGAAGTGCCACTCGTTCCCCTTCTTCGTCTGGTGCATCTCCGGGTCACGCGCGTATCGCCGGTTCTTCGTCGACGAGGGCGCCTCGATGATGCTGGCGTCCACGATCGTGCCCTCGCGCAGGCGCAGGCCGCGGCGAGCGAGGTGGGCGTTGATTGTCTCGAACAGCTTCGTCCCCAGGTCGTGGCGCTCCAGCAGGTGGCGGAAGTGGAGGATGGTGCTCTCGTCGGGAATGGCCTCGGTCAGGGTGAGGCCGCAGAAGCGGCGCACCGACTCGGCTTCGTAGAGGAGGTCCTCCATGGCGGGGTCGCTGAGGTTGTAGCAGAGCTGGACGCAGTGGCTGCGCAGCATCACGGTCAGGGGGTAGGGCCGCCGGCCCCCTCCCGCCTTGGGGTAGTGCGGCTCGATGCGCGCCTCCAGTTCCTCCCAGGGCACGAGGCTGTCGATGCGTTCGAGGAACAACTCACGGCGGGTCTTCCGCTTCTTCTGCTCGAACTCCACGCGGGCGAACGTCGGCTGATGCATGAGGGGCACGCTCCCTTCCCGGATCACTCGCTATGATCCCATCCCCGCACTCGCTCTGGCGAGTTGTTCAGACTGTCCCTAGTGTCCCGAGTCGCTAATACAGGATGCTATTCCAAGAGCCGAAGTTCGTGTTGGAACTTTCAAAGGGGGCTTCCCTGAGGGGCAGCGACTGGAGTGGCCGCTGGCCAAGTGTTCGACAACCTCACCCGGATATCTCAAGCGCGTTAACAACTCAGGACACTAGCAGGCTGCTGAAGAAACGGTCCCGAGCGGAGCGGGCAGGGACGGAGGGCGCTGTAGGGCGTCCGGGACACGAGATTTCGGGGCTTTGGTCTGCCCTCGCCCGCCCTCTGGGCGCCTCTCAGAGCGCCGGATGAGCAGGTGGGCGCACTGCTCCTAGAGGGGAACCGGCTCCAGGCGCGAGAGACGCACAAGGTTGTAGGCCGCTGCGGTTAGCTCCAGCCAGGCGCGATTGCGCTCCCGTCCGATGTAGCGCAGCTTGCGCCCACCGCCGACGGTCTTCAGCCAGCCGAAGACCTCCTCCACCAGCTTGCGCCGTCTGAGGCTCTGTCCGTAGCCGGGATGCCGCGTCGTGCGCCTGTCGATGGCGCTGCGACGAGCGCGATCGTTGCGGGCCACGTGCGGCGTCACCCCACGGGCGCGCACCGCCGCCACGAAGTCACGTGTGTCGTACCCCCGGTCCGCCCCCAGCGTGGCGCGACCGCGCACGCTCCGCTCCAGCATCGCCAGGGCCGCCTCCCGCTCGCCGTAGCCGTTCGCCTCGCTCAACTCCACGTCCACCACCAGCCCGTGCCGGTTCTCGCTGAGGACGTGGCCCAGGTAGCTCAGCTTCGCCTCCTGCTGCGGTCCCTTGCGGTAGAGCCGCGCCTCGGCGTCCGTGCGCGAGACCTGCGTCTCGCGGCTGCGACGCTGGCCCCGGAAGTCCACCTCTGCGTTGCGCCCACCTGTCCCCGACGGCGGCTCCTGCTCGTCCCGCGGACGGTAGCTCTTGAGCGAGGCCCATGCCTCCAGGAGCGTCCCGTCCACGCTGAAGTGCTCGTCTGAGAGCAGCCGCCGGCGACCGGCCTCGGCCACCACCTCGCTGAAGAAGGCGCGTGCCACCTCCGCCTCCAGCAAGCGCTCGCGGTTCTTGGAGAAGGTCGTGGCGTTGAAAGGCTCGTCCTCGACGTTGAGGTCGAGGAACCACTTGAAGAGCAGGTTGTAGCGCAGTTGCTCGCAGAACTGGCGCTCGCTGCGCACCGAGAAGAGGGCGATCAGGAGACTCCCCTTGAGCAGGTGCTCCGGCGGGATCGAAGGACGCCCGCGACTGGCATACATGTCCTCGAAGCGTGGCGACAGCCGCGCCAGACAGTCGTCCACCAGGGGCTTGATGCGACGCAGGGGGTGGTCCTCGGGGACAAACGACTCTGGCGTCACCGCCAGCATGATGTTGGCCTGCCGCTCTCTGTCACCGCGCATGGGGAACCTCCGTATTCCCCCATGCTCCCAGTTCGGGACTTTTTCAGCACCCTGCTAGTGTCCCGAGTCGCTAATACAGGATGCTATTCCAAGAGCCGAAGTTCGTGTTGGAACTTTCAAAGGGGGCTTCCCTGAGGGGCAGCGACTGGAGTGGCCGCTGGCCAAGTGTTCGACAACCTCACCCGGATATCTCAAGCGCGTTAACAACTCAGGACACTAGGGATGGTCTGAATAACTCGCCTAAGCGCGTGAGCGGATGCGATCATGGGGCGACCGGAGAGAGGGGTGCCCCATGCAGCAGCGTTCGTTCGGCAGCGTCGAGTACGAGCACAAGAAGGTGAAGACGAGGCGGCAGACGTTCCTCGAGCGCATGGACAGGCTTGTCCCCTGGGCTGAGCTGGAGCAGCGCATCGCGCCGGTCTACCCGCAGCGCGGCTGCGGACGCCGCCCGTACCCGCTGTGCGTGATGCTGCGCATCCACTGCCTCCAGCTCTGGTTCAACCTCAGCGACCCCGGCATGGAGCAGGAACTCTACGACTCCCGTTCGATGCTCGAGTTCGCCGGTCTCAGCCTCTCCGGGCCGATTCCCGATGAGACGACGATCCTCAACTTCCGCCACCTGCTGGAGCGTCATCAGCTGGGAGCAGCGCTCTTCGCGACCATCAACGCGCACCTCGCCGCGCGCGGTCTGCAGGTGAGCGAGGGCACGATCGTGGACTCCACGATCATCAGCGCGCCGTCATCGACGAAGAACCGGGAGCGTGCGCGCGACCCCGAGATGCACCAGACCAGAAAGGGCCGGCAGTGGTTCTTCGGGATGAAGTTGCACACCGGCACGGATGCGCGGACGGGGCTGGTCCACAGCCTGAGCACGACGGCGGCGAACAGCTCCGACGTGACCGAGGCGCATCGCCTGTTGCACGGCGGCGAGACGGAGGCGTGGGGCGATGCCGGCTACCAGGGCGTGGAGAAGCGCCCGGAGCACGCGCGTTCGGGGGTGAGCTGGCGGGTGGCGATGCGCCCGAGTCTCAGGCGGCAGCTGGCGCCGGGGGGCGAGGAGGCACGGGCGGAGCGGCGGAAGGCCTCGCTGCGTGCGAAGGTTGAGCATCCGTTTCTCTACGTGAAGCGGCACTTCGGGTACGCGAAGGTCCGCTACCGCGGTCTTGAGAAGAATCACCAGCGGCTGGCGCTGTTACTGGGGTTCACGAACCTGCTGCGAGCGGCGCCTCAGCTCGGGTGATCGCGGGAGCCGTGCGTCCGGAATCGCCCGCCGAAGCGCTTCCGGAGCGACCTGGAGGCGCGGCCATCCCCCGGACCGCCGTATCGGCCCCCACAGCGCGGCGTGGCACGCTGATCGATGGGCACCGCGCCCGACACCCCACCTGTTCAGACCATCCCTAGGGGACCTCGCGGGTCATGGCGCGGGCAACTCCTCGTACGTGGTGCGCGTCGTGAAGCAGCGATCCACCAGGGCGTTGAGACGCGCGAGCGTATGCATCTTCACGTAGAGTCCCGTACTCGCTCGTGAAGGTCTTCTAGACTCAGGCTGCCATCCTGAACGTGGCGCTTGACATCACCAACCACTGCCGCTTGCGCGACCGCATCTGGGTTCCCCATGGTGCACAGTTGCTTCGCGAGAGAAGAGACCAAGCTGCCCTTGGGTAGTGTTTCTGGCTCAAGCCGCCCACGGCCAATCGCCGCGATGAGGAGATCGCGGAGGTGCCGCCGTTCGACTTCGCAGCAGGAGAGCGTGTCGTTCGACGTTTCAAGGTCTTTCGTCAGGGCATCAACACGTCGACTTGCCCTACCATCGGGAAGCGCTCTTTCCTAACGCGAGACCCCTGACTCTCCGCGCCAACCGCATCAGATCACTGCATTCCCCGCAGCATCGCGGCCAACGCCAGCGGCCAAGTCAAGGCGGTCACGGATACGCCGACTTCCTGCGCCGGGTACCGCAACCCAGCGACCTCTGCGACCGTACCTACGAGGTCGGCACACCAAGATCGCCCCACGCAAGGACTCGGCAGTCCTGCAGCTGTATCTCTGTTCCAACATGGTCCTGAACTGCAAGGACGCCAGTCCGAGCAGATGAACCTCCTCCTCGGCAGCGTTCAGCGCGAGACGGGTCTCCTTCCGTGGCGCTGACTACGCAGCCTACTACCTGCTTGTCGCGCGATTTCGAGGCATTCCTCGACGGTGACGAGGTCTACCAAGTTGCGATAGACCCACGCCCCTGGCTCGGGCAGCCGGATGCCGGTCTCCTCTTCATGCTCTCGCATGGCCGCCTCCTCGATGACTCACTGCGGTTGAGGCTTCCACCAGCAGGTACCCAGTACTCCAGAAGCTCCGGTCTATCGGGGTCGAGGGAACGCTCTTGCCGGTATCGGAGCAGGAGCACTTCGTTGTTGGGGTTGATGGCGACAACGCGGGCGACGTTCCGGGTGCGCAATCGTCCCTCCAACCTGAAAAAGCCTACGCGGCAGAGAGAAGAGCCAGGTAGGCCTCCTCAAGGCTTATCGTGCGTTGCGCGATGACCTGGCCAGCAAGCTCGGTGATGGCCTCGGAGGCGCCCGGCCCTGCCTGACTACTCCCCAGCAGCAGCGTCACTCCCGTGTCCAGACCCTGCTGGCGGACCGAGAGAAGCCTCATCCCCTGTACGTGGCCCAGGCGCTCCCGGACGGTCGCCTCGGACTGGGGGATGACCGCATCCAATACCGTGCCCGTCCCGAGTTCGGCTTTGATCTCCGCGGGCGTGCCGGCCGCGATCTTCCGCCCCTGCTTGATCAGGACGAGGTCGTCGCAGAGTTCGTCCGCTTCCTGCATGTAGTGAGTTGTGAGGACGACGGCCGTGCCCCGGCTGGCCGCTTCGACAACGAGCTGCCGCACGCCGCGCGCGATCTCGGGGTCGAGTCCGATGGTCGGTTCGTCCAGGAGGAGGACGGCCGGGTCGCCGAGGGTGGCCCGCGCCAGGTGCAGGCGCTGGCGCATGCCCCGCGAGTAGCGCTCGACCGGAGTGTCCTTCGCGCTCAGCAGGTCGACCGCCTCCAGGGCCTCCCCTAGGCGGCGGTCCGTCTCGGCGGGCGAGAACCCGCGCAGCGCTCCCCAGTAACGCAGGTTCTGGCCACCGGTGAGCGCCGGGTAGAAGCCCCGGTCGCCTCCCAGGACAAGTCCGATCAGCGGCCGCACGCGCTTCGCCTCACGGGCAACGTCGTGCCCCTTGATGGTGGCGCTGCCGGAGGTGGGCATGAGGAGCGTGGCCAGGATCCTGACCGTCGTCGTCTTCCCGGAGCCGTTTGGCCCGAGGACACCGCACACCGTTCCCTCCTTGACCTCAAAGCTCAGACCGTCCAGGGCGCGGGTTGTCTGCGAACCCGACCGGTAATCTCGAACGAGGTCCCGAACACTCACGACCGACATGATGAACTCCTCCTGCTCGTTCTCATCAGGGCACCCACGTATAGGACCCGCGGCGCCGGGCAATGCCGTGACTCGCGTTCCAGACCAGTGCCCCAAAGACGAAGTAGCCGATGGCAACGCACGCTTCGAAGCCGAGGCTCTCGAGTCCGGCGGCGCCGGTGATGTAGCGGATGGCGTGGTGGGCGGGAACGACGTTCGCGATGACCTGGATCGCGCCCGGCAGCTCCTCCACCGGGACGACCGCCCCTGCGAAGAGGAGAACCAGTCCTCCGCCGACGCTCGCCACTGCGGGGTGACTCCGCGTCACCAGCGCGGCGCTCCCAAGCGTCAGGCCGAAGGCCAGCGCCGAGAACGACACGGCGAGCGATGCCAGCAGGGCTCGAACGATCCACTCGGGCGCGATCTCCCCTACCAGCACCGTGCTTCCGACGATGGAGGCCAGCAGGGACACCTGCGCCACCACCAGGATCCCCACGCCCCGCACGAGGTACAGCTCCGTGAGGTCCCTCGACGACACGACGACGTGCTCCAGTGCCCCGAACTGGGACTCCCGCACGGGCAGCTGCACGACTGCCCCGATCACCGCGAAGGCGGTTGAGTACGCCGAGATCGGGTAGACCGACTCCACGGAGACCGTCGAGCCCGTTACGAAGCTCTTGAGCAGGCCGAGGATGATGACGAGAAACAGGGGAACGACGACCATCATTCCGGTGAACGCCAGGGGGCTCCACCACACGAAGGTGCCGCGGAACCCGTAGAACGCGAGGTGCCCAAGCCTGCTCACAGGATCTCTCCCGATATCCGGACTCGCGTCTCAACCCTTCCAAGGAACAGCATTGAGACCCCAACCCAGACGGCTGCGATCAGCAACGCGCCGGCCATGAAGATGACGTAGTCGCCTGTTGACGGACTGGAAGCGAGGTCCCAGACGCCCTGGCTCAGCCAGCCGGTGGGAAGCACGAAGGGAAGGACGTTCAGCGGCTCGATGAAGCGGGACGGCGGGATGACGAACCCGCTCAGGGCAGTCCCGATGGGGGTGATGGCGATCTGCCAGCCGGGGCGGCCACCAAGCAGCAGGCCCAGGGGTGCAAACGTCGAGCACAGGGCCACGATCGCCGCGACGGCGACGGGGAAGGTGAGCGCGAGCACACCGAGCGCGCGAAGCGCGTTCCCGGCGTCGGTACCGGAAAACAGGAGCACACCGGCAAACGCCACGCAGCCGGAGACGGCCCCAATGAGGACGACACCGGTGACCTTCCCCAGGAGGGCGAAGCCCACAGGCGTGTTCGCCAGCATGTCGAAGGCGATGGTTCCCATGTAGTGGTCGTTCGTCATGACCTGGGCACTACGGACGGATGAAAAGCCCCAGGTCGCGAAGAACATCATCGTGACGCTCAGGAAGAGCACGATTTCGTCCGGGGCGTTGCGTGCGAGCAGCCCGGCTACCAGCGCCGTCGGCAGGGCGTACGCCAGCGCGAACACGATCTCGGTCCTGCGCCAGAACGAGATCATCTCGACGATGACAGCTTCCTTGAAGACGGCGGCGCGGGTGCTCATGGTTTCCTCTCAGGGTTTGTGGGCGGCGTCCGGGTGGCAGATGCGCGACTCGTGGCTACTGCTCTCTTCCGATCAGGGTGAAGCACGCACAGCCCTTCTTGTAGGTACGAAAGCGTCCAGAATGGGCGAGTCATAGTGTTCAGGCACCCTTTTACCGTTTTATTGTTCCAGCGGTAGAGTCTAGGGTCTAGGGCGTTACCGAGGCGCGAGCGGAATATCTTTCAAGAAAGGGCGCAGACGCTGCTCTTCTGCGGGCACAGCCTTGGTACCCTCCGGGGGGTGTGGAATGACTGAAGCTGGCGGGTTCGACGACGAACACTGGGTAAGCGTTTACCCGGTGCGCTCCCCGCGCTCCTCTCGACCTGTCCCGTGGTGCACGTTCTGTACAAGATGCGGGAAGCGGACCATTTGCTCGGATGAAGCGGCGGCACGCATTGCGGCAGAAAAGCACATTCCGAACGGTCGCTGGATGGGCTCAATGCGGTACGACCAGAAGGTCTAGCGAGGAAGATCAGGACGAGAGCTTGGCCTGACGCTCTCCGAAACACACTGTACCCATCGGCAGTTACGGAAACTTGCGCCACAAGTTAGACAAGGGCACTTGGACGACTGCGCCCTGCTGATGAACGTGAGGTATGCCTCTTCGAGCCACGATGTGCGCGTGGTGATGTGGTCCACGTGCTCAACGCTGGTGTTGGCGACGATCGGGCCGGCGTCCTGGTCCGAAGGGATGTGTACGAGCGCTGGGCAGGCACGCTCGGACTGAACCTGCTGTCCCGCTCGCCGCTCACACTCGTGATGCTGGGGAAGTCGCTCGCCTTCGTCGTGTTCTTCGCGATGGTCGGGCTGTTGTCTTTCGCCCCTGCCCTGCTCGTCGCCAATGAGGTCGCCAGCATCGAGCACACCGTCTCCTTCGCCCTCTTCCTCACGCTGGTCGTGCTTGCGGTCGTGGCGCTCCAGTTCCTCTTCGCGCCCCTCAGCTTCCTCGTGGGTGCCCAGAACGGTCTCTTCAACGCGAACATGCCCTTGGGCGTGGTCCTCAGCGGCTTCTTCTACCCCATCTCCCTGCTGCCCAACTGGTACGAGTAGCTGCCCGCCTGCTTCCAACCGCCTGGGCCATGGAGGCCCTGATCTGGTCCATCAACGGCAAGGAGGACATCGGTCGCATCGAGCTCAACTGGGTGCCGGCCGTCGGACTCCTGGTGGCCTTCGCCGTCATCGAAGTCGCCCTCTTCCTTCGAGCCGAGCGGCGCGGGCGCCTTTCCGGCGGGCTGACGGAGACGGAGGGCTAGAGACGTGGACAGGGTGCAGAACGTCTACCTGCAGGCCTACCTCTCCTACCGGGGCCTCGTCCACTGGCTGACGCCCTTCCCCTACTTCAGCAACTTTGTCCGCGCGCCGTTCCTCACGCTGCTCAACTTCATCCTCGGTAGGGGACATCGACGGATGGTCGTGTACGCCATCGTCTGGATCTACGTTGGCAGCGTGACCCAGTCGTTCTCCAACGACCGTTCGGGAGGGACGCTGCACCTCCTCTTCGGATCGCCCGCCAGCAGGGCATCCGCCTACTTCGCCCGCGGCGTTGGCCACTTCTACAACGTCCCGCTCATGGCGGTCAGCACGACGCTACTGGCCGTGCTCGTCATCGACCTCAACGCCGGCGAGCTGAACTACCTCACCTACACGGTGGCGATCGTGGTCGTCTCGATCGGCATCCTGATGCTCTCCCTGCTGCTTGGGAACTTCGCCGCGCTGTACCACGACTGGTTCCTCTTCTCCTCCATCGGTTACGGCGGGTTGCTGGGGCTGACGGGTCTCATCATCCCCCGTCGACCGCCTCCCTGCAGCCCTCGAAGTAGTAGCCCAGGGGCTGCCGATTACGCATGGACTCAAAGCGTTGCGGGCGGCCTTCGCCGGAGAGTCGGTGGCAAGCGTGGCCCCGGACCTCCTGCTCGAACTGGCGGTTGCGGGCGCCTACGCGCTCGTCGGGCTTGCCGTCTTCACGCTCATCGACCGGGCCGCCCGGCAGCGCGGCATCCTCGCAGGAGGTGAGGAAAGACCAGGGCATGTTGGCACTCGCTGGTGAGCATTATGTTGGCCCAAGGTGGCGCTTCGAAAAGCTTGGTCGGCGCTTTGGGTCGACCTCGATAGAATACAATAAATCGTGGAATATGAAGGCGCCCGGTGATCGATCTCCTGTTCAATACATGCAAGATTTGGAAGAATATTATGCAATCAACCTCGGTTCGTTTCATGAAGTAGAAGACGTAGTGAAGCCGCTAGGTGGCCTAAAACTTGCGACAGATGTAAGGCGTGTACGGCTTGGTTCTGGGGAATGGGTCGTGCGGCCATCCGCCGGGGTTCTTCTTGGAGAGTACGCCGACATTTTCGAAGACTTGGGCGCTTCGCCTTCCCTGCTGGCGTGGGACGCTGAAGCGTCGGTGCTTCCAGGCCATATGGCTACGAAACTTAAGAAGGCTGTCGAACTTATCAATCTTGGAATTGTGAGGATAGAGTGACTGGCGATCGCGAAACGACCAGGGAAGGCACATTTGCGGATAGCTTGAATCTTTTCGGTGCTGGGATGAACGGGATAGGAATAGCCAACAGGTATGCCACTTTCCTGAGCGCATTGGGAAGGTATAACGGGTATATTTTTGACATAGATGGTGCTCTCGACGAAGGTCAATTAGGAATGGCAGTTTTCCAAGCCCAAGAGGCTTTGGAAGCGGCATTAGCCGCCTATTTTGTCCGTGTGGGATTTGAAAGGCTGAGACACAAGGATAGATGGGCAGTGTGGTTGTTGCTGGACAAACATGCTGACCGAGATGTTAGAAACGAAGCAAGAGAATTGGCGAACAGGAATCCCCAGGACGAAGTCGAGGTCAGAAAATTTACGTCTGATGTTCAGGAGTTCGCCGCAAGGCGGTTGGGTGTTGAGTCGTTTGGGCTGAGCAAGGAGGACGCCACAGCCTACATTGTGGAGTTGGGGCACGCTGTTTCAGTTAGCAAGAGCTTGATGTCGCCTAGTGACAAAGGTTTGATTTTGGACCCTGAGGCTAGCATTGCGTCAATGTCGGAGACTGAAGGTCTGGAGAGCGAGTAGATGATGAAAAGCAGTTCGATGGGAGGGAGAAGGGGGAGCCCCACTGTGATCTTGGAGGGTTTTCGTTTGGACGGCAGTATCGCGTGCGTAACGGGTGGGGGACGTGGGATAGGGGCCGGTGTCGCAAAGGCACTTGCTGAAGCTGGGGCGGACGTCGCCGTGGGAGTGCGAAGGGTGGAAGATATCGAGAGAGTCGCTGACGAGGTGCGGCAAAGCGGTCGACGTTGTGTAGCGGTCAAGACGGATATGCTGGAGAAGGGTGGTACCGAACGCTTGGTGCAGACCTGCGTCGCGGAGCTTGGCGGCCTGACGATCATGGTCAACAACGTCGGTGAGAACCAAGAACGAACGCCACGGACGTTGATGAATACGCCGCGTGAGATTTGGGATCAGCCAATCGAGTTGAACCTTACTATAGCTTGGCTAGGCACAACGGCTGCAGCACCTCACATTGCCGAAGCCGGCAACGGCGCGATCATCAATGTTGCATCCGTCACAGGCATCTCCGGCGCCGCAAGCTTCGGCCCGTAGTCGGCTGCAAAGGCGGGGATGATGAATCTTATAAAATCCTTCGCCAAAGAGCTGACTCCTGATATCCGAGCGAATTGTATCGCAGTGGGCGCGATTCCCACGGACATGCTGCGTGAGACCGCCGGCCTCCACGGAGGCGGTACCCGCGCGCTCGGCGAGCGACTACCGCTTCGTCGAAATGGGACTCCCGAAGATATCGGAGCCTGTGCCGTCTATCTTGCCTCGGAAGCGGCCTGGGTTACGGGCCAGACCATTATCGTCAGCGGTGGAGCTGATGGAGTTGATGCCGCCAAGTTTGGGTTAGTTTGGCCTGCCCTCGGCTCTCGGTGGTCTAAGGGGCAGTGCACCAGCCAGGGGCCCGGCAGTCTGTCTTCTATTGGCACGTCGGCCACCCAATGGACAGCGGACGCGGCCAAGAACGCCTTAAGCGCTTCTTTGGGAGGCCGTAGTAACCCCGATCTGAAGAGCAAACTGATGCGATACATCCGGCAATACAACAAGACTCCCCGCGTAGTGAAAGGGGCATCACGTTGATATTTCACGTCACATCGATGCATGAATGCACGTTACAGCCCACGGCCCTGGGCCAGTAGTGTTGGCGAAGGCATTGACGAGCTGACCGATAAGGAACGCCAGAGGATTCTCCAGATGGTTTTGGAGCAGGTCGTCATCGACGGCGACACCAAATTACACATGACAACGCGGACATCACACTCGCTATACGCATCGACCACAGGTCTCCCGACCCGGCTTCGTTTGAGCGTGAGTCCATCGCAATTGCGTCCCAGGAATCTCACGGGTGAAAACCAATGACGAAACCAACATTGATAGTTTTCGAAGGAATAGATGGTAGTGGTAAAACCACACAAGCCAGAATGCTAAATGATTATTTGAATGCAAATGGAGTGAAGAGCTTGTACAAACATGTTTTTGATAGTAAAGCAGGGAAGTTACTAAGAGAAGTTTTTATACAAAATAATTTTAGCAATATCGTGGAAATTTTGGTATTGTGCGCAACAAGGCAAGCGTTCCTGGATGACTTCTTAGACGAAAAAGAAGGATGTGACGTCATAATAATTGACAGATTTTTCCTATCAATTCTCGCGATGCAAGGGACTAGTGATAAAGACATTAAATTAATACATTACATACGGGACAGTATTTGGGAAGACCTCCCAGATGCCGTTGTGTTTTATTTGAATACATCACCTGCGGAATGTAAAAGGAGACTAAATGGAAAGGATAAATTAGACCGAATAGAGGGCAATAGTGTTGCATTTCATGAAAAAATATTTGACAGATATGTGGATTTAATAAACTCGGAACAAAGTGCTTATACTTTTGACGGCAATAAGGATGTTAAAACTATTCATCGCAACATCGTTGACAAAGCAATATCGGTGTTAGGTTCTCGTCATAAAAGGAGGTAGTTTGATCTAGACTTGCATTAGAGCTCAAGGAGTCTGCAAGCCACGGTGTTGATGGCCTCCTGGCCAACCCACAGACACTGAACATGCTGGCGGATGTAGTCGGCAATCGGGGGCCTGGCCCCAGAGCCGGCTCGAGACTCTCGAGATGGCGTGCATCCAGATGGCGACAAAGCACAACGAGGAGCACTCCCTCGCGGCCCAGCCATCGCCACGGGAGTTGCTCGACGCTGCTGGCTATTGCTGGCTATCTTGTGCGCCACTCAACTCCTTACGGGCGGCCCCGGGCACTCGCCAGGTTCTGGAAAGCTCGATTCTGAGTACATCTCCCTGGATGATTGCGACTACTCAGACCCGTCCGCCCTAGGGACAGTCTGAACAACTCGCCATAGGGAGTGAGGGGATGGGATCATGGCGAGTGATCGGGGAAGGGAGCGTGCCTCCCATGCATCAGCCGACGTTCCCCAGCGTGGAGTTCGAGCAGAAGAAGCGCAAGACCCGCCGTGAGTTGTTCCTCGAACGCATCGAAAGCCTCGTGCCCTGGGAGGAACTGGAGGCGCGCATCGAGCCCCACTACCCGAAGGCGGGACGGCGGCCCTACCCCCTGGCGGTGATGCCGCGCATGGTCTCGACGAGGACGACCAGAACGAGTTCCGCGACCGGCTCAGCGCGTTCGTAAACCTCTACTCGTTCCTCAGCCAGATCATCCCGTACGGCGACAGCGAACTGGAACGGCTCGCCTCGTTCGGACGGCTCCTCTTGCCCTCGCTCCAGCCTGCGAGGGACGGCCCCGTCGACCTCTGTGACGATGTGACCCTTGAGTACTACCGCCTGGAACGCGTCAACTCTCCTGCAGTCTTCTTCGAGGACCAGGAGGTCTACGTGGTCAGCCCCACTGCGGTGGGCACCGACAACCCGGAGGAGGAGAAGGCGCCGCTCTCCGAGATCATCGAGCAACTCAACGAACGGTTCGGCACTGACTTCACGGACGAGGACCGCCTCTTCTTCGAGCAGGTCCGCCTGGGGACAAGGCGCTGCCCGAAGAGGAATTTTCTGTATGGACTGGCGATGTTTTCGGGCAAATTGAGGGGGTCGCCGAAGGCCATATATGGAGTCCAAGCGGGGTCTGGGGCGAGCCCGACACAGACACCATCTGGGTCGTTGACCCCAACCGTTTCGGCATCCACGCGCTCAAGCTGTCGGCGCTGAAGCAAGGTCGGGTCGAGCGGCATATCGCGGCTAGTACGTCAGACTTCGACCAAAGGCTCAACTACCGGTGCCACTTCAGTGGAAGCCGGGCCAGCGGCTATGGAAACCCGTCTCTGACCGTGATGTGGGGAGATGAGGCCCGGTTGCTGATCGCAAACGAAAGCAGCAGTGGGCTCGATGCGTACCGTCGGAATGGCAGCATAACCAACCAGTGCTATACCAGAAACGTCACTGCATGGGCCTTGGACGGTCAAAGCTACACAACAGCGGACGAGAATTTCAAATCACCATTTCAATTCACTAGTAGTATTGACGTGTCCCGTGGCCCGCTGACGGTCAGGGGCATATGGGCGAACGACACGAAGGTGTGGCTCAGCGGGCCGACCGGCGGCTTGAGCGTCAACGACGTTTACACCATTGACCTGGGCACCGGCCAGATGGCCGAGGCGCCCGGCTACTGCGCACACGGCGCCAGCTACGGCCTCTGGTCGGACGGGACGACGATGTGGGTGGCCACCTGGTCCGGGTGGCTCAGGGCCTACGACCTCGACACCGGCATCCGCAGCGCGCAGTTCGACATCCGGATACAAACCTACGGCATGCCGCCGGACGACATGTGGTCCGACGGCGAGACGATCTGGGTCACCAACCGGACGGGCAAGATCGACGCCTACCGGCTGCCCGACCGGCCCTATGCCAGCACCAGGTCCACGACGCTGAGAGCGACGGAGGCGACTCCGCTCACGGCGCACTTCGCGTCGGCGCCGGAAGCGCATGACGGACAGCGCGCGTTCAATGTGCAGATTGAATTCAGCGACGATCTGGAGATCACGCCCGAGGAGATGCGCGATCATGCGCTTGAGGTCAGCGGCGGCAGGCTGACCGACGCCGCGCCGGTCGACGACCGCCAGGACCTCTGGCAGCTGACGATCGAGCCGCAGGGGACGGGTCCCGTCTCGATCGTGGCCGCGCCGGGCGGAACCTGCAAGTTGGTCGGAGAACTGTGCACGGTGGACGGCCGCCCGCTGACCGTGGCGCTGGTCCTGCAGGTAGCCGGCCCCGCGGCCCAGTCCGGCAAGACCCCGGCGACGCAGGCGCCAGCGAATAGCGCGCCCGACGCTCCGAACCGGCCGGAGGCGACCGCCGTGTTCATCGGCGGCGTCGACCTGGAGTGGAACGATGTCCCCGGCGCTGATTCCTACGACGTGCAGACGTCCCGCAGTGGTCAGTGGGTCGAACTGCCCGGAGACGGCGTGGAGATCGCCTTCTACGGCGCGGGAGCGATCATCAGCGGGCTCGATCCGCAAGCGTCGCTCTGGTTCCAGGTGCGCGCGGTGAACGCGCACGGCGTCTCGGATTGGTCCGAAATGCTGTACACGGGTTCGACCAGTCAGTACAAGCAGGGCCGGCGGACGCGACCGGCCAACGCGCCGGCCAGCGGCGCGCCGGTGATCGTGGGCCAGGCGCAGCCCGGCCAACCGCTCTGGGCCAACACCATGGGGATCGAAGACGCTAACGGTGTCGACCGGGTGTGGTTCCAGTATCAATGGATGTCCAACGACGGCAACGGCGATGCCGACATCGTCGGCGCAACGCAGCGCACCTACCTCTGGTCGGACACCGACGAGGGCAAGACGGTCAGCGTCCGCGTCAGCTTCATCGATCGGCTTGGCTACGAGGAGTCGCGAACCAGCGCATCCGTGGGCACGGTCGCAGCCGCGCCGCCGGTCAACAATGCGGCGACGGGAGCGCCAACGATCAGCGGCACGGCCGAAGTGGGCCAAATGCTGACCGCGCACACCTCCGGCATCGCCGACAGCGACGGCCTGACGAACGTCGTCTACCAGTACCAGTGGCTGGCCGACTTCGGAGGCCTGGTCACCGAGATCAGTGGCGCAACGGGCACGACCTACACCCTGCAGGCGACCGACGAGGGCGCGACGATCAAGGTTAAGGTGAGGTTCAAGGATGACCTCGACAACGAGGAGTCGCTGACCAGCGCGGCGACCGGGACCGTCAGCTTCGCGATCCAGCAACAGACCGCCGACAGCTCGGCGACGGGCGTGCCGACAATCAGCGGCACGGCTCAGGTCGGCCAAATGCTGACCGCGCACACCTCCGGCATCGCCGACAGCGACGGTCTGACCAACGTCGTCTACCAGTACCAGTGGCTGTCTGACTTCGGAGGCCTGGTCGCCGAGATCAGCGGCGCAACGGACTCGACCTACACCCTGCAGGCGACCGACGAGGGCGCGACGATCAAGGTGCAGGTGAGCTTCAGCGATGACGCCGACAACGCGGAGTCGCTGACCAGCACGGCCACGGCAGTAGTGGCGGGCCCCGAGCCGCCAGCCATGCCCACGGGCCTGTCACCCAGCGTCTCCCACGACACCGTGAGCCTCACCTGGGACGACCCGCAGGACGACGCCATCACCGGCTACGTCATCCTGCGGCGCGACAGGGAAATCCACCTGGTGGGGACCTTCGTCACCATCGCAGGCGACACCGGCTCGACGGACACCACTTACACCGACGCTACGGTCGAGCCGGATAAGCAATACGTGTACCGCATCAAGGCCATCAACGAGCACGGGGAGGTGAGCGAGGAATCCGACTGGGTCCGGGGCTTCACCCCGGCGGTCCCCGTCCCCGACAAGCCCACGGGACTGTCTGCCGCCGTCTCCCACGACACCGTGACCCTTACCTGGGACAACCCGCAGGACGACGCCATCACCGGCTACGTCATCCTGCGGCGCGACAGGGAAATCCACCTAGTGGGGACCTTCATCACCATCACAGGCGACACCGGCTCGGCGGACACCTCCTACACCGACGATACGGTCGAGCCGGATAAGCAATACGTGTACCGCATCAAGGCCATCAACGAGCACGGGGAGGTGAGCGAGGAATCCGACTGGGTCCGGGGCTTCACCCCGGCAGCGCCGGCCCCGGCAGGTTAGCCGGCGGAGTAACGGGGGGCGGGACCGCCCGAGAGGCTGGCGGCATTCCGGGCAACGAAAAAAGCCAGCACAAATGCATGGACTGGCGAGGCAGGCGTATCGAACCCGAAACCGGAGCGGTCAACCTCTCGGCGTTCAGACTCTTCGTGCGTCTCTGCGCGGGACGCGTCGGCCAACTGCTCAACCTGAGCTCGCTCGGCTCGGACGCGGGCGTGTCCCACACGACCGCGCGGGAGTGGCTCACAGTCCTCGAGACGAGCTACGTCGTCTTCCAGTTGCCGCCGTTCCACGCGAACATCCGCAGGCGCCTGGTCAAGTCGCCGAAGCTCTACTTCTACGACGTGGGGCTGGCCAGCTACCTGCTCGGCATCGAGAGCCCGCGGCAGGTGGCGACGCATCCGTTGCGCGGGGCGCTCTTCGAGAAGGTGGTCGTGGCGGAAGCGCTTAAGCACCGCTTCAACGGGGGGCATCGCCGACTGTGGCGGTGTCCCCCGCGTCCGGCCATGTGTGCGGGCTCTCGTCGTGCCCGAAACACGACCGCCTGGCGACGCGAGTCCGCGGAGCGGTGCGTCATACCGGCGTTCGAAGGCATTGCCCGGGGCGCTATCCTCATTGCGACGCAGCTTGCGGGAGAGCGCCATGGCCGTACGCCGACCCGCCGAGGAGACCGCCCGACTGGGAGTGGCGATCTACGAGCGCGACATCCGCGCCCAGGTCGAGGTCGACCACCACGGCGAGTACGTCGCCATCGACGTCAACAGTGGATGCTGGGCTGTCGCGGAGGATTTGCTCGCGGCCGCCAGCGAGCTCCGGTCACGACACCCCGACGTCGTCGACGTGTGGAGCGTCCGGGTTGGCCACCGGGCGCTGCGTCACTTTGGGGGTCGGCCCCTGCGGAGAGCTGGATGAATCTGCGGTTCCACGTTGACCCCGAGACGGGCGACTCCCACATCCACCGGCATGGAGTGCGCGAGCAGGAAGTCGAGGATGTCATGGCGTCCCCGGCCGAGGATGTGCCGGGGCGCGGCAACTCGCGCCTCGCCATCGGACAGACGCTCGGCGGCCGCTACCTTCTGGTAGTGTATGTGCGAGACTCGGATCCAGACAGCGCGTTCGTCATCACCGCGTAGGAATTGTCCGGCAACGCCCTCGGCGCTTTCCGGCGGCGGAGGAGACAACGATGAGCGACACGACAAACAGGTTCCCGCCCGGCTGGGACGAGGAGCGCGTGCGCGACGTCATTGAGCACTACGAAGGGCAGACGGACGACGAGTTGGCCGAGGAGATCGAGGCCGCCTTCGAGGACAGGTCGCAAACGGTGATGGTGATCCCAAACGATCTCGTTCCCGCCGTGAGGGCGCTCCTCCCCGAGTCGCCCGATCCCGCGCCGGCATCCCCGGCGGTCTGATGCGGGTGGCGTGTTCTGTCGCCCGTCACCCCTGACCAGGACCGGCACGGGCACCCGCTCTGTTGCTCGACGCTCGGCCAGTACGCGTTAACCCGAGTGGCTCGGCCTCTATAGCGCCACCGCCCAGCGAAAAGTTCGCAGTACAGTACGTATAGGCCCATCTAAGGGGATTCGAACGCCTTGTGCCCGGCTCACCTGAGCCAGTGTTAGGAGCCCCTGAGTATCTGGTTTGTAGTACAATCTAGACAGAACATCTAGCTGGATACTCACCATGACCGACTGGCCCCTCCAGGACGCCAAGAACCGCTTCAGCGCTGTCGTCGACGCCGCCCTCGCTGGCGATCCCCAGCGGGTAACCCGGCGGGGCCGACCCGCCGTGGTCGTGCTGGCGGTGGACGAGTACGAGCGCCTCCTCCAGATCGAGAAGGCGAACGCGCCGACGCTGGCGGAGCTGCTGCTCGACATCCCGCAGGACGGCAGGGAGTTCGAGCGCCTGTCCCTGCCCGCCCGCGCGCCCGACCTCTGATGTTCCTGATCGATACCGATGTGCTGTCCGCCCTGCGTCGAGGGGAGCGCCATCCCGGTGCAGCTCGCTGGTTGCAGGCCCAGCGCACGTCGGACCTCTACCTGAGCGTGGTTACTATCGGTGAGATCGAACGCGGCATCGGGCAGCAGCAGCGCCGTGACCCTGCCTTCGCCAGCGAGCTCGCTGGCTGGCTCGACCGGGTGCTCGCCTGGTACGGCGATCGTGTCCTTCCTGTTGACCTCGCCACCGCGCAGCGCTGGGGTCGGCTGTCCGCCGCCCTCGGCTACGAGAGCGCGGACCTGCTCATTGCTGCCACTGCGCTTGAGCACGGCCTGACCGTCGTGACCCGCAACGTCAGGCACTTCGAGCCGGCCGATGTGCCCGTGTTCAATCCCTTCGCGGTTGAAGGAGCCCCGGATGGCTAGGCGTGGAGCTTCCCTGAGGGCTTCAGCCATGAACCCCCCTCGAAGGGATTACCTGGCCCCCTCTCTTCCGCGAGACTGGGAGCTTCCTCCCTTCGCTCTGGCGGGGGAGCAGCTCGCACTGGAGGGGAGCAGCGGGCATGGAGCACTCCAAGACCCCCGAGCCACAGAGCGGCACCCGGGCCGTCTCGCGGAGACGGCCGTCACGCTCACGGAGTGCCCAGCGCGACGGCTTCGCGCTCCACGTCCGCTGGCAGCCTGGCCCGCGTACCCAGGCCTGGGACGAACTGTGGCGGTGGCTGCTGTCGGACACCGTCGATGCCGATGAGGTGCAGCCTCACGATGAGGTCGGGTAGAGCGGAGGCTTGCGGCCACGCAAGGCTCGGTGGACCGTCACCTGAACGGCGGAGCCACGATCCTTGCATCGCCTCCCACCCTCGTGAACGATGGCGCCCAACAAAGAGAGGCAGGTATTGACGATGGAGACTGCGATGCGAGCGTTCGTCTATTCAAGAGTGTCGACCGACACCCAGGAGCGCGATGGGACCTCCCTCGACACGCAGGAGCGGGCGTGCGTCGAGCTTGCCGGCGACCATGGGTGGCGTGTGGTTCGATGCATGCGCGACGCCGCGAGCGGCGGGGCACTGGAGCGCGATGGTCTGGACGAGCTTCGCGCAGCACTGCGGCGGGGCGAGGCCGAAGTGGTCGTCGCGTACGCGGTTGACCGTCTTTCCCGGAGCCAGAACCACATCGGGATCCTGTTCGACGAGTTCGAGCGTGCGGAGGTGCGACTCGAGTTCGTGACCGAGCGGTTCGAGGACACCGCGGTAGGTCGCTTCATCCTCGCCGCCCGGGCGTTCATCGCCGAGGTTGAGCGGGAGAAGATTGCCGAGCGCACCATGCGCGGCAAGGAGGAGCGGGCCCGCAGCGGACGCATTCCCCAGGCGTTCGGCCGTGGCTGCTACGGCTACACGTACAACCCGGAGTCCGGGCGCCGCGAGATCGATCCCTACCAGGCCGCGATCGTCCGGCGGATCTTCGCGCGCTACGCCGCTACTCGTAGCTTCTCGGCTGTGGCAAGTGAACTGAACGATGCCGGCATCCCCGCGTTCTCTGGTGGCACGTGGTACCCGATCACGGTGCGGCGTGTGCTCTTCAACGAGGCATATATCGGTCGCACCGTGTATCGCCGGACCAAGCGTGTTCGAGTCCGCGCTCCCGGAGCACGACGGCGGACTCGCGTCATCGAACGGCCCGTGGAGGAGTGGATCGACATTCCGGGTGCAACGCCGCCTATCATCAGCGACGACCTCTGGCGGCGCGTCCAGGCGATCCTCGACGACCCCGAGCGAACGAAACGGCGTACCGTGTCGAAGCGCCAGTACATGCTGAGCGGGCGGCTCCGCTGCGGCCTCTGCCGTAGCGCGATGGTAGGGCAGACCCACACCTCGAGGGGCAGGGATTACTCGTATTACCGTTGCAGGCATGCCTATACCCGGAACACGGGTCACCGCTGCGAGTCCCGCTACATCCCGGCAGACTCGCTCGAGCAGGAGATCTGGGCGGAGGTGCGGAAGGTGCTCACGGCGCCCGAGGTCGCCCTGCGGGAACAGCAGGGAGCGAGTGGCGCAGCAGGTGCTCATGGAGAGATCGAGCGGCTGGAGTCGGAGGTCGCCTCGCTGCGGAAGCGCGAGGAACGGCTTGTCCGACTCTTCGGCTACGACGAGGTCGATAGTGAGGTGGTTCGCGCGGAGTTCCGGGACGTGCAGCGGCGGAGGGAGGTTCTTGCCAGCGAGCTGACGGCCCTCACGACTCCTCGTTCAGTCGGTGGAGACATCGACGAGGACGCTCTTCGTCGAACGTGTTCGGCCATCGCCGAGCGACTGAATGGGGCCGGACCGGAGGATCAGAGGCTCGTTTTGGAGGCAGTTCAACTGGCCGTCACGGCAACTCGTGAGGAGGTGACAGTTGAAGGAATTCTACCGCAAGAACCTCCCAAAGCCGCTCAAACATGCTCACCGTTTGTCACCATTGAACAAACATCGGCATGACTACGCGCTCGTGCGAAAAGGGATGCGCTAGGTTCTACGTGAACATAGCGTTCTGATTGATTGAGGACTTTGCCGCGGAGCGTCATTTCGCTGAGGCGGTGATAGCTGCTACAACTAGTCTTCGCTTCCACAGAGTGCAGCCGACCAGTGCTTCGCGTCTCAGGGCACCGCATGGGGATGGGAGGCTGTCTCGCGGCTCGAATTACCGAGCGGTCCGAGCCGCGTCGATAACCCCTTGAACTCGTTCTGGGAAGAGGACTGACGTCCTGGTCTCATCAACCAGTGCCGCGAGATTCTTCCACAGGGATCGGCGGATATCGACTGTTGAGACTGAGGTCGAGTCGGCCAACATGCTTTCAACGGCGGCAACATCGCCGGGTGCGACTCGTGCGCCTCCAGCGACGGGATGATCGGTCTCAGTCAGGATGCGGTTCAGGGGCACGCGACCGATAACCGCCGGTCTCCCTCGTTCGCCTAGGTTGACGGAGAAGTGGCACCCAAGGCCCAAGGCTCGCGCCGTCTCGCTTTCGGTACCTCGCCACCAATGCAGCACAGCCCCTTTGATTGGTTGGGCCTCCAATAGGTCGATGATGCGAGCTGTCGCCCCCACTGAGTGGATCGAAACGACCCGAGGTTCATCCTGAAGTACTGCAAGGACGTCTTGAAACACCGCTTGCTGTCTGGTCATGGAAACCTCACTGCTCCCATCCAACCCCACTTCCGACACCAGCGGACTCTTTTGCACGAGCCGTGCAAACTCAGCTACTGAGAAGGAATCGATTGCGTCGGCAACGCCCGGGTGAACGCCCACCCCCCAGACAGTCACCGGGTCGTCCCGTTGCAGCGTCTTTCTGAACTCGCCTAGGGTTCTCGTGGCTGCAAACACTACCGCGCGGAGTGCCAACAACTCGCGCGAGTCAATTGCATGGTCGATGTGGGCATGGGCGTCGAACGCCGGCCAAAGGGGGCTCACAGGACGAGAGCCCCTAACTCAGCGAGCCCCCGGTCGGCAACATCGATTGCGGCTACTGGATCAAATTCGGGGGGAAGACTCCTCGTGACATCACTTACGTCGACGCCGCGATGTGCTGCGTAACGAACGGCCTGCAGGTCGCGGCTTCTCTTTTCGTTGTACCAGTTGTTGAACGCACCAACCTTAGTTGTGAGGTCTTGGATGACATACGCCGTTCGATCTTCCAGGCCAGCTCCGCGGAACGCCGCTCTACGGACAAGGCAGCCAAAGCACACGCCACAGTGAAGTACGCCCTGCACGCGTGCAAAACGAATGTCGCCCCGTGCGCACGAGTGGGAGGCAGAAAGCAGGTGTGACGCCCGCTCAGAGCCTATGAGCCCGACGACATCTCGGAACATTTGGCTCTTTGTGCTGTACGCGAAAGGGTTCTCGATTTCAGAGTGTGCGCCGACAGTGTCGAGGATTCGACTCAGTTCAGCGAGGAAGAAGGGGTGCGTTGTTCTTGTGGAGAGCGCCCCACGCCGCTCACCACCCATCGGCGGGTTCAGGGATGCAAACCCGTTCTCTGCTATCCGAAGCGGCACGTTGTGGACAGATGCCACAGCAAGGCCCAGCCCGATGAAGAGGAGCGACCGCGCTCGACTTGTTTCCTCCTGTGGAAATATTTCAGTCGACCCGATTTGCCGCCTGGAGCGGCCAACGGTAGCGGTGAACTGTTGGGGTTCGGTTCCCCAGAGTCCCGTCAGCCTTTCGATGAGTGCCTTCTGCGCGCCCGTGACGATCGACCAATCGCGATGAGACACGAGAATCGGAGCCTCGCCCAATTCGTGCTCGGCCAGTACTGCTCCGGCAAGGGAGTCAGCGCCGCCGCTAAACAGGGCAGCTGCCGGTCCAGCTGGCGGCGGGCCGGTGCTGGGAGATCTTGGGGTGCGTGACTGTCTGTAGGTGATGCTCCAGCGGTCGTTGGTTAGAAAGCCAAGAAGCCGCTCAAGGGCAGGGGTGACGGCGAGCCAAGGTTCGCGATCCCAAACTGGCACCTGTAGCTCTAGACTGCGGAGCCATGAGTGCTCGGTGCGGGGCGCAGTCCGGTCAGTGAGGTACGCCAAGACACCCAGCCTCAAGAACTCAATGTTGCGCCGCGCTACACCGCTGTACTCCACCAATCGTGGACCGATGTCGGTGCGAAACGACGACGGCTCAGGTGGAGGGCGCCACAAGAAGTCGCGCGACGGCAGGCGCTGTAGTTCGCGCTCGCTCGCCGAGAGCAGAAGGCGATGTAAGGTCACTTCTCTGTCCCATCAGTGTGGATGCGCAAGGTCTGCTCAAGCACCTTCTCGGCCACCATGCCCAAGCCGGTCGCATCAACACTTGTACGCTGAACCGGTACCTGACGCGCTAAAGCCGCGATGGTGGCGCGAACCCGGTCCTCCGCTGCCGCAGCAACGACGCCGTCGCGATCACCGGAGCGAAGCGATGCGCCGCACTCCGTGAGGAAGACTTCGTAGACGTACTCCACGATGAAGCGTCGAATGACCTCGTCGACCTCGGGTGGAACGGCTTCGGTTAGGGCCCACACTGCAGTGCGATTCACGGCCTTGTGGACCTCGTCCTCTTCCAGAGTGGTAGCGACTCTTTCCTCGGTGGCGGCCTCTAGCAATCGCTGGGTTTGGCGATAAGGGTCGAGCGCCTGCAACTCCGCTAGGTTGAGCCCAATCGCCTGGAGCGCTGTCGCGTCCCCGGAACGAAGACCGGCAACCCCGGCCGCAAGCCTCCCGCCTACCCGACCGACACGAGCCCTCGATCGGCCAGAACCCGAAGGAGAACGGCCACCGCTCCTTCCCCTACCACCGCCCAACCCCGTGCCACCCCCGCCGGAGCTTCCCCTTCCGCCGGACAACATGGCCCTTCCCAGAGGTCTGAGAGCCGTGACCACCCCAGGGTCGAGTTGGTCGTTCGCACTAGGGTCGTCCGACTGTCCTACCTGGGGCTCGTTGCCTCCAGCGGCATCATCTCCAACCTGCGTGCCGCTCCCAACCGGGAGGTCATCAAGCCAATCGTCGAGCGCGGTGTTCAGGTCGTTCCAGTCCCTACCGCCGCTTCCTGCGTATGAGCCCGAAGTGCCCACTAGTTGTTCGCCTCGTGCGCCATGCGGGCGGCATTTGCAGCATCTGGGGCGAGTCCGCCGCTGCTGGACCAGGTCGAAATCAAGTCGAGGAAACTTGTGCGAACACCGCCTGCTGGTGGCGCAAGCGTGACAACTAGCGCCGGTGCCACGTCGCTGGGCGACATACGCTTGAGGGCGGTTGCGGCCGCAGAGGCAACCTCATCTGAGTCTCCTACCACCACCATGAGGCTCTCGCCCAAGTCGTCCTGCCGCGAGGGCTGGAAGCGAATCGACTCGGCTAGGTGAGCGCTGAGCAGCGACCTGGCAGCGAGGTCGAGATCAGCGAGGTTCGCTCGAGCATTGCGGCGGCGGGCACTACTGGTTGCCGTCAGCTCGTCGGCGGTCGCGCGAAGCTCAGCCGGAAGCGCACTCACCGTCACAGTTGTGCCCTGGAGCGCTGCCGCCAGAATCAGGTAACGCCCCACGTCAAGATTGGCAAGGGCAGGGTCCAGTTGACCCCACCGGCGTAGGGCTGACGGGAACTCCCCCTCGCCGCCCTCGAGCTGCGCCAACTGCTCGTTGAGATTGCCGTTGGACAACCACCCGAGCACCATGTGGAATTCACGCGGGAAAGCTTCCTCAAGCAACACGAGCTTGGCAAAGGCCGCTAGCTCCAAGTCAATGCCTCGACGTTGCGCAATGGCCTTCCGAACCCAGTAGGCGTTTAGGAGCCGTTTGATCCGACGTGGATTGCCTTCCAACTCCTCGTAGAGGATGGGTGCCAGCCGCTCGGCCAGGGCAACATCACCATCGGCGCCGACAACTCCCTCAGGGAGGTCACCAACGATCTTGGGCTGCCCGCCGCTGCGAGCAGCTGCACACATGGCGCGGAAGGGCTCGAAGCGCTTCTCGTCCCCACCAAGGCGGTGCCACAGCAACAGTTGGGCAACGTAGGCCTCGACATCTCCGAGCCCCAAGGCGGGAACGCGCACAGGTATCTGGACGATCTTCTCCAGGTACTTCTGCGCCAGCGCGTTCCCGTCCGAGGAGGATCCCAAAGTGGTTGCTATGGCCCGAGCGACGGGCACCTCGTCGGCTGCGACGACGAACGCCATCTTTGGCACCGAGAGAAATAGCTTTATTGCCTCCAGCGTGTCGATGACCGTGCCGGGAAGGCACCGATCGAGGTCATCGACGACTACGACAACCCTGTGCAGGTGATCGAGGACCTTGTCACCAAGCAGCTCTTTGAACTCCTGGCGGAAGCCTTGCAATGTAGGATCGGCAACTTCCTCATCTTTACCGAACAGGCCTTCCAGGTCAGACAGAGCGGGTGCCGAGGCGGTCAAGGCGGAATACGCAGTAAGGCGGATGACCCTCGCCCACCGCACGCGCTTGGCCAGCGCCTTGAAACGTTCAGACAGTTCCCTGACCGGCGACTCCTCGAGATGGTCACGTACCGCATTGAGTACCTCACCTATTAGGGTGGCCTTCGGGTCGGTCGCCGGGTCGTAACTCCAGGGTTGGGTATAGACAACGATTTTGTGCTCATCTGCTTCGAGAGAAGCTTGGATGAGTTGAAGTACCGTCGTCTTGCCGGATCCCCACGGGCCAAATACGCCAACACACACCGGATCGAGGTGCTTGCGATTCAGGGCTTCTAGGACTGGAACCGCTACGTCTTCGAATCCCAGGAGATCAAGGTCGCTCGGATTGTCGTCCCAGAGAAGGATCTGGGTGTCGTAGGTCTCAGATTCCATTGGGGAACTCTCAATATGTGAAGCGGTAGACGGACCAGGTGGCGCGCTCAGGGCCAGCTCCGCCCGCATGAGAATTGCAGGTGGACTGTGCCGCTAGCCTGCTCTCTTCCTTTTGAGCAGCGCTCTTGGATCGATGCGTGCTGAGTATCTGCCAGGCTCGCAGGGTTGGGCGCTGGTTCTGCCACTCCTGCTTCCTTCTGGCCGGGTTCGTGGTGATTCCGATTTGACAAGCCACTGAGCTGAAGTCCCCCTGTTCCCCTCGCCCGGATTCTCTAGGCGGATGGCGATCGTTGATCCGTGGATGAAAATGCGCAAGTGCTTACGCGCGCGCTCGGTCAATGTGAGTGTCCGTGGGTGTTGAAGCCCACGCCGCTGTCGGCATCGGTGGTGCCCGCTCAGTGGTTTCTCCGCCTGATCTCCGAGGCAGATGGGTCGGCGACTCACGCGGGGGAAGGGCTATGTCCCCTGGGCTGGCTCGAACACCAACTCAGGAATCACGACCTCCCAGGATTCCACGCGCAGCCCTTCCTGATGCTCTGGCATCTGCGCGAAGCCCCTGGTTCAGGTCACTTGTCGACTACGATCCCAGGCCTGCCATCTTGGCTCTGGACGTTTCTGTCCTCGCCCTCTATGGAAGCTTGGACATCCAGGTGTCGGCCGATGTCAATTCCACCGCGTTTCTCGAAGCGGCTGCGGAGTCGAGCATCCCTGACCACACCTTGGTAACCATCCCGGCGGCGAACCACTCCTTTCAGGAGGCTTGTACCGGACACGTGACCGAGTCCGCTCAATTGAAACCGGAGTTCGCCCCCGATTTCCTGGAGACCCTGCTGACGTGGCTGGCAGAGCAGGTCAGTCGGAACTAACGACTGTCGGCGGCTGGACGGCTGTGTCGGGCGTGAGGCCCTGCAGGGGTAAGCCTTAGGCCCAAAATGCGGGTCCTGTGCCCGCCTGAGAGTGCCGATCGCTGGGTTTCTCACAACGAGACGGAACGTGGTGTGGACGGCCGGCGACTCCAAGCCCTAGCCTCGGAGCCTGGCCCGTGCTACCGATAATGTCGGTACTTATTGACATCCACCGACAAAGCCAAGACCATTGAGGCATGGGCGAGACCAGCACTGACGAGATTCTCGAACTCGTGCGCGATGCCGGGCTGGTCCGCCCCCGTGACCTTGAGGCGGCAGGTGTCCCGGGAGGTTCCCTGTCCCAACTGGCACGCAGGGGTCTACTGGAGAAACTGGGGCGTGGCCTCTACACACTGCCTGACGCGGTACCGAGTGAGCACCGCTCGCTCGCAGAGGTCTCAAAGAGGACGCCGCGCGGGGTGATCTGTCTGCTCTCAGCACTTCGCTTCCACGGACTAACTACCCAGACGCCACCTGAGGTCTGGCTGGCGATCGGCCTGAAGGATCGGGCGCCGAGGCAGGACGGTGCTCGCCTGCGGATGGTGCGCGTCTCGGGCGAGGCGCGCGACGCCGGCATCGAAACGCATGTGGTTGAGGGTGTACCCGTCCGCATCTACGGCGTGGCGAAGACCGTGGCGGACTGCTTCAAGTTCAGGAACAAGATCGGCGTCGACGTGGCGGTCGAGGCTCTGCGCGACTGCCTTGAACAGCGCCGCTGCACCACTGACGAACTCTCCGAATACGCTCGTGTGTGCCGCGTCTCGCGCGTCATGCGGCCGTACATGGAGGCGCTCGCGTGAGTCCCGAGCGCCCGCGGAACCTTGCTGCCTCGGTGCGCCAGCGTCTCCTCAATCGAGCTCGCGAGCGCCGCGAGGACTTCAACTACCTGCTGACCCGCTATGCGAACGAGCGTCTCCTGTTCCGTCTGGCGGAGTCGATCCATCGCGACCAGTTCGTCCTCAAGGGCGCGACCCTGTTCGAGCTGTGGCACGACGCGGTTCATCGCGCCACGCGCGACGTGGATCTGCTCGGCTTCGGCGAGCCAGCTGTGGCACGGATGCAGCAGACGTTCCAAGAGCTGTGCACGCTCGATGTGGAGTCCGATGGTCTCAAATTCATCGATGCGTCGGTGCGTGCGGAGCGCATTCGAGACAGCCAGGCGTACGGCGGTGTCCGCGTTCGCTTGGCCGCCGACCTCGACGGAGCCCGGATCACGATCCAGGTGGACATTGGCTTCGGGGATGCTGTGACTCCCGGTGCCGTCGAGGCAGAATTCCCGACGCTCCTCGACTTTCCCGCCCCGCGCCTGAGGGCGTACCCCCGCGAGACAGTCGTCGCCGAGAAGTTCGAGGCCGTAGTCCGCCTGGGTATCGCGAACACGCGCATGAAGGACTTCTACGACCTCTGGGCGATAGCGACGACGTTCGAATTCAGTGGGGAGTCGCTAGCGGCGGCTCTGGCGGCCACGTTCCAACGTCGGGGAACTGCGCTACCCCTCGATCCGCCGCTGGCGCTGCGTCCAGAGTTCAGTGCCGACTCGGGTAAGCGGACGCAGTGGTCCGCCTTCCTGCGGCGCGTCGGCGGCTCTCCTGCTGTGAGCCTGGAGTCGGTCATCGAGGTGCTCAGGCGTTTCGTGCTCCCGCCCGCCTCCGCAGCTGCCAGGGGCGAGCCGTTCGATCAGGAGTGGTCGGCAGGAGGTTGGCGGTCCGCCTAGCCTCCGAGGACGCCTGCGGCTGATTTCTCACCACGGAAGTAGACATGGCATGACGACGCGCTCGTGCGAAAAGGGATGCGCCAGGTTCTACGCCGCGCTCTCGTTCTGATGATGAGGAACGCGTCCTGTTCAGGTTGAGCCTCAGTTCTGGGTCTGCCGTCGAGTCGCTTGGCCGCCCCGTGCCTCTCGGGCCCGCGAACTGAGGTAAGCGTCGAAGACCCAGCACGCGAGGCCGCAAGCACCGTAGAGACCCTCACTGACTCCCCGCTGGCAGTCGTAGCCGGGCAAGCCCCGAAGACCTGCTAGCATGAACTCAGAGCCATCTCGCATTTTGAAGGCCGAGACTGAGTGGAACCCTCCGACACGCGAAGAACGACTACCACCATCGATATCCGCGAGCCCCGTCTTGAGATCGCGGGTCGCGCCTTCCCAAGGGAGTCCATCAGGACCGCCCAGCTCCACTTTCACAGGGATGACTTCTCAGAATATCGGTCTGCGACTATCGCTGTTTCTCCTCCACCCCCACTTCGCTGGGACTACCACGATGAGGCGAAGCTCTATGAAGACAGCGAGCTGATCTTTACTGGAACTTGCTCCGCGGCACAAGACGGAGAAAATGGGACACTCCAGCTCGCGTTATCTGGAGCGTTATCTAGACTGGAGAAAACAAAACTTGCAAGTATAGAAACATTTGGGATGGAACCTAAGGAAATTATCCATTGGGTTGTAAGGCTGAACGCACCGGCCCTCGGGCCGCACATACCCGGCTTGCAACTCAATACTACGCTTCGTCCATTCATGTACGCCATCCCGCTAAAAGGCCTAGAAGGGCTTGCTAAAGGCGTGCTCCCAGTAGGAGATGGCGGAATAGCGGCCCGGCGTGACGACAACATATTCGGGCCAATACTGGAACAGGCAGAATCAGTAAAGACGGAGGACGCCTGGGGCAGCGAGAATCCTCTGATCTTCGGTATAGTGGCTGCCCACGACATGATTGAGGCTGAACGGTTGGCACTGGAGAGGGCCAATTTGATGACGAGCATCGTCAACCTCGCTCTCACAACTGGAATGAGCCATTTTGAGACGCGGTACGAGTGTGACGCGCTCCAGTTCAACGCAGACGATGGTCTGAGTCCGGTCTCGCTGTACCCGTGGGTAATCATTCGTGAAGTAAGCGAACTGAAGGGCTGGATACGGAAGACGACGGACGCCAGCGTGACCTCCGAAAAGAGGCCGGACGCGTTGGAGAAAATCGCACTTTTTTTGTCACGATTCTTCGGTGCCAGTCAGGCGGGAGATATTCATGAACAGATTGGCAGAAGGGCAATCACCGGCAGAGAGAAAAGGCTATTGACTGGGGTACAGAGATCACTGCATTGGCTCAACAACGCCGTACAGGAAGATGACCTTCGTGATCGATTTACGGCTACGTGGATCGGTTTGGAGGCCATCCTGAACGCGATTGCGTACCCCGGGGTCTTCCAGGAAGAACGTTCGAGCGTCAAGGCAGCAATTAAGTCTAGCATCCGGTCGTTGATATTGCCGGACAGCAAAGATCCTCTGTTGAAGCTCGATAGGAATATGATTTCAAACTGGGCATTACGAGGCCATTGGTCTCCGTCCAGGAAGCTCGCGATATTCGGTCGGGTATTTGGAATCGCGCTTCAATCGGGAGATGAGGATCTTGTGCGTAGGCTCGGAAGAACGCGAGCTAGTATCTTCCATGAAGGCGAAGAAAGTCCCCACATATTGCCTGAGGACGTAACGCGGCTGAGATACTTGGTGCAGCGGCTAGTTGCGGGAGCTACGATCGGAGGATACGAGGACTTAGAAGATAAACCTCACACGTTCGAAATAGGGGAGATAGGTCCGGAGGGAGGCGCGGCACCCTTGGCTATCGACGGACGGGATGTACCGTACGAACTCCGTATGTTCAGAGACGGAGGAGGACAACTAGTGGCGGAATGGATAGCTGAAGGCAAGATACACACTGAAGAAAACATAAAATTCGCGAAACAGGGTAGTGAGTCCTAGGCTGTGGCAGTACCGCGAGAGCGGTTCGCCATCAGGTGTGGCGACGCGGTCGCGCAAAAGGGTGGCCCGGCACCCTCGTGGGCCCGGTACCCTTGGGACCGCTCAGCCGGCGGTTTCGCGAACGCGGCCTTGGGCGGGACGGTACTCTAAGAGCGACGAACGTCCGATGATGGCGACCACGCGCACAAGCCTCTCGGTGCCATTCGCGTCCATCAAATGCAACGCTTCCTCGCCGGGAGCGAAAGGGACCGGTTGCTGCTGCCCCTCGCCAATGGCGATGTTGGAGGCATACAAATATGTCCTGTTGCTCGTGTCCAGTATTGGATTGAGGCGGCCGGCTAGGCCGGGCAGATAGCCTGTCCCGTCAGCGAACACGACCGAACCGCCTCCGGGAAGCTCAGTCACTTCAATGGCGAGAGCGCGTTCGGCTGGAATCCAATCCTGCTCGAGGCGTGCGCCGTACCCTTCGGCGGCAGCGAACACAGTCAGCGCCTGGTCGACTGAATGCAGTCCGACGCTCGCCATTCCGACCCCATCAGTGGTTCCACGCCTCCACGTCTTGTTGGGGAACAGCACAAGTACGTCGACGCCCGCAAGGGGTCTGCCCTCGCTACTAACTACGATGCTGACTGGCTGACCTGTCTCGCCAGCTTCGGCCTCGCTTGGTGCACCTGCTGCAGAACGCGCACCTTCCCTGGTTGCGCGCGGTCCGATGGGAGGCGCCTGTAGGCGTTCTCCTCGCAGCGTTCTGATTAGGTCGGCGTATTGCTCCTCATCGTACGGATCACCGGTGAGATCTATGCGGTACTTTCCGACTAGCCACGATGGCGCGGCCTCCTCCCACTGGCCGCTCCTCCAAACAGGAATGAACTTGCGGTGATTCCCTTGCGTCATGACTTCTGCGGTCATGATGTGACCCTCGAATCCAACCCCACCTTTGCGGCCGTCCGAGCGCTCCCGGTACTCGGGCGTGCAGATGATCACCACAAAATCGTGGTCGCGAACGCCACGCTCCATGAACTCTGGGAGTTGATCGCCGGGTGCCGTCTCCCACTGGTCGAGCCGGGCATCGACCCCGTCGTCTCGAATGCGCTCAGCTAGGGCGCGCACCCACGCCTTGTGCTCAGCAGGATCCCAGGAGTACGAGATGAACGCGGTTTTCGCCCCTCTTTCCATAGTCCTACGTCCAGACCCCCATAGCTTCCGCTGGCGCGCTCCGCCGACCGCTCATCCCCGTCATGTTCCCGAGTGCATGGTGAAGCAAGTCGGACTGGCGCGCCACGACGTAACGGGAGGTTCGCGCGTGTGCTACCAACTGTCGGTAAGGGCGGGCGCACTTCAAGGTTGGAAGGCGAGGGATGCTGTGCCTAGTGCTACTACTTGCCCGATCGCTTCAACACGACTCTGAAATGCGGCTGGGCGCTCCCGTCTGGGGATGTCGCTGTCACAGTGGTGGCCGTGTCTTCCCCGTGGGGGAGGATGACGTGGTTACCGTCTGAATCTTGGGCGCTGGCGTTTGGATCGATGGAGACCTTGCCAGAGGGGTTCATCGTGGTGACGCGCAGGGTGACTCTCGGCTCTGTCTGGCCTGCGCGTGGTCATGCGGCAAGAGAATTGCTAAGCCATGGCCAGCCGGATACGCTGTGCATTCCAGGATGACCCCTTCTATGGCAAGTACGTGGGGGCGGCAGTTATGGAGCGGGGACGAAGCGTTGCCGCAGCGACGACAACCACCTACTCGGTGGCTTCTGGAGGCTTCATGACCCCCCCTCGGCCGGCTTGGTACGAGCTGGAAGACAGAGTCAACGAGCCCTTTCAACTTACTCACGCCTACCTTTCTGCCGACCCACAGACTCCGGAGCTCTTAGGACAATTCTTGCTTCAAGGCCTAACAGATACGGAGTACCTTGGATCTCTCGTTGCGAAGCATGGGTATGGCGGAGTCGCAGAGTACATTCGTGACCGACGCGTCCCGACCAAGCTGAATGCCCGCGTAGCGGACTTTGGAGAAGTCGTGTCGGGGAATCTCCTCGAAGGCGAGGAGCAGCTTGTCCGTCCAATCGAAAAACTCCGCTACAAGTTTAATCATGATTGGTCACCTCAGTTGACGGATGTTTTCGCAGTTTTAGTCGAGGATGGCGAGATCACGACCTTTGCGTACTGCGAGGTAAAGCCTGGAACAACGGCTCCGAAGAAGAGTGTGGGTGCGGACGGTTATACCGCACTCCTCCAGACTTGGCGTGAGAGAACACCGGAGATCCTGCACTTTACTGCGGAGCGACTCTGGGAGGCTCGGCGCCAGGAGGAATACGAGCGGCTAGATCGAGCGATGGCCCGGCCCGAGGCAGTATCCCAGCTGTTACGTTTGGTCTTGGTCTTCGACGAATCTGCGTGGTCAAACTCCATTCTCGAGGCTGTCGCCAACGCGGTGGACGAAGATGCCCCACCTGCCGGGGCTTTCGCCTGCTACCTAGTGACGGGTGCTGTGTTGCGCTCCTTAGTGGACAAGTCATTTGACGCAATGCAGGAGCTCGCGGTGGCGCCATGACGCGTGACACGTTCGTTGAAGACCTGCGCGCAGCATTGGCACAAGGGGAGACCGACCAAGCATACTTGAATAGTTGGGCTCAGCTTCGGTCAAAGCATCTCCTAGCAACGATTTCTCCAGAGTCCGTCGAGAGCATCGGTTACACCTACTCTGCGCCCCAGTTGGTGAGGCGAACCACCGGAACACTGCAGCGTGCGATGCGCCTTGCGGAGAGTCGGGCACTTGCCCCTGATACGAGTGAAGGCCTTCGGCGTGCCGCGGAAGTGTTTGAATACTTGGCGGACCTGGACGAGGGAGCAAGCCGCGACACGAGCCTCCTACTCTCCGCCGCCCTCTACCAGCTCGCCGGATACGCCGCCAACTCGATTTGCATTTCGAGGCAAATCGCAGCCACCTCGCTTCCCAGCACCTTGACCTTTGACGTTGGCACCAGGCTTCTCGATCAGGGCCTCAAGCTCGCCTTGGAACGGCGATTCGTTCGCTTGCTTCGGGAAGCCCGAGATGCTGCCACCCGGCTCGAAGGCTCCGAAGACACCTTCGTTGATCTATTGCGCACTCACGATGCCACTCCTGAGGCGGCTATCGCGCTCCCGGCAGCACACTTGACCGCCACGGCGTTCGAGCGTCTCGCGTCTCATGCCCTCTCGGGAGCCTCGATCGAGCCATTCCTCGACGTGACGGAGGACCTGCGCGGGTTACTCCTAGCGGCCGGCGTAGCAGATTCCCTCCTAAAGGCCGACATCCTCGCCTCTTTGGGACGCCGGGTAGCTGACGCCAGCGTCTGGACAGAGCTCGCTGAACAAATCGAACAAGACGGGGTGTGGCGACGTTACGCCGTGCTCGCTTCTCGCGGACGAGGCGCAACCGCGCTTGAGGCGCGAAGCGGCACGGAACTCTGGCAGTCTCAGCTGACCGCGCTGCGAGCGGGACTCCTGTCCCACTCGAACAACGGTCTCGCCGTCCGAATGCCGACGAGCGCTGGCAAGACTCGCATTGCCGAACTCGCGATCCTAGGAACGCTCACTGATCAACGCCGGCGCCAAGTCATTTACGTCGCGCCCTTCAACGCACTCGCGGACGAGATTGAGGCTTCGATGTCGCTACTGTTCGCTGACTTGGGCTTCCGAGTCTCGTCGGTGCTCGGGAACTATGACCTCGATGAACTGGAGGAGGACCTGATCAATTCATCCGACCTCCTGATAACGACTCCTGAGAAACTCACGTTCCTCCTCCGATCTCGCCCTGAGCACTTCGGTTCCGTCGGGCTACTCGTACTAGATGAAGGACATATAATCGACTCCACTGACCGCGGTATATCCTATGAATTATTGCTCACTAAACTTCGCCAACGTATGCCAGAGGACGCGAAGGTCCTTTTCCTCTCCGCCGTAATACCGGAGGATAACGCGGCGGATTTTGCTGAGTGGCTGTGCGGCTCCAGATCGGCCATATCGGCCTCAGATTGGCGGCCTGCCCGGCAATTAGTGGGCATATTCAACGCAAGGCGTAACAGAATAACGTACCCACTACAGGAACAGGAACAAGGCGGCTTTGTTTCACCATTCGTTCCTCGCGTTATAGAAGCAGTAGAGTACCGTGATTTCACATTCAAGCAACGCCGGGAAAAGATGGTCCGCTTCCCTGGGCCATCGAAAGGCGAGATTACCGCTGAATTGGTATTGAAGTTTTCAGGTGATGGCCCGGTCGTCGTGTTCACGACTCAGCCGCGCTGGGCTGAGTCGTGTGCACGGGCAATACTGAAGGCTCTGCGCCTAAGGCGTCAGACTGACGGAGTGGACATTCCCCGTCCCTTCCGCGATGTGGCTGATCGTGGCTACCCACCGAGCTCCCTAGCGATTGCCGAGTCCTGGCTTGGGCCTGAGGCAGAAATTGTGGGAGCCATCCGTGAAGGTGTCGGCATCCACCACGGTGGACTACCCGAAGCCGTTCGGCGAGCTGTCGAGAACGATTTTCGAAGTGGCCTACTCCCTGTGGTCGCTGCCACCGGTACACTCGCGCAGGGAGTCAATCTCCCAGTCAAGACCGTTCTCATTCACACCTTGCACCAGTACAACCAGGATGCTGACGAGGGCGAGGATCAGCGAATCTCTCTACTCGACTTCTGGAACACGGCTGGCAGGGCAGGTCGCGCGGGTGCAGAGACAGAGGGACACATTGTCGTCGTGGCACTCAACGACCCTGAGGATCGGCGGGCTCGGGCCTACTTGAGCAGTGAGCGCTTACCCGTGACCGGACGTCTATATGACGTCCTACAAGCGCTCGTCGAAGATCGATTGAGCCGCGAAGAGTTCCGCGCTCAGCTCGATTCCGACCTACTTGCTACGCTGGTAGAGGAGACTGTCGGGAGCAACGCCGAGCAGATATTTGGCTCTCTCGTCGAAGGGTCGTTTGTTTCCATTCAGGCCAGGAAGTTCCGGCAAGATACTGCACCACTAGTCGACCTCGGGTCCAGTGTGATTGGAGGTATTCGGGAAGAGGTGCCGGATACGGCGCGCCGTGAAGTCTTCTCCCTCACTGGCTTAGATGTAGGAACTTGCATTGCGATCGAGGATCGCATTCGTGATGAGGAGGAGGAAATCCGACGCTTGCTCACGGACCGAGGGGTCGTTCCACAGGAGATTGTTAGGAAGATCCACGCAGCTATAGCAGACTTGCCGGCATTCGCCCCAAGATATGACTTTGTGGGAGATATGGACGACCTAATAGAAGACTGGGTGGGTCAGAAAAGTATGCGCGATATAACGAATGAGCACTTGTCATCGACCGCGGACATGAATAGATTCCAAAAGGACCTCATTTCTGATTACTTCGGATATAGGCTCCCTTGGGGTGTGGCGAGTTTCATGGGAATCGCCAACGGTATTCTGCAACTTGAAGAGACCACGTCAGATTCTGTGCAGTGGCTCGTTCCAATGGTGCGCCACGGCGTCGCAACTAAGCATGCTGCTTGGGCGATGGCAGTGGGATGTCCCACGAGGGAGTTCTCGACACAGATCGCCGAGTCATTTATTGAACAAGGTGGGCGCGATACATACCAAGAATTTGTTAGGTGGTTTGCGAACTTGAGTGCGGAAGACTTCATTCTGGGAATGCAGGCCACCCCTGATGAAGCCAGGGTGCTGGTACCTCGCGCCGCTGCCTTGGTTCCTGATGGACGGGAAGTTACCGCCCGGTTGCGAAGTTCTGTCACGGACTATACGGCAGATGTAGCGGGCCTACAGCATGGCAACCGATGGGCGCGACTACCAGCAGTCACGGTCGGAGATGACGTAGACCTTATTAGGGACTATGGCAACCCCTACGACTTGAATGCCATCGCGGTGAATCACCAGGCGGGCGAACTCGGCTACCTCCCCCGAGATGTGGCTCGCCTCATTGCACCTCAGATGGACATAGGAATCTCGTTCCGAGCAGCCGTGACAGATGTAGAGAGAACAAGTCACAGGAGAGTGCAGGTATCAATCTCAAGCCCAAGCCGAGAGGCGGGCCTCTAGGCTTTGGTCGTGAGCTCCACATCTTCGATGCGGTAGGCGATGAGCCGCTTCTCGCCATGGTCGGAAACCCAGAGCGTACGGCCCGTAGTCCTGCATTCCGGGCAACAGAAAAGGCCTGCATGTATGGACATCCTTCCGCCCCTACACGCAGAAGGGCCGCAAACATGGGTGGCCAGGGGGGACACCGCATCTCGGTGCCCCCCCTTTTCGTAGCGGTCTAGCGTTCCACGCCGACCAGATCGCCCCCGCGCTCCTGCTCGAGGGCCCACTCGAAGAGTGAGAGCGTCGGAGCATCGTCCCGGGGCCGACGCCTTGGCTCGCTTTGCCCGTCCGCCATGAACTCCGCCCACGAGAACAGCGTTCGCTGCTGCTCCGGGGCTTTGTCATCGGCCTCGCCGCCCACTGGAAGGGCGGCGTTGCCGTTGCCGTTGGCGTGAACCTCGACGGCTACCGGCTCAGGCACAGCCCACTCGGCGTCGACCAGCAACGCCTCGGCCTCCGCCGCGACCTGCTGGGCCTGGGCGAACACGGACTCGACCGAGTCGGCATCCTCATCGCCGGCGACGATCTTCCTCGCGAGGGCGAGCATGAGGTCGTCACCGTCGTCCCCGTAAGCGGCTAGGCCGTCCTCCGGTAGCTCCCCTTCAACCGCCAGCGACGATTGAAGCTTCTTCGCCACCAGCTGGAGAGCGTCCGCCTGCAGGGTGTTCCGGTAGGCCATGAAGACGACCTGGACGGGATGCGTCTGGCCGATGCGCCAGGACCTGCGGGATGCCTGCCGCATGGTGTAGACGGAGTAGTCCGTCTCGTACCAGCAGATGGTGGGGAAGTCGACGAGGTCGAGGCCCGTCTGCACCAGCCGCGGGTGGCAGACGAGCACGTCGACGCCCTCCTCGACGCGCTGCGCCACCCACGCCTCGCGGCGCTCGGGAGCGACGGCGTCCGCCTTCATCACCGCGACCTTGAAGCCGTGGCGAGTAAGGAACTCCTCCATGCGCCCGGTGATGTCGCGGGTGCCGGTGTGCGTGGCGTAGACGAGCATCCGGCGGCCCTGGAGCCGCTCGGCGGCGACGAGGTCGACGAGCGCCTGCTCCTTCGGGTAGAGCTTCTCTTCGGAGAGGGGAGGCACCTGGATGAGCACCTCCTCCGACTCCGGGTCGAAGACCGTCTCCCCCCGCGTACAGCCGTCCGGGTAGGCCAGGAGCGTCTGCAGGTAGGTGGCCAGCAGCCGCTTCGAGCCCTTCGCGAGCGCCTCGGTGAGGGCCGCACGCA
This sequence comes from Tepidiformaceae bacterium, assembly GCA_965262975.1. Classification (GTDB taxonomy): domain Bacteria; phylum Chloroflexota; class Dehalococcoidia; order Tepidiformales; family Tepidiformaceae; genus UBA2991. Next base: position 1,562,393 of record OZ253575.1, on the reverse strand, counting down.
GCGTCTCGAAGACCGCGTCGTAGGCGCTCCGCTGAGAGAACCCCGTCGAGTCCTCCTCCGTGTCCATCGACGAGAGCAGCACCCGCTCCTCGTAGGGCGGCAGCCCGGAGGCCACGTCCGAGAGGCGCAGGAAGATGCTGGCGCCGATGAGGTGGAAGAGCGCCGCGGGGGCCAGCCCCGGCCGCTCCCGGATGACCTTGCGGTACTTCCTCCGGCGGCTCGTGCGCCCGTCCTCGAGCGACTCGCCGTCGTCGCGCCCGATGGTGTGCTCGACGAAGCCGTAGCGCTCGATCCAGCGGCTCTCCTCCCCGCGCCCGAACTCCCCCCGGATCTCCGGCGAGAACCGGTAGAGCAGATGGAAGAGCGTCGAGGAGTAGCCGCCCATGAGCGTGCCCGAGAGGCTGAGCGACTTGCCGCAGGCGTCGGCGAGGATGCCGGCGGCGATGCCCTGGGCGGAGCCGCGGCCCTTGTACTCGTGGACCTCGTCCCCGATCAGCAGGTCGAAGAAGCCCCGCAGGTGGTGCTTCACGTAGTCGGCGAGCGGGTAGCGCTTCGGCCCCGAGCGGTCCGCCTGCCAGAGGGCGGAGCCGCACTCGTCGCAGCTGCGCTTCCTGCGGGCGAGGTCCTTCAGGGTCAGGGGCAGCCCGTCCTTGTCCACGATCGGCGTGAAGCAGTCCGGGCAGCAGGGCACCCGGAACGGCTCCAACGTCTCCTCATCCCGCACGAGTTTTTCTCCCGCCGTCGCCCAGCGTTCGACGACGGCGGGCAGCCAGCGGAAGGAGAGCTTCGCCCGTTCCCGCGACATGACCACGAAGAGCGGCCCCGGCCCATGGGAGAGGCGCAGGCGCTCAAGGTCGGTGATGGAGGCGACGATGACGGCGCGGGCGTCGGGGACGGTGTCCTCGACCTCGCGCTTCCACTTGCGCGTGAGGTGGGGCGGGCAGAGGACGAGGATCCGGCGGAAGCCGGCCATGTGGGCGGCGGAGGCCGCGATGAAGGTCTTGCCCGTGCCCATCTCGCCCACGACGGTCGTGCCGCGGTGGACGTCGAGGGAGAGGGCGGCGGCGCGGATGGCGTCCGCCTGCGCCCCCAGCGGGGAGCGCAGCAACTGCGGGAGGGACCGCCCGTTCTCGGAGGGCCGGTAGCGGGGTGGATAGGACTCCACCACCCGCTGGGCGATGGCGTCGCGGTAGGTGTCGATGAACTCGGCGAGGTCCATTTTCTTGTCTCCTTCGTGTGGTGAGTGACAACGGGCGAGGCCCCGCCGGTTCCCGATAGGGAGGGCGGGGCCTCGTGTTTGCGGATCGGCGTTGACCCGTCGGGAGTCGCCATCTGGAGGCGGCTGGAAGAAATCAGGCGGCGATGTCGGTGACCTGGCCGGAGTCCAGGTCGAGGGCGACGACGGTCGTGCGCAGGCGCTCGCGGAAGGTCTCCTTCGTGGGCGTGCGCTCGGCCAGGACCATCTCCTTCGAGGTGCGGCCCTTGACGAGGATGCGGCTGTCCCCGGCCTCCAGCTGGAGGTTGTCGAGGAAGCCCGCCGCCACGAGCATGGCCAGGTGGCCGCGCCGCAGCGGCATGAGCGGACGCGTGCGCTGGTCCTGCGCGGGCCAGAGCAGGTCCGTGACGGCGGTGCTCGCCCAGAGTCCCGAGTGCCGTGCCTCCTCGGCCGCCGCCACGGGGTCAACCGTGCGCGTGGCGAAGAGCACGTCGCCTGCCGCTGTGGCAGGAGCCACGTAGAGCGGGTAGCGGCGCGGACCCAGCTCTGGAGCTTCCCCTGCCGCCCACTGGTAGATGCGCTCCTCGGCGTAGCCGTCGAGGAAGACCTCCGCCTTGCGGTAGCCCAGCAGGACAACCTGGTTGTAGGCCTCGCGCTCCGGCTCGGGGAAGGCCCAGCAGTCGATGCGCGAGAAGTGCGAGGCGAGGTACCGGGCCGAGACCGCCAGCCGCTGCCGTGGCACGACGAGGACGAGCAGGCCGTCCTCCGCCAGGTAGCGCGTGCAGTGGGTGAGGAAGCTGTGCTCGACCCGCTTCTCCTCACCCGAGTCCCAGTCGTACGGCGGGTTCAGGTAGAGGAGCCCGAAGGCCCCGTTGGCGATCGAGGTGGCGAAGAGGTCGGTCCCGAGGACGCGGTCGAGGCGGTGCTTCGCCTCCTCCGCGCGCTCGCTGTGAAGCTCCACGCCGAAGGTTTCGACGGGAGCGGCGTGTGGCTTTCTCAAGCCCTCCGCCAGCCGGGAGAGGGCCTCGCCCTCCCCGCAACAGGGGTCGAGAATCCTGAGCGTCTCGTCGTTGCGGGCGTAGGCGGCGGGCGGCTGGATGAGCTCCGCGATCAGGTCGGTCACTCGTGGCGGGGTGGGGTAGAACCCGCCCTTCGCCTGTGCTGCGAGCCTCATGAAGGGTCTCCTTTCCGGTAGGTGGTCGATGTGGATGGTCCCTCCCGCGGCAGCGTCAGCAGGCCCGACGCGACCGCCACGGAGAGGTCGTCCCGGAGCGCTTCGGCGTCCGGGTCGCAGCGGTAGGCGACGACGCCCGCCGACTGCAGGGGGACGGCCTCTTCCCTTGCCAGTGCCCGCCGCCAGAGCCAGTCCGCCCAGGAGCGGTGCAACGGCAGCGGGCTGCGCTTGTCGAGGAAGCGGTGGTGCAGGGCTGGCGCCTCCTCCTCGGACTTCGCCAGGAGGAGGAAGCCGTCCCGCTCGAAGGCGTACTCCGCCAGCTTCGTGTAGACGATCGCGTGCCAGCCGCCACTGACGGGCAGGCGCGCGATCTTGGTCGTCCACGTGCCGACGGTCTCGGGGGGGACGTGGCAGCGCTGGTAGCTGCCCGACAGGGCCATGCCGTCCGCCCCGCGGATGAGGTGGGCGACGTCGGGCGGCTGCTTGAGGAGGGAAGCCCAGATCGCCTTGAGGGCGGTCTGGGACCCCACCATTGAGAGGAACCAGAGGCCGCCGCTGTCGGCGTCCCTGGCGAAGGCGTCTGCCGTGGCGGAGAAGCCGCCGGCGCTGACGGTGTAGAGGTCGTCGGCTGTCACGCTGCGGCCTCCAGGTAGTGGGAGCCGAAGGCGGCGCCCAGGTCGCACCAGTCACCCTCCCGCAGGGACCAGCCGCCGCAGCCGCAGCGCCCGTCGTAGAACAGGGGTCCGGGCCTGAGCGACACCGTCAGGTCATGGGGAAGCGTCCACGAGAGCAGCTTCTCGAACTTCGCCAGCTCAGTGGCGAGGTGCTGGTCGCAGTAGCAGCCCCAGCTGTCGTCACTGGGGTCGTCCAGGATCTCGGTGGTCGCGGGATGCGGCTGCGGGCAGTCGTCGCAGAGCATCCCCTCGACCGCGGGCTGGGTGATGAACGTGTGCCGCCGGTCGTCCAGGACGACGCGGATGGTGGTCATGACTCGTTCTCCTTTGAGTGAGTGGGCGGAAACGACGGCGGGGCCGCTCCCGGTAGGGATGGCCCCGTATGGCGACGCCTTCCGGCGGCGCTCGGTGTGTGGGTGGATCAGTCGAGGAGGCCGCGGTCCTTGAGGCTGACGGCCTCCTGCCCGCCGATGACGACGTGGTCGAGGAGCGTCAGGCCGAGCAGTTTCGCCGCCTCCGCCAGCTCCTTCGTGACGTTGATGTCCTGGGGGCTGGGAGACGGGTCACCGCTCGGGTGGTTGTGGGCGACGATGAGGTGGGGGACGCCCTCCACCACCGCCGGGCGCAGCACCTCGGCCGGCCTGACGACTGAGGAATAGGCGTTCCCCTGGTAGATGACGCGCTGGCCCACGACGCGGTTGCGGCGGTCGAGCAGGAGCACGCGCACCTGCTCCTGGCAGAGGGCGCCCATCTCCGCCCCGAGGAGGCGGTGGACATCCTCCGGGGAGGTGATGGCGGGACCTTCCTCCGCGCGTCCGGGGTCGGTCTCGACCTCGTAGCGCACGGCCAGCTCATTGAGGACGTGGAGGTTGCGGCGGAGCGCCTCAAGCAAGGCGTCGCTGTGTGCGCCTGCCGTCACGACGCCACCTCCCCGCAGATGCAGTCCTCGTGGTCGGGGGAGTCGGGGTCGTCGCAGGTGCGGCAGTTGCCGCAGTCCGGACAAGGGTCGGTCTGGTGGGCGGCGTCGCGGGCGACCCGCCGCGCGACGGTGTCCTCCCAGCAGCAGTTGCGCTCGCAGTTGTCGCCGCACTCCTCGTCGGCTGCCTCGCAGGTGCGGCAGTAAGTCCGCCCCTTGACGACCGGGGTGCCGCAGCCGCGGCAGTCCCCGCCGTAGTTGTCGATGGCCTCCAGCTCGGCCTTCACCGTCGTCCGAATGAGGGGATGGTCGTCGGGCCGTTCGGACTCGGCGATGTAGTGCCAGGCCCACTTCGTCCCGAGATCGGTCCAGTCCGCCGTCCGGTAGGACCAGCGGTCGCAGGTGCAGTGGCCGTTGTAGTGGTCGGGGCCCTCGAGCAGGGTCATGACCAGGGTGTGCCTGCTCACGCAGGGGAGTTTTTCGCGCGTGGTCGCGTCTGACATGTCGGGTTCTCCTTCGGGTGTTGATGGGGCGGAAACGAAGGCGGGGCCGCCTCCCCGGAAGGAAGCGGCCCCGTGATGCGCCCGCGTGGGGCGACGGTTGCCGGCTCGGGCTAGAAGGGCGTGGGGCCGGTAGCCGCTGGCTGTGCAGCGGACTCCGCCTCCTGCTCCCCCTCCCCGGAGCGGCCGTTGCCGTTCCCGTTGGAGTCGAGGAAGACGACCTCCTGGGCATGCACCTCGGTGCGGTGACGGCGCTGGCCGTCTTCGGTCTCGAATGTGTTCTGGGCGAGCGAGCCCGCGACGAAGAGGCGGTTGCCCTTCTTCACGTACTCGGCGACGGCCTCGGCCTGCTTGCCCCAGCAGACGACGGAGTGCCAGTCGGCCTCCGTCTCGCCGTTCTGGCGGCGGCGGTCGGTAGCCAGCCGCAGGGTGGCAACGGCGGTCCCGCCCTGGCTGTAGCGCATCTCGGGGTCGGCCCCGACGCGGCCCAGCAGTTCGACTCGATTAATCGTTCGTGACACTTTGAAATCTCCTCTTTGTGGTGGTGGTTGACTTCGTTGGTGGGGGTAGCGGGGAGACCCGTACCCGGGGCGGAAACGAGGGCGGGGCCGCCTCCCGGGAAGGAAGCGGCCCCCTGTTGGCGCTTCCTCGCGGAAGCGTCTGGGCTTAGTTGATGCGGACCGATTCAGAGGTCTGCTCGGTGACGATCTCCGCCCGCGCCTCGGGGTCGAGGAGGGCGTTGAGCTTCTTGTGGTCGACCGCGTAGCGCGTGCTGCGCACGAGGCTGACCGTGTGATTCCCAAGGTCGGCCTTGGCGGACCCCTGCCGACGCATCCACGCCTTGAGGGTGTCGAGGGCCTGGCGCTTCGCCCCTTCCGGCTCCCGCAGGACTTCCCGAGCAGCCACGTAGGAGGCGACCGCCTTGCGCGCCTCCTCATCGCTCACCCCGGGCTCATCGCCCTCCGGGGTGGCGTTCGCGCCTTCCTCCACGTCGCCCGGTAGGCAGGTAGCGAGGAAGGGGCAGGAACGGCAGCGCCAGTTGCCCGCCTCGAAGTCGCGCTCGGGCAGGACGGACGGGTCCGCCCCGTGGGTGGCGTAGTGCGCGCCCAGGGGAGCAAGCCACTCGCGTGTTCGCTCCAGGGCGTGCTCCACCCGCTCCGCGGGGATCACCTCCGTGTCCCAGGCGCGGGCGCCCGTGTCCATGACGGCGAGGACGGCGTCGCGCGCCTCTCCGAAGAGCCCGTAGGTGTAGAGCGCCGCCTGGGCGACGGCGTCCGGGTGGCTCCGCTCCGCCCCCAGCGCCTGCCAGCGCTTGAAGGCGGCGGGGCCGCGGGTCTTCACCTCGATGACGGCCTCCTCCCCGAAGAGGGGCGCCTGGCCGGTGGCGTCGGGGTGACCCGTCACCTTCACCGTGGGGGTGAGCTGCAGGAAGACGGTCTCTGGATGCGTCGCATCGGCGGGAGTGACCTCCCAACCGGCTCGCTGCATGGCACGAAGCACCACCGGCTCCAGGGCGCTTCCCGTCTCCATGACGGTCAGCGCCGCATCGCTCGGGGGTGCGGGCGCGTGGCCCGTGGCGGCGTACCAGAGGGCGCGCCGGCAGCCGCTGGCCGCCGAAGCCCGAACCTCAAGCTGCCCCTCCCAGTCGAAGCGCGCGCTGGGACGGTCGTAGACGCCCGCCCGCTCGGCGGGAGGGTCGATGGTCCCGGAGACAGCTCCGGGCAGTATTTCCTTCATGGATTCCTCCTCTGAAATGAGAGCGGGGCCGCCCCCCTGGTATGGGAGCGGCCCCGTGCTGGCGCCCGCGCGTGACGGGCGGCCGTGGATGGCTGCGGGCTAGAAGGGCGTGGGCGCGGAGGCCGCAGGCGCGCTGCCGGATCCCTCGCCCTCCTCTCGCTCCCTGGACTCCCCACTGCCGTTCCCGTTGCTGTCGAGGAACACCACCTCCTGGGCGTGCACCTCGGTGCGGTGACGGCGCTGGCCGTCGTCCGTCTCGAAAGTGTTCTGGGCGAGCGAGCCCGCAACGAAGAGCCGGTTGCCCTTTTTCACGTACTCGGCCACGGCCTCCGCCTGCTTGCCCCAGCAGACGACGGAGTGCCAGTCGGCCTCCGTCTCGCCGTTCTGGCGGCGGCGGTCGGTCGCCAGCCGCAGGTTGGTGACGGCGGTGCCGCCCTGGCTGTAGCGCATCTCGGGGTCGGCCCCCACGCGGCCCAGCAGTTCGACTCGGTTAATCGTCCGTGACATTTTCAAAATCTCCTCTTGGTGTTGGTGTTTGGCGTCGTGGATGGGGGTAGCGGAGAGACCGCACCCGGGCGGAAACGAAGGCGGGGCCGACCCCGAAGAGTCGGCCCCGTTCTGGGCGCTCCCACGGGGAGCGTCGGGGCGTGACGGTCAGGCGGCCTTCGGCTCGCTCCCGGAGTCCGGGTTCTGGAGCTTCCGGGCCATGGACTCGAGGAGGCTCGTGACTTCGGAGACGGGCAGCTCGTCGAGGTCCTTGCCCGTGCGGCTGCGTACGGCGTCCCGCACCTGGCCCTCGTCGAAGCCCTGCTTGCGCCCCAGCTCGACGATCGTGCGGCGCAGGGAGGGAGCGGCGTCGCCGGGGGCGGCGTCGCCGTAGAGGCCGTTCCCGAACTGCTCGCCGTAGCCCCGCAGGGCGCGCTTAAGGGCATCGGTGACGGCGCCCTTGAAGGCCGTCTCGTGCCCCTCCGCCGTTTCCTCGACGACGGCGTGGAAACCCACGTCGGTGCGCGAGGGGGAGCCGGGGACGGTGACTCGCACGGTGGCGGCGTAGGCGCGCACGTGGCGCGTCTCGCCCGTCTTCGGGTCAATGCTCTCGCTCTCGCGGAGCGCGACTTCACCGACGAGCTCGTAGCCCCAGCCGCCGAACCCGAAGATGCGGTTGGCCTGGTCGATGGCGGCGCGCCCCTCGAGGTAGGCGAAGGTGCGTCCGCCGCGGCCCTTGCGGTGGGAGACGAGACCCTCGTCGAGGGGCTCGCCCAGCTTCGCCTTTGTGGCGGGCGGGAGGCCGTCCCAGAGCAGGTCGTGCTCCTCGGCGGCGACGGGGCCGGGATGGGAGCCGTTGCGGCTGATGATGGCGGTCGTTCCGTTCTGCATGGTTCTTTCTCCTTGTGTTTGTTGGTCTTGACTGGGATGCGAATCTCCCTTGCGGGAGGCCCGTGAGCGGGGCAAGCCCCGGCGGACAGCGGCCATGTGGCCTCCTTCGGTGTGGTTGATGGGGCTGGACGCGGGGCGTTCACCCCGCGCATGGGCGGTGGGGCACGGGTGGCCGACCGGTCCCCCAATGGAGGCCCGGCGCGGTCACAAGCTGGGTGGTTGGAGTGGGGTGGCTAGGCGGCGGCTCGCGCAGCCTGTGTGAGCAGGTGCTCGAAGACCGTCCGTCTGTGGGATGAGGCGGCAAGCTCGGCCACGTCCGCGATGCCCGCGGGCAGGGTCACGGTGGCGGCGCGGGGGCCAAGCAAGGCCTCAAGCCGCGCCGCCGCTTCGCGACCCGCCTCGTCGTTGTCGAAGGCGAGGAAGACCCTCGGGCAACCCCTGAGAGCGTTCGCTACCCGCTCAAGACCCTGGGTCCCCAGGGCGGCGCAGGCGGGCAGGCCCCACTGCGTCAGGACAAGCCAGTCGAACAGGCCCTCGGCGACGACCGCCCACGCGGGAGCGGGGCCAAGCCGTCCCATCCCGAGTACGGGCTTGGGACCCGGCAGTGACTGGAACCGAGGCGACCGCGCCGGGTCGATGGCCCGTCCCGCAAGCCAGCGCACGCGCCCACTCGCGGTCTCGGGAACGACCACCATGCCGGCGAAGCGCTCGCCCCGCTCCGTGAACAGCCCCGAGTTCCGGAGTCGCTCCTCACTGAAGCCACCGCTCTCAAGAAAGCGCCGCAGCCCGTGGCCCGGCACGAAGCCCAGGCCCAGGTGGAGGGCCGTCTCCAGGTGGATGCCGCGTGAGGCGAGGTAGGCCCTTCCCTCGCGGCTGCGGCGCAGCTCCCCGCCGTAAAACCGGCTCGCCGCCGTCAGCAGCGCCGGGTCCCGCGGGGGGACCACAGGCGGAGCTGAACGGCTTGAGGTGGAGGGGCGGACAAGTGTCGGTGGGGCGGCATCGAGCCGCCGGATCGCCTCGGGCAGGCTCAGGCCCTCGATGCGCTGGAGGAAGTCCAGCACGTCGCCTCCCTCGCCGCAGCCGAAGCAATACCAGCGCTCCGTGTCGCCGTACACCGTGAAGCTGCCCTCGCGCTCTTCGTGAAAGGGGCAGACGCCCTGGCGGACACGGCCTCTGCCGCGAAGGTCGACGCCCGCTCCTTCCACCACCTCGGCGAGGAGGTGGCGGCGCTTGAGGGCGGCGAGGTCGACCGGGGCGGCGCCGGCGACGGCCGTCACGCGGAGCCTCCCGCGAAGGGCCGGAGCCCCCGCAGGCTACGCCGCGAGACGAGCTTGCCGGGACGCCAGCGCATCCCCAGGACGGCCAGCACCTCCAGCGTCGAGCCGTCGCCTCGGGGCGCGAGCACGGCCGCCCTCCCCGTGCCGGGGCTGTAGACCAGCGCCCCGCCGTCGCGGAAGCGGCGCCGGGCGAGGTCGAGCCACTCGGCGTACGCCCAGCGCGCCTGGTGGGGCTCGGCGGTCACCACGTCGACCTCGGCAAGGAGCGCCAGCGCCCCGTCGAGGTGGCCCGCCTGCCGCAGCCGGCGGGCGTCGTGGACACTGCGCGCGAGGCTCTGGTCCGGGCTCTCAGAGGCGCCCCCGAAGATGCTCTCGACCAGCTGGTCGACCAGCGCTTCGAGGGTCGGGCGGGTTGCGGTCGTGAACGGAATGCTCGTGGTCGCTGTGGTCATCGTGTCCTCCTTGTCGTGGCCTGAGTGGTCGGTCGGATGAGCTGGCGGAGCACGAGCGCTCCCAGGACGAGGCCCGTCGCGTTCAGCGCGAAGAGCTCCAGGTCGCCGGTCAGGGGCAGCGGTCCGATGACTAGGACCGCTGCCACCAGCCGGGTGCGCCACCCCATGCGGGCGGCCGTCGTGATGGCTTCCGTGATGTGCATGCGTCTCTCCTCTGCGTGCATCTGGCTGGTCCGCACCCGCATCCCGGCGCGGAGGTCGTTGGTCGTTGGACACACTCCACCCACGGTCGGATTCAGAACCGGGGAACGGGGGAGTGGCTTGTACCCGGGCCCGCTCACGGTTCGAACGCGGTGCGGCCGGGGGTGAAAGACGCAGCTCCGCCAGGGTCTCCTCGGTCGAGGGAACGCTGTCGGCTGCGTGAATGGGGAGAGCTCCGTCCGCAGCGATGTGCTCAGCGAAAGGTGCTCAGGGTGACGCAGCGAGGACTCGCCCTGGTGCATCCCTTGCGAGACGCTGGCGAGCCCTCAGTTGTGCGTGCTGACGATGTGGCGTTGCTGCTGGTGAGTCAGGCCGTAGGCGTGGGAAAACGGGCCGAGCGCGGGACGCACTCCTTCCAGGGTCTCCGGAGCCGAAGCGCATTGTGCACATCGCCCGCGGCAATCCCGGCTTTGAAGCGGCATCCGGGGAGCAGAGCTCGACCCTTCGACCACCTCCCGCAACAGGAAGACGGTTGTTTCCTCTGGGACGGCCGTCGGGAGAGCAGGGCTCAATCCGTTCGGTCGTTCCGGGTCAGGAAACAGACCCCAGGTTTCTCAGGCGGGAAACACTGGAAAAGCCAGAAATCGAGGTTGAGTGTCGCTGACCGGCCACCCTTGATGGAAGGGGTTTTGGGCCTTTCTGGGCAAAGTGTTCACTCCTGTTCAACAGGAATGCGACAACTTTTCGACTGCGGGTGGTTGGCCCAGGCTACTTCCACCAGAGGCATGGGCGGGCATTCACCGCACCTGGCGTGGCGAGGGCACCCAGTTGGAGCGTGCGGACAGCATCGCAGCGGCCGAGAATGGGGCCATGCCACGTACGATGAACGACCCGCACGTCAACGCGTTGCTGTTCAGAATCGAGCATGGCCCTGCCGTGCGCTACAGCGACGATGCGCCGCCGATCAAGCACGAAGAGCCGACGTTCCGCGTAACGCTCAAGGGCCGAACGGTGCGTTTCGAGCTCAAGGAGCACTACGCGACCAAGGAAGAAGCGCGGGAGAGGGTTGGCCCGTACGTTCGTAGCTGGGAGATGGACGCTGGCCTCAATGGACGACCAGGGAACTTTCGCCTGGAATTTCAGGAAGCAGAGGTCATCGACCGGAGCCCACCGCCACCCACTCCGGGGACCTTCAACCTCGCCGCGACCCTCGCTGCCCCGACACCGACCCTTCGAGTCAGCCTGTCAGTGGTGAGCCCATCCTATCCCCCACCACCATCGGGCCCGACACTCGACGCGGACGACCCCGACGTAGCGACCATGTACCACCGGCTGTCCGGCTACTACTCGAACCGCGAGCCGTTGCCGAGCATGGCGTACTTTTGTCTCACGGTGTTCCTGTCGCCGTTCTCGGGTAGACGCAACGTGCGGAGAACGGCGGCCAGTGCGCACTACCACATCGACAAGCAGGTCTTGGACGAGATTGGCGACCTCTCGTCGGAGAAGGGAGGACCAGACGCGGCACGCAAGGCAGCGGCCACGGGGACAACGCTCTCACTCAAGGAAGAGCGGTTCCTCGAAGCGGCTGTGAAGGCAATCATCCGCCGGGCCGCCGAGGTAGCCCAAAACCCCGGCGGTGCCTTCCCGCAGATCACGCTCGCGGTTCTTCCCGACCGTTCCTGACCGCGTTCCGTCGGGCTACTTCCACCAGATACCGAGGGTGAGCACGCGCCGCACCCAGCGCAGGACCAGCGCCCGGTTGCGCTCCACCCGCAGGTCCTTGAGCCATTCCCCCCGTCGCCAGACCTCGTCGCGGCGGTCGGAGCGGTTCCAGGGGTAGACGGCCGGCGGCAGCGTTAGCTCGTGGTCCCCGATGAGGACGATCTCGAGTTCCCGCATGCGCGTCGCTGCCTCCAGACTGTCCAGCCGGCGCTTGCTCGCCTGGTACTCGTTCCGGGCCCGACGCCACTTGATGACGGCGGGCATCGCCTCGCCGTAGAGCAGCTCCTCCCCGACCTCCGGCTCCAGCGTGACCAACTGGGGGTAGACCCTCCGTGGCGGCTTCACCACCGTCCCTTCTGCGGGACGCGTCTTCGTCGCGACGGTAGGCCGGCCCGCGCTGGTCGAGCGCATCTTGTCGAGACTGCCTCGCAGTTCTTCCGACAGCGTCTCCACACGGCTCTCCAGCCGCTCGACCCGTCGCGCCAGTTCCCCCGTGTCCCCTGCCGCTCTCGCTGGGGGGTCACCGCCCTCGGACAACCGCTGCAGCTCCAGTGCGTCGCGCACACGTGGGGAGAGATTGCCCGACCCCAGGGTCCTGCGCAGGGTGCGGGCGCTCACACCGAGCAGCTCCGCCGCCTCCGGCTGACCCTCCTTGCCGACAAGCTCTCGCAGCAGCGCCAGCAACCGCTCGTCCTCTGCGCCTTCGCCCGTCCCGCCTGCTGCTTCCTGGTCGTTCATGCTGTCCTTCCGCAGGGGCGTTTTGTCCGTTCGCGTGGAAGGAGCCCTTCCGACGAAGTGTTCACTGGCTACGTCCGGTAGGGGGCTGTTTCCCCTGTACGGACCGGGTTTCCGGGGGAAGTGGCCAGTCTGGCCACTACGTCGTTTCCCTGTACAGCCCCATGACATCACGACCGCCCCCCGCGGGGTGAGGTCCCGGAAGGGACTGCAGCCGTGAAGTCCCCTGCGGGGGGCTCCGCTCCAGTGGATGGACCTCGACACTTCCTCGTCCCGAAACACACGAGTTCCGGAGAACGAGGAGACGTCCCATGAAGCGGCAGACGGAAACAAAGTCCCGGAGGAGGAGGCTGGCGCTGGTGGCGGCGTTGCTCGTAGCGGCGCTGCTGCTGACGGCGGCCGTGGCCGTCCCCGCCGCCCTTGTCATCGCCCAGGAGCCGCCCCCGGACGAACTGGTCTTCGTCAACGCGGAAGAGGACCCCGTCGAGCGCAAGGGAGACGGGCGCTTCATCGCGCGACCCGTCTTCAGCAATCGGGTCGGGTCCCTCTACTACGGCGTGCGCGACCCCGACACGGGGGAGTGGCTCACGACCCTCTACCGCGTCCAGGGCGGCGAGAAGAAGCGCCAGGACGGCTGGGAGTACTCCTTCGAGTACCCCTTCGAGGACGACCAGGTCCAGCTCGACAAGGAGCGCCCCTACCTGCTCGTCATGTCCGTCGCCGAGGGCGGTCAGCAACACACCTTCTACGCCGCCATCCCCGAGCACCGTCCCGGCGGCATCTGGAACAAGATCCTGAGCGCGCTCGACCCCAAGGAGTGGGGACGGGCGATCGCGGGCTGGGTGATCGAGGGCACGCACGGAACGCTCTGCGGGGTGGTCGAGCAGGCCACGGGCGACGACGCCGACCGCTGCCGGGAGCGGTAGTCCCATGCACGACATCATCACCGGCACCCCCGCCGACCTCACCTACCTCCATCCCATCGTGCGCGAGGCCTGGATGGTCGTCTGGGCCATCACCTCGGCGGCGCTCGTCCTGATCCTCGGCTGGATGGGCCTGAGCTTCACCATCCAGGAGCACCTCGGGCGGGTTCCCGCCGGCTGGCGGGAGATGGTCCCGCGCCTCCTCCTGGGACTGGTGGCCGCCGCGACTTCGCTCTGGTGGTGCGCCCTCGTGCTCGACGTGGCCGACGCCGTCTCCGGCTTCGTCGCCGCCTCCCTCGACCTGAGCGCGGGCGATCTCCTGCGCTCGTCCGCACAGACCCTGCTGACGGCGGTGGAGCTGGGGAGCGTGGGCATGGCCCTCGTGCTGGCCCTGCTCTACCTCGTCTACGGCTTCTTCGTCCTCTACGTGCTGCTGCAGCTGATCATGCGGCTGGCTCTCATCGACCTGCTGGTCGTGCTTGCCCCGATCGCGCTCGGGCTCTGGATCCTGCCGCACACGGCGGGCTGGGGGCGGCACTGGCTGCGGCTCTTCCTGACGACCGTCTTCCAGCAGGCGATCCAGCTGATCGCGCTGGCGATCGGCTTCGGGATGCTGAACCAGTTCGCGGACATCGCCGCCTTCGAGCCGATCCAGGACCTCGTCTGGAAGCTGCTGCTGTCGCTCGCCTTCGTCTACCTGGCGACGCGCGTGCCGTCGCTGCTGGGCAACGCCGGGACCTTCGACTCCTGGATGCACACCCTCCACTTCGGCATGGCCCTGCCCGGCAGCATGGTCCGCTCCGCGCGCAGCGTGGGGATGCTGACGCGGGGCGTGGGCGGTGCGGGCAGAGCCACGGGAGCAGGAGCAGGAGCGGTCGGGGCGGCAGCGGGCGCGGTGGCGGGAGCGGGTCTGGCCGCGGGCGGCGCGGTGCGCTCCGCCGCCGACATGGGCACGCCCGCCGGAGGGACGGGCGGAGCCCCCAGGAGCGCCGGCGAGTAGCGGCGACCACGACACGAAACCACGGCGTGGAGGAGTCCGCGCCGTAACCACCCGAGGAGAGGGAGCGATGTGCCAGTAGCGCGACGAACGAGCCCCAGCGGCAACGACCAACACGCACAGGAGTAGCGAACCAATGGAAGACCTTGTCCAGACCATCTCCAACATCGTCGGCATCCTCCTCGGCCTCGTGGGGGCCGTGGGCGTCGGCTTCTTCATCTTCGGCGCCTACCTCTACCTCACCGCCAGCGGCGCGCCCCACCAGATGGAGCGCGGCAAGAGCGCCATGCTCACCGCCCTCGCCGGCATCGTCCTGGCGATGGTGGCCTACGGCGTCGTCGAACTCGTCATGGGCGCCGTCGTCGACCCCGTCGTCGACATCGAGGACATCCCCGACCCCACCACGTCCCTCATCGGGACGCTGCGCGGATAGGAGGCGTCGCGATGCAAGCACACGAGGTACCCACCCACGTGCAGGCCGAGGACCGCGTCCTGCTGTGGTTCACCTTCCCCCAGATCGTGGCCCTGACGGCTGTCGCGGCGCTCGCCTACGGCGCCTACAGCCTCGCCCCCTTCGGTCCCTCCGGGGTAAGGATCGCGCTGGCTGTCCTCATCGCGCTGGCGGGGGTGGCCGCGGTCGCCGGCAAGATCGGAGGCCGGCGGCTGCCCCTGGTGGCGGCCGACCTCCTCCGTTTCTGGCTGGGGCCGCGGCGCTACGCCGGGGTCCCGGCGGAGCTGGCGCGGAGCGAGCCACCACCGCCTCCTCCGAGCCGTCCCAGTCCCCTGCGGCTCATGGCCACGCGCGCGCGGCGAGGGCTGCGCAAGCTGCGCAAGAACCGCACGCGCCGCAGCGGCCGGCGTCCCTTCCGGGCGCACTGCCGCTTCGGCAAGCGCTTCAAGCGGCGGCAGGGCCAGAACGGCAACGGCACCGGCCACCGCGTCGACATCCGCTCTGTGGCGCAGCGGGGAGGGCTTGTCCTCCTCGTTGCCTCGGTGGCGATGGCGACGGTCTTCGGGGTGATGGCGCTCTGGTCCCAGCCGGCCAGCGCCGACGGGCACGACCAGTGGTTCGGGGAGGAGCTGACGATCCCGCCGCCCGTCCCCGGGCGGAGGCTCTTCGTCGAGCGGCTCTCCGTCACCGGCGATGTCGCCACGCTCACGCTGCGGGCGGCCACCGCCCTGGACATCCAGGTGCGGGGCTACGGCGGTGACGACGGGCAGACGCTCACCTTCCAGCGGCGGGCGAGCCTCGCCACTGGGGGTCGGGTCTCCTACGACCTGCCCCTCGTCGGTGAGTCGCCCTCGGTCACCGTCTCCTGGCGGGACGAGCTTGGTGACGCGGGCGCCCTCAGTCTTGAGGGCGCGCAGCTTCCCCATCCTCTGCCGTCCGTCGAGGGGGAGCTCTGCTCCCTCTCGGTGACCTCCCTGTCCTGGACGCCGGGGCGCATCGAGGGGGCCGTCGCCTCCACCTGCGCTTCCTCGGTCGAGGAGCGGGTGGACCTGCCGATCGCCAGCGGCCACCACGAGGCGTCGGTGACGACCCTCATTGAGGCCGCCGTCACCGATCTCTCCGGAACACTCACCATCACGTTGGGGACGCGGTCCGCCACGGTGGCCCTCGTCCCCAACGGCAGTACGCCCTTCACCCTCCCGATAGGGAGCGGCGAGGCGGTTCACGGCGTCTCCATCGAAGTCGCCCTGGAGGCGACCACTACATCGCCGCTGCCGGCGCTGGTGGAACTCACCCACCACCCCGAGCGCACCGAACGGCTCACGGAGACGGCGGCGGTCACCATTCCCGCCTTCGGCGACACCGTCAGCGAGACGGTGTCCATCCCCAACGAGGACGGCGCCTCCACGGAGCACACCGTCTCGGCCAGCTGTTACGTCCCCGAGTCGACCGTCCGCCAGGACGTCGTCTTCACCGTCATCCACCCGGAGCACGTGCGCGCCGCAGTCGTCGCGCGCGCTGCCCTCGTCCGCGCCAGGAGCGAGTCTCTCGCCCTGGCCCTGAGCGTCGCCTCCGATGACCCCTACGAACCGCTGGTTCCGCCGGAGCCGGAGGAGGAGCCGCCGCTCTCCACCCAGACCGCCGTCACGCCCGAGGAGCTGCAGTGGCTGCTCGGCGTCCTCAACGGGCAGTAGCCATGTTGAGACGCGGCCTGACCGCCCTGCTTCTCGCCGGCGTCGCGCTCCTCTCCATGGGCGCGGCGCCGGAGGAGGAGCGGGCAATGCTCGAAGCCTTCAACGAGGTCCTCACGGCGATGGCCTACGCCGCCTCCGGGCTGGCCGTCTTCGCCATCGTCTGGGCCGGTGTCGTCCTCATGGCGGAGGGCGCCGAGGCGCGCGGCTCGGGCCGTGCCCGCAGCGCCGTCGTCATGGCGGTCGTCGGTCTCGTCCTCGTCCTCTCGGCCAAGGGCATCGCCCTGGCCCTCATCAACGGCGTCATCCCGATTTTCTGAGACCCCCTCCTGGAAGTGCCTTTCCTCGGAGGGAGGTCCCATCCCTAACGGCGACTCATCTCGAACCAAGGAGAACCAGAAGCCATGCAAGCCCTACTCGAACGAACCGCGAAACGCGTTCTGCTGAAGCCGCAGACCCCTCCCGAGGCGACCCAGGCCCCCGAACCCAAGCCTCCCCTGCCGTTGCCGCTCTGTTTCCTCCTCTCCCACCTGGAGGAGGAGGCGGTGGTGCGGCTGGATGGCGTGAAGGTGCGAGTCTGCGAGGTGCAGGGACTGGAGCTGGACGAGCCCAAGCTGGGGGCCTTCGCCGGCTTCCTCAACGCCCTCGACTTCCCCGTCCAGTTGCTCGTCAGGCAGCACCCGCCCGACCTCGCCCGGATGCGGGACCAGTTGCGCGAAACCCAGCCGGAGAGCCTGCCCCCGCAGACACGTGAAGCGGCCGACTCCCTCCAGGTGCTTCTCGGAGACCTCGAACGGCGCGAGGGCATCCTCGACCGGCGCTTCTACGCCTGCTGCGAGATCGACCATGCGGAGGAATTGCAGTCCTTGCTCGCCAGGGCGGGCCTCTCCGTCCACCCTCTCAAGGGCCGCGCCCTGCGGCGCCTGCTGCTGGCCGCGGCCCTTGGCGGCACCCCGGCGGAGCGGGACGAGGAGGCGCCCGTCGAGGTCGAGGTCAACCGCCGCGACCTGCGGCTCGGGGACCACCTCGCGCGCTCCCTGCACCTCGGGCGCTGGCCGCGCTCGCTCGCCCCCGGCTTCCTCCAGGGGCTGATGACGGCGGGCGTGCCCATGGACCTCGCGCTCCACCTCGGGTCCATCCCCGCAGACCAGGCCGCCCGCACGCTCGAGTGGCAGAAGGTGCGCTTCGAGTCCGCCCAGAGCCTCTCCATTAACAAGGGGCGCACCCTCTCCTCCGAGGCGGAGATCGCCCTCGAGGATGTGACCCGCCTGCGCGACGAGGTGCAGCGCGGGCGGGAGCGCCTCTTCCACGCCTCCCTCTCGGTCACGCTCCACGCCCCCGACGAGGCCTCGCTCAGTGATCTCACCCAACGCGCGAAGGCCCACTTCGCGGCCACGCTGGGGAAGCTCGACGCGCTCGCCTTCCGCCAGCGCGAAGGGCTGCTCTCGACGCTGCCCCTCGCCCTCAACGCCGTCGCCGCCTGGCGCACGCTCGACACCTCGTCGATCGCGCGCCTGTACCCCTTCTCGCCGCCCGATCTGGACACGCGCAGCGGCACGCTCGCCGGCATCGACCTGCGCGCCTGTGCTCCCGTCGTCTACGACCCCTTCGACGGCACCCACCTCAACGCCAACACGGCCGTGCTCGCACGCTCCGGCAGCGGGAAGTCGTTCGCGACGAAGCTGGGTGTCCTCCGGGGCGTGATGCGGGGCGTCGTCGCCTACGTCATCGACCCCGAGGGCGAGTACGCCTCCATGGCACGCGCCGCGGGCGGGCGCGTCATCTCGCCGGGCGTGGCCGGTCAAGGGTTGAACCCCTTCGTCATCGACCGCCGCGACGATGAGGAGCTGCTGCAGCGTATCGGCAGCCTGCGCCGCCTGATCGAGGTGATGGTGGGGGAGCGGCTCGGGGCCGAACGCCGCGCCGCCCTCGACCACGCCCTCGCGGGCTACTACGCCGACCCCAGCGAAGGGGCCGGCTTCGCCTCCTTCTACCGCTACCTCCAGGAGAGCGACGCCGACCTCTCGAAGCTGCTACGCCCCTTCGCCACGGGCAGCCTGCGCCACCTCCTCTCCGACGAGGGCGACGACCTGCTCGCGAAGGAGGCGCTCGTGACCGTCTTCGACCTGCACCTGCTGGAACCGGAGCTTCGGCCGGCCGCGGCGATGGTCTGCACGGAGACGGTCTGGGCGGCGGCCGCGCGCGACCCGAAGCCAAGGCTCCTGGTCGTCGATGAGGTCTGGTCGATCATGCAGCACCCCGAGGGCGCCGCCTTCATGGTCTCGATGGCGAAGCGCGCGCGGAAGCACCGCCTCGGGCTGCAGTTCATCACGCAGGACGTGCAGGACCTCCTTAGCGAGGACTCCTCCCGCGCCATCACCGGCCACTCCGGGCGCGCGCTCCTCCAGAACGCCGCCTTCAAGCTCCTCCTCCAGCAGGATGCCGCCGCCATCAGCACCGTCGGCGACGCCTTCGACCTGCCCCCCGACCTGCAGCGCTGGCTGCTCTCCTGCCAGCGCGGCGACGGGCTGCTGCTGGCGCGGGGGAACCGCTTCCCCATCCGCATCGAGGCCACGCCCGAGGAGCAGGCCCTGATCGAGTGGACTCCCGGCAGCCAGCACTAACCGAACACCCACTTCACATCCAGAAAGGAACCACCCCCATGAGACTCAACCCCTTCAGCCGGCCTGTCCCCAGACTTCCCGTCCTCCTGGAGGTGACGCCCCCGCGCAGCGGTGAGCGCACCCTCCTCGGCGTCGAGAACCTGCTCGCCTCCATCGCCGTGCCCGAGCCCTTTTCCCTTGAGCTCGCCGGCGACGCGGACGGCGTCACCCTGCTCGCCCGCTGCCTCGACAAGCAGGTGGTGCGCGGCCAGGTCGCCGCCCACTACCCCCAGGCCCGCATCCATGAGCTGACCTCCGCGGACGACCCCCTGCGCCTACGGGATGGGGAGCAGGCGTGGTCGATGACCCTGCGCTCCAGCGGCCCCGAGTACGTCTCCCTGCGCGTCTTCCGCGACGACGACCTCCTCGACGCCGGCTCCGACCCCCTCCTCTCCCTGCTCGGCGCGCTCTCCGCGCCCGGCGAGGGCGAGCGCGTGGTGGCGCGGCTGCTGCTGCGCTCACTCGGCCCGGAGTGGGCGCAGGCCCACCAGGTGAAGGCCTACGAGCGCCCGCTTCCGGAGCAGCGCCAGCCCGCCCCCACCGCCCAGGTCCGCAGCCAGGGGACCGAGGGGCTGGCCATGGCCGTCCTCGCCGTGGTGGGGCTCGGCGCGGTGCGTGGCTACCAGTGGGTGCAGGCGGGCGAGATCTGGAAGACGGTCGCGCTGGGGGCGGGCATAGTCGGTGTCCTGGCGCTCGCTGGCTGGGCCCGCCAGCGCTGGCAGCGGTCCCGCAACCGTGTCCACGACCCGCTCCTGATCAAGGAGAAGGTCTCCCGCATCGCCTTCGACGCCGAGGTTGAGATCACCGCCATCCTGCCGGTGATGGAGCCGGAGGAGGGGCGCAAGCGGGCGGGCGAGCTGCTTGCGCCGGTGGCCGCCGCCTACCGCCACTACGACCACCCTGCTGGCGCGCGCTTCACCGTGAGCAAGGTGCGGCCCGCGCTCCCCGACGCCGCCAACCTGCACCCGTCCGCCCCGGGGTTCTTCGGCAGCCGCAGCGTCCTCGGCGTGCGCGAAGCGGCGGCGCTCTGGCATCCGCCGGGAGCGCGGGACGAGACGCCCCTCGTGGAACGCTCCGGCGCGAAGGTGCTCCTTCCCTCCGGGCGAGGCGTCACGGGCGGCGCCTACGTCGGCGAGACGACCGCGAGCAGGGCGAGCCCGATCCGCTTCCCGGACGACCTGCTGCGCCGCCACCACCTCTACGTGGCGCGCACGCGCATGGGCAAGTCCACGCTCATGCGCCACCTCGTCACCCACAAGCTCGAGGAGAAGGCCGCCGGGCGCGACGGCGACGCCATCATCGTCGTCGACCCCCACGCCGACCTCGTCGGGGCCCTGCTGGAGCAGGTACCCGAGTCCCTGGTCGACCGGGTGCGGCTCCTGGACCTCGGTGCGGCGGAGGGCTTCCCCGGAATCAACCTGCTCGACACCCGCATCTTCAGCGACCGCGACCGCACGGCCGACTCGGTCGTGCGCGTCGCCCGCGGCCTCTGGGAGCAGTGGGGGCCGCGCATGCAGTCCATCCTCGAGCAGACGGTGAAGACCCTCCACGAGGCCAACGCCCACCCCGCCACCGCCGACGAGGACCAGCACACCATCCTCGACGGCCTGCCCCTGCTCTCCGACGACGGCTTCCGCAGCCAGGTCCTGGAGAAGGTCTCCGACCCCTACCTGCTCGACTGGTGGGCGCGAGACTTTGGAGGCTGGCGGCGGGAGTACCGGGCCGAGGCGCTGGCGCCCGTCCAGACCCGCCTCTCCTACTACGCCTCCTCCAAGCGGGCTCGTGCCATCCTCGGCCAGCCCCGCTCCACCATCGACCTGCGGCGCACCATCCTCGACGGCGGCGTCCTCTTCGTCTCCACCGCCCAGGGCACGGCCGGGCGCGACGTGGCCGCGCTTGTGGGGGCGTCGGTGCTGAACCTCGTCGACGCCGTCATCCGCGAGCAGGGGAGCCTGCCCCCGGAACAGCGCCGCGGCGCGCTCGTCGTGGTCGACGAGATGCAGTCGATGCCGGGCGTCGACTACGAGTCGATGCTGAGTGAGCTGGGGAAGTTCGGGGCCTCGTTCGTGCTCGCCACGCAGAGCCTCGACAAGCTGGAGGACCTCTCGCGCACGATGCGCACCACCCTCCTCGCCAACGTCGGCTGCCTCGCCGTCTTCCAGGTGGCCGGCTCCGACGCCCGCCAGCTCGTCTGGGAACTGGACCGGGACCGCATCTCCGAGGAGGACATCGTCTCCCTCCCAGTGCACCACTGCTACGTGCGCGCCACGGTCGGCTCGGAGCGCATGCCCACCTTCTCGATGAAGGTCCGCAAGCCGGAACTGGGGGATGCAAGCGTGGCAGCCCGCATCCGGGCGGACGCGTCCTCCTACGTCGTGACGGAGCGGGAGATCGCCGCCCGCCAGGAGGAAGGGCGGAGGCGCGTGCAGGAGTACCGCGCTGGGCTTGAGGTTCTCCGCACGGGCGAGGTCTCGGGGTCCCAGGAGGAAGGCGGCGCGTCCCGGCAACCGGCGCGCGAGAAGCAGCGGAGCAAGCACTTCCAGCCGCCGGCTAGGAACACCGGGGAGGATGACAAGTGAGACCGGAGCGCGAACTGCTGCGGCTTCTGGCAGCCATGCCCTTCCTCGACCGGCTGGAGATGGTCGCCGTCTCCGGCTGGTCGAGGGGCGCGGTCTACGCGGGCATCGGGGCGCTCGAGGAGGCGGGGCTGGCCGCCTCTCTCTCCCACGCCTCCGAGCTCATCGCCCCGACGCGCCGCTACTGCCTCACCGTGGCGGGCCTGCGCCGGCTCGCGGACGAGGAGGGCGAGAGCCTGCACGAACTGCTTCGCTCACGGCCCCTCTCCGCGCACTGGCGGCGCATCCTCCTGGAGCGGCTCGACGCCGTTGCGACGATCTACCGTCTCGCCGCCACGATCGCCAGCATCTACTACCCCATCCGCTTCCGCTGGTACCGGGCCATGCCGATGGACGCCGCCATCGCCCCCCCGGACGGGCGCACGGTGGCCATCGTGCGGCAGGGCCACACCGCCGACCGCACGGCCTTCGCCAAGCGGCTCTGGCGGCTGCGGGAGGGACCGCGGCCGGGTGCGGTCCTGCTGCTTGCGCCCGACGAGGTCCGGCTGCGCCACACCCGCCGGCTCATGGCCGGAGCTCCCGCCATCACCTTCCACGCCCTGGAGCGCGAGGCCGTCTCCTCGGGGCCGGGTTCGCGCATCTGGCGCACGGCATCGGGATCTCCTCCTCTCGCGCTCGACGAGGTCCTGTCCCATGTCGCGCCGGGAGGCGCGTGGCCCGAGGAGCCGCCACCGAAGAGGATCTCGCTCCCCCGGGATCTCCGCGAGATGGACCCCCGCGATGCCCCCGGCTGGCTGTTGCCCACCATGCTCGGGCCCGCCTCCAAGCGCGCCCTCGACCTGGTCTCGGACTGGCCCTGGATCTCGCAGGGGGACCTCGCCGCGCTCCTGGGCGTCTCCGGCCGGCGCGCCTCACAGCTGCTGCTTCCCCTCGAAGATGGCGGCCTCGTGACGCGTGACGGGGGCCGCGGCCTCGCCCTCGGCGACCGCGGGCTGGCCCTGCTCGCCCGCCGCGAGCGCGCCGCCGTCGGGCTCGCTCGGAGACGCTGGAGCGCCGCGCCCCTGGACCCGGATGCCGCATTGTCCTGGCGCAACGTCTCCGGCAGGCGCAGCCGCCAGTTGCTGCGCCACCTGGACCACACCGCGGCCGTTCATGGCTTCGTCGCGGCCCTTTCACGGCAGGCCTCCGACCTTGGCTGGGAGGTGTCCCAGCTCGATCCGCCCCACCGGGCATCGAGGTACTTCCGCCACGGGGGCGTCCTGCACTCGGTCCACCCCGACGCCTTCGGCATCCTGCGGCGCGGTGACACGGTTTGGCCCTTCTTCCTCGAGTGGGAGCGCCGCGCCGTGCGGCCCGTCACGATGGCCGCCCGCATCGCCCCCTACCTGCGCTACTACGCGTCGCGACGGCCCACCGACGACCACGGCGCGCGTCCTGCGGTGCTGGTCGTCTTCGATGGCGAGCTGGCGCAGACCCACTTCCTGCGCGTGGCGCGCGGGGAGATGGCGCGTGCCGGCGTCGAGGTTCCCCTCTGGGTCTCGCACCGGGCCGCGATCGATGATCTGGGTCCCCTCCAGCCAGCGGCCTGGAGGGGACCCGCAGAGAGCGGTGCTGAAGCGGCAGCTGCTACCCGACGGAACGGACGGGAGAAGAGAGGCGGCCGCCGTGCGGCTCTACTACCTCGATGAGCGGGAGGGCGCCGGCTGTTCGTCCGCGTGGCCCTGAGAGTCGAGGCGAGCCGATGGACGACTTCTTCCGGGATATCCTCGGCTGGGGGCTGGAACTGCGCAGGCGCTACGGCATCGACCCCAGGGGTGAGCTGCATCTCATCGAACCAGCCGCCCGCCACGGTGGAGGCATCAAGGTCATGACCGTCCGTCTACCCACGGTCGGGCGAGGCCGACGAAGGATGCCGTGAGCCGGGAGGCCATCGCCAACCCCCGTAGGCATCCGGGCACCCGGCGGGTGCGGCGACGCAGCCAGGGAGAGGCCGCCCTCCATGGCGAGGTCGGTATAGAGCCCGTTAACCGTTGGAGCTGCTGGTTACCGCCACTTTATGCACCACGCGGATACATTGAACGGGAGCTGTTCGACTGGTCTCGGACCAGTTCAGAAGGGGTCCGATAGATGCGAACACCGCCGGTCCTGCCAGGCACCCTTCTGAGGGATCTCGACCTTCGCATTCAAAGCGTGTGTACAAAAGCAGTTATGCACGTTTTGAAACCTTCCAACTTTCTCGTGGGACCGAAGAGAGTCGCGAAAAGGTAGCATGAGCCGACAAGAGAGAGCAAACACGATCGACTCCGTCAGGCCCAGTTTCCGAAGGATGGCTGAAGGGCCCGGCGTGGGGGACAACAGCACGCGGGAAGAGGTCATCCGTCCTTAGGCCGGCCGGCGGTAGTGACCGTAGAACTGGGCCACGGCGCCCCTGCCAGCGGATTCATTGCGGATGTAGTGCGCTGGCATGACAGGCGTACGCCAGCGCCCGGCGGTCATCAGGCTCGGAAGCTCGATGCCTGCCCTCGCGAGGTCACGCGCCATGCCCACGCGCGGCGAGTGACCGCTGAAGCCACTCCCCAGTCCCGCTCCCTGGGCTGCTCGCTTGATGCGCTTCGATAGCTGGTTGGGGCGCAGTCCGAAGACGCTGTCGGCGTCGAGCGCGCGATTGCGTATCCGCCTCAGCGCCGCCATCGTCGGGGCGGAAACGAAGAGCACCGCACCCTCACCCTCGGGATCCGTCTTCGAGCGCCTGATCAGGAGCCGCCCGCTGCCATCGGCCTCGGCCTCGATGTCCCTCCAGGTCAGGCCAGCAGCCTCGGAGATCCTCAGCATGGCGTCGCGCATGAGGCTGATGAGCGCGATGTCCAGGTCTCCCCTGCTCGCGGCGGTCTGCAGACTCTCGAGCCTGCCGCCCCGCCCCCGCCGCGGGGTGTGGGCGCCTTCCCGGATGACGCCCAGCACCTCGGCTGTGAGGCCCTCCGCCTGCTTCTGGCCTCTTCCCGCCTTGCGGGTCGCGCCTCTGAGGGTCCGCTTCACCTCCGCGCTGGCGCAGGGGTCAGCCAGCCCGGCGGTCCTGTGCACGAACGCTATCGCCGCCGCCGCCGCGCGCAGGGTCGCGGGCCTGTGTCCGTGTTCCTCGATGCGCTCGGCCAGGTAGGCGGCGACCTGCGCGGGAGAGGCGGGCAGCGCCGGCATGTCCTTTCGCAGCGCCCAGGCGATGAATCTCCTCCATTGGATGCGGTAGTTCCTCACCGTGTTGCGGGCGACTTCGTGGGTGAGCACCGCCTTCAAGTTGCCCGCGTCGGCCCCGGTCAGGCCCGCCGGGCCCCGTGGCACACCGTCAGCGGGTTCGACTTGGGCCACGCACTCGGGCGCCATGAGAGCCCTGCCAGCACTGGCTTCGGCGCGGCCGCTACGGCCCTGGCCGCCACCCACGACGGTGAGGCGTTCGGCCTCTGGCGGTGGGCTGGTCGTGGCCGCGAGTGCCTCAGGGGCCGCGACCTCCCACAGTCCGTCCATCTCAGATGCAGGTCCCAGGATGAGGGGGCAAACGCGCTCCGGATGACTCCCGCCGCCCCCTCCCGGGCGATGTTCCCGTAGGCGTGAACCGGAGCGAGTGTAGCCCCCTGCAGTAGCTTTCCCCTCTGCCATGCGTCGCGTTCCCTCCCTCACGTCCGGAGGGCTAAAGCGTGCATAACTGCTTTTGTACACGCGATAGCGCGTCTGTTCTAAGGCACCGGATCCTCGACTCCTGCCGTCCTGCAAGGAATGCCTGGTCGCCATCGGTGGCCTCAGGCCCCCATCGGACGATCTTCCAACCAGCAAGAGACCTTCGACACCTGTTCTCAAGGTGCTCAATCACACGGCGACGAGTTCATCCATCGACCGCAATCCGCGCGAACCCGGCTCCGGTTGCAGGGCACGCCTGCCGTCCCGGCTCGGTGGTTCCGCCTCAATCCTCGCGTGATTCGCTAGTTCAGCGGCAGACGCCGCTACAGACCGGCGCTCCAGCCCCGGTCCTCACGTCCGGCGATGAGTTCCGGCGCCGCGCGGCTCCCGTTCATCCGCGAAACCCAGCAAGCGATCCAGCAATAGCGATCCAGCAATAAGGAGTATCGACCCATGTTGAACAGAACTCTTCGGGCACTCAATCGGTTGGTCGTGCGGCGCAATGCGGACGCCGGACTCGATGTCCGGGCTCCTGACCGTGCGGCGCCAAGCGTGACATTGAGGGGGCAGGGGACAAGCCGGCGCGTACGCCTGCTCGGCGCCCTGAGCCTGGCGGCGCTGCTGCTGGCAACCTTCGCCGCGCTGCCCCTCCAGGCGCAGACGACGACAGTCACATTCGTCAGCAACACAATGGAGCCCCCCGCTACGGCGATTTCCAGCAATTTTTCTGCCCAGAGCTTCCGAACAGGGGGGGAGGGGCTTGGGTACACAATCTCAGAAATTCGGATAAGGCTGGGTACTGTTAATACCAAAAGTCTCACTGTAAAGATCAGGGAAGACGACAACGGTGTACCAGGCAAAGAAGTGGCGACGCTCATAGGTCCAGTGACCCTTGCTGTAAACGCAAACAATACATTCACAGCGCCGTTAGGCACCTTGCTCAACATAAACGAAACCTACTGGCTCTCAATGGGCGAGGGATTGGCGAGAGCCAACATCGCGCAGATGCAGCGCACTGCATCAGATGGCGAGACTGCCGAGACTGGCTGGAGCATCGGCGACAATTTCAGTCGGCGAAATAATGAAAGTGACGACTGGACTACCAACACAAACTCTCTGATGATCAGTATCCATGGTAGTGTCGCGCGACTCATGTCAAGCGACGCGACGCTGAGCGACCTGGCGGTGACGGATCGGGACGGCAACGCGGTCACACTGGACCCGGCGTTTGCATCGGGCGAGTACTCATACCTGGCGTCGGTGGGCTATCCCGTCTCGCAGGTCACGGTGCTACCGACCAAGAACGACGACTCCGCATCATTCAGGTTCCTCGACGGGGGCAACAACCTGCTCCCCGATGCTAATGGGAACAAGTCCGACCATCAGGTCGACCTGCTGGCCGGCGAGCTGACCCTGTTCAAGGTTCAGGTGACGGCGGAGGACGGCACTACGCAAACCTACAGGGTGAGTGTGACTCGGGCCGGTCAACAGGGGGAGGTGTTGGTGTCGGAGCAGCTTCTGTCCCTGACGGAAGGTGGCCAACGCTCCTATAACGTGCGTCTCGACCGACGACCGGCGGCGAGTGTGGCGGTGACGATTGGCGGGCATGCGGGCACGAATGTGACCCCGAATCCGACCAGCCTGACCTTCACCACGTTAAATTGGAATCAGCCCCGGTGGGTGAGCGTGTCGCCCACCACGGATTCGAACAACTCGAACGAATCGGTCAGGCTGACCCATACGACCACGAGCATGGACAGCCTCTTTCACAACATCACAGGTCCCAGCGTGATCGTGAATGTGGATGAACAAGACCCGCCTGACCACCACATCCGCACAATCAGGTTGCCGCAGGGGTCGTACGACTTGCCGCCTGGGGACAAGGCGCTGCCCGAAGAGGAATTTGACGTATGGACTGGCGATGTTTTCGGGCAAATTGAGGGGGTCGCCGAAGGCCATATATGGAGGCCGAGCGGGCTCTGGGGCGAGCCCGCCACAGACACCATCTGGGTCGTCGACCCCAGCCATTTCGGCATCCACGCGCTCAAGCTGTCGGAACTGAAGCAAGGCCGGGTCGAGCGGCATGTCGCGGCTGATACGTCAGAATTCGACCAAAGGCTCAACTACCGGTGCCACTTCGATGGAGGCCGGGCCAGCGGCGATGGAAACCCGTCGCTGACCGTGATGTGGGGACATGAGGAATGGTTGCTGATCGCAAACGACGAAAGCAGCAGTCAGCTCGATTTGTACACGCGGAGTGGCGACGTAACCAGCCGATGCTTTACCACAAACGTCACTGCATGGGCAGCTAACGGTCAAAGCTACACATCAGTCGACGAGTATTTCAAATCTCCATTCCGATTCACTGGAGGTTATGACCTGTCCCGTGGCCCGCTGACCGTGTGGGGCATCTGGGCGAACGACACGCGGGTGTGGCTCAGCGGGCCGTCCTCCGGCTTGAGCGCCGGCGTTTACACCTTCCCCTTTGCGCGCTCCCACGAGGTGGCCGAGGCGCCGGGCTACGACGGTCACATCGGCGCCAGCTACGGCCTCTGGTCGGACGGCACAACGATGTGGGTGGCCACCAACCTCGGATGGCTCCGGGCCTACAACCTGACTTCCGGCAGCCGCAGCGCGCTGTTTGACATCCGGATCCAAACCTACGGCATGCCGCCGGGCGACATCTGGTCCGACGGCGAGACCATCTGGGTCACCAACCGGATAGGCACGATCGATGCCTACGAGTTGCCCGACCGGCCCTATGCCAGCACCAGGTCCAGCACGCCGAGAGCGACGGAGGCGGGTCCGCTGACGGCGCACTTCGCGTCGGCGCCTGAGGCGCATGACGGACAGCGCGCGTTCAACGTGCAGATTGCCTTCAGCGACGATCTGGAGATCGCGCCCGAAGAGATGCGAGATCATGCGCTGGAGGTCAGCGGAGGCAGGCTGACCGACGCCGCGCCGGTCGACGACCGCCAGGACCTGTGGGAGCTGACGATCGAGCCGCAGGGGACGGGTCCGGTATCGATCGTGGCCGCGCCGGGCGGATCCTGCAAGTTGGCCGGAGAACTGTGCACGGCGGACGGACGGCCGTTGACCGTGGCGCTCGCCCTGCAGGTGGCTGGCCCAACGACCCAACCAGGCAAGACTCCAGCGACGCAAGCGCCTGCGAATAGCGCGCCGGACGCTCCGAACCAGCCGCAGGCCACCGCGGTGTTCGTCGGCGGCGTGGACCTGGAGTGGGACGATGTCCCCGGCGCTGATTCCTACGACGTGCAGACCTACCGCGGCGGTCAGTGGGTCGAACTGCCCGGAGACGGCGTGGAGATCGCCTTCTACGGCGCGGGAGCGATCATCAGCGGGCTGGACCCGCAAGCGTCGCTCTGGTTCCAGGTGCGGGCGGCCAACGCGCACGGCGTCTCGGATTGGTCGCCGATGCTGTACATGAACTCGACCAGTCAGTTCAAGTTGGGCCGCCAGGCCAGACCGGCCAACGCGCCGGCCAGTGGCGCGCCGGTGATCGTGGGCCGGGCGCAGCCCGGCCAACCGCTCTGGGCCAACACCACGGGGATCGAAGACGGCAACGGTCTCGACCGGGTGCGGTTCCAGTACCAGTGGATGTCCAACGACGGCAGCGGCGACGCGGACATCGCGGGCGCCACGCAGCTCACCCACCTCTGGTCGGACGCCGACGAGGGCAAGACGCTCAGCGTCCGCGTCTCCTTCATCGATCGGCTGGGCTACGCGGAGTCGCTCACCAGCGCATCCGTGGGCACGGTCGCAGCAGCGCCGCCGGTCAACAGTCGGGCCACGGGAGCGCTGACGATCAGCGGCACGGCCGAAGTGGGCCAGATGCTGACCGCGGACACCTCCAACATCGGCGACAGCGACGGCTTGACCAACGTCGTCTACCAGTACCAGTGGCTCGCCGATGACGGCAGCTCGGTCACAGAGATCAGCGGCGCGACAGGCGCGACCTACACCCTGCAGGCGACCGACGAGGGCGCGACGATCAAGGTGCAGGTGAGCTTCAGCGATGACCTCGACAACGAGGAGTCGCTGACCAGCTCGGCGACCGGGACTGTCAGCTTCGCGATCCAGCAACAGACGGCGAACAGCTCGGCGACGGGAGCGCTGACGATCAGCGGCACGGCCGAAGTGGGACAGATGCTGACGGCGAACACCTCCGGCATCGCAGACAGCGACGGCTTGACCAACGTCGTCTACCAGTACCAGTGGCTGGCCGATGACGGTAGCTCGGTCACAGAGATCAGCGGCGCGACAGGCGCGACCTACACCCTGCAGGCGACCGACGAGGCGGCGACGATCAAGGTGCAGGTGAGCTTCAGCGATGACCTCGACAACGAGGAGTCGCTGATCAGCGCCGCCGTGGGACCTGTCGCAGCAGCGCCGACGGTCAACAGTCGGGCCACGGGCGCGCTGACGATCAGCGGCACGGCTCAGGTCGGCCAGATGCTGACCGCGGACACCTCCGGCATTACCGACGGCGACGGCCTGACCAACGTCGTCTACGAGTACCAGTGGCTGGCCGACTTCGGAGGCCTGGTCGCTGAGATCAGCGGCGCGACAGGCGCGACCTACACCCTGCAGGCGACAGACGAGGGCGCGACGATCAAGGTGAAGGTGAGCTTCAGCGATGACGCCGACAACCCGGAGTCGCTGACCAGCACGGCCACGGCAGTAGTGGCGGCCCCCGAGCCGCCAGCCATGCCCACAGGCCTGTCGCCCAGCGTCTCCCAGGACACCGTGACCCTCAGCTGGGACGCGCCGCAGGACGACTCCGTCACCGGCTACGTCATCCTGCGGCGCGATCGGGAGATCCACCCGGTGGGGACCTTCGTCACCATCGCAGGCGACACCGGCTCGACGGACACGACCTACACCGACGATACGGTCGAGCCGGATAAGCAGTACGTGTACCGCATCAAGGCCATCAACAAGCACGGGGAGGTGAGCGAGATGTCCGACTGGGTCCGGGCCGACACCCCGGCGGTGCCCGTCCCAGACAAGCCCACGGGCCTGTCCGCCGCCGTCTCCCACGACGCCGTGACCCTCGCCTGGAACGACCCACAGGACGACTCCATCACGGGCTACGTCATCCTGAGGCGCGACCGGGCGATCCACCCGGAGGGGACCTTCGTCACCATCGCAGGCGACACCGGCTCGACGGACACCACTTACACCGACGCTACGGTCGAGCCGGATAAGCAATACGTGTACCGCATCAAGGCCATCAACGAGCACGGGGAGGTGAGCGAGAAGTCCCGCTGGATCCGGGCCTACACCCCGGCAGCGCCGGCCCCGGCGGGCTCGCCGGCGAGGTAACAGAGGGGCGGGACCGATCGAGAGGCTGGCGGCACTCCGGGCAACGAAGAGAGCAAGCACCGATGCATGGACAGGTGCGGCAGGCGTATCGAACCCGGAATCGGAGCGGTCGAGGCCTGAGGCCGACAGGAGACGACAGCATGAGCCTCGGCGAGATGCTGACGGCGGATGTCTCCGGCATTGCCGACGCGGACGGCCTGAGCAACGCGGTCTACCAGTTCCAGTGGCTCGCCGACGGTGCCGAGATCGCCGGGGCCACGGCCGCGAGCTACAGCCTGACCGAGGCCGAGCAAGGCAGCGTCGTCAGTGTGCGTGTGTCGTTTACGGACGACGGGGGCTACGGGGAGACCCTGACCAGCGCGGCCACGGCAGCGGTCGCCGCCGCGCCGACGGTCAATCCGCCGGGCCCGCCGCGCAACCTGAGCGGCGCCGTCAATGCGGACGGCACGGTGACGTTGAGCTGGCGGGCCCCGGCCGGTGGCACGGTGACGGGCTACCAGATCTTGCGCAGGCGGCCGCAGCAGGGCGAGCGCGGGTTCAGCGTGCTGGTCGCGGACACGGCCAGCGCGGCGACCGAGTTCACCGACACCGAGGTCAGCCTGGGCCAGCCGCACATCTACCGGGTGACGGCGCTCAACCCGTCCGGCGTGAGTCCACGCTCGAACTACGTCCGGCTGACGCCGGAGCGGTCGCTCGAGCCGACGCCGAACCAGGCCGCCGCCTCGTGCAGCGGCCTCCCACGCGGCGAAGCGCAGCGGTCCGATCAGATGGCAGCACAACGGCTCAGGGCGTGAGGTAGGCATGAGGCGGGCGCAGCAGAGGGGCTCGGCGTTGAGGGGCGAACTGGGCCTGCGTGGTCAGGTGGACGCGGAGGTCGTCGCCAACGACCTCGGGCTGACCGTCAAACGATGGTCCCTGCGCGTCGTTGAGGAGATGCGGTTCGGGGACTACATCGCCGTGGCTGAGCGCCTGACTCCCGAGTGGCGGCGCTGGGTGGTGGCGCACGCCGTCGCCCACCGTCTACTCCATCCCAGTAACCACGTCTGGATCCACCGGAACATCAATCTCGCGCGAGGCTTTGAGCGCGAGGCGGAGGACTTCGCCTACGGGCTCCTCGTGGACGCCGGCGAGGCGGCGTCCGCTGGCCTCACGCACTCGTGGGAGCTGGCAGCGCACTTCGGCGTGCCCGACGAGATGGTGCGGGGGCGGATGCTGCTGGGAGGGGCGTGAGGGGGTGGCCCTGCCTACCGTGCTACCTCCAGCGCACAGTCCACTCGGCGCGCAACGTTCGCCCATGCAGGATTGCAGGCGAGCAGCGGGGGAGGCGGCTCCGTTGACGCCGAGGAGGGGCAGCCGATCCGCAGCGCTCCGCAGCCCCGAGCCCCGATGCGCCGAGCGACACCCGGCTCATCCTCCGGCCTGCCGCTGTCTGCGGTGCTCTGCACGTACGAACCGGATGAATCTGTGGATCGACTCGATGTCCTCCATCGGGAGACCTGCCACCGCGTCGCGGAAGGAAGCCTCCGCCTCCTTGAGCAACTCGGACTCGACCGCGTCCCGTCCCTCTAGCCGGGCGGGGCTGCTGTCGCAGTGCAAGGCCAGCTCGACGAGGTGCTCGTGCGTGGGCTTCATCCGCCCCGCCTCCCAGGACCAGACGGTGTGGGGGGCCACGCCCACCAGCTCGCCCAGCTTGTGCTGAGTTAAACCCACCTGTTTGCGCGCCTCGCGGATGCGCGCGCCGAGGTCCTCCCAGCGGTACCCATGTTTGTCCGGCATGCCCCAGTAGTCCTCCTGGTCTCAACTTGCAAGGTCATGCTAGCCGAGGCGATGGTAGTACATGCGTTCTTACAGAAAGTCGTATTGGAACATAGGTTGTATACTATGTATACTCAGCATAGGAAGGAGCCTTTGCGCACGCCATGCGAAGCCCGAGACGCAGAGTGGCCATGCTCAAGCCGGAACCGCTCTGGGAGCGTCTGACCATCCTCGGCCGTTCCCAGAACTGGCTCGCGCGCGAGGCCGGCATCAGTCGGAGCTACCTGTCGATGCTCGTTAACGGGAAACGTGCGCCTTCGGGCTGCCTGCGCCGGCGGCTGCTGCGCATCCTCGAAATGGAGGACTTTCATGAGTTGTTCGTCATTGAGTTGGTACACGACAAGTCGTAGGCGCGCTCCCCGCTGTCTGCGACACAGGGGTGGCCCCGTGATCGCCGGCGGCGCTGTGCCCGATGGAGGCGGCGAGCGGCCCGAGTACCTCCCCGGGCGCATCGACCGGCTGGAGGAGTTCGCCGGGCTTACCTGGCGGGGCCTTGCAGGAGCCCTCGCTGGGGAGCGCAAGCAGATGCTCCCATGGCGTCGGGGAACGGCACGCAGGGGCGGCACACAGTCGGCCGCCGGGCGTGCTTGAGGTGGAGGAAGTTCATGAGTTGTTCGCCCTCCCACCGCCGCTTTACGAATCGCAGGGCCTCTCCGCGCCTGCCCCGCCACGGGGGCCGGCCCGTGATCGCAGGCCGTCCCGTGCCCTGCGGGCGTGGCGCCCTGCCCGAGGACTTCCCCGACCGCATCGACCGGCTGAAGCAGGCCAGCGGGCTCACCTGGGACGGCTTTGCCGAAGCCCTCGGCGTGGAGCGCAAGCAGGTCCTCCGCTGGCGCCGCGGCACCGAACCTTGCGGGAGCGCCTACCACGCCCTCGTTCAGTTGGCCCCCTGGATACCGGGTGGCCTCGACATCCTCATGGGCGAGGACTTCCTCGCACCGCGCGTGGAGGGTTGACTCGATGCCGAGGCGGCGCACACGGCTCCAACGGGCGACCTACGTCTACCCCACCGACTTCGCACAGGCGCTGGAGCGGTTCAAGTCGGCCTCGGGCCTGACGTGGGCGGATCTGGCCCGCCAGCTTGGAACCAACACCCTCAACCTGTGGCGCTGGCGCACCGGCGTGCGTCCCAACACCGACCACCTCCTCGCCCTCCAGGACCTGGCACGCCGGCTGAACCTCTCTCATCTGCTGCCCAGGGCGAGCGTCCAGGTCCACACCGGCGAGGAACTTCAGCCATGAAGTCCCCTTCGGGGGATTACGCCCTCGGGTCCGCTCAAGGACACTCTCGACACCGATACTCCACAGCAGGTTTGACCGCGGCCTTCGTGGCCGCGCGTGTCACCCGGGGCGAAGCAACAGCATGGACAACAGGGGAACCCACGAGACGCATGAGCCTGGCCGCGGGCCCTCCGCCAGGAGGCCGGCGGACGCGCCGCCACAGGACCGCGACGAAGTCACCCTCAAGGCCCAGTGGCGGAGCGGTCAACGCACGCGGGCGTGGGACGAACTCTGGGCCCGTCTGCTCGATGGGCTCGTCGATCGCGATCCCGACAACGACGACAGCAAGCCCCCCGGAGCGCCGCCCGCGGGGGCCGCTCCAGACTCGTAGAGCTCGGCCAGGGGGTGCGACGCACGACTTGGCACGGCCCCGCAATCGGCGAGGGCTGGCCGGTATCATCGCCAATTGCCTGGAGGTTGAATGATGAAGGCGATCGTCTATTCACGCGTATCGACTGACGCGCAGGAGCGCGACGGCACCTCGCTCGACTCGCAGGAGCGAGCCTGTGCAGAGTTCGCGGCTGAGCGGGGCTGGCAGGTCGTGCAGTGTATCCGTGACGCAGGCAGTGGAGCTCTGTTGGAGCGTGATGGACTCAACGAGCTTCGCGCCGCCCTCCGGCAGGGAGAGGCCAATGCGGTCGTCGCGTATGCCGTCGACCGCCTGTCACGGAGCCAGAACCACATCGGGATCCTGTTCGACGAGTTCGACTCCGCGGGAATCACGATGGAGTTCGTGACCGAGCGCTTCGAGGACACCGCCGTCGGCCGCTTCATCCTCGCGGCCCGTGCGTTCATCGCCGAGGTCGAGCGGGAGAAGATTGTCGAGCGGACCACGCGTGGAAAGGCAGAGCGAGCCAGGAGTGGGCGCATCCCTCAGGCGACCGGCCGGGGGCTCTACGGCTACCACTACGACCGTGCCAGTGGCCATCGCGTCGTGAACGATGAGCAGGCGTTCGTCGTCCGTCGCATCTTCGAGGACTTCGCGGCGGTCGGGTCGATCGTCGGTATCACTAACGCCCTCAATGAGGAAGCGACCCCCACGTACACGGGTGGCATGTGGTCGACCTGGACCATCCGCAACATGCTGCTAAACCCGGCATATTCCGGTCGCACAATCTATCGACGCACGAGGGCCAGGCACCGGCGCGATCCCTCTACCGGAAGGCGCCGTCGCGTCGTCGAGGTGAGGGACCAGTCCGAGTGGATTGAGATACCCGGCGCAACTCCGGCGATCGTTCCCGAGCCACTATTCGAAGCGGTCCAGACCCGTCTTCTCGACCCGGAACGACGACGTGCCGCGAAGCGAAAGCACGACTATCCCCTTGGTGGGATCGTGCGCTGCGGCCACTGTCACAGCGCCATGGTCGGCCAGATGTCGATGGGCAAGTATCGCTACTACCGCTGCCGGCGTGCCTACGCTGGCCCACGGCACGACCGCTGCCCGACGCGGTACGTCCGGGCGGGGGCCCTTGAGGACGCCGTCGTGCGAGAAGTCACAGCGGTGCTCTCTTCGCCGGAGGTGGTGCTGGCCGAGCTGGAGCACACATCGGCAGGGGACAGGGCTGACCGCGACACGGCTGGGGCTCGCGCGCTCCTCAACTCACTCGACAAGCAGCGCAAGAGGCTCCTTCGGCTGTACCAGCTAGGCGAGGTCGATGATGCGTACCTGCAGAAGGAACTGGCTGCCATCCAGGCGCGACGGTCTCCGGCGGAGGCCACGGTCGCTCGCCTAAGCGAGTCCGGACTCGCGCCTCAGGTTCCCAAGGACGCGGACGACTTCGCTGCCACGTGCGACATCCTGAGGGAGCGCGTCCTGGCGGAAGTGGACGCTGGTCGGCTCAAGGGAGTCGCCGAAGCGATGCAATTGTCGGTCGAGGTGCAAAAGACCGACAACGGTGCGTCAGGCCTACTTAAGGGCGTGATCCCGTACGATTTGGGTAGTTTTGGTGGAAAAATTTCTCACCACTGCACAAACATCGGCATGACGACGTGCACGTAACCGTCCTCTTCCGCCGGGCGGAATACGCCCTGGCTTGAGGGACTGGTCGTCTCCAGGCGCACTTCGCCTTCCAGGACGCCCAGCACGTCGGCCAGGTAGCGGCTGTTGAATGCGATCTTTGAGGGCTCCCCCTCGACCTTCACGTCGATCTCGCCTTCGTTGTCGCCCACCTCGTCCGCGCGCGCGCTGATTACCAGCTTGCCCGAGGAACCGTCGGCCGCCGGTTGCACCTGCAGCCGCACGATGCCGCTGCCGTCCCGCGCGAAGATCGCGGCGATGCGCGCCCCCCGCATGAAGTCGTCCACGTCCACCACTGTCACCGTGTTGTACTCGCCCGGGATCAGTTGGTTGTAGTTGGGGAACGTCCCCTGGATCAGCTGCGCTACCAACTCGACATCTGTCATTGAGAACTGCACCTGCGTCTGCTTCTCGTTCACGCGCAGTTCCACCGGGGAAGATCCGTCGCCGATCAAGCGCCCGACCTCGCGCAGCGCCCGCGCCGGCACGATCAGGTTCAGGTCCGCCACCGGGAACGACTGACTGGCTTCCAGCTGGATATCTGAGACCGCCAGCCGAAAGCCGTCCGAGGCCGCGAAAGTCAGCTTGCCGTCCTCGCCTTTGATGCTCACGCCCGTGATCACCGGGCGTGAGTCGTCCGTCGCCGCCGCGAACTCCACCCGATCGATCGTGCGCCGCAGTGTGGTCGCATTGAGCTCGATTGAAGGGCCCTCGTCGATCCTCGCGATGCGGGGGAAGTCCTCCGCGTCCATGGTGTTGATCGTCGACTCCGTGCGCGCGCACTCCAGCTTCGCCTGCCGGGTGCGATCCGGCACCTCGATAGAGACGGTCGCAGGTGGCAACTGCGTGACGAAGTCCGTGATCAGTCGCGCCGGCACCGTCGTCGCCCCCTCCTCCTCGATCTTCGCCCCGATCCAGGTGCTGATGGAGATGTCGAGGTCGGTCGCCGAGAGGCGCAGTCGCCCGCCGTCCGTTGCCATCAATATGTTCGACGTGATGGGCAGCGTCGAACGGGCGGCGACTGCGCGCCCCACGACTGCCAGCCCCCGCTGGAGGTTCTCCTGCAGAACCTGAACCTTCATTTGAGTACCCACATGTTCCGTTCTCAGCCGGGATTATAGGAAGCTCGCTACCCCCCCACAAGGCGACTGCATAGGCGCCTGAGCAGTTACGACCCCATGCTCCTGCCCGATGGAACATAACCCCCCTAACGTAAACGGCTCTATACTTGACGTTCTGGCGCTCCGGCGGGGGCGCCGCTGGTTGTGTCGTGTACATCAATACCCTCCATCTCGCCAACTTCCGGAACTATGCGCAGGTCGATCTCACCCTCGGCCGGGGCCTCAACATCTTTGTTGGCGAGAACGCCCAGGGGAAGAGCAACCTCCTTGAGGCCGTCTACCTGCTCTCCACCCTGCGTTCGAGCCGCGCCAGCAGCGACTCCGATCTCGTGCGGCGCGATGTCTTCGATTCCGAATTCCCCGTCGCTCGCCTCCAGACCGAGGTCCAGCGCGCCGCCGGCCGTCTCAATCTCGAGGTCGCCGTGGTTGGCAGGGGTGGTGAGAGCCAGCGAGCGGGCAAGCGCGTCCGCGTGAACGGTCTCGCCAAGCGCACCTCCGATGCTGTCGGTGAGCTGGCCGCCGTGCTCTTCACCACCCTCGACATCGAGGTTGTCGGCGGCCCACCCATCCTTCGCCGCCGCTACCTCGATATGATGGCCTCGCAGGTCGACCGCGGGTACCTGCGCGCCATGCAGCGATACCAGCGCGTCCTGCAGCAGCGCAATGGGCTCCTCAAGCGCATCCAGGCCCGCGAGGCCGCCCCAACCGAGCTCGGGTTCTGGAACCAGGAGCTCGCTCATGCCGGCGGCATCATCATGAAGGGGCGCGCCGATGCCCTCGGCCTGCTCGTGCCCTACGCCTGCGAACACATGGGCCGCTTGAGCGATGCCCAGGAGACGATCGAGCTGATCTACCGGCCCGCCCTTGGCGATGCCGTCGAGGACGGCCTCCCCATCGACGAAGCGGAGTGGACCAGCCGGATGTTGCTTGCCCTCAACGAAGGTCGCCCCCGCGAGATCGGCGCTGGCGTCACCCTCTTCGGTCCCCACCGCGACGACGTCGAGGTGCTCATCGACGGCTTCTCCGCTGCCTCCTTCGCCTCGCGCGCCCAGCTCCGCACCGCCGCCCTCTCCCTGCGCTTCGCCGAAGCCGCCTACCTCCAGACCTGCCTCGGCGATGAACCCGTTGTCCTCCTCGACGACGTGCTCAGCGAGCTGGATGAGCAACGCCGCCGAGGCGTCCTTGAGTCATTCGAGATCTTCCAACAGGTCATTGTCACCACGGCCGACCCCGACCGCGTGCGCGATGTTCTCACCAGCGCCAGCGGTCGCTTCGTCGTCAGTGGCGGCGCGATCAGCCGCTTCGAGGGCGAGTAGCCACCCTAGGCGCGCAGCGCCGGCGGCAACGGCCCGGCCGGCACGCTCATCCGGAGCGCTTCCCGCTCTACCGTCAGCGTCATTGGCGTTTCGCCGACCACGTCGCCGTCGAGCTGCACGGGCAGGCCCGGAGTCGTCACCTCGAAGTGCGGCGTTCGCAGCTCGCGTATGCCCCCGTCCCCGGGGTGCCGCCGCGCCACCACCTTGAGCGCATGGCGAAGCGCCTCCGGAGCGTGGCGCGGTGTGAAGATGCACGCGTCCAGCTGCCCGTCCCGGGCGCTCGCCTCCGGCGAGAACATGAGGATTCCCCCGTACAGACGTGTATTGCTCACCACGATCAGGCCCACCTGCTCCTCGACTGACTCGCCCTCGGTCGCCCACGCGACATCCGTGGTCCGCAGGCGGTGCAGCATCGGCACGCCGTGCAGCACGTAGGCGAACACGCCCAGCTGCCGCTTCAGGGGAGCCGTCACGGTGTTCGCGATCTGCGCATCCCAGCCGATGCCCGCCATCAGCAGGAACGGCTCCTCGCCCGCGCGGCCCAGGTCCATCGCCACCTGCTGGCCGTCCAGGTGTGCGTCGAGCGCCTTCAGGAGGTTGCGGGGAATGCCCGCTTCCTTCGCCCAGACGTTGGCCGTGCCCCCCGGCAGGACCGCCAGCGCCGACTCCGACCCCGCTACCGCCCCCGCCGCCAGCCGCACCGTGCCGTCGCCGCCGAGGACGAAGATGAAGGCGTCGCCTCGCTCAGCCGCGCGGGCCGTCGCCACCGCCGTCTCCGCCGGCGACTCCGGGAGCTCCAGTCGCGCCTCCAGGCCGCGCGCTGCCAGGCGGCGCAGCGCCTCCTCCGCGTCGAAGCGGCGCATCCCCCGAGCGCGGGGGTTGGCCACGAGCGTTGCCCTCTTCGGTCCCATCGTTGCCCGGCGGCTCCCCGCTCCCTACCATACCGCCGAATCCACTCCGCTCCCGATCGGGGGTTCCGTGCTCACGCTCATCAGCTTCAACCACATCAGCATGGCCGCGCGCGACTGGCGCGAGCAGCGCGAGCGCTTCGAGCGCCTCTTTGGCTTTCGCTCCTTGCGGCTGTTCACCGCTCAGCCGGGAACCCCCATTGAGGGCTGTGTCTCCCGCATTCGCAACACCCGCACCGAGTGGGAGTTCCTGCAGCCCGACGGCCCCGCGAGCTTCGTCCAGAAGTTCCTCGACGAGCGCGGCCCCGGGCTTCACCATCTCGCCGTCGAGGTGCCTGATATCGAGGAGGCGGTGGCGGAACTGGAGCGGCTTGGCATCACCCCCTTCGGCGGTATCAGCGAGGACACCATGTGGTGGATGGCCTACATCCACCCCCGCGACAGCGGTGGCGTTCTCTGGCAGCTCTACCAGCCCCGGCCGGGTACCGCGATGAACGGCACTCGCGGCGAGGCCGGCGAGATCGGCTTCCGCCGTCTCGACCACATCTCCCTCGCCTCCCCCGACCTCGAGGCGCAGGCGGCCTGGCAGGAGCGCGTTTTCGGCATGGAGGTAGAGGACCGCTGGGATGTGCCCGACGAGGGCTACAAGGGCTGCCTCATGCGCATCCCCAACACCGAACTCAAGTTCGAAATCCTCGAACCGCTCGGCGACGAGGGTTTCCTCCAGGACTTCCTCGCCAAACGCGGGAAGGGCCTGCACCACGTCTCCTGCGAGGTCGAATCCATCGACGGGGCCCTCGCAGCCCTCGCGGCGGATGGCATCGAGCCGCCTGGAGGTGTCGGCGACGAGGGCTGGAAGCGCAACATCTTCCTCTCCCCGCGCGACACCAACGGCGTCCTCTTCCAGCTCTTCGAGGAACCCTCCTCCTAGCCTTCGGACCTTTTCTGGGCGCTCGCGCTGAAACTCCGCGTGAATGAGCCACCCTTCACCGGAATAATTTGTATATCCGCATAAGCAGACTAGCGGTGACGCTGTTCATCCCTTAACATTTCGGCTGGCGGGGACGCGGGGGAGAGCGACCCATGAGTTGGCGCACGAACCTGGCGGTGGGCACAGGGCCGACTTGGGGCTTCAGTACCCTCGTCGTTGCGATACGCCCACCCACAGTTACACCGACTCCCGCGCCACAAGACCCCCCCGAACCCTTTGTCAACAAGTCACCTGAGCCTGAAGCAGGTCAGGGTCTCCGATCCCCACTGCCGACCACTTCCTTCCTGATGCCGCCGGCCCTTGTGACCGGCGCTTTGCTTGGGGTCGTCATGCCCGGTAGCCGTCGCACTAGCGCGTTGCTGCCCTGGGGGCCTGCCGCCAATGCGCGAAGGCGCACGAGGAACAGTGAATGCCCGCCCCTCAACACTCGTGAAGACGGGGGATCAGCGTTATGACATTGGCTAGGTTCGGGCTCGCACTTTCACTCGTCGCCGCTGCCGTGCTATCGGTTGCCTCCATCACGGTCCTGTGGCCCGAGCCGGTGCCGGTGTCGGCCGATCATGCCGATACTCCATACGACGCCGACTGTGCGAACGACACCGTAGTCCCCGGCTACGCGACCAAATCCGGACTCGTGGCGGACTGTGACAACCTGCTCCGTGCGGCTTACTACTGGGACACGAACACGCACAACTCGCGGAGAGGGCTCAACTGGGCGGACACCAGGAGTATCTACACCTGGGAGGGCGTCACCGTAGAGACTGTAGAGATCGATGGTGCGAACGTGGAACGCGTCACCGAGCTTGACCTAAATAGCAACGGCCGTTCTTTAATGCTCCGGGGACGGATTCCCCCAGAACTGGGGAATCTGTTGGCACTCAGGTCGCTGGATCTCGGGTGGAACTATCTTGGTGGGGACATCCCGTCGAACTTCTGGAAGCTCACAGAACTCAGGACGATAAATCTCGAGAGCAACTCTTTCAGCGGGACACTTCCGGGCGGGGCGGGCTCACCAGGCGAGGACGACTACACGCCCGGGTTGAAGCATCTTACCAACCTGACGGAACTCAATATCAACGCCAACTCCCTCTCCGGTTTGCTGCCTGCGGAGATCGGACAGCTAACAGAGCTTAGGGAGCTAGTCCTTCAATCCAATGGATTCACAGGCCCGATTCCCCCTGAGATTGGGGAACTGACGAATCTCAGCAAGATATACCTGCACATCAATAACTTCTCGGGCCCGATCCCGGACTTGTCGAAGCTCACGCATCTTAAATCCCTGGTCCTCTACGGAAATCAGCTGACGGGAGACCTTCCCTCCTGGTTGCCCGAGTTGACGCTGCTTGAACGCATACACTTGTACTCGAATCAGCTCACCGGGACCATTCCTGACTTGAGCCCGCTCACCAACCTCACGGATCTCAATCTGCATAACAACCAGTTCACGGGGAGCATTCCCGAAAGTCTGGAGGACCTCCCGCTCACGGACCTCAAGTTAAGCGAGAACAACTTCACGGGCTGTATCCCCAGCGCCCTGTTTGACATCCCGAGGCACGATCTGCAGTACGTCAACAGCTATGGGGGGTACTACGACTCCGAAACGCAAATGTACGCACCCGCGCAACTGCTCCGTCGCTGCGATGCCCCCCAGGTGGTGGTCACCTTCGAGCAGAGCTCCTACACCGTCGCCGAGGGCAGTCGCGTCACGGTCAGGGTGATCCTGAGCGCTGAGCCCGAGGACAATGTCACGGTCCCCCTGACGGTGACGAACCAGGGCGGTGCGTTGTCTGGCGATGACTACGAGGAGCTGCCGGGGAGCGTGGTCTTCGAGTTCGACGAGACATCGAAGGAGCTGACCTTCCGCGCCTACAGCGACGACGACAACGACGACGGCGAGAGCGTCAAGCTCAGTTTCGGCACCCCCACCCACAACATCACGGTGGGCGCCCCTGGTGAGACCACGATCACCATCACCGACGACGACGTGCCCTCGGTGGAGGTCAGCTTCGAATCATCAACCTACTCGGTCGCCGAAGGCAGCAGCGAGACGGTCAAGGTGAAGCTGAGCGCCGACCCCGAGCGCACAGTCACGATCCCCATCGACGCTAGCAGCCAGGATGGCGCCCTGAGCCCGGACGACTACACGGGAGTCCCGGAGAGCGTGGTTTTCAACAGCGGCCAAACCGAGCAGACGTTCACCTTCAACGCCACCCAGGACACGGTTGTCGACAGGGACGAGAGCGTGGACCTGGTCTTTGGCTCTCAGCTTCCCGAAGGGGTCACGGAGGACGCCCAGAACGCGACCACCACAGTGAGCATTACCGACGACGACGACCCGCAGGTAACGGTGAGCTTCGAGCAGGGGGCCTATGACGTGGATGAGGGCTCCTCGGTGGACGTGATGGTCAGGCTCAGTGACGACCCGCTGCGGACGGTGGACATTTCCGTTACCGCAGCAGGACAGGGCGGCGCCGACAGCAATGACTACTCGGGCGTCCCCACCACCGTCACATTCAACAGCGGCGACACCGAGAAGGTAGTCGCGTTCAGTGCGATGCAGGACACCGAAGACGACGAGGGGAAGAGCGTCAATCTGGGCTTGACCGGCCTCCCCGCGGGCGTGACCGTGACCCAGGACCCGACGGAGGCGGGGGAGACGGTCGTCAGCATCAACGATGACGACGACCCAGAGGTGAGCTTTGGGTCCAATGCCTACACGGTGGTGGAGGGGAATTCGGTCACGGTGACGGTCAAGCTGAGCTCGGCCGCTGATCAGGCGGTGGACATTCCAGTGAGGGTGGCGGACGCGGGCAGTGCGTCCAGCGACGACTACTCGGGCGTCCC
Organism: Tepidiformaceae bacterium; assembly: GCA_965262975.1. Taxonomy (GTDB): domain Bacteria; phylum Chloroflexota; class Dehalococcoidia; order Tepidiformales; family Tepidiformaceae; genus UBA2991. The sequence goes on along the minus strand of OZ253575.1, from coordinate 1,519,803 downwards.
CATCGAGGTCACGTTCACCGCCGGGGATACTGAAGAGACGTTCACGTTCAGCGCGACCGCCGATGACGAAGGCAGCGAGGGGGAGAGCGTGAAGCTGGGCTTTGACACGCTCCCAAGCGGGGTCGCGGAGGGCAGCCCGAATGAGACGACGGTGAGCATCACCGAACCCGCCCCCCCCATCGACACCGGCACCCCCCCATCGACACCGGCGCCCCCCCCATCGACACCGTCGACCCCATAGACACGATCGACCCCGTCGACCCGCAGGTGACAGTGAGCTTCGAGCTAGCTAGCTACCCCGTGGAAGAAGGAGAGAGCGTCGATGTCAAAGTGAAGCTGAGCGAGGACCCGCAACGCTCGGTGACCATCCTGATCACCAGGGACAACCAGGGTGGGGCGGTTGACGGCGACTACTCGGGTGTTCCGATGGACGTGGAGTTCTTGAGCGGCGAAATGGAGAAGACCATCGCCTTCCTGGCGGTTGACGACCTCGACGACGACGACGGCGAGAGCGTAGTACTCGGTTTCGACACGCTCCCCGATGGCGTCGCGCCAGGCACCCAGCAGACCACCAGGGTGAACATCACCGACGACGACGACCCGCAGGTCACAGTGACATTCGAGAGGGGCTCGTACACGGTCGCTGAGGGCAGCAGCGTGGCGGTCAAGGTGAAGCTGGACGCGGACCCGGAGCGCGAAGTAAGGATCCCGATCGAAGCGGACAGCCCGAGTGGGGCAACGAGCAACGACTACTCCGGTGTCCCCGTCGAAGTGGTGTTCGTGAGCGGCGACCAGGAGGAGACCATTACCTTCCGGGCCACCGTTGATGAGGACGATAGCGAGGGCGAGAGCGTGACGCTGAGCTTCGGCGCCACCCTCCCGGAAAGAGTCGCGGCGGGCTCTGACACGACGGTGACCATCACCGACAGAACGAACAACGGAAACCCCAACCCTGGCCAGACCTTCCAGCGACCACGACCTCGGCCTACACCCACGCCGACCCCAACACCTACGCCCACACCTACCCCGACGCCGACACCTACGCCCACGCCCACGCCCACGCCCACGCCCACGCCCACGCCCACGCCGACGCCAACACCGACCCCGACTCCGACACCTACCCCCACGCCGACTCCAACGCCAACGCCCGACGAAGGCCCGCCGGAGCCTCAGGACGAAGGCCCGCCGGAGCCGGACGAAGGCCCGCCCGAGCCGCGGGATGAAGGCCCGCCCGAGCCGCGGGAAGAGGCATCGCCGGATCCTGAGGAGGAGTCCGCGCCGCAGCCTGAGGAGGACGAGTCCACGCCGGAGCCGCGGGATGAGAGCACGCCTGAGCCGGAAGAGGAGTCCGCGCCGGAGCCTGAGGAGGACGAGTCCACTCCGGAGCCGGTCTCGAGCACGGACGGTGGGAAGGCCGTCGGCGAGCCCGATACGGGCTCCGGTCTCCGGCCCGAGCAGCTGACCATCTCGATCTTCCTGGTGGTGGTTGTCGTGCTCGGAGCATTGCTGGCCGTCGCCTACGTTCGTCGCTAGGCAACCCGAGGTCCTCGCAAGTCACGCCAGCGCCCCGTCGAACGGGCGCTGTAGCGTGGCGCGAGCGGAAAGTGGCGCGGTCGGCTACTATCACCCGCACGGATGTTCGAGCGTGACCCCGTAGCCACCGCATCCCCTCCTGCTGGCGACCCGCTCGGGGCGTTCCACCCTGTCGTGCGCGCCTGGTTCCAGAGCCGTTTCGCGTACCCCACCGACGCCCAGGCCGGGGGCTGGCCCCGCATCCACGCCGGCGAGACGACGCTCATCGCCGCCCCCACCGGCTCCGGCAAGACCCTCGCCGCCTTCCTCGTCGGCATCGACCAGCTTATCCGCGAGGCCGAAGTCGGCGAACTCGAGCAGGCCACCCGCATCGTGTACGTCTCACCCCTCAAGGCGCTCAGCAACGACATCCAGCGCAACCTCGAGGAACCCCTCGCCGAGATCCGCGCCCTCGCCGCCAAGATGAGCTACGACCTGCCCCCCATCACCAGCGCCGTCCGCACCGGCGACACGCCTCCCTCCGCCCGCCAGACCATGGTGCGCAAGCCCCCCCACATCCTCGTCACCACCCCCGAGTCGCTCTTCCTCCTCGTCACCGCCCGGCGTAGCCGCGAGAACCTGCGCGGCGTCCGCACCGTCATCGTCGACGAGATTCACGCCTTCGCCCGTGATCGCCGCGGCAGCCACCTCGCCCTCACCCTCGCCCGCCTCGACCGTCTCGCCGAGACCCCGCCCGTCCGCATCGGCCTCTCCGCCACCCAGCGCCCCATCGAGCTGATCGCCCGCTTCCTCGCTGGCGCCGGGCGCCCTGCCTCTATCGTCGACTGTGGCCATCAGCGCGACATCGAGCTCCACGTCGAGACGCCCCCCAGCGACCTCGAGGCCGTCCCCCCCAGGGAACAGTGGGGCGACATCTTCGATCGCCTCGCCGATCTCATCCGCGAGCACCGCACCACCCTCATCTTCGTCAACACCCGCTCCCTCTCCGAGCGCGTCGCCAAGGAGCTGGCCGAGCGCCTCGGGCAAGAGGCCGTCGCCAGCCACCACGGCAGCATCGCCAGGGAGCGCCGCCTCCACGTCGAACAGCGCCTCAAGGCCGGCGACCTGCGCGCCCTCGTCGCCACCGCCTCCCTTGAGCTCGGCATCGATATCGGCGCCATCGATCTCGTCTGTCAAATCGGCTCCCCCCGCAGCATCGCGACGCTGCTCCAGCGCATCGGCCGCTCCGGCCACGCCCTTGGTCTGCGCCCCCACGGCCGCCTCTTCCCCACCACCCGCGACGAGCTGCTGGAGTGCTCCGCCCTCATCCGCGCCGTCCACGGCGGCCGTCTCGACCGCATCTCCCCCCTGACCGCCCCCCTCGACGTCCTCGCGCAGCAGATCGTGGCCGAAACCGCCTGCGAACCCTGGACCGAGGACGCCCTCTACGACCTTGTCCGCGAAGCGTCCGCCTTCTCCGACCTTGAGCGCGAGCCCTTCGATGAGATCGTCACGATGCTCGCCACCGGCATCGGCGATGGCCCCGGCGCCGCCGCACCCCTGATCCACCGCGACCGTATCAACGGCATCGTTCGCGGGCGCCGGGGGGCGCGACTCGCCGCCCTCAACAACGGCGGCGTCATCCCCGAGATGGGCGACTACCGCGTCGTCGCCGAGCCCGAGGACATCGCCGTCGGCACCGTCAACGAGGACTTCGCCATGGAGAGCGCCGCCGGCGACATCTTCCTCCTCGGCTCGACCTCCTGGCGCATCCGCCGCGTCGAGCAGAGCACCGTCCGTGTCGTCGATGCCCACGGCGCCCCCCCGACCGTCCCCTTCTGGCTGGGCGAAGCCCCCGGCCGCACCATCGAGCTCTCCGAAGAGGCCGGCCGCCTCCGCCGCGAGATCGCCGATGGCCTCGACGACCCCGAAGCCCTCATTCGCCGCCTGCAGGAGGAGTGCAGCCTCGTCGAGAACGGCGCCCGCCAGATGGTCGACTACGTCCGCGCCACCCGCGACGGCCTCGGCGTCGTGCCTTCGGATACGGATGTCGTCTTCGAACGTTTCTTCGACGACTCCGGCGGCATGCAGCTCGTCGTCCACGCGCCCTTTGGCGCGCGCGTGAATCGCGCCTGGGGACTCGCCCTGCGCAAGCAGTTCTGCACCACCTTTGACTTCGAGCTCCAGGCCGCCGCCAACGACGACGCCATCCTCCTCTCCGCCGGTCCCCAGCACTCGTGGCCCATTGCCGACGCCTACTCCTGGGTGAATCCCCGCAACGCCGCCACGCTCGTCGAGAAGTCGATCTTCTACATCCCCCTCTTCCCCACTCGCTGGCGCTGGAACGCCTCGCGCGCGCTCGCCATCGCCCGCCAGCGCAACGGCAAGCGCGTGCCCCCCTTCCTCCAGCGCCTGCGCGGCGACGACCTCATGGCCGCCGTCTTCCCCGCCCAGGTGGGGTGCCAGGAGCACCTCGACGTCCCCCTCACCCTCCCCGACCACCCGCTCATGCGCCAGACCCGCGACGACTGCCTGTACGAGGCGATGGACGTGCGCGGCCTCGAAGACGTGCTCACCCGCATCGAGGACGGGGGCATACGCCTCCACGCCGTCGACACGGTCGAGCCCTCCCCCATGGCCCACGAGATCGTCAGCGGGCGTCCCTACACCTACCTCGACGACGCCCCCATCGAGGAGCGCCGCACGCGCGCGGTGACCCTCCGCCGCACCCTCCCCGACTCCGCCCGCGACCTCGCCGCCCTCAGCCCTGATGCCATCGCCCGCGTCCGCGAGGAAGCCTGGCCCGACCCCCGCGACGCCGAGGAGACCCACGACGCTCTCCTCGGCCTCATCGTCATCGCGGAGGAGCATGCCGCCCCCTGGTGCGAGTGGCTCGCTGAGCTTGAGGCGGGAGGCCGGGCCGCCCGGCTCAGCCTCGCAGACCGCGCCTTCTGGTTCGCTGTCGAAAACCTTCCCTCCGTCCGCCTCCTCTTCCCCGATGCGTACACGCCCTCCCCCGCCGTCCCCGAGCACGCTCTCCTGCAGGTGGACGACCGCGAAGCGGCCCGGCTCGCCCTCGTCCGCGGCCACACCGAGTGCCTCGGCCCCATCACCCCCGACGACCTCGCCCACCGCACCGGACTTGAGGCGAAGGATGCGGACTACGGCCTTCAGGGTGCGGAGGCGGCCGGTTACCTCGTGCGCGGCCGCTTCACCCCCAACGCCCCCGAGGATGAACTCTGCGACCGCCGCCTGCTCGCTCGCATCCACCGCTATACGCTGGAGGGGCTGCGCAAGGGGGTCGCGCCCGTCTCGCGTGCCGACTACATGCGCTTCCTCACCCGCTGGCAGGGACTCGCCCCTGGCTCCGTCTACGGGGGACGCCCCGGGCTGCGTCGCGCTCTCGAACGGCTACAGGGCTTCGAGGCGCCGGCCGGCTCCTGGGAGGCCGACCTTCTCCGTGCCCGCGTGCGCGACTACGAGCCGGCCTGGCTCGACGAACTCTGCCTCGCCGGCGAGATCGCCTGGGCCCGCCTCAGCGGCCGCAAGCCCCCCTCCCCCGACCACGCCCCTGCCCGCCCGGCGCCCGCCACCCGCGCCACCCCCATCACCATCGTCGCCCGCCGCGCCTTCCCCGACCTCCTCGCCGCCGCCCGCTACGACCGCCCCGAGGGCGTCCCCGCCCCGCCCGGCGCCGCCTCCGCCGTCGTCGAGCTGCTGCGTGAACGCGGCGCGCTCTTCTTCGAGGAGCTGGTGCGCGAGACGGGCCAGCTCACGAGCCAGACCGAGGAGACCCTGCGCGAGCTGATCGCCGCTGGCCTCGTCGCCTCCGATGGCTTCGAGGGCGTACGCAAGATATTCGCGCGTTCATCGTCGGGCCGCCGCGGGCCTGTTCGCCGGCCCGTTGCCAGCTACCGACTCGGGCTCGTCATCGGTGGTCCTCCGGGCCGCTGGTCCCTCGTCGAGGCCCCGCCGCGCGACCCTGTGCGCGACGAAGAACTCGCCTCGCTCGTCGCCAGCGTTTTCCTCGAACGCTACGGCGTCGTCTTCCGCGACCTTGCGAGGCAAGAGCGCTTCACCGTGCCCTGGCGCTCTGTTCTGCGCGCCCTTCGCACAATGGAGGCGCGCGGCGACGTACGCGGCGGACGCTTCGTCGCCGGTGTCGTCGGTGAGCAGTACGCCCTCATCGATGCTGTCGAGCAGCTTCGTCGCACCCGCAACGAACCCACGACCGGCGAGCGCGTCTTCGTCAGCGCCGTCGACCCGGTCAACCTGACGGGAACGGTCCTTCCGGGACCGCGCGTGCCTGCCTACTCAGGCCGCTCCCTCGTGCTCATCGACGGCGTGCCCGAGGAGGAGGCGAAGGCCGCCGAGGCCTTCGCCGGCGCCGACAGGCGCTAGACGCCGGAAGCCGTCTCTACCCGATCTCCGGCAGGTGGTAGACCCGCGCCGCCGTGTCGTGCAGCACCTTGCGCCGCACCGTCGGGGCGAGCTGGTCCAGCGTCTTCGAGATGCGCGTGTGTGTCTCCGGGTAGAGGCAAGTCGGGTGCGGGAAGTCCGTCTCGAACATAACGTTGTCCTCACCCAACTCTTCGATCGCGTGCAGCGGTCCCCACTGCTCGAACCAGAACGAGGCGTACACCTGCCGCTTGAAGTACTCCTTCGGGCGCAGGCTCAGCCCCTCCCGCTCCGTCGGGATCGTCTCGTCGTACTGCCACTCCATCGCTTCCAGCAGGAACGGAATCCAGCCGATGCCGCTCTCGACCGAGACGAAGTTCAGGTTCGGGTAGCGGTCCAGCAGCCCGCTGAAGATGAGGTTCATGATCGTCTTGCATTGCACCATGAAGAGCGAGACGCTGAGCGCGGCCAGACTGCGCTGCGGTCCGTACCCCTTCCACAGCATCTGCCCCCCGAGGTTGTTCCCCGAGCCTATGTGGAAGTTCACCGGGATGCCCATCTCCTGGCAGGTCGACCACAGCGGATCCCAGTGCGCGTCGTGCAAGTGCGGCAGCTCGAACGCCTCCGGTGTGTCCGTCATCGTGATGCCGGTGATGCCCGCGTCCTTCACGCGCCGCACCTCGCGCACGCACTCGTCGATGTCCCAGAACGGCGTCAACGCCTGCGGGAACAGTCGCCCGTTGCCCGCCGCCTGCAGGTCGATGATGGCGTCGTTGTAGACGCGTGCGCAGACGTTGCGCAGCTCGCTGTCCTCCAGCGACATGAAGCGGTTGCTCCCGAACCCGGCCACGTTCGGGTAGATGATCTGCTGCGAGATGCCGAGGTGGTCGAGGAGTTGCAACCGCGGCTCCGGATAGCTTGCGGCGTCGCTCATGTCCTCGAAGTCCGGCAGGCTGAGCATCCCGTACGCCTTCTCGCCGTCCTTCTTCACCACCGTGAAGCCCAGCGGCCCGAAGTCCACGTCCCCATCGACCACCCAGCGCGCCCGCCCCTCCTCGTCGCGCACCACCTTCGGCACGCGCTCCCTGTAGGCAGCCGGCGCCCGCGAGGTCCAGAGTTCGGGTGGCTCCGTGTAGTGGCTGTCGATGTCGATCACAGGCACGCCGTGGACGGTCAGCGGTGGCGTCATGGGAGCATCCTCCTGCGCGTCGCGCGTCCCACAATCCTACTGCCCCGGCATCCGGCGAGGGTCAGGCCAGGGCGAGTTCGGGGAAGTAGCGCGTGTAGGAACGACGGTCCCTCGTGAGGAGCCGGTCTGCCTGCACCAGCGCATGACCGCCAATCAGGAAGTCGGCCAGCGTGTGCTGGCGGAACTGCAGCTCCGCGCTGCAGCGCTTGCAGAGGACCTGCTGAGCGGTCCCGCACTGTGAGCACGTGGGTAGGCGCGGACGCTGGCGGCTGTAGTCGCGCCAGGCCTGGCCCGCGCGGTGGAGCGCCTCCCGGCTGGACCGGTCCAGCCGGATACCGATGCCCTCAAGAAAGCGGTCGAGGCCATCCTGCCCGTCGAACAGTGGAGCCATCTCCGAGTAAACAGCGTCGCAGACGACCGCTCCCCCTTGCCCCACGGCTTCCGCCACGCGGTCGACGTCCTCGGGAGATTCACCTCGGAGAATGTTGATGAGGACATTCGTGTCAACGGCGGAGATCACGAGTCCGGCGCTGCTTGCTCAATTTCATCAACCGGGTCAGGGCCGCGAATCTCCAGAAAGATCTCGTCCGCGGTCATGCCCTCGTACCCCAGTTCCTTCCACCTCGGCTTCATGTGCTCCTGCCACTGGCGCAGCGTGGCCTGGAAAGCCTCGCGATCGAACTCCCTCTCAACGTGGACGCCTTCTTCGTCCTCAACGAATGTGACTTTGTCACCCTCGCGAAGCCCGAGCCGGTCACAGAGCCCCTTCGGCAGCGTGATCTGTCGCTTGCTCGTGATCTTCGCCGTGAAGGTCGACTCGCCCATCGGTCCTGCCCTTCGCCCTTACCCAAGTGCCCTTACTCGATGGTAAGGAGGTCATGGAAGGATCTCAAGAGGGGCGCTACTCCATCAGACCCGCGCTCTTGGCCGCCGCCGTGGCGGCGTTCCGGCCCGCGATGCGCCCAAACGTGACCGCCGGTCCGTACGACCCGCCCCCGCCGATGTAGCGATCGCCGTGCAGCGTACCCATCGCCTCCCCTGCCGCGAAGAGGTTGTCGATCGGTAGCTCGTTGGTCGCAATCACGTGCGTCTCCGCGTCCACGCGCAGGCCGCAGCCTGTCCACGCGATGATCGCCGGCCGCGTCTCCACCGCGTAGAACGGCGGCGTCTCGATGGGACGCAGCCCCATCGGCTTGAAGTAGGCGGTGTCGACGCCCTTCGCGCAGTCCGCGTTGTACTTCTGGATCGTGCCCGCCAGCGGCGCCGCATTGATCTTCGTCAGCGTTGCCAGCTCCTCGATCGTGTCCGCGCGCAGCACCTCGCCGCTCTCCGCGCGCGCCAGCAGGCTCTCCGAGGTCCAGCTCGGACCCACCGGCATCGCATCGGCCTCGAGCCGCGCCGTCTCGTCGAAGATGGCGTAGGCCATGCTTCCGTTCCGCTTGAACAGCCCTGCCATCACTGTGTATGGCGCCATCTCGCTGGCGAAGCGCCGTCCCTCGCGACTCACCAGGATCACCCACGGCGGCACCGCCACCTCCAGATCCTTCGTGAACCCCGGCGTGAGCAGCAGCAGGCCGCGGTTATGGCCGCCCAGCGTCGCCCCCACCTGCTCCCCGAGCGTGATCCCGTCGCCCATCGCCTTCGGCCCCGAGATGGCCCAGACGCCGTCGCCCTGCTCGTGCGCGTCGGGCCAGTACTTCTCGATGAATTCCTTGTTGTGCCCGAAGCCGCCGGAGGCGATCACGACCGCACCGCAGCGCACCTCCTGGTCGCCCGCGGCCACGCCCACGATCTCGCCGTCCTCCTCGATCAGCCGGTCTGCGCGTGTCACCAGCGCGAGGTCCACGTTGCGCTTGATGCGCTCGGAGTCGAGCACGCGCACCACCGCCAGCCCCTCGCCCTCCGGCGGATGGCCCCGCGGCACCGTGTCGATGCCCGAGATGTAAACGCGCTCGGGCTTGTACTCCACGCCCAGGCTGCGCAGCCACTCGAACGTGGGCGCCGCGCTGTCGCAGTAGGTGCGCGCCACGGCCGGCTCAACGTTCCACTGGTTAAGGGTCATGTAGTAGCTGAACATGTCGTCGGGCGTGTCATCCATGATGCCCGCCTCGCGCTGCACGCTCGTGCCGGCGGCGTAAAAGTGCCCCCCGGAAAGGCGCGAGGAGCCCCCGACCTTGTCGTCCGCTTCCAGCACGATCACGCTTGCGCCCGAGTCGGCGGCGGTCACCGCCGCAGCCAGTCCCGCCGCCCCCGAGCCGATGACGACGATATCGTAGTCCCGCTCCATGCTGTGCTCCTTCGGCCGGCCTCCCGGCGCATCCGCGATTGGCCAGCATCGTGGGAGCCTGCGGGAGGCGCGTCAAGGGCTGACGCTGGTACTCGCGCGGCCACTGCCCGATAATCTGCTCGCAGACCCGCGCAAGCCGGCAACTCCTGGGAGGAAGCGATGAAACTCTCCGTGAATCTCGACCGCTGCATCAAGGCGGCAGAGTGCTCGACCTACCACGCTGAGCTGTTTGCAGCGCGGGACGATGGCTTCCCCGTCGTCATCGTCGAGGAGCCCGAAGGCGATCAGGTCGAAGACGCCGAGGACGCGGTCCGCGTCTGTCCCGGCAACGCCATCGCGCTCGCCAGGGACGACGAGTAGCCGACTAGAACAGCATCGACGCCTGCGCCTCGCTCCCGCTCTCCGCGGCGTTCTCGCGGAGCCAGGCGATGGCGTCCCCCAGCGCCAGGTAGAGCGAGCCGCTCCCGCGCACCTCCCGCCCCCAGCGGGCGACCGCATCCTCACCCTCGTCGGAACGCCGCCGGACCCCACTTGCCGCCGTCTCCGCGATGGCGCGCAGGGCGCGCTCGTACGCGGCGCGCGGCTCCAGCGCGCACTCCTCCCGCAGGATGGCGACAAGGTCCGGCGACTCGCCCCGCTCGAGCATGTCCGCCGCGCGCCGGCGAGTCGCCTCCAGTGCCCGTTCTCCCACTAGCCCGACCGGCCCCGTTTAGGCGCCACGCGCGTCGAATGCCAGGTTCAGCTCCCACAGCCCCAGCATGATGCCGGGCTGGTGCGTTAGGTCGTTCTTGGCTGGGGCGAGCCGCAGGTTGTCCAGCCGGTCGAGCATCACGTTGACCGCGATGTTCTGCTCCAGCCGGGACAGCCCCGCCCCCGGGCAGACGCGCGGTCCCATTGAGAACGTGAGGTGCCGCCCCGGGTTCTTGCGCGTCAGATCGATCGAGTCCGTCGCCGGACAGAGGTCCGGGTCGCGGTTGGCTGCGCCGTAGCGCAGGTGCAGCATCGATCCCCGCGGAATCTGCACGCCCCGAAGCTCGACATCCTTCGTCACCACGCGCGTCGATAGACCCTGCGTGGGCGCGTACAGCCGCAGCGCCTCCTCCACGAAGAAGCGCACCTTCGAGCGGTCCGCCCGCAGCTCTTCGACCAGCTCGGGCTGCTGCGCCAGCAGCATCGCCTCGGCCGTGAGCGCGTACTGCGTCGTCTCGTTCCCGCCGATGTGCATCCCGTACACGACGCTCGCGATCTCCGGGTCGGTCAGCCTGCGCTTATCCGGCCCGTACTCGACGTTGAGCAGGAACGTGATCATGTCGTCCCTGGGGTTCTGCCGCTTGTCCTCGATCTGCTCCCCGATGTAGTGCTGGAAGGCGACCAGCGCCTCCGCGTTCGCCTTCTCCTGTTCGGGCGTCAGCAGGTTCTTGTGGCTGAAGCCGTAGACGAACCGCTTGACCTGCTCCTCCTCCCAGATGCGCGTCGTCGGCATGTCCTCCAGGGGGAAGCCGAGGATCGTTGTGATCACGATCTGCGGCAGCGGCGCCGCGAACCCCTTCACGAACTCCACCTCGCCCGTCTCGATCCACTTGTCCATCAGGTCGTTCGCGGCCTGCGTGATCATGGGCGTGTGCCGCTCGGCCGCGGGCAGGGCGACCCAGGGGTCCGTCAGCTCCATGCGGTGGCGCTTGTGTTCCTCCAGGTTGGGGCGCAGCGTGTCCCACGTGTCGGTGATGGTGCCGAAGCCTTTCTCGCGGAAGATCTCCTGCGCGGCCTCGTCGCCCTCGGCGGCGTTGTAGAACTCGAACGTCTTCGGGTCGCGAACCACCATCGCAATGTCTTCGTACTTGCTCAGGATGTACGCGTCCGCGCCGGGGATCGTCCCCTCGCCGGGGATTTTGTGAATCGGCGCCTCGTCGTGAAGGATCTTGTAGGAGTCGAACCAGTACTCCTGCGCCCCCGGCGAAAAGAGGTCGACATCGTCCAGACTGACGGGACACCCCGTGACCTGCTCCTGGCGATGGCCCGTCGCGTGAGGGGCGTCTGAGGTCGCTCGCTGCATCACCGTCTCCCTTGCGGCACTGGCCGCGCACTGCGAATTTGTGCGGCCAATCCTACGCGTCTCCACGGCCGCTGATCAGCAGTTTCGCAAGGACCAACTGCGTTGGCGGGAACGATTCGAGCTCTCCCTGCATATGCTCAAGTGGGTGGGGTAAATCGCCTTGCAGCGTGATAGCGTGCCCCGGCCCACGTCCGATAGGAGGGTGAGGAACATGTCGCGCCATGCCGTCGTTCTCGCGTTGGGGCTGATGTTGCTGGCCGGCTTGGCGCGTGGCGCCTCCCCCGCACTGGCCGCCCTCGAGGACTTCGTCGAGGCTTGCTCCAACGGCATCGGCGTCCCCAATCCCGACGACAACCCCGGCCTCGTGCATGATTGCGCCGTCCTCCTCGGCATCCGTGACACCCTTGCCGGTGAGGCCACCCTCAACTGGAGCGCGGACAAGCCGATTCACCGGTGGGATGGAGTCGAAGTCGACCACGACCTTCGTCGCGTTACGCAGCTGAAACTGACGGGCCGCGGCCTGACCGGTCGGATCCCTGCGGAACTAGTTGAGCTTGACTCCCTCAAGTGGCTCCTCGTCACGGGCAATGACCTGGAGGGTGGAATCCCCCCAGAACTCGGGGGACTGCATTCTTTGGAGGACCTGGTTCTGACAGGCAACGGACTGGAAGGCGCTATCCCGGACAGCATTGGCAAGCTGTCCTTGTTGCGGTATTTGGCCCTGGACGCCAACGAACTCTCAGGTGGTATTCCCTTGTCGTTGGCGAATCTGCAGAATCTGGAGGCGCTCTCGCTGGGCGGAAACTACCTCACGGGACCTATTCCGACAGAACTCGCAGGCCTCTCGACCTTGGAGAGGCTCTGGCTTAAAGGCAACGGCCTTACCGGAGGAATCCCTCCAGAGCTCGGCATGCTGACGCGCCTCAGGGGGTTGGTGCTGTCGGACAATGAGCTTTCCGGCCCCATTCCGGCGGAACTTGGAGGCCTCTCGAACCTGCAGGGTCTGTCCCTCGCCGCCAACCGTTTCAGCGGTACCATCCCTCCAGAGTTCGGAATGCTGGAGCGCCTTAGGAGCCTGAACCTGTCGGACAACGACCTTACGGGACCCATTCCAGTGGAGCTCGCGAGTCTCTCGAGACTTGAGGTGCTTTGGCTGCACCGCAACCGCCTTACGGGTGGCATTCCCCGGGAGTTTGGAGTGATGTCCAACCTCGAGGATCTGTTCCTTGCCCACAACGAGTTGACTGGAGAGATTCCTGTGGAACTCGCTGACTTGCCCAAACTTGACATTCTGTGGCTTAGTGCCAATCGGTTCACCGGTTGCATACCCCCGAGCTTGCACGAGCTCAGATGGCACGACGTCGACCGACTGGACCTCCCCGACTGCCCCGACCCCCCCGCTCCCGACCCGCCCGAGCCTGCCGACACCGGCACCGGTCTCGCCCCCACCCCACGCGGCGTCCTCCCCGCCGCGGTGAACGTGTTCGCCGTCGTTGCGACCGTCATCGCGATCCTTGGGATTGTCGCCGGCCTGCGCTCCCGCCCCTGACCCCGCCCCGCCCTTGCCGCCTCCGCTCCCCCCGCCGTATCGTGCCGCCTGCCAATCACACCATGCGGAGGAGCGCCCCAATGGCGACCGTGCTTATCACGCTCAAGGTCAAGGAGGGCATGGAAGCCCGCTACGAGGAGATCCAGAAGGACCTCTACGAGAAGACCCACTCCCTCGAAAGCAACGTGCTTCGCTACGAGATGTGGCGCGGCCAGGAGCCCCGCAGCTACTACTGCATCCTCTCCTTCCCCGACTACAACACCTTCCTCATCAAGCACCAGATCAGCGGCCACCACGAGGACGCCACCCCGCCCCTGATGGAAGTCATTGAGGAAGAGGGCATCGAGTGGGTCGACCCCATCCAGGGCGCCTCCCCCCTGCCCCCCACCAACCAGCAGGACGTCCCCGACGACGCGCCCGAGATCGCGAAAACCTACGACGAGATCCTGCGTGTGGCCGTGCCCGACTGGTGGGGGTCCCTCCGCTAGCCATGGACCTCGAACTCGACGGCAAGGCGGCACTCGTCACCGGTGGCAGCAAGGGCATCGGCAAGGCGATCGCGCGCGCCCTCGCCCAGGAAGGCGTCGATGTCGCCATCGCCGCCCGCACCCAGGCCACCCTCGATGAGACAGCCGCGGAGTTCGCCGCCGAGACGGGCCGCCGCATCGTCCCAATCGTTGTCGACACGGGCAGCACTGCCGCTGTCGACGCCATGGTTGCGAGCGCCGTCGAGCAGCTCGGGCATCTCGACATCCTCGTGAACAACGCCGCCCGTCCCGGCGGCGGCCCCGCCCCCGTTCCCGGCCTCGAAGGCATTACCGACGCCAACTTCGAGGAGGAGATGAACACGAAGGTGCTCGGCTACCTGCGCTGCGCCCGCGCCGCCGCCCCCCACCTCAAGGCGAACGGTTGGGGACGCATCATCAACATCAGCGGGATGGCCGCGCGCCAGTCGGGTACGGCCATCGGCAGCATGCGCAATGTCGCCGTCGCCGCCCTCACCAAGAACCTCGCGGACGAACTCGGGCCCCACGGCATCAACGTCACGGTCGTCCACCCCGGCCTCACCTGGACCGAGCGGATGCCGGCGCTGATGGAGCAGCGCGCCGCCGAGCAGGGAATCTCCGTCGAGGAGGCCAAGGAGCGAGCCGCCCAGGGCAACTCCGTCCGGCGCTTCATCGATGCGTCAGAAGTCGCCCACGTCGTCGCCTTCCTGGCCTCGCCGAAGTCAGTTGCCATCCAGGGGGACACGATTGCCGCCGGAGGCGGCGTCGGACGCGCCATCCACTACTGAGCACTGGGGCGAGGGCCGGCTAGTCGTCCTCGACGGTAATCGCTTCGACGGGACAGACCTCCGAGGCCTGCTGCGCCTCGATCTGCATGTCCTCGCTGTCCAGCGGATCCACCTGTATGACGGGGAAGCCCTCGCTGTCCACCTTGAAGAGCTCCGGGTGGTTGTAGTAGCACTCTCCGCTCTTGGTGCACTTCTTCAGGTCGACCTTCACTCGCATCGTTTCCCTCGCTCTGCTCGCTCTAGTTGACGTCGAACTGGATCCAGAGCTCTTCCGGCGCGCGGAAGCCTCCGGAGCCCATGACCGGCGATGTGATGCCCGGATGGTCGGGGAACTTCGGACGCGGGTTCTTCATCGCCTCCGCGAGGCGGGTGCTCGCAATGATCGCCTCCTGGCGCGCCATCGCGTAGCCCATGCAGAAGTGCTGCCCCATGCCGAATCCGAGATGGCCGTGCTTGCCGTCGGGGTAGCGCCCCGATCGCAGCTCGCGGCCCATGTGCAGGTCCTCCCGCAGGATGTCGAACGTGTCCGGATCCTTGAACACGCGCTCGTCCCGGTTCCCCGCGGCCAGGTACATCATGACGTTGGCCCGCTCGGGAATGACCTCGCCGTGGATCTTGATCTCGTGCGTCGTGCGCCGCCCCTGCGTATGGACCACCGGGTCGTAGCGCATCATTTCGGTGAACACGTTCGTCCACAGGCTCGGGTCGTTCTGCACCTCGTTCTCGAACTGGTCCGGGCGGGTGTAGAGCATGTGGTACCACATGAGGGCGATGGCCTTGTCGGTGGTGTCGCCCCCCGCCGCCAGCAGCAGCGCGATGAAGCCCTTGATCTCGTCCGCGTTCATCCGCTGCCCGCGGAACTCCGCGTGCACGATGCGGGAAACGAGGTCCTCCCCGGGCGCGTCCTCCGCGCGAAGGATCAGCGGATCGAGGTACTCCCACATCTCGTTCCGGGCCTGCAGGCCCTTGGCGAAGTGCTCCCCGCCGAAGCCCAGCCCCTCGATCAGGTGCTGGTACCAGCGCACGAACATGTCCTCGTCCTCGCGCGGCAGCCCCAGCATGTTCGAAATGACACGGATCGGGAACTGGTTCGTGAACTGGCTGACCAGCTCAACCTCGCCCGTGCCGGCGAAGCCCTTGGCGACGTCGTCCGCCGACTTCGCCCAGATCTGCCCCATCAGCTCGCGCGCGATCTGTTCGATAAAAGGCAGGAATCCCTGTAGCCGGTTCCCGACGAACTGGTCGGCCACGACGTTGCGCAGGAAGCGATGTTCCTCGCTGTTCCCGTACTCGAGGATGTTCGGCCCGAACACGTGCTTCTTCCCGAACTCGTAGTCCCCCTTCGGGTCGTACGACGCGCGGTTGAAGTCGTCGTTGTTCTGGAACACGTCGACGATGTCGTCGTAGCGGCTCACGACCCAGCTGTTGTGGAACAGATCCTGGTAGATGGGGTGGTCGTCGCGCAGCCGCTTGTAGAGCGGGAACGGGTCCTTCCGGAACTCCGGGCTGTCGAACTCCTGCGGTTCGATCGCGAGCGCCAACTGCGCCCTGATGGCATCCGCCATCGCGGTGGATTCGTCCGTCGCCGTCATCGGCCAACTCCTGTTTCCAGTGCGTGCGCGTAGCCTACGACATCACGAACGGGTGGGGCTCCTGCCCCCTAGTTCACGTCGAACTCGATCCAGAGCTCCTCCGGCGCACGAAAGCCCCCGGAGCCCGTCACTGGTGACGTGACGCCTGGATGCGTGGGGAACTTCGGCCGGGGGTTTTTCATTGCCTCCGCGAGGCGGGTGCTCGCAATGATCGCCTCCTGGCGCGCCATCGCATAGCCCATGCAGAAGTGCTGCCCCATGCCGAAGCCGAGGTGCCCGTGCTTGCCGTCGGGGTAGCGTCCGGAGCGCAACTCGCGACCCATGTGCAGGTCGTCCCGCAGGATGTCGAACGTGTCCGGGTTCTTGAAGACGCGCTCGTCGCGATTCCCCGCCCCCAGGAGCAGGGAGACCGTCGCCCGCTCCGGGATCACCTCGCCCAGTATCTTGATCTCGTGCGTCGTGTGGCGCCCCTGCCCGTGCACCACCGGGTCGTAGCGCATCATCTCCGTGAAGACGTTGGTCCAGAGGCTGGGGTCGCGCTGCACTTCGTTCTCGAACTGGTCCGGGCGCGTGTACAGCATGTGGTACCACATGTTGGCGATCGCCTTGTCGGTCGTGTCCCCGCCCGCCGCCAGCAGCAGCGCGATGAACCCCTTGATCTCGTCCACGTTCATTCGCTGCCCGCGGAGCTCCGCGTGCACGATGCGCGAGATCAGGTCCTCGCCGGGTGCGTCCTCTGCCTTGCGGATCAGGGGGTCGAGGTAGTCCCACATCTCGTTCCGCGCCTGCATGCCCTTGGCGAAGTGCTCGCCGCCGAACCCGAGCCCCTCGATCAGGTGCTGATACCAGCGCACGAACGTGTCCTCGTCCTCGCGAGGCAGCCCGAGCATGTTCGAGATGACCCGGATGGGGAACTGGTTGCTGAACTGGCTGACCAGCTCCACCTCGCCCGTATCGGAGAAGCCCTTGGCGACATCGTCTGCCGACTTTGCCCAGATCTGCCCCATGAGTTCGCGCGCGATCTGCTCGATGAAGGGCAGGAACCCCTGCAGCCGGTTGCCGACGAACTGATCGGCGACGACGTTGCGGAGGAAGCGGTGCTCGGCGCTGTTGCCGTACTCCAGGATGTTCGGGCCGAACACCTGGTTCTTGCCGAACTCGTACTCCCCCTTCGGGTCGTACACGGCCCGGTTGAAGTCGTCGTTGTTCTGGAAAATCTCGACGATGTCGTCGTAGCGACTCACGACCCAGTTGTTGTGGAACAGGTCCTGGTAAATGGGATGGTGATCCCGCAGCCGTTTGTACAGGGGAAACGGGTCGCGCCGGTGCTCGTCGCTATCGAACTCCTGCGGCTCGATCGCAAGCGCCAGTTGCGCCCGGATGGCATCCGCCATCGCCGTGGACTCGTCGGTCGCCGTCATCGCGTTCCTCCTGCTCGTGTGGGGTGCGCGGCCGCGTGACCACCAGTGGCAGTCCGAGTCGCGTTCCTAGGTCGTGTGGTCCTTGATGCTGTCAGGTCCGTCTCTGTCCCCGGGGATGATGCCCCGCGTCCAGAACGGATCGAGCGCCTTCAGGACGGCGCTGGGGCCGTGCTCCTCTTGCGGCAGTGAGCCGTCCGCGGATACCTGCGCCTGGCCGTACACCTTCCGCGCCTCGTTGTCGGCGTCGAAGATGCGGATGTGCGACTCGCGCCCATGCAGTGGCGGCGGCTGCCGGAAGGCCCGCTCCGCCACCGGAGCGTCGCCCTCCCCGGACCGGGAATGCCTTGGATGATCGCCTTCGTCGCGCACGGGACTACGCCTCCTGGTTCGCTGCCTTCGTGAATTTCAGGTCCAGCTTCCAGAGACCAAGCATGATGCCGGGCTGGTGCCGGAAGTCGTTCCCGGGCGCCACTTCGAGCGTTTCCAGCCGCTGGGTCAGCCGCTCCCAGGCGATGTTCTGCTCGAGTCGCGAGATGCCCGCTCCCGGGCAGACGCGAATCCCCTGCGAGAACGTCATGTGCCGTCCCGTGTTCGGGCGCGCCAGGTCCACGTCGGCGGGGCAGCCGAACTCCTCTGCGTCCAGGTTCGCGGCGCCGTAGCGCAAGTGCAGGATCGAGCCCTTGGGGATGGGCATGCCGCGAATCTCCACGTCCTTCGCCGCCATGCGCGTCGAGAGGCCCTGCGTGGGCGCGTGGATGCGCATGCCCTCTTCGGCGAAGAAGCGAACCTTCGAGGGGTTCGCCTTCAGTTCCTGCCAGAGCGCGGGGTCCTGCGCCAGCAGCTCCGCCTCCGCCGCGATCGCGTACTGCGTTGTCTCGAGGCCGCCGATGTGCATGCCGAACAGGACGCCGATAACCTCGTTGTCCGTCAGCTTCCGGTTCATCGCCTTGTACGTGACCTGCGTGAGGAAGCTCGTCATGTCGTCCTGCGGGTCCTTGCGCTTCCGCGTTACCTGCTCCTGGACGTACGCCATGAACTCGCCCAGATCGTGCGCGTTCTCAAGCTCCTCCGCGTCCGACATGACGTTGCGGTGGCCCTTGCCGAAGACGAAGCGCCGCACCTGCGCCTGCCCCCACTTCCTCAGAATGGGCAGATCCTCCATCGGCCACCCCAGGATCGTCGTCATCACCAGTTGGGGCAGGGGCGCCGCGAACTCCTCCACGAACTCGATGTCCGCGGGATCGCGGTCGATCCAGCTATCGATTAGCTGGTCGACAAACTTCGTGACCATCGGGCGGTGCTGCGGCGCGCCCGTCGCCCCCACCCACGGGTCCGTGAGCTCGATGCGATGCGCCTTGTGCAGTTCCAGGTTGGGCCGCAGCGTGTTCAGCGCCATCGCGTCGGCCAGCGCGCTGGGCTCGCCGTCCTCCGTGCTCATCCCCGCGGTGCCTCCGCCATCCGCACCGGCGAAGCCGGGCTGCAGGAAGGTGATCGGGTCACGGATGATGTCGTAGATGTCCTGGTACTTCGTGATGACGAAGCCGTCGGTGTCGGGCGAGCTCCCCTCGCCCGGGATGCGCTGCACGGGCGACTCCTCGTGGAGAATCTCGTAGGCCTCCGGCCAGTGCTCCTGCGCGCCGGGGGCGAAAAGGTCCACGTCCTCCAGCTTCATGGGGCACTCCGCCACCGTGTTGATCATCTCCGTGTAGTCGCTTGCTGCGGTCGTTGTCATTGGCTGGCTCTCCTGACGAGGTCTTTTGGGGATTCTGCCACTTTCGCGGCGCTGGTGCGCACGCCCCGACCCCTCACCGCTGGCGAAGCCCGTCCCTTCGCCTCACACTACCCGCCACTTCAACCCGAGGAGCAACTCCGTGGCTGTAACCGTGAATGTGACCTACCCCGCCGACGGCGTCGGCCTCATCGCCTTCTCCGATCCGCCCATGAACTTCGGTGGCGGCGAGCTCGGCGCCGGCATCCTCAGCGCCATCGACGAGATCGAGCAGTCGGGCGCGAAGGTCTTCGTCCTCGCCTCGGATACGCCCGGCTACTTCATCGCTCACTGGCACCTCGGCGGAATTGTGCAGGCGATGGAGGGCATGGCCGCCATCGGCAACAGCGTCCCGCCACCGAAGACGCCCTACGGCGCCGACCGCAGCATCTTCGAGCGCGTCGGCGATAGCCCCCTTATCTCCATCGCCGCCAACAACGGCCAGGCCTGGGGCGGGGGCGCCGAACTTTCTTGGGGCTGTGACCTGCGCATCGCCGCCGAGTCCGCCACCTACGGTCAGCCCGAGGTCGCCATCGGCATCCCGCCCGGAGCCGGCGGCTGCACCCGCCTCGCCCGCCTCATCGGCCCCACCAAGTGCCTCGAGATGATCCTCGATGGCCGCCCCATTACCGCCCAGGAGGCGCTCTCCCTCGGCGCCATCAACAAGGTCGTCCCTCACGACTCCCTGCGCGAGGAAGCCATCGCCTGGGCCGCTCACATCGCCCAGTGGCCCGCCTTCAGCCTCGACGCCTGCAAGCGCAGCTTCATGGGTGGCCGCGACCGCGACATCTACGACGCCCGCCGCCACGAGCAGCAGATCTTCGGCCAGACCGCCCGTCGCGCCGACGCCATCGAGATCATGAACGCCGCCCAGGCCAGGTACGACGCCGGCATGGACTCCTACGACGCCCTCGGCATCCCGCGCGAGTAAGCGGGCGGGGGGACCCCAGGTGTGTTCTCGCTGCCGACCCCGAGCGGCGGCTACGACCCCGGGGTGCGGAAGTTCACGTCGGTGGCGATCGCCTGGTCCACGGTCTCGGGTGTCACGAGCACCGTGGTCTTGAGGACCATCATGCCGGAGGCTGCGGCACATGCGAGCGCACCGATCGCCGAGGTCTGGGCGGCGAGGATCGCCTGCCGCTACTCGTCCACGCGGTACAGGTAGCGGACATCGAAGAGCCCGTACAGCGTCGGCGTGGTGTTGCCGAACACGTTGCGCACGGCGCTTAGCCGTTCCGGCAGGGCCGTGTAGATGAGCGGCAGGTTTTCCGCCGCGATCGCCTGTGCGCGCTGGTAGAGCCTCACCCGCTTCTCGCGGTCCAGCTCCTGGCTGCCTTCGATGTACAGCCCGTCGATCTCCGCCTCCCACGGCGTCGACGGTTCCGCCTGGTTCGGACTCCAGAGGTGGAGCGGCTCGCTGCTGTGCCAGATGCCGATGCCGCCGTGCGGCTCCGTCCCGCCCGTCAGCCCGATAACGATGGCCTCCCAGTCGTAGGTAGCAGTGAGTTGCCCGACGAGCTCGCCGAAGTCCCGCAGCTCGAACTCCGCGCGGATGCCGACCGCTCTTAGGTCTTCGTGAATGTGCGCGAGCACGTCGGCGCGAACGGTGTTGTCCTCGTTGGTCGCGATCGTGAACGTGATCGCGTTCCCCTCTTCGTCCTCGCGGAAACCGTCCCCGTCCCGATCGCGCCAGCCGAGGCTGTCGAGGAGGCGGTTTGCCTCCTCGACGTCGTGTGGGTACCGCCGCACGTCCGGGTTGTGGAAGACGCCGGCCGCCGGGCTGATGGAGGCCCACTGCGGGTACCCCAGCCCGTCAAAGGCCTCCTCGATGATCGTGTCGCGATCGATCGCGTGGGAAACCGCCCGCCGGAACTCCGTCTTCTGGAACCACGCCAGCTTCTCGGGCGCCACGTAGGACTCGCCCGTTTCCGGACTACTGCCCGGGTTCAGGTTGAACACCAGGAACGTCGTCCCGAAGGTGGGACCGCGCCGGTGGATCGTGAAGTTTCCCTCGTCCTGGAGCGGTTCCAGGGTGGCGAACTCCTTTCCAGGAACCCCGTAGATGTCGCTCTCCCCGGACCGGAACGACTCCAGCTCCGCCTCCAGGTCCGGCACGATGATCTGCACGATCGAATTCAGGTACGGCAGGTGCTCGCCGTCTTCGTCCATTAGCCAGTAGTCGGGGTTGCGCGCCAGGATCACCCGCTCGCCGGGCGTGTACGACTCGATCGTGAAGGGCCCCGTCCCCACGATCTCCGCCGGATTCGTCTCGATGCCCCAGGTTTCCGCGAAGACTCCCTCATCCACCACCTGCTCAAGCAGGTGCTTCGGGTAGATGGCCGTCCCCATTGAGCGCAGGAAGGGCGCGAACGGCACCGGCAGGACGAACTGCACCGTGTAGTCGTCGATCGCCTCGACCGACATCTCCGCCTCCTGCCACGAGCCGTCCTCGCCAAGGAAGCGGAAGGTGAAGACCGGCCGGGCACTCGCCCGAATGTCGTCGTTGTAGATGATCCGGTTGAACGTGAAGTCCACGTCCTGCGCCGTGAACGGCGTCCCGTCGTGCCAGTGCACGCCCCTGCGAAGCCGGAAGGTCCAGCCCAGGCCGTCTTCCGAGTTCTCCCAGGACTCCGCCAGCCCCGGCTCCACCTCGTCCGTCAGCCACGAGACCTCCGTCAGGCCCTCGAACAGGTAGCCAAGGAGGCCCGACGACGAGGCGTCGTTTGCGGTCGCCAGGTTGAATGTCAGCGGCTCGGAGATCGTCGCGAACGTCAGGGTACCGCCGTGCTTCCCCGTTCGGAACTCGAACGCCGCCGCGTTCGCGCGTAGCTGGTCCACGGTCGATTCGTCGGTGGGAGGGGCCGTCGTTGCAGTTGGCCCTCCCCCGCTGGCCGCACCGTCGTCGTCCCCGCAGACCGTCGCCAGAACGACGGAGAGGGCCAGCAACGCAAGCGCCAGCCAAAGCGTTGGTGTCGCTCGCCTCCGTGTTGTCGCATCGGGAACGGTCAAGCTGCTCTCCCCCTGGTGGGGCCGGTTCAGGCGGGTGTGAAGCCCACTCTATCCCCGCCAGGGGAACCGCATCGTGAGCAGGCTAACCGCTAGCGCTCGCCCGCGAGCCGCTCCCGTAACCGCTCGACCTGCACGCGCAGCGGGTCGCCGCCCGGCGCCGTCATCGGCGTGAACTCCGCTTCCTCGGTCGCCAGTTCCACCAACACCGGACCGCGCACGGTGAGCAGCTCCGGCAGGCGGATGCGCAGCTCCTCCAGCGTCTCGATGCGCGTCGTGAACGCGTACCCCGCCGCCGCCGCCATCCCCGCGAAGTCGACCGTCCCGCCTGCGGGAATCGCCTGGCTTCCCGACGTGTGGTACACGCCGTTCGCGAACAGCACGTGCGTGTAATTCGCCGGCGCCGCGCCCGCCACCGTCGCCAGCGAGCCCAGCTGCATCAGCAGCGAGCCGTCGCCGTCGAGCACGATGACGCGCCGCTGCGGCTGCGCCAGCGCCAGCCCCAACCCCAGCGACGATGCCCCACCCATGAAGCCAACGCAGGCCACGCTCGGGGCGTCCGGCGCGATCGTGCGCCACTCCGGCACGGTCGTCATCGTCGGCACGACGAGCGCCTCGCCCCGCGCCTCGTTGATCGCCCGCAGGGCGTCTTCCGGTCGCATCAGGCCGTCTCCCGCCCGACGAACACCACGGCCGGCCCCGATCGCTCGCGGCTGAGCGCGTAGTACTCCGGGATGAGGGCCAGGTCATCGCGCGTCTCCAGAAGCGCGTGCGGCACCTCGAACGTGTCCATCAGCGGCTCGGCGAAGCGCACCATCGAGCGTGGCGAGTCGCGCGGCTCCAGCTCGGGCTCGCGGCTCAGCAGCCCCACCAGCGCGAATAGCGGCACACCCCCGTCCAAGCCCACGCCCCGCAGCGTGTTCACCGATGCATACAGACCTGCGTGTTGAATCATCAGCGCCACCTCCTGCCCCCCGATATAGAGCCCCGCTGCGATCGCATTCGCCTCGTCCTCGGTCGAGCAGGTCAGCAGCCGCAGGTCGGTGTCTTTTTCCAGCGCGGCGACTGCGCTGCGCTGGTGCGTGTCAGGCACGGAGAGCACCCACCCCAGCGGCTCGCCCTCTCTCGCGGGGGCCGTCCGCTGTGCTCGAAACGCCTGCTTCAGCGCCTCCAGGATGAGCGCCGCGGGAATCTGCTCGTTCTTCGGCATGGCCGCCTATCCTACCGGTCGCGCTCGCACGGGCCTCGCACGGGCATTGACGCGCCCCGCCTGCGTTCGTACCGTCCCTGTATGGCTTCTGCTACCGGAGAGCCTGCTTTCCTCGCCTCCGACCTGGAGGAGCGCCTCGCGCGCTTCGCACCCGAGGTCCGCGACGTCATCACGAATCTCCACAGCGAGCTCTGGCAGGCCCTTGATCCCGAGGTCCTCGAGCTCTGCCGCCTCCGCATTGCCAGTCTCCAGGGCGACGACCGCGAGGCCGCCCGCCCCGCACCCGGCGCCCCCGTCGCCCCCGAGAAGGCGGCTGCCATCGGCGACTGGCCCGACTCACCCCTCTTCAGCGAACGCGAGCGCGCCTGCCTCGCCTTCACCGAACAGTTCGTCGGCGATGTCGCCAGCGTGACGCAGGGCGACATCGATGCCCTGCTCGAACACTTCAGCCCCGGAGAGGTGCAGGCCTTCACCAGCGCCCTCCTCGCCCTCGATCAGCATCAACGTCTGGCGCTTGGCCTACGAACAGTCCTCGCGCCCAGGGAGGAAACACCATGACTTCCGTTCGAGAACGCCGCTTGCCCGAACCCGCAATCCCGACCGCCCCCGTTGCCCCCGGCCTCGGCGCCGCCATCGGCGCCTACCAGGACGCTGTCGTGCGCCTCAGTGGCCTCGACCCCGTCACGACTGAGCTCGTGCGCCTGAGGTGTGCGCGCCAGCACCAGTGTTTCACCTGAATGTCCCTCCGCCTGGGCGTTGCCCGGGACGCCGGCCTCGACGAAGACATGGCTGCCAAGATCGACCACTACGAAGACAGCGACCTGCCTGAGCACCAGAAGGTCGCCCTCCGCCTCACCGACGCCTTCGTGACCGCCCCCGGCGCCATCAGCGACGACCTGCGAGCCCAGGTGCGGAGTCACTTCACCGAGGCCCAGATCGTCGAGCTGATGCTCGATATGTCGAAGTGGAGCACGCAGAAGCTTCCCGTCGCTCTCGGCACCGACGATCCCATCGATGGCGACCGCCTCAGCCTCTTCGATTTCGACGACGGTGGCGCCGTCCTCTGGGGCCCCACCATGATGGCCCCGTTCGTCCCCTCGGAGCAGCCCGGGCGTTAGACGGCATCGAACTGCGGTCGCGGAAGCCTCCAGGCGACCCAGAAGAGGGCCACCGAGAGCCCCATCGAGCCCATCAGCATCACCAGCGCCCAGTCGTACGTCCCCGTCGCGTCGAAGATCGCCCCCGCGATGATGGGGCCCGCCAGGTGCAGGACCGATACGACCTGCACGACTCCGAGCAGCGCTCCGAAGGAAGCTAACCCGAACGAGCGGGTCAACAGCAGGGGTTCGACCATCGGGCCTCCACTCGCCCCCACCACCCAGAACACGAGGAAGATCGCCACCCCGACAACGCTGCCCCCCGTAATCAGCATTGTCGCGAACGCGCAGACAAGGAATCCCGCCACCACCATCGCCGCTGCCTCCATGCGGGGGATCCGGTCCGCGAGGTAGCCGAACGCCAGCCGCGCCACCACGCCGCCGCCCGCTGCGATGGAGAACAGCAGCGCGGCCTCCCCGGGCGAGTACCCCACCGATTCGTAGTACGGGATGCCGTGAATCATCCAGCTGATCATCCCGAAGAAGAAGGCCATCAGAGCCGCCGCGATCACCCAGAAGAGCGGTGTCCGCAGTGCCTCCAGGACCGTCACGCCCGTGAGCACCCTCGGTGTGCTAGGCCTGTCGGCGGGGCTCGCGTCACCGTCCACTTCCGCCCCGATGTCCGAGGGGTCATCGCGCAGGAGGAGCAGGGAAATGGGCGTGAAGACGGCCACCACCACGATGCCCGCCACCACGAAGGATCCCTCCCACTGCACCGCGTCGATGACCTCCTGCATGATCGGCACCACCACGAAGCCGCCTATGGAGAACCCGGTGCCCAGCAAGCCCACCGCCAGCCCTCGCCGCCGGTCGAACCAGCGCGAGATCAACGTCTGGAAGGGGATGAAGAACATCATCTGCCGGAACACAGCGTTGATGGACTGGTAGGCGTACCACTCCCAGAGATCGCTCGTCGTCGCCAGGAGCACGTAGCTCCCCGCCGTCAACACCGCCCCGATCAGGATGATCCGGCGCGGTCCGTACCGGTCGATCCACCACCCGATCAGCGGCGCCGCCAGGGCGCTCGCCAGGAGCGCAACCGAGAACCCCCCGGAGATCACCGCCCGCGACCACCCGAACTCGCGCTCCAGCGGGTCGATATAGAGCCCGAACGACCAGAACGAGATGCCAGCCGCCAGGGCGACCGCCACCACCGATCCCGCGAGCATCCACCAGCCGTAGTAGGCGCGCCGCAGCCGCCGCCAGTACCGGGTCATCCCTGCGATTCTAGGGGCGTCGGCGTTAGGCCCCCGGCATCGCGCTCGATCCGGTCGTCACGGGGGTGATGACCGGTAACGGCGGACGGGGAAGCTTCCATGCCACCCAGTACAGCAGCAGCGAGAGCGCCATCGCCGAGGCGAACACGATCAGCGCCCAGTCGTAGGCGCCCGTCGCGTCGAAGATCGCGCCCGCGACAATCGGACTCACGATCTGCCCGCTCGTGGAGATGACCGCCAGAGCTCCGAGGATCGAGGCGAAGTAGGCGATGCCGAAGGTTCGCGCCGTCAGCAGCGGCTCGATCATCGGGCCGCCGCTCGATCCCACGAACCAGAACATGAGGAAGATCACCACCCCCAACACGCTCCCGCCGGTGATGTACAGCGTCAGGATCGCGCACAGCAGGAAGCCCGACAGCACCATCGCCGCCACCTCGATCCGCGCGATACGGTCGGCGACATAACCGAACACCACCCGCGTGATGATGCCGCTGCCCGCCGCGATCGCGAGCAGTTGAGCCGCCCACCACTTCGAGAACCCCACCGACTCGTAGTAGGGGACCGCGTGCGAGGTCCAGCCGAACATTGCGAAGAAGAAGAGCATCAGCGCCAGGGCGATCACCCAGAACAGGGGCGTGCGCAGCGCCTCCCGGTCGGTCATGCCCGTCAGGAGAACCGGCCCCCTGGACCCCTCTTCCGGCTCCGCGTCCCCGTCGACCTGCAGCCCCATGTCCGCCGGCCGGTCACGGATCAGCAGCAGCGAGAGGGGAGCGACGACCGCAACCGTGACGATGGCCGAGACGACGAATGAGCCCTCCCACTGAACCGCGTCGATCACCGCCCGCAGGATGGGCACTACCACGAACCCTCCCAGCGAGAAGCCCGTCCCCAGGATGCCCACCGCCAGCCCCCGGCGCCGGTCGAACCAGCGCGACACCAGCGTCTGGAAGGGGATGAAGAACATCATGTTGCGGAACACGGCTGTGAGGGACTGGTAGAGGTACCACTGCCAGAGATCGGTCGTTGTCGCCAGCAGCAGGAAACCTCCCCCGGTCAGCAGCGCTCCCAGCAGGATGACGCGGCGGGGGCCGTAGCGGTCGATCGCCCGCCCTATCAGCGGCGACGCCAGGCCCCCCATCAGCAGCGCGATCGAGAAACCGCCCGAGATCTCCCACCGCGCCCAGCCGAACTCGCGTTCCAGCGGGTCGATGTAGAGCCCGAACGACCAGAACGACAGCCCCGCCACCATCGCGACTGACAGCACCGACGCCGCCAGCACCCACCAGCCGTAGTAGGCGCGCCGAGTCCGCTGCCAGAACCGGCTCAGCGGTGAGGTGCTCTGGAGCAGCGCGCTACGCCTCGGGCAGCGCTACCGTCGCCGTCCCTTCGAGGCAGGGTGACTCGCCCTCGCGCGCGAGCCAGACATCGCAGTCAGCCAGGCGCACGCCGTCCTCCTCGCGGATTGCCGTCACGACCCCGTTCGCGACCATGCGGTCGCCGTCGAGTACCACGTTGGGGAAGCGCATCGTGATGCGTCGCACGCTTGCCGGCCCCGCCCAGTCCATCAGCATGTTGAGCATGTAGCTCAGCCCCAACGGCCCCTGGTTGATCGTCCGCTCGCCGAGGCCAAAGCTCAGCGCCGCCACGGCCTTGCGGTCCCAGTGAACGGGGTTCGGGTCGCGCAGGATGGCGGCCATCGTGCGCATCCGCTCAGGGCGCACGCTCTCCATCACCCACTCCGGTATCGCGTCTCCTGCTTGCACGTTCATGCCGCCGACCTCCGGTAGGTCCAGGTGATCGTCGAGCTGGCCGCGAAGTCGCCGCCAGGCTCGTGCAGTTCGAAGCGGAACTGCATGCGGTCGTACGCCCCCCGCGGCCCGCCGCGTAGCGGGCCCTCCACCCGATCCGCCTCGGTGACCCTGCCGCTCACGCTGTACTCGACATCCTCGTGCAGAGGCCGCTCGATCTCCCAGTCGTAGCTCTCGATGCCGATGGAGAAATCCGACTCGGCCTGCCCCAGCGCGAACATCCCCCCGATCGTGGTGTTCGCCCCCAGGATGGGCATGTGGAAGAGCACCACCGGATGCACGAGCCCGTCCGGCAGCGGCTCCGACCCGGTGCACTCGGTCAGCAGGAAGTTCTCCCAGTGCTGGACGGTGTACTTGCCGCCGGGGAATTCGTACCCCACGAGCGCCCTGATCTCCTCGACTGGCGGTTGAATCTCAGCCATTGTCTTCCCCCCTACGCGAACTGCTCGGCGAGGCGCGCGTACGCCTCCAGCTTCGGCATGACCACGTCTGCCGGCGCCGGCGGCGCCAGGAACACGATCCGGTCGACGCCCGCCTTCGCGTGCTTCTCGATCCGCGCCGGGTCGCTTCCCCCACCGAAGAGCGACACCGTCACCGGCCCCCGCCCCGCCTCCGCCGCGAGGTCGTTCAGTTCCGCGATCGCCGGCCCGAAGTCGGCGCGATTGCGGCCGTCGATCGGCATCCAGCCGTCGCCGTAGCGCGCCACACGCTTGAGCGTGGTCGGCCCGTCGCCTCCGATGATGACGGGCGGATGTGGGTCCTGCACCGGCTTGGGCCATTGCCAGATCGGGTCGAAGTCGATGAGTTCGCCGTGGTACTCGCCCTCGTCGTTCGCCCAGATCGCCTTCATCGCCTCGATCGTCTCCCGCATGCGCCGCCAGCGGCGCGCCGGCTCCGTCCCGTGGTTCTCCATCTCCTCCAGGTTCCAGCCCGCGCCGATGCCGAGGAGCGCTCGCCCCCCGGAGACGAAGTCGAGGCTGGCTACCTCCTTCGCCAACGTGATCGGGTCGCGCTCGATGACGAGGCAGATGCCGCTTCCCACCAGCAACCGTTCCGTGGCCGCCGCCGCCGCCGTCAGCGCCACGAACAGGTCGAGCGTGTGCGAGTACTCCCTGGGAAGGTCGGGGCCGCCCGGCCAGGGCGACTTGCGGCTCGCCGGGATGTGCGTGTGCTCGGGGAAGAAGAGCGAATCGAAGCCGTGCGCCTCCACCTCCCGGGCCAGCTCGCCCGGCCCCATCGCATAGTCGGTGGGGAACATCGTGATGCCGAACTTCATGCGTCTCCTCGGCCAGCCTCGTTGCCAGCGGCGGCAGCGTAGCGCGCCCGCCCCCTCACCGCACCCTAGAGGCGCAGGACCAGCTTCCCCACCACGTCCCGGTCGAGTATCCGCTGGATGAAGCGCGGCCCGTCCGCGAGTTCGCCCGTCTCGATCGCGGGCGCTGGCAGTCGACCGTCGGCGAGCATCGCGAACACTTCTGCCGCCGACTGCTGCATGCGCGCCACGCGGCGGCCGCGGTAGTGCATCAGCACCATCCCCACGGCGCTGCGGTTCTTGATCAGCAGGTGGTTCCCCTTGAACTGGGGCACCGTCCCGCTGGCGAAACCGGCCACGACATAACGACCACCCCAGTCCAGCGACCGGAACGCCGCCTCCCCCTGCGCCCCCACGGGGTCGACCACCACATCGACGCCGTCACCGCCCGTGGCCGTAAGGGTGGCCTCGCGCAGGTCTTCCTCCCGGTAGTTCACGAGATGCCTCGCGCCCGCCGCCTTTGCCGCGGCCAGCTTCTCGGCGCTGCTCGCCGCCGCCACCACCTCCCCGCCGAGCGCCGCCGCCACTGCCACCGCCGCCAGCCCCACGCCGCTCCCCGCCCCCAGCACCAGCACGCGTTCGTCTGCCTCCAGCCGCGCTTCCCACGTCAGGCAGATGTGCGCCGTCAGGTAGACCGACAGCGCCCCCGCCGCCACCTCGGACCCGAGCCCCTCGGGAACCCGGAAGCACTCGCTCGCGAGCGCCGTCGCCCGCTCCGCGTAGCCCCCGTCGTGGAGCAGCGCCGCTACCGCGTCCCCCGCCCGGAACCCCTCCACCCCCGGCCCCACCTCGACCACCCGCCCTGCCACCTCCATCCCGGGCGCGAAGGGCGGCACATGCTCGGTCTGATGCTTGCCCTGCACGAAGAGCACATCGGCGAAGGAGACGCCCGCCGCCTCGACCGCGATTCCCACCTCCCCCGGCCCCACCGTTGGCTCCTGCAGCTCCCCGAGGCGCAGGTCCTCCGGCTTGCCCAACTCGCTGCAGACGACCGCGCGCATCATGCCTCCGGCGAACCCTACCGCACCCGCAGGCGGAAGCGGACAACGGGACCCCGCGTATCATCGCCGCCCTGCGGAGGATTCCCATGCCGGATGTCATCGTCGAACGCCACGACCGCGTCATGCTGCTGCGGTTCAACCGCCCCGAGCGCATGAACGCCATGGGGGGCACGCTCATGCCCGAGTTCATGGACGCCATCGAGGAGGGCACGAAGGACGACACCATCGGCGCCTTCGTGGTCACCGGCGAAGGCCGCGCCTGGTGCGCCGGCGCCGACCTTGAGGATGCCGGTCAGCGCCGCGAGAGCGGTAGCGCCCCCACGCGTCGCTCCCAGCAGCTCGACACCATGGGCCCGGGACGCTCGATCCTCGCCATCTACAAGAGCGGCAAGCCCATGATCGCCGCCGTCAATGGCGTCGCCGTGGGTGGCGGCTTTGGCGTCTGCAGCGCCTTCGATATCCGCATCGCGAGCGACCGCGCCCGCTTCGGCACCATTTTCATCAAGCGTGCGCTCGCCTCCGACTTTGGCCTCTCCTACTTCCTCCCGCGACTCGTGGGCCCCGAGCGCGCCGCCGAACTCTTCTACAGCGGCCGTATCGTCGAGGCCGAAGAGGCCCTGCAGCTCGGCATCGTCTCGCGCATCGTTCCCCACGACCAACTCATCGACGAGTCGCTCGCGTTCGCCACGCAGGTGGCGAACCAGCCCCCTGCCGCCCTCGCCTACACACGGCGCATGCTGCAGCACTCGCAGTGGGCCACGCTCGAGCAGCAACTTGAGGTCGAGTGGCCCCTTCAGCGCGAACTGCTCCAGGGGCCCGAGTTCAACGAGGCGGTCGCCGCCTTCCGCGAGAAGCGGGAGCCCAACTACAACGTCTAGCTGCCGCGTCCAGCATCCCTGCTCCGCGGCTACAGATAGGTCGGATTCGTTCGGTCGATCCAGGTCTTGGCGAAGCGATCCTGGTACGCCTCACCCGCGTCTACCGGGAAGAGCTGAAGGTACGGCCAGAACAGGGTGACGACGTCTTCGCTGACGAAGTTCGCCCCCACGTTTAGATCGAGGAGGCGGCGCTGCACGTCGTAGGCGATCGCCTGGCGCCGGTCTGGCGACATCTCCGCTCGCTGCTCCTCGATGAGTGCATCCATCTCCTCGTCGCGTAGCACGAAGGTGTTCGCGTTTCCCTCCGTGTGGAAATAGGGGTAGAGCCAGTCGTCGAGATCGATCCAGCCGTTGTCCACGCCCACGGCCCAGGGCGCCTCGCCGTCGGTGAGCCTTTGCGCCAGCTCGTTGATGCTCCGGGGGCTGACCCGTACGTCGAGCCCGAGGGACTCACGAAGTTGTCCGGCGATCAGTCCCCCCATGCCGAGGCTCTGCTCCAGGTTCGTCGTTACGAGTAGCTCGATCGGATCGGGCAACTCGCGCTCGTCCAGGTACGAGTTCAGCGCGGCCCGTGCGTCGCGCACGTCCAGGTCGCGGCCCCCGTCGCCGGGAAGGTAGCCCGGCTGCCGCTGGAGCTCCGTCTGTGGGAGCGACCAGCGCCGCACCGCCGCGCTGATCCAGGGATTGAGCGTGCCGCTGCCCTGGAAGAAACGATCGAGCATCGCGCGCCGATCGATCGCGACGGTAATCGCCCGCCGGAGCCGCGGGTCGTCGTAGGGAGGGAGCGACGCCAGGAACCGCATCCCGTAGAACCGCGCCACCGCCGAACGCGCCTCGCGGAGTTCGGGAAGCCGCCGTTTCAGCTCCTGCGCCTGCAGGAAGCCTGATTCCACGGCGTCCAGCTCCCTTGTCCGGAAGTCGGCCTCCAGTTCGTCCAGCGAACGAGGCGGCACCGTGGAGATGCCGTCCAGAAACGGGCCGCCGTCGGGGCCGTGCCAGGCGTCGTTCCGGGCCACGCTCGCATAGGAGCCCTCCGACCACTCGATCCAGCGGAACGGCCCGCTTCCCACCTGCTGGCTGGGGGACCGCTTACCCTCCATCTCGTCCGGGACGACGAACCCCTCGGGCGAGGCGAAGCGCGCCAGCGTCCCCGCGAACGGCTCCGCGGTGCGCGCGATCACCGTCCGGTCGTCGGCCGCCTCCATGCTGGAAATCGGATCCCAGCGTTCCCTCCGCGGGAAGTCCTGCGCCCGGCCCGCCCGCTGCCGCTCAATGCTCAGCAACACGTCAGTAGCGTTGACGTTCCTCCCGTTGAGTGGCTCAACGTCGTGCCACCGCGCCTCCGGGTTCAGGTGGAAGACATAGGTGAGCTCATCCGGCTGCTCCGGCATCCCCACCGCCAGGTCTGCCGTCAACCGGTCGTCCATCTGGCTGTCGTACGTCAGCAGGCGGCTGTAGATGAGCGCGTGCTGCCCCAGCAGGGCCGCCGAAGTCGTCGTGTGTGGGTCGAATCGTCCATCGCTCGGGAACGCCGCCGCGTACCGGAGCGTTCCCCCGTGGCGGCTCGACTGCTCCGGCCGCGTGGGGTCGGGGGCGGGCGTGCTGGGGTAGGTCGGGTACGTTTCCGTCTCGGTTGGCTGAGGAGTTACGAAGTCCGGAGTCTGCGGTTCGTCGTCCTCACAACCGAGCGCCGCCAGCCCCGCCGCCCCCGCGGTAGCGCCCAGGGCTCCGAGGAACCACCGCCGGCTGTGCTTCCGTCCGCCCCTCGACGCCGTCATCCGTACTATCCTTGCCTGCCGGACGCGTACGCGCCGAAGAACCCCGAAGCTCCAGGAGGCCCGAGATGCCCGACCGACTCAGTTCCGATCAGGTGGCCGCCGCCCTCGAGTCCCTCTCCGGCTGGTCCGCCGATGGCGATGACGCCATCAGCAAGACCTTCAAGCTCGACGATCACATCACCGCCATGGGCTTCGTCAACCGCGTCGCCATGGCGGCCGAGGTGATGAACCATCACCCCGAACTCTCCATCGTCTACAGCACCGTCGATATCCGGCTCAGCACACACGACGCCGGTGGGGTGACCCAACTCGACATTGACCTGGCGGGGAAGATCGAGCACTACGCCTAGCCCCATACGAGGCCTGTGGGCTAGGAGACGCCGATCGCGTCCTGCGCCAACTTCGCC
Source organism: Tepidiformaceae bacterium (assembly GCA_965262975.1). Taxonomy (GTDB): domain Bacteria; phylum Chloroflexota; class Dehalococcoidia; order Tepidiformales; family Tepidiformaceae; genus UBA2991. The sequence goes on along the minus strand of OZ253575.1, from coordinate 1,486,966 downwards.
TGCTTCGTCAGGGCGATCTCCTGGTCCGTCAACTCTTCCAGCGGCTTCAGGATCTCTTCCCTGAGGGGGAAGATGTGGACCGCGTCCCACCCGCACACGTCCTCGCACAGGCGGCAGCCCGTGCACTTCTTCTCGTCCACCGTGCTCACCCCGAAGAAGTCGTCAACGCGTTCGGTGTGTTGCAGGCTGAGCGCATCGAAGGGGCAGATGTTGATGCACAGTTCGCACCCCGATCCGATGCACTTCTCGTCGATCACGACCGCCTTCGGCCATTCGTTCTTCTTGATCGACTTTGTCACGTCGCCGATCTCGTCGAGGATCGACTCCGGCGGGCAGACCACCCCGCACGCCCCGCAGTCGATGCAAAGTGTGGGGTCGATCACGTGCAGTTCGTTCCGTGATCCGGTGATCGCGTTCGTGGGACAGCGCTTCGTGCAGGCGGTACAGCCGATGCACGTCTCGATGATGCTGTAGGACATCGCCTCTCCGCCGCAGGTGGCCCGCGCGCCTCGATCTTAGGTTTGACTCCCACCGCCCGCAAGCAGCAAGCGCTTTCCCCGCTGGGATTGACTCCCACCGCCCCCTACACTTCCGCCATGTCCCTGCCCGATATGCCCCTCGGCTCAACCGACGTTCTCCTGCGCCCGCTCGGCGTCGGGACCAACTCGTGGGGCGATGAAGCGGGCGAGGACGTGGGCGCGACCAATCCCGCCGCCGCCGTCGAAGCCGCCATCGCCTCTGGTGTGGCCTTCTTCGATACAGCCGAGATTTACAACCGGGGCGCCTCCGAACGCGCCCTCGGGCGCGCCCTTGCGGGGAGCGGCGCCTCCGCCTTCGTCGCCACCAAGTTCGCACCCCTCCCCTGGCGCCTGACCAGCGCCGCCCTCCCCGCCGCCCTTGATGCCAGCCTGCGTCGCCTGCAGCGAGAGACGGTCGACCTCTACCAGATCCACTTCCCCTTCACCCTCCTCCGCATCCCCAGCCTCATGAACCGCCTCGCCGATGCCGTGGAGGCAGGCCGTGTGCGCTACGCCGGCGTTAGCAACTACGGCGCCTCCCAGATGCGAACCGCCCATGCCGCCCTCGCCCGCCGGGGCGTCCCCCTCGTCTCGAACCAGGTCAACTACAGCCTCCTCAACCGCCAGCCCGAGCGGAACGGCCTCCTCGAAGCCTGCCGCGAGCTCGATGTCACCCTCATCGCTTATTTCCCCCTGGCCAGTGGCATGCTGACGGGGAAGTACCGCACCGGCGGCCAGCAGGCGACCGGCTTCCGTCGCTTCAGCGGCAACTTCCGCCACGCCGAGCGCCTTGAGCCCCTTCTCCAGGCCCTCGACGAGATCGGTCAGACCCACGGACGCACGCTGGGGCAGGTCGCCATCAACTGGCTCGCCCGCCAGGACAACGTCCTCCCCATCCCCGGGGCGCGCCACGCCCGCCAGGCCCAGGAGAACGCTGGCGCCATCGATTTCGCCATCAGCGAGGCCGAGGCGGCGCGCCTGTCTGAGCTGAGCGACGGCCTGTCATAACGCGACTAACGCGCGGCCCCGCTATACTCGCCCGCCGAGACACCAGCCCGAAGAAGGAGCTTCCATGAGCCTGCTCGATCGCATCCTCCGCCCCTCCCGCACCGCCTCCGCGCACTGCGACGGCCCTTGCGGCGTCTACGACCCTGCCTCCGCGCGCATTGCCGCCGAGGCCGTCCTCTCCATGGCCAAGAAGCTGGTCGCGCTTGAAGGCGACGATCTCGCCGCCGAGAACACCCGCGGCCGCTTCATCGCCATCAAGGAAGAGCAGGCCCAGCTCGCCAAGACGGAGCTGCTCATCCTCTGGACCGACTACTTCAAGCCGCCGCACCTCGAGGCCAATCCCGGCCTCCATGACACGTTCTGGAACGCGGCCAAGCTCTGCTCCCAGAACAAGGTCGAGGTGAACGTCGACGCCGCCCAGGCTCTCGTCGATACCATCGGCGAGATTCACAACATCTTCTGGGCCTCCAAGAACCGCGACGACGTTCCCTTCTACACCGCCGGTTAAGTCCGACGGCGCTCAGACACACCTTCGCCATTGCCGCTGCGGGCGCGGCGCTCATTGCGCTCGCCCGTTGGCGTCTCTCGCGCTACGCCATTACTGGCGAGAGCATGGCCCCGACCCTCGCCCCCGGCGACTACGTCGTGGTGCATTCCCGCGCCTACGCCCGCCGGGCGCCCGCGCCCGGCGAGGTCGTGCTGGCCCGCGACCCGCGCGAGCCCTCGCGTGAAGTCGCCAAGCGCGTCGCCGGCCCGGACGGCGACGGAGGCGTCCTCTTGCTTGGCGACAACCCTGCTGAGAGCACCGACAGCCGCACGTTCGGCCCTGTCTTCCGAAGCGATCTCACCGGTCGTGTCGTGTGGCGTTACTGGCCTCCGGCTCGCTTCGGCCCCGTCCGCTAGCCCGACTCCTCACCCGCAAGCTGCGCGAGCACGAGCGCGTCCGTTGGAAAGGCAAGAGGTGGCGGTTCGGCCGGATCGAAGTAGCCGATCTCGCTCAACTCGCCGTCCGCCGGGTAGGGGTCGCCCGTGGGGTCCTGGGCCGCGAACCAGATCCCGACCGTCAGCCGCTCGGGGTCGTGGAAGTTCGAGTGAACCGCCAGCACCTCCCCCGCCCGCGCGCTGATGCCCGTCTCCTCCAGCAACTCCCGCTCCGCCGCCGCCCGCACGTCCTCCCCCCACTCCAACGAACCGCAGGGGATGCACCACTCGCCCGCGCCCCAGCCCACCGCTCGCTTCCCCAGGAGCACCCGCCCCGCCTCATCTCGCACCACGGCTGCGACACCAATCGATGGCCGGCGCTTCTGGCTCACCGTCGCTCCGGCTGCCTTGTTCCTGTCACGCCGCCAGCCTACGCGCGCCGGAGAGCCGCTGACCATCGCACACCTTGCCGGACGTCCCCGGCGGCTCGATACTGCGACGCAGAGATGCAAGCGTGACACAGCCATCACATCGCCTCTGCCCGGTTTGTGGAATTGCGTTCTTCGCGGGCGAACCGGTGCTGCAGTGCTCTGGCTGCAACGCCGTCCACCACCCCGCCTGCTGGATCGAGAGCGACGGCTGCGCCACCCCAGGCGATCACGAGGGTCAGCCCCTGCCGCGCACCTTCGGGGGCGTTCCCCCGCCTCCTCCCGCCAGCCGCCCAGTCCCCGCCGGCCCCCCGCCGGCCCCGCCCCCGGTCTCCGCGTCCCTGCCCGAGCGCCAACCCCGTTCCCGCCCTCGCAACATCGGTTCCCTTGGGCTCGACGCCCGCGGCTCGCGTGACTCCGCCGGCCTGATGCGCTTCTGGTACGTGCCCGTCGGCTTCCTGATCGCCGCCGCCATCGCGTTCGGCATCGTTCTGGGCATCGACCGCCTTCGCGACGGCGGCGGTGACCAGCCCGCGGCCCCGGTCGCCACCGAGGTGTCCTCCCCCACTCCCGCCGCAACGACTCCCACCGCTACCTCCACCATCGTCCCCTCCACCCCCGAACCCACCCCCACCCCGCCGCCGACCGCTGCCCAGCCACTCGCCCGTTTCAGCCTCGGCGATGCCGCTGTCGTTGCCGGCACCGATAGCTGCCTCAATGTCCGCGCCGAGGCCAACATCGAAGCCGAAGTGATCGACTGCCTCGCCGACGGGACGAACGTGACCGTGCTCGAGGGCCCCGTGTCGCAGGGCAACCTGACCTGGTGGCTGGTGGCCGCTCCCGAAGTCAACGGCTGGGCCGCCGAGCTCTACCTGGTGAAGCGCTAGGCCAGCTGCTGCCGCAGCCGCGCCATCGCGATCGCCGCCTCCGCCGCTTCCTCGCCCTTGTTCCCGTGGGCGCCCCCCGCGCGGTCGAGCGCCTGCTCCGGGCTGTCGCAGGTCAGCACGCCGAATGCGACGGGCACGCCCGTGGCCTGCGAGGTCTCCATGATCCCGGCGGCCGCCTGGCCGGCGATGTGCTCGTAGTGGTCTGTGTCGCCCTTGATCACCGCGCCGATGGCGACAACCGCGTCGAAGCGTCCCGACTGCGCCGCCCAGCGCGTTGCCGCCGGCACCTCGAAGGAACCCGGCACCCACGCGACCGTGATGTCGTCAGCCTGTACCCCTCGCTCCCCCAGCCCCGACTTCGCCCCCTCCAGCAGCTTGTGCGTGACGAACGCGTTCCACTGCGCTACGACGATGCAGACGCGCAGTCCCTCACCGTCGCTGTCGGCGCCGATCTCGTTCACGCCTGCTCCTCGGGTTCGCCGTCCACCTGGTCGAGCAGATGGCCCATGCGCCGCCGCTTCGTCTCCAGGTAGCCAATGTTGAACTTGTTGGGCGCTACCTCTAGCGGCACTCGCTCCACGATCTCCAGACCGTACCCCTCGAGCCCCGCCAGCTTGTCCGGGTTGTTCGTGAGCAGACGAAGCTTGCGCACGCCGAGGTCGAGCAGGATCTGCATCGCGATCCCGTAATCGCGTCCGTCCGCGGGGAACCCGAGCGCCAGGTTCGCATCGACGGTGTCGAGTCCGTCGTCCTGCAAGCGGTAGGCGCGCAGCTTGTTGTGCAGCCCGATGCCCCGCCCCTCCTGGCGCAGGTAGAGGAACACGCCCCCCTCCTCGCCGATCAGCTTCAGGGCAAGATCCTTCTGCTCGCCGCAGTCGCAGCGCAGCGAGTGCAGCACGTCCCCCGTGAAGCACTGGTCGTGCACGCGCACGAGCACCGGCTCGTCCGGATCGATGCTGCCCTTCACCACCGCCACTTCTTCCTCGCTCGCGTACTTCGCCTGGTAGGCGACGATCGACATCTCACCCATCGGCGTGGGCAGGTGCGTCTCCGCGACGCGTTTCACCAGCCGCTCCGTCTTCAGGCGGTACTTGATGATGTCATTGGTGGTCAGGATCTTGAGGCCGTGGCGACGGGCGAAGCGCTTCAACTCCGGCATGCGCGCCATCTCTCCATCGCCCTTCATGATCTCGCAGATCACCGCCGCCGACCGCATCCCCGCCAACCGGCAGAGATCCACGCTCGCCTCGGTCTGACCGGCGCGCACGAGCACGCCCCCCTCGTGCGCCCGCAGGGGGAACATGTGCCCCGGCCGCACCAGGTCTTCGGGGCGCGTCTCGGGGTCGAGCAGCACCTGCACCGTGCGCGCCCGATCCGCCGCGCTGATCCCCGTCGAGACGCCCGTCCGCGCTTCCACCGAGACGGTGAAGGGCGTCCCGAAGGGCGAGTCGTTCGTGTGTTCCTGCACCATCATCGGCAGCTTCAGCTCGTCCACTCGCTCCGATGAGAGCGCGATGCAGATGAGCCCGCGTGCGTATCGCGCCATGAAATTGATCGTCTCCGGCGTTACGCACTCCGCGGGGATGGTCAGGTCGCCTTCGTTCTCGCGGTCCTCGTCGTCGGCGATGATGACGAACTTGCCCTGGCGGTACTCCTCGATGGCTTCCTCGACCCCGATGGACACCGAATCGCGCGTACTGGTCATGCCGGCTCCCCTGCTACCTCGCGCTCGGCCACGAACTGCTCGACGTAGCGCGCGAGGATGTCGGTTTCGAGGTTCACGCGCGCGCCCACGCCGCGGCTCACCAGGTTGGTGTGCTCCTGCGTGTACTGCACGAGTGAGACCGCGAGCGTCGATGCATCTTTCGCGACTATCGTGAGGCTCACCCCGTCGATGCAAACGGGGCCCTTCACGACTGTGTAGCGAAGTAGCTCCGGCGGTGTCGCGATGCTCACGATGAGCGCGTCTCCCTCGGGCTCGATCAAGGCGATCTCGCCCACGCCCTCGGTCACGCCCCGCACGATGTGGCCGCTCAGCCGGTCGCTCGGCCGCACGCTTCGTTCGAGGTTCACGCGGTCGCCCGGGCGGAGGTCGCCCAGCGCCGATCGCCGGTAGGTCTCCGGCATCAGGTTCGCGAAGAAGGTGTCGCCTTCCATCTCGGCCACGGTCAGGTCCACGCCGTTGATGGCGATGGAGTCGCCAAGGGCGGAATCGCTCACGACCATGGGTGCGCGGAGGAGCAGGCGGCCTTCGCCGCTTTCGAGGACCGTGCCCAGCTCTTCGATGATGCCGGTGAACATCCCGCCTCGCGTGTGTTCGTCAACGCGCCGGGGATGACGGGAAAGGCGATACCAGCGGTTGCCGCCGAAGCGGCCGCTCGATCGTTCTCTCCCATCCGGACTGTGACCGTCGGCCCCGGAATTCCACCGGGTCAATCCGCCGAAGCGGAGTCGCGGGCTTTCACCGCCGGTGAGGATTTTCACCTCGCCCCGAGAACGTAGCCCCGATCGTTAGCGTCAGAGTGGGCAATGTCAAGGACCGGCGTCCCCGCCCAGTCCGGCGCGCTCCGCCAGCTTCACCAGCACGTCGTAGGTCGCGTAGGCATCGGCCAGCGCCGTGTGTTCCCCCAGGCGCCCAATCCCGAGCCGGTCGGCCACGTGTCCGAGGTTGAAGCGGTCGACGTCACTCCTGCTGAGAAGCCTCCGCGCGATCAACTGCACGTCGATGGCCACGTCCGCGAATGGCCAGGGCGCGCCTGTTCGCCGCGCGCTTTCCGCGAGGAAGGCCATGTCGCTGCCGATGCCCCAGCCCGCGATCGTCGCCCCTCGCCCCAGCTCCACCACCCGCTCGAACGCCTCCTCCAGCGGTACCGCATCCCGCCACTTGCGCGAGGAGTACCCCGTAACTTTCAGCGCCCCCGGGTTGGCCGTACCGATGTGGAGCGGCCGCACCCGCGAGCCCCATGCTCCCTGCTCGGGGAAGCCCCGCGCCACCGGGGCGAGCACGCCCCCGATGTCGATCACCTCGTGCTCGCGCGGGCTGGGCCCGCTCATCTCCAGGTCCACCACCAGCAGGGTCGCGCCCGGCGCGCCGTCGTGCTGCTCCTCCCGGGGAAGGAGCGTTCCGTCCGCGGCGAGCGCTCGCCGTCCGGGTTGCAGGAACGCTTGCAGCGCTTCCATGGCGAGGAAGGGTACCGGAGTCGCCGACCCATGGTCACCGCGCTTCGCGCCTTCCAACGGGCGTGCGCTACCATGACGCTATGTCCGATCCCTCCCTCGAAGCCCGCCAGTTCTTCGCCCAGCGCTACGGTATCGACTCCGCCCGCATCGCCTCCCTCCTCTCCGATGCGCTCGCCCAGGGCGGCGATTTCGCCGAGCTTTTCTTCGAGCACCGCAGCAACGGTTCCATCAGCCTCGAAGACCAGCAGATCAAGTCGGCCGCCCGCAGCGTCGAGCAGGGCGTCGGCATCCGCGTGGTCAAGGGCGACAGCATCGGTTACGCCTACACCGAGTCCCTCGACCCCGAAGCCATGCGCCTCGCCGCCGGCACGGCCGCGCGCATCGGCGACGGCGGCGACCGCCCCACCGCCATCGACACCACCCCCCTCGGCGCCAGCGAAAGCTACTACGGCCAGGACGCGCTCCTGAGCGACGAGCCCGCCGCCACCAAGGTCGCCCTCCTCGAGCGCGCGGATCGTGCCGCCCGCGCCTACGACGCCAGCATCGCCCGTGTCGACGCCAGCATCGCCGACGAGCGCAAGGTCGTCCTCGTCGCCCGCAGCGATGGCCAGATCATCGGCGACGTGCAGCCCCTCATGCGCTTCAACGTCATGGCCCTCTCCCAACGCGGCGAGAACCGCCAGACCGCCCGTACCGGCGGCGGGGGACGCCTCGGCGTCGAGTACTTCGACAAAGTCACCCCCGAAGACACCGCCCGCGAGGCCGCCCGCCAGGCGGTGCTCCAGCAGGAGGCCGTCGACGCCCCCGCGGGCGAGGTGCCTGTCGTCCTCGCCGCCGGCGACAGCGGCATCCTCCTGCACGAGGCCATCGGCCACGGCCTTGAGGCCGACTTCAACCGCAAGGGCACCAGCAACTACACCAACCGCGTCGGCCAGCCCGTCGCCAGCGACCTCGTCACCGTCATCGACGACGCCACCATCGAGCAGTCCCGCGGCTCCATCAACGTCGACGACGAGGGCAACCCCACCAGGCGCAACACCCTCATCGAAGGCGGCATCCTCCGCGGCTACCTCCACGACGAGATCAGCGCCCGCCACTTCGGGACCGAGCCGACCGGCTCGGGCCGCCGTCAGTCCTTCAAGCACCCCATCATGCCTCGCATGACGAACACCCTCATGCTGCCCGGCCCCTCCACCCCCGATGAGGTTATCGGCAGCGTCGAGCGCGGCATCTACTGCGTCGCCTTCTCCGGCGGGCAGGTCAACATCTCGAACGGCGACTTCGTCTTCTCCACGACCGAGGCCTATCTCATCGAGAAGGGCAAGATCACGGCGCCCCTGCGTACGACCAACCTCATCGGCAACGGCCCCGAGGCCCTCTCCCGCGTCAGCATGGTCGCCAACGACTACGCCCTCTCCGACGGACGCTGGACCTGCGGCAAGGAGGGCCAGTCCGTGCCCGTCGGCGTCGGCCTCCCCACCGTCCTCGTCTCCGCCATGACCGTGGGGGGCACCCAGCTTGGCTGAGACATCCCCCCTCGAACTCGCGACCCGCGCCGTCGAGCTCGCCTCAGGCCTCAGCGCCGACCAGTGCGACGCCTTTGCCGTCGCCCACACCGAGTCGACCGTCGCCGTCCGCCTGGGCGAGATCGAGAAGCTCATCGAAGCCACCTCCCACTCCCTCGGACTGCGCGTCATCGCCGGTGGCCGCACGGCCGTGTGCTCGACCTCCGACTTCACGCCTGCCGCCTTCGAGGAGTTCGTCGCCGAAACGGTCGAACTCGCCCGCATCTCCGCCCCCGACCAGTACGCTGGCCTCCCCGAGCCGGAACTGCTGGCCTCCAGCAGTGGGGATGCGCTCCAGCTCTACGACGAGCGCATCGAGAGCCTCGCGCTCGACGAACGCATCGACATGGCCCGCGCCTGCGAAGGCGCCGCCCTCGCCTTCGACCCGCGTATCACCAACTCCGAGGGCGCCAGCCTCACCACCCGCACCGGCGAGGTGGCTCTCGCCAACTCCCGTGGTTTCGCCTCCAGCTACCCCGCGACCTCCATCTCCCTCTCCACCGAGGCCCTCGCCGACGACGAAGATGGCAAGAAGCGCAACGCCTGGTGGTTCAGCGCCGAACGCAACCTCCGCAGCCTCATGAACCCCGAGACACTCGGGCGCATCGCCGCCCAGCGCGCCGTCGACCAGCTCGGCGCGCGCAAGGCCGAGACGAAGCGCGTCCCCGTCATCTTCGAGCCGATGATGGCCGCCCGCCTCGCCGGCGACGTTGCCGGCTGCGCCACCGGCGGCGCGTTGTATAGAGGTTCAACCTTCCTCGCCGGGCGCACGGGCGAAACCGTCGGCTCCCCGCTCGTCACCATCGTCGACGACCCCACCCAGCCCGCTCGCGCCGGCTCCCGCCCCTTCGATGGCGAAGGCGTGGCCGCGCGCCGCAACGTCCTCTTCCAGGAAGGCCGCTTCGAGGGCTTCCTCTTCGACTGCTACACCGCCCGCCGCATGGACGCCCGCACCACGGGCAGCGCCCAGCGCGGCGTCGCCTCCCTCCCCGAGCCCGGCCCCGCCAACCTCATCTTCGAGCCTGGCGAGACCGCCGCCGAGGACATCGTCGCGGACACGGCCGAGGGCCTGTTGGTGACCGCCCTCATGGGCTTCGGCTTCAACCCCACCACCGGCGACTACTCCCGCGGCGTGGGCGGCTTCTGGATCGAGAACGGCGCCATCGCCTACCCCGTCGCCGAGGCCAACATCTCCGGCGATGTCGCCTCCATGCTCGCCGCCGTCGATGCTGTCGGCAGTGACCTCACCTGGTTTGGCTCCAGCGCCGCCCCCACCGTGCGCATCGCCGAGATGACCGTCTCCGGGGTCTGACGTGCCCCTCCCGCCCTACTTCGCCTACGGTTCCAACATGGCCTCCTCGCAGATGGCCGAGCGCTGCCCCGGCGCCGTTCTCCTGGGAACCGCCCGCCTGCCCGGCTACCGCCTCGCCTTCGACGCCTGGAGCAACCGCCGCGGCGGACTCGTGGCGGACGTCCTCCCCAACCCCGGCTCTGATGTCTGGGGCGTGCTCTGGCGGGTCACCGAGGAACACGCGGCCGCGCTCGACCGCTACGAGGGCGTCGCTCGCGGTCAATACCGCCGCGAGACAGTGCCCGTCGAGTCCGCCGCCGGCGAGGCGTTCGAGGCGTTCGAGGCGTTCGAGGCGTTCGCCTACGTCATCTGCGATCCCGGCGAAGAGGGCCCGACGACTGAGGGCTACCGCGCCCTCCTCCTCGAAGGCGCCCGCGAGCACGGCCTCCCGCCCGCCTGGGTAAAGGCCATTGAGGAGGTCCCCATCCTGCCGTCTCGCCCCTCGCCGCCGCCTCCCCCTACACTGAACCCGTGACCGCCGAGACCTCCCCGACCCTCACCGACGCCGACATCCGGCGTTACCGCAACAACCTCAAGGAAGAAGTCGACGGGCGAGGGCTCTATCTCCTGCTGGCGGAAGCCGAAGACGACCCCAACCTTGAGAAGGTCTTCGAGCGCCTCGCCGAGAGCGAGAAGCGTCACATCGATCTCTGGCAGGAGAAGCTGCGCGAAGCCGGCGCCGAGGTTCCCCACTTCCGCCCCGGCACGCAGGTACGCATCCTCGGCTGGCTCGCCCGCCGTTTCGGGACACGCTTCGTCACGCCCATCGTCGAGCGTATGGAGCTCAGCGCCGTCACCATGTACGACGACCAGCCCGAGGCCATCGAACACGGTCTCCCCGGCTCCGAACGTTCTCACGCCCGCCTCTTCCAGGAGCTCGGCCGCCAGCCCGGCCAGAGCGTCGACGTCGCACAAATCGAGGGGCGCCACCGCAGCGCTTCCGGGAACGCCCTCCGCGCCGCCGTCCTTGGCGCGAACGACGGCCTCGTCTCCAACCTGAGCCTCGTGATGGGCGTGGCCGGCGCCGATCCCGGGCGTGAGTTCGTCGCCCTTGCTGGCATCGCCGGGCTGCTTGCGGGCGCCATCAGCATGGCTCTCGGCGAGTGGATCAGCGTCCTCAGCAGCCGCGAGGCCTTCAACCGCCAGGTCGAGATCGAGCGCGAGGAGCTGGAGATGAACCCCGAGGAGGAGCGCGCCGAGCTCGTGCTCATCTACCAGGCCAAGGGCCTCTCCGAGGAATCCGCGCGCCTGACCGCCGACCGCGTCTTCGAGAACCGCGAGACCGCGCTCGATACGCTCGTGCGCGAGGAATTGGGCATGTCCGAGGAGAGCGCCGGCAGCCCCATGGTGGCTGCTACAACCTCGTTCCTGCTCTTCGCCGTGGCGGCGCTGTTGCCCGCCTTCCCCTGGTTCTTCGCCGACGGCGGGCTCGCCATCGGTCTCAGTCTCGGCCTGGGCGCCGCCGGCCTCTTCGTCCTCGGCGCGGCCGTCACCCTCTGGACGGGCCGCTCCGCCCTCTACTCGGGCGGAAGGCAACTCGCCCTGGGTCTGGCGGCCGCCGGCATCACGTACGGAATCGGCACTGCCGTAGGTGTCGCGATCGACTTCTAGCGCGGCTTGCGCGTCCCCGCTCTCGGCTCGATACTGTCCCTTCTGGTGGCTAGAGCGAGGTGGTCCCACCCGTTCCCATCCCGAACACGGAAGTGAAACGCCTCAGCGCCGACGATACTGCCTGGGTAACTGGGTGGGAAAATAGGCCGCCGCCGGGTTTTCCCCAATTCCCCTTCCCCGTTGCCCCCTGCGTTTCGTGAAACGCCGCCGTTTCGCACCTTGATCAAGGCGCTGCTACAATCGACAGCCAGAACAGCGGCCGTCCTTCTCGCCTCACTTTCAGACGGGCAACGCGGTCAAACGGAGCCCACCAGTGTCCATCGACGAACAGGCCCCCGAGGCCACCACCGGCGACTCTCCCGCCCCTGCCGTCGCCGATCCTCCCGCAGCCGCGGTGGCGGACGCGCCTGCGCCTCCCGCAGCCGCAGTGGCGGACGCGCCCGCGCCTCCCGCCGCTACCCCCGAGCCGGCCCCGCCGGCTCCCAAGCCTGCACCCATCGAGCCAACGGCCGAGATGGACATGGCCGCCCTTCTTGAGACAGAAGCAGCCCAGCCCGGGAGCCTCCGCCGCGGCGAGATCATCAGCGGGGTCGTCATGGGCGCCTCGCCGGACGGCGTGATCGTCGATGTCGGCACCAAGACTGAGGCCGTCATCCCCCAGAGCGAGATGCTCTCCATGGGCGCCGAAGGCCAGAGCCGCCTGAAGTCCGGCGATACCGTGCGCGTGATGGTCCTCCAGCCGATGAGCGCCGAGGGCCACGGCATCGTCTCCCTCGATCGCGCCCGGGGCGAAGAGGGCTGGGAGATCCTGGCCGGCCGCCTTGAGTCCGGCGAGACCTTCACCGCCGAGATCGTCGGCCACAACCGCGGCGGCGTCCTTGCCAACGTCGAGGGCGTCAACGCCTTCATTCCCCTCTCCCAGATCGACAGCATCCGCCGCGACAACCCCGATGCCGCTAACGCTCTCGCCACCCTCGTGGGCAAGGAAGTGCGCCTCAAGGTCATCGAGCTCAACCGCCGCAAGAACCGCGCCATCCTCTCCGAGCGCGCCGCCATGACGGAATGGCGCCGCGAGCAGAAGGAGCGGATCATCCAGGAGCTCCAGGAAGGCGAGATCCGCGAAGGCCGCGTCTCCTCCATCACCGACTTTGGCGTCTTTATCGACCTCGGCGGCGCCGACGGCCTCGCCCACCTCACCGAGCTCACCTGGGAGCGCGGCAAGAAGGCCAAGGACCTCTACAAGGTTGACGATGAGGTGAAGGCTTACGTCCTTCGCGTCGACCGCGAGGCCCGCAAGATCTCGCTCTCGCTCAAGCGTGCCCACCCCGAGGAGTGGGACAGCGCCGTCGACCGATTCGTCATCGGCCAGGTGCTGATCGGCCGGGTGACCAAACTCATGCCCTTCGGCGCCTTCGTGCGCCTTGATGGCCCGATCGAGGGACTCGTCCACATCTCCGAGATCACGAACCGCCGCATCCAGCACCCCAAGGAGGTGTTGGAGGAAGGCAACGTCGTGCCGGTCAAGCTCGTGCGCATCGAGAAGGATCGCCACCGCCTCGGGCTCAGCCTTCGCCAGGCGCGCAACGATGCCGAGGCGATGGGCTTCGGCTTTGACCGCAACGGCTCCGTAATCGATTGGCCAGACGACATCCGCGAAGAGTTCGGGATGGAGAAGCGCGACGCCTCTGAAGCCCGCTCCCGCCCGCGCACCGCGCAAGAGACCGTCGAGCAGGCCGTCGCCAACGATCCCGAGCCTGTTTCAGCCTTCGCACACGCATTTGCCCAGGCGCTTGAGAACGCCGAGGCGGGCCGCGCCCTTACGCTCGACGGGGACGAGGCCGCCCCCGCGGTTGATGGGGCTGCTCCTGCCGAGGCGGAAGCACCTGCCGCCGAGGCGGAAGCACCCCCAGCTGAGGCGGAAGCACCCGCAGCCGAGGCGGAAGCACCCGCAACTGAGGCGGAAGCCCCCGCAGCCGAGGCGGAAGCACCCGCAGCCGAGGCGGAAGCACCCCCAGCTGAGGCGGAAGCACCCGCAGCCGAGGCGGAAGCACCCACCGCTGAAGCGGAGACACCTGTAGCTGAGGCGGAAGCACCCACCGTTGAGGCGGAAGCACCCACCGCTGAGGCGGAAGCACCCACCGCTGAGGCGGAAGAGCCCACCGCTGAGGCGGAAGAGCCCACCGCTGAGGCGGAAGAGCCTGCAACCGAGGCGGAAGAGCCCGCAGCGGAACCAGTCACGGCAGCCGGCGAGGGTGGCTCAGCCACCAAGGCCGGCGAGTAGCCAGGAGGGAACGCGATGGCCGACCGATTCGACAAGTTCACGGAGCGCGCCCGGCGTGTGCTGACCCTCGCCCAGGAGGAAGCTCACCGCTTCAACCACAACTACATCGGCACCGAGCACATCCTCCTCGGCCTCGTGCGCGAGGGCGACGGCGTTGCCGCCAAGGTCCTCTCAAACCTCGGTGTCGAGTTGAACAAGGTCCGTTCCGCTGTCGAATTCATCATCGGCCGCGGCGACCGCACCGTGCTCGGCGAAATCGGCCTCACCCCCCGCGCCAAGAAGGTCATCGAACTAGCTGTCGACGAGGCCCGCCGCCTCGGCCACAGCTACATCGGTACCGAGCACCTGCTCCTCGGCCTCGTGCGCGAGGGTGAAGGCATTGCCGCGGGCGTCCTCGAGAGCCTCGGCGTCAACATCGAGCGCGTTCGCGCCGAGACCACCCGCATCCTCAGCCAGTCCGCACCCCAGGCCGCCACCGCCGGTAGCGGCGCCCGCCAGGCGAGCCGCACCCCCACCGTCGACCAGCTCGGCATCGAACTGACCGCCGCTGCCCGAGCGGGCCAGCTCGACCCCGTCATCGGTCGCTCAACCGAGCTCGAGCGCGTGGTCCAGATTCTCTCCCGACGCACCAAGAACAATCCTGTCCTCATCGGCGAGCCCGGCGTGGGCAAGACTGCCATCGCCGAACTTCTCGCCCAGCGCATCACCACCGGCGATGTCCCCGAAACGCTCACTGAGAAGCGCCTCCTGACGCTCGATATCGGCTCCCTCGTGGCCGGCACCAAATATCGCGGGGAGTTCGAGGAGCGCCTCAAGAAGGTCATCGAGGAGATCAAGACGGCCGGCAACTGCATCCTCTTCGTCGATGAGCTGCACATGCTCGTCGGCGCCGGCGCCGCCGAAGGCGCCGTCGATGCCGCCAACATCCTTAAGCCCGCGCTTGCCCGCGGCGAACTCCAGTGCATCGGCGCCACCACCCTCGATGAGTACCGCAAGCACATCGAGCGGGACGCCGCCCTTGAGCGCCGCTTTCAGCCGATCGTGGTCGAAGAGCCCACAGTCGAGGAGACGGTCGAAATCCTTCGCGGCATCCGCGTCCGGTACGAGGAGCATCACCACCTCAAGATCAGCGACGACGCGCTCGCCGCGGCCGCCCGCATGTCCGACCGCTACGTCACCGAGCGCTTCCTCCCCGACAAGGCGATCGACCTCATCGACGAGGCCTCAAGCCGTGTGCGCATTCGCCGCGCCGCCACCCCGCCCTCCATGCAGGAGGCGCTCAAGGGTCTTGAGAGTCTCCGTCGCGAGCGCGATCAGGCCACCGAGGCCCAGCAGCTTGAGTACGCCTCCGAGCTCACCGATCGCGAGCAGAAGCTTGATATCAAGATCACGGAGATGGGCGAGTGGAGCGAAGGCACCGGTGGTGTCGCCACCCCCCTCGTGACCGAAGAGGACATCGCCGAGGTTGTCGCGATGTGGACCGGCATCCCCGCCGCCCAGATCGCGAGCGAGGAGAGCGCCCGTCTCCTGAAGATGGAGAGCGCCCTCCGCACCAAGGTCATCGGCCAGGACGAGGCGATCGAGTCCATCGCCCGTTCCGTTCGCCGCGCTCGCGCCGGCCTCAAGGATCCGCGCCGCCCCATCGGCGTCTTCCTGTTCCTCGGGCCAACCGGCGTCGGCAAGACCTACCTTGCCCGCCAACTCGCAGAGTTCATGTTCGACTCCCAGGACAACATGATTAAGCTCGACATGAGTGAGTTCAGCGAGCGTCACACCGTTGCTCGTCTCATTGGCGCCCCTCCCGGCTACGTCGGCTACGACGATGGCGGCCAGCTGACCGACACCGTCCGGCGCCGGCCCTACTGCCTGATCGTGCTCGACGAGATCGAGAAGGCGCACCCGGATGTCTTCAACCTGCTCCTCCAGATATTCGACGAGGGCCGCCTCGCCGATGCCAAGGGGCGCAAGGTCGACTTCCGCAACACCATCATCATCATGACCTCGAACGTCGGCTCCGACCTCATCAAGCGCGATTCCAACCTCGGCTTCTCCATTACCCACGACGAGGCGCAGACGCACGAGGATCGCTACAAGCGCATGAAGGACAAGGTGCTCAGCGAGCTGAAGAACGTCTTCAAGCCCGAGTTCCTCAACCGCGTCGATAGCACCGTGGTGTTCCATGCGCTCACGCCCGAGCACATCCGCCGCATCGTCGACCTCGAACTCTCGCAGGTCGAGCGGCGCCTGGTCCTGCGCGCCGTCACCTTCGAGGTGACCGACGCCGCCAAGGACTGGCTCGGCGAGAAGGGCTATGACCAGGTGTTCGGCGCCCGTCCGCTCCGCCGCGTCATCCAGGACAACATCGAAGACAAGATCAGCGAGATGCTCCTGGGCGGCGAGTTCGGCACCGGCGACCGCCTCCTGATCGACCGCGATGCCGACGGCGCCGGCCTCACCATCAAGCCGGTGAGTTCCCCCGCGGCCGTCGGCTAGACCGCCCGCCCGGGCGCTCTCGACCGCGAGGGCCCGGATTGAGTGCTTGACACCCGGAGGGGTTTTACCTACCCTAAATCTGGCTTGCTGTGCCATCGCGCAGAAACCCCGATCGTTGACTTGGCTTTGCCGTGCCATTCAGAACCCAGGACCTGAAGGAGTCGCTAGTACATGACCGCGACACTCAATGGGACGCGGACGGGCGAACGCGCCCCTCTCGCCGTCCAGTCGTTCAGCACCATCGCAAACGTGCTCGAGATCCCCAGCCTCATCAAGCTCCAGCTCGATTCCTTCGAGTGGTTCAAGCGTGAGGGCCTCCGCGAGCTGCTCGACGAGCTCTCGCCGATCCAGGACTTCACCAGTACGAAGATGGACCTCATCTTCGGCGAGTACGAGTTCCGTGAGCCCAAGCACAACCAGGAGGAGTGCCGCGAACGCGACATGACCTTCTCCGCGCCGCTCTTCGTCGATGTCGAGCTGCGCATCAAGGACTCCGGCGAGATCAAGGAACAACGCCTCTTCTTCGGCGACTTCCCCCTGATGACAGACCGCGGCACGTTCATCATCAACGGCGCCGAGCGCGTCGTCGTCAGCCAGCTCGTGCGCTCGCCCGGTGTCTACTACACCGTCAACACCGACGCGCAGAGCGGCCAGCGGCTCGCCAACGCCAAGCTCATCCCCAGCCGCGGCGCCTGGCTTGAGTTCGAGACGTCCGCCAAGCGCATCCTCAGCGTCAAGATCGACCGCAAGCGCAAGCTGCCGGTGTCCGTGCTTGTCCGCACGATCGATGAGCCCGGCCTCCTCCCCGGCGACACCGAGAACCCCGCCTTCGCCAAGTACTTCGCCGCCCAGAAGCGCCTTGCAGACGAAGGCACCGCCGCCGCCGAGAAGGCCCGCGATGCCACCCGCCGCGAGTGCGAGAAGGTGCTCGGCACCGACGAGCGCGTTCTCGCCTTCTTCGAAGCCGTTGATGTTGAGGGCGACCTCTCGTACCTCACCGCCACCCTCGGCCGCCGCGAGGGCGGGCGCAACAACGATCCCTGCGTGAACAAGCACGAGGCCCTCCTTGAGCTCTACCGCAAGATCCGCCCCGGCGACCCCCCCACCCACGAGAACGCCCGCTCCCTCGTCAACCAGCTCTTCTTCAACCGGCGGCGCTACGACCTCGGGCGTGTCGGCCGGCACAAGCTCAACAAGCGCCTCGCCCTCCCCGACGGGATCGACCAGCGCTGGCTGCGCCCCATGGACCTGATTGAGCTCACCCGTGTGCTGATCGACGTCAACCTCGACCGCAGCGGCACTGACGACATCGACCACCTCGGGAACCGCCGCGTGCGCGCCGTGGGCGAGCTGATTCAGCAGCAGTTCCGCATCGGCCTCGTCCGCATGGAGCGCGTTGTCCGTGAGCGAATGACGATCACGGATCCCGCCGAGGCCACGCCCAGCGCCCTCATCAACATCCGGCCCGTGGTGGCGGCCATGAAGGAGTTCTTCGGCGGCAGCCAGCTCTCCCAGTTCATGGACCAGACCAACCCGCTGGCCGAGCTCACCCACAAGCGGCGCCTCAGCGCCCTTGGCCCCGGTGGCCTCTCCCGCGACCGCGCCGGCTTCGACGTGCGCGATGTGCACCACAGCCACTACGGCCGCATCTGCCCCATTGAGACACCCGAGGGTCCCAACATCGGCCTCATCGGCTCGCTTGCGACCTATGGCCGTCTCAACGCGTTCGGCTTCATCGAGACGCCCTACCGCCGCGTCACCAGCGAGTTGGCCTCCGATGATCCCAAGCTCGCCGGCCAGGAGGTGCGCGCCGATGTGACCGATGCCGGCGGCAAGGTCATCGCCGCCGCCGCTACCGTCGTCGACAAGGCCGTCGCCGCCAGCCTCAAGAAGGCACGCCTGCGCGTCCCCATCCACGCCATCGTCGCCGACGAGGTCACCTACCTCACGGCCGACGAGGAGGACCGCTACGTCGTCGGCCAGGCCAACACCCGTATTGCCGCGAACGGCCGCGTGCTCGACGAGCGAGTCGAGGTGCGCTTCAACGAGGAGTTCAAGCTCGTCGCCCCGCACGAGATCGACTTCCTTGATGTCTCGCCCAAGCAGATGGTCTCCGTCGCCGCCTCGCTCATCCCCTTCCTCGAGCACGACGACGCCAACCGCGCTCTCATGGGTTCGAACATGCAGCGCCAGGCAGTCCCCCTCGTCCGTCCCGAGGCTCCCCTCGTGGGCACGGGCATGGAGGGACGCACGGCCATCGATAGCGGCCATGTCCTCGTTGCCGAGGGCGGTGGCGTGGTCGAGGAGGCCTCGGGCACCCAGATCGTGATCAAGTACGACGACGACAGCCTTGGCTCTTCCCGTATCCCGATGGTCAAGTTCCAGCGTTCTAACCAGGGCACCTGCCTCAACCAGCGCCCGCTCGTCTTCCGTGGCGAGCGCGTGCGGGCAGGCCAGCCCCTCGTCGATAGCTCCAGCACCCAGGGCGGCGAGCTCGCCCTCGGCCAGAACGTGCTCTGCGCCTTCATGAGCTGGGAGGGCTACAACTTCGAGGACGCCATCATCATCAGCGAGAACCTCGTCCGCGAGGACAAGTTCACCTCTATCCACATCGAGAAGCACGAGATCGAGGCCCGCGATACCAAGCTCGGCGCCGAGGAGATCACGCGTGACATCCCGAACGTGGGTGAGGAGGCGCTCGCCAACCTCGATGAGGAAGGCATCATCCGCATCGGCGCCGAGGTCCGCGAGGGCGACATCCTCGTTGGCAAGATCACGCCCAAGGGCGAGACCGAGCTGACCGCCGAGGAGAAGCTCCTGCGCGCCATCTTTGGCGAGAAGGCCCGCGAGGTGAAGGACACCAGCCTCCGCCTCCCCCACGGCGAGCGCGGCAAGGTTATCGATGTCCGCGTCTTCAGCCGCGAGGACCACGAGGGCCTGCCCGCCGGCGTCAACAAGCTCGTGCGCGTCAGCACCGCCCAGCGCCGCAAGATCGCCGAGGGCGACAAGATGGCCGGGCGCCACGGCAACAAGGGCGTCATCAGCCGCATCCTCCCCCGCGAGGATCTGCCCTACCTGCCCGACGGCACTCCCGTCGACATCATCCTCAACCCCATCGGCGTCCCCAGCCGCATGAACATCGGCCAGGTGCTCGAAACGCACCTCGGCTGGGCCGCCAAGGCCCTCGGCTTCCGCGCCAATACCCCCGTCTTCGATGGCGCCGACGATGACGACCTTGATGACTCGCTGGCCCGCGCCTGGATGGCCGCCGAAAGCGGCGCCGTCTACTTCATCGATTCGCGCGACTACGGCTTCGACGAGTCAGTCGCTGCCGACTGGCTCCGCGAGCACGGCTACGACCCCGGCCCCGTCCTCCAGCAGCCCGAGAAGGGCGCCGCCAAGCGCGCCTGCCTCGAAATCTGGCTCGACCAGGTGGGCAGCAAGCCGAAGAAGTCGGACACGATCGAGGAGCTCGAGGAGGAAGCGCAGCGCGTCTTCACCGAGGACGGCGCCGTACCGCCCCTCTTCGGAAAGACCACCCTCTGCGACGGCCGCACGGGCGAGCCCTTCGACCAGCCCGTGACCGTGGGCTACATCTACATGCTCAAACTCATCCACCTGGTTGAGGACAAGATTCACGCCCGCAGCACCGGCCCCTACTCGCTCATCACCCAGCAGCCACTGGGCGGGAAGGCGCAATTCGGGGGCCAGCGCTTCGGCGAGATGGAGGTCTGGGCGCTCGAAGCCTACGGCGCCGCCCACATCCTCCAGGAACTCCTCACCGTGAAGTCCGACGATGTCGTCGGACGCGTCAAGACCTACGAGGCCATCGTGAAGGGCGAGGACGTCCTCGAACCGGGCGTTCCCGAGTCCTTCAAGGTGCTCGTCAAGGAGCTCCAGAGCCTCGGCCTCTCCATCGACGTCTCCAACGATTCGGGCAGCGTCTCCTTCACCGAGGAGACAGCCGGAGAGCTGCCCGAACTCGGCATCAACCTTTCCGGATTCGAATCGGAGGATCTCTTCAATGCTCGAAGTCAATGACTTCAACCAGGTCCGCATCGGGCTCGCCAGCCCCTCCCAGATCCGCTCCTGGTCCTATGGTGAGGTCACCAAGCCCGAGACCATCAACTACCGCACGCTGAAGCCGGAAAAAGACGGCCTCTTCTGCGAGAAGATCTTCGGGCCGACCAAGGACTTCGAGTGCTACTGCGGCAAGTACAAGCGCGTCCGCTACAAGGGCATCATCTGCGATAAGTGCGGTGTCGAGGTCGCGCGCGCCAAGGTTCGCCGTGAGCGCATGGGCCACGTTGAGCTGGCCAGCCCCGTCAGCCACATCTGGTTCGTCAAGGGCACGCCTTCCAAGCTCGGCCTGCTGCTCGACATCTCGCCCCGCAACCTCGAGCGCGTCCTCTATTTCGCCCAGTACCTGATCACGGAGGTCGACGAGACCGCTCGCGACTTCGAGATCGAGAACCTGCAGAAGGAGCTCGCTCGCGCCATCGACGACCGCCTCGCCGACATCACGCCCGAGCGTGAGCGCCTTGAGCTGCAGCTCGAAGCCGCCCAGGAAGAGCTTGAGGCCAAGCGCGACGAGCAGATCGCCCAGCTCGAAGCCGAGCGCAGCGCCACCCGTGACGCCATTGAGGCTGAGGCTGCCCGCAACGTCGAAGCCGCCAACGAGATCATCGGCGAACTCACCGACCGTGACTACGTCTTCCAGGGCGAGGTCATCGTCGCCACCGGCGACAAGATGACCAAGACCGCCCGCAACAAGCTTGAGCGTGGGGGCCGCAAGAGGCTCACTGCCTTCGACAAGGAGACGAAGAAGCTGATCGCGGCCGAGCGCCTCGTCGTCGAGGGCGCCATGGAGGAGGCCAAGGCCAGCGTCTTCGACGAGCTCAACCCGCTCCAGGAGCGCGCCGCCGAGATCCGCCAGGAGACGGAGGAGCAGTACCAGGAGCGCCTCAACGACCTCGAGGACGTCGTCGATCCCGTTCGCGGCGACCGCGTCGAGCTCCTCACGGAGACCCGCTACCGCGAGCTGTCCGACATGTTCGGCCACGTCTTCAAGGCCTCCATGGGCGCCGAGGCCGTCCTCAAGGTCGTCGAACGGATCGACCTCGATACGCTGCGCGCGAAGCTCAAGACGGAGCTCGCGAGCGCCAGCGGCCAGCGCCGCAAGAAGGCCACCAAGCGCCTCGACGTGGTCGAGTCGCTCATCGAATCCGGCAATAAGCCCGATTGGATGATCTTCGCGGTCCTGCCCGTGCTCCCGCCCGAGCTGCGCCCCATGGTCCAGCTCGATGGTGGCCGCTTCGCCACCAGCGACCTGAACGACCTCTACCGGCGGGTTATCAACCGCAACAACCGCCTGAAGCGGCTGCTCGATCTTGGCGCCCCCGAAATCATCATCCGGAACGAGAAGCGCATGCTGCAGGAGGCTGTCGACAGCCTCGTCGATAACGGCCGTCGCGGTCGCGCCGTCAGCGGCAGCGGCAACCACAAGCTCAAGAGCCTCAGCGACATGCTGAAGGGCAAGCAGGGCCGCTTCCGCCAGAACCTGCTGGGCAAGCGCGTCGACTACTCGGGCCGCTCCGTCATCGTAGTCGGCCCCGAACTCAAGCTGCACCAGTGCGGCCTGCCCAAGAAGATGGCGCTCGAGCTGTTCAAGCCGTTCGTCATGCACTCGCTCGTGGCCAAGGGCCTGGCCCACAACATCAAGAGCGCCAAGCGCATTGTCGAGCGCGCCCGCCCCGAAGTCTGGGACGTGCTCGATGAGGTCATCACGGATCGCCCGGTGCTGCTCAACCGCGCCCCCACCCTTCACCGGCTCGGCATCCAGGCCTTCCAGCCGGTGCTCATCGAGGGCTCGGCCATCCAGCTGCACCCGCTCGTTTGCGCTGCCTTCAACGCCGACTTCGACGGCGACCAGATGGCGGTGCACGTGCCCCTCAGCCGCGAGGCAGTGGCTGAGGCCAAGCAGATCCTGCTCTCCACCAAGAACCTGCTCTCCCCTGCAAGCGGCGACCCGACCGTTACGCCCACCCTCGACATGGTCCTCGGCTCGTACTACATGACCGAGGTCAAAGAGGGCGCCCGCGGCTCCTTCGCCGAGCCCAACGGCGCTCCCGCCCGGGGCGTCTACTCGGCGTTCGACGAGGCTAAGCTTGCCTTCGACCTCGGCATGGTCGATCTGCGTGCGCCTATCAAGGTGCGCACGGATCGACCCGCCGCGGAGAGCAACGAGAACGAAGACACTGGCGGCGCTGCCACTCCGTTGCAGAGGCCGCGGCTGCTGGAGACGACCATCGGGCGCATCATCTTCAACGAGGTGATCCCCGAGGATCTCCCCTTCCAGAACTACACCATGGACCGCCCCGCCCTGCGGCGCCTCGTCGCCCTCGTCTACCGCGAGCTAGGCAGCGACGCGACGGCCGAGGTCGTCGACCGCATCAAGGATGTCGGCTTCCGTTTCGCCACCCAGAGCGGCGTCACCATCGCCATCCACGAGATCGTCGTGCCCCACCACAAGAAGGAACTCATCGCCGCGGCCGACCAGGACGTCGCCGACCTCGAAGAGCAGTTCCAGATGGGGCTCATCACGAAGGACGAGCGCTACCAAGGCGCCGTCGAGGTCTGGACCGAGACCACCCGCCGCATCGAGAAAGACATCGCCGACAGCCTCTCCGAGTATGGCTCTCTCAACTACATGGCCAGCTCGGGCACCAAGGGCAACATCACCCAGATCCGGCAGATGGCGGGCATGCGCGGCCTCATGGCCGACCCCCACGGCCAGATCATCGCCGAGCCTATCCGCGCCTCCTTCCGCGAGGGGCTCACCGTGCTGGAGTACTTCATCTCCACCCACGGCGCCCGCAAGGGCCTCGCCGATACCGCCCTTCGCACCGCCGACTCCGGCTACCTCACCCGCCGCCTGATCGATGTCTCCCAGGACGTCATCATCGGCGACCACGACTGCGAGACGACGACCGGCCTCTGGATCGAGCAGCGCGATGAGCGCGAGACGCTGGAGGACTTCCGCGACCGCATCGTCGGCCGCCACGCCGCCGCACCCGTCGCCGACGAGTCCACCGGCGAGATCATCGTCGACCGCAACGAAGAGATCGACGAAGCCGCTGCCGACCGCCTCGAGGCGAACGAAGTGGCTCGCGTCTACGTCCGTACGCCCATGTCCTGCGAAGCCGAGCGCGGTATCTGCCAGCTCTGCTACGGCCGCGACCTCGCCCGTGGCGAGCTCGTCCGCATGCGCACGGCGGTCGGCATCATCGCCGCCCAGTCCATCGGCGAGCCGGGCACCCAGCTCACCATGCGCACCTTCCACACCGGCGGCGTCGCTGGCACCACCGACATCACAAGCGGCCTCCCCCGCGTCGAGGAGTTGTTCGAAGCCCGCGTCCCCAAGGGCGAGGCCATGATCAGCGAGATCGACGGCGTCGCGGAGGTGCTGGAGGACGGCGGACAGCGCCTCGTGCGCGTCTCGAACGTCGATACCGTCGTCGAGGAGTACGAGATTCCCGGGGGAGCGATGGCGCAGGTCGCCGATGGCGACCATGTCGTCGTCGGCAGCGTCCTCGCCGCCGTCCCCGAGGATGAGAAGAAGGCCGAGGATGCCTCCGAGAGCGCCGAGGTTTCCACGGAGCTCCTCTCCCGCATCCCCGGCATCGTCCGCCGGAAGGGTCGTAAGACCCTGCAGGTCGTGTTCGAGGACCGCGAGGACCGCGAGTACGCTATCCCCGCTGCTTCCCGCGTGCTGGTCGGCTCCGGTGAAGCCATCGACGCCGGCGCCCAGATCACCGAGGGCGCGAAGAACCCGCAGCACATCCTCTCGATCCAGGGCCGCGACGCCGTTCGCCGCTACATGGTCGATGAGGTGCAGAAGGTCTACCGCTCGCAGGGCGTGAACATCAACGACAAGCACATCGAGGTCATCACCCGCCAGATGCTTCGCCGCGTGCGCGTCGACCACCCCGGCGATACCGGGCTCCTGCCCGGCGACCTCATCGCCCGGCGCGAGTTCGAGGAGATCGTCGCGAGGGTCGTGGCCGAGGGTGGCGATCCCGCCACCGCCCAGCCCGTCCTTCTCGGCGTCACCAAGGCCTCGCTCAACACGAACTCGTGGCTCGCCGCCGCCTCCTTCCAGGAAACGACGCGCGTCCTCACGAACGCCGCCGTCGACGGCAAGATCGACAAGCTCGTCGGTCTCAAGGAGAACGTCATCATCGGCAAGCTCATCCCCGCCCGTGCGGAGATCGAGGTGCCCCGCCGCGAGTTCGGTCCCGAGCTCGACCTGCCAGAGTCCCTCGAGTTCGATGAGGAAGCCGAACTGGAGCGCATGCTCGCCGAGCGTGAGGCCGGCGCCGCCGTCGCGGTCGGCGACCCCGACGCGCTGGCGTCCATCGCCGGCGACAGCGACCCCACCTAGAAACCCGCCGGGGGCGGCGTCGCGACTAGCTTCGCGGCGCCGCCCCCAGCAGCACCACCGCAGTCGCCCCGATCGCCTCGCCGTGGCCGATCGCGTCCAGGCCCTCGCCACTCTTCGCCTTCACGTTCACCTGCGTCAGTTCCACGCCGGCGATCCGCGCGATGCTCTCGCGGATCGCCGCCAGGTGTGAGGCCAGTCGGGGGCGTTCCGCCCGCACGGTCGCGTCGACGTTCGCGAGCGCCCAGCCGTCCTCGGCCGCCATCCTCAGCGCCTCCCCCAGGAATACGCGGCTGTCCGTGTCTCTCCAGCGCTCGTCCGAGCTGGGAAAGTGCGTCCCGAGGTCGCCCTTCCCCGCCGCTCCCAGCACCGCGTCCGTGATCGCGTGCAGGAGCACGTCCGCATCGCTGTGCCCGGCCAGCCCCGCCGCCCCCTCGATCGTCACCCCACCCAGCACGAGCGTCCGCGCGGAGTCAACGCGGTGCAGGTCCTCCCCGATCCCGACTCGCATCAACCCTCTCCTCGCTCGGCCAGCAGCGCCCGCGCCAGCGTCAGGTCGGCGGGTCGAGTCACTTTCAGGTTCGAGGGATCGCCCTCGACCGTCCGCACCTCCAGACCCGCCCTCGCGAGCATGGCCGCATCGTCCGTCTCGTCCCCCTCGGAGAGCGCCGCCGCCGCCAGCCACGCCTCGCGACGCACGACCTGTGGCGTCTGCGCCGCTCGTAGCCGCCCCCGTTCGGGACTCCCCACGATCGTCGCGCCCTCCACCTCCTTGATCGTGTCCGTCACGGGCCCCACCAGGATCGCTCCCGCGGCCTTCGCCGCCTCCGCCACGCACGCGTCGATGAGCGCCGGCGTCACCAGCGGACGCGCCCCGTCGTGGATGGCGACGTACTCGCTTGTTAACGCCCGCAGTCCCGCCTCCACGCTGTCCCGCCGCCGCTCGCCCCCCGCCACCACCGCCGTTAGCGCCTCCCCGAGCACCTCCCGCCCGATCACCCCCAGCGCGCCCAGCAGGTCTTCCCGCCCGACGATGGCGACCCGCCTGATTGAGCCGGCCTCGGCCAGCGCCGTCAGCGACCACGCGATCAGTGGTCGCCCGTTCAGGTCGGCCAGAAGCTTGTCGCCCTCCCCGAAGCGCGTCGAGCGCCCCGCCGCGACCACCACGGCATCGACCAGCATGGCCGCACACTACACCGGCTCCCGCTACCATGTGAGTAGTGCGGTTTTCGCCGCCCCAAGGAACACCATGAGAGTCGAAATCGAGCAGCTCCTCGCTCGCGTCACGAAACCTGGTCGCTACACGGGCGGCGAGTGGAACTCAGTCACCAAGGACTGGGACGCCACCACCGTGCGCGTCGCCCTCGCCTACCCCGATGCCTACGACATCGGCATGTCGAACATGGGCCTCGGCATCCTCTACGACCTCCTCAACGCCCACGACGACGTGCTCTGCGAACGCGCCTTCGCCCCCTGGCCCGACATGGAGGCGGAGATGCGCCGCGAGGGCGCTCCCCTCTGGAGCCTCGAGACCCACCACGCCCTGCGTGACTTCGATCTGCTTGGCTTCACGCTCCAGTACGAGCTGACCTACACGAACATCCTCAACATGCTCGACCTCTCGGGCATCGCCCCCCGCTCCCGCGACCGGCGCGAGGACGACCCCATCGTCATCGCGGGCGGCAGCTGCGCCTTCAACCCCGAACCCCTCGCTCCCTTCATCGACGCCTTCGTGCTCGGTGAGGGCGAGGATGCCATCGGCGAGCTCGCCGACCTCGTCCGCACCTGGAAGCGCGAAGGTGCCTCCCGCGCCGCCCGCCTCCGCGACCTGGTCGCCATGCCGGGCGTCTACGTGCCCGCCTTCTACGAAGCCCGTTACGACGAGCTCGGCCACTTCGCCGCCCTCGAACCCACCGACCCAGCCGCCCCGCCCGTGGTCCAGCGCCGCGTTGTCGAGCAGCTTCCCCCCGCCCTCACGAAGCCGATCGTGCCCTTCCTGCAGACCGTCCACGACCGCGCCGCCGTCGAGATCCAGCGCGGTTGCACGCAGGGCTGCCGCTTCTGCCAGGCCGGCATGATCTACCGACCCACGCGCGAACGCAGCCCCGAAGAAGTCGTCGACGCCACCCGCAAGCTCCTCGCTAACACCGGCTACGAGGAGCTCTCCCTGCTCTCCCTCAGCACGACCGACCATAGCCGTATCGTGCCCATGGTCGAGGCTCTCACCGAGGCCTTCCCCGACCTCAAGATCTCCCTCCCCAGCACGCGTGTCGACAGCTTCTCCGTCGATGTCGCCAACGCCATCGCCAAGGGCAAGAAGCACACCCTCACGCTCGCCCCCGAGGCCGGCAGCCAGCGCCTCCGCAATGCCATCAACAAGCTCGTCAGCGAGGACGACCTCTTCGGCGCCGCCTCCAACGCCTTCGCCCGTGGCTGGACCAGCGTCAAGATGTACTTCATGGTCGGCCTCCCCTCCGAGACGCTGGAAGACGTTGAGGGCATCGTCGGCCTTGGCCGGCGCGTCAAGGAGATCGGCCGCGAGCACGCGGGGAATCGCGCGCGAGTCCGCGTCAGCACCAGCAACCACGTGCCCAAGGCGCACACGCCCTTCCAGTGGGCGCGCCAGGAGTCCGCCGCCGAGCTCACCCCCAAGCACCGCCTCCTCAAGGATGGCTGCCGCGCCGCCGGCGTCGACTTCAGCTGGAACGATCCCGCAGACAGCCGTGTCGAGGCCGTCCTCAGCCGTGGCGACCGCCGCGTTGCCGAGGCCGTCGAACACGCCTGGCGCAACGGCGCCACCTTCGACGCCTGGAGCGAGCACTTCCGCCCCACCCTCTGGGACGACGCCTTCGCCGCCGCCGGTGTCGACGCCGACTGGTTCGCGCACGAGGAGTGGGACACCTTCGCCCCCCTCCCCTGGGACCACGTCGGCAGCGGAGTCAACAAGAGCTACCTGCGCGGCCAGTGGCGCGATGTTTTCCGCGAACACACCGTGGGCGACTGCCACCACGGCGCCTGCAACGTCTGCGGCGTCCAGGACGTCCCCGTCGGCGACTGCGTCGTGAAGGTCGGCGAGCTCATCGAGCTCCGCCGCGGCTCCCGCACGTTCGAAGGCGAACCCCTGGAGCTGGTGTAGGGCCGCTCCCGCTGGCCCTGTGCGGAACTGGGGCTATACTCATCAGGCGTGAGCCTCACCGCGGAATACCGCACCCAGCTAGTCGCCAGGCTCCGCGCCACCACCGCCGACCTTGCCTGGGCCGTGCGCGCCCTTCCCGGCGAACAGCACTACTGGACTCCCTCGCCCGAGGAGTGGTCCATCCACGAGCAGGTTGCCCACCTCGTCGACATGGAAGAGCGCGTGTATTTGCCCCTCCTGCGCTGGGCCGCCATCCCCGACATGCTCGAGCCCGCCGACTACAGCCGCCGTGTCTGGCGCGATGAGCGCTATGACGTCGGCGTCCCCCTCAGCAACCTGATGGAGCAGCTCAGCCGGCTGCGCGACGAGGAGTTCGATGTGTTCCGGGAGCTCGATGACACCGCCTGGCTGCATCTCCGCGACGACGGCCACTGGGGGCCCGTGACCTGCCAGTGGATCGCCGAAGTCCTCTATCGCCACGTCCTCGATCACCTGCAGGGGGTGATGGGACTGCGCGGCGACTTGCATCTCTCCGCCCTCGACCGCAGCGTGGCGGGCGGCGTCTAGATGCGGCTTCGAAGCGTTCTTCGCGCCCGCTCCGGCGACTCCCTCGACGCGGCGCTTGAGTCCGGCGCCGACGCCATCCTCCTCGCCCTCACCGACGAGACGATGCCGGTCGAAGAGCTGCGCAGCGCCGTCGCCGAGGGCGTCGAGCGCATCGCCGAGGCGGGCAAGACCGCCCTCGTCACCGTGAACCACCCCCGCACCCAGCTCACCCGCGCCGACCTCGACGCCATCACCGGCCCGAGGCTGGGCGCCATCCTCCTCCCCCACTGCACCGAACCGCAGGACGTGCGCGACACCGCCGTGCTCCTCCGCGAGTTCGAGCACACCCGCGGCATCGAACCCGGCCAGGTCGTCCTCTTTCCCGTCGTCGATACCGCCCGCGGCCTCCTGCGCATGGCCGAGAGCCTCGCCGCCGCTCCCCGCACCGCCGGACTCGTGCTTGCCGCCGAGGCCTTCGCCCGGGACGTGGGCGCCCGCCTCGAGGAGAGCGGTCCCCGCCTCGCCTATGCTCGAGGCTCTGTCGTTGCCGCGGCCGCCGCCCACGAGACCGTCGCCCTCATCGAGGGCAGTTCCCTCGAACTGCGCGACATGGCCAACTACGGCTTCGCCGGCGCCGTTCTCGACGAGGCCCGGCTTGTAGCCGTCGCCAACGATGTCTTCGAGCCGACGCCATCCGTCGTGAAGCGCGCCCGCGCCGACACCGAGGCGTATGAGTCCCGGCCGGAGGGCGCATGGGTCGCGCGCCGCGCCGGCGCCGTGGTCGACGCCCAGCGCGCGCGGCAGGCCAGCCGCACCCTCGACCGCGCCTCCTCAGACGAGAGCTGACCGCCCCCACCGCGCCGCCAGCTCCTCCAGCAGTGTCCCCGCGTTCCGCATGGAGGCTTCCAGGTCCGGCTCAATCTCGCTGAGCGTGCGCACCTCCCCCGACGCCCCCTCCGCCCGCCCGGCGAGCACGACGCAGCGAATCCCCGCCTCCTCCGCCAGTCGCCGCAACCGCCCCACGGTCTTCCCCTGCTCCGACTGGCCGTCGAAGCTCCCCTCCCCCGTCACCACGATGTCCGCCCGCCGCAGCCGCTCTTCCAGCCCCACCGCTTCCGCCACCACCTCGAAGCCGCTCATGATGCGTCCCCCCAGAAATGCCACCAGCCCGCCCGCCAGCCCTCCCGCCGCCCCCGCTCCCGGCAGCTCCGCGACCGCCACGCCGAGCGACCGCTCCACGACCGCCGCGTAGCGCTGCAGGGCCGCCTCGATCGCCTCGACATCGCCCCGGGAGGCCCCCTTCTGCGGCCCGAAGATTGCCGCCGCCCCCCGTGGCCCCACCAGCGGATTCGTCACATCCGTCGCGACCAGCACCTCCACCCCCGCCAACGCCTCCGGCGGCGACCAGTCGATGCGCGCCAGCTCCGCGAGTGGTACTGCCCCCGGCGTCAGATCGCGACCGGCTTCGTCGCGGAAGCGCGCGCCGAGCGCCCGCGCCATACCCGAGCCGCCGTCGCTCGTGGCGCTCCCGCCCACCCCTACCACGATTCGCCGTGGCTTCCCTTCGAGCGCGGCGGCGATCAACTCCCCCACACCCTCGGTGCTGGCCCGCAGGGCGTCGCGTTCCCCGCGCTCGATCAGCGCGAGTCCGTTCGCCGTCGCCGCCTCCACCGCGCACGTTCCTGTCCCCGCGATATCGAGGACGTGCGCCGTCCGCGCCCGACCGAGTGCGTCGTGCGTGGCGGCGGGGCGCGGTTGCCCTTCCGTGGCCCGTGCGAGCGCCGCCAGGAAACCGGGCCCTCCATCCGAGAGCGGCAGTTCTTCGATCGTCCAGTCTGGCTGGGCAGAGGATATCCCGCGCGCGATCGCGGACGCCGCTTCCTCCGCGGTCAGGCTCTCCTTGAACTCCTGGGGCGCCACCAGGACGCGCACCGCTCAGAGCCCGCCATCGCGTAAGACGTAGAACACGGCGAGGAGAAGAATGCCGATCACGTAGCCCCACCCAACCTTGCGAAGCACTCCCAAAGCCGCAATCGCCCGCTGCCAGCGGAACACCACGGCCCCCACCACGATCACCACTGCAACCACGACCAGCGCCAGCGCCACGAGTCCCGTCAACGCGTCCTCCCGCGAACCTGCGCCCCGATCGTCGCTTGCCACCGGCGCAGCCGCCACCCCGCCCCGGCCCTGTTCCCTCCGGTCGGGTACGATGCCACTCCCACGTGCGACGCTCCCTCCTCCGGCTGACCACACTCCCCGTCCTCGCGGCCCTCGGCCTCGCGCTCCTCGCGGCCTGCGCGAGTGAGCAGGAGTTCGCCACCGAACTTCCCGATGACGCCTACCCCCTTGAGGACATGCTCCTGACCCTGGACGACCTCCCCATCGCCCTGGAGAACGAGACGACGAACACGTTCGATAATGGCGACTGGGCGCAGCTCTTCGGCGTGGACAACCTCCGCGCCAAGGTCAACCAGCTCGAGGCCCGCGGCCGCATCAACGCCGCCGTGCGCGAGTTCTCCTGGAACGAGCCCTTCACCCACCTCGGCGGCCCCGCCCTCATCACCATCCAGTCGACCCTCTACGCCGATGTCGAGGCCGCCGAAGACTCGATGAGCCTCTTCTGCGGCACCCTCGTCGACGAGCGCACCGCCACCGACGTCACCGAGTTCTGGATCGCTGACATTGGCGATGGCGTTCAGGGCCTCATCCTCGGTGACCAGACCGAGGAGATAGGCCGGCTTGTCGAGACGATCGCCTGCTTCCGCACGGGCCGCGTGGTGCATGCCGTCCTCCTGAACGGCCTCGAGGGTACAGAGGACATCGCCCTCACGGTGCGCATTGCGCGCCGCATGTACGAACACGTCAGCGCCGTCTTCGAGGATATCGAGCCGCCCTCGCCGACCTAGCCGCTGCGAAATGCGTACAGCGTCCGTCCCTTCGCGCAGAGGCGGTCCTGCTCGTCGATGATGCTGACCTCGATCATCGCCAGTTGCCGTCCCCGCTTCACCACCGTCCCCTCCGCGAAGATGCGGGGACCGATCGCGGGCCGCAGGTAGGTGATGTTCAGGTCGGCCGTGCCCGCGGGCTCCTGCCCCGGACGCTGCACCGTCGAGAGCGCCGCCAGCATCACGATGTCGACCAGCGCCGCGAGGATGCCCCCGTGCAGTCCACCCCCCACGCCTCCCTGCGTGACCGCGCTCGGCGTGATCGAGATGCGCGCGAAGTCGTCCCGGCGCTCCTCCAACCGCACGCCCAGCGCCCGGTGCAGCGGGTGCGACGCGAATTGCCGCGCGAACGCGTCGAATTCCGCGCCGTGGGGACGGTCGCTCACCAGGTCGCGGCGCTGGGGCGGGCCGTACCCGGAGGAGCCTTGCCGTAGTCCTCGAAGGGCCCGTCGCGCCAGTCGAGCGCGGCCTTCAGTCCCTTCTCCCGCGAGATCCGCCCGAACTCGCCGCCCCCGGGACGGACGGAGCTCAGCGCCTGGATGTCGGCCCCCACGGCCATGGCCGTGCGAATGCCCATGATCTCGTAGACCCGGTTCACCTGGCGCTTCGTCATCTGCAGCATGGGCGAGTCGATGTTGGCGATGCGCTCGGCGAACGCCTCCGTCGCTTCGCACAGATCCTCGACGGGCACGGCTCGGTTCGCCCAGCCCACATCCACCGCCTCCAGCCCCGTCAGGCTGTCGCCGGTGTAGAGCAGCTCGCGCACCTTCTTCTGATGCATGTGCCAGGGGTGGTAGATGATGTCCACGCTCGTCATCGCCCGTACGGGCGGGTACCCGATGATCGCGTCCTCGGCGATGAACATCAGGTCGCACATCGTCGCCAGCTCGGTGGCGCCCGCCAGGCAGTAGCCGTGCACCTGCGCGATCACGGGCTTCGTCAGGTCCCAGATCTGCCAGTAGCCGCTCAGCAGGTGCTGCGGCCACTGGCCCTGCCCTGGGTGGATCGGCCCCACGCCGGGCAGTCCGCTGCGCGTATCGACGTAGCTGTGCTCGTCCGGCGGCGTGCCCGAGAGGTCGTACCCCGCGCTGAAGGCTCGCCCCGAGCCTCGCAGGATGATGACCTTCACGCTCTCGTCGAGCTCGAACTGCTTCATCGCGTCGAAGACCTCGGCGCGAAGGTTGTGGCTCAGCGCGTTCATCTTCTCGGGTCGGTTGAGGGTGATGATCGCGTGGCGGTCCCGCTTCTCGGTGAGGATGTCTTGGTAGTCAGGCATGGCCGAATCCTAGAGGACGGCGACCCGCCCCGTCACGGGCCGCGCTACCGCTTGCGCGCCACCACCCGTGCGAACGTGAGCACGCGCTCCCCCACCGCGTCTGCCGCCAGCGCCTTCTGCTCCTCCGGACGCGTGTGCAGGACGAACTCCTCCCAGATCGCGTCCGACTCGGGCGGCTTGTCCGCGCAGGTCACCTCGACCAGGCCCGTCTTCCGCCAGTGGTCGCGCCACCAGTCCGCCGTGTGGAACGCGTGGAAGCCGCCCTCCCCGTACAGGTCGGCGAGGTAGTCCGGCACGGTGTTGGGTCCGAGCTCCCAGCGGTAGGCGGGACAGACGATGCCGATCTCCCCGCCCGGACGAAGGAAGCGGGCGAGGTACTCAAGGTAGAGGTCCGCTGTCCCGAAGTAGTGGTAAGCGTCCAGGCTGACGATAGCGTCGAAGAAGCCGTCCGCGTAGGGCAGCCGGTGCGCCTCCGCGTAGATGGGGTGAACCTGACCCTCGAGTCCCGCCGCCTGGATGCGCTCCCAGTTGTCCGTCGGCTTGATCCAGAGGTCTGTGGCCCAGACCTCAGCCCCGAACTCGCGTGCGAGGAATACCGAGCTGATGGCCCGCCCACAGCCCAGGTCCAGCACCCGTGCGCCTGCCTCAAGCTCCATCTGCTCGGCCAGCGACTCCGCCAGCCAGAGCACGTTCGGGCCCATGCGGTTCTCCGTCACCCACGACTCGTCGTAGGTGGCGCTGCGGGGAAAGAGCTCTGTCACTCGCCCTCTACGTCTCGTCCGCGAAGTCGAGCGCGAGGTTTACGAGCGCGCGCACGGCCTGACCGCTTGCGCCCTTCGAGATCCAGCCCCTGTCCTTCGAGGCCATGTCCACGCCCGCGATGTCGAGGTGCACCCATGGCGTCTTGTCGACGAAGTGCTCGAGGAACTTCGCCGCCGTGATGCTCCCTGCGGCACGCCCGCCCGTGTTCTTGATCTCGCCCACGGTGCTCTTGATCTGGTCGTCGTACTCCTTGAACATCGGCAGCCGCCAGCTGCGCTCGCCCGCCGCCTCCGCAGCCGCCTCCACCCGCTTTGCGAGCGCGTCGTTGTTGGTCATCAGGCCGTAGGCGTGCTCGCCGAGGGCGACGCTGATCGCCCCCGTGAGCGTGGCCACGTCGACGAGGTGGCGCGCGCCCAGTTCGCGCGCGTAGCAGAGCCCGTCCGCCAGCACGAGGCGGCCCTCGGCGTCCGTGTTCAGGATCTCGATCGTCTTGCCGTTCATGGCCGCGACCACGTCGCCGGGGCGGCTCGCGTTCCCGCCGGGCATGTTCTCCGTGCAGGGCGCGATCGCGAGGATGTCGGCCTTCGGTGCGAGCGCCGCGATCGCCTGCATCGCCGCGATCACGGAGGCCGCGCCGGTCATGTCTGCCTTCATCGCCTCCATGCCCGCCGCCGGCTTGATGCTGATGCCACCGGTGTCGAAGGTGATGCCCTTCCCCACGAGTGCGAGGTCGTACCCCTCGCCGCCCCGACCCTTGTAGCTGATGCGCACGAGCTTCGCTGGCTGCACGCTCCCGCGCGCCACCGAGAGCAGGGCGCCCATGCCCTTCCGCTGCATCTCCTCCTCTTCCATCACCTCGATCTCCAGGTTCGGCGCGCTCGCAACGCCCGCTGCCCGCCCCGCCAGGTCGGTCGGGTTCAGGTTGTTTGCGGGCTCGTTCGCGAGGTCGCGCGCGAGGTTCGTCGCTTCGGCGAGCACACGCCCGCGGCTCGCCGCCGCCGCCATCCCCTCAACCTTCGAGGCGTCGTGCTCGACGATCGTGAGCCGTGCGATCTCGGCCTTGGAATCGTCGTCCGACTCGGTCTTGTAGCGAAGGAACTGGTAGGCCCCGAGCAGCGCTCCCTCGGCCGTCGCCTGGGCGCACGCGTCCGGCTCAAGCCCGCCGATGCCGGCCCCGTGCCCGATCGTGGCGACGTGCGACACGCCTGGCTTGCGGCAGGCCCGCACTATCTCTGCCGAGAGGTTGCGAACGGCGTGAACGTCGAAGTCATCAGCCTTCCCCAGCCCGGCCACGAGTACGCGCGGCGCCGCGATCTTCCCGAAGGTGTGGACGAGTGTGCGTTCGCCCGCCTTCCCCCGGATGTCGCCCAACTCGATCAGCTTGCTGATCGCCCCGTCGAGAGCGCGGTCGACGGCCCCCGTGGCCCCGCTCGGGCTCTTCACCCCCTCGAACAGGTTGACGACGACAACGTCGGCCTCGGTCGTGCTGATGTCACCCTCGACTACGGATACGTCCATCGTTGGCCCTCTTCCGGAAGTTTGGTAGCGTGCGCCCCGAGAGAGTGTAGCCGTCCCCCCTGAGGCGGCAAGGCGCGAGCCCCATCAGCATGGCCATCAACGTGGACTCCGCACGAGCGCACGCGCTCCGCTCCTGGCGCTTCACCCGTCGCACGGGCATCCAGGAAGCGGTTGTGGTCGTGATCGCCTTCCTCGTCTACTTCTTCATCCGCGGCGCTGTTGTCGACCGCGCCGGCGAAGCGCTTTCCAACGGCCTCGACCTGATCGCCCTCGAACGCGCCCTCGGGATGTACTGGGAGATCGAGTGGCAGTCCTGGATCATCGACGAGTACTGGGCCGTCCGCGTGATGAACTGGATCTACTTCTGGGGCCACATGCCCCTCGTCATCGTGCTCGCCATCTACCTCTGGGTCTGGCACCGCTCGACGTACGGGCTCGTGCGCACCGCTTTCCTCGCCTCGGGCGCGATTGGCGTCGTCATCTACGCCCTCTACCCGGTGGCCCCGCCACGCCTCATCCCCTTCGTCGGCTACGTCGACACGATGGCCGTGCTCGACCGCGTGGGCTACCAGGCGCAGGAGGCCCAGGCCTTCGTGAACCCGTACGCCGCCGTCCCCAGCCTCCACTTCGGCTGGTCGATGCTGCTCGGCGGCGCTGTCGCCTGGGTGGGACGCCGCCACGTCTCGCTCGTGGTGTTTGGCGTGGTCTGGCCGGTGCTCATGCTCTTCTCCGTCGTCATGACGGCCAACCACTTCATCGTCGATGCCGCCGCCGGCGCGATCGTCTCACTGGCGGGCCTCGCCATCGCTGAGGCTATGCGTCGTGCCCAGCCCGAGGCCCTGCGCCTCCTGAAGGATGCCTTCGCGCGCTCGTTCCCGAACCAAGCCACCGGTCCGCGACGCTCGTCCGGCTAGCGCCTCCCGGCGGGGACGCCCCGTCGCGCGATCACGCGCGCCACGCGCCGGCCGTCCATGGCCGTCACCTGGAACTCGTACCCGGCTTCGGCGAAGCGCTCGCCCACGGCGGGAATGCGGCTAAGCCGCTCCATGATGAAGCCGCTCACCGTGTCGAAGTCCTCGCCCGCGCCCTCGATCTCGACTTCAGCCACGGCCTCCAGGTCGGTGACCAGCGCGAGCCCGTCCAGCAGCAGGTTTCCGTTCGGAAGCGACCGCACGCGCTCGCCGGCCTGCTGCCGCGTCCCGCTGTGCCAGTGCCCCAGCAGGCGTCCGAGCACGTCGTCACCGCTGAGGATGCCGCTCGTACCCCCGTGCTCGTCGATGAGGACGACGAGCTTCGCACCTTGCGCGCGCATCTCCGTGACCGCCACCTCGACGCTCACCGACTCGGGGATCGCGACCACGGGGCCCACCAGCGACTGCCAGTCCTCGCCCCCTTCGCGCACGAAGCGCATCAGGTCCTTCGCGTCCAGCAGCCCGATGACGTAGTCGAGGTCGCCCTCGTAGACGGGGTAGCGCCGGTGCGAGTGTTCCCCGGTAACGGCGATCACCTCCTCCATCGAGGACCCCGCCTCGATCGCGACGACATCCGTGCGGGGCGCCATGATCTGGTCCGCCTGGATCTCCCCGAATTCGAGACCGCGGCGCGCCAGCAACAGCTCTGCGGTCGAGAGCAGCCCCGCGCGCGCGCTCGCCTCCATCACGATCTCCAGCTCCTCGGGCGCGAGCGTCGCCTGGGCCCCCTCCGAGGCGGGCCGCACGCCCCCCAGCCGCACCACTGCCAGTCCCATCCCGTTCAGCGCCCAGATGAAGGGCCGGAAGATTCGGGTGAACACCTCCATGGGCGCCACCACCCAGAGCGCCGTCCGCTCCGCCCGCTCCAGCGCCAGTGTCTTCGGCGCGAGCTCCCCGAACACGATGTGCAGGGCCGTGATTAGGATGAATGTGAGCGTCACCGCGATCGTGTGCGAGGCGGCCGTCCCCGCCCAGTCCCCCGCCAGGTGCTCCAGCGGCGGCTCGATCAGGCCCGCCAGCGCGGGCTCCCCGACCCAGCCAAGGCCGAGGCTCGACATCGTGATGCCGAGCTGCGTGGCCGCGATGTACATGTCGAGCCTTTTGAGCGACCCCAGCAGCAGCCGCGCGCGTGCGTGGCCGCTGCTCGCAAGGTGCTCGATGCGCGTGCGCCGCACGGCGACGTAGGCGAACTCGGTCGCGACGAACAGCCCGTTCGCCGCGACAAGCGCAAGCACGGCCAGCAGGCCGATGATGACGGTGACATCGGACACGGAGGACCCCCTCGGTCCCTCAATGGTACGTCCAGCGCCGTTGGGCGCAGCCGTGGCGCTAGTGGAACATGGCCCGGTAGGAGCTGCTTACCACGAAGCGAGTCAGCAGTGCACGCGCCTCCTCCGCCAGACCGGCCACGTCGATCTCGACGGGTGCGACGTAGCGCAACGACGTTCCCGGCGGTGGCGCCAGCTCTTCGAGCTCGAGGTCGGGGTCGCAGTAGTAGATATGGTGGCTGCGCTCGCCTTCGCGGAACAGCTTGAGCTCCTCCAGCAATTCCCCCGTCGCCTCCTCGAAGATGCGGAGCGCGCCCGCATCCGGGCTTTCCCCTGCGTGCAGTCGTGTCGAGGGCGGCCCGCTCTCTCCCACCAACACGCTCCCCCAGCGGTCGAGGGCCAGTACCATCACCCACGATCCATCCTCTTCAGTCACGACCACTCCCCTCGGGCTCGCCCCCGCCCTGCCCCCTGTCCGCCCGTGGCGATACCATACCGCCATGCCCCGCCGGCCCGTTGCCTCCGTGCTCACCCTGGGCTGCAAGCTCAACCTTGCCGATAGCGAGGATGTCGCCGCCCGTCTCAGCGCCGCCGGCTACGACGTCGTCGATGCCATGTGCGAAGCCGCCGTCGTCGTCGTCAACACCTGTTCGGTGACGCACGCCGCGGACCGCAAGTCGCGCCGCCTCATCCGCGCCGCCCGCCGGCTCTCGCCCGCCGCACCCATCGCCGTGACCGGCTGCTACCCCCGCTCCGCCGGCAAGGAGGCCGTCGAGGCCCTCGGCGCCGATTTCGTCGCCGGCACGACCGAGGCCGAGCACGCCCGCCTCGTCGCGAGGCTGACCGCTGCCGCCCCCGTGCCTCCCGCTGCCGCCCCCGTGCCTGCCCGCGCGCTCCACACTCGCGCCTTCGTGAAGGCGCAGGAGGGCTGCAACGATGTCTGCGCCTTCTGCATCGTGCCCCGCACGCGCGGTCGCGAGGTCTCCCGTTCGATCGACGATGTCGCCCGCGACGTGTCCGCCGCCTACGCCCGCGGCGCCCGCGAAGTTGTCCTGACGGGCACGCAGCTCGGCGCCTGGGGCCGCGATCTTCCCGAGTCCCTGACCCCCCGCGACCTGATCGCGGGTGTCCTCGCCCAGACGGAGACCCCCCGCCTCCGCTTCAGCTCCCTCCAGCCCCAGGACATAACGCCAGAGCTCGTCGCCCTCTGGGCCGACCCCCGCCTCATGCCCCACTTCCACCTCGCCCTCCAGTCGGGCGCCGATCCCATCCTCGCGCGCATGCGCCGCCGCTACGACACTGCCGGCTACCACGCCGCCCTCGCCCGCATCCGCGCCGCCATCCCCGATGCCGCCATCACCACCGACGTGATCGCGGGCTTCCCAGGCGAGACCGAGGAGGAGTTCGCCGCCACGCTAGCCCTCTGCGAAGAGGCGGCCTTCGCGCGCATCCACGCCTTCCCCTATTCCCCCCGCGCCCGCACCGCCGCCGCCTCCATGACCGACCAGGTACCAGTCGAGGTGCGCAAGGAGCGCATGGCCCGCCTGCTCGCGCTTGCAGGCGATCTCGCCGCCGCCTTCCGTGCTCGCTTCAGCGGTGAGGTTCGGCCCGTGCTTTGGGAAGGACGCCGCACGACCCCCGAGGGCTCCCGCTGGCACGGCCTCACCGACAACTACCTCTCCGTCTACGCCGAGAGCGACGACCACCTCTCGGGGCGCATCACACCCGCCGCCCTCGGCGAGCCCTTCGCCGACGGCCTCGCGGCCCAGCTTGGGAGCGCCGCATGACCGAGCCCGGCCAGCCTCCGCGCCCCTCCCGTGACGAACTTCCCTGGGTGCTCGAAGCCCTCCTCCTCGCCTCAGAGGAGCCCCTCGGCCCCGCCGCCCTCGCCCGCGCCACCGGCGTCGGCGAGCGCTCCGTCCGCAGCGGCCTTGAGCGCCTCGCGGACGACTACGAAGCGCGCGGCCTGCGTGTCCAGGAGGAAGCCGGCCGCTACCAGCTCGTCACCTCCCCCGACTACGCCCCTTACGTCGCCCGCCTCCTCGGCGACGAGTCAACGGAGCGGCTCTCGCGGGCGGCGTTGGAGACGCTCACCATCATTGCCTACCGGCAGCCCTGCACCCGCGGCGAGGTCGAGGCCATCCGCGGGGTCAACTCCGACCGCATCGTCGCCTCCCTCGAACAGCGGGGGCTCATCGAGAACGTGGGCATGGCCCGTTCGCCCGGACGCCCCCGGCTCTACCGCCCCGCTCCCCGCTTTTACGAGCATTTCGGCCTCCTCGGCCCCTCCGGCCTCCCGCCCCTCCCCGACGACGATCCAGCCGAAACCGTCGACCTGTGACCTCCCACCGTTCCTGCTGATGATCCTCGGCCTCCTCCGTATCCGCCTCCGCTTCGTCGCCCACTCGCGCAAGGAGAAGCGCGCGCTCGTGAAGTCCGTCGTCGAACGCCTGCGCCATCGTTACAACGCCGCCGTCACCGAGGCCGGCGACCTCGAAGCCCTCGACTTCACGACCATCGCCGTCGCCTGCCTCGCGAACGACGCCGCTCACGTCGACTCCCAGCTTCAGAACATCGCCGGCGCCGTGGAGGGCTGGCGTCTCGACGCTGAGGTCGTCGATATCGAGACCGAACTCATCAGCGTCTGACCACGCCTCAGCGTGTGCGGAGCAGCGCCAGCAGCCGCTTGCGCGCTTCCTCGACCTCATCCACCCGCAGCAGGATGGCGACCCCGAGGTAGACCGCCAGCCCCGCGATCGATCCCGCGAACACCGTCACCCACGAGGCCGCCGACCCCGGTTCGTCGAACGTTGGCAGCACGATCCCGAGGAAGAGCGCCATCGCCGCCGCCGCCGCCGCGATCCGCGAGATCGCATGCAGATCGCGGAACGCATCGGTCGCCGAGCCCGTCCGCACCGCGTACAGCCAGTACAGGAACACCCACTCCAGCCACGATGAGACCGAGAGTGAGATGGCCAGCCCCTCGATTGCGAACCGCTCCCACAGGATCGCGCTGAGCACGATATTCACAACCACCGCCAGCACTGTCAGGGTGACGGGCGTGCGCGTATCGCCGAGCGCGTAGAAGCCACGGCTGTGAATCTCGATGGCGGCCTGGGGCACGACGCCGAGGCAGAGGAACCCCAGCGCCGCCGATGTAATGGCCGTGTCGCTCGAACCGAAGGCCCCGCGCTCCAGGAGCACCGTCGTCACTGGCTCCCGCAGGAACGCAAGCCCCAGCGCCGCGGGTACGGCGAAGAACAGGATCGTGCGCAGCACCCGCGAGACGGTCTCCACGAGGCTGCGTTGGTCGTTGTCGGCAGCCTGCTCGGCCAGCCGCGGAAACGCAGCGGTCGAGAGCGCGATCCCGAAGAGAGCCACGGGAAGGTTGGCGATCAGCCATGCGAACGTAAGCCCCGAGATTGCCGAGGTTCCCACCTTCGAGGCGAAGAACGTGGTTGTCACGACGAAGTTCGCCTGCGCTGCCGCCAGCCCTAACACCCGCGGCGCCATCAGCCTCGCCACCTCCAGCGTCGGCCTATCCCCCAGGGCGAGGCGGAAGCCGAAGCGCATTCGTTCCCGCACCAGCCCGGGAATCTGCACGACCAGGTGCCCGGCCGAGCCGATCACCACGCCGATGGCCAATCCCTCAACCCCGAAGCGCCCCGCCAGCGTCAGCGCCCCGAAGATGATCCCGAGGTTGTAGAGGTTTGGCGCGAGCGCAGACAGCAAGAACTGCTGGCGCGCGTTCAGAATGCCGGTGACCATCCCGCTCACCGAGAGCAGCAGCGGCGACAGTAGCATGATCCGCGTCAGCTTCACCGCCTCCGCGTTCAACTCGTCCCCCCGCCCGATGTCCTCACCAAGCCCCGGCGCGAACAGCGGCACGAGCCACGGCGCCAGCGCCAGCGCAATCAGGCAGAGCACGGCCGTCGCGAGGAACACGATCGTCAGGACGTTGCTCGCCAGCTTCCAGGCCGATTCAGGGCTCTCGCGCTGGTACAGCCGCGTGAATACGGGGATGAACGCGCTCCCAAGCGTCGCGCCCGCCAGCACCTGGAAGATCAGGTCGGGAACGCGGAAGGCCACCCAGTAGGCGTCCAGCTCGGGACTGGCGCCGAACTCGTTCGCGATGATCGCCGTGCGAGCGACACCAAGCAGCCGCGACGCGAGGAAGCCGAAAGCGACGATCGCAGCGGCGATGACGAGCCCTTGTCGGGCTCCCTCCAGCCTTCCTTCCGGCGAGCCACCAACGGCCATGGCGGCATGGTACGGCCTCGCCGATCTGCGGTCGCAGGACTCGAAGGCATAGCGCCATCGCCCCGCGCCGCTACCATGGAGCCATGCGCTACCGACGGATCGTCGCCAAATTCGGCACGAGCCTCCTGACCGCCGGCTCCGACCGCCTCGACCTTGAGGCGATGTCGCGGCTGGTCGGCCAGGTCGTACGCCTGCGGGAGGCCGGATGCGAGGTGGCCGTCGTCTCGAGCGGCGCCCAGGCCGCCGGCCGCCACGTGCTCGCGCACCGCCTGCCCGACTCCCGCGACCTCAGCCGCCAGGCCCTCGCCAGTGTTGGCCAGAGCCACCTCATGCAGAGCTGGGACGAGCTCTTCGAGTGGCACGACGTCGTCGTCGCCCAGGTGCTCCTGACGCGCCGCGACCTCAGTGACCGCCTCGGCTATCTGAACGCCCGCAACACCCTGCGCGACCTGCTCGACTGTGGCGCCGTCCCCATCGTCAACGAGAACGACGCCGTCGCCCTCGATGAGGTCCTCGCCTCCCGCATCGGCGAGAACGACAGCCTCTCCGCCTTCGTCGCGAACCTCATCGACGCCGACCTGCTTGTCATCCTCACCGACGTTGACGGCCTCTACACCGCCGACCCCTCCCTCGACCCCTCCGCCAGGCTCATCGACGAGGTCGACACCATCGACGAGATGCACGAGGAGGCCGCGGGAGACGGCCCCGGTCGCGGCGGCATGACCTCGAAGATCTCGGCCGCGCGCGTCGCGACGCACGGCGGCGCCGCCGTGGTCGTCGCTAATGGCCGCACCCCCGACTCCCTCGTTACCGCCGCCGAAGGCACGGCCATCGGTACCCGCTTCGCCGCCGCCGCCAACCAGCTCGAGAGCCGCAAGCGCTGGATTCTCGGGAACGCCGGCGCCAGCGGTCACCTCGTCGTCGACGGAGGCGCCGCCGCCGCCCTGCGCGAACGCGGGCGCAGCCTGCTCCCCGCCGGCGTGAAGGATGTCGGGGGCGCCTTCGAGCGCGGCGAGACAATCGAGGTGCGGGATGTCGCCGGCAAGCGCGTGGCCGCTGGCATTACCAACTACGCCAGCAGCGAGGTGCTCCGCATTCGCGGCCTTCGCAGCGATCTCATCACGGAAACCCTCGGCTACGCCTACGGCGACGAGGTCATCCACCGCGACAACCTCGTGCTCCTCTAGAGCCCGCCCAGGAGGCCTCCATGGACCGCTACGTACGCTTCGCCCGCCCCGGCGGCTCGACCGGCGCCGGCATGCTCGAAGGCGACCGCGTCGCCGTCATCGCCGAGCCCTTCTGGGAGCGCACGGAGCGCACCGGCGAGGAGCTGGCGCTCGCGGACGTGCGTCTCCTGCCCCCATGCGAGCCTCGCTCCATCGTTTGTGTCGGGCTCAACTACGCCAGCCACCTTGGCGGCCGGCCCGCCCCTGATCCGCCCACCCTCTTCCTCAAGCCCCTGTCCTCCATCGCCGGCCCAGGCGACCCCATCCGCCTCCCCGCCGCCTCCGACCGCGTCGACCCCGAGGGCGAGATCGTCATCGTCATCGGCCGCGAGCTCGTCTCCCCCACCCGCGAGGAGGCCATCGCCGGCATCTTCGGCTACACCGCCGGCAACGACGTCAGCGCCCGCGACTGGCAGGGGAGCGACGGCCAGTGGTGGCGGGCGAAGGGCACCGACACTTTCGGCGTCTACGGCCCCGCCATCGCCACGGGCCTCGACCACGACGCAATCGAGGTCCGCACGCGCGTGAACGGCGAGGAGACGCAGCACGGCCGCTCAGACGAACTCATTCTCGATATCCCCGAGATCGTGCGCTACGTCGCCGCCGTCATCACGCTCGTTCCCGGCGACATCATCTACAGCGGCACCCCCGGCCAGCCCCAGTCCCTCACCCCCGGCGACACCGTCGAGGTCGAGGTCACCGGCGCGGGCGTGCTCAGCAATCCTGTCGTCGCCGGTCGCTGAAAGCGCCGTATCGGCTATGCTTCGGAAACTCCGCAGAGGTGCGTCGCAATGAAGAAAGTCGTGGTCGACCGAGCAATCTGTCTGAAGGCCGGGCAGTGCTACTACCTCCAGCCGAGCATCTTCAAGGCTGATTCCACGGGCTGGCCCGAGATCCTTATCGAGCACCCGCAGGAGGAGGACGACCTCGAAGCGGCCGAGGACGCTGCCGAGATCTGCCCGAGCGGCGCCATCGTTGTCGAGGATGTCTAGGCCGTAGCGCTCCCCGCTAGTCGAAGCGCGTGGGGATGTCGAGTCGCTCCAGGGCGCCGCCCCCGACGCGGTCCAGGATCGCTTCCCACTCGCCCATCTCCCACTCGCCGACGAACGTAATCGCTGAGCCTTCCTTGCCCGCGCGCGCCGTGCGGCCCACGCGGTGGATGTACTCCTCGGCGTTCTGCGGTACGTCGTAGTTCACGACGTGCTCAATGTCGGGGATATCGAGACCGCGTGCGGCCACGTTCGTCGCGACCAACCACTCGAGGTTGCCCGCGCGGAAGTCGCGCATCACACGGTCGCGCTCGCTCTGGCGCAGATCGCCGTGAATGGCGCGTGCATGGATGCCGTCGCGCCGCAGACTCTCCGTCAGCCGGTCGACGCCGATCTTCGTCCGCCGGAAGATGAGCGAGCGCCCGAGGTCCATCGAGTCGTGCAGGTGCGCCAGCGCACGGAACTTGTCGCGCGCGGCCACCTCGCAATAGAACTGCCGAACCGTGTCGACCGGCTGCAGCTGCGCTGGCGCTGCCTCGATCCGCTCCGAATCGCGCATGTAGCGCCACACCAGCCGGCTGATGC
Organism: Tepidiformaceae bacterium; assembly: GCA_965262975.1. GTDB lineage: Bacteria > Chloroflexota > Dehalococcoidia > Tepidiformales > Tepidiformaceae > UBA2991. The sequence continues at coordinate 1,442,801 of OZ253575.1, read as the reverse complement.
TCATGGGCATCGTGGCGCTGAAGAGCGCCGTCTGCCGCTCAAGCGGCGCCTGCCGCAGGATCTGGTCGATGTCCTTGGCGAACCCGATGTCCAGCATCTCGTCCGCTTCGTCGAGTACGACGAACGCTGCGCGCCCCAGCGAGAGCGTCCGCCGCTTCAGGTGGTCGATCACGCGCCCGGGCGTGCCCACGATCACGTGGCCGCCGCGGTCGAGCGCATCCAGGTCGCGGTCGATGGGTTTGCCGCCCACCAGCCGGATGGTCCTGAAGCCGTAAAAGTCGCCCAGGTGCGACATCACGTTGGTCACCTGGTCGCAGAGCTCCCGCGTCGGCAGCAGGATGAGACCCTGCACCTCGTTTCGCGAGGGGTCGATCGAGCGCGCCAGCGGGTCGCCGAAGGCGAGTGTCTTGCCGGTGCCGGTTTGCGCCAGCCCAACGACATCGCGTCCTTCGTAGAGGAGCGGCATCGAGCGCTCCTGGATGGGCGTGGGCTGATCGAAGCCGAGCTCCGCAATTGCGCGCAGGCCCGCTCCGCGCACGCCGGCGGCGTAGAACTTTGCCGGCTCGGTGAGACGGTCGTCGTCATCGTGTGAGGGGGCCGGCGCGTGTTCGCGCCTAGCCTGGGATCCGTTCTCGTGGACTGGCTGCGCCGCGCCCTCGGGGCGCCGTCGGCGCCCTCCGCGCGAACGTCGCCGCCTGCGCGCGGGCGCTGGCCCGTCGTGCCCCTCCTCGGAGGGGTGGGAGGTCGGAGCTACCGCTGTCGCGGTGGCGGTCCTTGAGACTGGGGTGGGGGATTCGGTTTCGGATTCAGGGTTGGTCTTGGCTCGCCGGAACAATCGCAGTGGCAAAGGGGGAACGTTTCCTCTCGTCGTCGCGGTCTGGGCCGCGCAAGGCGGGGCGTCTGGTTCGTGCGCCTCGGCCTCGGACGGCTTTGTCTTCCCGTCTCATGGCACTCGCGCTGCGCCCGCTGTCGTCTGACGATAACACAACACCCGCTAATGGCCGGGAACGGACGCTAGAATAGCCGCCACTCATCAGCCCCTTGCGGAGCACCCGGAGGTCCACCATGGACTACGAAGCCATCATCTACGAAGTCGAGCGCGGTCGAGCCCGCATCACGTTCAACCGCCCGGAGAAGCTCAACGCGCTCTCCATCCAGCTCCAGCAGGAGCTCAACCACGCCCTCTGGGAAGCGGATAACGACAACCGCGTCCACACGGTCATCCTGCGCGGCGCCGGACGCGCCTTCAGCGCCGGCTACGACCTCACCCCCCGCAGTCCCGTCGAGCGTGACCCCGACGACACCACTCGGACTGGCACGACCTTCGACGACGACGCCTGGCGCATGGAGCAGGGCCAGCGCCTGCGTATGGCCATCTTCGACATGCACACGCCCGTCATCGCCCAGATTCACGGCTACTGCGTGGCCGGCGGCACCGACGTCGCCCTCCTCTGCGACATGATCATCGCCGCCGACGACACCCTCATCGGCTTTCCGCCCGCCCGCGCCCAGGGCGCCCTCCCGAACAACATGTGGCTCTACAACGTCGGTCCCCAGTGGGCCAAGCGACTCATGCTCTCCGGCGACTTCGTGACCGGCGCCGACGCCGCCAAGATCGGCCTCGTGCTGAAGGCCGTCCCCCTCGATCTGCTGGAACAGGAGGTCGAGGGCCTCGCCGACCGCCTCGCCATGATCGACACGGAGCTGCTTTCGGCGAACAAGCGCATCATCAATATCGGCCTCGAGATCATGGGCGCCCGCACCCTCCAGCGCATCGCCACCGAGAACGACGCCCGCGCCCACCTCGCCCCCAGCGTCGCCGAGTTCGGCGCCCGCTCCCGCGAGCACGGCCTCAAGGCCGCCCTCCAGTGGCGCGACACGAAGTTCGGCGACCAGCGCGCCCTCGTCGACCGCCCCGAGATCCGTGACGAGCAGGGCTTCTTCGTCGACGACTAGAAAGCCGCCCCGGACGACCACAGCGCTTTCGTTCGCTAGCATGGGCACATGGTCGAAACAGACCCGTACGACGAGCACGACGACGAACTCGACGATGACGACGACCTCGTGCTCGGTCCCGACGAGCGTGACCGCGACCTTCTCGATGGCACCTGGGAGCAGAAGTACTACTCCAGCGACCGCCGCTCCCGTGACTGGAACACGATCGGCATCGGCATCGCCCTCCTGTTCCTCATGGGCCTGATCCTCCCCACCATCCTCTTCGCCCTCCGGTAGCCCACGCCATGCCAAACGACACGCTTGCAGGACAGGTAATCGCCGCCATCGGGGGAGGCGACGCGCACCACCGCGCCGTTGCGCTGGCCGCTGCGGAGGCGGGGGCTTCCGTCGCGCTCGCGACCTTCAATACCCTCTCGCAGCAGGAGTTTTCCGTGAACTCCATCGCGAACGAGGTCTGGGCTATCGGCCGCGACCACTTCGCCGATGGCATCGAGGCCTCCGACCCCGAGCAGATGGGCGCCTTCGCCCAGAAGGCGTGGCGCGAGCTCGGGCGCTGCGATGCTATCATCGTTGTCTCCTCCCTCCCCACCCCCAGCCCCGACTCTCCCGTCGAGGAGAAGCGTGCCTTCGCCGGACGCCACCGCACGCCCCTCCTCGCCGCCCAGGCCTTCGGCCAGCTCATGCGCGAACAGGGCGGCGGCGCCGTTGTGTTCGTCGCCCCCGAACGCGACCCCGCCGACGCGAAGGCGCTCAACGCCGCCCTTGCCGCCCACCTCGGAGCGGGCGGGCCCCGCATCACCGTTGTCGGTCGTGACGCCCCCGCTCCCGAGGAGGCTGCGGTCGGCGTCCTCGCCGCGCTCGCGCCAGCGACCGGATGACAGGCGTTCGGTAAGCTCTCGCCCGAGGCCCCGCCGTGACAGAACCCGCCCCTCCCCTTGCCCCGCCGCCCCTCGCCGACGTTGTCGTGCTCGAGCTTGCCATGGGCGTTGCCGGCCCCTACTGCGGACGCCTGCTCGCCGACCTCGGCGCCCAGGTCGTCAAGGTCGAACCCCTCGACGGCGACCCCGCCCGCGCCGAGCTCCCCCTCGTCGATGGCGAGAGCGCTTTCTTCGCCTGGCTGTCCGCGGGCAAGCTCAGCGTCACCCTCCCCCTCGACGATCCCCGCATCGAGCAGCTCGCCGCTCACGCCGATATCGTCATCCACAGCGAGCGCGGGGACGCCGCCGATCGCCTCGAAGCCCGCGTCAAGGCCGCCAACGAGCGCGCGGTCGTCCTCTCCCTCTCCCCCTACGGGCGCAGCGGCGACCGTGCCGGCTGGCAGGCGAGCCCCTTCACCGAGTACGCAACCGGCGGCTACCACTACTTCGCCGGCGACCCCGAGCGAGAGCCCCTCGCCCTCCCCGGCCACCAGGTGGCCTTCCACGCGGGTACGCACGCCGCCATCGGCGCTCTCTCTGGCCTCTGGCACGCTCGCGAACGGGGCCAGGGCCAGCGCATTGAGGTTTCCCACCAGGAGGCCATCCTCAACGACCACGCCTGGCTCACCACCATCTGGACGCACCAGGGCGTCATCCAGAGCCGCAGCGGCAGTATCTTTGTGCCCTGCGCCGATGGCTTCGTCTTCCTCTTCAACCTCGCGCCCTACCCCAACCTCTTCATCCTCATCGAGCGCTTCGATCTGCTGGAGGACGAGTCGCTGCAGCAGCCGCTCGTCTGGACCGAGCGATTTGGGGAGGTGCTGGAAGCCTTCGGGGAGTGGGCGAAGACCCGCACGAAGCAGGAGATCTATCACGCGGCCCAGGAGCTGCGGATCGCCGTCACGCCCGTGAACACCATGGCCGACGTCGCCGCGAGCCAGCAGCTCGCCGCCCGCGACTGGTTCGGAACCCTCTGCGTCGGCGACCGCGATCTGCTTGCCCCCGGCCTCCCCTACAAGGTGAGCGATACTGCCCTCGCCCCCGCCACCGCTGCCCCCTCCCTCGGCGAGCACACGGACACCGTCCTCGCCCCCGACTTCCCCTGGGCGAACGCGGATGTGGCGTCGCCCACCGCCGCCTCCCCGTCCGGTCAGGGACCGCTGGCGGGCCTGCGCTTCATCGAGGTCACCGCCAATTGGGCGGGACCCATCGCCGGGCGCCACTTCGCCGACCTTGGCGCGGATGTCATCAAGGTCGAACTTCACACCAAGCCCGCCACCCGCACGCTCGCCTGGGTTCCTGTCGATATCTGGCCCGACCACTATCACCGCGCCGGCTACTTCAACAAGCTGAACCGCAACAAGCGCGCCATCTGTCTCAACCTCGCCACAGACGAGGGCCGCGCCATCCTCCTGGAGCTGGTGAAGAAGGCCGACGGCCTCATCGAGAACAACGCCGCCCGCGTCATGACCCAGCTTGGCATCGGTTACGACACCCTCCGCGAGGTCAACCCCGGCCTCGTGATGTGCTCGATGGCGGGCTTCGGCGCCACCGGCCCCGAGCGCAACTACAGCGCCTACGGAAGCAACATCGAGGCCATGAGTGGCCTCGCGAGCGTTCTTGGCTACGGTCCCGGCGAGTACTTCGGCACCGGCAGCTACTACGCCGACCCCGTCACCGGGAACCATGGCGCCGTCGCTATCCTCGCCGCCCTCAATGGGCGTCGCGCGACCGGGCGGGGCCGCTGGATCGACATGTCGCTGTTTGAGGCCGTGCTTCCCTTCTTCGCGCAGGAGCTGCTCACCTACGCCGTCACCGGCGAGGCCCCTGATCCCATCGGCAACGCCTCCCCGGTCCTCTCGCCCCAGGGAATCTACCCCTGTGCGGGCGAGGACAACTGGCTTGCCCTCACTGTGCGCAACGAACGCGACTTCGCCGCCCTCGCGAAGGTCATCGGTGCTCCCGAGCTGGCAGCCAACCCGAAACTCGCGACCGTCGAGGGGCGCCGCGACGCCTCCGCCGAGGTCGCCGCCGCCATCGCCGTTTGGTCGCGCGAGCAGACCGTACCGGTCGCCGCCGCCGCCCTCCAGGAGGCTGGTGTCCCCGCCGCGCCGGTCATGCCCAACTGGATGGTCGTGAGCGATAACCACCTCAATGACCGTGGCTACTTCGTGACCGTGCGCCACCCCGTCTCCGGAACGCACGTCTTTCCCGGCTTCCCCTGGCGCTTTGAGGAGACGCCCGGCGCCATCGCTCGTCCGGCCCCGCTTTTCGCCGAGCACAACCATGAGGTCTTCACTGGCCTTCTCGGCATGACCGAGGCCGAGATCGAGGCGCTCTACGCAGCCGGCGCCACCAACGACGCCCCCCAGTACGCCGCCGGTCCGAGCCTCTGATGTCCGGTGTCCTCGTCCTCCTCCCCGCCGGCGCCACCCCACCCCCGCTCCCCGAGGGCGTGGACATCCGCACCTGCGCGACGGCCACCGAGGTCGTCGCCGCCCTGGCCGCTGCCCCCGGCGATGTCGTGCTCTGCCTCGACGGCCTCGACGGCCTCGACGGCCTCGTCGGCGACACCGCTGAGGTTGTTGCCGCCGCCGCTGCCGTCGACGGCACGGTCATTGAGGTCAGGCGGGGAGCCTGGGACGGTGAGACTCACGAGGCCGTGAGTGCCGCCTGCGTCGGCGTGATTGCGGGCTTCGGGATCGCCGGAGTAAGCGCCGCCGTCGCGCTCCTGCGCGACGTGAACGCCTAGCCCGCGCGTAGCAGGTTCTGGATGGCGGGATTGCCCTCGCCCAGCGTCCGTCCCCGCTCCGCCAGCCCCTTGATCGTGCTCCGGCTGCGACCCCCCAGCAGCGTCCCCGCCTCCCCGTAGCTGCACCCTCGCTCCTGCAGCGCCGCCGCCGCCACGGCCCGCGCCCGCGTCGCCTTCGCCGCGCGACTGCGCCCCTCCACCTCGCTCGTCGCGATGGCGAAGTGCACGGCGATGCGCTCGATCACCGCCTTCGACGTCTCCTCCCCCTGGCTGTGCAGCTCGAGCGCGCCCAGCTCGGCCGCCAGACGCAGTTCGCTCAGCAGTCCCCGCCGCTGCAACCCTACCGCCGCATGCACCCCCGCCAGGATCGACCGTACCGAACCCGTCCCGCTCGCCAACTGCTCGAGGCACCACGTCGGAAGGGCCACCCGCAGCTCCCTCAGCCGCTGCTCGATGAAGCCTCGGCGCTCGGGCGCCGCAAACGGCTCCACGGCGGCGACAATGCCCGCCTCCAGCCGAGAGCACAGCCGCTCTGGAAGTCCGAGCTCTCGTGGCCGGAGTTCGCTTCCCACCGCCGCCCCGCCTCCCGCGTGCGTCACGGCGTCGAGCGTGTGCACCAGCTCCCGCAGCGTGCCCGTCTTCCCCGCGAGGTCGTGCAGGTCGTCGATGATGAGCAGTTGCACGCCCCGCACGGCGTCCTGAAACTCCTCCATCGTCCCCTCCCGCAGCGCGCGCTGATAGCGGGTGGTGAACCCCTCCCCGCTCAGGCAGGCGACGGTTCGGCCCTGTTCCCTGGCCCTCGCCGCCAGCCCGTGCAGCAGGTGCGTCTTCCCCACGCCCGGCGCGCCGTGGACGACCACGGGGCTGATAGCGGGCTCACCCTCCTCCACGAGGCTCAGGCAGCTCGCCAGCGCCAGCGCGCTTCCCTCCGAGCGGAAGTAGCGCGCCAGCGTGAACGAGCGGTTCACCTGCCCGACAACCCGGTCCTGCTGGCGGCCGGCCCCCTCGCCTGGCTCGGGCGCATCCTCCGGGACCGTCCCCGGCGCGACGAACTGGACCGCGACGCGCTTGCCCTCGATCGCGCCCAGGCAGCGCTCAACCACCGGGACCAGGTTCTCGTTCAGCCAGTCCGCGCGAAAGGCGGAGCGCGCCTCCACGAGGAGTTCGCCGTCGCGCAGCGACTGGACACTCGTTCCCGCCAGCCACGTCTCGAAGTTGGCGCGGCTCACCTCAAGCTCCAGCCTGCCGAGCACGGCCTGCCAGGTGCGCGCCAGCGCCCGTGGCGACTGCTGTCCCTCGCTTGGCACGGGCGCGCGCGCTCCCCTCCCGGCGGGCGCATGCGCGCCCGCGGCCGGCTCTTGGTCGGTGTTGTCTCTGAGGTGTCACGGCCGTCTGGCGTGACCAAGAGAGGCTAGCCCCCGAGCGGCGTCGGCGGCAACCACTTTTCGCGGCCCGCGCTCTTTCGTTAACGGACCTTTCACGGCGGTTTTCGCCTTATGGTCTCGCGCCCTCTGAGGTGAGTGAGCAATGCCGCGTCCCGCATTGACGCGCGTCCTGCCGACGCTAGACTACGAACACGCCATGGAGAGAGACAGCGGCTACCTCCAGATCGGCGAAGCGGCCGAACATTCGGGGCTGACGCAGCGCACGCTCCGCTATTACGAGGAGCGCGGCCTGTTGCCCCCGCCGACACGCATGGTCGGCGGCTTCCGGCTTTACTCGCCACCAGACATGGAGCGAATCGAGCGTGTGAAGGAGCTGAAGGATCTCCTCGGCTTCTCTCTCGCCGATATCAAGGAGATGCTCGAAGCCGAGGATGTCCGCATGCAGATCCGCGCCGAGTGGCGCAAGGACGACGAGGCCGATGAGAAGGCGAAGAAGGTCCGCATCGCCCGCGAGGTCACCCTCCGCCAGATCGCCCTTCTCGACCAGAAGGTCGAAAAGATGGAGAAAATGCGCATCCAGCTCGCCGAACGCCTCGCCAAACACGACGAGATGCTGCGCCGCTTCAGCGAGGCTGCCCCGCCAGTCGGCGCGCGTGACTGAGCGTTAGGCTCAGCCCGGCACATCGAACCGCATGGACCAGTAAGCTACCCGTGATGGAAGTGCGCGACACCCTCGACCGGCCCCTGCGCGATCTCCGCGTCTCCGTGACCGATCGCTGCAACTTCCGCTGTGTCTACTGCATGCCCAAGGAGGTCTTCGGGCCGTCATACCAGTTCCTCGACCGGGCGGACATTCTCTCCTACGAGGAGATCGTGCGGCTCGCGCGCCTCTTCATCGCGCACGGCGTCGAGAAGATCCGCGTCACCGGCGGCGAACCCCTCGTCCGTCGTGACCTCCCCCTCCTTGTTGAGCAGCTGGCGGCGCTCGACGGCCTCCGTGACCTCACGCTCACTACCAACGGCGCCCTCCTCCCCGCCCAGGCCGGTCCCCTCCGCGAGGCTGGCCTGAAGCGCATCACTGTCAGCCTCGATTCCCTCGACGACGCTACCTTCCGCGCCATGAACGACGTCGAAGTGGGCGTCGATGTCGTGCTCGCGGGCATCGACGCGGCGCGCGACGCCGGCCTCTGGCCGATCAAGGTGAACGCTGTCGTCAAGCGCGGCCTGAACGACCACACCATCGTCGACCTCGCCCGCCACTTCCACGGCACCGGCATCATCGTGCGCTACATCGAGTACATGGATGTCGGGACGACAAACGGTTGGGTGCTCGACCACGTCGTGCCCGCCGCCGAGATCGTCGAGCGCATCGACGCCGAGCTGCCCCTCGAACCCCTCGACCCCAACTATCGCGGCGAGGTCGCGCAGCGCTACCGCTACCGTGATGGGGGCGGGGAGGTCGGCGTCATCACGTCGATCACGCAGCCCTTCTGCGGCGACTGCACGCGCGCCCGCCTTTCGCCCGAGGGCGAACTCTTCACCTGCCTCTTCGGCGCTAGCGGCTTCGACCTGCGCGCCCTCCTGCGCGGCGGCGCCGGCGACGACGAACTCGGCGCCGCTATCGCCCGCGTCTGGCGCATCCGCGAGGACCGCTACTCCGACCTCCGTACCGAGGCCACCACCGACCTCAAGCGCGTCGAGATGTCCCACATCGGCGGCTAGGCCGGCCCTAGTCTTCCCCGGGCCAGAGCGTTTCCCAGTTGGGGCCGCCGAGCACGGCTTCACGGATGGTGCGTCGTTCCAGCACCTCGAGCCGCGCGATCGCCCGCGACATCGCCTGGTCCGCCTCGTTCGAGACGGCCGCCATGCGCGCTCCCATCGGCCCCAGCACGTCGTGCTCGCGGATGAGCTCGATCGAGTGGGGCCACAGCGCGAACGTGAAGTCGTCCGGCATGCCGAACGAGCTGCGGTGCTTCCCCAGCCAGGCGTACCGCTCCTGCACGCTCGAAAGGGGCGCCACGACGGCCACCAGCGGCCCCTCCGAGGGCGAGCTGCGCGCGTCCAGCAGCAGCCGCTCGGCGAAGGCGTTGAACCCGATCACGATCAGGTCGGCGTTCTCCAGCCGCTCCCTGAGCGCTTCCAGGTCGACCTGCAGACCGTTCTCCGAGTGGACCATGCGGCGCACCCCCCGGATGCGAAGCGAGGGGGCCGGCTCTCGCCGTGCCCCCTCGCCGCGGTTCCTCGTTCGCCCGCCAGAAGTGGCAGGCGTCTGAAGGGTTGAGCCTAGTACATCGGCGCCGGCGGAGCCGCCGCGGCAGGCGTTCGATCCGGCTTCTCCGTAATGAGGCAGTTCGTCGTAAGGACCATCGCGGCGATGGAGACGGCGTTCTCGATGGCGGCGCGGGTGACCTTCGCCGGATCGATGATGCCCTTCTCGACCATGTCGCCGAATTCGTCCTGCTGGGCGTCGTACCCGAGGCCCTTCTTCAGATCCTTCACCTCTTCGACCACCACCGAGCCGTCCTTGCCGGCATTGATGGCGATGCGCCGCAGAGGCTCTTCGAGCGCACGGCGAAGGATGCGGGCGCCGGTGGCCTCGTCGCCCTCAAGCTTCACCCGGTCAAGCGAGGAGATTGCGTTCAGCAGGGCAACTCCGCCGCCCGGCACGATGCCTTCCTCGACCGCCGCACGGGTGGCGCTCAGGGCGTCCTCCACGCGGTGCTTCTTCTCTTTCAGCTCGACCTCGGTGGCCGCGCCGACCTTGATGACGGCGACGCTGCCGGCCAGCTTGCCGAGCCGCTCCTGCGCCTTCTCGCGGTCCCAGTCGCTCTTCGCCTCGCCGAGGATGGCGCGAACCTGGCCCACGCGGGCGTCGATGTCCTTCTTCTTGCCCTTGCCCTCGATGATCGTGGTGTCTTCCTTGGTCGAGAGCACGCGGCGGGCGCTGCCGAGGTCGGCAACGGTGACGCTGTCGAGGGTGCGGCCGATCTCTTCCGAGATGACCTGCGCGCCGGTCAGCATCGCGATGTCGCCGAGGTTGTCCTTCTGGCGGTCGCCGAAGCCCGGAGCCTTCACCGCGAGCACGTTCATCGTGCCGCGCAGCTTGTTCACGGCCAGCGTCGCCAGCGCCTCGCCGTCAACGTCGGCGGCGAGAATCAGCAGGTTCTTCGACTGCGAGACGATCTTCTCCAGCAGCGGCAGGAGTTCCTGCACCGAGGAGAGCTTCTTGTCGGTGATGAGGATCAGGGGATCTTCGATCTCCGCTTCCATGCGGTCCGGGTTCGTCACGAAATATGGGCTGATGAACCCGCGGTCGAACGCCATACCGTCGACGTACTCGACCTCGGTCTGGATGCCCTTCGACTCCTCGACCGTGATCACGCCGTCCTTGCCGACCTTCTCCATCGTCTCGCCGATGAGCTCGCCGATGGTCGGGTCGTTGTTCGCCGAGATTGAGGCGACCTGCGCCATCTGCTGGCGCGCGTTCACCTTGATCGAGTTCTTGCCGACGCGGTCGACAACCGCCTCGGCGCCCTTCTCGAGGCCGCGCTTCAGGGACATCGGGTTCGCGCCGGCGGCCACGTTCTTGAGGCCTTCCTGCACGATCGCCTGGCCGATCACGGTCGCCGTGGTCGTGCCGTCGCCAGCGATGTCGTTCGTCTTCGAGGCGATCTCCTTGGCGAGCTGGGCGCCGACGTTCTCGAACGCTTCCTCGAGCTCGATGTCCTTGGCGATCGTCACACCGTCGTTGGTGATGGTCGGCGCGCCGAACTTCCTGTCGAGCACCACGTTGCGGCCCTTCGGACCGAGCGTGATCTTGACAGCGTCAGCGAGCGCGTCGATGCCACGCTTCATCGCGTGGCGGGCTTCTTCATCGAACAGCAGTTGCTTGGGCATGTACTTGTGTGTACCTCTCCCGAATTTCGATGAGCAGATATTAGCACTCTTACCGGAAGAGTGCTAATCCGCTCCGCAACCCCTCCCTACCGCCGAAGTAGCCCCCGCAGACGCCGCGCCGCCCCCTCGCCGTGGCCCCGCCGCGTGATCGTGCTCGCCGCCTGACGGGCCGCTGCCTCCAGGCTGTCATCCAGTGGCGCGAGCGTGGCCGAGTCGCCGTAGCGGCGTACCAGCGCCTTCCCCAGCAGGAAGTCCGCGATGGCGGGGTTCTTGGGAAGCAGGCTGCCGTGCAGATAAGTCCCGATCGCGTTCGCGACCCGCGCCCCCTCCGACCCGTCCTCCCCGTTATTCCCGCGACCTGCGATCACCGTGCCGAACGGCTCCTCTCCGTCCTCCAGCCAGGTGCGACCGCCGTGGTTCTCGAACCCCACCACCTCGCCCAGCTCCGCGCGCAGCAGCACATTCCCGATGGCGCGCTCCGCCCCCTCCCCCGGATGGAGCGTTTCCATGCGGAAGACCCCGATACCCGGCAGCACGCCGCCGTCGGCATCGACATAACGCTCCCCGAACAACTGGAACCCCCCGCACACGGCCAGCGCCGGCAGCCCTGCCTCGATCGCCGAACGGATCGCCGAGCCTCGCGCCACGAGGTCGTCGGCGATGCGCCGCTGCTCCCGGTCCTCCCCCCCGCCGACGATGAGCAGGTCGTAGGCCTCGGACTCGAACGCCTCCCCGATGCCGATCCCGTCCACGTCGAGCGCGATGCCGCGCGCCTCGCAACGGTAGCGCAGGGCGATCGCGTTCCCACGGTCCCCGTACACGTTCATCACATCGGCATACAGGTGCGCCAGCCGCAGCCGTGCCCCGTCCCCTTCGCCCATGCCCCTAGCCTACCCCGCAGCTTGGGTGAGAGGCCCTGTGTCGGCTACCGGGTAAACTAGAGTCATGGTCATCCGCGACCTCGAACCGCAGCCCCTTGATCGTCTTTCCAACTGGCGGATCGCAGTGTTGGCTCTCTACGCCGTGGGCGGCGCGACAACGCGTCAGCACGGCGAAGATGTGGCACTCAAGTGCTACGAGGTCGCGCCGCGCAGGTTCGGATGGGAGAAGCACCAGCAGTATCCCCATCTGGAGCTTGCCAGGGCCGCGTTGCGAGACGCCAAGAAAGAAAAGTACGGCGTCTTCGTTACAGGCGATGAGGCAAAGGGATGGCTGCTGACAAAAGAAGGCCTAGCTTGGTGCGAAGAAAACGCAGATGTCCTTGGTGCAGGTCAGCGGCAGCAAGGCCTGTCGGCTCTTGCGGAACCAGAGGCCCGCGCTGTTCGTCAACTCACGGAACACCGACTGTTTGAACAGTGGAAGCGTGGCGAGTACGAAATGGAACTCTATGAGGTTGCGGATGCCCTGCGATTTCCCGCTGATGCTCCACGACCGGCGGTTCAACGCCGAGTGGACGAACTGGCGGGGGCAGCGCATGTTGCTGGACTCAGAGAGATGGAGAGGTTCCTCGAGTGGCTGAAGCTGAACGTGTAGGTCGGATCGAGTATCTGGCCCGCGCCTTCGAGCAAGACACCGCTCAGGCGATGGGGTCAGATCCAATCAATGCGATTATCGAGTTGGTCACCAACTCCGACGACGCCTACGGGCGCCGGCAGCGTGGGCGGCAAGCTCAGATTCGCATCGAAGTGGATCGTCGCAGCCCCAGAAAGATAGTCGTCAAGGACCGTGCGGGCGGTATGTCGGCCGCCGAGATGGAAGAGCGGCTTGGCAAGGTCGGAGGCCGAACTAGCGGCTTTGAGACTGGAGGCGAAGCGAGGGGACTGCTGGGCCGTGGGGCCAAGGATACTGCCCACTTTGGTGAGGCCATGTGGGAATCGAGCAAGGACGGGGCACGCAATCGCTTCATCCTCACATCCTTGGGCGACTGGAAAATCGAAAGCATGGGCAGCGTGTCCCCGAGACAGTCCGGGACCACGGTCACGCTTTCCATCGAGCCACGGTTTTCTGTGCCTATGCATGCCACCTTGGTGACCAAGCTTCGGAATCATGTTGCACTACGTCCTATTTTGATGGACCCCAAGGGCCGTGATGTTCGCCTGTGCGACCTTTCCCAAGACCGCGAAGAAAAGCTCCGATACGAAGCTCCGAAGGGGGCAAAGATTCAAGACGGCATTGTCCCGATTCCGGGATATGAAGGTGAAGTGCTAGACTTCGAGCTCTTTGAGAGTGACGATGTACTAACTTCGGCCGGAGAAGGACGGGAATACTGGCGGCATTCCTTCTTGATTACGTCCGGTCGAGCTGCATACGAAGTGTTCGGAGGAGGCAAGTTCGCTCAGGAGCCCTATGCGTCTCACTTAAGGTCCTTCTTTGGGTACGCTCGTGTCCCAGGGATTAGTGACCTGATCCGGCAGTACGATGACAGGCTCGCTGCTCAGCAAGATCCAGAAGCGCACAACCCGGAGAGGATTGTCCGTCGAGACCGCAGCGGTTTGATGGCATCCCACCCGTTTGTGCAGGCGGTCTATTCGCTGCTCGAAGACACTCTTCGCCCACACTTGGAGAGGCGGAGGCGCGAGGCCGAGGAGAAGGCAGGCGGCGTCTCCCAGAGTCTGAGAAACAGGCTTGACAGCGTCGGTCGCGAGCTCGCTGACATCATGCAGGAGTCAGACTCCAACATGACCGGTACGGAGGGGGCCTTGCCCCCGGTGGGGCTTTCATTGATTCCCAGTGCCGTGGTTGTCCCCCCTGGCGAGAAGGCCCGCTTCACTGTGCGGTATCGCCCGAGTGGGTCCGATGATGTTGACGATCTCCCGTCTGTCACTGTGATCGAGGGGGACGAAGACGGGGAAAGTGTTACGGGAGAGATGGAGCTAGTGGCACGAACTGGCTACTTTAGCCGGTCCTATGTACTCGATGGGCGCGACGAAGGATCGCTGTGCGAAATCAGTGTAGCGCTGGGTGGGCAGACCAAGACCGCTGTCGCTGAGTGGAAGGTGCGGTCGCCCTCGCCTGTTGAGCAGCTAGAGTTTGAGCGTGCAACGTTCGGCATAAAGGATGGCGGACGACGCGGGATTCTTCTGTTGGCTCCGTGGGAACTCGTGGTGGAAGGGTCCGGTTCCGGTCTGGTGGAAATCAGCGGGGATCCCGGCATTTCGCTGAGCGCTCCGACGTTCACAATGGGGTTTGACGAAGACCGCGACGCGGGCGCTTGTCTGATTCGAGTCACGGGGCACGGCATCGGCTCTCGAGCGAGAATCGTCGCCAATCTGGATGGAGAGGTTGCGGAAGCCGAGTTGCGTGTGGTTGGGTCCAGTGTGGCGGGGATCAAGATCGACCTTCGTAAGGAGAGTATCGACCAGCGTGCCTGGTTTGTTGGTGAGAGCACTCTAGTCGTGAATGCAAACGACCGAGCCTTGGCAAGGTACCTGGGCCCTGAAACTGCTGGGAGGGACTGGCCCGGGCAGGATACTGTCCACTTCAGGACTATGCTCGCCGAAGTAATCGTCTGGGCAGCTGCGCGGCAGGAGCTTCAGAGACAAGAAGCTTCAGGGAGTCGGTCGGCGACCAGCCTGTTCTATGACCAAGCTGACAGGATGTCGCGTATGTTGCCGCGCGTGCATCGAGCCCTTGTGCCGGAGAACGAGCTCCGGGGCGTCCGCAACTGGTAATTTGCCCCCTCACCGCTCAAATGTTCTAGACTGCGCATCGTGACCGCGTCCCCCTCCTCCGCGCCCGATTCGCCCCACGACCCCCGCACCCTCGCCCCCGCCCGCGAGCAGCTGCGCGAGGTATTCGGCTACGGCGAATTCCTCCCCGGTCAGGCCGAGGTCGTCGCCTCCGTCCTCTCCGGGCGTGACACGCTCGCCGTCCTCCCCACCGGTGGTGGCAAGAGCGCCTGCTATCAGCTCCCCGCTCTCCTGCTCGATGGCCTTACCCTCGTCGTCTCCCCCCTGCTCGCCCTGATGAAAGACCAGGTCGACGCCCTCACCCGGAACGGCGTCGCCGCCGCCGCCATCAACTCGACCGTGCCCCGCGAGGAGCAGGCCACTATCCTGCGCCGCGCCGCCGAGGGCGACCTCCGCCTCCTCTACGTCGCCCCCGAGCGCTTCTCCGATGGACGCTTCGTGGCGGCGATGCGCGGCGTCAAAGTCGCCCTCCTCGCCATCGACGAGGCCCACTGCATCTCCCAGTGGGGCCACGACTTCCGTCCCAGCTACCGCGACCTCGGCGCCGTCCGCGCGCGCTTCGGCGGGCCGCCCATCGTCGCCCTCACCGCCACCGCCGACCCCCTCGTGCGCGACGACATCGTCGCGCGCCTCGGCCTGCACGACCCCGACGTCCGCATCGCCGGCTTCGACCGCCCCAACCTGCGCTTCCATGCCATCCGCGTGCGCAGCCAGAAGGAGAAGCTGGAGCAGATCGCTGAGCTCCTTGAAGCCCTTGGCGCCGAGGCCTCCGCCATCGTCTACTGCGCCACCCGCAAGCGTGTCGAGTCCCTCGCGGCGGCCCTGCAGGCGCGACGCATTCGCTGCGCCCGCTACCACGCCGGCCTGCCCGAGGAAGACCGCGTCCGCACCCAGAACGCCTTCGCCCGCGACAGCGTCCGCATCATCATCGCCACCAACGCCTTCGGCCTCGGCATCGACAAGCCCGACGTTCGCCTCGTCGTCCACCACGACCTGCCCGAGTCGATCGAGTCCTACTACCAGGAGGCGGGCCGCGCCGGCCGCGACGGCGACCCCGCCGAGTGCGTCCTCTACTTCGCCCCCCGCGACCGTGGCCTTCGGGAGTTCTTCATCGAACTCTCCCATCCGCCCGCCGCGACGGTGCTCGAGGTGTACCGCGCTCTCGTGCGCCGTGGCGGCGACCGCGAACTCATCAACGACATCCTCGACCATGACGAGGAGGAGACGCCGGGCGTGAACGCCGCCGTCCAGGCGCTCGTCGAGTCGGGGCTTGCCGCGCGGCAGGGACGCTTCGCCTGGGCGCTCCGCCCCGACGGAGAGGATGAGATCGACCTCGCCGGCCTCGAAGCGCACCGCGCCCACGCCACCGCCAAGCTCGACTCCATGCAGTCGTACGCGGAGTCCGCGACCTGCCTGCGCGCCCGCGTCCTCGACTACTTCGGCGAAACGGACGGGCCGCGCTCCTGCGGCAACTGTGGTCCCTGCCTCGCCCCCACCCGCCGCCGCGACGTCGACACCGAGGCCCCCCTCTTCCTCGAACTGCGCGCCCTCCGCCGCCGCCTCGCCGAGGAGGAGGGCGTCCCGCCCTACGTCATCTTCAGCGACGCTACCCTCCACGACATGGTCGAGCAGCGCCCCACGACTGAGGCCGGCCTGCTCCAGGTCCGGGGCGTGGGCCGAGTGAAGGCCGAGCGCTACGGCTCCGCCTTTCTTGCGCTGATCGCTCCCACGGGCGCCGAGCCGCCCCCGTCCGTCGAGCCACCGCCCGGCCCCACCGACCGCTCGTTGGTGAAGCCGCGCGCGGGTACGAACCAGACCCCCACCGCGCAGCGCACCCTCGAGCTCCACCACGAGGGCCTCTCCATCGACGAGATCGCCACCCGGCGCGGGTTCAAGGCGCAGACCATCGCTCAGCACCTCGCCCGCTTCATCGAGCAGGGACAGGTCGAGGACGTGCGCCCCTGGGTCAGCGATGCCGACCTCGCCCGCATCCGCCGCATCGCCGCGGGACGCCCCATCGCCGCCCTCCGCCCCTTACGCGAGGCCCTCGACAGCGACCTCTCCTACGACCAGCTCACTCTCGCCCGCGCCTACCTCAACCGCGAGCTCCGCGACTCCGGCTAGCTCAGGCCCTTACGAGCCCCACTCGGCCAGCGAGCGCAGCAGCTCCCGCGGCGGCGGCAGGCGGTGGCGGTTCCGCACGTACAGGACCGTCGCCGGCACGGCGATTGCGACGACGATCAGCCCCCCAGCCACGAAGCGTGCCGTCCACGAATCGGTGAGCGAGTCGCCGAAGTGCACGACCACCGCCGTTGGCACGATCGACCCCAGCAATACGAGCGTAATGAAGAAGCGGAACGACATCGGCGTCAGGCCCGCGGCGTAGGCGGCGAAGTCGAAGGAGATGGGCATCATCCGCCACCAGAACACGAGCTGGGGACCCATCTCTCGCGCCAGCACGTCGATCCGCTCTGCCCCCCGCTCACCCACGAGGCGGGGTACGAACCGTCGCCCGAACCGGCGCGATATCCAGAAGATGATGGCCGCCCCGATCACCTGCCCGATCACGGCGTAGACCACGCCCAGCGCTGTCCCCCAGATGAGCCCCGCTGCGATCATGAAGGGCGGATTGGGGATCGGCGCGAACACCATCGCCGCCGCCAGCACGGCGATCAGGATCACGGGGCCCCAGAACCCCAGCCCCACGCCCCACGCGCGGATGTCGTCCGTCTCCAGGTCGCCCAGCGCGAAGTCCGCGATGATGAGCGCCACCGCCAGCGCGAGCGCGGCCAGACCGATAATCCGCCGCCGCCGCACCGGGTCCAGCAGCACCGGCCCGGCCGCCTCCTCCTGGTCCCGCGTGGCGCCGAAGCGGTCGCTCAGCTCCCCCCACAGAATCCAGGCGACGACGATGCCCGCCCCAAGCGCTACGCCAGTGCTGTCGAAGGCTTCACGAAGGCCGAATGCGACGGCCGCCCCCGCCGCCAGCGCCACCGCCAGGATCACCGTGTCGCGCATCGCACCCGATCGTAAGGGGCGAGCGGTCGAGCCGCCGTCAGGAAAGCAGGCCGTTCAGCAGATCGTGGTACTGCGCCAGGTGCCGGATGCCGAGGAAGTCGGCTCGAACCCGCTCCCTTGCGTTCGCGCCCAGCCTCGCGGCCAGCGCCTCGTCCTCCATCAAGCGGCAGAGTGCATCGCCCAGCGCCTCCACGTCCGCGGGGTCGTCCAGCTGCAGGCCGTGCTCGCCGTCCGTGATCTGGTCCTGCAAGCCGCCGACGCGGCTCGCGACCACGGGCCGGCCCTTCCACATCGCTTCCGTCAGCGTTAGCCCGAAGCCCTCGCGCAGGCTCTTCTGTACCACCACGGTCGCGTGCCGCTGGAGCGCGTTCACCATCGCCGCGTTCTCCCCCAGGTCGTCCATGGGCAACGTTGCGAGGTGCATGCGCGATCGCAGGTGCTGGGGGGAGGCCGCCCACGCCGCCTTCAGTTCTTCGAGGACGATGCCGCCCTCGGGGTCGTCCGTGACCCCCGAGACATCCGGGCCGGCCAGCACGAGTTGCGCGCGGCCGGCCGCGTCGCAGCTATCGACGAACGAGGCGAAGCCTCGCATCACGCCGCCGTGGTCCTTCAGCGGGTCCCAGCGCGAAACCTGCAGGATGATCGGGTCGTCCCACTCCGGAGCCGCGCCCTCGCGCAGCACGACCGCTTCCCGCTCGACCGACCCCGTCGTCCCGTCCTCGCGCGTGAAGCTCCGCGGCCCGCTTCCGGCCGGCCCGGCAATAAGGCCTGTCTGCGTCAGGATGGCTCGTGTCACCGCCTCGTCCTGCTCCTCGTTCTTCGCCGAGAACGCATCGATCGAGGGCTGCACGACCACGCTGCGACCATCGTCGAGGGCCGCGGGGATGTACGACTTCCGCGAGAAGATGCGCAACGGCGCCTCGCGCACGTGCGGCGCGAGGAACGCCCAGCCGCCCTCCGCCTCCGGTGTGATGTCTTCGGTCCCGATGTGGCAACGCCAGATGACGGTGGCGCCGTGCGCCATCAACGCCGGCGCCATGCCCGCCGTCTGCGGGTCGTGCAGGAAGACGGCGTCGCCGGGACGAACCTCCTCCAGGAAGGCCGCGATGTTGGGAGCGAGCACCTCGCCGTAGACCCGCGCCGCCTGTGCGCCCAGCGGTGAGCCATCGCCCGCGGAGCCGTGCAGCGCGTGGTGCAGACGCTTCGTGATGCGGAAGAACTCCTGCTCCCCTTCGATCACTGCCCAGCGCGCGTCGATGCCCGCGCCTCGTGCGTACGCCAGCAGCGAGCGCAGCATCTCCGCCACGCCGCCGCCTTCGGCGGTCGAGTTGACGTGCCAGACCGTGCGTCCGTCGAGCAGGTCGCGGCTCCGTTCGATCACTGCCAGCGCCTGCTCGTAGGCAGCCGGATCGACGACCTCGCGAAACCGATCGAGGGAGTACGTTCGGAGGTCGACCTGGCTGATCGGTGGCATGGCTTCTCGCAGTCCTCGGGAGTTCGCGGCAGCGTAGCGCAGTCCCCCCTCTACGGAAACGCTGTCCGGGGCGAGGGGCATGGGGGCGGGGAGTTGGGTACGATGCGGGCGCGTAACCCGCCAACGGAGGGGCTCATGCCAGGCGCACTCGATGGAGTCCGCATCCTCGACTTCACCCGCTATCAGCAGGGCCCGTTCGCCACGGTCCTGCTCTCCGACCTTGGCGCCGACGTGATCAAGGTCGAGGAGCCCACCAACGGCGACCTCGGCCGCAGCCTCGGCCTGCAACCCGATGGCTGGTGCGCCTACTTCCAGGCGCTCAACCGCAACAAGCGCTCGCTCACGGTTGACACACGCACGCCCGAGGGCCGCGAGATCATCTACCGGCTGATCCCCGAGACCGATGTCGTCACCGACAACTTCCGTCCGGGCACGATGGAGCGCTTCGGCCTCGATCACGAGTCCCTCGCCGCCATCAACCCGCGCATCATCACCGGCAGCGCTACCGGCTTCGGTCCGAAGGGCCCGCACGCGCACGAGCCTTCCTTCGACTCCATCGGCCAGGCCATGGGCGGCATCACGATCGCCCAGGGCGGCGGCCCCGGCTCGGAGCCGGCCGTCGTCATCGGCGGTATGGCCGACCAGGTCGGCGCGATGATCTTCGCGCTGGGCATCACCGCCGCCATCGCCGCCCGCGAGCTGCACGGCGTCGGCCAACACGTCGACACCTCCCTGCTGGGTTCCCAGCTTGCCCTCCAGGGGCTGGGGCTTACGGGCTTCCTGCGCCAGAAAGAGCAGCGGTCGGGAGGCACTCGTTGGAACCCGCTCTTCACCTGGTACCCCTGCGCCGATGGCCGCTACCTGAGCCTCGGCCTGCTCGACCCCAAGTGGTGGCCCGCCTTCTGCGAGGTCCTGGAACGCGAGGACCTCATAGTCGACGAGCGTTTCGCCGAACCCGCCGGCCGCATCGGCAACCGCGAAGAGCTCATCGAAGAGCTCAATCTCACCTTCGCCAGGAAGCCGCGGGATGAGTGGCTCACGCTGCTCAAGGCGGCCGATCTGCCCTGCGGCCCCGTCAACGACTACGCTGCCGTTGCGCAGGAGCCGCAGGTCATCGCCAACGAGTACCTGACGACCCTTGACGACCCGAACCTCGGTGAGGTCGGCGTGGTCGGCACTCCCATCCAGATGAGTGAGACGCCCGCCGGGCCGAAGTCCACCGCCCCCGACCTCGGACAGCACACCGAGGAGATCCTCCTGGGGCTCGATTACACCTGGGAAGACATCGAGCGCTTCAAGGACGGCAAGGTCATCTAGGCGGCGGGCCTAGTCCTCGATCTCGTCGAGCCCTTCCGCTGTCAGCCGAATGGCTGCCGTCGGGAAGTCCGGGTTGCGCGGGTTATCCGTGTGGTAGACCTCGATCAGCTCGCGTCCCAGCAGTTCCTTCATGAGTGCATGCGTCAGGCGGTCATTCGCCCAGCGCACCCCCGTGACGTTCGCCAGCCGGTTTCGGCGGAAGTGCTCGAACCCGACGAACGGCAAACGCTCGTCCATCTCGAAGATCGCTTCGAGGATGTCCCACTGCTGGTCGTCGACGATCGCTATGGCCACGATGCGCAGCGCCTCGTTCACCTCTTGCTCGCTCTCGAGCGAGAGCATCGGCGCCAGCCGGTACTTGCCCGGTTCGGTCGTCTCCGCGAGCTCCCGGTACTTCAGGTGTGAGAGGTTCGGCGTGACGCTGCTTGCCGGAGCGCCCGCGATCTCCGCAATCTCCTGGTAGTGCAGCGCGGAGGTCGCCCCGGCGAGGATACCCAGCACGGCTGTCTGGCGGGGGAGCTGGGAGAGATCGGCCGCCCGGGAGGACTCGGCGGGAGCCTTTTCGGTTGCTTCTTCCTCCTCTTCCGCTTCCTCCGGCGGTGAAGGGCGCTGCAACTCGCGTGCAAGGTCCGGGCGCAGCACGGCGAGCGTCTTCTCCATGGCATCAATGTTCTCGTTGATGTCCGCGAGAGCCTCGTGCTTCTCGCCAAGGTCGCGCTCAAGAGCTGCGATTGCGTCGAGGATGGCGTCCCGCTCGTTGTGGAGGCGGGTCAGTGCTTCACCCAATTCATCGGCTGCCGACGATGTCATTACCCTAGCCCTTTAAATTTTGTGAGCCGCAAGTGTAGCCCTCAGCACGTATTACAATCTACACCACCAGTGTACGGGGGTGGGGCAAGCCCCTTTACGGCCCTCGGCGGCGCCCCTCGAAAACCTCCCGCAGCGGCGAATCCCCGGGCCAGTCCGGCAGCGCGTTCAGCGGGAACCAACGCCCCTCTGGCAACTCCTCCTCCTGCAGCGCGAAGGCTCCCCCCACCACCGTCCCCACACAGACCACGAGCACGAGGTTGCGCCCCATGGGCTCGCAGGAGTAGCTCCCCAGGATGCGCTCGATGCGAACGTCGAGCCCCGTCTCCTCCCGCACTTCCCGCACCGCCGCCGCCTCGATCGACTCGAACGGCTCCGGGTACCCGGCCACCAGCGCGAACTCCGGGGCGTAGTGGGGCCGCACGAGCAGCACTTCGCCGTCGCGCTCGATGATGGCCGCCGCTACGGGTGTGGGCGCATCCAGGTGCAGGTAGCCGCAGTTTGCGAAGCCGGGCTTCAGCGCGTCCTCGGGCAGCTCCAACCCGTCCGCCGGCTCACGCCGCAGGCGCTCACCGCAATACGGGCAGAATCGCGCTTCTCGGAGGGCCAAGGGAGGCCGGGCCCTCAGGCCCGCGGCAGACCCAGGCCGCGAGTCGCGATGATGTTGCGCTGGATCTCGCTCGTGCCGCCCGCGATCGTCGCCGAGACCGAGCCCACGTAGCCCGCTCCCAGGCGGCCCTCGAACGGTGCGCTCTCGCCGCCGTTCAGCTGGCCCGCCGTCCCCAGCATCTTGATCGCCGTGCCGGCGATGCGCTGCGAGAGCTCCGTGCTGAACATCTTCGCGATGGATGCCTCCGCGTTCGGGATCTCGCCCGCCGCCTGCATGCCGATCACGCGGTAGCTCAGCATCTTCGCCGTCGCCGCCTCGATCCAGCGCTCCGCCAGCGCCTCGCGCACGCTGTCCGGGTTCGACACGCCTTCGCGATGCTCGCGCCAGTAGTCGAGGTAGCGCTCGAGCGTCTGCCGGTGCGCCACGGCGCTCCCGATCGAGCTGCGCTCGAAGTCGAGCGTCGTCGCGCCCACGTACCAGCCGCGGTTCACCTCGCCCACGATGTTCTCCGCCGGAACGCGCACGTCCTCGAAGAACACCTCGTTGAAGTTGTGCATATTGCCCATGTTCACCAGCGGCCGGACGGTGATGCCGGGTGTCTGCATATCGAGCAGGAAGTAGCTGATGCCGCGGTGCTTGGGCGCATCCGGATCCGTCCGCGCCAGCATGAAGATCCAGTCCGAGTAGTGCGCGCCCGAGGTCCAGATCTTCTGCCCGTTGATCACGTAGTCGTCGCCGTCGCGGATGGCGCGCGTCTGCAGCGAGGCAAGGTCCGAACCGGAACCGGGCTCGCTGTAGCCCTGGCACCAGATCACCTCGCCGCGCAGCATGCGGCCCAGGTGCTCGGCCTGCTGCGCCTCGGTGCCGTGCGCGATGATCGTCGGTCCCAGCATGGAGACGCCGTTGCCGATGCTGCCCGAGGGCACGCGCGCCTCGGCGAACTCCTCGTTCATGATGAATTGCTCCATCACACCGAGGTCCGCGCCGCCGTACTCCTTCGGCCAGGCCGGCGCGATCCAACCCCGCTCGGCCAGTTTCCCCGTCCAGCGCTTGTACCAGGCCGCGTTCCGGGGAGGGCCGTCCTCCCCGCCCTGCATGCCCTTGTCGGGGTCGTACTCCGGCGGGCGCTCGTTCTCGATGAACGTGCGCACCTCGTTCCGCCACTCGGCTTGTTCGGGTGTGTCCTGGAAGTCCATGGCGGTCGCTCCGCGCCCCCGTCCGGGGTCGCCCGAACGCTACCAGACGGCCCCAAGGCCGTAAACGGCTCCGCCGCCTCCAGGTAACACGGGACGGCTGTTCCCCGCCCACCCCGCCCCCGGATCAAATTCGACACCGCGCGCCGAAATCCTAACGGATTTCGGCGCGCGGTGTCTGCTTTCAAGCAGTCCGCAGCACGACCAAAGGGAAGGAAATACCATGCAGCGCAAGTCCATCCTCGCTGTGCCGCTTGCCCTCGTCGCGGGCATCATCTTCGCGGGTGCCAGCATCATCAGCGACAGCACTCCCGCCCATGCCGCCATTCCCACCCCCCCAAACCATGAATCCCCCACTACAATGAGGCCGACTGCCCCCAATCCCCTCTGCGTGATTGTGGTGACCCAACGTGTCATCGAGACACTGATACCCGCAGAGGATCCCAGCGAACCCGACATCATCACGCGCCACGTATATCCTGTTATTGAGGCAATTTGTGAGGCTCCGGTGGCTGTTGCTAACGCTCTCGTCGAGGCTGCTGTTCCTGCTTCGGAGCTAGCAATAGCACAGGCGGATAGCGAGAGGGAACTATCCCGCGATGTTGTAGAAGCTGTCGTTGACTTCTTTACTAGCGAAGACAGCGATGCTCCTTCCGGGTGTGACTCAGAGGGATATGTTTCTCCACGTATGAATTGTTAGTCATTCTGGAGGCACGAGGTGAGCGTCAGGTGGGGGCCTGACGCTTACCTCAGTGGGAGGTTAGATCCGTGGCCAAGGCTTGCTTTGGTCCCGCTCCATCAACAGGCCCACTGTACATGCAAGGAGCAGACCGATGGCCCACTTGACAACCACACGTGCCCGGATGCGCCATCGGGAGCGGTCCTCACGGTTTGATCCATCACGGTCCATGCCCACTTCTCCCGTGGTTCGCGGATGGTGTTGGGTGGCCTCGATCCAATTCCTGTTTAGTATACACCACTAACAGGCTGCTGAAAAAGTCCGCAGCGGTCGTTTCGGGCTGATTTTGTGCCGTTAGCGAAATCGAAAGGACCAATGTTTCTGGGCTCTACGAGAGACTGCCGGGTGGTCAGTCAGGCCCTCAAGCCCAGAATCATGCATTTGTCAGCACCCTGCTAAGAGTGGTTCTACCGGTGGGAACAGCTCAGCTTGGACAACATCGGAGACCACGCTCTGCTAGTCACCTTTCCGTACTAACCCTCCTAACCCTCACTCCATCTTCCGCAGCGCAGGCTGCGTCAGAAACGCCGTCGTCGTCAACGCGAGCAGGCACGCCCCGCTGATCGCCATCCAGATGGGCGCACCCAGCCAGGCCGCCATGAAGCCCGCCAGGATACCGCCCATCGGCCCAATCCCCTGGAACGCCAGCGTATGGATGCCGACCACTCGCCCCATCATCTCGTGCGGCGAGTTCGCCTGGACCAGCGTCTGGTTCAGGTTCATGAAGACGCCCCCGCCCATGCCGCCGATGAAGATGACCACGGCCGTCAGCCAGTACCAGGGCGAGAGCCCCAAAGCCGGCAGGACGAAGCCCGCCATCATCAGCGATCCGATGAACCAGCCGCCCTTGTTCTTCAGGTCGGGCACCGAAGCGATGGCGAGCGAGCTGATCATCATGCCCGCCCCCATGAAGGCAAACAGGAAGCCAACCTCTGAAGCTGACTTGCCCAGCTCTTCCTTGCCGATCTGGGGCAGCAGCGTGCCGAAGGGGCCCATCATGAAGATGCCCGTGATCGCCAGCAGGAGGATGAGCGTGCGGATGCCCCGATGACCCCACACGAAGCGGATGCCCTCCAGTAGATCCTGAAGAGGCTTCTTGTGCTGGTCCGTCGTGCGCGCGTCTGGAACCCGCAGCGGGATGAGGGCCAGCGTGCCGACGAGCAACACCACGCCCTGCGCGATGAACGCCCCACCGATTCCCCACACCTCGATCGCGATTCCCCCGAGCGCTGGCCCGAGGATCTGCGAGATGTTCATCGCCATGCTCATCATCACGATCGCCTTCAGCAGCGTGCCCCGGTCGACCACCGTCGGCACGATCGCGTTGCGCACGGGCAGCCCCACGGCGATGGTCGCGCCCACGCCCACCGCCAGCACGAGCGCGATCGTCGTCGTCATCGCCCCGGCAATGACGACGACACCTGCCGCCACCGTTACCGCCACCGCGACCAGTTGGCTCCCGAGCACGAGCGAGCGCCGGTTCATGCGGTCCGCCAGCACTCCGGCGGGAATCGTGACGAACATGACGGGGATGCCGAGGGCGAAGAACACGGCTCCCGACCAGGCCGGCCCCCTCCCCAGCCCACCAACATCGACCGCCTCGATCACCAGCCAGACGAAGGCGAACCGCTGCGTCGCCTGCACGAGCGCGAAGCTCACGGTGTTGATCCAGAGGTAGGTGAAGGGCCGCGACTTGAAGGCCGAGAACGTCTCGATCGTCGGCAGCGTGGGGCGAGTGGCAGGGCGCACCGGGGCTACCGGCGCGCTCGGCGCCTGTTCGACCATCCCCGCATCGTACAGCGGAACCCCGCTGCCGCGTCTCCACCTCTTCGCCTATAGTCCCGCCATCCGCGCGCGAGGAGGCTTCAGATGGCGGGCAAGCTCGAAGGCAAGGTGGCGGTCATTACCGGCGGGGCCAGCGGCATCGGCCGCTCGTGCGCCGAGCTCTACGCCGATGAGGGCGCCAACGTCGTCATCGGCGACCTGCAGGACGGCTCGGACTCAGTCGCCGCCGTGCAGGAGCGCGGACGCAAGGCCATCTTCGTCGCGACCGATACCAGCGACGAGGCCGCCTGTGAGGCCCTCGCGGAAGCCGCGGTCGAGGCGTTCGGCGCGATCGACGTCCTCGTCGCAGCCGCGGGCATCGGCAACGCCGGCCCCACTCCTGATGTCGCCGCCGACCCCTCCTCCGTGCTCCTCGTGAACCAGCCCGTCAGCTCCTGGCAGCGCGTCCTCGACGTCAACCTCAACGGCGTCATGCTCTCCGACCGCGCCATCGCTCGCCGCATGATCGCGGCGGGCAATGGCGGCGCCATCATCAACATCGCCTCGATCATGGCGAAGGTGCCCCAGGTCGGCGTCGGCCCCTACTGCGTGTCCAAGGCCGGCGTCTGGATGGTGACCAAGGTCCTGGCCATGGAGCTTGCCCCCTACGACATCCGCGTGAACGCCATCGGCCCGGGCTTCATCGACACCCCCATGACGGCGGGTCTGAGCGTGAGCGAGACGGGCAGCTGGGCCATGGCCATCACCCCCATGAAGCGCATGGGTGTCCCTGAGGAGGTCGCGAAGACGGCGCTCTTCCTCGCCTGCGACGACGCCAGCTTCTACACCGGCGCTCTGCTCCACCCCCACGGGGGCGTCTTCACCGACTAGGAACCAGCAGGCCAGCTCGCGTCCGCGTGCACGAGTACGTCGCGGCAAGCGTCGTAGCCGCCCCCAGGGCAGCTGGCGCTGGTCGTTTACGACATCCTTCGCAGCGCTGGCTGCGTGATGAACCCCGCCGTCGCAAAGATGAACAGGATCGCCCCGCTGATGACCATCCAGAGGGGCGCCCCTATCCAGGCAGCCATGAGCCCCGCCAGCATTCCCCCGAACGGCCCCAGTCCCTGGAAGGAGAGCGTGTGGATGCTCACCACACGCCCCATGATTTCGGGAGGCGTGTTCGCCTGCACCAGCGTCTGATTCAGGTTCATGA
Source organism: Tepidiformaceae bacterium (assembly GCA_965262975.1). GTDB lineage: Bacteria > Chloroflexota > Dehalococcoidia > Tepidiformales > Tepidiformaceae > UBA2991. The sequence continues at coordinate 1,416,070 of OZ253575.1, read as the reverse complement.
AGATGCCCGCGGCCACGCCCCCGCAGAACATGACCACGGCCGTCGCCGGGTACCAGGGCGAGAGTCCCAGCAACGGCAAGACGATGCCCGCCGACATCAGCGTGCCGATGACCCAGCCGCCCTTGTTCCTGAGCTGCGGCACCGAGGCGATCGCGAGCGAGCTGATGACGGTGCCCACGCCCATGAACGTGAACAGCAGACCTGCCTCGAAGGCATCCCGTCCCAGCTCTTCTTTCGCGATCTGGGGCACGAGCGTCCCGAACGGGCCGATCAGGAAGATTCCGGAGATGGTGAGCATCACGATGAGTGAGCGGATGCCACGGTGATCCCAGACGAAGCGCAACCCTTCCTGCAGCTCGTGGATCGGCTGCCGGCGCTCCTCCGCCCTGCGCGTGTCCGGGACCCGCAGGGGGATGAGCGCCAGAGTTCCGACGAGCAGCACAACCCCCTGCGCGATGAACGCTCCGCCGATCCCCCACACGGCGATCAACAAGCCTCCCAACCCCGCCCCCACGATCTGCGAGATGTTCATCGCCATGCTCATCATCACGATCGCCTTTAGCAGCGTGTCCCGGTCGACCACCGTCGGCACGATCGCGTTCCGAACCGGCAACCCCACGGCGATGGTCGCGCCCACGCCCGCCGCCAGCACCAGCGCGAGCACGGTCGTCATCGCCCCCGCGACGACGACCACCCCCGCCGCCAACGTCACTGCCACCGCGACGAGCTGGCTCCCGAGCACCAGCGAGCGGCGGTTGATGCGGTCCGCGAGCACGCCCGCGGGAATCGTGAGGAAGATCACGGGGATGCCCAGCGCGAAGAACACGGCCCCCGCCCACCCGGACCCCCGTCCCAGCCCCCCGACGTCGACCGCCTCGATCACCAGCCAGACGAAGGCGAAGCGCTGCATCGCCTGCACGAGCGCGAAGCTCAAGGTGTTGATCCAGAGGTACGTGAAGGGGCGCGACCGGAACGCCGAGAACGTCTCGAGGGTGGGGAGCGACGGCCGGCCGCCAGGGCGCCCCGATGGGGTCGGGGCGCCCTGGACCTGTTCGACCTGTTCGCTCATTCGCGCATCACCTGGTCGAGCACCGGCGCATCATAGGGCGACGAACCCCAGCCGTTCGCCCTTTGACGGCTACACGGGCGCACTGCTCCACGCCCACCGGGGCGTCTTCACCGGCTAGCTAGCTGGAGAGGTCGCGCCGCTCCCGCCAGAGGGACTGCATTTCGCGCTCGGCGATGAGCCAGCCCCCGCCCGTGCGCACGAGCACGTCGCGGTAGATGCCGCCAATCGAAATGAGGCCGCCCCCCGCCTCCTCCCCCTCGATCTGGGTCGCGTGGAGGTAGGTCGCGGCCGTTGCGCGGTCGCCGGCGAGTGCGATTTCGTGGTTCCCGAGCAGGTGCTGCTGCGCTACAAGCCCCACCGTCGCCCCCCGCACGAACTCCGCCACCTCCTCGCCGCCACGGCACTCCCGGCCGCGCCCGTACCGAACGATGGCGTCGCGCGTAAAGCAGCTCGCCAGCCCTTCGTAGTCCCCGGCGTCGATCGTCGTCCCGTACCGGTTGATCACGTTCGTAATCGCGATCCGGTCGTTCTGTTCACGTAGCGTCGCTTCCACTAAGGGCCTCCTGTGCCTCGTCTGCGCGTCTGGGCTCGCCGCCGCTGCCGCCCCGTCGCCAGATCCGGCCGCTTCCCAACCCCAGCGAAAGAACCGCGGCTGCCACCATCAACAGCGCTGCCACGAAGAACATCTCCGTCAGCGTCTCGCGAAGAGCCTCCAGGATGTTCTCCTCCGTTGCGTTGGCGAACCCCTCGTCGAAAATCTCCCCCGTCCGCTCGCCGAAGCGTCCGAGCCCTTGCGATCCAAGGAGCGCCATGCCGACCACCATGCCAAGGGTCTGCCAGACCTGGAGCACCGCCGTGGCGGAAGCACGTCTTGCGGTTTCGACGCCCTCCATAACGGTCGAATAGAGCGAGGCGTCGGCCAGTGTGAACCCAAACCCCGCCAGTCCCAGTGAGACCCATAGCGTGATCTGGGTGGGCTCGGTCCCCCAACTCGCCATCGCGAAGAGTCCGGCTGCGCCGATGCCGAAGCTGAGCAGCGTCGTCAGCCGGTAGCCCCAAATGGTGGCGAGGGCTCCCCCCACGATCCCCCCGACGGCCATGAACAGCACCATTCTCCCAAGCATCAGACCTGGACCCGCGCCGTCCAGGCCCCAGACATAATCCGCCAGCAGGGGCACGCTCACGAGCGCCGTCATGAGCGCCATCCCTTCCAGGAGAAACACGACGTTCGCCACCGCCACCCGCCGGATGCGGAACATGCGCATGTCGATCAGCGGCGACTCCACCCGCAACTGCCGCACCGTGAACAACGCAAAGAACACCGCCGCGGCCGCGTACAGCGACAGGACCATCCAGAGTTCGCTCAAACTCTCCCCCGCCCCCGCAATCGCGAACGTGAGCGACGCGAGCGCCACCGAGAGCAGCAGTCCTCCCTGCCAGTCGACCTTTTCGTTGGCGCGCGGCGGCGCCGAGACCTTGCGCGCCAGGAACAGCACCAGGATCAGGACGGGAAGGGCGAGCACGATGTTCATCCAGAACAGACCCCGCCAGCCAATCCACACGCCGATGAGCGTGCCCCACAGTGGACCGGCCAGGCTTGAGGCGTCGTCCAGCGTCGAGATTGCCGCGATTCCCATGGTGCGCTGCGACTTCGGCAGCGAGTGCGAGGCGATCGCCAGGCCGACCGGCACCAGCGCCCCGCCCCCCAGCGCCGTAACCGCTCTCGCGATTGTGAGGATGGCCAGGTTGGGGGCGAGCGCCACGATCACGGAGCCGCCCATGAAGATGAGCATCCCCACGACGAAGATGCGGTAGTGACCGTGTACGTCTGCCAGCCGCCCCATCAACGGCAGCGCGACCGTGTAACCCAGCAGGTAGCCGTTCAGGATCCACGAAGCCTGCTCAAGCTGGTCAATGGCGACGTTCAGGTCGCCGAGCATGTTCGTGAGCACGGGCACGACGAACGTCTGGTCGAACCCGCCGATGAACACTCCGAAGCCGAGCGCGACGACGACAGGCCAGCCCGCTCGCACGCCTGCTGCCGCGCCCGTCACGGTCACTGCGGTGGTTCGATGGGCTCCACCTCGCTGAAGTTCGTGAATTCGAGGCGGCGCAGGATGTCGGCAGGCTCGTTTTCGTGCAACTGCCCCAGGACATGGACCCGGTAGATGATGCCGTCGTCTTTCCCGATCCAGACCGTCCCCTGTAGCTCGTAGCCTGGTACCGCCCCCAGGTCCAAGGCCGTCAGATCGCCCGAATCCAACACGCCTTCGATGCGCCAGGTGTCGATCTCATTGATCAGCTCCTCGCCCGTCACGTGTGGGTTTTGTGCCCCGTTGATCACATCGGCGACACCCGCGCTCGGGTCGAATAGGCCCTTCAGCGGGTTCCCGGTCTCCAGAACCAGCCATTGCGTCTGGTCGAAGGGGCTTGTCATCCAGGCGTCCTCGCCGATCGCGATCACTTTCATCGTGACGTTGATGCCACCGAAGTCCGGTGCTTTCGCATCAATCGTGGATCGCAGTTGGTCGGGGATAATGACGTCGCCCTCGACCTTCCTCATCTCGACCGGGAACCCCTCGAGTGGCGTCGTCTTGCCATCGAAGTCCATGGTGAAGTGGAAGCTCTCCTGCGAGTTGAACGCTTCGATTGCGCCGTCCAGGAATGCTCGCAACTCTTCCGGGTCGAACTCCGTTGCGTCGGCGCTCTCGTCCCCGCCGCCCCCACCGCATGCAACCAACAGCGCGCAGGCGAGGGCGAGGAGTCCCCAGGCTGAAACCCTTGCCCAAGTCTTTACCTTCGTCACGCCGCGATTCTGCACTGTTCGGGACCGTTCGTCACCTACATCGATCTCCCGTGAGCACGCGCTGATCCGGTAGGCTACGTCCTGCAACCCCGAGGGAGGCGTAAGCATGACCACAGTTGAGGAACGCAGCGAACCCAAGGCCGGCTACAAGGTTGTCGGCAGCCGCCCCATCCGCCACGACGGCGTCGACAAGGTGACCGGGCGCGCCCAGTACGGCGCGGACATCCAGTTGCCCGGCACGCTGCACGGCAAGATCCTGCGCAGCCCGCACGGCCACGCCCGCATCGTCTCCATCGACACCAGCAAGGCCGAGGCCCTGCCCGAGGTGAAGGCCGTTGTCATCGCTGCCGACGTGCCCATCGTGCAGGACATGATGATCGACTACGGCGAGACGATGGGGAACGCCCGTCTCCTCGCCGAGAACTGCCTCGCCCAGGAGAAGACCCTCTACAAGGGCCACGCCGTGGCTGCTGTCGCCGCTTCCAATCCCCACGTGGCCGAGGAAGCCCTCGCCCTCATCGAGGTCGAGTACGAGCCCCTCCCCGTCGTCCTCAACGCCCTCGACGCGATGCGCGACGACGCCCCCCTCCTCCACGAGACCATGACCACCCGCTCCATCGCCGAGCGTTTCACCCGTGGCGACGACACCGGTGTGCACAGCAACGTCGCCAGCCATCTCCAGCTCAAGCGGGGCGACCTCGAAGAGGGCTTCGCCAAGTCCGATGTGATCGTCGAGCGCGAGTTCACGACCAGCACGGTGCACCAGGGCTACATCGAGCCCCACACCTCCACCGCTCGCTGGGACCCCGACGGCCATGTCACCATCTGGACGAGCACGCAGGGCGCCTTCGGCATCCGCGGACAGGCGGCCGCCATCCTCGGCGTCGCCGAGGGCAAGGTCACCGTCATCCCCATGGAGATCGGCGGCGGCTTCGGCGCCAAGACCTACGTCCACGTCGACCCCGTTGCCGCCCTCCTCTCGAAGAAGAGCGGCCAGCCCGTGAAGGTCACGATGAGCCGCACGGAGGTCTTCGAGGCCTCCGGCCCCACCTCCGCCACCACCATCCGCGCCAAGATCGGCGCCACCAACGAGGGCGACATCGTTGCCGCCGAGCTCTGGATGGCCTACGAAGCGGGCGCCTTCCCTGGATCGCCCGTCGGCGCCGGCGCCTCCACCGCTCTCGCCCCCTACGACATCGAGCACCTTGTCGTCGATGGCTACGATGTCGTCGTCAACAAGCCCAAGGTGGGCGCCTACCGTGCCCCTGGTTCGCCCCAGGCCGCCTTCGCCGTCGAGAGCGTCATCGACGAGATCGCCGAGAAGATCGGCATGGCGCCCATGGACTTCCGCCTGAAGAACGCAACGAAGGAGGGCGACCGCATGCCCAACGGCATGCCCTTCCCCACCGTCGGCTGCGTCGAGGTCGAAGAGGCCATCGTCAACCATCCCCACTTCTCCGCCCCCATCGAGGGCCCCAACCGCGGACGCGGCGTCGCCATGGGCTTCTGGTTCAACGGCGGCAACCAGTCCTCCGCCACCATCACCGTCAACGCGGACGGCACGATCGCGCTCGTCAGCGGCTCCGTCGATATTGGCGGAATGCGCGCCGTCCTCGCGATGCAGGCGGCCGAGGCCCTCGGGCTTCGCGCCGAGGAGGTGCAGCCCACCGTCGGCGACACCGACTCTGTCGGCTGGACGGGCGTCACCGGCGGAAGCCGCACGGCTTTCTCGACCGGCATCGCCACCATCACCGCCGCCGAGGACGTGAAGCGCCAGATGACCGAGCGCGCCGCCATCCTCCTTGAGGCGGACGTTGACGACGTCAGCTTCGAGGACGGCGTCTTCTCCCTCGCCGACGGCAAGCAGATCACCTGGAAGAAGGTCGCCGGCCAGCAGTTGCGTACGGGCGGCCCCATCAGCGCCTCCGCCAGCTCCAACCCCACCCGCGTCGGCCCCGCCTTCGCCGGCAACATCGTCGATGTCGAGGTCGATCCCGAGACGGGCAAGGTCGACATCCTCCGCTTCACTGCCATCCAGGACGCTGGCACCGCCATCCACCCCAGCTATGTCGAGGGGCAGATGCAGGGTGGGGTCGTTCAGGGCATTGGCTGGGCGCTCAACGAGGAGTACGTCTGGCAGGAGAACGGCGCCATGTCGAACTCCAGTTTCCTCGACTACCGCATGCCCACCAGCCTCGACCTCCCGATGATCGATACGCAGATCATCGAGGTGCCGAACCCCGGCCACCCCTACGGCATTCGCGGCGTCGGCGAGGTTCCCATCGTCCCGCCCATGGCGGCCATCGCCAACGCCATCCACGACGCCACCGGTGTGCGCATGACGCACCTGCCGATGTCGCCTGGGAACGTGCTCGAGGCGCTGGGAGCGGTGCCCCCGGAGGGATAGCGAGAAGCTCGTGGCCACCGTCTTCATCCCCGCGCTGCTGGAGGGCCTCACCGGGGGCTCTCGCACCGTCGAGGTTTCAGGCCGGAACCTGCGGCAGGTGATCAACGCCCTTGAGGAGCGCTTCCCCGGCATGAAGGAGCGGCTGCTCGACGAGGATGGCGCCCTCATCCCCGAGATCATGGCCGCCATCGACGGCGAGACGGCTCACCTCGGCCTCCTCCAGCCCGTCAACGAAACCACCGAGATCCAGTTCGTCCCCGCCATCGGCGGCGGCCAGGGATTCAGGGGGCATCGCGAGCGGGTGGGGTAATTCACTTGTCAGGGCGCTAGCATCATGAGGTGAATTCCAGATCGTTTGGGCGGACCAGCGTCCTCGCCGCAGTGCTCGCGGCGACTCTCGTGGCCTGCGGTGGCGAGACCACCACCCCGACCCCGGCTGCCACCGCCACCACGCCCGCCGCCGCCGCCACCGCCCCGACCGCCGTCACCGCCACCCCGACCGCCGCCGTCACCGCCACCCCGACCGCCCTCACCGCCACCCCGACCGTCGCCGCCGCCGCCACCGCCACCGCGACCGTCGCCGCCGCCGCCACCGCCACCGCGACCGTCGCCGCCGCCGCCACCGCCACCCCGACCGCCACCGCCACCGCCACCCCGACCCCGGCCGCCACCCCGACCGCCGCCACCCCGACTGCCGCCGCCACCCCGACGCCCGCCGCCATCGTGAGGGCGCTCCCCGCGAGCCCCGTCGTGAACACGCCTCCCGGCCAATTCACGGCGATCGCCGTGGGAGGCCACCAGACCGTCTGTGCGTTGACCGAGGCTGGCGAGTTGGTCTGCTGGGACTGGAACGACGAGGTTGCATCCGTCGTCTCGACTGACCGACACATCGCCCTTGATGCTGACAGAGGTACGACCTGCGCGGTGACCGAGGCGGGCGTGGTCGCCTGCTGGGGCTCTGACGAGTCAGCCGCGGATGCACCGCCGGGTCGCTACACCACCATCAGCACGACCTACGGCTACACCTGCGGCGTGACCGACGACGACAAGGCGGTCTGCTGGGGAAGCCGCAGCAGGCGCGCCCGTGAAGCCCGCACCGACCAGAGCGATTCCGAAAGGCGCGATTGGCGCAGGGGGATGATGCCTGACCCCCCGCCCGACACCTACATCGCAATCACCGTCGGGCACTCGGACTTCCTTGATGGAACCGCGACGTCCGCCTGCGCCGCAAGGGCCAGCGGCGGATTTGTCTGCTGGCAGTCCAGCAAATACGGATACGACGAGGCAAGTCAAATATGGCAGCTCGAAGGCAGCGGGGCGGCTGGCTTGATTGCCGGCGACTTTTGCAGCGTGAATGAGTTCGGTTGGTCCGACTGCCCGTCGTTCGGGGGCCGCTACACGGCCATCAGCCAGGGCGGAAACTACGCTTGTGCCATCACCGTTGAAGGGGAAGCCGAGTGTTGGGTTGTGGGTATCGAGGCAGCCGCCACTGGCACCTTCGGCGTGATGACGCCACCTGATCCCTCCCCCGGTCGCTACGTGGCGATAAGCAACGCCGGTGGCTACGGCTGCGCACTCACAGTCGAAGGCGAGGCCATCTGCTGGGAGTCGATTCGCAACGTGCTCCCTCTGCCCGATCCCCAACCTGGCCGCTACGTCGCGGTAAGCGACGGCAGGAACCACACCTGCGCACTGACCGAAGCCAGTGAGGCCGTCTGCTGGGGCAGGAACAACTGGGGGCAGACCGACGTGCCACCCGGGCGATACACGACCATCAGCGCGGGCCCGTTTCACACATGTGCGCTCACGGAGGATGGCGAACTGGTCTGCTGGGGGAGGTTCTCCGGCTATCCGCCTAAGGGGCGGTACACGGCGATCAGCACAGGCTTGTACGAATACGGGGGCACTGCCTGCGCGCTGACCGAGGCTGGCGAGCCAGTCTGCTGGGGTGGTGATGTATCTGAGCAGGAGCTTCCAGTGGGTCGCTACACTGCCATCGATGCGGGGGGCGAGCGGCAAGTCTGCGGTCTATGGGAGACGAGCGAGGTCGTCTGTTGGTATGACTACTACTCTGAACCCCAAACGCGTTCCGGCCGCTATACGGCGCTCAGCGTGGGCGGGGACGTCTGTGCATTGACGGAGGACGGCGAGGTCGTCTGCTGGGAACGCGAGGACTTCCCTTCGGGCCACTACACCGCGCTCGCTGTCGGAGGGCAGCATGGGTGTGTGCTCACCGACGCCGGCGAGGCGGTCTGCTGGGCCTGGGCATCCAGAAGGTACAAGGATGAGGAACCGAACAAGAACCCCTTTCACGACGCACTGATACAGCCGCCGCCCGGTCCGTTCATCGCCATCAGCGCAAGTGAGTTCCGCTCCTGCGCCGTGACGGAAGTTGGCGAGGTGGTCTGTTGGGGGGATGTGGAGTACGAGATGACACCTCAATGGGTGAATTTGGTGTAGCCCACTAGCTGGAGTGGCTGGCTCCCTGCCCTCGTTCCGCCTGCCGTCCCCCCTCCCGCCCCCGCTATCACCCGACCTCCACAGGAGGCGCACCCATGCCCGTAGGACCCAACGATATCGAGACCGCACGTATGCTCTTCGAGGAAGGCGGCTGGGGAAGCGGCGACCTCTACGGCCCCGAACAGTGGTTCTCCGACGATGCCGTTATGCGCGACATCGTCAACTACGAGGGCGCGATGCGCGGCAAGGACGCGATCCGCGAGTTCTGGGCCAGCTTCTGGCGCAACCGCAAAGTCGGCATGGCCGTGCGCGTTCCCGTCGAGGAAATGTATGTGGCCGAGGGGCACCGTGGCGTCGCCGTCATGTGGATGGCCTACTCCCAGGTCACGGACGAGAGCGACGAGAACTACGGGAGGTGGCGCTGTTTCGAGGGGATGTCCCGGCTCGAATTCAACGACGCAGGCGAGGTCACCCTTGAGGTCGACTACCACCACGGCGTGCAGGGCATCACCGACAGTTGGGTCGCCCACTGGAATGCCCGCCGTGCCATGAAGTGGGAAGACCTCGGCGCCATCACCGGCGCCTAGGACGCCCCCCGGCGCCTCCAGGGCCGCCCGGCTCCCCTCCCTCCTTCCCCCCGTTATGATTCGCGCCGCACGACCAAGGAGGCGCACCCATGCCCGTAGGACCCAACGACATCGAAACCGGACGCAAGCTCTTCGAGGAGGGCGGCTGGAGCAGCGGCGACCCCTATGGCCCCGACCAGTGGTTCTCCGACGACGCCGTCATGCGCGACATCGTCAGCCATGCCGAACCGCTGCGCGGCAAGGAAGAGATTCGCAAGTTCTGGGCCAGCCGCAAGGTTGGCATTACCCTCCGTGTTCCCGTCGAGGAGACCTACGTTGCCGAGGGGCACCGCGGTACCGCCATCCTCTGGATGGCCTACTCCCAGGTCATGGACGAGAACGACGAGAACTACGGCAAGTGGCGCTCCTTCGAAGGCATGTCCCGCCTCGAGTTCAACGACGCGGGCGAGGTCACCCTTGAGGTCGACTACCACCACGGCGGCCAGGGCTTCGTCGATAGCTGGGTCGAGCACTGGAACGCCCGCCGCGCCATGAAGTGGGAAGACCTCGGCGCCATCACCGGCGCTTAGGAGCAGCAACATGGGCAGACTTGACGACCGCGTCGCCCTTGTCACGGGCGCTGGACGGTACCGCGGGATTGGGCGCGCCATTGTGCTGCGCCTCGCCGAAGAGGGCGCCGATGTCGTGGTCACCGCGCGTGCCCGCGACACCTCCACCTTCCCCCCGCACGAGCAGGAGATGGGCTGGAAGGGCATCGAGAGCGTCGCCGAAGAGGTGCGCGCCATGGGCCGTCGCGCCATCGCCCTCGACTGCGACGTCACCGACAAGGACGCGCTCCAGCGCACCGTCGATGCCGCCGTGGCCGAGCTCGGGAAGATCGACATCCTTGTGAACAACGCCGCCCTCCCCAGCGAGGCCGGCGCCGCCCCCATCCTCGAAATGTCCGACGAGAACTGGTACGAGACCGTCGACGTGAACCTCCACGGCCTCTACCACACCATTCGCGCCGTCGGGCGGGAGATGGTCAAGTCGGGCGGCGGCAGCATCGTCAACATCTCGTCCACGGCCGGGCGCATCGGTATCCCCAACTATGGCGCCTACTGCGCGACGAAGTGGGCGATGCACGGCCTTACGCAGCAGCTCGCGCTCGAGCTCGCCCGGCAGAACATCCGCGTCAACATCGTCTGCCCCGGCTCCACCGATACCGACATGATGGACAGCACCTTCGGGCGTTACGACGAGGTCGCCGGCCAGGAGCCGGGCACCTCCAAGGCCGCCATTCGACGCGCGCTCCTCATGGGTCGCCAGGCCACCGTCGAGGAGCAGGCCGCCGTTGTCGCCTTCCTCGCCTCCGACGACTCGTCATACATGACGGGCCAGGCGCTGAACGTCGACGGCGGCAGCCGCATGGACTGACCGCGGCAACGATCCGCACCACCAGATTCGCAGGAGGCCCGCATGCCGCTCCGCTACGTGAAGACCCTTGAGGAGGTCCGCAACCTCCAGAAGCTCTACGCCACCCCCGAGTTCGAGTCCTTCCGCGGCATCGCCGCGAGCTTCCGCACCGATCCGGACGTGATCGCGGCCATCCTGCCGCCGCCGCTGGAGCCCGCCGACGAGCCCATCGCCTCCGTCAGCGTCTCCCACATCGGGGTCAGCAACACCCTCCAGCCCTTTGGGGCGGGCGGCCTTAACGTGCGCTGTCGCTACGAGGGCATCGTCGGCGACTACCCGATCACCATGCCCATGTCGACCGACAGCGCCGTCATTTTCGGTCGCGAGCTCTACGGCGAACCCAAGAAGGTTGCGAACATCCACGTCCGCCGCGACGGCGACGAGATCACCGGTACCATCGAGCGCTACGGACAGGTCTACATCGAGGTTCGGGGCCGCGTCGTCGAGCAGGTTGAGCCGGGTGAGTCGCCCGAGTCCTCACGCTTCTACTTCAAGTTCATGCCCGCCCCCGACGGACGCGGCTTCGACAACGACCCCGTGCTCGTGCGCGTCCGCCACACCGGCCACACCCGCCTCATAGAGCGCCTCGAAGGCGAGGTTCTCCTGCGCGAGTCCCCCCACGACCCCGTCGCCGACATTCCCATCCGCGAGGTGCTGGGCGTGAGCTACAGCGAAGGTGACACCTACACCCACGGCGAGATCCTGACCCGCGTGCCGGGCGAGTCCTTCCTGCCCTACATGTTTGGCAAGGTCGACGACCTCGCACTGCTGGCCGGCCAGGCCCCAGGCAACTCCTCCGCGGGAACGTCCTCACCGTGAAGTTCGGGGTAGTCGCCACCAGCAGCGGCGCCCTCGACGACAAGCTCGCCGACGTGGACGCCCTTGGCTTCGATACCTTTTACGTCGTCGACCACCCCTCCTTCGACCAGCCCGATGCCTGGACCTATCTCGGCTGGGTAGCGGCCCAGACCCGGCATATGCGCCTGGGTACGCACGTCACGGGCATGCCCTTCCACCACCCGTTCCAGCTCGCCAAGCAGGTCGCGAGCGTGGACACGCTCTCGGGCGGACGCGCCGTGCTCGGCATCGGCACCGCCTACGAACACGCCGACTTCGAGCCCTACGGCTTCGAGATGCTCGACTTCCTCGGCCGCATCGAGCAGCTGGAGGAGGGCATCCGCATCCTCAAGTCCTTCTGGACCGAGGAGTCGACCGAGTTCGCCGGAAAGCACTATCAGCTCGAAGGCGGCGCCACCTTCTCCCCCAAGCCCGTGCAGCAGCCCCACCCGCCCATCATCGTGGGGTTGAACCGGCGCGGCGCCCTCCTGCGGCTCGCCGCCCGCCATGCCGACGCCATCAACACCTGGCAGCTCGGCCCAGCCCAGGTGGCCGAGTTCGCTGAACACGCCCGCGCCGCCTGCGCCGAAGCGGGTCGCGACCCCGGCAGCCTCACGCTCACCTCCGACGTCATCCTCGCCCGCGGCCAGACGCAGGAGGCCGCCGACCAGATCGCCGGCGGTATCGCCCAGATGGCGCGCGGTTGGGGCCGTTCCGAGAAGGTCACGCAGTGGAACCACAGCGGCGTTTTCTTTGGCGATGGCGACAACATGCTCGAACAGGTCGCCGCCTTCGCCGAGATCGGCGTCGAGGAAGTCGCCATCTCCTCCTCGGACTTCGACGATATCTCGTGGTTCAGCGAGAACGTCATCGCGAAGAGCCGTTAGGGACTCGATCTGCCTAGCGCAGGTGCTCCGAGTTTCGGATCACGAGCAGCCACGTCAGCACGCCTGAGACCGCGATCAGCACGAGGCTCGCGAGCCCCATGTCGGCGAGGAAGCTGTCCTCGTTCGCGTTCCAGATACGCGTCGCCAGCGTCTCGAAGCCGATGGGCGAGGCTAGCAGCGTTGCCGGCAGCTCCTTCATCGTCGAGAGCAGCACCAACCCCCCGCCCGCAGCCAGCGCCGGCGCCATCAGCGGCGCCTCGATGCGCAGGAACCGCCGCAGCCGCCCTGCCCCCAGCGTTTGCGCCGCCTCCTCTAGCCGCCGGTCGACCGTCGCTACACCCACCTCCGCGCTTCGTAAGGCCTGCACGCCGAAGTGGACGACATAGGCGAAGATCAGCAGCGGCAGCGAGAGGTAGAGGAAGTCGAGCCCCGGCACGCGCAGCGCCATGAACACGACCGCCAGCGCGATCAGCAGCCCCGGCACAGCGAAGCTGCCCGCCACGATCGCGTGCACCGTCCCCGCCGCCCGTCCCCCGTAGCGACTCGCGAGGTAGGCCAGCGGCAGCACGACCACCACTGCCACCGCCGCCGTCACCACTGCTGCGATCACCGTGTTCAACGCGGGTTCGCCGAGTGCGGCCAGATCGACGCTCGTGCGGTCGAACCCGCTGCCAGTCCCCGCAAGTCCGCGGAACGCCCACCAGGCCAGCACGATTACCGGCGCGATCAGCCCCGCCCCTACCGCGACCAGCGCTGCCAGCGCCGCTGGCGCCTTCCACGGCCCCAGCGTGACCCGTCGCGCCCGCACCCCGCCCGGGGCGAGCCGTGTGAGCGAGCGGTTCGCGGAGGCGCGTTCGAGCCCCGCGACCGCCAGCGCCACCACCGCCAGGATCAGCCCCAGCGCGAAGGCGAGGGGAGCGTCGTAGAGACGGTTCACAAACACGCTCGTCGAGAGCGTTGGGTAGCCCATCAGCTTCACCACGCCGAAGTCGCTGACCACGTACAGGAACACGAGCAGCGTTCCCGCCTGCACCGCGCCCCGCACCTGCGGCCACACCACCCGCCGGAAGGTGCCGAGCCCGCCCTCCCCGAGCAGCCGCGAGGCCTCCTCCAGCGATGGCGGCAGTCCTCCGATGCGGGCCGCAGCCGGCAGGTACACGTACGGGTAACACACCGCCGCTAACACGAAGAACGCCCCCCAGAACCCCTGGATTCGCGCCGGCGCGTCCAGGCCGAGCGGGCTCAGCACCTCCTCCGCGAGACCGCCGGGCGAAAGCGCCGCCAGGAGCGCCGCCGCTGCCACAAACGAGGGCAGCACCAGCGGCAGCGGGCAGATCACCCGCCAGGCCCCGCGCAGGGGCAGGTCCGTGCGCATCGTCAGCCATGCCAGCAGCGTCCCCACCACCGCCGAGGCCGCGGACACGCTCACCGCCAGCAGGAGCGTTCGCGCGAGCGGGTCGGCTGTGTCCCGCGAGAACAGGATCGAGAGCGTTGCGCTCCCCTCGCTGATGTTGCGGGCGACGAGGTACCCGACCGGAACCGCGAAGAGCGCCGCGATGACCAGCGCCGCCACCCACAGCCACAACGGCCCGCGGATGCCCGCCGCCCGCCTGGCGGCGCCGAGTATGGCCGGCGCGTGAAGCACTGCGACTAGGCTTCGAAGGCGACTGTTGGCGGACCCTGGTAGCGCACGGACGTGCGGTCGCCGTTGGCGTAGCGGGGTGCGCCGCTCGCGCGCACCATCAGGGTCTGGTCGTGTTCGCCCCGCAGCACGTAGAGCGTGTCGTGGCCGTAGAACTCAATCTGCTCGACTTCCCACGAGTCCCCGGCGTCCAGCTCCAGGTGCTCGGGACGCAGCAGAACCTCGCACATCGCGGGCGCGGAGTCGGCCAGCGGCACGCGGCCCACCACTGTCTCGGCGGTGTCCGCCCCACCCTGACCGGGCACCACGTTCGCCTCCCCCACGAAGGTCGCAACCCAGCGGTTCGCCGGTCGGCTGTACAGCTCGCTGGGCGTGGCGCTCTGCAGCACGCGCCCGTCCCGCATGACGACCACCTGGGCGCCCATCACGAACGCCTCCTCCTGGTCGTGCGTCACGAACACGCTCGTGATGCCGAGCTGGCGCAGCAGCGCCGCCACCTCCGCCCGTAATTCGACGCGCAGGGCGGGGTCGAGGTTCGCGAACGGTTCGTCCAGCAGCAGCACGTCGGGACCCGGCGCCAGCGCCCGCGCCAGCGCCACCCGCTGGCGTTGGCCCCCCGAAAGCGATGTCGGCGAGCGCTTCCCCATGCCCCCAAGGCCGACCAGTGCGAGCGCTTCCTCGACCGTCTCCGCACGGTGCGGTCCGCGGGGCAGCCCGAAGGCAACGTTCTCGGCCACCCTCAGGTGGGGGAAGAGCGCCCCCTCCTGGAACACCATCCCGATCCGCCGCTTCTCCGGCGGCGTCAGGCGCTCCGGCGTGCTCAGCGTCTTGCCGCCTGCGTGGATGGAACCGCCGTCCGGGCGCTCAAGCCCGGCGATGAGCCGCAAGAGCGTCGTCTTGCCACAGCCGCTGGGGCCGAGCAGCGCGGTGACCGTTCCGCCGGGAACGACGATCGAGACCTCGTCCACGGCGCGCACGTCGCCGTAGGAGAAGGAGAGGCTCTTCGTGACGAGGTCGCCGGCCGCACCCGCGGAAGGACCCGGGTCCTTCCCCAGCCGCGCGCGCATGAGCAATGCGAAAGCACTCAAATTCGGACTCACCCTCAAGGTTAGCCATGGCAAAGTATCGCAGATAGCCGCTCCTATCAACCCTTCCCAGTGTGCGAATCGGCTAAGATCACTTCCCAGTGTCGGGCTCACGCCCGCCGGAGCATGCATGAAGGCAGTTGTCCTCGCGGCGGGCCTCGGCCAGCGCCTGAGCGAGAGCGGTCCCAACCTCCCGAAGCCCCTCGTCCCGCTCGCGGGTAAACCGCTTGTGGGTCACACGCTCCACGCCCTCGCCGAGGCGGGGGTCGAACGCGCGCTCGTCGTCACCGGCCACGGCGAACGCGCCGTGCGCCAGGGCGCGCAGGAATGGGCCCGCCTGCCGCTCGAATTCGCCGCCAACCCCCGCTTCCGGCAGGGCGCGTCCTACTCCCTCGCTGCCGCCCGCCGCTATTGCCGCGACGACCCCTTCCTGCTGGTCATGTGCGACCACGCCTTCTCCCCGGAGCTCATTGAGGCCCTCCTCGACTCCGCCGCCGCCCACCCCCTCGCCGACACCTGCCGGGTCGCCGCCGACCGCTCTCCCCGTAGCGATGCCTACGCCGAAGAGGCCACCAAGCTCGCCACCGACAGCGCCGGCTTCGTGACCTCCATCGGCAAGGGATTAACTGCCTGGGACGCGCTCGATGCTGGCGCCTTCGTCTGCTCGCCCGCCGTCTGGGAAGCCGTCGCCGCTGCCCCCGAGGACTGCGGGCTCAGCGACATCTTCGCCGTGCTCGTCCGCGAAGGGCGCCTCGGCACCGTCGATGTCAGCGGCCATTTCTGGTACGACATCGACACCGCCGCCGACCTCCGCGAAGCCGAGCGCCTCTTTGCGGAGAGCACGACCGGCGCCGCTACTCGCCGATAACCGCGGTCACCTCGACTTCGATGTCGTAGCCGTCGCCCGAGCCGCTGAACACGGCCGTGCTCGCCGGGAAACGCTCGCCGTAGAAGGTCTCCCGAATCTTCGCGACTTCCGGCAGCTTTGAGCGGTCGGCAAGGTAAACCGTCTCGCGCACGACGTCGTCCATCGTCGCCCCTGCCTTCGCGAGCACGTCGACGACGCTCTCGTAGGCCTTCTGCGTCTGCGCTTCGATGCTGCCTTCGCCCGCCCCTACCTGCCCTGCCACGTAGACGGTGTTGCCAACCTTCACGGCCTGGCTGTAGTGCCAGGGCATGCTCTCCGGAAGCCGAAGAACGTCGATGTACTCTCGCGCCATCCCGATCCTCCCGCGGCCTGTGCCGCGCGCGGAGTCTACGCATGGTGGCCGGAGTCGGTTCAGGTAACGGCGACGATTAGCGCGAGTGCGATGAAGAGCGGGATCAGCGCGAGGCCGGCGTAGAACAGCATCTCGGGGGGAAGGCGCTGACGTCGCCTCGCGCCTGTCATCGTCACCCCCAGCGCCAGCACGATTACTCCCGCCAGCGCCGACGTGAGCGGATTCACCAGGATCGCGAACATCACGAGCACGCCCAGCGCCGCCGCGGCGACGGTGGTAACGGCGATCCAGTAGGAGAGAAAGGGGACGTTGCGCATTCGAGCGGCGAAGAACGCGAAGAGATCCCGGCTCGGCTGTGGCGACACGGGTGCTCCTGGGGGTCGTCCCGCCCCCAGCATACCGGTCTGGCTATCTACACACGCACTCCCCGGTATCATGCCGCCGTGGCCACCATGCGCGCCGTTTCCTGGACTGGCCCCAGCGCCGTCGATCTCGTCGACCGCGAGATCACCGACCCGCCCCCGGGGTGGGTGCGGCTGCGCGTCGCCGGCGCTGGCATCTGTGGCAGTGACCTGCACACGTACCGCCGCGGAGGCCTCCCTGGGATCCCGCCCGGCCATGAGGTCGGCGGTGTCGTCGATGCGGTGGGCGAGGGCGTCGAGCTTGAGACGGGCGCCAAGGTCGCCGTCGAGCCTGTCGCCGTCTGCTTCCGCTGCTACGAGTGCCTCACGGGGCAGACCTGGCACTGCCAGAACCGCGTCTTCCTCGGCGGCGATGGCGCGGGCGGTATGGCCGAGGCGATGCTCGCTCCCGAGACCTCCGTCTACACCCTCCCCGAGCGCGTTCCCGCCGAAGCCGGCTCGCTCGCCGAGCCTGTCGCCGTTGCCGTGCACGCCGTGAGCGAGGCTGGCATCCGCCTCGGCACCCGTACGGTCATCCTGGGCGCGGGCACGGTCGGCCTCACGAACCTGCTCGTGGCCCGCCGCGCCGGCGCCACCGAGGTCTACATAACCGCTCGCCACCCCTTCCAGGCCCAAATGGCCCGCGCCCTCGGCGCCACGGAGGTGTTCCCCGATGGTGACACCGCCCGTAGGGAGTTGAAGGGCCGCCCTGTCGACGCCGTCATCGAGACCGTCGGCGGCAGCGCCCCCACCATCACCGAGGGCATCTCCCTCGTGCGCAACCGTGGCACCGTCGTCATGCTCGGCGCCTTCGGCAGCGACGTCTCCCTTCCCGCCACCCCCCTCCTCCTGAAGGAGGTCCGCCTCGTCGGCGCCGTCTGCTACGGCCGCCCTGGCCCCCGCACCGAGTTTGGTCTGGCCACCGACCTCCTCGACGAACTCCTTGAGCCGCTCGCCCCCCTCGTGACCCACACCTTCCCCCTGGAACGCGCCGTCGAAGCCTTCGCCACCGCCGACGACAAGTCGTCCGGCTCCATCAAGGTGCGCCTGACCCCGTAGGCCCCGCCCCTCGCGCCCCTTGCGCCCCTCGCGCCCCTCGCGCCCCCGCCCGCCCCTGTGCCATGCTCCCCCAGATTGCGGAGGGAGAGACATGGGACGTCCGCTCGAAGGTATCCGTGTGCTCGATTTCACCTGGGCCCAGCAGGGCCCCTATGCGACCGTGCTGCTGGCCGACATGGGCGCCGAGATCATTAAGGTCGAACACCGCGAGGGTGAGCGCGGCCGTGGCGTTGGCGGGAGAGCCAGCGCCCCCACCTCCTACTTCGTCGCCCACAACCGCGGCAAGCACAGCGTCACCCTCGACGTGCGCCGCCCCGAAGCGCGCGAGATCGTCCACCGCTTCGTCGAGCGCGTTGATGTCGTCGTCAGCAACATGCGTCCCGGCGCCATGGACCGCCTCGGGTTCGACTACGAGACCCTCTCCGCCATCAACCCCGGCATCGTCTACGCCGCTGCCTCCGCCTTCGGCCCCCACGGCGACCGCACACCCGTCCCCGGCAACGACATCATCGGGCAGGCATCGGGCGGCATCACGATGCGCAGCGGTCCCGAGGGCGGCCCTCCTACCCCCACCGGCGCCGCCATCGCCGACCAGATCGGCGCGATGATCCTCTGCTCCGGAATCCTCGCCGCCCTCGTGAAGCGCGAGCGCACGGGCGCGGGCGAGCAGGTCGACGTCTCCCTCTACGGCTCCCAGATCGCCCTCCAGTCCTGGGAGATCAACACCGAGTCGTTCACCGGCAACACTGCCCCCCGAGCCGGGCTCGGCCATCCCCTCCTCACCTCCCGGGCCGTCTGGCGCGCCTTCGAGACCTCCGACGGCTGGCTCGTCATCGGCGGCGCCGCCACCGACAAGTTCGCCGCCCTTTGCGACGAGCTCGGCCTCGATGACCTGGCCGAGCGCTACCCCGACGACCGCTCCCGCGCCGCGGCCATGGCCGAGATCCACCCTCAGTTGGAAAAACGCATCCGTACGCGTCCCACGGACGAGTGGATCGATCGCTTCCGCGTCCGCGACATCTTCTGCGGCCCCGTCCAGAACTACGCCGACATCCTCGCCGACCCCCAGGCCCGCGCCAATGGCTACATCGCCACCATGCCCCACCCCGCTTTCGGCGAAGCGCTCATCGTGGGCAGTCCCATCCAGTTCGGTCGCGAGCCCCAGACGGAACTCACGCCACCCCCGGAGCTCGGCGACTCCACCGAGCGCTACCTCACCGAGCTCGGCTACTCCTGGGAGGAGATCGAGTCCCTGCGCAAGGCCGCCGTCATCTAGCGCCTAGATGACGGCGGCGGCCGGTACTTCCCGAAGAGGCCTCGCTCCCTACTCGCAGACCCCCGCGATGGCATCCTCGAGGATCGCCGCTGCCTCGTCGATCTGGTCCTCGGTCGTGCTCGCCGGCGGCACGAAGCGCAGGACCGAACCCTCCCGTCTGAGGCTGAAGATCAGACCGTTCTCCAGGCAACGCTCTGCAATGGCTCGCCCCTCTGAGGTCGCCGGCTCCTTCGTCCCGCGATCGCGGACAAGCTCCACCCCCAGCAGCAACCCCCGTCCGCGCACATCGCCGATCATCTCGAAGCGCTCCGCCAGCGCCCGCAGCTTTGACTTCAGGCGGCCGCCAAGCCGCCTCGCGGTGTCTGCCAGGCCGTCCCCTTCCAACACATCGAGGGTCGCCCGTCCGGCCGCGCAGGCGAGCGGATCGTTCGAGTGCGAGTGGGTGACGATGAACTCGTCCGCGACGACGCGCTCCTCGATCTCCGCCGACGTGCTGACCGACGAAAGGCAGACGCCGCCGCCGAAGTGCTTGGCCAGCGTGAGGATGTCCGGTACGACCCCTTCCTGCTCAAACGCGAAGGTGTCGCCCGTCTTGCCCAGACCCGTCTGTTCCTCGTCGAGGATCAGCAGCATGTCGCGCTCGTGGCAACGCGCCTTGAGCTCGGGCAGCCAGCCCCGTGGCGGCTCGATCACCCCGCCGGCGGAGAAGATCGGCTCGGTCAGCACGGCCGCCGGCCGTGAGGTGGTCTGGGCGTCGATTAACTCGAACGACGCGTCCAGGCAGGCGAGGCCGCATGAATCGGGCTCGAGACCGATCGGACAGCGGTAGCAGTACGGCGCGAGCATCGCCATCAGGCCCGCCTGCGGAGGGCCGTATCCCCGATGCCACCCGGCGAAGGTGAGCGCGCGCGTCGTGTCCGACATCCCGTGGAAGGACACATGCGGACTGGCCACTTCGAACCCGCCCGTGTACTTCCGCGCGATAGCGATCGCCGCCTCGTTGGCCTCCGCTCCCGACTGCAGGAACAGGCTCTTGCGCAGGGAAGCCGGGAGTAGCCGCGCCAGCCGTTCGGCCAGCCGTATCTCCTGGTCGTTGTAGTAGCTGCTGTGCGCGTGGATCAGCCGGCCGCACGCCTCGGTCACGGCGGCGACGATCGCGGGATGGTTGTGCCCCAGCCAGGCGCACATCTGCCCGGAGTTGAAGTCCAGGTAGCGCTTGCCGTTGACATCCTCGACCTCGGAGCCTGATCCGCGTACGAAGATCGGCCCCGAACCCGAGGCGTCCATCCGCCCGCCGAAGCTGAACCGCCGTGCGGCCTCAAGGAGGCTCTGCCCTGAATCGTTCATGTCCGCCCTCCTCCTGGTGTGGGGTACGACCGCGTGGTCGCTGCGCGACACCGGTCGTCGTTCGGTTCCGCCGTCATGCCTGACCTCCTGCGCTGTCGCGCTGGGGCCAGCGTAGCGGAAGGCTCTAGATGACGGTCGGCGGGCGGTACTCGCCGAAGACCTCGCGCATCGCCCCGCAGATCTCGCCCAGCGTGGCGTAGGCGCGAACGGCGTCGAGGATGGGCGGGAGCAGGTTCACGTCCCCCTCGCAGGCAGCCTTCAGACCCGCGATCGCGCTCGCGACCGCCTCCGCGTCGCGCTCCCGCCGGTGGTGCTCCAGACGCCCCAGCTGATCGTCCACGAGCCGCCGGTCGACGCTGAAGATGGTCTGGGGCTGGTCGCCGCCCTCCCGGTAGTCGTTCACCCCGACCACCACCTCTTCGCCCTCGTCCACGCGCTGCTGGTGGCGCCAGCTCGCGTCCGCGATCTGGTTCTGCATCCAACCGCTCTCGATGGCCGCGACGGAGCCGCCCATGCTCTCCACCTCCGCCATGATCGCGACCGCCTGCCGCTCGAGGTCGTTCGTCAGGTGCTCCACGTAGTAGCTCCCCGCGAACGGGTCGACCGTGTCCGCGGCGCCCGTCTCGTGCGCGATGATCTGCTGTGTGCGCAGGGCGATGCGCTGCGCCTCGTCCGTGGGCAGCGCCAGCGCCTCGTCGAAGCAGCTCAGGGCGATGCTCTGCACGCCGCCCGTCACCGCCGCCAGCGCCTGGATGGCGGCCCGCACGATGTTGTTCTCGGGTTGCTGCGCCACGAGCGTGCTCCCGCCTGTCTGGCTGTGCGTGCGCAGCATCATCGAGCGCGGGTTCGTCGCCCCGTACTTCTCCTTCAGCAGCCGCGCCCACAGCCGCCGCAGCGCCCGGTACTTGGCTACCTCCTCGAAGAAGTGGTTGTGCGTGTTGAATATCCAGCTGATGCGCGGCGCGAACTCGTCGATTTCGAGCCCCCGCGCCAGCGCCGCCTCGATGTAGGCGCAGGCGTTCGCGAACGTGAACCCGATCTCCTGCGCCGCCGTCGAGCCCGCGTCGCGGATGTGGTACCCGCTCACGCTGATCGTGTTCCAGAGGGGCACCTCCTTCGCGCAGAAGGCCATCACGTCCGCCGCCAGGCGCACGCTTGGCCCCGGCGGGAAGATGTAGGTGCCGCGGGCCACGTACTCCTTGAGTACGTCGTTCTGGACCGTTCCCCGCAGCTTCTCCGCGGGAACGCCCTGCTTCTCGCCCGCCGCCAGGTACATCGCCAGCATCACCGCCGCCGGCGCGTTGATCGTCATGCTCGTCGACACCTTGTCGAGCGGGATCTCCGCGAACAGGGTCTCCATGTCGTAGAGCGAGTCGATGGCCACCCCTACCTGCCCCACCTCCGCGATCGCCATCGGGTCGTCGGAGTCGTAGCCGAGCTGGCTGGGCAGGTCGAACGCTACCGAGAGGCCCGTCTGCCCCTGGCTGAGCAGGTAGCGGAACTTCTGGTTCGATTCCTCCGCCGTGCCGAAACCGGCGTACTGCCGCATCGTCCACAGACGGCCGCGATACATCGTCGGCTGCACGCCGCGCGTGAACGGATACTCGCCGGGGAATCCGAGGTCGCGCTCGTAGTCGAGGTCCGCGATGTCGAGCGGCGTGTACAGGCGGGCCACGTCGAGACTGCTGGTGTTGAACTCCTCCGACCGCTCCGGCGAGCGCTGCAGCGCCTTCGCCAGCGGCCCCTCCTCCCAGCCGTGCACCACCCGCGACAGCTCCGCCAGCGCCTCCTCCGAGAACAGGCTGGGCTGCGTCCCGTTCGTGTCCGTCGTCTCGCTCATGCGCGGGCCTCCCCTGCACCGCCAAGTCTAGCGAACAGACGCGTCACAGCGGACCGCGGCTGTCTGGCGATCCCCTGGCGGCGGGCGTACCCTCCCCTCACCATGCCACCAGAGACTGCCCTCTTCCTGCCCCCCGGAGTCGTCTCGCCCAGCGCTGCCGCCCAGCCGGCCGCCGGCGGTCCACCCTTCGACCGCGACTTCTTCGAGAAAGTCCTGCCCCAGGCGATCAAGTCGTTCTGCACGCAGGTCGTGTGCGAGTCCCCCATCGTCGAGCTCTACACCGTCGACGGCACGAAGCAGTACGTGAAGGCCATCTCCGGCGTCTCCGACACCTGGGTTGCCCTCCACACCCAGCGCGAGGACCACGAGCACGACATCCAGGTCTTCATCCCCTACACCACCATCTACCGTGTCGAGGTCCACCCCGAGGAAGACGACGGCCAACGCCGCCTCGGCTTCCTCGCCATCATGGCCGACGAGGGGGAGTAGGGGGTTCGACGCAACGAACCGCTGGAAGACAAGAGATATCCAGAAGTGATATCATACGGCTGTGCGTTCCAAGCATCGCAGGGTTCTGGAGGCAATCTTCCGGCAACCCGCTCCGGCATCCCTGCGATGGACTGACGTTGAGGCACTGCTGTTGGCCTGCGGTGCCGAAATCGAGGAGCGGGCGGGATCCCGCATCGCGGTCGAGCTCAATGGATTACTCGCGATCTTTCACCGCCCACACCCTCGAAAGGAAGCACATCGCGGCGCCATCGCCTCCGTTCGCAAGTTCCTTGCACGAGCAGGCGTGACGCCGGAGGGAGAGGAGAGAGTCTGATGTTGGAGCACCGCGGCTACCGCGCGACCGTGACCTTCGACGACGAGGCGGGAACGCTCTACGGCGAAGTAATTGGCACGCGTGACGTGATTACCTTCGAAGGGGAGTCCGTTGAGGAGGTGCGACAGGCTTTCCGAGACTCTGTCGAGGAGTACCTGAAGGTCTGCAGGGAGCGGGGCCGGACCCCTGACAGGCCCTACTCAGGAAAGATCCCGTTGCGAATCCCCCCTGATCTCCATCGCGCGGCCACGGAGGCGGCGAAGTCGAGTGGCAAGAGCCTCAACGCGTGGCTGGCCGAGAGAGTCGCCGAGGCGGTGAGCTAGCGTTCTCGTTGGCGCCCCCTACCCCACGTATCGGAAGACCGCTGACAGCGCAATCAACGCCGTGAAGCCCATCCCCACCATCCACGTCAGCAGGTCCACACGACCCCGGAGTTCAGCGATCTCGGCCTTCAGGTCCCCGAACTTGTCGGCAACTTCTGCTTTCGTCGCTGCTTCAGGGTGCGTGTGGTTCGCTAGCGCCATCTCTGTCCTCTGACCGCCACCAGTTTAGTTCTGCTAGGGTTGTTTGCCAAGGGCAATGGCTCTATTTCACACGCAAACGCCAGCCCCCGGATGCCCCGCCAAGCCTATCCAGCCCCTAAGCCCCGCCGCCGTTCCCCACCCGGCCCACGACCGGCACCGGACGCGCGCTCGTGCGGTACTGCGCCTTGACCGCCTCCAGCAGGTCGCCGCCGTGGGCGTCGTTCACGACGATGGTGGGGAAGCCGTCGACTTCCAGTCGCCGGATCGCCTCCGTGCCCAGTTCCTCGAAGGCCACCACCTCGACGCTCTTGATGTGACGGTTCAGCAGCGCCCCCGTGCCCCCCACGGCGATGCAGTAGACGGCGTGGCTCGCCTGTATCGCCTCGCGCACGGCGGGACCGCGTCCGCCCTTTCCAATCATCCCCTTCACGCCAAGCTCCAGCATGCGCGGCGTATACGGATCGAGCCGCATCGCCGTCGTCGGTCCCGCCGCGCCGATGACCCGCCCCGGCCGCGCCGGTGTCGGGCCGACGTAGTAGATGACCTGCCCGCGCAGGTCGAGGGGAAGCTCCTCGCCTGCGTCGGCCATGGCGACGAGTCGCTTGTGGGCGGCGTCGCGCGCCGTGTAGATGACCCCGCTGAACTCCACGTGGTCGCCGATGCGCAGCCCCTCGATTGTCTCGTCCGTCAGGGGCAGCGTGATCGCCTTACTCTCCGTCATCCTCTGCCTCCTACAGGACCGCGTGCTTCGTGCGGGCGCTGTGGCACTGGATGTTGACCGCTACCGGGAGCGCCGCGATGTGCGTCGGGAACGTCTCCACGAACACGTCGAGCGCGGTCGTCGAGCCGCCCACCGCCTGCGGCCCCACGCCGAGCGCGTTCACGGCCTCCAGCAGCTCGCCCTCGAGCGCCGCCACCTCGGGGTCGGGATTGCGCTCGCCGATCGTGCGGAAGAGCGAGTGCTTGGCGATGGTCATCGCCTTCTCCGCCGTTCCCCCCACGCCCACGCCGATGATGAGCGGCGGGCAGGGATTGCCCCCGGACAGGTCCACTGTCTCGCAGACGAAGTCGATGACGGCCTCGCGCCCCGCCCCGGGGAGAAAGTTCTGGTAGCGCGACATGTTCTCGCAGCCCCCGCCCTTGGGCATGAAGCCGATGTGGATCTCGTCGCCGGGCACGATCTCGGTGTGAATCACGCCGGGCGTGTTCGTGCCTGTGTTCTTCCGGTCGCCGAACGGGTGCGCCACGATCGACTTGCGCAGGTAGCCCTCGCCGTACCCCTGCTCGATACCGTCGTTGATGGCGTCCAGCAGGAAGCCGCCGGTCACGTGCACGTCCTGCCCCAGCTCGATGTGGACGACGGCCGTGCCCGTGTCCTGGCAGAGGGGCAGCATCCGCTCCCGCGCGATCTCGGCGTTCTCCAGGATCTCGTCGATGATCTGCACGCCAAGGGGCGAGCGCTCCGTTTCGCGCGCATCGCGGATGGCGCCCTCCACGTCCTCCGGCAGGAAGTGGGTCGCCTCGACGGCGAGTCTCGCGACCGTCTGGGTGATGGCCGCCGCCTCGATCTCTCGCATGGGGTTCCTTCCGCGGCCGTTGGCGGATCCTCCGCTCGCCGCCCCGTGAGTACCAGGATCGTAGTCCCTAGACCCCGCCGCCGCACGCTCTGCGGGGGTCCGTTCCTGTCTGGTGAGAAACGAACGTGCTAGCCTTCCCGCGGGCGTTGCCCCCGCCACGACCCACCGGCTTGCGCCAGACCAAACGACGCTGTGGAGCGCCCACCCATGACCGCACCCGCCGGTACCTTGCAGCACCAGGCCATCAACACGATTCGCACCCTCTCCATGGACGCCGTTCAGGCGGCCAACTCCGGGCACCCCGGCGCTCCGATGGGCGCCGCGCCCATGGCCTACGTGCTCTGGACGCGTTTCCTCCGCCACAACCCCGCCGACCCCGCCTGGCCCGACCGTGACCGCTTTGTGCTCTCCGCCGGCCACGCCTCCATGCTGCTCTACAGCCTCCTCCACCTCACCGGCTACGACCTGCCCCTGGACGAGATCAAGAACTTCCGCCAGTGGGGCAGCAAGACGCCAGGCCATCCCGAATACGGCCTCACGCCCGGCGTCGAGGTCACGACTGGGCCGCTCGGGTCGGGCGTCTCCAACGCGGTCGGCATGGCCATCGCCGAGCGCATGCTGGCGGCGCGCTTCAACCGCCCCGGCCACACCATCGTCGACCACCGCACCTACGCCTACGTCAGCGACGGCGACCTCATGGAAGGTATCGCCTCCGAGGCCAGCTCCCTCGCCGGTACGCTCGGCCTGGGGAAGCTCACCTTCCTCTACGACGACAACGAGATCTCCATCGAAGGCAGCACCGACCTCGCCTTCCAGGAGAACGTCGGCGAGCGCTTCGGCGCCTACGGGTGGCACGTCCAGCACGTCGACGGCCACGACCTCGATGCCCTTGATGCCGCCCTTTGTGCCGCCCAGGGAGTCGAGGATCGCCCTTCGATGATCGTCGCCGCCACCGAGATCGCCCACGGCAGCCCCAACAAGGCGGGGACCGCCGCCGCCCACGGCGCCGCCCTCGGCGAGGACGAGGTGCGCCTCACCAAGGAGGTGCTTGGCTGGCCCGTCGAGCCCGCGTTCCACGTGCCCGAGCAAGTCCTCGCCGAGTTCCGCGTCGCCCTCGAGCAGGGCGCCACCCGCCAGTCCGCCTGGCAGGATCGCTTCGACGCCTACGAGCGCGCCTTCCCCGAGGAAGCGGCCGAATGGCGCCGCGGCGTGGCCGGCCACCTTCCCGAGGGCTGGGAGGCCCACCTCCCCGCATTTGCCCCCGAGGACGCAGCGTCGATGGCGACCCGTGCGGCTTCGGGCAAGGTGCTGAACGCGCTCGCGCCTGTCATCCCCAACCTCGCCGGCGGCTCCGGCGACCTCGCCCCCTCGAACAACACGTACCTGAGCGGCTACGCCGACTTCGCCCGGGACAACTGGGAAGGCCGGAATCTCCGCTTCGGCGTTCGCGAGCACGCCATGGGCGGCATCGTGAACGGCCTCGCCGTGCACGGCGGCATCATCCCCTATGGCGGCACCTTCCTCGCCTTCTCCGACTGGATGCGGGGGGCCATCCGCCTCGGCGCGATCATGGGCTGCCACTCGATCTACGTCTTCACCCACGACAGCATCGGCTTGGGCGAAGACGGCCCCACCCACCAGCCCATCGAGCAGTTGATGGCCCTGCGCGCCATCCCCAACCTCACCGTCCTCCGCCCCGCCGATGCCAACGAGACCGCCGCCGCCTGGAAGATCGCCCTGGAGCGTCGCAACGGCCCCACCCTCCTCGCCCTCACCCGCCAGGGCGTGCCTGTCATCGCCGAGCAGGAGCGCGTTCGCGAGGGCGTCCCTCGCGGCGCCTACGTCCTCGACGACGCACCGGGCGGTGCGCCCGACATCATCCTTATCGCCACCGGCTCCGAGGTCTCGCTCGCCCGCGAAGCCGGCAGGGTGCTGGCCGGGCAGGGCATCGCCGCGCGCGTCGTGAGCATGCCCAGCTGGGAGCTCTTCGCCGACCAGCCGCAGTCCTACCGGGACGAGGTCCTCCCCCCCGATGTCTCCGCCCGCCTCGCCATTGAGGCTGGCACGACCCTCGGCTGGGAGCGCTACGTCGGCGCTTGCGGTGAGGTGGTCGGGATCGACCGCTTCGGCGCCTCGGCTCCCGGCAAGATCATGATGGAGCGCTATGGTTTCACCGCCGAGGCCATCACGGAGCGCGCGGCCGCCCTCGTCGAGCGCATCCGTGGAACGTAGCCCGCGGGAGGATTGATCTTGCCACTCGCGACCGAGCAGCTCATCCAGCACGGCCAGAGTGTTTGGCTCGACTACATCCGCCGCGGCCTGCTCCGCTCCGGTGAGGTCGACCGCATGGTCGCCGAAGGCTGGATCACCGGCATGACCTCGAACCCGACCATCTTCGACAAGGCCATCTCCGAGTCGGGCGACTACGAGGAGGCGCTGCAGGCCATCATCCGCATGGGCGAAGCCGACCCCTACGACGCCTTTGTCGCCCTCGCCTCCGAGGACATCCAGCTGGCCGCCGACGCCCTCCGCCCCGTGTACGAGTCGACCGCCGCCGTCGATGGCTACGTCTCCCTCGAAGTGCCCCCCGGCATCGAGCACGACCGCGAGGCGACCGTCGCCGAGGCGCTTCGCCTCTTCCGTCTGGTCGACCGCGCCAACGTGATGATCAAGGTTCCGGGCACCCCCGCCGGCGTCGAGGCGCTGGCGGAGCTGATCGCCGCCGGTGTGAACGTGAACGTCACCCTTCTCTTTAGCGTCGGTGTCTACGAGCGCGTGGCCGAGGCCTACATCGCCGGCCTCGAGCGGCGCCTTGAAACCGGCGAGCCGCTCGACACCATCGCGAGCGTCGCATCCTTCTTCGTCTCGCGCGTCGATACGGCCGTGGACTCGCAACTGCCCGCTGACTCGCCCCTGCTCGGCCAGATCGCCGTCGCGAACGCCCGCTACGCCTACGCGCGTTTCCAGGCGCTCTTCGCGGGCGAGCGCTGGGAGCGCCTCGCGAGCGCCGGGGCCCGACCGCAGCGCCCTCTCTGGGCCTCGACCGGGACCAAGAATCCCGCCTATTCCGACACCCTCTACGTTGAGACGCTCATCTTCCCCGAGACCGTGAACACCCTGCCCCAGGCCACCCTCGACGCGGTTCTCGACCACCTGTCGGTCACCCCCACGCCCGCGGAAGCGCTCGATGAGGCCAGCCGCCAACTCGCCGAAGCGGCGGAGGCCGGCATCGATATGACCGCCGTGACCGACAAGCTCCTCGTCGATGGTCTCGCTTCCTTCGAAGAGAGCTACAAGGCCCTCATGGCCAAGCTCGACCGGCGGCTCTCGACAGCTCCCGGCCGCCAGCCCGCCTCCACGCGCTCGCTCGCTGCGCTGGCCGGCCCCGTCGAGGAGCGCCTCGCGGCGCTCCGCCGCGAGGAGGTGGTGCGCCGCCTCTGGATGCGCGACCACACCGTCTGGAAGGCGGACCCCACCGAGATCAGCAACCGGCTCGGCTTCCTGGCCGCCCCCGAGCAGAGCCTGGAGGCCGCGCCCGACCTCGCAGCCTTCGCTCGCGAGGTTGCCGCCGAAGGCTGCACCGATGTCGTGCTCATGGGCATGGGAGGCTCCAGCCTCGCCGCCGGGGTTCTGCACGCCGCCCTCGGGACCGCTGCGGGCGCGCTGAAGCTGCACCTGCCCGATACGACCGACCCCGAGGAGTTGCTCGCCCTCGAAGCGCGCCTCGACCTCGACCGGACGCTCTTCATCGCCTCCAGCAAGAGTGGCGGCACGATCGAGACGAGCGCACTGCTCGCGTACTTCTGGGCGAAGGTCGCCGACGGCTCCCGCTTCGCCGCCATCACCGATGAAGGCACAACCCTCGACGCCCTCGCACAGGAACGCGGGTTCCGCCGCGTCTTCCACGGCCATCCCGAAATCGGGGGGCGCTACTCGGCCCTCTCCGTGTTCGGCATGGCCCCCGCCGCCCTCATCGGCGCCGACGTGGGCCAGCTCGCGATGCGCGCCCAGGAGATGTTCGACGCTTGCCGCCGCACCATCCCCTCGGAGAATCCCGGCGCGCTCCTCGGCGCCGTTCTCGGCGAGGCCGTCCTTGCTGGTCGCGACAAGCTCACGCTCGTCCTGCCTGACGAGCTTCGGGAGCTCGGCGTCTGGATCGAACAGATGATTGCCGAGTCCCTGGGCAAGGAGGGCAAGGGCGTCGTGCCGATCGAGGGAGAGCCCCTCGCCGGCCCCGAGGTCTACGGCGATGACCGCATCTTCGTTGCCCTCGGAGAGCACGAGGGGCTGGATGCGATCGAGGCCGCGGGCCACCCGGTTGTGCGCCTCCCCTACTCCGATGCCGCCCAGCTTCCCGCCGAGTTCGCCCGCTGGGAGATCGCCACCGCCATCGCGGGACACATCCTCGGCGTCCAGCCATTCGATCAACCCAATGTGCAGGACGCCAAGGACGCCACCGCGCGCGTTCTCGCCGCCCCCGCCCCGCCCCCGCAGACCCCGCCCCTCGCCGAGGTGCTCAGCTCCCTCCAGGCTGGCGACTACCTTGCCCTCCTCGCCTACCTGCCCCGCACCCCCGGGCACGCGGGGACTCTGCAGAACCTCCGCCTGCGTCTGCGTGACCGCCACGGGGTCGCCACCACGGTCGGCTTCGGACCGCGCTACCTGCACTCCACCGGCCAGCTCCACAAGGGCGGTCCGCCGAGCGGTGTTTTCGTCCAGATTGTGCGCGACGAACCCGTCGACGCCCCCGTGCCCGGCAAGCCCTACACCTTCGCCCAGCTCAAGGCGGCGCAGGCGCAGGGCGACCTGGAAGCGCTGCTCGCCCGTGGCCGCCGTGTCGCCCGCGTCACCATGGAGGAGCTCGCCGCCGAGGTGGGAGCGTGACGGATGAGGCGGAACCGCAACGCCAGCTCCCGCTGACCGACCCCGCGCTCCTCGCGGATCTGGAAGCGACCGCCAGGGAACTCGCCGAGGCCGCCGGCGTCGAGATCACGGCTGCCCTTGGACGCTCCATCAACGTCGACTACAAGAGCGAGGGCAAGTCTGAAGAGACAGCCCCCACCGACCCCGTCTCCGAGGTTGACCGCGCCGTCGAGGCGATGATCCGCGAGCGCCTCGCCGAGCGCTTTCCCGACCACGCCATCCTCGGTGAGGAGCAGGAAGACGCCCCCCTCACCGATGCCGAGTACCTCTGGGCCATCGACCCCGTCGACGGCACCACCAACTTTGTGAACCACTATCCCCTCTTTGCCGCCTCGATCGGCGTCCTCCACGAGGGCGTCCCCGTGGCGGGCGCCGTCTGGTGTTCGGCCAGTCACAGCCTCGGGCCGGGGGTCTACCACGCGCGCAGCGGCGGGGTCCTCAACTTCGAGGGCTCGCCGGTCGAGGCCGTTGAGAACAAGGGCGTGAGACGCAGCCTCAGCGCCGCCCCCGGCGGCGCCCCCGGACGCTCCGCCAGTTGGGACAACCGCGTGACCGGCTCCGCCGCCATCGAATGCGCCTACGTGGCCGCGGGCATCTTCACCACGGCCCAGTTCTGGGGTGTGCATGCCTGGGACCTGGCCGCTGGAATCGTGCTCGTCGAGGCGGCGGGCCGCGAGTCCCTGATCCGCGAGGGCAATACCTGGAAGCCGTTCGGGCGCTTCACGCCTCCCGACCACGTTCGCGAGGACCGCACGCCGACCCTGCGCGACTGGTCCCGGCCCGTGCTCGTCGGCACAGCCGAAGGCCTCACCCAACTGCGCGAACGCACGCGCCGTCCCGGCATCATCGAGCGCGCCGCCAGACGGCTACGGGGCCACTAGCGAAAGATGTGCTCGCGGTAGTAGCGCAGCTCCGCGATCGACTCGCGGATGTCGTCGCGCGCGCGGTGAGCCTCGCCCTTGGGGAAGCGTTCGAGATCGGGGTACCACCGCAGCGCCAGCTCCTTCACCGTGGACACGTCGATCACGCGGTAGTGCAGGTGCTGCACGACCTCAGGCATCCACCGTTCGAGGAAGCGCTTGTCGTGCCCCACCGAGTTCCCGCACAGGGGCGACTGTCCCTCGGAAGTGTGCTTCCGCAGGTAGTCGAGCAGCAGCGCCCCCGCCTCCTCGAGACCCACGCGGGAGGCGCGAACCGCCGCCGTCAGCCCTGACTGGCCGTGCTGCTTCACGCACCACTCGTCCATCAGCGCCAGCACCTCCTCGGGTTGGTGCACGATCAGGTCGAGCCCGTCATCGACCTCGCGCAGTTCGCCGTCCGTGACGAGCGCCGCCACCTCGAGCACGTGGTGGCGCTCGACATCGAGCCCCGTCATCTCCATGTCTACCCAGACCAGCCGCGGGCGAGGTGTGTCGGCCATCCGCAGATGGTAGCGCGACCCCGCCTTTGGGAGGCTAGAATCCGCCCCCGATGGGACCCGTGGACATCTTCGACTGGCTCGCCAAGGAGGAGTGGCTCGCCATCCTCCGCATCGGGCTGGGCCTCTGGTGGCTTGAGAGCGTGCGTCACAAGGACCTGCGCGGCTTCCTCCGTGGCGACTCGCGGGGCTGGGTCGAGGGGCTCGTCGAGGACCACCCCATCCCCGCTTTTGCCAACGTGCTCAAAGCGACATCGCTGCGCAGCGAACGAACCTGGGTCATCACGTCCTGGATGGTGGTCCTGGGCGAGTTCGCGGCTGGCGTCAGCATCACCCTTGGCTTCCTCACCTTCGCCGGGCTCGTCCTCGCCGCCTTCCTCAATCTCAACTACCTGCTCCTCGCCGGGTTGAAGGACCAGGGCGAGCAGGGCCAGAACCTGATGATGCTCCTCATCGCCGTGGTCCTCTTCGCGACAGGCGCCGGCGAGGTCTGGGGCGTCGACGCCGCCATCTTCTAGGCGGCTTGCCTCTCGCGCCCGCGCCTCCCACGATCGAGTCGTGCCTTTCTCCATCGCCTACCCCACCCGCCACACGGACACGTTTACGGACACCGGCTTTGTGCACGCGGGCGTTCTGCTCGCGCTCACGGAGCTCGCCTACGCTGCCTTCGAGGAGCACTGTGGCGTCTCCAAGCCCGACCACGTCGTCGCCGTCCAGCGCGAGACCCGCGCCGTCTACCACGCCCCCCTGTCCTGGCAGGAGGGCGCGACCATCGAGGTCACGACCGTGAGCACCGACGACCGCGGCTTCGAGCAGGAGTTCTCCGTGCGCTCCACCGCCCGAGGGACCTCTATTGCAACGTTCGTGCATACGTGGGCCTGGCTCGACACGGTAACCGGACGCGGCATTCCCCTCCCGCCCGACGTGCAGTACCTCCTCCAGCGGGGCGGAGCCCCTTCGTGAGCTGCCCCCAGCCCCAGGGCCGCCCGGTCGCAATCGCGCACCGCGCCGGAAACGACCGCTCCCGCCTCGAACGCGCCATCACTATCGGGGCCGACCTTGGCGAGCTTGACGTGTGGCTCCACCGGGGCCGCCTTGAGGTGCGTCACGCGAAGACGGTGGGGCCGCTTCCCCTCCTCCGCGAGCGCTGGCGGCTCTCGCCCGGCTGGGCCCCGCGCCTCGAACTCGACGCCGTCATCGAAGCCGCCGGCAGCGACGTTCGCCTGATGGTCGACCTGAAGTCCGAGACGCTCGCCCTCTCCGAGGCCGTGGCAGCCACGTTCGACCGCCGCCTTCCTGGCGCGCCCTACGCGGTCACGACGCGTGAGTGGTGGCTGCTGGAACCGTTCGAGGGGCGCGAGCACGTCTGCCTCATCCCGTCCGCTGCCTGGCCGGAGGAACTCGCCGAACTCCTGCCGGCCCTCGGCGAGCGCTACCACGCCCTCTCACTCCACATCACGCTCGTGGACTCCGGTCTCATGCAGGAGTTGGCCCGGCGTGGCGTCGCCATCTACGTCTGGCCCGTGAACACCCACGCGGACCTCGTTCGCGTCCTTGATGCAGGCGTCTCAGGGGTCAACAGCGACAATCTCGACCTCCTCGCCGAGGTCATCGCCAACGCCGAATCCTCAATGAATCTGGCCAATAGCGACAGGACATAACGGTTTGATTGTTCCGAACAGACAGCATCCCCTACGCTCAGGGAGATGACCGCCATCTGGGCCGAGGGACTGACAAAGCACTTTGATGAGGTGCGCGCCGTCGACGGGATCGACCTCGACATCGCGCCGGGGACTATCTTCGGCTTCCTCGGCCAGAACGGCTCCGGCAAGACGACCACCATCCGCATGCTCACCACCCTGCTGCGCCCCACCGCCGGCCATGCGCGCGTCGATGGGCTCGACATCCTCGCTGATGCGCGTGCGGTACGGAACCGCATCGGCGTTGCCCTCCAGGAGGCAGGCCTCGACGACGTTCAGACGGGCCGCGAACTGCTCACGCTCCAGGCGCGCCTCTTTGGCATGCGCGGCCGCGCCCACCGCGAACGCGTCGCCGACCTGCTCGCCATCGTCGACCTCGAAGACGCTGCCGACCGCACCATCGGCACCTACTCGGGCGGGATGAAGCGCCGCCTCGACCTCGCCGCCGCCCTCGTGCACCGTCCCGGCATCCTCTTCCTCGACGAGCCCACCACCGGCCTCGACCCCATCAGCCGCGAGGGCATCTGGCGTTACGTGACCCGGCTC
Organism: Tepidiformaceae bacterium; assembly: GCA_965262975.1. GTDB lineage: Bacteria > Chloroflexota > Dehalococcoidia > Tepidiformales > Tepidiformaceae > UBA2991. The sequence goes on along the minus strand of OZ253575.1, from coordinate 1,382,182 downwards.
AGCGTCGAGGAGGGCATAACCGTCTTCCTCACGACGCAGTACCTCGAAGAAGCCGACCGCCTCGCCCACGACCTCGCCATCATCGACGAGGGCCACATCATCGCGCGGGGCTCACCCGCCGAGATGAAGGCGCGCATCGGCACCGACGTCGTCACCGTGCAGGTCGCAGTCGAGGAGGCGCTCGATCGCGCCGCCGAGGTCGCTGGCGACCTTCCCGCCGTGGAGCGCGTGCAGACCGCTGATGGCGCGGCCGTGGTCTACGTGCCTGATGGCGCCCGCGCGGTGGCCCGCATCGTCCTCGCGCTCGACGACGCCGGCATTGAGGTCGGTCAGGTCTCGCTCACTCGTCCCAGCCTCGACGATGTCTTCCTGGAGGCCACCGGGCACCACCTCCGGGTCGAGGAGTCCCATGCTGGCGAAGGCGGAGCCGCCTGATGCAGTCGATCGCGACCATCTACTTCCTCACCATCCGCTCCCTCCGCGAAGCCCTCCGCAACCCCGCCCAGGAGGTCGGCAACATCTTCGTCCCCCTCTTCTTCTTCGCTGTAACCGTCGGCTCCATTGGCTCCATCGCGGCGGACGCCTTCGGCATCGAAAACTTCACTGGTTTCCAGGTGCCTGTCGCCATCCTCTCGGCCGCCGCGAGCATCTCCGCCAGCGCCGGCCTTGGTACGATCACCGACATCCAGCGGGGCTACTTCGACAAGCTCCTGCTGACCCCCGCGCCCCGCTCCGCCATCGTCCTTGGGCGCATCGCCGCCGATGGCGTCCGCTGCGTCATCATCACGGCCGTCATCGTGGGGGTGGGGCTTATCTTCCGCACCGGCTTCGATACGGGCGTGCCCGGAGTGCTGTTGCTGATGGCCGGATCGTTCTTCTTCGGCATGGCCTACTCCGGCTTCAACGCCGCCATCGCCCTGCGCACGGGCAGCCCCCAGGCGGCTGCCGCCGGGGGCCTCCTTTTCTTCCCCCTGATCTTCCTCTCGACGGCGTTCGCCCCCAAGGAGGTCTTCGCCGACTGGCTGCAGGTGCTCGCCACGATCAACCCCATCACCTACGTCCTTGAGGCGCAGCGCTCCCTCATCATCGAGGGCTGGAACGGGCTCGACCTGCTTCGGGGCGCTGCCGCCGTCTGCGGCTTTGGCATCGCTTCGTTCACGCTCACCTTCCTCGCCCTGCGCTGGCGGACGTCGTGAGCGAAGAGACGCTCCTCGATCGCGTCGGCGGGCGCGAGGCCGTGGAGGCCGTCATCGAGGCTTTCTACGACGCCGTCGCCGAGGATGCGCCCCTGCGCGCCCTCTACCCCGACGACCTCACCCCCAGCCGCCAGAAGCTGGCGCTCTTCTTCGAGCAGTGGCTTGGCGGCGAGCCGGTCTACTCCGAGCGCTACGGGCATCCCCGCCTCCGTCGGCGCCACTTCCCCTTCGTCATCGCCGAGCACCACGCCCAGCTCTGGCTCACGCACATGCGCGCCGCCCTCGACGCCCAGGGCCTGGAGCAGGACGACTTCGAAACGATCTGGGGACGCCTTGAACCGCTCGCCCGGCACATGGTCAACGCCCACGAAGATGTTCCCCGCGAACCCCTTCCCGAAAACGTCTGGCTGACCTGACCCGCCCCGCTTAGGCAGCGCTGTATCGTGCGCGCGTGACCGAGCCCCAGAGCCCCGAGCCGGAAGACCTCACCCTCAGCCTGCACAACGTGACGGCCGTCCCCGGCCCCACCCCCGACAGCCTCGCCGTTACCCTCCAGACCAGCCGCGGCGAGATTCCGGGCCTGTTCCACCCCGTGCAGGGGGGCTCCGGCGCGGCCATCTGCGCGGGTGGGGCCATGGGAGGCCTCGACGGACCCGCGGGCGGCCTCTTCGCGCGCCTGCCCGGCCTCCTGATGCCGCGGAACGTAAGCGTTCTGCGGCTCGACTACCGCCAGCCCGACGCCTTCGAGGAGTGTGTGCTCGACATCCTCGCTGGCTGCTCGTTTCTGAAGGGCATCGGCGCCACCGATGCCGTACTCGTGGGCCACAGCTTTGGCGGCGCCGTGGTCGTCAAGGCGGGCTCCCTCCACCCGATCGTGCGCGCCGTCGCCTCGCTGTCGCCCCAGCTCTACGGAACCCGCCAGGTCGAGGAGCTGGCCCGGCCGCTCCTGCTCGTGCACGGCAGCGCCGACGAGGTGCTCGATTCCGAGGCCAGCGAGGACATCTACCGGCGCGCGGCCGATCCCAAGCAACTCGTGCTCTACGGCGACGCCGGGCACTCCCTCGGGAGCGTCGGAGAAGCGCTCGACGAACTGGTTGCCTCATGGATCGAGGCGCGCCTGCTGGGAGAACCGATGGAGAGCGGGCGCACCGTCGAGTGGCCGGCGAACGACGCCGAAGACAGCGCAACATAGGCAGCGCGTCGTGGCGCCTCGCCTGCCTCGAGGTCAGTTCCGGTGCATGTGATGTTGCTGGAGCTGGTCCCCGGCTTCGCTTTCCGTACTGGTGGCTCGCTGCCCCGAGCACACGCTATACGAACCCAGATAGGCGCTCTCGACATCGACGGCAGGCCAGGCTTTCGCTTCGGGCTTGGGGGTGGGGAGCACGAGTCCGGCCATTAGGCTGGCCTGCAGGGTTAGGGTCTCGACGAGCGCCTCCGCCTGGACCAGTCGTGCCTCCATGGTGGCGTGAACATCGGCCAGCCTGAGGATCACATCTCGAAAGCACTGGACTGCTTCGGGCACCTCAGATGCGAGCAGTCCCAGATCGTGCGCGTAGGTGTCGGCTTTGAGGGCAGGCACGCCCACGCGCTTGAGGGCGGCTGCGAATTGTTCGGCATCGAATCTTTCTGCTTGTGTCATTGCAGGAAAGTAGCACGCATGATCGATTGTGTCGAGAAATGTTGGCACGCGGTCAGGGTGTGGAGCAGTGGTCAGAGAGAGCCGGCCCGCGGTGGAAAGTAGCCGGGCCGTTGTGCTACGGTCACCACTAGGCTGAAAGGAAGGTTGCCGCCGGCGGGGTGGCCGGCGCATCGCTCACAGAAAAGGACGGGACCTGTCGCCATCTCCCAAGGCTCCAGATCCCGCCCGTCTGGTCGAGAAGCAGTCCTGCCGGACTCAACCGTGCGCTCGGTTTTGGCGGCTACCTCCTTTCAGCCATCCTTGCTTCCCGATTGCCGTTGGCGCTGATCTCGCCCATCGAGCGGATGTTGCGCCGAAGAAACGCCGGCAATTCGGCGTCCTCCTCATCTGAAATGCCGGGCAACTCCAGGTTGATGTTCCTGGGCTTGCTGCTGCTGGCCCGGCTCAGCCCGACCGTCGGGGCCTGCGTTTCCGAAAACCCCGTCGCGATGACCGTCATGTTCACCGACTCCCCGACCGAGGGGTCGATGACGGTCCCGAAAATGATGTTGGCGGTGCTGTCCACCACCTCCGCGATCACGCGGGCGGCGATGTCCAGTTCGCGCAGCTTCAGGTTGCCGTCGTGGGTGACGTTGAAGAGCACGTTCGTCGCCCCGTGGATCGTCTGATCGAGGAGCGGGCTCGACGTGGCCTTCTTCGCCGCCTCCGCGGCGCGGTTCTCGCCCGACGCCGACCCTATGGCGAGGAGGGCAGGACCCGCTTCGCTCATGACGGCACGCACGTCGTTGAAGTCGAGATTGATCGCGCCGTTCTGGCTGATGATGTTCGAGATCGCCTGGATCGCCTGCCGCAGCACGTCGTCGGCCATCTCGAACGCCTGGTCCATGGTGAAGTCTTCGGGGCAGCTCTCAAGCAGCCGCGAGTTGGGGATCGAGATGAGCGTATCCACCTTCTCCCGCAGCTTCTCGATGCCGCCGCGGGCCGCCCGCGTGCGGGCCGCGCCCTCCCAGGCGAACGGCGTGGTGACGGTGCCGATCGTGAGGGCGCCGACTTCGCGCGCCACCTCGGCCACGACGGGAGCGGCGCCGGTGCCGGTGCCGCCGCCCATGCCGGCTGCCACGAACACCATCTCGGCGCCGTTCAGCAGATCCTCGAGTTCGGCCCGGCTCTCCTCGGCGGCGCGCTCGCCGCGCGTGGGGTCGCCCCCGACGCCCAGGCCCTTCGTCAACTTCTCGCCGATGCGCATCCGCTGCTCCGCCTCGGAGATAGCCAGCGCCTGCGCGTCGGTGTTTACGGCCACGAAGGTGACGCCCGGGATGTTCGCGTTCACCATGCGGTTGACGGCGTTACCGCCGCCCCCGCCGACTCCGATGACCTTGATGTCCGGCAACAGTTCCCTGTCAACTGTGTAACTCAACGTAATTCCTCCGTCTGTGGGGTGTGGGCGGATTGGTGGGTTGGTGTGGTTGTTGCGTTTCCGGCTGGCCCTCCTTGGGTGTGTGGTGTTTTCGGTTACTGGGGGATGAAGGCTCGCCCAAACGCGGCGATGCGCCTGAGGAAGCCACTTTCCTGGATGTCTGTGCGCGCCCCGGCGGGCTGCTGCGAGGCAGCCGTCCCACGCAGGGCGTACTTCGCGAGCCCCACCACGGTGGTGTAGGCGGGAGTCGCGATCAGGTCGGTGAGCCCCGTGCAGCCGCGCGGACTGCCGACTCGCGCCGGCAGGTCGAGCCGCTGCTCCGCGAGTTCGTCGATGCCCCGCAGCTGGCTCGTGCCTCCTGTGAGCACGAGCCCTGCCGCGATCCGGTCCAGGTAGCCAGTGCGCTTCAGCTCGATGGCCACCATTTCGAGAATCTCTTCCGTGCGCGCCTGCAGGATCTCGGCCACATGGCCAATGGCGACGCGCTTCCGCGAGTTCGTGCCGAAGGCCCGCACCTCGACATCGGCGCTGCCGACCTCCGCCGTTGTCAGGGCTGAGCCGTGCTCGCACTTCAGCCGCTCGGCGCTCTCCCAGGGGCAGCGCAGCAGCCGCGCGAGGTCCTGCGTGAGGTGCGTGCCTCCAAGCGGCAGCGTTGCCGTGTGGGCCACGGAGCCCTCGTCGTAGACGCAGATGGAGGTGGTGCTGCCGCCGATGTCGACCGCCGCCGCCCCCTGCGCCCGCTCCTCGGCCGTCAGTGCCCCGCTTGCGGCGGCGAGGGAGCCGAGCACGATCTCGTCGACCTGCACGCCCGCGTCCTCGACGCACTTCGTCAGGTTCTGCACTGCCGAGACGGCGGCCGTGACGATGTGCGTCTCGGCGTCGAGACGGGCGCCGTACATGCCCACGGGGTCGGAGACCGCGTCGGTGCCCTCGATCCAGTAGCCGCGCGGGATCACGTGCAGGATCTGGCGGTTGGTGGGGATGCTTATCTGCCCCGCCACCTCCACCGCCCGCTCGCGATCGTCCTGCGCAATCGGCGCCATGCGATCGCCGATCGCCACAATCCCGCGATTGTTCTGCGAGCTCAGGTGCCCGCCGGCGATCCCGACGACCCCGCTGAGGATGCGCATCCCGCACGACTGCTCGGCCTTCTCAACCGCCGTCGCGACGGCATCGCGGGCCGACTGGATGTTGTCGATCACCCCGCGGGAGAGACCGGCCGCCGGCGCGACGCCCACGCCGAGCACGCGCGCTTGCCCGTACTCGTTCACGTCGGCGACCAGCGCCGACACCTTGGTCGTTCCGATGTCGATGGCTGCTATGGCGTTACTTTGCTTCATGGTTCCCCTCGTTGACGTCTTTCACCGCAGCACGGGCCTGTCCCCGAACCGCAGGTCGATGGTTGAGTAGGTGATGTCTTGCGCGGTGGCTTCCTGCGCCACGCGCGCCCAGACGGCGAGCTTGTAGGCGATGCCGCTGGAATCCCCGAGCAGAGCCGTCTGGCCGTCCGCCGTGCGAACGCGGATGCCCTCGTCCGGCGAATAGGTCAGCTCGACTGCGCTCGTGCCCAGCGCTTCCTGGATATGGCTCGTGATCTCCGCGGCGGCGTCGACGGCGTGGTAGTCGACGCGGTCGCCGGGCCGGAGCGAGAAGGACTCGTTGCTCACGATCGTCGTCGAGTCCGCCGGCGGGGCCCGGTGGCCCAGCACGAACCCCTCACGGTCGATGGTGTAGCGCAGGCCCGCCTGCTCCCACGAGCCCCACGGCTCGCGCTCGTGCACGGTGATGCGCACGGTGCTGGGCCAACTCCGCTCGATATCGGCAGAGGCGATCAGCGGCAGTTCCTCGATCGCTTTCGCCGTACCGTTCAGGTCGGCGGTGAACATGCGTTCCCCCCAGAGGGCCACCTGCTCGATGATGTCGCTCTCGCGTGCGGATACCGCCCCCACGACTTCCACCTCCTGCACTCGCAACAGGGGCGACTGCCACGCCCAGACTCCTCCACCCGCAACAGCCAGCAGCACTGCCGCCGCCGCGATCGGCAGCCAGCGCGCGCGCACCCGTGCCCGGCCCCGGCGGGCCATCGCTCGCACGTTGACCAGTGGCTGCGGCTGGCGCTGTCCCACCCTCTGTTCGGCCTTCTGTTCCGGCGCGCGGCCGGGTACGGTCGGCGCCGCGCGTCGCACGATGCGCTTCGCCTTCGGTTTCGGCTGGGGCTTCGGCCGGTCGTGTCTCCTGATCATCGCGCCGACTCCCGTTCCCCGCGCGCGATGGCGAGGTCGAGGATGCGCGTGAGCAAGTCTGGGTAGGCGAGGCCGCTCGCCTCCCACAACCTCGGGAACATGCTGATGCTGGTGAATCCCGGAAGCGTGTTCACCTCGCTGCCGGTGGCCTCCCCGTCCTCCCCCACGAAGAAGTCGACCCGTGCGTACCCCTCGCAGCCCATCGCCAGGTACATGCGTACGGCGAGTTCGCGTACGCGCTCGGCCGCCTCTGCGTCGATGCGGGCGGGAACGTGCAGCGCCGTCTTCGAGTTGGCCCCGTACTTGCTGTCGTAGTCGTAGAACTCGCGGTCGGGTTCGATCTCCCCGACCACCGCGGCTGCCTCCGGCGACTCGTTTCCGAGCACGGAGCATTCGACCTCGCGCCCCTCCACCGCTTGCTCGACCACGACCTTGTCGTCGTGGGGGAGGGCCGCGGCGAACGCCCGGCCCAGGTCCTCGCGTGAGGCGACGCGCGTGATGCCGATGCTCGACCCGCCGTTCGCTGGCTTGGCGAAGCACGGGTAGCCCACCTCGTCCTCGACGAAGCGTCGCGCCTCCTCGCGGTCGCGCTCAATCTCCCAGCGACGAAGAACGACATAACGTGCGACCGGGATGCCCGCCTCCGCGAACAGCGCCTTCTGGATGGCCTTGTCCATCCCCACCCCACTCGCCGCCACGCCCGCCCCCGCGTAGGGGATGTCCGCCAGCTCCAGCAGCCCCTGCAGGCAGCCGTCCTCGCCGTAGGTTCCGTGGATCAACGGGAAGGCCACATCGCAGCCGCCCAGCTCCGCCAGCGCACCGCTGCCGGTCAGCACGGTCCCGCCCTCGTGGAGCGCTTCCGTCCCGGAGGCGAGGGTCGCCTCCGTCTCCCCCACCGAGAGCCACGCGCCCGTGCGGGTCACGCCGATGGGTGCGACCTCCCAGCGGTCGCGGTCGAGCGCCCCGATGACGCTGCGGGCGCTGCGCAGGCTCACCTCGTGCTCCCCCGAGCGTCCCCCAAAGATGACTGCCACTCGCTGCCTCGCCATCACCACGCCCCCACGAACCCGACTTCGCGCTCGAGCCGGACGCCATGCGTATCGAGTACCCGCCGTTCCGCTTCCTCCACCAGCCAGAGCACGTCGCTCGCCCGCGCCTGCCCGACGTTCACGAAGAAGTTCGGATGCAGCTCGCTGATGCCCGCGTCCCCACGCCGCTCCCCCCGTAGCCCCACCGAGTCGATCAGCTTCCAGGCGGGGCTCTCCGGCGGGTTCTTGAACATCGAGCCGGCGTTGCGGCCGCGCGGCTGGGCCGACAGCCGCCGCTGGTCGTAGCCGCCGGCCTCGGCCAGCAGGTCGTCGGGGTCACCGGCGCTCAGCGTGAGTTCCGCTTCCAGCACCGTCCGACCCGAGAGTGCGCCGCGCCTGAAGGCGCTGCTTCGATAGGCCAGGTTCAACTCCGAGGCGGAGCGCCAGGAGTCACCCTCCTCGGGATCAAGCAGGCGCACGCGTGTCAGCACGTCAGCCAGACAGCCCCCGTAGGCGCCTGCGTTGTAGACAACCGCCCCGCCCAGCGTTCCGGGAATGCCGACGGCCCAGGCCAGCCCCGCCATGCCCGCGCGGCACATCTTCCGTGCGAAGCCCGCGAAGCTCGCCCCGCTGCCGATGCGGATGCGGAAGCCCTCGTGATCCTCGTCGCGGGCGCGGTTGTCGATCACGACCCCGCGGATGCCCCCGTCGGCGACGACGGTGTTGCTGCCGCTGCCGAGCACGAACGGTCCCGCGTCAGCCTCTGCTGCGATGCGCGCCGCCTGCGCGAGCGCGTCCGCGTCACGTACGGTCACGTACAGGTCCGCCGGTCCGCCGACCCCGAAGGTCGTGTGGCGCGACATCGTTTCGTCGACGCGCACGTCGCCAACCATTTCGAGTCTCGCCGCCAGCCTTCCGAGCGTCGTCATGACAGACGCTCCAGCAGCAGCGGACCGACCTCGGTGATGCTGCCCGCGCCGATCGTCATGACCACGTCGCCGGACTCGGCCAACGCGGCTGCCTGCTCGACCGCCGCTTCGAAGTCGGCGGCGTAGGAGGGGGAAGGCCGTGCGATGTTTCGCGCGAGGTCCGCCGCCCCGCGCCCCTCCGTGGGGGTCTCGCGGGCGGCGTAGGTCTCGAGGATCACGAGTTCGTCGAGCCCGTCCCAGCACCCCAGCCATGCCTCCCACAGGTAGGCGATACGGCTGTAGGTGTGCGGCTGGTGGACGCCGATCAGGCGCCGCTCGGGGAAGCGCCTGCGCGCCGCCGCGAGCACGGCCCGAACCTCGCTCGGATGGTGTGCGTACTCGTCGATGACGACTACGCCACCGGCTTCGCCCAGGCGCTCGAAGCGCCGCTTCGCGCCCTGGAAGCACGCTGCGGCGACACGGATGGTCGCGAATGGGGTCCCCTCGCCGAGGCAGACTGCCGCCGCCGCCAGCGTGTTTTCGACCGCGTACTCGCCCGGCAGCGCGATCGTCAGCTCGCCAAGCCGCTCGCCGTCACGCTGCACGGTGAAGGTCGCGCCCGTCTCGCTGAAGGCGACATCGCTGGCCTGCCACGTGCAGGCGTCCGTCAGCCCGTAGGTCTCGATGGTGAAGTCGCCCTGGGCGGCTCCCGCCACGCGTGCCGACCCCTGGTTCCCGCCCCCGGCCAGCAGCCGCCCGCCTGGACGAGTGCGCTGCGCGAACGTGAGGAAGGCCTCCTCGTACGCCTCGGGCGTGCCGTACAGGTCGAGGTGGTCGGCGTCGATGTTGGTGATGACGGCGACGTCCGGCTCGTAGGCGTGGAAGGCGCGCTGGTATTCGTCCGCTTCCACCACGCAGATGTCGCCGCCGCCCCAGGAGGCGTTCCCTCCGAGGTCGCGGCTCTCGCCCCCGATCAGGTACATCGGCTGGCGCCCGGCCTCGCTCAGGATGAAGGCGATCAGGCTGGTCGTCGTCGTCTTGCCGTGCGACCCGGCGACGGCAATAACCCGCTTCCCCTCCATCAGCCCCGCCACCACCTCGGGCCGGCCAAGCACGGGCAGGCCGCGCCTCCGCGCCTCCGCGATCTCGGGGTTCTCCTCGCCCACTGCCGCCGTCGCCACGACGCAGCGGGCCTCGCCGAGGTTCTCGGCGGCGTGCTCGGGGAAGATGGTCACGCCCATCGCCTCGAGGTTGCGGGTGAGGGCGGACACTTCGAGGTCGCTGCCCTGCACGCGCTCGCCGCGCTCGTGCAGCAGCAGCGCGATGGCCGACATGTGCATCCCGCCGATTCCCACGATGTGTACGGGTCCGCGAAGCTCGGTCATCGCGCCACCTCCCGCAGGATGCTGGCGAGCCGCTCCGCGCCGTCGGCGTGGCCGGCGCCACGGGCCGCATCCGCCATCTCGGCGCGGCGCTCGTCGTCGTGCAGCAGGTCGAGAACGCGCCTTTCGAGGCTTCCCAGCTCCGATTCGCCGACCACCACCGCGGCGCCGCGCTCAGCCAGCCAGCGCGCATTCTCGCGCTGGTGCCCGCCCGCGAAGGCGCCCGGCACGAGGATCGCCGGGAGTCCCGCCGCGGGCAGTTCGCCCAGTGTGCTCGCACCCGCGCGCATCACCGCGAGGTCGGCGGCGACCATGAGCGCCGGCAGGTCGTCCCGGAATGAGGCCGGTTCGTAGCGGTCGCGCAGCGCCTCGGGGAGCGAGGTGCGCACTGCCATGGCCTCGTCCGAAGAGGCCGCGCCGGCGATGTGTACGACACGCGCAACCTCGCAGAGCCTCGGCAGCGCCTCCCAGACCGCGCCGTTGATCGCTTGCGCGCCCTGCGTCCCTGCCGCGACCAGGAGGACGCGCTCGTCCGCGCGCCAGCCGAGCATCTCGCGGGCGCTCTCGCGGGGCGTCCGGAAGGTGTCGCGCACGGGGTAGCCGCTCACAACGGTCTTGCCGGCAGGCAGGCGCGGGAGCGCCGCTTCCGTGGCCGCCGCGAGGAGCGTCGCCAGGCGGCTCTCGGCGCGCACGGCCAGCCCCGGCTCCACGTCTGGCAGGAACACCACGAGTGGGAGCCGCAGGATGCGCGCCGCCACGCTCGGCGGGAAGCTGCCGTACCCGCCCGTGCTCAGCATCACGTTCGGACGGAAGCGTCGTAGCGCCCGCAGCGCGGCGGCCACGCCCAGCGCCGTGCGGGCGAGCCCGCGCGCCAGCGCCAGCGGCGAGCGCCCCCGCAGGGGCGCTGCGGGCACGGCTTCGAATGGCACGTCGTGGCCCTGCACGAGCGCTCGCTCGCCCCGGTTGTCTGGCCCGAAGAAGCGCGCCTCCACCGGTTCGCCCGTGGCGCGCAGCGCCCCCAGGGTGGCCAGCGCCGGGAAGATGTGGCCCGCCGTTCCGCCTGCCGCCAGCGCGATCCTCATGACCGCTCCCTCCCCTCGGAGGACTGCCGGCTCGCCTCGGTGCGTTCGCGCGCTTCATCCCGCTTGCTGGTGTGTCGCGAGATGCTCGCGAGCACGCCCGCGGCCAGGAGCACGGCCGCCAGGGCGCTGCCGCCGTAGCTGAGGAAGGGCAGGGGAACGCCCGTCAGCGGGATCACGCGCGTGATCCCGCCGATGTTCACGAACGCCTGCATCGCGATCCAGGTCGTGATACCGGTCGCCAGCAGGAAGCCGAACTGGTCGGGCGCGCGGCGCGCGATCTGGTAGCCCTTCAGCATCAGCGTGACGAACAGGAGCAGCACCGCGCCCGTCGCCACCAACCCCATCTCCTCCCCGAGGATGGCGAAGATGCCGTCCGTGTGACTCGCGGGCACGTAGAAGAACTTGCCCCGGCTCGCGCCCAGGCCGAGCCCCGTGGCCCCGCCGTTGCCGAGTGCGATAAGCGCCTGCAGCGTCTGGAAGCCGTTCCCCAGCGGGTCCGACTCGGCGCTCAGGAAGGCACTCAGCCGGTCGAACCGGTACCCCTCGATGAGGGTCAGCGAGACCACCGCGATGCCGCCCGAGAGGAACAACGCTCCCATCTGCAGGAACGTGGCCCCCGCGGCCCAGAACATCGTGATCGTGATCGCGATGATGATGCCGGTTGTTCCCAGGTCGGGCTGGAGCATGAGCAGCAGCCCGATCGCGCTGATGATCACGATGAAGGGCATGAGGCCCTGTTCGAAGCTGCGCAGGTTGTCGCCCCGCGAGTTCAGCCACGCCGCCAGGTAGACGATCACGCTGAGCTTGGTGAACTCCGCGGGCTGAAGGCTGAAGCCTCCGAACGTGAGCCAGCGCCGTGCGCCCCCCGCCTCGGTTCCCACGATGAGTGTGAACAGCAGGAGCATCAGCGTGAGCCCCATCAACGGCACCGCGAACCGCCGCAGGATGTGGTAGTCGAAGCGCATCGCGATCAGGAGCAGGGCGCCGCCGAGCACGGCCCACATCGCCTGCCGGATGATGAAGTGGTTCGAGTCGGAGAACTGCGCGAGGCCGATGACGAAGCTCGCGCTGTAGACCGCCACAAGCCCCGTCATGGTGAGCACGGCGACCAACGCCAGCAGCGTGTAGTCGGGGCCCTTGGCGACCCAGCGGCGGTTCGAGGTGAGCGCTATGGCGACACCTCCTCGAATCCGTCGAGCGCCGCCACGAGCGCGGCGAACGCCTCGCCGCGCGCCTCGAATCGCGGATACGCGTCGAAGCTGGTGCCCGCGGGCGAGAGCAGGACGGCGTCCCCGTTCCGGGCGATGGTCGCGGCGGCATCGACGGCCTCGTCCAGCGTCTCCACCCGCACGACCGTCTCTACCGCCCCCGCCATCGCCTCTGCGAACGGCGTGGCCGCCTCGCCGAAGCAGATGACGGCGCGGCAGCGCTCGCTGGCGACGGCGCGGAGCCGGTCCAGCGGCAGCGCCTTCTCGCGTCCGCCCAGCAGGAGGATGGCGGGCTCCGTCACGGCCTCCAGGGCCGCGAGGGTGCGTTCCGGCGAGGTCGCGATGCTGTCGTCGATCCAGATGGCCCCGTGCGCGCGTCCGACTACCTGTAGGCGGTGGGGAAGCCCGGGGAACCGCCGCAGCGCCTCCGCGACAGCGTCTGAGGGAAGGCCCATCGCCCGCGCGATGGCGACGGCCATCACGGCGTTTGCGACGTTGTGACGCCCACGCATGCGCAGGTCGCTGGCGCTGGCGACGGGCTGGGCGGTGCTCCCCCAGCGCGAGACGATCGCGTCACCGTCGACCCAGGCGCCGTCGCCACCGACCGGTCCCGCCAGCGAGACCTCGGCCAGGCGCCCTTGCACGTCCGCGCGCAGTGCCCGGCTCGTCTCGTCGTCGGCGTTCAGGATGGCGAGGCCGTCCACGTCCTGGTGGCCCAGGATTCTGCGTTTCAGGTCGACGTACTCGGCCCAGTTGAACTGGTCGAGGTGGTTCGGCGTGACATTCGTGATCGCCGCGATCGCGGGCGAGCGGTCGGTGTACTGCAACTGCGTGTGGCTGACCTCGAGGATGACGCTGGCCGTCTCGGGGACCGCTTCGATGCGGTCGAGCAGCGACCCGCCGAGGTTCCCCCCGACGAGGTGCTCGGCGCCAGCGCTCTCAGCCATCGCCCCCACCAGGGCGGTTGTCGTCGACTTCCCGCTTGAGCCCGTGATGCCGACGACCCGCCCGCGGCAGAGCCGCAGCGCGAGCGCCATCTGCGAGATGACGGGAATGCCGAGCTCCCGTGCCCGCACCACATTGGGGGAGTTGCGCAGCACGGACTGCGAGACCGCCAGCAGGTCGAAGCCCTCGGGGTCGAGCAGTTCGCCGCGGACGGTGCGCTCGACGCCCTCGGGCGGAGTGGCGCCAGCGGCCTCAAGCTGCTCGGCGGTGCGAGTGTCCGCCATTGTCACGGAGGCGCCGTTTGCCAGCAGCCAGCGGGCGAGGTCGCGCCCTTCGATGCCGAGCGAATAGACGAGCGTGCGAGCGCCCGCGATCTCGGGGAGTGTTGTCGTGGTCGTTCGTCCCACCATCATCGTCACTCCGGAACCGCCAGCGCCAGGCCGACACCGACCATCGCGGCGACGATCCCCACGACCCAGAAGCGGGTCACGACGGTCGTCTCGTTCCACCCCAGCTCCTCGAAGTGGTGGTGCAGGGGCGCGCGCCGGAAGACGCGCTTGCCGCCGGTCAGCCGGTAGTAGCCGATCTGGATGATGTTGCTGAGGGCTTCCCCGACGAACACCAGGCCAACCAGCGGCAGCAGCAGCCAGTGGCCCGTCATGAGCGCCACGACGGCGAGGCTCGATCCCAGCGCGAGGGCGCCGGTGTCCCCCATGAACACGCGCGCGGGGTGGGCGTTGTACCAGAGGAATCCGAGGTTGGCGCCCGCGATGATGAAGGCGAACGTGGCCACGAAGTCCTGTCCCTGCACGAATGCGATCACGCCGTAGGCGATGAAAGCGAAGAGGGTGGTGCCTCCCGCCAGCGTGTCGAGCCCGTCGGTGACGGCCACCGCGCTCGTCGTTGCCACGATCGTGATGACGGCGATGACCATGTAGGCGGGTCCGAGCGCGTAGCTGCCCGCCCAGGGCACGTTCGCCGACTCGACATCGAGCTCGCCGTAGAGCACCCAGGCCGCGCCGATGGCCAGCAGCGTGAGCAGCCCGATCTTGACTCGCCAGCTGAGTCCACCGCGCAGGCCGACGCGCTCCTGGAGCGTTCCCAGGTCGTCGAAGAAGCCGATGGCGCCGGTCGCGGCGATCATCCCCAGGGGGAGCAGGATCGATCGGTGATCGAGCCAGTCGATGGCGATGGCGGTCACGATCAGGGTAGGCACCCAGATGATGAATCCGCCGAAGGTGGGCGTGCCCGCCTTCTCTTGGTGGGAGGCAGGCTGGTCCTCGCTGATTGCCTTGCCCGCCCGCTGGGCGCGCAGGTACTGGACCATCGGCCACCCGAGACCGACCGTGAGCGCGAAGCTGATACCGCCGGAGAGCAGTGCGCGAATCATGCGCCGCCCTCCAGCAGGGGAATGAGCAGTTCGAATTCCTGCCCGCGCGAGGCCTTCACGAGGATGTGGTCGCCCTCGCCCAGGAGGCCCGCGGCGAACGCCGCCGCCTCTTCTTTCGTCTCGAACCAGTGGCTCTCGCCGAGGCCGCTCGCGAGTGCCTCCTCCACAAGGGGCCGGCAGCGTTCGCCCGCCGCCGCGAGCACGTCGCAGCAACCGGCGGCTATCCCGCCGATGCGGCGGTGCTCGGCCTCGGAGAGGTCGCCCAGCTCGGCCATTTCGCCCAGCAGGGCGATGCGGCGCCCGCCCAGGCCGCGAAGAAGCGCCAGCGCTCCTGCCACCGAGCCGGGGCTGGCGTTGTAGGTGTCATCAAGGATGCGAGCGCCGTTGGCGCCGTATCGCACGCTCATCCGCCCATCGATCTCGGCACTGCTGACGGCCTCCGCCGCCTCCCCCAGCCCCACGCCGAGCGCGAGCTGGATGCCAATGGCCCCCAGTGCTCCCTGTGCGAGGTGCGCCCCCGGTACGTGGAGCCTCACGTCCGCCTCGGCGCCCTCGAACGTCACCCGGAACTCGAAGCCTTCCAGCCCGAGGTCGCGAACGGGGCCGCGCCGGAGGCGCGCCGCCTCGCTCGCGCCGAAGCCGATGACCTCGCAGCCGAGCTCGTCCATGACCGGTGCAATGCGCTCGTCGTCGACGTTCAGTACGGCGACGCCGTCCTGTGGCAGACCGCGCGCCAGCGAGAGCTTCTCGCGCTCGATCGCCTCCATGCTGCCGAGTTTCTCGATGTGCGTGGCGCCGATATTGAGAACGGCCCCAACCGAGGGCTCGGCGATGGCGCACAGCTCGGCGATCTCCCCCTCGCTGTCCATCGCCATCTCCAGCACGGAGACCTCGTGCTCGCGTTGCAGGCTCATCAGGGCGAGGGGCAGGCCCTCGCGCGAGTTCAGGTTCCCGGGGCTGTGGTGCGTGCGGAAGTGCTTCTCCAGCGCGGAGGCCGTCAGCTCCTTCGCCGTCGTCTTCCCGACCGTCCCCGTGATGCCGGCGACGCGCACGCCGCAGCTTCGGCGCCAGTCGCGCGCCAGCTCGGCCATGGCCGTGCGCGTGTCGTCGACGATCGCGAGCGTGCGGTCGGGCCAGTCGCCCCCCGGAGCGCGTTCGCAGACTGCCGCCGCCGCTCCCTGCGTCATGGCCTCGTCGACGAAGTCGTTGCCGTCGAGCCGCTCACCCCGGAAGGCGGCGAAGAGGTCGCCGGGCTGCGTCAATCGCGAGTCCGCGGCTCCGCCCGTGATCGGGGCGGCGGCTCCTTCGATCACGCGGTAGCCGTGAGCGTGCATGCTCTCTGCGAGGAAGGCTGTTGTCATGCCGCTCACCTCGCCGCCACCTGCTCGACGTCCGGAGGGACGCCGAGATAGCCCAGTACCTCATCGACGAGCGAGGCGAAGACCGGCCCCGCTGCTGCCGTGCCCGTGGCGAGGTCGGCGTTCTCATCGAGCTTTATGAGGATGAGGATCCGGGGCTCTTCAACCGGCGCGAAGCCGATGAACGAGACGACTTGCGTGTCGTCGTAGCTGCCCTCGATGGGCACGTTGGCGGTTCCCGACTTGCCCCCGGCGGTGTAGTAGCGCGGCTTCCCCGGGTGATACCAGCCGGGGTCGACCACGTCCCCGAGCATCTGCCGCATGGTGGCGCTTGTCTCGGGCGAGATCGGTTGCCCGACGACGACGGTGGGGAGGTCATGGCGCGTGCCGTCGCGCGCGATCATCGCCGAGACGAGGCGGGGTTCCACCAGCCGGCCCCCGTTGATGGCAGCGGCGACGGCGCTCACCATCTGGATCGGCGTCACGCTGATCGCCTGCCCGAACGACTGCGCGGCGACATCGACGGGCGACCAGTCCGGGTCCGTGGGCCGGCGCACGATGCCCCTCGCCTCTCCGCTCATGTCGATCCCTGTCGCCTTGCCGAAGCCGAAGGCATCCAGGTACTGGTGGAAGAGCGCCACGCCCAGCTTCTCCACCATGAACACGGCGCCCGTGTTGATGCTCTGCTGGAGCACGCCTGTCATCGTCTGCTCGCCGTAGACGCCGTTCTTCCAGTTGTAGAGCGGTACCCCGTAGACGTAGACGCTGCCTGTGTCCTCATAGGTCGTCTCGGGCGTCACCAGGTCTGCGTCGATCGCCGCCGCGGTCGTCACGATCTTCATCACCGAGCCGGGTTCGTACGCGTCGCTTACGGCGCTGTTCCGCAGCAGCTTCACCTGGGCTGGATCGGAGAGGTCGAGCGTGTCGAAAGCGAGGTGGGGGTGCGTCGCCAGCGCCAGGATCTCGCCGCTCTGCGGGTCCATGATGATGATCGAGCCCCGCGTCGCCTCGTGCTCTTCGATCGCCTCCTGCAGGGCGGCTTCGGCGGCCACCTGCATGCGTCGGTCGATGGTCAGCACGATATCGGGCCCCGGTATGGGCTCGGTGGTGAAGGTCTCGCCGTAGGGGATGGGGGAGCCGGTGGTGTCACGCTCGAAGATCACCCGGCCGGGGATGCCCTGCAGCTCGGTGTCGTACCAGGCCTCGATCCCCGTGAGGCCCGTGTTCTCGGTACCGATGATGCCCACGATCGAGGAGGCGAGATCGCCCGCCGGGTGGACTCGCGTGGTGTTGGGCAAACCGACCAGGCCGGGCACGTTCGCATCGAGCAGCGCCTTACCCGTGTCGTAGGGAACGTCGCGGGCGACCAGTACATCCACGAGCCCGCTCTCGCCAACGAGATTGCGGAGGTACGTCGCTTCGTGCCCGGTTGCCTCTGCGATCGCCTCCGAGGCGACCCGCGCGGCCTCGTCGTCGTTCCACACGCGGGAGGCGACGTACAGGTCCCAGGTGTCCGTGCTCATCGCGAGCAGGAAGCCGTTACGGTCGAGGATGGCGCCGCGGCGGGCGAAAACGGTGTCGCTGGCGAAGAGTTCGCTACGGGCCTCTTCGGCGTAGCGGTCGTGGTCGAGGATCTGCACCTGCACGAGGCGCGCCAGCACAATCACGGCAAAGACCGCGAACGCGATCGCCGGGAGCCATACCCGGCTGGTGCGCCTCGCCTGCTGGTGCGCCATTGGGCGCCCTCCCGCCGGCCCCCTCCCGTGACCGGTTCGAACTCAGTTCAGCAGCGGCGTCGCCTCCATGGGTGGTCCGCGGCTACGGAGCGAGCCCGGAGCCAGGCTCCGACGACTCGAGGAGATGCTCCGCGGGAATCTTCGGGGGCTCCGGTCCGGCTTCCCCGATGGTCACGAAGATGGCATTCGCCCCGGGAACGAGTCCGATCTCACTCGCGCGCCGCGCGATGCGGTCGACGGAGATGAGGCGGGCGATTTCGGCTTCCAACTGGCGCATCTCGACGCGGAGGGTGGTCTGCTCACCCTGCAGCGCCTCGAGGTCGCGCCCCTGGGTCGTCATGAGGCTGTTCTGCACGACCGGCGCCATCGCGCTGGCCGAGACGATGAGCGCGCCCGCGACCACCCAGCCGCTCACGCCGAGCTTGGGAAGCGAGAGCCCTCGGTGGGTGCGCGGTGCGGGGTGCTCGAGGGCCGTCATGACTGCGCCTCGGGCTTCCGCTGGGCCGCCCGTAGCACGGCGCTGCGTGAGCGCGGGTTGCGGGCCACCTCTTCGTCGCTCGGGCGCACGGCCCGGCGCGTCAGCAGCGTGAGCGTCGCGCGATGGTCGCAGCGGCACTCGGGCAGCACCGGCGGGCAGAGGCAGTCGCGAGACTCACGGCCCAGGTATTGCTTCACGATGCGGTCTTCAAGTGAGTGGAATGCGATGGTGATGAGCCTTCCGCCTTCGCGGGAAGGTCCAAAGCCGAGCAGGCTGCGGGCGAGCGGCAATGCCGTGTCCAGCGAGTCGAGTTCGCCATTGACACGAATCCGAAGCGCGAGAAAAACCTTGGTGGCGGGGTGTTGTTGGGTTCGGTCTCTCGCGCCCCCCGCAGCTTGCTCGACGGCTTTGGCTAGATCCCAGGTCGAGCGAAGCGGCCTCGCCGTCTGCACCGCTCTCGCGATGCGTCGCGCCCCGCGAACCTCTCCGTCTTCCCGGAAGAGGCTGGCGAGCGCTCGCTCGTCCCACGTATTCACGATGTCCGCAGCCGTCAAACCGTCCGACGACTGGTCCATGCGCATGTCCAGCGGCCCCTCGTGCGCGAAGGCGAAGCCTCGCGCCGCGGTGTCCATCTGGATTGAAGAAACGCCCAGGTCCATCAGGATGCCGTCCACCGCCTCGAACCCTTCGTCCGTGGCGATGGCGTCAAGGTCGCGGAAGTTCCCGCGGACGAAGCTGACTCGCCTCCCAAACGGAGCCAACCTCGCACGCGCGAACTCCAGAGCCTCGGCGTCCTGATCGATGCAGAGCAGCCGGCCGTCCGCTCCCATCGCCTCGGCGATGCGGGCGCTGTGGCCCCCGGCCCCGGCCGTGCAGTCGATGTAGGCGCCACCCTCGCGTACGGCGAGGTAGCGCAGCGCCTCCTCGAGGAGGACGGGCGTGTGTGGTGCTTGCGGCGATGCCATGACGGGCACGCTAGCCTCCCCCGCCGGCCGCAGCGGCCCCATCGGCGAGCCGCTGCAGGGCGTTGGCGCGGGCGGTCGGAAGCATCGACTCCTGCTCTTCCCAGGTGGCCCGGTCCCAGATCTCGAGGCGCTGGTCGTTTCCAACGACGACCACGTCGCGCTCGATCTCGGCGTGGGTCAGGAGCTTGGCGGGGATGAGGAGCCGGCCTTGCGCATCACGCTGCACATCGAAGGACAGGGCGAAGAACGCCCGGCGCAGATGGCGGCCTTCCTCGGAGTAGGCGGGAACCTGCTCGATTACGCGTGCCTCCGCCTCGAACCCTTCCGGGGTGTAGACCTCGACACAGCCGTCGAGGCCGGGCACGAGCACGGCGCCGTTCGCGAACTCCTCGCGGAACTTCGGAGGCAGCGCGACCCGATTGCGGTCGTCCAACTGGTACTCGAAGTTCCCACGGAACGCCATGTTGGCCCCTCTGGTAGGGAGACCCCTACCGCTTTCAGGAGAATTCTGGGGAAGATTCCCATCTATCCCCACTTCTCCCCACATGGACTATAGGTAGCCCCCTATAGGGTGTCAACAGAAATCGGGCTGCGTTTGGTGGATCTCCTAACCCTTCACCGCTCTCCCCGGAGGCCGCGATAAACTGTCCCGATGGCGCGAATCGCGATCCTCACGGCCTCCGATGGCGTAGCTGCCGGAACTCGCGTGGATGAGGGCGGCGGACTCATCGAGCGTCGCTGCGGCGAAGAGGGCCACGAAGTCGTGTCGCGTGCGGCCCTCCCGGACGACCGGCCCGCTCTCTCCGCGCAGCTCGCCGCCTGGTGCGATGCCAACATCGCGGACGTGATCCTGACGACCGGCGGCACCGGCCTCACGCCCCGCGACCTCATCCCGGAGGCTACCCGCGACATCGCCGAGCGCGACGTGCCCGGCATCCCCCAGGCCATCGCGCAGGAGGGGCTCAAGCACACGCCCTACGCCATCCTCTCGCGGGGCCTCGCCGTCACGCGCGGCAAGACCCTCATCGTGAACCTCCCGGGCAGCCCCAAGGGCGTCGCCGACGGCCTCGCCGTGCTCCTCCCCCTCCTCCCCCACATCGCGGAGCTGCTCGCCGGCCCGGTCGAGCACGACGGATGAGGGTCGACGTACTCACGCTCTTCCCCGAGGCGTTCGCCGGTCCCCTCGATGTCTCCATCATCAAGCGCGCGCGCGCCGACGGCCTGCTCGACCTCCACTTCCACGACATCCGCGAGTACGCCACCGACCGTCACCGCACCGTCGACGACCAGCCCTTCGGCGGCGGCCACGGCATGGTCATGAAGGTCGACGTGCTCGATGCCGCCCTCCAGGCAGCACAGGCGGCGGCCGAGCCCCCCGGCCACGTCATCTACCTCTCGCCCCAGGGCGAGCTACTGGACGACGCGCTCGTGCGGGAACTCGCGGCCTACCCCCGCCTCGTCCTCGTCGCCGGCCGCTACGAGGGCGTCGACGAGCGTTTCGTCGAGCACTGCGTCGACCGCGAGGTCTCCATCGGCGATTACATCCTCACGGGCGGCGAACTACCGGCGATGGTGCTCATCGAGGCCGTCGCCCGCCACCTCCCCGGCGCCCTCGGCGACGCTGCCTCCCCCCGCGAGGAGTCGTTTGCCGAAGGCCTCCTTGAGCACCCCCAGTACACCCGCCCCGCCGAGTACCGCGGCTGGACCGTCCCCGAGGTGCTCCTGAGCGGTCACCACGCCGAGATCGAGAAGTGGAAGCAGGAGCAGCGCCTCAGGCGCACCCGCCAGCGCCGCCCCGACCTGCTGGGGGATGACGGCTAGCAGCTACTTCGCGCGAGCCATGACTACCAGCCGGTGGCTGTCCATCGTCAGCTTCGAGCCATCAAGCCCGCCCCACGCGTCCTCGACCTCCAGCCCCGCAAGCGCCATGCGCACCTCCAACTCCTGGAGCGTGTAGACCCGCACCGTGAAGCTGTGAGAGGTCCGCTGGCCATCACCGAGAGTGACCTCCCACCGTGTGGCGATCGTTCCGGCCACCGCGTCGAATTCGCGCTCTTCCACCCCCATGCGGCCGTCGCGTCGCTCGCCACTCCTGCGAGGCTCGAAGCGGCGCATCAAGGAGTCCCGGTTAATCAGCTCGATGAGGAAGCATCCGTCGGGCCGCAGCACGCGGGCGACCTCCTCCAACACTCGCTGGTTTCCATCGTCGTCGAAGTACCCGAACGCCGTGAACATGTTGATGACCGCGTCCTGGCTGGAGTCCGCGAGTCCCGTGTCGCGCATGTCGGCCTCGCGCCAGGTCACGTCCACGCCGAACTCTGCCGCTTGTGCGGCGGCGGCCTCCAGGTTGTAGGAGGAGATGTCGACCCCGGTGACCCGGTGCCCTCGCTGGGCGAGCCGCACGCTGTGACGGCCCGGCCCGCAGCACAGATCGAGCACATCGCAAGGCTCTGTCAGCCCCAGCGCTCGTTCAGTGAAAGCCACCTCAGCCTCGGCCTGACGGGCGTACTCGCCGTCGTCGTCCGGATAGCTGGGGCCCCCCTTCGCGAAGAAGTCATACCAATCCCGCTCGAACAGCGTCTCGTACCAGGGGCGGGCGGCCTCGTCCGTCATCCTGCTACCTAAGCGGTAGCCTGCCCTAGGCGCTACCCCGGGTGCTCCCAGTCGATCATCATCACGTCGATTTCGTCGCCCGGTTCCGCTCGCGGCAGGTCCTCGGGGATGACCGTGAGGCCGTTCGCGGCGCTCATGCTGGTGAGGATGCCGCTGCCCTGCGGACCGGTCAGGTCGGCGTAGTAGCGACCGTCCTCGCCCTTCGTCACGATGCAGCGCGCGTAGAAGCGACGGCCGTCCGTGTTGACCACCGCATCCCGCGTGATCGCCCTGATGATGGGCCGCTCCCAGCCTGCCCGCCCCAGCATCTTGAAGATGGCCGGGCGACCGAACAGCTCGAACGCGACCATGGAGCTGACGGGATTCCCCGGCAGGCCCAGATGCGGCACCCGACGCCCGTCGGGCGCCTCGAAGGCGCCGAATGCGAGTGGCTTCCCGGGCTTCATCCGCACCGTCCAGAAGTCGATTGCGCCCTCGCGCGCAAGCACGTCCTTGACCACGTCGAAATCCCCGCGCGAGACGCCCGCGCTCGTGACGATCATGTCGGCCTCAAGCCCGGATCGAATCTTCGCGGTCAGGTCCTCGACCGTGTCCCTCGCGATGCCGAGCAGGCGCGGGCGCCCGCCGAAGGCGCGCACGAGCGCGGCCACGCTGTGCGCGTTCGCGTCGTAGATCTGGCCGCGGCGGCGCTCCTCGCCGGGCGTCACGATCTCGTCGCCCGTCGAGAGGATGGCCACCTCCGGGCGGCGATACACGGCGACCTCCGTGCGCCCGATGCTGGAGAGCACGCCGATCTCGGATGCGCGCACCGTGCGGCCCGCCTCCAGCACCACCTGTCCCGCGCTGATGTCCTCGGCCCGGCGGCGGATATTCGCGCCGGGACGCGCGGCCTTGAAAACACCCACGGCGTCGCCCCGCGTGGGCGCCTGGCCCGGCTCGCGCAGGGGCTCGTCCGTTTCCTCGAAGGGCACGATGGCGTCGGCGCCAGGCGGGATCGGCGCGCCCGTCATGATGCGCACCGCTTCGCCGTCGCCCACCGCGGTGTCGAGCACGTAGCCCGCGGCCAGGTCGGCGATCACGGTCAGTCTGCGCGGCTCGCCCTCGCTCGCGCCGTCCGTGTCGGCGGCGCGCACGGCGTAACCATCCATGGCGGTGTTGTCGAGCGGCGGGATGTCGAAGCCGGCGCTGACGTCTTCGGCCAGCACCTGCCCGAGCGCCTCGATCACGGGCGACGGCTCCGGTTCAAGCCGCTCGAAGAACGCGAGGATGCGCTCCCGCGCATCCTCCACGCTGATCATCGCCGATGTGGGAATCGTCACGTTTGTGCGGTTCCGAAGGGCCTAGCCGAGGCGCACCGCCAGGCAGGTGGTGGTGCGCTGCACGCCCGTCACCGTCTGGATCGCATCGGTGATGGCCGTGCCGAGGGCGTCGAGGTCGTTGGCCTCGAGCTGGACGATCACGTCGTAGGGGCCCGTCACCGTGTCAACGGCCAGGATCGTCGCGCCCGGATAGCTCAGTGCGGCGGCGGCGGCGCCGACAGCCTTGGCGCTGCCAACGTCAGTCTCAATCAGGACATACCCTCGAACCACGCGCTCCTCCTCGGTCAGTTAGGTTCCGCCATGATTCGGCCAGCTTGGGGGACTGTCAAGAACCTCCGTAGGTCGCGTCCACGAGTGGCAGCAGGTACTCGACCACGACCTCGCCCGCGCTGGCCTCGGCGCTGACGCGCACCGGCACTACCAGTTGCACCCGCTGGATCAGGCAGAGCGCCTCCTCGCCCGTCCGGCAAAAGTAGACAACGCCCTCGCCCGTGATCTCCGCTTCGCCAACCCGCAACTCGATGGGAATGGGAATCGTGAAGGAGACTTCCTCGGTCTGCCAGGTCACCACCGTCTCGCTCAGTTGCACCACCTCGTCACTGCTCGACGTCAGTTCGAACCGCGAGGGAGCGGCGCTGTTGAGGTGGGAGTCCCGCGGCGAGGAGAACGTGATCCGCAACGTGCCGACGCCCGGCGCCACCACCTGCACGGGAAGCTGCACGCGCAGGATGCCGTCCTCGGGGAGCCTGGGGTTCGCCGCCGCGAGGTTGGTGAGGGGCAGGGTGGAAACGGCGCTGGAACTCGGATCGATGGTTCGGATCACGTTGTTGCCGGTGTCGGCCAGGTAGAGCTTCCCCCCCGCCAGGCTGAGGCCGTTCGGCTCCTCGAAGCCCGCACTCGCGCCCGCCGCGTCGAGCCACGCTCGGGCGCCGCTCCCCGCGACTGTGGCCACGGAGAGGTCGGCGAGGGAGAGTGCCCGGATCTTGTGGTTGTAGGTGTCGGCGATGTAGACCACGCCGTCGCCGAACGCCAGGCCCTGCGCGTGCTGGACCTGGGCGGCGCCGGCGGGACCGTCGGCGTCGCCCCATTCGAACAGGTCCGTCCCGATGAGCGTCTCCACGTCGCCGAAGCCAGTGAAGGGAACGCGCCTCAGTGAGCTGGACTCGGCATCGACCCAGTAGAGATACGTCCCGTCGCCGTCGATCCCGCTGGGCTGGGCCAGGGTGGCGGTATTGAGCCGGTGACCGTCGTCGATGTTCTCCCGCCCCGTCCCCGCGAAGACCGTCAGGTAGTTCACGTCCAGGTCCAGCGCCCATATCTGGTGAGTGCCGGCGTTGGCGATGTAGAGCGAACCGTCGTGGTAGTGGATGTCCCAGGGGGAAGCGAGGGCGGTGCTGAGCGGCTCCCCCGCCGTGAACTGCTGGTAGCCCCGCTGACCCGTCCCCGCGATCGTCGAGACCTCGTTCGCCACCAGGTCGATGGCGCGAACGGCGTGGTTGCGCGTGTCGGCCACCCAGAGCGTGTTGCCGTCGGGCGAGAGTTCAAGCCCCTGCGGGTCGCGGAAGCGCGCCTCGCTGGGGCCGCCGTTGGCGAACCCCGCTTCGCCCGACCCGTAGGCCGTGACGACCCGGCCGCTCAGGTCGGTGACGACGATGCGGTGGTGGCCGGCGTCGGCGATGAAGAGGCGGCCGCCCTCCTCGTCGGCGAGCACCTCGCTCGGGAATGCGAGGAAGGTCGAGGCGACCGTCGCCTCAAGGTCGAGCGGGATGGGGGTCCTGTCGATCAGCCCCCGTGCCGTGAACTCCTCGTGGATGGCCTCGATCACTGGCTGGAACCGCTGGTAGACCAGCTCGCCCGAAGCCCCGCCGACCACGCTCCCTCGCGGGTCAATGAGGACGACGGTGGGCCACGCCCTCACCCCCCACTGCCGCCAGATGACGTAGTCGGGGTCGTTCACGACGGGGTGCTTCCGGTTGTAGCGGGCGATCGCTTCGGCGACGGCGGCGTCTTCCCGCTCCTCGGTGTACTTGCCCGTGTGAACGCCGATGACGACGAGGCTGTCCGCGAACTCGTGCTCGAGCCGTTCGAGGTCGGGGATGATGTGCTGGCAATTGATGCAGCCCTGCGTCCAGAAGTCGAGCAGCACGATCTTGCCCCGCAGCTTCTCGAAACTGAGCGGCTCGCTCACGTTGAACCACGTCAGCCCGGGTGGGAACTCCGGCGCCGGGTTCTCGACCGGTTCCTGATCAGGGGTCGTGCTTCCAGTTGCCGCGGCCTGCCCGGAGGAGTCTGACTGCGGGGTCGTTCCCCCGCCGTCCCCCTCGGGCGAGGCTGCTGTCTCCGTGGCCGTGCCGCCGGCCTCAGCCGGAGGTCGGGGGGGTGGCTCGCTGGAGTCGCCTCCGCCACAGGCGGCGACGAAGAGCGCTCCCGCAACGATGGTCCCCAGCGCAGCTCGCCACGGAGTCCGTGAGTTCAATTCGTCCGCCCGGTGTCCGCACGCAAACGGCGGACGGGCGTGTCCGGCGGCATCCTAGGACTCGACGTTCACGCGGATGGTGTGGTGGCCCGTGGCGCCGTCGGGCTTCGTCGGTCGTTCGTCGGCCGTCTGCACCACGCCGCCGCGGTCGATGGCGCGCACTTCCAGGTCGAAGCTGCCTTCGGTGGCGGGCCAGTCCACCACCCACTGGCGCCAGCTGCTGTCCGACAGTTCCTCGCTCAGGATGGCATCGAGCCATCCGTCTTCCCCAGACTGTGCGCTTCCGCCTCGCCTGTGCGGCCGCACCTGGACGCCGCTGATGCCGCGCAGTCCGGCCCAGGCAACACCCGCGACTCGCACGTTGCCCGCCGGGATGTCGTCTTCGTTGCGCGGCACGTCGATCCTTGACTGGAGCTTGATCGGCCCCTCCTTCGCCCATCCTCGTCGCCCAACCCAGTACGCGTCGAAGCTGTCCCAATCCGCCAGCTCGATCTCCTTGAGCCACTTCGTCGCCGACACGTAGCCGAACAGCCCCGGCACGATCAGCCGCGCCGGGAAACCGTGGGACGCTGGCAGGGGCTCGCCGTTCATGCCGATGACCACCATCGACTGGCGCCCATCGAGCGCGGTATTCGTCGGGAAACCGACCGTGAATCCATCAACCGAGCGCCCGACCACCTGCGTGGCCCCTGACTGAACACCGGCCTCCTGCAGCAGGTCGGGGAGGGGCACGCCCAGCCAGTACGCGTTCCCGACGAGGCGGCCGCCCACCCTGTTCGAGACGCATGCGAGCGTCACCGACTCCTCCACCACGCCCCTGTCGAGCAGGTCTGCGAACGAGAACTCCATCTCGCGGTCGACCATCCCCTTGATCGTGAGCCGCCAGTCCTCGATGTCGATGCGGGGCACCGAGAGCTCCGTGTCGATTCGGTAGAACTTGTCGTTTGGTGTGACCAGCGGGGAGATGCCGCGCACCGTTTCCGGGCCAGGCCGGGCCACTGCGGTGGGCTCGGGTGTTGGTTCCGGTGTCGGTTCCGGCGTTGGCTCAGGTGTGGGCTCGGGTGTCGCCTCAGGCGTCGCTTCTGGAGTGGACTCGGGTGTGGCCTCGGCATAGGCCTGGTCGGCAGCTGCCGTGTCGGATGTCTCCGGGGTAGCGGTTTCCGTCGCGGTCGGCGTTTCCGTGGCGGCGGTGGCTTCCGCTGTCTCTTCCGCGGTGGGGGTGGGTGTGGCCGTCGCTTCCGAAGAAGTGTCCGGAGTCGCGGTCGCCGTGGCGGTCGCGGCTGCGGCCGCCTGCTGCGTCCTTGAGGAGCCAGATGCCTTCGGCAACACGATCGAAGCACGCTGGGCGTCTACGTCGACGCCCGTGTCGATGAAGCGGGCGAGGGGCGCCATGAGCGCCGCTACCGCCAGCCCGCCACCTGAGAACAACAGGAACCGCCTGCGTTCCATGCGCGGGACCGAGTTGTCGTCGGTCGAGTCGCCGGCCGCCGGACGCGTTGCAGTCGCCGTCCAGAGCAGCCCCAGGAGCACGGCGATGCCGGCGACGGCGGCGGAGGCCGCCGTCGCCAAGGCATCCGCGTCGGAGACCAGGGGGTCGTGAGCCGCCGCCAGTCCGCCGACGACGGAGAGGGCCGCCAGCCCAACCACGCCGATCAGGCGGTAACGGAGCGACAGCACGCCCAGACCCGTCCCTACGGCCAGCGTCGTGACGGTGACGCCGGCAACCAGGATGGGCTTGTCCTTGGTCCCGAACGTATCGATCGCCCACTTGGAGACGGACGATGGCGAGTTGTCGATGACGATGTCGCCGATCGCGACGACCAGCGAAGCGCCGTCGACAAGACGCGCGACAAGTTCTGAAACCGCTAGTCCCAGGGCTATGGCTGCAAGGCCCGCCAGTGCGCCGGGCCACCAGGAGCGAAGTTGTTGAAGCATGCCAACCTCTATTCTCGACTGCCGGCCGGCAGATGGCGACTCATCTGAGGCAGTGTAGGCCGTGCCCCCCCGAGCGCCAGATGCCAAAGGTAAAGACGGTGCGGGCCTTCACCGTGCCTTGCCGCTGGCGCGGGGAACCCCCAAATTCGCCTGTCACTGAGCCCTACCTATAATTCGTCTTGCCGATGTCCACGATTGAAACAGAGGTGCTCCGTGCAGAGGCGCTGGAAGCGCTTGCACAGGCGGCGGGTGAGGACGAGCGTGAGGCATGGCGCGCCCACTGGCTCGGGCGCAAGGATGGGCGTCTGACCCTGCGCCTGCGCGCCCTCAAGGACACTCCTCCCGAGCAGCGAGCGGCCCTGGGCAAGTCCCTCAACGAGCTGAAGGCCGCGCTCGAAGGCGAGCTCGAAGCGCGCCGCGAGGCCGCCCGCGCTGATGCGCTCGCCGCCCTCTCGGCCGATGCCGCCCTCGACGTCACCCTGCCCGGACGTCCGCAGTCGCTGGGCCGCCTGCACCCCGTCACGCAGACGATGAACGACTGCATCGAGGCCTTCGGGGAGATGGGATTCCGTGTGTTCGAGGGGCCCGAAGTCGAGTGGTCCGCCTACAACTTCGATGCCGTCCGCATCCCCGAGGACCACCCCGCCCGCGACATGTGGGACACCATCTGGGTCGACACGCTCATCGACGGCGAACGCAAGATGCTCCTGCGCACCCACACCTCCCCCAACCAGATCCGGGTGATGGAGCAGAGCGACCCGCCCGTGCGCGTGATCGTTCCCGGCAAGTGCTACCGCCAGGAAGCGACCGACGCCACGCACGAGTGGATGCTGACCCAGATCGAGGGCCTGGCCGTCGACGAAGGCGTCCGTATGAGTGACCTGAAGGGAACGCTCTACGCCTTCGCCCGCCGCCTCTTCGGCGAGGACCGGAAGATCATCTTCCACCACAGCTACTTCCCCTTCGTCGAACCCGGCGTGGAGATGGCCATCGATTGCTTCATCTGTCGCGCCGACGGCAGCGACTGCCGCACCTGCCACGGCACCGGCTGGATCGAGATCCTCGGCGCGGGCATGGTCCACCCCGATATCCTTGAGAACGCCGGCTACGACTCCTCGCGGTACACGGGCTTCGCCTTCGGCGTGGGCATCGAGCGCGTCGCCATGCTCCGCTGGGGCATCGAAGACATCCGCCACTTCTATCAGAACGACCTGCGCTTCCTGAGCCAGTTCTAGAAAGGCTGTTGGCTGTTGGCTGTTGGCTGTTGGTGTGAAGGTGAGAGGGTGGTCTCATGAAGCTTCCTCTCTCCTGGCTGCGCGACTACGTCGACATCGACCTCCCCCCCGAGGAGTTCGCCCGCCGCGTGACCGATGCCATCGCCGAGGTCGAGGGCTGGGAGGTCATCGGCGAGCAGTGGGAGCCCGAGTTGGTGCGAGTGGCCGAGGTTCTCGGCGTCGAGCCCCACCCCAACGCCGACCGCCTCCGCCTCGCTACCGTCGACGCCGGCGAGGGGCCCAGGATGGTCGTCTGTGGCGCGCCCAACGTCGCCGCCGGCCAAAAGGTCGCCTTCGCCACTGAAGGGGCGATGCTCATCGATGGGCATACCGGGAAGCTCGCCAAGCTGAAACTGCGCGCCATCCGCGGCGTCGACTCGGCCGGCATGGTCCTGAGCGAGAAGGAGCTGGGCCTCAGCGACGAGCACGAGGGCATCCTCGTGCTGCCCGAGGACTCCGCCATCGGTGCGCCTCTGGTGGATGCCATCGGCGATGTCGTGTTCGATGTCTCGACGTGGGCCAACCGCGCCGACCTGCTTGGCATCTTTGGCTTCGCCCGCGAGGTGGCCGCGATCACGGGCCAGCCCCTGCGTGAGCCAGCCCGCTCCTACACCGAGTCCGGCCGCGGCGCCGGCGAGTTCATCTCCGTGACCATCGAGGCCCCCGACCTCTGCCGGCGCTTCACGGCCAGCATCATTGAAGGGATCGAGGTGCGCCCCTCGCCCCCCTGGATGCAGCAGCGCCTCATGCGGGCGGGCATGCGCCCCATCAACAACGTCGTTGACGTCACCAACTACGTGATGCTGGAGACGGGCCAGCCCCTCCACGCCTTCGACTACGACCTCGTACGCGGCGCCGAGATCCGCCCCCGCCGCGCTCGCCCCGGCGAAAGCCTGACCACCCTCGACGGGGTCGACCGCGATCTCAACCCGGACATGCTCATGATCTGCGACGGCGATGGCCCGGTGGCAGTCGCGGGCATCATGGGCGGGGGGAACAGCGAGGTCTCGGAGTCGACGAACACGGTTCTGCTCGAAGTTGCGAACTTTCATCCCGGCTCAATCCGCCGGACCTCGACGCAGCTGAAGCTGCGCAGCGAGGCATCGCTGCGGTTCGAGAAAGGCATCGGGCCCGAGCTGGCTGCCTACGCCCAGGCGCGCGCCCTCCACCTGTTGGAGCAGGTCGCGAGCGGCCGTCCCGCGGCGGGGCTCGTCGATGTCTTCCCCACGCCCCTGCCCAGTCCCCGCATCACCCTCCCCGCCGCCCGCATCGAGCAGGTGCTCGGCATTGTCATCGAGTCCGCGGAAGTCCGTCGCATCCTCGAAGCGCTCGGGTTCGAGGTGGCCGGGAGCGGCGACGCCTTCGAGGTGATGCCGCCGTTCTGGCGTCCCGATGTGGCCCTCCCAGACGACCTTGTTGAGGAGCTGATCCGGGTGCATGGGTACGAGCGCCTTCCGACCACCGTGCTGCGGGGCGCCCTCCCCGAGGCCCAGCCCCGTCCGCTGGAGCGTGTTCGCGAGCGCGTCCGCTCCCTCGCCGCCGGCCTCGGCTTCCAGGAAGTCGTGAGCTACACCCTCACCTCCGGCGAAGTGCTGAGCCGCGTGGTCCCCGCCGATGACGTTGACCGCGCGCAGCCGATCGCGGTGACCAACCCCGTGGCCTCCCAGCACACCTACCTGCGAACCTCGCTGCGGGGCTCGCTGCTCGCCGCCTACGCCGCCAACCGCCACCACGAGGATGCGGCCATGCGCTTCTTCGAGGTTGGTGTGGAGTACCTCCCCACCGCAGCCGACCTGCCCCACGAACGTCCCGTGCTCTGCGCTGTCCTTGGCGGGCAGCGGCTCCAGCGCTGGGTCCGCCCCGCCCCCGAGCAACTCGACTTCTTCGACGCAAAGGGCGCCGTCGAAGCGCTTCTCGATGACCTTGGCGTGGTTCCCGCGTTCGCGCCCGAGGAGCACTACGCGCTGCTGCGCGGCCACACCGCCGCCTTCTCCGTCGGGGATGAGGCGGTGGGGGTCGTCGCCCAGGTACACCCGGATGTGGCTGCCTCGTTCGACATCGAGGAGCCGGTGTTCCTCTTCGAACTCTGGTTCGAACCGCTCACTCGCGCCATCCCTGAGCGCCCCGACTACGCCCCGCCCAGCCGCTACCCCGAGGCCCGCCGCGACCTCGCCCTGCTCGTTCCCGCGGCCACCCCGGCCTCTGCCCTCCTCGATGTGATCGGGACGCATCGCGCCCGCGGAGTGCGCATCAATGCCGACGTGTTCGATGAGTACCGCGGCGAGGGTGTCCCCGCCGGCCAGAAGTCGCTGGCTCTGGCCGTTCGCTTCCGCGCCGATGACCGCACCCTCAGCGAGCGGGACGTCGTACGTATCGAGCAAGGTCTCCTGCGGCGGCTCGAACAGGACCTGGGCGCTACCCTGCGGGCGTGACGCAGCCCCCCGCCTTCGACCCAGCCGTCGGGCTCTGTAGCCTCTGCACGCACGCTCGCGCCGTGCCCAGTGCCCGAGGGTCGACCTTCTGGCTTTGCGAGCGCGCCGCCGAAGACCCAGCCCTGCGGAAATACCCCTCCCTCCCGCAAACCATCTGCCACGCCTTCACACCTGCTGTAAGCGAGCCCCCTTGTGGCGCTTCCGGGACTGGCTAGAATGCCAGCGTTGTGGTGCTAAATCGGGGTGACCTCACCTTTCGCTATCCCACGAATGACCTCCTCCGGGACAGCACAGCAGTTGTGTTCCGTCCGGTCACCGTTACCGACCGCGAGGCGTTGATCGGGTTCGCCCAGGCCCTGGAAGAGGAGGACCTCCTCTTCCTGCGGGAGGACATCACCTCCCCCGACGTTGTGGACGAGTGGCTCGCCGACGTGGCCAGGGGCGAGACCTTCACCGTCGTCGCCGAGGTTGGCGACCGCATCGTTGGCTACGGCAGCCTGCACACCGAGCCCGCCCGCTGGACCCGCCACGTCGGTGAGATCCGCATCAACGTGCACCCCGACTACCGGGGAACCGGCCTGGGTGGACTCCTGGCGGGGGAGATCCGTACCGTCGCCCCCGCCTTCAACGTGCGGACCCTGAGCGCCCAGATGCCTGTCGACCAGTTGACCGCGCGGAAGGTGTTCGAGCGTCTCGGCTTCCGCTACCAGGCCATCCTGCCCGGCTGGGTGATGGACCGCGAGGGCAGGGACCTCGACCTGCTCATCATGGCCTGCGAAATCTAGACGGGGGCGCTGGACCCTCGCTGGCTCATGCCCTCAGGCGGCTGGCTCACGCCCTCCCCAGATCCGGGCGTGCCCCCTTGAGGAGTTGTTCGCGATATCTATACTGAGCGAACCATGACTCCCTCCCTCATTGACCTCGTCTCCCGCTACCCCACGAACGCCCAGCTGCGCGACGGCACACCAGTGGTCTTCGTGCCGTTTACGCACGACGACCGCGACGACATGCTGGAGTTCACGCAGGCGCTCGACGAGCACGACCTGCTCTTCCTGCGGGAAGACATCACCTCTCCAGCGACCGTGGACGCCTGGCTCATGGAAGTCGAGACCGGAGACACGTTTACGGTTCTCGCGCGAGTGGGAGCCCAGCTTGTGGGCTATTCCAGCCTGCACACCGAACCAGCGCGCTGGACCCGCCCCGCGCGCTGGACCCGCCACATCGGCGAGATCCGCATCAACGTCCACCGCGACTACCGGGGTACCGGCGTGGGCGGGCTGCTGGCGGGCGAGATGCGCCACGTCGCCCCCGCATTCGGGGTGCGCAAACTCAGCGCCCAGATGACCGTCGACCAGGAGGGAGCCCGCACCGTGTTCGAGCGCCTCGGCTTCCGTTACCAGGCCACACTGGAGGGCTGGGTGATCGACCGTGAGGGGAAAGAGCGCGACCTCGTGGTCATGTCCTGCGACCTCAAGGTCGAGTAGCGCCGACTCTAGCTCCCCTTTGTCGCCCCCGTGGCGAAGGCCGCCCGCCAGGCCTCCCCTTCCCGCTCCAGCAGTTCGCGAACATCGTCCAGCGTCTCGCACGTGTATGCGCGCTCGCCTTTGCCCAGCGCCGCCCGCAGCGGCCCGCTCGTGCAACTGGCGTAGGCGATGCGCGCTGCCTGCTCGCCGCCCGTCTGCTCTCCCACGTACAGAACGAGATCGCCGGTGTCCCGCAGGGCTGCGGCGTAGGAAAGCAGGAACCCCTCCTCCAACTCGACCCCACGAGGACTCGCGTACGTCAGCCGCCAGCGATAGACCTGCCGTGTCCGCGCGCAATGGCGCGTCACGCGGTCGAAGCGTGCGTCCTCCAGAGCCGTCTCCACGCAGACATCGGGGGCGGTGCTGACCACGATCGGGAGCCAGCCGTGCCACTGCGCCCATCCCAACAGCTCATCCAACCCCGGTCGAAGCCGCGCGAGTTCGCGCACCCGCGCCTCCACCTCCTCGCGAGGCGCCTCGAACTCCCCGACGGCCGCCGCCAGCGCCACCTCGCCGCCTCCCGTGCCGGAAGCCGGCGGGGATGCGCCGAATTCGGCGACGATCGCATCGGTGAGGCCCGCTTCCACCACGATCCCCTCGAAGTCCAGCCACAGCACTGATGCCATTCGCGGCAGGATAGCCGAACCCCGCTCAAGGGCCACTTCGGCGTCGCCAGCCGCTCCAGCAGGCGCCGTGTTTCGACATAAAGCCGAGCCTCTGGTAGATTTTTATTGCCTACTCGGTTTATCGTTTCGAACCCCCGCATCCTGGTGGGCGGAGATGGCGCCGTGACAACTCCCTTTGACGACTACCTCGATCTCGTCGAATCCGCTCGTGAACTCTCGATTCACCCGCAGAGCCTCAGGCGCCTGATCAAGCAGAAGAAGATCCCCGCCACGCTCTTCGCCGGCAAGTACCTTATCGAGCGGGACAAGCTCGAGATGTTCAAGAGCAACTACGACCCGCGGCCGGGCCGCAAGCCCATCCGCCGCCTGCTCTAGGGAAAGTCTGAACAACTCGCCAGAGCGAGTGAGGGGATGCGATCATGGGGCGCGGACCGGAGAGGGAGGGCACCCCCGTGCATCAGCCGACGTTCGCCAGCGTGGAGTTCGAGCAGAAGAAGCGCAAGACGCGCCGCGAGTTGTTCCTTGAGCGCCTCGACGCCCTTGTGCCTTGGGATGAGGTGGAGGCGCGCATCGAGCCGCACTACCCCAAGGCGGGACGGGGACGGCGGCCCTACCCGCTGGCGGTGATGCTGCGCATCCACTGCGTCCAGCTCTGCTACAACCTCAGCGACCCCGCCATGGAGGACCTCCTCTACGAGGCCGAGTCGGTGCGCCGCTTCTGCGGTCTCACCCTGACCGAGGCCATTCCCGACGAGACGACCATCCTCCACTTCCGCCACCTGCTGGAGCGCCACGACCTGGGAACGAAGCTGTTCGAGACAATCAATGCCCACCTCGCCCGCCGCGGCCTGCGCCTGCGCGAGGGCACGATCGTGGACGCCAGCATCATCGAGGCGCCCTCCTCGACGAAGAACCGGCGGCGCGCGCGCGACCCGGAGATGCACCAGACGAAGAAGGGGAACGAGTGGCACTTCGGCATGAAGCTGCACATCGGCGTGGACGCCGACAGCGGGCTGGTGCACAGCATGCGGGCGACGGCGGCGAACGTGGCCGACGTGACGGAGGCGCACCGCCTGCTGCACGGCGAGGAGCGGGAGGCGTACGGCGACGCGGGCTACCAGGGCGTGGAAAAGCGCCCGGAGCAGGCGCGGTCGGAGGTCGCGTGGCGCGTGGCCATGCGGCCCGGCCTGAGGCGGCTGCTTGAGCCGAGGAGCGCGGAGGCGCGGGCGGAGCGAGCGAAGGCGTCAGTGCGGGCGAAGGTGGAGCACCCCTTCCTCGCGGTGAAGCGGCGTTTCGGCTACGACAAGGTGCGCTACCGCGGTCTGGCCAAGAACCGCGAGCGGCTGGCGCTGCTGCTGGGCTTGACGAACCTGCTCAGAGCCGAGCCCCAACTCGCCTGACCCGGGGAGCAGTGCGTCCCCCGCGCCCGTCGAAGCGCGACGGGAGGGCAAAAGAAGCCCCCGCCCTCCCCCGGCCCCCTCCCCTGCCGTCCTCCTTGTCCAATACAACCTGCCGCCGGCAGCAAATCGCCGCCGACAGCCTACTTGCTCAGAGGATTCCTAGCCTTCCTGGGAACGCGCGACTAGAAGATCTTGCCCTGGCTGTTGAGCACCGCCAGGGTGACAAGCATCGCCGCCTCCACCGTCAGGATGAAGCCCGCCGCCCCAAACCACATCATCTGCGGGGTTCCCCGCGTGGCGAAGGCCGGGATCGTCACAATCACCGACGTGGCTGCCCAGACCAGCACGAAGATCACTCCGAGCGCAGTCGGGCTGTAGAGGGCGAGCAGGGGTTCGATCATCGAGAAAGCGCCTCCGGTGCCAATGGCTGCATTCTACGATCGCTTGTGACCAAATGCACAGACTCGCCCCCGTCAGCCCGATCGCGTCCGGTAGTCCGCGATCGCGCGCTTCAGGGCGTCGGCGGCGAGCACACTGCAGTGCACTTTGTCCTTCGGCAGCCCGCCGATGCCCTCGGCGATTGCCTCGCGCGTGAGCGCCTCCGCCTCCGCCAGCGTCCACCCCTCCACCTCTTCGCTCGTCCACGAACTAGTCGCGATGGCAGGCGGACAACCCCGTGTCAGCCACTGCATCCTCGCGATGCGCCCCTCGCTGATTCGCAGCATGATCTGCATGCGATCGCCGCAGACGGGGTTGCGTACCGTGGCCTCGCCGTCGGGAGCGTCCATCTCGCCCGCGTTCCTTGGGTGCTCGAAGTGGTCCATGACGGTCTCGGAGTAGGCGGCCATGCGCCCCATGCTAGGAACGCGCCCGATGTGCCGTCAACGAGTCCCGTCGCGGAGTGCGGTCGCGGCGGTCGTCCGCTATGGGCCCTGCTCCAGGAACAACTGGAGTTCCATCACGCCGTTGTCTTCGATCGAAACGAGTATGGGGGCCTGCGGCTGGGCGATGTCGTAGTCGGCGAACAGGATCGGGAGCGACCCCACGACCGCCATCACGCCGTCCACGAGTTCCGCCTCCAGGGGGATGGTCACCGGGCGTGTGACCCCGTGCAGCGTGAGGGTGCCGCTCGCCTCCAGGCTGATCGGCTCGCCCCGTGCGAGCCCCTCCGGCACGGCCACCGCCTCGGTCAGCTCGAACGTCGCCGTGGGGAACCTGCTCGACTCGAGCGCCTGCACCCCCAGGGCGCCATCACGCCGCGAGTCGTCGCTTTTCAAGTCGCGCAGGTCGGCCGTAATCGTGACCGCGGTCAGCTGCCCGCCCGCGATCGTGATGGTGGCCTCGATCGTCGGCGTGCGGCCGACCGCCTCCTTGTACCCGATCGTGGCGAGCTCCTCCTCCACGCGGTACCCGACGAAGCTTTCCCGCCCCTCCACGAGGGTCCACGTGCCCTCGACGCCGGGAGCGTCCGCCGCCGCCTCGCTTGTGGCCGCCGTGGCTGTGGCCGTCGCCGTGGCTTCGGCTGCGGTCTCAGTCGCGGCGGCCGCCGGACTGGCCGTCGGGGTCGTCTCCGGCGTGCCCTCGTCTTCGAGGGACTCGACGGCTTCGCGAAGATTCACCGGTGGGGGTGCGTCGTCGCGAATCAGGAACCACCAGAGCAGGAAGACGGCAGCGGCGATGATCGCGATCGCGATCACGCCCCCGCCAATGAGCATTCGCTTCCGGGTCACGCGTTCCTCCCCGCTGTGTCTGGTTAGGGCTGCCGTTCACGGTAGGCCAGCCCCACTTGTACGGTCGAGTTCCTAGGCGAGTCCCAGCGCCGCGAAGAACGCTTCGAAGGCTGCCAGGTTGCCCGGATTGAAGTGCGGCTCCACGTAACGAATGGCGCCGTCGCTCCCGACGAGCACCAGTGCTCGCCGCGACTTGCGCGCATCTTCGTCCCAGAGTCCGTAGGCGCGCACCACGTCGCCGTGGAAATCGCTGATGAGGGCGAAGGGGTAGCGGTCCCGCTCCTGGAAACGCGCGTGCGAGCCGAGCCCGTTCGTATTGACGCCGTAGGCCTGCACGCCCGCCTTGCGCAGGGTCTCGTGCTCCTGCGCAAATGCCTTCAGCTCGCTCGTGCAGATGGGCATCCCGTCGTCCTGGTAGAAGATCAAGAGCACATCCCCCCCTGCCAGCGCATCCCCCAGGGCCACCTCGATCTGCTCGCCCTCCGTGGTGACGGCGGGCAGTCGGAAGTCCGGTGCGGGTTCGCCCACGGTGATCGGCGTGTCCCGCGGTGGGGAGGGAGTGGCGGGTTCGCGGTCCTCCGCGCTCACGCGGTCTCTCCAAATCCCGGCGGTACACCCTCGACGCCGCGCGTGCCCGCGAGCACGCGAATGCGCCCGAGCCCGGCCGCGTCCGTGAGCTGTTGGAAGGCCCGCCGCCTCGCGAAGTACTCGGGCAGGTCGTCGCGAACGCTCTCGATCAGGCTCCCCAGCCCGGCTTCCGTCAGGAAGGCCGCTTGCGTGACCGGCGCGAAGGCCGTCAGCCCCCCTAGTTCCATCGCCAGCTCCAACTCGGAGAGGTTCACGTGCGCGGTCAGGTCCTGCTGGCCCACGTGCTGGTACGGGTCCTCGTGCGCGGTGTGCCGGTAGAAGCAGAGAAGCGTGCCCTGCCTGCGCCAGTCGGCCCACAGATCCTCCTCCGGATAGCCGTAGTCGAAGGTCAGCACCGCTCCGCGCTCCACCAGGTCGCACATCGCCGACATCGTTGCGTGCGCCCGCCCGCTCACCTCGAACCGTCCGCTTGCGGGCGCCCCGTCGATGGTGGCGATCCCGCCCCGCGCCTCCACGAACGCCTCGCCGTCCCAGCGCACGTAGACCTCGACGGGACCGCGCCCCTCCACCTCAAAGAGGCGCACGGGCAGCGCATCGAACAGCTCGTTCGAGAGCACAACCCCCGCCTCGGCCGGCGCCGGCGCGTCCGTCCGCCACTCGATGCGGGCGTCGCCACCGCGCGCGTTCGGCTCGATGACGACGTAGCGCAGCGTCTCCGCGAAGGCCCCTCCGCGTCCCTCGGCCCAGTCGAGCAACGCCGTGGCAAGGGCGCCCTCCCCCGCGCCGGGCTCGATGACGGTGAAGGGCTCGGGGCGTCCCAGCGCCTCCCAGACCCACTCGCACCAGGCGCCCACGGCCCAGGCGAACATCGGGTGGATGACCGGGCTCGTGAGGAAGTCCCCGCTTAGGCCGATGCGCCCCGGCTTGCGGTAGTAGCCGTGCTCGGGGTGATAGAGGGCCAACTCCATAAAGCGCTCGAACGGCATCGCGCCGCCGTCCATCTCGGCGACGATCGCCTTCACGAGCGCGGGGTTGCCTACCGCCGCCAGTCCGGGGTCGAGGTCGAGCGCCATGGGGCGATTCTCCCTTGCCCGGGCCGCTCTGTCCCCTTCGCGGCGGGAGCGCTACAGTCCGGGCCATGTCAGATGCCACGAAATCGCGCCGGATCCGCTGGATCGACCTCAGGAACCCGTTCATCGAGTCGCTCGAAGGGATGACCGAGCTGCTCCTCGTTCGCCACGGCGAGCAGCAACTCGGCGCCAACATGCCCGTGGGCGAAGTTGTCGATGCTCCCCTCTCGCCGCTCGGGCGCGAGCAGGCGCGCGTCGTCGGCGAGCGGCTCGCGACGGCTGCCATCGATGCCGTCTACTGCAGCCCCCTCAGCCGTGCCCGCGTGACCGGCCAGGAGATCGCCCGCCACCATGGCCTCGATCCCGTCGTCCACGACGGTCTCGCCGAGCTCGATCCGTTCCAGAAGGTGCCCTCGCACCTCGGCGTCATCGACTACTACGGGGCCGAGCGCTTCGTCGAGCTGATGCGCGAACAGAGCCGCACGCGCCTCGACTCGGTCTGGCCCGAATCCGAGGACGTTCTCGCCTTCCGCAGCCGCATCACCGGCGCTGTTGCCGAGATCGCCGAGGCGAACAGGGGCCGGCGCGTCGTGGTCGCCTGCCACTCCGGCGTCATCAACCACTACCTCTCGCATGTGCTCTCCTCGGCGTACCAGCAGGTGTTCCCCCTCCATCACACGTCGATCACGACCGTGCGTGTCGATGGCGATCGCCGGGCCGTGCTCACGGTGAACGACTTCGCCCACGTCCACGCCGTGCAGACCTCCCGCAACGACCTGAACAGCTGAGCCGCCCCTGCGGGCGTGCTAGGCTCGCCTCCGCGATGGCCTCCTCGGAGCCCCACCAGAAGCTGTGGATCGAGACCGACGGCCAGCTCGTGATGTCGGACTACCGCGTCCGCCTGCTGGAGCTGGTCGCCGAGACGGGTTCCCTGGCCGAGGCCGCTTCGGCCCTCGGTCTCAGCTATCGCCGCGCCTGGGGCAAGGTGAAGGAGGTCGAGGCGAACCTGGGGCGCTCCCTCGTTCGCTCGGAGGTAGGGGGCGCGGGCGGTGGCCGCACGGCTCTCACGCCCGAGGCGGAAGAGCTCGTGGCTGCCTACCGGCGCTTCCAGGAACGCGTTGAGCAGGAGATCGAGGGCGCCTACGACGCCGAGCTCCGAGACCTGCTTGCCTCCCCCTGAGCCCCGCCCCCCGCTGCGTTGGTCGTTGATAGCCCTCGCGGTAGGCTGACCTATGCTCAAAGACGCCTACGCAGGTGACCTCACAACCGCCGACGAGGGCCGCACCGTGCGGCTCGCCGGCTGGGTCCACCGCCGTCGCGACCACGGCGGCCTCATCTTCATCGATCTTCGCGACTCCCACGGCGTCGTCCAGGTCGTCATCGACCCGGAGAATGCCGAGGCCCACGAAGCGGCGCATCGAGCCCGCTCCGAGTGGGTGCTCGCCGTTGAGGGGACCGTCCGCCAGCGCTCGCCCGAGACCGTGAACCGCGACATGCCCACGGGCGAGATCGAGCTTGTCCCCACCCGCGTCGAGGTGCTGAACGAGGCGCTCACGCCCCCCTTCGCCGTGAACGACGAGAGCGAGGTCGACGAGCTCGTGCGGCTTC
Organism: Tepidiformaceae bacterium; assembly: GCA_965262975.1. Taxonomy (GTDB): domain Bacteria; phylum Chloroflexota; class Dehalococcoidia; order Tepidiformales; family Tepidiformaceae; genus UBA2991. The sequence continues at coordinate 1,342,613 of OZ253575.1, read as the reverse complement.
GCCACCGCTACGTGGAGCTGCGCCGCCCCGCGGTCGCCGAGATCATCCGCTTGCGCCATGAGGTTGTGCTCTTCATGCGCCAGTTCCTCTCGGAGCGCGGCTTCGCCGAGATCGAGACCCCCACCCTGATCAAGTCCACACCCGAGGGCGCGCGCGACTTTCTCGTGCCCTCGCGCATCCAGCAGGGCCACTTCTTCGCCCTGCCACAGTCACCCCAGATCATGAAGGAGCTGCTGATGGTCGGCGGCTTCGAGCGCTACTTCCAGATGGCGCGCTGTTACCGCGACGAGGACACGCGCGCGAACCGCATCGTCGAGCTCACCCAGCTCGACCTCGAGATGAGCTTCGTTGAGGAAGAGGACGTTCTTTCGCTCGTCGAGGAGCTGTTCACCGAGGTCGGCCGCCGTTTCGGCGGCGACAGGCGCCTCGCCCAGACCCCCTTCCCCCGCATCGAGTACGCCGACGCCATGGCGCGCTACGGCATCGACCGCCCCGACCTGCGCTTCGGCCTCGAGTTCGTCGACGTGAGCGAGGCCGTTCGCGAGTCCGGGTTCCAGGTGTTCGCGGGCGCGCTCGCTGCTGGCGGACAGGTGCGCGCCATGCGCGTCCCTGGACAGGCGGAGATGGCCCGTCGCGCCATCGACTCCCTCGTCGAGGTTGCGCGCGGCGGCGGCGCCAGGGGTCTCGCCAACATCGGCTTCCTCGCGGGCGGCGAGTTGCGTTCGCCCATCGCCCGCTTCCTCTCCGAGGAGGAGATCGCGGGCCTGCGCACCCTGACGGAGGCTGAGGACGGCGACATGCTCTTCCTCTGCGCCGACCAGGCTGCGGTGGTCTCCGCCTCGATGGCGCTCGTGCGCGAGGAGCTCGCCCGGCGCCTCGACCTGATCGACCCCGACGTCCTCTCCTTCGCCTGGGTCACCGGCTTCCCCCTGCTTGAGTGGCGACCGGAGGAGGAGCGCTGGGACGCGACCCACAACCCCTTCTGCGGATTCGTCGAGGAGGACGAGCACCTGCTCGCAACCGACCCCGGCGCCGTTCGCTCGAAGCAGTACGACCTCACCCTGAACGGGACCGAGATCGCCGGCGGCTCCGTCCGCATCCACCGTCGCCCCGAGCAGGAGCAGGTCCTGCGCCTGATGAACTACACCGACGAGGAGATGCAGGACCGCTTCGGCGTCCTCCTCGATGCCCTTGAGTACGGCGCCCCGCCCATGGGCGGCATCGCCGCCGGCATCGACCGCGTCCTCATGGAGCTCGTCGGGACGCCCAACATCCGCGACGTCATCGCCTTCCCCAAGGCCTCCTCGGGCAGTGATCCCCTCATGGGGTCGCCCCAACCCGTTAGCCGGGAGCAGCTCGACGAGCTTGGGCTGCGCGTCGCGCCGCCCACATAAAGAAAAGGTTGGTAAGCGCCGTCACGGTGGAGCCCTCCGCCCGGTACGCTATCCTCTGAAAACCCGCCCACCGAGCGCGTGACGAATCTGTCCGCCTCGTAGCTACTAACGGGAGAAACCGCATGTCCAATCGCACGCTCGGACTGATGATGGGCGCCGTCGCCCTCCTGATTGTGGCGGTAGCCGTGGTGTTCGTGCTGGTGCTGGCCGGCGGCGACGGTGGTGACGACGACGGCGGCGACCAGACGCCCGCGTCGACGAGGCAGGCGTCCGAGCGCGATGACAGCGACGACGGCGGCGCCACCGAGACCGTCGATGACGGTGACGATGGTCGCGACGACGGTCGCGACGACGACCGCACGGTCAGCGGCATCTGCGGCGAGAACCGGCTGATCACCTTCGGCGACAGCCCCGCAACCGTCTTCGACCCCATCCAGGTGGGCGACGCCAGCACCGCCGAGTACACCGCCGAGATATTCGGCGGCCTCGTCTCCCTCGACCTCGACCTGAACGTCGTCCCCGATATCGCCGAGCGCTGGGAAATCTCCGACGGCGGGCGCGTCTACACCTTCTTCCTGCGCGACGATGTCGTCTTCCACAATGGCCAGCGCGTAACCGCCGACGACGTCAAGTACAGCTTCGAGCGGGCCGCAGACCCCGCCAACTTCTCCCCCACCGTTCTCAACTACCTCGGTGACATCGTCGGCGTGCGCGACAAGTTCAACGGCCGCACCGACGAGATCAGCGGCGTCCAGGTGGTGGACGAGTACACCATCCGCTTCGAACTCGAAGAGCCGGTCAGCTACTTCCTCCAGCAGCTCACCTACACCGTCGCCGCGGTCGTCGACCGTGAGCAGATCGAGCAGGACCCGGATGGCTGGACGCGGAGTCCCAACGGCACGGGGCCGTTCCGGGTGAAGGTCTGGCGCCCGCTCGAGGAGATCGTCCTCGTCCCGAACGACCGCTACCACCTCGGCCCGCCCAAGCTCGATGAGGTGGTGTTCACGCTCAGCGGCGGCTCCCTCTCGACGCGCTTCCAGAACGACGAGATTCACGTCGCCGTCGTCCCGGCCATCGAACTCTCCGGCGTTCTGAGCGGCGAGAGCGAACTCAGCGAGTTCTACCGCCCTGCCCCCCAACTTTCGATTTTCTACCTCGGCATGAATGTCAATGTGGCGCCGTTCGATGACCCGCTGGTGCGGCAGGCTTTTGCCCTCTCCATCGACCGTGAGGCTATCAACGAAGTGCTCTTCTTCGATGCCGCCGTCGTGGCGGACGGCATCCTCCCGCCGACGCTACCTGGCTACAGCGCTGATGCGGTCGCCGCCTACCCCTACGACCCCGAGCGTGCTGCCGAGCTGCTCGCGCGGTCTCGCTACGCCGGCGCGATGCCCCGCATCATCCTGACCTTCAGCGGCACTGCAGGCGACCCGCCCGACAACCTGCAGGCCTACCAGCAGCAGTGGCGCGAAGCCCTCGGGGTCGAGGTCGAGATCGAGGCCATCGAGTGGTCTGCCTATCTGCGCGAGCTGCGGCGGGGTGAGCTCCAGATGTACTCCGCCGGCTGGATCGCCGACTACCCCGATCCCGAGAACTTCATCGGCAAGCTCTTTTCCAGCGACAGCACGCTCAACAACTCCGGCTACTCGAACCCGCGCGTCGACGCCCTCCTCGACGAGGCGGCGACCCTTCAGGACCAGGAGGCCCGCTACCGGCTCTATCATCAGGCTGAGCAGATCATCATCGACGATGCACCCATCATCCCCACCTTCTGGACCATCAGGCACTACCTCGTGCGTGAGTGTGTCCAGAACTGGCCGGATGTCGGTACCATCGTGCCCAAGTACCGCTACATCGAGATCGACACCTCGGGAGAGTAGGGAGCAGTGAGCCAGGGGCTCGCAGGCTACATCATCCGGCGAATCCTCTGGGCGGCGCCTGTGGTCTTTGCGATCTCCGTCATGGTCTTCCTGCTGCTCCGCATCGCCCCCCAGGACCCCATCGACTCTCTCCTCGGCCAGCGCTACGACGAGGAAATCGCCGAGAGGCTGCGGGCCAAGTACGGCTACGATCGCCCCCTCCACATTCAGTACGTGAAGTACGTCCAGAATCTCTTCCAGGGCGACCTTGGCGTCTCCACGAAACACGGGGACTTCTCCGTGGCGGAGGTGATCTTCCCCAGGATCCGCATCTCGGCGGGGATGGGAATCATGGCCTTCGCCCTCATCTTCGGCCTCGGTATCCCCATCGGTGTCTACGCCGCCCTGGCGCGTGGAACCTTCGTCGACCCCCTCGTCATTGGCTTCTGGCTCCTCATCGACTCCGTTCCAGTGTTCGTGTCCACGGTCATCGCACCGTGGTTCTTCGCCCTCCAACTCGGCTGGGTCAACCTCAGCTACGAGGGTGTCCTTCACCCCAACATCATCCTGCCCGTCTTCATCATGGCCTTGCCCGGCGTTGCCGGTGTCGCCCGCCTCATGCGCGCCTCCGTGATTCAGGTTAGCGCCGAAGACTACGTCCGCACCGCCCGTTCCAAGGGACTGCGTGAGCGCACCGTTGTCGTCTCCCATGTGGTGCGCAATGCCCTCCTCCCCATGGTCACCGCGATCGGTCTCTCCCTGCCGGGCATCTTTAGCGGCGCGCTCTTTGTCGAGCTCCTGATGGGTATCCCCGGGATTGGGCGCGAATTCCTCCAGGCCGTTCTGGGGGCCGACTACGACGTCGTGATGGGGCTTGTGCTGTTCGGTTCCGCACTCTTCGTCCTCGCCAACATCCTTGTCGATATCGCCTACGGCTTCATTGATCCACGCATCCGCATTACGGCGGCGAGGGGCGAGTAGCCATGACGATCGAAGCGGGCGCCCTGGAGACAGAAGAAACCGGCTGGCGGCCGGCCCCGCGCTTCCGCTTCCTTCGTGAGCTAGGCCGCAAGAAGATCGCGCTCATTGCGATCACCTTCCTCTCGGTCTTCTATCTGGCCGGCATTTTCTCGCCGTGGATTGCCACGCACGACCCCAACTACCAGCGCCTTACCCTGGAGGACCAGTACGCATCTCCGTCCGCTGAGCACTGGTTTGGAACAGACCGCGCTGGGCGCGACCTCTTCTCACGCGTCGTCTTTTCGGCACGCACCACCTTGCTCTTCACGCTCGTGGTACTCGTTACGGGTGCGGGCATCCTGGGCCTGGGACTCGGGTTGCTCTCTGGCTACCGCGGCGGCTGGGTCGATACCAGCATCATGCGTGTCGGGGAGTCGCTGGCGGGCATCCCGACGCTCTTCCTCATGCTGACCATCTCGGCGGCCTTCCGTACGCGTATCAACGACACCGCGTTCTGGCTCAAGGAGAACACCTTCCTGGCCGATGATGCCCGAGCGATCGTCCCCTTCCTGATCATTGTCCTTGCTGCCCTTCCCTTCGCCTGGGTAGGCTCGGCGCGCATCGTGCGCAGCCAGGTGCTGGCGATCCGCGAGCAGGAGTACATCCTCGCCGCCGAGGCGATTGGCGTTTCAACCTTCCGTCTGCTCTTTCGCCATGTGTTCCCCGGTGTGCTGCCCGTCTTCCTCGTTGGCCTCTCCGCCGGCATGGCGGGCATCGCCGGCGCGGAGGTGGCTCTGAGCTTTCTTGGGCTCGGTGTCGACCCCTCCACCCCGAGCTTCGGCACGCTCCTCTTTGAGGCAGGATCCATACGCACCTTCCAGCAATTCCCCCACGTCCTGCTCGTCTCGGGGATCCCCCTCATCCTCTTCTTCTTCTCCTGGAACCTGCTCGGCGATGCCCTCGTGGACCTTGTCGAGCCGCGCACGTTCCGGAGCTGAGTCGTAGCGAGCGAATACCGTATACTGGTCTAGCGGAGGCAAGGCGGCTCGGTGAAGGTCACTCTCGAACGGCTCCCTGAGAGTCGTGTACAGCTTGAGATCGAAGTCGAACCGGACCGCCTGGAGCGGTCCCTCGATGCCGCCTATAAGCGCCTCCTTCCCACCCTGCGCATCCCCGGTTTCCGCCCCGGCAAGGCCCCCCGCCGCATCGTCGAGCGCATGGTCGGGCGTGACCACCTGATCCACGAGGCGCTCGACTCCCTCGTCCCCGCCGTCTATTCCGAGGCCCTCGAGAGCGAAGAGATCGACGCCGTCGACCAGCCCGAACTCGAAATCCTCGAGACCGAGCCCGTTCGCTTCAAGGCGACCGTGCCCATCCGCCCCACCGTTACCCTCGGCGACTACGAGTCCATCCGCATCGCGCCCGAGCCCGTCGAAGTCACGGACGAGATGTTCGACGAGCAGATGGAGATGATCCGGCGCCGTTTCGCCACCATCGCCCCCGTCGAGCGCGGCGCCGAATGGAACGACATCCTCACAGCCGACATCAAGGGCACCGTCGAGGACACCTCCTTCGTGCAGGACGAGGATGTCGAGTTCCCGCTGCGCGAGGGCCAGACCCTTCTCCTCCCCGACCTCGCCGAGCAGTTCCTCGGCATGGAGGCGGAGTCGGAGAAGACTGTCGAGCTGCCGGTGCCCGAGGACTTCCCCGAGCAGCTCTCCGGCAAGACCGCTTCCATCACCCTCACCGTGAAGTCGGTGAAGGAGGAGGAGCTGCCGGCGGAGGACGACGACCTCGCTCAGCAGGTGAACGCCGAGGAGTTCGAGACCATCGACCAGCTCCGCGACCGCGTGCGTACGGATCTGCAGGAGACGCTCCAGCGTCAGGCCGACGAGGCCTACCGGCTGAAGGTCGTCGACGAGCTCGTGGGCCTCTGTGAGATCGAATACCCGCAGGTGCTCCTCGACCGCGAGATTGACGAGCTGATTCGCGAGAGCCACGGCAGCGATGTCAGCGCCTACCAGGCCCATCTCGCTCAGATTGGCAAGTCCCCCGCCGAGTTCCGCGAGATGTTCCACGAGCCCGCCCTGGAGCGCCTCTGCCGCTCGCTCGTTCTGGGGGAGCTGACCGAGGCAGAAGGCATCGAAGTGACCGACGACGATGTCGCCGAGCAGGTGGACAAGATGCTGGAGCCCATGGGCGAGAACGCCGAAAGTATGCGTACCATGTTCGAGAGCGATCGCGGGGCGGCCAGCATTCGCAACAGCCTGCTGACCGACAAGACGCTCGGGCGGCTGCAGGAAATCGCCGCCACACCCGTGGAGGAGGAAGCCGAGTGAACGATTTCCAAGCCGACGCCCCGAGGGCCGTGATCCCCATGGTGATCGAGACCGGACCCCGCTCCGAGCGCGCGCTGGACATCTTCTCCCTGCTCCTCAAGGAGCGCATCGTCTTCCTCGGCACGCCCATCAACGATATGGTCGCCAACCTCATCGTCGCCCAGTTGCTCTTCCTCCAGCGCGAGGATCCCGATCGCGATATCAGCCTCTACATCCATTCACCCGGCGGCATCATCCCCTCCGGCCTCGCCATCTACGACACGATGCAGCTGATCGAGCCCGACGTCTCCACCATCGCCGTGGGGCAGACCGCCTCGATGGCCACCGTCCTGCTCGCTGCCGGCGCGAAGGGCAAGCGCTACGCCCTCCCGAACGCCACCGTGCACATGCACCAGGCCCTTGGCGGGGCGCGCGGTCAGGCCCGCGACATCGAGATCGCGGCCCGCGAAATCCTGCGCAACAACGAGATCATCCGCGACATCATCTCCAACCAGACGGGCCAGACGGTCGAAAAGATCGAGGAAGATTTCGACCGCGACTTCTATCTTGATGCCGAAGGCGCCAAGGTCTATGGGTTCGTCGATGAGGTGCTGGAGCAGGGCGACATCGTCGCCAAGAGCGAAGGCGCCTGAACGTGGCCAGCAACCGCTCGAAGCGCACCCAATACCACTGTTCCTTCTGCGGGAAGAGTCGCGACCAGGTGCGTCGCCTCATCGCCGGTCCTGGCTCCGTCTACATCTGCGACGAGTGCATCGAGCTCTGCCGCGAAATCATCGACGAAGAGTCGGCCGGCGCCACGACGCAGCCTGCCGCCAAGGACACAATCGGCGACACCGTTCCCGCGCCCCGCGAGATTCACGAGCACCTCGACAACTACGTCATCGGCCAGGAGGCCGCCAAGAAGGTCCTCTCCGTCGCCGTCTACAACCACTACAAGCGCATTAATAACTCCGGCCCCGACCAGGATGTCGAGCTTGAGAAGTCGAACATCCTCCTCGCCGGCCCCACGGGCGTCGGCAAGACGCTCCTCGCGCGCACGCTCGCTCGCTACCTCGATGTGCCCTTCTCCGTCGCCGATGCGACCGCCCTCACCGAGGCCGGCTACGTCGGCGAAGATGTCGAGAATATCCTCCTGCACCTCATCCAGGCCGCGGACTTCGATATCCAGAAGGCCGAGCGCGGCATCATCTACATCGACGAGATCGACAAGGTCGCGCGCAAGTCCGACAACCCCAGCATCACCCGCGACGTCTCTGGTGAGGGTGTGCAGCAGGCGCTCCTGAAGATCATCGAAGGCTGCGTCGCGAACGTGCCCCCGCAGGGCGGCCGCAAGCACCCCCACCAGGACTTCCTCCAGATCGACACCTCCAACATCCTCTTCATCTGCGGCGGCGCCTTCGAGGGGCTGGAGAACAACGTTGAGCGCCGCCTCAAGCGCGACCAGGTCAGCCTCGGCTTCCGCGCCGAGCGCAGCATTCGCGGCCCCAAGCGCACCGACCAGCTCCTCGCCCACGTTACCCACGACGACCTGCTCGAGTACGGCCTCATCCCCGAGTTCATCGGGCGCCTCTCGCTTGTCGTCTCCCTCAGATCCCTCGACCAGGACGATCTCGTTCGCATCCTCACCGAGCCGAAGAACGCGCTCGTGCGCCAGTTCGAGCGCTACTTCTCGATGGACGGCGTCGACCTCACCTTTACCGACGACGCGCTTGAGGCCATCGCCGACGAGGCCATCCACCTGAAGACGGGCGCCCGCGGACTCCGCACCGTTGTCGAGGACCGGCTCGTGGACGTCATGTACGAGATACCGAGCCGAGAGGACATCGACCGCTGCGTCGTGAAGGGGGAGACCATCAGGAACCGCCAGCGCCCCATCCTGATGGCCAAGGGCGGCCAACCTGTCGAGCTCGAAGACGCCGCCCCGGAGCCCGAGGTCCACGGCGAAATCGCCTGAGCGTCCCGCCTACGCCCGTGTCTTGGCGATAGTCGCCAGCTGAGCGCCCGTAGCCGCCACCAGCTCGTCCGTACCCGCACCGAAGAGCGCGTCGCTCGCGCCCGCCGCCGCCCACACCGCTGAGAAGCGTCCAAGGCTGTCGTCCGCGATCACGTCCCACTCGCCCGGCAGCCCCACCGGAGGGACTCCCCCCACGCGGTAGCCCGTGAGCTCGAACACCTGGTCCGCGGTCGCCATCTTCAGTCGCTTGCGAGACACGCCCAGTAGTCGCGCCAGCGCTCTCGTGTCCGCCACCCGGTCGCCCGCGACGAGTACGGCTGTTGGGCGGCCGTCCGCCAGCATGACGAGCGTCTTGACGATCTGCCCAAGCTCGCAACCGAGGGCGCTCGCGGCGTCCATCGCCGTCGCCGTGCCCGCCGCAAACCGCTCGATCGGAGATTCGATCCCGCACGCGCGCATCGCTTCGGCGACGCGCTCCGGGCCGTCTATCGTTTCGGGGTTGCTGTCGCTCATGCCGGCTTCCTCCCCACGAAGATGGGCCCCGGGCACTCTTCCGGGTCGCCGGGGGGGTACTCCCCCGCCTCGAAACCGGCGTTGCGCAGGGCGTCGAACCACTGCGCGTGTGTGAACAGCCCCTCCACCCAGGGGTCGTGCTCGACCCTGACCGACCCGTCCGCCTCCCGCAGCACGTACACCATCTCGACTTCGTACTGGGAGTCATCCGGGTCCTCGTCCCGCATCCACTCCAGGTAGCGGAGGGAGCGGCCATCGGCTCCATCGTGGCCCCCGTGGTTGGTACCCGGCTTGAAGCTCTCGCGGACGTAGTCCGGCACGAACACCGCCGCTCCACCGGGACGCAGGTGCGTGAACGCCGTGACCACCGCCGCTCGCAGGTCGTCGAGCTCGGTCAGGTACACCACCGCATCGTGCACGAACACAACGTCGAAGGTCCGTCCCAGCCGCAGCGTGCGCATGTCCCCCTCGATGTGCTCGCACTCGGGGTTGATCGTGCGGCTTTGCTCCAGCATCTCCGCCGACAGGTCCGTGAGGGTGCAGGTGAACCACTGCTTCAGGTGGGAGGCGTTGTTGCCTCCGCCCGAGCCCAGCTCCAGCAGCGTAACGGCTGGCCCGTCGCACGACTCGACCAGGGCCTTCCGGTAGTAGGCGGCCTCGACCACGTACTCGCCGGGAGCAGTCAGGAGGTGGAACCAGCCGGCGAGATCGGAGTAGAGACGCATGCGGGCCGTGATCGTACCGCGGGGGGCGCGAGAGCCCAAAGACGCGCGCATACGCTAGCCTTACGCGATGGCCCGCGTTCGCGCCGACCAACTGCTCGTCCGCCGCGGACTCGCGGGCTCTCGCGAGAGCGCCCGGCGGCTCATCATGGCCGGGCGCGCCCGCACCGGCACGCTGACGCTGGTGAAGCCCGCGACGCTGCTCGACGAGGCCGCGCCACTCGACCTGCGCGAGGTCGAACGCTACGTGAGCCGGGGCGGGCGCAAGCTCGAAGCTGCCCTCGACACCTTCGCCGTCGACGTTTCCGGCCTCCGCTGCCTCGACGTTGGCGCCTCAACCGGTGGGTTCAGCGACTGCCTGCTGCAGCGAGGCGCCACCTCCGTGCTCGCCGTGGATGTGGGCCGTGGACAACTCCACCAGCGCCTGCGCGAGGATTCCCGCGTGACCGTCATGGAGCGCACGAACGCGCGCGACCTCCCCGAACTCCCACCGCTCGACTTCTTCGTTGGCGATGTCTCCTTCATCTCCCTGCGGAAGGTGCTCCCCTCGGTGGCGTCGCGCCTGCCCACGCGCGCGCCCGGAGTGGTTCTGTTGAAGCCCCAGTTCGAGGCGGGCCCGGCGGATGTGCCCCGTGGTGGTGTCGTGCGCGACGAGGCCGTGCGAGAGCGTGTGCGGGAGGAGTTCCGTCAGTGGGCGCTCGACCATGGCTGGGATGTTCTTGACACGGTGGATTGCGCGATCACGGGTGATCGCGGGAATCGTGAGATATTCGTGCACATGCGTACCCCGGCCCACGAGGAGTTGTCGTGCTGAAGCGCGTGCTGGTCCTGAGGCCTGAGGGAATGGATCCGGCGCTCCTGCTCGCCGGGCGCATCGCCGATGCAATCGAGGCCGCAGGCGTCGAGGTGCGCGTGGCCGGCGCCTGGGGTCACGTGCCCGCCGATGCGCTCACGGGAGCCGATCTCATCATCTGCGTCGGCGGCGATGGCACGGTGCTCCGCGCCGCCCGCCTCGCCGTGCCCCGGCCGCTGCCCATCCTCGGGGTGAACATGGGCCGCCTCGGCTTCCTCACGAGCCTCAATCGCGACGCCTTCTTCGACCAGTTCGACCGCATCCTCGCGGGCGAGTGGGAGACCGAGAAGCGCCTCATGGTCGCCGCCACCATCACCGAAGGCGAGGCGGCAGGACGCTCCTTCCGGGGCCTCAACGACATCGTTCTCAGCCGCCGCTCCCCCGGCCGCCCCGTCTACGTTGAGCTTGCCGTCGATGGCGGACGCGTCGCCCTCTACCGCTGCGACGGCATGATCGTGGCGAGCCCCACGGGCAGTACGGGCTACTCCCTCAGCGCTGGCGGCCCAATCCTCGCACCTGTCGAACGCCACCTGGTGGTGACACCCGTGTCGGCGCACCTCGCCATCGGACGCTCACTCGTGCTGGAGCCGTCCTCGACCGTCACGCTCAGCGTGCGCTCCGACGAGGGCGCCATCCTCACCGTCGATGGCCAGGAGGATCTGCCGCTCGCCGGGGGCTCGCGTGTCTCCCTGTCCGCCAGCCAGCACGATGCCTACTTCGCCATCCTGAACCCGGCCTCCTCGTTCTTCAGCCACCTCGCCGAGCGGCTTGAGGTGCAACTCAGCAGCGCCATGAGCAACGGTGATTGAACAACTGACCGTCACCGGCTTCGCCGTCGCCCGCGACGTGACGCTCGCGCCCGGGCCGGGGCTCAACGTCATCACCGGCGAGACCGGCGCGGGCAAGTCGATCATCGTCGACGCCCTCGACTTCCTCTTCGGCGGGCGGCACGGGCGCGGAGTCGTCGCCGACGGTGCTGAGAGCGCCCGCGTTCGCGCGAGCGTCCAGGCCGGGAACGAGTCCCTGACCGTCGAGCGCACCGTCCGCCTCTCCGGGCGCACCTCCGGACGCATCGATGGCGCCAGCGCTCCCGCCGAACAGCTCAGGGAGCTCGGCGCGCGCGTCATCGACATCCACGGGCAGTCCGAGCAGCTCACACTCCTGCGTCCTGCGGTCCAGCTGGCTGTGCTCGACGCCTTCGGCGGCCTCCGGGCTCGCCGCGAGTCCCTCTCCACCCAGATCCGCGAGCTGCGTGCCCTGCGCCGCGAGATTGAGGCGGTCGGCAGCGACTCGCGCGAGCGCGAACGGCTGCTCGACCAGTTGCGCTTCGAAATCGACGAGATCGCCCGCGCCGGCCTCGTTCCCGGCGAGGATGACGCGCTCCGCCGCGAGCAGCGCCGCCTCGCCAGCGTGGAGCGCCTGCTGGCCGCCACGGCCACGGCCCTCGGGGCGCTGGACGCGCCTCCCATCGCGGAAGCGGTCGCCGCCCTTGAGGAGATCGCCGACGGCGACCCCGACGCCCGTGAGCTTGCTGCCCAGGGCGTAACGCTTGAGCAGACAGCCGCCGACCTGGCCCGCTCCCTGCGTACCTACCGCGAGACCCTTGAGGACGACCCCGAGCGCCGCGGTGACATCGAGGCGCGCCTTGATGTCATCGCCCGTCTGCGCCGCAAGTACGGCGACAGCGTCACCGCCATCCTCGGCTACGAGGAGTCGGCGCGAGAGCGTCTTGACGCGATCGAGACGGCGGGCTCTTCCCTCGAGGAACTCCGCGAGCGTGCCGCCGCTCTCGCGGCGTCGGCGGCGGAGGCCGCCGCCTCCCTCTCGCTCGCGCGCCGCGAGGCGGCCACCCGGCTCATCGCCGAGGTCTCGGCGGAGCTCTCTCGGCTGGAGATGCCCGGAGCCTCCCTCGCCGCCGGCTTCGCCTGCGAGGACGCCCCCGACGGCCTTGCCGTCACCCTCCCCGACTACGAGGTCGTCGTGCCCGACGCCCCGCCACCAGGCGCCGGCGAGCCGGGAACCCGCGCCTTCACCGAGTCCGGTGTCGACCAGATGGAGCTGCTCGCCTCCTTCAACCCCGGCGGTCCGCCCCGTCCCCTCCGCTCTGTCGCCAGCGGCGGAGAGACGTCACGCTTTCTGCTCGCCCTCACCACCGTGCTCGGCGCTGCCGCCGCCCCCCGCCTCGTCGTCCTCGATGAGGTCGACGAGGGCGTTGGCGGTCGCGCTGGCTCGGTCGTCGGCGAAGCGCTCCGCCGCCTCGCCGAGCGCCACCAGGTGCTGTGCGTCACGCACCTGCCGCAGGTTGCGGCCTACGGCGCGCGCCACTTCGTCGTGGCCAAGGGAAGCGATGGGGCCAGCACCTGGAGCGACATCGAAGAGGTCAATGGCGAGCCGCGCCTGCGCGAGATAGCGCTGATGCTGGGCGGCGACACGCCCGCAAACCGCGCCGCTGCGGCGGAACTGCTGAAGGCCGCGGGGGAATAGGGCGCTAGGAGTAGCGCTGCTCCCGCCAGGGATCGCCGTACATGTGGTAGCCGTACATTTCCCAGAAACCGGGGCGGTCCTCGTCGATGAATTGCATGCCGCCCACCCACTTCGCGCTCTTCCAGAAGTAGAGGTTGGGCACCACCAGCCGTATCGGCCAGCCGTGCTCCTTGGTGAGCGGCTCGCCGTTGTGCCTTCGCGCGAAGAGCACGCCCTCCGCGAGGAGGTCGTCGAGGGGCACGTTCGTCGTGTAGCCCCCGTAGCTGTGGATCATCACGACCTTCGCTTCGGGCTTTACCTTGATGGAGTCGTAGAGCGCGCGGAAGGGTACGCCCGCCCATTCGTTGTCGTACTTGCTCCAGGTCGTCACGCAGTGAATGTCGCTGGTGTCGCTTGTCTCGCCGAGGGCGTTGAACTCGTCCCAGGTGAACTTGCGCTCTTCTTCGACGAGCCCCCATACGTGGAAACGCCACGTCTCGGGATCGAGCCGCGGGATGGAGCCGTAGTGAAGCACGGGCCAGCCTTCGGTGAGCCGCTGGCCCGGCGGGAGCCGGAGCCTGCCGTCGGGCCGCACTGCGTGGGTTGCGCTCTGGGACATGCGGTGGAACTCCAGGAAAGGGTGTCACTCCAGCCTACGGGCGCGCCCGTCACTGCGGCAAGGCGACCACGGTAAAGGCGCCCGCGCTCAACCGCGCCGCGCCGTAGACGAGGCGCGCCAGAGCCCGAGCCACTGCTCGAACGAGACTGCGCCGGGCCGTGCGTCGCGGTCGATGCCCAGCGCCCTGGCGGTGCGTTTGAACTGCTCGTAGCCGAGGACGCCCGACAGGTTGCGTCGCACGCTCGTGCGTCCTCGTGCGAAGCCTTGCTGGACGAAGTGCTCCCAGCCCCGAGACTCGGAGGCCAGTAGCAGGGGTTGCGGGCGCAATCGGGCGCTGAAGAGCACGCAGTCGGTCCGGGGCGGAGGCGCGAAGTCGCGTCGTCGCAGCGCCAGCGAGGTATCGAAGTCGAACCACGGCTTGGCCAGCACCGAGACCAGCGTCTCCTCGCCGAATCCGCCCCACCGCATCGCCGCGTCGCGCGACATCACGAGGTGCGCCGCTTGCGGGCGGTTCCGCGCTCCGAGCAGGAGGCGCATGGCCTCCGACGTGTGGGCGAACGGGAGGTTCGCGACGACGTGGTAAGCGTCCCGTCGTTCCAACGGAACCTCGCGGAAGTCTGCAAGCACCGGGCGAACCCTGGGCTCGCCATCGAACCGTTCACGGAGACGGCGCCAGAGGCGCTGGTCCCGCTCGATCGCCACCACCCGACCCGCGCGCGCCAGCAGCGCCGCCGTCAGCGTGCCCTCGCCCGCGCCGAATTCGTAGACGAGCGCGGGTGGAGAGAGCCCGGTCGAGGCGACGATGCGTTCGGCGATCTCCTCGTTGCGGAGCTGGTGCTGCGAAAGTGTGATGGCAAGGGGCGACCGTCTGGCCATGGTGGAAACCCACGCCGCGCGCAGACGCTTCCGGATGGAGGAAGGTGAGCTTGGGAATGCGGCGGCAACTGTGCCCGAACCAAGCCGTCGGGCGGGAAGGGTCCCGGATGCCGCTCCGTGGGAGCGGTGGACCTAGCGCAGTCGAAGTCGGCCGTTCATTCCGCTGTGAGCGTACGGCTCTCTCAGGTGGTGATCAACGCCCGCGCTGTGCGTCCCGACGCCGCAGCATCGCTGTGGCGACCGCGGTCAGTGGAGCGGCCCGCTGCGCCTCGCGGGCGTAGCTCGACTCGCCCCGCTGCACCGCGAAGAGCGAGCCCCACAGGAACGGTGTGTGCTTGCTCGCCAGCATCCAGGGATGGCGGGCGCGCTTCAGCATCCCGTAGAACATGTAGGCGATCGCCCGCGCCGCATCCAGTTCCGGCTGAATCTCCTCCTCCACCTCCTCCTGGTAGCGACGCAGGTCGCCCTCCCCGGCGAGCGCGCGCAGCGTCGCGCGCGCGGCCAGCCGCCCCGAATGGATGGCGTAGGAGATGCCCTCGGCCGTGAACTCGTCCGCGAGTCCCGCGGCATCCCCCGCCAGCGCGACCCGCTCGCTCGCGATCGCCTCGCCCCCGCGGCGGAAGCGGATCTTGTGCCCCCGCGCGATCTCCACCTCCGCCCCCTCCAGCCCCAGCCTCGCGAGATAGCGGTCGGTCAGCGCCTTCATCTGTCCCGCTAACTCCCGAGGCAGCACGATGCCGATCGAGAGCAGCTCCGCCTTGGGGAAGAGCCAGGCGTAGCCCCACGGATCGTAGCCCAGGTCGATGAGCGTCATTGCCTCCCCCACCGAGGCGTCGCGGGGCCGGCCCCGCACCTCCACCTCCCACGCCGCGCACTCGGCCAGGTCGCCTCCCAACCCCGCCATCCGCCCCACGGGCGAGTGCGCCCCGTCCGCACAGATGAGCACATCCGCTTCCGCTTCGAACCCGTCCGCGCGGATGCGAGCGCGTCCGTTCAGGTCGAGCTCGCGCACGACCGTGCCGGTGCGCAGCTCCGCTCCCGCCCGCTGCGCCTGCTCCAGCAGGAGCATGTCGAAGCGGTCGCGCATGACCATGCGCGCGAACGGTCCGTTGGAGCGCTTCGTGAACGCCATCTTCCCGCGGGCCGACATCTCGATGCGCGAGACCGAGTCCTCCACGACGCTGTCGATGGGGAAGGGCAACATGCGCTCCGCTCGCAGGGGGACGCCCCCGCCGCAGGCCTTGTAGCGCGGCCACTCCGCCCGGTCGACTAAGAGGACGCGCGCGCCCGCAGCGGCCAGCTCGCGAGCGGTCGTGCTTCCCGCCGGACCTCCCCCCACCACGATCGCGTCGAATGTGCCCATCCAGCGATTCTAGCGGCGGCGCCCCACCCCGGCCTTCCCCGCCTATGACGATGTATACTTAACAATTGAACCGGAGGGGATGCCATGCCGATGCGCTATCTCGCGATCAACATGATCCCCGTGACCGTCACGGCGGCTGCGTTCGGCTGGATTCTCGGCGACCTGATCTGGTAGCGGCTTGCCTGCGCGGCCCGCGGGCGCGTACCTTCCCCCTGCCATGAGCGCTCCCAACATCGGAACCAGCGCGAGCTACCTCTACACGGCCACCATCTCCGCGGACGATGCCGCCTCCCTCGACCAGGCCATTGACGACTGGCTGAACGACCACATCGCCAACGAGGTCGTCTCGATGCAGCTCGCGCCCGATGGTGGGCGGCTCCACCTGCTCATCGTCTACAAGGGTGAGCGACGGGTGCGGCGCGCGTGAGTAAGTTCATCCGTACCCGCCAGAACGCCGCCGGCAAGGCCGTCATTGCGGAGAATCGCGAGCTTCCCGATGGTCGCGCCCACGACTTCGACGTGCCCGCGGGCGCCGGCGGACGCTGGCTCGTCGTCGAGTTCGAACCGGGACAGTCGACGGGCTGGCACGCCGTCCACTGCGACGTCTACGTCTACATCGCCAGGGGCCAGCTTGAGTTCGCCCTAGACGGAGGGGAGTCCGTGACCGTTTACGAGGGTGATCTCGTCATCGAGGGCGACAACACCCTGCATTCCTGGACGAACACCGGCGACGGCCCCGCGAAGGTCTCCGCGATCGAGGTCGACCTGCCCTAGGCGGAACTCACCCGCGCGGGCGACTGCGAGAGCAGCTCGATCGTGTTGCCGTCGGGATCCCAGCCGTAGACGACGCGGATGCCGCCGTCGTAGTCGAGTACCTCGGACTTGAACTCCATGCCCGCGGCCTTCAGGCGGGCGTACTCCTCGTCGGCGTCGTCCACGCTGATGCAGATGTGGAAGCCGCCCACGTCCGAAGTGCGGAGGGGGTTGTGGTCGTAGCCCGTGGGAGCGTCGTAGCGGATGACTTCGAGCGAGTAGTCGTTCAGGCGCAGCACGGCGGCCGTGATGTCAGTCCCGGGGATCGCCTGCAGCGTCTCGATGAACTCGTTGTCGAGGTGCAGGCGCGTGCCCGTGTCCTCGAACCCGAGCAGCTTGTAGAAGTTGAGCGCGCGATCCAGATCGCGCACCGTGATCGAGGTGTGGCCCACTCCGCGGATACCCATCGCTGTCCCCCTGTGCCGTGTTGACCGGGATGCTAGCGGATGGTGACTCCCGAATCGACCATCAGCCCGTTCCCGACGATGTAGCCCGCGCTCTCCTCGCTCAGCAGGAACGCGCAGGCCTCGGCGATGTCGCGCGGTCCGCAGATGGCGCCCGTGGCCGTCTGTTGGCCCATGCGCTCGCGGGCCCCTTCCTCCTCGAGGATGTCCTCCGTCATGCCGCTTTCGACGAAGCCGGGGCAGATGTAGTTCACGCGGATGCCGTGCGGCAGCAGCTCGATCGCCATCGAGCGGGAGAGCGCCGCCACGCCACCCTTGGAGGCGGAGTAGGCGGCGAGGTTCGGCAGCCCCAGCACCGCCGCCACGGAGGCGATGTTCACGATGCCGCCTTTGCGGCCGTCCTCGACCATCGCCGTCGCCACCGCGTGCCCGATGACGAACGTGCCCGTCAGGTTCACGTCGATGACCTCGCGCCACGTCGCCAGGTCGGTTTCGAGCGAGCCCGCGTAGCGCAGGATGGCCCCGCAGTGGACCAGCCCGTCGATGCCGCCCCAGGCCGACCGCACCTGCGCGACCAGCCGCTCGACCGCGTCCGGGTCGGTCACGCTGATGGGCTCGGCGATGACCTCGGCGCCGGCCGCCAGCAGCGCCTGCTCCGTCTCCGCCAGCCCCTCCGCCGCTGGGTCGACGATGGCGACGCGCGCCCCGCGCTCGGACAGGAGTTCGGCCACGCCTCGCCCCATCCCCGAGGCCGCCCCCGTGACGATGATCGCCTTCCCCGCGAACGACGCGCTCATGCCGGCCCCGGGCCGGGCTCGCGCACTACTCGAAACCCCACTGGGGCAGGGGCGGCGTGCCGCTCATCTCCATGTGGCCGATGCCCTCGCGACCGTTGAAGCGGCAGCGCACGGCGTGCTCGCCGTCCCAGAGCTGGTGCGCGAAGCTGTCGAAGGTCGAGTAGTCGCTCAGGTCGTACTTGTCGTACTCCTCGTGCCAGTCCCCTTGCCAGCCGCCGAGGAAGCGGGGCTGGCCGTAGCCTTCGCCCCGAATGTGCCGCGTCGAGTTCGGCTTGATGATCTCGAACTCCAGGTCGTACTCCGTGCCGTGCTCGTCGATGAGCGTGATCTGGGCCGACTGGAACTTCTTCGTGTTCGGCTGCGCCTGGATGTCGATGTTCGCGAAGTCGACGATGCGAATCTCCTGGCGTGGGTCGTCGATCGGCCAGGTGACCGCCCCGTCGAAGTGGCTGCCGCGGTTGTCGGAGAGCGTCCCGCCGAGGCGGGGCTTGCCCATGAACTCGTCCATCCACCACCAGAAGCCGATGTCGTCGAACTGGATGTGGCTGTGCCAGTGGATGCGTCCCGCCCCGCGTGGCGAAACGCCGCCGCCTCCCGGCGAGGGGCCAGTCCAGCCCTGCCAGCGCTCCCCACCGAGGCTGGCCCAGCAGCGGTCGCGCTGCCCCCAGGTGTTCTCGTGGTTCACCTCGTACGTCTGGCCGTCGACGTTCAGCTCGCCCGTCCAGCGCCCCATGATCTCGAAGTAGGGGAGGATGCCGGGAAGGGTGGCCGAACCCGCGAACGCGATCGGCGTGCGCGTCTGCACGGGGCGCAGGTAGGTGTCCATCGTGAGGTCGTAGCTGATGCCCCAGTGGTTGTCGGGCGAAAGCGTGAAGCGCGCCTTCCGCAGCGGGTCGATGACCTCCATCGTGGCCGGCCCCACCTGCTGGTTCGTGCGGGCCGACTTGTAGTTGTCCTGCTGGATGGTGCTGGAGTACCGCAGGTTGTATTGGGTATCGCCGTGAACAATGATCTGGCCGTTTTCGATAAGCCCGGCGTTGGGCCAGACCGGCCAGTTGGCGCCCACGATCCAGCGCCCCTCGACATCCATGCACTGGAACCAGTGCTGGTCGACGTAGCGCGGGTCCGTGTCGCGAAGGGCGTCCACGGGGCTAGGCGTCTGGTGATAGAAATGCTCGTCGAGCTCGGTCAGCATCGTCATCGCTCTTCTCCTGGCTCCCTTGCCTAGATGCTCAGGCGGACCACGCCGTAGCTGGTCCCGCCGCCCGCCGTGATCTCGCAGAAGTGCTCGATCGCGAACGGGTTGATGTGCCCGGAGTCGTTGTCGAGCAAGCGCGCGACCGTTACCCCGTCGGTGGTGTCGTGCGTCTCCGTCTGGGCGACGCCGTCCTTGTACTCGATGTGGCGGAAGTCCGGATGGCCGTAGCCAAGCCCCTTCGCATAGATGGTCGTGAGTGGCTTCAGGCTGAGTTCGTGCGCGCCCCCGTCCCAGTCGTGCAGGGTGACCCCGCCGCCCCGCAGCCGCTTGCCGTCCATTTCGAACTGGAGGGCAAGATCGGCATCGGTGAAACGCGTGGGCTCGCCTTCTCCGTGCGCTCCCACCATGCAGCCGTCGAGTCGCGTGCGGCCTGTGTCGTCGCCGAGGCCGCCGGCGCTTCCGGCGCGGTCGCCTTCGATGCGCCAGACCCATCCCGAGCGATCACCCGCGTGCGCCGCCAGCCAGAGCGAATGGCTCCCGATGGAGCTCGGCGTGCGTCCCAGGTGGGGAACCTGCCCGAACACGGGGCGCACGCCCCACGAGCGCTCCCGTGCTCCCACGGCGCCGTCGACGGCGATCGTCTCGCCCCCGATGGTCACACTGCCGCTGGCGGCGCCCGTCTGCGAGTACTGGTAGAGGTCCCAGACGACTTGGCGGCCGTCGCGCCGGTGCTGCACTGGCCCGGCCACCTCCATCGGCTGTAGCTCCGAAGTGAACTCCAGGTCGAAGCTGATGGCCTGGCCCTCTGCCGGCTCCAGCTTGAAGCGCCACGTGCGGAAAGGATCGACGATGTCGGCGCTGATGCCGCCGACTTCGCGACGGTCGCGGTCGCCGTCCACGTGCCTCCCGAAGCGCACGTCGTACTGCTTGCCCCCATGCGCAACGCTGACGGCCGCGTCCATGGTGGCGGTCGGGGGATAGACCCCCATGTGCCCGGCCACGCTCAGCGAGCCGTCGGTCGTGCCGATGTGGAACCAGAGCTCGTCGACCCAGCGCGGATTGCGCCCCTCGACCAGCTCCATGTTCTCGACGATCTGGTGGATGGCGTAGTCGTCCAGTCCCGTTGCCACGGTCACCCCTTCGTCGCGGCTCGCAGGCGCGTGAGGGCGCCGGGCCGCGAAAGCCCTGCGAATCTAAGCGAGCGGCGGGCGCGTTTCAATGCGGCCGCCGCCCCCGAGACGGGTTCCCCGTGCTGGGAGTGGTCCCTACCGGCCCTTGAAAGTTGCGGCGCGGCGCTCCTGGAAGGCGGCCACGCCCTCCTTCGCGTCCTCGGTGTAGGCGAGGTCGTCGAACAGGTCGTGTTCGAGCTGGAGGCCGTCGTCAAGCGATATGTCGAGCCCTTCTCGCATCGCGCGCTTGGCCGCGCGCAGCGCCAGCGGCCCTCGTGAGCAGAGCGTCTCCGCCAGCTGGCGGGCGGCGGCCTGCAGCCGGTCGGGCGGTACCACGTCGTTGACGAGTCCGTACCGGAGGGCCGTGTCGGCGCCGATCTGGTCGCCCGAGAAAACGATGCCGGAGGCGATCGCCCACGGCAGTTCGCGCGCAAGCCGCTGCGTCGCGCCCCAACCGGGGATGAACCCGAGCGTGATCTCGGG
Source organism: Tepidiformaceae bacterium (assembly GCA_965262975.1). Classification (GTDB taxonomy): domain Bacteria; phylum Chloroflexota; class Dehalococcoidia; order Tepidiformales; family Tepidiformaceae; genus UBA2991. The sequence goes on along the minus strand of OZ253575.1, from coordinate 1,321,834 downwards.
GGCGCCGAAGCGCGCGCCTTCGGCGGCGATACGCAGGTCGCAGGCGAGCACGATCTCGAGCCCGCCGCCGAGCGCGAGGCCGTTCACCGCCGCGATCAGCGGCTTTGTCACCGTCTGCCCGCGCATGATCGTGGCTGGCTCGTCGTAGCGGTTGTTGCGCGGATCGTCGATCAGCGTCGGGATCGTTTCCTTCAGATCCGCCCCGGCGCTGAAGGAGCGCCCGCCCGCGCCCGTGATGATGCCGACCCAGACATCGTCGTCGGCCTCGAGTTTTGCGCACGCCTCGGAGAACTCGGTCCACGTTTCGAGGTCGATCGAGTTGAGGGCCTCGGGCCGGTTGATGGTGATCGTCGCGATGTGGTCGCTGGTTTCGTAGAGCAGGGCCACGCCTACCTCCTGGTTACTCGTATTCGAAGAATCCGCGGCCGCTCTTGCGGCCAAGATGACCGAGCGAGACGAGCCGTCGCAGCATGGTTGGGGCCTTGAATCGCGCCTCGCCGTACTCCTCGAACATGGCGTCGCTGATGTGAATCATCGTGTCGAGCCCGATCAGGTCTGCCGTGGCGAGTGGCCCGAGCGCATGGTTGAGCCCCACCTTGCACGCCTGGTCGACATCCCCGGCGGAGGCGATGCCGCCTTCCACCATGTGGATGGCGTCGAAGATGAAGGGTACGAGCAGCCGGTTCACGATGAACCCCGGCGAGTCCTTCACGCGGACCGTCAGACGGTCGATCGTGTCGCAGAAGGCCATGGCCGTGTCGATCGTCTTCTGCGACGTGCTCTCCGAAGAGATCACTTCCACCAGCGGGAGCACCGTGGGCGGGTTGAAGAAGTGGATACCGATCACCTGCTCGGGACGCCCCGAGGAGGCCGCCATCTCGCTGAGCGAGAGCGAGGAAGTGTTGCTCGCGAGGATGGCCTCGTCCTTGCAGACGCTACCGAGTGTTTCGAAGAGTTCCTTCTTGATCGGCAGATCCTCGATCACCGCCTCGATCACGAGGTCGCTGCTGGCGAGCCCCTCGAGCGATTCGACGCCCTGGAGGCGGGAGAGCGTGCGGTCGTGCCGCTCGCGGCTGAGCCGTCCGCGCTCGACATCGCGCGCGAGGCGCCGCCGGATCGTCGCGATTCCCTGCTCAACCCGGTCAGGATTCTCTTCGGCCACACGGACGCGGTAGCCGTGAGCAGCGCAGATCTGGGCGATTCCCGCGCCCATGATGCCGCAGCCCACCACGCCCACTTCCCGGATCGTCATCGCGTTGCCTTCCTGATCACCATGCCTCGCTCAGGGGGAGGGTTCGCATTGTCGCACACCGGTCGCAACCGCTCTGGCCTCAGGCGATCTCGTGCCCGGCCAGCGTTTCCAGCGCTTTTACCAGCCCGGAGTGGTCGAGGTCGCTCCAGCCGTGCGCGGCGCAGGCGTTCATCAACTCCTGCGCGGTGGCCGTGTTCGGCAGGCTGATGCCCAGCGCGCGCGCCCCCTCCAGCGCGAGGCCCAGGTCCTTCTGGTGGAGGGCGATGCGGAAGCCCGGGTCGAACGTGCGCTCGACCATGCGCGCCCCGTGCACCTCGAGGATGCGCGACCCGGCGAAGCCGCCCATCAGGGCCTCCCGTACCCGCCCGGGGTCCACCCCCGCCTTCGAGGCGAACAGCAGCGCCTCGCCGACCGCCTCGATCGTGAGCGCCACGATGATCTGGTTCGCCACCTTGCACGTCTGTCCCGCCCCCACGTCGCCCACGAGGGTGATGTTCGCGCCCATCAACTCCAGCAGCGGGCGCACGCGCTCGAAGGTCTCGCCGCTCCCCCCGCACATGATCGTCAGGCTGGCGCCCTTTGCTCCCACCTCGCCGCCGGAAACGGGCGCGTCCAGGTAATCGCAGCCCTTCTCCCCGATGCGCTCGGCGAAGCCCTTCGTCGCGATCGGCGAGATCGAACTCATGTCGACAACCGTCGTGCCCGCGTTCAGACCCTCGGCAACGCCGTCCGTTCCGAGCAGCACCGCCTCCACGTCGGGGGTGTCCGGCACCATCGTGATCACGACCTCGCTCCGCGAAGCGGCTTCCTCGGCCGTCGCGCACTCGATGGCGCCAGCCTCCAGCAACTCCTCTGGAAGGGGCGAGACGTGCCGCACGACGAACAGTTCGTGGCCCGCGGCCTGCAGATGTCCCGCCATGGGGCGCCCCATGATCCCCAGCCCGATGAACGCGATTCGTGTCATGGAGTTCCTCCGCTCTCTACATAATCCTCGAGCCAGCCCAGCCCCGCCTCGGTCGTCGTGGCGGGGGCGTACTCGCAGCCAACCCACCCCTCGTAGCCGATCGCGTCGAGGTGGCGCAGGAAGAAGCCGTAGTTCACCTCGCCCGTGCCTGGCTCGTGGCGACCGGGGTTGTCGGCGATCTGGATGTGCCCGATGACGCCGAGGTTCTCCTCGACCGTGCGCGCGAGGTCGCCCTCCATGATCTGCATGTGGTACGCGTCGTATTGCAGCCCCACCAGCCCGTCGCCGACCTCGGCCATGATCGCCAGCCCCTGCGCGCTCGTGTTCACGAAGAACCCGGGGATGTCGCGGGTGTTGATCGGTTCGATGAGAAGTTGCAGGCCGGCCTGGCGGAACAGCTGCCCCGCGTGCCGCAGGTTCTCCACCAGCGTGTCGACCGCTTCCTCAGTCGAGACGCCGCGCGGCGGGATGCCGGCAAGGCAGTTCGCGCGCGGGCAGTCGATCGCCCAGGCGTAGCGAATCGCGAGGTCAACCCCCTCGCGAAACTCCTTTACCCTGGCCGGGTCGCAAGCGATGCCGCGCTCGCCCGCCGCCCAGTCTCCCGCCGGCAGGTTGATGAGCGCCTGCGTAAGGCCGTGCTCCTGGAGGCGTGCGGCCAGCTCCTCCTCGGGATGCTCGTAGGGGAAGGGGTACTCCACCGCCTCGAAGCCGTGCCGCCTCGCCAGCTCGAAACGATCGAGAAAGGGCGCCTCGGTGAAGAGGAAATTCAGGTTCGCCGCGAATCGCACCATCGCGCAAATGATACCGCTCCGCTGCTTGCGCGGCGCCACTACCAGCAGGAACGCCGGCGCCCGCTATGATGGAAGCATCACGAACGGAGCAAGTCCATGTTCATTGCGATGAACCACTTCAGCGTCAATCCCGACCGCGGGCACGAGTTCGAGGAGATCTGGCAGGGACGCGAGAGCTACCTCAAGGACCTCGATGGCTTCGTGCAGTTCTCCCTGCTCAAGGGCGACGATCCGGGCGACTACATCTCCCACACCATCTGGGAGTCCCGCCAGGACTTCCTGGACTGGGCCCAGTCCGACCACTTCCGCCGCGCCCACGCCCAGTCCGGCCCGCCCGAAGGCGTCGTCGAGGGCCACCCGCACGCGAAGTTCTACGAGGCCGTCATCGTCGAGCAGGGGGCGAGCACCGCTGTCAGCTGAGGCGTCCGACGAGAGTCCCCTCCTCCCGGAGCACTTCCGGCGCGTCGACGAGTCTGACGATCCCCTCTTCTACGTCCAGCCGAGACTCGTCAACCACATCGACGATGCGGCCATCGCCGCCCTCGGCGAGTTCTACCGGCGCGCACTCCCGGCGGGTGGCCACATCCTCGACCTCATGTCGAGTTGGGTCTCCCACCTTCCCGCGGATGTCGAGTACGGGAGCGTGACGGGCCTCGGCCTGAACCAGGTGGAGCTCGACGAGAACCCCGTCCTCACGCGTCGCACCATCCACAACCTCAACCAGGACGCCACGCTCCCCTACGCCACGGACGAGTTCGATGGCGCCGTCGTCAACGTGTCCGTCCAGTACCTCACGCAACCGATCGAGGTTTTCGCCGAGGTCGGGCGGGTGCTCAAGCCGGGCGCGCCCTTCGTCCTGACCTTCTCGAACCGCATGTTCCCCACCAAGGCCGTCCGCATCTGGCAACTCCTCGGCGACCAGCAGCGCGCGAACCTCGTCGCCCTCTACTTCGAGCTTTCCGGGGCTTTCGACACGGCGCGCGCCTTCGACCTCAGCCCCAACCCCGGCCTCTCCGACCCCGCCTATGCGGTGATGGCCGAAGCGCTCCCCGAACCCTCCGGCGACTCGGGCGAAACCGGCATCACATGAAGGTCCTCGGGCGGTAGCTCCAGCGTCCACGACTTCTGCGCCGCCACGCCCAGCACCTCGTAGGGGCGTGCCGCTATCTCCACCTCGACCGGCTCCCCCAGCGCCGACTCGAAGCGCAGCGTGTGGGTAGCGCCGTAGGCGAGCGCCTCGCGGATGGTTGCCCGGATGAGGTTCGGCTGGCCGGGGGCGGCCGCGTCCAGCCGGCGGAGGTTGACCCGCTCCGCCCGGATGGCGATGTCGACGGTCTCCCCCTTCTGCGGACGCCAGCCGTTTGGCGTGGGCGCCCGCAACTGCGCCCCTCCCGCTTCGATCGCCAGCTCCCCAACCTCCGATGCCGTCACCCGGCCCCGCAGGATGTTCGCCACCCCCGTCAGCTCGGCGACGCGCCGGTTCGCCGGCTGCCGGAAGACGCGTTCGCGGCCATCGAACTGCAGCAGCCGGCCCGCATCGAACACGGCCAGGCGGTCGGCCACTAGGTGTGCCTCGCGCAGGTCGTGCGTCACGAAGATGACGCTCAGGGCGAGCTCGCTGCGCAGACGGATCAGCTCCCGCCGCAGCTCCACCCGCAGCGACTCGTCCAGGGCGCTGAACGGCTCGTCGAGCAACAAGAGGTTCGCCTCACGGGCGAGTGCGCGCGCGAGGGCGGCGCGCTGCTGCTGCCCTCCGCTCAGTGATCGCGGCTTTCGCTCGCGAAACTCACCCAGGTGCATCAGGTCGAGCATCTCCGCAAGACGCCTGTCTCGATCCCCGCCCGTCATCCCGAAAGCCACGTTTTCGGCCACGGTCATGTGGGGGAAGAGCGCCAGGTCCTGCACGACGTACCCGAGGCGTCGCTGCTGCGGAGGCAGGTCGAGCCCCGTGCGTGAGTCGAACACGGGCTCGCCGCCGATCACGATGCGCCCCTCCGCCGGTCTCAGGAGGCCCGCGATGAGCTGTAGCGTCAGGCTCTTCCCCGCCCCCGAGTGTCCGAACAGCACGACGATCTCGTTGCCGGCCTCAAGCCGCGCGTCGTACGAGAAGTCGCCAAGCTGTGTGCGCGCCGCGAAGTCGAGCGTCATGCCATGCCCCGGCTCCGCGTAGAGAGCAGCCAGAAGGCCGCCAGCGCCACAAGCGCTACTGCGAGCAGCAGCAGGGCGAGGGCTACGGCGGCCGTGAGGCCGTCCGCGCTCTCGAAGGCGCTCAGGATGGCGAGCGGCATGGTCTGCGTCTCGCCCTGCAGGTTCCCCGCGAAGATGAGCGTCGCGCCCAATTCCCCCAGCGCCCGCGCCCAGCAGAGTGCCGCTCCCGCCGCCAGCGACGGCCAGCTGAGCGGCAGCACGATCCGCGCGAAGGCCCGCAGCCGCGACGCCCCGAGCGTGTGCGCCACCCGCTCGTACTGCGCGTCGACGCTCGCGAAGCCGGCCCGCGCGGCTCGCACGTAAAAGGGCGCCCCCACGAATAGCTGCGCCATGACCACCGCCACGGTGCTGAACCCCAGCGTCAGCCCGAACCAGTCGTCGAGGGGCGCTCCCAGCAGCCCTTTCCGCCCGAACGCCGTCAGCAGGGCCACGCCCGCGATCGTCGGTGGCAGCACGATCGGCAGGTCGATGAACGCCTCGACGGCGCCCTTCCCGGGGAAGCGCGCATGCGTGAGCCAGTAGGCCACCGGCGTCCCTGCCACGACGGCGATCACCAGCGTTATCGCCGAAGTCCACAGCGAGAGCACGAGCGCATCGCTCGCGGTGTCGCTCGTGACGGCGTCCCAGGCGCCGCTGTCGCCCAGGCCCCGTTCGAGCAGACCCGCGAACGGCAGCAAGAAGAACACCGCGAACGCCACCATCAGCAGCGCCAGCCCCGCAAGGGGCGCCCGCGCGCGGAGGGCCTTCATGGTGTTACCACCGCAGCCGCGAACCCGTGTCGCGCGAGCGTCGCCGCTCCCTCGGACGATGTCGCGAACGCGAGGAACGCGCGCGCTGTCGGATTGTCGGAGAGGAGCGCGACGCGGTACTCGGCGGCCACCTGGAACTGCGCGGGAATCGCGACCGCCCGCACGTTCTTGGATGTCGCTGTCGCGAGGTCGCTCCCGTAGACGATGGCGGCGTCCGCCTCGCCCAGCTCGACCTTGGCGAGCGCTGCACGCACGTTCGCCTCGTTGCTGCGAACGTTCGCGAGAACCCGCTCGGCGAAGTCCGCGCCGAACGCCCCGTGGGCGCTCGCAAGGGCCAGCGATTGCCGTGCGTAGCGACCGGCGGGCACATCCTCGGCGGCGAGCACGAGGCGCAGGCCGGGCGCCGCCAGATCTCCGAGGGAACTGACCCCGGTGGCGCTATCCGCCACGGCCACCACGAGCGTGTTTCGTGCGAGTTCCCGCTCCTCGAGCACGAGCCCGGCGGCATCCAGCGCCTCGACTTCGTCCGGACTCGCGCTGGCGAAGACATCCGCGGGGGCGCCCTCCAGCACCTGTGTGCGCAGCGTCGCCGAGCCCGCGAACGAGAGCCGCACCGTCACGCCCGGGTTGGCGGCTTCAAACGCATCCGCCAACTCCGCGAAGGCATCGGTGAGGGATGCAGCTGCGAATACGGTGATGGTCTGCCGCGGTTGTCCGTCTTCCCCGCCACCGCACGCGCCCAGGGCCAGGGCCGTCGTCGCGAGCCCCGCCGCAACCATCGCCCGTAGGATCACGGTGTGGCGGCGGGTGCGGAGAGCGTCGCGAGGTGGTCGCGCAGCCAGTCGACGGTGGCGTCCGCCGCGGAGAGTTTCGATTGCGCCACCAGCCGCGCGAATCCGTCGCCCGTTTGCGCCACTCGCTCTCGCGCTCGCTCGCGGTATGCCTCGCACACGCGAAGCTGGTTCCGCACGAGCGTGACCTCGGCCACGGAGTCGACGGCGTGCAGCACATAGAGCTTCACCAGCAGCTCGAAGCGCACCTCCCGCAGCCGCTCCACCGGCTCCCGCAACCACGCCTCCACGAGCGCTTCGCCCTCCGGCGTCAGCGCGAACCGCTTCCGTGGCGGGCGTGGCCCCTCCCGTTCCTCCTGCCAGGTAACGAGCGCGCGCCCCTCCAGGTTGCGCAGGTACGTGTAAAGCGAGCCCTGCTCAATGGGGCAGACCTCGCGCAGATCCTCGCCCTCGAAGTAGCGCGCCATCTCGTAGCCGTACATCGGCTTTGTTCGCAGCAGGGCGAGGACGGCGTGCTCGCCCTGTAGCAGCTCGCGTGTCACAACCTCGGGACTCTATCCAGCGGCCCAATACTTGGCAACCAAGTATTGGGCGAAGAACGAGTCTGGCCTGCACACGGGAATGACGGATGCCACGGGCCTGGCCCGACGCCCCGACGCTATGGACCGGAGGCGGCGTACCCCGCTCGGATCCCCTCGAGGCGCGCCTCGACCCCCGCCTTCGTGTCCTCGTGCGTGACGATGTACAGCTCGTTGTTGCGAACCGCGTCTAGTACGCGGGCCGCGACATGGGAGGGCGGCATGCCCTGCGCGATTCCCTGGCGGATGGGCTCCGCGAAGTCGGGAACGTCCTCGGGACCGCCGTGCTCGTCGGGACGGTTCCGGCCCGCCTCCACGATCTTCGTCGCCACACCGCCGGGGCAGAGCACGGACACGCCAACGTTGACCGCGGCGAGGTCCACGCTCAGGTGCTCGGACAAGCCCACCACGGCCTGCTTCGAGGCCACGTAGGAGGCCATCCCCGGGGGCGCGAAGAGCCCCGCGCTCGAGGACGTGTTCACGATGTGCGCCTCACCGCCCTGCTCGAGGATGCGCGGCAGGAACTGCGTCACACCGTTCACGACCCCGTCCAGGTTCACTGACATGACCCAGTCCCAGTCGGAGTCGCTCATCTCGGCTGCCGAGCGGAAGGCAACCACGCCTGCGTTGTTGCAGAGCACGTGCACGCCTCCGAACACCTCGAACGCCTTGTCCGCGAGGTCCTTCACGGAAGCCCGGTCGGAGACATCCGTGCGCACCGCGACCGCGCTCCCCCCGACCTCGTTGATGTCGTTCGCCACACCCTCGGCGGCGCTCAGGTCGATGTCGGAAATGACGACGGACATCCCCTCGGCCGCGAACGCCCGGCACAGCGCCTCGCCGATACCACTGCCCCCACCAGTCACAACAGCCGTCTTGCCACTTCCGAGTTCCATGTTCGCCTCCAGCGAGCGCGAATCTTACCGCTTCCGCGGGAGCAGGGGGGCCTGGGCTACACTCCACGGGCCAAAGGGGAGTGCTTTGGGAGTTCCTCCCAGTCCAAAGCTCTATCACATCGTCCACGTTGATCGGCTGCCATCAATCGTGCAGGACGGCTATCTTTGGTGCGACGCGGACATGGTGGGGCGGAGCGGCGTCGGGACGACGATCGGGATGGACAAGATCAAGCAGCGACGGCTGCGGCAGTCGTTGCAGAGTCATGCCGGTTTGACGGTCGGCGAGTGCGTGCCGTTCTACTTCTGCACGCGCTCGGTCATGCTCCACTCGATTCACAGCCGGGACGATGCGGACCTAGCCTATCGCGGAGGCCAGGAGTCGCTAGTCCATTTGAGACTGGACATGCGGGAGGCGATCGCATGGGCTGAGTCGGAGCGGCACTGTTGGGCCTTCACAACTTCCAATGCCGGAGCCGAAGGGTTTGCCGACTACGGTGACTTGGCGTTTCTTGACAGAATCGATTGGAACATCGTGCTGGACCCCGACTGGATAAGGAGTCGTAGGGACAAGACGTTCGAGGAGGCGAAGGCGGCCAGGCAGGCTGAATTTCTCGTTGAGATGAAGGTCGCCTGGCCGCTCGTACAGTTCATTGGCGTCTACTCGCACGACGTGCGAGAGCGTGTGATGGAAGTGTTTGAGGGCGCGGAGCACACACCGGAGGTGGTAGTCCGGCGGACATGGTACTATTGAACGGATGTTCGAGAATGTCGAATACAAAGCGGCTGACCTGTTGGCCGAGGACGCCGAGGCGCTCGTCAACACGGTCAACTGCGTTGGTGTGATGGGCAAGGGTCTTGCGCTCCAATTCAAGAAGAAGTTCCGCCCGAACTTCGACGCCTACGCGAGGGCATGCAAGAGCGGGGATGTCCGCCCCGGGCGGATGTTCGTTGTCGATCTGCTACAGGAGCCACTGGCTGGTGGACAGGCCCCACTGCCGATCGGCTTTGCGGAGGCGCCGGTTTCCTATCAGAGCGCGCCTCGGCAGCGCCCCCGCTACATCATCAACTTCCCCACCAAGGACCACTGGCGTAACGGGAGCCGCATGCAGTACATCGACGATGGTCTCGCTGACCTCGTACGGCAAATCCGGGCGCTGGGCATACGGTCAGTGGCGATACCCGCATTGGGCTGCGACCTGGGTGGCCTTGCGTGGGACGAGGTGCGTCCCCGCATTGAGGCGGCGCTTGGTGGTCTGGACGGCGTGCAGGTCGTGGTCTGCGAGCCGCGGGTCGTTCGCGTCTAGCGAGCCCCCTCCCCCCATCCGTGGCACGATAGCCCCGTGACCCAGGCTTCGGGCGAGTACAAGAGCGTCGGCATCATCGGCGGCGGCACCGCTGGCTACCTGACCGCGCTCGCCCTTCGCAAGAAGCTCCCCCACCTGCGCATCACCCTCATCGAGTCCCCCACCATCCCCATCATCGGCGTGGGCGAGGGCACGACCCCGATCATGGTCAAATTCCTCCACGCCTACCTCGAACGGGACGTGAACGACCTCTTCCAGAAGGTCCAACCCACCTGGAAGTTCGGGGTCAAGTTCGAGTGGGGCCAGCCCGGCGACTACTACTTCAACTACGCCTTCCACCCGGGACCGGTGCTCGATTCCGTCTACTACGGCGGCGACTTCAACGAGTACTCGCTCGGCTCCATGCTCATCTCGAACGAACGCTCCCCTCTCCTCGTCGCCGGCGAGGGGGGCCAGCTAACGTCGCTCATCGACCGCATCCCCTTTGCTTACCACCTCGATAACCGCCGCTTCGTCGCCTACCTGCGCGAGGAGGCCGTGCGCGACGGCGTCGAACTGCTGGAGCGCTCGGTCACGGAGTTCGTCCCCGCCGAGGACGGCGAGAGCCTCGTCCACATCGTCACCGATGACGGCGAGGAGCGGCGCTACGACCTCTACGTCGACTGCACCGGCTTTCGCGCCGAGGTCATGGGCGAAACGCTGGGCTCCCCCTTCCAGAGCTACGAGGGCAGCCTCTTCTGCGACCGCGCGATCGTCGCGAACGTGCCTCACGGCGGCCACATCAAGCCGTTCACCACGGCCGAGACCATGCAGGCCGGCTGGTGCTGGAACACCCCCTCGGTGGAGGACGACCACCGCGGCTACGTCTTCTCCTCCCAGTTCCTCTCCGACGACGAGGCGGCCGAGGAGATGCGCGGGAAGAACCCGGGCATGGGCGACCACCGTGTGATCCGCTTCAAGACGGGCCGTCGCGAGCACTTCTGGAAGGGCAACGTGGTCGCTATCGGCAACTCCTACGGCTTCGTCGAGCCGCTGGAGTCCACCGGGCTCCACATGATCATCCTCGAGATCAACCAGCTCGTCCTGAACTTCCCTCGCTCAAAGAAGGACACGGCCATCCGTCGCATCGTGAACCGCACGCTCAACGCTCACTGGGACGACGTGCGCTGGTTCCTCGCCGTCCACTACCGCTTCAACAAGAAGCTGGAGACGCCGTTCTGGCAGGCCTGCCGGAACACGGTCGACATCGGGGGCGCGGAGGAGCGCGTCGGCCTCTTCCGCGAGCGCACGCCGCTGACCTACCGCCAGTCCCAGTTCTTCAAGCCCGAGGAGGTCTTTGGCGACTTCGCCTACGACGTGCTCCTCCTCGGCCAGCGTGTGCAGGGCCGCTACCTGGAGGCGAGCCAGGGCCGTGTTGAGTGGCAGAAGCGCGTGGACGGCCTGCGCCAGCTCGCGATGAACGCGCTTCCCCAGGAGAAGGCGTTCCAGGCGCTCGCCGGCGCCCCTCGCGAGATACTCGGGAGCCTCGTCTCATCGCCCAATACCTGGGCCGTCTGGCCCTAGGCGAAGGGCTCGCGATTGGCCGCCATCCAGCCACCCCCACCCCAGGGCTCACGCCTCCACTGGGAGCAAGCCCCCCGGCGTCTGCGCGTCGCCTTCGAGGCGTGGGCCGGGAGCCCGGTCCGCGAGGCTGTCACGCAGCCATCCGGCTTCTCGCCGGGCGCGGCCGCGCGACTGCTGCTGGCGAACGGCCGCCGCGTGTTCGTGAAGGCCGTCGGACCCGACCTCAACGCCGATAGCGCCGGCATCCACCGCCGCGAGCTTCGCATCATCTCGGAGATGCCCGATGACGTGCCCGCCCCGACCCTGCTCTGGTCGCACGACGAAGGCGAGGGTGGCTGGGTGGCGCTCGCCTTCGAGGATATTGAGGGCCAGCACCCGCGGCAGCCGTGGGACCTTCGCGAACTCGAACGCGTCCTCGGCGCGCTCGTGCGTCTCGGCAAACGCCTCACCCCCTCGCCCCTGCCCCCGGGGACTGCCTGGAGCGCGGCGCAGGCATTCCCCCAGACGGGCTGGCGGGTGCTGCGGGATGAGGAGGGGCATCGCCCGCGGAGTCTCGCCCCCTGGTTCCGAGACAACCTCGGCTGGCTGGCGAGGCTGGAGGCGGGAGTGCCTGAGGCGGTGGAAGGCGACACCCTCCTCCACATGGATGTCCGTGCCGACAACCTGTTGCTCACTCCGGAACGGGTCTGGTTCCTGGACTGGCCGCACGCCCTCGTCGGCGCCGCCTGGGTCGACGTCGTGGTCATGGCCCCGAGTGTGACCATGCAGGGCGGTCCCCCTCCCGAGGAGGTCGTCGCTGCCCACCCCGCCTGCCGCACGGCCGACCCCGAGCGGGTCACCGCGGTCATCGCGGCCATGGCCGGGGCCTTCACGGAGTGGGGCTCGCGACCACCTCCGCCCGGCCTTCCCACCTTGCGCGCCTTCCAGGAAGCGCAGGCCTCGGTCGCGCGCGACTGGCTCAGGCGGCGGCTGGGCGGACGCTAGTTCTGGCCCTCGCCCAGCCCCTGCGCGATGCGCTCGCCGGCCTCCGCCGCGTTCTCGAAGGCGACCGCCTGGCGGCTCAGCACCGGGTACATCGTGAAGATCGGCGTGTTGTACGGGATCACCGCCGACTCCACGTCCGGACGCAGTGAGAGGTGCAGATTCACGTAGTTGTAGCTGAGCCCCTCCTGCCAGGGCTCGCCCCCGCTGCGCTCGTACTCCTCAGTCGTGCCGAGCCCGTACGTGCGTGTCATCAAGCCGCTCGCGCCCGTGAGTCCGAGGTCGAGCAGCTCCGGCGTCCCCTGGATCAGGACGGCCACGCGTGAGGCGTCGAACCAGACCTTCAGGTTGCAGCTCACCTGGATGTAGCCTCCGAGGCTCCCGAGGTGCTGCAGCAACGTCAGCGGGAACGCGAGTTCCGCCGGCGCGTTCCCCGGAGGAGGCCCGTCGAAGCTGAACTCCGGCTCTTTCACCCGCGAGGCCGAGACGTAGACAAGGTTCGGGTCGTCCACGGGAATGCCGGCCACCGTGCCGTCGCGGTCGCTTGTGAGCTGGCCCATCTGGTAGCGCATCGGGAACGAGTACCCGGGCTTGCCGTAGAAGATGCGCACGCCCGTCTCCAGCGGATCCTGGGGCGTGCGGCTCAGCTTCAGGTCGAAGGGCAGGAGCACGTGGAAGGCGTGCGTGCGCGCGTTCATGAAGGGCCCGCAGGCGCCCTCGAACTCCTTGTGGATGGCGGTGTTCTCCGGTTCGAACTGTTGCGCCGGGCCGGTGTAGTTCTGCGCGCGCCGCGCCTCCGGGGTGAGGTGGTAACGGTTCTGGTAGTGCGCCGCCGCCCGCTTCTGGGCGATGTCCGTGAAGTATTCCGGCGCCATGCTCTCGATGATGATGCGCTCACGCTCGTCCGTGTCCGTGCGGTTCACGCGCACGGCCTCGTGGTAGCGGTCGAGCTCGTAGGCCGTCTTCCGCAGCTCCTGCCCGACCTGCGCCTCGACAGGCGAGCCCGCCAGCCGTGTGCGCGGCAGCAACGCCTGCGCCCGCTGCAGGAAGTCGAGCTTCACGCTGTAGCGTCGTGGCTCCGGCGCGAACGACTGCGCCGCTGCCAGCAGCAGGCTCACCTGCTCGTCCGGGAGCAGGCCCAGCGCATCCATGTCCTGCTCGCGGATGAAGGCGGCCGCGAGCGGCGCGAACGACTGCTCCCGCCGGATACCGAGCGTGAGCAGGTAGTTCAGGTAGCTGCGCGCCTCTTCGGGTGTCATCGCATCGGGCATGGCGGGATCGTACACCCGAGTGGCGTTGTTTCCGCTACCATCGCGCGCACCCAGGGAGGAGGCCGCTCATGGTTGGTCAGGCTGAGGTCGAGCTCGCACGCAAGCTCTTCGAGGAAGGCTGGAGCGGGGGGCATGTTGATGCGCCCCTGCAGTTCATGACCGAAGACATCGTCATGCGCGACGTTGTCGGCCACGCGGAGGCAATGCGAGGCCACGACGCCGTCCGCGAGTTCTGGGCCCAGGCCGCCTCCACCCTGAAAGTGCTCCCCGAGGAACTCTATGTGGCCGATAGTGGTGTGGTGGTGCTCTGGATGGCCTACGGGCAGATCCCCGCCGACGCTGAAAAGGACGCCGGTCGGTGGGGGTGCGCCGAGGGCATGTCGCGCCTCGAGTTCCGTGACGGCAAGGTCTGCCTCGAGGTCGACTACTGGCACGGCGGCCAGGGGACGTGCGACGACTGGAAGGCGCACTGGGAAGCGCGCCGCGCCCGGCCCTTCCACGAGCTAGGCGCCATCACGGGCGCCTAGCTCGCCGCCGGAAGACGTTACTCGGAGGCCTCCTCCTCGGCCGCATCTCCGGCGACCGGCTCTGGAGCGGGCGGGACCTCGATCTCGCCACTGCGGAGCCACACCCCTGTCGGGAGCTGCGCCGGCAGGAAGAGGATGCCCGGGCTCACCGCCTCGCCGTTGATGTCGCGGAAGCCCAGTTCGATACGGCCGTCGGCCAGACGCCGCGCGCGGATTTGACCGATCGCGCTCTCGCCAACCACGACATCGCTGCTGATGCGCCACTGGTCGACCGCTGCTGTGGTCGGCAGGAAACGCATGCGTGGCAGGATCTGCTCGCCACTCGCGAGCTCCACGCCGTGCTCCACGCGCCCATCCTCGGCCAGCCGCGCGATGATGCGCAGCCGGTGGGGAGCGGGCGCTGGCGCTGCGGCCTCTGGCGCGGGAGCTGGCTCAGGCGCATTCAGCTGGGCAAGCTCCTCGCTCGCGATGGCGAGCCGCCGGAGGAAGCGGGAGTTCTCCGCGTCGACGCGTCCAGCCCCGCAGAGAGCTGCGTCGCTCGCGAACCCGAACACGGGGAGAGCGGTTCGCAGTTCGGTGTCGAGCGTGAGCATGCCGTCAACGTCCTCGACGCCCGTGGCCTCAAGTGCGGTGCGGAGCACGGCCTGGCCGTCGCAGGAGACCTGTCTCGCCAGACTCGCGACGATCCCCTGAGGAGCGGCGTGTTGCCAGCCCTCGTCGACGGAGCGGGCGACCCTGACGGCGCCGGCCCCTGTCACCACCGGAGCGAGGATGCGCTCCGCGTAGGCGAGCTCGGACTGGAGCGCGAACGCTTCCTCGAATGAGAGGGCCTCGCCGCCCGCGACCCGCTCCTGGAGCGCACTCCAGGAGGCAGCCAGCGCTGCGTACTGCCGCGACGCCTTCTCCCCCACCGTCAGGGCGAAGTCCTCAACGTCGATCGGGTTGATCGCTTCGTTGCGGGCCAGCGCGTCACCCAGACCGGACTTGGCGATCAGGTCCGTGTACTCCTCGGCGAACAACCTCAGCAGGGTGCTCGAGGATGCGTTCGCGATGCTGATCGCGTACGGCTCGGCCCCTGTCGGCAGGGCGGCGAGTGCAGCCCGCTCGAAGACGCCGTCCAGCACGAACGCGCGTACGCCCGCTGCGTAGGTTGCCTTCGCCCGGACGTCGGCCTCAACTTCCGCCTCGGAGTCGGCAGCGGACGTCACCGTCGTCGTCACCAGGGCATCCTCAGCCGCCGTCGCCGAGACTTCGTAGCTCGCTCCGTCCACGCTGACCGTGACGGGGCCGAACGTCGGGCCGCTCAGAACTGTCAAGTTCCGCCAGATGCCGTGGAATGCGATCTCCTCGTCGGCTTCGTCGAAAGCGATGATCGCGACGAACACCCACGAAGGGCCGGGTTCGCCGAGTGTGACCGAAAACGGCGTCAACTCGCCGATCGCGATACTCGTCGCGCTCGCCGTCTGGGCGCCGGAGTGGTAGGCGACGCCGGCCTGCCACCGTTCCGGTGTTGCGCCGATTGAGGTCGTCCGCTCGAACACGCGGGGCGCCACCACGTACACCAGGACGCGGCCGCCAACGTCAGCTACGTCGCCGCCGCCCGGATTGCCGGCGCGGTAGTGAACGGCGAAGGGCTCGCCCGCGATCACCTGGTCGGGGGCGTGGGTCGCCTCGATCTTGAGCTGGAAGCGTTGCTGCCTCGCCTCCTCGTCCACCAGGTGGATCACGAGGTCGAAGTCGGCTGTCAGAGGCTGGAGGTCACGCTGCAGATACGTGGTCGCCTCGATCAGGTAGATACCCGCCGGTATGTACTGCTCGATGCGTGAGTTGCGGTGGCCGCCACCGTCGTCGTTGGCGCCGATAAAGGTCCCGTCGGCCGCAGCCAGGGAGAGGACGGGGTCGCCGTCTGCCGACATCAAGTCGATGAGCACACGACCGTCCTGCGGCAGGAGGAAGGAGTAGGCGTGCGCGGGGTGCTCCGCAACCACGCGCGAGCCGCACGTGTCGAGCGTCCAGGAGCCGGATGCGGTCAGGTCGATGCCCGGCTCGAGAGCACCCAGATGGACCGGCTCGCAACCGGCGACGTGGCCAATGGAAAGCGTGAAGTCCGCTGGGCCGCGTCCGCGCCCGCCGACCGTCGTCACCTCCACGAGGTAGACCCCGGCCGCCAGTTCGCGCTCGATGCGCGCGTTCAGGCCGGGGCCGCCGTCGTCGTTGTCTGCGATGCGGCTGCCGTCCTCGGCCAGCAGGTAGAGGTAGGAATCACCGTCGGCCGAAATCAGATCGATTCTGATCCGGGCGCCCTCAGCGTGCTGGAAGCGGTAGGTATGGGCGTCGCTGTCGATGCGGAAGCGTGAGTCGCAGTCCTCCGTCGTCCAGCGCCCCTCGGCCTGCAGGGTGTCCGATTTGGCGCTGAGCGTGCCGAGATCGGTTACTTCGCACGCTGACTCGTCCTGTGCCCAGGCGGGGGGAGCGCCCCCGAGGGCCAGCACACCGGTGATCACCGCGATTGTGGCGCACGCTATCGCCAGCGTGCGCATGCCGAGTCTGCCGGCGAGGGGGGAAGGGGCAGTAGAACGCATCTCTATCTCCAGGCTGGCCCTGTGAACAAAGGCATCAGGCTTCGCTCCGAGACGGGCAGTTGGGGAAGGCTAGAGGCCGCCTTCCCTTGGTACCAGTCGGCGTGCTTACGGCAGGCGCGCGGTTTTGGTTAGGTCCCCGTAAGCGAGCGATTGGGCCGCGCCTTCTACACTGTTCGGCATGCCCCTGCGCCTCGCCGTCGCGCTCGCGTGCCTCGCGGTTGCTTTCGCCGCCTGCGGCGGCTCCCCCGAGGACAAGGCGCCCGCCGCCACGGCCTCGCCCTCCCCCACGACCTCAACCTCGGAGCCAGTCACGGCCACGCCCTCCCCGGAGACCGCCTCCCCCTCCTCCGAGCCCACCGCAGCTCCCTCCCCGACGACCCCCGCCCCCACTGAGTCTCCCCCACCGGCGCCCACTATCACGCCGGAGGAGATCACCGATGAGCACATCCTCGGCCTCATCTACTGGAACGAGTTCGAGTTCTGGAACGGCTTTCCGCTTGTCGGTCAAACCTCGCAGTCGGTTCTTGACCTCCTCGGGGCGATGGCGCTCGACGACACCTGGCTTCCGTATCTGATCGACCTCGCCGCCGTGCCCGTCCCCTACAGCGGATTCGTCTACCGCAAACTCGGGGACAAGCGCCCCGACCACCCCTATCCCGTGTTCCCCCTGACCGAGGAGCTGGGCGCCCGCACGCCCGAGGACGACACCCCCCTCTACGTCGAGTTCAAGCACCGCCTCATCGAAGGTATCCAGGAGGAGATGGGCGCCTTCCTCGATCCGGCCAAACCCCGCACGCTCTCGGCCCAGGAGATCTTCTGGGGAGGCGTCACCGTCGACGGCATTCCGCCGCTGGAGTCGCCCGGCTTCCTCACGCCAGCAGAGGCGGCTGACTGGATTGGCCCGAAGGATCTGGTCATCGGCGTCGAGATCAACGGTGATGCGCGCGCCTACCCCCGCCGCATCATCGACTGGCACGAGATGGTGAACGACACCGTCGGCGGCGTCCCCGTCTCGCTCGCCTACTGCACCCTCTGCGGGAGCGCCATCCTCTACGACGGGCGCTTCGGCGAGGAGGTGTACCGCTTCGGCACCAGCGGCCTCCTCTATCGCTCGAACAAGCTCATGTACGACCGCAACACGAACACGCTCTGGGAGCAGTACACGGGCGAACCGGTCTGGGGCGACCTCGTCGGGAGCGGTATCCAGCTCGACATCCTCCCCGTCGTCCACACCACCTACGACGAGTGGCTCGCCCAACACCCCGATACGCTCGTGCTCGACATCGAGACCGGCCACTTCCGCGACTACCGCGAAGGCGCTGCCTACGCCGGCTACTTCGCCAGCTCGGGGCTCATGTTCCCCGTCCCCGACCGGAGCGGCCCCCTTGCCGTGAAGGACAGCGTCTACGCCGTCCGCCTCAACGGCGAGGTCGTCGGCTACCCGATCCTGCTCCTGGGCGAAGAGGGCTTCCTGCAGGACGAGATCGGTGACGACCGCGTCGTCGTCTTTGCTACGCCCGACCGCACGGGCGGACGTGCCTACGCCGCGGGCGCCGAGCGCTTTGTGTTGTACGACATCGAGGGTGGTAGCGCCGTGACCGAGAACGGATCCCGCTGGTCCGTGACCGAAGGCGCGCTCATCAGCGAATCCGGCGAGGAGCTGCCGCGGCTCCCGGGCCACAACAGCTTCTGGTTCGCCCTCGTCAACCACGCCCCCCGCTTCCGCCTCTACGAACCACCGGTCACAGCGCCACTCAGCCCGGGCTGCGACCTCTTCGCCTATCTCGAAGGTCCCGATACTGCCGCGACCTACCTGTGCCCGGTGGCGCTCAGCGGCGCGCCGGCGTCGTAGTCCCGTGCTCTCGCCAGCCGCGTAGGATGCGGCCATCTCGACGATGGGAGTGGCGCGATGACGCAGGCAGCGAGCCTTGATCGCCTCTACGAGCCGCTCCAGGTCGGAACCATGGCGTTGAAGAACCGGATCATGGTTCCGACCCACGGCGCGGGCGTGGGCAACATCCTCGGCAGCGAGCACGACGCGGCGCGCTTCCGCGCCTACTACGTCGGGCGTGCGCGCGGTGGCGCGGGCTGGGTCGGCGGCAGCAACTGCTTCGTGCTCAACCCGCTCGTTCCCGGCTTCGAGCCGACCGGCGTGGGTGCGACGACGGCCAGCAACTTCCGCAATCCGCTCTTCCTCGAACGGTACGGGCGCTACGCCGATGAACTCCACGCCGAGGGCGCGTTCGGCACGCTCCAGATGATCCTGATGGGCGGCATGCCCCACGGCCCCTCCGCCGGCCGCCAGAGCAGCTGGGCCACGAACGTCATGCCTCACGAGATGGAGCCGGACGAAATCGAGCAGCTTGTCGAGGAGTACGGCTACTCCGCCGCCCGCGCCCTGGAGGCGCGCCTGGATGGCCTGGAGATTCACGCCAATCACGACGATGTCGTCCAGTGGTTCCTCTCGCCCCTCACGAACCACCGCGAGGACGCCTACGGTGGCTCCGTCGAGAACCGCCTGCGCCTGCTCCTCGACATCAATCGCGCCATCCGCGCCGCCGTCGGGAGCGGTCTCACGCTTGGCATGCGGATCTGCATGGACGAGATGATCGAGGGCGGCTACGACCTCGACGAAGCGCGCGAGATCGTGCGCCTGCTCACCGCGAGCGGCGATGTCGACTACTTCAGCTTCGATGTCGGCGGAAACTGGGCCGGTCCGAGCTACATTCAGCCGCTCCACTATGCGCCCGCCGAGTGGGCGCCGATGTCGGGCCAGCTACGGGCGGAGACGGCGCTGCCGGTCGTCTACGCGGGGCGCGTGACCGATGCGGCGGTCGCGGCGCAGGTGCTCGCGGATGGTCACGCCGATGTCGTGGGGCTGAACCGCGCGACGATTGCGGACCCACAGCTCCCGAACAAGGCGCGCGAGGGCCGCCTCGCCGAGGTTCGCCCGTGCGTGGGGATCAACGACTGCATCCATCGCGGGCTCGTCGATGGTTTGCCTTTCGGCTGCGCCGTGAACCCGACCGCGGCGCACGAGCTGGAGGAGCCACACCCACCCGCGGAGGAACCCCGCCGCATCCTCGTCGTCGGGGGTGGCCCGGCTGGCCTCGAAACCGCGGCCATCGCCGCCGAGCGAGGCCACAACGTCACCCTCTGGGAGCGTGAGCGCGCGCTCGGCGGGCAGATGGCGATCGCGGCGAACGCGCCGATGCACGGGCCGTTCGCGCAATTCATCGCCTTCGAGGAGCAGCGGCTCGCGCGCCTCGGCGTGAACGTCAGCCTCGGCCGCTCGGCGAGCGCGGAGTCCGTGCTCGAATTCGGCCCCGACGCGGTCGTGCTCGCGACCGGCGCGGTCTCCCGCCGCCCCGATGTCCCCGGCCTCGAACTGCCGAACGTCGTCGATATCCGCGAGGTGCTCCTCGGCCGCGTGGATGTGGGCGAGCGCGTTGTCGTTATCGCGCAGGACGACCACATGCCGCCCCTCTCGGTCGCGGACTTCCTCGCAGGGCAGGGAAAGCAGGTGCGCGTCCTCTCGCAGACGCTTCAGGTGGCGCCGCTGGTGGGGAAGTACACCATCGGCGGGATCATGACGCGCCTTCTCGCCCAGGGCGTGCGGTTCGAGCAGATGCAGCGGCTCACCGGCATCGAGGCGGGCACGATTCACACGAAGAACATCTACACGAACGAGCCCGCCACGGTGGAGGACTTCGACACGGTCGTTCTCGCCTGCGGTGGAACCTCCGAGAATGCGCTCTACCGCGAACTGAAAGGCCAAGCCGAGGAGGTGCATGTCCTCGGCGACGCCTACGCGCCGCGGCGCATCACCTTCGCCACGCGGCAAGCGTGGTCGCTTGCACGCGAACTCTAGGGACGCTTCCGAAGGAGAAACTGATGGCGCTTCCTGAACGGTGGGACCTCGAAGTCGATGTGGCCGTGCTCGGCTCCGGCGCGAGCGGGACGACCGCGGCCATCCTCGCCAGCGACAACGGGGCGGAGGTCGCCCTGCTGGAGCGTGCCGAGGTGGTGGGCGGCACGACCGCCCTCTCCGGCGGCGTGCTCTGGGTCCCCAATAACCACCACATGGCCGAGGCCGGCATCGAGGACTCCCGCGAGGATGCGCTCGCCTACCTCGACTCTCTCTCGCTCGGAATGATGGAGCCCGAGCTCGTCGAGACCCTCGTCGACACCGGCCCCGAGATGCTGCGCTACATGGAGGCGAACACGCCCGTCTCCCTGCACGTCTTCGAGGGCTACCCCGACTACCACCCCGAGAACCCCGGCGGAAAGCCCGGGGGCGGCCGCTCGCTCGACAACGACCTCTTCCCCTTCGACGAGCTGGGGCTGTGGGGCGAGCGCATCAACCACCAGCCCGATGCCGTCTTCTTCCCCGCCACGATGCTGGAGACCGACACCGTCGGCATCGACGGCATCGCCCCCGAGGTGCTGGACGCCCGCCGCGCCCGCGACATGCGCTCTACCGGGCAGGCCCTCGCCGGCTCCCTCATCAAGGGCTGCCTCGACCGCGAGATTCCCGTCCGCACAGCCACCCGCGCCCGTGAGCTCATCCTCGACGACAACGATGCCGTCGTGGGCGTGCGCGCCGAGCGCAACGGCGAGGACTTCTTCGTGAAGGCGCGCAAGGCCGTCGTCATCGGCTCGGGCGGTTTTGAGTGGAACTCGGAGCTGGTCAAGGCCTTCCTGCGCGGTCCCATGACCGCCCCCACCTCAACCCCCGAGAACGAGGGCGATGGCCTCCTGATGGCGATGGGCGCCGGCGCCGCCCTCGGCAACATGAGTGAGGCCTGGTGGATTCCCGGCATCCACGTGCCCGGCGACAACATGCGCGGGCGCGACTTCGCCCGCCTCATCCTCGCGGAGCGCACCTGGCCCCGCTCGATCATCGTGAATCGCAGGGGCAAGCGCTTCATGAACGAGGCCGCCAACTACAACGCCGTCGGCCACGCCTTCCACACCTTCGATCCCAATACCTTCGAGTTTCTCAACCTCCCCGCCTGGCTCGTCGTCGACAGCGAGTACCAGCCGCCCATCGCACGCCACCGCGTCGGCCCCGACGCGCCTGCCTGGATCCGTCGTGCCGACACGCTCGCCGAACTCGCGGCCGAGATCGACGTCGACGCGGCCGCCCTCGAGGAAACGGTCGCGCGCTTCAACGAGGGCGCCGTCAGGGGCGAGGATGCCGAGTTCCAGCGCGGCGTCAGCGTCTACGACAGCTACAACGGCGACCGCAGCCAGGAGCCCCCCTTCACCACCCTCGGCCCCATCGACACGCCGCCCTACTACGCCGCCCAGATCGAGTCGGGGGCGCTCGGCACCAAGGGCGGCCCCAAGACGAACGCGAAGGCGCAGGTCCTCCGCGCGACCGGCGGCGTCATTCCCGGCCTCTACGCCGTGGGCAACGCCATGGCCGGCGTGACGGCGATGGTCTACGGCGGCGCCGGTGGCACCCTCGGGCCGGGCATGACGTTCGGCTACATCGCCGGCGCAAGTGCCGCCCAGGAGCCCGATCACATCGCCTGAGTCGTGGCGCCCGCCCCGGAGTTTCCCCTGTGGCGCGCCGCCGGTAGGCTGCGCCCGGGGACACGGCCCGCCCCTGAACGGCGCTCGCGGCCGCCCCGGAGGAACGATGAAGGTTCACGAGTACCAGGCGAAGGCGCTCTTCGCGAAGTACGGCGTCGAAGTGCCGGGCGGCCGCGTCGCCGACACCCCCGCTGAGGCTCGCGCAATCGCGGAAGAGCTCGGCGGCAAGGTCGTCGTCAAGGCGCAGATTCACGCTGGCGGGCGCGGCAAGGGCCGCCTCGTCGCCGAGAGCGAGACCGCCGCCATGTACGAGCGCCTCACCTCGGAGCCGGGCAGCCACGAGGGCCAGGTTATGGGCGACCGCGTAGGCGGTGTTCGCCTCGCCAACAACGCCCAGGAGGCCGAGGCTGAGGCCGCCAACATCCTCGGGAAGCACCTCGTCTCCATCCAGACCGGTCCCGAGGGCAAGCTCGTGAAGAACGTGCTCGTCGAGGAGCAGTCGGCCGTCGCCAGTGAGTTCTATCTCGCCATCATCATCGACGGAGCGCAGGCCGCGCCGCTCATCATGGCCTCCACCGAAGGCGGCCAGGAGATCGAGGTCGTCGCCGCCAATGATCCCGACGCCATCGTCCGCCTCCCCGTGAATGCGGCTTCCGGCTACGAGCCCTATATCGGCCGCACCCTCGCCGCTCGTCTGGGGCTCGCCGGCGAGCAGGCCGCGGCCCTCAACAAGCTCGTTGCCAGCCTCTACCGGGCCGCCGTCGAGAGCGACGCCAGCCTCGCCGAGATCAACCCCCTCGTCGTCACCGAAGAGGGCCGCGTGCTCGCGCTCGACGCCAAATTCACCGTCGACGACAACGCCCTCTACCGGCACAAAGATCTGGCCGAACTGCGCGACAAGGACGAGGAGGACCGCCTCGAGGTGCTCGCCGACGAGCTCGGCGTCTCGAACTTCATCAAGCTCGATGGCAACATCGGCTGCATCGTCAACGGCGCCGGCCTCGCCATGGCGACCATGGACAGCATCAAGTTCGCCGGCGGCGAACCCGCCAACTTCCTCGACATCGGCACCGTGAACGACCCCGCTCGTGTGGTGAGCGCCATCCGCGTCATCAGCGAGGACCCCTCCGTGAAGGCGATCCTCGTCAACATCTTCGGTGGCATGGCGCGCGTCGACATCATCGCGCAGGGCGTTATCGATGCCGAGAAGGAACTCGGTCTGGACGTGCCGGTCGTGATGCGCCTGGTGGGTACGAATCTGGCCGAGGGTGAGCAGCTGCTCGCCGACTCCGGCCTGGACGTCATTCGCGCCCAGAGCCTCGGTGAGGCCGCGGAAAAGGCCGTGGCCGCTGCCGGCGCCGGCGCCGCCTGAGGCTGCCAGCAGCCTCGGCTAGCGGTCCTTGAGGACGCGACCCAGCGCGCGGCCCTTGTCGGGCGTGGGGTCTTCCACGAGGCCATAGATCTCGCGCCCCTCGTGGTCCTCGGGCAGGTGCTCCGTGATCGGCAGCCCCTCCTCGTTCACGAACAGCAGGCAGTGGCAGTACTTGAACACCTGCATCTCGTCGCAGGCGCAGATCCAGTCGCGCCGTTTCGCTTCCTCGTCCTTGGGCAGGTAGAGGCCCTCCGGGAAGTTCCCGTCCTCGTCCTTGCTGGGGTAGAAGTTGCAGGGGCAGATGGGTCGTCCGTAGTTGTCGACGTTATCGGCCAGCCCGAGCACGACCGCCTCGGTGATCGAGCGGTCGGGGTGGAGGTGCGTGCCCGACTTGTTGGCGAACTTCTCGGCGTAGTTCCACATCTTCTTCGTGGACTTCTCGGTGGGCTGTTCGCTCATGGGCTCTTCCTCCTGCGGTCACCTCCCAGCGTAGGCCGCATGGGCCTCCGTGGCCAGTTGGCCGCCGCAGCGACTGCTCGGAAGCGGCTCATCCATGGCGCCAAGAGGCCCCCAACCAGCACGCCTTTCCGTTGACTGGCTGATCGCGTACTCCTAAACTCCGGAAAATCGCACGCCGCGACTGCGGTGGAGGAAAGTGCATGCGCGAAAACTACTGGACCCGAAGGCGTTTTAGCCGCAGGTCCGTTCTGAAAGCATCGGCGGCAGGCGCCGTCGGCGCGGGCGCGCTGGTGGCCGTGGGCTGCGGCGACGACGACGACGATGGTCCAGCGCCTGCTGCGACCGCAGCGGCGACCGCCGCCGCAACCGAGGCCGCTGCGACCGAGGCTGCCGCTGCGGCAACCGCAGCCGCCGCGACCGAAGCAGCGGCTGCGGCAACCGAAGCGGCGGCGATGGGCGCTGTCGACGGGAGCTTTTTTAGCCAGTACACGGGGATCGGCGGCACGACGCTGGACCTCCATCAGGAGCAGTACCGTGGCATCGCTTACACGGCGGGCAACGCTTACAACAATCTCCTGAAGTTCACGGACATGGATAACTTCATCATCTCGGGCGAAATCGCTCGGGGGCTACCCGAGCAGCCGGATGAGTTGACCTACCAGTTCACCATTCGCGACGATGTCAAATACCACAACAAGCCGCCCGCGAACGGGCGCGCACTCACGATGGACGACATCCGCTGGAACATTGAGCGGAACCTTACGGGTGGCAGCGCCACCGGTTCGTACCTCACCGCTCCCCTCTACTCAAAAATCGCCAGTGTCGACTATGTGGACGAGACGCATTTCACGGTCAAGGTGGCCGAGCCTCAGGTCACCTGGCTCGGTGACATGACAGACGAGTTCAACGCCATCCTCTATCCCGACATTGGCGAAAAGCTGCTGGATGAGGACGAGTTCGGCATCTTCCACGCCGACAACGTGCTGGGCACCGGGCCATTCATCTTCGACGAGTTCGTCTTGCAGGAACGCGCCCACGGGGTACGGAACGACGACTACTTCCTTCGCAAGGACGGGACGATCCCCGGGATGGTGGACGAGCTGTTCTTCGTGAACCTCGGCGGCGACATCAACCCGCAACGGCTCGCCTTCGAGCAGAAGCAGATCGACGAGCTCTCCTCACGAGACAGGGCTGTGATGGAAGAGATCGCGGATGGCAACCCCGAAGTGGAGGCCTTCCGCATCGGCGATCCGAACAACAACCTCGAGTTCGCCTACAACTACACGACGAACCTCTCGCTCTCCGACGAGCGCATCCGCACCGCTATGTTCCTCGCTACCGACCGGGCACTCGTTGCAGAGCAGCACTTCCAGGGCCTCGCCCGCCCGAATCCGGCCGTCAACTGGCCGTTCACGGCGTGGGCGCTCTCGCAGGAGGAGCTATCGCAGGCGCCGGGCTATCGCCAGCCAAAGGACCAGGACATCGCTGATGCGCGCGCCTTATGGGAGCAGGCAGATGCGGAGAGTCGCGACGACCTTGACTTCCGCCTCACAACTGTGGAAACCCCGTCATACACGGCGCTGCTTGAGTGGGTTCCGGCGATGTACAACACGAATCTGGACACTGAGAAGTGGAGCGCCCAAGCGATCCCGGGAACCTCGCTGCTTGAGTACAACCAGTCAGGACAGGCCTCGGTTGGTTACCTCGGGGGATGGGACCAATGGACGAGCCCTGACCCCCGTCTGCGTTTCGCCAAGGTCTATGCGACGCACCCGGACGATGGCGGGAAGTACGGCCACTTCATCAACTTCTGGAAGTACGGCACGCCAGAGATGGAAAGCTACATCGAGGCGATGTTCACCGAGTTCGACAACGAGAAGGCGCAGGAGATCATGAAGGATGCCCAGCGCTTTGCTTTGACTGATGCAGGGGCCGGTCACATCCAGATGGCTGGCGGCCTTACGAGCTGGGTGAAGTGGCCCTACTTGCATCGCAAAGGGCCGTTTTTCATCACCTACGGGACGACCATCAGCCAGGAACTGTGGATCGACCAAAACGATCCGACCTTCCAGGGGAAGCAGAGCCCCGCCTAGCGTGGGAACTACGTGCACTGCGCCTCTCCCGCTACAGAGCGGGAGAGGCGCGGGAGCACCTTGGAGTGAGGCTGCTCGTATATGACCGAGTATGTCATCCGTCGCTTTGTGCTGGCGCTGGTCACGATCTGGATCGTTCTGACCTTCGTCTTCTTTGTGCTGCGAGTCCTCCCCGGCGATTATGCGGAGCAGCAACTCGCAAACTCGTTCTTCGCCACCGCCTCACAAAGTGAAGAGCAGCGCGAGACGCAATTGGATCATGTGCGGAACCGACTCGGGTTGAACGACCCGATCTATGTCCAGTACGGCAACTTCTGGTGGAGCATCCTGAGCGGCCAATCGGAGACATCGTTCCAGCACAACCGCCCGGCTTTCAGCGTCGCAGGTGATGCGCTGCCCTACACGCTCCAACTCGGCATCATGTCCCTGATCATTGCGGGGCTTCTGGCGCTCCCCGTTGGGACGCTCTCCGCCATACGCCCGGACGGCTTCCTCGACGCGGGGCTACGCGTGTTCGCGATCTTCTTTCTGGCCGCTCCCGCGTTTCTGACGGCGGCGATCGCCTCGGCCTATGCCGTCAAGTACGACATTCTGACGATCGGTGTGACCTCACAGCCACTTCTCTGGGAGGACCCCTGGGCGAGCTTCCAACTGTTCATCGTGCCCGCACTGGCTGGAGGGCTGGCTGTGGGGGCCATCCTCATGCGCTTCCTGCGCTCGGGCATGCTTGAAGTGCTGCGGCAAGACTACGTGCGCACGGCGCGCGCGAAGGGACTGGCGGGCCAGGTCATTATCCTCCGCCATGTCCTCCGCAACGCGCTCATCCCCGTGGTCACCATCCTTGGCTTCCTCGTTGCGGCGTTGGTTGCGGGAAACGTTGTGCTCGAGTCGATGTTCGCCATTCCGGGCATGGGGCGCGAGATTCTCGATGCCATCCGCATCCGCGACATCCCCGTGACGCAGACGTTCACGCTGCTCCTCGTCGGCGCGGTCGTGCTCGTCACCCTGCTCGTGGACCTGAGTTACTTCCTCATCGATCCGCGCGTGACTGTGTCAGGGGCTGAGTCATGACCAGCGCTCCCGCACAAGAATCTGGTCAACCCCTCGCTGGGTTCAGCCCAACTGGCGATGCCCCCCGCTTGGTGAGGACGTTGCGTGCGTTTGGCCGCTTCTTCGTGCAGAAGAAAGTAGGTGGCGTCGCACTCGTGATCGCGGGAATCATTCTCATCCTTGGCATCATCGGGCCGTGGATCGCGCCCTACGACAAGGACGAGCCCTTCCTTGAGGAGAATCCGAATTACGACGTGAGTTCAGACGACCCGGAGGCCTTTCGGCAGTTCATCGGGCTGCGCCTTACGAACCCGAGCTGGGACCACCCGCTTGGGACGGATGACCGGAGCCGGGACCTCCTCACACGTGTACTCCACGGAGCGCGCCGCTCAATGCTCCTTGGGTTCGGCGCCGCTGCGATCGCGACGATCTTTGGCGCAATGCTGGGTGTGGTCTCAGGGTATTTCGGCGGGGTCGTTGACCTGGTCGTTCAGCGGTTGGTCGACGCCTTCATCGCATTCCCACCCCTGCTTTTTCTCCTGCTCCTCTTGCAGACTGGCGAGGCCTCCTTACCTCGCACGATCATCGCACTCTCCTTCCTCAACATTTTCGGTGTCTCGCGTGTTGTGCGATCCGCCACGCTCGCCGTCCGCAACGATGTCTACGTTGAGGCCGCGCGCGTGCTCGGGGTGCGGCCTCCGCGAATGATCTTCCGGCACGTACTGCCCAACGTGTTCGCGCCAATCATCATCATCTTCTCCACCACGATCGGTGGCGCCATCCTCGCCGAGTCAACGCTTGCCTTCCTCGGCCTCGCACCGCCTGGCCCCAGCTGGGGTGACATGGTGAACATCGGTCGCCAGTCCTTGCAGTCAGAGCCTATTCTGACCTTTGTCGGCGGGGGCGCGATCACGCTCACCGTGCTGGCATTCAACATCTTTGGCGATGCCCTTCGCGACGTGCTCGACCCGCGTCTCCGCGGGGCGTAGCGAACAGCCGTGTACTGCTGAGCTGTCCGGTCATGCCTGCGAAGGCCTGATTGCCCTGCGGGCGCTTCGCGTGGCGCATTGGGATGTGCCCAGGTGGCATTTCCCGTCCTATTGACTCGCTATCCCCCACGCTCCTAGACTCCCCGCGATCGGGCGCAGCAAGGCTGTCGCGGAGGGGGATCACATGCGCGAAAACTATTGGACCCGAAGGCGCTTCAGCCGCAGGGCGGTCCTCAAGGCATCGGCGGCCGGCGCCGTTGGCGCCGGTGCGCTCGTAGCCGTGGGCTGCGGCGATGACGATGATGACGATGCCACGCCGGCGCCCACCCAGGCTGCGGCCACCCAGGCCGCAGCCACCGAAGCTGCGGCAACCGAGGCCGCAGCCGCTGCCACCGAAGCGGCGGCAACCGAGGCCGCCCGCGAGGCGGTGCAGGAAGCCACTCCAGCGCCCACGCAGGCGGCAGGGCTGGGCCCCGTCGACGGCAGCTTCTTCAGCCAGATCGGCACCACCACGGGAACCACCCTCGACCTCCACCGGGAGCTGTACCGCAGCATCGCCTACACGGCGGGTAACTCCTACAACAACCTCCTCAAGTTCACCAACCCGGAGACCTTCACCATCGGAGGCGAGATCGCTCGCGGCCTGCCCGAGCAGCCCGATGAGGTGACCTACAACTTCACCATCCGCGAAGACGTGAGGTGGCACAACAAGGCGCCGGCGAACGGTCGCGCGCTCACCATGGACGACGTCCGCTGGAACATCGAGCGCCAGCGGGCGGGCAAGCTCCAGAACGGCGAGGAAGCGCCCAACTTCTACCGCAGCGGCCAGATCTACAGCCCCATCGAGAACGTCGACTATGTCGACGAGACCAACTTCACCGTGAACATGAGCCAGAAGGCAGTGACGTGGCTCAGCGACATGGCTGCCGAGGAGTTCAACGTCATCATGTACCCCGACGTTGCCATCGCCCTTGAGGACGAGGACAACTTCGGGACTTTCTCCCCAGACTTCATCGTCGGGACGGGCGCCTGGATCGCCGATGAGTTCGATCCGCTCACCCGCGCCCGCTTCGTCCGCAACGACGACTACTTCCTCCGCCTCGACGGCACTATCCCCGGCATGGCGGACGAGTGGTTCCACACGGACCTCGGGGCGGATGTGAATCCCCAGCGCCTCGCCTTCGAGCAGAAGCAGGTCGACGAATTCTCGACCCGCCAGAACGATGTCATCGAAGCGGTGCACGAAGCCACCGGCGCCAACCTGATTCAGTACGGCAACCCGAACAACAACCTTGAGTTGGCCTACAACCAGACGGTCAACGATGCGCTCGCGGTTCCGGCCATCCGGCAGGCGATGTTCCTCGCCTGGGATCGCGTCCTCAGCGCCCAGATCGTCTTCCAGGGCCTCGCCCGGCCCAACCCTGGAGTCAACTGGCCCTTCACGGCCTGGGCTCTCCCGCAGGAAGAGCTTCTGGAGATGCCGGGTTACCGGAACCCCAAGGACCAGGACATCAAGGATGCCCGAGCCCTCTGGGAGCAGGGTGGCGCGGAGGAGTTCGACGAGGAGCTCTTCACACCGGTCATCGTCGATCTCGCCGATCAGTCCATCAAGGAGTGGTGGCCGGCGATGATGAACGAGAACCTCGGCACCGATAAGTGGTCCATTGAGGCCATCCCGGTCGCGACCCTTCTCGAGTACAACGTGTCCGGCCAGAACCCGGTTGGGTACCTCGGAGGCTGGGATCAGTGGGTCAGCCCCGATCCGCGCACGCGCTTCGCCTCGGTCTACTCCAGCGGCGCCCGCGGGTTCCTCAACTTCTACGGCTACCACAGCGACGAGATGGAGGGCTACATCGCGAGGGCCTTCGACACCTTCGACGTGGAAGAAGCCCAGGGGGCCCTCCTTGAGGCGCAGCGGTTCATGCCCGGCGACGCGGGGTCCGGCCACGTCCAGGTCTGCGGAGGCCTCGTCCAGGTCCTGCAGTGGCCTTACGTCCACAGAGCAGGGCCGTACTTCATCCAGCAGGGCACGAACTTGAGCCAGGAACTCTGGATCGACCAGACCGATCCCTCCTTCGAGGGAAAGTCGAGACCGAGCTAGGGAACGCATGCTTGCCAGCAGAGGCGAGTCCGGCACGGGCTCGCCTCTGCGCCATTCTCTGGTGGAGCGGGACGCGTGACCAACTACATCGCCCGACGGTTCATTGGGAACCTCGTAGTCATCTGGATCGTGATGACCTTCGTGTTCCTGACGCTGCGCGTCCTTCCCGGCGACTTCGCGGCCCAGCAGGTGGCGAACCAGTTCTTCTCCGGCGCAACAGCCCGCGGCCAGTCCGACAAGGCGACCCAGGAGGCGCAGGGCGCCGAGGAAGGCGCGAGCGCGAACGTCGATCGTGCGCTCCAGGCCGCCCGGGAGCGTCTTGGCCTCCACGACCCCGTCATCGTCCAGTACGGCAAGTACTGGCGGGACATCGTGACCGGAAATCCCGGCAAGTCGTTCCAGACGGGTGAGTCGGTCGTGGACATGACTGCGGACGCCCTGCCCTACACCCTGCAGCTCGGCGTGATGGCGATCATCATCGCCGGCTTGCTCGCCCTGCCTGTTGGGATCTTCTCCGCCATCCGGCCGGATGGCGGACTGGACGGAGGGCTTCGCGTGTTCGCGGTGTTCTTCCTTGCGGCGCCATCGTTCTGGACGGCGGCACTGCTCTCCGGCTGGGCAGTTCAGTACGACGTGCTCACGATTGACGTCGTCTCAACGCCGGGAATCTGGGAGAAGCCCTGGGGGAGTTTCCAGCTCTTCATCATCCCTGCGCTCGCAGGCGGCCTTGCGACGGGCGCGGTGCTGATGCGTTTTCTCCGCTCGGGTCTGCTTGAGGTGCTGCGCCAGGACTACGTCCGTACTGCTCACGCCAAGGGCCTTCGCGAGAGCGTGATCGTCTCACGGCACGTGCTGCGCAATGCCCTCATCCCCATCGTCACCATCCTCGGCTTCCTGACGGCCAGCCTGATAGCCGGAAACGTCATCCTTGAGCAGATGTTCAACATCCCGGGGATGGGGCGGCAATTCCTCCGCGCCATCCTTGATCGCGATGTTCCGCTCGCGCAGTTCATGACGCTTCTGCTCGTGGGTGGCGTGGTCTTCGTGAACCTCCTGGTCGACCTCAGCTACTTCATCATCGACCCGCGCGTAACGGTCGAAGGAGCCTCGTCGTGAGCGAAGCTGCAGGACTAGCTCCGGAGGCGTTCGCTGAGTTCGAGAGTCCAGACGATCCCCCGCGCCCGATCCGCGTGGTGCGCGCCCTCGGGCGCTTCCTCCGCACGAAGAAGGTCGGTGCAGTGGCCCTCGTGCTCTGCGTCATCATCCTGGGACTGGGTGTAATTGGTCCCTATGTCACGCCCTACGACAAGAACGAGAACTTCCAGAAGGAGAACCCCAACTACGACCCCAAGAGCTTCGACAAGGACGAGCTCAGCCCGGTCATTCTCCAGCGGCTTGAGAATCCAACCCTGGATCACCCCCTCGGAACGGACGACCTTGGCCGTGACCTGCTCACGCGCGTGCTCTTCGGCGCCCAGCGTTCGATGCAGTTCGGCTTCGGCGCTGCGTTTCTCTCCACCGTCCTGGGGGCGCTGATCGGCGTGGTCTCCGGGTACTTTGGGGGAATTATCGACCTCATCCTTCAGCGGATCGTCGACTCCATGATTGCGATTCCGGGGCTCCTGTTCCTGCTTCTGCTCGTGCAGACCGGCGAGACGACAGTCCTCCGGGTGATCATTGCGCTCTCCTTCTTAGGCGCGTTTGGGGTCTCCCGCGTTGTCAGATCGGCGACGCTGGCGATCCGGGCGAGCGTCTTCATCGATGCGGCCAGAGTCGTCGGTGCGCAACCGCCGCGCATCATCTTCAGGCACATCCTCCCTAATGTGATGGCGCCCATCATCGTCATCTTCTCCATCACCATCGGCTCGTCGATTCTGGCCGAAGCGGGCCTCGCCTTCCTCAACCTGGGGGCGCCCGGACCGAGCTGGGGCCAGATGGTCAACACGGGCCGGCAGTTCTTCGACACGAACCCGATGATGAGCCTCGTCGGCGGCGGCGCGATCACCCTCACGGTGTTGGCCTTCAACATCTTCGGCGATGCGCTCCGCGACGTGCTCGACCCGCGGCTCCGCGGAGCCTAGGCGGCGACCCGTTGACTGAGCCTGCCGCGCATCAGCACCAACATGGACACGGCGATACCGGCCAGCATTGGCGCGAGCCTGCCCGCGTCCGCGACTTCGTCGCCCGCATGGACGCCCGCGCACAGGACCGCGCCGCGCAATTCGAGCTGATGACCAAACTGCTCGGGCGCGGCAGCGACGATGCACTCCGCATCCTCGACCTCGGCGCCGGCTACGGGGCAGAGGCGCAGGTGTTCCTGCGCGCCTTCCCGAACGCGACCGCCGTCCTCGTCGACGGCTCCGAGGAGATGATGCGCGTCGGCGGCGAGCGGCTGGCGGAGTTCGACGGGCGCTATCGCTACGTCGCCTGGGACTTCGGCGAAGGCGCCCTCCCCGACGACCTCGACGGCCCGTTTGACGCCGTCATCTCGTCGGCCGCTATCCACCACCTGGCTGAGGCTTCGCTCCAGCGCCTCTATGGGGAGGTGTGCCGGCGCCTTGCCCCGGGCGGCGCCTTCCTCAACCTCGACCTCGTGAGCGCTCCCGATGAGGCGCTCGACACCCGCTACCGGGCGGTCGCGGAGGAGGAGCAGGCGGCTGGCGAGGAAGCCTCGCCGCCCGCGACCGTGCCACGCCACCACTCACACCTGGAGCCGCTCGATCGCCACCTCGTCTGGCTTCGCGATGCGGGGTTCGAGCACGTTGACTGTTTCTGGAAGCGTCTTGGCAGCGCGCTCTTCGGCGGCTACCGCCCCGACAATGCCTGACAGCCAGGGGCAGGCGAACCGTCCACCCCTTGCGGCGCTGACCGGGTCCTCGGCACTGCCAGGGCCGGTTTCAGAAAACCAGCCTAAAGATCGTGGGTGAGGCCCTGAATGGGCTCCTGGACTTCGCTCTGCTTGAACACCCGGACGAGCGCGCCGTCCTTCATCAGGCGGATGATCCGGTCGCCGTTCTCATCGACGGTGTCGATGCGCGCATCCGCTTCCACCACCACCTCGCTCCCATCCGTGAGCGTGACCTTCATTGCGAGCAGGGCCATAGCTATGTCTCCCTCGGGTCGGGCACGTTAACGACGATCCCTTCCATCGTGGTCCGCGCCAGGAGGAAGACCGCCTCGTTTCCGGGGTCCAGGTTCTCCTCGGCGTGGATCTCATACGGGGGAACGAAGATGAAGTCGCCGGGGCCCGCGTCGGCCACGTGCTCGAGCGCGTCGCCCCAGCGGAAGCGGAGGAGGCCCTCGAGTACGAAGATGCCGGACTCGCTCTCGCCGTGGTGATGAACGCCGGAGGCGCCGCCGGGTTCGTTGCGGCCCACGCCCATCCACAGCCCCTCAGAGCTGCTCAGGGCGCCGGAGATGCCGGCCTCGCGGCGCATGCCCGGCGTCTGCGCGGTGCCCGTGTCGCGCTCGTCCGGACGAGTGATGCTGACCATTGGGCGGATTCTACGGGGAACGCTGAAGCAGGCGAGTCGGGACGCTCGCAGCGGGCGATGCGCTAGGATCGCGCGAGCGACCAGGCCCGCGACATCGCCCAGGAGGACGCTCGTGACCATTCCCGAAGGCGCAACCGAGGTCATCCTCAGCTACGTTCGCAGGAAGGCGGCCGAGTGGACCCCCGAGCAGATGGCGCAGCGCGTCGAGGCGGCTGTCGTCCAGCTCGAAGAAGCCGCCCGTGCCGTTCCCGCGGACTTGCTGGAGGTGCGCCAGGAGGGTCAGGAGTGGAGCCCGCTCGAGTGTATCCGGCACGTCGCCGAGGTGAACACGGGTACCGCCACGCGCGTCCGCGGCGTGGTGTCGGAGGGCGTCGTACCCGACGAGATCCCGCCCGTCCCGGAGACGCGCGAGGAGGTTCTGGCCGCACATGCCGAGATCATCGCCGGCGTGGTGGGCGCCGTGCGCGAGGGTCGCGCCGACCCCGACGCCGAAGTCGTCTGGCTGCACCCCTTCCTCGGCGACCTGAACTGGCGCGAGTGGCTGCTGACGCTGCGCGTCCACTCCCTCGACCACGCCACCCAGCTCGCCACCCTCCAGGGCGACACGTAGGGACGGTGCCGCCTCCCGCTGCCGGCGGCGAGGACGCCGTCCGCTTCCTCGACATCCTCACCACAGCGTCGAGCATCGCCCATTCGAGGAGGGCGGAGACCGTCATTGCGGCGCACCTGCTCGACGCCATCGCCGTGCTCACCGGTGAGGTCGCAGCCGAGGACGCTGGCGGTCCCGGCTCGCCTCTTGGCCACCGCCGTACCGAGCTCGCCGTCGAACCGTCGGTACGAGAGCTGACGCAGCGGTGGTTCGCGCGCCTCGGCGGTGCGCCCGAGGCCGAGGTCGATCCTGCCGGCCTCACTGAACTTCGAGCCGAGATTGAGGCGCTGGTCAGGTCGTGATCGGTCGGGCCTGCAGCAGGAACATCGTCCCCGTGTCGTCGTAGGCGAACTCGATATCGATCGGCTGGCCGTACTCGCGCGCCACCGCCTGTGCGGTCTCGACGACTTCCTGCACCTGCTGGTCGCCCAGCGATGGCTCCGCGACTAGCTCCGGCGCGACGGGCGCCCGTTCCGTGCCACCTTCCGCCAGCCGCACCTGCTCGTGCTTCTCGCTGATGGCTCGTTCCCGCATCTCGCCGTTGGGCCCAACGATGAAAGAATCGGGGGTGACATAACCAGAGACGACGGCCTCGCCCAGGCCCCACGAGGCGTTGATTAGCACTTCGTCTGTCGCCCCCGTCATCGGGTTCTTGGTGAAGGCGACGCCGCTCGAACGCGCGCGCACCACTTGCATCACCACCACGGCCATCGCCTCGCCTGCGTGATCGACGCCGCGGAAGGTGCGGTAGTGAACGGCGCGGTCCTGCCAGAGGCAGCGGTAGCAGTCGAGCACGGCCCCCAGGATGGCGTCTTCGCCCCGCAGGTTGAGGTAGCTCTCGTAGAGCCCCGCGAAGGAGCTCCCCGCGCTGTCCTCGTTCAGGCTGCTGGAGCGAACCGCGAACGTCGCATCTGGTCCTGTCCGCGTCTCCAGCTCCCCGATCGCCCCCGCGATGGCGCTCCGCGTGCCCTCGCCGAGACTGGCCCCCGCAAGCCGTTCGCTCACAGGCGTCAACATCGCGCGGATTGCCGCCATTGGCGTGCGCGCCTCCAGGTCGGCCAGTGGAGCAGTCAGCGACGCCAGGTCGTGCGCCTGCGCGAACGCCTCGTACGCGTCCGCCGCCACGACGAAGCCGGGAGGAACCGGGAACCCCATGCCCGACAGTCGGGCGAGGCTCCCGCCCTTGCCCCCGATGCGCCGCTCCGGCGCTCCGGGATCGTTCAGCCACACGATCGACTCAGTCACGGCGGTCGAGTCTAGCGAGCGCTCTTCTCACGGGATAGGCCCGGAGCGACGGCGCTGCCGGGTCGCCGTAAGATCGCCTCGTGGACACCCTTCCCCACCCCGAGATGGTCACCCTCGAAGGCGGCCTGCTGCTGATGGGCAGTGCCAGCGGCCGTCCCGACGAGCAGCCCGTCCACAGCGTCGAGATATCCTCCTTCCGTGTCGCCGTGGCCCCCGTCACGAACGCCCAGTACGCGCCCTTCCTCGCGACCGGGCACGAGCCGCCACGCTTCTGGGAGGAAGAGCTTTTCAACGTCCTCGAGCAGCCCGTGGTCGGCGTGAACTGGTTCGATGCCCTCGCCTACTGCGAGTGGCTCGCCGAGCAGACGGGCGTCCCCTACCGCCTGCCCATCGAAGCCGAACGTGAGTACGCCTCACTCGGGGGTCTGGAGGGCGCCGACTGGCCATGGGCGGGTGAGCGCTGGCGGGACCACCCCGACGCCGACCGCATCGCCGCCCGCGACCGCCCCCATCCTCCGGGCTCCGAGTGCGCCAACGGCTACGGCCTCCGCTGCATGGCCGAGAACGTGCATGAGTGGTGCCTCGACTGGTACCACGCCACCGCCTACGCCGAGCCCGGCGCGGGCGAGCGTGAGCCCGTGGAGCGCGCGCGCAAGGTCAGTCGGGGTGGAAGCTGGCGCCACTCGGTGAAGTTCACGAGGCTGACCGCGCGCGCAAGCCTCGCGCCCGAGCGGCGCTACAACGACTTCGGGTTCAGGCTTTACGCCGACGCCTGAGGGCGGCGCTAACTCGCGGAAGCCTCGCGAATCTGCGCGTTGTGCTCAACGAGGTGCTCGACGTTCAGCTCGAAGATGGCCGCCACGTTCCCGAAGTTCGCGTGCGGCTTCTCCAGGTCCTCCGGCGTCACGTACTGCAGCTTGGCGTCGCAGCGATTCACGACCGCATCAAACTCGTCGACCGCTTCGATGGAGGAAGCGCAGTCGGGCTTGCCGGACTCGACTCCGGCGTAGCCGCAGGCCTCGCACACCATCGTGGTGATGCGCGCTTCGATCTCGATGACGTGCTCGGCCACCTCCTGGGCGGTCCATCCATCGTCCCCGGGTCCCCGCCGCCACCCCATCTCCGCGTCCTCAATGGCCTCGCGAAAGGCCGCGCGGGCCTCGGCCAGCGTCGCTCGCAGCTCGTCCGGTGTTGCCATGTGCGTCCTCCTCGGCGTCCGTTCTTCCCCAGTGTCTACGCCGAACCTTCGCAACCGTCGATACCCCGTGCGCCCGCCGGCCTGAGCCGCACGTAGAATGGCGCGGATGGAGCTAAGGAACCTTGGCCGCACGGGTGTGAAGGTCTCGAGCCTCTGCCTCGGCTGCATGATGTTCGGCCGGCGCACCGAGCCCGAAGAGTCGTACGCGATTATCGACCGCGCCCTCGACGCCGGCATCAACTTCCTCGACACCGCCAACGTCTACGCCCTCGGCCAGAGCGAGGAGATCACCGGCGAGGCGCTCAAGCGGAACGGTCGTCGCCACCAGGTCGTCCTCGCGACCAAGGTGCACGGCGCCATGGATGCGGAAGACCCCAACGCCCGCGGCAACAGCCGCCGCCACATCATCGAGCAGTGCGAAGCCAGCCTCCGCCGCCTCCAGACCGACTACATCGACCTCTACCAGCTCCACCGCCCCCAACCCGACATCCCCATCGACGAGACGCTGCGCGCCCTCGACGACCTCGTGCGAGCCGGCAAGGTGCGCTACATCGGCACGAGCACCTTTGCCTCCTGGGAGATCGTCGAATCCCTCTGGGCGGCGAAGGAGTTTGGCCTCAACCGCGTCGTCTGCGAGCAGCCGCCCTACAACCTGCTCGACCGCCGCGCCGAGCGCGAGCTCCTGCCCATGACGCAGACCTTCGGGATTGGCGTCATTCCCTGGGGACCGCTCGGTGGTGGGCTGCTCGCAGGCCGCTACCGCCGCGGCGAGCCCCTGCCCGAGGACGGCCGCTACGCCATGAACGCGCGGCAGCGAAGCCGCCTCACCGAGGGCGTGTACGACGTGATCGAGGGGCTCGAACCGATCGCCGCCGATAAGGGCTGCACGCTCTCGCAGCTTGCCCTCGCCTGGTGCGAGCAGCAGCCAGGCATCACCAGCCCCATCATCGGGCCGCGTACGCTCGAGCAACTCGAAGACAACCTCGGCGCGGGCGATGTCGTCATTACCGAAGAGGACCGCGAACGCATCGACGCTGTCATCGCGCCCGGCAGCACCGTCACGCCCTACTACGAGGCGGACTGGCGCCCGCACGACTACCGGATCCTCTAGCCGATGAGGACGGAGCGATCGTGACAGCCGATGCCGCCGCGCCCGCTGCCCTCGACGGAGTCACGGTGCTCGACCTGACGGCGCACATCGCGGGCCCGTACACGACGAAGCTGCTCGCCGACCTCGGCGCCCGCGTCATCAAGGTCGAGCGACCGGGCGGCGATCCCGTCCGCGCCTTCGGCCCCTGGCTCAACGACGAGCCCGGCCCCGAACGCAGCGGGACGTATCAGTTTCTCAACACGAACAAGGAGTCGATCGTCCTCGACCTGAAGATTCCCGGCGGGCGCGAAGTGCTCGAACGCCTGCTCCCGCGCGCCGACATCGCCGTCACCAGCTACCCGCCCGCCGTCGCCGAGCGCTTGAACCTGACGCCCGACGCCCTCCGCGGGGTCGCCGACGTGAACGTCCTCTCGCTCACGAACTTCGGCTGGGACGGCCCCTACCGCGACTACGCCCTCTCCGAGACAGTGCTCTACGCCATGGGTGGCGAGATGTTCTCGCACGGTTCCGTCGAGCGTGAGCCGCTCAAGATGGGCGGTACTGTCTCCCTCATCCAATGCGGCGCCATGGCCGCCATCGGCGCCCTCGGCGCTGTCGAGGCGACCGAGGTCCACGGCATCACCCAGCGCGTCGACGTCTCCCTCCTGGATGTCCAGCTCAACAGCGTCGACCGGCGCAGCTCGGCGATCATGGCCTACCGCTTCTCCGGGCGGATCAATGGTCGGCCGGCGGGGGCGGGCCCCTCGACCGCGGGCGGGGTCGCCGGCGTCTTCCCCTGCGCCGACGGCTACGTCGAGATGACGGCCTCCATGGGGCCGTACTGGCGCCGGTTCGCGCAGATGATCGACCATCCCGAGTTCCTGGAGCCGAAGTGGAACGACCCCGCCTGGCTGGCCTCCCCTGAGGCACGCGCCGAAATCGACATCGCGCTCTACCCGTGGCTGCTCGAACGCACGCGAGCTGAAGTCTGGGAGGCTGCGCGCGAGGCGCACGCGATGGTCGCCCCCCTCTTCACCGCCACGGACCTGTACGAGGACCCGGTGTTCCGTGAGCGCGGCCTCTGGACGAAGGTCGAGCACGAAACGCTCGGCTCGTTCGCCATGCTTGGGCGGCCATACACGCTCAGCGAGACCCCCTGGGCCATCCGCCGCGCCGCCCCCACGCTGGGGCAGCACACGACCGCCATCCTTGAAGAGCTCGGCTACGACGCAGCCGCCAGCGACGCACTCCGGCAGGCGGAGGCGGTGGCATGAGCGCCTATCTGCCGCTCGAAGGTGTCCGCATCTGCGACTTCGCCTGCGTCTGGGCGGGCCAGACCGCCACGCTCTACCTCGCCGACCTCGGCGCCGACTGCATCAAGGTCGAGAACCCATACGTCTGGAACCCCGCCACCCGCGCCGCTGCCCCGGTGCTGCCTGCCGCCGTCGCCGAGCGGCTCCCCGCCTGGATGGCGGGCCATCCCAATGGCGACCCCGGCCCCCGCCCCTGGAACAACAGCCCCGCCTTCCTCCACGTCATCCGCAACAAGCGCTCGTTCACCGTCGATAGCCGCCGCCCCGAGGGGCTCGCCATCGTCAAGAGCCTCATCGCCATGAGCGACGTGCTCGCCGAGAACCTCGCCCGTGGCACGCTGGAGAAGCTCGGCCTCAACGACGACACCATCCGCGCCGTCCGTCCCGACATCGTCCTCCTGCACCTGCCCGCCTACGGGCGCACCGGCGCCTACGTCGAGGGCCGAGGCTACGGCGCCCACATCGATGGAGTGGCGGGCTCGACGATCCAGCGCGGCTACCGCGACTCCGCCCCCGAGACGAACGTCCAGACCTTCGCCGGTGACTTCTTCGTGGGGATGCACGGCGCCTTCGCCATGCTCGCCGCCCTCCGCCACCGCCGCCGAACGGGCCAGGGGCAGACGATCGAGCTGGCCCAGGCCGAATGCTCCGCCTCGATGTTCCCGCAGGCCGCCCTCGACGCCGCCTGGAACGGGCGCGCGGCCGGCTCCATCGGCAACCGCAGCACCGAGGGCTTCGCCCCCAACGGCGTCTTCGCCGCCCGAGGCGAGGAGCAGTGGCTCGCCCTCAGTTGCCGCAGCGACGCCGAGTGGCAGGCGCTTGTCGACTTCCTCGGGCGGCCCGCCTGGGCGACGGCCCCGGAACTCGCCACGGCGGGAGGTCGCCGCACCGCCGAGGACATGATCGAAGGCGAGCTGGCCGCCTGGATCGCCGCCCGCGACCGCGACGAACTCTTCCGCGAACTCCAGGAGGCAGGCGTGACCGCCGGACCCGTGCTCAGCGCGAAGGACGTGGCGGAAGACCCCCACGCCCAACAGTCCCCTGCTTTCAAGCGCCTCGATGCCACCGAGGACTACCCCTCCACGGAGTTCCCCGCCCCGTCGTTCACCTTCTCGCGCTCCGACGTGACCCTGCGCACCCCACCCGCCCTCCTCGGCGAGCACAACGACTACGTCTACCGCGAACTGCTCGGCGTCAGCGACGAGGAGTACGCGCGGCTCGAAGCCGACGGCCACATCGCCACCACCTACGCGCCCGAGGTCATGGGGCGCTAGGCGGGCAGCCAGTCCGTCAGCGCCAGCGCCAGCAGCACGCCGAAGATGAGGTGGAAGCGCGCCGTCTGAACGAGCGTGGCGTTCAGCGCACGCCCCGCCGTCCCTCCCGCGACCGACCGCAGCAGCGGCACCGCGAGCGGCAGGGTCGCGAGCACCAGCAGCGCCCACGGCTCGACGCGCGTCGCGGGCCAGAGCGCGATCGCGACGCCGTAGGCGGCGACCAGCAGCAGGACGTACCAGGCGCGCGTCCCCCGCTCCCCCAGCACCACCGCCAGCGTCGTCTTGCCCGCGGCCCGGTCCGTGGCGAGGTCGCGCAGGTTGTTGGCCACGAGGATCGCGGTCACCGTGCACCCCACCGGGACCGCCGCCAGCCAGACCAGCCCCGGCGCCGCCTCCGCCTGCACGAAGTACGTCCCCACGACCGCCACCATCCCGAAGAACACGAACGTAAAGGCGTCGCCGAGCGCGTGGTACCCGACCGGCCACGGCCCCCCCGTGTAGATGAGTCCCGCCACGATGCTCGCCAGCCCGATCACGACCACGATCCAGCCCGCCAGCACAACCAGGTAGATGCCCGCCAGAAAGGCCAGCAGGAACGCCGCCCACATCCCCAGCTTCATCCGTGTGGGCGTGAGCAGTCCCATCTGCGTGGCGCGCGGCGGGCCGAGCCGGTCGCCGGTGTCGGCTCCCCGCTCGAAATCGAAGACGTCGTTCGCGAAGTTGGCCCCGACTTGCAGGCAGATCGCCCCGAAGAGCGCCGCCACGAACGGCCCCGCCGCGAACACGCCGTCCCCGATCGCCGCGCCCGTCCCCACAAGCACTGGCGCGACGGCCGCAGTCAGCGTCGGTGGCCTCGCTGCCGCCCGCCACGCGCCAAGGCTTCCGGGGGCGGGCAGCGCCCGCTCGGCATTCACGCCCGCACTGCCGTGATTGACTGCGCTGCCCCACCGAGGTGGCTGCGCTTCTCGATGCTCGTGAACCCCGCCTCCTCCAGCATCCCCCGCAGCCCCTCCCCGTCGGGCAGGTACGCCGCCGAGGCGGGCAGGTATCGATACGCACGCCCATCGCTCAGCAGCGCGCCCAGCGCCGGCACCACGCGCTGGAAGTAGAGCCCGTGCCCCAGCCGCAGCACTCCCGACCTCGGTTGGTCCACCTCCAGCAGCCCGAGGCGTCCGCCGGGACGCAGCACGCGCGCCAGTTCCGCCAGCACGGGCGGGATCGCGACGAAGTTGCGCAGCGCGAACCCCGAGACCGCCACGGAGACACTGCTGGTTGCGAGCGGCAGGCGAAGGGCGTCGCCGCGCACGAGTCCGATCGCGTCGGGGCAGCGTCGGCGCGCGGCGGCCAGCATCGCGCCGGCGAAGTCGAGCCCCACCACCTGCGCCCCCCGCTCCCGCGCGATGAGGGCGAAGTCGCCCGTGCCGCAGGCCAGGTCGAGAACTGTGTCGTCGGCGCCCACGCCCAGCGCGTCCATGAGCGAGCGCCGCCAGCGCTGGTCGAACCCCAGCGTGATGATGCGGTTCATGCGGTCGTACGAGGGAGCGATGCGGTCGAACATCGTCCGCACGACCGCCGCCTTCTCCTCTGCCTGGGGCAGCACATCCATCCCCGTGATCCTACGGGGAGGCTAGGACTCGGGCTCCGTCCCGTGGTCCCAGAGCTCCGTGCCGCGCCACTCGCGGTCGCGCCATTTCAGCGCCTCCCGCAGGCCATCTGCCTCGACCCGCTCGCGGAAGCCCGGGCGCCCGTCGATGAAGGCCGTGTACACATCGAACTCCGCAGCCGAATGAATCGCGGGCTGCAGGCCCTGGATCTCCATCCAGCGGTTGACCGAGTGCTTGTGCAGGATGTTCACCTCGAGCGGGATGCGCATGATCTTGCGCGCGAGGTGCAGCGTGGCCTCCTCCAGCTCCTCCTCGGGTACGGCCTTGTTCACCAACCCCCACGCATCGGCGGTCTTCCCGTCGATCAGCTCGCCTGTCATGAACAGCTCTTTCGCGCGCCGGTAGCCCACCGTCCACGGCCACAGCGACAGCGTTCGCAGCGTGCCCATGTGCCGCCCCGCGATGTGCCCGAACTTTGCCGTCTCCGTGCAGACCACGAAGTCGAACATCGAGATCAACTCGGTACCCCCGGAGATGCAGTGTCCGTGCACCTGCGCGATCGTCGGCTTGCGCGTGTTGAACAGGCGCAGATAGCGGTCGACCGAATCGATCAGCGTGCGGCGCGAGCGCCCCACGCTCTGCTCCCGCAGGATGTCGCCCGGCGAGCCCGGCTCGACCGTGCGGCTGGAGGCAAGGTCGTAGCCCGCGCAGAATGAGCGTCCCGCGCCACGCAACAGCAGCACGTACGCGTTCCGGTCGTCCTCGAAGTGATCGAGGAAGTCGAAGAACTCGTCCAGCAGGTCGGCCGAGAGCGCGTTCAATGCCTGCGGCCGGTTCAGCGTGACCCGCACGACGCCCTCGGCCTCGGCCAGCGGCTCCACGATGATGTTCTGGTACTCCGGGTAGCTCATGCCTGTCTCCTTGTGGTCGGTTGTTCTACGGGTTGATCTCGATCAGCTTGCCGTCGCGATCCGTCTGGCGGGCAATGTAACCCAGGATTTCCCGCCAGAGGTCGTCTGCCGCGCCCTCGCGATCGGCCGGATAGGCCTCCACGATCGTGTCGACCACGGTTCGCAGGCGCGCGTTCTCGGCGACCAATTCCTCCGGAGCGGGCCACTCCCTCGCTTCGTCCAGCGCAAGGTCGATGCCATCAAGGGAGCCCGCCAGGGTCGCGTCCCCGCTCCTGGCCGTCGCCGCGCTTGCGAGGACATCGCGCAGGTCGGCGTTCTCCTCGACGGCGAGTGCGTGCTCCTCGAGCAGGCGCTGCTTCAGGTGCTCCAGCCCCCAGAGCATGTTGCCCGCGATCCGCTTCGCCCACGGCGATTGCAGCTCGGGTAGCAGGTCGGCCCGCAGGTTGTACTGCAGCCCTTCGACGATCTCGGCTGGCGTTGGTCTCATGGCTAGGCGGCGTCCTCCCGAACGATGCGCTCCATGCGCCGCAGGAACGACCGCGGCGCCGCCATCCCCAGCGTGAGCGTCTGTGT
The DNA here is from genome assembly GCA_965262975.1 of Tepidiformaceae bacterium. Classification (GTDB taxonomy): domain Bacteria; phylum Chloroflexota; class Dehalococcoidia; order Tepidiformales; family Tepidiformaceae; genus UBA2991. Next base: position 1,278,421 of record OZ253575.1, on the reverse strand, counting down.
CTTCCGCATCTCCCCGGTGGAGAAGCGGTTCACCGCGGCCAGGCAGGCGGAGACCGCCCAGTACGACTGGAAAACGGTGTAGAAGCGCATGTTGTCTCGGCGAATGGGAAGCCCGCTCAGTTCGCCGTAGCGCGCAATCAGGCCCTCGACGGCTTCGTCACCAACGATCGGGCGCACCATGAAATCGAGGTACGCCAGGTCCGACATCGGGTCGCCGATGAAGGCCGATTCCCAGTCGAGCGAGGCCACCACGCGGTCGTCGCGGAAGAGAATCTGGCCCGGGCCCACCTGCCCCTGCCCCAGCACGATGCGGTCCACCTCCGTGGGGAGGTTCCGCTTCAGCCAGGCCATCGTCGCCGTCATCACGGGCTGTGGTTCGAGCAGCTCCCGTTTAGTCGCCTTCTCCCAGCGCTCGACCACCATCCGGGCGCACTCGGGGCCGTCCTGAGGCGCCCCCAGGAAGGCCAGCCCCATCGACTCCCAATCGAGGTTGTGCTGGATCGCCAGCAGCTCGACGAAGTGATCGAGGATTGCCTGCTGGCTCTCGGCGGGCAGGTCGCGGAAGTTCGTGTCGCCCTCCACCCGCTCGCGAATCACAAAGTCCTCGCCCGCCCACGAGGGGTCGCGCTCGTACCAGTAGTTCGCGGGCACGGGGACGGGCGTCTCCTGCAACGCGCGGAAGACGCGGTACTCCTTCTCCAGGCTGGCCTCTTCATCGCGGAAGCAGGTGCTTTCGTTCGCGCGGAACATGAGCTGCTTCGCGACGGCCGCGTCGCCCTCCCAGTCGGCATCGAAGAACCACATCGAGCGCGAGTTGCCCCCCGGCGAGCGGGAGACGTTGTGGATAGAGACGTTCTGGACTCCGGGCAGCTGCTCGGAGAGGTACGCGCGCAGGATCTCGGGGAGTCGCTCAATCGTCTCTGGTTCCACGCCGCCCTCCTTCGGGCTGCGCGGAGTATAGGCGCTGAGGACACCCCGAGGGCACGGGTAACCGGTGGCGGGCTACGCGCTCCAGGGAAAGAACCTGGGAAGGGCTAGGCGACTACCAGTTGCGGTCGCGACCGCCGCCACCACCGCCACCACCGCCGCCGCCGCCGCGCTGCGGACCGCGTGTGCGGAAGCAGTCGCTGCAGTAGACGGGACGGTCGCCACGCGGCTGGAAGGGAACGCGCGCCTCGCGGCCGCACTCGGCGCACACGGCGCTGAACATTTCGCGGTTGCTGTCGTAGCTGCGATATCCGCCGCCACCGGCGCCAGCGCCGGCGCCGCCGCCGCCACCCTCGCCGCGGGATGCCTTGCGCGCCGTCCGGCACTCCGGGCACCGGCGCGGCTCATTGGTAAATCCGCGGGACTGGTAGAACTCTTGCTCGCCCACCGTAAAGGTGAACTGTGCGCTGCAGTCAGAGCAGCTCAGGGTTCGATCAACGAACGAAGTCATGGAATTGCCTCCGGGGCATGAACTGGGTACCGGCGGCAATCGAGCGTGAGCAGGAATCTCTCATGGGAACGATCTGAACCGAGAACCTCGCGGTGAGCATAGCACGGCCCCCGCGTGCAGTCCGTTCACATGGGAGTGGCCACCTCCGCGCGGTTGCGCCAGCGGGGGCAAACTGCCAGTGTTACCCGGCTCGTCCGCCGGCGTCTCGCGCGTGCGCACGGGCGGAACCCTGTTGCGAACGGAGGGCAAGAAATGCCCGGTGTCGACGACCACGAAACCGTCTCTATCTACCCGCTGGATGACCAGCAGCTCGAAGACCTGCTGACCAAGGTCGGCGAGTGCACCTTCAACTGGGGCACCAAGGATGGCTGGCCCGTCGGCGTCATCATGTCGTTCCTCTGGAAGGACGGCCGCTTCTGGATCACCGCGGGCGCCCACCGCCACCGCATCTCCGCCGTACGCCGCGACCCCCGCGTCTCCGTCGTCGTGAGCGGCGCAGCCGCCGCTCCCGGCTCGGGCGCGCCCTTCGGGGCCGCCACCGCCAAGGGCCGCTGCATCATCCACGAGGACCGTGAGACCAAGGACTGGTTCTATCCCGAGTTCGCGGCCAAGCTGAACCCGACCAACCCCGAGGCGGCCGCCGGCTTCGTGAAGACGCTCGACTCGCCCCTGCGCGTCGTCCTCGAGGTCGTGCCCGAGCAGTGGATCCTGTTCGACGCCGGGAAGTTCGGCGCGGATGCCGCGGGCGCGCTGCCCGACGACCAGAAGGGCCCGATGCTGAGCGCCGACGCCGAGCGTATGCCGCGAGAGATCGAGCGCCGCGGCATCTCCTAGCAGGGTGCTGAAAAAGGGTTGAGCTGGGAGCCCCTCGTCGCGCGTCTCGCCGCCCTGTAGCCGCCCCCCGGACGCGGGCGGCTGCGGCTGTCTGCGGAGCGCGGTACCATCCCACCCACTGCGCGCCGGCGTGAGCGGGCGCTTTTGATCTGACTCCCGGGAGCACCCATGAGACTGGCCAAGCGGGTCGAAGAACTGCCGCCCTACCTCTTCGCCCAGATATCCAAGGTCATCGCCGCCAAGAAGGCCCAGGGTATCGATGTCATCACCTTCGGCATCGGCGACCCGGACCTGCCCACGCCCCCCAACATCCTCGATGCGCTCCACCGCGCCTCCGACAACCCCGCCAACCACCGCTACCCCGAGTCCGAGGGCCTGCCCGAGCTGCGCCAGGCCATCTCCGACTGGTACGAGCGCCGCTTCGAGTGCTCCTTCGACCCCGAGCGCGAGGCGCTGGCGCTGATCGGCTCGAAGGAGGGCATCGCGCACATGGCGCTCACCCTCATCGATCCCGGCGACGTGGCCCTCGTCACCGATCCCGGTTATCCCGTCTACGAGATCGGCACCATGTTCGCGGGCGGTGTCGCCATCAAGATCCCTCTCCGCCGCGAAACCGGCTGGCTGCCCGACCTCGACGCCATCCCCTCGGACCTGGCCGCCAAGGCCAAGGTCCTCTGGCTGAACTACCCCAACAACCCGACCGCCGCCGTCGCCGACTTCGCCTTCTTCGAGAAGGTTGTGGCCTGGGCGAAGGAGTACGACGTCTCCATCTGCCACGACAACCCCTACTGCGACGTGGCTTACGACGGCTACCGCCCGATGTCGATCTTCCAGGTGCCGGGCGCCCGCGACGTCGCCATCGAGTTCAACTCCTTCTCGAAGATCTACAACATGACCGGCTGGCGCATCGGCATGGCCGTCGGCAACGGCGAGCTCGTCGACGCTCTCATGCGCGTCAAGTCGAACATCGACAGCGGCATTCCCCAGGCCATCCAGGAGATGGCCATTGAGGCCGTGAACGGCCCCCAGGACGTCATCGACGAGCACAACGCCATCTACCAGCGCCGCCGCGACCGCATCGTTGAGACGCTGCGCAAGATCGGCCTGGAGGTCGACCCACCCAAGGCCTCGCTCTACGTCTGGGCGAAGTTGCCCGAGGGCGTCATCAGCGGCGATTTCGCCGCCCGCGCCATCGACGAGTGCGCCGTCGTGGTCACGCCCGGACGCGGCTACGGCCTCAACGGCGAGGGCTATGTTCGCCTCTCCCTCACCACTCCCGACGAACAGGTCGAGGAAGGCTGTCAGCGCCTGGAGAACTGGGGCGGGTTGTAGGGCCTGCTTGCCAGCGGTCCGCCTCGATGGCGCCGGGAGGGTGCTGACGAAGGGCCGCGTGAGTAGTCGGCAGCGCGGGTTCCCCCGGCGAGACCGCGCGACCGGGACAGAGCCCCGAGAGTACATACTGAGGCCGCGGCCGGTGTTGCACCGGAGTGCGGGCGCGAGGAGACGCGGACATGCCGTTGCGCGGGGGACTCGAACGCCGGGTGGCGGGATGGGTGGACGCGGGCATCCTCACGGCCGATCAGCAGCAGCAGATCATCGAGTTCGAAGAGGCGGGCGCCGGTCGTAGCCATCGAGTGCTCACGATCCTGGCGGTACTCGGGGCCGCACTCGTCTTCCTCGGGCTCGTGCTCGTGATCTCGCAAAACTGGGACGAAATCGGCAAACTGCCGAAGCTCGCCACGGGGATCGTGCTGCTGATCGCCTGCCACGGTGGCGGGTATTGGCTACGCAACGGACCGCTCGGGCTGGTGCGTACCGGCGAGGCGCTGCTGCTCCTCGGCGCCGGCGTCCTTTTCGGCAACCTCGCGCTGATCAGCCAGCAGTACCACATCGCCTTCAATCCCGCGCCGCTGCTGTTGCCGGTCCTCTGCGTGGCGATCGCGTTCGCCTACCTCTTCGCCTCGCGCACACACGCCTTCGTCGCGGCGGTGCTGTTCGCGCTCTGGCTGATCGCGGAGAGCCAGCGAGGCGGCTCCCCGCTCGAATCCGCGAGCGAGACAATCTTGCTGCTGCTGCTCGGGGCCGGGGCGTGGCTGGTCGCCCTTGCCGCACTCCAGAGGCGCAGTGCCGACGCGCCGCTCTCGCCACCCATCGAACTCGTCGGCGGAATCCTGATCGCGGGCGTCGTGTACCTGCTCGGTTTCTACCGCCACTTCGGCATCGAGAGCGTCGTGCCTGTTCTCCCTGCCGCCCTGCTCCTCATCGTGCCGATGGTTCTTGTGGCTGAGACGCTGTTCATGACCGGCTTCCGGCTCGAAGCGCGTCTCGGCTGGCCCCGGATTCACGATCGGCTGCGCCCGCCGCTCCTGCTCGGTCAACTGACGCTGCTGCTGCTCCTGATCTGGACGCTCGTGGCCGCGCTCAACCCTCGGGGCGACGCCGAAGAGGCGTTCATCCTCACCACGCTCGGCTACTGGCTGGGGGCATGCCTGCTGACCGCTTCGGTGGTCTGGCTCGGGCTCGTGCTGCGGCGCGAGTCCTGGGTCAACGCCGCGCTCGTCTTCTTCGGCCTGTTCATCCTCTCAAGGTACTTCGATCTCTTCAGCGACTACTCCCAGACCGGCGCACTCTTCGCTGGCGCTGGCCTCCTCTGCCTCGCGCTCGCTGTCGTGCTCGAGTTGAGCCGGCGCCGACTCAGTCGCCGCATGGACGCGCCTGCTGGTGGCGCTCAGGGGAGTGGCTGAGATGCGCGCGTTGATCAGGCGGCGTCGACTCGCGCTGTTCGTCCTCATCGTCGGGCTGCAGGTGGCGCTGGTACTCGCGGTCATCTTCATCGAAGAAGGCCGGCAGGGGGGCGTCGAAATCGTGCTCGAGTCCCTGCCGGTCGACCCCCGCGATCCGGTCCGTGGCGACTACGTGATCCTCAGCTACCGCGCCGAGCGTCTGGATGACCTGCCCGACGCCCGACTGCGAGCCGGCGAGGAGATATACGTGGTCTTCGAGCGTCGGGGCTGCTACTGGGAGCCGGCCGCCCTCCGCACCCAAAACCCTGGTCAGGACGAGTGGGACCGCGGACTCGTTGCGATTCGCGCCCGGGTCGTACGCGAGTCACCCCTTCGCGTCGAGTATCCCAACCTGGGCGAGTACTTCGTGCCCCAGGGCACGGGCGTGCTCCCGTCGCCGCCGGATGTCTATATCGCGGTCTCCCGGGACGGCGCCGCGCGTATCAAGTATCTCCAGGTTGACGGGGAGCGCTGGCCCAGGGACTGACCGGGTTTGGTTGCCTGCGGGCATGTCCCGGAGAGCCGGCCGGCCCGCAGCCGATCCCTTCCTCCCCTGGCATGGGCTAAGCTGGCGGTAGATGGCGAAGCGCCTCCACTCCACTGCCCCCACCCGCGATCGCGCCTACCTCGTCGCCGTGGACTCCCCCGGCGCGACCCTGCCCGCCCGCGAGTCGCTCGCCGAACTCTCCGAGCTGGCGCGCACCGCCGGCGCCAAAGTCGTGGGCCTCGCCGTTCAGCGCCGGGGTCGCCCCCAGCCCGCCACCTACATCGGCAGCGGGAAGCTCCGCGAGGTGGCCGACGCCTGCATCGAGCAGCGCGCCAACACCGTCATCTTCGACGACGAGCTCTCGCCCTCGCAACAGCGCAACCTGGAGGAGCAGCTCCAGCTCAAGGTGATCGACCGCACCGCCCTCATCCTCGATATCTTCGCGATGCGCGCGAGCACCCGGGAAGGGCGCCTGCAGGTCGAGCTCGCGCAGACCGAATACCTCCTGCCGCGCCTGCGTGGCCAGTGGAGCCACCTCGAACGGATGGAAGGCGCCATCGGCCTGCGCGGTCCCGGTGAGACCCAGATTGAGACCGACCGCCGCCTCATCCGTCGCCGCACGGGCAAGCTCAAGCGCGACCTTGAGCAGGTGAGCGTCCAGCGCGAACTCTATCGCCGCAAGCGCCGCCGCTCGGGCGTGCCCGTCGTCGCCCTCATCGGCTACACGAACGCCGGCAAGTCGACCCTCATGCGCGCCCTCTCCGGCGCCGACGCGCGCGCCGAGGACAAGCTTTTCGCCACACTCGACCCCGTCACCCGCAAGCTCGCGTTGCCCTCGGGTCAGCCCGCCCTCCTCACCGACACCGTCGGCTTCATTCAGAAGCTCCCCACCCAGCTCGTCGCCTCCTTCCGCGCGACCCTCGAGGAGCTGGAGGAGGCGGATGTGCTCCTGCACGTCGTCGATGTCTCCCACCCCCACGCGGACATCCAGGCCGAGACCGTGGAGGAGGTGCTGCGCGACCTCAGCGTCCTCGGGCGTCCCACCATCGTCGCCCTCAATAAGATCGACGCGCTCACCGGTCCCGATGATTCCTCGCCCGCCACCGAAGCCGCGGCCCGCGCCCTGCTCGATGGCGCCGGCCCCGTCCCCGGCGACGTCCGCCACATCTCCGCGAGCCGCGGCTGGGGCATCGACGCGCTCCGCGGCGCCATCGACGACGCCCTCGCAGACCGCCCCGGTGCGCACGACAACGGCGCCGTTGCCCTTGCGCACACCCGCTGACCACGGGTACAACTCGCCCGTGCCCGATCGCGATGGCAGTAATCCCCTCCCCCACGCCGATGGCCCCCTGAGCGGGTACCGCATCGTCGATATCGCCGACGAGAAGGGGCAGCTCTGTGCGCGCCTGCTCGCCGAGCTGGGCGCCGATGTCATCAAGGTCGAGCCCCGCGCCGGCGACCGCACGCGCGCGAACGGCCCCTTTTTCCGCGACGACAAGGGCAGCGAGTCGAGCCTCTACTGGTGGGCGATGAACGCAGGGAAGCAGTCCGTTACCTGCGAGCTGCGTCTGGAGGCGGGCCGCGACCTCTTCCACCGCCTCGTCGCGAGCGCCGACGCCGTCATCGAGACGAGCGCGCCCGGCACAGCCAGGGAAGTGGGCGCCGACCCGCGTACCCTCGCGAAGGTCAATCCGGGCGCCGTCGTCGTCAGCATCACGAACTTTGGCCAGACCGGCCCCTCCCGCAACCTCCCCGCCACCGACATCGTCGGTTCGGCTATGGGTGGCCACATGTACCTCAACGGCAGCTCGGAGCGCGGCCCCCTCCGCACTACCGTCCCCCAGGCCTACGCCCAGGTGAACCTTCAGGCGGCCGTCGGGACCGTGATAGCGCTCTATGCGCGCGGGGCGAACGGCGGCCTCGGCCAGCACGTCGATGTCTCTATGCAGGAGTCCATGGCCAATGCGATGGACAACGCCCAGCAGACCTGGGACATCCTCCAGATCAACAACCACGGCCCCGGCTCCGGCCGCATGGTCAGCGGCCGCGAGGGCCCCCGCTATATCTACGAGACCGCGGACGGCTGGGTCGCGGCGCTCGGACTGGGAGGCCTCGTGGGGCCGAACTCGGGCGCCATGATCGATTGGCTCGACGAGACCGGCGAAGCCGGCCCCCTCACCGCTCCCCACTGGCGCGAGCGCCTCGAGGTCGTGCAGCCGCTCGAGGAGGACGAGCAGCGGCTCATCGTCGGCATCATGGAGAAGTTCTGCCGCACCCGCCCCAAAGACGACCTCGTCCGCGAGGCGCAGAAGCGCTCTGTCGGTTGGGCGCCTGTCTACAGCCCCCGCGAGATCGTCGACAGCGACCAGCTCGCCGCCCGCGACTACTGGGTGCAGGTCCGCCACGAGGACATCGGCGAGTCGTTCGTCTATCCCGGCGCGCCCTGGAAGCTCTCGGGCACGCCCTGGAAGCAGCGCGGTCGCGCCCCCCACGTTGGCGAACACACCGATGAGGTCTACGGCGATGTGCTGGGCCTCGACCCGGGCGAGATCGCCAGGCTCCGGCGTACGATGGTGATCTGACATGACCAGCAACGGGAAGCCGAAGCCCTTCGACGGCCTGCGTGTCACCGACCTCTCCTGGGTCGGCGTCGGCCCCACGGTCGCGAAGTACCTCGCCGACCATGGCGCCGAGGTCATCCGTGTCGAGTCGGGCACCCGTATGGAGACCCTGCGGCGGGCCGGTCCGTTCCCGAACAACGAGCCGCACTACGACAACTCCGGGTACTACGCGAACTTCAACAGCTCCAAATACGGCATCACCATCAACCTGAAGCACCCCCGCGGCCCCGAGCTGCTCAAGCGCCTCGTCGCCGTCTCGGATGTCGTCACGGAGTCGTTCACGCCCGGCACGCTCAAGAAGCTCGGCCTCGACTACGAGGAGTTGCGCAAGGTCCGCCCCGACCTCGTCATGATCTCGATGCCCCTCTTCGGCCAGACCGGCCCCTGGGCGGACTACATGGGATACGGCCATGCCCTGCAGGCGGCAGCCGGCTTCAACCACCTGACAGGCTGGCCCGACGGAGAGCCGATCGGCACGGGCGTCGCCTACACGGACTTCCTCGTGCCGCACGTCGGCGCCCTCGCACTCGTCGCCGCCCTCGACTACCGCCGGCGCACGGGCAAGGGGCAGTACATCGACTTCTCGCAGTTCGAGGGCGCGATCCATGCCCTCGGCCCCGCCATCCTCGAGTGGACGGCGAACGGCCGTGAGATGGAGCGCATGGGTAACCGCGACCCCGAGGCGGCGCCCCACGGCGCCTATCGCTGCAAGGACGGCCGCTACGCCGTCATCGCCTGCTTTACCGAGCAGGAGTGGGAAGGCTTCCGCGCCGCCATGGGCCGTCCCGACTGGACCGACCTCGAACGGATGCGGCGCAAGTGGTCACGCCTCTGCGAGCAGAAGGAGATCGACCGCCACATCGACGCCTGGTGCCGCGAGCGCACCGCCACGCAGGCGTTCAAGGCAATGCGCGAGCACGGCGTGCCTTCCGGCATCGTCAAGTCGCCCGAGGAGATGCACCGAGACCCGCAGTTGCGCCACCGCGGTCACTACGCCGCCCTGGAACACCCAACGATGGGCGTCCGCACCTACGACTCGCCCGCCTTCCGCCTCTCGAAGACGCCCGGCGGCCCCTCAAAGGCCGCACCCCTGCTCGGCGAGGACACTGAGCGCGTGCTCAAGGGCACGCTCGGCATCAGCGATGAAGAGTTCACGGAACTGCTCGTGGACGGCGTTCTGGAGTAGGGGAGCGCGGTGGGGCTGCGCCCCATCCTAGCCTTCGGTTTCACCCTCGGCGGCTTCGCCTTCGGTCTCGCCTTCGCCTTCACCCTCGACCGGCTCTTCCGCCGCGGGCTCCTCGCCCGGGAGCAGCGCGCCTTCCTCGATGATGAGGACACCGGTCATGGTGTCGGGGTGCACGTCGCACCAGAAGGCGTAGGTGCCGGGCGTCGTCGGTGTGGTGAACGTGAAGGTTTGCTGGACGATGCCTAGCTCCAGTTCGGTCCTCACCGCAGTCCCGTCGTCGACGCAACCGTTGAGGCAGCCCTCCAGGACCTCTGCTTGCAAGTCCGCCTCGTCGCCCTGGAAGAAGATCAGGTTGTGCGCCACCGAGTCGTCCTGGTTGTCGAGCGTCATGGTGAAGTCGACGCCCGGTGGCAGCGTGATTTCCTCGTGGCTGAAGGCGCTCGACTTGATCTCAAGCGTGTCGATGAACGGACCACGGTCGACTGCGACGAACCCGCCGCCTTCGCCACCTGCAGCCTCGCTGGCGAACAGGTTGAGCCCCGCCCCCACCGCGAAACCGCCCACGATCAGCGCGCCAAACAGTGCCGTTGCCGTGCCCATGCTGTAGCGAACTGAGGTGTCCTTCGTGTCGCGCACGACCTGCATATCGAACGTTTGCGCGGAACCGGCAACCACCTCGTCCGGGTGCTGGCTGATGATGTCGAGGATCGCGCGCTGCGTCTGTTCGAATGCGGCCAGATCGTCGGCAGACGACCACGTCGTCTCGACGATGACCTGGGAGGGGCCGTCCTCGGCGCTTGACACGTTGATGCGCAGGTCCTCGAAGCCTGGAGCAGCTCGCAGGTCGTCGTGGGCGTTCTGGATTGTGTCGATAACCCCGCCCTCGGCAACGCTCGTTCCCAGTTGGCCCTCGGCGATGGCGAAAGTGATGACCTGTGTGCGGCGGGCGGCTGCGCGGCCTTGCGCCTCGTGGTCGCGTGCCTTCTGGCGCATGCGCCCGTCTTCGTAAGCCCAGCCGCCCACCGAGAAGAGCGTGATCGCGGCGGCGGCGCCCAGCAGCGGACCGCTAAAACTGCGCTGATCTTCGACACGCGCCCACCAGACGAGGGACGCGATCAGCATCATGATCGCGAGGCCGGCCACGAACGGCCAGATGCTCGGATCGGGCAGATGCGTGTCGGGCCCGATGTGCGCGTTGTGCTCGCTGCTTTCGTGCTCCAAAGCCTTCCTCGTTCTGGCCTATCCGATGATGTAGAGAACGGTGAAGAGGGCGATCCAGACCACGTCGACAAAGTGCCAGTACATCGACGCCGCCTCGACCGCCTCATGGTTCTCTGCTGTGAACTGTCCGCCGAGCGCTCGTACCGTCACCACGGCGATGAAGAGCGCGCCTGCAGCGACGTGGGCGCCGTGGAAGCCCGTGAGTGTGTAGAAGGTCGTGCCGAAGATGGTGTCGTCGGCGCGGAAGTGGAGTTGCGAGTAGTCGTAGAGCTGGGCCGTCAAGAAGACGAGGCCCAGCGCCAGGGAGATGAAGAGGCCCCACAGCATCCCTGTCTGGTTCCCCTTCTGGATCTGCCAGACGGCCCACTGAGCCGTGACCGAGCTGAGCACGAGGATGCCGGTCGAGATCGCCGGCAGCAGCACTTCGAGCTCGAGCTTCACGCCGTCGGCGATCTGCTGCGCGCTCAGCAACTCTTCGGGCGGCCAGGTGGGGGCGTCGGCGCGGGCAATGAAGTACGCCGCGAACAACCCGCCGAAGAACATGACCTCGGAGGCGAGGAACAGGATGAACCCGAGCATCGAGTTCGTCATGCCTTGTCGTTCCGCTGCGCCGTGAGCTGCCATCGTCAGTGCGCCTCGCCGTTGCCGCTGTGGCGCGCGTCAAAGAGCGGGCGCTCGGAGCGCACCGGCGGCAGGCTGTCGAAGTTGTAGTGCGGCGGCGGCGAGGTCGTCGCCCACTCGAGCGTGTTCCCCTCCCAGGGGTCGTTCGGCTGGTCCTTGGGCCGCATGAAGGCCATCACGACCGCGATGATGAACGGAATCGTGCTCGCCGCGATCAGGAACGCCCCACCGGTCGAGAGCAGGTTCAGGGCTTCCCACCCGGCGCTGTCGGCGTACACCGCGATGCGCCGGGGCATGCCGTCCAGCCCGAGCATGTGCATTGGGAAGAAGGTCACGTTGAAGCCCACGAACATCAGCGCGAAGTGCAGCTTTCCAAGGCGTTCGTTCAGCTTCCGTCCCCAGATCTTCGGGAACCAGTAGTAGAGCCCGCCGAAGACGGCGAATACCGAGCCGCCGAAGAGCACGTAGTGGATGTGCGCCACCACGAAGTACGTGTCGTGTAGGGCGAAGTCGACGGGCACGGCCGCGCTGAAGGTGCCGTTGATGCCGCCGATGAGGAACATGCTGACGAAACCGAGGGCGAACAGCATGGGCGTCGGGAACGAGATCGACCCGCCCCAGAGCGTGCCCAGCCAGTTGAAGATCTTGACCCCTGTGGGTACGCCGATCATGAAGGTCATGAAGCCGAAGAAGGGGAGCAACACCGAGCCCGTGGTGAACATGTGGTGCGCCCACACGCTGAAGCCCAGGCCGCCGATGCCGATGGTCGCAAAGACGAAGGCCTTGTAGCCGAAGAGCGGCTTGCGCGAGAACACGGGCAGAATCTCGGAGACGATACCCATGCCCGGCAGGATCATGATGTAGACCGCCGGGTGCGAGTAGAACCAGAACACGTTCTGCCAGAGCACCACGTTGCCGCCGCCGTTCGGGTCGAAGAACTGACCGCCGTAGTTGCGGTCGATGAAGAGCATCACGAGCGCAGCCGCCAGCACCGGCGTCGCCAGGAGCTGCAGCAGGGCCGTGACGAGCATCGTCCAGCAGAAGATGGGCATGCGGAACATGGTCATGCCGGGCGCCCGCATGCGGAACATCGTCACGAGGAAGTTGGCGGCGCCGATCGTCGAGGACATGCCGAGCACGACCACCGCGAGAATCCACATGTCCATGCCCACGCCGGTCTGCTGCGCCAGCGGGCTGTAGGCGGTCCAGCCGGCGTCGGCGGATCCGCCGTCCACAAGGAAGCCCGCGAACATCAGGATTCCGGCAGGGGGCAGCATCCAGAACGAGAGCGCGTTGATGCGCGGGAAGGCCATGTCGGCCGCGCCGATCTGGAGCGGCACGAGGTAGTTCCCGAAGCCCGCCCAGACGGGAATGATGAAGAGGAAGAGCATCGCCGAGGCGTGCATCGTGAAGATCTGGTTGTAGGCGTCGTTGCCGACGAAGCTGTTGTCCGCGACCGCGAGCTGCGTTCTGACCAGCAGCGCCAGGACCCCGCCCACCGCGAAGAAGAAGAGCGTGAAGTAGAGGTAGAGGATGCCCAGCCTCTTGTGGTCGACGGTGGTGATCCAGTCGAGCACCGCCGGCCGCTGATAGCCGCTGAGCTGTGGGACTGCGACGGTTGCCATCAGGCCTCCTCAGTCTCCCGATTGTCCCGAAGCCGACACGCGAGCGTCGGTCCCAAGCTGGCGGGCTGCCTCATCGGCCACCCAGGCGTCGAATTCATCCCGCTCCACTACCCGTACGACGAAGCGCATGAGGGCGTGGTTCATGCCACAGAGCTCGGCGCACTGGCCCCGATAGTCGCCCGTCTTGTTCGCTTTCACGGTGAAGGAGTTGTAGAAGTCCGCCGGCTCGCGCCCATCCTCAAGCTTACCCCGCGGGATCAGGTCGAGCTTGTAGAGGAAGTCCTTCACGTAGAACGAGTGGATCACGTCGTTCGAGATGAGGATGAACTCGACGGGCTCGCCGACGGGCATCATCAAGACCGGATCGTTCTGGGGTGTGCCGATGATGGCGATGGAGCCCTCGGCCTCGCTGTCCGTATTCGTGCCGAGGTCGTTCATGTTGTAGGCGAACTGCCACGAGAACTGGAAGCCCGTGACCTCGATCGTGAGGGCGTCGTCGTCCGCCTTGTTGTCTATATCGACGAGCGTGAGCATGGAGATGGTGAAGAGCGCGATGACGATGACGACGGGCACGCCAACCATCGCGGCCTCGACCACGGTGCCCCCGTGGAACTGCGGCGGAAGCTCGTCGCCCCGGCGCCGGTAGCGAATCATCGCGTAGACCATCGCCCCCGCCACGAGCACGAATATCACGATCGCGGCGATGAGCACGATCAGGAAGAGATCGTGCATCAGGCGCGCTTCGTCGGTGATACCGCCGGGCTGGATGGCGGAGGCTGTTCCCGTCGCCGCCAGGGCGAGCAGGGCAGCCGCCATCGTCACGGTGAACAGGCGCAAACGGCGGGGAAGCGGCACGCGGCGCATCCTGCTTCCTCCTGCTCGCCTCACCCTGGTGTTTTTCGTGCCACGAAGGCTCTCGGAATCGCACTTCGTGGGAGATTGTGAATCGCGGCGCAAACCGATTTGGTTGTACGCCGGGCGCTTCATGGTGTCAACTCGCGGACCGCTTTCCGGGCGGGTCGAGGGTGGGTTTTGAGCGGTGCAGCCGTCCCCTGGGCGGCTGGAAGAACATAAGGGTGATCAGCGGGCCTGTAAGCCGGATTCTGTGCCCCCGGCGGGTTAAACCGGTATGGCGGCGATCATCTATCTGGGCGCCGCATCGCTGCGACGCTCGCGCGGCCTACCCGGGAGTTCAGACGGGCCGGGCGCCCTCCTCCCCTATTCGGCCTTGCTCCGGGTGGGGTTTGCACGGCTGCCCTGTTTCCAGGACACCGGTGCGCTCTTACCGCACCATTTCACCCTTACCCGCAGCACGCGGGCGGTATGTTTCTGTTGCACTTTCCGTCGGCTCGCGCCGCCCAGGCGTTACCTGGCACCCTTGCCCGGCGGAGTCCGGACTTTCCTCGACGGCGCGCAAGCGCCCCGCCGCGACCGCCCGGCCCGCTGATCGCGTTCCAGCGTACGGCGGCGCTTCCCCGGTGGCTAGCCCGAGCCGCGGGGCGGTCGCGGGCCCCGCGCCCGGTCGAGCGCTTCGTTGGCGAGCGCGTCGGCGCGAGCGTTCTTCGCCCGCGGTACGTGCCCCACCGTGTACGGCCCCACCGCCTCCAGCGCCTCGACCAGCGCCGCGAATAGCGGCCGCAGGGCTGCGTTCTTGACGCGGTAGCGACCCGCCAGCTGACGCACGATCAGCTCGCTGTCGAGCCGCAGGTCGATGCTCGTCGCCCCCAGCTCGTGCGCGGCGCGAACGCCGGCGATTGCGGCGCGGTACTCGGCCACGTTGTTCGTCGTCCGCCCGATCGCCTCGCTCACCGAGGTCAGCTCGCCGCCGCTGGCGCTCTGTACGCTCGCGCCGATAGAGGCGGGGCCGGGATTGCCGCGGCTGGCGCCATCGGCATAGACGGTCAGGCGCATCAGTGCCGCCTCAGCAGGCGTGCGTCCTCGCCGTCGACCTCAATGCGGTCGACGACCTCGCGCAGGAGCGCCTGCCGCTGGTCAAACTCGAGATCGTCCCAGCGGGCCAGCAGGCGCTGACGCGCCGCTTCAGCCTGTTCCTCGCGCTCGGCCTCGGAGTGCTCCGCCGCGAGTTGGGCGCGCGCGGCCTGCGCCTCCGCGCCCAACTCGCGCTGCTCTTTCGCGAAGGTTGCGCCGATCGCCTTCATGCGTTCGATCGTGAGCTGGCCGTGTGCCGCTTCGCCCACCAGCGACTCCACCTGTCGACGGTTCTGGCGCACTCGCCCCTCGATACGCTCGATCTCGTGCTCGATCTCCTCGGTGTAGGCCTGCGTGCCGCCCGCCCGTTGCAGGCGCGCTGCGGGATCGCTGGGCTCGGCCAGCAGTTCGCGCGTGCGCGCCTCAAGCTCGGCCTCGCGCTGGGTGTTGTAGGAGCAGGTGTTCTGGTTCGTGCGGCTCTCGCACTGGTAGTAGCGGTAGGTGGCGTTGCGCGTCTCGCCCGCGCGAGTGGTCCAGTGCTGGCGGCGGCTCACCCCGATCATGCGGTTGCCGCAGCGGCCGCAGAACACGAGCCCGCTCAGCAGGAATGGTTGCAGCGACCGCCCCGTGCCGCCCCGACGGCGCTTCGCCATGTTCTCCTGCACCTGGCGGAAATCCGACGGGCTTACGAGTGCGCGGTGACTATCGGGGATACGCACCCCGAAGCGCGAGTAGGTCCCCAGGTAGGCTCGGTTCCGGAGGATGTCGCGAATGCTCACCATGCTCCAGCGACCGCCCCGGCGCGTGCGGATGTCCTCCTGGTTGAGCCGTCCCGCGATGCGCCTGATGCCCAGCCCTTCCTCGACGTAGAGCCGGAAGATGTACTGCACCACCACGGCCTCGTCCGGCACGATCTCCAGGCGGCGCTTCGCTCCCACGCAGTAGCCGTAAGGCGGGCGCCCCAGCGCCTCGCCTCGCACGGCCCGGCGGCGCATCGCCGCGCGTACGCGCTCCGAGACGGGCGTACCGGCGTCCTTGCGATCCCACTGCTGGACGATCGCCCTGGCGGCTTCCTCCCCACTCTCCCCCTCGTACACGGTCGCGCCCGCCGCCTCGATCGTGAGCATCTTCAGTGCGGCTCGCCCGAGGTCGCCTCCGAGCACCCCCAGCCCGTCGACCACCGCCACCACGAACCCGTGGTCGCCCCGCTCGATGAAGCTCAGCATCTGGCGGAAGCCGCTCTCCGCTTCCTCCGCCTCCTTCGTGTCGACGAAGGTGGCCGCGACCTGGTAGCTGTGCTTCTGGCAGAAGGCGAGGAACCGCTCCGTCTGGTCACTGAGTGAGCGTTCGGAGCCGTTCACCTGCGCCCCTTCGACGAAGTACCCGATGGCCTTCATCGGTGCTAGTACCCCACCAGGAACCGCTCGCAGTTGGGGCAGAGGGTGGGGGTCTCGCGATCGAGCGCGCGCTTCCTCGCCGAGGGCGGCACGCCCACGCGGCACCCGGTGCAGACGCTGCCCTGCAGGTGCGCCACGGCCACCCCCGCTTTCCGCCGCCGCAGATCCTCGTACTGTGCGATCAGCAGCGGCGTGAGGCGCGCACGGCAGGCGTCACGCTCACCCCCTCTGGTCTTCACCTCGGACTCGAACCCCCTGATAACCGCCCCCAGCCGCTCGCTCCCCTCCTTCGAGGCCTCCTCCTCGCGGGCGAGCGTGGCGCGTGTCTCCTCCCGCCCCGCTTCCGCCCCTTCAAGGGTGTCGAGCAGCTCAAGCTCGGTATCCTCAATGTCGGAGAGGCGGGAACGAAGGGATGCGACCTCCAGTTGGATGCCCGCGAGCTCCTTCGGCAGGCCCACCGATCCGCCGTAGAGTCGGGCTTCCTCCCGCTCGATGCGTGCCACAAGTGCGTCGATCTCGCCCTCCAGGCGGCGTTGTTCGCGTTCGAGGGCGGCGCAGCGCGCGGCCGCCTCGTCGGCCGCACCGCGGGCGGCTTCGAGGGCTTCGTCGTTCTCGAGTTCGGCTCGCGCTTCCTCCAGATCGCCGGTCAACCTGGCGAGGATGTCGTCGTAGTCCTGGAGGGAGGCGAGATCAGCGACCTGTGGCATGAAGAGGCTAACCCTAGCGACAAGCGTAGGTTGCAGCGAGAGGCCCGTAAACGGCGATTCAGCCCTCTTCGCGTGCGCCGGCGCGAATCTGTCTGGCGCTCCCGCGTTTATGTTCCCGAAGAGTCTCGAGGGCGAGGGCTATACTGATCGCTGGGCCGAATCTCGGCGCGCAGGAGGGCCGCATGGAACTCCCTCCCCTGATCTTCAATGTCTCCCAACTGCTTGCGGAGGGCGTCGGGGCATCCCGCGTCCACCAGCTGACCGAATCCGGCGCGCTCCGTGGCGGCACCGTTGAACTGATGCGGATCGGCGGAGGCGCGCTCGTACGCGCCTCGCTGGAGGTCACCCTGGATGGGGAGTGCTCGCGCTGCCTCTCCCCGATAGTAGTGGTGACGCCCATCGCCTTCGATGAGGTCTACGAGCAGCGCTACGAGGTGAGCGGCGGCTCCCTCCTGGCTGATGGCGACCTCGACCCCGAGGCCTTCACCATCTCGCAGAGCCACCTGATCGACATTACGGAAGGGGTGCGGCAGTATTGTGAAGCGACTGCCCCTATGCAGCCGCTCTGTAGCGCTGACTGTCAGGGCTTCTGCCCAAGCTGCGGAATCGACCAAAACACAGGCGGGTGCGCCTGTGAGAGTGTGACCAGCGACCCCCGGTGGGAGGCCCTGGCCGCGCTGAGAGAGAGCAAGCACTGACTCGCGTGCCGGAACTGATCGAAATGAGCGAGAAGGCCGCGAGCGCCACAACCTTCAGGGAGCGAACCGATGGCGCCCCTTCCCAAGCACAAGTACCCCAAGACCCGCCAGCGCAAGCGTCGCGGCCATCATCGTCTGCACGCACCCCACGTCGTGACGTGCAGCCAGTGCCGAGCGCCGCGGCTCGCCCACATGACGTGCCCGGTGTGCGGGACCTACCGGGGTCGCGAGGTCCTGAGGATCCCCGATCCCGATCTGGAAGGGTAGCGCCCACGTCCTCCAGCGCCTTCCTCGCTCTGCGCGAGAGCCCCGAGGGGCGCCGCGCTTTCGTCTTCCCCGGCCAGGGCGCCCAGGTTGTCGGCATGGGGAAGGACCTCTATGACGAGTTCCCCGCTGCCCGCGAACTCTACGACCGCGCTGACGAGATTCTCGGTATTCCCCTCTCCCGCATCTGCTTCGAGGGGCCCGAGGAGGAGCTGCAGCAGACTCAGAACACGCAACCAGCGATCGCCGTTACCAGCTTGGCCCTCCTCCGTGTCGCGACCGACCTGAACCCCGATCTGCTCGAACGCCCCGCTTTCGTGGCCGGCCACTCCCTCGGCGAATACCCCGCGCTCGTGGCCGCCGGCGCCCTCGGCTTCGACGATGCCATCCGCCTGCTGCGCACCCGCGGCGAGCTGATGGCCGCCGCGGGCAAGGCGCGCCCCGGCACGATGGCGGCCGTGATCGGCCTCGACGTGACCGAGTGCGAGGACGTCTGCCGCGAGGCCGGCGCCGAAATCTGCACCATCAACGCCCCCGGTCAGATCGTCATCGGCGGCCCGCGCGACTCCGTTGTCCGCGCCCTCGACTATGCCCAGGCCCGCGGCGCCAAGAAGGTCATCCCCCTCAGCGTGAGCGGCGCGTTCCACAGCTCGCTCATGCGCTCCGCCGCCGAGGGAATGGTCAATCCCGTTGCCACTACCTCCTTCGCCGACTTGCAGGTGCCCGTCGTGGCGAACTGCACGGCCACCGCAATTGAAGACATAACAATCGTGCGCAATGAGCTCGTCGACCAGGTCCACCGCCCCGTGCAGTGGGCCCGAACCGTCGAGTTCCTTGGCGAACAGGGCGTCGATACCTTCATCGAGTTCGGCCCCGGGCGCGTGTTGAGCGGCATCATCAAGCGGATGCTCCGCCGTTCCACCTGCATCACCGTCAACAGCGCGGAGTCGGTCCGCGTCGAGTTCTAACCATGTCCGAGCTTGAGGGACGCCGAGCCCTCGTGACCGGCGGTTCGCGTGGCATCGGGCGCGCCATCTGCATCGAGCTGGCCCGCGGCGGCGCCAGCGTCGCCGTCAACTACAACGCCAGCGAGGTGGCCGCCCGCGAGGTGGTCGCTGTCATTGAGGCCGACGGTGGAACCGCCGTCGCCCTTGGGGGCGACATTTCCGAGACCGCTCAGGCGACAGCTCTCGTAAAGGGCGCCGCCGCGGAGCTGGGCGGGCTCGACATTCTCGTGAACAACGCCGGAATCACCCGCGACGGCCTTCTGATGCGCATGTCGGAGGAGGACTGGGACATCGTGCAGCGCACGAACCTGCGGGGCGTGTTCGCGGTCACCAAGGCGGCGCTGCGGCAGCTGCTGCGCTCGCCCTCTGGACGCGTCATCAACATCACCAGCGTCATCGGCGTGATGGGGAACGCGGGCCAGGTCAACTACGCCGCCTCCAAGGCTGGCGTCATCGGCTTCACCCGTTCCCTCGCCCGCGAGGTCGCCTCCCGGGGCGTCACCGTGAACGCCATCGCCCCCGGCTTCATCGAGACCGACATCACGGCGCCGCTCACGGAGGAGCAGCGGCAGTCCGTGCGCGTCCAGGTGCCCCTCGACCGCTTCGCCGGCCCCGAGGAGGTGGCGCCCCTCGTGCGCTTCCTCGCCGGTCCCGGCGCTTCCTACATCACCGGCCAGTGCATCCACGTCGATGGCGGCATGGTGATGGCGTGAGCGACCACGTCCTGCGCCGCGCGCGCTGCCTTGTCATTGAGGCGCTCTACGAAGCGGAGACCTCTGGTCACGACGCGGAGCTTGCTTACGACCGCCGCCTGCGCGATGTTGCAGACGATGACCGCGAAGTGACCGCGAAGAGACCTTCCGGCTTCGGCCGGGAAGTGCTCCGTGGTGTCATTGAGTCCAGCGACGACCTCGACCGGCGCCTCCAGCCAGTGGCTCCCCGCCATCCGCTGGGGACGCTTCCCGTTGTCGAACGCACCATCCTGAGACTTGCGCTCTGGGAACTCCTTAACGATAATTCTGCGCCGGTCGGAGCCGTCGTTAACGAGGCTGTCGAGCTTGCCCATCGCTATGGAAGCGAGACGTCAGCCGGATTCGTAAACGGTGTGTTGCGGACGGTCAGCAGAGAGATCAGCGCCGCCCGCGCGCAAGAGCCGGGTGAGCCCACAACTACCCCCCAGGAGAACTAGGGTGGCATCTACCTTTGAGCGTGTCCGAGCCATCGTTGTCGAACAGTTGGGCGTCGATGAAAGTGATGTCGTCCCCACGGCCTCATTCGTCGACGACCTCGAGGCCGATTCCCTCGATCTGGTCGAGCTCATCATGTCGCTGGAGGAAGAATTCTCCGGCGATGTGCAGCTTGAGATCAGTGACGAAGATGCAGAAAAAATCGTCACCGTGCAGGACGCGGTAGACTATGTCCAAGACCACGGCAGCGAGGACGGCGATTAGGCTTGCCCGTCCCCGCGCCGCTCTGGAGCGTCAGCCTTGGAAATCCTGGGCATTGGCTACCAGGAAATCCTGCTCGTCGCGGCTCTCATCGTGATCGTCGTGGGCCCTCGGCGCTTGCCCGAGATGGCGTACCACCTCGGCCGCGGCGTGAAGAAGCTACAGCGTTACGCACGCGTCGTGCGTGACGAGTTTGGCGAGGAGTTCGCCTACCTCAACGAGGAGATGGAGGCCGTCCGCTCGGACGTACAGGAGATGCGCACCACCGTTCGGGAGGTCCAGGACGAACTGAGCGAAGTGCGGGGCGAGGTGGAGGAGGTCAGCTCCGAGGCGCGAGACGAACTGGTTGAAGTCCGTGCCGGCGTGGAAGGCGCCACCGCCGGGCCTGCCCCGGAGGCCGCACCCGCTGACGCCGCCAGGAACGGCGCCCCCGCCGAGGCCGAGGTCAACGGCGCTGCCGCTCCCAGGGGCGTTCCCGGACCCTCGTACATGCCGGCCATCGCCACGCTCGGGCCGCCCGAAGCGCCGGCGACGCCTGCTCCCCCGGCCAAGGCTGAGCCGGAGGTGGCCGCTGAGGACGAGGCCGAAGCGAAACCTGCGAAACCGCTCGTCTTCTAGCTCATATGGTCAGCGAGAGCACGGCCGTCAACCCCGAAGAGGGGCCCGAGGAGGCTATCGAGCAGCGCGCCGGCGACGATCTCACGATCATGGAGCACCTCCTTGAGTTGAGGAATCGCTTCCTGGTCGCCGCCATCGCCCTTGTCCTCGGCGTGATCGTCGTCCTCTACTTCACCTGGGAGCCCCACTCCTCCCTCCCCAACACCTTCGACATCCTGCTCGAACCCGCCCGCAACCGTATCGAAGTCGACCTTGGGCTGGTCCAGGAAGTCACCGCCTTCAGGGTCCACGAGCAGAGTCCCGACGGCAGCAAGATCCCCCCGGAAACGGTGTTTCGGGACGACTGCAGGAGGACGTGTCTGGACCTGAGCGAAGGCGAGATACTCGACATCCTCAACGAGGTGTTGCGCCGTGCATCGGGCGGCTTCCGTCCCATCCCCATCCCCTTCAGCGACCTCGAGGACATCGTCACCGTGCAGGACGCGACCGATTATCTCGGCAGCAAGAGCGAGGAGGACTTCCGCCTCGCCTCCTTCTCGCCCACCGATCGCATCTCCGCCATCTTCAAGGTATCTATCTACGGCGGGCTGCTGCTCGCCATGCCGGTCATCATCTACGAGGTGCTGGCCTTTATCGTGCCCGGCCTCACGGGCAAGGAACGCCGCATCCTCCTCGGCGGAGTCCTGGGCTCGATGTTCTTCCTCGTCGCGGGCATGGCCTTCGCCTACTACATCGTCCTCGACCGCGCCCTCGACTTCCTCCTCGGCGTGGCCGCCGGCAACGTCGAGAACGTGATCGGCATCCACGAGTACATCAGCTTCGTCACGCGCATCATTCTCTGGGTGGGCGTCGCCTACCAGTTGCCGATGGTGCTCGCCCTCCTCGGGCGGCTCGGAATGGTGACGGCCGGCCAGATGCTGCGCTTCTGGCGCTACGCGATCGTCCTGGTGTTCATCCTGGCGGCGGTCGCCACGCCTACGCCCGACCCGCTCACGCAGTCGGTCGTGGCCATCCCGCTGCTCGGGCTCTATTTCCTCGGCGTGCTCTTCGCGAAGCTGCTCTACACCCCGCGCGAAGAGCGCGAGGAGGCCGCGGCGTGACCGTCGCGCACGAGATCGAAGAGCTCTACACCGAGGTCCGCGGCTGCCAGCGCTGCGCCCTCGCGAAGACGCGCACGCTCGCCGTTCCCGGCGAAGGACCGCTCGATTCAGAGGTGATGTTCATCGGTGAGGCCCCCGGCGTGAACGAGGACCGCCAAGGGCGACCGTTCGTGGGCCAGGCGGGGGCTTTCCTCGAAGAGCTCCTGGAGGCTGCCGGACTCACACGGCCCGAGGTCTACATCTGCAACGTGCTCAAGTGCCGCCCGCCCGGTAACCGCGACCCGCTCCCCACCGAGATCGAATCCTGCAGCGACTACCTGAGCGCCCAGATACGTCTCATCGATCCGCTCCTCATCGTCACGCTGGGGCGCTACTCGATGTCGCGTTTCTTCCCCAACCAGGCGATTTCCCGCATCCACGGCAAGCCCCGTGAGGCGAATGGCCGTATCCTCGTACCGATGTACCATCCCGCAGCGGCCCTCCACCAGCAGCGGCTGCGCGGCACCATCATCGACGACTTTCGCACGCTCCCCGAGCTGCTCGAACGCGCCCGCGCCAGCCGCGGGGGCGGAGCCGAACCGGCCGAAGAAGAGTCCCCCGCCCAGCAGATGAAGCTGTTCGAGTAGCCTGGTGACGAATACGGCGACCAACAACACCCTGCGCGTCATCCCCCTCGGCGGCCTCGGCGAGATCGGGCGAAACATGATGCTGTTCGAGTACGGCGACGACATCATCGTCGTCGATGTCGGCCTCATGTTCCCCGAGGAGGAGATGCTTGGCGTCGACCTCGTCATCCCCGACTTCTCCTACCTGCAGGCAAACGCGGAGAAACTGCGGGCCGTCTTCCTGACGCATGGCCACGAGGATCACGTCGGCGCCCTGCCCTACTTCTGCCGCGATTTCAGCGCGCCCATTTACGGCACACGGCTCACGCAGGGGCTGGTCCGTGTGAAGCTGCAGGAGCACAAGCTGCCCCTCGAGCCGTTGCACGAGGTGAAGGCGGGCGAGAGCGTGAAGGCGGGCGCCTTCGAGGTCGAGTTCTTCCCCGTCGCCCACAGCATTCCCGATGCCTGTGGGCTCATCATCCGCACGCCGCTCGGAACCATCGTGCACACGGGCGACTTCAAGATCGACCACACGCCCGTGATGGGCCAGCACACCGACCTGACCCGGCTCGGTCAGGTCGGGGGTGAGGGCTGCCTGCTCCTGCTGGCCGACTCCACCTACGCCGAGATCGAGGGCCACACGCCCAGCGAGCAGCTCGTGGGTGACTCCCTGCGCAACATCATGGTGAACGCCGACGGCCGCGTCATCGTGGCCACCTTCGCCTCGCTTATCTCGCGCGTCCAGCAGGTGATCGATGCCGCCGTCTTCACGGGACGCAAGGTGTTCGTCACGGGCCGCTCGATGATCGACAACGTCGCCATGGCCCGCCAGCTTGAGTACCTCGATGCGCCGGCGGGGACGATCGTGGGCGTCGACGAGATGAGGAAGACCCCGCCAGCGCGGCTCGCCATCATCACGACGGGCAGCCAGGGCGAGCCCACGAGCGCCCTCACGCGCATCGCCAACGGCACCCACCGCCACATCACCATCGCCGAGGGCGACACCGTCGTCCTCTCCGCCAACGCCATCCCTGGCAATGAGCAGGCGGTCGCCCGTAACGTCGACAACCTCTTCCGGCAGGGCGCACGCGTCCTCTACAACCGCGCCGAGAACGTGCATGTGCGCGGCCACGCCAGCCAGGACGAGCTCAAGATCATCCAGAGCATCCTCCAGCCGGAGTACTTCGTCCCCATCCACGGCGAGTACCGCCACCTCGTGACTCACGCCCGCCTCGCCGAGAGCGTGGGCGTGCCCGAGGGCAACGCCTTCGTACTCACCGATGGCGACGTGCTGGAGATCGACCAGGAAGAGGCGCGCCGCGCGGGCCGCGTCGATGCCAGCTACGTCTACATCGACGGCCTCGGCATCGGCGACGTGGACGAGTACATCCTCCGCGATCGCGCCCATCTCTCCACCGACGGCGTCCTCGTCGTCATCGTCGCGGTCGATGCGCAGACGGGGCGGCTGGTGCGTCCAGCCGAGGTGCTCTCCCGCGGATTTGTCGACAACGAGGAGAAGGCGGCCCTGCTCGATCGCGCCGCGCGCGTGGCCGAGGGCGCCCTCGAAGGGCGCGAGCACGCCGCCCCCGCCGGTGAGGTGAACGCCCGCCTGAAGGACGCATTGAGCAAGTTCTTGTACGATGAGACAAGGCGACGGCCGATGGTGCTGCCCGTCACGGTCGAGGTGTAGTCGAGCACCCTTGACCTGAGCAGCGCCGGCGGGGAGTTCGTCCGCGCAGGAGAACCGTCCGTATGGCGGCTCGCTCGCGAGCCCGGTCTGCGTCCGGGCACACCAGGGAAAGGTCTCGTTTCGCCCTCCCTGAATCACGTCTTTTCCGCGCCGAAATCGCTGGCGTCGCTGTCCTGGCGGCGGCGGTTGCGGCTCTCCCCTGGATTTTTGATATCAGCGACATCCTGACCGACATCCGCACGTGGCTACTCGAGACGTTCGCGCTCGGGCTCGGCGTCATCGCCGCCGTTCTCGTGGCCTGGGCCGTCTCTCTCTGGCGCCGGCAACCCGAGGAACGCTGGCTCTTGTGCCGCCGTATTATCGGCTACGCCTTCCTCGGTTTGTTCGCGTGGGGCGCGCTCGGGCTCAACTCGGCCGACTGGACCGCTGTCGGCGTCCAGTTTGGCGAGGTCACGCTGGGTGGAGATATCGGCCACGCCCTCGTCAGCAATTACATCGGCGTGCTGGTTTGGCTCGCGTCCCTCGTGCTCGCGCTCGCCCTCCTCGCCCCGCGCTTCTCGCTCGCGGCGGTGCGCGCCGCCGGCCGTGGGCTTGCCTACGCCTGGGCCGAGCGCTGGCCCCATCGCGCGCTGGCCGGCTTCCGCAGCGGCCTCGTTGCCACCATCCGCCTCTTCCGCCGCCACGACGGCGCCCGCACGCCCGTCATCGGCGGGAGGACCGTGGCAGCCCCCGGACCAGGCCCGGCGGTCGCCTTCGAGCCCTCCCCCATCATCTTCCGCCCCCGCGTCGAGCCGGGCGCGCCCCACGCCGATGTCGTGGCGACCCCCGCCCCTGCGGCCCCTGCAGAGAACGAGCCTCCCGCCTCCCCGGAACCTGAGTTCCACGACTCTACCGAGGAAAGCCCCGAAGATCTGCCGGACCCCGACGAGGACGACGGGCCCGCGCAACTCGCCTTCCAGGAGAAGAGCGGTTGGCAACTCCCCCCCATCGAGCTCCTGCAGGAGCCCAGGCCCAGCCGCGACCGCAAGCACGACAACGCCGCCCGCGCCCAGCTCATCGTCGACACCCTCGCCAGCTTCGGCGTCGATGCCTCCGTCGTCGAGATCAACGAGGGCCCGGCGGTCACGCAGTTCGGCGTGGAACCGGGCTGGGAGGTCCGCTCCAAGGAGGTCCCGGTCAAGAGCGCCGACGGCAAGCCGGTAATCGGGCCCGATGGGCGTCCCGCGAAGGAGCGCATCGAGACGGGCCGCACACGTGTGCGCGTCAACAGGATCACCGCCCTCCAGAGCGACCTTGCCCTTGCCCTCGCCGCGCCGAGCCTGCGCATTGAGGCGCCGGTTCCCGGACGCGCCATCGTCGGCATCGAAGTGCCTAACGACAGCGCCACGGTCGTGACGCTGCGAACCGGCATGGAGAGCTCGCAGTACCGCGACATGAGCGCGAAGTCCAAGCTCGCCATCGCCCTCGGCCAGGGCGTCTCCGGGCAGCCCGTCGTGGCGAACCTCGCCAAGATGCCCCACCTCCTCATCGCCGGCGCCACCGGTAGCGGCAAGAGCGTCTGCCTCAACGCCATCATCACGAACCTCATCACGAACGCCACGCCCGACGAGGTGCGCTTCATCATGATCGACCCGAAGCGCGTCGAGCTGACCACCTACAACCGCCTGCCCCACCTTGCCTTCAGCGAGGTCATCGTCGACCTCGACAAGGTCGTCGGGACGCTTCAGGCGGTCGTCTCCGAGATGGAAGCCCGCTACCGCAAGTTCTCCGACACCGGCGTGCGCAACATCGAGGCCTACAACCGCCATCCGCGCGTGCTCAAGAAGCTCCCTTACTGGGTACTCATCATCGACGAGCTCGCCGACCTCATGATGGTCGCCCCCTTTGAGGTCGAGAAGTTGATCTGTCGCCTCGCCCAACTCGCGCGCGCCACCGGCATCCACCTCGTCGTGGCCACCCAGCGTCCCTCCGTCGACGTCGTGACGGGCCTGATCAAGGCGAACTTCCCCACCCGTATCGCCTTCGCCGTCACCTCCATCACCGACTCGCGCACGATCCTCGACATGGGCGGCGCCGAAAAGCTGCTGGGCCAGGGCGACATGCTCTACCTGCCCACCGACGCCGGGAAGCCGAAGCGTATCCAGGGCGTCTATGTCTCCGACGCCGAGGTCGAGCGCCTGGTCGAGTTCTGGGCCGACGAGCGCTTCCACGCCCTCTGCCCCGAAAAGTCCGACGACCTGCTGGAGGAAGCCCTCATCGCCCAGAACGGCGGCGATGACATCGACGTCGAGGAGGATGATCCCTACCTCGACGACGCCCGCGACCTGGCCGGCCGTCACTCGCGCCTGTCGCCGTCGCTGCTGCAGCGCCGACTGAACGTGGGTTTCCTGAAGGCCGAGCGCCTCATCACCCAGCTGGAGCGGGAGGGCATCCTGGGCCCTCGCATCGAAGGGGAGTCCCGGAAAGTGCTCGTGGGCACAGCCCCCGACGAGGGCGCTTGATACACTCACAGGCATGACGCTGCGTGGATTGCTTGGCCGTGACGACGCCGGAGACCGTTCCGGGGAGGAGCGGCTTGCCCGCTGCCTCGCCTGCGATGCCGATCTCAAGGACTCTCGCAGCTACGAAGGACATCGGGTCTGCCACGCTTGCGGACACCATTACCACCTGAACGCCCGCGAGCGGGTCGGGAGCATCCTCGACCCAGGGAGTTTCCACGAGACCGATCGCAGCGTGACGGCGCTCGACCCGATCCAGTTCCGCGAACGCCAGTCCTACCGCCGTCGCGTGCTCGAAGCGCAGCGGCGCACGGGGTTGGCTGAATCCGCCCTCACCGGGACGGGCACGCTCTATGGGCGTGAGGTGGTCATCGCCGCTCTCGACTTCAGCTTCCTCGGCGGCTCCATCGGCGTGGCCAGCGGCGAGCGCCTGGCTCGCGCCTTCGAGCGCGCCGCGAACCGAGGTCTGGCCGTCGTCACCGTGATCTCGACCTCGGGGGTGCGCATGCGCGAGGGCCTTCTCGCCCTCATGCAGCTTCCCCGTCTTGCCACCGCTCACCAGAAGCTCGTCGAGCGCGGTCTTCCCCACGTGACGGTGCTCTCCGACCCCTCGACCGGTTCCGCCTTCGCCGGTCTCGCCAATCTCGCCGATTTCATCATCGCCGAGCCCGATGCGCTCGTCGGCTACTCGGCCCTCCGAGAGATGCGCGAGCTCGAGGGTGCGGACCTCCCCAAGGATGCGCACACGTCGGAGTCTCACCTGAAGCGCGGTCTCATCGACGCTGTCGTCCGCCGCGAGGACATGCGGCCCTCCCTGGGCCTCCTTATCGACCTCTTCATGAGCAACTACGAGCTCCGTCCCCTCGGCCGGCCCGACCGCGAGCCGCGCGAATACTCCCGCCTCGAGGCCTGGCGGCAGGTGCAGCTCTCGCGCCACGAGAACCGTCCCACGGCGCCTGACTTTATCCGGCGCATGACCACCACCTTCGTCGAGATTCATGGTGACCGCAGTGGCGAGGATGATCCTGCCATCAGCGCTGGCATCGGCCTGCTCGGCGGCGAGGCAGTGGTGCTGATCGGCCAGAACCGCCTCCAGGGGTTGGCGGGAGCCGGGGCTATCGGCCCCGCGGGCTTCCACAAGGCCCGCCGCGCTATCCGCATGGCGCGGAAGTTCCGGCTGCCGCTCATCACCCTCCTCGACTCCGCCGGGGCACGCCCCGACCTGGCGGCCGAAGAGGCAGGTCTCGGCAACGCCATCGCCCGCTGCATGCGCGAAATGCTGCAGTTGCCCTCCCCCTCCCTGGCCGTGATCACCGGTGAGGCCGCCTCCGACGCCGCCGTTGCGATGGGGGTGGCCGACCGCGTGCTCATGCTGGAGAACGCCGTCT
Organism: Tepidiformaceae bacterium; assembly: GCA_965262975.1. GTDB lineage: Bacteria > Chloroflexota > Dehalococcoidia > Tepidiformales > Tepidiformaceae > UBA2991. The sequence goes on along the minus strand of OZ253575.1, from coordinate 1,250,256 downwards.
ACGAGGTGATGTCGCCCGAGGATGCGGCCCTGCGCCTCTACGGCGAGGTCTCGCAGGCCGACCAGGTCGCGGAGCGGCTGCGCCTCACCTCACACGACTGCCTGCGCCTCGGGATCGTCGACACGGTCGTGCCGGAGCCGGGCGAGGGCGCCCACACCAACCACGACGAGGCCACCCTGTTGCTGCGCCGGTTCGTCGTGCGTTCCCTCACGGCCATTCAGCGTGATCGCCCGAAGCGTCGCCTGGCCCGCCGCCAGGAGCGTTATCGCAACACCGGCGACACGCACGCCTGGGTGCGTGGCAGGGTCGAGCGCCGCTTTGCCGACCTCAGTGATCGCTTCGCGCACTGGCGCCGCCGTATGGCGCGCCGCCCGCAGCGCGCGGCGCGCCTCGCCGAAACGCCAGCCGACCCGGAGATCATGCGCTAGCCGCTACGCGGGGTCTGATTGTCGTGAGAAATGCCGAAGTTGTGTCTGGGGCGAAGTTCTAGGCGCGCCGGCGAACGGGCTCGCTGGCGCTCTCCATGGCGCCCGGCAGCACCGTGCGGCGCGCCGGGGCCGCAGGCTCCTGGCAGGCCCGCACGAATACGCTATCAACACTGTCGATAATGCCGTGATCGCGGGCCTCGTCGCGGACATAGGCGACGGTGCTCGAGATGGCCGCCTCGAAGCCCGGCCACTCGTGACAGCGCAGCACCCGCAGGTGGCGGGTGGACTCGTTCCACTCGACGATTAGGCGGGGGCTTGTCGAGGGGCCAGCGCTGAAGCGCGTGTAGCCGCCCAGGTACTCCTTCGTCAGGTAGAGGCCTTTTGTGGCGGGGTCGATTGAGGCTCGTTGGAGAGCGTCCCAGCTCTCACCCAGGGCGAGAAGGAGTCGGAAGGCGACATCACTGGTCTCTGCTCGCATCAAGCTCTCCTTGTGTTAAACCAAGGCAGTCGACACGAGTCGCGGTCGCCACCCCACCAATGCCCCAGTGTACGCGCGTGCTCGACGCCTTGCCATGACCTCACCCCCCGTTCCGCCTCCCCGATGGAGCGCTGGATCGCAGGACCGTGAGCGGACGGCCTGCTACGATCGCCGTCCTTGCGTGGGGCTGTAGCTCAATTGGGAGAGCGTTTGACTGGCAGTCAAAAGGTAGGGGGTTCGAATCCCCCCAGCTCCACCAGAAAACCCTATATGAGATATGGAGTCTCGGGGTCCGGCGGTTCCCGCGAGCCGAGCACCGGGCCACTGCGGGCCACTAACTCGCACGCTGCCAGGACGTCGAACAGACCTCCGATTGCCTACTCCCCGTGGAGTTTGGCGATCGCTTCACGGAACGCTAGGAGTTGCCTAACCAGACCGCCTGGGCTCTTTTCCCACCTTCTGCGGTTGTCCGTCACGAATTCCCCGTACGTGATGTGACCGCACATTTGACACTGCCACTGGTCGGTCCCTGCGGGGCTGACATAGGTACTTCGGATATCCAGCCTGGTGGCACCGCTCTCCTCTATTTCGGGGGATCGAACATCCATGTGGGGGCACAGAGCCTTCGCTCGGTCCAAGTTCCTTGTCCGCCGCTCCTCCACGTATCTGTTCAGCCCTATCAACCCCCTACGACACCAAGGCTTCACGGACCCTCCGGTCTTATGCCAAGGAACACGAAGAAAGGGAGCCACGCCTCCCAGCAGGGCTCCCTCATCCACCGAAGGGCAACTAGGGAAGCTAGGCGGGCTCCTCACGGTAGACGAGCTCCGCGCCGGGGTGCTGACCCCAGACGTAGACGTCCTCGCCTGCGGCTCGCACGGAGCGGGCCCCTGGAGATGCCGCTGAAGGATTGCCAGGCAACTGCGAGGCAACTGCGAGCCAACTGAACGCTGTTCCGCTAGTTGGCAGCCGCACGGGTGACGGTCACGGTGTAGTCCCTGGTCGTGACGCCGTCGGCGGCCGTCACAGTGATGGTCACGACGTTGGCGCCGACGCTGAGATCGACGACACCGTCGATCTCAGCGTCGGTGTCGGCGCTGATCGCGTAGCTGGCGAACAGGTTGGTGACCTCCGGCGTGACGCTGATGGCGGTGGTCGCGTTGTCTACGCTGAGTTCGTACGCGGTGACGTCTCGATCAAACTCCGGTAGCAGTACGCCGTTGTCGACCGTGAGCGCGATCAATTCGGCGCTGTCGTGCCAGGGCGACTCAAACGGCGGCAACAGGCTCGCCAGGTACTCGTTGTCCCACCCCCAGCAGGCGATGCTGCTGTCAGTGCGCAGACCGCAGGCGAACGACTGCCGGTCCATCGCGACCATCGTGTAACTATGGGTGTCGAGGTCGGGAGCAACGACGAGATTTGCAAGATTCGCAGCATACCTCTCCGTTGTGTAGCCCCAGAACCTGTCTCGACCCTGATTCTCATTCCAACCAGCCCAGCACTGAGCCTTTCCAGCGACCGTGACACCACAGAGTATTGCTCCGTATCCTGCATCTACCATGCGGAATTTGTCCTCGGGTTCGTTTTCATGGAGCACATACCGACGACCATTGCTTATCCATTCCCAGCAGTGCAATGTGCTGTCGTCTTTGCGGATGCCGCAGGTGGTAAATCCCCCCACCCCGAGGTACTTGAACTCCACATCCGGGTACGGGATCCGCAGGCTTCTTCCACTTTCCCAGCACTTGATATGCCCGTTCAGATCAAGTGCGCATGTAAACTCTCCCGCCGTTCCGACGGCTTGATACGGACCGGCGGCCAAGGAACTCGGGAGCCTACCAGATTTCAAGTCGACAACGGATCCGTCCGACAGGAGTTTGACCCCGGTTCCGAATGTAAAGAAATGGATCAATGGCCCGGTCCCGGACTGCTGGGTCAACGTTCCCTGACCGCCGATCGAAGGCGTATTGATGGGATCGCCTAACGTGCCCCAGCAGTGTGTCTCTCCGTCCGGCCGCAGCGCGCAGGCCCGAGCGATGGCGGCGGTCAACTCCTGCACCACGCCGCCTTGCGGTTGGTTGTCTACGATGGGGTAACCGTAAGAGTTCCAGCCCGCGTGATCCGCATGTCTCGGAACCTCATAGTTCCAGCAGGCGGATGTGCCGTCAAGGCGGATGGCGCAGGCGAAGGTCCAGCCGACTTCGATGAACTTGAACCCGCCTGTCGCCGGTCCCGTGGCGCGGGTGACGGTGATCGTGTAGGTCGTTGAAGAGGACTTGTCTTCCGAAGTCACCGTAATCACGACGGCTATCTGCGCATCGGCGCCGTCGTCTGGAGACGACGGCAGCTCATACCAGAAGCCGCCCTGACTGCTGTGCGCCGGCGCCGGAGACGCGCTAATCGTTGCTCGAGAGCTGCTGGGGAGGGCATCCACCTGGAATGTTGACGTACCAGCCGGCAGGGTTACTGCGTAGGTACTGGTGTCTGCACTAAAGCCCGTGACCAACGCGCGTTGAACGCTGAGGCTCTGCAGACTGGAGTCGGACGGGTCCTCATACTTGATCAGCGCCAGATTCGAGCCGGCGCTGACGACGCTGACGCGCAGCGCTACGACCTGGTACTCGAAGCGGTCACCCGTGACGGTTGTCGTCTGGTCGAGATAAGCCACGTCTGCGTTGCCGGTGTCAGCGGTAAGTAGCGTCAACTCAGTCTCGCCGGCGTCCAGGCTGCGACGCCAGATGGCATAGCCGGTGACTGCGCTTGCATTCTTGACCGGCGAGATCCATTCCAGTTCGACGCCATCCACGGAACTGCTTGCGGCCAGACCCGTCGGCGCAGCTTCGGCATCAAGGGGAACCGTCACCGTGTAAGTCAGCGGCGCTACCCGGCCGCCTGAATCAGCAATCCGCACGCTGATGAGCGTGTCACGGTCAATCGGTATCTCCACCTGATGCCCGGCGGTATTGAGGTCGGCGTCGGCCGGCAGAAGCGTGATATCGGCGGCGGTTGCCGGAGCCTGCGGGGTCGCCGTGACGGTAGTCATGGTCGCATTGTTGGCAGGACGAGCAATGTCATAGCTCAAGAGATAGCTGTCAAACGCGGGCAGGCTCACGCCGTCAAGTTGTAGGTCGCGAAGCAGCCGCGAGGAAGGTCGCAAGACGTGATCGCCGGTCACGTTCAATGTATAGAACCGACCGTTATGCGCGGAGAACCAGCCTGTCTGGTCGAATCTAATGATATAGGTACCTGCATCCAGTGTATATGAGACATTCTGCTCAACCGGGTTGATTTCGTCTGCATACTTATAGCTTCGTGGTCCTCTGACGCCCCCAGTATCCAAGACTTGGAGAAATCTTTCCCTGGCGGTTATGAGCTCGATATTGATCTCGCTGCGCTTCAGGACGACCATCCGGTACATCCTGGAAATGTTCAGCCCGGATCTATAACACGTTTGTTCCCCGATAGTCAAAAAGTACCATGTATCAATGATCGGTGCGTCTTCGAGTTCGCGCAAGCTGCAGTGTTCCGGAAATTCCACGGTGACCAGCGCGGGACCGGGCGTCCGCCGAGTGACGGTCAGCGTATAAGTCCGAGTCGCCGAGAGATCCTCGGAGGTCACGGTGATAGTCACGGTGGTCAGAGCTGGATCGCCGCCGGGTTGGGCGGGGACCAGCGGGATTTGGTAGCCCGGTTCTTGTGGATCGGCGTCGGCGGGCGAAACGCTGATGCTCGCATTGCTGTTGCTGCTGGTGATGTCCACGTTAAGCGTGTCACGATGGTCCGGTACGGTCAGGCGGTATTCGTAGGTCTCGGGTTCGAATCTGGGTATCAAGCGACGGTGCTGGACGTTAAGCTCGTACAGCGAGGCGTCAGTTTGCTCCAGTGCGGGGCGAGTAACAGTAATGCTATAGGTTGAGGGGTCTGCACCAGGCGAGCGGACAATAAGATTGTACGTAGTAGCAATCTCGGATCCCGGCGGGCCGATGCTGTAGCTCTTGTCCATCCAGATCGCTGAACCGTTCGGCTCCTCTATTATGTTCGTATCGAAGAACCAGCGTGTGGGGCTAATCGCGACGTGAGTGATCTCAGCTGGGGCGGCGACTTGATAGGAGAAGATGTCAGGCTGAAAGTCCGGTCTTAATTCGAGACGGTAGTTCTTGGTCGTCCTGAGGTTCCCCGTGTGCCCGGTAACGGCTAACGCGAACAGGCTGGTTCGCGTTATGCTTGCGACCGGCTCGACGAGTGATTGCAGTGAGGTCGGCGTCGCCGGCAGTTCGCGCAGGACGGTCAGCAGATAGCTGTTGAGCTGACCGGCGGGGTTGCTCACGATCACCGCGATCACGGTCTCGGCTGCGCCCAGGTCGACCTGGTGTCCAGCCAGCATCGGGTCGGCGTCGGCGGGGATGACCCTCAGCGTTGCGTCGCTGGCGGTCGGGGTGGCGGTGACGGTGACCTGGGTAAGATCGGCGGCGGCGTTCGCCTCGTACTGGAACACGTCGCTGGCGAACGCGGGAGTGAGGTCGGCGCCGCTCAGGCTGAGCGCGCTGAGCGTGGTCGGGACGTCGTCGCGGGCGCCGTTGGAGTTCAGCTTGGGCGCCGAGCGCGGACCGGAGCGCAGGCCGGGCGTCGCGGGCGGGCTGTTGGGCTCGCCGCGCAGATGGGTGACGTAGGCGCGCTGGCTGCGGCCGTCGCCCGAGGTGACGCGCACGAGCAGCAGCGTGTCGCCCCAGCCGGAGAGCCGCACCTGGTGGCCGGGCGCGCCCGGGTCGTGGTCCGCGTCGTCAACCACGAGTTCGTCGCCGCGCACGGTGAAGACGTCGACCCCGGCCTCCGACTCGGCGCGGCTGACGATGACCGTGGTCTCTTCCAGATCCTCCGGCGCGTCCAGTTCGAAGCGCGATTCGTGCTCGCTGAACTCCAGCGCCGGCAGTCCGCTGAAGCGCAGTGCGTTGAGTCCGGAGGAGGGCGCCTCTGTCGCGGCGGCGCTGCGGCGGAGGACCACCCAGTAGACGCGCGCCGGTTCGCCCGTGAGCGACTGCAGTTCGAGTTCAATCGTGGTCTCGCCGGCGGCCGCCAGCGCGACCTGATGGCCGGCCTGCTGCGGGTCGGCGTCGGGCGGGCTGATCGTGAGCTGGGCGCTGGGGCGGTCGGCGGCGGCCTCGACCGTGACCTGTTCGAGAGCGGTCTCGGCGGTGAACAGTTCGCTGGCCGGGTCGAAGGCGGGACTGAGCGTCGCGCCGACAATCTGCAACGCCGCCAGTTGGGGCGGTCCCGCGATCGTCGCCGTCAGCCGGCCGCGCAGCTTGCGGCCGTCGGCTGAGCAGACCGCGCCCGCATCGTCGCAGTCCGCCGGCGACGGCAGGCTGACGGTCAGCGGCCCGTCGCCGTCCGGCTGCAGGGTGATCAGCCAGTCGCTCCGGCGGCCCTGTGTGACCGCCACCACCGAGCCGCCGCTGACCTGCAAGGCATGGTCGCGCAGCAGCGCCGCGGTCAGCGGCAGCGCCGACTCGTCGAAGACCAGCTTGACGCGGAACGGATCGCGGCCGTTGTGCGCCGCCGGTGCTTCGGTCAGGTAGGCCGAGGGCGGCGCCAGTGCGCGCTCGCTCGCCGTCGTGCTCGGATCGAGGACTATGCTGACCGTGAGTTCGTCGCCCGCGGCCCAGCCGATCGCGTCATCCGGCCACCAGTAGCGGCCCGCCCAGACAAACACCGGCTCCAGACTCGCGCCGGACTCGTAGCGGCGCGCGCCCAACTCAAGCACGAAGTCGTGCGGCAGCGGCTGGCCCAGCACCAGGTTCAGGCCGCCGCCGTGTTCGAGCAGCCCCAGCACGGTGTATTCCTTCTTGTCGAACCAGAAGCTGTCGGGCGACAGCGCGCCCTGCCTGGTCCAGACCGCATAGCCAGCTACGGGCGGCGCGGCCGCGGCGAACACGCCGACCGTCAACTGGCCGGTCCAGACCGTCACCGCCTCCTCGGGCAGCCCCTCAATCGCCTTCTTGAGCGCCTCTTCGGGTGCGGCCGGGGTGTCAGCGCGGACGAAGTTGCTGCGCCGGCTCAAGCCGGCGGCGTTGCGCGCCTTGACCCGGTAGTTGTAGCGCGTTTCGGGCTGCACCTGACGGTCGGCGTAGGCGGCGGCAGCGCTGCCGCTGTCCTCGACCAGCACCTCAAACACACCCACCGGGCTCCGATCGCGGTCGCGGCGCAGAATCTGATAGCCGCTGATCGTCGCGTCGCCCGGGTCGTCCCAGCTCAGACTGACCGTATCGTGGCTGACCTCCGCGCGCAGGCCCTGCGGCCGCTCTGGCGGCTCGAGGCCGGGCGACTGCGCCAGCGCAACCGGGGCCAGGACCGCCGTCAGGACGGCCACCCACAGTCCCCCCAGCAACCAGCCGAAGCGGCTCCCGGACCGCCAGCCGTTCGCTGCTCGCATGTGCGCCTCCCGCAGACAGGAGCCGCACGTTACACGGTCAATATGAGCATGCGATCAGGATCGGGCGGTTTACTGGTGAGTTTGTGTGAGGCATTCATCCGCTCCGATGACGTACGGCCGTTCGGCCTGGCGCTCAGCAATGACCGTTGTAGGAAACCAATTCACTTGCCCCAAGCCTCCGCATCTCCCGGATGACCCTCGGGCAGTGGCTGCGCCGCACGACGAGAAGGGCGCGCGTACTCGGGCTCGCGCCCTTGCGCAGACGCTACTCGCGTCTCCTTGCTCCACTTCGGGTGGAACGAGGGATCTTCAGTGGAGTGCCGGCAAATTCGCGGCCCACGAATAGCGCAGCTGTTGGTGTGGATTGGGAAACCGGTAACTCCGTATCGAACCAGGGCAGCTATGTGTACCGGGTCAAGGCGGTCAGCCCCAGCGGCGTCAGCTAGTGGTCCGGCTGCGCCCGGGCCGACACCCCGGCTGCGGGCACGGGACCCTTTGCGACCAGTGGCGTGATGGCGGGTAGGCCCTCCGGGAACAGCTCGAAGAATGCTCGATTCACGAACTCCGGGGCGCCGGGGATGTAGGACATCCACTCCCCGCCCGCGAGGGCATGCAGGGCTGTGACTCCTCGGCTCTGCGCGCAGGCCACCAGGTTTTCACGGCTGCCTCCCTCGTAGACAACCAGGCTGAACCCCTCCGCAATCTCACCCCGCAGACACTCGGGCCAGGACCGCGGCGCGCCGGTGTCGCCCACCGGATCCTCACTGGGGGGCCCGTTACTCCCGGCGATGAGTGCGGTGAGGGGCGGTACACCGTCGGCGTACAGCTCCCTGAACTCTGCATTGACGAACTCCGGCGCACCGAGGATGTACGAGATGTAGATGCCCTGATGCAGCGCGTAGAGCGCGACTACGTCCCGGCTCTCTGCGCAGGCCACCAGTTCCTCGACCGTGCCGCCCTCGTAGACCACAAGGCTGAAGCCCTCGGCGATGTCGCCGCGCGGGCAACTCGTCGACGGCCCGACCGTCTCTTCCTCGCCGAGGCGAAGGCGGTAGACGCGCCTGCGGCTGCCGTCCTCCGAGGTCACGGTGACGGTGATCTCCTCGACTCCCTCCAGCGCCACCTGGTGGCCGTCCGCCTCCCCGTCGGAATCGGGCGGATCAATGTCGACATCCGTGCGGCGCTGCATCGCTGCCACCTCGACCGTCGTCACCGTCACACCCTCGCCGAGGATGCCCGCGTAGTCGGTGCGGCTGGGGTCGAACTCCCCGAACTCGACGCCACTGAGGGTGAGCGAGGCGAGGCGTGCGTCGATCGCGTCGGGGATGTTGTAGGTGTAGACCCTGCCGTCGCTCTCGTCGGCCACGTACATCACGTCGCCGTCGGCCCAGATGCCCCGTGGGCTGTTGTTACTGGCCCCGCTCAGCTCGCCGAACTCCTCGTCCCGCACCCGCTCGAGGGCGGACGCCTCCTCCTGTGCATCCTCCTCCGCTGCCGGCAGCATCGGCAGCCGGTAGGCGAAGAGGCGCTTGGCGCCATGGTCCGAGACCCAGATGGCGACGCCGTCGGACCAGAGGCCGCGCGGGTCGCCGTTGGTGGAGTCCAGGGCGTACTCGGCGATGAGTTCGCCGCTCGCCAGGTCGTAGGCGAAGAGGCTGTCCTTGCCCCCGTCGAGCACCCAGAACGTCTTGCCATCCGACCAGATGCCGCGAGCGTCGCGGTTGTCCTCGGCGAGCGCGATGTCGGCATCGGGGAGGCGCTCGCCCGTGGTCAGGTCGTAGGCAAAGAGGCGGTCCTGGCCGCTGTCGGCGACCCAGGCGGTCTTGCCGTCCGACCAGATACCGCGCGGCGCGCGGTTCTTCTCGTCGAACTCGAACTCCCGTTCCTCCAGGCGCTCGCCTGAGTCGAGGTCGTAGGCGTAGATAGCGTCGTCGGCGCCGTCGCCGTTCTCGGCCAGCCAGATGGTGACGCCATCCGACCAGGCGCCGGTGGGCTTGTCGTGACCGGCGTGCAACTCCTCGATGTCCCGCTTCACGTTCCACTCGAAGTCGACCACGCTCGGACTCGGGCCCGAGGAACCACCGCCACCGCCACCGCCACCGCCGCCGGTGATGGGTGGCCCTATTGACGACCCGGCGATGACGGTGATGGTCACCTCTGTGGAGTCGTCGATTTCCGTATCAAGGTTGTAGCTGTCGTCGAAGCCGTCGTGGACGGACACGGTGACGAAGTAGGTGTCCTTCACGTTGCTGTCGAGGATGTCTTTCGTCCGGATCTGGCCGGTGGCGGCATCGATGTCGAAGTTGTCGGCGTCCGGTCCCCGCAGGGAGTAGGTGAGCACGTCGTCTTCGTTGGGATCCGTCGTCTTGACGGGCGCCCCGACGGAGCGACCGGCCCTGGGACCCTGACCGATCGAGCGCGTTGTTGTTGGCTCCTCGAACTCGGGCGGCGCATTCGTCGCCGGCTTTAATTCGCCGATCATCTGCATGAGCGCCGCGGAAGCCGTCTTGTTGCTGCCTCGGCCGTCGGTGTACGTGGCCGTGGCTCGCAGGTAGTGGTCAATGTCTCTTGTTGAGGCTGCATACGTTCTTGAAGTTGCAGCGGGGATGTCCACCCAGGTGGAGCGGTTGGATGACCGCGCCCATTGCCAGGTAATACCGGTCTCTCCGCCGTCGCCGTCAGTCAATTCGGGAGTGAATTGCGTCGGCACGTCCACCCATCCCCGCGGCGGCGTGATGACGACCGTCCCCTCTTCCTCCGCGTCCGTCACCGTCACGGTCGCGTCAAACGACCCTGACAGGGGGTTGTTCTCGTCGTCGTCGGTGGCCGTAACGGCCACCTGGTAGGACGTCCGACCCTCGAAGCTGGGCGGCGTGCGGAAGTAGAGCTGGCCCCCGTCCGAGATCCAGAAGTCGTTGTTGTTGCTGACAGACCAGGTGAGCGTGTCGCGCTCCGGGTCCGCGCCCGTGTAGGTCGCGACGGGGGTGCTCTCGTTCTCTGCAATGGAGGGGGAGGCGTCGCCCGTGACCACGGGCGCTTCGTTGATATTCGTCACGGTGACGGTCACGTTGATGGTGTCGTCGACCGCGTCCATGTCATCGTCACCGTTCTGGTCCACGCCGTCGGTTACCTGCACGGTGAAGCGGTGAGTCCGCTTGGCCTCGAAGTCCAGTTGCGCGTTCGACGCCAGCCGTAGTTGCCCGGTATTCGCGTCAATCTCGAACGACGCTGCATCCGGCCCGCTCAACGAGTAGGTCAGATCATCGTCGTTCAGATCGTTGGCGGCCACGGGATCCCCGAAGATCTGGCCCGCCGCCGTGTCTTCCCGCGCCTCGCGCTGGCCCTTCTCCGTGGAAAGGAAGGCGGGCGCGGAGTTGGCCGGTGGCGGGGCTCCGATGCGGGCAGACACTTTCTCGGCGGTCTTGTTTGGGCCGTGGTGGTCGTCGTAGGTGGCGGTGGCGCGGATATAGTTACCCTGATCCGCCTCCAGGGTCGGCGTGTAGCTGGCCGAGGTGGCGCCCGCGATGTTGACCCATCCGGTCCTGCCGTTGGGCGAGCGCGACCATTGCCAGTTTGGACGCGTGGGTATGTCGTCGTCCTCGAGCTCCGCGGTCACCTCGACGCGGGCCTGGATGGTCTGGGTTGCGGTGACGAGCGTCACCTCGCCCGGCTCGTCCACGTTCTCGATCGTGATCGTGACGGTCTGCGCGTGGTCGATGGTGGTGGACGTGTTGCCCAGGCGATCCCGCCCGTCGTGCACCTCGACGGTGACGCTGTAGCTGGGCTGCGTCTCGAAGTCCAGGTCCTCGCGCGTGCGGATCTGGCCGGTGCGCGTGGCGATGGTGAAGGCGGCGGCGTCCTGACCGCTCAGCGAGTACGTCAGCCTGTCGCGCTCCCGGTCCACGGCGGCCACCGGATCGCCGACGTTCCGGCCGGCTGGGGTGTTCTCGGGCACGGAGCGCTGGCCGTCCTCACTGGACGGGAACAATGGGCGGCGGTTCTCACGGGGGACGGGGCCCGACGTGACCACCTCCGCGCTCTTGCCGGCGCTGCGGTTGTCCGAATAGGTGACCCGGGCGCGCAGGAAGAATTCCTCGTCTGACGGCATGGTCGTGTAGCTCTCTGAGGTTGCGCCTGAGATGTTGACCCAGTTCGTGGAACCATCGCGCGATCGCGCCCACTGCCAGAGATCGCTTCTGACCCTGCCGTCTCCGTCCGTCAAGGTGGCCTCGACAGTGCTGTCGACGCTGGGCTCGTAGTCGGAGAGGGTGACCACGCCCTCCTCCTCCACGTCGTCGACGGTGACGGTCATGAGTAGGGTGACGTCGACCGTGTCGTGGTCTACGACATTGTTGTCAGCGTCAACGCGCTTGCCGTCGTGCAGCGTGGCGATGAAAGTCAACGGTCGCATCGGTTGTCCCGGTCCCGCCCTTTCGAAGTCGAGCTCGAGGACCGTGACCTGCCCGCTGGTTGGGTCGACCTCGAAGAGCTCGGCGTCTCCCTCGCCCGCTACGATGCCGTACGTCAGGGTGTCCCTGTCGCGGTCGTTACCCACCAGGGTTACGAGCAACCTACCGGCTGGTCCTTCCGGGATTGACCGGTACGCCGCACTGTGGAATACCGGCGGCACGTTGGGTAAGCGGTCAGGAGCGATCGGAGCGGTCCCCTCGCTCTCGGCGTACTTGCCGGAACCTCGCCCGTCGGTGTACCAGGCGACCGCGCGAAGCTCCCTGTCGACGTGGAGTTCATGCGGCTCGTAGACGAACGTCGCGATACCTGGAATCCCCCATTGGGCCGAAGTCCAGGGTTCTGTCCCTCCCGGGGGCCTGATCTGCAAGTCCCAGCGGTCGGTACCACCGAAGCTGACGCCTCCATCAGGGTCCGTCAGCGTGAATATCACACAGCCGTCACCCGGGTCACTGAGATTGGTTCTGTCGCAGTCGGCGCCCAACGCGGGGTTCAGGTTGTTCACCGTGATCATGCCCGCCTCTTCCACATCCCGGACGGTGACAGTGATGTCTTCCGAGGCAGTCAGGCGACTCGAGCCGCTCAGGACATCGGTAGCGACGACCGTGAACGTGTAGACGTTGTCACCCTCAAAGTCTGTCGGGGCTTCGAAGCTGGGCGCGTTTGCGAACGTGACGACGCCGCCGCTGATGTCGAATTCGCCGCTGTCCGCGCCCAGCAACGACCAGGTCACCCCGCCTTCCTCGTCGCGCGCGCTGTAGGACCCCAGGGGCGGCGTGGTGTAGACCTCGTTTGCGTCGTGCTCATCCAGGGTGAACGACGTTTCAGGAGCCCCCGTGAACTCGGGACGTTCGTTGACGTCGGTGACGGCGACGGCGTAGTTCCAGGTCCCGGTGTTCGTGCCGTCGGACGCTTGCACGATGATGTCGTAAGTGTTGAAGGTGTCCTCGTCGTTGGGAACCTCGAAGTTGGGCGGGATGTCGAACGTGATCACTCCATTCCCGGTGTTGGGATCCTTCGTGATCGTGAAGTCCTCCCCGTCGTCGCCGCCGAGGGTCCAGGTGATGTCCTGGCCCTCCTCGTCGTAGGCGGTGAAGGTGGCTACATCCGGCGTGGTGTCGGGCATGTCGTAAGGCGTCTCGGGGAAGTCGGGGTTGTCGTCCGGGCCCGTGACTTGCGGCGTCTCGTTGATGTCCTTGACGGTGACCGTGACGCCGAACTCCCTCGTGTTCCGGGCAGTGTTGTCCGGCTGGGTAGCGGCGTCGGTCGCCCGCACCACGATCTCGTAGGTGTTGTCCGGGTCGTCTCCCGGAGTGGCGGGCGTACCCTGCGGGTCCTCGAAGTTGGGCGGGTTCCTGAACGAGAGGACACCCGTGCCGCTGTCGATTGCGAGGTCTCCCGCGTCGCTGCCGCCCAGGGACCAGGTGACGGTCTCGCCTTCTTCGTCGCGGGCAGCGTAGGCGGCCACGGCGAGGTCCGCGGTCGTGGCGTCATACTCGATCTCATCGAATGAAGGGGTGGCGTAGGTTGGGCCTGTCGTCGTGATCTCCGGCGTCTCGTCGACGTTGTCCACCGTCACGATGACGGTCAAGGCGCCGACACTGTTGCTCTCGCCCTGACCGTCATCCGCCTCCACCACGACGCGGTACACGTTGTTGGAATCCCCGTCGGCCGGCTTCTCGCGGTCGGGCCGGATACTGAAGGATAGAACGCCGGACGTGCTGTCGATCGTGAAGTGCTCTGCGTCGGCGTCGCTCACGTCCCAGGTGACATCGTGGTCGTCATCGTCATACGCCGTGTAGGCGCCGATCTCGAAGTCCGCTGGCGTGAGGTCCGCATCGTCTGCGTCAAACTCGATCTCGGCGAAGGTTGCCGTGGAACTCCCCCTGACCTCCGGCCGTTCGTTGATATCCTTGACGGACACGGTGACATCTTGCATGGCGCTCATGACAGGGTTGCCGTTGTCTTCGACCTTCACGGTGAAGTTGTAGTCGTTGTCTTCGCCAAAGTCCGTCGGCATCTCGAAGTTGGGCGAACTGCGGAACCTGACAACGCCCCGCCCGACGGCGTTCGTCGTGATCCTGAACACGCCCGCGTCGGGGCCTTCCAGCGACCACGTGAAGGTGGTCGACGCGTCTGGGTCGGACGCTACGTACAGATCGATCAACGTTGAAGTCGGTTGGTTCTCCAGGTAGTCCAGGACGATCAGGCCAATATCGATCGTGGGCGCCTCGTTGACGTTCATGACGGTGACCGCGACGTCTCGCGTGGCGCTCATGGCGGGGGTGCCGCTGTCGGTGACCTTCACGGTCACGTCATAGACGTTGTCCTCCCCCGCGTCCTGCTTGTTCTCGAAGTCGGGCGCGTTCTTGAACGAAAGCTCGCCCGACGACGGATCGATCTCGAAGAAGCTCCCGTCGTCGGCGGGCTCCACCGACCACGTCAGCGTGGTCGGCAGGTCAACGTCGGACGCCGTGTAGGCGCCGACAGCCGTACTGTTCTCGGCCACGTTCATGGCGGTCGGGCCGCTCGTGATCGTGGGCGCTTCGTTGACGTCTTCGACTTCGACCGTGACGCTCACAGTGTCGTCCAACTGGTTGCTTGCGCCACGGTTGCCAGGAATGCCGTTGTCCTTGACCTTCACCCGGATGTCGTAGTCATTCATGGTGTCAGCGTCAGCCGCCATCTCGAAGTTGGGCACGCTGGCGAATTTGAGCTCTCCGTGCCCCTGTGCGTTCTTCGTGATGGCGAAGCCGCCCGCGTCATTGCCCTCCAGCGACCAGGTAAGCGTCGTGGACGCGTCCACGTCCGTTGCCGTGTAGGTCTTGATGACCACGGAGGTCTCCGTGTTTTCGTCGACGGTAAAGGCTGCGAAAGTCCCCGAATCGGTCGTGATCACGGGCGCTTCGTTGACGTTGGTGAGGTTGATGGTTACGTCGATGGAGTCGTCGATGGTGGTGGTGTCAGGGTTGCCGGCGGCGTCCTTGCCGTCGTGGACGCTCACGGTGACGCTGTAGGAGTTCTTCGTAGCCTCGAAGTTGAAGTTGTGGCTGACCCCGGTCTTGGTCTTCAACTGGCCATTCGACGAGTCGAAGTCGAAGGAGCCCGCGTCGGTGCCACTCAGCGAGTAGATCAGCGTGTCGTTGTCGCTGTCCGAGGCGGCAGTCGTGCCCCCGACGACGTTCACCCCTGCCCCGCTGTTCTCCGGCAAGGTGCGGGTGGCCGTCTCGGCGCTGAATGCCGGCTCGGAGTTGCTGGCCTCCACCTCGGCGCTCGACACAGCGGTGGCGGTCTTGCCCGAACCCTCAGGGTCTGTGTAGGACGCGGTGGCCTGCAGGTACTTGCCCACGTCGTCGGCAACCGTCATGTAGCTGTTGTCGGAGGTCTCTGTACCGATGTCGGAGAAGGACCCGCTGGCCGAGTCCCCCCGCGCCCACTGCCAGGTCAGGCCGCTGACGGCCCCGTCTATGTCGGTGACCGCCGCTGTCAACTCTTCTCCCCCGGACAGCGTGCCCGTGATCGTGACCGTGCCGAGCTCGTCCACGTTGGTGAGATTGATGGTCACCGCAATGGTGTCGTCGATGGTGGTGGTGTCAGTGTTGCCGGCGGCGTCCTTGCCGTCGTGGACGCTCACGGTGACGCTGTAGGAGTTCTTCGTAGCCTCGAAGTTGAAGTTGTGGCTGACCCCGGTCCTGGTCTTCAACTGGCCATTCGAGTCGATCTCGAAGGACCCTGCATCCGTGCCGGACAGCGTGTAGGTCAACGTATCGCCGCTGTCGCTGTCCGTGGCGGCAGTCGTGCCCCCGACGACGTTCACCCCCGCTCCGCTGTTCTCCGGCAAGGTGCGGGTGGCCGTCTCGGCGCTGAATGCCGGCTCGGAGTTGCTGGCCGCTACCTCGGCGCTTGACACAGCGTTGGCGCTTTTGCTCGAACCCTGGGGGTCAGTGTAGGACGCCGTGGCGCGCAGGTACTTGCCCACGTCCGCGGCAACCGTCGTGTAGCCGGCGGAGGTCGCCCCGCTGATGTCCGAGAACGGCCCGGTGGCCGCGCTCCCCCGCGCCCACCGCCACGTCACGCCGCTGACGGCCCCGTCTATGTCGGTGACCGCCGCTGTCAACTCTTCTCCCCCGGACAGCGTGCCCGTGATCGTGACCGTGCCGAGCTCGTCCACGTTGGTGAGATTGATGGTCACCGCAATGGTGTCGTCGCTGGTGGTGTCAGTGTTGCCGGCGGCGTCCTTGCCGTCGTGGACGCTCACGGTGACGCTGTAGGAGTTCTTCGTAGCCTCGAAGTTGAAGTTGTGGCTGACCCCGGTCCTGGTCTTCAACTGGCCGTTCGACGAGTCGAAGTCGAAGGAGCCCGCGTCGGTGCCAGTCAGCGTGTAGGTCAACGTATCGCCGCTGTCGCTGTCCGCGGCGGCAGTCGTGCCCCCGATGACGTTCACCCCTGCCCCGCTGTTCTCCGGCAAGGTGCGGGTGGCCGTCTCGGCGCTGAATGCCGGCTCGGAGTTGCTGGCCGCCACCTCGGCGCTCGACACAGCGGTGGCGGTCTTGCCCGAACCCTCAGGGTCTGTGTAGGACGCGGTGGCCTGCAGGTACTTGCCCACGTCGTCGGCAACCGTCATGTAGCTGTTGTCGGAGGTCTCTGTACCGATGTCGGAGAAGGGCCCGCTGGCCGAGTCCCCCCGCGCCCACTGCCAGGTCAGGTCGCTGACGGCCCCGTCTATGTCGGTGACCGCCGCTGCCAACTCTTCTCCCCCGGACAGCGTGCCCGTGATCGTCACCGTGCCGGGCTCGTCCACGTTGGTGACGGTGACGGTGACCGGGAGCGTGTCACTCATACCTGTGCCGTCTGCGACGTTCACTGTCACGTTGTAGGTGTTGTTCCCTTCATCGTCGGCGGGAAGCTCGTAGTCGGGCACCGCCATGAACTTGAGCTCGTAGCCGGTGTCGTCGGAGTTCGCGGTGAGGGTGAAATCGCCCGCGTCGTTACCTGTCAGCGACGACGTCAGCGTATCCATGTCCGCATCGGTCGCCGTGTAGGTGGCGAGGACCGACGTAGTCGCGGTGTTCTCGGGGAAACTGAGGGAGGTCATGCCGCTTATCGTGAGCGCGTTCTGGGCACGGCCTTGTTCGGGGAACAGCAGCAGCCCGGCCAGGAGGGCAAGAACTGCCAGGGCTGTGAGGGAACCTGACAGGCTCACCGCGACGGCTGAGGACCAGGGCCCACAGCAGCGATCCGTTCGATTGAGTAAGCTGCGTAGCTCGACGCCAACACTTCACCTCATCTCGACACTTCACAAGTATGGTACTAGACCAGAATGAGCAATCTGTCAGTATCTCAGGCTAAACGTGTGAGATCTTGTGAGTTCATCCGGCAAAACGCAACAATCATTGACTTCGCGTCGCACCCGGGTAGTACATTCGCCCGGTACGGACTGCCCCGGCCTGGGCCGCTCGGGCGTCGAATGGGTGCTTCCAGGTGCTTCGCGCCGCTGCCCAGGGGCAGACGACAGGACTTGCGTTCGGCGATACGGATCGAAACGAGTTGCTGAGCGCGGCGCGACAGCGTACGGCGGGAGTGGGAGACGAAACCGCGACCCGGAGCCCTCTCCCACTCCCGTGCCTGTACGCAAGGACTGCTCTGTCAGCCGTTCGCAGGGTGTTGATAAATGCATGATCGTGGGCCTGAGGCCCTGACTGACCATCCGGCATTCTCTCGTAGAGCCCAGAAACACTGGGCTTTTGCGACTTCGCGAGTGGCGCGAAATTAGCCCGAAACGACCGCTGCGGACTCTTTCAGCACCCCGCGCGGCCGACCTTGTGCGCGAACTGGTCGAGGCGTGCGACGAGCTCATGCTCGCGCGGGCAGCGCCCCGTCGCTGCGGCCGCGATGAGGCCCGCGGCGCTGCGTTGAGCGGTGCTGGCCGGCCATGCGGCACGCCCGTCGTTCCGAGAGCGCGAGGCGGTCCTGCATCATGCGTGCCGCCTCGCGCCGTCGCGACGGGCTCACCAGTCTCCCCGGGCCACCTCGCGCAGCGCGTCGATCTCGAGTTCCTTGTCGGCGAGCAGCCGTTTGAGCCGGCCGTTCTCGCGTTCAAGCTCGCGCAGCCAAAAGGTATCGAGTTCCCGAGCCGCCGTCGCATGGAATGTGAAGGTCATGTGGAGCATCGACGCGTAGGGCTCGTTCTCCATCAAGTCACGGACTCTCCCGATCTCGCGTTGGCGCCTTGCCCGCGAAAGCGACTTGTTGGTACTCGCGCTCAGACTCGCTGTGCCCGCAGAGAAGAACGACCGCTGGGCTCGGCAGCCTCGTCGTCGCCGCTGTCGCCATCGGCGCTGACCTCGACGGCCACCGGCTCGGGCGCGCTCCACTCGGCGTCCACCCAACAGCGCCTCGGCCGCGACCTGCTGCGCCCGGGCAAAGACATCCTCCACGGACTCTTCGCCCGCTTCGTGGGCGAAGATCTTCCTCGTTGGAGCCAGCATGAGATCGTCTCCGTCGTCCCGGTAGGCGGCGAGGCCGTCCCCGGGGAGTTCGCCATCGACGGCGAGGGAGCTCTGCAGCTTCTTCGCCACCAGCTTGAGGGCGTCGGCCTCGAGGGTGTTCCGGTAGGCCATGAAGACGACCTGAAGGGGCTGGCTCTGGCCGATGCGCCACGAGCGCCGTGAAGCCTGCCGATGGGTCTACTCGGGAGTAGTTCGTCTTGAACCAATAGACGTGGGCAGTGAAGAGCGATCAGTTGGCCAGGGGCCGCCCCTCGCTCCTGGCGACCAGCGGCGTGACGGCGGGCAGGCCGTCGGCGAACAGCTCCCTGAACTCGCGGTTCACGAAGTCCGGCGCTCCAAGGATGTACGAAACGAACTCGCCTTCGTGCAGGGCGTAGAGGGCCGAGACCTCCCGGCTCTCCGCGCAGGCGGCCAACTCCTCAACACTGCCTCCCTCGTAGACGACAAGGCTGAAGCCCTCAGCGACCCTGCCGCGCAGGCACTGCGGCCACTGCTGCTGCACATCGTCGCCAAGGTCATCCCCGAACGGGTCTGCCGAAGGCGGCCCGTTGCTGCCGGCGACCAGCGGCGCCATGACCGGGAGCCCGCCGGCGAAGAGCTCCCCGAACTCGCGATTTACGAAGTCCGGCGCCCCGAGGATGTAGGGGACGTAGACGCCCTCGTGCAGGGCGTAGAAGGCCGTGATGTTCCGGCTCTCCGCGCAGGCGACCAGCTCCTCGACGCTGCCCCCCTCGTAGACGACGAGGCTGAACCCTTCGGAGATGGCGCCGCGCAGGCAGTGCGGCCAGGGATCGCGCGCCGGGTCCCACCGCGTCTCGCCGAACCGCACACGGTAGACCTTCGTACGGCTGTTGTCGGCTGAAGTCACCGTGACCATGACCTCCCTGGTCCCCGCGAGCGTGATCTGGTGGCCGTTCGCCTCGTCGCCGTCGCTGTCGACCGGGTCGATGGCAACTCTGGTGCGGCGCTGCATCGCTGCCGCCTCCACGGTCGTCTCCGTCACACCCTCGGCGGCGACGCCGTCGTACTCCGTCCGGCCTGGCAGGAACTCCCCGAAGTCCACGCCGCTGAGGGTGAGCGTGGCGAGGCGTGCGTCGATCGCGTCGGGCAGGTTGTAGCTGTAGACCTTGCCGTCGCTCTCGTCGGCCACGTACATCACGTCGCCGTCGGACCAGATGCCGCGTGGACTGTTATTGCTGGCCCGGCTCAGCTCGGTGAACTCCTCGTCACGGACTCGCTCGAGCGGCGCCGCCTCTTCGTCTTCCCCGGTCGCGGTCTCCGTGTCCTGCGCCACGATCCGGTAGGCGAAGAGGCGCTTGGCGCCGTGGTCGGAGACCCAGATAGTGACGCCGTCGGACCAGAGACCCCGCGGGTCGTTGTTGGTGGAGTCCAGGGCGTACTCGGCGATGAGTTCGCCGGTGGCGAGGTCGTAGGCGAAGAGCGCGTTCTTGCCGCCGTCGAGCACCCACACGGTCGTGCCCTCGGACCAGATGCCACGCGGGTCGCGGTTGCGCGGGTCGAGCTCGACCTCGCGCTCTTCGTCCCGTTCGCCGCTCTCGAGGTCGTAGGCGAAGAGGCGGTCCTGGCCGCTATCGGCGACCCAGGCGGTCTTGCCGTTGGACCACAGGCCGCGAGGCGCGCGGTTGGTCTCGTCGAGCTCGAACTCGCGCGCCTCGACGCGCTCGCCGGTGACGAGGTCGTAGGCGTAGACGGCGTCGTCGGCGCCGTCGCCATTCTCGGCCAGCCAGAGCAGCGTGCCGTCGGACCAGGCGCCCGTTGGGGCGTCGTGGCCGCTGTCGAGCTGCTCGATGTCGCGGGTCACGGTCCATTCGAACTCGACCTTGCTCGGCGAGGGGCCGGAAGGTCCAGCGCCACCGCCACCGCCACCGCTGCCGGTGCTAGTGGTCGGCGCGTCGTCCAGGTCGGTGACGGTGACCGTGACGGTGGCGGTGGCGCTGTAATCGCTGCCGCTGGCCTTATGGGTCAGGGTCGCCGTGTCGTCCGTTGCATCCTCGTCACCCGCAGCCGTGACGGTGACCGTCTGGGGCTGGTTCCAGTCCGCGGACGTGAAGGTGACGCTCTCCGGCATCACCTTCACGTCCGCGTTGTTGGAGGTGATGGCGACCATCACATCGCCGCTCGGCTGCGTGTCCAGCACGACCGTGTACGTGCCCGTGGCGGGGGCGTCGCCCTCGTTGGGGTCCTCCAGCGGTGGCGTGACGTCCGTGACCGTGATGCCCTCTTCGTCGCGTTCCACGATGGTCACCACGACATCCTCGGCGGTGGTGACCGTGCCGTAGCCGCTCACGCTGTGCGTCAGCGTCACCGTGTCGCTGTCCGCGTCCTCATCCTCCGCAGTCGTGACCGTGACGGCCTGCGGCACGTTCCAGTCCGAGGAACTGAAGGTGAGGCTGTCTGGCATCACCTTCACGTCCGTGCCCGCGTGGCCCGCTACCTGAACCGTTACGGCCTCGCTGGGCTCCGTGCGCAGCGAGACTGAGTAGGCGTCGTCGAAGCCTTCCGTGATCTCCAGCGTCGGCGGGTCGATGAACACGCCGGGCTCGCTCAAGTCCCGCACTTGCACCAGGAAGTGGGGGACTTGAGCGAGCTCCTGGCCCGTTTCAGGGTTGGCGTAGCCGGTCACGGTGTGCAACAGGTTCGCCTCTTCGTCCTCACTGTCGGCGTCGGCCGCCACGGTGATCTTGACCGTGTGCGGGTCGTTCCACCGGGCGGCGGAGATCGTCAACCTCGTCGGTTCCACGCTCACGTCCGCGTTGTTGGAGGTGATCTCGACGGTGACGTCGCCCAGGGGGACGGTGAGGAGCGCCAGCGTGTAGCTGTACGTCGTGCCCTCACTCACGTCCACGCGTTCGCTGATGTACTCGGCGGGGCTGACACGCAGGCCGAGCGGGTCGTTGTCCGTCACCGTGACTTCCACGGAATTGGTGTTCACCATGGCGTAGTCCGCGCCCCGCACGGCGTGCGTGAGCGTCGCTTCCTCGTTCCAGCCATCGAGGTCGTTGACCACCGTGACCGTCACCGTCTGGTCCGTGTTCCAGTTGGTGGAAGTGAAGGTCAGGTTGTACGGGCTCGTCGCCGTCGCGCTGCGGCTGTTGACCCTGATGTCGGCGTTGTCGGAGGTGATGCCTACGGTCGCATTGCCGGTCGGCTGCGTGTCCAGCACCACCGTGTAGGTGTTGGTCGGCGGGCCGGCGGGGGCCGCTTCCTCCTCCACCGTGAGCGCGCTCGTGTTGATTGACACGGCGCGCGTGTCGTCGTCCTCCACACTGACCGTGATGGGCGCGGCCGTGGTAACGCTTCCGTAGCCGCTCACCTCAAAGCTGATCATCGTGTCGTTGTCCGCCGCGCCGTCGTCATCCGCGGCCATGACGGTCACGTCCTGCTCCGTGCTCCAGTCGCCGGTCGTGAAGGTCAGCGAGTCGTCGCTGACGGTCGCCACCGCCGGGTTGCCGGAGGTGATGGTCACCGTCACGTCGTTGTCGGGCTCGGTGTTCAGCTTGACGGTGAACCTGGCGGGCTGGCCCTCGTCGATCGTCAGACCCGAGGTGCTGATCGCGATGCTGGCCGTGTCGTTGTCCCTCAGCCTCACCGCGACGCTGGCGGGCTTCACCGTGCCGTAGTCACCACCAATCGCCGTGTGGGTGATCGTCAGCGTCTCATTCACCGTGTCGGCGTCGGCGGGCGCGGTCACGGTGACGGTCTGCGGAGTCCCCCAGTTGCCCGGCCTGAACCTGAGGGCGCCCGAGAGCGTCACTTCCGTGCTCGTCGTGCCGGGCGTCACCGTCACGGCCGCCGTGGGCTGCGAGGTCAGCACGACCGTGTAGTGGTCTTCGTCATCCTCGTTGACGCTCAGCGTGAGCGGCGTGACCGCCACGCCGCGCTTGTCGTCGTCGCCGATGGTGATCGTCTGCGTCATGGGAGAGTCGGCCGTCACCCGCATATCGGGCATGGTCCCGAAGCCCAGGGTCACATGCTCGTTGTCACTCGGCTCGCCATCGTCGATGTCGTCCTGGGTCGCCCTGAAGGTGAAGGTCTGCATCGGTGCTCCGCCGCTCTCGAAGGTGACGCTGGCCAGCACCCCGGCGTAGTCGGCGTCGCTGGCGCCGTTCCCGTTGACCTTCATGATGGGGATCGTCAAGCGGCGCTTCGGGTCGGCGCTGATGGTCACCGTGATCGTGGCGCTGTTGCCCTCACCCACGTTGATCGAGGACGCGCCGAACTTGACCGTCACCTCCGGGTGGTCGTCGTCTTCGATGCTGACCGTGCTCTGGGTGTTGGTCATGGCGAGGGACACGCGCGGGGGCAGGTTGGTGGTGTCAAAGCCCAGCAGCACGCTCTCGCCGTCGTCGTCGACCGTGTCAGGGGTGGCGGTGAAGGTGATGGTCTGCCTCAGGTCTCCGCCGGCGTTGAAGGTCACGCTGGTAGGGTCAGGGGCGACGGAGTAGTCGCCGGTGGTGGTGGGGTGCTGGGGGGTCTTCGTGATCGGGATCACCACCGTGCGCTCGGGGTCCTTGTCGAGGACCACGGTGATCGTGATCTGGTTCTCCGTGTCTGAGGTGGTCGCGGGGTTGTCGCTCTCCGGGACGGTGTAGGTAGCGCGCTCGAAGCTGACCTTCACCTCCGGGTGGTCGTTGTCGACCAGATCCACCGTGGCCGTCGTGTTGCCCGAGGCGGTCACCCGCATGTCCGGCATCGTCCCGAAGGTCAGCTCCACCGTTTCGCCGTCGTCGTCCTCGGTGTCGTTCGTGGCGGTGACGGTGAAGGTCCGGTCCGCGTCCGAGCTGTCGGGGAAGGTCAGGAGGACCGCGCTCAGCCTGTAGTCGGCGGCGGTGGCGGGGAGCACCGGCATCGCCGTGATCGGGATCACGAGGTCGCGCTCGGGGTCGGCGCTGATCTCCACCGTCACCGTGGCGGCCCTGCCGCCCTCGGTCGTGGTGTAGGTCATGTCCTTGAACTGCACGGTGACCTCGGGATTGTCGTCGTCGGTGATGCTGACCGTGCTCTGCGTGGTCGTGCCGGCGATCACGCGCGTGGGCAGGTTGGGCGTTTCAAAGCCCAGCAGCACGCTCTCGCCGTCGTCGTCGACTGTGTCAGGGGTGGCGGTGAAGGTGATGGTCTGCCTCAGGTCTCCGCCGGCCGTGAAGGTCACGCTGGTAGGGTCAGGGGCGACGGAGTAGTCGCCGGCGACCGCGCCGCCCTGGTTGGCCCTGGTGATTGGGATGACCACCGTGCGCTCGGGGTCCTTGTCGAGGACCACGGTGATCGTGAGTTCGTTCTCCCTGACCCCGCTGGTCGCGGCGTCGTCGCTCTCCGGGACGGTGTAGGTGGCGCGCTCGAAGCTGACCTTCACCTCCGGGTCACTGACGTCAAAGGTCACCCGCGCCGAGGGCACTTCCGACAACGTCGTGCCGTCGGCGCCGCAGATGCCGCCACCGGCGCAGGCCCGACCGGCGACGAGGCGGAAGGCAACGGGGCCGTCGCCATCCGGCGTGAGGCCTACCAGGTAGGCGTTGGCCGGCTCGCCAGCCACCAGGTGCGGACTGACGCTCGCGACGGTAGCGCCGGTGACGCTGAACGACGGTGTGGTCGCGTCGAAGTCGACGACAGGGCGGCTGAAGGCGACCACAACCTGTGGCTCATCGCCGCTGCCCAGGTTGAAGTTCGATGTGTAGGTGCTCGCGGGGAACTCAGCCGCCAGGGCGATGGGTTCGACCGCCAGCGCCACCGGCGCCACAGGGTACATCCGGCCTGCGGTCTGCACATCGCCGCCGATCCTGGTGACGACCGTGAGTTCTTCGACTCCGGTCGCCGGATTCACTTGCGTTGCCGACACGTCAGGAGGAGGGGGGTCCCCGGGATTGGGTGCTCGGAGGCCTCTACCCCAGGTGATCAACCAGTTTCCATTATCCAGCGCATCGGCTTGACCCATCGCGTAGGACAGGCGGTCCATGCTGCCGTGCAAGAAGGCGTGACGCTGGAAGATCGCTTCGTCGTATTCCAGATCGATGGCGTACTCAACGACTCTGCTGAACTGACCGCCGACTCGTTCCGTCCCGCCTGTTCGTGGATCTTCAAGGCACTGCACGCCGTTGTCGAAGAGGATCAGGTGGCCATTGTCCAGCAACCGCGCCGCATGCTGCCCACAGAACTCCCCATAGGGGTCACCGACGATCTTCAGCGGCGGCGGGCCGATGTTGCGGCTCTCCCACTCCTCTGTAGTGAGGTTGCTCCTGCCCAGCCGCCAGATCACATCACCGCTGGTCCCATCGATCCTCAACACCTTCGAGCAACCCCGTAAGGAAGCGATGATGTCCCTATCGACGGCCTGTACTGAGTTGATGTGCGCGTAATCATCGGGGAAGCGATGTTGCGTGCAGTCTTCGATCGCCATGTGGTTCCAGGAGTTCCACAGGAACACTTCTTGACCGTCGGGCGTGATTACCTGGATCACTGAATCTTCCACGTCCTCGGCGGTACCGTATGGTTCGCCGTCCTCGTTCGTCAATCCAAATTGTTCAGACATGAAGCTCATATCGCGCACCGCAGGCTCATACGCTATCAGCACGTAATCACCGTTCGGTTTGACGAAAAAGTCGTGCGAGTTCGTGTCGTGGAGATTGACCGTTGTGATCCCACTCTGGACTACGTTGAAAGTTCCGTCGTACACGGTATATGCAGAGTCCGCGCGGACGTGTACCGCATATGGATACCCGCCGTCCGGGAACGCTCTGAAATGTCCTCCCCCGGCCCCCTGCCCCCGGAACCGCGGTACCCCGTTGTGATCGATGATCGCGAGGTACTGCCCATATGAGGCCGTCATCAACGATTCCGACGCGCCGTCCAGTCTTGTCACGGTAATCGTCGGAAAATCCTCGGCGAGGCAGTGCAGCGTATAGGTGGTGCTTGCGCCATCGCTACCACCGCTGAGCGTGATCGGGATGTCGCTGTAGCCATCGAGCCCCGTCAACTCGACGACCGCGTTCTGATTGGCGTACTGGACGCCGTCGACCGCCAGCCGGGTGTCGGCGTCCGTCGTCGATAGCGTCAGGCGCAGCGTGTCCGCCGCGACGCACCCCACGGCATAGTGGAGAGTCTCGGGGTCGAACGCGGGATACATCTGTCTCGAGGAGGTCGTGACGACCTCAAGCCGGCTCAACGTTCGCGCCAGCACAACGTTTGGCGTCACCGTCTGGGCGGTCTTGCCGGAGCCGTGCTCGTCGTCGTAGGTTGCCGTGACCCGCAGGAAGGTGTTCGTGTCGGCGGCGGTCGGTGTGTAGCTGGCAGCGCTCGCGCCGTTGATCACGTGCCAGGCGCTGCGGCCTGCAGAGCGTTCCCATTCATAGGTGACCGTCCCCGTCACGCCGTCAGGGTCGGTCAAGGTGGTACTCAATGCCTGACCGAGGCGCGGCCGGGTGGTGGACAGGGTCAGCGTCCCCGCTTCGTCCTGATCGGTGATCGTCACCTCCACGTCCAGCGAGTGGCTGGTGACGCCGTCGCCGACCTCGACGGTCACCTCGTAGGTACCGTCGGCGTTGGCGCCGGTGTCGGTCGGGGCCTCGTAGTCCGGCTGAGGAGAGAAGAGATTGGGGGACACGATGGGGAGGTCGAAGCGCAGCACGCCGCCGGGCTCGTCGATGCGGAAGCTGCCGGCGTCCGCGCCCGACAAGCTCCAGGTCAGCAGCTCCCGATCCGCTTCGGAGGAGGCCGAGTAGGCGGCCACGCGCACCGCCCGATTCTCCTCGTAGTCGACGGTCGCAGGGCCAGTGAGCGGCTGGAGTTCGATGATGTTGGTGACGTCGATGGTCACCGTGATGTCCACGGAACCTTCCAAGTTCGTGGCGGTGACCGTCACCTCGTAGCTGGACCTGGTCTCGTAGTCGAGCGCGGCCTTCGTCTGGAGTTGGCCGGTCGCGGCGTCGATGTCGAAAGATGCGGCGTCTGTTCCGCCCAGGGTGTAGGTGACTGCGGCGCCGACGGTCGTAGCCGTGACCGGCGCCCCGATGTCCACGACCGCCGCCGTGTTCTCGGCGACGCTGCGGGTCGTCGTCGCGATCGGGAACTCGGGCAGCTCGACATTCGTGACGACGACGGTTGCGAAGGCAAGGCCCGTGGCGGAACCGTCGGCGGCCACGATGCCGACCGTGTACACGTTGTCGCCGTCGGCATCGGAGGGATTCTCGAAGTCGGGCGGCGAGAGGAATGAGAGCACGCCCGTGCTGCCGATGGCGAAGGCATCCTTGTCCTCACCGGACGCGGCCCAGGTGACGGTCGTGTCAGTCACGGAGTAGGTGGCCAGATCCGTTGTGCCGTTCTCCGCGTACGGGATCGGCTCGGTGGAGCCTCCCGACACGACGAGCGGCGTGTCCTGGTTCTCAACCACCACGCGCAGGAACGAACTCGACCTGCCAATGTGGGGGAGGAGGTCGGTGTAGGTGTGAGCCGCGAGCGCCCAGACCACGAACGAGTGCGTGTCGCTGTGCGCAGTGAGCGTGACCGTCTGGGGCGTATCCCAGTCGTTCGCGGTGAACGCCAGCGTCTGCGGCTGTACGGAGATGACGCCCGGGATCGTGTTCAGTGTTACCCCGACCGGGCCGGCCGGCTGCGAGGGCAACCTGACCGTGTACGTGGCGGTTCCGCCCTCGGCGACCGTCAGGGCGTCCGTGCTCAACGTGGGGCCCTGACGCGTGGTAGCACTACCCCGAATGGTCGAGTTGTTCTCGACGGTAATCTCGTCAAAGAATGCGAACGCGTTGCCAGCCCTATCGATGATCAATCCGCCAATCGTGTCCCCGAGACTGCGCGCAAAGATATTGTTGTAGGCGAGCTTCACCACCTGCGGGCGGCGTATGGCAGGCGTTACGACGTGGTAGGTGATCGTGGCGCCGGAAATGTCGGCACTGAACAGGAGTTCCCGGTGGCCGTCAATGGTCAGGTTCATGATCGACCGCAGGAAGTCGCCCGGCCTCGCATTGAACAGGTCACCGGCTACGTAGACGATCGGGTGAACGGTGACATCCTCGCTGAAGGTGAGCGTGATCCGCTCGCCGTCGCTGCTGATTTCGGCACTGACGAGCGTCGGTGGAGTGGCCTCGTTCGCCGCCGGAGCCGAGAGCGCGAGATGTACGGTGGTCCCTGCTGTCCAGTCGAGCCTGAGACTGCTCCACAGCAGGATGTGATGGATGGCCAATCCCCCGCCGGCGAGTGGAACGCTCTTCCCACACAGGTGCAGGCGCAGCGTCCTGTGGCCCTGTTCGGGGAGTGCTTGATCGGAATCGAAGGCGAGGATGAGCCGGTCCGTGTACTCGTTCACATATATCTGCTCGATGACGGTTTCGTCCCCCGCGACATCGAAGCTCGTGTCCGACAACGTGCCGTGTTGCGCGTCGTAGCCGATCGTCCCCAGGGCCGTGTTGATGTTCGCGGGCGTGAGCGTCGCGCTCCAGACTTCGGTGCGTCCGCCCAGATCAGGCGTGGGACATTCGCTTGGCATCGCGGCGACGACCGTGTCGCTCTCGGCGCTTGTCAGCCGCTCAACCGTTCCGCCATTGTCGGTGAGCGAGATGATGACTTTCAGCGTGAACCCCACATCGGCTGCGGTTACGACATATTTGGAGGAGGAGGTCATCACGCCGGTGATGGGGAGGTCGGTATTTCCTTCGACTCGGACCCATTGATAGCTGAACGAGTTCCGATCGATACCGTCCGGGTCCTCGATGTAATAGAGATCTGCATATAGCGCTCTGTTTTCCTGGGCGATGCCGACGATGGTCGGCAACCCGGTTGGCGGTTCGGGTTCATCGGTGACAGTGATGCTCACCTCGACGGTGTCAGAGTCGCCTCCCGGGTCTGTTGCGGTGACCGTTACCTCGAGTGCCGACGTGTTTTCGAAGTCAAACTTCGCGTTCGGCGCCGTCGTGATTTGACCGGTGCCGGCGTCGATCTCGAACGCTGCGGCGTATGTTCCCGACAGGGTGTAGGACAAGGTATCGTCATCCCAGTCGACCGCGGTGACCGGATCTCCGACCGCTGCGCCGCTTGGCGAGTTTTCGGCCAGGTCGCGGTCGACCGAATCTGAGGCGAACCGGGGTGGATGGCTCCCTGGGATGGAGAGTTCGGCCCGCACGTTCGTCTCAGATGACCAGTCCGGTCCTGCTCCTGGCCACGAGATGACCCCGTCGATGTTCGTCGTCGCGCCTGAGATGTCCAATGCTTTACCGCACAGGTGCAGCCTCAGCGTCTCGTTCCCCCGGTCGGTCAGCGCGTGATCGAAGGCGAGAATAAGGTCCGCGCTCCCGTTCAGGACTTCAAATCTCTCGATGGTCCGTGTCTCATTGTCGAACGCGAGCTGCGTCTCGCTCAGCGTGCCTCCAATGTTCGCGTTGTACCCGGTGGCCGGCGGCGTTGTCGCCAGCGCGATCGGGTTCATCACGCCCGACCACACGCTCCGGCGATCGCCGAGATCGATCGTAGCGCACTCCCCTGCCGGGAAGGTCACGCTCACCGATGCCATGCTGGTGAATGCTTCGGGGTTGCCAAGGTCGTCGGTGAAGCTGACCTGTACCTTGCGCATGAAACCGAGGTCATCGAGCGATACGACGTAGGTCGCGCTGTTTGCGCCGCTGATTGGGGCTTCGCTGCCGGCCGAGACGGGCAGCCACTGGTACGTGAACTGCGCCTCCAACAGACCGTCCGCGTCGCCGATCCCCAGCACGCTGGCCATGAGTTCGGACCCGGGCGCGGTGTCGCCCGAGAATGTCGGCAGACCCGTCACGGGTTCGTTTTCGGGTCTCCCTCTTGCGGTCACCTTCGTGCTGTTGTCGCTCGGTTTTTCTCCGTTGAGGGATGGGATGCGGACGTCGTACTCGGTTCCCGGTTCGAGTCCCGTGCTCAGCGTCCTGGTCGAGTTGTACCCGCCGGCGTTGGCGCCCGTTTCGAAGCTCTGAGCCAGAAAGGCGTTGCCGCTGCCCCCCACGGTCTTCCCCGCGCTACTGACAAAAGTTGTGCGTGTCTGCGCCTGGGTGTCGAGGGTTTGGGCGTGTGCCGGGTCTGCAACGGACAGCAGCACGCTCAGTACCAGTACTACCGCAACGCCAGCGGCCACGCGCCGCGTGGCCGACCCTACTCTATTCAAACGCTCGACCCTCCGGCCATATCGACCAGAGGCCACACCTGCCTCACAACCACCCAGGGGCGCACGCGTACGCCCCTGGTAACGGCGCCGCGGTATAAGTGCCCGCCTGCATGACTGTGGGGCGACCAAACTTCAGGCCGCAGCACACTGGCTGCGATCTACATGGCCCCTCGTCTATCGGGTGGGAAGTGTAGAGGCCGTGCGTGAGCGTAGAGTGAGTAGGTGGGGGATATGCAGTGAGTTCTTATGACTTTCGCTCTTGCGGCAGAGTTATCGCCGGGCACGAGGGGACACCCATGCGGTATTGCCGGAGGTTGTGGTGTACGGCATGAGGGGCGTTGGGAGCGAAGGCGACGGGGCAGGTCATGTCCCGGGGGGGCGGCGGCAACCTGATTCGACAACGTAAGGCCAGGCGTTCAGGACTTGGCGGCGCTGCAGCTGGGTGTCTGACGGTCGCTGGGGGCAGGTGCGGCGCGGCCCGCGTCTGTTCCGCGTCAGTCAGTCAGCCGTTCATCTCCCTATCTCCGTAGCGGTCTCCTGGCAGCGGTGCGGTTCCGGCAACGAGAAAGCCCCCACGGAGACGAAAAGGGGAGGCTGTCAGCGCCGTACGGGCACAAGTTCCCTTTCCCGCTCCCGTTCGACCGCCCACTCGAACAGGGAGAGCGTCGGAGCGTCGTGAGGTGGGTGGGCAGAGGACGCCCCAGGGCGAGTGCCCATCGCTCGGTTGCGCTCCACCCCCAAGCCACCCAGCGACTGCTCCCGCTGCCAGACCTGTTCAGCACCCTGCTAGGGGATTGTAGGCCGAAGGAGCCAGCAAAGAGGCTGGCGTCCTCTCCACCTCTTCATGGCGGCGCGCCAGAGCCTCGCCAGAGGCGTTCTTCGAGGTTTTCGCCGGAAAGAATGGAGTTCTCACAAGAAATCACCCAGTAACCGCTCGATCCTGATAAAACGCTCATATTGATCCCGTACCGTCTGGCACTCTGAAGGCACCTAATAAGGCCCCAACTATGAAACGCCAGACCGTCGCCACCCTGCCTCTGCTTGTGATCGTGCTGCTCGGCCTAGCCGGAGGGCTGAGCGCGCCTCCGGTATCCGCCAGCTCGTTGGCGTCCGGGCAAGAGCCTCGGCATCAACATCAGCAGTCGGTGGACAGGGCCGCCCTGATGGCGCTGTACGACAGCGCGGGCGGCGTGGCCTGGAAAACGAAAACCAACTGGGGGACCACTGAGCCCATCGGCATGTGGTCCGGCGTCACCGCGGTCACCAACGGCCGCGTGACAGGGCTGGACCTTCGAGACAACAATCTGGTCGGCGCCCTGCCGGACGAGTTGGGCAACTTGACCGGCCTGACGCACATCTACCTGCAAGACAACGGGTTGACTGGGTCGATCCCGGCCCTGAGCGGCCTCACCTCCCTGACACACCTGGACCTGGCTCGTAACGAGTTGAGTGGGTCGATCCCGGCCCCGGGCGCCCTCACCTCCCTGACGCACATCTACTTGCAAGACAACGGGTTGACTGGGTCGATCCCGGACCTGAGCGGCCTCACCTCCCTGACACGCCTGGACCTGGCTCGTAACGAGTTGACCTCGTTCCCGGCCCTGGGCGCCCTCACCTCCCTGACGCACATCTACCTGCAGGACAACGACTTGACTGGGCCGATCCCCGCCCTGAGCGGCCTCACCGCCCTGACGCACCTGGAGATGGCCCGCAACAAGTTGAGCGGGTCGATCCCGGCCCCGGGCGCCCTCACCTCCCTGACGCACATCTACCTGCAAGACAACCAGTTGAATGGGTCGATCCCGGCCCTGAGCGGCCTCACCGGCCTGACACGCCTGGACCTGGCTCGTAACAAGTTGAATGGGTCGATCCCGGCCCTGGGCGGCCTCACCTCCCTGACGCACATCTACCTGCAAGACAACGAGTTGAGGGGGTCGATCCCGGACCTGAGCGGCCTCACCTCCCTGACGCACCTGGAGATGGCCCGCAACAAGTTGAGCGGGTCGATCCCGGCCCCGGGCGCCCTCACCTCCCTGACGCACATCTACCTGCAAGACAACCAGTTGAGTGGGATGATCCCGGACCTGAGCGGCCTCACCGGCCTGACGCACATCTACCTGCAAGACAACAAGTTGACTGGGATGATCCCGGACCTGAGCGGCCTCACCGGCCTGACGCAGATCTACCTGCAAGACAACGCGTTGACTGGGCCGATCCCCGCCTTGAGCGGCCTCACCGCCCTGACGCACCTGGACCTGGCTCGTAACGGGTTGACTGGGATGATCCCGGCCCTGAGCGGCCTCACCTCCCTGACGCACATCTACCTGCAAGACAACGCGTTGACTGGGCCGATCCCCGCCTTGAGCGGCCTCACCGGCCTGACGCACCTGGACCTGGCCCGAAACCGGTTGAGCGGGTCGATCCCGGCCCCGGGCGTCCTCACCGGCCTGACGCAGATCTACCTGCAAGACAACGAGTTGACTGGGGTGATCCCGGACCTGCGCGGCCTCACCGGCCTGACGCACCTGGACCTGGCCCGCAACAAGTTGATGGGGCCTGTCCCGACCTCGCTGAACGGCGTCACCTCCCTGCAACAGATCTACCTGCAAGACAACCAGTTGACTGGGGTGATCCCGGACCTGAGCGGCCTCACCGGCCTGACGCACCTGGACCTGGCCCGCAACAAGTTGACGGGGCCTGTCCCGGCCTGGCTGAACGGCGTCACCAACCTGCGGGGACTGTGGCTGAACCATAACGAGCTGACCGGACCGATCCCCGACCTGGCCGGCCTACAGTTCCTGCGTTATCTGGACCTGAGCGGGAACCAGCTAGACGGGTCCATCCCGGCCGAGCTGGGCGCCCTCACAACGCTGAGGTTAACGCGCTTCGCGAACAATGGCTTGACCGGCTGCGTGCCCCACGGCTTGCGGTTCCTCCTGTCCGCCGCCGAGCTTGAGCCTGGCGTTCCCCCCCAGGACTTCATCGCGTTCGACGCGAACGGCGACGGCGACACCGATGACGACGGTGATGTTCCCGGTCTGAACCTGCCCTTCTGCATGCTGAGCGCGCTCACGTTCAGCGATGCGATCCTCAATCCCGCCTTCGCACCCGGCACTGCGGCCTACACCGCCACCAGCGCGGTCGCTTCCACGATCGTGACCGCAACGCTGAACGACTCCACCGACAGGCTGTCGATCACGAAGGGCGCGACGCCCTACGGCAGCGGCGACGCGGCGCCGCTCGATGACGGGTCGAACCTGTTCACAATCGAGGTGACGCCGTCCGCCGCGGGGCTGCTCAAGCAGACCTACACCGTGGACGTGCTCCACGGGGGGACGGTGGAGCAGGACCGAGAGGCGCTGATGGCGCTGTACAACAGCGCAGGCGGCGGGAACTGGACAAGGAACGCCAACTGGGGGACCACTGAGCCCATCGGCACGTGGGCTGACGTCACCACGGACGGCAATGGCCGCGTTAACGGCCTGTACCTTGGCAACAACAAGCTGGTCGGCACCCTGCCGCCCGAGTTGGGCGACCTCACCGAACTGCAGTACCTGTACCTCCACGAGAACAAGTTGAGCGGGCCGGTCCCGGCCTCGCTCGCCAACCTCACGAAGCTCGTCCGATTCTTCCTTCGCGGTAACCTTCGCGGTAACCAGTTGAGCGGGCCGCTGCCGAACTTCAGCGGCTTCACCAAGCTGGAGCTCCTGGAGCTCCAGGGGAACAACTTTACCGGGCCGATCCCGAACCTGGGGGGCCTCACGCAATTGCAGAAACTGTGGCTCCAGGACAACGAGTTGAGCGGGTCCATCCCGGACCTGGCCAGCCTCACCAGCCTGACGAACCTGTCCATGTGGGGCAACGAGTTGAGCGGGCCCATCCCGGACCTGGCCAGCCTCACAAACCTGGAGTACATGTACCTGAGCGACAACGAGTTGACGGACGACATCCCGTCCTCGCTGAGCAGCCTCACGAAGTTGCGGGAATTGTACCTGTGGGGCAACGAATTGCGCGGGCCCATCCCGGACCTGAGCGGCCTCACCGAACTGACGCGCCTGGTCCTCAGCAGCAACCAGTTGACGGGTGAGATCGCCTGGCTGGGCGACCTCACCAAATTGACTACCGTGTACCTGTGGGGCAACGAGCTGAGCGGGCCCATCCCGGAGCTGAGCGGCCTCACCGAACTGATCTACCTGTCCCTGAGTCAAAACACGTTGACGGGGGAGGTCCCCGATGTCAGCGGCCTCACGAAGTTGCAGGATTTGTACCTGTGGGGCAACGAGCTGAGCGGGCCCATCCCGGACCTGAGCAGCCTCCCCGCCCTGAAGAACCTATCCCTGAGCGACAACCTGTTGATGGGGAGGATCCCAGCCTCGCTGGGCGCCCTCACAACGCTGGAGCTAACCCGCTTCGCGAACAATGGCTTGACCGGCTGCGTGCCCCACGGCTTGCGGTTCCTCCTGGCCGCCGTCGGTCCAGCGGCCGGCATTCCCGCCCAGGACTTTATCGCGTTCGACGCGAACGGCGACGGCGACACCGATGACGAGGGTGATGTCCCCGGTCTGAACCTGCCCTTCTGCATGCTGAGCGAGCTCACGTTCAGCGATGCGACCCTCAATCCCGCCTTCGCACCCGGCACTGTGGCCTACACCGCCACCAGCACGGGCGCCTCCACGACGGTGACCGCAACGCTGAACGACTCCAGCGACAGCCTGTCGATCACGAAGGGCGCGACGTCCTACATCAGCGGCGACGCGGCGCCGCTCGAAATCGGGTCGAACCTGTTCACAATCGAGGTGACGCCGTCCGACACGGGGCTGCTCAAGCAGACCTACATCGTGGACGTGCTCCACGGGTCGGTGCAGTCGGACAGGGCCGCCCTGATAGCGCTGTACAACAGCGCAGGCGGCGAGAACTGGACAACGAGCACCAACTGGGGGACCGCTGAGCCCATCAGTTCGTGGTTCGGCGTCACCGCGGACAGCAACGACCACGTGACAAGGCTGGAACTTATCAGAAACAACCTGGCCGGCACTCTGCCGGACGAATTGGGCAGCCTCACCAACTTGCGGGAATTGCGCCTGTCGAACAACCAGTTGAGTGGGACGATCCCGGACCTGAGCGGCCTCACCAGCCTGACGCGCCTGGAACTGTCGTACAACGAGTTGAGTGGGACGATCTCGGACCTGGGCGGCCTCACCAGCCTGCAGTACATGAACCTGCGGAACAACGAGTTGAGCGGGACGATCCCGGACCTGAGCGGCCTCACCGACCTGCGGGAATTGACCCTGATCAAAAACGAGTTCACGGGGGATATCCCCAACTTGAGCGGACTCACCAACCTGACAAGACTGGAACTGGAGGACAACTTGTTGTCGGGGAAGATCCCCGACCTGAGCGACCTCACCAACCTGAAGTACCTGTACCTGAGCCGAAACGGGTTGACGGGGGCGATCCCAGGGTCGCTGAACAGCCTCACCAAATTGGAGGCATTGTACCTGCCGGGCAACCAGTTGCGTGAGACGATCCCAGACCTGAGCAGCCTCACCGCCATGAAGTACCTGGACCTGGGCGGAAACATGTTGACGGGAGATATTCCCGACTTGAGCGCCCTCACCAACTTGGAGGACTTGTACCTGCAGGACAATCAGTTGAGGGGGACGATCCCGAACCTGAACACCTTCTTCAACATGCAGTACCTGGACCTGAGCCAAAACCTATTGGAGGGCGCGATCCCCGACTTGAACAGCCTCGGCGTCCTGAAGGGGTTGTACCTACATCAGAACCAGTTGACGGAGAAGATCCCACCGTCGCTGAGCTACCTCACTAACTTGCGGGAATTGTTCCTGTGGGGCAACCAGTTGAGTGGTCCGATCCCGAACCTGAGCCGCCTCACCAGCCTGCAGTACCTGTTCCTGCAGGACAACCAGTTGTCGGGGATGATCCCGGACTTGAGCCCCCTCACCGAGTTGCGCCGCGTGTTCCTGGAGCAGAACCAGTTGGAGGGGGAGATCCCCTACCTGAGCGACCTCACCAAGCTGCAGGACCTGTACCTGCGTGGTAACTTGTTGGAGGGGGAGATCCCCTACCTGGGGGGCCTCACAAACCTGCAGCGACTGGACCTGCAGGACAACAAGTTGAGCGGGGAGATCCCGCCCTCCCTGGGAAGCCTCGTTCGGCTGCGAGTCCTGTCCCTGCAGGACAACCAGTTGACCGGACAGATCCCCGACCTGGCCAACCTACAGACCCTGTTTTTCCTGGAGCTGAGCGCGAACCAGTTGAGCGGGGAGATCCCGCCCTCCCTGGGAAGCCTCGGTGCGCTGCGAGTCCTGTACCTGCAGGACAACGACTTGACGGGCGAGATCCCGGCCGAACTGGGCAACCTGACCGAGCTGAAGACAACGCGCTTCGCGAACAATGCCTTGACCGGCTGCGTGCCGCACGGCTTGCGGTTCCTCCTGGACGTTGACGAGTTCCTGCTCGGCGTTCGCCCACAGGACTTCATCGCGGTCGACGCGAACGGCGACGGCGACACCGATGACGAGGGTGACGTTCCCGGCTTGAACCTGCCCTTCTGCATGCTCAGCGCGCTCACGCTGAGCGATGCGACCCTCGATCCCGCCTTCGCTCCCAACACGGCGACATACACCGCTGAGAGCACGGTCGCCTCCACGATGGTCACCGCGACGCTGAACGACGACACCGACGTGCTGTCGATCACGAAGGGCGCGACGTCCTACAACAGCGGCGACGCGGTGCCGTTCGAAGCCGGGTCAAACCTGATCACGATCGAGGTGACGCCGTCCGTCGCGCGGCTGCTCACGCAGACCTACACCGTAGAGGTGTTCCACCCAGGGTCGGAGCTGACGGACAAGGAGGCGCTGATCGCGCTGTACAACAGCACGGGCGGATCAGGTTGGACGAGCAACCTGAACTGGAATAGCGCGCTGGACCTCGACATGTGGTACGGCGTCGACGGCGTCGACGGCCGCGTCGTCTGGCTCGAACTCCCGGGGAACAACCTGCGCGGAACCGTGCCGGCCCAGCTCGCCACGCTCACCGAACTGAGGTATCTGGACCTCCGCGACAACCAGTTGCGCGGGGCGATTCCTCCCGAGTTGGGTGACCTCAACTCGCAGGGGTTGGTGTTCCTGGATCTCAGCGCTAACCAGCTCACCGGGACGATTCCGGCTGAGTTGGGCGACCTCAGATCCCTGAACGTCCTGCACCTGAACGACAACCGGCTTACCGGGGCGATTCCGGCTGAGCTGGGGGAACTCAGGTCCCTCACTGATCTGTTCCTGCGGAACAACAGGCTCAACGGGGCGATTCCGGCTGAGTTGGGCCACCTCAGCACCCTGAAG
Organism: Tepidiformaceae bacterium; assembly: GCA_965262975.1. GTDB lineage: Bacteria > Chloroflexota > Dehalococcoidia > Tepidiformales > Tepidiformaceae > UBA2991. Next base: position 1,213,428 of record OZ253575.1, on the reverse strand, counting down.
GCGCTGTACCTGAACGACAATCAGTTGAGCGGGACGATCCCGCCTGAGTTGAGCGACCTCAGTTCCCTGACGCAGCTGTCCCTGCGGAACAACAAGCTCAGCGGGACGATTCCCGCCTCACTGGGCAACCTTTTCGGATTGGACTTCGCCCGCTTCGCGAACAACGCGTTCACGGGATGCGTGCCCCACGGGTTGCGCTACCTGCTGAACCAGCCGGAGTTCGAGACGGACGTCCCGGCCCATGACTTCGCGTTGGACGCGAATGGCGACGGCGATACCGCGGACCCCGGCGACATCGCCGGCCTGGCGCTGCCGTTCTGCGGGCTCAGCGATCTGACGCTCGGCGGGTTGACCCTCGAGCCGGCCTTCACCAGCGGAGTCGAGGTCTACACCGCCGCCGCTGCCCACGCCGTGACATCCACAACGGTGACGGCGAACCTGAACCACAACGCGGACGGCGTGTCGATCACGAAGGGCGCGGACACCTACACGAGCGTCGATCCGGTGCCCCTCGACGTCGGGCCGAACCTGATCACCATCGAGGTCACCGCCTCGGATGGCAGCACCGCGCCTCACACCTACCGCGTAACGGTGACGCGCGCGCACAACACGCCGCCCGTCTTCGACGAGGGCAGGGCCGCGACGCGCGGCGTGGACGAGAACACCGCCGCCGGCCAGCCCATCGGCGACCCGCTCAGCGCTACGGATGCAGACAGCGCGGACACGCTCACCTATTCCCTGGACACGGCCAGCGACGCCTTCTTTGACATTAAATCCACGACCGGCCAACTGCGGACAAAGGTCGAGCTCGACCACGAGACCACGGAGAGCTACTCGGTGGAGGTGTCAGTCAGCGACGGCAAGGACGCCAACGGCGATGCTGACCCGAGCGCGGATGACACGATCGCGGTGACGGTCCTCATCAGCGACGTGACCGAGGGCGCGTCGTTCGCGTTGGCAAACGACACGCGCACAATCGCAGAGAACACGCCCGCCGGCGTGACCCTTGGCGCCCCGTTCACAGCCACGGACGGGGACGGTGACATCCTGACCTACTCCCTGGGGGCGAACAACCTGGGCGCGAACAACGTGGAGTACTTCGAGATCGACGCGGCCTCCGGCCAGCTGTGGACCAGGGCAGCCCTGGACTACGAAACGAAGTTCACGTACTCGGTGGGTGTCACCGCCACGTCGGGCGCCTTCAACAACGTCATCCTGGTCACCGTCACCGTCGAGAACGTGGAGGAGCCGGGCGTGGTCACGCTGTCGCCAGTGCAGCCCCGGATTCGCGAGACGCTGTTCGCCGACCTGAGCGATCCCGACGTGGTTTCTGGCGTCGCTACGTGGGCGTGGGAGCGTTCCACGAGCCGGACCTCGTCCTGGACCACGATCGACGGCGCCGCCTCGGCGAGCTACAGGACGGACGACGCCGACGCGGACCACTACCTGCGCGCCACCGCCTCCTACGACGACGGAGAAGACGCCGGCAAGAGCGCCTCCGTGGTCTCGGCCAACCCGGTGCGGGCGCTGGCGCCCGGCAACAACGATCCTTCGTTCACGCCGGCGCCGGTCGCCCGCACCGTTGACGAGAACGAGTTGGCGGGCACGAGCGTCGGCGCTCCGGACACCCGCACCGTTGACGAGAACGAGCTGCCGGGCACGATCGTCGGCGCCCCGTTCGTGGCCACGGATGACGACAAAGACACGCTGACCTACTTCCTGAGCGGTACGGACGCGGCCGCCTTCGAGATCGACTCGTCATCCGGCCAGTTGCGGACCAGGACGGTCCTCGATTTCGAGACACAGCAGAGCTATCTGGTGGACGTTACCGCCACGGACCCGTCCGGCGGGTTCGGTGAAGTCACCGTCACGATCACCGTCGGCAACGTCCAGGAACCCGGCACGGTCAGGCTGTCGTTGCTGGAGCCCGTGGTGGGAGCCCGGCTGACCGCCACCCTGGTCGATCCTGACGAGGTCTCTGGCTCCGTCACGTGGTTGTGGGAGAGTTCGCCGGACCGGGCGTCCTGGACCCCCGCCAGCGGAGCCACATCGGCGGCCAACTACACGCCGGTGGCCGCCGATGTGGGCGCCTACCTGCGGGCCACCGCCTCCTACGGAGATGGAGCAGACGCCAACCGGAGCGCCGAGGCAGTCTCGGCCCACCCCGTGCGGGAGCCGCGGGGAGGCCGCACGCCGGTCTTCACCGACGGCGCGAGCACCACCCGCCACACCACGAAGACCGCGCCTCCGGGGGTGAACATCGGAGCGCCGGTGGCGGCCACCGACGGCGACAACGACCGCCTGAGCTACACCCTGGGCGGGGAGGACATGACCTCCTTCGACATCGATGAGTCCTTCGGCCAGCTGCTGACCAAGGCCTACCTGGACCGCGAGGACAAGGACAGCTACACCGTCACCGTGTCGGTCAGCGACGGCAAGAACGCCCAGGGCGGCCCGGACACGGTGGACGACGCCACGATCGAGGTGACCATCAACTTCGGCTCGGGCCCGGTCACACCACCTATCTCCATCGGCGGCGGCGGCGGCGGCGGCGGTGGTGGTGGCGGCGGCGGCGGCTCGGGACCGTCGCCGAGCAAGCTCGACTTCGAGTGGACCGTGAAGCACGACATCGAGGAGCTCGACAGCGGTCACGACACGCCGTCAGGCTTGTGGTCGGACGGCACGACCCTGTGGCTGGCGGAGAACGGCGACGGCGCCGACGACGCCATCTACGCCTACGACCTCGAGACGGGCGAACGCGTCGAGGAGCGCGAGTTCGAGCTCGACGAACGCAACCGCGCGCCCCGCGGCGTCTGGTCGAACGGCGCCACCCTCTGGGTCTCCGATAGCGGCCAGGACAAGCTCTTCGCCCACGACCTGGGGAGCGGCGAGCGCCTCCCCGATTCCGACATCGAGCTTGCCGAGCGCAACGCCGATGCGCGCGGCATCTGGGCCGGCGACGACACGATGTGGGTGCTCGACGGCGGCAAGGACGTACTCTTCGCCTACGACCTCGGGAGCAGCGAGTTGCTCGCCGCGTACGCCCTGCACAGCGCCAACAGCGACCCGCGCGGCATCTGGTCCGACGGCGTCACACTCTGGGTCTCCGACCACGGCGCCAAGCGTCTCTTCGCCTACCGCCTGCCCGTGCCCGCTGAGGGCGACGACCTCGAACTCGAGCGGGTGCGGGACGAGGAGTTCGGCGAGCTGAGCGGGGCCAGCAACAACAGCCCGCGGGGCATCTGGGCCGACGGCGACGTGATGTACGTGGCCGACGAGAGCGACGGCAAGGTCTACACCTACAACATGCCCGACGCGATCGACGCGCGCCTCGCCTCGCTCACGCTCACAGGCGTCGACATCGGGGAGTTTGACCCCAACCGCACCGACTACGAGGGCATCGCCGGCGAGGGTGTGACGGAGACGGCGGTCGAGGCGGAGGCGCAGCAGCGTCGCACGAAAGTCGTCATCGACCCGCCCGACGCCGGCGAGGAGGCCGAGGGCCACCAGGTCACGCTCGCGGGGACCAGGGAGGTCACGGTCACGGTGACCTCGGCGGATGGCGCCCGGACGCGCGTCTACCGGGTGCGGCTCGCGCCAGCGACGGAGGAGATTGCGCTGTCGCCACCATGGACCTCGCTGGAGTGGGGAGGCAGAGAGGGTGCGGACATCGCCGAGATCCTGGCAGAAGGCAGTCTCACGGAGGGGGTCCTCGCGATATACGGGTGGGACGAGGTTGAGGAGCGGTGGCGAGCGTATTTCCCGGGCCTGCGGGACGTACCGGGGCTGAACACCCTGGGCAGCCTCAGTCAGGGGCGGATGTACTGGATCGCGGTCACGGAGCCCGTCAACTGGACCGTCGCCGCACCCTAGCGGCCCGCCGCGCCCCTGGCGCTGGCGGCCGGGCAATGGAGACTGTGGCGCGCGGCGTATGGGGGCGGCGAGGGCGGAAGGGGAGAGAGAGCGTCGTTGCTAGCATAGACGTGTCAAGCGGCCGGCTTCGATCCGACAAGGCGCCGGAATCAAGAACAATAGTCGTAAGAACTCACGCTACATCTGCCTTTTGCTCACTTCCAACTCATACCCGGTCTCTATATTTACCGCCCGGGCAAGAGTTCGCGATCCGCCCACGGAGACGGCTCCCGCCTGCATACATCTAGCGCAACTCCCACGCCAAGCAGTGAGAAAACCATGGTGCGAAAACTTGTGTTCGCCCCCTGAACGATCGGAGCGCCCATGCGATAACCCAACACTCTGCCTGCCAACCAAGATCGCACAATCGACATAGCAGAGATGTGAGGACCCATGAGACTACGATTTGAATCACCGCGTCATCTTCGCCGGACCATACTGATTCTGGCGTTGGCGCTAATCGCTCCGCTTTACCTCTTTGGAGGCGACGCCTTCGCGCAGAGCGCGAAACAACTGAAGCCGACCGGTCTAACCGGAACCGTGGTCACAGCCGGCGTCGAACTGAACTGGAACGCCCCGGAGATCAACGCCGGCCAGGTCACCGGCTACAAGATCCAGCGCCGCCGGCCCGGTCATGGCGAGACCACACTGGGCGTCCTCGTCGAAGACACCGGCTCGACCGACACGACCTATGTCGACACGACGGCCACGGTAGAAGGCACGGAGTACATCTACCGCGTGATCGCCCGGCGCGGCAACACGCTCAGTAAGAGATCAAACAAGTTGGTCATCACCTGGGAGGCGGCCGAGGCCGTCGACACGAACAACTATAACTCGCTCGAGTTTGTCGCGGATACTGACGACGATCCGGTGTCATCAAACGCACACGACGTCGACGAGGATAGCGTCTGTGATTTGAACCCAGAGTACTGCCTGCCCTGGGTCATGTACCTAGAGAGGGCAGTTCCCGACCCTTCATCAATCTTCGGCTCCCGCGGAGTCTGGGAACTGCGAATGCGACCCCCGACCTACATTCCCGGTCCGCTCGCTACGTTGAAGGAATACGAATACGAATACCGGCTCTGGACAGGCGGGAGTTGGGGCGCCTGGTTGGCTGGAGGGACTCCCGCCTACGGAACCGGCAACTGGGTCAACGTCAGTCTGGACGACGCCACCTACTCCTGCCAATACGCACAGCACCGAGTTCGCTTCGTCGTGTATTACGACCAGGACATGAACTCCCCCCGGAGCACGTGACGGACTGGGTTGAAGCGGGCGGCTGGGTCTATATCCACCACTCGCCCTGTCTCAATGAGGACGAGAATGCGAACTAACTCAGCGTTCGCGCCGTCCTCGTCAGGAACGCAGAGAGAAGCGTAGCAAAGAGTCCGGCAAGGACACCGGCAAGGCGGGCCGCTCGATTGAGCGGCCCGCCTTCTCTGGTTTACTGCCCGGAGCGGCTTGAGGTTCCACTGAGCCAGGAACCTGGTTGTGGACTCCACGCGGGTGCAACTTCGCCATCGCTCGCCAGGCGTCCCCGCGCCTGCGAGGGGGATGGGTGTTGCGCAGACAAAGCTCTGGCTTGGGGAACCCGTCACCTCGCTCCCTGTTGAGGGGTCTCATCGGAGCGGATGAATGCCTCATACAAACTCACCGATGAACCGCCAGATCCTGATCGAATGCTCATATTGACCGTGTAACGTGCGGCTCCTGTCTGCGGGAGGCGTGCATGCGAGCAGCGAATGGCTGGCGGTCCAGGAGTCGCTTCGGGTGGTTGCTGGGGGGACTGTGGGTGGCCGTCCTGACGGCGGTCCTGGCCCCGGTTGCGCTGGCGCAGTCGCCCGGCCTCGAGCCGCCAGAGCGGCCGCAGAGCCTGCGCGCGGAGGTCAGCCACGATGCGGTCAGTCTGAGCTGGGACGACCCGGGCGACGCGACGATCAGCGGCTATCAGATTCTGCGCCGCGACCGCGATCGGAGCCCGGTGGGTGTGTTTGAGGTGCTGGTCGAGGACACCGGCAGCGCCGCCGCCGCCTACGCCGACCGTCAGGTGCAGCCCGAAACGCGCTACAACTACCGCGTCAAGGCGCGCAACGCCGCGGGCTTGAGCCGGCGCAGCAACTTCGTCCGCGCCGACACCCCGGCCGCACCCGAGGAGGCGCTCAAGAAGGCGATTGAGGCGCTGCCCGAGGAGGCAGTGACGGTCTGGACCGGCCAGCTGACGGTCGGCGTGTTCGCCGCGGCCGCGCCGCCGGTGCCCGGCTATGCGGTCTGGACCAGGCAGGGCGCGCTGTCGCCCGACAGCTTCTGGTTCGACAGGAAGGAATACACCGTGCTGGGGCTGCTCGAACACGGCGGCGGCCTGAACCTGGTGCTGGGCCAGCCGCTGCCGCACGACTTCGTGCTCGAGTTGGGCGCGCGCCGCTACGAGTCCGGCGCGAGTCTGGAGCCGGTGTTTGTCTGGGCGGGCCGCTACTGGTGGCCGGATGACGCGATCGGCTGGGCCGCGGGCGACGAACTCACGGTCAGCATTGTCCTCGATCCGAGCACGACGGCGAGCGAGCGCGCACCGGCGCCGCCCTCGGCCTACCTGACCGAAGCGCCGGCGGCGCACAACGGCCGCGATCCGTTCGGCGTCAAGCTGGTCTTCGACGAGTCCGACTTGCCGCTGAGCGCGGCGCTGCTGCGCGACCATGCCCTGCAGGTCAGCGGCGGCTCGGTGCTGGCGGTCGCGGCCCGCGCCGGGTCGACGACCAGCTGGACGGTCACGCTGCAGCCGGACGGCGACGCGCCGCTGACCGTCAGCCTGCCGTCGCCGGCGGACTGCGCCGATGCCGGCGCGGTCTGCTCAGCCGACGGCCGCAAGCTGCGCGGCCGGCTGACGGCGACGATCGCGGGACCGCCCCAACTGGCGGCGTTGCGCATTGTCGGCGCGACGCTCAGTCCCGCCTTCGACCCGGCCACCGAACTGTTCACCGCCGAGACCGCTCTCGAACAGGTCACGGTCGAGGCCACCGCCGACCGCCCCAGCGCCCAGCTCACGATCAGCCCGCCCGACGCCGACCCGCAACAGGCCGGCCATCAGGTCTCGCTGGCGGCCGCCGGCGAGACCACGATTGAACTCGAACTGAAGTCGGTCACGGGCGAACCGGCGCGCGTCTACTGGGTGGTCCTCCGCCGCAGCGCCGCAACGCCGGAAGCGCCCTCCTCCGGACTCAACGCACTGCGCTTCAGCGGACTGCCGGCGCTGGAGTTCAGCGAGCACGAATCGCGCTTCGAACTGGACGCGCCCGAGGATCTGGAGGAGACCACGGTGGTCGTCAGCCGGGCCGAGTCGGAGGCCGGGGTCGACGTCTTCACCGTGCGCGGCGACGAACTCGTGGTCGACGAAGCGGACCACGACCCGAACGCGCCCGGCCACCAGGTGCGGCTCTCCGGCTGGGGCGACACGCTGCTGCTCGTGCGCGTCACCTCGGGCGACGGCCGCAGCCAGCGCGCCTACGTCACCCATCTGCGCGGCGAGCCCAACAGCCCGCCCGCGACGCCTGGCCTGCGCTCCGAGACGCGCTCAGCGCCCAAGAAGCCGGCCTCCAGCGGCGCCCGCGACGTCGTCGTCGTTCCCACGCTCAGCGCGCTCAGCCTGAGCGGCGCCGACCTCACTCCCGCGTTCGCCAGCGGCGCGTACACCTACGAGGCGTCCGTCGCCGCCGATCTTGCCCAGGTCACCATCACTGCCACCCCGACCGCGACCAGCGCGACCCTGCTGCTCATCATCCCCGCCGACGCCGACCCGGCGCTGACCGGACACCAGGTCAACCTGGGCGCGGCCGGATCCGAGACCACGATCGTGGTGGTCGTGAGCAACGCCGCGGGTCAGCTCAACAGCTATCTGCTGACTGTCCTGCGCGAACTGCCGGCGACGCCGACCACACTGCAATCACTCGTCGTTGAGGGCCATGAGCTGAGCCCCGCGTTCGCCGCCGACGTCCCGCTCTACAGCGTCGACGTTGGCGCCAACGTGAGCGACGTCACCCTGACCGCCCTGCCGGCCGCCGCCACCGCGACGCTCACGTTCGTGCCCGCGGACGCCGACCCGGCCACGCCCGGCTATCAGGTCACGCTCGGCTCCGCGGGCGCTCAGACCACGACCTCGATCGTCATTATCATCACCGCGCCCGCCCCCGCAGCGCACACGACCTACGTCGTCAACATCACCCGCGCGGCGTCCGACCCGACCGACGCCGCACTCAGTTCACTCAGCGTCGACGGCCATACGCTCACGCCCGCGTTCGACGCCGAAACCTACGGCTACGCGCTGACCGTGCCGGGCGCCCAGGACACGATCAGCCTCCACGCCGTCAGCCGCAGCCTCAGCGCCGGCCTCAGCGTCTCGCCACCCGACGCCGATCCGCTCGAACCGGGCTACCAGATCCCGCTGGCGGCAGTCCAACCTGGCGCCGAACCGTCGCTGACCACAGTGACAGTGACCGTGACCTCCGAAGACATGGTGACCACACAGACCTACACCATTAGCGTCACTCGCACGGCGGCGCCGACCGGCGGGTTCAAGTTCATCGAAGTCGGTTGGTCTTTCGCCTGCGCCATCCGTATCGACGGCACCCCTGCCTGTTGGTCCTATGACGTCCCAATCGAGGCCGATCACGGTCCTCATATCACCTCAGCTCCAGTTGACACCCAGCCGCAGGGGGGCGTGCTGATCGAGCTGACCGCCGCGATCGACAAGGTCTGCGCGGTGCGACCCGATGGCCAAGCGTTCTGTTGGGGTGACACTCCATCATCGTCGATAACGCCTCGCGGTCCGGGAACGATGACGCAGCAGACCGGAGCCGGTCCATTGATTGATAAATTCACCTACTACAACGGCATCCGTCTGATGGCCGACGGGTCCGTCCGTTCTCCCGGCTCCTCGGTTCCGGAGGATCTGACAGCGGGTCCCTACCAGGCCGTGGCCGCGGCGAGCGATATTGGATGCGCACTTGATTTCGACGGCCACATCAAGTGCTGGAAATGGGCGCGCAAGGTCTTCAACCCGACCCCGACTGTGGAGTACAAATACATCAACGCAGGCGGCACGACTGTCTGCGGCATCAAGGCCGACGACAGCACCTTGCATTGCTGGGATGTCGACCGGCAGTCGGCTGTGTTGAATGAACCAGGAGGCGCCTTTCGGTCGGTTGACGCCGCGTATCACCAGACGTTCTGCGGCCTGAAAGTGGACGGGACCGTCGAGTGCTTCTGGGGTGCGGTGCCCGGACACGACCCAGGCGGCGCGAATGCCGGGTCCCGGTTAGCACGAGGTTTTCCCTGGGATAGTGAGGCTGAATATTATGCACAGCGGCATCAAAAGATCGCCGCGCTCAACGAGGCGCCCGAGGAGGACACGCTCGGTTACACGATGGTCGCGATGGACCGGGTATCGTTCGCCTGCGGACTGCGCACTGACAGCAGCATCGCTTGCTGGGGCTGGGACAACGAGTACCTGGCCAGCCTGCTGCCGCCCTTCGAGTCGCCCTGGCACGACAGCGCCCTGTTGGTCGACCTGACGGTCGACAACGGTGCGCTGCTGCCCGAGTTTGATCGAGACGTCACCGCGTACGAACTGAGCGTCGACAACGCGACCAGCACGATCACGATCACACCGGAAGTCACCAACCTGTTCGCCACCTACGCAATCAGCGCCGACACCGATGCGACCGTGATCGACGACACCGTCGATCTGAGCGTCGGCGCCAACATCGTGACCATCACTGTGAGGGCCGCCGACGGCGTCACGACCAGGGACTACACCGTGACCGTCACCCGTGCGGCTGCCAACTAGCGGAGCAGCGTCAAGTTGGCTCGCAGTTGCCTCGCAGTTACACCAACAGCTGCGCTATTCGTGGGCCGCGAATTTGCCGTCACTCCGCGCCGATGCGGTGGCGCACGTGTTCGCGGAAGTGCTCGACGATGACCTCGGTCTTTTGCTCGATGCTGTAGGGGTGGAGGGTCATGTGCTTGGCCAGCGCGACGGCTGTGCGGCGCTTCGGGACATTTGGGTCGTCCGCGGCCTGCTTCGCGAGGCGATAGTAGGTGTTGTAGTCGATGTAGTTCTGGAGCACGTCGAGGATGAAGCCCTCCTCGATCGCCTGCCGCATGCTGTAGACGTGGAACGACTCCGGCTTGCCGCTGGGACCGGGGCGGCCGAAGAGCTCGACGGTCTTACCCTTGGGCGTGGCCGTGAAGGCGAAGAACGAGAGGTTGGGCTGCGGGCCCGGTGACTCGATGACCGCGTTCATTCCGTCCTGCCAATCCTCGTCCTCTGCGCGGGCCTCCTGCGCCCGTACGCCGAGGATGGCCTTCATCTCGCGCGCGGTCTCGCCCGCCTGCCAGCCACCAGCGAGCAGCATCGACTCGACGGTAGATTCGAACGCGAACTCGTCTGTGTGGGGACTCATCGGCTGTGTCTAGCGATACCGGCGGTCACATGGCCCCTGTGCAGGTCCCGTTCTCTACCCGCCCGAGACGCCAGGCATAGCGCCTCGGAACGGCAGCAGCCCGACGAGGTCGGCGCCACAGACCGTTGGCGCACGGCGTTTTCGGTGCCACACTGACGAGGAGCGGGGGTAGGGTACTGCCATGGAATTCTTCTTCGATGAACGCAAGGCGGCGCAGGCCGCGTCCGTGCTGCTCGACCGGCACGGCCGGCGGATGCCCTACATCAAGCTCATCAAATTGCTCTACCTCGCCGACCGCGAAGCCCTGATCGAAACCGGCTCCCCGATCACGGGTGACCGTTTCGTCTCCATGAAGTACGGCCCCGTGCTCAGCCGCGTGCTCGACCTCATCAAGGAGCCGAATCCGGCCGAGGACTCCGTCTGGCACAGCTACGTGGCCCGCGAGCGCTTCGATGCCGTGCTCACCGGCTCCCCAGAGTCGAACCACCTCTCGGAGTACGACGAAGGCGTGCTTGAAAGCATCTTCGCGTCCCACGGCTCCCTGAAGGAGTGGGATGTGGTGGCCCGCACCCACGCCCTGCCCGAGTGGACCGATCCCGGCAGAAGGGCCACTTCGATCGAGCCCGAAGACATCCTCCGCTACGCCGGTTTTAGTGATGAGGAGGTGGACGCGGCGGCAGCGCAGGCCGCGGCCACCTACAACCTGCGAAGGCACACGGCCGGGGTCAGGTGAACCCCGGAGATACTTTTCTTGGACTTGATGTCCACCTCTGGATGCTCTTGACCTCCGAAAACCCGGAGGGCCAGGTGGTCATCGCGAACCTGACGACCCATGACCCTGAGAAGCATTGGTGCAGCGAACGATGCGTGATCGTTCGTCCGACAGAGCATCCGTATATCGATCTTGCCGGTGACGGCGGCGGTGACGAGCGCGGTCCGGTGCTCCTGGAGCCGCTCGATGCCGCCAGCGACCCCTTCCGCCAGATGATGCACTCGCTCCAGCGACTCACCAAGGTACTCAAAAATGGCACGTTGCTCAGGGAGCGGTGGCAGGGCGACTGGCACTCTCCCAACGATTTGCTCGTTCAGATTGGCTAGCGTTGACGTGTGGGTGGAGATCAAGGGTAGAGGGCGCATTACCTCCACGATCACTGCCATCGAGCCCGGCGAACGCCGCGAACTCTGGGTGTTCAAGGACTCTCGGTGGGAGGACGTGACCACCGTCTGGGTGAAGACGCTTGCGGGCTCTACGATCAGGGCGTGGGGATGCGACCGCCGGGAGGATCGCCACGTCTTTGAGGGCCGCTACTCATGCACCATCCACGAGACCTGGGAGGATGCCCCCCTGAACGACGTGGAGAACGCCTCCCTCTGGGTATACGTTGTGAACAGGGAGCCAGACGAGTACAGCACCGACAGGCACATCGAACTGCATGTGCGGGCGGGTAGCGAGGTTGTCGGCTCAAGTGTCTGTGCGGGTCCGGTCCGGCGGTGACTTCGAGGGTATCGGCTATAGCAGCTTCTGTTCGCCAGGTTCAAGTTCGCTCGGTGCGGGGGAAACACAGTCGATGGCCTGCGGCGGATACTCAGGGTGGGATGGTCAGAGCCTCCTGCCCAACCACACTGACGCTGTCTCTGTCCACCCGAGCACGAGCGCCATGGGCCGCATGCGCTGCGAGCGTCACCAGGACAGCGATGACGTTCGCAGCGTCTGGGCCTGCGAACCGTGGTAGGACTGGCGCAATTGGAAGAGCTCCCTGAACTCGCGGTTCACGAAGTCCGGCGCCCCAAGGATGTAGGGGACGTAGACGCTCTCATGCAGCGCGTAGAGGGCCACGATGTCCAGGCTTTTCGGGCACTTCGCGCTGCCCCTCAAATGTGAGGGGTAGTTTTGTGCCCAAGTATGTGACCCATTTCAGCACCCGGCTAGGGTGCGGTGACGGTCCAGATGACCGGCTCCGTGACCGCGACCCAGTACCTGCCTCCCTGCCTCAGGCTGCTCAGCGTACTCAGCCCCGGCACGTCCTGCAGGCCGGGGAAGTACGGCCGCCACCTCTCCTCAACCTCGTCCCACCCGTAGATCACGATGACCCTCTCCGTAAGACCACCTTCCTCCAGGGCCGCGGCGATGTCCGCACCTTCGCTGCCTCCCCACTGCACCAAGGTCCACGCTGGCGACAGCGCAATCTCCTCCGTCGCTGCCTCGAGCCGCACGCGGTAGACCTTCGTGCGGCTGCCGTCGGCCGAAGTGACCGTGACGGTGATCTCCTCAACGCCGTCGAGCGTGACCTGATAGCCGTTCGCGGCGTCCCCGTCGGCATCGGGCGGGTTGATCGCGATACTCGTGCGACGCTGCACGGTTGTGGCCTCGATGGTCGTCTGCGTGACTCCCTCCCCGGGCACGCCCTCGTACTCGGTGCGATCCGATGAGAACTCGCCGATGTCCACGCCGTTGAGCGTGAGCGTGGCGAGACGGGCGTCGATGGCGTCGGGCATGTTGTAGGTGTAGACCTTGCCGTCGCTGGCGTCGGCGACGTACATCACGGCGCCGTCGGACCACATGCCCCGGGGGCTGTTGTTGCTGGCCCCGCTGAGCTCCGTGAAGTCCTCGTCGTCGACCCGCTCCAGCGGGACCGGATCCGCGTCCTCGGCCGTGGGGCCGTCGGGCGCGTCGGGGAGGCGGTAGGCGAGGAGCTTCTTCGCGCCGTGGTCGGAGACCCACAAGGCCACCCCGTCGGACCAGATGCCGCGTGGGTCGCGGTTCGTCGAGGCGAGCTCGTACTCGCCGAGGAAGTCGCCGCTTGGGAGGTCGTAGGCGAAGAGCGAGTCCTTGCCGCCGTCGAGCACCCAGAGCGTTTCGCCGTCGGACCAGATGCCGCGCGCGTCGCTGTTGCGCTCCGCCAGCGCGATCTCGCGCTCCTCAAGGCGGTCTCCCGTGGCGAGGCTGTAAGCGAAGACACGCTCGCGGCCGCTGTCGGAGACCCAGGCCGTCTCGCCCTCCGACCAGATACCGCGCGGCGCTCGGTTGCTCTCGTCGAGCTCGAACTCCCGCTCCTCGGCGCGCTCACCTGTCTCGAGGTCGTAGGCGTAGACGCCGTCATTGGCGCCGTCGCCGTTCTGGGCCACCCAAAGCGTCCCGTCCCTGCCCCACAGACCCGTCGGCATGCGGTTGGACTCGTGGAGCGCCGCAAGGTCGTGCTTCACTGTCCACTCGAAGTCGACCACGCTCGGGCTCGGGCCACTTGCGCCACCGCCACCGCCACCGCCGCCGCCGCCGGTGACCGGCGTGCTGACCTCGGTGACGGTGATGATCACATCCGTGGAGTGGTCCTCTACCTCCGAGGGGCTGTAGCTGGCGTCAAAGCCGTCGTGGACGGACACCGTGACGGTATGGATGTCCTTCATCTTTGGATCGAGAACGGCCTTCGTCCGCAGCTGGCCGCTGGTCCTGCCGATGTCAAAGCGATCGCCATCCACCCCACTCAGGGAGTAGGTCAGAACATCGTCCGTGTCCTCATCGGTCGTCTGCATGGGTACGCCGATGGCCCGCCCCGCCGCTGTGCCCTGGCCGATGCTCCGGGTGCCCGTGTCACCAAATGTGGGAGCGCTGTTCGTTGCCGGCCTGAGGTCGTCGATCCGCCCCGTCGGCGCCGAGTGAGCTGTCTTGTTGCTGCCCCGGCGGTCCTCGTAGAAGGCCGTGGCCCGCAGGTAGGCGCCCACATCGTCGGCGCCTGCCGTGTAGCTGCTCGACGTGGCGCCCACAATGTCCACCCAGCCAGACCTGCCGTTGGGCGACCTCTCCCACCGCCAGTCGATGCCGGTCTCGCCGCCGTCGTCGTCGGTCAGCTCTGCGCTGAACCGTGTCGCGACGTCCGCCCAACCGCGCGGCGGTGTGATGGTGACCACGCCCTCTTCCTCCATGTCCGTCACGCTGATTGAGACGGCGAGGGTTGCTGACTGGCCGCCGTCGTCGGCGGCGCTCACGGTCACGCTGTGGGTCGTCGACCCGCTCTCGAAGCTGGGCGGCGTGGAGAAGTACAGCTGCCCACGACTGGAGATCCAGAAGTCGCTGTTGTCCACCGACCAGGCGAGCGTCTCACCCTCCGGGTCGGCGCCCGTGAACGTCGCCACGGGCGTGCTGGCATTCTCTGGGAGGGATGGGGACGTTTCGCCCGTGATCACAGGCGCTTCGTTGACGTCGGTCACAGTGATGACCACGTTAATCGTGTCGTCGATCAGCGTGTCAGGATCGTGGTTCCGATCCGCGCCATCGCTGACGGACACGACGACGCGATGGCTTCGCTGTTCCTCGAAATCCAGATGCGCATTCGCGGCCAGCCGCAACTGCCCAGTGTCCTCGTCGATGCTGAACAAGGCACTGTCGGTCCCGCTCAACGAGTAGGTCAGATCGTCGTTGTTCACGTCGTTGGCGACCACGGGCTCACCGATGCCCTGTTCCGCCGCGGCGTCTTCGGGCACATCACGCTGACCGTCCTCGGTCGCGGGGAACGCGGGCGGCGAGTTGGCCGGGGGTGGGTCGCCGACGCGCGGCGACACGGCGTTGGCGGTCTTGTTCGGCCCATGGCCGTCGGTGTAGGTGGCCGTGGCTCGGATGTAGTTGCCCGCGTCTTCCTCCAACGTGGGCGTGAATGTGGTGGACACATTACTCGCGATGTTGACCCAATTCGTCGTGCCGTTGGGCGAGCGGGACCACTGCCACGTGACGTCGGAGGGTCCGTCGCCATCGCTGAGTTCCGCGGTCACTTCGACGCGCGCCTGGATGGTCGCGGTGTCTGTGGTGAGCGTTACCGTTCCCAGCTCTTCCACGTTCTCGATCGTGATCGTCACGTTCTGGCTGTCGTCCACCATGGTGGACGGGTTGCCTGAGCCATCCAGCCGGTCGTGCACCTCGAGCGTGAAGCTGTAGCTGGGCTTTGTCTCAAAATCCAGGGGCTGACTGGATTGCAGCTGGCCGGAGTTCGCGACGACGCTGAAGGCGGCCGCATCCGGGCCGCGCAGCGTGTACGTGAGGCTGTCATCCTCGGGGTCCAGGGCTGCCACGGGCGTGCCGATGTTCACGCGGGCAGGCGTATTCTCCGGCACGGCGCGCTGGCCGTCTTCCGAGGACGGGAAGGTGGCGGGCTCGTTTTCGGCGAAGACGCGGTCGGCGGTCACTGCATCTGCGGTCTTACCGCCCCCACGTCTGTCCGTGTACCTCACACTGGCCCGCAGGAATGAACCCGCGTCGGATCGCAACGTCGTATAGCTGCTCGACGTCGCTCCGGAAATGTTGACCCAGCCGGTCAGCCCGTCTTCTGAACGGGCCCACTGCCAGGAAACGTCACTAACGCTGCCGTCGCCATCTTCCAACGTCGCCACGACGGTGTCTCCGACTTCAGGCTCATCCAGGGAGAGCGTGACGACGCCGAGTTCCTCCACGTCAATGATCTCGAATTCAATGGCGGTGGTGACGTCGTCAAAGCTGTCGGGGTTGCCATCAGCATCTCTACTGTCACGCAGGGTGACCTGGAGGATGAATGGTCGAGTAACAACAGTTGTCTCAAAGTCCCACGCCTGGAGGGTTCGCAACTGCCCGCTGGATGCGTCGATTTCAAAGAATGCGGCACCCGGCCCACCCGAGATTCCCCAGGTCAGGGGGTCGTTCTCGCGGTCGCTGGCCGTCAGCCGTTCGCCGACGTCGACGCCAGCGCCGACCTCCGCGATCCTCTGCGTGCCGCCCGTGCGGAAGCGGGGAGGCGCGTTGGTGATGGGATCCGCCGCAACTGCGGCTGTTTTCATGCTCTCGGCCGACTTGAGAGGCCCTCTGCGGTCGCTGTAGTTGGCGACGGCGCGAATCTCGAAGCCTGTGTGGTCCTCGTCAGCCCTGTAGGTGCCGGTGGTGGAGCGCGGAGTAGATGTGGGAGTCGTCTCCCATGCTCCCCCGGACGAGCGTCCCTGGATGTCCCAGCTGAAACTGCCGCCCGGCGACAGGTCGATGCCGCCGTCCGGGTCCGTCAGCACGAAGGTGATGAGATCTCCCACGACGGGGTGCAAATTGCTTACCTCGATCGTGCCCGCTTCCTCGATGTCCTCGACGGTGACGGTAATGTCGACCTCGGCGGTCCGGCGAGGCGAGCCGCTCTGGTCGGTAGCGACGACCTTGAACCGATAGATGTTGTTGGAGTGTGCCGGGGTTTCGAAGCTGGGCGCGGCGGCAAAAGTGACGACGCCGTCGCTGTCGATGGCGAAGTCGCGGCGGTCCGTGCCAGTCAGCGACCAGGTGACCCCGCCTTCTTCGTCGCGGGCGGCGTAGGACCCCAGGGGCGGGGTGGTGTAGACCTCGTTTGCGTCGTGCTCGTCCAGGGTGAACGACGTTTCGGGAGTCCCCGTGAACTCCGGCCGCTCGTTGACATCGGTCACGGTGACGGCGTAGTCCCAGGTGCTGGTGTTGGCGCCGTCGAACGCCTCTGCGGTGAACTCGTAGGTGTTGCGTGAGTCGGCGTCGTGCGGCTCATCGAAGTTGGGCGGGATGTCGAAAGTGACGACTCCATTCCCGGTGTTGGGGTCCTTCGTGATCGTGAAGTCGCCCGCGTCGTCGCCGGACAGATCCCAGGTGATGTCCTGCATCTCCTCGTCGCGCGCGCTGAAGGTCGCGACGATGGGGATGTCGGTCGCCGTGGAGCCGGAGTCGTATTCGATCTCCGCGTAGCTCCTGGCGCTCGGCGGATTGGTAATCTCGGGCGTCTCGTCGACGTTAGTGACGGTGACGGTCACCGGGAAATCCCTGGTCCGTACCGGGCTGGCGTCAGTCGCCTTCACGATGATGTTGTACACGTTGTCGGGCGGCGTGCTGCCGTCGACGGGAATCTCAAAGTTGGGTCTCTGGGCAAAGGACAGGACGCCGGAGTTGCGGTTGATGGTGAAGTCGCCCGCGTCGGCGCCGGACAGATCCCAGGTGATGTCCTGCATCTCTTCGTCGCGCGCGTCGTAGTCCGCCACGGTGAGGTCCGCGGTCGTGGCGTCGTACTCGATCTCCGCGAACGAAGGGGTGGCGTGGGTTGCGCCGGTGGTCGTGATCTCCGGCGTCTCGTCGACGGGGGTGACGGTCACGGTGACGCTGAAGGTCCCGACGCTGTTGCTCTCGTTCTGGCCGTCATCCGCCCTGATGACGACCCTGTAGACGTTGTCGAAGACCCCGTCGACGGGGTTCTCGAAGTCGGCAGGCTTGCGGCTCGTGTTGGGGCTTGGGTTCTTGAAGGTCAGGACGCCATTTCCGTTGGCGTTCTTCGTGATGGTGAAGTGCTCCGCGTCGGCGCCGCTCAGCCCCCAGCTCACATCGTCGTCGCCGTCATCCTCGTCAGAGAAGGTGTACCTGCCGGGGACGGTGAGATTCGCGATGGTGAGGCTGGCGCCGTCGACATCGAACTCGATCTCAGGAAAGTGCGGTGAGTTGTTCCCGCTGACCACCGGCGCCTCATTGAGGTCATTGACGGTGACGGTGACGGGCAGCGTGGCGCTCTCGCCGCTGCCGTCGGCGACCGTCACCGTGATGTCGTAGACGTTGTCTCCTTCGGTTTGTCCCGGTGGGACGGTGTCTGCCGGCATCTCGTGGTTGGGCACGTTCCTGAACCTGAGCTCGCCGTCCCCCGTGGAAGTGTTCTTCGTGATGGTGAAATCGCCCGCGTCGTCGCCTCCCAACGTCCACGCCAGGTTGGACGCGGCGTCGGTGTCGGACGCTTTGTAGGTCTGGACGATCGTCGTGGTCTCTGTGTTCTCGTCGACGGCGAAGCTGTCAGAGCCGGCGTCGATCGTGGGCGCCTCGTCGACGTTCTCGACAGTGACGGTGACGGGCAGCGTGGCGCTCAGGTCACCGGCGTCGGTGACTTTCACCGTCACGTTGTAGTCGTTGTCGCCGCCTGCGTCCTGCTTGGTCTCGAAGTCCGGCGCGCTTATGAACGAGAGCTCTCCGGACGAACTGATCTGGAAGAAGGCACCGTCGTCGGCGCTCTCCTTCGACCACGTCAGCGTGTCCCCTGCGTCAACGTCGGACGCTGTGTAGGCCCCGACGACCGTAGTGTGCTCGAGGATGGTCCTGGCCATATCGCCGCCCGTGATCGTGGGACGCTCATTGACGTTTTCGACATTGACGGTGAGGGTCCTTGTGACGCTGAAGGAACCGTCGGAGACCTTCAGCGTCACTGCGTAGTCGTTCTGCTCGTCGTCGTCGGTGGGCGACTCGAAGTTGGGCACATTCCTGAACCTGAGCACGCCGTGCCCGCTGGCGTTCTTCGTGATCGTGAAGGCGCCCTCGTCGTCGCCTTCCAACGTCCACCTCAGGTTGGTCCCAGCGTCCACGTCAGACGCCTCGTAGGTGGCGATCGTCTCCGTGGTCGATGTGTTTTCGTCCTTGTTGATCGTCTCGCCGTCGCTGGGGCCGTTATCGATCGTGGGCGCCTCGTCGACGTTCTCGACAGTGACGGTGACGGGCAGCGTGGCGCTCAGGTCACCGGCGTCGGTGACTTTCACCGTCACGTTGTAGTCGTTGTCGCCGCCTGCGTCCTGCTTGGTCTCGAAGTCCGGCGCGCTTATGAACGAGAGCTCTCCGGACGAACTGATCTGGAAGAAGGCACCGTCGTCGGCGCTCTCCTTCGACCACGTCAGCGTGTCCCCTGCGTCAACGTCGGACGCTGTGTAGGCCCCGACGCCCGTGCTGTTCTCGAGGATGCTCCTGGCCGGCGCGCCGCCCGTGATCGTGGGGGCGTCATTGTCGTCGATGAGGCTGATGGCCACGTCGATGGCGTCGTCGATGGTGTTGTCAACGACGCTGGCGATGTCCTTCCGGTCGCGCACGTTCACGGTGACGTTGTAGGTGTTCTTGGCGCTCTCGAAGTTGTAGGTGATGTCGGACCTGGTTTTGATCTGGCCGACCGAGTCGATCTCGAACGAGCGCCCGTCGGGGCCGTCCAGCGAGTATGTCAGGTCGTCGTTGTCGGCGTCCGAAGCCGTCAGCGCAGCCCCGACACTCGTGCCCGCTGTGCTGTTCTCCGCAACGCTGAGGGTGGTCGGGGCGTCCGGGTCGAACATCGGATCGGAGTTGGTGGCCGCTATCTGGTCGGCCGTCACCGCGGAGACAGTCTTGCCCGTACCCTCACCGTCGCGGTATCTGATGCTGAGCTCGATGTACTTGCCCACGTCCGCCACCACCGTGAGGTACTCGGCCACATTCCTCCAGGCGACGAGTTCGGTGAACGGACCGCTGGCCGTGTCTCCCCGCGACCACGTGATCCTGTTGGTATTCACGCTCCCGTCAGGGTCCATAACCTCCCGCCGCGCCACTGACAGTCGTCCGCTGTTGTGCGTAAGCAACCGGATCTCCACCGTGCCGGGCTCATCCACGTTTTCGAGCCTGACTGTCACCTCGATGGTGTCGTCGATGGTGTCGTCAAAGGCGCTGGCGATGTCCTTCCCGTCGTGCACGCTCAGGGTGAGGAGGTAACTATCCTTCTCCTCGAAGTCGTAGTCGACGCCGGAAACGGTCCTGATCTGGCCGGTCGAGTCGACCTGGAAGGACTCCGCGTCCAGGGAGCCCAGGTTCCTGTCGCTCAGCGAGTAGGTCAGCGTGTCGTTGTTGCTGTCCGTGGCCGCCACCGCATTCCCGGCGTTCGTGCCCGACAAGCTGTTCTCCGCAACAGTGCGGGTGGCCGAGGGGCCTTCGTCGAACGTCGGCTCGGCGTTGTTGGCCCCCACCACGCTGTTCGTTACGGCGCTGGCGGTCTTGCGCCCAGGCAGCGCGTCGGTGTAGCTGGCCGTGACTTTCAGGTACTGGGCCACGTCCCTGGCCACCGGCGTGTAGCCGTTTGAGGTCGCACCTGTGATGTCGTCGAACGTCCCGGTCGCCTTGCTCCCCCGCGCCCACTGCCAGGTCAGGTTGCTGACGGACCCGTCTCCGTCGGCCAGCGTCGCCGTCAACTGTTCTCCCCCGGACGGCGTGCCCGTAATCGTCACCGTGCCCGCTTCCTCCACGTTGGTGACGGTGACGGTCACCGGGAACTCCCTGGTGTTCTGGTTCGGGCTGGCGTCAGTCGCCTTGACGATGATCTCGTACATGTTGTCTGGCGGCGTGCTGCCGTCGACGGGCATTTCGAAGTTGGGCCTCCGGGCAAAGGACAGGATGCCGGAGTTGGGGTTGATGGTGAAGTCGCCCGCGTCGTCGCCGCCGAGGCTCCAGGTGATGGCTTCGGTCTCCTCGTCGCGCGCGTCGTAGTCCGCCACGGTGAGGTCCGCGGTCGTGGCGTCGTACTCGATCTCCGCGAACGAAGGGGTGGCGTGGGTTGGGCCGGTGGTCGTGATCTCCGGCGTCTCGTCGACGGGGGTGACGGTGAGGGTGTAGTCCCAGGTTCCGGTGTTCGTGCCGTCGAATGCCTCCACGGTGAACGCGTAGGTGTTGCCTGAGTCATCGTCCGCCGGCATCTCGTAGTCGGGCGGGTCGGTGAAGGTGACGACGGCGACATTGGCGAAGGCGTCCTTCGTGATGGTGAAGGCGTCCCCGTCGTCTTCGCCGAGGGTGAAGGTGATGTCCTGGCCCTCTTCGTCGCGGGCCCTGAAGGTTGCGACCTCCGGCCTCAGGTCCGAATCGTAGGAGGTTTCCGGGAAGGCGGAGTCGCCCCTGAGCAGGGTGACCTCGGGCGTCTCGTTGACATCGGTGACGGTGACGTTGACGGGGTACTCCCTGGCCTTCCGGGTCGGGCCGGCGTCAGTCGCCTTCACGATGATCGTGTAGACGTTGTCGTGGGGGGAGCTATCGTGCGAGATCTCGTAGTCGGGCCCGATGGCATCGGCCCCGATGGCAAAGGAAAGAACACCGGTGGTGGAGTCGATGGTGAAGTCGATCATGTCCGGGCCGCTGTGCGACCAGGTGATGGCCTCGCCCTCCTCGTCGCGCGCGGTGAAGGTCTCCACCTCGCGGTCCGGCATGTCGGCGTCCCATGCGATCTCCGCGAAGCTGGGGGTGTCGCTCCCGCCGGTGATCTCCGGCGTCTCGTCGACGTTGGTAACGGTCACGGTTACGTCGTACTCCCCGACGCCGGTAATCGCATCCTGACCGTCATCCGCCGTGACGGTGATGTTGTAGAAATTGTCGCGCCGAACGCCTGGTCCCCCCCCGTCGACGGGGTTCTCGTAGTCGGCAGGCTTGAGGCTCGTGGTGGGGCTTGGGTTCTTGAAGGTCAGGACGCCATTTCCGTTGGCGTCCTCCGTGATGGTGAAGTGGTCCGCGTCGGCGCCGCTCAGCCCCCAGGTAACATCGCCATCCCAGTCAGAGAAGGTGTACGTGCCGGGGACGGTGAGATTCGCGGTGGTGAGGCTGGCGCCGTCGACATCGAACTCGATCTCAGGAAAGTCCGGTGAGTTGTTCCCGCTGACCACCGGCGCCTCGTTCACGTTGGTCACCTCGATGGTCACCGTGACGCTATCGCTCAGGCCGTAGTTGTCGGTCGCTTTGATGACTACTTCATAGGAGTCCTTGGTTTCGCGGTCGAACGACTCCCTGGCCTGCAGTTGACCGGCGGATGGGTTCGGGATGTCGAATGCATCGGCGTCGGGGCCGCTGAGCGTGTAGGTGAGCGCCTTGCCCTCCGGGTCGGTGGCGGTCACCGTGCCCACGACTGTCGGGGCCGCGCTGTTCTCCTGCACATCAAGGGTGACGGAGTCGCTCGAGAAGGACGGCGGCTGGCTCGGCGCTACCAACAGGATTTTGTCGCTGCCTCCACCGGCAGAGGTCGAGACGTACAGCGCTCCGTTCGGGCCCACCATGGGCGTTCGGAGACGTCCATAGGCATTCTTGAGTTCCCCGACCACGTGCTCGCTGAGAAGGACACCGCCGGCATCGAATTCGAAGAGACGCAGCGACTTGTTCTTCAACGAGGCCACCGCAAGCCTTCCCTCCCAGATGCCCCAGTCGTCGCCCTCGAGGAATATGCCGCCGCTCGTGGCGATGGTGTCGGCGCCCGACGACCACCTGGCCTCCATTGCGTCGGGAAATTGCTTCAGATCGGTCATGACGCCCTCGTCGTACGTGTTCGGCGCCGCCTGCCAACCGTAGTTGGCGCCGGAGACCACCAGGTTGATCTCGTCGTCCTGGGAGGGGCCGTGCTCAACCGACCACATCTGGCGTGTGCCGGGTCGCAGCGCGAGCCCCTGCGGATTGCGGTGGCCGTAGCTGTACACGAGGGACGGCGCGAACGGATTACCGGGCGCGGCGGCGCCGGTCGAGGCATCGACGCGCAGCACCTTCCCGGCCAGGCTTGTGAGGTCCTGGGCATTCGTTTCACCGCCGGCGTCGCCGGTTGTCACCCACAGGTGGCCGTCGGGACCGAACCGAAGCCGGCAGCCGGTGTTGCGATTACCGAAGGGGATGCCCTCGACGAGGGGATCGGAGACGCGGGTGGCCTCCGTGTAGGAAGCATTGATCGTCCATGCGACTACCCGCATCTCAATGTGCCTGGGATTCAGTGGTGGTGGGTCCAGCCGATATGACTGACACGTGTAGAAACGGCGATTAGAGGCGAACTCGGGATCGACCACGATCCCCATGAGCCCCATTTCCGCGTCAACGAACAGGTCTTTGAGGTCCGCGGTAACGGCTTGGACCGTGCCGTCGGCGAGGCGGCTGCTCAGCACGCCCAGTCGCTCGGTGAAGAGCATCGTTCCGTCCGGCGCGAAGGCGATGCCCCAGGGGATGCTCAGTCCGGTGATCAACTCGACGACGGTGATCGTGGGAGCCGTTTCCGCAGCAGCAACAGGCTCGGTGGCAATGACCTCCACGGTCTTGCCGGAGCCGTGCGTGTCCCTGTATCGCGCTCTGGCGCGAAGATACAGCCCCTCGAGGCTGCTTCCGGGTTCGAAGTGGTGGCTGTCTGACCCCTGGATGCGGCTCCACGTCTGCCGGTCCGCGGACTGGTGCCACCGCCACGTCGGATCGGATACACCGGCATCGTCCTCGTTCAATCGTGCCCGCTGTACGCTTCCGACGCGGGGCACGCTATGCGACAGCACCAGGGTCCCCGGCTCGTCAACGTCCCCGACCGTGACAGTCACCTCGATGGTGTCGTCGACAATGGTGTCGGCGTGGCCCGTGGCGTCCTTACTGTCCCGCACGCTCACCCTCACGCTGTAGCTGCTCTTGGCTTCGTGGTCGTAGGTCACGCCCGCCCTGGTCTTGATCTGGCCGGTGGAGGAGTCGACGGTGAAGGACGACGCGTCCGTGCCACTCAACGAGTAGGTCAGCGTGTCGCCGGCATCGAGGTCGATGGCCTCGACCGGAAAGCCAACGTTCGTTTCCGCTGGGCTGTTCTCGAGCATGTCGCGCGTGGCCGAGGTGGTGCCGAAGGTCGGCTCGGAGTGGGCGCCACCGTGGTGCCTCGGTGTCTCTCCCGAGGTCTCGGTGTCGTCGGCGTCGCTCTTCGGGGCGGGCACGGTGAACTCGGTTGAAGCTGATCTGGGGCCCTTGTCGTTGGACCTGATCCGGTAGCGGTAGGTGACGCCCGCCTCGACGCTGGTGTCGGTGTAGCTGACGGTGGCGCCATCCACGGTGGCGAACAGGCGCATCCTGCTGCCGTCTTCGTCCATGTTCCTGCGGTAGAGGGCGTACTCGTCCGGGGTGCAGCTCGATACCTTCCAGGTCAACAGGATGCCCGAACCGGCGTCGTTGAGCGCGCTGGCGAGACCGCTGGGCGGAACCTCGCAGGACGGGTCCGCGTTCGCGGCCTCGAAGCTCGTGAGCAGCCCGCCAAGCACGGCGAGGAGGGCCAGCGCGAGCGTGAGGGCCAGAGAAGCGACCGGTCGGGCCGCCCCAGTTGTCATCCGACGAATTCGCCATCGGAGAGCGGGATGCCGCACAGTTGGTTGCCAGCCTCGCGGTCAAACGTATCCATCATGCAAAGAACCCCAAGTTATTCGCCGCTCAGCGATGGCCCCCGCCTGGCAGTCCTCCTGCAGAGGAAAGGAGCCCTAGCGGGGTGATGAAAAAGTCCGCCACGACCGATTTGGGCTGAAATTGCGCTTGTAGCGAACTCAAGAAACCCAATGTTTCTGGGGCTTTACACCAGATTGCCGATCGGCCAGTGAGACCCTGCCGCTCGGGTTCAGGCCTTGTTCAGCACCCCGCTAGTCTCAAAGGCATTTCCAATTGGCCAGACCAAGCGAAAAGATACTTGGCGGAGGTGAGCTTGATATGAGCTTTTGGCGCATCTCAGGTGAGTTCTTGTGGGCCTTCTGATAACGAGCACAGGCTGTCGCACGGAGTGGCGTGGGTGGAGTGCCGAAGGGCAGCGGTCGGCAGTCGGGGCGGAGTGATCGCGTCTGGCGGGGCAGGCGCGCTACGCGTAGTACGGCTCCCACGTTGCCCCATCGGCGAGACGGGTCTCGACCTCATGGAGTGCCCAACCAACTGCTTGTACGAGACGGATTACTCCGTCTACACGACGCGCCAGGCCTCCCGGCGCTCGTGGCGCATCGGCCAGACCCAACCGGTGCAGGTCGTCTTCATGGTCGGGGAGCCAGGGGCGCCGAAGCGCCGAGACCGGAACGAAACTCCGACGCTCTCCCTCTTCGAGTGGGCGCTCGACCGGGAGCGCGAGGGGGAACTGGTCGGCGCGGTGCTCGCCGAGTAGGACGATGAGTGGGCGGTCGGGCGACGCTACATGACGCTGCTGCCCCCGCCCGCCCGCGCTGGCGTCAGGCGAGGGTGCTGCTGCTAGCTGCCAGCTCTGACACCACCTTGCGGGACATGACCGACGCGTTCTTCGAGGTTTTCGCCGGAAATAGATGGCGCCTCACAAGACCTCACCAATGAACCGGTCGATCCTCATCGAATGCTCATATTGACTTTGTACCGTGTACCCAAAGGCAGCTCGCGTCCCGCATTTGCCAGGTGGACGAGGTCACATGCAGCTGCGAGTCACACTCCCGGTCGCCGTCACAGCCATCGCTCTCGTAGTCGGCGCCGTCGCGCTCCTCTCGGGCTGCGACGGCACGGATCAGCAGCCCGCAGCGACGACCCCGACGGCAACGGTAATGGCGTCACCCTCCCCGACGGCAACGGCGGTAGCGTCAGCCCCCCCGACGGCAACGGCGGTAGGGTCAGCCCCCCCGACGGTAACGGCGGTAGCGTCACCCTCCCCGACGGCAACGGCGGTGGCGTCACCCTCCCCGACGGCCGGCGGCGGCGTTGACGCTCCGGAGACCGCCGGCAGCACCAGGCCGGCGAGCAGCCCGACGCGCGAGCCTCACGGGCGAGACGGTCCTGCCACCACCACCCCGGTTCCCGCGACCCCGGTTCCCGCGACCCCGACGCTCGTGCCCGCTCCCGACCCCGCTGGCCGGGCTGCGACACCGGGCGCTATCACGCGGGGCCGCACGGCGGCTGGCAGCGGCACGCCGACCCCGGAGCCCGGGCCGGTCGGCGCCGCCGGGCCGCGCACCGTTCAGTCAACGGTGTCCGCCTTCTCAGCGGGCGGGTCCGTGCCCTACACCTGGCAGGACGGCGAGCACACCAGGCGCGTCTACCTCCAGCCCGATCTCGTCCTGCAAGACCCCGCCGACAACACCTCCGAGGACGTCGTCGTCAGGGCCGGCCGCATGGAGAACGTTGTCCAGCGGACGGCGCGGCACGACGAGCAGGACACGCTCCCGGTCTTCCGCTCCGCGTCCGGCTCCATCATGACTCTCCCCGGCGGCGTCCTGCTCGTCCTCGACGAGCAGTGGGACCAGCCTCGGATCAACACCTTCGTCGCCACGAACGGCATCGACAAAGGCAGCATCAGGGCGCTGGACTTCACGCCCAACGCGTTCTTCATCGACACTGCTCCCGGCCTTGCTTCGCTCGAGCTCGCCAACGCGCTGGCCGCCGAGGAAGGCGTGGTCATCGCCAGCCCCAACTGGCGGCGCGAAGTCGTGCCGAGGTGAGGTGGCTCTCGCTAGTCGTCCTCGGCGTCGCGCTCGCTCTCCTGGGTGCAACGGAGCGCGCCGCGGCGCAAACCGCTCCGGGGGCCCCGACGATCGACGCGGTGGCGGGCACGACGAACACGCTGACCGTCACCTGGAGCGCGCCCTCCGACGACGGTGGGGCGACGATCAGCGCCTACCACCTGCGCTACACCGAGGGCGACCCCACGAACCTGGACGACGCCAACTGGACCTTCCGGCCCAGGGCGTGGACCTCGAACTCGGGCTCGCTCTCGGCCGTCGTTCCCGGACTCAGGGGCGACACCGCGTACGGCGTGCAGGTGCAAGCTGCGAACTCCACTGGCCCTGGCGCCTGGTCGGACCCGGTAAGCGGTACGACCACCGACTACGGCGACACGGCCACCACGGCCGCCGCGCTGGTGCTGAGCGCCGCGACTCCCGCGGTAGTGGCCGCGCGAATTGGTTCCGCGACCGACAAGGACGTGTTCAGCTTCGTCCTGACCGAAGACGCCGAGGTCATGGTGCGCAGCACCGGGCCCGTCGATGTCGCCGGCGAAGTGCTGAACGAAGACCTGACCTCAGCAGGGACAAACAACAATGCCCGCTTCCCCGACAACCCCTGGAACTTCCTCATCCATAAGTACCTTACCGCCGGAACCTACTACGCCTCGGTGGCGGGCCATGATGGCGCCACGGGGCCGTACGAAATCCACGTGGAGATCCTGCCCGACGACATCCCAGACTACTTCGGCGCAGCTGCCACCGTGAAACCCGGCCTTGTGACCGCTGGGCGGGTTGGTCGCTTCGACAGCGACTACTACAAGATCGAGTTCAGTGAGCGGACCGACTTCTACGTCGTAGTGTTCAGCGGACACTCTACCTCCGGGCAACTCTTCGATGCCAACGAGACACTCATCGCTGAATCCAGGGAGTATTATCTCCAGGATGAGTTGTTCCTCGGTCCGTTTTCCCGCATTAATGACACGGGTTTCATGTTGCGCGGCACCGGCAGAGCCGGAACGTACTACATCGAGGTTCGGAGCACCAGTAACAATGACAGGGGATCGTACGTGATGCAGGTGGGCGAGGCGCCGAACCCCGGCCGAACCCTGGGCGCCGCGACTCCCATACTTCCGGGCGCCGGGGCGCCGGGCCGCATTTCGCCTGCATCAGATTCCGACTACTTCAGTATCTCCTTCGATGAGGACACCGCTGCAACCGTCGTCGCCGTGACGGCCGCATACCTGATGCCTGAGCAGGAAATAGCTGACCTGGAAATAACAATCTACGGTGAACAGAACACACCTCTCGACTTCCTTTCGATAGCCCACAGCGCATGGGAGGCTTATGGGCTTGGCTATGTAGCCGGCCACGCGTTTGGCCTGTTCGAGGCCGGAAAGACATACAAAATCCGTGTGAGGGCAAATGCCAGGGAGCGATCCGCATACTTCCTCCTCTTCAGGCTCGAGGAGGCGTATACCAGCTTTGCGACGCAGTGTTCAGCGCTCACTGCGGACGACGCCATCGATCCGTTCTACGGCTGCCAGTGGCACCTGAACAACACCGGCCAGTTTCCGGACGGAGCGATCCACGACATCAATGTTGAGGAGGTGTGGCAAGCGGGGAACACGGGCGCGGGCGTGAGCATCGCCATTGTGGATACCGGATTACATTTCGAGCATCCGGACTTGAATGATAACGTGGATGTAACTCGCAACTTCGACTACCTCTCTATGGAATACGAAGGTCCCTACATCCATCTGCCCTTCTTTGACAGCCATGGAACGGCGGTTGCAGGGCTTATCGCCGCGGAGCACAACGACATCGGCGTCCGGGGCGTCGCGCCGGACGCGACGATCTACAGCCACAACTCCCTGGACGAGGGAACTTTCGAGGCCGACGCTGACGCGATGATCCGCGACAGGGTCACGACCCAGATATCGTCCAACAGCTGGGGGCCGAGCGATAGCGGCGTCCCAGAGCCCTCCCCAGGCACCTGGCACATGGCGATCGAGACGGGCCTCCGGGAGGGGGATGAGGGCAGGGGGATCTCCTACGTCTTCGCCGCTGGCAATGGGTCTAACCCTGTCACCCACGACAACTCCAACCTGGACGGGTACGCGAACTTCTATGGCGTCACCGCCGTCTGCGCGATCGACCACAACGATGTGAGGAGCTCTTACTCCGAGCCGGGCGCCAACTTGTGGGTGTGCGCCCCGTCAAGCGGAGCGGATCCGCCGGACATCACGACGACGGACGTGGGGGGCACCTTCACGTTCTCCGGCGACGACGCCGGTAGTGGCTATTGGCCGGGGCTTTATATGGACACCTTTGGCGGCACCTCGGCGGCGGCGCCCATCGTGTCCGGCGTGGTCGCACTGGTGCGCTCCGCCAACCCGGCCCTGACCTGGCGCGATGTGAAGCTGATCCTGGCCGCTTCGGCGCGCGAGAATGATGCGGCCGACAGCGGCTGGGAGCAGGGCGCACCGCGGTACGGTTCCGACACCGACTACTACTGGTTCAACCACCAGTACGGCTTCGGCGCCGTTGATGCCGGCGCCGCGGTCGCTCTGGCGAACCGCTGGACCAACGTGGCGCCCATGCGCACCGACGAGGTGACGTCGGACGACGGCGAGGTGGCTATTGCTACCTTCGGCACGCCCTCTACGCAGACGGTCACGTTCTCCGACAGCGATGTCGACTTTATCGAGTTCGTTGAAATCACCGTCGATCTCGATCACTTGAGTTTTCGGGACCTCAAGATCGAACTGGAATCCCCGTCGGGCGCCACATCGGTGCTGGTGCACTCCGCACAGCTGCGCTTTTCCTTTCTCGGCATTGATTTCGGCCCTCTCAAGCATATTCACGAGGGCGCGTTCCGTTTCGGTTCGGCGAAGCACCTGGGGGAGAACCCCGACGGTGAGTGGACGCTGCGGATCACCGATGAGCTGCTCACCGACTGGGACGGGACACTCAAGAATTTCCGCCTGAAAGTGTACGGCCACACCCCTGCGCCCGGGTCCGTCGCAACCCCATCCGCCACCACCGTTGGCGTCGCCTTGAGGGTCACCTGGACTGCTCCCGGCGCCAGTACGGTTCCGGCCAACTCCTACGACGTGCGATACATCCCCAGCGACGCGGACAAGGCGGACCCCAACTGGACCGTCGTCACGGGTGTCTGGACCGCCGGCGACCTGTCGTACGACCTCACGGGCCTGACCCATGCCGTTCGGTACGACGTCCAGGTCCGGGCCGTCAACGTCCCACAGCCTGGCCCCTGGTCGGAGACCGTCATCGGCATCGTCGGGGCACCGCCAGGAGTCCTGCTCACGCCGGCCACGCTGACCGTGCCCGAGGGCGGGAGCATGACGTACACGGTGGAGCTGGCGAGCCAGCCGGCGGCGGATGTGACGGTCGCCATGAGCCAGTCAGGCAGCACCGATGTCACGCACAGCGACGACTCGCTTACCTTCACCACGGCCACCTGGGTCAGCCCCCAGACGGTCACCGTGTCGGCCGCCCATGACGCCGACTATGACGACGACACAGCCACGATCTCACACAGCGTGACATCCACCGACACGGGCTATCACGGGATCAGCGGGGGCGACGTCGAGGTCACGGTGGCGGACGACGAGAAATCGCCGCTCACGGTCAGCTTCGGGGCGTTGACCTACACCATCGCCGAGGGCAGGTCCGAGGTGGTCACGGTCAGACTCAGCCCCGAGCCCGATCGGATGGTGACGATTCCCCTCAACAGGAGCCACGAGGGCGGCGCCACCAATGCCGACTATCGGGGTGTGCCCGACAGCGTGGTCTTCAACAGTGGCGTTACGGAGCACACATTCACCGTCACGGCCGTCAACGACACCGTCAACGACGACGACGAGTACATCGACCTCGCCTTCGGCATGCCGCCTACCGGGGTGGCAGTGGGATCGCCCAGCAAGACATCGATCTCGATCACGGACGACGATTTCCCCGATGAGGTCACGGTCAG
Organism: Tepidiformaceae bacterium; assembly: GCA_965262975.1. Classification (GTDB taxonomy): domain Bacteria; phylum Chloroflexota; class Dehalococcoidia; order Tepidiformales; family Tepidiformaceae; genus UBA2991. The sequence goes on along the minus strand of OZ253575.1, from coordinate 1,183,101 downwards.
CTTCGAGAAGTCCTCCCACACCGTGGCCGAGAGCGACGACAACACGACCCCCGATGTCTTCGAGAACCAGGTCGAGTTGACGGTGACGCTGAGCCTCGACCCCGATCGCACCGTCCAAATCCCGCTGATCCCGGACAACAAGGACGGCGCCCGCAACGCGGACTACGAGATCGTCCCAACCCTCCTAACGTTCAATGACGGCGACACGGAAATGACATCCACGTTCACGGCGGCCCATGACACGGACGACGACGATGACGAATGGGTCTTGATCGGGTTCGGCAACCTGCCATCCGGGGTGATGGGCGGCGGCGGGACGAGGGTCAACATCGCCGACGATGATCATCCCCGTGTAAATGTGAGCTTCAAGAAGTCGTCCTACACCGTGGCCGAGGGCGAGAGCGTCGAGGTCATGGTGAGGCTGAGCGCCGACCCGAAGCGGACCGTCACCATCCCGCTGGAGGCGGACGGGCAGGGCGGACTGGAGGACGCGGAGTACAGCGGTGTGCCGGCGAGCGTGACGTTCGTTGAGGGCGGCAGCCTCGAGCAGGAGTTCACCGTGGCCACGACGGAGGACCAGATTAACGACGAGGGCGAGTGGCTACTTCTGTCCTTCGCGCCGTTGCCAACGGGGGTCTCGAGAGTGTTTCCGAGGACCGCGAGAGTCAACATCACCGACGACGACGACGCCGGCGTCACGCTGTCGGAGTCATCGCTGGCGATCGCCGAGGGCGGGAGCGAGACCTACACGGTGGTGCTGACCAGCGAGCCCACGGCGGATGTCGAGGTCGAGGTCAGTGCGCCGTCCGGCGCCGGCTCGGAACTGTCGGTCAACCCCAGCTCGCCCACCTTCGACAGCGGGAACTGGGATTCGCCCATTACCGTGACCGTCTCGGCCGGACACGACGATGGCTTCACCGATGACACGGGGACCATCACGCACCGGGTCACATCCAGCGACAGCGACTATCAGGGGATCAACGTGAGCAGTGTCGCCGTGACGGTCGATGACGACGAGGAGGTGCCGGTCACGGTCAAGTTCGGCCGAGCGGACTACACGGTTGCCGAGGGCGGCACGGTCGACGTGACCGTGAGCCTGAACCGGGACCCGAAGCGCACGGTGACGATTCCGATCGAGAAGACGAACCGGGACGGGGCGGTCGAGGGGGACGACTACTCCGGCGTGCCCTCCAGCGTGACCATCACCAGCCCCAACAGGTCGGTGACCTTCGCGGTCACCGCGACGCAGGACAGCGACGACGACGACGGGGAGTCGGTGAGGTTGAGCTTCGGCGCGCTGACCGCCCTCGCGGCGGTCACGGCGGGCACGCCCAGCGCATCGACGATCTCGATCACGGATGATGATCACCCGATCGTGAGCGTCAGCTTCAAGGAGTCGTCCTACGACGTGAACGAGGGCGGCAGCGTCAACGTGACGCTCACACTCAGCGAGGCGCCCGGACGCAGCGTCACGGTGGATATAGAGGCCAACACCAACAGCGGCGCCAGCGCCGACGACTACCGGGTGCCCGGCGCGGTCACGTTCGGGCCCAACGACACGGAGAAATCGATAGCGTTCAGGGCGACCCATGACTCCCTCAATGACGACAACGAATCGGTCACTCTGGTGCTGATGAGTTCGACGCTGCCCGAGCGGGTCTCGACCGTTTCGCCGTCCTCGACCACGGTCTCGATCAACGACGACGACGGTCCCGGCGTCCTGATCACGCCGACCGCGCTGACGGTGCCCGAGGGTGGGAGCAAGACCTACACGGTCAAGCTGACCAGCCAACCGACGGAGGACGTGACGGTCACCATCAGTACGTCGGGCAGCCCCGATGTCACGCACAACGCCGCCGGCAACACGTTGACCTTCACCGCGGCCAACTGGGCCAGCAACCAGACGGTCAGAGTGTCGGCCGCCCAGGACGACGACGACCATCTCGACGACGAGGCGACGATCTCGCACACCGTCGCATCGGACGACACCGACTATGCGGTGATCACCCCGCCCGACATCAAGGTCACGGTGACGGACGACGAGAAGGTGCCGGTCGAGGTCAGCTTCGGAGCGGAGACCTACACCGTCCCCGAGGGCGACACGGTCGACGTGACCGTGACCCTGAACCGGGACCCCGAGCGGACGGTGGTGATCTCGATCACGAAGACGAACCAGGGCGGGGCGGTCAAGGGGGACTATAGGGGCGTGCCCAGCAGCGTGACCTTCAACAGCGGCGGCGATAGGGAGCAGACATTCACGGTCACCGCGAGGCCGGACGACGACAACGACGACGGCGAGTCGGTCAAGCTGACGTTCGGCACGCTCCCCGAAGCGGTCACGGCCAGCGGGGCCACAGAGACGACGATCTCGATCGAGGACGACGACTATCCCGTGGTCACGGTCAGCTTCAAGAAGTCGAGCTACCGCGTGGCCGAGGGCGGCAGCAGCACGACTCCCGATGTCGAGAACGAGGTCACGGTGACGGTGACGCTGAGCGGCGACCCGGAGCGCACCGTCACCATCCCGCTGACCAACGGAGGCAGCGCCACCAGGCAGGGCGAAGCCGGCGCCGATTACTCGGGCGTGCCGCCCAGCGTGACGTTCAATGCCGGCGACACGGAGAAGAGCTTCACGATCACCGCTGTCAACGACACCGTGGACGACGACGGCGAGTCGATCGCGCTCAGCTTCGGCAACCTGCCCCCGGGTGTGCTCCGTGGCGACGGCACGACGGTCACGATCGAAGACGACGATGTTCCCGACGTGGTGGTCAGCTTCGCCGCGGCCGCCTATGACGTCGACGAAGGCGAAAGCGTCGAGGTCACCGTCGAACTGAACAAGGACCCCGAGCGGCAGGTGGTGATTCCGATCACCAGGTCCAACCAGGGCGCCTCGGACCAGGACTACTCGGGCGTGCCCACCACCACCGGCGTCACCTTCGAGAGCGGCGACACAACGAAGGTGATCAACTTCAGCGCGACCCAGGACAGCGGCGATGACGACGGCGAGTCTGTGGTCATTGGATTCGATTCCTCCGCGTCCACATGGCCTTCGCAGGTCACGACGGGCACCCCGAGCAGCACCACGGTCAGGATTGGCGATGACGACAACCCGACCGTCACGGCCAACTTCGAACAGACCGCGTACTCGGTCGCCGAGGGCGACGCCGTGGACGTATATGTCACGCTCAGCGGCGACCCTGAGCGCTCCGTCACGATCCCGATCACCGCGACCAACCAGGACGGCGCCAGGAGCAACGACTACGCGATCGACCCGCCCAGCCTGTCCCTGACGTTCGCGAGCGACGAGAGGCGCAAGTCGCTCACCTTCACGGCGGAGAATGACGAATTCAACGACGACGGCGAGAGCGTCAAGCTCGCGATCGGCAGCGTCGCGGGGGTCACCCTGGGCGGCGACAGCGAGGCCACGTTCACCATCCTGGACGACCCGGACGACGTGCCCGCGGTCACGGTCAGCTTCGCGCGCAGCGCGTACACGGCTGCCGAGGATCAGACGGCCGCGAACCACACGGTGGAGGTCGAGCTCACGCTCAACGTCGCCCCCGAACGCGAGGTCGTGATCCCGATCGACACGACCAACGAGCGGAACGCCAGCGACGCGGACTACGTGCCGCTGCCCACGACGGTGACGTTCTTGAGCGACAAGACCGAGCAGACGATCACGTTCACACCGGTGGACGACGCCATCGACGACGACGGCGAGCGGGTCAGGCTGGCGTTGGGAGCGCCGCCCCGCCTCGTCTCCAACGGGACGACCAGGGCGGCGACCGTCAGCATCACCGACAACGACACGCGCGGCGTCACGGTCACACCGACCTCACTGCGCATCAACGAGGGCGAGACTGGCGAGTACAGGGTGGTGCTCACCAGCGAACCCACAGACGACGTGACGGTCACGCTCGGCGCGCCCGCCAACACCGACATCACCGTCAACAGAACGAGCCTCACGTTCAGGCCAGGGAACTGGGAGCAGCCGCAGACCGTAACCGTGACGGCGCTCCAGGAGAGCGACAACACCGACGACGCCGACGACACGGGAACCATCACGCACCGGGTCACATCCAGCGACAGCGACTACAACCGCTCCGTCGGCTCGGTCGCGGTTACGGTGCTCGACGACGAGGACCCGCAGGTCAGGGTGGAATTCGATCGGGCGGCCGGCACCGTCGAGGAAGGCGGCGACGGGATCAGCTTCACCGTGAGGCTGAGCAAGGATCCCAAACGAACGGTCGCCATCCCGATCCGCGTCACGCCTCACGACGGCGCCAGCAGCGCCGACTACACCCTGTCGGTAGACGGCGTCGCGGCGACCAGCGTGACGTTCAACAGCGGGCAGCAGTCGAAGCGGATCACGTTGACCGCGGTGGACGACATGTTCGACGACGACGATGAGTCGGTCACGCTTGGCTTCGGCGGGCTGCCCAGGGACGGCGTCGCCGCAGGCACCATCAACGAGGTCACGGTCAGCATCACCGACAACGACGACCCCGCGGTCACGGTGCGGTTTGAGCGAACCACCTACACCGTCGACGAGGGTGAGTCGATCATGATCGATGTCACCTTGAGCCCCGACCCCGAGGGCCTGGTCACGATCCCGATCGAGTTCACGAGTGAGGACGCCGCCGTGGGAGGGCGCTACGGCCTGCCCGAGAATGTCACATTCAACGACGGCGAGACCAGGAAGAGCATCAACTTCACCGCCACCGATGACGACGTGGACGACGACAACGGACAGGTGATCGTGCGCTTCGGCACGGCATCGCGCGACAACGTCTCGGCCGGCAATGAGACGACCGTCCGCATCACGGACGACGACACGCGCGGCGTCAGCGTCACACCCGCCATGCTCACGGTCGAAGAGGGCAGCACCGACGAGTACGACGTGGTGCTCACCAGTCAACCGACCGGCAACGTCACCGTGGCGATCACGCAGCCAGCCAACACCGACATCACGGTCGAGCCCGCGGAGCTCACCTTCACCGCGGAGGACTGGTACAAGTCGCAGCCCTTTACGGTCTCAGCCGCGGCCGACAACCTGGACGCCGAGGACGACACGGGGACCATCACCCACGCCGTCAGCGGCGGCGACTACGATGACTACGATTCGGTCAGGACCGGCACCGTCTCCGTCACCGTCGATGACGATGAATTCAGTGTCAGCTTCGAACGCGCGGCCTACTCGGTCGCGGAAGGCGGCGACGCCACCGTCACGGTCCGTCTCAGCGCCCCCGCCAAGGAGGCGTTCACGATCGGCCTGGCCAAGACCCACCAGGATGGCGCCACCGAGGACGACTATTCCGCCCTGCCCGACGAGCTCACGTTCGCTCGGGGCGAGACCGAGCAGTCGTTCGGCTTCAGCGCGCTTGCGGACACTGAGGATGATGAGGGCGAAAGCGTGCTGCTCGAGTTCGACCCGCTGCCAGCGGACGTGATCGCCGGCGAACCCGCGCAGGCCACGCTGACGATCACCAACGCCATCCGCTCAACAGGCACCGGCGGCGGCGGTGGTGGTGGTGGCGGTGGTGGAGCGTCCGGCCCCAGCCCGAGCGTGGTCGATTTTGAGTGGAACGTGAAGCGCGACATCGAGGCGCTCGACGGCGGCCACGACAAACCCACCGGCTCCTGGTCGGACGGCACGACCCTCTGGATCGCCGAGAATGGCGACGGCGCCGACGACGCCATCTACGCCTACGACCTCGAGACGGGCGAGCGGGTGGAGGGCCTCGAGTTCCCGCTGGACGAGCGCAACCGCGCGCCCCGCGGCCTCTGGTCCAACGGCAAGACCGCCTGGGTCGCCGATAGCGGCCAGGACCGCCTCTTCGCCTACGACCTCGAGAGCGGCGAACGGGACGAAGAGCGCGAGGTCGAGTTCCACACGCGCAACCGCGACGCGCGCGGCATCTGGTCCGACAAGGAGACGATGTGGGTGCTCGATGGCGGCAAGGACGCGCTCTTCGCCTACGACCTCGCGAGCGGCGAGTTGCTCGCGGAGTATGCCCTCGACGACGCCAACGGCGATCCCCACGGCATCTGGTCCGACGGCATCAGCGTCTGGGTCTCTGACCACGGCGGGAAGCGCCTGTTCGCCTACCGCTTGCCGGCGCCGCCGGATGCAGAGGCGGACTCGGGCGAGGAGGATGCCGGCGACGGCGTCAGGGAACTAGAGCGCGTGCGCGACGAGGAGTTCGGCGAGCTGAGCAGAGCCAGCAACAACAGCCCGCGCGGCATCTGGTCCGACGGCGCGGTGATGTACGTCGCCGACGAGAGCGACGGCAGGGTCTACAGCTACAACCTGCCCGACGCGATCGACGCACGCCTCGCCTCGCTCACGCTCAGCGGCGTCGAGTTCGGGGAGTTCTCACCCGGCCGTACGGACTACGACGGGGTCGCCGCCGACGGCGTGGCCGAGACCACAGTCGTTGCCACGACCGTTCAGCGCCGCACGAGTGTCGCGATCGACCCGCCCGACGCCAACGAGGACACGCAGGGCCACCAGGTCACGCTCGCGGGGACCAGGGAGGTCACGGTCCGGGTGACATCGGCGGATGGCACCCGGACGCGCGTCTACCGCGTGCGGCTTGGCGGCATGGGGGAAGAGGGCGTGAGCCAGGTGGAATCCAGCTGCTTCCGCGGCGGCGTCGCTGTTGGGTTCAGCCTCGTCGTCTACGAGGGGGGGAGCGTGGAGGACCTCGATATGTGCGCCCGGAGCAGGCACATCACCGCCCTGTACGCCCTGCGCGACGGCGTCTACGTCCCCTACATTCTCGGAGCGCCCGACTTCGTGAATGAGGCCTTCCTCGATCTGTTCACCGACGGGCTCCCCGCGGTGACACCCCTTGTCGCCGGGCGCAGCGGACCGCCGGCGGCGGCCCCGGCCTCCGACGGACTGGTGGGCGACGACGACATCATGTCGTCCTGGCCACGCTGCCTGCACGGCGACATCGCGACAGGCTTCAGCCTGCTCGTCTACGAGGGCGGCAGCATCAGGGAGTTGGAAACTTGCGCGCGGAGTCTGGGCATCGAGGCCTTCTACGTGCTGGACAACGGCGAGTTCGTCTCCTACATCTCCGGAGCGCCTACGTTCGTGAACCGACCCTTCTACGACCTGTTCGCTGACGGCCTTCCCGCCGTCACCCCACTGATTGCCAGTAGCGACGGGCCCGCCAACGGCACGGGCGGGGAGGGCACGGCCGAGAACTAGGTTGGATCAGGGGAGCTCAGGGGAGCGCGGAGTTCGGGACCGTGCACGAAAGCGACGACCGCGTCTACACGTACAACATGCCCGACCCCATCGATGCGAGGCTTCTGGCGAAGAAGCTCCAGAGTTCCCTCGCCGTCGAGGGGGAGTTGCCTGAGGACGGCCTCGCCGCCTACGGCGACGACGGCGACGACCTGATGTTGGTCCTGGCGCGCGGGGTCGTCTCGGGCGAGGGGGATGCCGACTCGGTCAAGTCGGTATTTGCCGAGGCCCACCAGGTCGGGGCCGAGGCCAGGCGCTCTTGGTCGACGACGGGGGGCGGGCACCGAAGCCGGTGGCCGTCGAACTGGTCACGGCTGGAGAGCCAGTCGAAGCGCGGCGGTCGGTCTTCTCCTGGGCCAAGTTCTTGGCGGAGAAACCGCCGGAGCCCGGAAGGCGTCGACGGAAGCCGCCCGGATCGCTCCCCCAGGGAGGGGCTTGGCCTGATCGAAGGCTGACCCCCTGTCCATGGAACACCTGGGGAGCATCTGGAAGGCTTTATGGACGAGGTGACCGACTACAACGTCGGGCTCTTTCGCTTCAAGAACAACTACCGCCAGTTGTGCTCCGATGAAGACTGGGAGAAGGTCAGGGTGCCGGGGCGACGGGAGTGACTTGACCTGCTTCACGTTCTTCGGGCACTACGTGCCCAAGTACGTGACTCATTTCAGCACCCTGCTAGGGTGCGGCGACGGTCCAGATGACGGGCTCCGTGACCGCGATCCAGTACATCCGCCCCTGACTGAGGCTGCTCAGCGTGTTCAGGCCCGGTACGTCCTGCAGGCCCGGGAAGTACGCCCGCCACCGCTCCTCAACCTCGTCCCACTCGTATATCACGAGGACCCTCTCCGTGAGACTGCCTTCTCCCAGGATCTCGGCGATGTCCGCACCCTCTCTGCCTCCCCACTCCAGCGAGCTCCATGGTGGCGACAGCGCAATCTCCTCCGTCGCTGGCGCGAGCCGCACCCGGTAGACGCGCGTCCGGGTGCCATCCGCCGAGGTCACCGTGACGGTGACTGCGGAGACATCCTCGAGTGCCACCTGGTGGCCCTGCGTGTCCTCGTTGGCGTCGGGCGGGTCGATCGCGACACTCGTGCGGCGCTGAACGGTCGTTGCCACGACCGTCGTTTCCGTCACACCCTCGGTGAGGACACCCTGGTAGTCGGTACGGGCCGATGCGAACTCGCCGATGTCGATCCCGCTGAGCGTGAGCGAGGCGAGGCGTGCGTCGATCGCGTCGGGCAGGTTGTAGCTGTAGACCCTGCCGTCGCTCTCGTCGGCGACGTACATCACCTCGCCGTCGGACCAGATGCCGCGCGGGCTGTTGTTGCTGGCTCTGCTCAGCTCGCCGAACTCCTCGTCGCGCACGCGCTCTAGTTCCCTGGCGCCGTCGCCGGCATCCTCCTCGCCCGAGTCCGCCTCTGCATCCGGCGGCGCCGGCAAGCGGTAGGCGAACAGACGCTTGCCGCCGTGGTCGGAGACCCAGACGCTGATGCCGTCGGACCAGATGCCGCGGGGGTCGCCGTTGGCTGAGTCGAGAGCGTATTCCGAGAGCAACTCGCCGCTCTCGAGGTCGTAGGCGAAGAGGCTGTCCTTGCCGCCATCGAGCACCCATATCGTCTCGCCGTCGGACCAGATGCCGCGTGCGTCGCGGTTGCGCGTGTGGAACTCGACCTCGCGCTCTTCGTCCCGTTCGCCGCTCTCGAGGTCGTAGGCGAAGAGGCGGTCCTGGCCGCTATCGGCGACCCAGGCGGTCTTGCCGTTGGACCAGAGGCCGCGGGGCGCGCGGTTGCGCTCGTCCAGCGGGAACTCGAGGCCCTCCACCCGCTCGCCCGTCTCGAGGTCGTAGGCGTAGATGGCGTCGTCGGCGCCGTCGCCATTCTCGGCGATCCAGAGGGTCGTGCCGTCCGACCAGGAGCCGGTAGGTTTGTCGTGGCCGCCGTCGAGCGCCTCGATGTCGCGCTTCACGTTCCACTCAAAATCGACCACGCTCGGGCTGGGGCCGGACGCTCCACCACCGCCACCACCACCACCGCCGCCGCCGCCGGTGCCTGTTGAGCGGATGGCGTTGGTGATCGTCAGCGTGGCCTGCGCGGGTTCGCCGGCGATCACGTCCGCTGGCAGCGGGTCGAACTCGAGCAGCACGCTTTCGCCCTCATCATCCTCAGTGTCCGCAAGCGCGCTGAAGCCGAACCATTGCTCGGTCTCGCCGGGAGCGAACGTGAGCTCGTCGGGCAGGGGGGAATAGTCGTCCTCGGTGGCGCCATCCTGGTGGGTCTTGACCAGGTCAATCATGTACGTCCCTTTGGCGGGGGCGCTGAGACGGACCGTGACGGTGACGGCGTCGCCGCCTTCCGCGACCGAGTAGGCCGCGCGTTCGAAGCTGACACTGACTTCGTCGTCATCGACGGTGACGGAGACGGTGCCGGCCCTGACCGAATCGTAGTCGCCGCCGCTGACGGCGTGGGTGATGGTCCCCGTGTCGTCCTCGGCGTCCAGGTTGTCGGCCGCGGCTGAGACCGTAAAGGGCTGCGACTTGTACCAGTCCTCCGCGGTGAAGGTGAGCTCCGCGGGCTCGACCGTGATGTCGGTGTTGGCTGGCTGCGTGATCGCCACGGTGACGTTGCCGGTCGGTTGACTGGTGAGCACCACGTCGTACTCGTCGGTGCTGCCCTCTTCGACCGTGAGCATGGCGGGTGTGACGCTGACGCCGCGCGTGTCGTCGTCCGTGATGCGGACGGTCGTCTCATTGCCGGCCGAGACGTTGTCGCGCGATGCCGTGCCGAAGCGCACGATCACCTGTCCGTTGTCGTCGTCCACGTCGTCATCGGTGGCGGTGAAGTTGATGCTCTGCGTGGTCTCGCCGTCGTTGAATGTGACATTCACGGGCAGGCCGTAGCGCCCCCCCTCGGCGGCGTCCTCACTCGTGAACTCGATCGGGATCATGACCTCGCCCTCGGGGTCGGGGCTCAGGATCACGTTGATCGAGAACGAGTCCCCTTCGTCGACGGTGTAGGTGGTTCGCTCAAACCGCACCGTGACCGCGGGGTCGTCGTTGTCGGTGATGCTGACCGTGACCTCGTTGATGGTGCCTGCGGCGACGCCGTCCCTGGGCAGCCCGCCGAAGCCAAGCGTGACCGACTCATCGTCGTCGTCGATCATGTCGTCCACCGCGGTCAGCATGATCCGCTTCGACTGCTGCCCGCTGTTGAACGTCACGCTGGTCGCCGCGACGCCGTCTACCGACAGGGTGTAGTCGGAGCTGCTGGCGCCGTCGTGATGCGCGACGCGGATCGGGATGGTGACCGTTCGTTCGGGATCCTCGCTCAGCCTCACGGTGAACGTGATCCCGCCGCCGTCTTCCGCGATGGTGCCGGTCGCCCGATCGAATTCCACCCTGACCTGCGGGTCCTCGTCGTCGAGCACCGTGACCGGGACCGAGCCGGCCCGAACGCCGGCGTAGTCGCCGCCGCTGACCGTGTGCGTGATGGTTCCCGTGTCGTCGGCGTCGTCGGCGTCGTCGCTGCCCGACACCACGACGGTCTGCGGCGAGCTCCAATTGGACGAGGTGAACGTGAGGCTCGCGCTGTCGACCGTGATGTCAGTGTTGGTTGGCGGCGCGTCGATCGTGACCGTCACGTCGGCTGTGGGTTCACTGTCGAGGACCACCGTGTACTGGCGGCCCGTGCTGCCCTCGTCGATGCGCAGTGAGGTCGGTGTGACCGTGACGCCGCGCGTGTCGTTGTCGGTGATGCTGACGGTTGCCGCTGTGGTATTGCCGTTGGCGACCAGGTGTGGCAGCGGCGCGCCCAACGCCAGCCTGACCCGCTCGCCGTCGTCATCGATGGCGTCGTCCACCGGTGTGAACCTGAACGACTTGCGGGTCTCTCCGCTGGCGAAGGTCACCGTCGTGGGCGGCGGCACGTAGTCCGCATCGCTGGCGTTCCGCTCGTTGGTCGTGTCGATCGGGATCACGACCTCGCGTTCGGGGGCGACGTTGAGCGTGAGCTCGACCTCCACCGTGTGGTTCGCGGCCGTCTGATCCTCGGCGGCCGTGTACGAGCTCCGCGCGAAGCTGACCGTAACCGCGGGCACGTCGTCCGGGTTGTCCTTGATGGTGACCGTGGCCTCGCTCCTGACGCCCCGGGTGACGCCCGCGACGTTGCCGATCGCGAGCTTGACGCTCTCGCCGTCGTCGTCCACGCCGTCATCCGTCGCCGTGAAGGTGAGCGACTTGCGCGTCTCGCCGCTCTCGAACGTCAGGGAGGGCGGGTCGATCGCGTAGTCGTTGCTCCTGGCGCCGTCCTGGTTGGTCGCGGTGATCGGGATCGTGACGGAGCGCTCGGGGTCGCCGTTGAGCGTGACATATACGTCCACGGCGTCGCCCTCGTCGACCGAGTACTCGGTCTGTTCGAAGTTGACTTCGACGGTCGGGTTGTCGTCATCGCCAATCCTGACCGTCGTGCTGCTCTGTGTTCCCGTCGCCACCTGCGAGGGCAACGGGGAACCGAATTCAATGACAACGGATTCGCCGTCGTCGTTCAGGGTGTCCTGGGTCGCGCTGAACCTGATCTCCTGCTCCGTCTCGTCGCTCTCGAAGGTGACGCTGGTGGGCACGCCCGAGTAGTCCAGCGTCGGGGTGGCGCCCTGGTTGAATGTGGTGATCGGGATCACCACCTGCCGCTCGGGGTCCCGGTTCAGCTTGACTATGACCGTGACGCTTCCGTCTTCGTCGACGTCATAGGTGGCCGCGGCGAAGCTGACCACCACATTGGGAACATCGTCGTCTTCGATGGTGACGGTGACGGCGGCCCCGCGAGTGACTCCCGTGGGCACGTTGCCGAAGCCGAGCAGGATCGATTCGCCGTCGTCGTCGACGGAGTCATCAACGGCGGTGATCGTGAAGGTCTGCGACAGCTCTCCGCCGTCGGTGAACGTGACGCTGGGCGGCACGCCGAAGTAGTCGGCGCCGGGATTGCCCTCCAGGGTGACGCCTTCCTGACCGGTCGCGCTGATGTCAACGGTAACTTCACGCTTCGGGTCGGCACCGAGCGTCACCGTGACCTCGACGCTCTCGCCCTCGGCCACACGGTAGGACGACTTCTGGAAGCTGACCGTGACCTGCGGGTCGTCGTCGTCCGTGATCTGGATCGAGGTCGCGTCGTCGTCGCCCCTGGTTACCGCGTCGGGCAGCGTGCCGAAGGCGAGGTCGATGCGCTCGTCGTCGTCGTCGTCGGTGTCGTTGACGGTCGTGACCGTGAATGTCTGCTCCGTGTCGCCACTCCTGAAGGTCACGCTGCTGGGCACGCCCCTATAGTCGGCCCTGGTCGCGCGCACCTCGGTCTTGACGAACGGAATCGTCACCGTCCGCTCGGGGTCGGCGTCGAGCGTGACCGTCACGGTCACCTCATCGCCCTCGTCGATGACGTAGGTCGCCCGTTCGAAGTTAACCTCGACCGGCACCCCCTCGTCGTCCGTGACCGTCACGGCGACCGAGGCGACGGGGCGGTTGTTGTAGTCGCCGTCGGCCGATGCGACGCTGTGCGAGATCGTCGCCTCGTTGTCGAGATGGTCGTCGTCGTCCTGGGCGGCCGACACTCTGACCGTCTGGTTGCTGGCCCAGTTGGCCGCGGTGAAGGTCAACGTGTTGCCGGCGGCGTTGTGCGTGACATCGGAGTTGTCCGACGTGATGGTGACCGTCACGTCCGCTGTCGGTTGGCTGGTCAGCTTGACCGTGTACGTCTTGCTCCCACCCTCGGGCACCGTCAGCGCGATCGGCGTGATCAGGAAGCCGGGACCGTCATCGTCGGTGATCGAGACCGTGGTCGAGGACGGCGAGCGCGCCTCGACCCGCTCGGGCAGCGTCGAACTCATCAGCACCAGAGTGACCGATTCGTTGTCGTCATTGAGGGAGTCCTGGGTCGCCCTGAACGATATCGATTTCTCCGTGTCGTTGGGCCTGAACGTGACCGCGTCGGGCACCGAGTAGTCGTCGGTGGTGGCGCCGCCGCCGTTGGTGGTGTTGGCCTCTATATCCACCGTGACGCTGCGTCCGGGCGCCTCGCTGAGTGTGAGCGTCACGTTGACGCTGCCGCCCTCGTTCACGTCGTAGGTGTCTTTCTCGAAGCTGACCTCCACGATCGGGTGATCATCATCCGTGATCGAGATCGTCGATGCGCTGGGCGTGCCCGCCGTGACCGCCGCGAGGGCGGTCAGCGCGCCGAAGCTCAACCTCACCGACTCCCCGTCGTCGTCGTCGTCGTCGTCCGTCGCTTCGAAGGTGATGGTCTTCGACGTGTCGCCGCCGGCTTCGAACGTCACGCTCGCGGGCACGGAGTAGTCGTCCCCATCGACCGCCCCGTCCCGGTTCGTCTTCTCGATCGGGATCTCGACCCGACGCTGCGGGTCCCGGTTCAGGCTCACGGTCACGTCGACCGTGCCGCCCTCGGCAACCGTGTAGTCCGCTCGGCCGAACTTGACCGTGACCGGCACCTCCTCGTCGTCATCGACCGTCACGGCGACACTGCTCACGTTGATCCCCTGATAGTCGCTGTCGGTGGATGTGACCCGGTGCGTGATGGTCCCCGTGTCATCGGTGAAGCCATCGTCGTGTCCGGCCGAGACGGTCACGGTCTCGTGCGTCTCCCAGTTCCCGCTGTCGAAGGTGTGCGAGCTGGGGTTGACGGTCAGTTCCGAGTTGGTCGCGGACGGCGCATTGAACTCGATCGTGACATCCGCCGTGGGCTCGCTGGTCAGGACCACTGTGTAGCTGCCGCTGCTGCCCTCGCCGATGTCGAGCGAAGTCTTCGACAGCGTGACGCCGGCGTCGTCGTCGTCGGTGATCCTGACCGTGGCCGCGGACGGCGAGGTGGACGTGACGCTCCCGGGCAGTGTGCCGAACGTGAGACGTAGCGACTCACCGTCGTCGTTGATCCGGTCATGCGTCGTGGTCACGGTGAACGTCTGATCGCGGGGGCCAGGGCTGCCGCCCGCATGGAAGGTCACGTTCGCCGGCACACCGCTGTAGTCAGCGTCTGCGGTGGTTCCCCGGTTGGTCTTGGTGATCGGGATGACGACCGTCTGGTCCGGATCGTCGCTCAGCGTCACCGTGACCACGACGCGGTCGCCCTCGGGCACGTCATAGGTGGCCTCGGCGAAGCTCACATTTACCGCGTTTCCGACGTCCGTGACCATCACAGTCACGTCGTATTCCGCGAAATGCCCCTGCGGGTCCAGGGCCCGCACGGTGACGTCGTAGATGTTGTCCCTGTCGAAGTCGGTGGGCGCCTCGTAGTCGGGCGGCGAACGGAAATCGAGGACTCCGAAGGGCAAGGGGACGCCGATGGGTTGGACGTTGAAGATCTGGATCTCGATCTGGAAAGCGCCGGCGTCGTCCCCCGACAGCTCCCAGTTAACGTCCTCCCCTTCCGGGTCGAGGCCCAGGAAGGCGGCGACCCGTTCGGTCTCGTTTTCGGGATAGTCCGCCTTCAGGCCTACAACACCAATCCCCGGGGCTTCGTCCACATCCGTGAGCTGGACCATCACAAGGTAGCTGGTGCGTTCCTCGCCGTCGAAGGCAACCACACGAATAAGGAAAGTTTGCTGGCCTAGGTCGTAGTCGACGTCATAATCGGAGTGGAAGGCCAGTTCGCCCTGGTCGCTGATTGTGAATTTGTCCCGATCAAGTCCATCCAAGCCCCAGCGGATGGGCTCATTCTCCGGGTCCACGGCAGTGTACTGGGCCAAAACGCCGGTGTCGGTTTCCGGCCAGTCGATCTCTTCTAGGCCGCTCACCACGGGGGGATCGTTGACATCCAGCACCGTGATTGTCACTTCAATACGGGCGTCGATGGTCGGGTCGACATCACCGCTGGAGTTCCGCCCATCGCTGACCTCCACCGTTACGGTGAAGGTGGCGGGCACCAGGGGGCCGGCGTTCACCAGAATCTGGCCCGACTTCTCCTCAATGCTGAACGTGCCGGTGGTGTCGACGAGGGAGTACGTGAGCGGGTCGCTTTCGGCATCGCTTGCGACCACCGCACTGCCGACCCGATAGCCGACTTCCGAGTGCTCAGGCGCCTCACGCATGCCGGTCTCCGACGGGAATGCCGGCGCCGTGTTCTGAACGTGCGGGGTGCCCAAAACACTGGAGGACCATGCGCTCGTGCCAGCCTGGGTGGTGGCGCGAGCTTGCACGTCATAGCTGACGCCGTTGGTCAGGTTATCGATGTTGTGGGTGAACGTGTCGCCACTCGCCGTCCCGACGTTGGCGCGTTCGGTCCACGCGCTGTCGTCGTCCTTGTCGGTGGCGACGCTGGCAATATGCCGCAAGTCGTACTGGGTGATGGGCAGGCCGCCGGTGGCCGGCTCGTTCCAGACGGCTCCCAATTCGCGGTCCCGCGGACTGACCGACAGGTTGGCCGGTGGGTCGGGCCGCTCCGGCGTGGTGTTCCCGTTGAAGACATCTGACCAGAGGCCCGCGCCGTCGGCGCTCACCGCCCGCACCTGCAGATCGTACTCAACGCCCCTGGTCAGGCCCGTCAGGACGTAGTCCAGGTCGCCAGCCGACCAGATCCCGGCGTTGAGAGTCCAGTTGGAATGTGACTTGTCCGCTGCGTCGCTCGCGATGTAGCGCAGATCGTAGCTCGTGACGGCCGAGGCCCCGGTGTCGGTGGGGGCGGACCAGGAGACATTGAGAGAGTTCTCGCCGGTCGTGGCCGTATCGATCGTGGGCTTCCCGGGCGCTTCTCCCTGCCCGTAGAACGTGAGGCTCCAGGAGTTGAGGGTTCCCGTGTTCTGGCGGCGGCCGTCCCTGATGCGCAGGGTCCACGTCCCCAGCGATTCCTCGCCAAGGTGGCGCGCCGAGCCCAGGCGGAGGGACTCCCTCAGCGGCCAGGCGGTACTGCGCGTAGCTGTCCTGGCGAGCCGCGAAGTGGCGCCCGAAGGCGAAACCAGATCGATCTGCAGATTCGTGTACGAGTCGTGGTCCATATCGAGGTTGATCTCCACGAATTCGATGAACCCCACGTAGTCGGTATCGACGACGATGCTGGTCGTGACGGTCTCGCCGGAGCCACCGGCGGGAGCGTCCGGGATATTGACCGGCGCGCCCTGGGACGCCAGGGTGAGTTCCCGCAGCGGCGTGGTCACGGGGGTCCAGGCCACCGCGAGATCCACGGCCGCCCCGGCGTCGACCACGCCGAAGCCGTAGTCGTGATTGAACGTGTAGCGTTCGCTGTCCGAGCCGTACACCAGCGCTCCCGTTTGCCAACCGCTGTTCGAGCTGTCGTTCTGGCGCGCGGATGCGGCGAGGATCAGTTTCACGTCCCGCCAGGTCAGATTCATGTTGGCGGACCGCATCAGTGCGACCACGCCGGACACCATGGGCGCCGCCGCCGAGGTGCCGTTGAAGTATTCCGTGTAGCTGCCGAGATCGGTTGTCGTGATCGCCGGCCGGTTGAATGCAACGCTCGCGGGGGCGCATAACCAGAGGTTGGCGCCCGGCGCCGAGGAAGAGCCGACCAGGGTGTCCTGGTGGTTGACGGCGCAGACAGTGATGACACCGTAATGGTTGCCGTATTCGTCCAGGTTGGCGTCCGCGTTATGTGCCCCGCTGGCCCCGGCCGTGACGTAGGAGATGCCCTTCCCGCCGAACCCTGCGGTCACGCCCGTCTCAATGGCCATTTCCCAGCCGGCGGGGGCGATTCGCGGGGGCACGCCGGTTTGTAGGCTCAGGATCCCCCAATGGTTGTTGGAGACGGCTGTGTTCACCAGGTCGTGGACCATGGCGAGCTGAATCGCGGCCTGAACCATGGGGTCGCTGGGATCTCCGCCAGGCAGCTTGTAGGAGGAGATCGAGGCCCGCGGGGCGACGCCGCGCCCGCCATGGTCGTTGTCCCGCGCGGCGATCACGCCAGCGACTCTCGTTCCATGCTCGTCACCCTGGCCAATGCCTAAGCCGGTGGCGGAGGAGGTGAAATTGTCACTCAGGTCCACGTGCTCGCCGATGACCCCGTCATCTACCACCCTCACCGTGATGCCCTCGCCCATGGTGGTAGCCCAGGCCTGTTCGACGTTGATGTCTTGTCCCGCGCCACCGACCTGACCGAAATTGTTGAGGTGCCACTGGCAGTTGTACAGCGGATCCTTCGGGCGATCCGTGGTGGGCAGCGATTCCCCAAGTTGCTGGCACTTGTTGAAAAGGTCCTGGTCATCTTCCGAAACGGTGAATTGCAGCGCATACAGCTGCTCCCCAGATCCGTCGGATGTGACGCGGAAGTAGTACGTCCCGGCGAACAGGTAGCCCAACGAGGAGAATTCGATCTGCCGGCGGGGCTTACGGATATCTGAGTCATCGTACAGAGAAGAACTTATGTCGGTATTTGAGGCGCCAAATAGCGCCCATCCGAGTGCGAGCACATGATCTTGCGATGATGCGGTCAACCTAACCCAGAGCGGATTCTCCAACGTGAAGCTAAAGTAGTGATGGTTACCGAAAGAGCTGATATTCCCGGCCGTTGTCGACCATAGTGGAATTTCAGTGGCGTTCTGCATGGATGTTCCACGATCGGGAACGAGTTGAATGAATAGCGAGTACGGTCCGGTGTGAGGCGGAGCGCTAAAAAGGTCTACTTCAACATAATAGGTTCCAGCCGAGAGTCTTTCCCGGATCAGGGGGCGCAACGAACCGACAGGAAGATAGCTATCACCACTCCAGGTAATTTCCCTGTTGTTTGCGCGGCGCAGCCCGGCCGCGGTGTCAAGCCCTCCGGTGGTCGTGATGAATACATCGGCGGAGCTGGTGAGCTCGAACTTGAAGTAATTATAGCCACCCTGCGTGTAGATGAACCCGGGGAACAGCGTGCCCTCCGAGGTGGGCGTGATATCCGTCGCGGTGTTGAAGGTAGTGCCAACCGGAGCGGCCGAGCGCGCGTGCAGCGTGTAGGCCCCGGAGCTCGACTGTTCGAAGGTTTGGACACTGACGTGGTATGTTCCGGGGTTCAGCATCGCACGGATCTCGAAAGTCAGGTGGTTGTTCGGGTTGCCGCTGTCGTTATTCTCGGCCAGCAGCGTCCCGCTCGAGTTATAGAGGTACCCGTGAGTGTCGGTATCGCCGGTGGTGTACAACCAGACATCGGTCGTGGCGTCGATGGTGAAGGAGAAGTAGTCCACGTCTGTCGGGGGATCAATCGTTCCGGGAACGTCGTCGCCAAGGGCCAATGGCGTCGCCGTGGTGCGCGTGTTGCCGTGGTCGGCGGTCGTCTGGACGACGCTGGTCGACCAGCTCCCATCCCCAAAGCTGTTGACGGCCCGCACCTGCACGGCGTATTCGGTGCTTTCCTGGAGTCCGGAAACGACGTACGAGAGCGAGCCCGAGGTCCACACCTCGTCCAATACGGTCCAGCTGGTGGGCAGATTGGTGGCGTCGCCCTCGCCGTATTGCAGGTCGTAGGAGGCGATCGGCCCCCCGCCGTCGTCGGAGGGCGCGCTCCAGGTGACGGTCAGCGAGCCCCCGACGGCGGTGGCCGACAGGTTGGTCGGGGGGCCGGGGAGCATCGTGGCCTGCGCGCCGACGCTGCTTGTCGCCAGCAGCACCGAGAGCGAGGCGCACACCGCCAGCAGGGCCAGCCGCCTCATCGGAGGACCGCTTCTCTCGACCGGAGGACGGGTCGCTCGCGGAGGGCATGCTCCGTTCTGAGAGCCAACGCGACCCCCAGGGCAGTCGTTCCGGTCAGGGGAGAGTCCATTAGTACATAACCTTCCGAGGGATGCCCCCCGTAAGGCCCGTTCTGAGGCGGTGGGGGGTCTACCGCCTCAGGAACGGGCGATTGCAACAGTCTGTAGTACCGATATGAGCTTCACATGAACTTATGGCGCATCTCCGATGAGTTTTTATGAGGTTTCTCCCGGTCTCGACTTGCAGGGAAGCAGATCGGGTTGCCGTCGCCGTCGACAGCGAACAGGTCGTAGTCGTTCGCGGACGCCCCCGGCGGGTCGGCCCACTGAAGGACGACCGTGCCGTCGAGGTGTTTTCGGAGCCGGCCGCAACGAACTTTCTGGTGGTCAGCCCATCAGGGGAGGGGGTTGACGGACCCTCTTAGGGGTGAGTTCTCGGGGAAGTTCATCTGTTTCGGCGAGCGCTCGCCGCCGGCGGACGCCCAGAGGGCGGGCAACGGGCGGCTAAGGCCCTCGCTGAACAGGGTCGACAGACAGCCGTAACTGATGCCGGCTTCCCAAGGCGAAACCGGACTCGGAGTCGCCCCGGCGCAGCGCCGCTAGCGGGTGGCGACCCCGGTGGGGCCTCAGCGATCGTGGCCTGCACCCCGCCGCGCAGCTTGCGCCCGTCGGCCGCGCGGAAGGCGGCCGCAATTTCGGTTGCGCGGGGGCCGCATCTTGGCGACCTCCTTCCTGGTCTGAGCGGTCGAGGCGCCACTCCGGTCCCTTACTCGCTCCCGTTGCGAGGCCTCTCCATGCGGTAGCCCACGCGAGGCTCGGTGAAGATGTAGGTGGGATGGTTGGCGTCGTCGCCCAGCTTGCGGCGGAGGTTTCTCACAACCGTGCGCATCGGCCGCAAATCCTCCCCTCTCTCCGTCTTCCAGACCCTTTGAAGCAGGTATTCATAGGTCAATATCCGCCCGGCGTTGACGGACAGCTCAAAGAGCAGCCGATACTCGATCGCGGTCATGCGAAGCGGATGCCCGCCGAGGGTGACTGCGTGGTCAGCGTAGTCAATCTTCAGCGCACTCAGCACGAAGGGTTCGGTGGGGGCGGTCGCCTCAGACTCCGCCCTCTTGCGCAGGGCCGCTTTGACCCTTGCCACAAGCTCCGTCGGTGAGAAGGGCTTGACCACGTAGTCAACGCCTCCCATTTCGAAAGCCCTGGCGATGACCTCGTCCTGGCGGTAGACGGACAGGAAGATCACTGGAATGTCTGCCTTCGCCAGGATGTCCTGCATCAGGGTGATTCCGTCCGTCCCTGGAAGCAGCAGGTCGAGCAAGACCAGGTGGGGCGCCTGGTCCTCCACGAGCCCCAGCACCTCTTGCGGATCGCCGGTCACAACGGGCGAATAACCCGCTTTCGAAAGTGCGCCGCGAACGTACCGGAGCATCTCTGGGTCGTCGTCCACGACAAGAATCCGCTCCTGCTCGCGTTCCACCGGGGTTGTCGCATGCGAGGTACCGGAA
Organism: Tepidiformaceae bacterium; assembly: GCA_965262975.1. GTDB lineage: Bacteria > Chloroflexota > Dehalococcoidia > Tepidiformales > Tepidiformaceae > UBA2991. The sequence continues at coordinate 1,162,659 of OZ253575.1, read as the reverse complement.
ACGGTGGCCACGCCACCCCCGACCTCCTCCGCTACCGGAAGTGTGAAGGTGAAGCGCGCGCCAAGCCCGGGGCCGTCGCTCTCGGCCCAAATGCGACCCCCGTGGGCCTCCACAATGCCCTTGCAGATAGCGAGGCCCAGCCCCGAGCCGCCGCTGTCGTGGCCGCCCTCGTCACTCTCCGTGCGGGAGAACCTGCTGAACAGGTGGGGCAGGGCCGCGGCGGTAAGGCCCGCACCCCTATCGGAGACGGAGATGGCAATGTGAGTGTCTTCACGCTCGGCGGACACGCTGATGGCGGAAGACTCCGGCGAGTACCTGAGAGCGTTGGAGAGGAGGTTGCTCAGGACCTGCACGATGCGCCGCCTGTCAGCCATGACCAGGGGAAGGCGCGGGGGGACGTCGATGCCGAAGTTGTTCCTGGCGGCCCCGCTCAGGACCTTCGTTCTAGCCTCGTCCACCAGCCTCACCACCTCGATAGGTTCGGGGGTGACCGAGAGCTCACCGGTGTTGATCCGGGCCACGTCAAGCAGATCGCCAATCAGGTCGCGCATGTAATCGGCCTGCTCGTCAATGATCCGGTGGAACTGGAGCGTTTCGGCGGGGTCGAGGTTGGACGACGCTTGCAGCAGGGTGGTGGCCGAGCCCTTGATGGAGGTCAGCGGGCCGCGCAGCTCGTGGCTCACCATGGCCAGGAACTCGGCGCGCAGTTGCTCCAGCTCCCCCAGTGGCGTCATGTCCTGCAGGGTCACGACCACCGACTCCACCTCAGTCCCGTCCTCCGTACGGATGGGAGTGGCGTTGACGAGCGTCGTGAGGGACCTGCCGTCGGGGACCCGCAGGATGATCTCCTCGGCGCGTACCGTCTCGCCAACGCGCAGCGCGTGCGCCAGGGGAAACTCGCTCAGCGAGAAGACGCGCCCGTCCGCGCGTCGGACGGTCAGAATCTCGAGAAGCTGCTCCTGGGACTCCCCCGGAGTGCTCAGGTCTCCCACGATCCTCGCGGCCTCCCTGTTGGAGGACATCGGTCTTCCGGTTTGGGCATCGAAGACAACGATGCCCACGGGTGAGGTGTTGATCAGGGTCTCCAGGTCCTTTTGCGCTCGCTGCTCGTCCCGGCGCCTGCGAGCATTTGTGATCACCATCGCCGCCTGAGACGCGAACATGACAAGGATCTCTTCGTCGTCCTGGCTGAACTCCCCGCCTCCCTCCTTCTCAGCGAGGAAGAAGTGGCCGACGCCCTCGCCTCTATGGCGGAGTGGAGCCGCCAGAAAGGCGAGGGCGGGGCCCACCGGTCTGGGCAGAATGATTTCAGGAAGGCCCAGCGCCGCGGTGTGGCTGGCAAAGTCCCGCAGCCGCAATGGCCTCAGGGTCGCACCAAGGTACTCGAAGAGCTTCGCTCCTCCCGACCAGTTCCACAGCTGCTGGGTCTCTTCGGGAGTCAGGCCCGAGGAGAGCAAGGCCTCTACCGTTCCAGCCTCATTAAGGAGGGTGATCACGCCATACATGGCGTCCGTCAGCGCCCGGGCGCTCTCCAGCACCTCTTGCAGAACGATCTCGAAATCGAGGCTCTCGCTGATGCGCAGGCTGGCCGCGCTAAGCCTGGAGAGTCGTTCTCGCTGCTCCTGAGGCCCTTTCACGGGATCGTCCGCCATGGTCACACTCGCCTCCTTCGCTAAACTGTGACTAGCTTGGGGTACTGTCGCCGGATGTAGGGCGCAAGGTCGGGCTGCCCCTGCCTTTAGGCTATTAGCTCGACGGCATCACCTGATCATACTCATCCTTCCGCTCCAGAAACTCATGCCCACCCTATGGGGGTGGGAGCGAGCCGCTCCTCCGCAACGAACTACAACCAAAGTGTCGGGTGGCTGCGGGTCAAAGCGTCTACACGCGCCAGATTGAGGTCCCCAGATGGTGTGGTAACCAAGAGGGGTGTATGGGCATCCCGAGGTGACGAACTGAGGTGAGGTCCCGGTCCGGGCGATCAGCACCCTGCTAAGGTGCGGTGACGGTCCAGATGACCGGCTCCGTGACCGCGACCCAGTACCTGCCTCCCTGACTCAGGCTGCCCAAGGTGTTCAGCCCCGGCACGTCCTGCAGGCCGGGGAAGTACGGCCGCCACCTCTCCTCAACCTCGTCCCACTCGTAGATCACGGTGACCCTCTCCGTAAGACCACCTTCCTCCAGGGCCGCGGCGATGTCCGCACCTTCGCTGCCTCCCCACTGCACCAGGGTCCACGCTGGCGACAGCGCAATCTCCTCCGTCGCTGCCTCGAGCCGCACGCGGTAGACCTTCGTGCGGCTGCCGTCGGCCGAAGTGACGGTGACGGTGATCTCCTCGACGCCGTCCAGCGACAGCTGGTGGCCGTTGGCCTCGTCGCCGTCGGCGTCGGGCGGGTCGATGGCGACAGCGGTGCGGCGCTGCACGGTTGTGGCCTCGATGGTCGTCTGCGTGACTCCCTCCCCGGGCACGCCCTCGTACTCGGTCCTCCGACCGTCGAACTCCCCGATCTCGACACCGCTCAAGGTGAGCGTGGCGAGATGGGCGTCGATAGCGTCGGGCAGGTTGTAGGTGTAGACCCTGCGGTCGCTCTCGTCGGCGACGTACATCACCTGGCCGTCGGACCAGATGCCGCGCGGGCTGTTGTTGCTGGCCCCGCTGAGCTCCGTGAAGTCCTCGTCGTCGACCCGCTCCAGCGGGACCAGATCCGCGTCCTCGTCGTCGACCCGCTCCAGCGGGACCGGATCCGCGTCCTCGTCGTCGACCCGCTCCAGCGGGACCGGATCCGCTTCCTCGGCCGTGGGGCCGTCGGGCGCTTCGGGCAGGCGGTAGGCGAAGAGGCGCTTGGCGCCGTGGTCGGAGACCCAGATGCTGATGCCGTCGGACCAGATGCCGCGCGGGTCGCCGTTCGTTGAATCGAGGGCGTACTCGGCGAGCAACTCGCCGCTCGCGAGGTTGTAGGCGAAGAGGCGGTCCTGGCCGCCGTCGAGCACCCACATCGTTTCGCCGTCGGACCAGATGCCGCGCGCGCCGCGGTTGCTCTCGTCGAGCTCGAACTCACGCTCCTCGACGCGTTCGCCGCTCTCGAGCTCGTAGGCGTAGAGGCGGTCCTGGCCACTGTCGGAGATCCACATCGTCTCGCCGTCGGACCAGAGGCCGCGCGGGGCGCGGTTGCTCTCGTCGAGCTCGAACTCACGCTCCTCGACGCGTTCGCCGCTCTCGAGCTCGTAGGCGTAGAGGGCGTCGTCGGCGCCCTGGCCGTTCTCGGCGATCCAGAGGGTCTCGCCGTCGGACCACATCCCCGTGGGCCAGCTGTGGCCAGCGTTGAGCGCTTCAATGTCTCGCTTCACGTTCCACTCGAACTCGACTTCGCTCGGGCTGGGGCCACTTGCGCCACCGCCACCGCCACCGCCGCCACCGCCGCCATTGCCGCCGCCGGTGAACGGCGTGCTGACCTCGGTGACGGTGATGGTCACGTCCGTGGAGTCGTCCTCTACGTCCGAGGGGTTGTAGCTGGCGTCAAAGCCGTCGTGGACGGACACCGTGACGGCATGGATGTCCTTCACCCTTGGATCGAGGACGGTCTTCGTCCGGATCTGGCCGGTGGCGGCATCAATGTCGAAGGCATCGGCGTCCGCCCCGCTCAGAGAGTAGGTGAGGACATCGTCCTGGTCGGGATCAGTGGCCGTGACGGGTGCGCCGATGGCCCGGCCTGCGGCTGCGCCCTGACCGATGCTCCGGGTGACCGTGTCGTCCTCAAATGCGGGAGCGCTGTTCGTTGCCGGCCTGAGGTCCTCGATCCGCCCCGTCGGCGCCGAGTGAGCTGTCTTGTTGCTGCCCCGGCGGTCCTCGTAGAAGGCCGTGGCCCGCAGGTAGTGGCCCTCATCGCCGGCGCCTGCCGTGTAGCTGCTCGACGTGGCGCCCGCAATATCCACCCAGCCAGATCTGCCGTTGGGCGACCGCGCCCACTGCCAGTCGATGTCGGTCTCGCCGCCGTCGTCGTCGGTCAGGTCTGCGCTGAACCGTGTCGCGATGTCCGCCCAACCGCGCGGCGGTGTGATGGTGACCACGCCCTCTTCCTCCATGTCCGTCACGGCGACGGTCACGGCGCGCGTATCCGAAAGGCCCTCGTCGTCAGTGGCTTCGACCGTGACGCGGTAGCTCGTCTGGCCCTCGAAGCTAGGCGGCGTGCGGAAGTACAGCTGCCCACGACTGGAGATCCAGAAATCGCTGTTGTCCACCGACCAGGTAAGCGTGTCACCCTCCGGGTCGGCGCCCGTGAACGTCGCCACGGCCGTACTGGCGTTCTCCCGGAAGGATGGGGAAGTGTCGCCCGTGATCACAGGCGCTTCGTTGACATCCGTCACAGTGATGACGACGTCGATAGTGTCGTCGATCACCGTGTCAGAATCGTGGTTCCGATCCGCGCCATCGCTGACGGACACGACGACGCGAAGGTTCGGCTTGCCCTCGAAATCGAGCTGCGCATTCGCGGCCAGCCGCAACTGCCCGGTGTCCTCGTCGATGGTGAACAAGGCACTGTCGGCCCCGCTCAACGAGTAGGTCAGATCGTCGTCATTCACATCGTTGGCGACCACGCGCTCACCGATGCCCTGTTCCGCCGCGGCGTCCTCCGGCACATCACGCTGACCGTCCTCGGTCGCGGGGAACGCGGGCGGCGAGTTGGCCGGGGGTGGGTCGCCGACGCGCGGCGACACGGCGTCGGCAGTCTTGTTCGGCCCACGGCCGTCGGTGTAGGTGGCCGTGGCCCGGATGTAGTTGCCGGCGTCTTCCTCCAACGTGGGCGTGTATGTGGCGGACGTGGCGCTAGCGATGTTGACCCAATTCGTCCTGCCGTCGGGCGAGCGGGACCACTGCCACCGGATGCCGGAGGGTCCGTCGTCGTCTTCGAGCGTCGCGGTCACTTCGACGCGGGCCTGGATGGTCGCGGTGTCTGTGGTGAGCGTTACCGTTCCCAGCTCTTCCACGTTCTCGATCGTGATCGTCACGTTCTGGCTATCGTCCACCATGGTGGACGGGTTGCCTGAGCCATCCAGCCGGTCGTGCACCTCGAGCGTGAAGCTGTAGCTGGGCTTTGTCTCAAAATCCAGGGCTCCGCTCGTTCGCAACTGGCCGCTGCTGGCAACGACGCTGAAGGCGGCCGCATCCGGGCCGCGCAGCGTGTACGTGAGGCTGTCATCCTCGGGGTCCGTGGCGGCCACGGCAGCGCCGATGTTCACGCCCGGTCGGGTATTCTCCGGCACGGCGCGCTGGCCGTCTTCGGAGGACGGGAAGGTGGCGCCCTGGTTTTCGCTGAAGACGCCGTTTGCGGTCACCGCCTGCGCGGTCTTGCCGCCCCCGCGGTTGTCCGCATAGGTGACCCGGGCGCGCAGGAATGAGCCCGTGTCGGATTGCAGCGTCGTGTAGCTGCTCGACGACGCTCTGGAGATGTTGACCCAGCCGGTCCGCCCGTTTTCTGAACGCGCCCACTGCCAGGAAGCGCCCTGAATGCTGCCGTCGCCATCTTCCAACGTCGCCACGACGGTGTCTCCGACTTCAGGCTCATCCAGGGAGAGCGTGACGACGCCGAGTTCCTCCACGTCAATGATCTCGACTTCAACGCTGGTGGTGACGTCGACAGTGCGGTCGGTGTTGCCATCAGCATCTCTACCGTCACGCAGGGTGACCTGGAGGATGAATGGTCGAGTAACCACAGTTGTCTCAAAGTCCCACGCCTGGAGGGTTCGCAGCTGCCCGCTGGATGCGTCGATTGCAAAATAGACAGCGGCGGGGCCACCCGAGATTCCCCAGGTCAGGGGGTCGTTCTCGCGGTCGCTGGCCGTCAGCCGTTCGCCGACATCGACGCCAGCGCCGACCTCAGGAATGCGCTGCGTGCCTCCCGTCTGGAAGCGGGGAGGCGCATTGATGATGGGATTCGCCGCAACTGCGGCTGTTTTCATGCTCTCGGCCGACTTGAGAGGCCCTCTGCGGTCGCGGTAGTTGGCGATGGCGCGAATCTCGAAGCCTGTGTCGTCCTCGTCAGCCCTGTAGGTTCCGGTGGTGGAGTTCGGATTGGATGTGGGAATCGACGCCCATGCTCCTCCGGGCAAGCGTCGCTGAATGCTCCATCTGATGACATTGCTGCCCGGTGGGCCGATGTCGCCGTCCGGGTCCATCAGCACGAAGGTGATGACATCTCCCACGGCGGGGTTCAGATTGTCTACCTCGATCGTGCCCGCTTCCTCGATGTCCTCGACGGTGACGGTAATGTCGACCTCGGCGGTCCGGCGAGGCGAGCCGCTCTGGTCGGTAGCGACGACCTTGAACCGATAGATGTTGTTGGAGTGTGCCGGGGTTTCGAAGCTGGGCGCGGCGGCGAAGGTGACGACGCCGTCGTCGTCGATCGCGAAGTCGCGGCGGTCCGTGCCGGTCAGTGTCCAGGTGACCCCGCCTTCTTCGTCGCGGGCGGCGTAGGACGCCAGGGACGGCGCGGTGTAAACCTCGTTCGCGTCGTGCTCGGGCAGGACGAACGTCGTCTCGATAGTTCCCGTGAACTCCGGCCGCTCGTTGACATCGGTGACGGTGACGGCGTAGTCCCAGGCGCCGGTGTTCGTGGGGCTGGCAGTGTCCGTCGCCAGCACGGTGAACTCGTAGGTGTTGTAGGAGTCGGCGTCTTCGGGAATCTCGACGTTGGGCGGGTTCTTGAAGGTGACGACGCCGACACCGGAGAGGGCGTCCTTCGTGATGATGAAGTCGCCCGCATCGTCCCCGGAGAGACCCCAGGTGATGTCCTGCATCTCTTCGTCGCGCGCGGTGAAGGTCGCGACGACGGGGATGTCGGTCGCCGTGGAGTCGTATTCGATCTCCGCGTAGCTCCTGTCGCTCGGCGGATTGGTAATCTCGGGCGTCTCGTCGACGTTGGTGACGGTGACGGTTACCGGGAACTCCCGGATGTTCCGGGTCGGGGAGGCGTCAGTCGCCTCCACGATGATGTTGTACACGTTGTCGGGCGGCGTACTGCCGTCGACGGGAATCTCAAAGTTGGGCCTGGCGGCAAAGGACAGGACGCCGGAGTTGCGGTTGATGGTGAAGTCGCCCGCGTCGTCGCCGCCGAGGCCCCAGGTGATGGGTTCGCGTTCTTCGTCGCGCGCGTCGTAGTCGGCCACGGTGAGGTCCGCGGTCGTGGCGTCGTACTCGATCTCCGCGAACGAGGGGGTGGCGTGGGTTGGGCCGGTGGTCGTGATCTCCGGTGTCTCGTCGACGGGGGTGACGGTCACGTCCACCGTGAAGGTCCCGACGCTGTTGCTCTCGTTCTGGCGGTCATCCGCCGTGATGACGACCCGGTAGACGTTGTTGGAGCCCATGTTGACGGGGTTTTCGTAGTCGGCAGGCTTGCGGCTCGTGTTGGGGCTTGGGTTCTTGAAGGTCAGGACGCCATTTCCGTTGGCGTCCTTCCTGATGGTGAAGTGCTCCGCGTCGGCGCCGCTCATCAGCCCCCAGCGAACATCGCGGTCATCTTCGTCAGCGAAGGTGTACCTGCCGGGGACGGTGAGATTCGCTCTGGTGAGGCTGGCGCCTTCGACATCGAACTCGATCTCAGGAAAGTCCGGTGAGTTGTTCCCGCTGACCACCGGCGTCTCATTGAGGTCATTGACGGTGACGGTGACGGGCAGCGTGGCGCTCTCGCCGCCGCCGTCGGCGACCGTCACCGTGATGTCGTAGACGTTGTTTCCCCCCAAAACGGCCACGAGGGGAATGTCGTCCGGGTCCTCGTAGTCAGGCACGTTCCTGAACCTGAGTTCTCCGTGCCCCTGGGAGTTCCGCGTGATGCTGAAGGCGCCCGCGTCGGTGCCTCCCAACGTCCACGTCAGGTTGGACGCGGCGTCGGTGTCGGTGTCAGACGCCTCATAGGTCTGGACGATCGTCGTGGTCGCTGTGTTCTCGTCGACCCTGAAGCTGTCAGAGCCGGCGTCGATCGTGGGCGCCTCATTGTCGTTCGTGACAGTGACGGTGACGGACAGCGTGGCGCTCCGGCCAAGGGCGTCGGCGACCTTCACGGTCACGTCGTAATCGTTGTCGCCGCCTGCGTCCTGCTTGTCCTCGAAGTCCGGCGCGATTTTGAACGAGAGCTCTCCGGACGAGCTGATCTGGAAGAAGTCACCGTCGTCAGCAGGCTCCACATCCCACGTCAGCGTGTCCGACGCGTCTTCGTCGGAAGCCGTGTAGACCCCGACGACCGTAGTGCCCTCGAGGATGCTTCTGGCCGGCGCGCCGCCCGTGATCGTGGGGGCGTCATTGTCGTCGGTGAGGCTGATGGCCACGTCGATGGTGTCGTCGATGGCGGTGTCACCGACGCTGGCGATGTCCTTCCGGTCGTGCACGTTCACGGTGACGTTGTAGGTGTTCTTGGCGCTCTCGAAGTTGTAGGTGATGCCGGACCTGGTTTTGATCTGGCCGTCCTGGTCGATCTCGAACGAGCCCGCGTCCGGACCGCTCAGCGAGTACTTCAGCGTGTCGTCGTTGCTGTCCGAAGCCGTCAGCGCAGCCCCGACACTCGTGCCCGCCGTGCTGTTCTCCGCAACGCTGAGGGTGGCCGGGGCGCCCGGGTCGAACATCGGATTGGAGTTGGTGACCGGGATCGGGTCGGCCGTCACCGCGGAGACGGTCTTGCCCGTACCCTCACCGTCCCGGTAGCTGATGCTGAGCTCGATGTACTTGCCCACGTCCGCCACCACCGTGGGGTACTCGACCACATTCCTCCACGCGACGAGTTCGGTGAACGGACCGCTGGCCGTGTCTCCCCGCGACCACGTGGTCCTGCTGGTATTCACGCTCCCGTCAGGGTCCATAACCGCCCGCCGCGCCACTGACAGTCGTCCGCTGTTGTGCGTACGTAACTGGATCTCCACCGTGCCGGGCTCATCCACGTTTTCGAGCCTGACTGTCACCCCGATAGCGTCGTCGATGGCGGTGTCAACGGCGCTGGCGATGTCCTTCCGGTCGTGCACGTTTACGGTGACGTTGTAGCTGCTCTTGACCTCGAAGTTGTAGTCGACGCCGGAAACGGTCCTGATCTGGCCGTTCGACGAGTCGATGGTGAAGGACGACGCGTGCGCGCCGCTCAGCGAGTAGGTCAGCGTGTCGTTGTCGCTGTCCGTGGCCGCCACCGCATTCCCGACGTTCGTGCCCGCCGTGCTGTTCTCCGTAACAGTGCGGGTGGCCGAGGCGCCTTCGTCGAACGCCGGCTCGGCGTTGCTGGCCCCCACCGCGCTGCTCGTGACGGCGCTGGCGGTCTCGATCGGACCCAGCCCGTCGCTGTAGCTGGCCGTGACTTGCACGTACCGGGCCACGTCCGCGGCCACCGGCGTGTAGCTGTCTGAGGTCGCCCCCGTGATGGGGATGAACAAGCCAAGGGGGGCCTGCCGCGACCACTGCCAGGTCAGGCTGCTGACGGTCCCGTCTTCGTCGGCCACCGTCGCCGTCAACTGTTCTCCCCCGGACGGCGTGCCCGTAATCGTCACCGTGCCGGCTTCGTCCACGTTCTCGACGGTGACTGTGATGTCCCGCGTGTCGGTCATGGGAGGGTTGCCGTTGTCGGTGACCGTCAGCGTCAGGTGGTAGACGTTGTCCCTGTCATCGTCCGCCGGCAGCTCGTAGTTGGGCGGCTCGCGGAACCTGATCACGCCCTGCCCCTCCGGGTTGGTCGTAGAGGTGAACGTCGAAACGCTGAAGGCCCCCGAGTCAACGCCTCCCAGGCTCCAGCTCAAGGTGGCGCCCGCGTCCGGGTCGTTCGCCGTGTAGGTCTGGGTGGTCGAAGCATGGTTCTCGCGGACAGTCAGGTTGCGCGCGCCGCTAACAATCGAAGGAGGGTCGTTGACGTTGGTGAGGTTGATGGTCACCGTGATGGTGTCGTCGGTAGCGGTGCTGAGGCCGCCCTGGCGGTCAAAGCCGTCGCTCACGGCCACGACCACGCTGTAGCTGCTCTGGACATCGAAGTTGTAGTCGATGCCCGCTTTGGTCTTGATCTGGCCGGTCTGGTCGATGGTGAAGGACGACCTGTCCGGGCCGCTCAACGAGTAGGTCAGCGGGTCGGCGTCGCCAGGGGTGGCCGCGACCGGATCGCCAACGTTCGTCTCCGCCGGGGTGTTCTCCACCAAGGCGCGCGTGGTCCTGTTGCTGCTGAATCTCGGCTCGACGTTGCCGGCCATGATCTCGCCGGCCTCAGCGGCGAGGGACTTGCGCGACCCATGACCGTCATTGTATGACACGCTGGCCTGGAGCCGCGCGCCCACGTCGGTGCGTGCCAAAATGCGATCGGCGGAGGTCGCCCCTCTGATGTTGACGAAGTCAAGAATGACGGTGCTCCACCGCCCCCACTGCCACGCCACGTTGCGGGGGCCGTCATCGTCACTCAGCGATGCCGTGAGTCGCGCGCCCCTCTGTAACGTGCCCGATATCGACACCTCGCCGGGCTCGTCTTCGTTAACGACGTCGATGGTCACCGTGATCGAGGCGTCGGGAGCTTCGTCTTCGTCGTCGTTGCCGGCGCTGTCCACGCCGTCCCGCACGTGCACGCCAAAGCTGTAGCTGTTCCGGCGCTCGTAGTCGAAGAGCGTCGTGTTCGTGATCTGGCCGTTCTGGTCGATCTCGAACACGGTAGCGTCCCCGCGAGCTAGCCAGTAGGTCAGCGTGTCGCCCTCGGGATCCGTAGCCACCAACGGAGAGCCAATGAGCGTCCCCCGTTCGAGGTGCTCGGACACGGTGAACGTGGCTCCGCTGACGGTGAACACCGGTGGGTCGTTAGTTTCCTTGGGTGGGGCGATCGCAACCGTGACGGACTTGCCTGCCCCATGATCGTCAGTGTAGTACGGCGTGACCGCGAGCTGTTTGGCCAGATCGGCGTTAACCAGCGTGTAGGTGGAAGCGTCCTGGCCGATGGTGACCCAAGTTCCAGGGCTGTGCTCCCGCTGCCACAGCCAGCGCTCGATGCGGGGGTTGCCGTCCGGGTCACTCAGCGATGCCGTGAGTTGCTGGCCGATGATAAGCCTACCCGATATCAACAGCTCACCGGGCTCGTCCTCGTTACGGAGGGTGACGGTCACCGTGATCGTGTGGTCGACAGCTTCGTCGTCGTTGCCGGCGCCGTCCCGGCCGTCCCGCACCTGCGCTTCAAAGATGAAGCTGTTCCGGCGCTCGTAGTCGAAGGGCACCTTGGTCCTGATCTGGCCGTTCTGGCCGATGATGAAAGGCACAAAGTTCCAGCCATCCAGCGAGTCACCCAGCGAGTAGATCAGCGTGTCGCCCTCGGGATCCGTAGCCACGAGCGGAGAGCCAAGGAGCGTCCCCGCTGCGAGGTTCTCGAACAGGGTTCTCGTGGCTTCGCTGACGGTGAACACCGGTCGGGCGTTCCTTGGCGCGACCGGGGTGGTCGCAGCGGTGGCGGACTTGCCGCTCCCATGATCGTCAGTGTAGGACACCGTGACCCGGATCACACGGCCCAGATCGTCGTCAACCAGCCTGTAGGTGCCGGAGTTCCCCCCCACGATGGCGACGAGCGTTCCAGTGCTGTCCTCCCGCTGCCACTGCCAGGTCCGGTCGCGGTGGTGGCCGTCCTCGTCACTCAGCGATGCGATGAGTCGCTCGCCGTTGGTAGGCGTACCCGATATCGACAGCACACCGGGATCGTCTTCGTTAGAGATGGCGATGACCACCCCGATACTGTCGTCGATACTGTCGTCAAAGTGGCCGCCAAGGTCCCAGGGGTCCCGCACGTGCGCGACCATGCTGTAGTTGCTCTTGGTCTCGAAGTCGAAGACCAGCGTGGTCCTGATCTGGCCGCTCCGCTCGTCGACGGTGAAGTCGGACGCGTCCGTGCCACTCAACGAGTAGTGGAGCGAGTGGCCGTCCCTATCAAAGCCCGGAAGGGCGTCGCCAACGCCGCCCGTCAGATCTGTGTTCTCCAGCGCGCTGAGCGTTATCGAGCGGGGGCCTAGGAATTTCGCGTCACGGTTGGAGTCGGGAGCATGGTCCCTCGTTGTCGCTTCCGAGGTCTCGGTGCCGTCGGTGTCGTCGGTGTCGTCGGTGTCGTCGGTGTCGATCTTCGGGGCGGGCACGGTGAGCTCGGTTGAAGCAGATCTGGGGCCCTTGTCGTTGGACCTGATCCGGTAGCGGTAGGTGACGCCCGCCTCGACGCTGGTGTCGGCATAGCTGAGGGTGGCGCCATCCACGGTGGCGAACGGGCGCATCCTGCTGCCGTCTTCGTCCATGTTCCTGCGGTAGACGGCGTACTCGTCCGGGGTGCAGCTCGATGCGTCCCAGGTCAGCAGGATGCCCGAAGCGGCGTCGTTGAGGGCGCTGGCGAGACCGCTGGGCGGAACCTTGCAAGACGGGTCCGCGTTCGCGGCCCCGGAGTTCATGAGCAGCCCGCCAAGCACGGCGAGGAGGGCTACCGCGAGCGTGAGGGCCAGAGAAGCGAACGGTCGGGCCGCCCGAGTTGTCATCCGACGAACTCGTAAGCGGAGACCAGGATGCCGCACAAGTTGGTTGTCAGCCTCGCGGTCAAACGCATCCATCGTGTAAAGAACTCCTCGTTCTTCGCCCCTCAGCGATGGCCCCCGCCTGGCAGTTCTCTGCAGGAGGCAAGGAAGCCTTATGTCTGACAAAGGCGTTTCTAATCAGCCAAACCGAGCGGAACAGTACTTGGCGGAGGTGAGCGTGGTATGAGCTCCGGGCTTATCTCACGTGAACTTTTATCATTCCTATGACAATTGGCGGTCAGAAGAACTGATGTTCGTATCTTTGCCCGTCCTAGGGGGCGGGAAACACCGATCGGGATGCCCCGACGACCAGGGCTACAAGCGGAAGGAGAGCGCCGCCCGCGTTCGATGCCCGCAAGCGCATGCTGGAAATGGAGGTCGCCATCATCCGCGACCACGAGTTGACGCTGTCCGGCCGTCTACCCCTGGAGCCGCCTCGACCGGCGTGATGAGGCCGCGCCCACACCGGCCGCCTGCCCCGCGGCCCACCCCTGCGAGCGTGATCGGCAAGACCAACCTGTGGTCCTGACACACAGTCGGAGTGTGTCGGCGGAATCTCGGTGGCGGCACACTCTAGTTCTCCGCCGCCTCGTCACTATCGGCGTTGGCTGCGGGCGGCGAGTCTCTCGTGGCGACCAGTGGCGTCAGGGCGGGCAGACCGTCGGCAAACAGCTCGAAGAACGGGCGATTGACGAAGTCCGGGGCTCCGAGGATGAACGGCGCCCAGTCGCCTTCATGCAGGGCATGGAAGGCCGTGATGCCGAGGCCCCGGCCACAGGCCTCCAGTTCCTCCACGCTGCCACCCTCGAAGATGACGAGGCTGAAGCCCGCGGCGATCTCGCCGTGCAGGCAGTTCGATCCTCGCAGAGTTACGGGCTCATCCTCTGCGAGCCGGCCGACGACGGTATCCGCGCTTGGCGGTCCGTTGCTCGCGGCGACAAGCGATGTCATGGGCGGGAGGCCATCCGGGAACAACCCGTGGAAGGAACGATTCACGAAGTCGGGAGCGCCGAGGATGTAGGGCACGTAGACGCCGTTGTCCAGCACATAGAGGGCGACGACGTACCTGCTCACGGCGCAGACCACGAGGTCCTCGAGGCTGCCCCCTTCATAGATGAGAAGACTGAAGCCCTCGACCACATCGCCGCGGAAGCAGCGGGAGGTTGGGTAGCTGGGCGCTTCGCGCTCTGTCTCTTCGAACCGCACCCGGTAGACGCGCCTGCGATTCCCGTCGGCCGAGGTGACGGTGACCGTGATCTCGCCGAGGTCCTGGAGGGCAACCTGGTGGCCGTTGGCGTCGTCGGCATCGGGCGGGTGGATTGCGACATCGGTACGCCGCTGCACCGCCCCGGCCTCGACCGTCGTCTCGGTCACGCCCTCGGCGGCGACGCCGTCGTACTCCGTCTTGCCGGGGTCGAACTCGCCGATGTCGACGCCGCTCAAGGTGAGCGAGGCGAGGCGGGCGTCGATAGCGTCGGGCATGTTGTAGCTGTAGACCCTGCCGTCGCTCTCGTCAGCGACGTACATCACGGCGCCGTCGGACCAGATACCACGAGGGCTGTTGTTGCTGGCGCGGCTCAGGTTCGCGAACTCCTCGTCGCGGACACGCTCGAGCGGGAGCACGTCACCGGCTGCCGGGCTGTCCTGCACCGGGATCCGGTAGGCGAAGAGGCGCTTCGCTCCGTGGTCAGACACCCAGACGCTGACGCCGTCGGACCAGATGCCGTGGGGGTCGCCGTTGGAGGAGTCCAGGGCGTACTCACCGAGCAGCGCCCCCGTCTCAAGGTCGTAGGCGAAGAGCGCGTTCTTGCCGCCGTCGAGCACCCACACGGTCGTGCCTTCGGACCAGATGCCCCGCGGGTCGCGGTTGCGCTGGTCGAGTTCGACCTCCCGCTCTTCGTCCCGTTCGCCGCTCTCGAGGTCGTAGGCAAAGAGGCGGTCCCGTCCGCTGTCGGCGACCCAGGCCGTCTGGCCGTTTGACCACAGGCCGCGCGGAGCGCGGTTGGTCTCGTCGAGTTCGAACTCACGCTCCTCCACGCGTTCGCCGGTCTTGAGGTCGTAGGCGTAGACGGCGTCGTCGGCGCCGTCGCCATTCTCCGCCAGCCAGAGGGTCGTACCGTCCGACCAGGAGCCGGTGGGTTTGTCGTGGCCGCCGTCGAGTTCCTCAATGTCCCGCTTCACGTTCCACTCAAGATCGACCTCGCTTGGAGAGGGACCGGAAGGCCCGCCGCCGCCGCCGCCGCCGCCGCCACCGGTGATGATCGGTGGTCCTACCGGCCCGGCCGTGACGGTGATGGTCACCTCGATGCTGTCGGTCCCCCCGTTCCGGTCGTCGGCCTCGACCATGACGGTGTAGGTGTCCTTCGTCGCGATGTCGAAGGTGACCCCATCGCCGACCGTGATCTGGCCGTTGCTGTCGATCTCGAACGAAGACGCGTCGGCGCCGAAGAGGCTGTACGTGAGCGTGTCGTTCTCGTCGACGTCCGTCGCCGTCACGGCCGAGCCGACGTTGGCGCCAGCCTTCGCGCTTTCGGACACGAAGCGCGCGCCCGTCTCTGAGGGGGGGAACACGGGCGCGTCGTTCACCGCGTCGATCTGGACGGTGACCGAGGCGGTGCTCGAGAGGGACGGGCTGCCGGTGTCACGGACCTGATAGGTGAACGTGTCCGATCCGTTGTAGTCGGCGTTGGGCTCGTAGGTGATCGTGCTGTTCTCGCCCGCGTTTGCGGGTGCATTCACCGTCGCGCGCCCGTTCAGCGGCGGGGTGACCACCGTCAGCAACAACTCGCTCCGTTCGTCCTCGGGGTCGCTGTCGTTGGCGAGGACGCGGATCTCGATCTCGGTGTCCTCGTCGAACCGGAAGGGGGCGTCGGCGACGGCGGCCGGCGGCTCGTTCACGTTGGTGACTTCGATGGTGACCTGGACGGTGTCAAACGCGTTCGAGCTGTCGAGGGCTTTGACCGTGACCCTCTGCGTCCGGTTCGCCGGATCGTCGTAGTCGAGCGACCCCTCGGTCTTGACCCGGATCTGGCCGCTGCTGCCGTCGATCGTGAACAGGTCCGGCACGGGCGACTCGAACTCGTACCTCACCGTGTTGCCCTGGTCGGGATCGGTGGCCGTGACGGCGCGGCCGACCGTGGCATTCGCCCCTGCGTTCTCGGCGACGCTGCGGGTCGGGTTCGTCTCCATGAACTCCGGCGGCCTGTTGCCGACCGGGGCCGCCAGGACCGAGTTGGTGGACACGGCGGAGATCTCGTTCGACCCGTAGCCGTCGGTGTACGCAGCGGTCACGCGCAGGTAGTGGCCGACGTCACCGGTGACGGGCGTGCCGATGGGCGTGTAGACGCTCGTCGTGGTGCTGTCGAAGGCCCCGGTGACGGTCGCCCAGGGGCCGCTACGGCTTGTCGAGCGTTCCCACGTCCACGTCGTCGACTGCACGTCGTCGGGATCGCTGAGGGTGGCGGTGTAGTCTGCATCGGCCTGCGGCTGTGTTGGGGGCAGCGCGAGCATGCCCGGCTCTTCCTTGTTCGTGACGGTGACGGCGACATCGAACGTGATGGTGTGGCCACCAGCCGAGACGGTCAGCGTCACGTCGTACTCGTTGTCGCCACGACGGTCGGCATCCTCGAAGTCCGGCGCCGCCTTGAACGCAAGCCTGCCATTCGACGTGTTGAACTCGAACTTGTCAGCGTCGCTCCCAACGAGCGGTTGCCAGGCGATGGTGGCGCTCTCCGGGTCCGATGCGGTGTACGCATCGACGAAGAGCGTGCCCTCTTCCTCTATGCTCGCCTCGGCGGCTCCGGTGATGGTGGGCCTCTCGTTGACGTTGATGAGCGTGACGGTCACGGGTAGCTCGCCGATCTTGCCGCCCTCGTCCCGCGCCCGCACCGTCACTTCGTACGTGTTGTCGCGCCGCGCCTCGAAGTCGGGTTCGCTCACGAAGCTGAGGGTGCCGTCATCGAACGCGAAGTGGCCGGCATCCGCTCCCCTGAGCGTCTCCCAAGTCACGGCCTTGTTCTCCGGGTCCGTGGCGGTGTAGTCGCCGACAGCTTCGCCACTGTTCTCCGCCTTCGTGACGGCTTTAGTGCCCATCACCTCCGGCGGCTCGTCCACGTCGTCTACGGTGACGATCACCGGCAGCTCGCCGACATTGCCGCCCTCGTCCCGCGCCCGCACCGTCACCTCGTACGTGTTGTCCGGCCGAGCCTCGTAGTCGGGGTTCTCCTTGAAGCTGAGGGCGCCGTTGTCGAAGGCGAAGTGGCCGGCATCCGCTCCCATGAGCGTCTCCCAGGTCAAGGCCTTGTTCTCCGGGTCCGTGGCGGTGTAGTCGCCGACAGCTTCGCCACTGTTCTCCGCCTTCGTGACGGCTTTAGTGCCCATCACCTCCGGCGGCTCGTCCACGTTCGTCACCCTGATGGTCACGTCCCGCGTTCCCGTCAGCGGAGTTCCCGTCGGCGGCCGGTCCGTCGCTTGCACGGTCACGTCGTAGACGTTGTTCTCTCCGGAATCCTTCGGCATTTCGCGGTCGGGCGGCGACCGGAACGCAAGCTCGCCACTGGAGCTGATCTGGAAGAGTCCGGCGTCGAGCCCCCTCGGCGTCCAGTCGACGGCCTGGTTCTCTGGATCATCGGCTCTGTAGCTGGCAACCGCATCGCCGCCGTTCTCCGCGTATTGAATGGTCATCCGCCCCGTGACCGCCGGCGCCTCGTTCACGTTCGTCACCTCGATGGTGACAGTGGTGCTGCCCTCGGCGTTGAAGGAGTCGGTGGCGGTCACGGTGACGGAGTGTGAGGGACGCGTCTCATGGTCGAGCGCGACGCCGGCCGCGACCCTGATCTGCCCCGAACTTCGGTCGATCGTGAAGGGTGGATCCACGGGAGCGCCACTCACCGTGAGCGAGTAAGTGATCGGGTCGTGTTCCTCGTCGGTGGCCACCACGGGGTCGCCGACCGTACTACCCCGCGCATCCTCCCGGACCGACAGGCTGTCGGGGTTGGCCGGGAACGACGGCGCCGTATTCGTTGTCCGGTCGGGCTGTGTGGCGAACTTGGAGACCGCCTCCTTCTCCTTGCCGGCGCCGTGGCCGTCGGTGTAGACGACCTTCACCCGCAGGTACTTGTCGCGGTCGTCCCCCGTGGGTGTGTACGTCTCCCCTGTCGCCCCCGCGATGACCACCCCGGCCGCGCTGCGGCTATCCGCCCGTCTCCACTCCCACGTACTGCTCCGCACCCCGTCGGGGTCTGCCAGCGTCGCCGTGAATGCCACCCCGATGCTCGGCTGATCCGAGGAGAGCGTGAGCTTCCCCTCCTCCTCCAGGTTTGTGATGTCCACCGTAACGTCCTGGCGGGCGACGATGAGCGGGTTCCCGTCCGAGGCTATGACGGTGAGCTGGTAGCTCGACGCCTCCTCGTAGTCGGGGGTCTCCCGGAACCTCAGCACGCCGTTTGTGATCGTGAAGTCGTCGCCCTGCGCTCCCGCGAGCGTCCAGATGATCGTGGCGCCCTCCGGATCCACGGCCCGGTACGTCGCCACGTTGCCCGTGCCCCCTTCGGCGTAGTCGACGTTCGCCAATCCATCGAGGATCGGCGGCTCGTTCACGTTCGTCACCGTCACCGTCACGGGCCGCTCGCCGATATGGCCGCCCTCGTCCCGCGCCCGCACCGTCACCTCGTACGTGTTGTCCGGCCGAGCCTCGAAGTCGGGTTCGCTCACGAAACTGAGGGCGCCGTTGTCGAACGCGAAGTGGCGGGCATCCGCTCCCGTGAGCGTCGTCCAGGTCACGTCCTCGCCCTCCGGGTCCGTGGCGGTGTACCTGCCGACAAACGTGCCGCTGTTCTCCGCCTTCGTGACGGCTTCACGGCCCATCACCTTTGGCGCCTCGTCCACGTCCCCGACGGCAATGGTTACCGAGATCCTGTTGTCGACGACCGGGGGGTCCTCGGCCATGTTGTTGGCGTCCTTCCCGTCACTGACGCCAACCCTGATGGTGTGGCTGGGGGCTGCCTCACGGTCGAGCGGGGCTTTCGTCAGCAACTGGCCCGTCGCGGTGTTGATGTCGAAGAGGTTGGCGCCTCTGGTGATGGAGTAGGTCAGGGTGTCGTTGTCGCCGGCGACGGCCGCGACGGGGGCGCCGACGTTCCGTCGGGCGGGGGTGTTTTCGGGCACGCTGCGCATGCCGTCCTCGGTGGACGGGAACTCCGGCGTCTCGTTCACATCGAGGATGGTGACGGTCACGGGGAGTTTGCCCCGGAGCGGCTGGGGACCTCCGTCTTCGGTGGCAGTCACTTCGATGTTGAAGATGTTGTCCCGGTTGGAGTCCGACGGATCGTCGTAGTCGACCGGGTCCTTGAACGAGAGGGCGCCGCTCGCATCGATGACGAAATCGTTGCGATCGACGCCGATCACGTCCCATATGACGTCGTTGCCATCCGGGTCATCCGCCGTGTAGTTGGCGAGCGTTCCGGTGGCGTTGTCCTCAAACCGCTCAATTTCCGTTATTCCGCTCACCACGGGAGGCTCATTGGCATTGCTCACCGTGATGGTCACGTCAATGCTGGCCACGTTGCGCGGGTTCCCGTCCGAGGCTTCGACGATGAGCGCGTAGCTCGGCCGCTCCTCGAAGTCGGGCGTCTCCCGGAACTTCAGCACGCCGTTTGTGATCGTGAACTTGCCGCCCTGCGCTCCCGCGAGCGTCCAGATGATCGTGGCGCCCTCCGGATCCACGGCCCGGTACGTCGCCACGTTGCCCGTGCCCCCTTCGGCGTAGTCGACGTTCGCCGGTCCATCGATGGTGGGCCGCTCGTCCACGTTCGTGACCGTCACGGTCACCCGCAGCTCGCCGATATGGCCGCCCTCGTCCCGCGCCCGAACCGTCACCTCGTACGTGTTGTCCGGCCGAGCCTCGAAGTCGGGTTCGCTCACGAAGCTGAGGGCGCCGTCGTCGAACGCGAAGTGGCCGGCATCCGCTCCCCTGAGCGTCTCCCAAGTCACGGCCTTGATCTCCGGGTCGTCGGCGGTGTAGGCGCCGACAGATGTGCCGCTGTTCTCCGCCTTCGTGACGGCTTCAGGGCCCATCACCTTTGGCGCCTCGTCCACGTCCGTGACGGTGACGGTTACCGAGATCGTGTTGTCGACGACCGGGGGGTCCTCGGCCATGTTGTTGGCGTCCTTCCCGTCACTGACGCCAACCCTGATGGTGTGGCTGGGGGCTGCCTCACGGTCGAGCGGGGCTTTCGTCAGCAACTGGCCCGTCGCGGTGTTGATGTCGAAGAGGTTGGCGCCTCTGGTGATGGAGTAGGTCAGGGTGTCGTTGTCGCCGGCGACGGCCGCGACGGGGTTGCCGACGTTCCGTCCGGCGGGGGTGTTTTCGGGCACGCCGCGCATGCCGTTCTCAGTGGACGGGAACTCCGGCGTCTCGTTCACGTCGCGGACGGTGACGGTCACCCGCAGCTCGCCGGTCTTGCCGTCGCTGTCGAGGGCCTTCACCGTGATGTCGTAGACGTTGTTTTCGCCGGAGTCGGCGGGGTGCTCATAGTCCGGAATGGCCGCAAAGGAGAGGACGCCGTCGTCGGTGACGGCGAAGTCGCCCCGGTCCCTCCTGACTACCGACCACTCGTACGTGAGGCCGGGCTCCCTCTCCGGGTCCGCGGCGGTGAAGGTGGCGAGCGAGCGGTCATGGTTCTCGTCGACGGTGAGGGCGTTGTCGTTCACGGTGACGCCGCCGGTCGCCACAAACGAGATGTCCGGCGGCTCGTCCACGTCGGCTATGGTGACGGTCACGGTGATCCTGTCATCGACTCTCGTGTCCGCGTTGCCGTCGATGTCCTTGCCATCGCGCACCGACATCGTGAAGGAGTAGGTGGCGCGGGACTCGCGGTCGAGCGCGGTCCTGGTCTGGAGCTGACCGCTCGGCGTAACCACGTCGAAGAAGGCCGCGTCCGCGCCGGCGATCGAGTAGGTCAGAGTGTCGTCGTCGGCATCCTCGGCCGCGATCGCTGTGCCGATGTCCATGCCTGCGGCCGTATTCTCATCGACGCTGCGGGCTCCGGTTTCACTCGAGGGAAACTGCGGCTGGTTATTCGGAATAATCTCGATCACGGTGGCTGTCACCAGCGCACTGCGGGTCGCCTCGCCGCCGTTGACCACGGCCGCCAACTGATAGGTGTAGTCGCCAGCGGTCAGACCGGAGTCCTGGTAGCTCAGCGTGCTCAGGTTCTCGGCGACGACAGTGGCGTCGCGGTAGAGGGTGTAGGTGATGCCCGGAGGCGGGGTCCAGTGGCCTGCGTCTACAGGGAGCCAGTTCAGGACCACCAGGCCCTCTCCGCCCGTCGCTGTCAGCTCCGGACCAGCACGGAGCTGATGGCCAAACTCCTGCCAGGTCTCGTCGCCGTTGCCGTCGAAGTCTACGGACAGGGCCGGGTACTGCGAGGAGGTTCCAAAGTGCCAGGGGCCGTTCCAGGCTCCGTAGATCCCGGTGTCCCCTGTCGGCCCCTGTAATGCGGCCGTGGACTGCCCCCCTGCAATGCCGGAGGTCGTCGAATCCCAGTAGCTTGCCCTGATCCGGTGAAAGCCAGACTCGTTGGCCCCAACCAGGCCCCCCACACTGCTGTCCGTGCTGGACGTAGCCGATGCTGGGCCGGTTGAGTAGCTCGCGGTGATGCCGCTCGCGTTGGTGCCGACCAGCCCGCCGACATCGAGGTTCCCCGACACACGGCCCGTGGCATAGCTTGTTTCGAATACCGAAGGCCCGTCGTTTCTCCCGACCAGCCCGCCCACCGTGGTCCCTGTCACCGCCCCCGCCGCGTAGCTGGCGATGATGCCCCCCCCGGAGTTCCAACCCACCAGTCCACCCGCGGGGTAGCCCGTAACATCGCCCGTCGCGTAGCTTGAGTCGATGGTGCCGCGGTTTAGCCCAACCAGGCCCCCGGCGCCTCGGGGCTCACTCGAAACAACGACGCAAGGTGGTGGGCAGATCGGTGGTGACGGCGGGGATGTTGCCGTGGCCAAGCTGCTACTTCGGGTGATGCTCCCTCCGTAGTAGTTGTCTCCCACCAGGCCACCGACCAGGTCCTGACCCCGCACCGTGCCTGTGGCGTGGCTGGCGATGACGGTTCCGGCGTTCTGCCCGACCAGCCCGCCAGCAGAATACTCGCCCGTCACATCGATGTCGGTCAGGCTGAGGTTGCGGATGACGCCTGATTCGCCAAGAGCCCCGAACAACCCCGCGTAGTCGCCTCCGTTGACGAACAGGTTCGCAATGACATGGTCATTGCCGTCGAGCGTGGTGGAGAAAGCTCCGGACGAAAGGAACTCTGGGATGCCAATGGGCGCCCAGCCGGCGCCGCCGTTCCAGTAGGTATCCCCCGCATTGGCGGTACCGCTCCCGTCCGTGTCGAAATCCAGGTCCGCCATGAGCTCATAGCCCGAGCATCCCTCAAGGCCGCAGCCCATGCGGTCGAGAGGCGCAGGGAATGCAAGGGCGAATGCCGCCCGGTCGTCCGGGATGACTCCCCCGTCCAGGTTGTGGCGCATGGCGTCGAGTTGGGCCAGCGTGCGGATCTCGATCAGCCCGTCGTCATCGCTGTCGTAGTCGTTCCCCACCGTCACGGTGAAGCGCTGCGTCGCACTCGGGTTCGACCCGACGGAGTCGGTCACGGTGACGGTGATGATTGCCCGGCCCCCCGTCTCCGGCGTGATCGCGACTTCCGATCCCGACACGCTCACCGAGGCGACCGATGGCGCGGACGAAGCCGCCGCGTGCGTCAGTGTGTCGCCGTCCGGATCCCGGAATGCCGCGGCAACGTCCACTGTCACGGCGTCCGTCCTCAGGAGCAGCGTCCGGTCCGCCAGGATTCCCGCTGCCACGGGCGGCTGATTCGCCGCGCCGGCGGTCACTGGCGCCCGCGCGCTGCGCACCACTTCACCGCCGCCAACCACCGCTGCCACCTGATAGCTGTAGCGCGCGCCGCGCGCCACAGCGGTGTCGGCGTACACCGTCCCGGTCAGGTCCTCTGCCACTGCCACCACGGTGAAACCGTCATCGCGGTAGACGGTGTAAGTCACGCTGGGCGCCGGGGTCCACGGACGCACGTCGGCCGCAGCCCAGCTCAGGTCGACCTGGGCTTGACCGCTCGTCGTTGTCGCCGTCAAGGCCAGCGCTGATCGGAACTGGTAACCAAACTCCTGCCAGGTCGCCCTGGCATCGCCATTCAGGTCCACGGACAGGGCCGGATACTGTGTCGTTGCCCCGAAGTCCCAGAGCTCGTCGGGCTCGCCGTCTCCGAAGCCCGGGCCGCCCAGATCCACGGCCCAGGCGCTGTAGATGCCGTCATAGTCCGTCGGCCCCTGCAGGGCAGCGGTAGTCATGCCCACCAGACTTGCCCGCTGCAACTCCGCGCCGTCGACTACGCCGTTGTCGTTCGTGTCCTCCTCGCCGACCCCGACGCGTATCCCCGAGGTCTCCATGTCCCAGTAGCTGAAGCCGATGCTGCCATGGAGACCTGAGCCGAGAAGACCGCCAGCGGCCGCACCGCCAGACACGGCCCCTGTCGCGTAACTCGCCTCAATCCTGCCGCAGGAATGCCCGACGAGCCCACCGATGCCCCCGCCGCTGCCGGTCTCGGCGTCGTCAGTGCCTCCGAACCCGCACACGATGAATCCCGAATCCGATGTCGAGAGTCGAGCCCCCACGCCCGACACGTCCCCAGTGGCATAGCTCGCCTGGATCAAGTGGAAGAAATCGCTCGTCGCCCCCACCAGCCCGCCAACCGCGTACATCCCGGATACACGACCTGTGGCGTAGCTCGTCGTGATCCTGTTGAGGATGTGATGCCCCACCAACCCGCCAACTGCCTCCTCGCCTGATACCTCGACGGCGGCGTAGGTGTGGACCAGGTTGCCTGAAGACTCACCTGCCAGGCCGCCTACCCTGTCGCCGCGGCCCGTGACACGGCCGGTGGCGTAGCTCCAGATCACGCTCATGTAGGTTGAGCGCCCGAAGAGGGCGCCGACCGCGTCGCGCCCCGTCACATCGACTTCGACAAGACCCACATCCTGGATGAGACCATCGCTAGCGGCGTGGTGAACCTCACCGAACAGGCCGATCCCGTCCTCCGTGGGGCGGTTGATGAACAGGTTTGCCAGGGTGTGGTTCTCGCCCCGGAAGTTCGCGGTGTACGGATTGTCCTCGCTGCCGATCGGTTTCCAGCCCGCTCCGTCGTTCCAGTAGGTGTCGGGCGAGTCGGCGGCTCCGCTACCGTCGGTGTCGAAGTCCAGGTTCGCCGCCAGTTCGTACCCGACGCACCCGTTTGGACAACCCATCTCCAGCGCGCCCATGGAGAAGGCCGCGTAGTACGGCTCCCACGTTGCCCCATCCACGAGGCCGTTGCCGTTCAGGTCGTACCGCATGGCGTCGAGCTGGGCGAGGGTGCTGACCTCAATGAGGCCGTCGTTGTCCGTGTCGTAGTCGGCGTTCCCGGCAGTGACGGTGACCGTGAACGTCTGCAGTGCGCCCAGGCCGCCGGGGTCGGTTACGCGCGCCCAGACCGCGCTCCAGCCTGGCGACCCCGGTGTCAGGGTGACCTCGGTTCCGCTGAGCGTGACCCCCAGCCGGTCCGGATCGCTGGACACCACGCTGTACGTCAAGGTGTCGCTGTCTGGATCGGTGAAGATGCTCGCCAGATCGATGGTCACCGGACCCAAACCTGCCACCAGCGTGCGGTCGGCCAGCGTGGTTGTCACGGTCGGGGCCCCGTTGCGATCCGCAACCGCGACCCCGGCGATTGCACCCGGCGCCATCACAATGCCGGCGCCGCTCTTGTTATCGAAGCCCGCCTTCTCAATGTCGAGGACCGCCGTTGTTGCCGTCATCTTCATGCGGAGGTCTGCCGGGGTGACGTGTGCCGGGCCGCCGGCAGCCGCCAACATCAGCGCCGCGATTGCCGCTGCATGCGGAGCCGCCGCCGACGTGCCGCAGAATGTCGAAAAGCCGGGCGTCGCGGTCGACACACACGAGGCGGCCGAGAGGTCGGGCTTCTGCAGGACCTTTCCACCGGTGGACGAGAAGTTGCCCGGGGTGATCGGCGTGCCGTCCGGCTCGTAGAAGAGCCGCCGCGGCCCGTCCGAGCTGGATGCCGTGACCGACTCGGTACCGTCGAAGATGCCCCCCGCTCCGCCAGCAGTGCGCACATCAACCTGCCCCACGCCCACAGTATTCTCCGACGCAGAGTGGCCGAATGTGGCGCCTGCGGTTGCGATCTGCAACTTCGCGGGAAACAGCTGAAGGCGGAGGTAGCGGGCCTCGCCGGAGACCTTCACGATGACGAGGCGCACACCCTCGAATGCGAAGAATCCCAAAGAGAAGGCCTCGATGGGATCCTGGGCGCCGTCCTGCGTGTCCGTCGAACTCAACAGGACGTTGCCGTCTCCATCGACCAGGAAGAGGTCATAGTCGTTCGCGGACGCCCCCAGTGGGTCGGCCCACTGAAGGACGGCGAAGCCGAAGAACGCCCCCCTGACGGCGTTCTCTTCCTTGCCACCGCCGAAGTCGTGGCGCACGCCGGCCGTGCTGCCCCCCACGATCATCGAGGTCCCCGCCACGTAGTCGCCCTCCCAGACGCCCGACGTCTGGCCGTTGAGATTTCCGGCGTTGCCGGCCGAGGAGAAGAAGTAACACCCGTTTGCGGTCGCCGCGTTGACGCCCTGCGTGATGATGCTGTCCTGAAAGTTAGCTTCCAGGTAGTAGTTGATGTCATCGACGATGACATCAGCGCCGGCCTCACAGAGCGCCTCGATGTTTGCCGCGAATTGAGCCTGCCCGCTAAATCCGGTCGCAAAGTACAACTCCGCGCCCGGCGCGAGGTCGTGGAGGATCTCGAGCATCGCCGTTCCCTCGTCGCCGCTTCCCTCCTGACCCGGCAGCACCGCGACCTGGGCTGGCAGGTCGCCCGACGCCTGCCGCGCAGCGAGTGTCTCGACTCCGTTCGAGAGCACGCCGATCCCGATGCCAGAGCCGGTCACGCCGTGTGTCGTGCGCGCCGTGTTCACCAGGTGGGCGGCGTCGCCCTCAGACGTGTTCTTGTGGGTCACCGCCTCGTCGGCGGGGCGGATCGATTGGACCGCGCTGAGAGCGGCGAGGGGCTGCACGGCAACGAGTGGGAGCTGCGCCCGAATAGCCCGGTACTTCGGCACGCTGTTGATGACCGTGCCGCCCAGCGCACGTATGCGCCCCAGGACCTCAGGCGTCACGTCGGCGCGGATGTCCACCGTTACAAACTCGAACTCAGCCACGCCATCCGTGGCTGCCGGCCGCCGGGGGCCCGAGCGGGCCGGCGGCTGAGGCTTCTCTCCCCCTTCCTCTTGCCCCTCTGGTAGCTGCGCGTTCCCAATTGAATCCAGGAGTCGCGAACTCACCTTTCGCTGTGCCGGCGTCCGCTGCGCTTTCGCGGCCAGTATCGCTCCGATTTGAGCGGTGGCGGTGGCTGTGGCTGGTTGCGTGACCACATCCTGCGCTGGGGCGCCGCGCGTGCTGGCGCCGGTGAGGGTGGAGCCATTCGTGACAGGCTGGTCGGCAAGCGATGCTGCGTCGTTGCCGGCACGGTCCTGAATGGCAGCTTCGTCGTTCCCGCTGGTGGGATCGGTGTAGCTCACGCTGGCTGTCTGCCCCTCCCGGATCGCGGGGCTCAGACCGATCAGGGAGACGGACTGCGCGCGGCCGGGGATCACTTGCACGGCGCCTACCGCTACCGGTGCGCCATCAGCGGTCACCGCGAAGGAACTCGCAAGGGGTGTCCTCCGCGGGTCGAGATCGAGCGATTCATTGAAGTACAGGTCCAGGGAGTCGCCGTCGGCGCCAACCACACCCGCGACGAATCGGGGCGGAGTGAGGTCGCCGGTGGTGGCGCTGGCGATGTTCGAGGGAGCGCCCGTACCGACGGAGTTGATCGCCGAAACCCGGTAGTGCCGGGTGGCTCCGGACACAAGGCCGGTGTGGGCGTATGTCGTAATGGTGGCGCTGGCGCCGGCAACCAGGTCGTTCCAGCTCGTGCCCGCGTCGGTGGACACTTCGATCCTGTAGCCAACGATCTCGGAGCCGTTCGTGTCCTCCGGCGCGGTCCAGGACAGGTCGATCTGTGTCTCTCCCGCCGCCTCTGCCGTCAGGTTCGGCGGCGGACCGGGTAGTCCGGGCGCAGGTGGATCTGGAGCGGCTGGGAGGTCGGCTCTGAAGAAACGGCTGCGCTCGCTCAGGCCGGAGCTGTTGCGGGCCTTGACTCGGTAGACGTAGCTGGCCTCGGCCTCTACGGCGGTGTCCACGTACGAGGTGGCCGCGCTGTCGGTGTCGTCGACGTGGACCTGAAAGTCGCCCACGTCGTGTACGCCGCGTTGGCGGCGCAGTATCTGGTAGCCGGTGATTGACGGGTCGCCCGAGTCGTCCCAGGACAGGGAGACGGACTCGTGCGTGAAGGTGCCGGTCAGACCGGTGGGCGTGGCCGGCGGCTCAGCCCGTGGGCCTTGTGCGCCAACACGACCGTCGACACTCAGCGTCAACCCCGCGACGAAGAGCGCGGCCATCGCTAGCAGGGCCAGGCGCCTGCCGAACGGTCGAACCGCGAGGGCCGGTCGCCCGTTTAGCCGCGCATCCGGAGCGCTATGCATCGCGTGGCCCAAGACGTCCTGAACGTGCATCTGGGCGAAGCGCTGCCGTGTTGGCGGATAGGGACGGGGCCCGTAGGCGGACCAACTCGTCCGGAACCCCGAAGTGCTCGGCTATTTCCCACGAGTCGACGAGGCCCTCTGCCAACGCCTCTTCGGCGTCGACGCGACCATCAAGACCCCGCTCCCTCCGCAGCGCCGAACCTCGCTGCTGTGCCCCGTTCATCTCCGCGTGGATCCCTCCTGCCGCAGGGATCCACGCCGCGGTCTTGCTGTTCGCACCCGCGACTTCGCCGTGGAACGTACCGGTGTACCAGTTCCTGGGGTCGCCGACTCTCTGATGTCCAGATCGCCCCATCGCCTTCGCGGCCTCCTTCAGGCGGGCGCCCTCGGACCCTGTCCCGAGAGCGCGGGATTCCCTACCGCAGGGCGATCTCAATGGGCGTGACCGCGCTGCGGGACCAGCTCAGGGCACCAGAAGTGGGGCCCGTGTGAGGGCATGGACCGCTCGCCATGTCCGGTCGTCGTGGCTGATTCAGTCTTCGCCTCGCTAGGTTCAATGTAGCGACCGAATGTGAGTTAGTGATGAGCCCACCATTCACTTGGGGTGAGTTTTAATGAGTAAGTCTCTGAAGGCCGGGATGACGGGGCGCGAGTTCTCGCTGAGCGAGTTGCGCGCGGCGCACGCGCGGCGCACCGGCACGTCGGCACGCGCGGAGGAGGTTGTCCTGCAAGCCCCCGACGGTAGGTCCGTCACGACGCTTATCAACGCGACTCCATCGATGCGCGGGGTCACCCTGTCCGATCAGGCATGTTCCGCGCCGGCGCCGATAGGACGTGCGGGCGATCCAGACTCACGCGAGCTCCTCCATAGAGGGGCGCATCACGCGCGAGACGCGACGACCTGCCGATCGCAGAGCGTAGAGTCGATAAAGACACGTCCTTACCTCGGAGCGTCGAACAGGGGTGGTCAGAGCAGGTCGGCACACGGACGAGAGTCAGAGTTGGCGGAATCTGGACACGAACCAGAATACGTACACCCTGAAGGCCAGTCGGGCGACTTGATCTTCAGCGAGGGGCAATTGGTCCTCGCCGACGGCGTGATTGTTCGGACACACTTCGTCCAACTCAAAGAGGCGCCGCTGTTCGAGTGGCCGCAAGACAGCCCCGTTCTCACTAGGGATGGTCTGAACAGGTGGCGTGTCGGGCGCGGTGCCCATCGATCAGCGTGCCGAGCGGCGCTGTGGGGGCCGATACGGCGGTCCGGGGGATGGCCGCGCCTCCACGTCGCTCCGGAAGCGCTTCGGCGGGCGATTCCGGACGCACGGCTCCCGCGATCACCCGAGCTGAGGCGCCGCTCGCAGCAGGTTCGTGAACCCCAGTAACAGCGCCAGCCGCTGGTGATTCTTCTCAAGACCGCGGTAGCGGACCTTCGCGTACCCGAAGTGCCGCTTCACGTAGAGAAACGGATGCTCAACCTTCGCACGCACCGAGGCCTTCCGCCGCTCCGCCCGTGCCTCCTCGCCCCCCGGCGCCAGCTGCCGCCTGAGACTCGGGCGCATCGCCACCCGCCAGCTCACCCCCGAACGTTCGAACGGGCCGTGGCGCTGCCGAGGGAGGGCGGACACGGTTGGGAAGCGGCCAACGGTCCGCCTCAGTTCTCGTGCAGAGGGGTTGTCTCGAGGCTCCAGGTGACCGGTTCGCCGACCGCTATCCAATACGTGCTCCCCCGGTTGAGCGCCGTGAGCGTGTTGATGCCGGGCACGTCTTCCAGGCCCGGGAAGAAGGCCAGCCACGTCCGCACTTCTTCGCTCCACACGTAGATGACCACCACCCTGTCGGCTATGTCGCCGTCGCGCAGTGCCTCGGCGATGGCGAGGCCGTCTGCCCCCGGCCACTCGAATGAGGTCCAGCCGGGCTCCAGCGCAATCTCCTCGAAGGGGACTTCGAACGTAACGCGGTAGGTGCGTTCGCGGCTGCCGTCGGCCGAGGTCACGGTGACGGTGATCTCGGAGCCTCGGCCCAGTGCCACCTGGTGGCCGTTGGCCTCGTTGCCGTCGGCGTCGGGCGGGTGGATGGCGACATCCGTGCGCCGCTGCATCGCTCCCGCAGCGACCGTCGTTTCCGTGACGCCGTCCGCAACGGCGCCCTTGTACTCCGTCCTGCCGGGGTCGAACTCGCCGAACTCAACGCCGCTGAGGCTGAGCGAGGCGAGACGGGCGTCGATGGCGTCGGGCATGTTGTAGCTGTAGACCTTGTCGTCGCTCTCGTCAGCGACGTACATGAAGTCGCCATCGGACCAGATGCCGCGGGGGCTGTTGTTGCTGGCCTTGCTCAGCTCCTTGAACTCCTCGTCGCTGTTGCGCTTGAGTTCCCCGTCCTCGAGGCGGTAGGCAAAGAGCCGCTTGGCGCCGTGGTCGGAGACCCAGACGGTAACGCCGTCCGACCAGATGCCGCGCGGGTCGTCGTTGGAGTTGTGGAGGGCGTACTCAGCGAGGAAGTCGCCGGTGGCGAGATCGTAGGAGAAGAGGGCATTCTTGCCGCCGTCCAGCACGAACATGGTTTCGTCGTCGGACCAGATGGCCCGGGCGTCGCGGTTGCGCGGCGCGAGTTCGAGGTCGCGCTCAGGGAGGCGCTCACCCGTGGTGAGGTCGTGGGCGAAGAGGCGGTTCTGGCCACTGTCGGAGACCCACGCCGTCTCGCCGTCCGACCAGATGCCGCGGGGAGCGCGGTTGCGCTCGTCCAGCTTGAACTCGAGATCCTCGCGCCGTTCGCCCGTTCTGAGGTCGTAGGCGTAGAGGCCGTCGCCGGCGCCATCCGGGTTGTCCGCGACCCACAACGTCTCACCGTCTGACCAGGAGCCAGTGGCCGAGTCGTTGCCACTGTCGAGCCCCTCGATGTCACGGGTTACGGTCCACGCAAAGTCGACCTTGCTGGGCGACGGACCGGAGGACCCGCCGCCACCGCCACCGCCACCGGTGACGACAGGCGGCCGCACGGGACCGGTCGTGACCGTGATGGTCACCTCGATGCTGGCGCGGCCGCCTCTCCCATCTTCGGCGGTGACGATCACCGTGTGGATGGGCTGGTTGGCCGAGTCCAGCACCGCCCCGTCGCGAACGGTGAGCCGGGCCGTGTGCTCCTCAATCTCGAAGTTGAACGAACCGGACAGGCTGTAGCTGAGAGTGTCGCCGTCCACGTCGGTGGCGGTCACCGGCGCCCCCACGGGGTCTCCCGCCTGCGCCTTCTCGGAGACCGAACGCTCGGCGGTGGTTGCCGGGAAGGTCGGTGCGTCGTTGAGCGAGCGAACTGTCACCGAAACAACGGCCTCGTCGGTCAGGAGGCCGTCCGAGACGGTGTACACGAAGGTGTCGGCGCCGTAGTAGTCGGCTTGGGCTGTGTAGGTAATCTTGCCCGAAAGGGGATCCACAGTGGCGGTCCCGTCGTGGGGCCTGCTGCGTACGCTCACGGTCAGGTTGAAGGTGTCGGTGTCGGGATCGCTGTCGTTGGCACGCACATCGATCAGGACGGGCTCGTCCTCGTCCGTCGTGTCGGCGTCGTCGACCGCCTCCGGCGCCTCCTTGACGTCTGTTACGACGATGCTGAAGGAGACGGTGGCCCCAGCGTTGAAGGAATCGGTGGCGGTGGCCCTGACGGAGTAGGTTCGCTGCGTCTCATAGTCGAGCTTGACTCCGTCCGCCACCCGGATCTGGCCCGTCCTGCGGTCGATGACGAAGGGTGGATCGGAGCCTGCTCCGCTGACATCGAGCGAATAGGTGAGCGGGTCGTTGTCCTCGTCGGTCGCGCGCAAGGGGCTGCCGACGGATGTCCCGGCACGGGCGTCCTCGCGGACCTCCTTGTTGTCGACGATGCCCGGGAACAAGGGCACAGTGTCCGTGGCGCGGTCGGGTTGCGTGGTGGAGGAGGAGACTGCCTGCAGGCGCTTGCCCGAGCCGTAACCATCGGTGTAGTCGGCAGTCACCCGCAGGTAGTGGTCGCCGTCGTCGTCCACGGGGTAGTAGCCGCCAGCGCTTACCCCGCCGATCTCGGTCCAGCCGCTGTTCCGGCTCCTCGAACGCTCCCACGTCCAAGCCACGGCCTGCACGCGGTCGCCATCCTCCAGCGTTGCAGTCAGCAAGTTGCCGATGTGGGGCTGAGTTGAGGAGAGGACGAGCGTCCCCGGCTCCTCCAGGTTCGTGACGGTGACAGTCACGTCCAGGGTGCTGTTCAACGAGCCGTCGTTCGCGTTCAGGGTCAACTGGTAGCGGGCGACACCCCTCTCGTAGTCCGGTGCCTCACTAAATGCAAACCTCCCCGTCCATCGGTCGAACTCGAACAGGCTGGCATGGGGCCCGGTAAG
The DNA here is from genome assembly GCA_965262975.1 of Tepidiformaceae bacterium. Classification (GTDB taxonomy): domain Bacteria; phylum Chloroflexota; class Dehalococcoidia; order Tepidiformales; family Tepidiformaceae; genus UBA2991. The sequence continues at coordinate 1,131,116 of OZ253575.1, read as the reverse complement.
CGTCGTGGCGCGGCCGACTGCACCCCAGTTGGTTGCCCGGCCCTCGGGGTCGCGCTGCGCGTATGTGGCGACTATCCCCGTGTGGCCTTCGTTGACGGTGATGCTCTCGGGCCCGGTGATCTCAGGCGGCTCATTCACATCGGTCACGACGACGGTCACGGGCAGGTTGCCAACCTTGTTGCCCTCGTCGGACGCGCGCACGGTGACCCGGTAGACCTTGTTGGTGCGGGCTTCGTAATCGGGCGTGTCTTTGAAGCTGAGCGCTCCGCTGAGGTCGTCGAACGCGAAGTATCGTGCGTCCGGGCCGGCGAGCGTCTCCCAGGAGACATCGGTCCCCTCGGGATCGGAGGCGCGGTAGCTGCCAACGAACCTGCTGCCGGCCTCCTGGATTGTGAAGCTGGCAGTTCCGCTGATCTCGGGGGATTCGTCGACGTCTTCGACGGTGACCTCGACGTCGAGCTCGCCGGTCTTGCTGCCGTCGTTGGCCCGGACCGTGACCTCGTAGATGTTGTCGCGGTTCCTGTCTGCCCGGGCCTCGAAGTTCGGAGCGGGGTCGAAGGTGAGCGCGCCGCGCTCACTGATCGTGAAGGCGCCGGCATCGTTTCCAGTGAGCGACCACGTGAAGGTGCTGGTCGCGCGCTCGGGGTCGCTGGCGCTGTAGGTGGCGACGGCCGTGCTGTTCTCCCGGACCGTGAGATCCGTGGCACGCGTGACCGTGGGTGGCTCGTCCACGTTCCCGGTGGTGATGGTGACGCGGATCGTGTCGTCGATGGCGGTGCTGGCCGTTCCGTCGCCGGCCTTACCGTCGTGGACGGCGACGGTGACCCTGTAGCTTGAGGTGCGCTCGCGGTCGAGTGCGACCTTCGTTTGCAGCTGGCCCGTCGTGTCGACGATGTCGAAGTTGGCGGCGCCGCTGGTCAGCGAGTACGTCAACATGTCGCCCTCGTCGTCGCGGGCGGCGACGGAGTCGCCGATGTTCACGCCCGCAGGCGTGTTCTCGGGCACGGTGCGTTGGCCCGTCTCGCTCTTGGGGAACTCGGCGGGGCTGTTGGTCTCTACCGGTGTGCCCCACGCACTCCCGGACCACTCCCCCTCGCCCCGGACGTTCCTCGCCAGCACCTGCACCTCGTACCTGGCTCCATTCACGAGGCCCCGGATGACGTAGCGGAGGTCACCGGCTCCGACTGTCCAGACAAAGCTCATGGTGTTCCAGGCCTCGCCGGGAACATCTTTCCTGGAGCGCACGTCGTACGCCGTTGCGCCCATACCGAGATAGGCGGGCTCTTGCCAGGAGACCGCAAGCGCCCGATCGCTGGCGGCGACCGAAACGGAACGCGGCGCTCCTGGCGACACGCTGTACGTCTCTTCCGCGTAGGGCTCAGACCAGGGGCCGGCGCCGGCATTGTTGACGGCCCGCACCAAGAGGAAGTACTTCGTTTCGCCGTCCAGCCCGGTCAGGGTGTACCGACGGTCGCTCAGGCTTCCGACGTTGGTGACCTCGGTCCAATTGGACTGGTCGGGATCGTCGGCGAGGAGGTAACGCAGGTCGTAGGACGTGACGGCTGAGCCCCCGATGTCGGCGGGTGGCTTCCAGGTGAGGGTGAATGCGCCGGGGCTGGGGTCTACCTCGTCGATATCGACGTAGCCGGGGGTGTACCCGTGGCCGTAGGCCTTGAGTTTCCAGGACTTGAGCGTGCCGGTGTCCTGGTTCTGCCGGTCGCTGATGCGCAGGGTCCAGGTACCGTCGGCGTTCTCACCAAGGTGCCGGGCCGAGCCAAAGCGATGGGTTCCCTTGAATCCTCCTCCTGAGCTGGAAATGACTGCGAGCGAGGGCACGGAGAGCACGGAGATGGCCCCGCTGGGGGAGACAAGCTCGATCTGGAGGTCCCGGAACCACGCATGCTCCAACTCGACCTCGATTCCATGAACTCGACGAATCCGACGTGCGGGCCCAGCGTCAGGCTGCTGGTGATGGTGGAGGGCGTCCCGAGGAGCGGGGCATCGGGAATCGCCAGGTCCAACGTTCCGGACTCAGCCGCGATTGAGCGGATGGGCGACGGCAGCTTTGTCCACCCGCCGGCGAGGGCGACGGCGGCGGCGGCATCGACCATGCCGAAGCCGTACTCGTGGTTGAACGAGTAGCGGTTGGTGGTCGAGCCGTACTTGAGCGCCCCCTGCTCCCATCCGCTATTCCCGGAGTCATTCTGGCGGGCGGAGGCAGCCAGAATGAGCTTGACGTCGCGCCAGGTGAGGGTGTTGTTGGCAGCTCGCACGAGGGCAGCCACGCCCGAAACGATGGGCGCGGCGGCGGATGTGCCGCCGAAGCTGTCCCGGTAGCGGTTGTACTGGTGGGTGGTTGTGATCCCGGGCAGCCCTACCCTGCCGCTGTTAGATGGAGCGCAAACCCAGAGATTGGCGCCCGTCTCGGAGTAGGCACTCCGGACATCGTCGTAGCCAACCGCGCAGGCGGCAGTGACTGCGTAGAAGTTCGCAATTTCATCAAGGTTGGCGTGGTCGTTGTACCCGTGCCCATTGCCGGCGGACCACACATAGAAGATGCCCTTCCCGCCGTAGCCCTCCGTCACGCCACGCTCGACCGCCGACTCCCAGGTGGCGCCGAGGCCGCCCCCGGGGAGGCCAGTCGGCCGGTACCCCCAACTGTTGTTGGCAACGGCTGTGTGTTGCGCATCCTCGCTGCGATACATGGCGCCTGCCGCTCTGCCGGTCGTGAAGGCGCCGTAGCCGATAATGTTGTAGCCGAAGATACTGGCGCGGGGCGCGACACCGCGGACGCCGACGTCGTTGTCACGGGCGGCGATAAGGCCGGCAACGGCTGTCCCATGGGTGTCGATGGGGTCGAAGACGTTGCCCCGGCCGGTGTAGTCATGGTTTCTCGAGGTCAGGACGTTGGCCGCCAGATCCTGATGGTTGGACTGGAGCCCGTCGTCGATCACAACGACGTTGATGCCCGCCCCCATGTTGCCGCCGGCCCAGACGCTCGCGACGTTGATGTCCTGCATGGCCCCACCCTCGAACTGGCCCGTGTTGCTGAGGTGCCACTGGCACCCGTACCAGGGATCGCTCTGGGGCGTCGTCAGACCTGTGCACTCCTCGAGCACTTGGCCGTAGGACGAAGCAAGCATGCGGAGCAGATACGTCCCGGTACGGCCGCCTGAGGGCTGCATCTGGATGTGGTATTCGCCAGCCGTGAGCCTCCCCCAAAGGGAGAAGGCGACTCTGGGCCGCCCGTGTTGAGCCCAGTTCGTCCTGGGGATCACGTACATCGAGACAACTGCATTCTGGTCGTCCCGGATCGTCGCGGTGAGTGGCGCCGATCCGCCGAAGCTCACCGCATAGATGGACACGTAGGTGTCGGCCGCCAGCGTGAGGCTGAAATAGTCCCGGTCGCTGGCGGAGGCCAGGCGACCGGTCTCCGGCCTCCCGAAAGAGAGGGGGGTCGCCGAAGTAGTTGTGCTGCCGGGTTCGGTCGCGGTCCGGACGTGCAGGGTGTACGGGCCCACGTCGAGCTTCCCACGCCCGGTGACCCTGATGTAGTACGTTCCCTGCGCCAGTTGGCGGCGGAACATGAACCCGCCCCTCCTCTCCAGCAGGAAGTGGCCGTCGTTGTTGGATGCCTGCTCTATCTCGTCGGCATCCAGAAGCTCTCCCTCAGTGTCGAGCCGTCCACCCTTAATGTCGTTCCTGCCAATCGCCACCACCCACACGTCGGTGGTGGCGTCCAACTCGAACGTGAACACATCCGCGTCGCCAGGATCATCAGGATCATTGGGGTTCCCTCCCAAAGGACCGATGCGGCCCGGCGTCGCGGAGTCGACGGTGACGGTCATGGCCGTAGCGATCGTGTCTCCGGGGTCGGTCACGGTCTGGGCATGGATGGTGTATGAACCCGCAGCCCTCGCCCAAAAGCTGCTGACGCGGACGTAGTAGGTGCCGGCGCTGAACTCCCCGCGAATCCCAAAGCCGCTCGGCGAGTCTAGGAGGGTGCCATTGTTGCTAACGGCGACGGTGGCGCCTCCCGAATTCAGCAGCTCACCGACCGTGTCGAGATCGCCGGTCGTGTAGACCCAGAGCTCGGCGGCGCTGCTGAGGACGATGCGAAAGACGTCCTTGTCATTGGCCGGGTCGAGGGAGCCGGGTAGCGACGAACCCAGGGACAGCCCCGTCGCCGTCGCGATCGTGCCGCCGTAGTCGGTGGTCGTGCCGGTGGTGGTGTCCGACCACTCCCCGTCCCCGATAGCGTTGACGGCACGCACTTCCACGTCGTACCCGGTCCCATCGGCAAGGTCCTTCAGGTCGTACTGCAGACTGACATCCCCGGCCTTCCAGACACCCACCTCGATCGTCCAGTTGGGGTCGGCTTTGTCCATGGCGCTGGTGAGGATGTAGTGCAGGTCGTAGGCGGTGATGGCCGACCCGCCGTCGGAGGGCGCGCTCCAGGACACGGTGAGCGTATTCGTGGTGGGGTTCGACACGGCGGCGGTCGGCGCCCCGGGGGCGCTCTGCGCCCGCACCTGCCCCGCACCTACGACGATGAAGAGCGCGGCCAAGACCGCCAGCAGCGCCGGCCACTTCACCGCAGCGAGACTTCCGTCTGCCAGTTGGGGCTGGAGATCAGGACTCCTTCCTGTTCTGCCAGCTCGTTGGCCAGGTTGAGCGAGGCGAACCCGGGCTCGGTCTCCACGAAGAAGGCGTTCACGGCAAAGTCGCGCCCTTCCACACGGCTCTTGTCGATGCCGTTGTCGGAAAAGAAACGGTTCACCCGGACCTGATCCCAGGTCGCATCGAGGGCGAGGAGGACACCGCCGGGCAGGGTCATCAGATCGCCGGACTGGGAGCGGAAGACGGGCTCCGTGTCGCTCGTCTCGTGCCGGGGCTGCGTCTGGACGATGCTGGTTTCGCCGTCGTCGCGGGCGACGACATCATCGTCGGCGTTGTCGGCGCTCGGCTGCACGACCAGGTCGTTCTGCAGGCGTACGCGCTGTATGCGGTCGCCGTCGTGCCAGGTGTACTCCTGCCCCTGCGAGGCAGCCTGGGCCCCGGAGCCACCGGTGCTCTTGGAACCGGCCGGCGGGGTGGCTCCCGGCTTCTTGGTCGTGTACTCGTCCTCGACTGGCGACCCGGAACCGCCTTCAGTCCCGGCAGCCGAGGCCGGCTTGGGGGAGCGCGGAGTCGTCGAGGTGTCGTCGGGGTTGGGGGTGGCGACGGGGGTTGGCTCGGGGGCGCTCGTCGCCTCGGGCTGGGCCGTGGTAGCGGCGGATGGCTCCGGGGTGTTCGTCGTCCGAGCTGCGGGCTCTGGAGTGCTGGTGACCCTCGACTGTGTCGGGGTCGAGACGACCGTGGGCGTCTCGGTGACGGGGGCGGTTGTCTCCGTGGACGGAGTCTCGACGCCTCCGCCACCACCTCCACAACCAACCGAGACGAATACGCTCGCCACGAGCACGACGATGACCAGACGACCTGCCAGCAGGGAAGCAGTTCCGCTCATATCACTTCCCTCTATAGCCTATAGCCCATTATGCCCGTGAGGTCCGCTTAGAGCCTTTCCCGGAACTCGTCATTCTGAATTGTGCTGCTCAGCACCACACCCGGAACCCCTACCCCCGGGGGGTAGCAGCGAGTACTGGAGGAGACGCGGAGAGGCGCGACGAACGCCGAGATCGGGGCTCGGGCCCCTCGCTTCGGCATGCCTGTCCGGGCGAGTGTCCTCGGCCGCTCGGTGCTAGCCTCCGCCCGCTGCCCCCTGGGTCCAAATGTGGTCGATCCGCGTGCGGTGGATGAACCACTCGCCATCGACCTTCTTGTAGACGTCGTTGTAGACGCCCAAGAGACCCACGGGGTTGGGATTGTCCCCCAGACCCAGATCGAGCAGGAACCAGCTCCCGGTCGCGCTATCCGGGCCCGTCAGCTCGACCCAGCCGTTCGTGGTCGCATGCAGGAACGAGAAGGGCTTGGCGCTGCCCCCGGCGACCTTCTTGTACTGCTCTCGAATCTCGTCGCGACCGACCCAGTCACCGTAGGGCAGGTCGTCGCTGAATTCGCAGACGGCGTCCTCCGTGAAGATCATCGCCAGCTCTTCCGTGCGGTGGCTGTCGAACAGCTGCGAGTAGAGGACCCGTAGCTGCTTTATCGCTTCGATCTCGAGATGCTCTTCGAGGGTTGGTGGCTTCACGCCCATGGCACATCGCTCCCCTTGAGATGTTCTGTGCAGGATACCGCTGCGGCGGGCCCTGCGGGCGTGGGGCGCTTGGCGATTCGTGGCCTCCGAGGCGCAGACACGACCGCTGGCCTTGAGCAAGCCAGAGATCCCGGATCAGAGTCATCAATTGGGGTGCATTTTGACATAACAGATCGAATGCCTCCGTCTAGCCGCGCAGTCTCGCGGTGTTTACGACTGATACCTACAGCAATTGCCCGTGCGATAGGAGAGCACAATGTGCTTCGGCGACAGGACACGGGGCCACTGTCACCGAGATGGTCTACGACGTAGCCCCTGAGGCAGAGTACTTCCTCGCCACCGGCGTTTACTTCAATGACCTGTCCCGCGTCGTGGACTGGTTCAACAGCAACGATGTCGATGTGGTGGTGGCGTCGCTCTCCACTCTGTTCGAGGGCCCTGGCAATGGGACAAGCCCGTACACCAACAGGTTCATCGCTGCCATCAACCGGGGCGTGTCTCTCGGGATGACATTCGCTATCTCAGCGGGAACGAAAACGACCGGTCATGGTTCGGAAGGTTCGTCGACAGCGACAACGACCGTGTCCTCGACTGGGCTGACAGCGACGAATGCAACAGGGTCTATCTCGTTGCCGGACGCCGCTACACGTTCAGATTCCGCTGGGACGGAACCTGGCGAGGAGCCACCACGGACCTGGACCTCTATCTGACGCGCGGCGGCACTGTTCAGGCCAAGAGCGAAAACGCACAGAGCGGGGGCGGGCCCCACGACCCCCAGGAGACGATGGGATACACGGCGGGGAGAACCGGGAATTACTGCCTCACCGTCGAGCAGCGGTCGGGCTCCATCCCGCGCTGGGCGCAGCTCGTCGTCCTGAGCCTGTCGCTCGACATCACCATTGAGGACGTCAACGAACGGCCCGTGGCGGTCGCCGACCCGTCGGTGACGACCAACGAGGATACGGCCGTGACCTTCGACGTCCTCGGGAACGACACTGACCCGGACGAGGGCGACACCCTGACCGTGCACAGCACGAGCCGGCCGAGCAGCGGGGGCGTGGTGGTGGAAAGCAGCACGCAGATGCTGATCTATACGCTGGCCAAGAACGTCCACGGCACATTCACGTTCACCTACACCGCCTCGGACGGGACGTTCACCAGCGCCAGCGCCCTGGTCACCATCACCGTCGACCCCGTGAACGACGCGCCCACGTTCGCGGCGTCGCCCCCGGCCCTCCGCGTGTCCGAAAGCGCCGTTGCTCGCGACATCGTTGGCGCCGTGACGGCAACGGACGTCGAGGGCGACACGCTCACGTACCGTCTCTCCGGCACCGGCGCGTTTGCGTTCGACATCGAACCTGACAGCGGCCAGATCAAGGTCGCCGATGGGGTCGATATCGCCATGCAGGACACGTACGAGGTCACGGTTGAAGCCGACGACGGCAGCAACGAGGCCAACGCCACCGCGAGCGTCGACGTGATCATCACCGTCACGACCGGGCCGGTAGCACCACCGAGCGGCGGTGGCGGTGGCGGCGGTGGTGGCGGCGGCGGCCCCTCCGGCCCCAGCCCGAGCGAGGTCGACTTCGAGTGGACGGTGAAGCGCGACATCGAGGAGTTGGACTCGGGCAACGACTGGCCCACGGGCCTCTGGTCCGACGGCGCGACCCTCTGGATCCTGGAGAGCGGCCAGGGCGCGGACGACGACGTCTATGCCTACGACCCCAGGACGGGCGAGCGTCTCGAGGAGCGCGAGTTCGCGCTCGCCGAGACGAACCGCGCGCCCCGCGGCTTCTGGTCGAACGGCGAAACCGTGTGGGTCTCCGACAGCGGCCGCGAGCGGCTCTTCGCCTACACGCTGACGAGCGGCGCGCGCGACGAGAGCCGCGAGATCGAGCTGGCCGAGCGCAACGCCGACGCGCGCGGCATCTGGTCGGACTCCGAGACGATGTCGGTGCTCGACGGGAGCAAGAACGCGCTCTTCGCCTACGACCTCGCCACTGGCGAGCTGCTCGGCGAGTACGCGCTCGTTTCCGCCAACGGCGACCCGCACGGCATCTGGTCCGACGGCGACTTCATGTACGTCGCCGATGAGAGCGACGACCGCGTCTACACCTACAACATGCCCGACGCTCTCGACGCACGCCTCGCTCAGCCTGAGTGGCGTCGAGATCGGCGAGTTCGACGCGGGCACGACGGAGTACGAGGGGACACCCGCCGAGGGTGTCACGGAGACCACGGTCGAGGCCTCCGCCCTGCAGCGTCGCACGACGGTGGTCACCGACCCGCCCGACGCCGACGGCAACGAGGCGAACGGCCACCAGGTGTCCCTCGCGGGGACCGGCGAGATCACGGTGACGGTGACCTCGGCCGATGGCACCCGCACGAAGGTCTACCGGGTGACCCTGGCCCTGCCTCCCGTCGAGCTCGCCCTCACCCCCGTGTGGACTGCGACCGAGTGGCCCGGCGTCGACGGCGTCGCCATCGCCGAGGCCGGCCTTCCGGACGCGGTCGTCGCCGTCTACGTCTGGGATGAGACCACGGGAACCGGGCTGTCGTACTTCTCCGGCCTCGGAGATGTGCCCGGCCTCAACACCCTCACGATCTTCTCCACCGCCGCCACCTACTGGGTCGCCGTCACCGAACCCGTCACGTGGACGCAAGGACCCTAACCCCAGAACGGGAAGCGGGCGGGAACGAGACAACACCTGGGATGGAATCAGGATCTATCGAGTGGCCGCAGCGATGCCCGGTGCGACTCCCGGTGTGCGGGTCTCAAAGGGCTCTCCTCGTTCCGCGGTTGAACGTTCGGCAGGGGCAGGAGGGCCTCCTGGGCGGCGGATTCGACCCGTGCGGTTATCGTCGCCTCCATCACCGACCTCGAACGCCTGCGCCTCTCCCACGGACCGGGACCGCTCTTCGTGGTCATGTCCCGCGAACGGGCAAAGCTCTCCTACCGCTGGCTGCCCGCTGTCGTCGACAGGGACGGCCTGCCGCTGGCGCAGCAAGACGCCTAGCATTCGCGCGCCTGAAGCAGCGCCACACGGCCAAATCGATCGGTCGATAAATACCGTTATGCCTCAGAAAAGAAGTGCGATCGGACCTCGTATTCGCCGGTTCAACGCAGTACGTTCGGAATGTGCCAGCAGATCATACTTGGCATTTGAGGGTTTCTCTCTCGCCTTGCCGTCTCGGTGGAGGGGAACGGCCCACTGTGGACCCCGGCCTGGACTTCCGATGCCAGCGATGAGAAGCCCCTCATCTGGAGGATTGTCACTTTGTATGCCATCGTCGCATCCATCGCCATGATCAGCGGGTTCGAGCGCGCAATACGGCGGGACGCGGTGGAGCGGGAACGGGCACTGCAGCGCGAGCGTATCGAGTTATCCATCTCGGATGATGGCGTCGGCCTCCCCGAAGGCTACGAAGAGCGCGGGCACGGGTTCCGCAGCATGCAGGCCGATGCGGAAGCCATGGGTGGTGAGTTCATCGTGGAGAGCGGCCGCCAGGAGAAGGGTACGACCCTGACCTGCGTCGTCCCAAACCGGAACACGGGGTAAGGAGAACCAGAGCATGTCTTCGACCGACAGAATCAGGGTGATGCTGGTCGACGACCATCCCATCGTCAGGGATGGTCTCCAGGCGGCGCTGGAGCATTCAGGCGAGTTCGACGTCGTGGGGCAGGCTGGGGACGGCGTCGAGGCCGTGCGAGCAGCCGAGAGCCTGGCGCCGGATGTGATCATCATGGACGTGCTCATGCCGGAAAAGGACGGCGTCGAGGCCTGCCGGGAGATCATGGACCTGCTTCCCGACACCCGAATACTGATGCTGACGGTGTCGACGGAAGAGGACGCTGTGATCCAGGCTGTGGCTGCCGGCGCGACGGGGTACCTACCGAAATACTCCGGGAAGGAGGATCTGCTCGACGCGCTCCGCGAGGTTGCCGCAGGCCGGCTGCAATTGCCGGCGGACACCGTGCGCCGGGTCTTCGGCAACATCCGCGGTGAGGTTCCACCTGCGACGCCGCCTGGTTCGGGGCCGCTCACCACCGGGGAGCGGCACATCCTCACGTTGTTCTCCACCGGCAAGTCATACGCCCAGATTGCCGAACTCCGAGGGAACAGCCCGGTGACCATCCGGAACACTATCTACCGCATTCAAGACAAGCTGGGCTTGAGGACGAAGCAGGAGATCGTGGTCTGGGCTGTACGAAACGGCTTGCTTGACGAGCTGCCGCCAGAGAGCTGACGCGACCCCCCTTGTGGGCATGCGGTTGCTCAACGGTCACAGCGTGTGCGTTGACGTCGAGAGCGGCGACCGCGTCGTGATCGAGCCCACGACCACAGGGTGAACAACACCTCGAAGGTCGTACTGCCTCCAGTCAACGCAGCTCCACCAGACCGTACCCATTCGGCTATCTGTCTTCGTCGAGCGACTACCTCGGTTCGGTGCCACAATCTCGGAGGCGCTGCCTCGGTGGAGACACCCGATGCGGCCAGGTCGCGTTGGGGATTGAAGAATGACCGATTTCCGTACAGAGTCCGACACGATGGGAACCGTTGAGGTTCCGGCAGATCGCTATTGGGGCGCCCAGACCCAGCGCTCGCTGCAGAACTTCAAGATCGGCGGAGAGCGCATGCCCCGCTCTATCCTTCGCGCCCTGGGCGTCGTCAAGCACGCCTCCGCGACGGCGAACAACAAGCTTGGGAAGCTCGATACCCCACTCGCTGACGCTATCCATGCCGCAAGTCAGCAGGTAATCGATGGCGAACTCGACGACCACTTCCCGCTTGTGGTCTGGCAGACCGGCTCCGGCACGCAATCCAACATGAACGCCAACGAGGTCATCTCCAACCGGGCCATCGAGTTGCTCGGCGGCGAGATCGGCTCCAAGTCCCCCGTCCACCCCAACGACCACGTCAACATGTCCCAGTCCTCGAACGATGTCTTCCCCAGCGCCATGGCCATCGCCACCGCCGAACAGACCGTGCACCACCTGCTCCCGTCCCTGCGACACCTCCATGGTGCGTTATCCGCCAAGGTCGAAGCCTGGGCCAGCATCGTCAAGATCGGCCGCACGCACTTCATGGACGCCGTGCCGCTCACCCTTGGGCAGGAGTTCAGCGGCTACGTGCAGCAGGTCGCCTATGGAATCCAGCGCGCCGAGCGGACACTCCCGCGACTCTACGAACTGGCCCTCGGCGGCACCGCCGTGGGGACGGGCATCAACTCCCACCCCCAGTACGCGGAACAGGTCGCGGCAGAGATCGCCGGGGTCACGGGTCTCCCCTTCGTCAGCGCGCCCAACAAGTTCGAGGCTCTGGCCGCGCACGATGCCCAGGTCGAGCTGGCCGGGGTGCTAAACACCATCGCCGTCTCCCTCATGAAGATCGCCAACGATGTGCGGATGCTTGGCTCCGGGCCCCGCGCGGGGCTCGGTGAGCTCCAGCTTCCGGCCAACGAGCCGGGCTCGTCGATCATGCCCGGGAAGGTCAACCCAACCCAGTCCGAAGCCCTGACCATGGTCTGCGCCCAGGTGATGGGCAACGCCGTCTCGGTCTCCATCGGCGGCGCCACCGGTCACTTCGATCTCAATGTCTTCAAGCCGGTGATCGCGTTCAACAACCTCCAGAGCCTCAAGCTGCTTGGCGACGCCGCGGTCTCCTTCACCGACAACTGCATCGTCGGGGCGGAACCTAACCTGCAGCGAATTGACGAACTGATGCGCTCGTCCCTGATGCTTGTCACGGCGCTCAATCCCCATATCGGTTACGACAACGCGGCCGCCATTGCGAAGAAGGCGCACGCCGACAACACCACCCTGCTCGCGGCGGGCCTCGAACTGGGCTTGCTCACCGAGGAGCAGTTCGCCGAGTGGGTCAGACCTGAAGACATGACCCGCCCCTAGCGAGTCCCGTCGCTCGACTGGTGCTACTGGCCGTCCGCGAGGCTGTCCCGCCAGTGCAGCACCGGCCGGCGCGCGGCCATCGCCTCGTCGAGGCGTCCGATGGGAGCGCTCCAGGGTGCGCCGTGGAGCTTGTCGGGATCGCGCGCCGCTTCCTCCGCGATCGCGATCATCGCTTCGGCGAACGCCTCGATCGCCTCGGGCGGTTCCGTCTCCGTCGGCTCGATCATCAGCGCCTCTTCGACGATCAGCGGGAAGTAGACCGTCGGCGGGTGGAAACCGTGGTCGATCAGCCGCTTGGCGATGTCGTACGTGCGCACGCCGTGCTCGCGGCGCTGGCGTGAGCCTGAGAAGACCACCTCGTGCAGCACGGGCCGGTCGTAGGGCAGGTCGTAGTAGCCGTGCAGCAGTGCACGCAGGTAGTTGGCGTTGAGCACGGCCTGCCCGGAGACGGCGCGCAGCCCATCAAGGCCGAGCGCGCGCAGGTAGGCGTAGGCGCGGATGAGCACGCCGACGTTCCCGTGGAACTGCTGCAGCCGTCCGATGCTGCGCCCGGGCGTCCCCAGCCGCACGACACCGTCGGCGCACTCTTCGAGCACCGGCGTCGGGAGATAGGGCGCCAGCTCCTCGCTGCAGCACACCGGCCCCGCCCCCGGCCCCCCGCCGCCGTGCGGGGTGCTGAAGCTCTTGTGCAGGTTCAGATGCACGACATCGAACCCAAGATCGCCGTAGCGCACGCGCCCCACGATCGCGTTCAGGTTGGCGCCGTCTCCGTACAGGTAGGCGCCCGCCTCGTGGACCAGATCCGCCACCTCTTCGATGCCGCGCTCCCACAGCCCCAGGGTATTGGGCACGGTGACCATGACTGCCGCCACCGTCTCGTCCAGCTCACGCTCGATGGTGGCGCGGTCGAGCGAGCCGTCGGCTGCGGTCGGGATCTGCGTGACCGCAAACCCGGCCATCGCGGCCGTCGCCGGGTTCGTGCCGTGCGCCGAGTCTGGCACGAGGATGCGGCGGCGCCGTTCGAGCTCACCGCGATCCTCGAGTGCGCGTGTCACCATCAGCACGCCGGCCAGTTCGCCCTGTGCGCCGGCCGCGGGCGCGAGGCTGACCGCCGGCAGGCCGGTGATCTCGGCCAGTCCGTGGCGCAACTCCAGCAGCGTCCGGAGCGTGCCCTGGTTCTCTTCCGCCGGAGCCTGCGGATGAGCGTCTGCGAATCCCGGCAGCGACGCCACGAGGTCGTTGACCTTCGGGTTGTACTTCATGGTGCAGGAGCCGAGCGGGTAGGTGCCCGAGTCGATCCCATAATTTCGCGTGGAGAGCGTCGTGTAGTAGCGGATGAGCTCGCCCTGGCTAATCTCCGGTAACCGAACCGACTCGCGCAGCAGGTGAGCGTCCGGCAGCGGCGTCTCTTCCCCCCTCCACCGCGGCACGTCGACAGCCCGGCGTCCAGGCTCGCCCCGGTCGAAGCTGAGGCGCGCGCCAAAGTCCTCGCCGGCCGGTCCCGGCGCTCTCACGCCGCGCCCCCGATTTCCGCCAGCGCTTCGACCAGTGCGTCAACGTGTGCATCAGATGTGGCCTCCGTCACGGCGAAGAGCAGGGCCTCGCGTGCCTCCGCCTCCGGCCGAGCCGAGACATCCAGGCCGGGGCGAATGCCCCGCGCCGCAAGCTCAGCGGCGAGCTCCGCAGCCGGGACGGGGCCGCGCACGAGGAATTCCTGGAACCACGGTCCGCGCGCGGGCGTCTCGTAGCGCGGAAGCGCCTCGATACGCGCGGCGGCAGAGTGCGCGCGCTGGTAGCACAGCTCGGCCGCCTCGCGCAGGCCCCGCGGACCGAGCGCTTGCATCGTGATCGTGAAGGCGAGCGCGATCAGCGACTGTGCCGTCGAGACGTTCGAGGTCGCGCGCTCGCGCCGGATGAACTGTTCCCGCGCCTGCAGGGTGAGGACGTAGCCGGTGCGTGGTTCGCCCGCGCCGTTCGGCTGCTCGTGCAGCTCTTTCGTGCGTCCGACGATGCGGCCGGGCATCTGCCGCATGAAGGGCCTGCGGGCGGCGAACAGCCCGAGCGACGGTCCACCGAAGGCCGGCGCTCCTGCCAGATCGCGCCCCTCGCCGGTCACGATGTCGGCGCCTGCCTCGCCCGGTGCGCGCAGCAGTCCCAGCGTGAACGGGTCGGCGACTGTCACCAGGAGCACACCGTCGGCATGCGCCCGCTCGGCGATCGGCTCAAGGTCCACGATCGTGCCGAGGAAGTCCGGCTGCTGGGCCACGAGGCAGGCGTGCTCCTCGCCGACCTCATCGGCTGCCGAGACGATGTCGATGCGCAGGCCGGCGCCGCGGGCATAGGTGCGCACCACCTCGGTCGTTCCAGGGTGAATCGGTTCGAGCAGGGCGACCGCCTTGCGCCTCGTCGCGCGAACGGCCAGGAGGCAGGCCTCGGCGGTAGCGCTGGCCACGTCGTAGAGGCCCGTGTTGGACACGTCCATCCCGGTCAGTTCGCACACCACCGACTGGTACTCGAAGGCGGATTGCAGCGTTCCCTGGCTGATCTCCGGCTGGTAGGGCGTATAGGCGGTGACGAACTCGGAACGCCCGGTCAGGTGAGCGGTAACGGCCGGGATGGAGTGCTGGTAGGCGCCTGCCCCGAGGAAGTTCGGCCGCGAGGGAGCGCCGTTTTCGGCGGCGCGCTCCTCCAGCAGCGCGATCAGCTCGGGCTCGGTCAGTGCGGGCGGCAAGTCGATGGCCGGGTCGCGCAGGGCCGCTGGCAGATCCGCGAACAGCGCCTCCAGGTCGGCGACGCCGACACGCTCCAACATTCGCGCGCGGTCGGCCTCCGTGGCCGGAATGTACGGGTGAGGCGACCCGTCGAGCGACGACGGCGTCAAGGCTAGCTCTCCGGAAGCTGCGCGTTGTACGCAGCGGCGTCGAGCAGGCCATCGAGTTCGCCCTCGTCCCCGAGGCGCACGCGAATGAGCCAGCCGCTTTCGTATGGCGATTCGTTGACCAGTTCCGGGTGCTCCTCGATCTCGCCGTTGGCGGCGACCACCTCGCCACTGACCGGCGAATTGAGGTCGGAGACGGTTTTCGCTGACTCGATCTCCCCGCAGCGCTCCCCCGCTGTCACCTCGTCCCCCTCGGCGGGCAGATCGAGGTAGACCACGTCACCGAGCTGGTCCTGGGCGAAGGCCGTGATGCCGATCTCCGCCTCGTCGGGATGGTCTTCCCCGCGGCGCAGCCACTCGTGGTTGGGCGTGTAGAGCAGGTTGTCGGGAGTCTCGTGGTCCATGGTCATGACTCCTTCGGTTTCCGGTAGAACGGCCGGCGCACCACCTCAACCGGGAGCGCGCGGCCACGCACATCGACCTCAAGCTGGACGCCGGGTTTCGCAGACTGCACGGGAAGGTAGGCCATGCCGATGCCGAGGCGCAAGCTCGGGCTGAACGCCCCGCTCGTAAGCCGCGCAACGAACTCCCCGCCGTCCGGCTCGTGCACCGCGTAGCCGGCCCGCAGCACGCCGCGCTCGCGTGCCACCACGTGGGCGAGCCGCCGCGTGCGCGGCCGTGCCTTCGCCTCAGCGAGGGCCTCGCGTCCCGTGAAGGGCGCTTTGTCGTCGAGGCTCACGGCGAAGCCGAGGCCGGCCTCGTAGGGATGGGTGCCGCCGTCGATGTCGTTGCCGTGGAGAGGGAGCGCCGCCTCCAGCCGTAGCGTGTCGCGAGCGCCCAGGCCGGACGGCGTCGCGCCCCCCGCGATGAAGGCCTCCCACAGTTGTTCGGCGTGCTCGGCATTGATGATGCACTCGCCGCCGTCCTCGCCCGTGTAGCCCGTACGAGCCACAAGTACGGGCGTATCGCGCCAGTCCAACTCCGCACAGTCGCGAGGCTCGAGCGCTGCGAAGCCGTCGCCAAGGACGCTGCTCAGCAGCGCGACCGCGTCCGGCCCCTGTACCGCCAGCATCACCGTCTCGGGCGTGACCTCGGAGGCGTCGCCGCCCGCGACGGCGCGCAGGCGCTCGAAGTCCTCGTCGGCGTTGGCGGCGTTGTGGATAACCAGCCAGCGCTCGCCGGGCAGGTGATAGATGAAGACGTCATCCTCGATGCCCCCCGCCTCGTTGCAGTAGAGGGAGTAGTGGGCTTCGCCCACTGGCAGCGTGGTCACGTCGAAGGTCGTCACCGAGCGCAGCAGTTGGGCTGCCTGCGGCCCCCGCACCCACGCCCGTGCGAGGTGCGAGACATCGAAGACGCCGACACGCTCGCGCACGGCCTCGTGCTCGCTGACGATGCCCCGGTACTGGAGCGGCATCTGCCAGCCCGCGAAGGGGGCGAAGCGGGCGCCCAGCGCCTGGTGGCGCTCATGCAGCGCGAGCTGTCTGAGACCGCCTCCACCGCTGGCGCCGCCCTGTTCCGCCATCGTCTGACTGCCTCCTCCGCCTTCTCCCGGGCACCTATCGCCTACGGCGTCTCCACGTGCATCGAGCCCATCGACGCTACCGCGCCCCCCACGTCGAATCAAGTTGGCGGTAAAGGGGTTCAAAAGCGGTGTGAGCCGCTGAGGCCGGGTGGCGGGCGCTTCGCGGCCACCCGGCATGTGGCCACTGGATCGAAGACCCTGAGCGCCCCACTGGACCCTCCGCGGGCTCCTGTTGGCCCTCGCTTCCGCGAGGGAGCGCCCGGGCTTTCTCGCACCGGTTGAACGATGCGATAGGCTGTGTCCGTGGCGATCCGGGGACTGTGGAAGCGCAGGCATCGAGCCGGTCGGGGGAGTGGCCCCGACGGACGCGATCCTGCCTCCACCGAAGCGCGCATCATGTTGCGGGGGTTGGAAGACCTCGCCGGCGCCGCTCGTGGTGTCGTCTACGACGTGCCCCGGGCCGAGCGCCCCTTGAGGCTGCCGCTCAGCCCCGTCTACCTTGATGGGTCGAACTCATGGCGGCGCTTTCTGCAAGTCCGGCGCAGCCTCGACGACGGGCAGCTCACGCTGCTTCTCTCCCTTCGACAGTTGCCCGAGGACGAACGCCGCCTCGTCGTCGACTGGGGCACGGCCCATCCCAATACGTTCCTCCTGGTCGAACCGCGTGACCCCGCCTGTGACCTCAGCGATCCACGCTCTCCCCTGGCGCGCGAAGTGCACGATCTCTGCCGCAGCGCGGCGGCGTCCGAACCAGCCGTGGCCGAGGCTGCCCTGGAGCGTTGGACCGTGCGCACGCCCCTCGGCGAGCGGCTGCGTGAACTCTACGGCCGCTGGGTCTGGTGGGAGGCGCCTCTCCCGTGGGGACGCTCGCACCAGGAGGCGCTGAGCCTCTCCCGTCCAACGGACACGCTCTCGATGCATCTCCTGCCGCTCTTGTACGAACGCTTCCCCCAACAGAGCTTCGATGTCGCCTTCGCGGAGCTCCAGGCAACGGAGCGTGAGTTATTCGGTGGCACTGTCGCCAGCGCCCGCTCCGTGTTCGAGACGCGACTCGGGCTCCCGGTCCTGCATGACCCGCGGGCTGTTGATCGCGCCGTCCGCAGGCTCGTCAACCTTGGCCGGATGTCGGTCGCAACGGGCGGCAGGGAAGGCGTGGTCTTCGGTCCCGGCCACCCCGTCCCCGAAGCCATGCCCGACGAGGAGTTCGAGCGCCTGTTCATGATCTAGACGGTTGGCGCTCGACAACCGCTCGCATCACTGGACCGGCCCGTTGTTGCAGATACCATGCTGGGGAGGGACACCCTGTGAAGATCACGATAACTTCCGAAGGAGAGGCCAGCTTCCCGGAGGGGGTGCTCGAGAAGCTTGGGCTCCGGCCTGGCGACGAGATGGAACTCGAGGAGCGCGCTGAGGGCTACATCCTGCGTGCACGATCGGGCGGCGCAGCCCGGACTCCACCCTCGCGCGGGCGGACTCCACCAGAACTTCCGTCCGTGGACATCGCGGAGCGCCGCGAGCAGCCATAGGTGGCAGGAGCACCGGACACACACCGCCTCTGGACTCTCGCGGACCGACGCGGCATGGGTCGCCGCCGCTTCCTCCAACTGCTCGTGGCTGGTGGCGCGACCGCGGTTCTCGCGGCCTGTGGCGCCGACTCATCCGGCGGTGATGCCACCCCGCCAGATGGCTCCCGCGAGTCCTCCACCGACCTTCCTGGCTGGTTCAAGGATACCGGGCCCTTCGTCGCACACTCCGACGGCAAGAGCCTTGAGGCGCGACTCGAGAACATGACCGGACTGATTACCCCTGCAAGCCTCTTCTTCGTCCGCAACAACTCCGTCAGCGTCGACTTGAACGCCGATGATTGGCGCCTCTCCGTGGAAGGCGACGCCGTCGCCGATCCGCTGGAGCTCTCGTACGACGCCATTCGGCGGCTACCCAGCCGCACCCTTATCTCCTACCTTGAGTGCGCGGGCAATCACCGCGCTCTGTTCGACCTCGTGCAGGGAAGGGCGGCGGAGGGCACCCAGTGGGGCACTGGCGGCGTCGGCAACGGCGAGTGGATCGGCGTCGCCCTCCGGGATGTGTTGGAGCTGGCCGGGATTCGTGCGGACGCCGTCAGCGTACTGCTGGTCGGCATGGACACCGAGTCGGCCGAGGAGGGCTTCCGCCGCGTCCTCCCTGTCGAGAAGGCGATGTACCCCGACACACTGCTCGCCTACGCTCTCAACGGCGAGCCCCTGCCCCGCGACCATGGCTACCCTCTGCGCGCACTCATCCCCGGCTGGGTCGGCGCCTCCAGCATCAAGTGGCTCGGACGCATCGTCGTCTCTTCCGAGCAGCTCTGGACCCGCAACAACACGACCTCCTACGTCCTCATCGGTGATGCCTACCCGCCCGAAGGCGCAGCGTTGGGACAGCCGGTCACGACGCAGACCGTCAAGAGCGCGCTCGCCTTCCCCTGGCGCGCCGAGGTGGAAGCGGGCTCGCAGCGCCTGTACGGGTATGCACACTCCCCGGACGGCTCCATCACGCGCGTCGAGTGGAGCGACGACTTCGGGAACACGTGGAACGACGCCAGCCTGTGGGAACCGCAGGTCCAGTACTCCTGGGCCCGCTTTGAATTCGTCTGGAACGCCCGCCCCGGCGAGCACACCATCATGACCCGCGCCACGGACGCCTCCGGCGCCACCCAACCCGACACCATCCCTTTCAACGAGAAGGGCTACCTCTTCAACCAGCCAGTCCCACACCCCATCCTGGTGACATAAGGGGAGACCGCGAGGGTTCCAGTCTTCAGGCGAGCTTCGTGAAGCCGAGCTTCAGCCGGATCGGGATGCGCTGGATGACGCTGGGCACGTAGGGCGGTTCGCCCTCCAGCATGCCGATGTCGCCCATGCGCCGCAGCAGCTCCTGCACGGCCACACGCCCCTCCTGCCGCGCCAGCCCCGCCCCGGGGCAGTAGTGCACGCCGTGACCGAACCCGAGGTGGGGGCAGGTCTGCTCGCGCCCAAGGTCGAAGATCTCGCTGTCCTCGAACTGCTCGGGGTCGTGGTTCCCCGACCCGTAGATGACCATCAGCTTCTCGCCACGCTTCACAGGCACGCCGCCGACGCTCGTGTCCTGCAGCGCGATGCGGAAGACGCCCGGCACGGGCGTGTCGTACCGCAGCACTTCCTCGATGAACCCCCCGGCCAGCGACGGGTCGTCGCGCAGCGCCTGCATCACGTCCGGCTGGCGCAGCAGCACCAGCATCGAGTTCGTCATCAGCTCCGGCGTGTTTGCGTCGCCCCCCGCCGCGTAGAGCAGCGTGATCATGCTCACCAGCGACTCCAGCCGTACGGGCTCGTCGCTGTCGGCGAAGGTCGCGTTGGCGAGGTCGCTCATGATGTCGCCCTGCGGCTGCTTTCGGCGCTGCGCCATCGCCTCCATGAAGTAGTCGGTCAGGAATTCGTTCTCCGTGATCCCCTCGCGCTCTTCCTCCTGCTGCTGGTAGGCACCGGTGGATCCTCCGCTGCCCGGGCCATTGCGGCGAGCCGGTCCATGAAGTGCTGCTTGAAGTAGTCCGCGTCCTCCGCGGGCACCCCGATCAGCTCCCCCACCACCAGCCGCGGCAGCATGTGCGCGAACTCCGTCACGAACTCGACCTCCCCCCGGTCGATGAACGTGTCGATGATCTCGTTCGTGATCTCCCGCACCCGCGGTTCCAGCGCCGCCACGTGGCGGGGCGTGAAGAAGCGGTTGATGAGCCGCTTGTGCCGCGTGTGGTCGGGCGGATCATTCGAGAGGATCTTGTCGCTGAACGGTTGTGATTCCCGCCACTCCGCCAGCTCGTCGAGGGGCGCCGGCGGGTCCATGTAGGGCGCGGTCGCCACGAGGATGCTGGAGAACATCTCCGGCTGCGCGTTCACCTCGAGGATGTCCTCGTAGCGGCTCACCAGGAATACGTCGAAGTCGGGTTCCCGGTAGATGGGCGCCTGCTCACGCAGCGCCCGGTAGAACGGGTAGGGGTTGGCGAGTATCTCCTCGTTCAGCTTCAGGAAGCCGTAGTCCGCCAGTGCCTGGGTCACGCCCTACTCGCCCCCCACCCACACGTTGTAGAGCTCGTGGAAGTGCCGGATCTTGCCCTCCGCGTAGGCGGAGAAGTAGACGTAGGGGTCGGCCTTCGTCTTCAGGCCCTTCTGGATCTTGGGCAGGTTGTAGCAGTCCTGGTTCAGGACGCGCGCGAGCCCGCCCATCTCCGGCGCGAGGGTGAAGTCCTCGTCCTCGTTGAGCCAGTGCATCTTCGCCGCGGGCGGCTTCTCCTCGCCCTCGGGCCACGGCACCAGGTAGAGGATCTCCATGATGCTGCGGTCGGGGTCATCCCCGTACGGGCGGAAGCGGTAGACGATGCGGCTGAAGCAGCCCCACGGGTGGAAGTTGGGGAAGAGATTGCTGAAGTAGCCGTCGATCACCTCTGCGTCGCAGAAGGTGTCGGCCTTGTCGCCCATGGCCTGGCGCAGACCGTCGCGGGCGAGTTCGGCGCCGCCCTTGCGCATCTCGAAGATCTGCTGCGGGTCGGGGTAGATGCCGCGCTGCGGACTCGTGTTGCCCCCCACGGTGATCGCGCGGGACCAGTTGCCGAACACGTCGTACTGCATGTTCGCGCCGTCGCCGCCGAAGGCCATCGCCTGCGGGTGCGTGGCCATCACGTGGTAGCCCTCCATAAAGGCCTCCTGCGTGATCTTCCAGTTGGCTGCGATCACCTTCGCCACGTGCATCTGCTTGTAGCGCGTCTCGTACTCGTACTTCTCGTAGTGTTGCGGCAGCGACCCGATGAAGTCCTCGAAGGGCTCGCAGTCGGGGTCCGGGTTGATGAACACGAAGCCGCCCCAGGTCGCCGTCTTCGCCTCGCGCAGGTGACTGGCGTCCTCGCGCACCTCGGGGAAGTCCCACTCCGACGGGATCTCGCGCAGGGAGCCGTCGACCTCCCAGCACCAGCCGTGGAAGGGGCAACGGAACTCGGTCGCCTGCTTGCCGTCGAACTCGCGCAGCTGGCGGCCTCGGTGCAGACAGGCGTTGTTGTAGGCCTTGAACTCGTCCACGCCCGTGCGCACGACGATGTAGGAGAGGTGGGCGATGTCGTAGACGAGGTAGTCGCCGATCTCCGGGATGTCGTCGACGTGGGCGGCGTACTGCCACACCTTCTTCCAGAGCCTCTCGACCTCAAGGTCGTGCCACTTCTGGCTCGTGAAGCGCTCCGTGGGCACGCGCGTGACCCCGCCCGGCATGGGCGAGTCCTCCCACAGCTCCGGCGGGACGCGCTCGGGGTAGGTATCGCCCGCGAGCACCTCGTGGAAGGAGATGCCCTTCGAGCGCCAGCCCTTCTCCGTCTCGCGACCGGGGTCGCCCACGTACTTCGCGACGGTCGTCTCGCCCTGCGCGAAGATCATGTTGCGCATCCCGTAGCGCGGGTCGCGCACCGAGCCCGTGTAGGCGTCCTCCGCCAGGTCGCCGGCGCTCAGCTCCTGCTTCTGTGGTTCCTGCTCCTGCGCCCGCGCCGCATCAAGCTGCGCCGCCATCTCGTCGACGCCCGGGGGCAGGTCGGGACCGCCCACGTAGTTGAGCAGGTGCGGGTCGGCGCGCGTGATGTTGCCCTCCTCCCAGCGCCCCTCCCAGTCGAAGATGCCGTAGCTCTCGCCCTTCTGGACGCGCACCCGGCCCTCGCCCAGGTCGTCATAGGTCGCGCCACTGATGGCATGCACTTCACTTCGCATCGCAGAACCTCCACAGCCCCCGAGGGCTATTCGTAAGCGCAATCCTACGCCGCCGGGATGGGGCCGGGGTGGTGAAGGAGGGCTGGAGAAGCGGTAAGATCCTTTGGGAGGGGGTTCAATGACGGTCCGCGCTAGGGGGCAGTCGGGGGCTGGACCGGTCGTCGCTCTGGAGCTAGCCTGCTCCGGTCCTAGGAACTGAGGTGGCGAGCCAGTGTCCCTAGTCTTGAGCAACCCTCCCGTCCGCGAAGTGGTGATAGCCGTTTACTTCGACCAACCGCTGCCTGGTTTCCGCAGTGAGCATGCTGGGTTGTTTTGGGACGGCATTCGTCCGGACTTTCCTACTGCCCGGCAGAGGGGCCCGTATACCCCGGGGCGCCCAGAAAATGCTCTGCCTAACGCAGAGGATGAGTTCTTCCCTATGCCAAGGTTCATGTTCTTTTCGGAAAGCGGTGAGAGCCTCATTCAAATACAGAAAGATGCCTTTGTTTTCAATTGGATAAAGGTGGACTCTGAGTCCTACGGAGGCTTCAAAGACACGGTTAAGCCCCTATTCGACAAATACTATGTTCTCTTCGACGAGTTTGTGAGAAGGGAGCTCGCCATAGCCGGGCCATTTATAAGTCTTTGTGAAATAACCTATGTGAATGCTGTGGAAATGTGTGAGTTCTGGAGCGGGCCAGAAGATACTGGTAACATTATTCCTTCCTTCGCCGCAATCGATGTCGGTGAACACAGCCTTGAAGGCATGAACTGTCATTACGTGTTTGACCTGGACGAGGAGACGATGCTAGAGGTCGAAGTCAGTTCGGGCCTGACAGGTGAGAGTCTTGACCAAAAGGCTCTGAGGTTCGAATTCAAGGCGACAGGGAATCTAGGCCAGTCGCTGAAGTCGGATGCAGACAAGTGGATCGACAGGACCTTTCGGCAGATTCAAGAGTGCTTCTTGGTAATGACTGCACCTCACATCCGAGAAGCGTACTGGGGAGAGGATGAAGTACAGGAATGACTGGGAATGCGAATTCGTTACTTGTTGATAACAGGCACTTTGGCCTCGGTAAGGGCTCGAACGATGTTCTGCGTGTTGTGCGAGGTGGGGGGACATATGGCCGGAAGGTTCGCTACCGGCCTCAGCCCAATGCTAGCACCGATTTCACAGCAGGATCTTGGCGAAGTAAGCGGTTTCCGGACTCTAGAGGGGATTGGGACACTAACGAAGTACTAGAAAGTGTGGAGAGGCTCTTGAGGGGGCCTGAGTCAGCGGCTGCGAGTGCCCCGGAATATGCGGCGCGCATTGAGGTGTTGCGAGAAGAAGCCGCCACAGACGGGATTGCTATCAACGGGGCATCTGAGAGGGACTTTTGGGCGTTTGTTGGGTGGGGTAAACGGGTGAAGGGTGCTCAAGTGGTGCTGATGGATAATGGGAATCTTCGTGCAGTGTGGGAAGGAAGGGGTGGGAGTCACGTGGGTCTTCAGTTCCGAGGTGACGAAACGGTTGTATACGTGATCTTTAGCCGTCGGGCTGGGGCGTCAGGGATGTCTAGGGTCGCGGGCGTAGACACTCTCGAAGGGGTGAAGGCGCAAGTCCGAGCCTTTGATCTAGAGAGCGTCCTGGGGGCGTGAAAGGCGAAGAACTACCTGACGACCACCACATCGTCCGGTATGCGTCCCCTCGGCTAGTGCGGGCTGGCAAGGTGGATGGATCTGCGTTTCACTTGCGAGAAGGTGAAGAAGGTTTCTCTGTGAACTGGCTCGAGTGCTTTGCCACCCTTGGCAAGGTTGCCCAACTCGCCGAGGTTCGTCGGCTAGCTCGCGTTGAGTTGAGGGTGGGAGGAAGGTATGCGGAAGCAAATGTTGGTGCCGTAAGGCGCAACCTTCGCCCTCACTTGAGTGTCCTGCGAGTTGTCAACATGCCGCTAGGGCGAGACCAAGAAAAGGGACTGGAGGCTGACCCGTCTCACAGCGAGGTTCAAGGATTGCCGCCCAAGGACTCCCCGGAGGCTGACTTCGTGGGAGACTTGCTGGCCGAGTGCGTGAGGCTTGTTCACCCGGCCAAGCTTTCGTAGCCCCACCCTGTATCCTGACCCCCGCCATGACCACCGACACCTTCGATCCCGCCCTCCTCGAAGGCGAGGCCTTCCACCTCAACCCCTACCCCGTCCTTAAGCGCCTGCGCCACGACCACCCTGTCTGGCAACACCCCCGCGACGGCACCTGGTTCGTCACTCGCTACGAGGACGTCGTTGCCGGCTTCCTCGACCACGACAGCCTCTCCAGCACCATCTTCGAGCAGTCCCACAGCGCCGTCTTTGGCCCCTCCCTCACCGCCATGGACGGCGACGAGCACTCCCAGAAGCGCGCCATCATCGCTCCCGAGTTCGTCGGCCGGAAGCTCGACGCCTTCATGCCTGTCATCGAACGCAACGTGCGCGACCTCATCGTGGGCTTCACCGAGAAGGCCGCCCGCGACCTCATTGAGGGCTTCATCGAAGGCCGCGAAACCGACCTCGTCGACACGTTCAGCACGCGCCTCCCCGTGAACGTGATCGTCGACATGCTCGCCCTGCCCCAGTCCGACCACGACCGCTTCCACTACTGGTACCCCACCTTCCTCGCCGGCCTCTCGCCGGACCCCGTCCTGCGCAAGAAGGGCATCGAGGCGAATACCGAGTTCCACGACTACCTCGACCCGTACGTCCAGGAGCGCCTCCGCAATCCCGGCGACGACCTGATCTCGAAGCTCTGCATGGCTGAGGTCGAAGGCGAGAAGCTCACCGTCCACGACATCAAGTCGTTCGTGAGCCTCCTCCTGACCGCCGGCGGCGAGACCACCGACCGGGCAATCGCGAACCTCTGGTGGCTCCTCCTCAACCACCCCGAGCAGTTCGAGGCTGTCCGGCAGGACCATTCCCTCATCGACCAGGCCTTCACTGAGACCATGCGCTGCGAAGCCCCGGTTGGCGGCGAGGTCCGCCTCGTCCTGCAGGACTGGGAGATGCGCGGCGTGACAATCCCCGCGGGGGCTGTCGTGAGCCTCTCGATACATGGCGCCAACCACGACGAGCGCGTCTTCTCGAACCCGGAGACATTCGACATCCTCCGCGAGGACCTCTACATCGGCAGGGAGATGCGTGTCGGCTACCACGAGGCGGGCAGGTCCAGCCACATCGGCTTCGGCCTTGGGAAGCACTTCTGCGTGGGCTACCAGCTCGCCCGCACCGAAGCGGTTGTGGGCACCCGCATGATCCTCGAAGCCATCGACGACGTGCGCATCAAGCCCGGCCGCAATCCGGTCATGGGCGGGAACGCGGGCATGCGTTCGGTTACCTCGCTCGACATCGAATTCGACCCAGCCTGACCCACCGGCGCGACGCGCCCTGTTGCCCTACACTGCCCCACGCGAACGAACCGAACAGGAGGCGCACCCCCTTATGGAATACCGCAACATTGGCAGCTCGGACCTGCAGGTCTCCGTCGTGGGCCTCGGCTGCAACAACTTCGGCATGCGCATCGGCGTCGATGGCGCCCAGGCCGTCGTCGACAAAGCCATTGACCTCGGCGTGAACTTCTTCGATACCGCCGAGATGTACGCCGGCGAGCACGGCCCCTCCGAGGAGATCCTGGGCAAGGTCCTCGGTGACCGCCGCAGCGACGTCATCGTCGCCACCAAGTTCGGCATGCCCACGCAGATGACCGCGACCGGGATCAACTCCCCCGGCAGCGGCTCGCGCGAGTACATCACGAACGCGCTCAACAACAGCCTGCAACGGCTCGGCACGGACTACATCGACCTCTACATGGTCCACTTCCCCGACCCCGACACACCGGCCGAGGAAACGGCCGGCGTGCTCAACGACCTCGTGAAGGAAGGCAAGATCCGCCACGCCGGCATCTCCAACGTCTCCGCCGACCAGACCCGCGAGGCAAAGGTGGTCACCGAGTCGAACAGTCTCGCCCCCTACGTCTCCGTCGAGAACGAGTGGAGCCTCGTCGATCGCGCCGTCGAGGCCGAGGTGGCGCCGGCCGCAGTTGAGTGCGGTTACGGCATCCTTCCCTACTTCCCCCTCGCCGGCGGTTTCCTCACCGGCAAGTACCGCCAGGGTGAGGAAATGCCCGCCGGTGGCCGACTTACCGAGGGCGCCCTCGCGGGCCTCGCCGGCAAGTACATCAACGACCGTAACTGGGGCATCCTCCATGCGGCCGAGGCGTACGCCGCCGATAACGGCCACTCCGTGCTCGACCTCGCCATCAGCTGGCTGCTCTCCCGTGAGGGTGTGCCCAGCGTCATCTCCGGCGCCACCCGCCCCGACCAGATCGAGTCGAACGTCGCCGCCGGCGCCTGGACCCTCAGCGACGCCGACGTCGCCGCAATCGACGCCCTCGCGAGCTAGCCCGCTCGTGATTCTGGCCACGCTCTCGCTGAACCTCGGGAGCCCGAGCGGTTGATCGCGTTCTACCGCGACATCCTCGGACTCACGCCCGCCCCCGAGCTGAGCGCGGGCGGATTCGCGCTCGGTGACAGCTTCCTCATCGTCAGCGGCCACAGCAGGGTCACGGGCCCCGCCACCGACGCTGTTCGCTACCTCATCAACTTCGTCGTCGATGACCTCGACGGCGAACAGGCGCGACTCGAGGCGAGCGGCGTGGAGTTCGTGCGGCGCGGTGGCAAGGAGCCCTGGGGCGGCCGCATCTCCACCTTCCTCGACCCCGACGGCAACTACTACCAGCTCATCGAGACCCCGGAGTCACGATCGGCAGGCGCGTAGCACCCTGCCAGCAGGACAGTCACGTCAAGGTCGGCAGGGTTGCCGACGGTGATCACGTAGTGGCGGTCGCGCGGCCTCATCGCGAGGCGACCGTGGGGTTCTTCGTTCAGTCATGCGGCTGGGCTGGCTTGCCGCGGCTGGGGGCGTCGTCCCCTCAGGTTCCGCCCTCGCCCTCGTAACGACGGCGCAGCACTCCGCTGAGCACCTGCACTGCCAGTGCACTGGCGCACGCGCTGACTGCGAATGAGGCCACCGCCACGCTGATGTTGGTCGCAAGCTCAGTCTCAAGACCAGCCTGCTCTACATAAATCTCGTCTGGGCCCACGGGTGTGGTGTGGGTGCTTTGACCCGATGGCCGGGCAGCAACGCCGGCTGTATCCCCGGCGGGCGAGCCAGCGATCAGCATCGGAGAAGCAGTTGTCGCGGGAAGCGCCCCTGCGGTTGGCCTGGTGGTTGGCGGCTGCGCTGGCGTGGCGTGGGGACGTGGCGTGGCTGCAGTTGCCGAAGCTGTCGCCGCTGCTGGGCCAGGCGAGGGCGCTGGAGTGGGAACTCGCGTCGGGACTGGCGTCGGTGTCGGGGTGGGAGCCGGGGCAGGTGTCGGAGTCGGGGAAGGCGTGGGTGTCGTGGTGGGGGTCGGAGTTGGGGTGGGTGTCGTGGTGGGGGTCGGAGTTGGGATGGGGGTCGGAGTTGGGATGGGGGTCGGAGTTGGGGTGGGGGTCGGAGTTGGGGTGGGCGTCGGAGTTGGGGTGGGCGTCGGTGTCGGGGTGGGAGCTGGTGTCGGGGTGGGGGTTGGAGTTGGGGTGGGCGTCGGTGTCGGGGTGGGCGTTGGCGTTGGCGTTGGGGTGGGCGTCGGCGTTGGAGTTGGCGTTGGCGTGGGCGTGGGCGTTGGGGTCGGCGTTGGTGCCGGGATGTAGATCAGCGTCTGTGCTGGAGTGGTCCTTGGTGTCGGCGTTGGGGTTGGGGTCGGCGTTGGGGTCGGGGTCGGGGTCGGAGTCGGCGTTGGGGTCGGAGTCGGCGTTGGGGTCGGAGTCGGCGTTGGCGTTGGCGTTGGAGTTGGAGTCGATGTCGGGGTCGGGGTCGGTGTCGGGGTCGGAGTTGGCGTCGGAGTCGGTGTCGGGGTCGGAGTTGGGGTCGGGGTCGGAGTTGGGGTCGGAGTCGGCGTTGGCGTCGGAGTCGGCGTTGGCGTTGGCGTCGGAGTAGGTGTCGGAGTCGGCGTTGGGGTCGGGGTAGGAGTTGGGGTCGGGGTAGGAGTTGGCGTGGGAGTCGGGGTGGGAGTGGGGGTGAAGGGCGGGTTGATCGCTACTGTGATAGTCCGCCAGGGCCTCTTCGTGGTCTCAGCGAACGAGAAAACCGCCGCCTCGCTCACACCGGCGTCGGCTACAAGTGTGTCGGCAGCCCCTGCGTGGGTCCCACTTCCACCGCCGCTATTCACGGAGAACCGTCCCTCGTGGTTGGATGGGGCGCTGACCGTCCGGTCTCCGTCGTCTACCGCGAAGACCCGAAGGACGCGTGTACCTGCCCTCGACGTCGTGATGCTTGGGGCCACCGGCTCGTAGCCCTCGCCGGTGGTGACCGCAGTCGGGCCGATGGGGGCACCTGGATCGATGCCCCCGAATCGGAGGATTGCGGCCACGGCCTCGCTTGGCCCGGCCCTCCAGCCAAGGTCGTAGGTGTCCGGCTCCGTGCCATCGGCGATGCGGTACCAGGTGGCCAGGGTCGCGTCCTTCTCGTGACGCGGGCGGCTTTGGACCTCGCCGCCGGTCGGCCTTGTGGTCCCTGTGTTCAGGAGCGTCCACCCGGCGGGCGTCGCGAGCAGGCGGTCGTTGGCGGTCGCGAGGATGGCGATGAGCAGGTCCCCCACCTGCCCCACCGGCACCCCGACCGCGATGCTCTCGGGCAGGTCGCTGGACGTCTTGGTGGCCGTCTCCACGCCCGTGAAGGCGGGCCCGTCGGGCGTCGGCGCTGGGGTCGGGGTTGGGGTCGGGGTTGGGGTCGGAGTCGGCGTTGGGGTCGGAGTTGGGGTCGAGGTTGGGGTCGGGGTTGGGGTCGGCGTTGGGGTCGGAGTAGGCGTTGGGGTCGGAGTAGGCGTTGGGGTCGGCGTGGGAGTCGGTGTCGGTGTCGGTGTCGGCGTTGGGGTTGGTGTCGGCGTGGGCGTTGGGGTCGGAGTAGGCGTTGGGGTCGGCGTGGGAGTCGGTGTCGGTGTCGGCGTTGGGGTTGGTGTCGGCGTGGGCGTTGGGGTCGGAGTGGGGGTCGGCGTTGGAGTGGGCGTTGGCGTTGGCGTTGGCGTGGGGGTTGGGGTCGGAGTTGGCGTCGGCGTGGGCGTTGGCGTGGGGGTTGGGGTCGGAGTAGGCGTTGGGGTCGGCGTTGGGGTTGGGGTCGGCGTGGGCGTCGGCGTCGGCGTCGGAGTAGGTGTCGGCGTCGGGGTTGGGGTTGGGGTCGGAGTCGGCGTTGGTGTGGGGGTCGGCGTGGGCGTTGGAGTCGGCGTTGGAGTCGGTACTGACAGCGGGTTCAGAACGATCGTGCCCGTTCGCCACGCCTTCCGGTTCGGGAGATCAAGATTGAAGACTGCGGGACCGCTGTCTCCCGGGGCCGCAAGGGCAGCATCGGCCGCTCCCGCAATGACCCCGTTACTACCAGGGCTGCCAACGAAGAAGCGCTCCTCGTGCCCAGTCGGCGCGCCCTCCGTAGCGGAAGTGGAGGCGCCGAACACTGCGAACACACGCACGAGGCGTGTTCCTCCCAGTGTCGTATTCACGCCTGGCGCGGTTGGCGCGTCGTCGGTTTCGCCAGTTGCGAACAGGCGCTGACCTATGGGGCTGGCTGGATCCACGCCCCGGTAGCGCAGGATGGCGCCGCCGCCCCGGGTCTTCCCGTCCGCCCAGGTAAAGGCGTAGCTCTCTCCTTCCGAGCCGTCCGCTACCCGGTACCAGATGGCAAGCCGGGCTTCGTCTTCCGCCGCGCTCCCGCTGTCGATCAGCGTCCACCCGGCGGGAGCTTCTGGTGTGCGGTCTCGAGCGAGAGCCACTAGCGCGATGAGAAGGTCGCCGCTCTCTCCCGGAGGCACATCGACGGTGATGACCTGGGGGTTACTGCTCGACCGCTTGGCTGCTGTCCGAACGTCGACGAAATCGGGTGCGGTGGAGCTGGCTCTCAGGGAGAGGGGCAGGGTGGCCGTCGTCAGAACGGTCAAGGCTAGCGCGAGAGCGAGCACTGCGGAGGCGATGCGAAGGGCCACTGGACGTTCCTGCACCCGGAGCAGATGGCTGCTACCAGCCTGCCCACGCGCTGGCAGAGGATAACGTTTTTAATAGGCAATGGTTGTGAAAGAATCCAGGAGGTGACCCTGCGTCGGCGCGTGTGGCGTCCCCTCGCGTAGACTTCCCGCAACCTCTCAAGGGGAGCGCGTGCGCATGAGCATCCTCGATCTCTTCAAGCTCGATGGGAAAGTCGCGATGGTGACGGGTGGCGGCGGCGGCATTGGCCGTGGCATCGCCCTCGGCCTCGCCGAAGCGGGCGCCGATGTCGCCGTGGCTGGACGCCGCGAGCAGTTGCTCAAGGATGTCGGCAAGGAGATTGAGGACCGCGGCCGCCGCACGCTTGCGCTCCCGACCGACGTTCGCGAGTGGTCGAAAGTCGAGGGTCTCGTTCAGTCGATGATGGACCACTTTGGCCGCATCGATATCTGGGTCAGCAATGCCGGCGGACTCCAGGAGCAGAGCGTCAACTTCCTCGTGAAGACGCCCGAGGAGTCGTGGGATACCACCACGACCCTCAACTTCAAGGCCCCCTGGATGTGCGCCAAGGCCGTCTGGCCCGCCATGCGCAGCACGGGCGGCGGCGTCATCATCAACGTCAGCTCAGTCGGCGGGATCTCCCGCGGCGCTCCCACGAACGGTGTCTACACCGCCTCCAAGGCGGGCCTGAACCACCTCACGAAGACCCTCGCCCTCGAGATGGCGCCTTTCAACATCCGCGTCAACGCCATCCTTCCTGGCTCGGTCCGTACCGAGGACTATGAAGACGCCTCCGGTGGCGGCGACGAGTACTTCGAGGAGATGGCGAAGAACCAGCCCTTGAAGCGCCTCGGCAAGGAGGAGGACTTCGGTGCCGCCGCTGTCTACCTCGCGTCCGACGCTTCAAGCTGGATCACGGGCCACCTCCTCATGGTGAGCGGCGGGCCGTAGCGGCATCCCTTTGCGAACGCGCCGTGGGCTGGCTACCGTACGCGCCTGACTCCAAGGAGGTTCCCCCATGCCTGAAGGAATGCGCGACCACGAGGTCGTTTCCGTTTACCCCTACAGCGACGAGCAGATCGACCAGCTCATGAACGACGCCAGAGAGTGCCTCCTGATGTGGGGCACCAAGGACGGCTGGCCCGTCGGCGTCTACCACTCCTTCGTCTGGAGGGATGGCAAGTTCTGGATCACCTGCGCGGCCCACCGCCACCGCGTCGCCGCCATCCGCCGTGATGGGCGCGTCTCCGTCGCCGTCAGTGGCATCTCCGCGACGAGCCCGGACTCCCCCCGCGGCGCCGCCACCGCCAAGTGCCGCGCCATCGTCCGCGAGGACGCTGAGACGAAGGAGTGGTTCTACCGCGCCCTCGCCCACAAGGCCAACCGGGACGACAAGGCCGCCGAGGATGATTTCGTCGAGCGCCTCGATTCACCCCTGCGCATCATCATTGAGGCCACGCCCGAGAAGTGGATCACCTTCGACAGCGGCAAGTCTGGGAAGGACGTCGCTGGCACCCTCACCGATGAGGAGCGCGGTCCCCGCCTCGACTCCGACCGCGTCCGCATGCGCGCCGAGCGCGAACGCCGCGGCCTCGACCCCGACGCCCGCTAGCGAGGCCCCCTTCAGAGATCGCTGTCTGCGCCCCCGCCTCGCCGCAGCGGACACTTGCTCCGTGCTACGATGGCTGCCATGAGCGCTACGGCGGAGACCCCTGTCCCAAGCGGTGCCCTTGAGTGGAAGCCGCTCTTGTTTGTCCGCTATCGGGAAGGGAAGAAGACGCGTACGGCCGATCTGCGCGGGCCGGAGTGGCACGCGGCGTTTTCGATAGTAGGCCTCATAGGGTCGGAACAAAGACTCTGGAAAGATCTGAGCATAGCTATAGGTGTTCGGGACGGAACTCCAGTTTGGGTCCGGGTTGTTCGCGACTACAATGGTCGCACCGGGACGGGGTTCATACCCTGGAGCGAGGTTCTCGCTGTGGAATATGAAGGCGACGAGGCTCCGCTCGGTGAGGGATTCATTCCCCCTGCGCAGGCTTCCAGCTAGATGTACACCATCACCCTGATCGACCCAGGCCGGGTTCGATTCAGGCTCGATGCCGACAACGCCAGGGTTACGGACTATCACATCACTTTCTACAAGGTCGAAGACGATGCGGAAGTGTTGGTCGCTTCGTTCTTCCTAAGTGACGTAGAAGAGGTCATCGACCTGTCGAAGCTGGAGCCGTTCCCCCCGGAGACGGAGGACGAAGCTCCCGACGCCTGAGTGAGGGTCTCCTCGAAGGCAAGTGAGGGGATCACGGTCTTCTCACACCACGTCGAATTCGAGCTCCAGCTTCGGTGTCTCGTTCATGGGGCCGGCGACCTGGATGTGCGCTTTGCCGCCTGCCTTCACGCGCGGGTTCCTCATCGCCGCGAGCAGTGCCTTCGAGCCGATGACGGCCTCGGAGCGTGCGAGCTGGTAGCCGACGCAGAAGTGCTTCCCGAGGCCGAAGCCGAGATGGCTCGCCTGGCCGCCCTCGTAATACCCCGACCGTAGCTCGCGGCCGAAGTAGAGGTCGTCCCTGAAGAGGTCGAACTCGTCGGGGTGGTTGAACACACGGTCGTCGTGGTTGGCCCCGAAGATGGAGAAGTGGGCCTCGGCCCCCACCGGGATCGTCTGGCCGTACATCTCGATCGGCTCGATCACGTCGCGCTGCTGGCTCCCAGCTGGGGGCGTGATCCGCATGGTTTCCGTGAACACGCGGTCGAACAGGTCCGGGTCGCGCTTCACCTCGGCGAACTGCTCGGGGTTCTCCATCATGTGCACCCACATGTTCCCGATCGCCTTGTCCGTCGTCTCGCCGCCCGCCACCAGCAGCAGGCTCGAGAACGCCTTGATGTCTTCCCTGGACATGCGCGCGCCGTCCACCTCGGCCATGCAGAGCTTCGAGATCAGATCCTCGCCCGGGTTCACGCTGCGCTCGTCCACCAGCCTGTCGATGTAGGCGTGGAACTGCTGGTTGCACTCGATGCCGTAGACCCGCTGCTCGGGGGTGCCCGTCAGCCCCGCCATCATCGCCGGGTACCACTCGTGGAAGAGGTCGTGGTCCTCCTGCGGGAGGCCAAGCATGTCGATAATTACCATCACCGGCAGCCGCGAACTGAACGCGTCGATTAGCTCAACCTCGCCCTTGTCCGCGAACTCCCGCGCCAGCCGCTCCGCCGCCGTCACGCTGAAGCGCTCGATGAGTTCCTGCGTGTTGCGCTCGATGATCGGCAGGATCGGTTCGAGCCGCCGGCCCGAGAACTCGGGCGCCACGATGTTGCGCCGCTTCGTGTGCTCCTCCCCGTCGAACTGCATCATCGTCGTGCCGAACACGAGCGCCATCGAGCGCTCCAGGTTCTTGCTCGAGTAGTGCACGTTGTCGCGGAAGGCGTTGCACACGTCGTCGTAGCGGGTGATGTACCAGAGGCCGTGCATCTCGTCGTGGTAGATGGGGAAGTGGTCGCGCAGCACCTTCAGGTGGGGATAGGGGTTGCGCCAGAAGTCCGGCGTGTCGAACACCGCCGGGTCGAAGCTCACGGCCGTCATCGCGTGCCTCCTGCCGCTAGCTCGGCGGCTCCCAGATCGCCGGCTCGAGTCCCATCAGGCCATGGTGGAACTGCTCGATCGGCAGATTCGAGACCGGCTGTCCGTACGCCGAGCGCGGCGGCAGCTCCACCGGATGCCCCGGCTCCGACGAGATCAGGTCGCCTGTGCGGCCGTCCTGCAGCAGGTCGAGTAGCAACTGCGCCTGCTGCGCCGGAGTCATCCAGCCCGCCACGATCTCGTCGGACGGGCCATCGCCCGGGAAGACGCCCCGCAGCATCGG
The DNA here is from genome assembly GCA_965262975.1 of Tepidiformaceae bacterium. Classification (GTDB taxonomy): domain Bacteria; phylum Chloroflexota; class Dehalococcoidia; order Tepidiformales; family Tepidiformaceae; genus UBA2991. The sequence continues at coordinate 1,097,003 of OZ253575.1, read as the reverse complement.
CGTGTCCGTGGCGCCCATGCCGAGGCCGTTCACGCGCACGTTCTGGCCCTGGGCGGCGAACCCAAGCGCCCACGCCTGGATGTACCCGTTGAGCACCCACTTCGAGGAGTCGTAGAGGTCGCTCCCGGGTCCGCCGCGCGTGCCCCCTGGCTCCAGCGGCGGCAGGACATGGTCCGTCGAGATGACGACGATGTCGCCCTCGCGCTCGACCAGTGATGCCGCAAACGCGCGCTCCAGCAGGTACACGCTCCTCACGTTCGTGTTGTAGAAGCGCTCGTACTCCGAGAGCGCCTCCTCGCGCGACAGATCCAGCGGCGACGACCCGTAGATGGCGGCGTTCATCACGACTACGTCCACCCCGCCGAAGTCGCGCAGCACCCCGTCCACGAAGCCACGTATCGCCGCAGCATCCGAGACATCGCAGGGATACGCGCGCACCGTTCGACCGCTCGTCGCCGCGATCTCGTCGGCCACGGCGCTCACTTCCGGCTGGATGTCGCAAATCGCGACATCCGCCCCTTCGCTCGCGAGGGCGCGGGCATAGGCCGTCCCCAGCCCCTGCGCCGCCCCCGTGACGACTCCAACTTTCCCGTCCAGAAATCCCATCGTTCCCCTCCTACGCCCGGAAGGCCGACTTCATGATGCCGACCTTCATAGAGAAATCGTCGCTGCGCGGTGTCAGAACCACCGGGTCGTCGACCCAGACGGGGATGTTGTAGCCGCTGCGCCCGTCCTTGATCAGGTCGATCACGACCTGCGCCACGTCGCCCGGCTTCATCCAGCCCGCAATCACCTCGGGCGTGATGTTCGCCTCGCCCGTGAAGCCCCGCAGCATGTGCGAGTCTGTCGCCCCCAGGCAGATGCCGTTTACGCGGATGTTGTGCGCGTCGCCTGCCTTCGACCAGCTCAGCAGGAATCCGTTCAGCCCCCACTTCGAGGCGTCGTAGGTGTCCATCACCCAACCGCCGCCCGAGGGCCGGTTCTTCTGCGTGTAGATGTGGTCGGTGGCGATGTTCACGATGTCGCCCCCGCCCTGCTCCTGCATGATCCGGAACACCGCCCGCCCGAACACGTAGTAGGCGCGGTTGTTCACGTTCATCACGCGGTCGTAGTCCTCAATCGACTTCTCCCACGGGTCCGTCGGCGTGGTCATCGCGATTGTGCCGGCGTTATTGATCAGCACGTCGATGCGCCCGAACGCCTCCATCGTGCTGTCGACAACCCGCCAGCAGTCCTCCGGCACGCCCGTGTCTGCGTGGAAGGCGCGCGTCTCGACGCCGTGCGCGTCGCCGATCTGGCTCGCGCGTTCGTCCACGTTCTCGCGGATGTCGCAGATGGCGACCTTCGCGCCCTCCGCCGCGACGGCGTTGGCGAAAGCGACGCCAACACCCTCGGCGGCGCCCGTCACGAGCGCCACCTTCCCGTCAAGGAATCCCATGCCTGCCTCCCGTCAGCCGGACGCGAACGCGCCGACATCACCAATTGCGATGGCGCGCATCCTACGAGCTTGCGAAACGCCCTGCATGGGGTTCGGGGGCCGGCTAGCGGTTCTTCTGCACGTGCACCCGACGGTCGCCTGAAGAGCTCCAGGTCAGGACGCGGGTCGGCTTATACGAGACCACCACGCGATCCGGCGTGTTCGCGATGTGCTCGTAGCTGCTCTCCCAGTTCTCGCCGCCGTACTTGCGCGCGATCGACTCCGTCACGGTGCCCAGCCCGGGCGTGATTTCGCACGTTTCCGCCGCCAGCACGACCGTGCGCTGGTCCGGGTCGCCCGGCTCGTCGACGCAGATCGAAACGCGCCCATCGCGCTCCAGGTTGCGCGTCTTCAGGCGCGGCGCGGTCGTGCTGAAGTAGACCATCCCGTCCTCCCAGTGGAACCAGATCGGGGTCAGTTGCGGAAAGCCGTCGGGGTTGACCGTCGCCACGATCGCATTGCGCGGCTCGGCCAGGAACGCATCCATCTCCTCAGGGGACATCGGCATCAGAACCACCTCCACAGCCCAAGTGCGGGCGCGCGCAAGTGTAGCGCGGCGATGGGAACGGGGGCTGCCGATCCACCCCGTATACTCAGGGCGATGAACGCCCCCGAGTGGAAGAACGCCCTCTACTTCGGCGACAACCTCAACATCCTCCGCGAACACATCGCCGACGAGAGCGTCGACCTCATCTACCTCGACCCACCCTTTAACTCGAACGCGACGTACAACGTCCTCTTCCGCGAGAAGAGTGGGCAGGAGTCAGCCGCTCAGATCACCGCCTTTGACGACACGTGGCACTGGGACATAGGTTCCGAGGCCGCCTACCGCGACGTGGTGACGAGCGGCCCGCCTAAGCTCGCAGACTTGCTCCAGGCGATGCGGTCCTTCCTGGGCCAGAACGACATGATGGCCTACCTGACGATGATGGCGCAGCGGATGGTCGAGTTGCACCGGGTTCTCAAGCCCACTGGTAGCCTTTATCTCCACTGTGACCCCACGGCCGGCCACTACATCAAGCTCCTCCTCGACGCGACGTTCGGCCCCGGTAATTTCTTGAATGAAATCACGTGGAAACGAACGAGTGCCCACAACGACACAGAACAGGGCATGCGCCGAGCTGGTCGCATCCACGACATCATCTTCGTATACACCAAGACCGACCAGTATACCTGGAATCCCCAATGGACTCCGTACACACAAGAGTATCTAGATCAGGAATACCGGCACGTTACCGACGACGGAAAGAGGCACTACAAGGAGACCGATGTCACGGCAAGAAAGCCGGGTGGTGACACAGAATATGCCTGGCCAGTAAAGCGCCAACTAAACTCAGATGAGAGGTGGCAGCCGGACTTGACCGGTGAGTACGAACATCCTGTTCCCGGCTGGGAGTACAAAGATGTCTTTCCGTACCAGGGTCGGTATTGGGCGTACGCCCGCTCCAACCTGGTGCGATTTTGGGAAGAGGGGCGCTTGATCCACAGACGGACAGGAATGCCTCGGCTCATGCAGTTCGCTGATGAGATGCCCGGCATCGCCCTGCAGGACATCTGGACCGACATTCCTCCCGTGCTAGGCGATGAGGACCTCGGGTACGACACCCAGAAACCGGAAGATCTGCTGGAGCGCATAGTCCTTGCATCTAGCGGTGAGGGGGACCTAGTGCTCGATCCCTTCTGTGGGTGTGGCACGGCGGTGGCGGTGGCGGAGCGGCTCCGACGCAAGTGGACCGGCATCGACATCACCCACATCTCCATCGCGCTCATGAAGAGCCGCCTGAACGACACTTTCGGGGAGGACCTGTCGGAGTATGAGGTTGTTGGTGTTCCCCAGGACGTTGAGAGCGCACGCGCGCTGGCCACCGAGAGCGAGCACGACGGGCGCTATCAGTTCGAGTGGTGGGCGCTGGGACTCGTGGACGCGCGTCCCGCCACGAGGAGGAGGGGCGCGGACTCCGGCATCGACGGCTCCGTCAACTTCTTCGACGACAACAGTGGCAAGGCGAAGCGCATCATCGTGCAGGTCAAGAGCGGTCATGTGCAGCGCGGAGACATCGCAACGCTGAAAGGGGACATGGAGCGCGAAAAGGCCGAGATCGGACTCTTCATTACCCTGGAGGAGCCGACGGAGCCGATGAGGCAAGAGGCTGTTTCAGCCGGTTTCTACGAGCCCGAGCACTTCCCCGGCCAGCTCTACCCACGCGTCCAGATTCTTACAATCGAGTCGCTGCTCACGGGCGAGGCCGGGGCCGAGTACCCTCGCGTCGCGCCATCTGGCACGTTCCAGCGCGCGCCCCGTCAGCGGCGTTCCCCGGGCTCGCAGGGCGAGCTGATCTAGCGTGGCGCTCTCCTCCGCCTACCCCACGGGCGCCTTCGGGAACTCGTAGACCGGCGGCTTGCCGCCTCGCTTCGCCTTGCTCGCGGGGAGCGCCTCCGTGCGCTTCGTCCACTCGTCCGGCGACCAGCCCCAGTTACTGATGATGCGGTAGTGCGCGATGCGCCACTTGTCCCCGTCTGGAACGAACGTGCCCTGGTACATGCCCCCGCCCAGACCACCGTGGCCGCCCGAGGTCATGAAGTAGGCGCTCAGTTCCGCGCTCGAGCAGTCCTCCGCCACGTTCACCTGCACGTTGGCCGAGTGGTGCCCGCCCGAGAGCGTCGGCTCCGCGCTTGAGTGCGGACCGTACAGCTCGCGCATGGCGTCGCGACCTTCGAACCTGAGGTCCTCCATCGTGCCCGGCGGGAAGTTGATTACCTCCAGCAGGCCGTCCTCGGCGAACACGTCGAGGATGCCGTCCGTGTAGCCGATGTCCATGTTGTAGAAGTACTCGTTGAAGGTGCTGATCACCGCCCGCTCAGCCTCCAGGCGGGCAACCCGCGCGCGCAGTTCCGCTAGCTCGTCCGACATGTTCGTTCGCTCCTCTCGTCCGTTGCGCCGAGAGAATGGACCGCCCGCGCGAGCGCCGCAAGGGTCGCGATGCGTTGACATGCCCCGTGCGCGGCCTAGACTCGCTCCCAAGCCCATCCTTTGGCGGCGAGGCGACCATGACAGCCCCAACCGAAGCCCCCATCATCGAGCCTGGCGAGTTCCTTACGGAGGAACACCGCCTCAACCCCTTCCCCCTCTACAAGAAGATCCGCGACTGGGAGCCCGTCTACCACGACCAGCTCCAGAACCGCTTCGTCGTCACCCGCTACGCCGACATCTGGGACGCCTACAAACGCAGCCGCCCCAACGGCGACTTCACCCGCGGCGTCTACGATCCCAAGGGCAACTACGAGTTCGGCTCCGAGTCGCCCCTCGGCGAAACCATCCTCGATATGGGCGAGGGCCCCGAGCATCGCTGGAGCCGCGGCATCGTCGCCGGCGAGTTCGTAGGCAAGAAGCTGATGAGCTGGCTGCCGGTCATCGAGGAGACCGCCGCGGAGATGATCGAGCGCTTCTCGGAGGAAGCCGCCGGGAGCCTCGCCGCCGGCATCGCCGACTCGGGCGAGATCGATCTCGTCTCACAGTTCAGCCAGCGCTTCCCGATCCGCGTGATCGCGGGCATGCTCGGGCTGCCTCGTGAGGACTACGACTACTTCGAGAGCATCTACAACACGCTCTTTGCCGGGATGGGCTACGGCCGCGCCTACTTCCGCTCTGCCGAGCAGGCGAAGTTCGAGATCCACGACTATCTCGCGCCGATCATCGCCGATCGCCGCGCCAACCCCACCAGCGACCTCATCTCGAAGTTCGTCACCGCCGAGATGTCGGGTGAGATGATGAACGACGACCAGATCAAGGCGTTCATTACCCTGCTGCTCGTCGGCGGCGGCGACACCACGCATAAGGCGATCGACGCGATGTGGTGGAACCTGCTGCGCCACCCCGAGCAGTACGATGCCGTGCGCGAGAAGCCCGAGCTGATGGACCGCGTCTTCACGGAGATGCTGCGCCACGACGGCTCCAACCACTACCAGGGGCGCCGCGCCGTGCGTGAGACCGAGCTTGGCGGGCGCGTCATCCCCATGGGTGCGAGCGTCGCGCTTGGTCTTGGCTCGGGGAATCGCGACGAGCGCGTCTTCAAGGATCCAGACACCTTCAACATCTTCCGCGACGACCTCTATTTCGGGAAGGAATTGCGCTCGGGCTACTGGCAGGATGGCGTCGCCAGCCACCTCGGCTTCGGTCAGGAACGGCACTTCTGCCTGGGCTACGCGATGGCCCGCCAGGAGGCCGTCATCGCCGGCCAGATGCTCCTCCAGGTGCTCAAGAATCCGCGTCTGAAGGACGTCCCCAACGACGGCATCGTCTTCCCGCCACCGGGCAAGGGCGGCGTCCGCGGCCTGCTACATCTGGAGATCGAATTCGACGTTTCCTGAGTTCACCAACAGCCAACAACCAAAGTCAAAAGGAGAAAACGATGGCAACGATTCTTGCGCACATCAAGATCAAGGAAGGCATGGAGGCGCGCTTCGAGGAGCTCGAAAGCGCTCTCTGGCGCGAAACCCACGAGAACGAGAAGAACGTGCGCCGCTACGAGTTCTGGCGCGGCGCCGAGAAGGGCATGTATTACGGCATGCTCTCGTTCAACAGCTACAACGGCTTCATCGAGCATCAGGCCAGCCCCCACCACGAGGACTCCGGCCTCGGCGAGGTGCTCGATGGCATCACGCTGGAGTGGATCGACCCCGTCCCCACCTGCTCCGACCTCGCCACGACGGACACGGAGCCCCTCTTCGAGGGCGCCAACGACCTCCAGAAGGAGTACCACGCCAACTTCCAGCCCGACGTTCAGGACTGGTGGCGGGCGCTCCGCCCATAAGGCCCGCTCGCTCGGACGTATTGCCAAGCGCCATACGAATCGGCCAGAATCGCCGCGTCTTGTGGCAGCCATGCGCTGCCCACCGGGCATGAGGGGGGAGTATGTGGACCTACATCATCCGCCGGCTCGTCGCCATCCCCGTCATGCTCTTCATCCTGTCGTTCGTGCTGTTCCTGCTGATCTACATCCTCCCGGGCGACGCATCGTTCGCCGTTGTCGCCGGCATTGAGGAAGCTCGTAACCTGGAAGCGTTCCAGGAGAGGCTTGGGCTCGACCGGCCGTGGTACGTGCAGTACTTCGACTGGGTCGGGGGCATTTTCCAGGGAGACCTGGGGACATCGCTTACTCCTCCCTACGACTCGGTAACGAGGTCGATCGGGGAGCGGCTCCCGAACACGATCGAAATCGGCCTGCTCACGATTCTCATCTCCGGAGTCGTCGCAGTGCCCGTGGGCATCATCTCCGCCGTGCGCCGCAACAGCGTTCTCGACTATGTGTTGCGGACGGGCACGATCCTCGGCATCTCCCTGCCTAACTTCTGGACGGGCACGCTGGTCATCATCTACGCAATCGTCTGGTTCGATTGGAATCCGATACAGAAGTACAGCACTTTCACCGAGGACCCCCTGCGCAATCTCTCCATCGTCATCTTCCCGGCGGTCGTCCTCGCCTACGCCGGCGCTGCCTACACCGCCCGCATCGTGCGCTCATCCATGCTCGAGGTGTTCTACTCCGACCATGTCCGCACGGCCCGGGCGAAGGGACTGCGCGAGCGCGTCGTCGTCTCCCGCCACGTCTTCCGAAGCGCTCTCATTCCCGTCCTCACCGTGATCGGCCTCCAGCTCGGGGGCATTCTCGGGGGCGCCATTATCGCGGAGCAGATTTTCGCCATTCCTGGTATCGGCAGGCTCACGCTGGAAGCGCTGCTCGCCCGGGATTACCCGGTCATCCTCATGACGGTCATGATCTTCGCGGGGATGTTCATGGCTATCACCTTGCTGGTCGACCTCCTCTATACGAGGGTCGACCCCCGGATCAGGTATTAGCGATGGCGCAATCTGCCGAATCGGCCCCGATCACGCTCCTGGCAGAGGAGTACGCGATACCGCCGCGGCAACGCTTCAACCCGCTGAGCTGGGCGCGCCGCGAGCCTGCGGGCGCCCTGGGCGTGATCCTCATTCTGATCATCGCCTTCGGTTCGGGTGCGGCTCCGCTTCTCCGCACCACCAATCCCCAGACCCTGGAGGCGTTCACGCCCAACGTGCTCGTGGGTCCGAGCAGCGAGTTCTTCTTCGGCACGGACCGCCAGGGCAAGGATGTCTGGTCGAGCGTGCTCTACGGCGGGCGCATCTCGCTCAAGATCGGCGTCGCGACCGTGCTTGTCGGCACGGTCGGCGGCACGTTCCTCGCCCTCGTCGCGGGATTCCTCGGTGGGGTGGTCGACTTCACCTTCAGCCGCATCGCCGACATGATCATTGCCATCCCGGCGCTGTTGCTTGCCCTCGTCCTGGATGTCGTGCTGGGTGATCAACTCCCCAGCCTTCCCGCGCTGCCCAAGGAGGAGCTTGCCCGCGTCCTTGCGATCTCGCTGTTCTTCATGCCCAGCGCATTCCGCATCATGCGCGGGTCGGTGCTTGAGCAGCGCAGCGGTCAGTACGTTGAGGCGGCCACGCTCGTCGGTGCGGGCCAGATCCGCATCATGATTCGGCACATCCTGCCGAATATCACGGGCCTCGTGATCGTGTTGACCACGATCAGTCTGCCCGCCGCTATCCTCACGGAGGCAAGCCTCTCCTTCCTGCTCGGCTCTGACGCCCCCTCCTGGGGCGCCGAACTCGGCGGCGACTCCCGCCGCTTCTTCAACCGCGCGCAGTGGATCGCCATCTTCCCCGGCGCCACGCTGGCGATCACCGTCTTCGCCTTCAATATCTTCGGCGACTCCATCCGGGACTCGCTCGATCCTCGCCTCAGGGGCCGCATCTAGCCGGTTGCCGGCTCGTTCACTCGTTGCCTCGCGATCCTCGCAGGGGGTATTGTGCGCGGCAGCATCTGTCAAGACGCTCCGTACTGAACGGGAGCGGGGAGGATAACTAGATGCGCGAAAAGGACAATTACTGGCTTCGCCTTCGTGGGCGGCGGCTTACGCGCCGCAGCTTCCTCGCTGGCACGGGCGTGGCAGCGGCTGGCTCCGCTGCGATCCTGGCCGGCTGCGGCGACGACGACGACGATGACGATGCGGCCCCCGCGGCCACGCAGGCCGCGGCCACTCAAGCTGCCGCAACCGAAGCTGCCGCAGCCGAGGCTGAGGCTGAGGCTACGGAGGCTGCGGCTGCGGCTGCGGCCACGGAAGCTCCAGCTGCCGCCGACTCCCGCCGGGGCGGCACCTTCCGCACCTGGAAGAGCACCGAGGACCAGGGTCTCGATCCCGCTATCTACCACACCAACAACGGCGAGGTAACGGCGAAGGTCTACAACCACCTGCTCGACTTCCAGGTCAGCAAGGGCGTCTTCGGCCTTGACGCGGCCACCGGATTCGAGCAGATCGACGAGACCACGCTCGTCTGGGCCATGCGGGAGGGAATGAAGTTCCACAACGGCGACCCCGTCACCTCCGAGGATGTTGCCTACACGATCGCGCGCCCGCCCGTTCTCTACGCCGAGCTGGGCAGTACGCACCAGCCTGCCAGCAACTTCCGCTACCTCGACCAGATCGAGGCGATCGACGACACCCACATCCAGGAGAACTGGACGGAGCCTCGAGCCGATGCGCTCATCCACCGCTCCCGGCAGTACTTCGGCATCGTCAACAAGGCGCTGGTTGAGGCGCAGGAGGGCAAGGCCCAGGACCACGTCGTCGGCATGGCCGCTGGCCCCTACATCCTCTCGGAGCGCAATGCTGAGGGCACGCACCTGGTGCGCAATCCCGACTACTACTCGCATCCGAACCCGGATGACGGCTTTGTCGAGGATGGTCCCTACATCGACGAGATCGACGTGCGCGTCATTCCCGACCTTGTCACTGCACGGTCGCTCCTCGAGAGCGGCGACCTCGATGCCTACGGAACGCTCGATGCGCTCGAGGCTGAGGAGCTCGAAAAGAACGACCGCGTCGCTGTCGAGGCTGCCCCTGCCGGTGGCTGGGCCGTCCTCGGCTTCGACGGTGGCAAGTTCCGCGACCAGCGTGCCCGTGAGGCTATTCGCAAAGGCTTCAACTACCAGGCCTTCAACGCCAGCATCCGCGCCGGTGATGGCAAATTCCAGGCGCCCCTCACGATCACGAACGGGCGCTTCCAGCGTCTCTCGCAGGAAGATCTCGCTGGCTGGTACACCTACGACCCGGCTGACGCGCGCGCGCTCTGGGAAGCGGCTGCCAACGACGCGAAGAGCCATCCCGCCTCCGACGCTGCCTACGACAAGATGTACGAAGGCGTCGAGATCCACACGGTCACGAACGAGATCCAACAGCAGATCAGCGAGTTCGCCGCTCGCAGCCTGCAGGACGCCATCGGCGTTCCCTTCGAGGTGACGAGTGCTGACATCCAGACCTGGGTGAACGCCGCCACCGACCGCACCGAAGACGTGAAGCAGTGGGACCTGCTGCAGAGCGGGAGCGGCGTCGGCGGAGGCACCGACGGCACACCCGGGACGAACTACCTCTCGTGGTTCGACCCGCTGCAGTACGCCCTCAACGCCTTCAACTTCCACTACGACTCGCCGCACCCGGAGATCGTCGAAGGCGCGACGATCGTGGGAGACATGATGGGTGCCCAGAACGTCGAGTTCGACCACGAAGCGCGCGTCCAGATCATCACTGACCTGCAGCGCTGGATCATGGACAACGCCTGGTCGATCTTCATCATGCCGATGGCGGGAACCGCCTTCCTCGGTATGAGTTCGCGCCTGCGCGACTACGGCAAGGACGACTGGTCCAACGCCTACTCGGTCTCGAATGTCCCGCGTCGTCAGGCTGCTTGGCTGGACGACGCCTAAACCGGCTCCGTCCGGCTCAATCCGCAACGTCCGCGGGCTCCGGGGAACCTCCCCGGGGCCCGCTTTGTGATCGCCCTGTTTGGCGGCGGCTACGGGCGAAAACGCTACACTGACGAGAAGCCATGACTGATACCGCTACACCGTCAGCGTCGCCCGTTTCGCGTGCCCGTGGCATGCGCGATCTGCTCCCCGAGCAGATGCGCGCCTTCCGCCACGTCGAGGACGCCTTCCGCCAGGTGGCCCGCCAGTGGGGCTACGAGGAGATCCGCACGCCAACGGTCGAGAGCTACAGCCTCTTCACTTCCGCTGGCGCCCTCTCGCCCGAGATGCTCGCCGGCGCCTATACCTTCCTCGACTGGGATGGCTGGAGCGGGGAGCGCGTCATGCTCCGCTACGACTCCACTATCCCCGTCGTCCGCGCCGCGGTTGATGCTGGCGTCGAGTTGCCGGCCCGCCTGCTGTACGTCCAGAGCGTGTTTCGCGGCGCCGAGGGCGAGGATTGGCAGTGCGGCCTCGAGTACCTCGGTGCGCCCCCCGTCGTCGGCGACCTTGAGGTGCTGGCCGTCGCCGCCGATACCTTCGCGGCCCTCTCCCTGCCCGTCGACGTGCGCCTGACGCACGCGGGCGTGGCCCGCGCCGCCGTGAACGCCGCCGGCCTTACCGACGTGCTCGCACGACGCGCCCTCCTCGACGATGTCGCCGGCAACGGGCTCGCGGCCGTCCAGGATGCGTTCTACGACCAGCCAGCTGCTCTCGCCTTCCTCCAGGCGGCGCTCGGCGGTTCCGGGGAGCTTGCCCTTGTCGAGAACCTGATCGCCCTGGCGCGGACCGGGCTTCCCGATGCCGTCGCTCCCCTTGAGGAGCTGCGCGAGGTCGCCACCGCCCTCGTCGAGACGGGTCGCGACGTGGCCATCGACTTCACGCTTCCGTTCGACTTCGAGTACTACTCCGGCGTCACCTGGGAGCTTCGCGGCGAGGGTGGACCCTGGGGCCGGGGTGGTCGCTACCAGCCCGCTGGTTCTGGCGCGCCCGAGAGTGCGTGCGGTTTCGCCCTCGATGCCGACCTCCTTTCCCTGCGCTTCGGCGATGCGCCATCGCGGGGGGCTTCTGTCGCCATCGTTGCCGACCGCGAGGCTGGTCTTGCGGGAGCGCTTCGCCTGGCCAGCTCCCTGCATCGACACGGCATCTCCGCCGCCCTTGGCGACGCGCGGGATGCCACCCTCCGTCTCATCGTCGGCCCCGAGGGCGTCTTCGCGACCGGTCCCGGCTCGTCCCTCGAGTGCGCCACGCTCGACGAGGTGGTGCAGTTCGTGCTGCAACACAAATGAGCGCTCAGGTGGCGCCCCTTGGCCTGGCCGTTCCGACAGGTTCCCTGCGCGAACCTGTGGGCGCACTGCTCGCTTCCCAGGGGCTCGCGATGGACGGCTACGAGGCCGGTTCCCGCCTCCTCCGCTCCGAGGCAAACGAACGCGGCTTTCGCTTCCGCGTCTTCCGCGAGCGCGATATCCCCATCCAGGTGGCCCTCGGCAACTACGACCTCGGGATCTGCAGCGATGTCTGGATCGCGGAGCTACAGGCGCGCTTCCCCGGACAGCGCGTTCAGCGCGTGGGCGCCCTCCCCGGTCCCGCGACGGAGGTCTGGCTTTGCGCCGCCCCGGGCGCCGGGCTCGAACCGGGCCAGGTCCCCGACCCGGCCTCGCTCGCTGGCGTGCGTCTCGCCACCGACCTCCCCAACCTCACCGACCTGCTCGCTTCGCGCCTTCGCCTCCCCCGCTACACCCTCCTCGACCTCTACGGGTCCGTCGAGGCCTATCCTCCCGAGGATGCCGACCTCGCCGTTGTCGCCGCCGCTGACTCCGCGGCCGTCGAGGCGCTGGGGCTCGTGCCCCTGCACCGCCTCTTCCGTGGCGGAGTCGCCGTCGTTGCGAACGCCGACTCCCTGCGCACCCGCGATTGCAGCGCCATCGTCGGGCCCGTGACGCAGGCCTTCGTGCCCAGCGAGGCCGCGCTCACCCTGCCAGACCGCGCCAGCGACGCCCCACTGCGCCGCGTCCAGCGGGACACGAACGTTCTCCGCTTCGCCCTCCCCGACGGCCACGCCCAGCGTCACACCTGCGCCGCCCTGGACGATGCCGGGCTCGCCTTCGAGGGCTACGGCGAGCGCGACTTCGTGCGCCGGCCGGTTTCGCCTATCGAGGGCATCGAGGTGAAGGTCGTGCGCCCTCAGGACATGCCCGCCCTCGTCGCGATGGGCGCCTTCGATGTCGCCGTCAGCGGCGTCGACCGCCTGCGTGAGCACCTCGCTTTCTTCCCCGCCTCCCCCGTCGAGATGGCCCTCGACCTACGTCGCAGCCAGTACCGTATTGGTCCCGTGGTGCACAATGACTTCCCCGCCGAGACCACGCAGGCGGCGCTCGCGATCTGGTCGCGTCTCGGCCGTCCCGTGCGCATCGCCAGCGAGTTCCCCGGTCTGGCCGAGGAGTGGGCGCGCGAGCTTCGCCTGCCCCACACCGCCATCATCCCCATCGCCGGCGCCAGCGAGGCCTTCGTCCCCGAGGACGCCGACATCCTCATTGAGGGCACGGAGACGGGCACGAGCCTGCGCGTCAACAACCTCCGGATGCTCGATCCCTTCCTCGACTCCACCAACTGCGTCATCGCCGCCACGAAGCCCCGCACCTCCCGCCGCGACCTCCTCGACCTGCTGCTCGACCGGCTTGGGGAAGGCGTTCGCAAGGCCGCTGCTAAGGAGGCCGGAGCGGTCGCGCAGGGGGCCAGGGGAGGTGCCTGATGCCACCCATCACCCTGCATATGATTCTCGCCCGGCGGCTCGCCGAGGCGCTGCCCGAGGATTCGCTGTCGCCTGAGTCCGGGCACTACCTGCTCGGGGCCACCGCCCCCGACATCCGCATCCTCACCCGCGCCGACCGCCGCACCACCCACTTCTTCGACCTCTCCGTGTTCGACCACCAGGACTCCGTTGGCGGCTTCTTCGAGGCGCAGGGCCACCTCGCCGATCCCTCGCGCCTGAACGACGAGACGCGCGCCTTTGTGGCTGGCTACCTGACCCACCTCGTGCTCGACGAACAGTACATAACGGGGATCTACCGCCGCTTCTTCTACCCCCACGAGACGATGGGCGGTCCCCTCCGCGCTAATGTCATGGACCGCCTTCTCCAGTTCGAGCTCGAACGCGCCCACGGTGACGCCGAGCTCCGCGCCGACCTCTGCGCTGCCCTCGCCTGCACCATCGACACCATCGACGCCGGCTTCGTGGATGGCGAGACACTTGAGCGCTGGCGCCAGGTCGCCTGCGACATCGCCGCCCGCGGCATGGACTGGGACCGCGCCCGCGGCATGATCGAGAACCACCTCCGCCGCAGTGGCGTGGACGACTCCGAGGGCGAGCTCTCGGGCTTCCTCGATTCGCTCCCCGAGTTGCTCGGTGAGACAATCGGCCACGTGACGAGCGCGGAGGTTGACGCCTTCATCGAGCGCTCCACCGACGCCGCAGCCGCGGCCGTCGCGAGGTACCTCGAATGCGGATAATCCGGAACGCCGAGGAAGGCCGCCGTACGCTTCTCGCCCGGGCGCCCCTCGGTATGGAAGAACTGCCGCTCGAGGTGCGCGAGACGACCTTCCGCACGTTCGGCAAGGAGCTCGAGCCCGACGAGGTTGTGCGGCGCATCATCCGCGATGTGCGCGAGGACGGTGACAACGCGGTTCGCTACTACAACGGCCGCATCGACGGCTCCCAGGTCGAGAACCTGCGCGTCTCCGAAGAGGAGATGCGCGCCGCCCACGATGTAGTTGCTCCCGAGGTCGTCGAGGCGCTTAACTTCGCCGCAGGCCGCATTCGCGCCTACCACGAGCAGCAGCTCCGGGGCGCCTTCGTCGACTTCCAGCTGAACGGTCTCGGCCAGCTCACGCGCGCAATCGAGCGCGTCGCCATCTACGTACCCGGCAGCGCCGCCCCCCTGCCCAGCACCGTGCTCATGTGCGCGATCCCCGCTCGCATCGCCGGCGTCGATGAGGTCTACCTCGCGAGCCCCGTCCTGCCCGATGGCTCGGTGCCGCCGGTCAAGCTCGTGGCCGCGGAGATCGCGGGTGTCGATGGCGTGTACAAGGCCGGCGGCGCCCAGGCCATCGCCGCTCTCGCCTACGGTACGGAAACCATCCCCAGGGTCGACAAGATATGCGGGCCCGGCAATCTCTTCGTCACCCTCGCCAAGAAGCAGGTGTTCGGCGATGTCGGCATTGACGCCGTCTACGGCCCGACGGAGACGATGATCATCGCGGACGAGAGCGCCGACCCCGAGATCGTGGCCTCCGACCTGCTCGCCCAGGCAGAGCACGACCGCCTCGCCAGCCCCATCCTGCTGACGCCCTCGCGCCATTTCGCCGAGCAGGTGGGCGCCGCCATCAAGCGGCAGTTGCGCGACCTCGAACGCGCCAAGATCGCGAACGAGGCCATCGAGAGCCGCGGCGGCTGCGTCCTCGTGAACGACATCGACCACGCCATCGAGCTCGCCAACGAATACGCCCCCGAGCACCTCTGCCTGGTCGTTGAGAACCCCAGCGCCTACGCCATGAAAGTGCGCAACGCCGGCGGGCTCTTCCTCGGCGAGGGGTCGCCCGAGGCAGTCGGCGACTACACCGCCGGCCCCAGCCACACCATGCCGACCGGAGGCAGCGCCCGCTGGAGCTCGCCCCTCGGCGTGAGCGACTTCCTCAAGACCATCAGCCTCGTGAACGTGCCGCCCGAGGACCTCGAGGAGCTCGCCCAGGCCGCTAGCATCATCGCCCGTGCGGAAGGGCTGGGCGCGCACGCCGCATCCGTCGAGCGCCGCCTCCAGGGCCGCTAGCGAGCCGCCCCATGGATCCGCGCCGCTACCTCCGGGACGATATCGACGATCTCGCGCACTACGCGCCCGTGCAACCCCTTGAGGTGCTCGCCGAAGAGATCGGCGTGCCCGTCGACCAACTCGTGAAGCTTGACGCCAACGAGAACCTCTACGGCGCCCCCGAGGCAGTGCGCGAGGCCGTCGCCGCTGTCCCCCTCCACATCTACCCCGACCCCGACCAGACCGCCCTCCGCGCTGACATCGCCGCCTACCTCGGCGTTGGCCCCGAACAGGTCGTCGCCGGTAGCGGTTCCGACGACCTCCTCGATGTCGTGCTCAGGCTCACGCTTCCCACCGCCACCGCCACCGCCACCCCCACATTCGGGATGTACAGCTTCCTCAGCGGGATCGCTGGCATCCGCCACATTGAGGTGCCTCGCATGGCCGGCTACGGGCTCGACTTCGCCGGTCTGCGCGCCGCCGTCGGGGATGGCGCCGGAGTCGTCTTCATCGCTTCGCCCAACAACCCCACGGGGAATGCCGCCGGCCTCGAAGAGGTCGAGGCGCTCTGCGCGCTCGATGCGCTCGTCGTCGTCGATGAGGCGTACGCCGAGTTCGCCGGCACGAGCGCCATCCCCCTTCTCGACCGGCACCCGAATCTCGTCGTGATGCGCACCTTCAGCAAGTGGGCGGGGCTGGCTGGCTTGCGCGTGGGCTATGCCGTCGCGCACGCTGACCTCGTGGAACCGATGCTCGCCATCAAGCAGCCCTACAACGTGAACGCCGCGGCCGATGCCGCCGCGCGAGCCGCGCTCGCCCATCGCGATGAGCTGCTGGTGAACGTGCGCGCCATCGTCGCTGAGCGAGACCGCCTCGCCCGCGAGGTCGGCGCCCTGGGCTGGCTCGCCCCCCATCCCTCCGACGCCAACTTCGTGCTCTTCGACGTGAAAGTGGGCGACTCCGGCGAGATCGCCGCCGCGCTCCGCGAGCGGGGCGTGCTCGTGCGCCACTACGACCGCCCCGATCTCGCTGGCAAGCTGCGCATCAGCGCTGGTCGCCCGCAGGACACCGACCGTCTGCTCGATGCCCTCAAGGAGGTCGCCCCACGATGAGTGAGCGACGCGCGACCGTCACCCGCAAGACCGCCGAGACGACCATCGCCATCACCGTCGACCTCGATGGCAGTGGCCGCTTCGAGATCGATACGGGCCTCGGCTTCTTCGACCACATGCTCAGCCACATCGCCAAGCACGGCGTGTACGACGTCGAGATCAAGGCCGAAGGCGACCTCCACGTCGACGCCCACCACACCGTCGAGGACACAGCCCTCGCGCTCGGCGAGGCCTTCCGCGAGGCGCTCGGCGACAAGGCCGGCATCGTGCGCGCCGGTTCGGCCCACATGCCCCTCGACGAAGCCCTCGCCTTCGCCGCTGTCGACCTTAGCGGCCGCCCCTACGCCGAGCTCGACCTGCGTCTGCTGGGGCGCACCGTCGGCGAGCTGCCATCCGACCTGCTCGCGCACTTCCTTGAGTCGTTCGCGGCGTCGCTCGGGGCCAACATCCATCTGCGCACCCTCGCCGGCGCCAACGACCACCACAAGGCCGAGGCCTGTTTCAAGGCCCTTGCCCGTGCGCTCGATGCGGCCACCCGCGTCGATCCCCGCCGCGGCGGGGACCTCCCCTCCACCAAGGGCGCCCTCTAGCCGCGTGTTTGACAGGCCGCGCGGGCGCGTTGACCATGCCCGCGAGTCAATGTGATGGCACTCCAGAACCGGACCTCAGCCTCGCTCAGGCAGCAGTTGCGCACCGCGCTCGCCTCGTACGAGCCGGGCCGCACCGACCGTCGTGAGGCGAAGCCCGCAGCCGCCCTGCTCCTCCTCTACGAGCGCGACGACGGTCTCCACGTCCTCTTCCAGGAGCGTTCGCACCAGGTCGAGCACCACAAGGGTGAGATCAGCTTCCCCGGCGGCGCCCGCGACGAAACAGACAGCAGCGCCGCCTTCACCGCCCTGCGCGAGACGGAGGAAGAGGTCGGTGTCGCCCCCGAGGATGTCGACCTTCTGGGTGAACTCGACGAGATCTGGACGCGAAGCGACTTCCGCTTGCGGACCTTCGTCGGCTGGCTGCGCGAGTGGCCCTACGCCTTCGAGTTCGAACCGCTCGAGGTCGCATCCCTCCTCGAAGTGCCCCTGGACCACCTCACCGACCCCGCCACCCTTGTCGACGACGTGCGCGAGATCGATGGTCGCAGCGTCGTGCTTCCCTCCTACTACTGGGGCGAGCACCGCATCTGGGGCGCAACTGCCCGAATCCTTACGAATTTTCTTGATGTGTACCGTACCCTTGAAGACTGAAGCGCTCGGCGCCGGACGCGACCTATGAGCGACGCTCGCGTTCTTGCTTCGCTCATCGAGGAGCTCCCCGGCGCCGAGCTTGTGCGTGGCGGTGCCGAGACCGTCATCGAACACGTCGAGCACGACTCGCGCCGCGTCGAGCCGGGCTCCCTCTTCGTCGCCGTCCCCGGCTTCACCGTCGATGGCCACGCCTTCCTCGTCGAGGCGCTCGCTGCGGGCGCTTCCGCCGTCGTTGTCGAGCGGGGCCGGCGGGGAACGTGGCGCCACCTCCCCGGCGACCAGCCCATCGTCGCCGTCGACGACACCCGCGTCGCCCTCGCGCAGGCCGCCGCCGCCCTCCATGGCCACCCCGGCCGCGAGCTCACCGTCATCGGCATCACCGGCACGGACGGCAAGACCACGACTGCCTACCTCCTGACCTCCATCCTCGAAGCCGCCGGCGTTCGCGTCGGTCGCCTCGGGACCGTCGACGCCTACGTGCCTGGCACGGACATCGATAGCCACACCCAACGCATGACGACTCCCGAAGCCCCGGAGGTGCAGCGCCTCCTTCGCGCCATGGTCGAGGCCGGCTGCGAGTACGCCATCGTCGAGGCGACCAGCCACGGGCTCGCTCTCCACCGCCTCGACGAGGTCGACTTCGACATCGCCGTGCTCACGAACCTGACCGGCGACCATCTCGATTTCCACGAGAGCTTCGAGGCCTACCGTGAGGCCAAAGGCCAGCTCTTCGCCGCCCTCGACCGCACTCCGACGCCGCCCGACGGCCCCGTCCGGGCCGCGATCGCCAACGCGGACGACCCCTCCGCCAGCTTCCTGCTCGGCCTCACCTCGCAGCGCGCCATCCGCTACGGCCTTGAGACGCCCGACGTCGACATCACCGCCCGCCACATCGAGCTGTATGCCGACAGCAGCCGCTTCCGCCTTGCCCTCCCCGGCGCCGAGGTCGGCGCCGAGATACGCATGCCCGCGCTCTTCAACGTGGCGAACGCCCTCGCCGCCGCCGGCGCCGCCGTTGCTGCCGGCATCGAACCCGAGGCGATCGCCCGCGGCCTCGCGGCCTGTCACGGCGTGCCGGGCCGCATGGAGCGCATCGACATGGGCCAGCCCTTCAGCGTCGTTGTCGACTACGCCCACACGGGCGACTCCGTGCGCAAGGTGCTGGCCGTCTTGCGCGAACTCGGCGAACGCAAGCTGATCATCGTTGCTGGCGCGGCCGGCGAGCGCGATCCCGGCCGCCGCTTCGGCGTTGGCCGCGCCGCCGCCGAGGGAGCCGACTTCGCTGTCTTCACGAACGAGGATCCCCGCAGCGAGGACCCCGCCACCATCGTCCGCGAGATCGGCCGGCACGCCGAGGAGGCTGGACGCGTGCGCGGACAGGACTTCGTCGAGGTCGAGGACCGGCGCGAGGCTATCGTTGCCGCCCTCGCCCGCGCCGAGCCCGGCGACAGCGTTGTCATCTGCGGTAAGGGGCACGAGCGCTCGATCGAACTCGGCGGCGCCACGATCCCCTGGGACGACCGCGAGGTGACGCGCGAGGAGCTGGCGAAGCTCGGTCACACCGGCGCCTGACGCCGGCAAGTTTCGCCTAGCCAGCGCCTTCGTATACTCGCAGCCGCAGCAATGACACGCATGACACGACCACGCAGCGAGGGGCGCCATGCCCGCTAACCGTCGACGCCAGCAGAGCCAGCAACACCGGGGCCAACGCCCCCGGCGCCAGCGACGCTACACCAGCGGCGGCCAGGGCCAGTCCTACAAGCCCGGTTTCCCCATGAGCCTGTTCACCGGGAGAGCGGCGCTCATCGCCTTCGTGGCAGTCGGTGTTGTCGCCCTGGCCGGTGGTCTTGTACTCAGCGTCGTATTGAACCGCGACCAGGCCCCCGACATCGAAGATCTCCCGACGGCGGTCGCCACCGAGGAGCCCGTCACCGAGCCCGCAGCCGAAGAGGTCGCCGAACCCGAGGACGACGCCCCCGAAGAAATTGTGCGCAACTTCGAATTCGCCGAGTACGTCATCGATGAGGTGGCCGAGACCTACACCGCTACCATCTCGACTGCGAAGGGCGACATCGTCATCGAACTGTTCGCTGACATGGCGCCCAACACGGTCAACAGCTTCGTCTTTCTCGCCGAGAATCGCTTCTTCGACGGGATTGTCTTCCACCGCGTCGTCGACAACTTTGTCGTCCAGGGCGGCGACCCCACCGGTACCGGTACCGGCGGTCCCGGCTACATCACCGGCGACGAACCGAACGAGGTTCGCAACGAGACCGGCACGATTGCCATGGCCAAGGGGGCGGGCCAGCCCTATTTCGGCAGCCAGTTCTTCATCAACCTGAAGGACAACCCCGCCCTTGACTTCGATACTCGCTCGGGCGACCGCTTCTACCCCTTCGGGCGTGTCATCGAGGGCATGGACATCGTCAACTCGCTCGTTCAGGGCGACGTCATGGAGTCCGTGACCATCACCCGTACCCCCCGCCCCGACGCCCCCACCCCCGAGGCAGAAGCCGAGACTGGGGATGGCGAAGAAGATACCGGGGAAGCTGAAGAGGACGCCGGCCAGAACTAGGTGTGCGACTGCACATTCGGCTCGTCGGCGGTGACCCCGTCTGCGTAGAGCCGCGCGATCGCTTCTTCGTCGAGCCCCAGGATGTCGCCGAAGACGTAGCGGTTGTGCTCGCCGAAGCCCGGCGCGGGGATGCGCGCGTGGCCTGGTGTGCGCGGCAGATTCCAAGGCGGCGTCTCCACCTCCCACGTGCCAGCGTCGGGGTGCACCTGCTCCGACCAGGCGCCCCGCGACCGTAGCTGCGGGTCGCTCATCACCTCGGGGATGGTGAGCACCGCCCCCGCTGGCACCCTGTGCCGCTGCAGGATGTGCATCGCCTCGTAGTGCCCTCGCTTCGATGTCCACTCTTCGATGATCGCGTTCAGCGCCTGCTCGTTCGCCTTCCGCGCCGCCATCGTGGCGAAACGCTCGTCGTCGAGCAGTTCCGGCTGTACGAGCACGCGGCAGAGCGCGGCGAACTGCTCGTCGTTCTCGCACGCGATCGTGATCCAGCGATCCTCGCCCGCGCTGCGGTAGACGCCGTGCGGGGCGAAGTGCGGGTGCCTGTTGCCTGCCGGCGCGCGAAGCTCGCCGTTCATGCTGTAGTCGACGAGGTACTCGCCCACGAAGCCGGTCAGGTTCTCCCGTTGGGCAAGGTCGATGTGCACCGCCTCACCCGTGCGGTCGCGCTGGCGCAGCCCCAGCGCCACCGCCCCCGGCACCGCGATTCCCGAGGTCGGGTCGCCGTAGCTGAAGCCCGTCTTCAAGGGCTCTCCGCCCTCGTAGCCCGAGACCGAGACGAGTCCCGCCAGTTGCTCGACGTTCGTCCCGTAGGTCACGTAGTGCGCCTCGGGGCCGGTCTTGCCGTGGCCTGGCATGGACAGGTACACGATGCGCGGGTTCACCGCCCGCACCTCCTCGAAACTGAGACCGAGATTGTCCATCACGTTCGCGCGGTAGTTCTCGACTAGCACGTCGCTCTTCGCGCACAGCTTCAGCAGCAGGTCGCGACCCACTTCCTGACGCAGGTCGATGGCTGCCGAGTACTTGTTGCGGTTGTTGTGGTTGAAGTAGGCGGCGCGGTTGTACCAGCGGGGCTCCGTGCGGGGGATGCCCCCCAGACCCCGCAGCAGGTCCCACTGGCCCGGTCCCTCTACCTTGATGACCTCCGCCCCGTAGTCGCCCAGCAGCCGCGTCCCCAGCGGGCCCGCCCAGACCATCGTCAGGTCGACCACGCGGATGCCCGCGAGCGGCGCGGTCACGACGAGCCTGCCGGTCGCCCGAGGCTGGGCGGCCCTTCCCAGCGCTTGCCGCTATCGAGGTCCACGCGAAGCATGGTGCCTGTCGCCGTCACGGTCCCCGCGACCCACTCGTTCCGTGGCGGGAAGGCGACCCGTTTCGGCACCTCAATGCGCGCTCCCGCCGGGAAGCTGGCCGAGGCCGCGATCTCGATTGTCTCCGTGCGCCGTCCGATGGCGCGGGCGAGAGCCTGCAACTCCGCGAAGTCCTTCGTGTGCTCCACCAGACGCCGTGCCTCGCGCTCGCTTGCGGGTGAGTCCTCGGGAGTCACCTCCGCCGGCGCCGGGATGGCGTCCTCCCCACCCTTGGCCATCGCCTGGGCGACGAACCGCTTCGTCCGCCGCGCGACGAGCCCGGAGAGCTCGTGCAGGAGCACCGCATCGTCGCAGTCCTCGAAGAAAGCCACCGCCTGTGCGAGCGCGCTCATGCTGGCGCCCCCGCAGCGGCTGCGATCTCGGTCGGCGACAGACCCGCTTCCGACAGCACCGCCTCCGTGTCCGCCCCGAGGAGCGGGGCGGGAGCGTCTCGCCAGGCGTCCGGACCCATCCACCACGGTGGCCCCGGATACGATGCCTCCCCCGCCACCGGGTGCTCGATCCGCCTCAGGAACCCCCGCGCCTCCAGCTGCGGGCTCTCCAGCAGGTCCTGCATGGTGTGGATGAACGTGATCGGGGCGCGTTGCTCGCCCCCGAGGGCGTAGGCCTCCTTCTTGTGCATGGTCGCTGCCCACGCGATCACCCCCGCCATCAGCTCGTCGTCGTGTGCGCGCCGCGACTCCGCCGTGGCGAAGCGCTCGTCCTCGAGCCACTCGGGGTGGCCGGTGGCCTGCGCGAAGGGGGGCCAGTTGCGCGCCATCACGTGTACGCCCACCTGCCCGTCGATGCACGGGTAGATCCCCATGAAGCTCGACATCAGGTTCCCCCGCCGCTGCCCCAGCCAGATGCCGTTGTAGGCGTAGAAGGGGATGCCCGCCTCCAGGATCGGCGCCATGCAGTGCTGCACGCTGATGTCGACGTGCTGGCCCTCGCCGTCGCGCTCCGCGGCCAGCAGGGCGAGGTTCGCGGCCGAGAAGGCGTTGAGCCCGCCCTGGTAGTCGGCCTGGTAGCCGCCGTTCTTCACGGGGCTCTTGTCGGGATCGCCGGTCAGGAACATCTGGCCGCCCATGGCGAAGGCGACCAGGTTGTTGGAACGGTACTCGGCGTACGGACCCTGCTGCCCGTAGGCCGTGATCGAGACCAGCACAAGCCGCGGATTCACGGCCCGCAGCCGCTCGTAGTCGAGGCCCAGGGCGCGCGCGTCGCTCGGCCGGTAGTTCTCGATGATGACGTCGGCGTCGGCGGCCAGCCGCAGGAGAGCGTCGCGACCCGCCTGCGAGCCCAGGTCGAGCTCGACCGAGCGCTTGTTCGTGTTCAGGTAGAGGAAGAGCGCGCTCGTCTCGGGGTTGGGCTCGCCGTCCTTGAACGGCCCGTGCGCCCGCGCGAGGTCGCCCCCAGGTGGCTCGATCTTGATGACGTCGGCGCCGTAGCCCGCGAACAGCCGCCCGCAGTAGGGCGCGGAGACGAACGTACCCACTTCCAGCACGCGGACGCCTTCGAGCGGGAGGGGCATGGCCGCCTCCCTACGGTCGCGAGGGGATCTCGACCTGCACGTTCCCGCGCACGGTAGGCTGGTCGTCCGCCAGCGTCACCACCTCGAGCTCGACGATGTTCTTGCCTTCTTCCTGGCGCTTGTCCACGACTCGTCCCGCGAGTGTCAGCGGTTTGCCTGCGATGTCGGGGCGCCGGAACGCCACGCGCACGCTGCGCAGGTTCGCTTCGGAGCCCGCCCAGGCCCCGACGTAGTTGGTGATCCAGGAGAGCTTGAGCAGTCCCGGCACGAGCGCGCCCCCGAAGCCCATGCGCCGCCCCGCCTCGGCGTCGCCGAACGCGGGGTTGGTGGGGTTGTCGCGCCCGAAGAACTCGACCGCCTTGTCCTCGGTTGGGAGCTGCTCAAGCGGCTCCAGCTCGTCGTCGTTGGCAATGTCCTCGAAATAGCGCTGGCTCATGACTGGGGCCGGTCGAACTGCGTGATCGTGCGCAGCGAGGCGGCCGCCTCCTCTCCGTCGCTGTTCAGGTACGCGGTCTGGAACATCACGAGCACGCTGTAACCGTAGCGCCCTCCGAGCCGGTCGCGCACGTCGAGCAGCTGCGTGACCGCCTGCAGCGGCTCTTCCAGCCTGATCGGCTGGCTGAACTTCCACTCCGTCTGCGTCAGGATGCCGCTGGAGAGGATCTGCGGGGAGAGCTCCGCCGGCAGGCGTGGCTCCATCATTGCGAGGATGTAGGGCGGCGCGGTGCCGGTGCCGTCGGCCCAACGCGGGTCCGTGTCGCCCAGCAGGTCGCGCATGCGCTGCGCATCCGCCGTCCGGGGAACGACCTCGATGGGGTCGCTCTTCTGCCCGATCATGGTGCGGTGGTCGTCGGTGATCTTGCTCTCGGTTACGTCAGCCACGGTCGCTCCTCGGCCGGAGAATAGCATGGGGCTCCGCGGGCGCGCGGAGCCGGAACGGACAGGCTAGCGGGGCAGCCCAACCATGATTTGGTCGTTCTCGATGCGGACGGGGTAGGTCTGGATGTCCTCCGCGCCCATGTTCCAGAAGAACAGCTTCGATTGTAGCTGGCCCAGGAACGGATGCCCCGCGTTGAACTCGCTGCTGAACGGCTGGCGCACGGCCTTGCCGTTCGAGACCTCGAAGCGGGCGCCGTGGAAGGGGCACATCACGCAGCCGTCACGGATGGGCTCCGGCTTGATCGGCGCGCCCGGAAAGCTCCCGAGGGGAAGCCGTGCGTGCGTGCAGAGCCCCGCCATGGCGTAGGCCTCTTCGCCCTGCCGTACGATCGTGACGCGCTGGCTGTGCAGCCGCACTTCCTTGGCGATGCCATCGGGGAAGCTGCGCAGGGGGCCGGCGTTCCCCCAGCCCTTCATGCGGTCGTGCGGGATGATGCTCTTCGCCTTCACCGGCAACGGCGGGTCGAGGCCCATCAGCGGCAACGCGATCACCTGCATCACGCCGCCGGAGATGAGGCCCGTGATCAGCAGGAAGATGCCGACGGCGAGGCTGCTCGAGGTCGTTTCGGCGTCCCCTGGCGCGACCAGGAGAACGATGCCCCCAACGATGAGGGAGATCGTCGCGATCCCCCAGGACCCGAGGATCGATACTCCGACCACTGCCAGCGCTACGGACACGAACTACCCTCCCCGGAAGCGGATCGTACGCGTCTGCCCGCGCCTGTGCAAAGCATCACGAACGCTCCGTATGGGCCTCGCCTCAGTCGAGCCCGTGGTAGTCGCGGCGGAAGTAGAGCAGCGGCTCCTTCTCCGGATCTGAGGCCGCTCCCACCACCCGCCCAAGGGCGATGACGTGGTCCCCGCCAGGCAGCACGGACTCCAGTTCGCAGTCCAGATGCGCGATGGACCCGGTCACGATCGGGCAGCCCGTTTGATCGGTGAAGGTTTCGAATCCGTCCAGCTCCGGACCGGGATCGCGCCCCGAAACGGCGAAGTGGTTCGAGACCGCGCCCTGGTCGCTTGCCAGCACGCTCACCGCGAACTTTCCCGAGGCGGGAACCATGCGCTCCAGGTGGTTGCCGTTCTGGATGCAGACCAACACGAGCAGCGGGTCCATCGAGAGCGTCGAGAAGCTCGACGCGGTGATGCCGTACACCTGCCCCTCGTGCTCGGTCGTCAGGACCGTCACGCCCGAGGCCCAGGAGGCCAGCGCGTTCTTGAAGGTGTCCGGGTCGACCGGCGACATGGTTAGGCGCTGTCCAGCGCAGGGCCCATGTCCCAGACGGCGTTCGCCGAGACACTGCTGAAGTAGCGGCCCATCGGCAGGCCCGCCAGGATCTGGTCCATCTCGGCGGCGTCCGCCACATCGAAGATAGCCAGCACACCGACCCCGGTCTCGCGGTAGATGGCCTTGATCTTGCCTTCGTCCCGGAGCGCTTTCGTCGCTGTCAGTTGTTGGGCGACGACTGCCTGCCAGGCCTCCGTATCGAGGTCCGCGGGCTGCCTCGAAACCAGCCGTACCGAAAAGAGCACTCCTGCCACCCCTCGCTCCGGGCCCTTGGCGCCCAGGCGTGATGTCCGAAGGCTACCGCACGGGGAGCGTGGAGCGCCAGACGCGTTCCCCTCGTAGCATGGTCCGCATGCACGGCTCCCGCCCCCTCGTTACCTTCGATATTGACGGCGTGCTCTGCCGATCGCCCTTCGGTATCAACCCTGGCAGGGTGAGCGCGGACGCCACCCGGCCCGGCCGTTTCCCCCGCCCCACCTGGCCCTTCGAGCGCTGGCTCTACCTGCGCCGCAAGCCCATGCCGGGCGCCCTTGAGGGCTTTCGCGCCGTCAGCGAGCAATTCGACTGCGCCGTCGTCTCCGCCCGCGGCGAGGCCTCCCGCGAACTCACCCAGGACTGGCTGAGCCGCACCTTCGGCTCCTCCCCGCCGCTCCGCCTGCGCGCCTCCTGGCGCGAGCGCTCCTCCGCCTTCAAGGCGCGCGTCATTCCCCCGCTCAAGCCGCTCGCCCACTTCGAGGACGATCCCAACACCGCCCTGCTCCTCGCCGAGCGCATTCCCCACGTGTTCCTCGTCGACTGGCCCCGCAACCGGGGCGTCGAGCGCGACAACATTCATCGCGTCGAGCGGATCGCCGATGCGCTGCCAATGCTTGAGGCGATCGCCGGCGACTAACCGCCCGCCATCTGCTTCTGGAACATCCCCAGGTCGAAGTAGTCGCGCCAGGACGCAATCTTGCCGTCGCGCAGTTCGAACACGCCCATCACCGGCAGGGCGACGGCGTTCCCCCCAGCGTCGAACTTGTCGACGCGCTCCGTCATGACGACGTCGCCCTCGGCGACGATATTCAGGACATCCCAGCCCTTGCTCGTCATCATCCCGGCCATGCCTCCGAGGGTGTTTCGGATGTTGTCGCGCCCCGTGATCGGTTCCATGGGGATGTTGTGGTAGAAGGCGTCCTCCGTGAAGTAGGAGGCGAGCCGCTCCCCGTCGGGGGCGGCCGCATCCCACTCCGCGCAGAAGTTCCGCACGATCTCGGCGTTGTCCATCTCGCTTACTCCTCTTCCAGGATGCTGCCGCGAAGCAGCATCAATGCCGTGGTGATGGCGCGCCGCTTGGTGGCCGCGCGCCCCTGGGCCATGACTATTTTCATCGAACGCATGCCGCCGGGAGCAACGACCGCCAGGAACATCGTGCCCGGTTGCTCGATCGTCTGGTCAGGTCCGAGCTCTCCCGTGATCCCGACCCCGTAGTCGCTCCCCAGCCGCTCGCGCGCTGCCGAGGCCATCGCCTCCGCCGTCTCCGCGGAAACGGTCGCGAACTCCTCCGTCGACCCTGCTGCGACAATGCCGCCCGCGAACGACCCGCCCGCATCGGGCGCGTCGCTGAGCGTGCTCGCGAGTAGACCCCCCGTCGCCGACTCCATGGTCCCGACGGACTGGCTGCGCTCGCACAGGGTCCTCGCGATGAACCCCTCGAGCGTGTCCTCGTCCCGCCCCCAGATGGAGTTCCCGAAGATCGCCTCGAGCTCGCGCTCGACCGGCGCGATGAGCGCCTGGGCCTCCTCGCGCGTCGACGCCTTCGCGCCGATGCGCAGGTGGACGCCATCGGCGCGAGCGTATGTGCCGACGCCGATCCCGGGCGTATCGAAGACCGGTCGCGCCATCTCATCGACGGTGCCCTCGCCGACGCCCGCGGTCTTCAGGGTGCGGGTCACGAGCACCGCGCCCGAGCGCCCTTCGAGTTGGGGCGCGACCTCGTTCGTCCACATGCGTTCCATCTCGGGGGGCACGCCCGGCATCGAGACGATCATGTGGCCGCCCCGCTCTGTCCACCAGCCCGGCGCGGTTCCACGCGGGTTGTCGATGACTCGGGCGCTCGCGATGAGCCACGCCTGCTTGATGTTCGATTCCGGCATCTCGATGCCGCGCCGCTCGAAGAACCCCCGCAGCCGCTGCTCCAGCTCTGGCTCGACGTACGGCTCCTCACCGAGGAGCCTGGCGATCGCCTCGCGCGTCAGGTCGTCCTCGGTTGGCCCCAGCCCACCCGTTGTGATCACGAGGTCCGCGCGCTCCCACGCCCGCCCCAGCGTGTCCATGACGCGCCCCATGTTGTCGCCCACCACGCTCGTGTGGTTCAGGTCGATGCCGAGGGCTGGGAGGTGTTGTGCGATCCAGGCGCTGTTCGTGTCGACGATCTCGCCCAGCAAGATCTCCGTGCCGATCGCGACAATCTCCGCCTTCACGCGCGGGAGTCTAGCAGGCCACCCCGAACAGGGCCCCTGTGGGGGCGGTCTCCCAGGGTTCGGTGGGCGATCAGACGAGCAGCTTGAAGGAATGCCCGCTGCGGCCAATCAGGTCCTCGACCTGCTTTGCGAATGGCACGTCTCCCAGGGCGACACCGTCACTCGCGTCGATGAACTCGATTCCGACCACAGCGCCCTCCGCCGAGTGGTCGATGACGCGCAGGTCGTCGAGAAACGTCTGCCGCGCGACTGTCTCGGCGTCGATGAGCCGGACGTAGAGGATGTCGGCTTCTGAGTCGTAGGTCGCGGTGGGCATCTAATCCTCCCAGGCCACTGTCGTGACGATCGGTGAGTCGGAGTCGCGTTGGACGTAGACGCGGAGCGTTCGGTTGGCCCATGTCCCGACGTAGATCACAGCTCGCCTTGCTCCCGGGCGACGGCTCGCAGGACGACTAGTGTGGTAGTTCTCCAGGACC
The DNA here is from genome assembly GCA_965262975.1 of Tepidiformaceae bacterium. Lineage (GTDB taxonomy): Bacteria > Chloroflexota > Dehalococcoidia > Tepidiformales > Tepidiformaceae > UBA2991. The sequence goes on along the minus strand of OZ253575.1, from coordinate 1,068,905 downwards.
GCATCAACCGCCTCCTCGGAGACTCCCCGCTCGCGCATCCGCCGACGGGCGTGCCGGGTAATCCGCTTCACTCAGGCCACCATTGCAGGCAAACCACAATAGTTATCTTAGCACAGGCAATGTCTCCATTGCCCTCCGCCTCTCCGCACCACCCCTGTACAGTGCCAGCATGCCCGACCCCCTCCCCGAGCCCTACGTCGCCGCCGCTGTGCAGTGGGCGCCCGCGTACGGCGACCTGAAGGCAGGCGTCGGACGCGCCATCGAGGCCATCGGTGAGGCCGCGCGCGAGGGCGCCAGCCTCATCGTCCTGCCCGAGGCGTGGCTGCCCGGCTACCCCTACTGGTGCACCGAACAGCGTCCCGCCCGCGCCGTACGCGACCTCTACCGGAATCTCGTCGAAAATAGCGTCGAGGTGCCCGGCCCCGAGACGGAGGCGCTGGGCGAAGCCGCCAGGCGGGCGAACGCCACGGTCGTCGTAGGCGTGACCGAGCGGACGGGGGGAACCCTCTACAACACGCTCTGCTACCTCGGCCCCGACGGCGGGCTCCTCGGGAGTCATCGCAAGCTCGTCCCGACGCTCTCCGAACGCACCGTGTGGGGCATGGGCGACGGCTCCGACCTGGACGCCTACGACACGCCCACCGGCCGCCTCAGCGGCCTCATCTGCTACGAGCACTTCATGGCGCCCGCGCGCTACGCCCTCGCCGGCCTCGGTGTCGAGGTCCACGCCTCCGTCTGGCCCGGCTACCCGTTCCTCCACGCCAACGTCGATGCCGCCACCCGCAACCTCGCCGTCGAGAACGCCTGCGCTGTCGTCGTCGCCCGCGAGGTCATGTCCGCCGTTCATCTCCCACATGCGGGGACGCCCTTCGCCGAGCATCCCCGCATGTGGGAGATGAACGGCGGCAGCGCCATCATCGCGCCCGGCGGGACGTACCTGGCCGAGCCCGTTTTCGATACCGAGACCATCGTCTACGCCGAGATCGATCCCACCGCCCTCGTCGAGGCCAGGCGCTGGGTCGACGGCGTCGGCCACTACAGCCGCCCCGACGTCTTCCGCCTGCACTGGGACCGCAGCCCCAAGCCCCCGATCGTGAGCGAGTAGCCCCTCCTCCCTCGCGCCCCTCCCGGCGCTGTAGAGTTCCGCGCATGCCCGGCGAAGCGCCCCTCGACTTCCGCGTGCTCAACCTCGCGCGTGGCGTCGCGGGCGCCTATGCCACCCGGCTGCTCGCCGACCTTGGCGCTCACTGCTCCTGGTGGCGCTGGTGCGACCCCCGCCCCGGCGACTGGCCCCCGAGCGACCTCGTTTATGCCTACTTCGAGCAGGACATCGAACTCCGCGACGACCGCCTCGACCGCGACGCACTGCTCGCCGCCCTCCCGGCGCTCGCCCCCCACTTCGACCTCGTCCTCACCGATTTCTCCCTGCCCGAACTTGAGCAGGATGAGCTCTTCGAACTCCTCCGCCCCGCCAACCCCGCCATCGTCGTGGCGAACGCCGACCACTTCGGCCGCAGCGGTCCCTACGCCCGCTGGGCCAGCGACGAGCTGACCGACTACGCCCTGGGCGGCTACTGGTCGATCGCCGGCGACCCCGAGCGCGAGCCTCTGCGTGTCCCCGGCCACCAGGCGCAGTTACACGCCGGCCTGCAGATCGCTTTCGCTTCCCTCGCCGCCCTTCGCCACGCCCGCCGCACGGGCGAGGGCCAAGAGATCGAGGTCAGCGCCGCCGAGGCCATGCTCGGCGCCCACTGGAGCACGACCGTCGCCTGGACGCACGAGGGCCGCGTCTTCATGCGCACGGGTTCCGACCTCGTCCGCGCGAAGGACGGCTGGGTTCACTTCTTCTCCTTCCTCATCCACCAGAACGTCCTGCTGCTGTGCGACCGCTCCGATCTCGCCTCCGCTGAGGAGTTCCAGACGATCCTCGGGCGTCGCGACCACCTCGACGAGATCGGTACCATCGTTCGCGAGTGGTGCGCGGCCCGTCCCGTCATGGAGATCGTCCAGAAAGCGCAGGGGCTGCGCGTCCCCGTCACGCCCATGGCAGACGTCCCCTGGCTGCTCGCCGACGACCACCTCGCCGACCGCGAGTACTTCCGCGACTGCGAAGGCAGCCCCATGCCCGGCCGGCCCTACCGCTGGACCGACGCCTGGCCCGCCGCCGCTGTGCCCGACACGCTCGCCCTTGCCCTTGCCGGCGAGCCCCCGCCGCCACCTCGTGGCGAGCAGGCGCCCTCAGAAGCGCCCTTCGCGGGCCTGCGCGTCATCGAGGTCACGAACAACTGGGCGGGGCCGATCGCCTGTCGCCACCTCGCCGACCTTGGCGCTGAGGTCATCAAGGTCGAGCTGGCCACGCGCCCCGCCACGCGCGGCAGTCACTACGCCGGCCTCGACCCCGGCAAGTACTACTGGAACCGTTCCGGCTACTTCAACGAGATGAACCGCAACAAGCGCGACATCGCACTCAACCTCGCGACCGACCAGGGCCGCCGCATCTTCCTCGACCTCGCAACCCAGGCCGATGTTGTCATCGAGAACAACAGCGCCCGCGTCATGCCCAACTTCGGCCTCTCCTACGAAGAGTTGAGCAAGGTCAACCCGCGCCTCGTGATGGTCTCCATCAGCGGCTTCGGCGCGACCGGCGCGCGCCGCAACTGGATCGCCTACGGCTCGAACATCGAGGCCGCCAGCGGCCTCGCCTCCGTCACCGGCTACCCCGACGACGAGCGCCCCTACCGCACCGGCTCCTTCATCGCCGACCCCATCGCCGGCGGGCACGCGGCCATTGCTGCTGTCGCGGGCCTGGAGCGGCTGGAGCGCACGGGCCGCGGCTCGCACGTCGACATGGCCCTGACCGAGTCCGCCATGACCTTCATGGTCTCCGCCTTCGCCCACCTTCACGAGCACGGGGAACCCATGGCCCGCCGGGGCAACATCGAGCCCGCCGACGCACCCACCGGCGCCTATCCCGTCACCGGCCGCGACGACTGGATCGCCATCGCCGTTCGCACCGACGGGCAGTGGCGCGCCCTCTGCGAACTGGCCGGCCTCGACGATCTGGCGTCGCTCGACGCCGCCGGTCGCGTCGCCCGCCGCGACGAGATCGATGCGCGCCTGTCCGCCTGGACGAAGCCACTCACCCGCTTCGAAGCCGTACGCGAACTGCAGGCGCAGGGCGTCCCCGCCGCCTCCATCCTCCACAACTGGCAGCTCCACGCCGACCCCCACTTCCACGCCCGCGGCTCATTCGTCCACATCGACCACCCCGACACGGGCGTCTATCCCTACCCCGGATTCATGTGGCGCTTTTCGCGAACCGCGCCCGCCGTCCGCAGCCACGCGCCGCGCTTCGCCGAGGCGAACCAGTACGTCTTCGGCGACCTGCTCGGCCTCGACGCGGAGGCCATCGAGCGGCTCTACGCAGAGGGTGTCACCGCGCACGAACCCGCCGTCGCCACCCCGCCGTTCGTCATCGCCCCCCTCACCACGCCCTGACCCCCTACAATCCCGCCACTTGCAGGAGGCCATCCATGCCCGAATACGAGCACATCCTCTACTCCACCAGCGAGCGCATCGCTCGCATCACCCTCAACCGCCCCGAGAAGCTCAACGCCCTCAACCGCGACCTCCGCGGCGAGTTCGTCGACGCCCTCAAGGTCGCCGAGCGCGACGACGACGTCACCGTCATCCTCGTCGACGGCGCCGGACGCGCCTTCTGCGCGGGCTACGACATCACCCCCAACCAGCCCGCCGATGCCCGCGCCGGCATCCTCGTCTCGGAAAAGCACTTCGACAGTTGGACCGACCCGTTCGCCCGCAGTTGTGTGCGCGACTGGATGACCATCTGGGACCTGCTCAAGCCGGTCGTCGCGATGGTCCACGGCTACTGCCTGGCGGGCGGCTCCGAGCTGATGTCGATGTGCGACATCGCCTTCGCTTCCGACGACTGCAAGATCGGTTACCCGCCCATGCGCGGCATGACCACCCCCGACGTCATCTACTTCCCCTGGAAGATGCCCATGGGCCGCGCCAAGTACCTCCAGCTCAGCGGCAACAGCCTCACCGGCAAGCAGGCCGCCGAATGGGGCTGGATCGCGAAGAGCTTCCCTGCAGAGTCACTCGAAGAAGAGGTCATGAAGGAGGTGCGGGCCATGTCCAGCATCGCCCCCGACCTGCTCGCCGCGAACAAGCTCGCCATCAATCAAACCTACGAGATCATGGGCATCCGTACGGCCCTCAACACCGGCCCCCAGTGGCACGCCCTCAGTGGCCGCATGCGTCCGGGCGCGGGCGAATTCGGACGCATCTCGAACCAGGAGGGCCTGCGCGCCGCCCTCGCCTGGCGCGACGAGGCTTTCAACAAGGAGGGCTTCCGCCCTTAGTCGGGAGTCCGCACCATCACCGGCCCCGAATGGTGGTGCGTCATGCGCCACGTTCCCTGCTCGCGCACGAACACGTTCGTGGCGTAGAGGGCGCTGCCCGAGACGACCTCCCGGCAGAGCACGAGTGCTGCGTCGCCGAACACGGTCACGCTGGCGCCGCCGCCCACGATGCGGGGCTGGTTCGGGTTGGCGATGATGGTGCGCCAGCTCTGCAGCACGGCCTCGCGACCGCTCAGCAGCGTCCAGCCGGGATGCAGGCAGGTAACCGGCGCGACGCGCGCCCAGACGTTCTCCATCGCCCCCGCGTCGGAGGCGCCGAGCGCACGGTAGAAGCCCTCGTTCGCGACGAGGGCCTCCTGTTCGGCCTCGGTCCTGGACTCCTGTTCGGGCACACGCAAAGGATAGCGATCGCGCCCGTCCGCCGCGCCCCTTTCGGCGTGGCGGGGGATGCGAAACGGGGCCCGTTCAACGGGCCCCGTCTGCTGGTGTGGCGAGGCGAGGGAGATGGCTACTGTGAGCCGGCGGTAACGCCTTCCGAGAAGCGCTGCGCAAGCTCGTCCTCGAAGAAGAACTTCTCCTCGCCGAAGGCCGGTCGCAACTCGTTCAGCCACGTTGCCGACTCGTCGTACTGGGCGAAGAACGGGCGCGCCACCCAGTCCGGGTTTCGGCCCTGCAAGAACGTGAGCGCGAGCACCTTCTGGCCAGCCACGTCGGCCGGTCCGAGGACGCCCACCTTGCCGGGCTCTGCCGACATGCTCGGCCCGCGCACGGTGCGCGCGAGCCCGCTCACCTGGTTGATGGCGCCGCGATAGATCTCCCACGCCTGCACCAGCGGAATCTCGAAGAAGTGCTTCGCGCCCGTGTCGCGCGCCACGAACATGTAGTACGGGATCATTCCCAGCCGCACCTGCTCGCGCCACATCGCCGCCCAGGCCTCGGAGTTGTCGTTGATGTTGCGCATGATCGGCGACTGCGTCCGGATCTGCGCCCCCGTCTCACGGATGCGCTCCGTCGCCTCACGCACCGCTGGCGTGCTCAGCTCCATGGGGTGGTTGAAGTGCGCCATTATCGAGAGGTGCCGCCCCGTGGCGGTGATGCGCCGGAACACATCCAGCATCTCCTCGGCGTCGTCGTCCGTCGTGAAGCGGTAGGGCCAGTAGCCCAGCGCCTTCGTTCCGATGCGGATGGTCCGCAGGTTGGGCGGGTCGTCCTCCAGGATCGGGTCGATGTACTGCCTGAAGCGCCGCGTCTTCATCACCATCGGGTCGCCGCCGGTGATGAGCACGTCGCTCACCCGCGGCCGCTCATGGAGGTAGGAGATGAGGCCCTGCGCCTGTTTGGTCGCGAACTTCAGGTCGTCGAGTCCGACGAACTGCGGCCAGCGGAAGCAGAACGTGCAGTAGGCGTGGCACGTCTGCCCGTTGCTGGGGAAGAGCAGCACCGTCTCCTCGTACTTGTGCTGCAGGCCCTCGACGCTCTCTTCGTAGAGCACGGGCACGTTGTGCTCGAGCTGCCCCGCCGGGTGCGGGTTGAGCGTCATGCGGATGCGGTTCGCCGCCTCGTCGATCTCGGCGCGCGAGGCCTCCTTCGAGACCAGTGACGCCATCTCCTCGAAGTGCTCGCCACTGAGCATGTCCTGCTGCGGGAAGGTGAGCGTGAAGATCGGGTCGTTGGGCACGTCGTCCCAGTTGATCAGCTCATCCACGACATAATTATTTGTCTTGAACGGCAGGACCCGCGAGACGACATCGATCGCGAAGCGCTGCTCCTTCGACAATCGCTCTGCCTGGGGCAATTTGGCGATGTTGTGCAGGGTAATAGCGCGGTACTTGGGGTTGTCGGAGTCCTGGGGACGGATGAGTGTGCTCGTCATAACGAGTGCCTCCTCTCGGCATATCGTAGGGCCCCGCCGCCAGGCGAGGACCGGTCGGTCCCTGCTCGGGACCACGGAACTGGGAGGCTGGTCGCGTAAGTCGCCGAGCCTCCGAACGCCTGCGGGGTTAGCTGACGGGTTCGGCGTCGGAGATCGCCTATGCGCTGTCGCGCAATTCACCCCCAAATTGGGTCCCCCACTCTCCGGCAATCGGGTGAATCGCGCGGAGATTCGGCCCATCCAGTGTAGCACGCAGGCTCTCGCCGGCTGTAGGGCGGCTTGCCACCTAACGTGCCTGTGGTCGTACACTCACTCGTGGAGCTGCCGACATAAAGCTGGCGTCTCCCGGAGGCGCGTTATGCCCCGAGCGATCTGGAAGGGTGTCATCAGCTTCGGCATGGTGAGCATTCCCATCCGCCTCTTCCCCGCCACCGAGAGCAAGGACATCGGCTTCCGCCAGCTCCGCCGCGACACGAATACGCGCGTTCGCATGCTCCGCTGGGACCCCGTCGAGGAGCGCGAGGTGCCCTACGACGAGATCGTGAAAGGCTACGAGTACGCCAAGGACCGCTACGTCGTCCTCGAAGACGAGGACCTGGAGAAGCTGCCCCTCCCGACCAAGCACACCATCACGCTCGCGGCCTTCGTGGAGGAGTCCGAGATCGACCCGGTCCACTACGAGAAGTCCTACTACCTCGCTCCGGAGGACTCCGGCCTCAAGCCCTACTCCCTGCTCATCCGCGCGATGCAGGCGAAGGGGCTGATCGCCATCGCCAAGGTCGCCATCCGCACCAAGGAGCGCCTCTGCGCCCTCCGCGCCCGTGGCGACCAGCTCATCCTCGAGACGCTTTACTACCCCGACGAGATCCGCGAGCCCGGCGAGTCGTTCGCCGTGGAGGAGGTCTCCGAGCAGGAGATGGAGATGGCCCGCGCCCTCATCGAGATGCTCGAAGAGCCCTTCGACCCGGAGAAGTACACGGACGAGTACCGCGAGGCCCTGATGACCATCATCAACGCCAAGCTCGAGGGCCAGGAGGTGGCGACTCCGGAGGCGGCTGCGCCGCAGCCCGCCGTCGACCTGATGGCCGCCCTCCGCGCCAGCGTCGAGGCCGCGCGCGCCCGCAAGGAGAGCGAAGGCGCTTCGGCCACCGACAACGGCGCCCATGCCGGCGAGAAGGCCGCCGTCGCCGCCGAGTAGCCCCGGGGCCACCGCATGACCGAGCCCCTCGACCGATACCGGGAGAAGCGCGACTTCGCGGCCACGCCCGAGCCCCCCGACGCCGTCCCCGAGGGCCGCGCCGGACCCCTCACCTTCGTCGTCCAGAAGCACGACGCCACGCGCCTCCACTACGACCTCCGGCTGGAGGTCGGCGGCGTCATGAAGTCGTGGGCCGTGCCCCGTGGCCCCTCCAGCGACCCCACCGTCCGCCGCCACGCCGTCATGACGGAGGACCACCCCATCGCCTACTCCGCCTTCGAGGGCGTCATCCCCAGGGGCCAGTACGGCGCCGGTCAGGTTGTCGTCTGGGACGCGGGCACCTACGCCCCCGAACACGACCGCGTCTTCGACTTCTCCTCCCGCGAGGCGGCCGAGGAGGCGATGGAGGCGGCCGTCGCCGCCGGCAAGATCTCCTTCCAGATGCGCGGCCGCAAGCTGAAGGGTTCCTGGGCGCTCGTGAAGACCTCCACCGACTGGCTCCTCCTCAAGCACGACGACCTGCTCGCGGACCCCGAGGCCGACCTCACCGCCGCCGACCGATCCGTCGTGTCCGACCTCTCCCTCGACGACATCCGCGCGGGTCGCCTGCCCCGTCACCGCAAGGCCCCCTCCGACTACACCCCCGACGCCCTCGATGGCTCCCGTGCCGCGGTCTTCCCAGCCACCCTCGTCCCCATGATGGCGAGCGTGCGCGACCCCTTCTCCCACCCCGACTGGCTCTTCGAGCCGAAGCTCGACGGCATCCGCGCCGTCGCGCACGTCTCGGGCGGCGAGGCGCGCCTCTACTCACGTCGCGGCACCGACCTCACCGCTGCGTACCCGGGACTCGTCGCCGCCCTGGCCGCGCAGCCCGTGGCCGAGGCCATCTTCGACGGCGAGATTGTCGCTTTCGATGAGCGTGGCGTGCCTTCCTTCGAGCTCCTGCAGCAGCGTATGAACCTCGGTGGCGAGCTCGACATCGCCGCCGCCGAGGACCGCGTCCCCGTGACCTACATGGCCTTCGACTTGCTCCACCTCGACGGCTTCGACCTCACAGGCGCCGCCCTCGAAGAACGCAAGGAGTCGCTCGCCCGCGTCCTCCTGCCCGTCGGCCCCGTCGCGCTCGTCGAGCACTTCCAGGCCGAGGGCAAGGAGGCGTACGCGGGGGCGGTCGCCCTCGGACTCGAAGGCGTGGTCGCCAAGCGCCGCGGGAGCCGCTACCTTCCCGGGAAGCGTTCCGACGCCTGGGCCAAGATCAAGGACCGCCGCACCGCCGAGTTCGTCGTGGCCGGTTTCACCCCCGGCGAGGGCGCCCGCGAGTCCACCTTCGGCGCGCTCCTGCTCGGCGCCCGCGACCCCGGCGGCGCCCTGGTCTACCGGGGCCGTGCCGGTGGTGGCTTCAGCGACGCGCTGCTCGGGGAACTTCGTGCGACGCTCGATGCCCTCGCCACCGCCACCTCCCCCTTCCCAGAAACACCCCCCGACGACGCCGACGCCACCTATGTCCGCCCCGAGCTCGTCGTCGAGGTCGAGTACTCCGAGGTCACCTCGGCCGGCCTCCTGCGCGCCCCTGTCTTCAAGCGCCTCCGCCCCGACAAGGCCCCCGAGGAGGCCGTCTTCGTGGCGGAGACGCCCGCCCCTCCTTCGGCGCCACCCGCAACCCCGTCCCTGGCGAGCGAGGCGGCCTCGGTGCTGCACCAGCTCAACGACCCCCGCGACGAGCTCCGCCTCGACGTGGGCGGCCACGAAGTCCCCGTCACGAACCTGGAGAAGCCGCTCTGGCCCGAGCACGCCGCCCAGCGCGCCGTCACCAAGCGCGACCTGCTGCGCTACCTCGCGACCGTCGCCCCCCTCATGCTCCCCCACCTGCGCGACCGCCTCATCACCCTCACTCGCTACCCCAACGGCATCGGCGACCTGCACTTCTACCAGAAGCACTCCGAGGGCCCGCCGCCCGACTTCGTCGAGACCGTGCCTGTCCACTCCGAGGGCGCGAGCGGCGAGCGCGACTTCCTGCTCTGCAACAACCTCGCGACCCTGCTCTGGCTGGGGCAGCTCGCCAACCTGGAGTTCCACGCGACCATGGCTCGCGTCTCCCCCGAGCCCGACGCCCGTGGCCTCCCCGCCACCTTCACGGCGTCCCGCGCGAACGTCGAGGCCTCAGTCCTCAACTACCCCGACTTCCTCCTCTTCGACCTCGACCCCTACATCTACGCGGGTACGGAGGCGGCGGGCGAGGAGCCCCAGCTCAACCGCAAGGCCTTCACCAAGACGGTCGAGGTGGCCCGCGCCTTCAAGGAGATCCTGGATGCGGCTGCCCTCCCCTCCTACGTCAAGACCTCCGGCGCGACCGGCCTCCACATCTACGTACCCGTTCTCCGCCAGTTCCCCTACCCCGTGATCCGCTCCCTCTGCGAGACCGTCAGCGGCGAGCTCCTCGCGCGGATGCCCCGGGACGTGACCCTCGAGTGGGCCTCAGAGAAGCGCACCGGGAAGATCTTCCTCGACGTCAACCAGAACGCCCGCGCCAAGAACGTCGCCGCCATCTTCTCGCCCCGCGCCAAGCCGGGTGCCCCCGTTTCCGTGCCCGTTCGCTGGGACGAGCTCGACGACCTCTACCCGACCGACTTCACTGTGCTGACCGCGCCCGAACGCTTCGCCCAGACCGGTGACCTCTGGGCCGGCATCCTCGATGCCAAGCAGGACCTCACCGCCCTCCTCGGACTCGGACCATGAGCGAGCCCCGCGACCTCGACCTGCGCGGGCGCGACCGCAACGAGGCCATCGAGATCGTCCAGCGCGCGCTCGTCGATGCCGGCTACGAAGCCGGCGACTGCGTCGATGTGTTGGGCGGGGCCTTCGTGTCCGCTGCTGTACGCCGCTACTGGGCCGAAGGACTGAGCGCCGCCGAGGCGCACGAACGCCTCTGCGCCGATGATCCCGAGCTGGCGCGCGCCATCGAGGCGTTGGCGCCACTCCTGCTCGACCGCGTCGAAGCCCGTGGCCAGCAGGAGGCTGCGGTCGCCGCCGTCGAACTGCTGCTAGCGGGGGCCGCCCCGGATCGCGACCAGCTTCGCCTGCCGCTCTCCCCCGACTCCCCTTAGCCGGTCTTCGCCCCCGCCACGATGTCCTCGACGACCGCCGGATCCGCCAGCGTGGTCACGTCCCCGACGTTTTCGGGCTCGCCCTCGGCGATCTTGCGCAGGATGCGGCGCATGATCTTGCCCGAGCGCGTCTTTGGCAGCCCCGGCACGAACTGGATCTGGTCCGGCGTCGCGATCGGGCTGATCTCCCTGCGCACGGCCATCCGCAGCTCCCGCTCGATCTCTTCCGACCCACTCCAGCCCTGGTTGAGCATGACGTATGCGTAGATGCCGGTGCCCTTCACGTCGTGCGGGTAGCCGACGACGGCGGCTTCGGCGCAGGCCTCGTGACCGACGAGTGCCCCCTCGATCTCCGCGCTGCCCAGCCGGTGCCCGGCGACGTTCATCACGTCATCGACGCGCCCCGTGATCCAGTAGTAGCCGTCCTGGTCGCGGTGGCAGCCGTCGCCCGTGAAGTACTTGCCCGGGTAGGTCGTGAGGTAGGTGTCGATGAAGCGCTGGTGGTCGCCGTAGACCGTGCGCATCATCCCCGGCCACGAGGCCGTGATGCAGAGCCGCCCCGTCACGCTATTCCCCTCCATGACGTTGCCGCCCTCGTCGACGACCGCCGGCTCCACTCCCAGGAAGGGGAGCGAGGCCGAGCCCGGCTTCATGTCGTTCGCGCCGGGAAGGCCGGTGATCATGTGGCCGCCCGTCTCCGTCTGCCAGTACGTGTCGACGATCGAGCAGCGCCCGCCCCCGACCACGTTGAAGTACCAGCGCCAGGCCTCCGGGTTGATCGGCTCGCCGACCGTGCCGAGCACGCGCAGGCTCTCGCGGCTGTAGCGGTTCACGTGGTCGTCGCCCTCCGCCGCGATCGCCCGGATCGCCGTCGGCGCGGTGTAGAAGATGTTGATCCCCAGCCGGTCGACGAGGTCCCAGTAGCGGCCCGCGTCCGGGTACGTCGGAATCGACTCGAACAGCACCGACGTCGCCCCGTTCGCGAGCGGCCCGTAAACGATGTAGCTGTGCCCCGTGATCCACCCGACATCGGCGGCGCAGCAGTAGATGTCGCCATCGCGGTAGTCGAACACGTAGCGGTGCGAAAGCATCGTGTAGAGCAGGTAACCCGCCTGCGTGTGCAGCACTCCCTTCGGCTTCCCCGTCGAACCGGACGTGTAGAGGATGAAGAGCGGATCCTCGGCGCCCATCACCTCGGGCTCGCAGTCCGTCGACTGGTCCGCGAGCGCGTCGTCCCACCAGACGTCGCGGCCGTCGGTCATGGGGGTGTCCGACTCGCCACGCTTGTAGACGACGACGAACTCGATACTCTCGCCGCCCATGGTCAGCGCCTCATCGACGTTGGCCTTGAGCGCTACCGCCCGCCCGCCCCGCTTCCCCTCGTCCTGCGTGATGATCGCCTTGCAGGTCGAGTCCTCCACGCGGTCGACGATGGAGCGCGGGCTGAACCCGCCGAAGATGACCGAATGCACCGCCCCGATGCGCGCACAGGCCAGCATCGCGACGACCAGCTCGGGGACCATGCCCATGTAGATGGCGATGCGGTCGCCCTTCTGCACGCCGCGCGCGCGCAGGGCGTTCGCCAGCCGCCCGACCTCGTCAGCGACTTCCTGGTAGGTCAGGGACCGGTTGTCGCCCGGCTCGTCGCCCTCCCAGAGGAGCGCGACCTGGTCGCCGCGCGTCGCCAGGTGCCGGTCGAGGCAGTTCGCGCTGACGTTCAGCGTGCCTTCCTTGAACCAGGCGATGTGGCCCGTCGTGAAGTCCTCCTCCACCACCGTCTCGAAGTCGCTCATCCACTCGATGTTGGCCCGCGCCTGCTCGGCCCAGAACGCCTCGCGGTCGTCCACGGAGCGTCGGTGCAGGGCCGCGTACTCTTCCAGGGAGCCGACCAGCGACCCCTCGCGCACACGCGCCGGCGGTGCGTACTTCTCGTCTACGGGCAGCCCGATCTCGGTCGTTCCGTCGCTCACGTCTGGCCTCCTCGCCCACTTGCGGGGCGCACGCCGTTTTCTGGTCGTGCGCGAGATTCTACCGGTACGGCTGGCGCTATCGTGCGACTGCCGCGCGCGGTACGATCGCGAGCGATGAGTTCTCGCAAGCCCCGCCGCCAGCGCCGCCGCCCCCGCGAGCGTGCGTCCACGCTGCCTCGACCCGGCGCTGCCGCCCAGGCCACGGCCGCGACCCCCGCGCGCATCCCCGAGCAGACCAGCCCTGAACACCACGTCGCCACCGACTACCGCTACGTCCGCCGCGACCTGGTCGCCGTCGCCGCCGTCAGCGTGATCACGCTCGCCTTCGTCCTGGTCATGGCCGTCATCGCCTGACGGTCCGGGCTCAGCTCCTACCGCAGGTTCTGGTAGGCGAACCACACGCCGATCCCCGCCGCCACCAACCCCCACAGCGCAAAGTGCGAGCCTCCCAACACCACCAGCACCGCCCACGCCAGCACGATCCCGCCGATCGCGAATCCCACCATGCCCGGGCCCCGCTTCCCGCCCGTGGCGAACTCCAGCAGCCGTGTGAAGACGTATCCCAGCGCCACCCCGACGAGGAGCGCGAAGAACCCCCGTGTGAACGGCAGCAGGATGAGCGCCCAGAGCAGCCCCATCACCACTCCGCCCACCGTCGCCGCCAGCCCCGCCCGTGCAATGTGACTCGCCGAGAGCACATACATGGGTGCCCGCACCACGCGCGCGCAATCGGGGCAGCGCGCCCCCACGGGCGAGTGCGTCAGGCAGGAGGGGCAGATGGGCGTCTCGCAGCGGCTGCAGCGCAGAGCGGTCTCGACTCCCGGATGACGTGGACAGACCACCGTTTCGGGCATCGTCAATCCATGCTAGCAGACGGCCATGCCGTCTCCGGAAACGAGTGGTGAGGAGCGGTCGGCGCTCTGCCTAACCGGTTGGGTTCTCCACCAGCGCGAACGAGATCGTGCCGTCCGCCACCACCTTGCCGTCCACGCTCGCCTCGACCGCCCCGCGCCCCACCGGTCCCCGCATCCGCTCCAGCGTGAACGACAGCCGCAACTGGTCGCCCGGTGTCACGGGCCGCCGGAAGCGCATCTTCTCGATGCCCCCGAACATCGGGATCTTGCCCGCCTGGTCCACGTCCCGCAGCAGCGTGACGGCCGCCACCTGCGCCAGCGCCTCCACGATGAGCACGCCCGGCATCACGCGATTCCCGGGGAAGTGCCCTTCGAAGAACCACTCGTTCGCGGTCACGTTCTTGATACCGACGCCGCGAACGCCGTCCTCGATCTGGACCATCCGGTCGACCAGCAGCATCGGGTAGCGGTGGGGGATGATCTTCTCGATCTCGTCGGCGCCCAGGTTCACGTCCATCAGATGGCTCCTGTCCCCGCGAAGCTGTGGATCTCGCGGCTATTGAGAAAGGCCACGAACTCCGTGACTGCGTCATCCGGGAAGGGGATGTCGCCGATCTCGCGGTCGTTCGGGTTCCCCAGACCGTGGTAGTCGCTCCCGCCCGAGCGACCCAGCCCGAGCTTCTTCGAGAGCGCTTCGTGTGTGGCGATGGTCTCGGGATCGTAGTTCTTGTAGTACGTCTCCATGCCGTCGAGGCCCATCCCGGCGAGTACGGCCACCGCCTCCTCGTACTTCTCGCCGAGGAAGAGCGGGTGCGCCACAAAGACGGCGCCGCCCGCCTCGTGTACCAGCGCGATGGCCTCAGCCGGTGTCAGCCGGTCGCGGGTGACGTGCCCGGGGCGTCCGTCGCCGAGCCACGTGTCGAATGCCTCCGCCACGCTGTTCACGTACCCGGCCTCCACCAGCGCACGGGCGACGTGCGGCCTCCCCACACTGGCCTCCCCCGCGATCTCCAACACGCGTTCGGCTTCCACCTTCACGCCGTACTCCGCGAGGACCCGCACCATGCGCTTCATCCGCCCGACTCGGCCCTCGCGCTGCTCGCTCAGGTACGCCTGTAGCGGCCCGTGCTCGATGTCGAATCCGAACCCGAGCAGGTGTGCGTCCACCCCGTCGAGGTCGACGCTGAGCTCGATCCCGGGAAGCAACCGCACCCCTGCCACTTTGGCGGCTGCGCCCGCCTCCGCGAGCCCTTCGGTCGTGTCGTGGTCGGTCAGGGCGAGCACACGAACGCCGTTCGCCGCCGCCGTCTCGATCACCCACGTCGGGCTGCGGACTCCGTCCGAGAAGGTGCTGTGCAGGTGGAAGTCGCCGCTCGCCACGAGGTTGCCTAGCGTGCGTACTCCGTCGCGCGCGTTTCGCGCACGACGGTCACCTTGATCTGGCCCGGATAGTCGACGCTCTCCTCGATCTTCTGGCTCACGTCGCGCGCGATCCGCATCGATTCGAGGTCGTCGACCTGCTCAGGGCTGACGATGATACGGAGCTCGCGCCCTGCCTGGATGGCGAACGCCTGCTCCACGCCCTTGTGGTCCTTCGCGATCTGCTCAAGCGTCTCCAAGCGCTTCACGTAGCTGTCGAGTGACTCGCGCCGCGCCCCCGGACGGCCGCCGCTGATAGCGTCCGCCATCTGCACGATGACCGCTTCGACGGTCGAGGGCTCGACCTCCTCATGGTGCGCCTCGATGCAGTGGGCGACCTCGTTGCGCACGCGGTAGCGCCGGGCGATATCGGCCCCGATGAGCGCGTGCGTCCCCTCGACCTCGTGGTCGACGGCCTTGCCCAGGTCGTGCAGGAAACCGCCGGCGCGCGCCACGTCTTCGTCGGCGCCGATCTCGCGCGCCATCATCGCCGCGATGTGGGCCGTCTCGACGGAGTGGCGCATCACGTTCTGACCGTAACTCGTGCGGTAGCGCAGTCTGCCGAAGACCTTCATGACCTCGGGGTGGAGGTTGAGCACGTCTGCCTCCGCTGCGGCGGCCTCAGCCGACTCCACCATCGTCGTCTCGACGTTGCGCTGCGCCTTTTCGACCGCTTCCTCGATGCGAGTGGGGTGGATGCGTCCGTCCTGGAGGAGGCCCGCCAGGGCGACGCGCGCGACCTCGCGCCGTACCGGGTCGAACGAGCTGATGGTCACGGCGTCGGGCGTGTCGTCGATGATCAGGTCGACGCCGGTGGCCGCCTCGATGGCGCGGATGTTGCGCCCCTCGCGCCCGATGATGCGCCCCTTCATGTCGTCGCTGCCGATGGGCACGACGGAGACGGTCGTCTCCGCCGTCACCTCGCCCGCGAAACGCTGGATAGCGGTTGCGATGATCTTGCGCGCGCGGACGCCGGCTGTTGCCTCGACCTCGCGCTCCATTTCGCGAACGCGGCGGCTTCCCTCCTCGCGGATCTCGTCGTCGACCGCGGCCAGCAACTGCTCGCGCGCCTCGTTGCGGCTGAGGCCGCTCGCGCGCTCGATGGCGCGCTCCTGCTCCGCGCGCAACTCCGCGATCTTGTCCTCGGATGATCGCAGCGCTTCCGAGCGCTCGTGCAGGGCCGCCTCGCGCGAATCAACGCCCGCGGCCTTCCGGTCGAGGTTCTCCTCGCGCTGAGAGAGGCGGTTCTCCGTCCGCGAGAGTTCCGAGCGCCACTCGCGGATGTCGGCTTCTGCTTCGTTGCGGAGCTTGAGCGCTTCCTCCTTGGTTTCCAGCTCCAGCTCGCGGCTCCTGGTTTCGGCCTCAGTGAGAATCTGCCGGGCGTCCTCCTCCGCCTGCTGCAGTGAGTGTTGCGCAGAGCGGCGGCGCAGGGCGTAGCCCACGCCGATCCCGATCAGAGTACCCACGATGAGGCCGGCGATAACGGCAATGATCGCCGGCATGGTGTTGCTCCAGACCAATCGCAAGTTGCGACATAGTGTTCCCAAAGCGGCATCCGCCGCCTGTGGGCCGATGGTACGTCTCGGCCTGTAAGGCCGTCAAAGGTTTTGGAGTGCGCGTTCCTGGCCCCGAAACCGGCCCGCTAGCGCCGCTCGGACTCCGGCGCGTTCTCGTTCCAGACGGTCCGCACCGCCTGCGCGACCTCGTCGTAGCCGAATCCTCGCCGCTCGAGGAATCCCGCCAACTTCCGACGAAACTCCTTGAAGTCGAGACCCTCCAGGCGACCCGCACGCCCTCGCGCGACGGCCAGCGCCGCCGTCCGGTCGTCGACCGACAGGACCGCGTTGTCGGCGAGCTCCGCGCGCACGCCCCGTCCGAGCAACTCGTGCCGCAGCAGACGCTGGCCCCGAGGCGAACTGACCTGCCGGTCCTCGACCCACGACTGTGCGAAGGCTTCGTCGTCCAGCAACCCGGCGCCCCGCAACCGCTCGACTTCGTTTTCGACTACGTCCGCCGGGAGGCCCCGCAACCGCAGCCGCTGCCCCATCTCCCGTTCGCTCCGTGGCCGGTGCGAGAGCAGCCGCAGCGCTGCCTCGTGTGCTGTCCGGCGGTACTTCTCGAGGTCGAGGCGTTGCCGTGCCTTGCTGTCGAGCACATCGCCTTCCCGTACCCCTGCGAGTTCGAGCACGTCCGCATGCACGATGAGCGTCTCGCCGTCGCTGGTGGTCAGCACCGCGCGTCCCTGCGAACGGCGTTTGATGTCCGTTACGCGTGGAGGGCCATCCGGTTCATCCGGAGACATGGAGGCGCCTAAGAGCCTCCGGCGGCAGCCGCGGGTTTGCTGGCTGCTGCCGGAGGCTCGCTGGCTTCGGCGACCGGTAGGCCGGCCTGCGACCGCAGTTCCCGCTCGAGCGTCTCAAGGATGTCGAGGTTCTCGTGCAGGAAGGCCTTGGCCGCCTCCCGGCCCTGCCCGATGCGCAGGTCGCCGTAGCTGTAGAACGCCCCTGACTTTTTGAGGATGCCGGACTCGGCCCCCAGGTCGACTACGTCGGCGGTGCGGCTAATGCCCCGCGGCGCCGTGAACATGATGTCGAATTCGGCGGTGCGGAAGGGCGCCGCCACCTTGTTCTTCACGATCTTCGCCCGCACCCGCCGCCCGACCACGGTCGTCCCTTTCTTGATGCTCTCGATACCCCGCAGCTCGATGCGCACGGACGAGTAGAACTTAAGCGCGCGCCCGCCCGGCGTCACCTCGGGGTTTCCGAACACCACGCCGATCTTTTCGCGCAGCTGGTTGATGAATATGACCGACGTGCTCGTCCGCGCGATCGTTGCGGTGAGCTTGCGCAACGCCTGCGACATCAGACGCGCCTGGAGGCCAACGTGGGTGTCCCCCATCTCGCCTTCGATCTCGGCGCGCGGTACGAGCGCGGCCACCGAGTCAATGACGATGCAGGCGATCGCGTTGGAGCGTACGAGAGCCTCGCAGATCTCGAGCGCCTGCTCGCCCGTGTCCGGCTGGCTGATGAGCAGGTCTTCGGTGTTGATGCCGAGGTCCTGGGCGTAGGACGGATCCATCGCGTGCTCGACGTCGATGTACGCGACGGTGCCGCCTGCCTGCTGCGCCTGCCCGATGACATGCTGCGCGAGCGTGCTCTTGCCAGCCGATTCAGGTCCGTAGATCTCGGTGACGCGCCCGCGGGGAATGCCCCCGATGCCAAGGGCGATGTCGAGCGAGAGAGAACCCGTGGAGATGGCGGCGATCGTCGTATTGGCGCTCACCTCACCCATCTTCATGATGGCCCCTTGGCCGTGCTGCTTCTCGATCTGGCTCAGGGCCAGGTCGAGCGCGCGCTTCCGATCTGCTTCCTGCTTCGCTGTCTGGGCCATGTCCTGCTCTCCCCTTGTGTTGAAGCGAATCCTACCGTGCTAGAACAGGTGTTCGCAACCCCCGCAAACGAGGTTTGCCGTTTCGTACACTGGTGTCGTGGGCCGGATCACTGTTCGCGTCGCGCCCCGATCGAGCCGGGACGCCATTGAAGGCGTCGACCCGACTGGCGTGCTGCGCGTTCGCGTGACGGCCCCGCCGGTTGAGGGCGCCGCAAACGCCGCCGTGGCGAAGTTGCTCGCCCGCGCCCTCGGCCTCGCGCCCCGCGAGGTAGTGTTGGCGAAGGGTGAACGTGGACGCCTGAAGCACTTCGACCTCCCCATTAGCGCCGACGAGGCCCGCCACCGCCTGCAGACTCCCGACGGCTCGTAGCACGTGGCTTCTCAGTCGACCGCCTGAAGGATGCCGACCAGGAACCCGATGATGGCCACACCCGCCGCCGCGGCGAGTCCGGCAGACCACCGGATCAGGCGCGTCTCCAGGCCGGCCAACTGTCGCTCCATCCGCGTCTCCAGTTGAGCCATCTGCGTCTGTACCTCGGCGATCTGGGTCTTGACGTCCCCGATCTGCGTGTCGATCTGCGTTCCAAGTGAGTGGCGCACCTGCTCGACATCACCCCAGGTGGCCGGGCTGCTGTAGTCCCTCAGTGGTTCGCCAGACTGTTCCGCTGCCGTCATGTGTGTCCCGCGACGCGTTTGTGGTCCGCAACTATGCTAGCACAACCACGCGCACCTTCCTAGAACACGTCGAACAGGTTGAAGCGCGGGCCGTCCTTGCAGCAGAGGCGTACACCGTGACGGGTGAAGATCGCGCAGCCGTAACACATGCCCCAGCCGCACGGCATGTTCTCCTCCATCAGGATCTCCGGCCGCTGACGTCGGCCGTTCTGGCGCAGCGCCTCCGCCATCGACGCGAACATGGCGTTCGGTCCGCAGGCGTACAGCCTGCTCGACCAGGCCACGTACTCCTCCAGGTGCTCCGTGACCCGTCCCTTCAGCCCCTGCGACCCGTCCTCCGTGACGACCACGTACTCGACCTCACTCGGCCAGTCGGCGGCGGGCAAGAGCTGCGAGGCAGTGCGCGCACCCATCATCGCCGTTACCTGGTGGCCCTGAGCCAGCGCGACCTCCGCCATGTCGACCATCGGCGCGACACCCACGCCGCCTGCCACCAGCAGCAGGTTGCCGGAGCCGTCAGGCAGCCGGAAGCCCTTGCCTAGTGGCCCGTAGAGGGAGACTGCGTCGCCGCGACGACGTCCGGCGAGCCACCCGGTTCCCCGCCCGGCCACCGCGTAGAGCAGGGCGATGCGCCCCTCCCCCGCGCGGTGGTAGCTGAAGGCCCTCGCGAACTCAGGCGAGCCGCCCTCCGGGGCGCAGTGCACCATCACGAACTGGCCGGGCGTGTGGCCCGCCGCCGCCAGTGCGGGCGCGTCGAGCCAGAGAACGTAGCCGCCTTCGTAGCACGGCTCGTTCGAGAGGACGGTCGCCCGTTCGCGGATCATCGCGAGACGTACTCGTCCAACCGCGCCACCTCGGGAGTGACCGTGCCGCGCATCGCCTCGATCGCGGCACGAGCCGTGTCGATTGACGTGTAACAGGGAATGCGTCTCTCCGCCGCCGCCCGCCGAATGTGAAAGCCGTCCCGCAGCGAGCCCGTCAGGCGGCCTTCGGGCGTGTTCAGCACACCGCGCACGGTCCCGTCCTCGATCACATCCACCACGTTCGGGTGTGTGCCGCTCAGCACCTTTGTCACGACCGTGGCCGGGATATCGAGGGCTTCCAGCATCTCCCCCGTGCCCTCGGTGGCGTAAAGCGGGCAGCCGGCTTCGTGCAGGGCGTGCATGAGCGGCAGCGCCTCCGCCTTCGTGCGGTCGCTAAGGGAGAGGAGGACGGGCGTGCCCGGCTCCAGCGCCAGGTCCGAGGCCAGCAGCGCCTTCGCCAGGGCTGGCTCGTAGGCGCGGTCGATGCCCATCACCTCGCCCGTGCTTTTCATCTCCGGCCCGAGGTAGGTGTCGACATCGGCGAGCTTCGACATGGAGAAGACGGGCGCCTTCACGGCCACGAGGTTCCGTTCGGGCCAGAGGCCGCCCTCGTACCCCTGGCTCTCAAGCGACTCACCACACATGGCGCGCACGGCCAGCTGCACCATCGGCACGCCCGTCACCTTCGAGATGAAGGGCACCGTCCGGCTGGCGCGTGGGTTCACCTCCAGCACGTACACTTGGGGCGTGCCCGAGGCATCGTGCGGAAGCACCACGTACTGGATGTTCGTGAGCCCGATCGCCCCCATGCTGAGCACGATCTGCTCCGTGTAGCTGCAGATGAGTTCCCGCTCCTCGGCGTCGAGGTGTACCGGCGGGTAGACCGCCATCGAGTCGCCCGAGTGCACCCCCGCGCGCTCGATGTGCTCCATGATCCCGGGGATGAGCACGCGCTCGCCGTCGCAGATGGCGTCCACCTCCACCTCGCGCCCTTCCAGGTACTTGTCGATGAGGATGGGGCGACCCTCCGCCGCCTCCGCCGCCTGCGCCAGGAAGCCGACCATCTCGCGCGGGTTCTGCACGATCTCCATGGCTCGTCCGCCGAGCACGTAGGAGGGACGCACGAGCACCGGGTAGCCGATCGTCTGCGCCGTCTTCAGCCCCTCTTCGAGTGTGCGCACGGCCGCGCCGGGTGGCTGGGGGATGCCGAGGTTTTGCAGGAAGCGCTCGAACAGTTCACGATCCTCGGCCGTATCGATCGTCTCCGCGCTCGACCCGATGATGCCCTGCCCCGCCCGCCACAGCGGCTCCGCCAGGTTCACCGCCGTCTGGCCCCCGAACTGCACGATGGTGGTCGGTGCGTCGCCCGTCTCCCCCGCCTCGTTCTCGAGGATGTTGCGCACCGACTCTTCGTCCAGCGGCTCGAAGTAGAGGCGGTCGCTCGTGTCGAAGTCCGTCGAGACCGTCTCTGGGTTCGAGTTCACGAGGATTGCGCGACGGCCTGCGTCCTGGAGCGCCCAGGCGGCGTGCACGCTGGCGTAGTCGAACTCGATCCCCTGCCCGATGCGGATCGGTCCGCTCCCGAGCACTACGGTCGACTTGCCGGGCTCTGGGGTGGCCTCGTTCTCCTCCTCGTAGGTCGAGTAAAAGTAGGGCGTGAACGCGTCGAACTCCGCGGCGCAGGTGTCCACCATCTTGTAGACGGGGCGCATTCCCAGTTGCAGGCGCAGCTCGCGCACCTGCTCGGCGAGCCGGTCGGCCAGCTGCCCAACCATCTCGTCGCTGAACCCCATCCGCTTCGCTTCCAGCAGCAGCTCGCCGTCGAGCGGCTCGGAGAGCAGGCGGCGCTCCACTTCCACGATCCGCCGCAGGCGCTCCAGGAACCACGGGTCGATGCCCGTTTCCGCGGCGATCTCGGCCACGGGCACGTCCCGGCGCAGGACCGCCATGAGCGCCCACAGGCGCGTGTCCGTGGCGCTCAGGTCGATCGCCGGCGCATCGTCGCGCCAGGCGGCGTCCTCCCAGAGCAGCGTCCGCCGCCCGAACTCAAGCGAGCGCACGGCCTTGTTGAGCGCTCCCTCGAAGGTGCGGTCGATCGCCATCACCTCGCCCGTGGCCTTCATCTGCGTGCCCAGCCCACGGTCGCCCAGCGCGAACTTGTCGAAGGGCCAGCGCGGAATCTTCACGACGCAATAGTCGAGGGCGGGCTCGAAGGCAGCCGTGGTGCGCTGCGTGACCGCGTTCGGGATCTGGTCGAGCGTTTTGCCGCAGGCGATCTTGGCCGCCACCCGCGCGATCGGGTAGCCGGTCGCCTTCGAGGCCAGCGCCGACGAGCGCGAAACGCGCGGGTTCACTTCGATCACGTAGTAGGGAAGGGGCTCGCTCGGGTCGCCCTCCCAGTCGCGCACGTCCTTGCGCGGCGCCATCGAGAACTGGATGTTGCAGCCGCCCTCGATCCCCAGCTCGTCGATGATGCGCAGCGCGGCTGACCGCAGCATCTGGTAGTCCTTGTCCGTCAGCGTCTGCGAGGGCGCCACCACGATCGAGTCGCCCGTGTGGACGCCCATCGGATCGAGGTTCTCCATGTTGCAGATGGTCACGCAGTTGCCCGCGCCGTCGCGCATCACCTCGTACTCGATCTCCTTCCAGCCGCCCAGGTAGCGTTCGATGAGCACCTGCGTGATAGGGCTCGCGTCCAGGCCGCTCGTCGCGATCGTCCGTAACTCTTTGATCGTGCGCGCGATGCCGCCCCCCGTGCCGCCGAGCGTGTAGGCGGGGCGGATGACCACGGGGAGCCCGATTCGCTGCGCCGCCGCCTCGCACGCCTCCACCGCCTCGCACGGTTCGCTGTCGAGCACCGGCTCGCCGATCTTGGCCAGCAGGTTGTTGAAGAGTTCGCGGTCCTCCGCCCGCTGGATCGACTCCAGGGGCGTACCCAACAGCCGCACGTTGTACTTCTCGAGGACGCCCGCGTTCGCGAGCTCGACCGCGAGGTTGAGGCCCGTCTGGCCTCCGAGCGTGGGCAGCAGGCCGTCGGGCCGCTCCCGCGCGATGATGCGCTCGATCGTTGGCACCGTGAGCGGCTCGATGTAGACGGCGTCGGCCACGTTGAGGTCGGTCATGATCGTGGCGGGGTTCGAGTTTACGAGGATGCTGCGCACCCCCTCCTCGCGCACGGCCTTGCAGGCCTGCGTGCCGGCGTAGTCGAATTCCGCCGCCTGCCCGATCACGATCGCGCCCGAGCCGATGATGAGGACGCTCTCCGGCTTCGTCATCTCCTCCGCTCCCCGGCCTGCCGCCGCATGAGCCGCGCCAGCCCGCCGCGAACGGGCGGCAGTGCCAGCAGGAGCAACAGCAGCGGCGCGAGCACCGCTTCGCGGCTCGCGCCGTCGAGAATCAGCGCGCCAACGAGCGCCCCCGCGGCGACCCCGCTTGCGAGCGGCACGAGGTAGCGGCCCCGTTCGCGCGCCCGCTCCCCGAGCAGGACGAGCCCCAGCAGCACCAGGAACACCCCCGTCATCCCGAGCGCGCCAGCGAACGTCAGCGCCCAGAACCGCCCGGCGTTGTCACCGGCCACGTTCCCGCCGGCGAACGTAGCAACGAGGATCAGGACGCCCATAGTCAACGCCGTCGCGGCAAGCGCGATCAAGAAGTCGGCCCAACTTGCGGCTCCGGGCACGCGCGCGTCCCGCGAGATGGAGCCGCCCCGTGTGGGCGGCAGGGGGCGGCGAGCGCTTCTCACAGCGGCCACTTAGAGGGGCAGCTCGAAGGTCATGTCGGGGTTGCGCAGGGGAACCATCCCCCCGATCGCCGAGAGGAAGCTGAGGGCGGGCTCGTTGCCGTCCGGCAACCGCCCGCGGATGCGCCGGAAGCCGCGATCGCGCGCGAGCTCCAGGAGCTCCTCCGCCAACTCCGTCGCGATGCCCCGACGGCGGTGGTCAGGTAGCACCCAGACCCCCAGTTCGCCGGTCGCGGGCTCGTCCGCGCTCGCCTCGACCGCCCCGAAGGCGACCGGGATCGACCCGTCTAGCGCGATTGCCGCCGCCCCGCTCGCCGCAATCCGCGTGAGCCAGGCGCGCGCCATGTCGGTGTCGAGGTCAGCGGGAAGGCTCGTGTTCGGCTCTTCCCGCAACGCGTGCGCGATCGACGCGACCGCCGCCGCATCGGCGACCGTAGCCGGCTGCATGTCCGTCGTGCGAGTCATCGTGCGCCCCCCGTGCTGGCCATCATCTCTACGAAGCGGTCGAACGTCCCCATGCTGTCGAGCGGTCCGGGGCTGGCCTCCGAGTGGTACTGGATGGTCATCACGGGCTCGTCGCGCATGGCGAGCCCCTCGACCGTGCCGTCGTTCAGGTTCACGTGGCTTACCTCCGCCGAAGCCGCCAGCCCCTCGGGGTCGACGGCGTATCCGTGGTTCTGGGCCGTGATCGTCACCGCCCCCGTGCGTTCGTCGCGGACGGGATGGTTTGCGCCGCGGTGCCCGAACGGCAGCTTGAACGTCCCCGCCCCCAGCGCCCGCGCGATCACCTGGTGCCCCAGGCAGATGCCGAAGAGGGGCACCGTCCCGATCAGCTTGCGTGTCTCCTCGACCTGCGCGTTCTGGACCTGTGGGTCGCCCGGCCCCGGCGACCACATGACCCCGTCAGGCTTGAATGCGAGCACATCCTCCGCGGTCGCGTCGATCGGGAGCACGGTGATGTCGCAGTTTCGCGCGGTCAGCGAACGCATGATGTTGCGCTTCACGCCGCCGTCAATGAGGACGACCTTCCTTGGCCCCTTGGAAGCAGATCCGGCCACTGCCTTGTTGGCCTTGGGCTCGACCGCCGGGCGGAGGTCGTTCGCTTCGGCGAACGACCCCCAGTCGTACTGCTTCTCCGTCGTGACCTGCGATGCCCAGTCGATGCCGTCGTAACCGGGCAGGGCGCGCACGCGGTCGAGCGCTTCCTCCGCCGGATACGTCGTGATCACCCCGAGCATCACGCCGTGCCGGCGAATCCGCCTCGTGATCGCTCGGGTATCCACCCCGTCGATGGCGATCACGCCACGCTCTTCGAGGAAGGTGGCGAGGTCGCTGGTCGAGCGCAGGTGGCTCGCCATTGGCGCCACCTCTCGCACGATCAGCCCCCGCGGCTGGATGCGCCCCGACTCTTCCACCGCCGCGTCGACGCCGTAATTCCCGATCATCGGGTAGGTGAGCGTGAGCAGCTGTCCCGCGTACGAGGGGTCCGTCAGCATCTCCTGGTAGCCCGTCATTGATGTGTTGAACACGACCTCGCCGCCCGCGTGCCCGAACGCACCCACCGCGCGGCCCTCGAACACGCTTCCGTCGGCGAGCGCCAGCCGCGCGCTAGACATGGGCCGCCTCCGCCACGTGCCGGAGTTCGCCGGCCACCACAACCGCGCGCACGCGCCCCTGCAACCCCACGCCCGCCAGCGGAGTGTTGCGCCCCTTCGAGGCGAACCGCGCCGGGTCGACGGTCCAGCGCTCCTCCGGGTCGAACACGGTCACGTCCCCGGGCGCACCGACCGCAAGCGATCCGATGCCGGACACGCGCTCGTCGAGCGCAAACGCCGCCACCGGCCCCTGCGTGAGCGCGCGCAGCGCCGCGCCCAGATCGAGCTCCCCGCGCTCCACGAGCGTCGTGACCGTCGCAAGCGCGGTCTCGGCGCAGCTGATGCCGAACGGCGCCAGGTCGAACTCGCACAGCTTCTCTTCCGGCGCGTGTGGGGCGTGGTCCGTCGCGATCGCGTCGATGACGCCCGCGTTCACGCCTGCCAGCAGCGCCAGCCGGTCGGCTTCCGTGCGCAACGGCGGGTTGACCTTCGCCGAGGTGTCGTAGGCGGGAGCCGGATCGGCGCCCGCCACCGCCTCATCCGTCAGGAAGAGGTGGCTCGGCGTGACCTCGCACGTAACCGGCAGCCCGCGCTCCTTCGCGCGCGCCACCTGCTCCACGCCTCTCGCCGTCGTCACGTGCATGATGTGCAACCGTCCGCCGGTAAGCTCGCAGAGCTCGACGTTTCGCGCTATCGCCGCCGCCTCCGCGGCGGTCGGCTGCCCTGGCAACCCAAGCCGTTCACTGACCGCGCCCTCGTGCATGGCGCCCTTCCCGCTCAGGGAGGGCTCGTCGCAGTGCTCCGCCACCACCAGTCCGAGCGCCCCCGCCAGCGTGAGCGCGTTCCGCATCAGGCTGCCGTCGGACACAGGGCTGCCGTCGTCGCTGATCGCGACGCAACCCGCCTCCGCCAGCTCGCTCAACGCCGCCAGTTGCTTGCCTTCCCGGCCCACCGTCGTGCAGCCCACCGGCAGCACTCTCACGCGCGCGTCTTGCGACACCCGTTTCAGCAACCCCTCAACTGCGGGCGCACTGTCGGGTGGCGGGTCCGTGTTCGGCATCGCGCAGACCGTTGTGAAGCCACCCCGCAGCGCCGCCTCCGTCTCCGTCGCGATCGTGCCCTTCTGCTCGAAGCCGGGTTCTCGCAGGTGGGCGTGCAGGTCGACGAATCCCGGCGTCACGATGCACCCCGCCGCGTCCACCACTTCCGCGCCCTCCGTGTCCAGCCCGCCGCCAACCGCCGTCACGCGACCGTCCTCGATGAGCACGTTGCCCTGTTCGTCGCGACCCGACGATGGGTCGATGACCCTTCCGCCCCGGATCAGGAGCGCGCTCATCGCCGCCTCGCTGTCGCCATCAGGTAGAGGATCGCCATCCGCACCGCGACCCCGTTCGTGACCTGCTCCTCGACCACCGAACGCAGGCCATGCGCGACCTCGGGCGCGATCTCGACGCCCTCGTTCATCGGCCCGGGGTGCATCACCAGCGCCCCTGGATTCGCGAGCGCCAGCCGCTCTTCGGTGATCTGGTACTGGCGGATGTATTCGCGCAGGGATGGCAACAGTCCCTGCTCCTGGCGCTCGCGCTGGATTCGCAGCGCCATCACGACGTCCGCCCCCGTCAGCGCCTCCGCGAGGTCGCTCGTGACCTCGCAACCGCCCGGCCCCTCGTAGCCCGGCAGCGTGCGAAGCGTGTGTGGCAGCAGCGTCGCCGGTCCGCAGAGCGTCACCTGCGCGCCCGCCGCCATCAGCGCCCACAGGTTGGAGCGGGCCACGCGGCTGTGCAGCACATCGCCCACGATGACGACCTTGCGTCCCGCCAGGTCGCTCACGTGGCGCTGCATCGTGTACAGGTCGAGCAGCGCCTGCGTCGGATGCGCGTGCTGGCCGTCCCCGCCGTTCACGACGCTCGCGCTCGTGTGCTGTGCCGCCAGCGCCGCCGCCCCCGAACTCGGGTGCCGTATCACGACCAGGTCCGCCCCCACCGCCTCGATTGTGCGCACCGTATCGATGAGCGACTCACCCTTACCCACGCTGCTGGTGGCGGCGGCCAGGTTGATGACGTCCGCGCCGAGCGCCTTCGCTGCTATCTCGAAGCTGGCCCGCGTACGCGTGCTGTTCTCGTAGAAGAGCGTCACGACCGTCGTGCCCCGCAGGGTCGCGACGCGCCCCATCGGCCGCTCCCGAACCTCCGTCATCGCCTCCGCTGTCTCCAGAATGAGGTCGATTTCCTCAGGCGAGAGCACATCCGTATCGAGCAGGTCCTTGCGCGACCAGACCTTCGAAGCCACGGTGGGCGCCGGAGCTTCCGGCGGCGCTGGTTCCGTGGCTGCCGGTGGTGTGGACTCAATGCTCACCATGTTGGTCGGCTCCCTCCATCAGGTAGATCGCGTCCTCGCCGTCGATCTCCGCCAGGCGCACATCGACTGTCTGCGACGGCGCCGTCGGGATGTTGCGGCCAACGAAGTCGGGTCGAATCGGCAGCTCGCGGTGACCGCGATCGACGAGCACGGCCAGGCGTATACGCGCCGGCCGTCCGAAATCCATGATGGCGTCCATCGCGGCGCGAATCGTGCGCCCCGTGAATAGCACGTCGTCGACCAGCACGACGGTTGCGCCGTCGAGGCTGTGGGGAATGTCGCTGGGGCGTATGGGGGGAAAGGGGTCGCGCTGCGCGAGGTCGTCGCGGTAGAGCCCGACATCGAGCCGGCCCACGGGCGGAGACACACCCTCGAACGCCTCGATCGCCGCCGCCAGCCGTTCCGCCAGCGGGGCGCCGCGTGACAGCAGTCCGATAAGGGACAGGTTCTCGGCGCCGCCGTTGCTCTCGATGATCTCGTGCGCCAGCCGCCGGATCGTGCGCGCCACTTCCGGGCCCCGCTGCAGCTCAACAGGGCTCATAGCGGAGACGACTCGGTCAGGTGGGGGTTTGTCGGGCCTGCGCAGGGCCAGCCGCTCATGGCGGCGCCTCCTCCCTTGGCAGCCTCTCGGGACCGCCTTAAAGGGCTAATCAACATTAGCCGATCCCCCCGGATCGCGCCAGTCGCGCTAGCTGCCCGCCGCCGCCTCGCTCGCGATCTGCGCCTCCGCATACGGCGTGATCGTGTCCGCCACGTCGACCGTGCTGTCGAGCCGCTTCTGGAGGCCGCTCATCAGGCCGAGCACGCGCAGGATCAGCAGGATGTCCGGTGGCACATTCGTCACCGGGTTCTCCGAGAGGAGCTGCGAGAGCCGCTCGTTCACCTCGCCCACCACCTCGGCGTCGGCGTAGGGACGCTGCGTCGGTCCCGCCGACTCGAAGAACGAGCGGCCCAGCGCGACCAGCAGCTCCGGGTCGTCGTAGCGGGTCTGGAAACCCAGCTCCTGGAACCCCTTGAGCATCGCCGAGTCGTTCTGGCTGAGCACCGCCAGCGTGAAGTGGTTGTACGTCCGGCGGAAGTCGTCGGGCAGGTGCTTGCTCAGCCCGAAGTCGATGAACGCCACTACCGGCCCCGGCAGCACGAGCAGGTTCCCCGGATGCGGGTCGGCGTGGAAGAAGCCGTTCACGAGGATCTGCTCGCAGTAGGCCTCCATCATGATCCGCGCGACCTCGTTCGGGTCGATGCCCGCCGCGATGAGTTGGTCCGTGGCCGAGATCTTGATGCCGTCGATGTACTCCATCGTCAGGACCCGCTCGGCCGTGTGTTCCCACACGATCTTGGGGACGCGCACGTCCGTGCGGTGCCCCAGCTCGCGCGCGACCCGCTCCGCGCTCTGCCCCTCGACCACGAAATCGAGTTCGCGCGGGACGTAGTCCGCCATCTCCCCGATGAGCATGCGGAAGTCCCATTTCGGCTCGATGCGGGCCAGGATGCGGATGAGCAGGCCGATCGAGCGCAGGTCCGTCGCGACCACCCGCCCGATTCCCGCGTACTGCACCTTCACCGCCACATCGCGACCGTCGTGCGTGAGCGCACGGTGCACCTGCGCCAGCGAGGCCGCGGCGATGGGCTCGCGCGCGAAGCTCGCGAAGGCCTCCTCCGGCGGGGCGCCCAGCTCGCGGCGCACCTGCGCGACCACCTCGTCGTAGGAGCGCGGGGGCAC
This sequence comes from Tepidiformaceae bacterium, assembly GCA_965262975.1. Classification (GTDB taxonomy): domain Bacteria; phylum Chloroflexota; class Dehalococcoidia; order Tepidiformales; family Tepidiformaceae; genus UBA2991. The sequence goes on along the minus strand of OZ253575.1, from coordinate 1,039,819 downwards.
GGCATCCTGCAGCCGGCTGAGCACGGCCACCAGTTCCGGCGGCGCGACATCAGCGCGACTGCTGAGGAACTGGCACGACTTGATCAGGAGCCCCTGCATGCGCACGGCCAGCCGGTAGAGCCGCTCGCCCGTCGCCCCGTGCTGGGCGCGGTAGCGCAGCTTGCGCTCGGCGTCATCGAGCCCGGGCGTCTTCTGGATGCGCTTGTAGCCCAGGTAGATGGCGAGAAAGTTCCAGCCGACCAGCCAGAACCGCCAGATCCGTCGGGGCCATGGCAAGGGTTGGAGCCCCGTACGGGTCGTGGCCATGAATCCACTGTAGCAGAGCGAAAGCGTTGGTCCCCGAACCGGGGAATCGCGGTTGCCCCTTCCCCCGCCCCGCCCGAAACTGAGAGCCCGTTCCCCGGTAGCTCAACGGTAGAGCGAGCGGCTGTTAACCGCTAGGTTCGAGGTTCGAATCCTCGCCGGGGAGCCAACGTGTACTGTACCCAGAACTCGCCGACGGAGGCCGATTTCTGCAGCATCGCCGCCCTGGAGTGGGCTGTCCGGCGGAGTCGGGATGGTGTACCGGATCTTGGCCGCACCTGGGCTCACCCCAATCTCCTTGACGAAGGAGTGAATGAAGGCTTTGGTCTCGGTCAGTTCGCTTGTTCTCAGGAACTCATTCATGTCCTGCGCGAACGCGGTAATGGTTTTCACGTTGTCGAGCATCGTGCGACGGTCTGCCAGTCTTGCGCGCGCCTCCTCAGCGGACAGATCCAGACGTTCTTGGCGCTCTTGGTGTTGCCGGATGCGGGGCAGGATGTCGTTGATCTCCAAGTCAGAGGTCTCCACGGCGAGCCAGAGGCGGTCCATGCGCCGGCGAAGGTCCCCCAGTTCCTGCTCGATCGTCTCCAGCCTCCTACGTTGCTCACCCGCAACCCCATCCATCTCCTCATCCACGAGACGGACCAAGTCCCGGATGTTTGACTCCGTGAGGACGTGTTCCCGAAGCTGCTCGACGATCAAACGTTCGAAGCGTCTGGCGCTAAGGCGAGGACTCTCACAAGCTCCTCCACCTCGCTTCAGGATGGACTGGCACACGTAGTAGCTGTACTTCCCGCTCTTGGCCTCTTGTCCGGTGAGGGCTTTGCCGCATGCCTCGCACTTGACCAGCCCGCTGAGAAGGTAGCGGCTCGCGCTCCGGCGGGGGTGGACCTTGGTTGGTGCGGTCGCACTGAGCGTTTCAGCAACTTGCTGGAACTCCGCCTTGGAGACGATCGCGGGAAAGGCATCATCCACCCTGACCGGCGGCGCGCCGTCCTTGGCGTTGGTTCCCCAGACGAGGGTTCCCGTGTAGGCCTCATTCGTGAGCATCCGGTAGATGGTGGTTTTCAACCAGTGACCGGCACTAGGGCTGGGTACGCCTTCACTGTCGAGAGACTTGGCGATGTCAAGGCAACTCTTGCCTTGGAGGGCCATTTCGAAGATACGTCGGACCACTGCGTCCGCTGGTGGGTTTCTTTCAAGTTTGGGGCGCTTTCGTGGCCCGTCCTGGACTTGGACCCTCGTGTACCCGTAGGGGGCATACGGAGCGACCCAGAAACCGCGGGAAGCGGACTCCCGCATGCCCCGCAACACTTCCTGGGCCAGGTTCTCGCTGTAGAACTCATCGATGCTCTCGATGATGGCCTCCATGAGCTTCCCGGTGGGCGAGTTGTCGGCGTGCTCGGTGATGGATGTCACCTTGACGCCGCGGCGGCGGAGCATCGCCTTGAAGGCGACGGCGTGTTCGCGTTTGCGGGTGAAGCGGGAGAACTTCCAGACCAGGATCTCGCGAAAGGAAGCGTTGGGGCCGGTGGCCTCGTCGAGCATCCTCTGGAACTGGGGCCGGTCAGCGGTGCGGCCGCTCTCGGCCTCGTCGATGTACTCGCGGGCGACGAGGTAGCCGTTCTTCTCGGCGTAGTCGCGTAGCGCCCTTAGCTGGGCGGAGACGGAGAGGTCGACATCCTGGCGGTCGCTGGAGACGCGGGCGTAGAGGGCGGCCGGCGTGGGGTCGGGTTGTTCGGTCATCGGTGGGTTCTCCTCGTCAGTTGTCGTTCAGAGTAGCGGGCTTGGGGTCGCTTCTGGGCTCCGGTGCGGCTGCGTTGTGACATCGGAGCAAGCAATTTCGTTCGGAGGGCCGGAAGCGACCCCAAAACCGTTGCCCTGGGTCGGATCGGCTGGTACGGTTCCCGTCCTGTTGGAACATGCGTTCTACAGGTGAAGCATACACGCCCGGCGCTCCCGCCGACCACCCCCTCGGCGGGGCCGCGCCGCATTCGGTGAGGAACGCGCGTGAAGAATCAGCGGCATCTCAACGACGAGCAAGAGCGGGTACGTCTCGAGGGCCTTCGGATCCTGGCTCGCATCATCGCGCGCCACTACCTTGCCCACCCTGACCTCTATCCGAGCGTCTCTGGCGAGGGCCAAGACGGCCCCTTCCTGGACAGCCGGCGGGACGACGCCGAGGACTGTGCCAGAGGGGAGGACGTGGCATGAGGCGCAGGCAGCCAGCATCCCGGGTCAGGCTCAAACCCGAAGCAGTCTGGAGGCACCTCAACCGGCTCAACATGTCGCAGAACGAGTTGGCGCGTCGGGTTGGCATCACGTCCGGGTACCTCTCGCAGTTGATGAGCGGGACGCGCTGCCCCTCGGCAGAGGTACGAGTGCGGCTGATGGAGACCCTGGGCGTAACGGACTTTGACGACCTGTTCATTCTGGAGGTGGTTGGGTGAGGTGTCGCCACGAGCCCTACCGCATCTCCTCGCCAGCGTGACCTTCCTGCTGAAAGGGCTTCCCCCATGTCGCTCAAGCTGGAGAGCGCCCGGCGGCTTGCCCTTGGAGTTGGGCTTGCGCTAGCCTCCCACATCAAGGTGTCCACCCCAGTCCTTTCGGTCCAAGTCCTTGTAGACCGCGCTGTCGAATCGGCAACACGGCCGCCTTCCGGTGGGGGTGATACCTTTGAATCGTTCGCACATGACCTGCTTGCTGCTGTGTCGGGGACGACAAGCACTTCGGGCCAGGTAAGCCCGTTCGATCTCCTAGGCGACGTAGTTCCGCCAAACCACCGGCGTCTTGTTGCGTGGGCATTGATGAGGTACCTCGCGGCTCGGGGAGCCTTTCCCGCTCATCCACCTGAGCTGCGGCCACGTGCTATGGCATTTGTTCGTGCTCAGCTTGTTGGCGACCTCGAGGTCCATAGAGTCGACCTTGAGGCTCAGTCCCATGAGCTTGAGGATGCCCTCAGCCAAATCGTCCCTTCTATAGAACAAGATATCCATCAAGCTATCGCATTTCGCGGGCTCGACACCCTTGCGTCCTTTCAACAGCGCCTCCTCTCCACAATCAATTCCCGTCGTAACTTCCCGCTCCTCTACGCCTTTTCAAACCGTTCTCTAGTGGACGATGCCCTAAAGACATCTTTCAATGCGGTGAAAGCATTTCTTGACGCCGACACAATCGCGCTATTTGAAATGTACGATCAGGCAGTGGCGACCTGCAAAGATGCCCAGAATGAACTCCGTACTGAAGGTACGGTCTATGCGTCCTTGCTTGCTTCCGTGCCCACAGATCTTCAGAAGGCCGTAGAAACGAAAATTCAAGGGCTTTCCTCCGCGCAGCCAGCCTCGCTTTCCCTAGATCCCTTTTCTAAGAAGTACCCGTTCCACACCCCTCAGAGAGAGATTGATCTCCGATTCATGCTACAGAATTCCGGTACAGGTACGGCATTTGATGTCGCCGTAACTGTAGAAGGTACAAACGAATTAGAGATTGCCCGGGAGACAATTCGCGTGGGCACGCTGAGCCCTCACGAGTCTCGCCCACTTCGTTTCCCTGCTCACATTGTCAAGCCTGAGGCCATCGCTCTTCTTAGCGCAACTGTCGAGTGGACTAACTTCAATCGACAGACAGACCGCTGTATCCACGAAGTCGAACTGGAAGCCCAAGACCCCTCGATCGACTGGCCTGCGCTCGCTCAAGCCAGTCCCTACGCACTACGGGTCGCGTTGGGCGACCGCTTCGTCGGTCGTCAGTCCTTTCTTAGCGAACTCCTCAGCCACGTCCTGGGGCCGCATCCGGCCTCTTGGTATTTGTGGGGTCAGAAGCGGGTAGGAAAAACATCGCTTGTTCGCGCCCTGGCGGACGAGGTCCACTCCCGCACGCCGGAGGTCGCCGTAGCATACTTGGAAACTATAACGGAGACTACAGTTGAAGAAACGACCAATGGGCTCTGCCGGCGGCTTATATCAAAGTTGCGAGACTCAGACGACCGCTTTAAGGATGTCCTTGAGCCACAGTACACAGGCACACTTTCCCCTCTTAGTGACTTCCTGGATCAACTCCACGTCATCGACCCGGAAAAGAAAGTTCTGCTGATCCTTGATGAATTCGATGAGTTGCCCGTCGAACTATACAAGGGCCGGGGCGTCGCTGACGCCTTCTTTCAGCACCTAGGTAAGGGTATTGCCGGCAAGGACGGGGTCAGTGTGATCCTTGTAGGCGGAGAGCGTATTCCAGCCATCATTCGGGCACAGGGTATGCGTCTCAATATGTACAAGCCCCAGCACATCGACCACTTTGAGCGCTCGGATGAGTTTGCCGACTTGGTACGCCAGCCCGGTTGGCCCCTTGAATTTACGGACGATGCTATCGACGTGCTTTGGGACTATTCGGACGGGAATCCTTACTTTCTCAATGAAATTTGCAGCCGTTTGGCCGAAATGATGATCGCTCGTCGCGACGCTCACATTACCGGTGAGGAAGTGCAAGAAGCCCTAGTGCACACACTGCATTCCATAGAAAGCAATAGTTTTGCCCACTATTGGGCCGATGGTATTGTTGACTTAGACCCGGATCAGGCGGACGCTACGCTTACGGACCGAACTCGTTTCCTCGCTGCTGTGGCAGCTGTGCTAGGGCACAGTGGATCTGTCATGCCAACAGCCAAGCTGGCTGAAGAAAGTCGTGAGCGCGGCTGCACAACCACAACCTTCGAACGGCTCCTTCGGGAGTTTCAACTCCGAGGTGTGGTTGTGGAAGTCCAGGGGGGCTTCCAACTACGTGTGAGGCTTTTTGAGGAGTGGTTGAAGGGAAGGGGGGCGGTCGAACTCAATACCTTCCTGTGGGATGACTTGGGGAATAGGGAACGTATCGAAGTGGAAAGCTTGGCCCTAATCGGGGAAAATGAAATATACGAAATATCTGAATCCTGGGGCCCGTATCAAGGGAGTCAGGTGTCGGCGTTTGCCATTCAACAATGGCTTTCCCAGTTTGGAAGTGTTCAAGACCAAAGGCTAATGTTCACGGTACTGAAGGGAGTTCGCTTTTATCGAGATGAATTGGTCCGGCAGAAATTTAAGCAGGTGCATCGAGCAATCTCGGCTGGGTTGACCAGAAAGATCAGGACGGGACGAGAACATAGACGGGATATTCTCGTATGCCACTTCGGATCAGCTGCTCGCAGCGGAGCGTCTATGGCCAGGACGTACCGGCACAGTAATGAAATATGGCACGAAAATTGCATTAGCGCCAACGACATCGCCAACAAACTTCATGATGATACTGATATCGTGGCGATTGTCGCTGTGGATGATTACGTAGGCACTGGCCGGACGGCCGAACGGCAACTCAGCGACTTTTTCGAAGGGGAAGAGAAAGCAATCGCGTTAATCCAAGAAAGGGGCATCGCATTCTGGTATGCGGTAGCGGCGGGAACGGACAGTGGGATTCTGCACGTCCGAAGGTTCTTGGAAGAAGGCCCCGTACAGGTTTCAGTTATCGCGGGCGATGAACTCGGAAAGGAAGATAGGGCATTTGACTCCCAATCGAAAATTTGGATGGATGATAACGAGAGGATGCTAGCAGAGGAGATAGCGAAATCGTGGGGCCAGAGGCTTGAAGGGAGGGGGGCACTGGGATTTGGAGGCCTGCAAGGGCTTGTCGTATTCGAACATAACTGTCCTAACACATCCTTGCCGATCCTGTATAAACAACGCAAAGCGATGGAAGGAGCGTTTCAGCCTCTATTTCCGCGGAGTTCGTAGATCTCACGATTGTTGGCAGTGTGTAATGCGTCACCCTGCACGGTAGGGGAAGATGTGCCGGCGGGAAGAGCGGGTCTATGGGTTGATTGTGACCTGTAGGGGTGTTGCCTCCGCCTCCGAGGCGCGGCCAGCGGCGGATGCAGACGCCATTCTTAGGGCGGTGGTCGGCCTCCGACCTGATGACCCGAAAAAGGATATGGACCTTAGCGAGCTTGCACGCACGCGGCGTCTGAAAGGAAGGTGCCGGACGGGGGGTAGCGGACCTTGGCATGTGGATGGCGCGGAGACCGCCACGTGCTTCGGCGCTCCGAGTGAATCGACACCCGGTGGGCTGTACGACCCAGATGGTTACCGCCTGACGATACCCTGGGGATCGCGGCGGGAGGCCTCACGGTTGAGGGGGCGGCTGAGGATGGAGAAGGCTCCCTCCAACCCGTCGCCCTCTACCCCGGCACGGGGCTCCTCCTGGAGCAGAAGGGCGCAGGCGACGAAGCCGGCCAACTGCAGGAGGTGGTCGTCGCCTGCCCTGCGGAAGGCGGGGCCGCCGATGATGGCGTGGATGGGGATGTTGCGGGTGGGAGCGCTGTCCTCCCAGGCGTCGTAACGGCTGGGGATGGGGTTGCGGACGCGGAGGCGGCGGTAGAGGCGGGTGACGGATTCCTCCTCAGCTTGATCGACGAGGAGGAAGGCGTGGCGTCCGTCGGCCTTGACGGACGTGTTGATGCGGGTGAGGAGGCGGCCGAGGCCGACCTCCACGGAGCGCCCGTGTTTGGTCCTGGGCAGGCAGACGTTGATGACCTCGATGCCTCCGCTGTGCGCGGCACTCTCGATGAGGCGCAGGCCGCTGCGAAGAATCTCCGCTCCCACCTCAAGGGACGTGCAGCCGCTTCCCACACCGCCGTCGCCGGGTGACTGTCTGGGCGCCAGCATTCGAAGGGGCTGCAATGCGACAGCGGGGGCGATGCCGTAGCGGTCGCGCAGCCGGAGCCGCCAGTCGCGGACCTCGCGGAAGAAGTCGTTCCAGCGCTCCGCGTTCACGCCCAGGGCGGAGCGGACGTGGCGGCGGCGTCCCTCGGCCTCGGCGATGTAGTAGAGCCTCACGGGTTCTCACCTCCGGGTGTGGTGTTCAGGCGGCAGGGAGGATGGAGGCCGGCTGCGCCCCGCCGGGACGAAGCCAGGCGCGCCCCAGCGGCCCCTGCCGGCGCAGAAAACGCTCGTGGGAGACCCACAGGGGCACCTCGACGCGGGCGCGCTCCATCTCCGTCGCGGCGACGCGCAGGAAGTGGGTCGCCGCCAGCTCGTCCTGGAAGACGACGAGGACGTCGGGACGGACGCCGTGGTCGTCCGTTGGCCGCTGGGTGGAGTAGTAGCGCAGGTAGGGGGCGAGCCGCGCGGCCATCGTGATGGGGCGGACGGCGCGGCGCTCCCACTCGAGGAAGAAGGGCCACGCGTGGTCTCCCCGGCGGAGGAGGCCGAAGGCGTCGGGGTGGACCGGGCGCGTGCCGCCCGCGCGGGCGGGCAGGCCGCCGTATCGGAAGTAGCGGGACGCCCGCTGTGGCGGGTCGAGCTGGACCACCTCCCAGCCCAGGTCGCGGGCCTGCCTCGCCACCCCCGCGACGAAGCCGTGGACGGAGGCGGTGTGGTCCAGGTGCCGCAGCAACTGGCGGGCGCGCCTGCCGGAGACGGATCGCCAGTCCCCGTCTCCGCCGGCATCCAGGGGCGTGGCGCTCCAGCGCCCTCTGGCCGCTCCCACGGAGGTGCGATCGCGGCGGGCGACGACGGCCAGGCCGCGGTCGGTCAGGACCAGGCGGCCTTCCGCGGCGGACGCGCGGGCGGCCATCCCAAAATCCTCCAGGCTAGCGATGAGCTGGGAGAGCCGCGCCCGGGAGACGCCGAGCAGCCCCTGCAGGTCCCCGGGAGCGATCCAGGGCCAGTCGGCGAGCAGGTCGACGACGCGCTTCTCGGTTGGCTTGAGCAGGGCGGGCAGGAGGTGGTCCGGAAGGTCCCGCCCCGGCGCAGCCGTGTCGAGGCCAGTGGGGAGCGTGGCGCGGGCGGGGGGGCGCTCCAGGGGCAGCGCGCCCTCGGCGGTCATCCGCGCGAGGACCGCGCGCAGGCCGAGGGCGGGACCGGTGGCCGGCAGCCGCCAGACCGCGTCATCGGGGCCTGCGCGCACCGCATCCTCCTCCAGGGCGAGGTGAACGGGCGCGGGAAAGCCCGACAGCAGACGGCGGGCGTGGCGCAGGCGCACCTCGTCGGACACGAGGAGCAGGACGCCGGAGGGCCGCGGTCCCTCGCGCAACCGCCAGAGCCGCTTGCTGAAGGGCGTGCGGTCGGAAGAGGGCCCCTGTCGCACCACGGCGACCGTGCATCCCCCGGGAAGGGTGAGGGTGGCGTCCATGGGAAGGGCGCGGTACCAGCGGAGGGCGAGCGGGTGGGCGACGCCCGCGACGGTGGACGCGAGCCGATAGATGGCGGCGACGGCATCGAGGCGCTGGAGGAGGAGGCGTCGCCACTGGAGCGAGACGGGGAGGGCGCGCAGCAGGTTCTCCACGGGGAGGTCCTCGTGACGCGCGAGCGCGCGCAGCCCGGCGGCGGTGACGTAAAACCGCCGCGTGGGGGCAATGAGGTCGGTCCCGTGGGGAACGGGGGCGACGAGCCCCGCATCCTCCAGCCTGTGGAGCCCCCGGTAGACGGTGTCCCGCGACCAGCCGGAGATCGCGACCAGCTCCAGCCGGTCGAGGAAGGGCATGTCGGTCAGCCGGCGCAACAGGTCGCCGGCGCCTCCGGTCAGCCTCATGCCCCGTTCTCCTTCTCCGGCGGTGGCGCCTCCGTCCCGCCGCCGCCCCTGTTGCGCCGGCTGCGCTGCTTGCGCCGCTCCGGGGCCGCCGGGGGTGCGCTCTGCGGTCCTGGGGCCGGAAGCGGCTCCGTCCCGCTGGCGAGGGCGTCGAGCCCGTCGTGGTAGCGCACGACCCGCTCACGCGACCCGGCGTCCCGCTCGTCGATGTCGCGAGCCGGGGTGGTGTAGTCCGCCACACCGGCGCGGATGCGGGCCGGGATCTGCGGGTCGCCGCCCTCCGGCTTAAGCACCTGCATGGAGAAAGCGGGCATGCGCTCGGTTCCCACCGTGGCGCGCACGTAGCAGTGGTGGACGGGGAGGGAGACGATGTCCTCCTCGGAGACGCGGTCGCGGCCCAGCTCCCAGACGAGCTTGCGGGCGTCGCTGCCGGCCACCTGGAAGACGGCCAGGCAGCCCACGTTGGCGAGGACGGTGTCCTGCATGGTGGGGGAGAGGTCGGCGAGCTTGGCCAGGCTCTGGGTGGCGAGCACGAAGGAGGCGCCGTACTTGCCCAGCTCCGAGAGCATGGACTCGTAGTCCACGCCGGGCATGGACTGCATCTCGTCCACGACGACGAGCGCGCCGCGACGCTCTTCGAGCGGCAGGTTCTCCTGTTCGCGGATGACGGCGTCGACGAGGTTGAGGATGGAGGCGCCCACGAGGGCGGCCACGTCGCGCCCAGCACTACCCTGGGCGGTGGAGACGAAGAGGACGCCGCCGTCGAGGATGGTGCGGCGCAGGTCGATGGTGGAGCGGGGCTGGCCGAGGATGGCGCGCGCCCGCTTGGAGGAGGCGTAGTAGGAGAGGCGCGTCTGGACGGGGGCGAGGGCCTCGGCTCGGTACTCCCTTCGCCAGCCCCCGAAGTCCCTGGCCCACCACTCCAGCAGGTAGGGGTCGCTCACCCGCTTGAGGACGTCGCTGCGGAAGCGCTCGTCCGAGAGCAGGGGCAGCCCGTCGAGGATGGTGTGCTGGTGCTCCGCTGGAGTGGCGGGATGGGCGTTGGCCTCGTGCAGGGTCTTGACGGTCTGCTCGAGGATGGACTGCATGCGCGGCCCCCACTGCTCCCACAATCCCCGCGCCACCCTGACGACCGAGTCGGCGGTGCGGTCGCGGTCGCTGAAGACGCGCGTGTCGAGGAGGTTGATGCCGGGGGCGCGCTCCTCCGATGCGAGATCCACGAGCCGCACCTGGTCCACCAGCGATGCGGGGACGTCCTCCAGCAGTCCGGCCACGAGGTCGGCGTGGGGGTCGACGACGACGATCGCGTCGCCGTCGCGTCCCGCTGCCTTCTCCCGCAGCTTGTGGGCGACGATGTGGCGCATGAGGGTCGACTTGCCCATGCGCGTGCGCGCCACGTAGAGGTGGTGGCGGCGCAGGAGGTCGTCGGGAAAGCGGATCGCCCTGGGCGTGGCGGAGGTGGTGTGGCCCACATGGGCGCCGCCCGCGGTGCTTCCCGCCGAAGGGAGCAGCACCTTGGCGCCGGAGCGCTCGACGAGGGGGGTCTCGTCGGCGGCCCCGGGCGGGTGCCAGAGGGAGGCGACCTCGCGCACGCCGAGGACGCTGCGGGCGCCGAAGAAGCCGGGAGCGGACGGCTCCAGCACCGCCGGGGCGGCGTTGACGGGTCCTACGCTGCCGGCCCGGAAGCGCGCGCCGGCGGGGTGGTCGTAGTGGCGGTAGGCGGCCACGACGCGGTCGAGCAGTTCCGTCGCGCGCTGGGGCCTGGTCCCCAGGGGCAGGATGGCGGTGACCTGGAGGTCGGCCTCGAAGGCAATGCGGGAGACCTTTTCCTTGATGAGGGCAGGGTCGTGGATGCGGTTGCGGCCGCCTTTCCAGCGCCGCCAGAACCAGGCCCCGGCGACGGTGGCGGCGAGCACACCGGCACCCAGGAGCGCCGCCTTGAGGGGTTCGCCGCTCTGCACCCAGTCCCAGCCCTTGAAGGCGACGAGCCCGACCACGCCGAGGACGGCGAGGGCGAGGCCGTCCGATCCCTCCGTCTTGCCCTGGGAGGCGGGCGCGGAGGTCGCTGCTGGACGCTGCTCGACGGCGGGCTTGTAGGCGAGCTCCTGGTGGGGCTGCGACCAGTCGGGGCCGAGGGAACGCAGCAGCAGCCGGGCCACGACGCGCTCGCCGCCCTGCGGCCCGGCGAGCGCGCCGAGGAGGGCGATGAGGGGGTCGGAGCCGGGGTCGAGGAGGTCGTCGTCGCGGAAGGTGCGCAGGGGCACGTACTCGGGTCCGCTGGAGGTGAGGGTCAGGCCCCAGGCCTGCTCGCCCTCCGCGAGACGGAGGGGGTCGTCCTCGTCCGGGATCTCCTCAATGCGGGCCTGGGGGTAGTGGGCGGCGATCTGGCCCCGTACGACCTCGCCGTCGCGGCAGCGGGCGAGCAGGGTGACGCCGTCCGCGTCCCCGGCCAGTTCCAGGGAGAAGGGCTCGGGCACGGCGATCGACTGGAGGAGGTTCTCGACGCCGAGCAGGGTGCGCTCGCCCGTGCGGGGCGGCGTGACGGCGAGGAGGACGGGCGGCCTGGGGTCGGTCTTGGCAAAGGGGTTGAGTCTCACGGGGCTGTTCCTTTCCTGTTCTGAAGTGGGTGTGGTCAGTGCTGGCTGCCGGGAGTCCACTCGATGAGGGCTTGTTCTTCGGGCGTGGCCTCGATGCGGATGGGGAAGCGGTTGCCGCGCGCGAGCAGGAGGCCGTCGCCGCGCTGGCAGGAGAGCAGCCAGCGCTGCAGGTCCGGAGGCAGGTCGAAGGCGTCGCCGACGGTGCTGATGGCGGCGGCGTCCTGCTGGAGGAGGAGCTTGAAGGCGGCGTTCTGGAGGAGCGCGCGCCCGGAGTGGCCGGTGATGGTGCGGGAGGAGTCCTCGCTGAGGAGGTCCTGCACGTCCTGCGTGATGAACTGCAGCCCCAGCCGGTGCTTCCGCGCGCGCTTCGCCATCGACACCATGAAGGCCGCGCCCTCGGGGTGCTGCATGATCGACCAGACCTCGTCCACGACCAGGAGTCTTGGCTTCGGATCGCGCGCGGCCGCCGCCCAGACCGTCTCCGTGCAGACCATCGCCGCGGCGGGCCGCAGCTCCGGCTCCAGCAGGTGCAGGTCGAAGACGGTGACGAGCGCCTCCTTGGCGAGGAGGTCGTCGCCCTCGTCCGAGAGGAGGTGACGCAGGCTGCCCGTGGCGAAGGGGCGCAGAAGCTTCGCGAGGTCGGCATCGCTCTCCTGCAGGTAGCGGTAGAAGGAGGCGAAGCCGGCGCCCTCGCTGGGCTCGGCGTAGTAGCCCGCGAGGGCGTGGTCGAGGGCGGCGCGGCGTTCGGCCCCGAGGCGCTCCCCCACCATCACCTCGATCAGGCGGCGCAGGCTGCCGATGCGCTGCAGCAGCTCCTCGTCGTCGCGGCGGTCGATGACGAAGGGGTTCAACCCTTGACCAGGCACGCCGGGTGAGATGACGCGCCCGCCTGCTGCGCGCGCCATGGAGGCGTATTCGCCCTCGGGGTCGATGACGTAGGCGACGACGCCACGCATCAGGCCCCGGAGGACACCCAGCTTCGTCGCGAACGATTTTCCCGATCCGGAGCGGGCGAGGACGGCGGTGTTGGCGTTGAGGTGGGTGCCGTCGAAGGCGTCGTAGACGACGGGGGCGCAGGCGCGCAGGTCGATACCGGCGAGCGTGCCGCTGCGCGTATCGAGATCCGGCGGTGAGAAGGGGTAGAGGCGCGCGATCGAGGAGGTGTCGAGCGTGCGCCAGGCGGCGACGGCGTTGAGGGCGAGGGGCAACGTCGAGAGCAGCCCCTCGCGCTGGCGGAAGGCGAGCGCGTCCAGCTTCCCCAGCGTGGCGGCGAAGTGGGCTTTCGCACGTTGCGTCAGTTCGTTGAGCGAGGCCTCGTCGGGGGCGTGGAGCGTCACCGACAGGGAGGCGTGGAAGAGGCGTTCGCGGCCGCGCTGCACCTCATCCCGCAGGCGGGTGACATCCTCGAGGGCGATCTCCGCCTCGGACGACAGGGTGCGCCCCCTGTTAAGGGAAAGGCTCTGGGCGGACTCGAAGCGCACCTTCTGCCACTCCAGGGTGCGCGCCGCCTGGTCCGCGGGGATGGACCCGAGGTGGAGCGCGAGGTCCATGGGCACGCCCGCCGTCATCAGCCCCTGGAGGAAGCCGGGGGCGAGCGAGCGCGGCCACCTCCCCAGGTGAAGGGAGCGTGCGAGGTGATCCCCGAGGCGCAGGTCGCGGCGGTTGACCTCGACCTCGACGGGCGCCTCCTCGTCCCGCTCCGCGGGGGTGCCGCCCAGGGCCGCGGCCAGCAGCAGGCGCCGCAGGGCGCGGCCCTTCAGAGGGTGGACGGAGAGGCCCGCCCTTGCGAGAAGCGAGTGAAGCTCCTCCGCCCGCTCCAGCTCGCAGCAGGCGTAGAAGCGACGGTCGAGGATGCCCTCGCGCCTCTCCAGGTTCCCGAGCAGGCGCTGAAGGGACTCCGCTGCTTCCCGCGTCTGTGGGGGCAGCCCCTCGGGCTGCTCCTCCTTGAGGGCTTCCCGCATCCGACCGAGGTCGGGCGGGTGCTGGCGCACGAGCAGCTGGACGGGGAAGTCGAGGGCGTTGAGGAAGCCGGCGAAGGCCCCGAGCTTGGGTTCGTCCAGCTCCAGCCCCTGCACCTCGCAGACGCCCACCTTGACGCCGTCGAGCCGCACCACCGCCTCCTCCTCCAGATGGGAGAGGAGGAAGCAGAGCGGCAACGGCAGGGGCGGCTTCGGTTCGGGAGCTTTCACTGCCTCGGGAGGAGCCTTGTCGGGGCTCTCCGTGAGCGGTGGCGCGGTTCGCATGAATGCTGGTGTTCGCATGGGTGAGTTCTCCTTCTTGTCAGAAAATCGGGATGACGCCGTTGATGAGGGCCAGGGCGATGCCCTTGGCCGAGAGGACGAGGACGAGACCGACGACCGCCATGACGACGGCGCTGCGGGCACGGCCCGAGCCGCGCGCCTCGGCGCCCTCCGCCATGAGGACGACACCGGCCCAGACGATGGCGAAGACGGCCAGCCCGGAGGCGGCGTAGGCCATCGCCGTGAGGACCTCGTTGAAGGCTTCGAGCATTGCCCGCTCCTCCTCCGGCGCCGCGCCCATGGAGAGGAGCGCGACGCCGGCGAGAAGCAGGGCGGTCAGGCCGCGTCTCAACATGGCTACTGCCCGTTGAGGACGCCGAGCAGCCACTGCAGCTCCTCGGGCGTGACGGCGGTCTGGGTGGACAAAGGCGGCTCCTCCTCCGGCTCCGGCGGAACCAGCGGTTCGTAGGGGTCATCGGAGGCGACGCTCAGGGCCAGGGCGAGAGACTCGCTCCTGGCGCGGACGAGGGCAGCGCGAGCGACGACTTCGGCGCGCACGTGCTCCGGGTGGATGACGGTGAAGACGACGTCCTGGCGGACGGTCGACTCGGGGACGTAACAGCTGGCCGAGACGGTGTGCTCCGTGGAGGCGCCGTCCTCGTTGGGGATGGACACCGTCTCGCTGACGGTGTCGCCGAAGGCGGGAATGGTGACCGCCGCCGTCTCCGTGAGCCGTTCGGTGCGCTCGGGGTGGTGGGTGAGTTCCACCAGCGCCGGCAGCGGCGATGTCGTGGTCGCCTCCAGGGCGGCCTCGATGGAGACGGCGTGCACCGCCTCACCGCTCCCTATCGGGAGGGTGAAGGCGGTGCTGCCATTGGGGACGAGGGTCGCCGTGGCGGACCGCGTCCCGGATGTGATGGTGAGGGTTCCCGAGGCGTCGGAGACGGCGGCCTCGATGAGGGCCGTCACCGACGCCTCGTGGTGGCCGCTCGCCACCGGCAGGTCCACGCGCTCCTCGACCGAGGAAGCGCAGGTGGAGGCGACGGCCCCCTCGATGCGCCCCGGCGTCCAGGACAGGGAGGTCACCGAGAGGGAGCAGAGCTCCCCCTCGACGGACGGCAGAGGATGGGGAAGCTGCGCGCCCTCAAGACTGAGGGCGCCCGCGTCACCAAGCTCGTCCCGCCAGGAGACGGTGACCGAGGGCGACTCACCGACGAGGGGCAGGTCGTAGGAGACCCGACCCCCAGTGGCGAGGCTCGCCCGCCGCTGGAAGGTGAGCGTCTGCCCGTCGTCACCGCCGTAGCCCCGCACCTGGATGTCCAGGGCGGTGGCCGCCCGCAGCGTGAGCGTGGCGACATCGCCGGTGACGGAGAGCCGCTCGACGAAGAGCCTCCGCCCGGGGACGGGCGGCGGGATCGTCAGCTCCTCCCCGAACCACTGGTCGTGCCCGTCGGCGCTGGCCGGCTGGGACCAGAGCGCCATCACCCCGAAGACCGTCGCCATCGCCACCGAGGCAACGAGGAGGACAAGCCCTCCCCGCTGCGCCACAGAGCGGATGTCGACGCGGTGGCCGGTGCCGTTGCCGTTCTGGCCCTGCCGCCGCTTGAAGCGCTTGCCGAAGCGGCAGTGCGCCCGGAAGGGACGCCGGCCGCTGCGGCGCGTGCGGTTCTTGCGCAGCTTGCGCAGCCCTCGCCGCGCGCGCGTGGCCATGAGCCGCAGGGGACCGGGACGGCTCGGAGGAGGCGGTGGTGGCTCGCTCCGCGCCAGCTCCGCCGGGACCCCGGCGTAGCGCCGCGGCCCCAGCCAGAAACGGAGGAGGTCGGCCGCCACCAGGGGCAGACGCCGGCCTCCGATCTTGCCGGCGACCGCGGCCACCCCCGCCAGCGCGATGAGGACAGCCAGCGCGATCCTTACCCCGGAGGGACCGAAGGGGGCGAGGCTGTAGGCGCCGTAGGCGAGCGCCGCGACAGCCGTCAGGGCCACGATCTGGGGGAAGGTGAACCACAGCAGGACGCGGTCCTCGGCCTGCACGTGGGTGGGTACCTCGTGTGCTTGCATCGCGACGCCTCCTATCCGCGCAGCGTCCCGATGAGGGACGTGGTGGGGTCGGGGATGTCCTCGATGTCGACGACGGGGTCGACGACGGCGCCCATGACGAGTTCGACGACGCCGTAGGCCACCATCGCCAGGACGATGCCGGCGAGGGCGGTGAGCATGGCGCTCTTGCCGCGCTCCATCTGGTGGGGCGCGCCGCTGGCGGTGAGGTAGAGGTAGGCGCCGAAGATGAAGAAGCCGACGCCCACGGCCCCCACGAGGCCGAGGAGGATGCCGACGATGTTGGAGATGGTCTGGACAAGGTCTTCCATTGGTTCGCTACTCCTGTGCGTGTTGGTCGTTGCCGCTGGGGCTCGTTCGTCGCGCTACTGGCACATCGCTCCCTCTCCTCGGGTGGTTACGGCGCGGACTCCTCCACGCCGTGGTTTCGTGTCGTGGTCGCCGCTACTCGCCGGCGCTCCTGGGGGCTCCGCCCGTCCCTCCGGCGGGCGTGCCCATGTCGGCGGCGGAGCGCACCGCGCCGCCCGCGGCCAGACCCGCTCCCGCCACCGCGCCCGCTGCCGCCCCGACCGCTCCTGCTCCTGCTCCCGTGGCTCTGCCCGCACCGCCCACGCCCCGCGTCAGCATCCCCACGCTGCGCGCGGAGCGGACCATGCTGCCGGGCAGGGCCATGCCGAAGTGGAGGGTGTGCATCCAGGAGTCGAAGGTCCCGGCGTTGCCCAGCAGCGACGGCACGCGCGTCGCCAGGTAGACGAAGGCGAGCGACAGCAGCAGCTTCCAGACGAGGTCCTGGATCGGCTCGAAGGCGGCGATGTCCGCGAACTGGTTCAGCATCCCGAAGCCGATCGCCAGCGCGATCAGCTGGATCGCCTGCTGGAAGACGGTCGTCAGGAAGAGCCGCAGCCAGTGCCGCCCCCAGCCCGCCGTGTGCGGCAGGATCCAGAGCCCGAGCGCGATCGGGGCAAGCACGACCAGCAGGTCGATGAGAGCCAGCCGCATGATCAGCTGCAGCAGCACGTAGAGGACGAAGAAGCCGTAGACGAGGTAGAGCAGGGCCAGCACGAGGGCCATGCCCACGCTCCCCAGCTCCACCGCCGTCAGCAGGGTCTGCGCGGACGAGCGCAGGAGATCGCCCGCGCTCAGGTCGAGGGAGGCGGCGACGAAGCCGGAGACGGCGTCGGCCACGTCGAGCACGAGGGCGCACCACCAGAGCGAAGTCGCGGCGGCCACCAGTCCCAGGAGGAGGCGCGGGACCATCTCCCGCCAGCCGGCGGGAACCCGCCCGAGGTGCTCCTGGATGGTGAAGCTCAGGCCCATCCAGCCGAGGATCAGGACGAGCGCCGC
Organism: Tepidiformaceae bacterium; assembly: GCA_965262975.1. Lineage (GTDB taxonomy): Bacteria > Chloroflexota > Dehalococcoidia > Tepidiformales > Tepidiformaceae > UBA2991. The sequence continues at coordinate 1,022,727 of OZ253575.1, read as the reverse complement.
CGAGGTGATGGCCCAGACGACCATCCAGGCCTCGCGCACGATGGGATGGAGGTAGGTGAGGTCGGCGGGGGTGCCGGTGATGATGTCGTGCATGGGACTACCGCTCCCGGCAGCGGTCGGCGTCGTCGCCCGTGGCCTGCTCGACCACCCCGCAGAGCGTTCCGTGCGTGCCCTCGATCACCCAGCCCGCGATCGCCCGTCCCCACTCCTTGGGGTCGAGCGCGCTCAGGATCTTGTTCCAGATGCCGCCGGGACGGTGCTCGGGGATGGCGGCGTAGAAGGTGTGTTGCTGACCGCCCTCGGCGACGGACATGACGAGCAGGTAGGGGCGCTCCTTATCGAGCTGGAACTGGTCGTCCTCGAAGGGGTATTCGAAGGAGTACTCCCAGCCGTCCTGGCGCTTCTTCTCGCCGCCCTGCACGCGGTACAGGGTCGTGAGCCAGTCGCCCGTGTTGGGGTCGCGCACGCCGTAGTAGAGGGACCCGACCTGGCGGCTGAAGACGGGCCGCGCGATGAAGCGCCCGTCTCCCTTGCGCTCGACGGGGTCCTCTTCCGCGTTGACGAAGACCAGTTCGTCCGGGGGCGGCTCCTGGGCGATGACAAGGGCGGCGGGGACGGCCACGGCCGCCGTCAGCAGCAGCGCCGCTACGAGCAACGCGATGCGCCGCCGCCTATGGGACTTGGGGAAGTGGAAACGAGACTGCACGGGTGCCCTCCTGGCTTGTGGCGGTGTGGTTGAAGGGCAACCGAGGGTGCACCAATGAGAACGTTTGTTCCACCCCTCGGGGGAGCGCCTCCCAGGCAGCGGATCGGGGCCGGATGGGCGTTTGGGAGGGTTATGGGGGTGTACAGGGAATGACGTTCAGTTCCCAAAAGGGAAGTCCTGTCCCGAGCCCGTCATTACTGGAGAAATCGGGGTGTCGTGACGTTCCAGCCACATCGAAGAAAGCGATCGGGGTTAAGGGCCCGTTCAGGCGAAAGTTCCCAAAAGGGAAGTCCCAGGACGGCGTTTTCCGCATGCAGGAGAGCCACATCCCAGCAAGTGATTTGGGCGAGAAGGGCGCCCGAGGGGGTCCGAGGCAGGCTCACGGGTGCGAGAGTGGGGCGACGGACGACAGGGAGCAGCGGCATGAGTCAGACCCCTCAGGACGGGGACACGGCGGTTGACACCGAGCGCGTGCGGCGGCTGCGCCTGCACGAGTTCCTGCGGGAGCTGGTGCGCGAGGAAGGGCGCATGGAGGCGGCCGAGCTGCTGGGCGTTAACTACAAGACGCTGGTGCGGGCGGTCGACTCGGGCCGGCTGTCGAGCCGCATGAACGACGCCCTGGAGCGGCTGCTGCTGTCCGGGCAGAGTCCCGGCGGGGACGAACGTGATGGGAGGGTCGAGGAGCTGGGGCAGCGGCTGGGGCGGCTCGAACGGGGCATGGAGTCGCTCGCTGCGGAACTGCGTGGCGGTCTCGCAGAGCTGCGTGGGACCGGTGCTGGCCAGGCCGGGGACGCGGCTGTAGGACATGCGGCTACCCAGGCGCCAACCGAGGGACGGGAAGTGGTGGCGGAGCCGTCCGCGGTGATCGGACTGCGGGCGGTGAAGCGTACGGAGCCCAGGCGACTCGCCCCGGAGGTGGTCACGGAAGAACCCGCGGTGGGAGACGAGGAGGCCTACGGCGAGGCCTGGCCACTGGTTGAAGATTGGCGCCGGCTGCGGGCCGGGCACCCCCACCAGGGGAAGGGCCTCCCGTGGCTCGTGACGGAGGAGCGGCTCCTCACCCTGGAGCTGGCCATGCTTGAGGAGCACGGGTTGACGCTCCCTCCCGAAACCGAACCGCTGCGGGGCTTCGGAAGGTCGGCTCAGGTCAACTGGCGCAGGACGGCGCTGGATGACATCCACAGGGAGAGGGCCTGGGCGGAACTGCGGCGGTGGGTGAGGCGGTCCGTGGTCTTCGGCCTGCTGCTGGGAGTCTCCGCCGGTGCAGCGGTGGTCGAGGGCTGCAGGGCCACGGCCACCCTCGCCTGAAGGGACGAGACGTCACTGGAGCCTCCGTCTGGCGGCTTCGAAAGGCGGTGCCCACCTAAACGAACACATGTGCTACTGTGCGTTTCCCGGCAGCTCCCCCCAGGGGAAAATCACGAAACTTCTGCCGGGGCCTGTCGCACCAGGAGGAGAAAGCGCGATGAGAGACCTGACGCCCGAAGAGCTTCGCGAGGCACTGGACCACCTGAATGCGCTCATCATGGCCAACCCGGACGATGTTTCCGCCCTCGCGGCAAGGGGGCAGCTTTATCGCGAGCGGGGCGACGACCGTCTGGCGGCAGAGGACTTCGGGAGGGTCATCGGCCTCGCGCCCCGCGACGCCCAGGCCCATCACAGCCGGGGCCTCACCCGGGCCGAGTTGGGGGAGCACCGCCTCGCAATCGAGGACTACGACATGGCCGTCGCCACAGCCCCCGGCAAAGCCACGGCGTACGCCGACCGGGGTGTGTCGCGGGCCAAGCTCGGCGACCACAGCCGGGCCATCGGGGACTTCGACACGGCCATCCGGCTCGACCCCGGCAATGCCAGAGCGTACTTCAACCGGGGGTGCGCCTACGCCGATTCGGGCGCCCCGCGCAGCGCCCTGGAAGACCTCAGCAGGGCCATTGATCGTGATCCCGATCAGCCCGCCGCCTACCACAACCGGGGCCTCGCCTTTCGCGAGCTTGGTGACTTCGAGCGGGCCATCGAGGACTTCAGCGCCGCCGTCGAGCTCGAGCCGCTCAGCAACCTGTCCCGCTACAACCGGGCCGTGACCAGGATCAACCTCGGCCAGTTCAAGAGCGCGGTCCGGGATCTGGACGCCGTCCTCCGCATCGACCGGGACAACGCCGACGCCCTCCGCGCCAGGGCGGTGGCGTTGGGGAACCTGGGGAGGAGGGATGCCGCGCTCAAGGACCTCAACCGCTCCCTCCGCCTGGACCCCGACAACCCCGAGACGCTGATTGCCAGAAGCATGGCCCACGGCGAGCAGGGACGGCACGACCGCGCAGTCGAGGACTACAGCAGGGTGATTACGCTCGACCCCGGCAACACCAAGGTCCGCATTGGCCGGGGGATCGCCCACATGCAACTGGGTGCGTTTGACAAGGCCGTGGACGACTTCAGCGCCATCCTCGCGATTGAGCCCGACAACGTTGCTGCCCTCTCCGCGAGGGGCATGGCCCGTGCCGCGGGCCAGAAGTACGACGAGGCCATCGGGGACTACGACAAGCTCATCGAGCTCGCCTCTGACGACTCCCTTTCGTACCACGACCGGGCGAACGCCCGCGTTGCGCTCGGCGACTACTCCGGAGCGCTCGAGGACTTCGATGCGGCCGCCAGGTTGAACTCCGACGACCCCTCCATCGCTTCCGATCGGGAGGCGACCGTCGAGCTGGAGCGGCAGCAGGGCTAGAGCCGGCGCCGGGTGGGCTGCTGGCCGGCTGGCCACATCAGAGCCACCTCGCAGCAAGTGATTCGCCCGGAGGGGCTCGAAACCCCTTCCATCCGAACAGCCGTTCGGCGACACTCATTCTCGATTTCTGGCTTTTCCAGCGTTTCCCGCCTGAGAAACCTGGGGTCTGTTTCCTGACCCGGAACGACCGAACGGATTGAGTCCTGCTCTCCCGACGGCCGTCCCAGAGGAAACAACCGCTTCCCGTTGCGAGAGGTGGTCGAAGGGTCGAGCTCTGCTCCCCCGAGGTCGCCTCGAAAGCCGGGATTGCCGCGGGCGATGTGCACAATGCGCTTCGACCCCGGAGACCCTGGAGAAAGTGCGTCCCGCGCTCGGCCCGTTTTCCCATGCCTACGGCCTGACTCACCAGCAGCAACGCCACATCGTCACCACGCACAACTGAGGGCTCGCGCGCGTCTCGCTAGGGATGCACCACCGCGAGCCCTCGCCACGTCATCCTGAGCACCTTTCGCCGAGCACATCGTTGCGGACGGAGCTCTCCCCATTCACGCAGCCGCCAGCGTTCCTTCACAGCGAAGAGACCCTGGGCGATCTGCGCCTTCTTCCCCGGCCCCTGCACGTTCGAGTCGCGGGTGGTTCGGGTACAAGCCACTCCCCCGTTCCCCGGTTCGCATCCGACCGTGGGCGGAGTGTGTCCAACGACCAACGACCTCCGCGCCGGGATGCGGGTGCGGACCAGCCAGATGCACGCAGAGGAGAGACGCATGCACATCACGGAAGCCATCACGACGGCCGCCCGCATGGGGTGGCGCACCCGGCTGGTGGCGGCGGTCCTGCTCATAGGCCCGCTGCCCCTGACCGGCGACCTGGAGCTCTTCGCGCTGAACGCGGCGGGCCTCGTCCTGGGAGCGCTCGTGCTCCGCCAGCTCATCCGACCGACCCCACGACCCACCACCACAACGAGGAGGCCACAGTGACCACCGCAACCACGAGCATTCCCTTCACGACCGCAACCCGCCCGACCCTCGAAGCGCTGGTCGACCGGCTGGTCGAGAGCATCTTTGGGCGCGCCTCTGAGAGCCCGGACCAGAGCCTCGCGCGCAGCGTCCACGACGCCCGCCGGCTGCGGCAGGCGGGCGACCTCGATGGGGCGCTGGCGCTCCTCGCTGGCGTCGACACGGCGTGCGCAGAACCCCACCAGGCACGCTGGGCGTACGGCGAGTGGCTCGACCTCGCACGGCGGCGCTTCGCGGATCGCGGGGCGCTCGTCTACAGCCCCGGCACGGGACGCGCGGCGGTTCTCGCGCCTCGCGGTGCCGGCAACTCTCTGGAGGTGCTGGCGGTCCTGGGGATGCGCTGGCGTCCGGGCAAGACCGTCTCGCGGCGCAGCCTGCGGGGGCTCAAGCCCCTGACGGGAGGCTCCGCATGACGGCCGGCGCCGGCGCCGCCCCGGTCGACCTCGCCGCCCTCAAGCGCCGCCACCTCCTCGCCGAGGTGGTGGAAGGAGCGGGCGTCGAGCTTCGTGGCAGGGGGCGCGTCCGCCAGGGCGTCTGCCCCTTCCACGAGGAGCGCGAGGGCAGCTTCACGGTGTACGGCGACACCGAGCGCTGGTACTGCTTCGGCTGCGGCGAGGGCGGCGACGTGCTGGACTTCATCCAGCGCGCCGAGGGCCTGAGCCTGCCCGAGGCGATCCGGCGGCTCGACGCCGCCCCACCGACCGCTGTGGTCAGCCCCAACCACCGCCGGCCAGCTCCCGCGCCGGTTCCCTCGCGGGACCCGGCGCTGCTGACGGCGGCCTCCCGGTTCTACGGCGGGGAGCTGCGCCGCAGCCGGGAGGCGAGGACCTACCTCGCCTCCCGCGGCATCCGCCTGCAGACGGCCCTCCGCCTGGGCCTCGGCTACGCGTCCGGGCGCGGGCTGCGGCACTTCCTTGAGGGCGCCGGCTTCGGCGAGAAGCGGCTCGGGAACTCGGGGCTGTTCAGGGAGCGGGGCGAGCGCTTCGCCGGCATGGTGGTCATCCCTGAGGTCGCGGGCGGTCGCGTTCGCTGGCTTGCGGGACGGGCCATCGACCCGGAGCGGTCGCCACGGTTCCAGTCGCTGCCCGGTCCCAGACCCGTGCTCGGGCTCGGGCGGCTTGGCCCCGCCCCGCCGTGGGCGGTGGTCGCCGAAGGCGTCTTCGACTGGCTCGTCCTGGCGCAGTGGGGCCTGCCCGCCTGCGCCGCCCTGGGGACGCAGGGCCTTGAGCGAGTGGCCAGCGCCCTGCGGGGCTGCCCGAGGGTCTTCCTCGCCTTCGACAACGACGAGGCCGGTCGCGACGCGGCGGCCCGGCTTGGGGGCTTGCTTGGCCCCCGTGCCACCACCGTGGCTTTGCCCGCCAGCGTCTCCGACGTGGCGGAGCTTGCCGCCTCGTCCCACGGACGGACGGTCTTCGAGCACCTGCTCACGCGGGCCGCGCGAGCCGCCGCCTAGCACCCCCACTCCACCCACCCAGCTTGTGGACGCACCGACCCCTTCAGGGGCCGGACGGTCACCCGTGCCCTACCGCCAATGCGCGGGGGTGAACGCCCCGCGTCCCAACCGATCCATCAACCACACCGAAGGAGGCCGCATGGCCGCTGACCGCCGGGGCTTGCCCCGCTCACGAGCCTCCCGCAGGGGAGACCCGCAACGAAGTCGTCCACACCACCGAAACACACAAGGAGAGAGAACCATGCAGAACGGAACCACCGCCACCCTCAACGGCAGCCGCAACGGCTCCCATCCCGAGCCCGTCGCCGTCGAGGAGCACGACCTCCTCTGGGACGGCCTCCCGCCCGCCACGACGCAGAAGCTGGGCGAGCCCCTCGACGAGGGACTCGTCTCCCATCGCAAGGGGCGGGGCGGACGCACCTTCGCCTACCTCGAAGGGCGCTCCGCCATCGACCAGGCCAACCGCATCTTCGGGTTCGGCGGCTGGGGCTACGAGCTCACCGGCCCCGTCGAGCTGCGCGAGAGCGAGAGCGTCGACCCGAAGACGGGCGAGACGCGCCACATGCGCGCCTACGCCGCCACCGTGCGGGTCACCGTCCCCGGCTCCCCCTCGCGCACGGACGTGGGTTTCCACGCCGTCGTCGAGGAAACGGCGGAGGGCCACGAGACGGCGTTCAAGGGCGCCGTCACGGACGCGCTCAAGCGCGCCCTGCGGGGCTACGGCGAGCAGTTCGGGAACAGCCTCTACGGCGACGCCGCCCCCGGCGACGCCGCTCCTGCCCTGCGCCGCACGATCGTCGAGCTGGGGCGCAAGCAGGGCTTCGACGAGGGCCAGGTGCGGGACGCCGTGCGCAGCCGCATCGGCAAGGACCTCGACGAGCTGCCCGTCTCCGAAGTCACGAGCCTCCTCGAGGCCATGGCCCGGAAGCTCCAGACCTCCACCGCGGAGGACGAGCCGAAGGCCGCCTGACCGTTACGCCCCGACGCCCCCGCAAGGGAGCGCCCAACACGGAGTCGACTCTTCGGGGTTGGCCCCGCCATCCATTCCGCCCGGGTGCGGTCTCTCCGCTACCCCCATCCATGACGCCAACCACCACCACAAAGAGGAGATTTTGAAAATGTCACGCACGATCAATCGAGTCGAACTGCTGGGCCGCGTTGGGGCCGACCCCGAGATGCGCTACAGCCAGGGCGGGACCGCCGTCGCCACGCTGAGGCTGGCGACCGATCGCCGCCGCCAGAACGGCGACACGGAGGCCGACTGGCACTCCGTCGTCTGCTGGGGCAAGCAGGCGGAGGCCGTGGCCGAGTACGTGAAGAAGGGCAACCGCCTCTTCGTCGCGGGCTCGCTCGCCCAGAACACGTTCGAGACCGAGGACGGCCAGCGCCGTCACCGCACGGAGGTGCACGCCCAGGAGGTCGTCTTCCTCGACTCCAACGGCAACGGTAACGGGGAGTCCAGGGAGCGAGAGGAGGGCGAGGAGTCCAGCAGCGCGCCTGCGGCCTCCGCGCCCACGCCCTTCTAGCCCACAGCCATCCACCGCCGCCCGTCACGCGCGGGCGCCAGCACGGGGCCGCTCCCACACCGGGGTGGCCCCGCTCTTGATCTCAGAGGAGGAAGCCATGAAGGAAACACTGCCCGGAGTCAGCTCCGGAACCGTCGACCCGCCCGTGGATCGGGCGGGCGTCTACGACCGTCCCAGCGCTCGCTTCGACTGGGAGGGGCAGCTTGAGGTGCGGGCCTCGGCGGCCACAGGCTGCCGGCGCGCCCTCTGGTACGCCGCCACGGGCCACGAGCCCGCACCCCCGAGCAACGAGGCGCTCACCGTCATGGAGACGGGAAGCGCCCTGGAGCCGGTGGTGCTGGGCGCCATGCAACGGGCGGGCTGGGAGGTCACGCCCGCCTCTGCGACGCATCCAGAGACCGTCTTCCTGCACTCACCCCGACGGTGAAGGTGACCGGTCACCCGGACGCCACCGGCCAGGCGCCCCTCTTCGGGGGCGAGGCCGTGATCGAGGTGAAGACCCGCGGCCCCTCCGCCTTCAAGCGCTGGCAGGCGCTGGGGGCGGAGCGGAGTCACCCGGACGCCGTAGCCCAGGCGGCCCTCTACACCTACGGGCTTTACGGGGAGGCGCGCGACGCCGTCCTCGCCGTCATGGACACGGGCGCCCGCGCCTGGGACACCGAGGTGATCCCCGCGGAGCGGGTGGAGCACGCCCTCGAGCGGACACGCGAGTGGCTTGCTCCCCTGGGCGCGCACTACGCCACGAACGGGGCGGATCCTGAAGTCCTGCCCGAGCGCGACTTCGAGGCGGGCAGCTGGCGCTGCCGCTCGTGCCCCTTCCTCGCCACCTGCCTACCGGGAGATGTCGAGGAGGGCTCAAACGCAGCGCAGGAGAGCGATGAGCCCGAGGTGAGCGACGAGGAGGCGCGCGAGGCGGTCACCGCCTACGTCGCCACCCGGGCGACCCTGCGGGAGCCCGAGCAGGCGAAGCGGCAGGCCCTCGACACCCTGAAGGCGTGGTTGCGCCGCCAAGGCTCCGCGAAGGCAGAGCTCGAGAACCACACGGTCAGCCTCGTGCGCAGCACGCGCTACGCGGTCGACCACAAGAAGCTCAACGCCCTCCTCGATCCCGAGGCGCGGGCGGAGATCGTCACGGAACAGACCTCCGAGTCCGTCCGCATCAACTGAGCCCAGACGCTTCCAGCCAGGAGCGCCAACACGGGGCCGTCCCTCCAGGGGCGACCCCGCCGTCGTTTCGCCCCGGGTACGGGTCTCCCCGCTACCCCCACCAACGAAGCCAACCACCACCATCAAGAGGAGATTTTGAAAATGTCACGAACGATTAATCGAGTCGAACTGCTGGGGCGTGTCGGGGCCGACCCCGAGATGCGCTACAGCCAGGGCGGCACCGCCGTCACCACGCTGCGGCTGGCCACCGACCGCCGGCGCCAGAACGGCGACACCGAGGCCGACTGGCACTCCGTCGTCTGCTGGGGCAAGCAGGCCGAGGCCGTGGCCGAGTACGTGAAGAAGGGCAACCGCCTCTTCGTCGCGGGCTCCCTCGCCCAGAACACTTTCGAGAAGGACGACGGCCAGCGCGTCTACCGCACGGAGGTGCACGCGCAGGAGGTCGTCTTCCTCGACTCCAACGGGAACGGCAACGGCCGCTCCGGGGAGCAGGAGCAGGCTCAGAGGGAAGGCGTTGCCGATGCGGCGCCCACGCCCTTCTAGCCCGAGCCAACCACCGCCGCCCGCCATGCGGGCGCCTCACGGGGCCGCCTCCTTCCGGGGAGGCGGCCCCGCCTTCGTTTCCGCCCTATCAACAACCGAAGGAGCATCCGACATGTCAGACGCGACCACGCGCGAAAAACTCCCCTGCGTGAGCAGGCACACCCTGGTGATGACCCTGCTCGAAGGCCCCAACCACTACAACGGCCACTGCACCTGCGACCGCTGGTCCTACCGGACGGCGGACTGGACCGACCTCGGGACGAAGTGGGCCTGGCACTACATCGCCGAGTCCGAACGGCCCGACGACCATCCCCTCATCCGCGAGACGGTGAAGGCCGAGCTGGAGGCGATCGACAACTACGGCGGCGACTGCCGCGGTTGCGGCACGCCGGTCGTCAAGGGACGGGCTTACTGCCGCACCTGCGAAGCGGCCGGCGAGGAGTGCGGCGACAACTGCGAGCGCAACTGCTGCTGGGAGGACACCGTCGCCCGGCGGGTCGCCCGCGACGCCGCCCACCAGACCGACCCTTGTCCGGACTGCGGCAACTGCCGCACCTGCGACGACCCCGACTCCCCCGACCACGAGGACTGCATCTGTCCCCCGGCGGAACGGGAGACGGGATCGTGACGGCCCCGGAGCACACCGACGCCTTGCTGGAGGCGCTGCGCCGCAACCTGCACGTCCTCAGCGAGCTGGCCGTGCGCTACGAGGTCGAGACCGATCCCGGACGCGCGGACGGCGGGCCCTCCATCACCTCTCCGGAGGATGTCCACCGCCTCCTCGGGGCGGAGATGGGCACCCTCTGCCAGGAGCAGGTGCGCGTGCTCCTGCTCGACCGCCGCAACCGCGTCGTGGGCCAGCGCGTCATCTACCAGGGGAACGCCTTCTCCACCGTCGTCAGGCCGGCCGAGGTGCTCAGACCTGCGGTCGTGGAGGGCGTGCCCCACCTCATCGTCGCCCACAACCACCCGAGCGGTGATCCCTCCCCAAGCCCCCAGGACATCAACGTCACGAAGGAGCTCAGGCAGGCGGCGAAGCTGCTCGGCCTCGAACTCCTCGACCACGTCGTCATCGGCGGGGACGGGGCAGTCAGCCTCAAGGACCGCGGCCTCCTCTAGGGCTGCTCAGGGTAACGCCTGCGCAAGCAGCGAATCCCCATGACATAGGGGGCACAGATGCACAGTGAGGCAACCACTGTGGCAACCACGTCGGAAAGGAGTCGCGGCACTGAGTCGAGGGGTGACCAGGTGACAAGCTCCACCGCAGCTGGGCCCGCCCAGGATCCCAAGTAAACGCCGGGGATAACGACGAGGACTCCAAGGTCTGGATTTCCCCGGAACCACCGAGCGACGGCCTCACCCCTGTCGTTCATCGGCTACTGATTCTACTGGTCGTCATGTCAGCAACAGCCATCTGGCGGAGAGCCGGATGCGCCGAGAGGCGTACGTCCGGTTCGGTGAGAGGGAGGGTGCAGACCGGCCGGAGCGATCCAGGCATCGGCGACGCCGTCCCTACTCAACCTAACCCCTCCGCCAGTCCACAAGACATCAACGTCACGAAGGAGCTCAGGCAGGCGGCGAAGCTGCTCGGCCTCGAACTCCTCGACCACATCGTCATCGGGGCAGGTGAGGCCGTCAGCCTCAAGGACCGCGGCCTCCTGGACTGACCACACACCGAGCGCCGCCGACAACGGGCGTCGCCACACGGGGCCATCCCTACCGGGGACGGTCCCGCCGTCGTTTCCGCCCACTCACACAAAGGAGAAAGAGTCATGACCACCATCCGCGTCGTCCTGGACGACCGGCGGCACACGTTCATCACCCAGCCCGCGGCCGAGGGGATGCTCTGCGACGACTGCCCGCAGCCTCATCCCGCGACCACCGAGATCGTCGACGACCCCAGTGACGACAGCTGGGGGCACTACTGCGACCAGCACCTCGCCGGGGAGCTGGCGGAGTTCGCGAAGCGGCTCTCGTGGACGCTTCCCCACGACCTGACGGTGTCGCTCGGGCCGGCGCCCCTCTTCTACGACGGGCGCTGCGGCTGCGGCGGCTGGTCGCTGCGGGAGGACGACTGGTGCGAGCTGGGCGCCGCCTTCGGCGCTCACTATCTGGAGGTCGCAGCGTGACAACCGACGACCTCCATACCGTCAGCGCCGGCGGCTTCTCCGCCACGGCCGACGCCTTCGCCAGGGACGCCGACTCCGGCGGCCTCTGGTTCCTCTCCATGGTGGGTTCCCAGACCGCCCTCAAGGCGATCTGGGCCTCCCTCCTCAAGCAGCCGCCCGATGTCGCCCACCTCATCCGCGGGGCGGACGGCATGGCCCTCTCCGGGGGCTACGAACGCTGCCATGTCCCCCCCGAGACGGTCGGGACGTGGACGACGAAGATCGCGCGCCTGCCCGTCTCCGGCGGCTGGCACGCGCTCGTCTACACGAAGCTGGCCGAGTACGCCTTCGAGCGGGACGGCTTCCTCCTCCTGGCGCAGTCCGAGGACGAGGCGCCGTCTCTGCACCACCGCTTCCTCGACAAGCGCAGCCCCCTGCCGTTGCACCGCTCCTGGGCGGACTGGCTCTGGCGGCGGGCGCTGGCTCGTGAGGAGGCCGTCCCCCTGCAGGCGGCGGGCGTTGTCGCCTACCGCTGCGACCCGGACGCCGAGGCGCTCAGGGACGACCTCTCCGTGGCGGTCGCGTCGGGATTGCTGACGCTGCCGCGGGAGGAACCATCCACATCGACCAACTACCGGAAAGGAGAGACCCGATGAGACTCGCAGCGCAAGCGAAGGGCGGCTTCTACCCGACACCGCCACGAGTCACCGACCTGATAGCCGAGCTGATCCAGCCGCCGGCCGGCTACGCCCGCAGCGACGAGACCCTCAGGATTCTCGACCCCTGCTGCGGAGAGGGTGACGCCCTCTCCCGGCTGGCCGAGGGCCTGAGAAAGCCGCACGCCGCTCCCGTCGAAACCTTCGGCGTGGAGCTTCACAGCGAACGCGCGGAAGAGGCGAAGTACCGTCTCGACCACGTACTCGGCACGGACCTCTTCGCCACGTCGATCGCCAACGGCGCGTTCGGGCTCCTCTACCTGAACCCTCCCTACGACTGGGATTCGGGCGAGGAGAAGCGCGTCGAGCATTCCTTCCTCACGCACTGCACCAGGTACCTGGCGGAGGACGGCCTGCTCGTCCTCGTCGTCCCGCGGCAGCGCCTGGCGGTGTCGGCGAGGTACCTGGCATCGCACTTCTCGCGCATCGACTGCTGGGCCTTCCCGCAGCCGGAGCGCGAGGCCTACGACCAGGTGGTCTTGCTGGGCTACCGCAAGGCGGAGGTCTTCCTCGACGCCTACGCCGAGGAGCGCATCCACCAGTGGGCCGCGGGGGAAGCTCCCGAACTGGGGCCGAGGCGCTACCCGCTCTACGTGGCCACGGCCACGCCTGCGGGGGCCGTGCTCTTCGCCACGCGCACCATCGACCCGGTGGCGGCGGCCGAGGAGGCGCGGAGTTCGGGCCTCTGGGCGAGCACCGCCATCACCGACCTGCTCTGGCCCGCCCAGGACCAGCGCACCCGTCCGCTCATGCCGCTGCGGCGCGGCCACTTGGCCATGCTCGTGGCGGCGGGCTTCCTCGACAACCTCCAGCTGGAGGCCAGGGACAGCCGCATCCTCGTCAAGGGCCGCACCTCGAAGGAGATGGTCCTGGCCGAGCGCACGCCCACGAAGGAAACCTTCCGCGAGCGCCTGCGCACCACCGTCGTCGCCCTCGACCTGGACTCCGGCCAGGTCACCGACATCGCCGCCTGATTTTTTTCCAGCCGCCTCCAGGTGGCGGCTCCCGACGGGTCAATGCCGATCCGCAAACACGAGGCCCCGCCTCTCCACCCGACGGGAGGCGGGGCCTCGCTATTGGTGACGGCCGCAAGGCGGCCGCCCCGCAACCCTACATGAGAAAGGAACAGAACCATGGACCTCGCCGAGTTCATTGACACCTACCGCGACGCCATCGCCCAGCGGGTGGTGGAGTCCTATCCGCCCCGCTACCGGCCCTCCGATTGCGGGAAGACCCTGCCTGCCCTGCTGCGCACGCCCCTGGGGGCGCAGGCCGACGCCATCCGCGCCGCCGCCCTCTCCCTCGACACCCACCGCGGCACGACCGTCGTGGGCGAGATGGGAACGGGCAAGACCTTCATCGCGGCCTCCGCCGCCCACATGGCCGGCTTCCGCCGGGTGCTCGTCCTCTGCCCGCCCCACCTCACGCGCAAGTGGAAGCGCGAGGTGGAAGAGACAGTTCCGGACGCCCGCGCCGTCATCGTCACCTCCATCACCGACCTCGAGAAGCTGCGCCTCTCCCACGGGCCGGGGCCGCTCTTCGTGGTCATGTCGCGGGAGCGCGCCAAGCTCTCCTACCGCTGGCTGCCGGCGGTCGTCGAGCGCTGGGCGACGGCGGAAGGAAAACTCGTGCGGGACGAGGAGACCCTGGAGCCGTTCCGGGTGCCCTGCTGCCCGGACTGCTTCACGCCCATCGTCGACAAGGACGGGCTGCCCCTGACCCTGAAGGACCTCGGCCGCAGGAAGCGGAGTTGCGACGACTGCGGCTCCGCCCTCTGGCAGGCGGACCCCTCGGGGCCGAAGCGCTACCCGCTCGCCGACTACGTGAAGCACCGCCTGCGGGGCTTCTTCGACCTGCTGGTGAGTGACGAGGTCCACGAGTACAAGGGCCGCGGCTCCGCCCAGGGCATCGCCGCCGGCATCCTCGCCGACGCCTGCGGCAAGTCCCTCAGCCTCTCGGGCACGCTCATGGGCGGGTACTCCTCGACTCTCTTCCACCTCCTCTACCGGTTCAGCCCGGAGATCAGGGGGGAGTTCGGGCGCGGGGAGGAGAGCCGCTGGATCGAGCGCTACGGCTTCGTCGAGCACACCATCGGGCGCGACGACGGCGAGTCCCTCGAGGACGGGCGCACGAGCCGCCGCCGGAAGTACCGGAAGGTGATCCGGGAGCGTCCGGGGCTCGCCCCAGCCGCGCTCTTCCACCTCATCGGCGCCAGCATCTTCCTGCGCCTCTCGGATGTGGCCTCCGGGCTGCCACCCTACGAGGAGCGGGTGCTGCTCTCGTCGATGGACACGGAGGAGGATGCCACCGGCTTCTCCCAGCGGAGCGCCTACGACTCGGTCTTCGAGACGCTGCGGGCCGCCCTCACCGAGGCCCTGGCGAAGGGCTCGAAGCGGCTGCTGGCCACCTACCTGCAGACGCTCCTGGCCTACCCGGACGGCTGCACGCGGGGCGAGACGGTCTTCGACCCGGAGTCGGAGGAGGTGCTCATCCAGGTGCCTCCCCTCTCCGAGGAGAAGCTCTATCCGAAGGAGCAGGCGCTCGTCGACCTCGTTGCCGCCGAGCGGCTCCAGGGCCGGCGGGTGCTGGTCTACGCCACCCATACGGGCACGCGTGACATCACGGCGCGCATGGACGACTTCCTCACCCGCCACGGCTTCCGGGTCGCGGTGATGAAGGCGGACGCAGTCGCTCCCGAGCGCCGCGAGGCGTGGGTGGCGCAGCGGGTCGAGGAGGGCGTCGACGTGGTCGTCTGCCACCCGCGGCTGGTGCAGACGGGCCTCGACCTCGTGGAGTTCCCGACGATCTGCTGGTACGAGACGGACTACTCCGTCTACACCATGCGGCAGGCGTCACGCCGCTCCTGGCGCATCGGCCAGACGGAGCCCGTGCAGGTCGTCTTCATGGCCTACCGGAACACCCTCCAGGCGGACGCCCTCCAGCTCGTGGCGAAGAAGCTTCAATCGTCGCTGGCGGTTGAGGGTGAGCTGCCCGAGGACGGCCTCGCGGCCTACGGCGACGACGGTGATGACCTCATGCTCGCCCTGGCCAGGAAGATCGTCGCGGGCGAGGAAGACGCCGACTCTGTCGAGTCGGTCTTCGCCCAGGCGCAGCAGGTCGCGGCGGAGGCCGAGGCGTTGCTGGTCGACGCCGAGTGGGCCGCGCCCGAGCGGGTCACTCCACAGGCGGCCGCGACAGGGGCGGACGTGGACAGGCACCGGGAACAGGCTCAAGAGCCGCAGCGGACGCTGTTCTCGTGGGCGGAGTTTCTGGCGGAGAAACCGGCGGAGCTCCCGCGCTGTCGTGGGAAGCGGCCCGGCTCCCTGCCCCTCTTCGAGCTGGCCCTCAGCCTCGAGCGGGACCGGAAACCGGTTGGCGCGGGGCGCTGACTGCAACGATGGGGGAGGCCACTGCTATGTGCGGTGGCCCCCCCATCGTCCATGAGTGGGGCTCTTTCGCACCCAGCGTTTGGATCGGAGAAGACAAGCTCGGAGTAGCACCAGCGTTACGCCGGGAGAACAGCATCCCGCAGGACGGGGATGGGTTTGCCGAGGTGCGAGCGTTCCCCGGCTCCCTCACGGCCAAACTGGAGAACTAGGAGGCACTGTTGGGGAGGACCATCCTGTCGTCCTCGGCACCTAGCGGACTCTGGTGCCAGGTGACTTCGCCGTCCATCGATGCGACAACGCGTTTGAGAAAGTCGAGCTTGGGATGTGTCATGTAGGAGAAGTGGTCTTCGGGTTCGTAGCTCCGACGGAGGATCATGTACCCGCTATCACCGCTGTACAGTTCAAGGGGTCCCTGAGCACACTCACCGGTTTGCTGGAGCCGCGCCGTCCCGACATCCCGTTCTCGGGCGCTCCATCGTCTTGGGAGCGGATGCGTTTCTTGAAACGGCTTCGT
Source organism: Tepidiformaceae bacterium (assembly GCA_965262975.1). Taxonomy (GTDB): domain Bacteria; phylum Chloroflexota; class Dehalococcoidia; order Tepidiformales; family Tepidiformaceae; genus UBA2991. The sequence continues at coordinate 1,006,867 of OZ253575.1, read as the reverse complement.
CAAGTAGCCATGCACGGTGTACAGGTCAAGGGGCTTCCTCCCGTCCGCTACATCGAGCAGGTCAACGCTCGCTGATGACTTCTCGAACCATATCTCGACGAACATCCCCTCGCGAACAACTGCCTCTATCAATGGCTTGAAGTCCTGATCCCCGGCGATGAAATCGGCGCGGTGCATGTTCCGCCGGTAGGAATGCGTCAACATGTCTACGGCGATCTGTACGTCCACTTGCTTCTGACGTGCGCGGCCGCCGCTCCCTGCCATAACGCCCTCTATGACGTGCCACCCACGCAACGCCCTGATTGCGCCCAGCTCCGCCTGCTGGCGAGACAAACGCGCCGCGCTTGCACCCGAAACCTCTTGCGCTCGTGGGGCGGGGAGGCAATCGTAGTAAAAGCACTTCGTGAACCCGCGTCCGAGAGCTCTGTAGTCGATCGGCAGTTCGGCACCATCAAAGTACTCAGCGCCGAACTTCTCAAAGACTTTCCTGAGATAGCCACCGTCGACGAAGAGGTAACTGACCTCTCGCGGGCCTGAGTAGCTACCCCCTCCGAACCCCATGAAGTGCATTCCTTCCCGGGCCGAGTTCCGGCCAACCTACTGCTGTAGGCGCCCTGGGAGAAGCAAGGTCGCGCAGACTCAACGGCGGCACACTCAGAGCCCGCTCGATCGGAGCGCCTATGCGGCCATCGTACAGCAGCGAGAGGGGGACCAATCCCGCCAAGTGACGCAACGAGCAGGTCACCAGTCTCCTGCGCCAACGATGAGTGGCGACAGGCGGTGGAGATCACGACGGTCACGGACGGCGAGGTTGGGGGCAACCACGCTTGCTCTTATCGTGGGGGAGTTCCTGGCTGAAAGGCTGGCGGAGCCGGCGCGCCGACGGCGCAAGCGGCCCGACTCTCGGCCCCTGTTCGAGCTGGCTCTGAGCCTCGAACGGCGCGGGGCGCTGAGCGGTACGCCAAGGGGGAGGCCACTGTCATGTAGGGTGGCCTCTCTTGCCCGTCTCTGTGCAGGCCTCTTTCGTGCTTAAACTGGAGGCAACCTTGGGAAGCGAAAGCAGCGGACGGCAGATGTGCGGCCGAGGTCCGCTGGCGTACCATCGGCACGACGGCCTTCGTGGTTGCGCTCGCGCCAGTCCCCTCCGAGTAACGGAAATACGTCTGTATCCGATACCCGGTGCGTACCCGCTCCTCCTCCTCAGAGCGAATCCGCCGGCGAGGAGGACGCCGACTCGGTCGAGTCGGTCTTCGCCCAGGCGCAGCAGGTCGCGGCTGAGGCCGAGGCGCTGCTTGTCGACGCCGGGTGGGCTGCGCCGGAGGCGGAGCTGGTGACCGCCGGAGCCTCGAACGCGGCCGAGCCGGACGGGGACGAACACCGCGACGAAACCCCGATCGCTGTTCCCGCTGTCGAGAGCATCCACAATGCTCTACCGTGAGCCTGTCCATCTGGGATACCTATATGATGTCGCCCCTGTGCCTATGACACTCTCGTCCTCCTCTCCTAGCGAAACGATCTTGGCCCAAGAGACGTTGGGCGCTTTAGCGGCCTTCTGGGAGTCCCTACAGCCCGTAGATCGGCTCATAGCCAAGGACCGAATATTCTCGCCGGAACCGCTGACGCTTGAGAAGATTGGCCAAAGGGCGGGCCTCACGCGAGAACGGATTCGGCAGAGGCAGAAATCCATCGAGAAGCAAGTCCAGCACCTCTCCAGCTACGGAGCGGCCGGTGGGTACTGGATGACTCCCCTAGCCGCTTCGCTCCGCAGTCACCTCGGCCCCGTCGTCAAGGAAACCGACCTTGAGGCTCGGGTCTCGGAGGTCTTCCCTGTTAGGAACGACCCTGGCACCGACAATTCGGTGCCAGAGGTAGCGCGCAGCGCCCTGCGTAAGGAGCTTGGCTACCACTGCCGCGGAGGGGTCTGCCTTGACCAGGCCGCGCTCGCCGTAGTGGAGCGACTCAAAGAGGCCGCCCCGTATGTTGAGGACGACACCGGGCTAATAGACGAGCTTGAGCTGCGGAGCCGCTTGTCGGACGAGACTTGGCACCAGCATTGGGATGTCCTCATCGAACAGTGCGGCTTATACCGCCTCACCGGGTGCCTAGCTCAGCGTGACACGGGCAGAGCCCGGGCAAAGGCTGCACTACTCTCGATCGGCCGCCCAGCAACCAAGGAGGAGGTCGGAATGCTGTGTGGGCTGGAACCCGCTCGCGCTGGTGCGCAGCTGTCCGCGATCACAGGCGTGGTTCGGGCTGACAAGAATCGGTGGGGCCTTAGCCAGTGGGTCGAGGACAGCTACGATGGCATATCCCCAGAGATCGTCCAGCGCATCGAGGAAGACGGCGGAGCTACTCGCCTCACCAGGCTCCTTGAGGAAATTCCCCGGATGTTCGGGGTAAGTGAGAGTAGCGTCCGGGCATTCGTCGGAACGCCCAAATTTGCCCTTCTAGACGGCTATGTGAGCGTGGCCGACATATCTTCAATCGCCCTCCGGCCCCTGAGCGATATTGTCCATGGCAACACGGATGATGGACGGCCATACTGGAGATTCAGGGTAGAAGAGCGCTATCTGAACGGGTACAGCTTGTCAGGCCTACCGGCCGAGATCGTGAGGTCTCTCGGTTGCCAACCCGACGGACGGATGCGTGTGCCGATCTCCACGCCAGCCTACTGCCAGCCAATCTCTGCGAGCTGGCCGCTTGACTCGACGGCTGGTGCCAGCATCGGATATCTGGCTGAGCCACTGCGCCGTTTGGGCGCTTGCACGGGGGATCTCGCGCTACTTGTGATCGACGCCCCAAGCAGCGTTTCTCTGACAATTGAGACCCCCTTGATTAGGAACAGGGAGCCCACCCGAGTGGGTGTTGATGAAGGGTCCGAACGGGCTCGCGATCTCCTCAACCGAATCAAGAACCGGCGTAGGGGTCTATGACTGCGCTCGCCGACGAGCCCATCCTGCGGCCCGGGCTGTACCGCTTACCCGAGGCACCCATAAGTGAGCGGGTACTCATACCGGGGTTCCGAGCGGCGAAGTCGGTGCGGGGGGCGTTCGGATGGTTTACCGCAGGATGGATCAGTCAGCTCGCGCACGGCCTTGCGGACTACCTCAACCGGGAAGGCACAGCAACGATCGTCTTTACTGTGGCGCCGCTACTCTATCCGAGGGAACGGGAAGCGATCGAAGTCTCACACTCGATGACGCCCGAAGAGGCTACCCGCAGAATCGCCGAGGTGTTCGTCGACGGGCGGCTGGAGGCCGACGCCCTTGGCCGCCACGCGCTGGACTGCCTGTCTTGGATGATCGCCCACCAGCGGCTCCTTCTGCGGGTGGCTGTTCCAAGCCCAGGGTCGAATTACCACCCCAAGATATGGCTCTTCGACGATGGAGAGCACCGGATGTTGGTGAGGGGGTCTGCGAACGCGACGGGCCGGGGCATTGGTGGCGCAGTGGAGCACATGGACGTCGATGTCTCCTGGGACGAGCAGGGACGGGGACGCGTTGCTGAGGGGACGGCCATCCTTGACGACTGGGAAGAGGGCCGGAGTTTGGGAATAGCACAGGTTGTGGACATGCCGGAGGCCCTCCGGCAGGGTATCGTGAAGACAGCCCCCTCATCTGTGCCCACAGCCGAGGATTACAGGCAGGCCCTCTTAGAATCCGAGCCTCCCCCTATCACTTCGTCAACGGGCGTAACGGACTCTCAAGCGGAACGAGCAGAAAGGCTCCGCGGACGGTTCCGCTCGGGCCCTCGAGACTTGCCCCGCCTGCGGATACCCGACTGGCTGGAGTGGCAGGTTGGTGACTACGCACACCAAGGAGAGGCTGTCGCTGCGTGGGAGTCAGCCGGGGAACGCGGCACGATTGAGATGGCTACTGGGGCGGGCAAGACTCTTACGGCTCTCGTGTGCGCAGCACGAAGCCAACAACGTCTAGACGGTGCGCCGCTCCTTGTCGTCGTCTCCGCGCCAACGGTGCCGCTTGTCCTTCAATGGCAGAAGGAAGTGAAAAACTTCGGCGTCGACGCTGTTGCCCCCACAATCGCTCCGAACCCCAATGTCGCCCTCACGAACCTATTCCGGGCCTTGGGGGCCGGGGGGACGCATGTGGCAATTGTGACGAATACTATGCTGTGTAGCGCGGCGTTCCAGAAGACAGTGAGGGAACGGACAGCCCAGGGATCCGTCGCCATCGCTACGATGCTGATAGCGGACGAGGCGCACAAGCTCGGGGCGAAGGGCTTCATCGCCAACAAGCCCGATTTCTTTCAGCGGCGCCTCGCTTTGTCGGCAACGCCCGAACGTCAACACGACCCTGACGGCACAGAGGAGATCTTTGCGTTCTTCGGCCCCGCAGTCTATCAGTTAGGGCTCGACCGAGCGATAGGGTTCTGTCTCACGCCCTACGACTACTACGTCCATGCGACAGTACTTGACGCAAGCGAATTGGAAGAATTCAGCGAATTGACGGATAGAATACGCCGCGTAGCGGCCCGCCTCAAAGACGAGGACGACGACAATGGGCTCATGCGTCTTCGCATTAAGCGGCGCAGGATCATAGAGACGGCCCAGTCGAAACTCCCCCTCCTACGAGAGGTTCTCCGCCGACGTGAGCCGCGGTCACTCGACCATGCCCTGATCTATGCCTCCGCTAAGAATCCGGAGCAGTTCGACGGCATAGACAGGGTACTTTCGGACCTCGAAGTACGGTGGGCACCAGTCACGCAAGAGACGACAGCTAGCCCCGGCAAGCTCAACGAGCGCCTCGGAGTCTTTTCCGAAGGTGGCATCCAAGTGCTCCTGGCCAAGAAGGTACTTGACGAAGGCGTCGATATACCCAGCATCCGAGAGGCCTTCCTCGTCGCTTCGTCGACAATTCAACGCGAGTGGATCCAGCGCCGGGGCCGCATCCTACGTCGCCATCCTGGCAAGCGGTACGCTGTACTTCACGACTTCGTTGCCCTGCCCCCTACGTCAATGGTCGAGAGCGCCGACCCCTTCGACAAAGATCTCAAGAGAATCGTCCTCAGCGAGCTCTCGCGCGCGCTCTCCTTTGCAGCGTACGCCCGCAACGCGGCAGGCGATGACGGCGTCCTCGCGCACCTAGAAGGAATCAAGAGTGCCTATTGGCCGGCTCCCGAGAACGCGAACCATCCGATCCTGCAAGCGGCGGGCGACCATCTCATCGCCCCATCCACACCAAGGGGTTCCCTATGGTAAGCAATATCGACCAGATCTACTCCAGAATCAGGAAAGAGGCTGAGTTGCTCGAGCGAGAGCACGGCGTGATGGCCGATGTCTTGGCAACACTGGTCATGGAGATCGTGGATCTTGAGGACCGAAACCGAGTCAAGCCCCTGGGGAACATTAACCAGCAGGTAGCGAACATGATCGATCAGGCGGGCAAGACAGACGCCGGAAAGCAAGACGTGTAGCCATGCTGACACTGCGTCGCATCGAGATCGAGAACTTCGTCTGCTTCGAAGAGTTGGCCATCGAGCCTTCTACAGACCCCGATCGGCCCCTCACCGTCATACGGGCGGAGAATGGCTCTGGCAAAACGACATTCTTACGAGCCGTCCGATGGGGGATGTACGGCGATAAGGGACTACCCGGGACTGCGGCACAGTTCTCTCTCCACCCCGTGTCATGGCATCCAGACGAAGCCGAAGTGGAGACACGGGTATCGATCGAGTTCGAGACCGACGGTTCTAGCCGAAATTTCGAGGGAACGGACACAAGTCCGATTCTGTATCGGCTCGACCGAACCGTGAGAACCATTGGCAAAGCCACCGCGAGCAGCAACGAGCCCGACTTTCGCCGCGTTGGCGAGGCAGTCACGCTCATGGTCAGAGAACTAAACGGCCAATGGAACAAGCATGAAAAGCACGCCGCGGTAGTGATCGAAGAACTGGTGCCGTGGGATCTGCGGGACTTCTTCATGATGGACACCGACGAAGCAGCTGACTTCGTCGGTGGCAGCGAGAACAAACCCATCTCGCGCCACGAGTATCAACGGAAGACTTCTGAAGCCATCAGCAGCCTGCTCGGGCTACAACTATTCAAGGCGGCCCGCGATAGGGTTGAGGCTCGCGCCCGAGACTTCGCAGCGAGAGCCACGAAGGCCATCGGCGACCGCGACCTAGACAAACTCCAAGAGCAGCTGGATCAAGCGAGAGCCGAGAGAGAGGAAACCGAGCGAGAAATTCAACGGCTGAAGGACAACAAAGGAGACCTCGCTGATAAGCTCCAGCGGCTTGAGTATGGCCTCGAAGATAGTGTTGGACAGTTGAGCACCTATGAGAGTTGGGGCGAACGGCTCCGTCGGAACCGTGAGGAGCATGAGCTAGCACGTGCTCAGCGGGCCAACTGCATTGCAGTCCTGTCAGAGGATTTGGAGTCAATAGACCTGCTGGCACCTCTGACGGCCACGGCAGTCTTGAAGACCTACGGTATCCTAGAACCGCTCCACAAGCAGGGGCGCATACCTCTGGCCTATGTCCCATTCGTTCAGGGGCTCTTGCTATCCGAACGATGCGTCTGCGGACAGGACCTCGCTGAAGGCACCAAACAGCGGGACCGTATCGCAGGGCTCCTCGCTGACGCCAACGAAGAAGCGGTCAGAGCCGACTACCTGTACCAACTCTACGAAGCCTGCCTCTCGCTGCGCAGCCGAGCGACGGACTCGGTCTGGAACGAGAGACGAACCCAGCACGCTGCTAGTCTGGCCGACTGTGATCGGCGAGTCGCAGACCTGGACACCGAGAAAAGGGCGCTCGACACGAAGCTAAGAGACATCGACGAAGTGGAGATCCAACTTGCTCGGGAACAGATAGAGGCCGTTAAGCAGCAGATCGAAGGGTGCCAACGCGACTTGCTGCGCCGCGAGGACCAACTGGAGAAATTGGAACAAACGATTGCGCCCCTCGAGAGAGAGATTCCCCAACGGCTGCGGAACAAGCGGGAGGCGGCGGACCACCTCGCTGCCGAGGCGATGGCTAAGTTTGTGGCTGGGATACTTGAACGAGGCTATGCGGCTATTGAAGAACAGCAGGTGGGTAGCTTGTCTACGAAGATGAACCTTCTGTTCCACGAGATGGCCGCCAACGTCTCCGATGCCGACTTTGCTGAAGTACAGCACAGCCAAGGAACCCTAAGGATGATCGAGAGTATCGGCGTACGGCCCGTAGGAGACGGACCTGGGACCTTCGAAATATACGCGCTCAACAGCCGCGGTCGCTCCATGCCCCCGGTGGAGATAAATGGTGCCTCTCGCCGAGTGATCGCTCTCTCCTTCGTGCTTGCCCTCTGTGACGAGTCGCAGACGCGCGCGCCACTGATTGCTGACTCGCTGCTGAACTTCATGTCGCGTCTGGTACGGCGCAATACGCTGCGTGTCACGGCCGAGCACTCCCGGCAGCCAATTCTTCTCCTCACGAGCTCAGACCTCGAAGCGCCATCCGAACTAGAGACTGTTGAAGCGCTTGCCGGAGCGACGTACACACTCACCGGCCAGTGGGACGCTGTCGGTACTAGCCGTGGCGGCGATGTTGTAAACAGAACACAAGAAGGCCTCGTGGCCCTACTTTGCCAATGCGGTCCCCGGGAATACTGCGGTATCTGCGAACGCACCGGACAAGCGGAAACGCCAGGCTGGACCAGCCGACACTGAAAGGGGCCACAGCGATGACCTACTTCACGCAACTCCTAAGCCAAAGGGCCCTCCCGCTGAGGTTTCCGCGGCAGCACACGGAAGATGTGCAGCGGCATGTGCGAACGCACCAGACAGCCCCGAGCGCCGAACGCGCACCATTTCGCCGCCAGATCGACTTTTGGGCTTTCAGCGTCGCCACTGCCGTAGCCCTAGAGCTGACACCGCTTGGCGGACCCTCCTCCAAGTGGGGAGAGCGGTTCATCGACACCCGCTCGGTTGAGATGTCTGACGAACTCTGCAATCTCCTCGCCATCGTGGCTTTCAACCATCTCAGTGATGACGGCATTGACGACCCCGCGCAGATAATCGAAGTAGGCAACTGCCTCGCCGCGGCCGGATGCTCCGTCGTGCTCGACAGTCTCAGTACCCCAGACTTGCGCCTGACTCCGCTGGACAAAGCTCTCACCTTTGCCGCCTCCACGCTGGCAAGTGCAGCCGACAGCTCATAGGAAGTAGCCATCGAAGCTACCGGTCGCGCCTACCCTGCCGGCCTAGGAGCACCAAGCCAGTCTGCGGGCTCGACGTTGCCTATCCACCTAGAGCGGTTGCGTTCCGCCTAGTGACCAGGGGGCCAAGAGCCCCAACCACCAACCTAATTGCTTCGTCTATCTCTCGGTCAGTGGTGAACCGACCGAAGCTAAACCTCACGGACGCTCCGGCCTCCGCTTCGTTCAAGTCGAGGGCTCGGAGGACGTGTGACGGCTCCGGAACTCCTGAGGTGCAGGCTGCTCCTGTCGAGGCTGCGAGGTGAGGTTGCAGCGACCCGAGAATGTCCTGTGCGCTGAAGCCAAGGAACCGTACATTGGCGTTTCCAGGGTGTCGAGCCTCCCTCTTGGGACCGTTGAGGGCTACCGGAAACGGCCCTTCCTGCAAGGACCGCACAAACGAGTCTCGCAGGCCGCCGACTCGCCGCCGTTCAAGCTCTCCATCCTCGCTGCGAAGGATGTCCGCCGCCGTCGCCATGCCAACGCAGAGGGGGACGGGAACGGTACCTGATCGCAGTCCACCCTGTTGCCCACCGCCATAGAGGAGGGGCTCGACACTGTCGTACAGGTCCCGTCGGACGTACAGGGCTCCGATGCCCTTCGGGGCGTACATCTTGTGGCCCGACAGGCTTACCAAGTCCGCCTGTGAAGCGAGGTCGCCAAGGTCCCTCGCGCAGGGGGCCTGAGCCGCATCGCAGTGAAACACGATGCCGTAAGGACTCAGCAACTGCGCAATCGCGGCGACATCCTGCATCGTTCCGACCTCGTTGTTGACGGCCATGACGGACGCCACGAGGACGGTCTCATCGAGCATGGTCTCCAGCACATCGAGGCGGACGAAGCCCTCGCAGTCGACCGGAATGGTCTCCACGATGAACCCTTCACGCTCTTCGAGGGCGCGGGCTGCGGCGAGAACGCACTTGTGCTCAATGGCGCTGACCAGGATGCGACGTCGGCGCGCCGACGCACGCCGTGCCAAGCCAAGAAGGGCGAGGTTGTTCGCCTCGGTGGCCCCAGAGGTGAAGACCACCTCGTCCGCGTCGGCCCCGATCAACGCCGCGACTGATGTTGCTGACTCGTGGACGTACTCCGCCGCACGCCAGCCCATGACGTGGTCGCTCGAGTGCGGATTCCCGAACTCTTCCCGCCAGAGGGGCGCCATCCGCTCCAGAACCCGCGGGTCGACGGGGGTCGTAGCCTGATAGTCCGCGTAGATTGTACCCATGCCCTGCCCGGTGACACCCGTGTCGGTGAGAGGCCGATGCGTCGCATCGACTACGCCCAAATTGATCTGCCACCTGTACGATATGTGAGCGTTGTGCTACCTTGCAACTGGACGATTCGTCCAGGCGGAGCCCGAGTGCGTAGAGGCCCTCTCTATGAGGAAGACTACAGTCCGCAGCTGTCGGGCCACGAGACCTTCCCCCTTCGGTACGGGTGGCTAAAGAAGGCCTTCGACGCGGTCAGCGCTGAGGAGAGCGCAGCGGACGGTGGGTCCATCTTCTCGAGGGAAGATGCGATCGCGCACTTCGGCGTGGGCAAGAACATGGTCGCCTCCATGCGACATTGGGCGATCTCGACCGGCACCCTGAGAGAGGACGGCCGTCGCTTAAGCCCCACCCCTCTCGGTGGCCTCCTGTTTGGCTCCGGTGACCTCGATCCCTATATGGAAGACCCCGCGACCTCGTGGCTCGTCCACTGGCACATAGCGGGGCGCCCTTGGAAGACAACGTGGTTTTGGGCGTTCAACCACTTCCCCGCCCTCTCCTTCGAGCGCGAGATGCTTATCCGGGGCGTTGCGAGCTTAGCCCATGAACGAAGGTGGACCCGTGCGTCCCCCGCCACCATCAAGCGGGACGTGTCCTGTTTCGTACGGACCTACGTGCCACAACCTGTGTCCCGGCGGGCGAGCTATGAGGACTCCCTAGAGTCGCCGCTTACGGAACTTGGCCTGATACGTCCGACCGGCGGGCGGGCCGGGTTCCGTTTCGTGCGGGGCCCGAAGCCGTCCCTCGGACCCGGTGTGTTCGGTTTCGCCGTTACGGACTTCTGGAACCGACTCTTCGGTGAGCAGAACACGCTTTCGTTTGAGGCACTGGCCCACGAACCCGGCTCACCCGGGAGGGTTTTCGTCCTGGACGAAAATTCCCTCATCGACTTGCTGGGCGACCTGGAGGTCGCCACGCGAGGTGCCTATCGGTGGTCCGAGACGGCGGGGCTGAAGCAGCTCATCCGAAGTCGGCCAGTATCGGGCGAAGAGCAGTTGGACCTCGCGAAGCAGGACTACGGGAAGAAGGCAGCGTGATGCCCCTGGCTAAACGCGTTCGAGTTGCCCGCCGGTTCCAGAGGTCGATCCGCATCGACACGGACCTCTCCGAGCCTTCGGCGCTCGAAGGGTTTGTGTGCCCGCCATCCTCTGCAGCCGCCCTGCGGACGATGGCGCAGCACGTTTCGGAGACGGGTCAAGCAGCCTTCACGTGGACGGGACCCTACGGCACAGGGAAGTCGAGCTTGGCAGTGACACTCGCAGCGGTGCTCGACGGCCGCGGCGATCTCAGGACGACGGCTGCCACCGCCCTAGGGACGGACACGGCGGAATTTCTCTGGAGCGCGCTGCCGCCCCATGAGAAGGGCTGGCGCATCTTGCCGGTCGTTGGGAGGCGGGACCGACCCGCACAGGTGGTGGGTGAGGCCCTTGAGAGCGCACGCCTCGTTCGGGACCGCCGTCGGTCAGGCTGGACCGACGGCGATGTTCTCGACACGCTGACCGCGATCGCCAAGCGTGGGCCGCGGGTGGCAGGCGGGCTTGTTGTCCTCATCGACGAGATGGGCAAGTTCCTGGAGGGCGCGGCGCAGGACGGCACCGACATCTATTTCTTCCAGGAGCTGGCGGAACTCGCCTCACGGAGCAACCGCCGGCTGGTCGTCATCGGCATTCTCCATCAGGCGTTCGAGGAGTACGGGCACCGGCTGTCGCGGGAGATGCGCGACGAGTGGGCGAAGATTCAGGGGCGGTACGTCGACCTCGCCATTGCGGCTGGCGCCGAGGAGCAACTGGAGCTCCTCAGTCGAGCGATTGAAAGCGACCAGAAACTGAGTGAGCGGGGGGCTCTTGCGCACGTCGTCGCCGCCCGTATTGGCCGTGAGGACTCCGCTGCGGCTCTCGACGGTTGCTGGCCCTTGCACCCCGTCGTCGCCTGCTTGCTCGGTCCCATCTCGCGGCGGCGGTTCGGCCAGAACCAGCGCAGCATCTTCGCCTTTCTGAACTCGACCGAGCCGCAAGGCTTTCAGGACTTCCTAAGGAACGCGGTTGACGGTGAGCTCTACCCACCCGACCGCCTGTGGGACTACCTGCGCGTCAACCTGGAGCCCTCCATCCTGGCTTCCCCCGATGGGCACCGTTGGGCCCTCGCCGTGGACGCCGTCGAGCGACAACAGGCCTCAGCGGCCGGGGAGCTCCAGCTTGGCCTGCTGAAGACCATCGGGCTTATCGATCTCTTCAAGGAACGGTCAGGGTTGGTGGCGAGCTTGCCACTCCTGCAAGCAGCGCTGTGTGACGGTGCCCAGGGAGGAGACGGCGACCCATCGGAGGATGAGGTCAAGGCGGCACTGGCCGACTTGGAAGCAGCCTCGCTCGTCATCCACCGGAAGTTCACCGGCGGCTACGGCATCTTCGAGGGGAGCGACTTCGACATCGAGCAAGCGGTCGACGAGGCCCACGGGGCAGTCGGCGAAGTGGACTTCGGACGGCTCACTGACCTGGCAGGCCTTCAACCCATTGTCGCGAAACGTCACTACCACGAGACCGGCGCCCTGCGCTGGTACGACACGGCCCTCGTACCACTGAACGAGCTGGCGGAGAGCGTCGCTCGGTACGCGCCTCGAAACGGCTCGGCTGGCGCTTTCTTCCTGGCACTCCCCCAAGAGGGTGAATCATCTGAGCGAGCAGCGTTGACCGCGCGCACAGCCGAGGACTCCGCCGTCGAATACGACGCAGTCCTCGGGATCCCCCGGCAGGCGACCTGGAACGTCACCGCGCTGGCGGAAGAGCTGCTCGCCCTCGAGCACGTCCGTGACCAGACGCCCGAATTGCAGGGGGACCGCGTCGCTCGCCTGGAAGTAGAAGGACGGATCATCGCCCTGCAGGAGCAGATCGAGCGCGAGCTCGGCCGGGCGCGGGATACCGCGCAGTGGTACCGGCGCGGGAATGAGGCGCAGCTCTTGGACCAGCCGCAGTTGAACAGCCTCGCCTCGGACCTGGCAGACGAGCGGTTCAAGGACGCTCCCCGGCTGTACAACGAACTCCTGAACCGGCTCAAGCCATCGAGCAATGCGATAGCGGCGCAGAACGTCCTCCTGCGGTGCATGGCGCTGTATGAAGGGGAGCCCCGTCTCGGCATCAAGGAGTTCCCCGCGGAAGGCGGGCTGTTCGCCTCGCTGCTTGAAGCGACGCGCCTCTACGCCGAGACCTCCGAGGGCTGGCGGTTTGTTCCTCCTCATTCAGGCGACGACCCGTCCCGGCTCACCCCGGCCTGGCGCGCCGCGGAGGAACTCCTGCGGAAGAACTCGCACCGAACCGTACCGGTCGCGGAGATCTTCGATATCTGGCGCGCGCCCCCGTTCGGCATCAAGGACGGGCTAATGCCGGTCCTCGCCGCGGCCTTCATGCTCTCCAGCGGTACCCTCGCCTGCTACCGGGACGGCATCTTCCAGGCCCGCATTACCGATCTGGACATGGACTTCCTCGCGAGGGACGCGTCGGACATCAGCCTTCGCTGGATGGACCTCTCCGAGGGCTCCCGGCGGCTCCTGTCCGAGATGGCCGAGGTCGTCAGGGAGTTCGACGACGACAACAGGCTCACGCACCTGGAGCCCATTGATGTGGCGAAAGGGCTGGTCGCCATCTACGACCGGCTGCCCGAGTGGGTTGGCCGCACGCAGCGGCTCTCGGCGAATGCGAAGCGCGTGCGTCACCTGTTCAATCAGGCGAAGGACCCGAACAGGCTCATCTTCGACGATATTCCCGAGACGCTCGCTGGCGGGGAAGACGTCAAGGAAGACGAGGCTCTGCACATCATCAGCGACAGCCTCAGAGAAGGACTCACCGAACTGCGCCAGGCCTACCCGGCGATGCTGAACCGGCTGAAGGAGACGTTGCTGACAGAGTTGCAGGTGCCGAATACGTCTCAGCCGATGCTCGCCGAGCTTCGAGCGAGGGCGGAGAACGTCCGCGAGCTAGGTGGAGACCACCGCCAGGAGGCCTTCATCGTGCGCCTCACGCGCTTCTCCGGGGGCGACGCCGACATGGAGAGTCTGGCGAGTATGGCCGTCAACAAGCCGGCTATCAGCTGGGTGGACACGGACATTGACAGCGCGGCGGTGGAACTGGCAACGATGGCCAGGAATTTCGTGCACTCGGAGGTCTTCGCGCACGTCAAGGGGCGGACCGACAAGCGCCACGCTATGGCCGTGGTTGTGGGAATGGCCGGAGGAGCTGCGCCCGTTCACGACGAGTTCGACGTGAACGACCTTGAGTTGCGCGAAGTAGCCGCTCTCATCGCACAGGTGGAAGAGGCGCTGCAGGACAGCGGGGAGAAGCGCCGCCACGTCATTCTCGCTGCCCTGGCGGAGCTGAGCGCCCGTTATCTACGTGTGGAATAAGGAGACGACTTGATGGAACGACATGTGCTGGGGCTTTCGGGAGGGCGCGACAGCGCGGCGCTCGCCGTCTATATGCGCGAACACCATCCCGAGCTCGACATCGACTACTTTTTCACCGACACCGGGAAGGAGCTTCCGGAGGTCTACGAGTTCCTGGTGAAACTTGAGGGCTTCCTTGGCAAGCCCATCCTCCGTCTGAACCCCGACCGCGACTTCGACTTTTGGCTCAAGCAGTTCAACAACTTTCTGCCCTCGGCACAGACGCGCTGGTGCACGCGCCAACTGAAGCTGCGGCCCTTCGAGCAGTGGGTCAAGCCGATGCTCGACAGCGGGGACACGGTCTACAGCTACGTCGCCATCCGCGCCGACGAGGAGTACCGGGAGGGCTACGCCTCCAAGAACGACAGCCTGATCGTGCGCTTACCGCTGAAGGATGGGGGCATCGACAAGGCTGGAGTCCTTGAGATCCTGGAAGGAACGGGCCTCGGCCTTCCGGCCTATTACGAGTGGCGGACTCGGAGCGGCTGCACCTTCTGCTTCTTCCAGCAGAAGATCGAGTGGGTCCGGCTGATGGAGCGGCACCCCAACTACTTCGAGGAAGCCAAGCGCTACGAGAAGACGGCCATCGACCACGGCTCCCCCTTCACCTGGAGCCGGGGCGAGTCGCTCGATGAGCTAGCACAGCCTGAGCGGGTGGAGCAGATCAAGCATGACCACCATCAACGCCTGGAGCGAGTGCGAACGAAGCTGCAGGTCAACCCGCTCCGCCCCGATGAGGAGCCTATCGACATCGACGACCTCTACGGCCAGGCCAAGGTCTGCATCGCCTGCCACAAGTGATCTCAGCAATCTCAGAGAGAACCCAATTTGCTTTGACGTGACCGACGAGGCAACACTCGCCAGCCGACCAGGGCGAGCTATCTGAGGATGGGCCCCATCTCAGCCCAACAAACGCCTTGTGGGGGTCGCCCTGCCGGGCTGCTACCCAGGAGGGGCTGCTTCCAGCATCCCTACAGGGAGACCTCCCAGCTGAAAGTTCGCATTACAGTCGCTCATGGCCACGCGTGAAGGACTCGAACTGCGAGGGCCGAGCCTGGGACCGTGCCCACGCAGCTGCGTGGGCACGCCCCGTGTGCCATGCATGCCTGCTCTTGAGGTCAGCGAGCTCCGGCGCGACATCCCGCAGGAACCAGGTAGGCACCTTATTTTCGAAGGGTGGTGGAGGCGCTAATAGCTACACGCATAAGGAGACGGCATCTGCTGCCAGCCTCGTCAACGACGTCATCACTAGGAATCCTCTGAGCAAGTAGGCTGCCGACGGCGATTTGCTGCCGGCGGCAGGTTGTATTGGACAAGGAGGACCGCAGGGGAGGGGCCGGGGGAGGGCGGGGGCCGCTTTTGCCCTCCCGTCCCGCTTCGACGGGCGCGGGGGACGCACTGCTCCCCGGGTCAGGCGAGTTGGGGCTCCGCTCTGAGCAGGTTCGTCAAGCCCAGCAGCAGCGCCAGCCGCTCCCGGTTCTTCGCCAGACCGCGGTAGCGCACCTTGTCGTAGCCGAAGCGCCGCTTCACCGCGAGGAAGGGGTGCTCCACCTTCGCCCGCACTGACGCCTTCGCTCGCTCCGCCCGCGCCTCCGCGCTCCCCGGCTCAAGCAGCCGCCTCAGGCCGGGCCGCAGCGCCACCCGCCACTCGACCTCCGACCGCGCCTGCTCCGGGCGCTTCTCCACGCCCCGGTAGCCCGCGTCGCCGTACGCCTCCCGCTCCTCGCCGTGCAGCAGGCGGTGCGCCTCCGTCACGTCGGCCACGTTCGCCGCCGTCGTCCTCATGCTGTGCACCAGCCCGCTATCGGCGTCCACGCCGATGTGCAGCTTCATGCCGAAATGCCACTCGTTCCCCTTCTTCGTCTGGTGCATCTCCGGGTCGCGCGCGCGCCGCCGGTTCTTCGTTGAGGAGGGCGCCTCGATGATGCTGGCGTCCACGATCGTGCCCTCGCGCAGGCGCAGGCCGCGGCGGGCGAGGTGGGCGTTGATTGTCTCGAACAGCTTCGTTCCCAGGTTGTGGCGCTCCAGCAGGTGGCGGAAGTGGAGGATGGTGCTCTCGTCGGGAATGGCCTCGGTCAGGGTGAGGCCGCAGAAGCGCCGCACCGACTCGGCTTCGTAGAGGAGATCCTCCATGGCGGGGTCGCTGAGGTTGTAGCAGAGCTGGACGCAGTGGCTGCGCAGCATCACCGCCAGCGGGTAGGGCCGCCGTCCCCGTCCCG
Organism: Tepidiformaceae bacterium; assembly: GCA_965262975.1. Classification (GTDB taxonomy): domain Bacteria; phylum Chloroflexota; class Dehalococcoidia; order Tepidiformales; family Tepidiformaceae; genus UBA2991. The sequence continues at coordinate 990,751 of OZ253575.1, read as the reverse complement.
CCCTGGGGTAGTGCGGCTCGATGCGCCCCTCCAGTTCCTCCCAGGGCACGAGGCTGTCGATGCGTTCGAGGAACAACTCACGGCGGGTCTTCCGCTTCTTCTGCTCGAACTCCACGCTGGCGAACGTCGGCTGATGCATGGGCACGCTCCCTTCCCGGATCACGCCCCATGATCGCATCTGCTCACTCGCTCTGGCGAGTTGTTCAGACTGTCCCTAGTGTCCTGAGTTGTTAACGCGCTTGAGATATCCGGGTGAGGTTGTCGAACACTTGGCCAGCGGCCACTCCAGTCGCTGCCCCTCAGGGAAGCCCCCTTTGAAAGTTCCAACACGAACTTCGGCTCTTGGAATAGCATCCTGTATTAGCGACTCGGGACACTAGTCTGGCGATGGACGGCGCAGTGAGACCGCGCTAGGGGCTTGGGACGCACAGCTACTTGCCCGTTTGCCATCCGGCACGTCGAGTGGCCGTTACGCCCGCCCGTGCGCAGGCTCAGTTGCTCCCGGGTGACGGTGTCGGGCTGCCTGGGGCGTACAGGAGCCTGGCGCAGCCGGGAAGCGCGGGGCTGTCAGTGCTGGATAGCCAAGGTTTCCTTGTCTCGCCGCGTTGGTCGCGCGCCATAGTTACTAGCGAACTGTAGGATGCCCCTGGAACAAGAGCGGCGACAGGTTACATGGGAGCACGAAGGACATCACATGGCAGAGAACCGAACGTTCATACCAGCATTTAGAGCACACGTCGGCGATTGGGATTACTACTCTTGCCTCATGACCTATGGCGAAGTTGCTCGACAGGTAGGCTTCGCTTATGAATTGGGCGGTAATATTGACTTAACAACAATGCTACAGCGCGGACTTTCACGTCGCACCCATGACATAAAGATTTACCTTCTAGAGAGCGACCATCGTTTCTTGGGATCACTCGTTGTTGCTGCATGGGGTGGCACCCCTATCTTCAAGGATCTGAAGATTGAAGATCCTCCCGACATTGGAAGTGTCGATGCAAACTTTGGCGCCTTGGTGTTTGACGGCTCTCAACAGTACTTTGCACTCGATGGCCAGCACCGCCTCCGCGCAATCAAGGACGCTATCAGGAAGGATCCAGGACTGGCCCGTGAAGAAATATCCGTCCTCATAGTGACACACTTTGACACCCCAGAAGGCCAAGAACGCACTCGGCGCTTGTTTACCAATATAAACCGCAATGCAAGGCCAACTGCTGGCGCCGAGAACATCGCACTCGACGAGGATGACGGGTTCGCCATCATCGCACGAGATCTCATCACTACACATCCCTTTCTCAGCCGGGAAGGCGTCGTTCGTGTTTTCACCAAACCGCCGACGGAGGGTGGCGAGCTCAAGCTCGCCACAAATGTCGTTCCGAAGACAGATCCGCACGCATGGACAACGATTACCGCGCTTTACGACATGCTGCGGTCAATCGGGTTTGGGCTTGACCCTTCGATGGGAAAGCCGTCTGCCCGCCCCCCCGACGACGTTCTTACCGATGCTGCTAAGATCCTGGGGAAGCGCATCGAACGGCTCCTAACGGCATGCGACGACTTGGGGACAAAGCTTTTTTCAACGGCGAACGCGCGGGAACTGCGCGCACCCAAAGGGACCGAAGGTAGTGGGCATCCCCTTATGCGGCCTGTCATCCAGAAGGCTGTCCTTTCAGTGATCGGTAACGCTGTCAGGTCAGAGAGACTGACATGGGATAAAGGGCTTGATGGCCTCAGCAAGCTTTCTTGGCGAATCGACGAGGCGCCATGGACGGCTGTCTTCAATGCTGCCACGGCACGAATGATCACAGGCAAGGACAACACGAACCTCTTGACAAAGCTGCTCGTCGCGCACCTGTGCCCGGACAGCAAGGAGCAAGTCCATCGTGCGCGTAAGGAATATAGCGCCCTGATTGGGAAGTCCTACTCCGTACCTGCCGCGGATATGTATGGGAATATTCGGAGAGGGGAAAAGCCTACCGCGACGGTGGAAGCGTCATCTGGACCCGGAGGAAGAGACTAAGCCTCGTGTCAAAGTCTAAGCGATCGCCAGAACAGTGGGGTAGAGACTATGAAGAATTCGTGCCGAAGTATGAAAACTTCAGGCAACAACTGGAAGATCTAACAAAAACCTACTAAGGCGACGAAATATTGATGTAGTTAGTGTCGAGAGTAGAACAAAGACCGTTGCGTCGTTTACCGAGAAGATACGGCGTAAGAAGCCTCCTTACGAAAACCCGCTCACGGACATGACCGACTTTTGCGGTCTCAGGATCATAACACGCTTTACTACCGAAGTCGAAGAGGTGTGTAAGATTATTACTGAGGAATTCCTAGTAGATGAAGAGCGAAGCGAAGACAAAACCGTGCATGCGCCTAGGGAATTCGGATATATGTCGAAGCATTACGTTGTTCAAGTCGCAGAAAAACGTAGGCAGCTCGATGAATGGGAGCCATACGTCGAGCTGTATGCTGAAATACAAGTCCGCACAGTGGTCCAGCATGCGTGGGCCGTGATAGAACACAAGGTTATCTACAAGAATGGGTCTAGGCTACCGCAAGAGGTGACCCGGGGGTTTTCCCAAATGAGCGCTCTGCTCGAGGTTGCAGACTTTCACTTCGAAGGGCTACTAGAGCGAAAGAAAGAGCTCGAACGTCTCGCGGCTGAGGAGGTGAGCACAGGGTCGCTGGATAGAGCCGAGCTCACCATATCGTCGTTAGATGTCTATCTCGCTGACTCTGCGCTGCCGCGGAGAATCGCAAACAACGCTAGAGAGCGCCACCGACTCATTGCAAACAGCAATTCTGCGGACGAGGGACGGTTGCAAATAGATAAAGAAAATCTACTCGACGCCGCGCACTTTGTCGGACTAAGCACAGTTGGGCAGCTCGACGAGCGACTGGAGGGCGAGACCGGCGATGTCGCGGAACGCATCTTTGAGGTGTTTGATGCTCTGGGTGACCAAGGAGAGGCAGAGGATCTGTCGGCACACGACATCATCGGTATCTACATTGCCCCCGACTGGTACGGATTTGCAGGGTTGCCACCCGTGGTGGTCGGGTAGGTCGGGAGGGTCTGGCAGGTAGGTGGTAAGGAACCGCTTCGAGCCATTTGCGAGGACAGTCTCAGCTGGCGCCGAATTCGCCGCCCCACCGGCGGGCCCGGCATCACCGGCACGCCCCTGGCAGGCGAGACGCTGACCGCGACCACCACGGGCATCGAGGACGAGGACGGCCTGGCGAACGCGGTCTTCGCCTACCAGTGGATTCGCCAGGACCTCGACACCGCAACGGACGAGGACATCGAGGGAGCGGAGGGCGAGACCTACACCCGGACCGACGAGGACGTGGGCAAGGCCCTCAAGGTGCGGGTCACCTTCACCGACGACGCGGGCAACGAGGAGTCGCTGACCAGCTACTCGGTGATCGCGGCCCCGCCCGTGTTGATCCCCGACGAGGATCAACAGGAAGAAGCACCCCCCCGCTGACGGCCGCCATCCACGACGCGGTCGCACGACGGGCAGAGCGTCTTCACCACTGCGAGGCTCAGAGAGGTCCGGGGCATTCCGCCGCTCACACCCCCTATCTCCCGACGGCCTAAGCGAGCCCGCCGCCCCCAGGGACCCACGCGCGACGCCGGAACGAGAGCCTCGAAGTGTCGCAGCGACGTACAGAGCGGACGGGACCAGGAGCTTTGGGTTTGGCACCTGTCTCGAGAACGCTCGCAGCCGAGCGGAGCGAAGCCTCACGACCAGGCGACACCAGCGGAAGTACGATCAAGCGCCGCGAGGAGGGATGCCAGACGCCAACTCGCGATTGTTGAGTAAGGGCTCTTCCATACTCACGATTCTGGGCTAGCGGGCTGGAGGTTCCTCCGCGAATCGAGCTATCCCGTGGTTCCCGATCTGGTGACGAATGACGTACGGCGACACGCCGTAGTCTTCAGCCAAGTCGTCGACCTCGTCGGTACCAACAACCCAATGCGAGATTCTTCCCCTGAGTCCTGATGAAGGAGCAAGGAACTCCGCAGCAAACGCCCTGTTGCGTTGCTGGCGCTCCGTGTTGCCTCGCGTAATCAGGGCGTCCGCGTGAGATGTAATCGCCTCACCAAGCGCCCGACAGAAAGTAAACCGCTGACCGGACTCTCCAGCACGTCGCAATCCGAATGCGTAACTCCCCTGCTCTCCACCTGCAACGACCCCATCGATTAGCCGCAGATTGCCCAGAGTCGCGAGTGGCCGAAAGACCTGCTCCAGCGCCAAGCCATCCTCACCAAGGGCTTTGGCCAGAGCGTCCTGGGTACGGATGGGCTGGCCGTCCAGGTCCAGTGCGTGTCTCGCTTGCCGAGCTAGCTCGTATCCCAGTTCCCAAGGGCTCCCATGTAGCTGCGCCTTCCCCACGTTCTCGGCGAATGGCTTGAGACGCTCAAGATGCAGGCGGTTGGATCTCGCAGTTTGCACAGCGGACAGTATGAGTTCGGCGTCCTCGAGAGGATCCGTCGTGCCGATGATGGGGACTGCTTCGCTGCGAAGCTCGCCTAACTCGTCAGCGAGACGTGAGACCTGCTGCTGCCGCTCCTCACCCAGGTCGTAAGGATCCCAGCCCAGTCCTGCGGCGACTTCGCAGAAGCTCGACTCATCGGCATCCGCAGCCTGAATCGCTGCCCACTCCTCTTGGAGGAACGTGCCGTGGATGTCGAATGCCACGAGTCTTCGAACGACCCTTTCGATTAAGTCGGTGCAGACCTCCAGGAACTCAGCACGGTCGACTACTGCGCTATCCCTGTTGAGGAATTGGACCTTGGTCCACGGAGAGGGATCGCTACCCCAGGCAAGCCGTGTGCGGGCACCCGATGAGGTCACCGTCAAATTGGGAAAGGCGTATCCATCTGTGCTCGCTCCTAACATGTGGCGGCGGGCAAAATCCGGCTCCCCCGATTTGGTCGGATTCTCGGACTCGTATGCCAGGAACCACCAGTTGGTCACTAGCCACTCCGCCAACGGGTAGAGAGGCACATAGACGGACTCGCGTGTCGTTCTTGCTCGCCGGTCGATGATCTCCGTCACGGGCCGGCCGCCGACATCGATTCGCAAGGACGCAAACGTTGCAGACAGCTCCGCGCCGTTCACCCCCTCACCGTCAAGCCACTCTGTGTCGAGGCGAAATTCAGGCACCTTTGTCCTCAATGCCCGCAGGCCACTCGTCATTGTGGAGTGGATACCCCTTGTAGGAGCCGCTGCCACGGTTCACTAACCTAGCTTCGAATACGGTATCACCCTCCTTATGCCAAGCATAACGCGGAAAACCGCTCTCCCACGGAGCGCCTGTAATCCCCGCTCGTATCGCGGAGCGTAGCCAACCCGTGACGACTGTGACGTCTCTGATGTCCCGCGGGCAGAGCGACGCGTCACCGCGCGGCTTGGGCTGGCCGGCAAACGAGGGGAAGTCCTTGTGCTCCGGGCTGCCCTCGTAGGTGGCCATGTCCGCTACACGCCCAAGGTCGGCATCAGGGGGAACGTGCATCTCACGCCTTCCGGGCCGCCGCCGCCTTGGAGCACGCACAATGCAATTCCCGATGTTCTGGTGTTTTTCCTGAGTGCGGCCACCCGCTGCTTAGGTCAGGGAGATTTCGCGCGCCTAGCGTAGGCGTCATGCAGGTCCATCGTCAATGTCGGGGAGTGCCCGCCGGGAGGTTCGCTCCCCCTCTCTAGCAGGGTGCTGAAAAAGGGTTGAGCTGGGAGTATGGGGAAGAACGGAGGTTCCCCATGCGCGGTGAGCGAGAGCGACAGGCCACGATCATGCTGGCGGTGACGCCGGAGGCGTTCGTCCCCGACGACCATCCCCTGCGTCGTATCAAGCCGCTGGTGGACGACTGTCTGGCGCGGCTGTCGCCACGCTTCGAGGCGATGTACGCCAGTCGCGGGCGCCCGTCGATCCCACCCGAGCACCTGCTCAAGGGGAGCTTGCTGATCGCCCTCTTCTCGGTGCGCAGCGAGCGCCAGTTCTGCGAGCAGCTGCGCTACAACCTGCTCTTCAAGTGGTTTCTCGACCTGAACGTTGAGGACGAGCCCTTCAACGCCACGACCTTCTCCAAGAACCGTGAGCGCCTGCTGGAGGCGGAGGTGGCGCGCGCCTTCTTCGCCGAGGTGGTGGGTGAGGCGGGCCGCCGCCGGCTGCTCTCGGAGGAGCACTTCAGCGTGGACGGGACGCTGCTGGAGGCGTGGGCCTCGCTCAAGAGCTACCGTCCACGGGACGAGCAGGAGCCGCCCGCGTCGGGCGGTGGGCGCAACGCGGAGGTGGACTTCCGGGGGCAGCGTCGCAGCCGCGAGACGCACGTCTCGCGCACGGACGCCGAGGCGCGGCTCTACCGCAAGGGCCAGCAGCAGGAGGCGAAGCTGCGCTACCTGGGCCACGTCCTCAGCGAGAACCGTCACGGGCTGGTGGTGGACGTCGAGCTGAGCGAGGCGAACGGCTACGGCGAGCGCGAGGCGGCCCTGCAGATGCTTGAGCGGAGCGTGCGTGGTCGCGCGACGTTGGGGGCGGACCGGGGGTACGACACGCGCGCCTTCGTGGCGGCGGTGCGCGCCCGCGGGGTGACGCCGCACGTGGCCCGCAACGAGCGTGGCCGTCGCAGCGCCATCGACGGGCGCACGACGCGGCACCCCGGCTACGGACAGAGCCTCAGACGGCGCAAGCTGGTGGAGGAGGTCTTCGGCTGGCTGAAGACGGTGGGAGGCGGGCGCAAGCTGCGCTACCGGGGACGGCGGCGGAACCGCGCCTGGTTGGAGCTAACCGCAGCGGCGTACAACCTCGTGCGCATCTCGCGGCTGGAGCCCGTCGCGGCGTAGGAGGAGTGCGCCCACCCGCCCGGCCGGCGCTCGCAGAGGCGTCTGGAAGGGCGGGAAGGGGGAACCCGAAGCGCCAGAAACCCTCGACCGGAACGCGTGGCCAGCGCCTACCGGTGCCGTCCGCCCCGCCCGAGGCCGATTCTTCAGCACCCTGCTAGATCATGCCCGCGACGCTGCCGGCCGGTCTGGCGCCTGCGCGCGACGGGCTTGGAATGACAGCGTCACGAGGAACCCGGCGCAGCCCGCTTCGCACGAGCGCGTCGTCATGCCGATGTTCGTGCGGCTGTGAGAAACGGCGCTGTCGACCCGACAGGGCCAGTCTTGAGAGTTCCAGCCCCTACCCGCCTCGTGGAGGCAATGAGGCTCCCCAAGAGTAGCGCAGCGTTTGGTGTCGATTAGGAAACTGGGAACGTGGTCGGTGGTCGGTGGTCGGTGTACCAGTCCACGGACTCCGCAGGCCCGTAGCTCGTCGTGACCGCCGGGACGCCCAAGCAGGTCTCCCGGCCCGCCGCGGCTCAGGAAGGGCCGTTCCCCGAGCAGAAGGCGGACGCTTGTGGCTCTGCCCATGTCTTGCTGCAATTCCATGAAGCTGTCGGGCATCAGGTAGGCCGTGGGGATGCGGATGTCCTGGGGGACCATGCTGTTCAGCGCGCCAGCCAAGTGCTCCCGCACCGAGCAGGTCGCGGTTTCGTTGGCTACAGGGAGGACGCTGGCGTCGTTGGTCAGCGTGGGGATTCCAACGGCGACGCCGGCGAAGGTTTCGAAACAATCCCGATGATCTGCTCAAGGACCCAGATGACTCGGAGCAATCGAGCCAGTGACAGCGACAGGAAGAGGACGAACGGCACGACTAGCCAAGGCAGCGACGCTCCGTCCTTGTCGAACACCAAGCACACCAGAGCTGTGACCGTCAGTGCCCCGAGCACCCTCGTTGTCTGGAAAAAGGTTTCCCACATCGCCGGGTAGTGCTCACTGGTTCGCAAGAGCGTGAGGCGCTCTGTAGACACAAAGTTCAGTACCAGGGACGCCACCGCGATCAGGAATCCGAGCAGTGTGCCTGAGATGGTGGCGGTCGTTCTATAGATGTCAGCACGGACATCGGACATCAACCCGTCAACGCACTCCCGGCCCTCGCCAAGGACAAACCACGCCAGTAACGCCAGTGCGGGCGCAACCGCTATGGCGGCGTCCACTCCCAAGAAACGTCGTCGCCAGTAGGCGCGTGCAGATATCACGATGAGACTCCGGCAGCCAACCGGATACTGTCCTCCAACTCCAGGTACGCATCTCGAATCGCTTGGAATGCAGAGTCGGGGCTAAGCGCACGACTACGTGGATTCAGTCGCATGATCCGCTTTGTCGAGATCAGGTGATCCTTGAGGAGGTCGAGGGTTTCTACACGGCCAGTATCGTCGCACCTGCCTCTGGCTTGGAGCCGTACTAGGCCTTGGCGACCATTGTCTTGGTTGAGCAGGCCTCGAAGGGGATCCCGGAGCCTGTCCAATGTCGAGCGTCGAGCTTGGGGCTGCGGCTTCATGACGATCTGGAGCGTCTCGGGATGGTCCAGCAGTCCAGCCGTCGCCTCGAACGCGTCGCCTAGCGACCTGTCGCGCTGTTGCAGAGTTTCGCGAAAGGCGGGGCGAATGCTGACATCCAGCACACGAATCTCGCCAAGGCGATCCAGCTGCCTCACGGCGTCACCTCGGAGGAGCGGGGCAAAGGTAGCGTTTGGGACCGCCCGATCTGACCTCTCGTACAGGTAGTATCCGAGCTGGGAAATGCGCGGTCCGAAGTGATTGTACTCAGCGCCGACGATGGTGGTTCGAGTCGCAGCATCGGGGAAGAACACCAGATGGACTGTCTCGAGGAGACCGGTGTCGGCACTCAGGTCCAGGTCAGTGATGGAGCCCGCGCGTTCTAGCTGAGGGAGCCCAGACCGCCTGACGCGACAGAACCGCACACTGTGTGTCTCGCCGATTGTCCAGTGCTCCACAATGCACACGGCGTTGCCATCTTCGTCGAACTGGTACCGGCCGGCTTCGTCGTTAGTAAAGGGCAGGCGTTGAATCACTTCCAACGCGGGGCAAGGGTCGAACGGAAGGGGAACCCCACTGTCGTTCACGCCAGCATCAGCACGAAAGAAGTGGATCTTGCGTTCAACTGCGTCGGCGCTCTTGGTTGGTGCCATGACGGGTCGGTACCTCCTCGGCGGACGTGACGGGATGCGGTCTCGGGTGGCAACCGCCGTGTTCCATGTTACTCACATCACCCCGAAACGATGCTCAGGCCTTGCAGCCGCTCAAGGTGGCGCCGGTTGTTCGTGAGCAGCGTCAGGCCGTTGCCGATCGCCATTGAGCCGATCAGAATGTCCATGTCGCCGACGAGGTTGCCTTCCCGCCACAGCCTGGCCCTTTCGCCGCCGAAGACCCGGCACGCCGCGTCATCCAGCGGGACCAAGTCGACTGCCTCCATGCACAGCCGCAGGGCTTCCTCGTCAGAGTCGAGATTCGTGGAGAGGGCAAGCCCTTCGCAGAGTTGGGCCAGGGACACGACGCTCACGCCGACCCCGTCCATCGATCACCCACAAGTGGCAGTGCTCGCCCCGGTCGAAGTCGGATCGCCTGGGGCGGCCGAGCGGTACGTCGTCTGTCGGAATATTGTTGAGCAGGAACAGACCGTCGGCTTCTGTGATTGGGGCGAGCTGCGTCGGTGGGTAAGAGTCCATCCCGGATGGCAGTCGGTATGGGCGAGGTGGGTAGCGATCCAGGAAGTCGTCTAGCAGGGTGCTGAAAAAGTCCGCAGCGCCCGTTTTGGGCTGATTTTGCGCCGGTCGCGAAATCGAAAAAGCCAATGTTTCTGGGCTCTACGAGAGACTGTCGGGCGGTCCGTCCGACCCTCAGGCCCAAGAGCATGCATTTATCAGCACCCTGCTAGGGGCGCGTCGTCATGAACCACCGGCATCGTCCGTCCCGTACGCCCATCGGGTAGCGTTCGTGCCAAGAGGCTGCACTCGAACTCTCCCTCGCCCTGGGAAGGCCGTCTGCAGGCGGAGGGCGGCACTCTACAATGCCAGCAAGAGTTCGAAGGTGGTACTGCCTACCGTCAAGTCAGGCCCACCAGCACGTACCGTACTCATAACTCGGCCCGATAGGGCGACCTCCGCGGCGTCGCCGCCCCCGATGGGGCTGTCCTTCGGCGTTGGAATCGCGTAGTGGATGGTGGCCCGGCCGGGCTTGACCAGGATCGCCTTGACGAACGACCGCACGAACGCGCGGGTCTCGGTGATCGCGCTGCTCTACAGGAAGTCGCTCACCTCCTTGGCGAAGCCGGCGATGTTGTGAGCGCTGTCCAGCATCACCCGCCGCTCGGCGAGCAAGGCCCTGGCCTCCTCGGCGGCGATCTCGAGGCGTTGCTGGCGCTCGCGGTGCTCCCTGATGCGGTCCGAGACGTCAGCCATCTCGATGTCCGTCGACTCGATGACCTGCCAGACACGCCCAAGCCGCCGGCGGCCTGCCCGCCGTCACGCCACTGGTCGCCAGGAGTGAGGGCCCGCCCGGCGATCGCTGAGTCCGGTGGCCGCGGTGCTGTGGGACTTCACACCCACCGGGGCTCCTCGCTGAGCCGCGAGCCTACGGGAGATGACAGCCTGGGCCTCGATCGTTGTCGGGTTCCTGACCGTCGGCCTGCTCACCGGCTTGATTGAGCGGGTGCGGCAGCCAGGCGCTCGCCAAGGGCGCTCGCGCTCGAGGTCGCTGGGCCGCGGGTCATGTCCCACCTCGTTCGGAGCCCGGACGGTCGATGCCGGCGGTGGCGCCCCGCCCTGAGTGGCACGCCCGATCGCGATCCGGGTCGCTGGCAGCGGATCCAGGCAGATTATACCGAAGTTTCAACTGTAGATGTCTCTGTTTGAACTCTGATTATACAACCCGAAGTGTAAAGTCTCTGTCTGAGGCGCGGAGTGCGACGTCGCGCGAGCGCCAATCGTTTGTGTAGTGGCCTTCGACCCGCTTCTGCCGCAGAGAGCCTTTCAGCGCGCCGCCCAACAGGCGGACGCCAAGGTCAAGAAACGAGACCGAGCCTTTGCCCACGCCAACCGGCGCCCCGCAGACACCCGAGCCATTGCAGCGCGCCGACGCTGACCGGTCGGGGCGCCGCCAGCCCCGACACGCATATCCACGGTCGCCCCTGCGTAGACATCGCCGTGGGGCCCCCGCGTGGGCCGCGCTGCTGGCCGCCGTCGCCCTGTTGGCCGCCGTCGCGCTGCTGCCTCCGGCCGCGCCCGCACAGGCCCAGGTCATCACGGTCTGGAGCGCCACCCTCACCCCCGCCGGCTTCGGCTTCGGCGGTACCGGATTTATTGGCTGCGACAACGACAACGCCAGCGCAGAATGCAGCAACACCGCCTTCCTCTCCGATAACACGTTCACGCACGATTCCACCAACTACACCGTCACCAAGCTCTTCCTGCAGTCAAACGGATCTTTGAGCTTCCATGTCAACATCCCCTTCACGACCGCGACCGGCGCCCTCACCCTCGTGGTTGACGGCACCTCCTTCGTCCTCGCCAACGGCGGCACCGGCAACTCAGGAAAGTTCTGGCGTAACGCCGGCGGCACCCTGACCGCCGGCACCGCCGTCCAGGTCAGCCTCGTCCCCACCATCAACACCGCCCCGACGGTGGCGACCGCGATCCTGGACCAGACGGCGACGACGGGCACGGCGTTCAGCTTCGCGTTTCCGGCCGCCACGTTCGCGGATGCGGAGGGCGACACGCTGACCTACGCGGCCACGCTCGCCGACGACACGATGCTGCCCTCATGGCTGAGTTTCGACGCCGCCACGCGCACGTTCTCGGGCACGCCAACGGCCGCGGAGACCGTGTCGGTCAAGGTGACGGCGAGCGACGCCAGCGAGTCGGTCAGCGACACCTTCGACATCGTGGTCTCGGCGGCCACCGTGGTCAGCGGCAATGTGCTGATCAGCAATATCAACCAGCCTGCGAGATCCGGCAACCACGGTTTCGGCAACGAGTGGGCGCATGGCTTTGTCACGGGGAGCAATTCCACGGGATACAACCTTACAAGTATCGAGCTGAAAGTCACGACTGTATTCAGTGAGGGAATTTCTTTTTCGCTTTGGTCGGCGAACAGTAGTGACCAGCCCGACAGTCAGATATTCGATTTCGTAAATCCGGCCGATATCCTGACTGCAACGGGCACCCTGTCGTTCATGGCCCCGTCAAATACGGAACTCCTCAAGGACACCCGGTATTTCATTCGTATCGACGATGTCACAGCCAGCGGTACGCCTGGATCGATAGAAGGAACCGAATCAATCGTGGACGACACGGGCGGTGCGCCGGGGTGGAGTATCGACGACGCGAACTTTTTCAAGCGGGCCGGTGTGGGGAACTGGCTGACCACCGCGGGAACTTGCTGCATCCTGAAATTTACGGTAAACGGCTCGGCCAAGACCGGCGGCACCAATAGCGCCCCGACGGTGGCGACCGCGATCCCGGACCAGACGGCGACGACGGGCGCGCCGTTCAGCTTCGCGTTTCTGGACACCACGTTCGCGGATGCGGACGGCGACACGCTGACCTACACGGCGACGCTCGCCGACGGTACCGTTCTGCCCTCGTGGCTGAGTTTCGACGGCGCCACGCGCACCTTCTCGGGCACGCCAACGGCCGCGGAGACCGTGTCGGTCAAGGTGACGGCGAGCGACGGCAATAGCGGCTCGGTCAGCGACACCTTCGACATCGTGGTCTCGGCGACGGCCGACACCACCCCGCCGGAGGTGGTGAGCGTGACGGTGGTTAATACGGGCTCTACCGTCGAGTTCGTCTTCGACGAGCACCTGGACCGGACTGCCGCTGAAAGAGGGTCCATCAGCGACTACTCTCTCACCGTTGCCGGGCAGGCCGTCACGATAGCTGCCTTCTTTATCCAGAGAGAGGCCTTGGGCCTGGTACTCCCCACCGGCACGATCAGGCAGGGCCAGACAGTCGTTGTGAGCTACACCGATCCCACCGCCGGCGACGACACCGACACGCTCCAGGACATCGCCGGCAACGACGTCGCCTCCTTCACCACCGGCATGTCGGGCGTCCCGGCAGTCACCAACAACTCCACCAGCATCGCGCCGACGGGCGCGCCGACCATCACGGGCACGGCGCAGGTGGGCGAGACGCTGACGGCGGTCACCACCGGCATCATGGACGCCAACGGGCTGACCAGCCCCACATACACGTACCAGTGGATTCGGGCGAACGGCGCGGAAGCCGACATTGCGAGCGCGAATTCAAGCACCTACATCCTGGTCGACGCCGACCTGGGCAAGACCATCAAGGTCAAGGTGAGCTTCACCGACGACACCAACAGCCCCGAGACGCTGACCAGCGCGGCGACGGCGACGGTCACCGCGGTGCCGGGCATCTGTAGCCGCACGGCGGAGGTGCAGACGGCGCTTCTTGCTGCGACGAGTAGAACCGCGTGCGCGGACGTCACCGCTGCCGATCTTGTCGCGGTCACATCCTTGACCGTCACGGCTTACGGTCCTACCAGCATCGACCCAGCAGATTTTGCAGGGCTCACGGGGCTGACTAGCCTACAGATAGAACTTTCGCCACAGCTGACTACCGTGCCCGATAACGCCTTCGCCGGCCTTACCGCCCTGACTAGCCTCGATTTCAATTTCAACAGCTTGACGACGCTCGGCGAGGACGCCTTCGACGGCCTCACCGCCCTGACAAGCCTCGATCTCTCTGACAACAGCCTGACGGCGCTGGACGAGGACATCTTCGACGGCCTCACCGCCCTGACAAGCCTCGATCTCAATTTCAACAGGAGCCTGGCGGCGCTGGACAAGGACATCTTCGCTGGCCTCACCGCCCTGGAACACCTCAATCTCGCATTCACCAACCAGACGGCGCTGGATGCGGACATCTTCGCCGGCCTCACCGCCCTGGACACCCTCGGTCTCGGACAGAACGGCCTGACGACGCTGGATGCGGACATCTTCGCCGGCCTCACCGCCCTGAGAATCCTCGGTCTCTCTGGCAACAGCCTGACGACGCTGGACGCGGACATCTTCGACGGCCTCACCACCCTGGAAGAGCTCGATCTCCCTAGCAACTTCTTCACGACGCTGGATGCGGACCTATTCGACGGCCTCACCGCCCTGAAAAAGCTCTATCTCAATAGCAACCTCCTCACGACGCTGGATGCGGACCTATTCGACGGCCTCACCACCCTGGAAGAGCTCGATCTCTCTAGCAACCCCCTCACGACGCTGGATGCGGACATCTTCGACGGCCTCACCGCCCTGAAAGAGCTCAAGCTCTATCAGAACAGCCTGAGCACGCTGGATGCGGACCTATTCGACGGCCTCACCGCCCTGACTAGGCTTGAACTTCAGGACAACAGCCTGACGGCGCTGGATGCGGACATCTTCGACGGCATCACCGCCCTGGATCGGTTGGAGCTCAAGTGCAATTACTTCACTGCGCTTGACCTCGACATCTTCGACCCGTTCGCCGCGACCCTCACGCACCTGGATCTCATGAGCGACAGCTTCACCACGCCGCCGGTCGAATCGGCTATCCGAGCCAAGTTCTCCATGATCACCGAACTGCTCATCGGCGTAACGCCGTGCTTGAGAGTGACGGTCTCGCCCACGTCGCTGACGGTCACCGAAGGCGCCACCGGCACGTATACGGTGGCACTGCGGGCGCAGCCCTCCGGCGACGTGATGGTGGCCATCAGTTCCGACAACCCGGATGTGACGGTGGCTCCAACCACCCCCTGACCTTCACGGTTGCCAACTGGGACACCGCTCAGACGGTGACCGTCTCGGCGGCGCAGGACCCGGACCAGGCGGACGAGGCGGCGACGCTGATACTCGACCCGAGTGAAGCCGACTACGACTTCGTGAGCAGCACCGCGCTGACGGTCGTCGTCGTGGACGACGACGAGGCTCAGACTGGCATCTGTAGCCGCACGGCGGAGGTGCAGACGGCGATTCTTGATGTGACGGGTAGAGCCACGTGCTCGGACGTCACCGCCGCCGATCTTGTCGCGGTCACATCCTTGCCCGTCAGCAATTACAGCGGTACCACCCTCGACCCAGCAGATTTTGCAGGGCTCACGGGGCTGACTAACCTGCTGTTCGGCGGTTTTTCGACACAGCTGACTACCTTGCCCGATAACGCCTTCGCCGGCCTTACCGCCTTGACTCATCTCAGTTTCGATTCCCTCTCTACTGTGACGACGGTCGCCGAGGACGCCTTCAACGGCCTCACTGCGCTGGAAAGCCTCAATCTCTCTGGCAACGGCCTGACGACGCTGGACGCGGACATCTTCGACGGCCTCACCGCCCTCAGAATCCTCGATCTCAGTTTCAACAGCCTGGAGAGTCTGGACGCGGACATCTTCGACGGCCTCACCGCCCTGGCAGAGATCCATCTCTCCTTCAACTCGGACATGGCGGCGCTGGATGCGGACATCTTCGATGGCCTCATCGCCCTGGACAGCCTCCAACTCGGATACATCGGCCAGACGACGCTGCACGCGGACATCTTCGACGGCCTCACCAACCTGGAAGCGGTCGCTCTCGCTGGCAATTTCCTGACGACGCTGGATGCGGACATCTTCGACGGCCTCACCAACCTGGAAGCGGTCGCTCTCAATTACAACTACCTGACGGCGCTGGATGCGGACATCTTCGACGGCCTCACCGCCTTGATACAGGTCTATCTCTCTGGCAACCTCCTGACGACGCTGGATGCGGACCTCTTCGACGGACGCACCGCCCTGCAAGAGATCTGGCTCGATCAGAACAGCCTGGACACGCTGGATGCGAACCTCTTCGACGGCCTCACCGCCCTGACTGATCTTAAACTCCAGGACAACAGACTGACGGTGCTGGATGCGGACATCTTCGAGGACCTCACCGCACTAGATTTGTTGGATCTCAACTGCAATTACTTCACTGCGCTTGACTTCGACATCTTTGACCCGTTCGCCGCCACCCTCACGGAACTGAATGTGCAGAGCGACAGCTTCACGACGCCGCCGACCGAGGCGGCTATTCGAGCCAAGTTCACCAGCATCGTCACCGTGACCACCGGCTCGACGACGTGCAAAAGAGTGACGGTCTCGCCCACCCCGTTGACCGTCACCGAAGGCGCCACCGGCACGTTGTCGGTGGCACTGCGCTCGCAGCCCTCCGGCGACGTGACGCTGGCCATCAGTTCCGACAACTCGGACGTGACGCTGTCTCCAACCACCGCCCTGACCTTCACGGCTGCCAACTGGGACACCGCTCAGACGGTGACCGTCTCGGCGGCGCAGGACACCGACGAGGCGGATGAGTCGGCGACGCTGATACTCGACCCGAGCGAAGCCGACTACGACTTCGTGAGCAGCACCGTGCTGACGGTCACCGTCACGGACGACGACACGGACACCACCGCCCCGACGGTGGCCTCGATTGCGCGACAGAACCCCACGAGTTCTCCGACCAACGCGGACAGCCTGACCTGGCGGGTGACGTTCAGCGAGGCGGTCTCGAACGTGAATGCGGCGGACTTCGCGGTCAGCGGAACGACCGCGACGGTGACGGCGGTCGCAACGGTCTCCGGGGTGACGGGCGCGTATGACGTCACCGCGAGCGGAGGCAATCTGGCCAGTGTCAACGCGACCGTCGCGCTGACCATTTCCTCGTCCCACAACATTGAGGACGGGGCGAGCAATGCACTGAGCAATAGGACCCCGACCGGCACGAACAACAACAGCTATGTCCTGGACAATACCGCGCCGAGCGTGACGATCAGCGGTGTGCCGAGCGCCAGCAATGCGCCGTTCACGGCGACGTTCACGTTCTCGGAGGCGGTCACGGGGTTCGCCGCGGGCGATATCACGCTCAGCAATGCCAGCGTCTCAAACTTCACGGCCACGAGCACGACGGTCTATACGGCGCTGGTCACACCGACGGCCAGCGGAACGGTGACGGTGGATGTGCCGGCCAATGCGGCGCGGGATGCCGCCGGCAACGGCAACACGGCCGCGGCCCGGGCCAGCTCCACCTATACCGGTACCGCGGCCCTGCCTGCCATCACGATCACGGCGGGCACGTCGCCCGTCACCGAGGGTACGTCGGCGGTCTTCACGCTCAGCCGGACGGGGAGCACAACAGACGCGCTGACCGTGAATGTCACGGTCTCGGAGGCGGGGGGAGACATGGTTGCGGCGTCCAACGAGGGCGCCCGGACGGTGACCTTCCTGGCCAACTCGACCACCGTGACGCTGAGCATCGCGACGGCGTCTGACAGCGTCGCTGAGGCGAACAGCGTGGTGACGGCAACAATATCGGCGGATACCGGGAGCCCGGCCAGCTACTCGGTGGGTGCGCCGGGCTCGGCGATGGTGACCGTGCGGGACGACGATTCGAACATCACTGTCCCCGGCGCCCCGACTGATCTCTCGGCATCAGCCGCCGGGGAGACCCAGATCAACCTCTCATGGACCGCCCCTACCGACGACGGCGGTTCCCCGATCATCGGCTACAAGATCGAGGTCTCGCCCGCCGGCAACGCCGACTGGACTGAGCTGGTCGCCAATACCGGCAACGCCAACACCACCTATGAGCACATGGGCCTGACCGCCGGCACGACCCGCCACTACCGGGTCTCCGCGATCAACTCTGACGGCGTCGGCGATCCCTCCAACATCGACGACGCCATCGCCAGCATCCCGACCGTGACGCTCAGGACTCAGACCGTTCTGGAGAGCATTGGCACGGCCATGTTGGTGGTCACGCTCGACCAGCCGGCAAGCGACCCACTGTCGGTTCCCTGGTACACGCTGAGTAGCACCGCGGCGTCGCCGGGCGACTACACCAACGGGGCGGGGACATTGATCATCCCCTCGGGCGTAACCAATGCGACTATTTCCATCACCATCATCGACGATGCAGACGAGGAGCCAACCGAGACCCTCCTGGTCCTGCTGAGTCCTGGAACGGGCTATGACCTTGGCGGCTCAGGGGCCACGGTGAGCATCCTGGACGACGATGGCGATGGCCCGGCGCCGCGTGGCGCGACGGTGGACGGCGCAACGGTGGTGCTGACGTACAACGAGCCCCTCGACGGCGCCTCAACGCCGTCCTCGACCGCCTTCGTCCTGCGCGTGGCGGGAGACCCTGTCTCCATCAACGAGGTCAGCGTTGACGGGTCCGAGGTGACGCTGACGCTCGCCGCACCCGTCCCGGCGGGACAGACTGTGTCGCTCGACTACACCGCACCCGTGTCCAACCCGATTCAGGACGCATCGGGCAACAAGGCCCAGTCGTTCACTCGGTGGTACCTGGTGACGGAGAGCACCATCACCATTACCAACCCGGTCATCACCGTCCCCGGCGCCCCGACCGCTCTCTCGGCAACAGCCGTCGGGAACACGCAGATCAACCTCTCATGGACCGCCCCCGGCGAAAACGGCGGCGCCCCGATCAGCGGCTACAAGATCGAGTCCTCGCCCGACGGCGTCGCCAACTGGACCGAGCTGGTCGCCAATACAGGCAACGCCAACACCACCTATGAACACCTCGGCCTGACCTTCGGCACGACCCGCCACTACCGGGTCTCCGCGATCAACTCTGCCGGCGTCGGCAGACCCTCCAACATCGACGACGCCATTGCCAGCATCCCGTCCTTGTCGCTCAGGACTCAGACCGTTCTGGAGAGCATTGGCACGGCCGTGTTAGCGGTCACGCTCGACCAGCCTGCAGGCGACCCACTGTCGGTTCCCTGGTACACGCGGAGTGGCACCGCGGAGACGCCGGGCGACTATACCAACGGGGAGGGGACATTGATCATCCCCTCGGGCGTAACCAATGCGACTATTTCCATCACCATCATCGACGATGCAGTCGAGGAGCTAACCGAGACCGTCCTGGTCCTGCTGAGTTCTGGAACGGGCTATGACCTTGACGGCTCAGGGGCCACGGTGAGCATCCTGGACGACGACGGCGATGGCCCGGCGCCGAGTGGGGCGACGGTGGACGGCGCAACGGTGGTGCTGACGTACAACGAGCCCCTCGACGGCGCCTCAACGCCGTCCTCGACCGCCTTCGTCCTGCGCGTGGCGGGAGACCCTGTCTCCATCAACGAGGTCAGCGTTGACGGGTCCGAGGTGACGCTGACGCTCGCCGCACCCGTCCCGGCGGGACAGACTGTGTCGCTCGACTACACCCAACCCGTGTCCAACCCGATTCAGGACGCATCGGGCAACAAGGCCCAGTCGTTCACTCGGTGGTACCTGGTGACGGACAGCACCATGACCGGGACGGTGGACACCACCGCGCCGACCGTGACGATCAGTGGGGTGCCGTCCACCAGCGATGCGCCGTTCACGGCGACGTTCACCTTCTCGGAAGCTGTCACGGGGTTTGCCGTGGGCGATATCAAGCTCGGCAATGCCACCGCCTCAAGCTTCACGGTCACGAGCACGACGGTCTATACGGCGCTGGTCACGCCGACGGCCGCTGGAGCGGTGACGGTGGATGTGCCGGCCAATGCGGCGCAGGATGCCGCCGGCAACGGCAACACGGCCGCAACCCGGGCCAACTCCACCTACACCGGTAGCGCCACCCGCGGCGTGACGGTGTCCGCAACCGCGCTGCCGGTCAATGAGGGCAGCACGGGTACCTACACGGTGGTGCTGAACAGCCAGCCCACGGCGAGTGTGACGGTGACGCAGTCGCGAACCGGTAGCACCGATGTGACGTTCTCGCCTCCCACGCTCACCTTCACGACGTCGACCTGGAGCACGGCGCAGCCGGTGACCGTGACGGCGGCGCAGGACAGCGACGCGGTGGATGACAGCGCTACCATCAGCCATGCCGTCACGGGCGGGGACTACGCGGGTGTGAGGGTGGAGAGCGTCGTCGTGACGGTGAACGACGACGACACGGTAGACACCCTCCCCGGCGTCCCGACCGATCTCTCGGCATCAACCGGCGGGAATACCTGGATCAACCTCTCATGGACCGCCCCCGGCGACGACGGCGGTTCCCCCATCATCGGCTACAAGATCGAGGTCTCGCCCGACGGCGCCGCCGACTGGACTGATCTGGTCGCCAGTACCGGCGACGCCAACACCACCTATGAGCACATCCGCCTGCCCGTCGGCACGACCCGCTACTACCGGGTGTCCGCCATCAACTCTGTCGGCGCCGGCGATCCCTCCAACATCGACGCCGCCACTACCCGCCCCATTACCGGCCCCATTACCGGCGGCGGCGGCGGCGGTCCCACCCCGAGCGAGGTCGACTTCGAGTGGAACGTGAAGCGTGATATCGAGGAGCTGGACGGCGGCAACGACTGGCCCACCGGTCTCTGGTCCGACGGCGAGACGCTCTGGATCGCCGAGAACGGCCAGGGCGCCGACGACGAGGTCTACGCCTACGACCGCGCCAGCGGCGAACGCCTCAGCGAGCGCGAGTTCACGCTCGCCGACACCAACCGCGCGCCCCGCGGCATCTGGTCCGACGGCGAGACCGTGTGGGTCTCCGACAGCGGCCGGGAACGCCTCTTCGCCTACGACCTCGCCACGGGGGAGCGCCTCGAGGAGCGCGAGTTCGCGCTGGCCGAGGGCAACAGCGATGCGCGCGGCATCTGGTCCGACCACGAGACGATGTGGGTGCTGGACGGCCGCGCGGACAGGCTCTTCGCCTACGACTTCGAGAGCGGTGCACTGCTTGCGGAGTACGCCCTCGACGCCGCCAACGACGACCCCCGCGGCATCTGGTCGGACAGCGTGACCGTGTGGGTCTCCGACCACGGAGAGAAGCGGCTCTTCGCCTACCGCCTGCCCGCACTTGAGGAGCCAGCGGCCGAAGACGCGGAACCGCAGGAACTCGAGCGCGTCAGCGACGAGGAGTTCCCCAAGACGGTGCTGAGCCGGGCGAGCAACAACAGCCCGCGGGGCATCTGGTCGGACGGCGACGTGATGTATGTGGCCGACGAGAGCGACGACCGCGTCTACACCTACAACATGCCGGACGCGATCGACGCGCGTCTCGCGTCCCTCTCCCTCAGCGGCATCGACATCGGGGAGTTCTCGCCGAACCACGAGGAGTACGAGGGCGTTCCCAGCGAGGGAGTCACGGAGACGACGATCGAGGCCACGACCGTGCAGCGCCGCACCGATATCGCCATCGACCCGCCCGACGGCGACGGCAACGAGGCCAACGGCCATCAGGTGGCGCTTGAGGGAGTCAGCGAGATCACCGTCACGGTGACCTCCGCCGACGGCAGCCGCGAGCGCGTCTACCGCGTGGCCTTCACGCGGGCGGTCGCGGAGATCGCGCTGGATACCGGCTGGAACACGTTCGCGTGGTCCGGCGCCGGCGGCGTCGCCATCGCCGATGCCCTGCGGGGCGACGGGGACCTCGCCAACGACATCTCCGCCGCCGTCGCCGCCCTCTACGCCTGGGACGAGGAGGCGGGCGCCTGGCTGGCCTTCTTCCCCGCCCTCGGGGACGTGCCCGGCGTCAACACCCTCGCCACCCTCGAACAGGGCGGCTCCTACTGGATCGCCGTCACCGAGCCCGTGACCTGGACCGTCCCCGCGTTGATCACGGTCGTGGAGGTCGAGGTCGAGGCCACGGCCCGGGCAGCCGCCTTCGCGGGAACGGTCACCGGCCCCAGCGAGGAGGTCGCCGAGGGCCTGGCCGTGGAGGCCTACGTGGGCGACACGCGCTGCAACGCCGGCGAGCCGGTCGCGACCTACCGCGCGCTCGAGGACGGACGCGCGGTCACGAGGTACTACGCCAGCGTGGCGCACGCAGACCAACTGGCCGGATGCGCGGCGGCGGATAGCGAGGTGACCTTCCTCGTGGGCGGCTGCGCGGCGCTGGAAACCGGTACCTGGGACAACACCGCCTACCCCTGGCAGACGCTCAACCTGACCCTCGCCCAGGAGACGGTGACCGAGGAGACGGTGACCATCGATGTGGCGGTCTGGCGGCGAAACGAGGACCCCTTCAACGCCCTCGCGGATCTCTACATCAGCACACGCGCACCGGGTGAAGACTGGGACACCCACGACGACGATGGACCACTCGCCATGACCCTCTACACGAGTCCCCGCACCGGTGCCCAGAACTGGTACCGGAGCGACCTCACGCCCGTGGAGGTCGTCCTTGCGGACGGCTCGACCGTCACCATCGACCTAGCCGTCTGGCGGAACGTCGGCAGTCCCACGAGGCTCTTCATCAGCACGCGCGTGCCGGGCGAAGGTTGGGACACCCACGACGACGACGGACCGGTCGCCATGACCCTCTACACGAGCCCCCGCTCTGGCGCCCAGAACTGGTACCGGAGCGACCTCATGCCCATTGAGGTCGCGCTGCAGTAGGAGAACCCCACGCTCTTGGGCAAGGGGTCCGATGGCTGCCGCCTCAAGGAGCCCCGTGATAGTGGTTGTCTCGCGCCTGTGCGACGGACCTTCCGGAGACGACGCAGACATCGACAATGCGGGGCTTCCCGAAGATTATGTGCTCGGGGAGCCAGGCGAGCAGACATACGTAGGTTTGCTCTTCCGCGAAGCGTGCCTGACTGTCCTTGAAGCGCGCCGTAATCTCGGTCGCCAGAGGAAACCAGGCTTTGATCTCGAAGCCTGGTGTTGGGGTGATGGCCCCCTCGAACACGGTGTCAGGAAATCCCGGGTCTTGACGCTTCCACTCACCTAACGACGCGTATGCGGGCTGGCCGTTGAGAAACTCGACAGTGTTGAATTCAATCAAGTTTCCGACCATAGGGGAGAGTTTCGATACGACGCTGACCAGGTAGGCTGCCTGCGCCGGAGTGCTGGGCCTGGAGATCGTCAGCACGTCGAATACGTGCCCCGTGAGGTCCTGGAGATGCACAGAAGCCGATGCGATGACGCTCGCGGTGTTCATCGCGGGGCATCTTCGTCGCGGTGCGATTGTTCCGCGGACAGGTCTGCGATATCTCGGACTATGCTGCACCGGTCGATGGCCAGGATCCGACAAATGGTCACGAACTCCACGACATCCAGCCGGCGTTCGCCCCGCTCGTACTTCGACACGAAAGACTGGGGTCTCTTGAGGCGTAGCGCGAGTTGTTGCTGCGTGAAGCCTGCTGCGTTGGGTGCTGAAATCAGCCGACGCAGCAACAACTCGTACCTCCGCTGTGAAGACTGACTTTGAACTCACGCAGCCGTCCGGGATCGCGCCGAGATGGTAGAACCCGATCTGGCATATCCCAAAAGGGGTTGTGCGGGGCACACATCACGCCCCAGGATGTCGGCGCTTCCGCTCGGTACCGTACGGTGTGCGGCGCTCGATCGACTTGTGCCACCATGCCTGCTTACAGAGGCTGTTCCCTCAGGAACGGCGAGGTGTTTCGACCACGACGGTCAGGCACCTCTCGAGCGCAGCCTCCATCCACAACCGCATGTGTCTCCTGATGTCGTCGCCGCAATGCCGGATGCGCGCCTCATCGCCACGTTCCGTTGCCTCCCGCCACATTGGGTGCGTCTCCAGAGCTGGGCCGGAACAGCCACCACGTAGGGCTAACCCGACCGCGGCGGGGACATCCCCTGTGTGGATCGTCCCGGCCTCACGCCCGGGTGGAGTCACCTCCAGCGCATCTTGCCATTGCGCCGAGAGCATAATGTCGATGCACTCCAACTCCCCGACGGTCCAGCTCGTGGTGTCGTGCTTCGCCGAGAGGATCGCGGACGGATCGCCTGCCGGGGGATTGCTGAGCGTGTCCGCCACGTCGATGGCGCTCCAGTCGGGATACGCTCCGCGGGCGACGGTGTTCCTGAAGCAGACGACGAATACCGACTGCGCGCCGGCACAAAGGTCGGCGTCGGCGGGGCCCGCCTCGCCGTGCACGAAGTTGGACCGATGCTCAGGCCTTCCTTGGAAATCTACAGGTCCAACCTATGCTACGGGCAATCCTCCCCGAACCGAGGCGCAGGTGCCCTAGCAGGGTGCTGAAAAAGGGTTGAGCTGGGAGCATGGGGACTAGGGAGGTTCCCCATGCGCGGTGAGCGAGAGCGGCAGGCCAACATCATGCTGGCGGTGACGCCGGAAGCGTTCGTCCCCGACGACCATCCCCTGCGGCGCATCAAGCCGCTGGTGGACGAGTGCCTAGAGCGGCTGTCGCCGCGCAACGGCCTTCGGAATCGCACCTGATCTAGCTCGGGCTTGACTGTCAATGTCCATGCCGATGTTTCGCACACGTGGGATGAGCCTCGTCGCGTCCATGAGCGCCAAGACCCCAGGCACCCTGCCCTTGGAACGGAGGTGTCTCCCTCTTGGTCGTGGGGTTGGCACACCTAGTGTCCCGAGTCGCTAATACAGGATGCTATTCCAAGAGCCGAAGTTCGTGTTGGAACTTTCAAAGGGGGCTTCCCTGAGGGGCAGCGACTGGAGTGGCCGCTGGCCAAGTGTTCGACAACCTCACCCGGATATCTCAAGCGCGTTAACAACTCAGGACACTAGGGACAGTCTGAACAACTCGCCAGAGCGAGCGAGCAGATGCGATCATGGCGCGTGAACCGGAGAGGGAGGGTGCCCCCATGCATCAGCCGACGTTCGCCAGCGTGGAGTTCGAGCAGAAGAAGCGGAAGACGCGCCGTGAGTTGTTCCTCGAGCGCCTCGACGCCCTTGTGCCCTGGGATGAGTTGGAGGGGCGCATCGAGCCGCACTACCCGAAGGCGGGACGGGGACGGCGGCCCTACCCGCTGGCGGTGATGCTGCGCATCCACTGCGTCCAGCTCTGCTACAACCTCAGCGACCCCGCCATGGAGGACCTCCTCTACGAGGCCGAGTCGGTGCGCCGCTTCTGCGGTCTCACCCTGACCGAGGCCATTCCCGACGAGAGCACCATCCTCCACTTCCGCCACCTGCTGGAGCGCCACGACCTGGGGACGAAGCTGTTCGAGACAATCAACGCCCACCTCGCCCGCCGCGGCCTGCGCCTGCGCGAGGGCACGATCGTGGACGCCAGCATCATCGAGGCGCCCTCCTCGACGAAGAACCGGCGGCGCGCGCGCGACCCGGAGATGCACCAGACGAAGAAGGGGAACGAGTGGCATTTCGGCATGAAGCTGCACATCGGCGTGGACGCCGACAGCGGGCTGGTGCACAGCATGCGGGCGACGGCGGCGAACGTGGCCGACGTGACGGAGGCGCACCGCCTGCTGCACGGCGAGGAGCGGGAGGCGTACGGCGACGCGGGCTACCAGGGCGTGGAGAAGCGTCCCGAGCAGGCGCGCGCGGAGGTCGCGTGGCGCGTGGCCATGCGGCCCGGCCTGAGGCGGCTGCTTGAGCCGGGGAGCGCGGAGGCGCGGGGGGAGCGAGCGAAGGCGTCGGTGCGGGCGAAGGTGGAGCACCCCTTCCTCGCGGTGAAGCGGCGCTTCGGCTACGACAAGGTGCGCTACCGCGGTCTGGCGAAGAACCGCGAGCGGCTGGCGCTGCTGCTGGGCTTGACGAACCTGCTCAGAGCCGAGCCCCAACTCGCCTGACCCGGGGAGCAGTGCGTCCCCCGCGCCCGTCGAAGCGGGACGGGAGGGCAAAAGAAGCCCCCGCCCTCCCCCGGCCCCCTCCCCTGCCGTCCTCCTTGTCCAATACAACCTGCTGCCGGCAGCAAATCGCCGCGACAGCCTACTTGCTCAGAGGATTCCTAGGTCGCTGATAGCAATAGGATGTTCCGGCAACACCTCGATACGGCATACATCCTCTGGGAAGTCCATCCCATCGTATCGGCCTGCGGTGACCAGGTGCCCCTACCTGGCGCCACCAAATATTTCGTCTGCTCCGTTGTCTGCACTGAGTCGGAGAACAGCGGTAGAAGGGTTGCGGTCGTTAAGGGCGGCATCGAGACCGTCGGCTGTGTCTCCGCCTGCACACAGCCAGAGCGCCTTAGGCGATACGCTAAGGAGAGGCTGAAGTGCATCCACCAGCTCGGGACCGGACAAAGGCTCGACCTCTGGCCGCATCAGAACGAACCTTTCTCCCTGCCTCGGTTGAGCTGAAGCGGTTAGTCGATTGAACGGCGGAACACCGAGACGCCGCTGCAAGTCGTCAGTCTGAGTCGGTGGGATTGATGGCGTTACAGTGAGTGCCCGGCCAGAAACAAGGCGAAAGCAGGAGTGGAGATTCACTGACCTATGCCTTCCGACTACGAACAGATCAGCCGCGAAAACGAGAAGAAATACGGTACTGACGTTGGGCGTTTCGGCCCCGGCTTGCTCGGGGATCTCTACGCGGAACGTGCTCACTTCGTGTTCGAACTGCTCCAGAACGCCGAGGACGCTCTGAATCGGCGGGGCGGGCCCGGAGGCTATCGCTCGGTGCGCTTCGAAGTGGCCGACGACTGTGTTCGCCTCTCTCACTTCGGGGTTCCGTTCACGGAGAAAGATGTACGGGCGGTTTGCGGGCTCGCCGAGAGTACGAAGGAAGGCGAACTGACCACCATCGGCCAGTTCGGGATCGGCTTCAAGTCGGTCTACGCGGTCACGGAACGCCCTGAGATCCACTCGGGCGACGAGCACTTTGCCATTGAAAGCTACGTCCACCCTCGCCCGACATCCACGATTCCCCTGAGCGAGGGTGAGACGGTCATCGCGCTTCCACTTCAGACAGGCGAACTGGCGGACGATGTCGTCCGCCAGTTCAACCGCCTCGGCAAACAGCGCACGCTGCTGTTCCTGCGGGAGATCACTGAGATCGCATGGAATGCTCAGAATGGGCCGTCCGGCTACTGCCGTCGTGAAGAGGTCAGCGAGAGCGAGGACGTGCGGCGGATCAAGCTGCTCAGCGATTCGGAGGATGAAGACCCAATAGAAGAGTCGTGGCTCGTATTCTCGCGGGAGGTCGACAGCGACGGTGAGTCAGCAAGACATGTTGAACTTGCCTTCAATCTCGCGCTGGATGACTCCGGTAAGGACGTGATCAAAGCGGTAGATAGATCGCCCCTCGTGGCCTTCTTCCCGACTGTGCCTGAGACGCACCTCGGGATGTTGGTCCAGGGACCGTACCGGACGACGTCGAGCCGCGACAACATTCCACAGACTGACCCCTGGAACCGCCACCTCGTCAAGGAAACCGCGGCCCTGCTGGTGGACGCCCTTCGCTGGCTCCGTGACCGCCGCATGCTCGGAGTGCATGTCTTCGACGCGCTTCCCCTCAGCCGGTCACTCTTCCACGACGACGACAGTCGTTTCGCGGCCATGTTCGACGCCGTACGCGATGCACTCGCTCGGGAGCCACTCCTGCCAGCTCACAGGGGCGGTTACGTATCTGCCTCGAATGCGAAGCTCACACCTGACAAGGGGCTCCGCGACCTCACTTCACGTCCGCGGCTGGCCCAACTGCTTGGCGAAGACGAACCTGTCGCGTGGCTCACGGGCGACATCACGGAGAGCCGGACTCCCAAGCTCTACGACTATCTGACGGACGAGCATGGTCTCCGAGAGATTGCCACTTCGGACTTGCTTGAGCTTCTTGACAAGCAGTTCCTGGAGAGTCAGGACGATAAGTGGATACGCAGGCTGTACGAGTTCCTGAACCGGCAACGACCAGAGAGCTACTACCTTCGGGATGACCTACCTCTGATCCGACTTGAGGATGGGACGCACGTTGCACTTGGCTATGGCGACGATCCCGCTGTGTTCCTCCCCACGAAGGGGCAATCGAGCCCCCCGAATACCGTGCGGTCAACGGTGTGCGACTCCAAGCCGGCACTCGAGTTCCTCAAATGGCTGGGCCTGTCGGAATTTGACCAAATCGACGCGCTTATCCGCGACGTAATTCCTAGGTACCGTAAGCGAGCAGAGATTGATGTATCCCGGCACGCCGCCGACTTACGTGAAATCGTAGACGCTTTCCAGTCCGCCTCCTCGAACCGGCGCGGGCGATTGGTTGAAGCCCTCCGTGAGACCTTCTTCGTCCGTGTGGTAGACATCGGAACCGGCGAGTTGTCCTTCGAACGGCCAGGCAAAGTCTACCTCCCGACGAAGCAACTCCGGGCGTTGTTCGATGGCGTTCCTTCCGTCCTCTTCCCTGCCAGATCGCCACGAGGCCTGATCCAGCAAGACGTGGAAACGCTTCTCGAAGAGTGTGGCTCTTCGCAAGCGCTGGCCGTCGTCAAGCTCGATAATTTGCGCCGAATCTCGGAGTGTGAACGTCGGCGGCTGCGCGGAAACGACGGACCGCTGGGCGATGCCCAGCAGGAAGAGCTCACGGACTCGAAGTTCCGGGGACTGCAGCAGCTATTAGAGCATCTCCCAAATTTGTCTGCTGAGGGGGCTGCGGCTCGGGCCGGGTTGCTGTGGGAAGCGCTCTGCGAAGCAGCGGAGCATCCCGGCCAGCCCGGCTTCAGGGTCAACTACAGGTGGCGGTACTACGGCAAGAGGCGATCTCGGCGGCTCACCTCCGCTTCGGTGGTGCTGCTCAACGAGATGGCGTGGGTGCCGGATGAGTCCGGGCACCTACAGCGTCCGGCTCGAGTTGAGTGCGCGAGCCTCGACTGGACGGCGGACTCGTTCCTGGAGTTGATCATCAAGTTCAAACGACCAGAGCCGCCGTCGAAGCTGAAGGCACTGGCAGAGGGGGCGGGTGTGGGCCTAGATGAGGTCGAAGCGTTGAAAGAGGCCCACGCTGCGGGTCTCAGCGGCGAGCAGGTTGGTCGAGCCTTGCGTCGTGAGGCCCGCAAGCAGCGCACTCTCGTCGGCAACTCGTCACCAGCTGTGCCGGCGCCTGGCGTGACCATCGACACCGTGGGCGCGGCCGGCAGCGGGACCGGTCGTAGCAAGAGCGAAGGTGGTGAGCGGACGAGCGGCGGTGAGCGTGTCCTCGAGTCGTACATCCGGGTCGAAAGGGAGTCCGAGGGGACGGCAGCAGGCCAAGGCGAACACGAGCGGAGAATGGGCCTTGAGGCGGCGGCGATCACGCTGATTCTGGAGCAAGAACCCAAGCTCAAACGGACCAGCCGGAACAACCCCGGCTACGACCTCTACGAGACCGACGCGCGCGGAGTGGAGGTGCGCTGGATCGAGGTGAAGGCGATAGCGGGAGACTGGGATTCCCGCCCCGTCACCCTTACACACACCCAGTTCGACTGCGCCCGCGAGAAGGGCGACTCGTACTGGCTCTACGTCGTCGAGCACGCCGGAACGGATCACTCCGAGGTCGTGAAGATCAACGATCCGGCTGGCTGGGAATCGAGCTATGCATTCGACAAAGGGTGGCGTGTCGTTTCCATACCCACGGACGCGACGGCTGGGGACCCAGCGTAGAGCGACAGGGCGAGTGTGCGGGCTCGCTTGCTTCTACAACTCCACGGTCAGTTGGAAAGTTCGTCGTACAGTCTCCCTTGGTGAGCCACCCTTCGCCAATTTAAGTGGCCTGTCCATTGCCTGTGAGGGGGTGCACCGTTACACCCCGTGGGGGTCACGCCGGGATGCGACCGGCTAAGGAGTCGCTGCGAGGGGAATCGGCCAGGTGAGGGCTTCGGTGACCGCGATCCAGTAGGTACCTCCCCGCTTGAAGGTGGTGAGCGTGTTGAGTCCGGGTACATCCTCCAGGCCGGGGAAGAACCCAATCCACGTCTGCACGGCCTCGTCCCAGTAGTAGATGATTACAACCTCTTCGATGATCCCCGCCTCGCGGAGCGCATCCGCTACGGCCATGCCGTCCGCGCCGGGCCACTCGAGTGTTGTCCATGTAGGGCTTAGCGCCAGCTCCGTCACCGTGGGCTCGAAGGTCACGCGATAGATCTTGGTGCGGCTGCCGTCCGCCGAGGTGACAGTGACAGTGATCTCGGTGACCCCGTCCAGGGCGATCTGGTGGCCGTTCGTGTCGGCGCCGTCGATATCGTCGGGCTTAATATCGACGTCGGTGCGGAGTTGCATCGCCTCCGCAGTCACGACGGTTTCCGTCACGCCCTCGGCAATGACGCCCTCGTAGTCGGTCCGGCTCGGATCGAACTCCCCGATGTCGATACCACTGAGCGTGAGCGAAGCCAGCCGCGCGTCGATCGCGTCGGGCATGTTGTAGGTGTAGACCTTGCCGTCGCTCTGGTCGGCGACGTATATCACGTCGCCGTCGGACCAGATGCCGCGAGGGCTGTTGTTGCTGGAGCCGGAGAGGTGGGTGAAGTCCTCGTCCCTGACCCGTTCGAGGCGGACGTTCTCACCTGCTGCTTCCGCCTCGTCGCGGATGGGGAGACGGTAGGCGAAGAGGCGCCGTGGGCTCGAGCCGGGATCGGAGACCCAGAGGGTGACGCCGTCGGACCAGATGCCCACGGGTGAACCATTGGCGGAGTCGAGGCCGTACTCCGCGAGGAGTGCGCCGGTATCGAGGTCGTAGGCGAAGACGGCGTTGGCACGGTCGTCGAGCACCCACATGGTCTCGCTATCAGACCAGATGCCGCGCGCGTCGGCGTTGCCCTCGGCCAGCTCGATGTCGCGATCCTCGAGGCGCTCGCCGGTGGCCAGGTCGTAGGAGAACAAGTGGTTGCGGCCACTGTCGGAGACCCACACAGCGCCCTCGCCGTCGGACCAGATGCCGCGGGGCGCGCGGTTGCGTTCGTCAAGCTCGAACTCGCGCTCCTCGACGCGCTCGCCGCTCTCCAGGTCGTAGGCGTAGACCGCGTCGCCGGCGCCGTCGGGGTTGTCGACCAGCCAGAGGGTAGTGCCATCGGACCACATCCCCGTAGCCAAGTCGTTGCCGCTCGCGAGCTCCTCGATGTCGCGCTTGACGGTCCACTCGTAGTCGACTGTGCTCGGTGAAGGACCGGAAGGCCCACCGCCTCCACCCCCTCCGATGATGACCGGCGGCCTGATCACCTGGTTCGGATCTGTGACTGTGACTACCACGTCCAACGTTCCGGTCCGCGTTCCCCGATCGCCGTCGGAGGAAGCGCTGACGGTGACCTCATAGGTGTTGTCGCCGTTGGTGTCAGCCCGATTATCGAAGTCGGGCACGGCGGTGAAGCTCAGGTCGCCGGCAGCGGAGAACTCAAAGTGTTGTGCGTCCACGCCCGAAAGCAGCTCCCAACTCGTCACGAATCCTTCCGGGTCGGTCGCGCTGTAGCGGCCCACGTAGGCCGTGGTGCCTCCCCGGACCTTCACACTGGTGAGCCCAGCGATGACGGGAGGCTCATCCACGTCGTTGATGACGACGGTGACAGGGAATACCGCACTGTTCGGCCCATCGGACGCATGGACAATCACCTCATACGCGTTGTTTCGGCCGGCGTCCCTCGGGTCCTCATAGTCCCCGGCGGAATCGAAATTGAGCACACCGCCGGCGATGCTGAAGAAGCTTGCATCGGGACCCGAGAGCGACCAGGTGATGGTGTCGCTCTCGGGATCGGTCGCGGTATACGTCTCTACGTCCCTTGGGTTGGTCTCAAAGAAGCTTGGCGCCGCCCTTCCTGAGACGACCGGCCCCACGTTGAGGTTCGTGCCGCTGACTGTCACCTCGGTCGAAGGAGTCCCCGAGCCGGCTGCATTTCGTGCGAGCACGCGCGCGGTGTACGTACTGCTCGCGTTCAGTCCGGTGACGGTATGGGAAGTTGTGGTCACCTCCGCCTCGGAGACATGGGACGCGACGCTCCAACTTCCAGACGCCAGCTTCCACTGCACCGTGTAGCCGGTGATGTCTGAACCGCCGTCCCCAACGCTGAACGCTCGGTCGAGGTCGAGCCAGCAGTCGAAGACAACCGTGAAGTCACAAACCGCAGGGGTCGACCAGTTCAGGTCAAGCTCGCCGGGGTCACCTAGCGAGCCGCTCAGGTCCGGTGGCGCGTCCGGCGCCACAGCCGCGACGGTGCTAGTCGCTTGTACATCAAGGGATTCGCTGTTGCCGTTGTCGTCCTCGAAATGCACCTGCACTTCGATTGTCAGCCCGGCGTCGTACGGCGCGATCGGGTACTCGTTGATAAACGTCAGGGCCCGGAAAAAGCCGCCGCCCGCGAACCAGGTGTAACTGAACTCGGTGTCCGTGAGCCCGTCGGGGTCGGCGATCGAGGAGGTGTCCACACGCGCGATTTCACCTACCCGCAGCGCGCCGATGATGGTGGGAGTACCCGTTGCCGGGTTGTTGTCAGGTGGACCCTGGGCATCGAGCCGGTCGCTCTGAGTCGCGAGGACGCTGACGATTACCAGGACCACCATCGCCGCCCCGCGCCACAGTCGAAAGAGAAGGAGGTTCTGCATCACGTGGTTCCTGCGCGCGAGCATTCGCGGAGAAATGCCCCTATGCGGTCGACATGACAACGCCTGCGCCACGCGAAGTGCCCCCCTCGTGTCCAGCGATGGGACCGTTCCTGCGAAGACCAGCCACACACGTGAAGGCCACGAAGGGAGCATGACGCGCCCCATCACTGCCTCTCACGCGGGCGGACGGTTCTTCGCAGGAACGGGGGAGCATAGCGCATCCTTGTGCGGCCGCGCGTGCGCCGTGTCCCCCTGTGGCCTACAGCCCCACCGTCAGCGCGAAAGTTCGTCGTACAGTCTCCCTTGGTCAGCCAGGGCCTAGACCTGCCTTCCCCGGACCCCGTGCCCGGCGAGCGGCGGTCAGCGTGGGCGCCCGGGGACGAAAGACCCTAGACGCGTTCCCGGCTGCGGAGCACGTATCCCTCGTAGCCGGCAGCGGCGATCTCGTCGCACTTCTGGCTGTAGACATCCAGTCCGCCGGCATAGGGCATGAACACGCGCGGCTTGCCGGGGATGTTGGCGCCGAGGTACCAGGAGTCCGCCAGCATGTAGAGCGTCTTGCTCGCGACATCGTTCACGTGGTCGACCCACTCCGTCTCGGCATCGGCCTCCGCCTCCGCGATCTCGACATCGTGCTCGGCCATGTAGGCGAGGAAGTCCGAGATCCACTCGACGTGCTGCTCGATTGTTGGCGGCATGTTGCTCAGCACCGAAGGGCTGCCGGGGCCGGTGATCATGAACATGTTGGGGAACGCCGCGGGGGACAACCCCAGGTACGCTCTCGGCCCCTCCGCCCACTTCTCCTTGAGCGCGACACCCCCGCGACCGCGGATGTCGATGCGGTTGAACGAGCCCGTCATCCCGTCGTAGCCGGTCGCGAACACGATGATGTCGAGCTCGTACTCGCTGTCCCGGGTACGGATCCCGTGCGCCGTGATCTCCTCGATCGGGGAGTGGCGGATGTCAACCAGGTCGACGTTGTCGCGGTTGTAGGTCTCGAAGTAGTTGGTATCGATCAGCGCGCGCTTCGACCCGAAGGGGTGGTCGCGCGGCACCAGCTTCTCGGCCGTCTCCGGGTCGTCGACGGTCTCACGGATCTTCGACCGGATGAACTCCGCGGCCGTGTCGTTGGCCCGCCGGTCGACGGCGATGTCGCTGAACGTTGTGAGCACGAAGCGGAACCCGCCCTGCTCCCACGCGGCCTCGTAGAGTTCGCGCCGCTCCTGATCGTCGACGTCCAGCGCCGAACGGTCGGACTCGTCGTAGGGCGTGCCGCCCCTCGAATTGCGGCTCTTCTCGAATATCTCGTCGTAGCGCCCTTTGACCTCTTCGAGGAACTCGGGCGTGACGGTGCCGTGGCGAGCCGGGATCGTGTACTGCGGTGTGCGCTGGAAGACTGTCAGGTGACCGGCCTGCGCGGCGATCACCGGGATCGACTGGACCCCGCTCGAACCGGTGCCAATCACCCCGACGCGCTTGCCCGCGAAGTCGACCCCTTCGTGCGGCCACGAGCCCGTGTGGTACCACTCGCCCTCGAAGCTCTGGAGCCCCTTGATATCGGGCATCTGGCCCGCCGAAATGCACCCGACCCCGGTGATGAAGTAGCGCGCGAGCACGCGGTCGCCCTGGTCGGTCTCGATCTCCCAGCGGTTCAGGTCCTCGCGGAAGTGCGCTGCGGTGACGCGCGTCTCGAACTGGATATCAGGGCGCAGGTCGAAGCGATCGGCGACGTGGTTGAGGTACCGCAGGATTTCGGGCTGCTCGGGATACTTGCCGCTCCAGGTCCACTCCTGGGCAAGGTCCTTGTCGAAGGAGAAGCAGTAGAGGTACGACTCGGAGTCGCAGCGCGCGCCGGGGTAGCGGTTCCAGTACCAAGTGCCGCCAACGTTGTCCCCGGCCTCGATCACGCGCGCCGAGAGGCCGAGCACCTCGCGCAGCCGGTGCAGCATGTACATGCCGGCGAACCCGGCTCCAACGACGACAGCGTCGAGTTCCACGCGGCTGGTGTCGGTCGTCATGTCGGTCCTCCCTCGTCGAGCGTTACCTCTGGGGTCCCGCCCGCCAGACTACGCTTCCCGCACGGGCGTGTCGGCTACGGCCGCCTCAGCGGCTTCCCTGGAACGCTCGTGGATCGTCGCCCGCACAGCCTTCACGACCTGCTGAAAGCCTCGCTCGCTCCCGGGCAGCATCAGCAGCGTGAAAAAGCCGTGCGTCTGGCCCTCGTGACGCATGAAGTTCACCGGCACTCCCGCCTCCCGCAGCCGCTCGGCGTAGGCCTCGCCCTCGTCGCGCAGCACGTCGTGTTCGGCGGTCAGCACGACCGCCGGCGGCAGCCCGGAGAGGTCGGCGGCGCGCAGCGGCGAGGCGTCCGCCTCGACGCGCCGTGTGGCGTCCGGTACGTAGTGGTCCCAGAACCAGACCATCGCCTCGCGCGTCAGCAGCAGCTGGTTCCCGGGATCGGTGTAGGAGGGCCGCTCGAAGTCGGCATCCGTCACCGGGTAGATCAGGATCTGCGCCGCGATCGGCGGGCCCCCGCGATCGCGCGCCCGCAGCGCCATCACGGCCGCGAGGTTGCCGCCCGCGCTGTCGCCGGCGACGAACAACGGAGCGCCCGGCGCGGCAACCTCAGCGAGGTGCTCGCCGACCCACTCAAGCGCCGCGTAGGAGTCGTCGACGGCCACCGGGTAGCGGTGCTCGGGCGCCAGGCGGTAGTCGACCAGGACCACTGAGCACGATGTGCGCTCGGCGAGCTTGCGCGCGACAGTGTCGGTCTCGTCGATCGAACCGATGACCCAGCCGCCCCCGTGGTAATAGACGATCACGCCGGCGGGCTGCTCGAGCGGCGCCAGTACGCGGATCGGCACGGCGCCGTCTGGTCTGGCGAGCCTGTGCTCGTCGACCCGGAACATCGGCGGGGCCGGGCCGTTCAGATCGGCCATGCCCGCACCAAGCGCTCGCGCCTCCTCGACGCTGCTCTCGTGCAGGGGTTTGCCGCCAGCCTCGGCCATCTGCTGGAGCAACTCGGCAGTCGCGAAGTCAAGCGTCATGCAGTACTCCCGGGCCGCGCTCCGCGTCCCCGCGGTGTGCGCGCCTCTCCATTCATGTCAGTTCGACCCGCGCATGTGGAGGTCCAGCACCTTGCGTAGCGCATCGCTCCGCTTCCACGGCGCGCTGAGCATAAAGATGCGGCCGTCGGGACGCATCGTCCCGCCTCACGACGGCTTGGGCGGCGGAGGCTTGTGGGACGCCTGAATCAGGTCCCTGTCGGCGCTGCCGTCGGCTCGAACGTAACGTGCAGATCGATCAGTCCGAGCATCCGGCCGGGGATGTGCCTGAAGTCGTTCTGCCCTTCGGCCAGACCAATCGACTCGAAACGATCGAGCCAGCCGTTCACCGCGATGTTCTGCTCCAGCCGGGAGAGACCCGCACCAGGACAGTTGCGCGGACCCTGCGAAAAGGTGAGATGGCGGCCCGGGTTCGGGCGAGAGAGATCGATGCTGTCCGCGTGTGGGAACGCGTCCTCGTCCCTGTTTCCGGCGCCGTAGCGCACATGCAGCAGGGAGCCTGCCGGGATATTCACCCCCTGGAACTCGACATCCTGCGCTGTTAGCCGGCTCGAGCTGCCCTGGGTAGGCGCGTAGACGCGGAGGGCCTCTTCCACGAAGAAGCGCACCTTGCTTCGGTCGCGCTTGAGCTCCGCCCAGACGCCAGGGTTCTGGGCGAGCAGGAGCCACTCGGACGTGAGTGCGAACTGCGTCGTCTCGTTCCCACCGATGTGCATCCCGAATGTCACCGACACGATCTCGGCGTCGGTCAGCTTGCGACCCTCGTACTCGACCTGGGTGAGGAACGTGAGCATGTCGTTCCCGGGATGGCGCCGCTTCTTGTCCGCCTGCTCCTTCAGGTACTGCTGGAACTCCACGAGCGCCTGGGCGTTCTCGATCTCTTCGTCAGGCGGGAGTTCGTCCTTGTGGTTGATGAAGTAGACGAAGCGGCGGACCTGGGCTTCCTCGAACGCCCTGAGCTTCGGGAGATCCTCGAGCGGCAGCCCAAGGATCGTCGTGATCACGCGCTGGGGGAGCGCCTGCGCGAATTCGCGGACGAGCTCCGCCTCGTTTCGCTTCTCCCAGCCTTCAAGGAGCAAGCCAACCTGGGAACGGATCATGTCCGCGTGCTGCTCGGCGCCGACGGCGCCGACCCAGGGATCGGTGAGCTGCAGGCGGTGCTGCTTGTGCGACTCAAGGTCGGGACGCAGCGACTGCCGGGTATCGGCCGGCGTCCCCAAGCCGGTCTCGCGGAAGATCTCCGCGGCCTCGTCGCTCGCCTGCCGTAGGTTGGCTGGGGGAAACGACTCGGGATCGCGGATGATGCGGGAGATGTCTTCGTACTTGGTGATGACGTAGGCGTCTGTGCCCGGCGTTTTGCCGCCCCCGGGGATCCGCAGAACGGGTGATTCCTCATGGAGCAGGGAGTACGCCTCGTACCAGTGTTCCTGTGACCCCGGGGCGAACAGGTCAACGTCGTCCACGTTCACCGGGCACCCTGCCCCGGCGTTCATGGTCTCCCGGTCATGTGTTGAAGGTGCAGACATATTTCAGGCCTCCCTCCGCCTGGTTCGCTGCCCGGTGCTGCCAACTCGGACAGGCAACCACCCGCGGCGCCGCGTAGCAGCCATCCTACGCCCCGCGGGACTGATCCGAGGGCGCCACGGCGGGCTGTTCGAGCGGCGCCGGTACCCGGAGCGACACGGCGCGGTCTGGCAGCGTGAGCACGTGATCGTCCACGCGGAACATCGGTGCGGCGGGGTGGGCCAGATAGGCGATCCCAGGAGCGAGTGCTCGCGCCTCCTCGACGCTGCTCTCGTGCAGAGGCTTGCCAAAACGGGTGGGGTAATTCGGCCTCTCGGCCTATAGGGTGGACCCGATGCGCTGGGCGTGTGCCAGTCTCCCGCTGTTCGTGTGCCTGCTGCCGCTGGTGGCGGCGGCGTGCGGCGGCGACACCAGCGGCCCCGCCCCCACTCCGGCGCATCACACAGCTACCTCCACCCCGACGCCGGAGCCAACCCCCACGGAGTCAACCCCTTCGCCAACGCTCACTCCGACGGTGAGCCCCACGCCCGAACCAACCGCTACGGGGGACGCGATTGAGTCCACCCCGGTTCCGCGCGACGCCGACAGTGATTCGCGGGAACCAGCAGACAGTGGCGCGCACACGGAACCGCAGGTGATGCTGGCCACGCTGACGGTGACCTCGGGAACAACCGTTCAGCCGATCTGGCCGGCGTTCAGCAGCGGGGTGGGTTCCTACACCGTCCCCG
Organism: Tepidiformaceae bacterium; assembly: GCA_965262975.1. Lineage (GTDB taxonomy): Bacteria > Chloroflexota > Dehalococcoidia > Tepidiformales > Tepidiformaceae > UBA2991. The sequence goes on along the minus strand of OZ253575.1, from coordinate 953,324 downwards.
TGATCAACGCCGTGACCCGGATAACCATCGAAGGCGCGCCGGCGGGCGATGTCGACGCCCTGGTCGCCTATCGAGACGCGGACGGGATCGTGATCGCGGACGCCGACACGGACACCGCTGGGCAGCAGGTGGACCTGCCCTCGGCCGGGGGCAAGCGCATCCAGGTGGTGGTCACGCGGGGGTCGGCTACCCGGACCTACGTCGTGCTCGTCTTCCGCGCGGGGGCGGCCGATGCTGAAGCGCCGTGTTCAGCAGGAGCGCGGTTGGGCAGTGTTGATCCGATCCCGGCGCCGGTTGCCGTTGCGGCGGTTCCGATAGTGGTCGAGTCCACGGCTGACGACTACTTCGTGCTCTACGTCCGGGACGACACGGACGCTGCGCTGGAGCAGCCCGTCTCCCTGGCGCTGGGCAAAGCGGGCACGACCACGCTCGCCGAGCGTCTGGCCGCGCTTCCGAAAGAGCGCTACCGGGTGGAGAAATACCGCATCGCCGACCCGGCCGACATCGACGGCGACTGCATCGACGACATCACCGAACTCGAAGACCCCGTGGGCATGAGCCCCATCAACCCTGCTCCCGGCATCGAGTTCAGCGAAGGCGTCGTGGCCATCCCCGACCGGGCGGCATTCGAAGCTCTCTCCTACCGCAGGGACGAGACGCCGGAAGACTTCGAGTACCTCAAGTTCGTCCTGCTTGACATGGACAGCGACAGACCGCGCGCCTATTTCCTGAACAGTCACATGCACCGGTACCACGAGAGCTTCAAGCTAGCGCTGGGTCTCGAGCAGAGCAGCCCCGGGATGGTCGGCGGCACGATTGTCTATCACCCGAATCGGGTCGCCCGTGACGGTAGTCCGGCCACCTACCACTACGAGTTCTGGCCCCTTGGCGCCTACCCGTTCTCGCTGGTGGCGCGCGCTCAAACGGTGCTTGCCGCCAGCATGAAGCTGCTCGACGACAACCTGGTCTACTACGTGCCTCCCGACGGCGTGTGGGCCTACGAGGACGAGGAAGCGCGCTATGACGAGTCCCGCGTCGCCATCGTCCTCAAGGAGAACATCGCCCCCGCGAGCGGCTTCCTGGCATTGAATCCGGGGGAGGGGTACGGCTTGCTGCGGGTCATGGGGCTGGATGAACGTCCCAACCCCCGCGACGTCGTGATCTACGAGGCTTTGCCCAACGAGCTTCCCCGTGTCGCCGGCATCGTCACCGCCGCGCCCCAGACGCCGCTGTCGCACGTCAACCTGCGCGCCGTGCAGGATGGCGTTCCCAACGCCTTCATCCTCGGCGCCCTCGAGAACTCCGCCATCACGTCCCTTATCGGCGACTACGTCCGCTTCGCGGTACGCGAGAGCGGATGGGAACTGCGAGCCGCTACCCGCGAGGAGGTCAACGCCCACCACGCCTCCTCTCGGCCCACCGAGACGCAAGTCCCGGAGCGGGACCTCTCGGTCACGCAGATCACCCCCCTCAGCGAGGTCCGCTTCGAGGACTGGACCGCGTTCGGCGTCAAGGCGGCGAATGTGGCAGTGCTGCGGACGCTGGGGTTTCCCGACGGGACCGTGCCCGACGGGTTCGCGGTGCCGTTCTCCTTCCATGACAGGTTCATGAGTGAAAGCGGGCTCAACTCCCGCATCGAGACCATGCTGGCCGACCCCAACTTCCAGACGGACTTCGATGTCCAGGAGGACGAGCTCAAGAAACTGCGGAAGGCCATCAAGGACGCCGACACGCCACAGTGGATGACCGAGGTACTGGAGGAGATGCACGCGACGTTCCTTGAGGGGACCTCCCTGCGCTACCGGTCCAGCACCAACAACGAGGACCTGCCGGGCTTCAACGGCGCGGGGCTGTACGACTCCAAGACCCAGGATCCCGAGGAGACCGAGGAGGATGGCATCGCCAAGTCCCTGAAGGCGGTGTACGCCAGCCTCTGGAACTTCCGCGCCTTTGTCGAACGCGACTTCCACCGCATCGACCACACGGCGGCGGCGATGGGGGTTCTCGTGCATCCCAACTATTCCGATGAGTTGGCCAACGGAGTTGCCGTCAGCTTTGATCCCATCTACGGCGGAGAGGGGAGCTGCTACGTCAACACGCAGGTTGGCGAGGACATGGTCACCAATCCCGAGGCGTACTCGGCGCCCGAGGAAATCGTGTTGAACGCCTCTGGTACCTACACGATTATCGCCACCTCCAACCAGGTGGAGCCGGGGCAACTCCTCATGAGCGGCGAGCAAATGGAGCAGTTGCGCGCGCACCTCGCCGTGATCCATGACGAGTTCGCAAGGCTGTACGGCGTCGAACCCGGGCAACGGTTCGCCATGGAAATAGAGTTCAAGATCACCCGCGAGAACATCCTCTCCATCAAGCAGGCCCGCCCCTGGATATTCAGCCCTGCACTCTCGCCCTCGGGAGCAGGCCCTTCGGAAGGGAGATGAGCGAGTTCCCGGGAACGAACCAATTCACCGAGTCCCGGGCCCACATTCACGAGACCAACGGGAGAGGGTTCAGTAAACCTCACGGAAGAACCGCGGATGGCGGAACGCGTACAACGCGTACCATGGACAGCGGAAGCGCAGGCTCTCGCGGTCGAAGCGCTTCCGCCACGATCCGAAACTCACGCACGTATCGAGAGGCACAGTCATGTCCTGGTTCTCCGGCAAGAAGAACGAGCTCCCGACCGCGGAGGACGCCCTGCCGGGCCGCTCCGAGCGCGTGCCCGTCCCGCCGCAGCACTACCTCAACGGCCACCCGCTTGCTGAGCCGTTTCCCGAGGGCATGGAGCGAGCGCTCTTCGGGATGGGCTGTTTCTGGGGCGCCGAGCGCATCTTCTGGCAGCTCCCTGGCGTCTACAGCACCGCCGTCGGCTACGCCGCCGGGCTGACTCCGAACCCCACCTACCATGAGGTCTGCAGCACCCGTACCGGCCACAACGAGGTCGTGCTGGTCGTCTTCGACCCCTCGGAGATCAGCTACGCCGAGCTGCTCCGCGCCTTCTGGGAGGGCCACAATCCCACGCAGGGCATGCGCCAGGGCAACGATGTCGGGACGCAGTACCGCTCCGGCATCTATGTCTACAACGAGGCGCAGCGCGAGGCCGCGGAGCAGAGCCGCGATTACTACGAGCAGGCGCTCTCCGCCGCCCGCCGCTACGGCCCGATCACGACCGAGATACTCGACGCGCCGGAATTCTTTTACGCCGAGGACTACCACCAGCAGTACCTGGCGAAGAACCCCAACGGCTACTGCGGCATCGGCGGCACCGGTGTCAGCTGCCCCGTCGGCGTCGTGCAGTTGGGCTAGCGGCGAGACGCCGCACCGGGCTGGGAAGAGTCACGCCATGGATGACGTCAACGCCTCCACCTATGGCGACCGCATGGCCGGCGTCTACGATGAGATCCACGAGCAGTTGAACACCCCCGCAGTAGTCGACCCCATGGTCGCCGTCCTCGCCGGGCTGGCCGGTGACGGCCGCGCCCTTGAGCTTGGCATCGGCACTGGCCGCATCGCCCTGCCGCTGGCGGAACGCGGCGTCGAGGTCCATGGTCTCGATGCCTCCGAGGCGATGGTCGCGCAGATGCGCCAGAAGCCGGGAGGCGCCGCCATCCCCGTCACGATGGGCGACTTCGAGCAGGTCGGCGTCGAAGGGCGCTACTCGCTCATCTACGTCGTTTTCAACACGCTCTTCGCCCTTACCACGCAGGACGCTCAGGTCGCCTGCTTCCAGAACGTCGCCCGCCACCTCACCGACGACGGCGCCTTCCTCTTGGAAGTCTTCGTCCCCGACATGACGCGTTTCGACCGTGGCCAACGCATCAGCGCCGGCCTCGTGGAGGCCGACCGCGTTTCCATCGACCTGGACCGCCATGACCCCGCCACGCAGACGGTAGCCTCATCGCACGTCTACATAACGGCGGAAGGCGTACGCATGTACCCCGTCAACATCCGCTACGCCTGGCCCTCCGAGCTGGACCTGATGGCGCAACTCGCCGGCATGAAACTCCGGCGCCGCTGGAGCGACTGGCGCCGGAATCCCTTCACATCTGCCAGCACCAGCCACGTCTCCGTCTACGAGCGGGGGTGAGCCCGGCTGCTACCTGCGTGCCCTGCGGCTAGGTGTCCTCAGTGGGGGGTGTGACGAAGATACACGTGGGCCCCGGGGAACGGCTGAGCCTGAAGTCAAGCGTTGCCAGCGGGCAGTCGAGCGCCTCCGCGAGCGCAACGTACCAGGCGTCGTAGCTGGTCAGGTTGCCGCGCAGTTCCCAGATTCGTTCCGCGAAGGGTCTGAATGCGAACAGCGAAACGCTGCTCTGCGCCAATTGCCGGTGTGCACGGCCCGCTTCTCCGCTCGAGAGGTAACCGCGTCGTTCCAGTCGGCGCAAGCTGTTGCTGGTTTCGGCAAGCACGATGTGCGGTGCGGCAAGCCGTTCTCCGGCCACCGCTGCCGTCGCCCACCTTCCGTCTTCCTCACGCTCTCCCAGGATCGCGACCAGTGCGGATGCGTCCACGACAAGCGTCATGTTCGGTCGGCGTCGCGAGCTTCGAGAATCGCTGATCGAGGGATGTGAGTTCCCGTGGCTTCAACGCGCTCCCGCACTTGGCGAAGCCACTCATCGATCGAAGGTTGCGAAGCGAGGCGCTCCAGCTCGAAGAGGAGGTATTCCTGCATTGACTGCCGGTTCTGTGCGGCCCGGAGCGCAAGCTCGTCACGGACTTCCTGAGACACATTCCTGATCGTGATCTGCACCATGCAAGCATTCTGCCAGCAATGCCAGCGTTCTGCCAGCACTTATCGCGCTGGCTACTCCGCCGCCACGTCCTCCCAAGGAGCGCTGACGAGCTTCGAATGCCGCTCCGCGATCTCCTCGCCGAGCGCGTCGAGCTCCGCCTCCGTGAGCACCGCCTGCGCGGTCTCGAACAGCTCCCGCTCTTCCCACCTGATGTGATCGTGAAGCGCCGCGCCGAACTCGCGAAGCGCCTCACCCCGCTCGGCGTGAGCGGCTGCATCCTTCATGCGCGACACCAGCCCGTACATCGACAGGTGGTCGCGGTGGAGCCGTTGGATTTGGGGGTCGTCGACCGGGCGGTGCCGGATCAGCCGTGCAAGCAGGCACTCGCTCTCCGTGTGGAAGTGCGGCAGCAGCCCCCGTGACCAGAACCGGAGCAGCTGCGAGTAGAGCCGCTCGACCTCCTCGTCGCTGGCTGCCGGTAGCTCTCGCTCGATCCGCAGGGCGAAGACGAGGCCGTGGTGATGCTCCTCCGAGAGCGGGGCCAGTCCTGCATCCCGGCGCATGCTTCCAGCATAGAGCGCCCCGCATCCTGAACGAGGCGCGCTGCTACTATCGGGCGAACGCGCCGCGCCGTGGCGCCGCCTGTGGGAGGCCCCCGTTCTCAACCGCCTGCCGGGGTCGCAATACGTAGCCCATCCCGACCGCCTCTACTACGGCTGGTGGATCGTCGGCGCGGGCGTCGTCATCACCACGCTCATAGGCGCATTCGTCATGCAGGCCTACGGCGCCTACGTCGCTGTCTTCAGGGAGCAGTTTGGCTGGAGCAGCACCGTGCTCGCCCTCGGCTTCTCCACCATCCAGGGCACGAACGGCGTCGTTGGCCCCGGCCAGGGCTGGCTCACCGACCGCTTCGGTCCCCGCGCCGTCATCCGCGTTGGGCTGGTGCTGCTGGCGGGAGGGCTCATGCTCTTCAGCCAGATATCCTCCCTGGCCCATCTCTTTCCCGTCCTCCTCATCGTCGCCGTCGGTATGAGCCTGGGCGGCTTCCTCTCCGTGATGGTGGCGATCGTGAACTGGTTCGAGCGCTACCGCGCCACAGCCATCAGCTTCACCACGGGCGGCTTTGCTGTCGGGGGTGTTCTCGTCTATCTCGTCGTTCTGGCCATCGACGCCTTCGGCTGGCGGACCACGGCCTTCAGCTCGGGGCTCATCGTCCTCGCCCTCGGCATCCCCGCCGCCCAGCTCATCCGCCACCGGCCCGAGGACTACGGACAGGTCGTCGACGGCGATCCTCCCCCCGAGCCCACCTCCCCGTCGTCGCCCGGCGCCGTCGCCGAGATCACGCGCGACGAGGGCTTCACCGTCGGGGAGGCGCTGCGAACCCGCCAATTCTGGTTCATCTCCCTTGGCCACGGCTCGGCCCTCCTTGTTGTCTCCGCGGTGATGGTGCACCTCTTCACCCACCTCACCGAGAGCCTCAACTACTCGCTGACACAGGCGGGCGCCATCACCGTCGTGATCCCCATCTCCCAGGTGGTGGGCACAATCGCCGGAGGAGTCCTGGGCGATCGCGTCAACAAGCGTGGACTGGGCGCCGGCGCGATGCTGACCGCTGGCTGTGCCCTCCTCGTGCTCGTGGTTGCGGACTCGATCTGGATGATCTTCGTCTTCGCCCTTGCCCACGGCTTCGCCTGGGGTGTCCGCGGACCGGTGCTCCTCGCCCTCCGGGCCGACTACTTCGGGCGGCGCGACTTCGGCAAGATCATGGGGCTCTCCCAGCTCGTGATGACCTCCGGCATGATGGGCGGCCCCATCTTCGCCGGCCTGATGAGAGACATAACGGGGGGATTCGAGACGGGCTTCGTCGTGCTCAGCATCCTCTCTCTTCTGGGCGCTCTCCTCATCGTGTTCGCGTCCAAGCCCACCAGGCCCCTCGCCCCCGTCCGCTGATCCGTACAATCGCGCTCGCCTGGAGGCCCCCATGAGCACAGACGATGGCCCCGACCCCGGCGTTGCCCAGTTCGCCGTCAGCGCGAGCGACATGCCCCGCGCCGCCCAGCTCTACTGCGATGTCCTCGGCTGCCTCAAGGCCGGCGGCCTCCTCATCTGGGGCGACTTCCTCGCCACCCTGCAGAAGGTCCCCGATCCCGCCGCCGCCCTCTGGTGGGTCATCGACCGCCAGGACTTCGTTCAGCTCGAGGTCTGGGGCTACACCCGTCCCGTGCCCCGCCCCCTCCCCCTCGACTGGCGCCCCAGCGACATCGGCTACACCCGCATGTCCTTCCACGTCGACGACTTCGACGCCGTCGTCGCACGCATCCCCACTGTCGGGGCCGCGACGATCACGCCCCCGCAGGGCCCCGACGGCGACCGCCGCGTCTGCATCCGCGACCACGATGGCTTCATCACGGAGATCATGGAGCGCGACCCCCTCACCGACGTGCGCCCGCCCCGCTGGCCCGAGTCCGGCTGCGCTATTCGCGCCGTCAGCCTCTCCGTCCCCGACCTCGACAAGGCGAGGCGCTTCTGGGTCGAGACGCTCTCGCTCGAGGTTGTCGACCCCACCCTCCTCCACACCCCCGACATGGAGTCGCTCTGGGGTCTCCCCGGCGCGACGAGCGAGACCCTCCTCCTGCGCGCGGGCGACCAGCTCATCGAGCTCCAGCAGTACTCCGACCCCGCCCCCCGTCCCCGTCCGCTGGGCTACCTCCTCAGCGATGTCGGCATCCTCAACATCGCCCTCGGTTACCGCACCCGCGAGGCCTTCACCGCCGCCTTCACCCGCCTCATCGACAACGGCTACACCGCCAACGTCCAGCCCAACACCGAGGGCCCCTTCACCTCCTCCTACGTGAACGACGACCAGGGCTTCTCACTTGAGATGTTCCACTGCGCCGAAGAGATCGACCAGTACCTCGGCTTCATGCCCGAGTCCAGCTGGCGCTCGGCCACGGGCCGCCCGCCCCGCCCCCGCTAGAAGGGCGCCGCGAGCCAGTCCGCGATCGCCTCCACCGCCTCGACCGCGGTGAAGCTGTCGAGCCACATGCCGCCGTGCAGGGCGTACTCCTGGAACACCTTGAGCGCCGTCAGCGGGATGAGCGCCAGCACGATGTTGCGCCGCGAGAAATTGAAGTTCGGACGCCAGTGCGGCAGGCTCGCCACGAACAGGAACCACACCTCGAAGACGTTGGGGACGGCCAGTAGCACCACCCGGTCCTCGGTGATCTCGAAGGCCACGAACCCCACCAGCCGGAACAGGAACAGCCCCACCGCCACGTTCCGCGCCGGCCCCTTCCAGCGCAGCGCCACCACCAGGAAGGCGACCATGTAGACTTGGTCGAGCCACTTGTCGAACGCCTGGTAGTTGCTCACCCCGCCCAGGTCGAGCAGGTTCTTCAGGAAGAGGTCGCTCAGGTCGATGAGGATGGCGACCCAGCCGCCGACGAAGGCCCACTTCAGCACCGCCAGCGAGCCCACCACCCGCACGATGGCGATGATCAGCTCTTCGAGGGACACGTCCGCCCCCTGCTCCGGCAACCTTTCTGGCGGCGGCTGCCAAGTGCCCGCCTATACTACGGTCGCGGCCTTCCCGCTTACAGGAGAGCCATGGCGACCGAAGCTCACGCCGGTAACCTTCTCGCCGATGTCGACGCGCAGTTCGAGCGCGCCGCCGCCTACAGTCACCATCCTCGGGGTGTCCTCGACCAGGTCAAGATGTGCAACGTCGTCCACCACATGAGCTTCCCCGTGCGCGACGACGACGGCTCCATCCGCGTGGTCGAGGCCTTCCGCGCCGAGCACAGCTTCCACCGCCTGCCCACCAAGGGCGGTATCCGCTTCAGCCCGGACGTTACCGCGGACGAGGTCTGCGCCCTCGCCAGCCTGATGACGTACAAGTGCGCCCTCGTCGAGGCCCCCTTCGGCGGGGCCAAGGGTGGACTGCGCATCGACGCCCGCGTCGAGAGTGAGGGCTTCCTCGAGCGCGCCACCCGCCGCTACGTCGCCGAGCTCAACCGCAAGAACATGATCGGCCCCGCCGTCGATGTCCCCGCCCCCGACTACGGCACGGGCGAGCGCGAGATGGCCTGGATCGTCGGCACCTACACCGCCCTCAACCCCGACCAGCTCAACCCCTTCGCCTGCGTCACGGGCAAGCCGCTCTCCCTCCACGGCATTTCCGGCCGCACCGAGGCTACCGGCCGCGGCGTCGCCATCGGCATCGCCGAGGCCACCGCCTCCGCTGAGGACATGGAGGCCTTCGGCCTCACTCCCGGCATCGAGGGCAAGCGCGTCATCGTGCAGGGGCTGGGCAAGGTTGGTTTCCACGCCGCCCGGCTCCTTCGGGAAGCGGGCGCCCGCATCGTCGCCATCGCCGAGTACGACGGTGGCATCGCCTCCGACGCCGGCCTCGATGTCGAGGCGGTTCAGCAGCATCGCGTCGAGACCGGCTCCATCCGCGGCGCCCCCGGCACGCGCACCATCGACCGTCCGGGCGAGGTGCTCGAGATGGACTGCGACATCCTCGTGCCCGCCGCCCTCGAGAACCAGATCACCGCCGACAACGCGCCCCGCATCAAGGCCAGGATCGTCGCCGAAGCGGCCAACGGGCCCGTCGACAGCGAGGGCGACGCCATCCTCCGCGAGCGCGGCATCCTCGTCATCCCCGACCTCTTCCTGAACGCTGGTGGCGTCACCGTCTCCTACTTCGAGTGGCTCAAGAACATCCAGCACGTCTCCCCCGAGCGGCTCACGAGCCGCTACCAGGAGGTGGCGAGCGCCCGCGTCGTAAAGGCGCTGGAGGGCGCCACCGGCGCCCACCTCAGCGACGTCGACTTCATGCGCGCCGTGCGCGGGCCGGAGGAGATCGATCTGGTCGAGGCCGCCCTCGCCGACACCATCACCCAGGCCTACCACTCGGTCCATGAGATGTGGAAGTCGCGTGCCATGCCGGACCTGCGTGTCGCCGCCTACACCGTCGCCATCGACCGCGTCGCCCAGTCCTACGCGGTCCAGGGCATCTTCCCGTGATCACTTCGCGCTGTCATACTATTGACAACGTGGGCTGGTCACTGCGTAGCGGGGGCCGGCCCCGTTTCTTTGGGCAGGACGACTAGTCCGTATCCCTCGGCTTCGTCCCGCTCACTGCGCCGCAACTTGCTCTCGACGATCCGCCAGTCTTCCTTTGCGGGCTTGCCCAGAACATGGCGGCCGATAGGTGATACCACAAGGTCAGCCAGTTGTAGGCCCGCGATGTTCTCGTTCTTCGCCCGCAGATTGAGGGCGTGGATACGGTCCCGTACTCGCTGGGCGCTCATGTGTCGTGTGCCCTGCAGCTTGAGATTGAGCCACGCCAGCTCGATTTGCCCGTCCAGCGCGGGACCGCGGCGCTCCGCGACGATGACTCCGCCACCCTCCGTCCCCACCTCGGAGCAGAATCCCTCGACGAGGACGTCAAGGCTCAGAATGTACGGGTCGAGTGCGGCGACGCCGTACTGGCTTAGGTGTTCGTCCTTGCGTATCGCACATGCGACCACGGAATAGTCGAGTTCCTTCATGAGGGCATTCAGGCCAGCCCGAAACCTCTGGCGGAATGCAGGTTCCGTCATTCGTTCGAAGCCATTCCGGTTTCTTGTGATGTCCGCTGTGTGAAGCACGAGTGTTGTCGTGCCGAACATCTCCCGCTTGAAGTCGTTCAATGCGGTAGTCAGCGGTCCCTCGGCGTAGTCCTTGTCCATGATGACGCCGCCGAGGACGAAGAGTGGGTACTGCGGGTCGATCACCGAGAGGTTGTGGTCACCTGACTCGTCGAGAAAGAGAACCTTCAACCCGGCGCCTCCTCCGCGCGGGACGCGCTACCCAGGGGGTCCCTTGGAAGCGTATCACGGGACAAGAAGGCGGCCCCGAGCTACCTGCCAACCCCCGAATCGCGAGCGCCACCCGCTAGAATCGGTTCGGAGCACTTGATGATCACCTTCGACGACATCTACCACGTCGGCATCATCGTCCCGGATATGGAGGCGGCCATGGAGGAGCTTGGCCGCCGCTTCAGCGTCGGTTGGCGCGACCCTTCCACTGCCACCGTCCGCGTCCGTGACCAGGGCGGCGACCGCATCCTCACTCCCCGCGTCACCTTCTGCGACCAGAGCACGCCCATCGCCCTCGAGCTCATCGAAGCCCTTCCCGGCACCGTGTGGGAGGTGGCCGGACGCTCCCAGCTCCACCACTTCGGCCTCTACGTCGAAAGTGTCCAGGCCGCCATCGACGAGCTTGGCCCCGACATGACGCTGGAGATGGCGGGCCTCGACCGCGATGGCATGCTCGCCGGCTTCTGCTACGTCACCGACGAACTCGGCGTGCGCATGGAGCTCGTCGCACGCGGTGGCCTCCCGCCCTTGGACGACTGACGGTGCGACTGATGGCGCTGGCGCGACGCCTCTGGCCGCTGCTCGCCCTGCCGGTGGCTCTTGCGATCGCCTGCGGCGGCGCCTCGCCCCCCGACCCGACCCCCGCGCCCACTCCCGACCCCACGACCGCTGCCACCGCCACGCCCACCGCCACCGCTACCGCCGCCCCCGCCTGGTGGGAGTCCCCCACGGCCTCCCCCACTCACGACATCCCCCAGTCGCGCGTCTGGAACGTGCGCGTCGAGGCGGTCTCCGAGGCCGAGGTCTCCGTCACCTTCGACTACCATCTCGACCTCGCCCCCGAGGCCAACCTCTTCGTGCACAGGGGCCTACTGCCGACCTTCAACCTCGCTCTCCTCGATGCCGCCGGCGAGACGATCAAGGGCACGAACGGCGAGCTGGATCCCACCGAGTTCGGCGACGACACCGTCGGCGGTCAGGCCACGTTTACGGTCACGACGAGCCGCCTCGAAGACGTTGAAGCCGTCCACTTCTGCATCAGGGTCGTCACCGGAAACTACGACGACTTCGTCGGGCGCACCGAGATATTCTGCGAACCGGTGCCGGTCGAGCCGGTGGAGCCCTAAAGGAGCACGTAGTCCGCGGGATCCACCTTCTTCGTCTGCTGCCAGTACTCCAGCAGTGTGAAGGGCCAGTTCTGCGCGACCCGCCCCGAGTCGCTCTTGTACCAGCTGGGCACGCTCGAGACGCCCCACGCCCGCTTCAGGTTCCCCGCGTCGATGCGCTCGTTGTAGGCGTCGTGCACGTCCTCGCGACAGTCGAGCGCGCGCTGCCCGCTCTCCAGCAGGAAGCGCAGGCACTCCAGCACGTACTGCACTTCGCACTCCGAGAAGTACACGATGCTGCCGTTCACCACGATGTTCGTGTTCGGCCCGTACAGGAAGAAGAAGTTGGGGAAGTTCGGCATCGTGATGCCCAGGTAGGCGCGCGCGTCGCCTCCCCACTGCTTGTGCATATCGACCCCGCCGCGCCCCACCACCTTCACCGGCGTGAGGAACTTCGAGGCCTGGAAGCCGGTCCCGTAGACCAGCACGTCGAGCGCGTGCTCCTCACCGTCCTCCGTCAGGATGCCCCGCGGCGTGACCTGGCTGATCGGCTCCGTGATCAGGTGCACGTGCTCCCGCATGAGCGTGTTCGGCCAGCTGCCGTTGTCGACCACGATCCGCTTCGAGGCCGGCGGGAAGTTCGGCAGCGTCTTCTCGATCAGGTCCGGCCGCCCCTTGAGCTGGTGCTGCAGCGACCCCGCGAGCAGGTCGCGTAGCTGCCGGTTCCCCTCCCCCGTCACCTCGTCGCCGGGCTGCCAGTTGTCGTCGACCTCCACCATTGGCAGGAAGCCGTCCGAGATCGCCCAGAACAGCCAGAAGCGGTACCACTGCGCGTACGTCGGCACGTGCTTCAGCAGCCAGAGGAAGCCTTCGGCCACCCGCTCGTGGTAGTTCGGCGCGGGCGCGTACCAGTTCGGCGTGCGCTGGAAGATGCGCACCTCGGCCGCGTCATCGGCCAGGTGCGGGATGAACTGCGACGCGCTCGAACCCGTCCCGATGACTCCTACCGACTTCCCCGCGAAGTCGATGGAGTGGTCCCACTGGGCCGAGTGGAAGGTCGGCCCCTCGAAGCTCCCGAGCCCGGCGATGTCCGGCATCTTCGGACGGTTCAGCTGCCCCACGGCGCTGATCACCGCCTCCGCCTCGATCGTCTCCTCAGTGCCCTCCGGACCCCGCACCCGCACCGCCCAGAGGCAGCGCTCGTCGTCGTACGTGACCGACAGCACCTCGGTGTTGAAGCGGATGTTGTCGCGGATGCCGAACTCGGTGGCGCAATCGCTGAAGTAGTCCAGCAGCACCTCCTGTGGCGAGTGGTGGTAGGGCCAGTCGAACTTCTGCGCGAACGAGTAGCTGTAGGCGTGGTTCGAGGAGTCAACCCGCGCCCCCGGATAGGTGTTCTCGAACCAGGTGCCGCCCACGTCTCCGTTCTTGTCGATGACCGTGTAGGCCACGCCCGCCTGCTTCAGCCGGTGCGCCGCCAGGATGCCCGACATGCCCGCCCCGATGATAACGACGCGCATGTCCCGCTCGGCGTTAAGAGCGTCCTTGTTCCACTCCGGCGCGCGCGGGTCCGTATCGGCGAAGGCCAGCTCCTCCAGCAGGAGCGGCAGGTACTCGTCGCTCACGTGCTCGCCGATGAGGAAGTCCATCATCCCGCGTACCTGCTCCAGCGACGGCGGCGCCGCCACCACGGACCCGCCATCGCGCCACGCCGCCAGCGTCTCCAGGGCGAGCTCCCGCGCGGCCGCCTGCGCCTCCGGCGAGAGCCCACCCTGATCGGCTGCAAGCGTGACCGTATCGGGGAAGAGGTCCTCGCGCAGCAGCGCGCGGTCCCCCGTGATCTGCGCCAGCGCCGGCAGCAGCGACGGCAGATGCGCGTCCTCCAGCGCCGTGCGAATGGCGTCGTCGTCTTCGGGAAGCGGCTGGATCTCGCGGCTAGTCGTCATAGCGCGTCAGCGTAGCGAACGCGGGGAAGTGGGGCCAGCGCCACTGTTCTGCGACTACCCTCCCCAAGTTTGACCGTGTCGTCCGCTCCAACTAGGATTCGACGGCTCTTGGACACACGGTTGTCTCATATCTGACTCCTCGGGGTAAACACTGTGAAGAACTGGATTATCGCCGCGCTCGTCGCGGTCATCGCCATCGGGGGCGCGATCGGCGCTTTCGCCGCAACCCAGCAAACGGACGCCAACGTCGAGGTAACAGTGTGGCAGAGGGTTTCTGACGGTTCGCTCTATCTGAGCACCCGTCCTGAAGGTGGCCGCTGGACCACCCATGACACCGCCCTCGACATGAGCCAGCGGAGCCGATCTGGCAACTTCCGCCAGGGCAGCGCCATCACGGTGTCCGTGCCTGTGACAGTGGAGGTTCCCGATCAGCCACCTGCAGAAACGGACACACCAACGGCCACGTTTGAGACCGACATCGAACTAACAAATCTCCGCTGCGAGTCTCGGACAGTCGGTAGGTACTACTCCGACCACGACCGGACGCTAAGGGGTACAATCAAGAATGTCTCTAATGCAGTAATCACCGAGATGGTCATTTACGGGTCACTATATGAGAATGGGAAGGGAATCGAAACGGACCGAGACTATAACTTTGATGTGCTCCTCTCTGGTGCAGGGTGGAGTTTTGAAGTCACATTTGGAGAGGAATTCGGAGACTGCAACCTTTGGAAAGTCGTCTATGAGAAAATGGTCGTAAGGCCCATCGGTACTGTTCAGAACGACCTTCTAATTTCAGGCGAGACCTGTGGGGAGGAAGACTGGGCCGGACGCGAGAGCCTGTACTTCACTATCAAGAATATATCTGGCGTCCAGATAGCTGACATTGAAGTTCTGGCATCAGTCTATGGAGACTCTGCTAATGAGGTTGACTCGGACAGCAGCTACGGGATTCCGAGATTGGGACCGGGCGAGGAGGCTGTAGTAAGAATCACCTTTGATGACTTCGAGAATGAGGCCCAGCGGTGTGCATTGGACACACTGACGTACAAGAAGGAAGTAGGCCTGTCGGAGGCCATTCCGTATGCGTCAGGGCAGTGAGTTCAGGGGGCTCTGGATCGAGGCGGGGGCGGTCCGAAACCGCCCCCACCCCCGTACAATCCCGCTCCCCAAGAAGGAGGCCACCCATGATTCACGAGCTCCGCATCTACACCGCCCACCCCGGCAAGATGCCCGCCCTCCAGGCGCGGTTCCGCGACCACACCGTCGACATCTTCGAGCGCTGCGGCATCAAGAACGTCGCCTACTGGACGAACGCCATCGGTGGCCGCAGCGACGAGCTCTGGTACGTCCTCGCCTTCGAGGACATGGCCCAGCGCGACCAGGCCTGGGCCGCCTTCATGTCCGACCCCGAGTGGCGCGAGGTCCGCGCTGCGTCGGAGGAGGCCGGCCCCCTCGTCCACCATATCGAGAACCGCATCCTCGCCCCCACCGACTTCTCCCCCCTCCGCTGACCCGCCCAACCCGTGCAAGGGTGACTGCTTCCCCGTTGTGCTAGCTTCCCCCTGCGAGGGGAGCTTGGGGGCTGTGTCATGAAGAACTGGAGCATCGCCGCGCTCGTTGCCGTCATCGCCATCGGCGGGGCGCTCGGCGCCTTCGCCGCGACCCGCACCGTTGACCGCGTCATCGAGGTCCGCGTCTGGGAGAGCGTCGACGACCCTTCCGAGAACCACCTCAGCATTCGCGCCCGGGGCGGCGACTGGAGCACCGTCGGTACCCTCCCCGTCGCCACTACCGACGGCGTCAGTGAGGACGGGCGCTACCGCTATGGCGACCTGACCGTCGTCCTCCCCATCAGCGTCGACGCCCCCGACCAGGTTCCCCTCGGCACGGCCGAGTCCTCCGGCCACTGGTCCATCAGCCGGCTCTACGACTCCATCTACGACAGGGGAACCGTCTCCGCCAGCACCGGCGCCGATGCAGTGCTCGACAAGGTCTGGACCGGCGCCGACTTCGATGAACCCTACCTCCAACTCTACTGCGACGGTGACGAACTGCAGGCTCTCGTCTACTGGGACAGGCCCATCTTCGCTCCAGTCCGGCACAACCCCATCCCCACCATCCGCTCCGTGGAGGCGGTCTGGCGGGTCGACGGCGGCCCTCCGGTGTCGGAGCGCTGGCTGCCTGCCACGAAAGGCTTTGGGACGTTCGCGCAGTACCCGGGGGAGTTCATCGCCGCAATCCTCGGCGGCGAAACGCTGATCTTCCGCGTCATCCCCTCCAACGGCGAGGAGCACACGCTCACGATCGACATCACCGGCCTCGCCGGCGTCATGGGCAACTTGACCTGCTACCCCCGCTAGCCCTCGCCAATCTGCTTGCCTCTCGGGCAAGCAGGACCACCGCTATACAACTAGTGCCGTGTACACTTAGGATGTGACACAAGGTATTGAGCCTGGAGACACGGGACCGTTCGAGGAATGGGAGTTTGACGACAAGAACGTGGCACATCTGGCCAGACATGGGATCACCCCCATGCTGGTTCGGGTGGTCGCCGCGGGCAGGCCTTGGCGAGCCCCCACGCCTCGCAAGCCAGGAAGGTCGAGTTCTCACAGAATGATCGGGCCGTCCGCCACCGGCAGGTGCTGGACGATCGCCATCGTGAAAGTGGAAGATGATCCGGCAACTTGGAGGGCGATCACCGGGTGGCCTTCGACTCGGAAAGAAGAGAGGCAATACCGTGAGCAAGCTGAGCAGTGAGGAAGAACGTCAGCTTATCGCTGACGCGGAGGCGGTACGGGACGATCCCGACAGCCCGTTAACCCTCGTGCCGCTCCAGCCGGCGAAGGATCCTCGCGCCGTCCTGACCGTGCAGCTCCCGTTCGAGACTATCGACCGGTTGCAGAAAGCCGCGGAGGCCAATGATTTGTCTCTCGGTGAGGCCATCGGCCTGGCGCTCGACGCCCTTGAAACCGCCGAAGCCCCGCCCGCTGAGGATGTGCCCGACGCCACCCCCCAGCCCAAGCGCAGCCGACGGTCTGCGGGAGTCGGGTAGGCCGCCAACGCTCCCACTCCGCTACCGTATCGCCCCATGACGCTCGAACCCCTCCCCCTGACCGTGGTCGTGTGGACGCAGTCGCGCGTCGCGAGACCCCTGACCCGCCTCCTCGATGCGCTTGGCATCGCCGACGAGGAGGGCGGCGGCTTCACCATCTGCGTCTGCGACGACGGCGACCTGCCGGCTGACGGTGACGCCTGCGTGCAGATCGCCGCGTCCGAGGACGCCATCGCCCGGGCGCGGCGCACCGTCGGCGCTCGCAACCCCTCGCTCGACCACCCCGGCCGGGGCCTCATGCCCCCCGCCGGCCACATCGCGACCGTCGTTGCCGAGGCGGCCGCTTCGGCTGCGCTCCTGCAGGCCCTCAGCCTCGCCGCCGGGGAGCGCCCCGCCCCCGCCCGCGTCGATGTCGAGGAGGTGGCGCTGCACATCATCATGCCCGTCGTTTCCGCCCTCTCGGTGGGGGTGAAGCGCTCGCCCGTGCGGCCACCCAGCCGCGTCACCTACCCCCTCGGCATCGTCCCCTGCGCCGATGGCGAAGTGGGCGCCTACCAGGCCGTCCCCAGCGAGTGGCCCCGCTTCTGCGCCCTCATCGGTAGCGAAGACATCGTCGAGAATTGGCCCACGGTCGAGTCCCGCCGCGAGAACGGCGCCGCCATCTGGGAGGCGGCCGAGCCCTGGTTCCGCGCCCACACCGTCGACGAGGTGGTGCGTCTCGCCCAGGAGGCGGGCCTGCCCTACGCCTCCGTCCTCCCCCTCGGCGCCCTTCCCCACTCCCCCTACCTCCGCCGCCGCGAGACGTTCGCTACCGGGAGGAGGGCCGACCTCCTCCCGGGCGCCCCCTTCCGTGTCGAACACGCTTCGGGGGATGCCGCGCCCCACCCTGCCCGCGACGCCGTCCGCGAGGCGCTCTTCGCCGCCCTCCCCCCGCCTGTCCAGGGCCCGCTCACCGGCCTCGTCGTCGTCGAGGTCACGCAGCACTGGGCGGGACCGCTCGTGGCCCGCTTCCTCGCTGACCACGGCGCCCTCGTCATCAAATGCGAGCCCCAGGGGGGCGACTTCTGGCGCGTCACCGGCAACCTCGGCAGCGAGGGCATCTCCTGGACCTTCGAGCCCATCAACCTGGGCAAGGGCTCCGTGACCATGGACCTCCACGACCCCACCGACCGCGCCCTCCTGGAGGCCCTGCTCCGCGCCTGCGACATACGCGTCGAGAACCTCTCCCAGGGCGCCCGCCAGCGCGCGGGCCTCGACTTCCCCGACATCGCGGCCCTCAACCCGAACGTCATCGCACTCTCCCTGCCCGGCTACGAGACCGAGGGTCCGCTGGCAGCCCTGCGGGGTATGGGCTGGTCGTTCGAGGTCGCCTCTGGCTACGCCTCCGCGCTCGGTGGCGGCAAGGCCGCCAACTCGGGCTATCCCTACGGAGACCCCATCGGCGCGATCACGGCCTTCCTCGCGACCCTGCGCGAGCTGGCGCGACGGCGCCTTGGCGGGGGCGAGGCGGCGACCCTGCTGGACATCGGGCAGGTGGCGGCCCTCTCCTACACCCTCATCGAAACGCTAAGAACCGGCGAGCCCGGACCCGCCCTCACCACCCTCGACGACGCCCTCGCCGAAGGACGCACCGAGCCGTCCTGGCCGATCGAGCGCATCGAGAGCGCCAGCGGCCGCCCCATGGACCACCCCGGCCGCCTCGTCGCGCTCGCTGCCCAGCCACCCCGCAACCGCGCCCCCGCCCTCGACGAGCACGGCGCAGCCGTCCGCGAGGCCGTCGCAGACGCGCTCGGGAAGGCCGCTCGCTAGCGGGACTGCTCCTCGCGGAAGGCCGCGTAGCTCTGGTGGATGTCCTCGTGCGAAAGCGACAGGATCGACGCCGCGAGGTAGGCGGCGTTGCGCGTACCCCAGCCCCCGACCCCCACGCCCGCAACGGGTACTCCCGGCGGAATCTGCAGCACGGCGTAGATCGCGTCGAGGCCGCCCGCGACCTCGCTCGTTGCGAGGGGCACGCCGATGACCGGCAGCGTCGTCAGCGCCGAGACGGCGCCAGGCAGCGCCGCCGCCCCGCCGGCCGCGCAGATGATCACCTCGAAACCAGCGTCGCGCGCACCCATTGCGAAGTCCCTCACCTTCTCCGGGTTGCGGTGCGCCGACATCACGTGCGTCTCGAAGGGGATGCCCAGCGAGGTCAACACCTTCTCGGTGGCCTCCATGGTGGGCATGTCGTTCTTCGAACCCATCAGGATCGCGACCAGTGGCGTGCTCATTCCGGCTCCTCGATCTGTGCGATGTCGCTGCGCATGTACGCGCCCTCGAACCGGATTCGGCGGGCGTTTTCGTACGCCTTCGAGCGCGCCGCCGCGAGCGTCGGCGCCCGCGCGACCACCGTCAACACCCGCCCCCCATTCGTGACGACTCCGGCATCCGTCTGCTTGGTACCTGCATGGAAGAGCTGGATGTCGCCGTCCACGTCGTCGAGCCCCTCGATCAGGTGCCCGGTTGTGTACGACTCGGGGTATCCCCCGCTCGCTACGACCACCCCAACCGCGGGCTCCTCCGACCAGGTAATGTCGATGGAGGCAAGCTCGCCCGCCGCCGCCGCGCGGCAGATCGCGAACAGGTCGCTCTCGAGCCGCGGCATCAGCACCTGCGCCTCCGGGTCGCCGAAGCGCGCGTTGTACTCAAGCAGGTAGTTCCCCGCTTCCGTGATCATCAGGCCCGGGTAGAGCGTGCCGTTGAAGGGCCGTCCGAGCGCGGCCATCCCCGCGATCGTCGGCTGCACCACGTCGCGCTCGATGGCCGCCGTCAGCTCTGGCGTGACGTCGGCGCTCGGGCTGTAGGCGCCCATCCCGCCGGTGTTGAGCCCTTCGTCGCCGTCGTGCGCTCGCTTGTAGTCAGTGGACGAGGGCGTCAGCACAGCGGTTGTGCCGTCGCAGATGGCGTGCGCGCTCGTCTCCCAGCCCCGCAGCCGCTCCTCGACCACGACCTGGTCGCCAGACGCGCCGAATTCACGCCTAACCATGATCGCGTCGAGCGCCGCCAGCGCCTCCTCGCGGTCGTCGCAGACGAGCGCGCCCTTCCCCGCCGCCAGCCCGCTCGCCTTTACGACCAGCGGCCCATCCGGCAGCGACTCGACGTACGCAACCGCCTCCCGGTAGTCGCGGAACGTGCGATGCGCTGCCGTCGTGATCCCGTGGTCGACCATGAACTGCTTCGACCACGCCTTGCTGGCCTCGAGCTGCGACGCCTCCGCGGTCGGGCCGTAGCACGGCAATCCCCGCTCCCGTAGCCGGTCGACGAGCCCCAGCGGCTGCGGGTCGTCCATCGTCGCCAGGTAGAAGTCGATGTTCAGGTCGCTCGCCGCCTGCACGAGCGCGTCGATGTCCTTCGGCCCGATGGGCACGTTCGTCGCGACCTGCGCCGTGCCCGCGTTCCCCGGTGCGACATAAATCGCGTCAACGTCCGGGCTCTGCCGCAGCTTCCACGCGATCGCGTGCTCGCGCCCCCCCATTCCCACTATCAGCACGCGCGCGCCCACTAGCGGTTCACTCCCACTCGATCGTCCCCGGCGGCTTGCTCGTGATGTCGTAGACGACGCGGTTCACGGCGTCGACCTCGTTCACGATGCGGTTCGAGACGCGCGCCAGCAGGTCGTAGGGGAGGCGCGCCCAGTCCGCCGTCATCGCGTCCTCCGCCACCACCGCGCGCAGCGCGACGGCGTGGCCGTAGGTGCGGAAGTCGCCCATCACGCCCACCGTGCGCGTGTCCGTCAGCACGGCGAAGCTCTGCCAGAGGTCTCGGTAGAGTCCGGCCGCGCGCACCTCCTCCAGGAAGATGGCGTCGGCGGCCTGAAGAGTGGCCACCTTCTCCTCGGTAACCTCCCCGGTGATGCGGACGGCTAGCCCCGGCCCCGGGAACGGTTGCCGCCAGAGGATCTCGTCCGCGAGGCCCAGCTCCGCCCCGATCCGCCGCACCTCGTCCTTGAAGAGGAAGCGCAGCGGTTCCACCAGATCCAGGTCCATCTGCTCCGGCAGCCCGCCAACGTTGTGGTGGCTCTTGATGCGCGCCGAGCCCGCCCCGTGCGAGGCGCTCTCGATGACGTCGGGGTAGAGCGTCCCCTGGCAGAGGAAACGCGCCCCCTCGATCGTCTTCGACTCCGCCTCGAACACCTCGATGAACGTGTTGCCGATGCGGATGCGCTTTGTCTCCGGGTTCGTCACCTCCGCCAGCGCCGCCATGAAGCGGTCGCTCGCGTCGATGTGCCGCAGGTTCATGTTCAGGTTGCGGTCGAAGGTGTCGACCACCTCCTCCGCTTCCCGCGCCCGCAGCAGCCCGTTGTCGACGAAGATGCAGGTTAGCCGGTCGCCGATGGCGTGGTGTACGAGCGTCGCCGCCACAGCGCTGTCGACCCCACCCGAGAGGCCGCAGATCACCCGCCCGTCACCGACCTGTGCGCGGATGGTCGCCACCGTTTCCTCGACGAAGTTGCCCGGCGTCCAGTCCGCCTCCGCCCCGCACACATCGCGTACGTAGTTCGCGATCAATTCCCCCCCGCGTGGCGTATGCACCACCTCGGGGTGGAACTGGAGCCCGTAGTAGCCCCGCTCGACATCCGCCATGACGGCGACCGGGGAGTTCTCGGAGGTTGCCAGCGACGCGAACCCGGGCGGCATCGCCTTGATGCGGTCCCCGTGGCTCATCCAGACATCCAGCTCGGCGGGAAGTCCGGCCAGCAGTGGCGCGCTCCCCGAGGCGGAGATGGTCGCCGGCCCGAACTCGCGCTCGCGCCCCGGCCCCACCTTGCCCCCTAGCTGCTCAGCCAGGAGCTGCATCCCGTAGCAGATGCCCAGCACCGGCAGCCCGGACTCGAACACCCAGTCCGCGGCGTGCGGCGCCCCCTCGTCGTACACGCTGTTCGGCCCGCCCGAGAGGACAAAGCCGCGTACATCAAGGTGGTCGAGCGTGGACGCCTCCGCGTCGTAGGGGATGACTTCGCAGTAGGTGTTCAACTCGCGGATGCGCCGCGCGATCAGCATGCTGTACTGCGAGCCGAAGTCAACGACGACGATGGCGGCGTGAGGCGAGCGCGAGATGGTCGTCTTTTTTGCTTCGGTCAGGGTGTCGGCCAACTCTGCTCAGCGCTCCGTCAGTGGAAGCTAGCAAAACTGCATAGTTTGGTCAACGAATTAGCCCCGGTCTCCTCGATGCCCGCGCGCAAACTACAAAACCTGTAGCCAGAGTGATAGCCTCGAAGCATCTACCCGAGGGGCCCGATGGTCTGGGCGGGCCGCCTTGGCGGCGGGGCGCCGGTTCCGCCACCGGATCTCAGTGGTAAGGGGCGAGAGCGTGGGACTGTTCGAGGTCGCCGTCAGGGTCGCGAACCCCATGGACCGAGTCTTTCACAAGGCCATCATGCTTGTCGACACGGGCGCCACCTTCTCGGTGCTGCCTGCTTCGCTCCTGGAGGGAATGGGCATCTCACCCGACAGCGAGGATGAGTTCACTCTGGCCAACAACGAGCCGAAGACATACCGGGTAGGAGAAGCCCGCTTCAGCGTCGGCGACAAGGAGAGAACCTCGCCGGTAATCTTCGGTGATGAAGGCACGTACCTCTTGGGGGCAACTTCCCTCCAATCGCTCGGCTTGATTCCTGACACAACGAACCACCAACTCGTCGAAGCCCCCAAACTCCTCGTGGGCATCAAGGGTTTCCCCTTCGGACCGTCGGACTGACCGGTGGGCTCGTAGCCACGTAGTCGCACAGGGACGATATGGCCCTCCCCATTGCTCGTGAACCTTCCCCGGAGTTGATCGCCCGCGCCGTGGAAGCGCTGCGCGCCGGCGGCCTCGCCATCCTCGCCACCGACACTGTCTACGGCATCGTCGCCGATGTTCGCCGTGACGAGGCGGTGCGAGCGCTCTACAGGGCCAAGGGTAAGAGCACGGACGAACCTCTCCAGATCCTCTTCCCCGACGATCTCGACGCCCTCGCCCCCTACGCCCTCCTCAGCCCCGCCGCCGCCCGCCTCATCGAGGCCCTCGGCCCCGGCCCCTGGACCATCATCACGCCCGTGGCCGAGGGTTGGTCGAGTCCCGCCCTCGCCGGCGGCGCGACGGTCGGTGTGCGCATGCCCCCTGCCGCCACGCTCCAGGCCGTGCTCGCGCAGCTGGGAGCGCCCGTCGCCGCTTCCAGCGCCAACCGCCACGGCGACCCCAGCCCCACCACCTGCGCGCAGGTCCTCGCCTCGCTCGGCGACCGCTGCGCCGTAGCCATCGACGACGGCCCCACCCCCCACGGCCTCGACTCCACCGTTGTCGATTGCAGCGTCACCCCTCCCCGTATCCTTCGCGAGGGCGCCCTCCCGGCGGCGACCATTGCCGGGCACCTTGGCCTCGCCGAGATCGAGGTCGTGCGGCGCGCGGGGGTGCAAACGTGACCGCTGACGGCATCGGCAAGCGCACCGTGCGCGACATTGAGGTCGACGGGGAGCGCGTGCTCCTCCGCGCCGACCTGAACGTGCCCCTCGGTGCTGGCGCCGTCGCCGACGACACCCGCATCCGCGAGTCGCTCCCGACCATCCGCCACCTCGTCGAGAACGGAGCCTCCGTACTCGTCTGCTCCCACCTCGGACGCCCAAAGGGCCAGCGCAATCCCGACCTCAGCCTGATGCCCGTCGGCCAGCGGCTGGCTGAACTCCTCGGAACGCCCGTCGCCTTCGCCGAGGACTGTGTCGGCGAACCCGCCGAGGAGGTGGCCCGCGCTCTGCTCCCCGGCGAGGTGGCGCTCCTTGAGAACCTGCGCTTCCACGCCGAGGAGGAGGCGAACGACAGCGGTTTCGCCGCCTCCCTCGCCGGGCTCGCGAGTCTCTACGTGAACGATGCGTTCGGCGCGGCCCACCGCGCGCACGCCTCGACCGCCGGTGTCGCCGCCTTCCTCCCCGCCGTCGCCGGCTTCCTGCTGGAGAAGGAGGTGCGCTACCTCGGCTCGCTCGTCGCCGATCCGCCCCGCCCCTTCGCCGCCATCGTCGGGGGCGCGAAGGTCAGCACGAAAATCGCCGCCATTGACCACCTTCTCCCCAGTCTCGACCGCCTCCTCGTCGGGGGCGGCATGGCCAACACCTTCCTCAAGGCGAGCGGTGTCGACGTGGGCGCATCCCTCGTCGAGGACGACCTGCTGGGACTGGCCCGCGACATCCTCGGCCGCGCCGCCTCAGGCGGCGTGACCGTGAGCCTCCCCGAGGACGCGGTCGTCGCGGGACAGCTCTCAGCGGACGCCACCGCCACCACCGTGCCCGTCGATGCCATCCCCCCGCACCAGATGATGCTCGACGTGGGCCCCGCCACGCTCGCCTCCTTTGAACGCGCCCTGGCGGACACCGCGGCGGTCGTCTGGAACGGCCCCCTGGGTGTGTTCGAGATCGAGCAGTTCGCGGGAGGCTCCTTCGGCCTCGCCCGTGCCCTTGCCAGCCTTGACGCCACGACCGTCGTGGGCGGAGGCGAGACCGCCGCCGTCGTCGCCCGTTCCGGCCTCGCCGAGCGCTTCACGCACGTCTCCACGGGCGGGGGCGCGTCGCTGGAGATGCTCGAAGGGCGCGAGCTTCCCGGCGTCGCCGCTCTCCTCGACGCCTGAGTTTCGCCCCTCTCCTCCCGCGCCCGTAAGATCGGCGCATGGACCTCGATCTCGCCGCCCGACTGCAGCAGCCCGCCGAATCGAAGGTCGTTCTCTGCGTGCTTGATGGCCTCGGTGGCCTCTCCCGGCCCGAGACCGAGCGGAGCGAGCTGGAACAGTCCAACACCCCCAACCTCGACCGCCTCACGGAGACCTCCGACGTGGGCCTCACCACGCCCGTGGGCATCGGCATCACCCCCGGAAGCGGCCCCGGCCACCTCTCCCTCTTCGGCTACGACCCCTACCGCTTCGATATCGGCAGGGGCGTCCTCGAAGCTGTCGGTATCGACTTCGAGCTTGGCCCCGATGACATCGCCGCCCGCGGCAACTTCTGCACCCTCGACGCCGACGGCAACATCAGCGACCGTCGCGCGGGGCGCATCGCCAGCGAGCTGTCGGCAGCGCTCGTCGAGCGCCTGCGCGGCATCGAGCTCGACGGCGCCCAGCTCTTCGTCGAGCCCGTGCGCGAGCACCGCTTCGTCCTCGTCCTGCGCGCACCCGGCCTTGGCGAGGACGTGACCACAACCGACCCCCAGCGGGAGGGCGTGCCACCCCTCCCCGCCGCGGGCGCCGATGCCGCCAGCGAACGCACCGCCGCCCTCGTCAACGAGTTCGTCGCCAGAGCGCGCGAGCTCCTCGCGGACGAGGAGCTCGCCAACGGCCTCACCCTGCGCGGCTTCGCCACCTACCCCGCCCTCCCCCAGATCGAGGACGTGTGGGGCCTGCGCGCTGCCGCCCTCGCCGTCTACCCCATGTACCGTGGCCTCGCGAAGCTGGCGGGCATGCGTGCCCTCGCCTGCCCCGGGGGCATGGAGGAGCAGCTCGCCGTCGCCCGCGAGCGTTGGGACGAGTTCGACTACTTCTTCATCCACTACAAGAAGACCGACGCCGCCGGCGAGGACGGCGAATTCCTCGCCAAGGTGCGCGCCCTGGAGGAGTTTGACACGCACGTGCCCGGCCTCACCGATCTCGGTGCAGACGTACTCATGATCGCCGGCGATCACTCGACGCCCGCGCTCATGGCCGCCCACTCCTGGCATCCCGTGCCCTTCATCCTCAACTCGCCATTCGCCCGTGGCGGCAGCGTGCAGCACTTCACCGAGCGCGAATGCCTCGCGGGAAGCCTCGGCATCTTCCCTGCTGTCGAGGCCATGCCCCTGGCCATGGCCCACGCCGGACGCCTGCAGAAGTACGGAGCCTGAGGAGAACGCCATGCGTCGCCCCTTCATCGCCGGCAACTGGAAGATGAACACTACGGAGGAGGAGGCCGCCGCCCTCGCGAGGGGCGTCGCCGAGGCCACCGCGGGCGCGCCCTGCGATGTCGCCGTCTGTCCCCCCTTCCCCCACCTGGCCGCCGTGCGCGAGGCCGTTCGCGAAAGCGAGGTTGCCGTCGGCGCTCAGGATGTCTACTGGGAACAGTCCGGCGCCTTCACCGGCGAAGTCAGCGTGGCCGCGCTCGAGTCCTACTGCCGCTACGTCATCATCGGCCACAGCGAACGCCGAGCCCTCTTCGCCGACACTGACGAGTGGGTGAATCGCAAGACCGCCGCCGTCCTCGCCTCCCCCCTCGACCCCATCGTGGCCGTCGGCGAGACGCTGGCCCAACGCGAAGCCGGCGAGATGGCGGACGTGCTCGATCGCCAGGTCCGGCGCGGCCTCGCGGGCATCGATTTGAGCGCCCGTGTCACGGTCGCCTATGAACCCGTCTGGGCCATCGGCACCGGCCAGACCGCCACCCCTGAGATGGCGCAGCAGGCCTGCTCCCTCATCCGCGGCCTCCTGCGCGAACTCGGCGGCGATGCTGCCGGCGACATTCGCATCCAGTACGGCGGCAGCGTGAACCCCGGGAATGCCGCAGAGCTCCTCGCCCAACCCGACATCGACGGCGCGCTCGTCGGCGGGGCCTCCCTCAAGGCCGAGCAGTTCGCCGCTATCGTCGCGGCCGCGGGCTGATCCCGTGCGGCGGCTCGTGGCCGTCGTCGGCCCGACTGCCGCCGGCAAGTCGGCCCTCGCCCTCACCCTCGCCCGGCGCTTCGGCGGCGAAATCGTCAACGCCGACAGCCGCCAGATCTACCGCCGCATGGACATCGGCACGGCCAAGCCCACCCCCGAGACCCGCACCATCGTCCCCCACCACCTCTACGACATCGCCGACCCCGCCGACTCCTACAGCCTCGCCCTCTACCGCCGTGACGCCCTTGCCGCCCTCGAAGACATCTGGGCGGGCGGAGAACTCGCCTGGCTCGTCGGCGGTACGGGCCAGTACGTCTGGGCGTTGCTGGAGGCGTGGCAGGTGCCCGACATCGCCCCCCACCCTGACCTCCGTGCCGAGTTCGCTGCTGTTGCCGAGGCCGAGGGAGTAGAGGTCCTCCACAGCCGCCTCCGCGCCGTCGATCCCGAGGCCGCCGACCGCATCGACGCCCGCAACGTTCGCCGCGTCATCCGCGCCCTTGAGGTGCACGAGGTGACCGGCAAGCCCATCACCGACTGGCAGACCAAAGGAACGCCCGACTTCGACTTCCGCATCCTTGGCGTCCGGTGCGAGGAAAAGGAGCTGATCTGGCGCATCAACCGGCGCACCGAGGCCATGTTCGCCAGCGGCCTCGTCGAGGAAACACAGTCCCTCCTCGATGCAGGCATCCCCCCTGACGCCTCCGCCCTCTCCTCCATCGGCTACGCCGAAGCCCTGCGCGAACTCCAGGGCGACATCACCCGTGACAAGGCGATCGAACTGACCAAGCGAGCCACCAAGCGCCTCGCCCGGCGCCAACGCCAGTGGTTCCGCCTCCAGGATCCCCGCATCGCCTGGGCCGATGATGTTGAGGAGGCGAGTGAAACACTCCGTGGAGGCATGCTTGATACCGAGAGGAGGGGAGGTTGGGGAACGGAGCAATGAAAGATGGTGGGGGCAAAGTAAAGCCGTCCGTGGTGTGGCTGGAGGGAGTGTTGGACTATTTCAATGCTCCCTTCCCCCACGACTCTGAAGATCCGCGAGCCTTAGGCTTCGGGATTGGCAGGCAGATCATCGGCCTGTATCTAGTGGAGATGCTCCTCAAGTACGCCCTCGACGTATTGGGTGAGCCTTATAGGAGCACCCACTACCTTCTTGACTTATACAATAAGCTTCCGGAAGAAACGCGCAAAGAAACTGAGGCGAAGTATAAAGCCATTCTTGAAGGGGCTGAAGAGGAGACTTTTGACTATTCCAGTACGATTGCTATGTACCTAGAATATTTGGGAGAAGATCCTTTCAAAGAGTCGCGATATTTCTGGGAGACTGGTCGTTCCTATGGCGGTTCCATCATTTTCGCTGCAGGGCGTCTTCGACATCTTGTCTACGCCATATTTGTGGTGCTACATAACTATCCCGAGCGTGGCTCAGAGAAGAAAAGGTACGAAACGAAAATCATTTCCCTTACTGAGTCGTTCGCATCCCGAGAGGCCAGGCCCGAGAGGGATATGCCAAGGAAAGGAAAGAGAATAACCACCGACCAGTTCTGGATGGAAGGGTTACTTGAGTACTTTAGCGCTACATTCCCACACGAGGAAGATGACCCCCGTACGCTTGGATTTCAAGTCGGCCAGAGAATGATCGGGCTGTACCTCGTTGAAGTGCTACTGAAGTACGCTCTCGATGACATGAACGTCCAATACCGGAACACTCACAACTTTGCCAGACTGTTTGCTGGCCTTCCAAGGCCACGGCGCAGAGCCGTATCCGCCTTGTATCGGAAGATTCTCAATAACCGTGTTGAGTGGACGTGGGATTTTGCGGAGGATGTTGACACGCTGCTCCAGCATCTCGCGGACAATGCCTTGAGGGATGCTCGATACTTCTGGGAAGTCAACGAACCGAGAATTCTTTCGCCGGGGCCGCTTGAGCCTTTGATTTACGCTTTGTTGATCGAGTTGCATAGCTACCCGCAGCGTGGGCCGCTTGTGAAGAAATACGAGACAAGCTTCGTGTCGTTGGAGGAAAGCCTGGGCGAAAGGCTCACGGAGGCATAAAGGGTGCAGGACCAAGACAGGATCGAGGGTTCAACTGGAGTGGAGCGATGCCTCGATGACCATCCCGGCCCGCTCGTGGTCGGGATCGCCCCGATTGTGCGCCGCGTACAACGGCCCAGTGTCAAAGATCAGCGCCAAGCCGAAATCGGCCCCAGTGCCCCGAGCCCCTCGCTCGCTCGCTGGGATGTGTCCCCGTGGCCGGATCTTCCGGTGCCAACGCTACGTGGCTTCGGCCGAGGTCCCGGCAGGGGCTGCTTCGACAGCTTCTCGTCGACCGCCTCCCGCACAAGGCACGACACCGACACGCCCCGCTCCGCCGCCAGGCTTCGCAGCGCATCTAGCTTCTCGTCGTCAATCGTCACAGTCGTGCGAGTCATGCCCTCAATGGTACCGGATGCGCGCACACCATCCTGTCGTACACTCGCGACCATGCGCGTGACGAAGATGCACGGTCTCGGGAACGACTACGTTTACGTGCGTCCTGACCAGGAACGCGACTGGTCCGCCCTTGCCCGGCAGGTCAGCGACCGCCACTTCGGCGTCGGCAGCGACGGCCTCATCCTCGCCCTCCCCTCCGACGTGGCCGACCTGCGAATGCGTATGTTCAACGCCGACGGCTCGGAGGCGGAGATGTGCGGCAACGGCATCCGCTGCTTGGCGAAGTACGCCGTCGAGGAGGGAATGGTCCCGGCCGATATCGAGTCCGTCGCCATCGAGACCCTTGCCGGCGTGCTCACCCTCCAGCTCTTCCGCGACAACGGCGCCGTGACCGCCGCCCGCGTCGATATGGGCCCACCCAGCTTCGACCCCGCCTCCCTGCCCGCTGCCGTCGAGGGCCCCGGGCCGGTCGTCGACCTGCCCCTGGAAGTCGACGGCATGGACCTGCGACTCACGCTCGCGAGCATGGGCAACCCCCACGCCATCCACTGGCTCGAGGGCAACGTCGACGACTTCCCCCTCGAGCGCATCGGACCGCTGGTCGAGCACCACCCCCTCTTCCCCAACCGCACCAACTTCCAGATCGTGCAGGTGGTGAACCGCGAGCACGTCCGCCACCGCGTCTGGGAGCGTGGCACGGGCATCACGCTCGCCTCGGGCACGAGCGCCTCCGCCGTCTGCGCCGCCGGACGCCTCACCGGCCGCACCGGCGACGCCATCACCGACTCCCTCCCCGGCGGCGACCTCAAGCTCTCCTGGGATGGCGAGGGATCCGTGTTCATGACCGGCCCCGCCGCGCGCGTCTTCGACGCCGACTGGCACGAGGCCTAGACGCGATGCCGGCGAAGCGTTCGGCTGTCGCCCGCGATCTCTCCTCGGTGCTCCACCACCTCGAAGCGGCGGGAACCGCGCAGAACCGCAAGGTCTACCGCCGGCACGGCGCTGGCGAACAGTTCTACGGCGTCTCTTTCAAGGAGTTGCGCGCACTCGCCAGGGGGCTACGTCCCGATCAGGCGCTCGCCACCGAGCTGTGGTCGACGGGAAACACCGATGCGCGCCTGCTTGCCTGCATGATCGCAGACCCCGAAACCATCGACGAAGAGACGCTTGATGCCTGGATTGGGGAGGTCCGCTACTACATGCTCGTGGATGTGCTCGTCGCTGAGGTTGGCGCCAAAGCGCCTGGCTTCCTGCCGCGAATGAAGCGATGGATGGCCTCGGAGAACGAGTGGGTGGCCCAGGGTGGCTGGGACATGCTGGCCCATGCTGCGATGAAGGCCGCGAGCGTTGACGATGCGGAGCTTGTCGCGTACCTGGCGACGATTGAGCGTACGATCCACGGCAGCCAGAACCGCGTGCGTCATGCGATGAATAACGCCCTGATCGCCATTGGCCTGCGAGATGAACGTCTCGCCACACTCGCTCGCGCCGCCGCCGCGCGTATCGGTCGGGTTGAGGTCGACCACGGCGAGACGAACTGCAAGACACCCGACGCCATCCCCTACATGGACCGTGGCTGGGCGCGCAAGCGCGCCAGGGCTGCGGCGCGCGCCTGACGCCATGCCCTTCGCGCGTGCCGGCGACATCGACATCTACTACGAGATCGAGGGCGAAGGCCCCCGCGTACTCGTCATAAGTGGCACTGGCGGCGACCTCCGCCGCCAGCCCAACCTCGCCTCCGTCCTGTCCGATCGCTTCACCACGCTCTCCTACGACCAGCGTGGCCTCGGCCAGACCAGCATCCCCGACGGCCCCTACAGCATGGCTGGCTACGCCCAGGACGCCGCCGCCCTCCTCGACGCCGTCGGCTGGGACCGCTGCATGGTCATGGGCACCTCCTTCGGAGGCATGGTCGCGCAGGAGTGCGCGGTCACGTTCCCCGAGCGTGTCGAGAAGCTCGTGTTGAACTGCACGTCGAGCGGCGGCGCCGGCAAGCCCTCGTATCCGCTGCACGAGCTCCAGTCGCTTGAGCCCGAGACACGCACGTGGACCCAGATCCGCATCAGCGACACGCGCGTCACCCCCGAGTGGGAGCAGGAGCACGCCGACGAGCTCGAAGCCCTGCTCGATCAGCGCCGCACGACGGCCACGATCGGCGTCGACGAGCCCCGCCGCGAGCTCGGCGCCCGCCTCCAGCTCGAAGCGCGCAGTCACCTCGACGTCTACGACCGTCTGCCCGCGCTCACCATGCCCGTCCTCGTCTGCGCGGGCGCCTACGACGGCATCGCGCCGCCCGAGAACAGCCGCGCCATCGTCGCCCAGGTACCCTCTGCCCGCTACGAAGAGTTCGAGGGCGGTCACGGCTTCCTCTGGCAGGACCCAATCGCCGCCGAGCGCATCACCGCCTTCCTCCTCGGCGAGGACTCCTGAGCCCCGCGCCACTCGCGCCCCGTCCCCTGCTCGCGTAGCATTATCGGTATCACTGAGCGTTGCGGCGCCAATGCTGCACGCACTCGCTGGAGAGCCACTGCATGGTCATCGAAACCGGCTATATCACCCCCTCGGAGAAGGCCACCGAGCCTTTGATGGGCACGGCGCTCATCCCCAAGGAGCGCTACACCTCGAAGGAATACCTGGAGCTCGAGTGGGAGCGCATGTGGACCAGGGTCTGGAACATGGCCGGTCGCGAGTCCGATATCCCCAACATCGGTGACTACTTCACCACCGAGCTGGGCTCCGAGTCCTTCCTCATCGTGCGTGAGGCCGAGGACAAGGTGCGGGCCTTCTATAACGTCTGCCCCCACCGCGGAAACCAGATCCGCAATGCCGGCATGGGGCACGCAGAGTCCTTCCAGTGCGCCTACCACTTCTTCGAGTTCAACCTCGATGGCTCCAAGAAGTTCGTCCCCGACGAGGACACGTTCACCCAGGGCGTTCCCCAGGAGACGGCCCTCGTCGAAGTGTCCTGCGACACGTGGGGTGGCTTCGTCTGGTTCAATATGAACCCCGACGCCGAGTCCCTCGATGAGTTCCTCGGCGTCGTCGCCGAGCACCTCGCCCCCTACCACTTCGAGGACTACGCCATCGGCCAGGACATGACGATCGAGTGGGACACGAACTGGAAGGCCTCCGTTGACGCCTTCAACGAGGTCTACCACGTCCAGGGCATCCATCCCCAGCTGCTGGAGTCGCTTGACGACATCCACGTGCAGATCGATCTGTACGAGCGCCACAACCGCTACCTCGTTCCCTTCGGGCTGGTGAGCCCGCGCTACCCGAACCAGGAGGAGGTCACGCAGCCGCTCAAGCAGTTCCTGGCTGGCTCCGGTATTGACCCCGACACGTTCGAGGGCGGCATGGGCGCTGTCCGGCCCGCCATGCAGAAGGCCGTCCGCGCCGCCGCCGTGGCCCAGGGCATGGACGTCTCCGGCCTCAACGACGACCAGATGTCGGACGACTACCACTACTACCTCTTCCCCAACCTCACCTTCAACATCACGGCTCTCGGCTTCGGGTTCTTCCGCCAGCGCCCCCATCCGACGGACCCGAACAAGATGTACTTCGACATGCAGGGCTACGTGCGCGTGCCCGAGGGCGCCGACCCGCCTCCGCGCCCCATCCACACGCAGTTCAAGCACGGCGAGATCTCCATCGGCCTCGTGATGGACCAGGACTCCTACAACCTGCCGCGCGTGCAGAAGGGCATGAACTCAAGTGCCTACAAGGGCCTGCTCATCAACTACCGCGAGCGCCGCATCCGCCACATGCACACGGTGCTGGACGGCTACCTCGAGGGGCCCGACCGCTAGCCCGCCTCTCCCCCACGCGCAGTCCGCAGCCGGACCTCCACTGGTCCGGCTGCGGTGATCTCGACGGCCCTCCGCGCGGGGCGGTATCGTCCCCGCACGCCAGAGCCGGGAGGCCCCATGGACCACGCCGCCACCCTCCGCGCCATGCTCCACCGCCCCGAGATCGTCGTCCTGCCCGGCGCCTACGACGCCCTCTCCGCGCGCCTCGCCGAGCAGGCCGGCTTCGAGGCGCTCTTCACCACGGGCTTCGGTTTCTCGGCCTCCGCCCTCGGCGCCCCCGATATTGGCTTGCTCACCATGTCCGAGACGATGGAGCGCGTGCGCCACATCGTGCGCGCCATCGACGTGCCCCTCGTCGCCGACATGGACACCGGCTACGGCAACGCCCTGAACGTCATCCGCACTGTCCGCGAGTGCGTTGAGGCGGGCGTCGCCGGCATCATCCTCGAGGACCAGGAGTGGCCGAAGAAGTGCGGCCACTTCGAGAACAAGCGCGTCATCCCCGCCGGGGAGCAGGTCGCGAAGCTCCACGCTGCCGTCGAAGCCCGTGCCGACAGCGACCTCGTCATCATCGGTCGCACGGACGCACGCGGCCCCCTCGGCCTCGACGAGGGCATCCGCCGAGGCAAGCTCTACCACGAGGCCGGCGCCGACGTCGTCTTCGTCGAGGCCCCGCAGTCCCTCGACGAGTTGCGCGCCATCGCCGATGCCTTCCCGCAGGGCACGCCCCTCTTCGCCAACATGATCGAGGGCGGCAAGACGCCCCTCCTCACCGCCGCCGAGCTGCAGGAGATCGGCTTCACCATGGTCGTCTACCCGCTCTCCGGCCTCTTCTCCGCGGCGAAGGCAATCGGCGAGACCTTCCGAGCTCTCCACGACACGAAGACCACTGCCTCCCGCCGCGACGACATGGTCGACTTCCACCAGTTCGAGGCGATCGTCGACGCCCCCGGCTGGCGCGAGACCGAGACGCGCCACTCCGTGCAATAGGGGGAGTGATGAGTGACCGCATCTACATTCTGAGCGAGTCCGGCGATACCGAGCCGCTCGCCGAGGAGCGTTACAAGGACGAGGACGCCCTGCAAGCGCTGATCGCCGACCACCCCGAGCTGCTCGCAGGGGAGCAGATAGACCCTGACGTGCCGCGCCGCTGGCTGCTTATCAGCCGCGAGATTGGGATTGCGCCCAGCGCCGAGCTTGGCGAGCGCTGGGCGCTCGACCACCTCTTTCTCGATCAGGACGCCCGCCCAACGCTTGTTGAGGTGAAGCGTGGGGACAACTCCGAGGTGCGCCGCCGAGTTGTAGGCCAGATGCTGGACTACGCTGCGCATGCTGCCGACTCTTGGAGTGCCGAGGGCGTCCGCAAGCGCTTTGAATCAGAGGCAGGGAGTGAGTCAGCTGCACGGGAGCAACTCGCTGCACGGCTCGGCGTTGGAAGTGGGATGGCTGACGGTGCAGGTGCATACGAGGCATTCTGGATGCGCGTTTCCACGAATCTGCGCGACGAGAACCTCCGGCTGCTGTTCGTCGCCGATCACATCCCCGACGTTCTGGCTAGCATCGTCGAATTCCTGAACCGCCACATGGGTCGTATCGAGGTGCTGGCCGTGGAGCTAAAGCAGTTTCAGGCCCAAGGCACGCGTGCGATCGTCCCGCGCGTCATCGGGCGCTCACGCAAGCTTCTGTCCAGCGGCATGGGAAGCAGGTTGACGCTCGAACAGATCATCGAAGGGTTCGCCGAGGGTGAAGTGCGTGATGCGGCGCGCCAACTCATCGACCGCTCGCGCGCTGCCGGCGCGAGTTTCGAGCCCGGATCGCTCGGCACGAGCATTCGCGTCCAGTGCCGGCTCTGGGGCCAGCCCGTCACCGTAGCCTGGTTGTTCCCGTCCGAAGTCGGCTGGATGCGGACGAAGCACTTCACGTTCGGTGCCGGGATTCTCGACTACGATCCCCCGCCCCCGGTGGCTCTTCGTGAAGCCTTGCTCCAGTACGCGAGACAGTTCGAGGATGACCCCTACACGCGGGATGCTTCCAGTCAGGGGGTGGTCGCATGGTATGTGGAGCCTGCCGACGCGGCGAAGCACATCGACGTGCTCACGGAGCGCCTCGATAAGGTGCTGTCCGACCTCAAGGCGCTGTAGCTGCTTTGCAGGTCGACCGCGCTATGCTGGTCCGCTGATGCCTCTCGAGTTCGACGCCGAGACCGAGGCCACCCTCGACCAGCTCGCCCGCTTCCTCGGCGAAGGCGATCGCGCCGCCGCACGCGAGGCCGCCGTCTACGCCATCCTCATGACCGAGGGCGACCTCTCCCCCGGCAGCGCGACCGTCGCGGAGTGGTGCTACGAGTACGCCAGCGAGGGCATCGCCTACCACCAGTGGCCCCCGCTCGTCGCCGCCCGCAGCCTCACCCCTCAGGCGCCCGAGTCGTCCGCCGCCCGTGCCCACGCCCGCGCCAAGCGCGACTCCCTCGCCCAGGGCCTCACCGACAAGGGCGAGATTCCGACCTAGCGTCGCCGCGCCGCCGCCTGCTCCTCCGGAGTTGGCGGCTTGATCCCCGCATCGTCGAATGCCTTCCGCACGGCCGCGCGACTTATCTTCGCGTCGGGCGTCGACGCCACCCATTCGCGGCTCGCCTTCTTCGACGCAAGCTGCCCCCGGAAGTGCGGGATCACGTAGCGCGAGAACAGCTCGTAGCTGTGGACGGTCTGTTCCCACGTTGTCCACTCGTGCGCCCTTGAGAGGAACCCGCCAAAGCCGCCCGTCGTCGCCAGCAGCCGCTCGATGGCTGCGACCGCGTCGTCCGGCGTTCCGACGAGGATGCCCCCCTGCTCAATGCCCGCCTCCAGCGTCGCGGCTTCCGGCTCCACGCCCGAGCCGAGGACCTCGCCGTAGTAGTGCACCAGCTCGTGCTCGTAGCCGGCCCTCGCCTCCTCGATGGCCCGCTCGCGCGTTTCCGCCAGGTGGAAGGGCAGGCCCAGCCGCCACTGATCGCGCGAGACCGTCTGACCGGCCTCCCGGGCCGCCTCCTCGTACCACCCGTAGATGCGCGAAAGCGTCTCCCCGCTGGCGTCGCTGAGGCCCCCGAACGAGATCATGTCGATGCCGTGCCGACCCGCCGCCTGTGCCCCCGCCGGCGACCCCGCCGCCGCCACCGCCAGGGGCGGATGCGGGTACGTGTAGGGCGCGATCTGGAGCCGCGCCTCGTGCAGCCGGAACCAGTCCGTCTCGATCGTCACGGTCTCGCCACGGAAGAGCCGCATGATCACGTCGAGCGCCTCGTTCATCATCCGCCGCTGGTCGAGTGGGTCGATGCCCAGCATGACGGCGTCGGAACTCAGGCCTCCCGGCCCTACCCCGAGGATCACGCGCCCCCGCGTCATGTGGTCGAGTTGCACGAAGCGGTCGGCGACGATCAGGGGGTGGTGGTACGGCAGGCTGAGCACGCCCGAGGCCAGTTTCAGCCGCTTCGTCCGCTGCGCCGCCGCCACGATGAACAGCTCTGGCGAGGCGATCGTCTCCCACCCCGCGGTGTGGTGCTCCCCGATCCAGGCCTCGTCGAAGTCGAAGCGCTCGATCTGCTCCAGCAGCTCCAGGTCGCGATCGAACGCGATCGTGGGGTTCTCCTCGAGCCGGTGGAACGGCCCCATGAAGATGCCGAATTTCATCCGTGGCGGCCGGTACGTCGTCATCGCCGGCCAATCCTACAGGCGGGGGCAGGGCTCCGCGTCGGAGGGCACCAGGGTACTGTGAGGGGCCGGAGCACCTAGCCCGGAAGCGACTCCGCGTGAGAGAGGTTCTCGCCCGAAATCTCGGTG
This sequence comes from Tepidiformaceae bacterium, assembly GCA_965262975.1. Taxonomy (GTDB): domain Bacteria; phylum Chloroflexota; class Dehalococcoidia; order Tepidiformales; family Tepidiformaceae; genus UBA2991. Next base: position 916,938 of record OZ253575.1, on the reverse strand, counting down.
GGCCCCACGCGAAGCGTGAATATGCTGGTCTCGACTTGTGGTTCGTGTGACACCGGCACATTCCCTTCAGCTCTCTCCCGCGCAGCCTCGCGGATGAACTCCGACGTGGACACTCCGGCGACCTTCGCTGCAGCTCTGATGGCGGCTATCTCTGCTTTGGGGAAGCGAACGGAGTAAACCGCCGACGGTCCATTGCGACCGGGCTTTACTTCAGCGTTCTCGTAGTCCCAGTCGTCGTGCTTCGTATTCATCAGATACCTGCTCTCTTTGCGTGAGCTTGTTCCTCGCTGTCGCTCAACAGGCCGACACCGGTCGCCATATCTTCGGTTGGCCTGTCGGTGCCAGCACAACAGTGATGCCCCTTCCGCCAAGGCTGCGGCCGATCAAGCGATACGTGCCGGCTCTCCTGGTCTTGTTGCGGATGAGGGTATGCGCGTTCTCCAGCATCTCGTCGATCTCAGCAGGGTCGATGCGACGGGGCGATCTTGGTTTCGTTGTTCTCGTCCCACTCGAAGGCCTCGATCTGCAAGCGTTACCCCTGCTGGCCGTAGTATACTCGTCTTACGTTCCGTAATACAGAGGAGCTACAACTTGAAGATCGACTACCTCATCCTCGCCGACTGGGCTGAGGTCATCAACGGCAAGATCTACCTGCAGGGCGGCGGCTGGAGCGCCATCAACGCCTACGAGCCGCTCCCCATAACCCGTAGCATCGGCGTCGCCGTCTCGCCGCGCGTCGAGTGGCACGAGACGAACATGCCCCACACCCTCGAGATGCGCATCATCCGTGAGGAAGGCCAGGCCGAGCTCGCCAAGATCGAGGCCCGCTTCGAGGTGGGTCGTCGCGCCGGGATGCCCCAGGGCATCTCCCAGCCGAACCCGATCGCCGTCAATCTCCCGCTCAAGTTCGAGCACGCGGGCGAGTACGAAGTCCACGCCTCCATCGATGGCGAGGAGGTCGCGACACTCGCCTTCCGTGTCGACCAGAAGGCCTCCGCCTAGCCTCCGCCCTTCCCCGTCAGGCCGTAGCGCGGGTAGGGACCGAAGGCGGCGCACTCGAAGTGGGCCGAGCCCACCTGGTCGCCACTCTTCAGCAGCACGAAGCTCTCCGCCAGCACCGACGGGAACTCAACCTCGTTCCCGTCGCTGTCGATGATCTTGACCGGGTGCGTGCAATCCCAGATCTCGCCCTCTTCGTGGTACTCGCCGCGGTAGGCGCCCTGCCCCAGCCGGTCGTTGAACCCGCCGAAGTAGCCCCCGCCCTGGCAGTAGATCCAGCCCATGTCCTCGATCTCGAACTCGCGCTTGATGCCCTCGTCGTCGGTGATGGCCACGCTGCCGCCGCTGATGCGGCTGCTGCCCTCGTAGAACGTGAGGTCGTGCGTAACGTCCGTGACCAGCACTTCGCGATCGGCGTGCAGGATTTCGCCCGTCATCTCGTTCCACGAGCCGTCCACGTTCGCGATCGCCCCCGACCACTGCTTGCCGTCGGCGTCCTCGATGAACTCGTAGAAGCCGGCGTGGTCGGGCATCGTGTAGAGCACCCAGTTCCGCAGCCCTGTCGGACGCCGCACCACGGGCGCCGGCGAGGCATGCATGGGCGGTCCCCCCCGGCCCCGCAGGATCCCCCACGAGTGGTTGCGGAACACCCCCGACCGCTCCGGCGTCAGTTCGAAGCGCTTCCCCGCAACCTCGATCCAGCCCTCCGCGCGTCCCGCCACCTCGTACGTCATCCGCTCCATCAGCAGCCAGCCGTCGAGGCGGTTGGTGCTCAGCGGGCCGTGGTACGGCCGCCCCACGGTGTGGCAGACAATGTCGCAGGCGATCCCGAATTCGTTCGGTTCCAGCACCAGCCGGATCGATTTCATCGGCTCCAGCAGCTCGATGCGGAGCGGCCCCACGCGGTACTCGAAGTCGGGCCGTAGCTGCCGCGAGACGCGGATGTTGTGCTGCATCCCCTCGTGCCGGATGCAGACGAACCCGTCGAGCACGTTGGTGTTCTGGTAGAGCCGTAGCGTCGAGACCAGCGAGACGTCGCCGTCCATGTCGCACAGGCAGATGTAGTGCCCGTCGTTCCAGTGCTTGTCGGACGTGTGGACCGCCGCGAATGACTCCGCGGTCTGGTGGAAGGGGTACTCGTCGGCCTTGATCAGCATGGCTCTCTCCTCAGGCGGCGTTCGTTGTGCGCTGGGTGCCCCGACGCCGGAGCTCCCGGTGCGTGATCGTCCATTCGTGGCCCTCTCCGACCCGCTCCATCTCGTCCACGTAGGTGGCCCAGAGCGTCGTGATCCTGTCGAGGTCGTCGACCATGAAGTGGGGTCGCCTGGACGTCCGTCTCCACGTACGCCCGGTCTCCGTCGATACGAACCACCTGGTTGCCCAACAGGTGCTGCGTCGCCCCGAAGGGCAGGAGCAGCTCACGGATGAGGTCCGTGTAGGCGTCGCCCCCGTGCCGCGCCTCGGGCGTCGCGAACCCGACGAACACGAGGTCATCGGCCAGGCACGAGCGGATCCCCTCGAAGTTGTGGCTGTCGACCGACGTGCCGTAGCGAATCAGCAGATCCATGATCGCCAGCCGGTCCAGTTCGTAGCCGAGGTCGCTGCTCATCGCGCTGCTCCGGGTGGGGACGCCACACGTCTGCGGTGGTCATCGTGCGAACGAGGGCGGCCTGGGCCGCCCCGCGCGTAAGGATACGCTTCGCCTTGTGAGCCCGGGCAACCCGAGTTGCCAGGGTCTCGGGTCTTGCCGTTATCCCCCAGCCCTACCGCGGCTGAAGCCGCAGCGCGCCGTCGAGGCGGATGGTCTCGCCGTTGATCATCGGGTTCTCGATGATCGAGCAGACGAGCTGCGCATACTCCTCCGGCTTGCCGAGGCGGGCGGGAAACGGCGTCACGTTGCCGAGCGCCTCGCGCGCTTCTTCAGGTAGTCCCAGCAGCATTGGCGTCAGGAAGAGGCCGGGGGCGATCGTGTTGTTGCGTACGCCGTTGCGCGAGAGGTCGCGCGCGATCGGCAGGGTCATCCCCACGACGCCGCCTTTCGAAGCCGAATAGGCCGCCTGCCCGATCTGCCCCTCGAACGCCGCCACTGAGGCCGTGTTGATAATCACGCCCCGCTCGCCGTCCTCGTTCGGGTCGTTCTTGACCATCTCGGTCGCCGCTACGCGGATCGCGTTAAACGTGCCGATGAGGTTGATGGTCACCGTGCGTGTGAAGAGCTCCAGGTTCGCGGGCCCCTCCCGCCCCACCGTGCGATCGGCCGTGGCGATGCCGGCGCAGTTGATAAGCAGATGCACGCCGCCGTGCGCCGCCGAGGCGTCCGCTACCGCCTGCGTGACCTGCTCGTCGCTGGTCACGTCGGCCTCGACGAAGACCCCGCCGAGGTCGGCGGCGATGTCCGCGCCGTTCGAGCGACCCAGATCGAGGATCGCGATCTTCGCGCCCCGCGCGGCGAGTTCGCGTGCGGTCGCCTCACCCAGTCCCGAGCCTCCGCCCGTCACGATCGCGCTCAATCCGTTGATGTCCATGTCCGCTCTCCGCAGCCGTTGTGCCGCCCGGAGGGTTCTACCACGTACGCCGCCGCCGGGCGATGCCGCCACCGGCATGCGGCGTACACTGCGCGAGGGTCGAGCACCCGGAAATCTCCGTTCGGGGAGGTGATGATGGCTACCGACGCCGAGTCCCGCAAGGAAGCCGCCGCGTCCTGGACCGATGCGGTCGAGGAGATCGAGCGGCGGCGTGAGTTCGCCGCCAGGATGGGCGGCGAGGAGCGCGTCCAGCGCCAGCGTGCGCAGGGCAAACTCACCATCCGCGAGCGCATCGAGGGCTTCCTCGATAGCGGCTCCTTCTTCGAGATCGGCGGCATGGCCGGGACGGGCGAGTACGACGCCGATGGTCGCCTGACCGACTTCACGCCTGCCGGCTACGTCCTCGGCCTTGGGACCGTCGATGGCCGCGAGGTGTGCGTCGGCGGTGAGGACTTCACGGTACGGGGTGGCTCCGGTGGTGGGGGCAAGGGGCCGGGACGGTGGCTGCAGCCCGCTGCGCTCCAGCGGCGCATCCCCCTCATCCAGTTCGCCGACGGCGCCGGCGCCTCTGCCCGCAGCTACGACGACTCCGGCCGCATGCACCTCCCCGACGGCAACCAGTGGGCACGCGACGCCGAGCTGCTCTCGAAGGTGCCTGTCTGCTCCGCCATCGTCGGGCCATCCGCCGGGCACGTGGCGGGGAGGGCCGTGCTCTCGCACTTCAGCGTGATGGTGAAGGGGCAGGGTCAGGTCTTCGCGGCGGGGCCGCCCGTCGTGAAGCGCGCGATCGGCGAGGACCTCACGAAGGAGGAGCTCGGCGGCGTCGATGTGCACGTCCGCACCAGCGGTGTGGTCGACAACGAGGCCGAGAGCGAGGAGGACGCCTTCCGCCAGATACGCGATTTCCTCAGCTACATGCCCCGCAATGTCTGGGAGATGCCGCCCCGCGTCCCCAGCGGCGACCCCGCCGACCGCCGCGAGGAATCCCTCCTCTCCATCGTTCCCCAGGACCGCACGCGCTGGTACGACATGCGCGAGCTTATCCGTCTCGTCGTCGACAACGGCGAACTCTTCGAGATGCGCCGCTCGTTTGGGCGCAGCCTCATCACCGCCTTCGCCCGCTTCGACGGCTACCCCGTCGGCATCATCGCGAACGACCCGAAGGTCTACGCGGGCGCCATGACGGCGGACTCTGCCGACAAGCAAACGCACTTCGTCGATCTCTGCAACACCTTCAGCATCCCGGTCGTCCTCTTTGTCGACGTGCCCGGCTTCATGATCGGCTCCCGTTCCGAGCGCGAGGGCGTGATGCGGGCGGGGATGCGAGCCGTCGTGGCCGGTGCGAGCGCGACCATTCCCTCGATCGCCATCCAGGTGCGGAAGTCGTACGGCATGGCCGGCGATGCCGCCGCCTGCCTCGGCGGCCCCGATGCGCTCAAGATGCGCTTCGGCTGGCCCTCCGGTGAATGGGGCTCGATCCCCATCGAGGGAGGCGTGGCCGCTGCCTACCGCCGCGAGATCGAGAACGCCCCCGACCCCGATTCCCGCCGCGCCGAGATCGAGGAGCGCCTGCTGCGGGGCCGCTCCCCCTTCAAAGTGGCCGAGGCGTTCGAGATCCTCGACATCATCGACCCGCGCGAAACGCGCTCCATCGTCTGCCGATTCATCGCGGGCGCGCAGGAGACCCTGGGCCGCAACCTCGGGCCCAAGGGCCCCGTTCGCCCCTGACGATCGAGCAACGTGGCTGACGGCATCACCGTAGTCGAACTTGGAGGGGGCATCGCCTCCGCCTGGTGTGGACGCCTCCTCGCCGGCGCGGGCGCCGATGTCGTCCACTGCGAGCCCGAGGGTGGGAGCCCCCTCCGAGACTCTCACCCCCACCTCCCCGACGGACGCTCGGCGCTCTTCGAGTACCTCGGGATGTACCAGCGCTCGGCGGTCCTCGCCCATGCCGACCTCGACCGCCTGGTCGCGACCGCCGACGTCGTCATCGACGAGGTTGATGTCGAGGCGGGCGAGGGGCCGGAGCTGGTCGCGGCCCGCGCTGAGCGCTTCCGCCGCCTGAACCCCCGGCTCGTCGCCGTCGCCTGCGGCCCCTTCGGGCTTGCTGGTCCCTACGCCGGACGACGCTCCTCGGCCCTTGTCGATTGGGCGATGAGCGGGTACGCCGCCATCACCGGCGACCCCGACCGCGAGCCCCTGCAAGGCGGCGGCCCCTGGTGCGCCTATGTGAACGGCCTGACCGCGGCGGTCGGCGCGATGGCGGCGCTTCGTACGGCTGAGCGCACCGGCCGCGGCCAACTCGCCGATGTCGCCGCCATGGATGCGATGACGGCCCTGCACCAGTGGACGGTCATCCTCGCGACCCACCAGGGCGTACGGAAGCGCCGCTCGGGCAACCGTCACGCCGAGTCGTTCCACCCCCTCGGCATCCTCCCCTGCAAGGATGGCGCCGTCGCCATCGCGGTTTCGAGTCCTGCCCAGTGGGAGGGGTTCTGCCTCGCCCTGGGCATGCCCGAACTCCTCGCCGACGAGCGCTTCGCAACCGGCGGCGACCGCTTCGATCGCGCAGACGAACTGGACGCCCTCATCCTGCCATGGCTGCTGGAGCGCTCACAGCGGGACATCGTCGAGCTGCTGCAGGACCACAACGTCCCCACCAGCCCCGTGCTCGACGTTCTCAGCGTCCAGGACGACGAGCAGCTTGCCGCCCGCCGCTTCTGGCAGCCGCTGCCGCATCTCGGCGAGGGCGTGGTGGCGCCCTCCTTGCCCGTGCGCGGTCCGGTCCCCCCGAAGCGCCGCCCGCGCGCTCCCGATCTTGGGGAAGACACGTCCAACGTGCTCGCTGAGCTTGGCGCGGCCGCCTCACCCGTGCCTGCATCTGTGGCTGCACACCCGCCGGCGCTGCCCCTGGAGGGGGTCCGCGTCGTCGAGCTCTCGATCGCCTGGGCGGGACCGCTCGCCGCTCGCTTCTGCGCCGATCTCGGCGCCGACGTTGTGCGCGTCGAGCACCGCGACTCGCGCGGCACAAGCCTCACGCCCGGCGCTGTGCCCCCGCGCGCCCCCGAAGGCTGGCGCTGGGGAGAACTCCCCCCGCCCGCCTTCCGCGGCGGAATCTTCCCCGACGCCGACCCCGGCGAGCGTCCCTGGAACCGAAACGGTCCGTTCAACAAGTTCCAGCGCAACAAGCGCTCCCTCTGCCTCGACCTGAAAGACGAGGCCGGGCGAGAGGTCTTCCGGCGGCTGCTCGCCGAAGCCGACGTGCTCCTGGACAACTACCGCCCCCGTGCCCTCGACCGGCTGGGCTTCGACTTCGAGGCCGTCACCGCCATCAACCCCCGCATCGTGCGCGTCTCCATGTCGGGCTACGGCGCGACCGGACCGTACCGGGAGCGTGGCTCGTGGGGGCCCATCCTTGAGGGTCACTCCGGTCTTGCCGCCACGACCGGCTACGAGGACGGTGGTCCGGTGAAGCAGGGCGCCGCCTTCCCCGACGGCATCGGCGGCCTCACGGGCGCCTTCGCGATCCTCGACGCCCTCCGCGAGCGCGACCACACGGGTAAGGCCGTCTACGTGAATCTCTCGCAGCTTGAGTCGTATCTGTCCATCGGCGGCGAGTTCCTGGTTGCCGCCTCCGCACGCGGCGAGCCCCCTGCGAGGCGAGGCAACCGCTCGCCCGTGTGCGCGCCGCAGGGCGCCTACCCCTGCTGGGGCGACGACGCCTGGGTCGCGATCACGGTGCAGTCCGACCGTGCCTGGGAGGCGCTCGCTGCCCTCCTCGGCGCTCCGGTGCTCGCCGATACCGCGCTCCGAGAGGTGGCCGAACGCCACCGCCGGCACGCCGCCATCGATGCCGAGATCGCGGCCTGGACGCGTTCGCACGACGCGCACGAGGTGGCCGCCATCCTGCAGGAGGCGGGCATCGCCGCCGGGCCCGTCCTCTCCAATCTGGAGATGGTCGCGGACCCCCACCTGCGCGAGCGAAACATGATCGTGCCCATCGACCACCCCGATGCCGGCCGCCGCGAGTTCCCGGGCTTCCCCATCCGCCTTTCGGAGACGCCGGTCGAGCGATTCGCGGGCGCGCCTACCCTCGGGCAGCACAACGAGGCGGTTCTGTGCGACCTGCTCGGCTACAGTGGGAGCGAGTACGAGGCGCTCCTGGCCGCCGGTGTCGTCGCGGACAGCCCCGGTCCCTGAGGTTCTGGCAGCCGCAATTGTGAGAGGAATCACAAAGGAGTACGCTGGCAACAGAGGAGCCGGTTGGTGATCGGAACCATGAAGACGACGGCTCTCCCATCGCTCTACTCGTCGAATCGCGTGTTCTTCCCGGCGGTCGTTGGCGGGCTCGTGGCGAGCATCGTTGCAACCGTCGCCCTTCGTTCTGGTGATGGCGGAGGGGCGGGCTGGATCTGGGTCTGCACCTGGGCAGCGGTGCCCCCGCCCGAGTTCCCCGAGGCGCTCTTCACCTTCGCCATCGAACCGATTCCCATCTTCCTCATCGCCCTCGCGGCGGCCTGGTACCTGCGCACGCGCCAGCGAGCCCAGGCCTCCCACGCGCGCACGCTGGTGTCGATCCGGCGGGTCGCGGCCTTCCTCGGCGGCCTCGCCCTTGTGTTGTTCACCGTCTTCGGCCCCATCGCCGCCTACGACGGCACCTTCCTGAGCCTCCACATGGTGCAGCACTTCATCCTCATCACGATCGCGCCGCCCCTCATCCTCGCTGGCGCTCCCATGACGCTCTGGCTCATCGCCGGCGGCAAGGAGCGCCGCCGCCGCGTCATCTACCCCGTGCTCCACTCCGGCCCCTTTCGCGCCTTCACGCACCCGCTCGTGGGTCTGTCCCTCTTCGCCGCCGTACCCCTGCTCTGGTACGTCACGCCTGCCTTCGATGAGAGCCTGGGGAACACGCCGCTGCACTTCGTCGGCTACGCCATCTTCCTCTTCGCGGGGTTGCACTACTGGTGGCCCGTTGTTGGTGGGAATCCCACGCGCTGGAACCTCTCCTACCCAGTCCGGCTTGTCTACCTCCTCGCGCTCGTGCCCATCCACGCCTTCCTCGGACTGCTTTTCCACGAGCCTGACAACGTCATCTACGACCAACTCGCGGCGGTTCCCCGCGCCTGGGGGCCTGATGCCCTCCTCGATCAGCAGATCGCGGGCGCGATCATGTTCATCGGCGGCGAGGCGATCGGGCTGATCGCGCTCCTCTTCGTCGCCTGGCAGTGGGCCTCGCACGAAGAGCGAGTCGGCCGCCGCCTCAATGCCGCCGACACGAGCGAGGAGTGGCGCCCGTTCGACCCCGGCGGGAGCGCCAGGAGATGACACCAGGGCGACTTCTGACCCTCGGCATTGCGGCCCTGCTGACCGTCGCGCTTGTGTCCTGTAGGGGCGGCGACGGTGGCGACAAGCTCCCCTTCGAGGTCGAGGGCCCTCCCAGGGCCGTTGAGAGTGACGGGGGTGAAGAGCCGGAGCAGGACTCCGGGGACGCTCCCGAGGTTCTCTATCGCGGCGCACGCGTCACCCCGCCTCTCCCCAAGCCCGACCTCGTGCTGACCGACACGACTGGCGAGCCCTTCGACATCCGTGCCGAGACCGAGGGCTACCTCACCCTCCTCTACCTCGGTTACACCCACTGCCCCGACATCTGCCCCACGCACCTGCTCGACCTCGCCAAGGTCCTCGAGGCGATGGACCCCGAGCTCGTCGAGCGCATCCGTGTGGTCTTCATCACGACCGACCCCGAGCGCGACGATGACGCCGCCATCCGCCGCTGGCTCGACCTCTTCGACAGCAGCTTCATCGGACTCACCATCGAACCCGAGACGCTCTCTTCGCTGCTCGGGTCGCTCGGGATGCCGCAGATCGTGAAGCAGGACCTCGGCGATGGGCGATACGCCGTCAACCACGCCACCTACCTGATCGCCTACACCCCCGACAACCTCGGCCACATCGTGTACCCCTTCCTGGTGGGCGGAGGGCTGCGCGAACTCATGGCCCACGACCTGCCCCTGCTCGCCGAGGATGGGTGGAAAGAACCTTCATGACCGGAGGAGGACGCCTCCTCACCCGTCGAAACAGTGGGTGGCGGTTTCTTGCTGCTGCACTCACCGTTCTGGCCGTTGCCCTGCTCGTCGCCTGCGATAACGACGACGACGACGGCGGTAGTGGCTCGATCGAGGTCAGCAACGCCCGCGCGCAATTCACCACCACCGACCTCGGCGCCGTCTACTTCGACCTCCGCAGTACAGGCGCTGGCGATGTGCTTCTTGCTGCCTCCGCGGAGATCGCCGACGACACGCAGATCCACGAAGTAGTGGCCGAGGGTTCAAGCGCGACGATGCGCGAGGTCGAAGACGGTATCGCCATCGACCCGGGCGGCCATGTCAGCCTCCAGCCAGGCGGCTACCACGTCATGCTGCTGGGCGTCGAGGAGAATCCCGAGATCGGCTCGACATTCGAGGTCGTCCTGGAGTTCGAGCGGGCCGGCCGCATGACCGTCACCGTCCACGTCCTGGAGTTCGGCGGCGATGGCGGGTCCATGGACCACGAGAGCGGGGACGAGGAGATGGACGAAGGCGGCGGCCATGATGCCGACCGCGCGGACACGGACGGTGAAGGGGCCGACCACGAGTAGGCCCGCTCGCCACCCGGCACTCCCCGGATTGGTCGAGTAGCTTCCAGACCACGCCTGCAAGGCTCGCGTAGACTCATGCCACTGCCACGAAAGAGGGAGTCTTGCATGCAGATCGGCGTCATCTTCCCCCAGACGGAGATCGGCTCGGACCTATCCGTCATCCGTGACTTCGCCCAGACAGCCGAGGGGCTTGGCTACTCCCACATCCTCGCTTACGACCACGTGATCGGCGCCCTGCCTGACCGCGAGCCGAAGCTCTGGGGGCCCTACACGCACGAGTCCGCCTTCCACGAGCCTTTCGTGCTCTTCGGCTACCTCGCCGGCATCACCGAGCGCGTGGAGCTCGTGACGGGAGTCATCATCCTGCCGCAGCGCCAGACCGTGCTCGTCGCGAAGCAGGCCGCCGAGGTCGACATCCTCTCGGGCGGGAGGCTCCGGCTTGGCATCGGCACCGGCTGGAACTACGTCGAGTACGACTCGCTGAACGAGAAGTTCGGCAACCGTGGCAAGCGCCAGGAGGAGCAGGTTGAGGTGCTCCGCCAGCTCTGGGAGGAGCCTATCGTCGACTTCGACGGCGGCTGGCACCGCATCGACCGCGCCGGGCTCAACCCGCTGCCCGGACGCCGCATCCCCATCTGGTTTGGCGGCTTCAGCGACCCCGCCTTTGAGCGCGCCGCTCGCATCGGCGACGGCTTCATCTTCGGCGGCGGCTCCACCGACTCGGCCAAGGCCCTCGACACCATTCGCGGCTACCTCGAGCGGGAGGGTCGCGATCCCGCCGAATTCGGTATCGAGGCCATGGTGAACTACGGCGACGCCCCCGAGAACTGGGCCGCCGAAGTGGAGCGCTGGCGCGAAGCTGGCGCCGACTACGTCTCGATGCGCACCATGAACGCCGGCCTGGAAGGGCCGCGCGCCCACATCGAGGCAATCGAGCGTTACTGGCGTGAGGTGGGCGGCTAGCGGTCGCCTGCCGGACTCTCCCTTGCCGCTCCCGCTGTGCTACTATTGTGGCAGGCAATGGTGATGACGGAAGAACGAATCAGCAGGCTTGAAGGAGCCTACGAGCAGGTCGACAGGCGGCTGGGCGACCTGATGCAGGCTGTTGCCGGGCTGCGGGCTGAAATTGCCGCCCTGCGCCAGGCGATGAGCGAGCAGGGCAACGCCCTGCGCCAGGCGATGAGCGAGCAGGGCAACGCCCTTCGCCAGGCGATGAGCGAGCAGGGCAACGGCCTTCGCGCCGAGATGAGCGAGCAGGGCAACGCCCTTCGCACTGAGATGAGCGAGCAGAACAGTGCCCTTCGCACTGAGATGAGCGAGCAGAACAGTGCCCTTCGCACTGAGATGAGCGAGCACAACGGCGCCCTTCGCACTGAGATGACTGGCGAGCAGAGGAACTTTCGCTCCGAGATCAACAACCGCCTGAATACGCTCCTCGTCGTGGGCGGTGGCGCCTGGGTGACTACCGTGGGGCTCATCATCGGGCTGTACCTGCAGTCCTAGACTGCCGTCCTCAGGCCTCCGGAAGCCGATCCCATCGGAGGATGCCGGCTATCGACTTCGCGTCGATGATGCGGCCGCTGTCGACCGCCGCCAGCGCCTCGTCCCGCGTGAGCGGCACGACCTCGATGTCCTCGTCCTCGTCCCCCGGGAGGGGGTCCGGGGTGAGGTCGGTGCAGAGGAACAGGTGGAGGTACTCCGTTGCGTAGCTGGGTGCAATCCAGAACCCGCCCAGCGATTCCACACGGCTCGCCCGCATCCCTACTTCCTCGCGCAGCTCCCGTGCCGCCGTCTCCGACGGGTCCTCGCCCGGCTCCAGCGTCCCGGCGGGTATTTCGAGCAGCCGCGTGCGCGCCCCGTGCCGGTACTGCTCGACCAGCAGCAAGCGACCCTCGCCGTCGACCGGAATCATGCAGACGGCGCCCCCGTGGTACACCATCTCGCGCTGGAACGTGTGCCCCTCCGGGGCCCGGAGCGTGTCGAGCCTCAGGTCGAAGAGCCGCCCGGCGAACACGGTCTCGCTGTCGGTGAGTTCCGGGTGTTCGGGCATGCCGTCTCCAGTTCGGCGCCCCCATTCGTGGGGAAGCCGCGCAGCGTCAGGGTAGCGCCCGATGCCGTAAGCGTGCTGACTGAAGGCCCGTGGTACGGTTCCGGCGAGGGAGGTAAAGATGCCTGGAGCGCTCAAACAACTCGTCTCGGTCTACCTGCTCCTGGCCGGCCTCGCGGTGGCCGTCCAGTTCATCATCTTCCCCTTCTACGAGGACCACGACAGCGATCTCGTCGTCTGGCGGATTCTCGACTGGTTCATGGCTGCGGGTTTGCTGCTGGCGCTGCTGGGAACCTTCCTCCGCAAGCGCGAATTCGACGCTGCTTCCGGTGAGGAGACCTCCTGGCGCGAGTACGTCGAGGTGAACGGCCTCTTCTACGCCGTTGTTGCGCTCGCACTCGCCTTCGCACCCAACTGGTTTGCCGGCGAGTGGGGCTCCGGCGCCGACTTCACCATCTGGCACGTCATCGACACCGCTCTGCCCATCTTGTTCGTGGTCCTTGGACTCCGTCTCTGGCGAGAAGCGAAGACCTAGGACTCAAGCCAAGGAGGAACCAAGTGGCCGTCCTGCATCGACTCATCGCCGTCTACCTGCTGCTCGTCGGCTTGGCCGTCGGGGCCTACTTCGTCATCTACCCGCTCTATGTGGGCCAGGGGAACCCGGACCACGCCGGCGACGTGTGGGAGGTGCTCAACTGGTTCATGGCGGTCGCCGCCATCCTCCTCGTGCTGGTCACCTTCGCGGGAACGCGCGCTCTCGCCGCGGGCGCTGACTCGTGGGACAAGTTCGTGGCCAACGGGCGTTTCCACATTGCCTTGGCGCTCTTGCTGGGGTTCCTCAGCAACTGGTTTGCGGACAGTTGGGGCGGCGATTCCGACCCCGTCGCCTTCCTCTGGGTGGTCATCGACATCGGGATGGCTATCCTCGCCGTCGAGGTCGCGCTCCAGCTCTGGCGTGAGCCGGATGCTGCCTGGGGACGTCGCACCGCATGAGTAGTGGCAACCTGGCTGTTGTGAGACGCGTCGTCGCGCTCTACCTGCTCTTGCTGGCGGCGGCGACGGTCATCCACCTGATCATCACGCCCTTCTACCAGCCCGACCACGATCCGGACTTCACCTACTGGGAAGCCTTCGACCCATTCATGGTGGCGGGCTCGCTTCTCGTGCTCACCTCCGCATACCTCTGGAAGCGCCGCCACGACGCGGCGCTTCCAGAGGCCAACAACTGGCGGGCCTACGTCGAGGTGAACGGCCTCTTCTACATCGGTGGCGTGCACGCGATCCTGCTTGCCTGGTCCTGGCTGATGCAGGTGTTCGGCGACCCCGCGCAGGCCCAGCCGGTCATCTGGCTGCTCGTCGACTCGGTCGGCCCGATGCTGTGGCTGGCGGCAGGACGCCGCCTCTGGCGGGAGGCGGCGTCGGCGTGATCGTGGCGGGGCGAAGCCCTAGTCGAGGTAGTCCTTCAGCTTGCGGCTGCGGCTTGGGTGCCGCAGCTTGCGCAGCGCCTTCGCCTCGATCTGGCGGATGCGCTCGCGCGTCACGCTGAACTCCCGCCCGACTTCCTCCAGCGTTCGGCTGCGGCCGTCCTCCAGCCCGAAGCGGAGCTGGAGCACACGCCGCTCGCGGCTGGTGAGCGTGGCCAGCACGTCCTCAACCTGCTCGCGCAGCAGCTGCTGGCTGGCGGCGTCGGCCGGGGCCAGCGCGCGCTCGTCCTGGATGAAGTCGCCGAGGTGGCTGTCCTCTTCCTCGCCGATGGGCGTCTCCAGCGAGACGGGCTCCTGCGAGACCTTCTGGATCTCGCGGATGCGCTCGGGCGAGAACTGGTGGGCGGAGTCCTGCTTGGAGCTCTCGAACATGCCCCGCGCGATCTCCTCGCTTGTGGGCTCGCGACCGTACTCCTGCACGAGCCGCCGGCTCACGCGCACGAGCTTGTTGATGGTCTCCACCATGTGCACGGGGATGCGGATGGTGCGGGCCTGGTCGGCGATGGCGCGCGTGATCGCCTGGCGAATCCACCAGGTCGCGTACGTGGAGAACTTGTACCCCTTGCGGTAATCGAACTTCTCCACCGCGCGGATGAGGCCAATGTTCCCCTCCTGGATGAGGTCCAGGAGCGACATGCCCCGCCCGATGTACTTCTTCGCCACGGAGACCACGAGGCGCAGGTTCGCCTCGGTCAGCCGCCGCTCGGCCTTGTCGCCGTTGTGCTTGATCGTGTCGAAGTGGTAGCGCAGCCGGTCCTCAAGCGATGTGATCTTCTCGATCAGGCCCTCGGCCGGCGGCACGAGCTGGTCCTCGCCGCCCGCTTCCTCCGCCATCTGCGAGAAGAGGTCGGGGTTGAGGATGTGGGTGACGATGGAGAGCGAGACGATCGCGTGGTGGATCGTCTCCTCGTCCTTGCGCAGTCGCTTCATGCAGTAGGAGCGGAAGGGCCCTTCCATCTCGCGGTCGATCAGGCCCCGGAACTGGCCATCGCCGATGGTCTCGGCGTAGTCGCTGCGCATGAGCTTGATGCCCTCGGGGTCCTGCCACTTGGGCGTCTTGGGCGGCCAGTCGTCCTCGCTCCCCTCGGGCGCATTCTGGCCCGCGATGATCTTCTCGTAGCGGTCGACGTAGTAGAGCGCCGCCTTGTAGATGGGCAGAAGCTCCGCGAACTGCTCCAGCAGGGTCACCGCCACGCGTGAGGCGGAGGGCGGATGCCCGAAGGCGTCCACGTAGGCCTTCTCGATATCGCGCAGATGGATGCCTTCCTCCATCTGGCGGGCGAGGTGCTTCTCGTCGTCGGCCGTGAGCAGGTAGACCTTGCCGATCTCGCGCAGGTACATCCGCACGGGGTCGTCGATCCCCTCGGACTCCTCGGTCAGGAGCGCAACGGTCTCCTCCTCTTCCTCCTCGTCGTCGGTCTCCTTCTCGTCCTTGTCATCGTCGTCCTGGTTCGCGGTCGTGTTCCCGGAGAGTTCGCCCTCTTCGTCGCGACGCTCGTCGAACTCGCCGCTGGAAAGGCGGCTAAGCACGCTCCCGATCATCGCATCGGCGCTGGTGGAGGAAGTCTGGTCGGTCAACGTCTCGTCGGTCATGCGGCTGACAGGTACCCCTTGTGGTGAGAATGGGACGGCGCGTGGGACACACTACGCCAAAGTCATGATAGCACAAATGAGCGCCAAACCGAAGGCCGGATGTGGAGTCGGCAGGTGGCCCACTGCTGAGGGTTGGCGGCTACATCGGACTCCAGTGTCGGTGAACCCGTCCAAGCTCCTCTATCCAGTAGGTGTCGTCGTCGCGCCCGGTGTATCGGCCCAACTGATGTGCGAGGTTGAAGAAACCCTTTCCGGGTAAGTTCTCCCCCTTCAGAATGACCACGGCCGAGAGTAGTGGGTTCCCGTCGCTGTGTTCCCCCCGGCTGATTTCATCCAAAATCTGAGCGATCCGAATTCGATCGAATTCCGATCCCATATCCAGTCCTGCCAAAGGAGCGACATCCGAGTAGTAGGTCGTTCCCCGGGCCTGGGCGACCGCGATCAGCTCGTCGTGGATGCGTTGGTGTCCTGAGTCCACCACTACTCCGGTTCCTACGATACGGATGGGTTGGAGGCCTAGTCCCCCGTCGGGAACCCCGCCTCCGCCCACGCGTCCGTGCCGCCCTCGACGTTGTACAACTCCAACTCGTCCAGTCCGGCCGCCGTCGCGTACTCCGCCGCGAGGGCGCTGCGGCCGCCCATCTTGCAGATGAACAGCACTTCCTTCTTGTCGCCCGCGAAGTCGCGGATCTGCTTCAGCTCGGTCATAACCGTGTTCACGGGAATCAGGCGCACGCCCTTCGCGTGAACCTCGACGTACTCATGCGGATCGCGCACGTCAACCATGACGGCGTCGCCGCTCTCCAGCTTCTCGTTCGCCTCTTCGATGGAGAGCCTCGTGAACGGCTCTCGCGGATCTTTCGTAGCCACCGGAACTGCCTCACTCGTGTGCGTTGTCGCCGCTCAGCCTAGCACGCGGACCGCGACAGACGCTCCGTCTGGCAAGACCCCGCGGGATATGCGACTCTGCGCCCATGAGCGACCCCCTTCGCCCCGCCCCTGCGGACGCCGTCGAGGCGTGGGCCGCGCGCGTGCGCGCCAACCGCGAACAGGTCGAGCGCCACCGCCTCGTCCTCCCCGCGCGCGGCGACTTCTACTCGCCGATCGCCGCCTGGTTCCGCGCCGACCCGCGACGCACGGGCGACCCCACCCTCGACGCCCTCCGCGCCCTCGTGAGACCTGAAGACACCGTGCTCGACATCGGCGCCGGGGGAGGTCGCTACTCCCTCCCGCTTGCCCTCCACGCCCGCGAGGTGGTCGCCGTCGAGCCATCCGAGGCCATGCGCTCCGTGCTGGCCGAGGGCATGGCCGAGCATGGCATCGACAACATCCGCGTGGTCGAGACGACCTGGCCCTGCGACGAGCCCCTCCGGGCCGATGTCGCCCTCATTTCGCACGTCGGCTACGATATCGAGGACTTCGGCCCCTTCCTCGACGCGATGGAGGGAGCCGCAGGGCGCCTCTGCGTGGCCGCCCTGCTCAGCCGCCCGCCGCCCTCCCGCGCCGACCCCTTCTGGGAGGCCGTCCACGGCGAGCCTCGCGACCCGCTGCCGGCGCTTCCCGAGTTCCTCGCCCTGCAACTCGCGCGCGGGCGGCTGTGCGAGGTCTCGTTCGTGGAGTACGGCGGCATCTTCTACGAGACCGAGGACGACATCCTCCGCTTCCTCCGCCAGCAGCTCTGGATCGCGGAAGGCAGCCCCCAGGACGACCAGCTCCGCGCCATGCTCCCCGACCACATCCACCCCGAGGACGGGCGCGTCGAGTTCAACTGGGATCCGGGTGCGCTCGGCGTCGTCAGCTGGGCGCCGCCCGGGTAGCTACCGGGAGCGGGCGTACTTCTTCGCGGGTGTCAGGATGATCGGCGTGAGCTCGTCCGCCTCGTAGGAGGTGCGCTGGCGCTCCTCCGGCGGTGTGCCGTAGGTGGTTGTGCGCTGGCGGGGCAGGCGCCCGATGCTCGTGATCAGCTCGTCCATCGCCGCTGGCGGCATCTCCTGGCCGTGGCTCGCGCCCGCCGCCCGGCTGATGCTCTCGTTCATGAGCGTGCCGCCCATGTCGTTCGCGCCCGCAAGCAGGCATGCCTTCGAGCCCTCGCCGCCCAGCTTCACCCACGACACCTGGATGTTGGTGATGAGTGGGTGCAGCGCCAGCCGCGAGACCGCGTGCATCAGGATCGCCTCGCGCCAGGTCGGACCCTTGCGCGCGCGGCCCTTCAGGTAGATGGGCGCTTCCATGTGCACGAATGGCAGCGGCACGAACTCGGTGATGCCGCCCGTGCGTGTCTGCAGCTCGCGCAGCCGCAGCAGGTGCCGCGCCCACGACACCGGCCCGTCGATGTGGCCGTACATGATCGTCGAAGTGGTATTGAAGCCGGCTTCGTGCGAAGCCCCCACAACCTCCAGCCACTGGTCCGTGCTCAGCTTGTCGGGACAGAGCGTGTCGCGAACCTCGTCGTCGAGGATTTCGGCGGCGGTGCCGGGGAGCGTGCCCAGCCCCGACGCCTTCAGCCGCTGCAGGAACTCGGGCACTGGAATGCCGAGCGTCTCCGCGCCCTGGTGTACTTCCAGCGGGGAGAAGGCGTGCACGTGCATGTCGGGCAGCGCCTCCTTCACGGCCTCGCACAGTTCCAGGTAGGTGGCTCCCGTGTATTCGGGGTGAATCCCGCCCTGCATGCAGACCTCGGTGGCGCCTCGATCCCACGCTTCGCGTGCGCGTCGCACGACCTCGTCCAGACCAAGGTCGTACGGCTTGCCGCGCAGGTTCTCGCTCAGCTTCCCTTTGGAGAAGGCGCAGAACTGGCACTTGAAGTAGCAGATGTTCGTGTAGTTGATGTTGCGGTTCACGACGTATCGCACGATGTCGCCCGAGATTTCCGCGCGCAGCTCATCGGCGGCGGCGCAGACGTAGTCGAACTCGGGACCGCGCACCTCGAAGAGCCGGGCGATCTCACCCTCGGCCAGTTCCTCGCCGCGACGCGCCTTCGAGACGAGTGCCGGTACCGGCGACTCCGGCGGCAGCGCGGGCGCCTTGCGCGGGAAGTCGTACCCCGGAGGCGGCTCGAGTACCGCGCCTGGCGCCCACGTGCCCTCGCGCGCGTAGCCGTCGGCATCCATTGCGCGCAGGACGCGCGTGGCCATGGCGGGGTCCTGCCAGCGGGCGCTGTCCGTGGCGTAGCTCGGATACACCGCGAGCCGCTCGTCGAGGTGGTGACCGGCTGCCTCGGTCTGGCGCCGTAGCTCTTCGAGCTGGGGCCAGGGCGCCTCCGGGTTCACGTGGTCGATCGTGACGGGCGAAACGCCGCCCCAGTCGCTCAGCCCCGCCGCCACCAGCTTCCCGTAGGAGTCGGGCATCAGGTTGGGTGGCGCCTGCACGCCCATCTCGGGTCCGAACAGGATGCGCGCCATCGCGAGCGTCCAGAGCAGGTCTTCGAAGTCGGGCTCGGGGGCGTTCTCCATCTTCGTGCCCGGCTTGGCCCGGAAGTTCTGGATGATCAGCTCCTGGATGTGCCCGTGCGTCTCGTGGATCTCGCGCAGGGCGAGCAGCGACTCGATGCGCTCCCGGCGCGTCTCCCCGATGCCGATCAGGATTCCCGAAGTGAAGGGCACCTGTTGCTCTCCGGCGAGCCGGATGGTCTCGAGGCGGGCGGTGGGGTCCTTATCGGGCGAGCCGTAGTGGACCTCCCCCTTCCCCATCAGCCGCGACGACACGCTCTCGAGCATGACTCCCTGCGAGACCGAGACCTTGCGCAGGAGGGCGATGTCCTCGGCGGTCATCACGCCGGGGTTGGCGTGGGGAAGCAGCCCCGTCTCCTCCGCCACGATGCCCGCGACCTCGGCGAGGTAGGAGATGGTTGTCTCGTGGCCGAGCGCGGCCAGCTCTTCGCGCGCCACCTTATAGCGCAGTTCGGGCTTGTCGCCGAGGGTGAAGAGCACCTCCGTGCAGCCTGCGGCAGCGCCGGCGCGGGCGATCTCCAGCACCTCGTCGATGCTCATGTAGGCGCGCTCGCCGCGCTTCGGCGGCTGCGCGAAGGTGCAGTAGTGGCAGACATCGCGGCAGAGCTTGGTCAGGGGAATGAAGATGTTGCGTGAGTAGGAGATGACGTGCTTGTGCGCCTGGTCGCGGAGCGCGCCCGCTGCCGCCGTCAGGGGGGCGAGGTCGGTCTCGCCGGCGAGGGCGAGGCCCTCTTCGGGCGTGGGGCTCACGCCTGCCAGGGCTCGCGCCAGAACTGCCTCGGTCGTCTCTCGCATCCACACTCCGGTGGCCCGCTCTTCGACCCGGGCCGCTACTCGATAGTACAATACGACTCGCTAGTTCGTCACAACCCACTGGAGAGGCCATGACCTCGCGAAGCGTCCGCTGCCCTGTCGCCTCCACCCTCGACCTCGTGGGTGACCGCTGGACGCTCCTGATCGTGCGCGACCTGCTGAAGGGCGATGCGCGCTTCACCGACCTGCGCCGCTCCGTCGAGGGCATCACGAGCAGCGTGCTTTCGGCGCGTCTCAAGGTGCTCGAGAGCGAGGAGCTCGTCGAGCGCCGCTTCTACACGGACCACCCGCCCCGCGCTGAGTACCTGCTGACCGCCAAGGGGCATTCGCTCGGCGTGGTTGTCGGCGCCCTCGCCAGTTGGGGCGAGCGCCACACCGACCACGACCTCTCGATCGTCGACCACCGTTGCGGGCACGGCGTCGACGTGGTCTACCGCTGCCCCACCTGCGACCGCGCCGCCCCCCGCTCCCAGATCCGGATCGTCCCCGCCTGAGGGGCTCCTGAGTTTGCCCCCCCTCGGCCCTGCCCCGTATCCTGCTCTATTCAGGAAGTCCCCACCTCGATCGGGAGTGAGCGCGTGCACACCATCGGCCTGACTGGCGGGATCGCCAGCGGGAAATCGACCGTCACGGAGTTTTTCCGCGAGCAGGGCGTTCCCGTTATCGACGCTGACATCCTTGGGCATCGCACCTACGACCCGGGCACCGGCACGTTCGCGGCCGTTGTCGCGGCGTTCGGCCCCGACGTTGTTGCGGCGGACGGCACGATCGACCGGCGAGCGCTCGGCGGCAAGGTCTTCGGCAAGCCGGAAGACCTGACGCGTCTGACGGACATTGTCTGGCCCGGCATTCGCGCCCTCGCCTCGCAGGAGCTCTCCGACCTTGAGGTCGCGGGCACGGGCATCGTCGTGCTCGAGGCGGCCGTCCTTCTGGAGGCCGGCTGGCAGGACATGGTCGACGAGATTTGGGTCACGACTGTCGAAGTGGACGGGGCCGTGGCCCGGCTCGCGGAACGCAACGGCCTCGATGAGGCCGCCGCGCGCGCGCGCATCGATTCGCAGCTCTCCAACGAGGAGCGGATCGCCGCGGCGAGCGTGATCATTGAGAACAACGGAACGCGCGAGGAGCTCGGGGACGCCATTGAGGCGGCCTGGCAGGGGCTCCGTGCGCGCACCGGCACAGAGAGGCAGACGATTGGCTGAAGCACCCACTACGACCGAAGTAACCGCCCCCGGCGGGCTCGTCCTCGCCGCCGAAGAGTTCACCGTTCGCGAAGAGCCCTACTACCTTCCCCTCGGGGACGAGGTCCAGCTCTTCGAGGCCGCCTTCGAGCAGCGCATTCCCGTGCTCCTCAAGGGCCCCACGGGTTGCGGCAAGACGCGCTTCGTCGAGTACATGTCCTGGCGCCTCGGCAGGCCTAGGACGCACATCTCCCAGGGCGGCGAGGAGCCCGTGCACAGCGACGGGCCGCGCCCCTTCGTCACCGTCGCCTGCCACGAGGACCTCACCGCCAGCGACCTCGTCGGCCGCTACCTGCTCGATACCGACGGCACGCGCTGGATCGACGGGCCCCTTACCCGCGCGGTCAAGACCGGCGCCATCTGCTACCTCGACGAGGTGGTGGAGGCGCGCAAGGACACGACCGTCCTCATCCACCCGCTTACCGACTACCGTCGCCTGCTCCCCATCGAGAAGCTCGGCCAGGTCGTCGAGGCGGCGGACGGCTTCCTCCTCGTCATCTCCTACAACCCGGGCTACCAGAGCGCCCTCAAGGATCTGAAGCACTCGACCCGCCAGCGCTTCATCTCCGTCGAGTTCACCTACCCCTCCCGCGAGCAGGAGGCCGAGATCATCTCGCACGAGTCGGGCGTGGACCTCGCCGTCTCCGTCGAGCTCGCCAAGCTCGGCGAGAAGGTGCGCAACCTGAAGGAGCACGGTCTCAGCGAGGGCGTCAGCACGCGCCTCCTTATCTATGCCGGACGCCTCATCGAGCGGGGCATCGAGCCGCGCCGCGCCGCTCAGGTCGGCGTCACCTGGGCGCTTACCGACGACCTCGAAGTCCAGCGCAGCATCGAAGAGGTAGTGACATCGATCTTCGAGTGACCGCCAGCGCTCTCCGTTCGGAGCACTCGTGGAAGCGCGCGTCCACGGTCGCGTGTGAGGCGGCGGCATGAGGATCGGAATCGTCTCGGACGTGCACGGCAACGTCGCCGGTCTGCAGGCGGCGCTTGATCGCATGGAGCCCGTCGACGAACTGCTCTGCGCCGGCGATAGCGTCTACCAGTACCGCTGGTCGAACGAAGCGGTTGCGCTGCTGCGGGAGCGCGGCGCCCTCGTCGTGCTCGGCAACCACGACGAGGTCATCCTCGGCCGCGACGGTGAGCGCGCCCGCGCCATGGAGCACGTGCGTGAGGACCTCGTTGAGTGGCTGCGCGAGCAGCCCTACTCAGTCGACGCCGAGGTCGGTGGGCGTCGCTTCCTCATGGCCCACAGCTCGCCCTGGGGCGGCTGGGAGTACCACTACCCCCATGACCCCCTCTGGAAGCAGACCGCGACGCTCGAGCAGGATGTCGTCGTGACCGGCCACACCCACGTCCCCATGGCCGAGCGCTTCGGGGATACGCTCGTCATCAATCCCGGCTCCGTCGGCGAGGCCCGCCACCCCGGGAACGGCTACCGCCTCTCCTGCGCCGTCTGGGACACGGCCAGCGATGAGGTCCAGTTCCACGAGTACGAGGATCCCGCGCGTCCCTCGCGCGTGCTCACCTCAGGGGGTGCTGCATGAGCGTCGCCGGCGGATTGATCGCCCGTAACCGCTCCCGTTTCGACGGGTTCCCCGAGCCCCTGCTGGATTCATACGAGGCAAGCCTGCGCGCCCTCGAACCGCGCCTCACCCCCTCGCAGCTCCAGAGCTGGTCGCAGGGCGGCCTCGACCTGATGGCCATCAGCCTGCGCTCCTGGGAATCCGCCGCCGAGTACTTCAAGGCCGGACCGCAGATGGCGGAAGGCACCCCCTGGGACACGTACGAGCAGCTCTCCCGCGAGGCCAGCGACCTCACCGAGCAGTCCGCGCCGCTGGCCGTCTCCTTCCTCCGCAGCGCACCCTCGACGCTCTCGCACATCGGACCGAACCACCTGGCGCAGTGGGCCGACTTCGGCCGCCGCCTCTACAAGGGCAACTGGAAGAGTTCCTCCCTCGCTGCCCAGTTCTACGATGCCGGCCCCGAGCTCTTCGGGACGATCCGCGTGAGCCATGCGGGACGGCTCGTGCTCTTCCTCGACGAGCTTGCGCGCCACTCCTACGAGCTCGCTTCCGCCTGCCTCACCTCCGCCCCGGACGTACTTGGCCGCCTGGAGAACTCGGACCGCCTGCCCTTCCTCACCTTCGGGGTGGAGCTCGCGCAGACGAGCTGGGCCGACTCGCGCCTCTACTTCGACCGTGGGGTCCCCCTCATCCAGCGTGTCCACGGTCCCGTGCGCGAGCGCTATCTGACGCTCGCCGCCCAGGTGGCCCGCGACCACAACCGCTCCGTGTTCCAGTACTTCGAAGACGCCGCCCATGCTCTCGGCGAGGTCGAGCCGGACGACCACGGCCCCGTCATCGAGCTGGCCGAGCAGCTCGCCCCCCACTCCGCCTACGCGGCCATGGACTTCATCAGCAACGCCCCCGAGGTGCTGGAGAAGGTGCGCATCGACGAGCTGCCCGCCTGGCAGGCTGCCGGGCTCGGCATCCTCGCCTCCAGCCGCGAGGGCGGTGAGGCCTACTTCCGCCTCCAGTCGAGCCGTGGCGAGGAGATCCTCGATACCCTCTCCGCCCGCGTCGAACTGTCCAAGGTCGGCGACGTGCTGCGCCTCTACGCGAAGGCGCTCACCGGCAAGAACATCAGCATCCACGCCTCCGCCGTGCTCGCCGAGAAGGGCATCGGCTGGGTCGACGAGGAACGGGCCAGCACCGAGGGCACCACCATCTACCTGCCCGACATCATGGAGCGCTATCACAACAAGGAGGAGAACTTCGCCTCGGTGAAGGTCTTCACCACGCACCAGGCCGCGCACCTCGAGTTCGAGAGCTTTAGCTTCGGCTTCGAGCGCCCCTCCACCCTCTTCGAGGACCTCCGCTCCACCATTCCCGAGCCCTCCGGCGCGAACCCTGCTACCGAGATCGAGCGCTTCTTCGACCTCTTCCCCGACCGTACCCTCGCCAGCGACCTCCACGAGATCGCCGAGGACGCGCGCATCGATGCCGCCATCAAGGGGAACTACGCGGGCATCCGCCGCGCCCTCACGCGCATGCAGCGCGAGGAGTTGGGCCGCCGCCCCGAGGTGAGCGAGCTGCCCCTGCGCCAGGCCTTCGTCGAGAACCTCGTGCGCGTCAGCCTCGATGGCATCGACGCCGTGCGCTGGCCCGCCGCCCAGCAGGACGCGATGTCGAACGGCGTCGGTGTCCTCCAGCGCCTCTCCTCCGAGGGCGCCACCCCGGAAGATGCCGCCGAGGCCACCCTCCGCCTCTACCAGCTCGCCATGAGCGTCAAGAACGAGCGGGACGAGGGCGACGAGGACTGGGACTCACTCCCCGAAATGGACCAGGAGTCCCTCCAGCTCGACATGAGCGAGCTCGGCGGCGATGGCGCCGCCATGGAGATGGGCGAGCCCGAGGAGGGCGACTCCGAGTACGAGAGCCCCCAGGACATCGACTTCCGCGGCGACTTCAAGCCGGAGCTCGTCCAACTCCTCATGAAGCTTCGCGACGACGCCGAGCTGGGTGATGCCGGCCAGATCTCGCCCGACCAGCTCACCGAGGAGCAGCTCAAGGAGCTGCTCGAGAAGAGCGCCGAGATCGACCTCGACGCGCTCCTCGAAGGCGACCTCCAGAACTCCACGGGCATGTTCCTCTCCAACCTCCTGAAGGAGGCGGGCACGCCCACCCTCGACAGCGATGCCCAGTCGGACCAGCCCTTGAGCGACCTCAGCACCGGCGGGGAGGAGGGCGAGGAGCCCCTCGCCCCCATCGTCACCACGTACTACTACGATGAGTGGGACTTCCGCGCGCAGGACTACAAACCTCGCTGGTGCGCCGTGAAGGAAACCGACCTGGAGGAGGGCAACGAAGACTTCTACGACGAAACCCTGCGCGAGTACGCAGCCCTCGTCGCCCAGACGCGCAAGCAGTTCGAACTGATGAAGCCGGAGCTGTTCCGCAAGATCAAGAAACTCTCCGACGGCGAGGACATCGAGCTCGACCCCGCCATCGAGTGGATGATTGACATCCGCACGGGCGTCAGCCCCTCCGACAAGGTCTACTGGCGCCGCAACAAGGTCGACCGCGATGTCGCCATCGCCTTCCTGCTCGACATGTCCGCCTCGACGGACGAGGAGATCGCCCGCCGCGACCAGCAGTACGACGACTCCGACGATGACCCCCGCAAATACCTCAGCTGGTGGGTGACCAAGCGCCGCCAGGAGCTTGCCGCCCCGCCCAAGCGCATCATCGACCTTGAGAAGGAGGCGACCGTCCTCCTCATCACGGCCCTCGAGGCGATCGGTGACGACTACGGCATCTACGGCTTCAGCGGTTACGGGCGCGACAACGTCGAGTTCTTCGTGATCAAGGACTTCGACGAGCGCTTCGGCGCAACCACCAAGAAGCGCATCGACAAGATCACGCCCATCCGCTCTACGCGCATGGGCCCCGCCATCCGCCATGCCATCCACAAGCTCGGCGAAACCGAGGCGAAAGTTCGAATCCTCGTCCTCCTCAGCGACGGCCGTCCTCAGGACCATGGCTACGGGCGCGACCGCACCGAGAAGGAATACGCTATCCACGACACCAAGCAGGCGCTCAACGAGGCCAAGCGCGAGGGCATCACGCCCTTCGCCCTGACCGTCGACCGCGCCGGCCACGACTACCTGAAGACGATGTGCGAGGACATGGGCTACGAGGTCGTCGGCGACATCGAGTCCCTGCCCCGCCGCCTGCCCGCCCTCTACCGCCGGCTCACGGAGTAGCGCGCCCGTGACGCTTCTGCTGGTCCGGCACGGCCTCTCCGAAGGCAACGTGCGCGGCCTCATCCAGGGTCAGCTCGACCATCCCCTCACCGATGTCGGGCGCGTGCAGGCGAGCGCCGTCGCCGGGCGACTGCGTTCCGACGGTGGCGCCGACCGGATCGTCGCCAGTCCCCTCGCCCGCGCCTTCGAGACGGCCCAGTCCGTCGGGAGCGCTCTCGACCTCCCAGTCACCACCGACGACCGGCTGAAGGAGTACGACTTCGGTGACGCGGTGAGTGGTCTCACCATCCGCGAGACGCTCGAGCGTTTCCCGGGTTGGCGTTGGACTAACCAGGGGGACCCGTCCTCCGTTCAGCTTCCGGGTGAGGAGGGACTGCCCGTCCTTGATGCGCGCGTCGCCGAAGTCGTGGCCGAGCTACTCGCCTTCGAAGGCAAGACGATCGCCGTCACTCACGGCGGTGTGGTCATATCCGCGCTCAACGTCGCCATGCGGATGCACGGGGCGACCGAGGGAGGCTCGCCGCGTGTCGCCTTCCAGATGAAGAACTGCGCTATCACCGAACTCGGCCGCGACCCGGAGGGGCGGCTCATCGTGCGTCGCCACAACGACGCCTGCCACCTGCCCGCTGGAAGGTAGGGGGAGCTACTCCGGGTCGTCCTCCGCCACCTCGAAGCTATAGCGCTCAATGACCGGGTTGGCGAGCAGCCGCGTGCACATCTCCTCCGCCAGCGACTCCGCCTCCTCCGTGCTTGCGGCCTCGATCGTGACCTCGAACAGTTTGCCTGCCCGCACCGAGGCCACCCCCACGAAGCCAAGGTTGTGCAGCGCCGACGCGATCGTCAGTCCCTCCGGGTCGTTCACCGTTGGCTTCAGCGTCACCGCGATGGAGGCGAGTAAGCGGCTCATCCGGGCAGCTCCTCGCCCGTGAGCGTGCGGTACACGGCCAGGTAGCGCTCTGTCGTCTCCGCCGCCACATCGTTCGGGACTTCCGGGGCGGGGTCGCCGTCCTTCCAGCCCGTGGCAGACAGCCAGTCGCGCACCGGCTGCTTGTCGAAACTGGGTTGCGATCCGCCGGGCTTGTACTTGGAGAGGGGCCAGAAGCGGCTGCTGTCGGGGGTCAGCACTTCGTCGATCAGGATCGTCTCCTCGTTGCGCAGCCCGAACTCGAACTTCGTGTCGGCGATGATGATGTCCCGCTCCAGGGCCACCTGGTGGCCGTAGTCGTAGATAGCGCGGCTGCGCTTGCCCATCGCGTTCGCCGCGTCGGACCCAACGATCTCTTCAAGCTGCTCGAAGCTGATGTTCTCGTCGTGGCCCACGTCCGCCTTGGTCGATGGGGTGAAGATGGGCTCCGGCAGCCGGTCCGACTCCGTCAGCCCCTCCCGAAGCGTGATGCCGCAGACGGCGCCATCGCGCTGGTACTCGCGCCAGCCCGAACCCGAGAGGTAGCCGCGCACGATGCACTCGGCGTCGTAGCGCTGCGCCTTGCGCACCAGCATCGACCGCCCATGGCAGTTCGCCGGCACTTCGAACGGCACCAGCTCCGCCGCGTTCTCGGCGGTGATAACGGCCACGAAGTGGTGGGGAACCACCGCGCCGATGCGCTCGAACCACCAGGCGGAGAGCCACGTGAGCATCTCGCCCTTGCGCGGAATGCCCGTCGGCAGCACCAGGTCCAGTGCGGAGATGCGGTCGGTTGCGACGATCAGCAGGTGGTCGCCAAGGTCGTACGTATCGCGCACCTTGCCACGCATCATGGGCGCCGGCAGTTCGGTTCGCATCACCACGTCAGTCATGAGGTCTCCTCCCGAATACGCAAGTAATAGAGGGTGACGGCGGCATGAGCAAACACCGTCACGGGTATGGCGATGCCGCCCTGCAGGATTTGCAGGAGGGCGTCGACCGCCATGCGCGTTCCGCGGCTCGCCGACTCGGGTCCGGGGCTCACCGGCACGAGCAGGCCGATCAACAGGATCAGCACGATGCCCACGAGAACAACACCGAGAAATCGCAGCATATGGCCGTTCATCGTGCGCCAGCTCCGGGTGAGCGCTTCGATGGGGTTGATCTCCTCCAGCAGGTAGACCTGGTAGGCCACGCCAAAGCGTGCGACCAGGAAGGGGATCGCCGCGATCCCCACGATCGTGAGTGCGAGGAGCGCACTGACGATCACGAAGATCACCGTGAGCGCGATCAGTCCCCCGAGGCGCGTGAAGGCGGGGTCGAGCGCCTGGGAGAGCGTGAGCGGCTTCCCGAGCGTGATCGCCGCCACCGAAACGATCGTGGCCCCCTGCGCGACAAGCCCCAGGACCACCGCGAGCGCCACCAGCACCACGAGGACGACAATCTCGGGCCCGCCTTCGCTCGCGCCCGTGATGCCCCCGCGGGGGTACACCTTGTCCGCGAACGCGCTGTTGTAGAGCAGGATCGTCAGCAGGATCGTGCCGACCACGAGCGGGCCCTGGATGGCCAGCAGGGGCAGCATCGCCTCGCGCGGGTGGTCGCGCATGAGCGCGGCGGCCGCGCTCAGTGTCTCGCGCACGCCCGGCCTGTCTGGGGGCTGCTGCTCCGGCGTGTCGTTCATCTCAGGTCTGGCTCCCCGGCTGGCCCATCCCCGCAGCGTACCGGCGCTCCCCTGTGCGGGCTGTCGGCTGGATCACGCCCTCGCCACGCGGATGCCCAGGTAGTGTTGGAGGTTCGCCGCGTTAGTCACGCCAGTCCGAGCCGCTCGAACGTTGCATCGGCGTTGCGCAGGTAGTAGCCGTAGTCGAAGAGCGACCGCAGGTGCTCCTCGCCGAGCCGTGGAGCCACGTCCTCGTCGGCGAGCAGCAGGGAGAGGAAGGGCTCGCGCTCCTGCCAGGCGACCATCGCGTTGCGTTTCACGAGGTCGTAGGCCTCCTGCCGGCTGAGACCCGTTTCGATGAGCTCGAGCAGCACGCGCTGCGAGAACACCAGCCCGTAGGAGCGTTCGAGGTTCTCGCGCATGCGCTCCGGGTACACCACCAACCCCTCCGCGATGTCCGTGAAGAGCGCCAGCATGTAGTCCAGCAGCAGGCAGGCGTCGGGGAAGACGATGCGCTCGGTCGAGGAGTGGCTGATGTCGCGCTCGTGCCAGAGGGCCACGTTTTCGAGAGCGGTGGTCGCATAGCCGCGCAGCACCCGTGCAAGACCCGTAATGCGCTCGCACTTCTCCGGGTTGCGCTTGTGGGGCATCGCGCTCGACCCCGTTTGGCCCGCGGCGAAGGGCTCCTCCGCCTCCAGCACCTCTGTGCGCTGCAGCCCGCGGATCTCCGTCGCGAACTTCTCCAGCGAGGCGCCGGTGAGCGCGAGCGCGCTCACGAACTGGGCGTGCCGGTCGCGCTGGATGACCTGCGTCGAGGCGTGTTCCACGCCCAGGCCGAGGGTTTGGCAGGTAGCTTCTTCGATCTCGGGCGGGATGGAGGCATGCGTACCGACAGCGCCGCTGATCGCGCCCACCGCGATCCCCTCGCGGGCGGCCAGCAGCCGTTCGCAGTTGCGCCGCATCTCCGCGACCCACACGCACACCTTCAGGCCGAACGTCGTCGGCTCGGCGTGGACGCCGTGCGTGCGTCCCGCGCAGAGCGTGTTGCGGTGCTCCCGTGCGAGGTTCTCCAGCGCTGACGTCAGCCCCTCGACGCCGGCGATAAGCAGGTCGCTCGCGGCCCGCAACTGAAGCGCCGTTGCCGTGTCCCAGACATCGCTCGTCGTCAGACCAAAGTGGACATAACGTGATTCCTCGCCCAGCGAGTCCGCCACCGACTGGAGGAAGGCGGTCATATCGTGGTGCGTAACGGCGAGGTATTCGTTGACCTTGTCGATGTCGAAGGCGGCGTTCGCGCGGATGAGTTCTGCTGCCTCCACCGGCATGTCGCCAGCGGCGGCACGCGCCTCGCAGACCGCGATCTCGACCTCAAGCCAGCGCTCGAACTTTGCCTGCTCGCTCCAGATGGCGGCCATCTCCGGCCGCGAGTAACGGGGGATCATGGGCAACTCCAGAGGGACTGGGGTTGGGGTCTGACCATCCTCTCAATCATATCCCGGGAAGGCCTTGGGCGAGCCCCCGGCGTTCGGGCGACACTGCGTGGCAGCGTGTAGACTTCCGCTCCGCCAGGGGGTGCCGAATTGGAAGAGTTCCGCGGTCGTACAGCTGTCATAACGGGAGGGGGTGGTGGTATCGGCAAGGCGATGGCCGTCGCCTTCGCCAGGGAGGGGATGAACGTCGTCATCGGTGAGATCGACATGGACGCCGCCGCTGCCGCGGTCGCCGAGGTCGAGTCACACGGCGTCAAAGCCATCGCCGTCGAGAACGACGTTTCCAGCCGCGCTTCCATGCAGGCCCTCGCCGACGCCACCTACGATGCGTTCGGCGGCTGCCACGTGCTCTGCAACAACGCCGGCGTGGTCACCTTCAAGCTCGCCCAGGACATGACCGAGGACGACTGGGACTGGGTCCTGGGCGTCGACCTGTACGGCGTGATCTACGGCATCCAGGCGTTCCTGCCGGGCATGGTGGCGGCGGGCGAGGGCGGTCACATCGTGAACACCGCCTCGATCGCCGGACTCGTGCACGCGGCCACTCCCGGCATCTCCTCCTACACGACCGCCAAGTACGGCGTCGTCGGCATCTCCGAGGCGCTCTCGCTCGACCTCGCCGAGCACAACATCGGCGTCACCGTGCTCTGCCCCGGCGGCGTCCGCTCCCGCATCGTCGAGGCGGGCCGCAACCGGCCCGAGGAGTTCGGCGGTCCCGAGGCCCCCATCCGTGAGATGCTGCCCGGCGAGAGCGTCCCGCAGGACGTGATCGAGCCCGAGGACCTCGCCCAGCGGCTCGTCCGCTGCATCAGGGAGAACAACCTCTACCTGGTCAGCCATCCCGAGACGCAGCCCTCCGTCGAGGCGCGCTTCGCGGGCATCCTCGACGCCTACAACCGCATTCCCGCCAGCTAGTCCGAGATCACCAGAGGAGCGAAACCATGGCCGTCAAGACTCTCGTCGTCACGAAGGGGCATCCGTTCGACTACAACGGCTTCTACGCCATGTTCGATGACAACCCCGAGCTGCTCACCACGCAGGTCGAGCAGCCTGCCTCGCAAGTGTTGCTGCACCCCGAGAACGTGGCCGAGTACGAAGCCGTCGTCTTCTACGACATGTGGGGCACCGAGAGCCCCGACGGCGGCGCCAGCTTCGTCGCCGCCCCGGAGGAGTACCAGCAGAGCATCGCCGCCCTCCTCCAGAGCGGCAAGGGCATCGTGATGATGAACCACGCGCTCGTGCAGTGGCCCGCCTGGCCGGGCTGGCGCGAGGTGAGCGGCACGTCGTTCCTCCTGACCGAGGGCGAGGTCTTCGGCGAGATGACCCCCGGCTCCGGCTACCGTGGCGGCGCCGTCGACCCCCGTGGCAACCCCACGGGCGCCGTTTCCGCCGACCCTGCCGCCGCCGGCCACCCCGTCGTCGAGGGTGTCGAGCCCTTTACCATCACGGACGAGCTCTACATGACCTCGAAGATATTCGAGTCGCAGCCCGGCATCATGCCGCTGATGCGCACCGACTACCCGATGGTGCAGGAGAACTTCAACCCGCCGCCCCTCGCTCCCGCCGAGGAGCAGGCGCGCTGGGAGCATTCAGAAGGCAGCAACGTTGTCGTCTGGGCGAAGAAGAGCGTGAACTCTCCCGTCGTTGCCATGACTATCGGTGACGGCCCGAACTGCTACGCCAACGTGGGCTTCCGCATCCTCCTCCACAACGCCCTCCACTGGGTCGCCTCGGAGGAGGCGCGCGCGTGGGCCGCCAGCTAACAGGGGACGGTCCCGCCGTCCCCACCAAACATCCGAACAGACGCGTATCCGCGAAAGGGGCAA
Organism: Tepidiformaceae bacterium; assembly: GCA_965262975.1. Lineage (GTDB taxonomy): Bacteria > Chloroflexota > Dehalococcoidia > Tepidiformales > Tepidiformaceae > UBA2991. Next base: position 885,505 of record OZ253575.1, on the reverse strand, counting down.
ACCCATGGCAGTGAAAGTTCTGCTCGTTACCAAAGGCCACGGCTTCAACTACAACGGCTTCTATTCCATGTTCGACGACAACCCGGAGTTGCTCACCACGCAGGTCGAGCAGCCCGCGGCGCAGGTGATGCTGCGCCCGGAGAACGTGGCCGAGTACGAGGCCGTCGTGTTCTACGACATGTGGGGCACAGACTTCTCCCCCGCTCCCGAGGAGTACCAGGAGAGCATCGCCGCCCTCCTCCAGAGCGGGAAGGGCATCATGTTGATGAACCACGCGCTCGTGCAGTGGCCGGCCTGGCCCGGCTGGCGCGACGTGAGCGGCACCTCCTTCCTGCTGAGAGAGGGTGAGGTGTTCGGCGAGATGACTCCCGGCTCCGGGTACCGGGGCGGCGGCGCCGACCCGCGCGGCAACGGCCGGGGCAAGGTCACGCCGGTCACCACAGGCCACCCCGTCCTTGAGGGCCTCGACGACGGCTTCGAGGTGCAGGATGAACTCTACCTGACCTCGAAGATATTCGAGTCGCAGCCGGGCATCGTGCCGCTCATGCGCACCGACTACCCGATGGTGCAGGAGAACTTCAACCCGCCGCCGATGGCCCCCCAGGAGGAGAAGGACGGTTGGAACCATCCCGAGGGTAGCGATGTCGTCGTCTGGGCGAAGAAGAGCGGCAATAGCCCCGTGGTCGCGACGCACCTCGGCGACGGGCCCAGCAGCTACGAGAGCGAGGGCTTCCGCAGGCTCCTCCACAACACCCTTCACTGGGTCGCGTCGGAGGAAGCGCGCGCCTGGGCCGCCAGCTAGGGAGCTACATCCTCAAGGAAGCCGACTGCTTCCTTTACCAGGGCGTAGTCATCTCGAACCTGACGGTAGGGGAGGTCTACATCCTCACCGTGGGCTATTTTGTTGCGACTTGCGTAGACGCTTCCGATGGCCTCTCGGTGCCGAATACTGAGTTTCGCATCGAGCTGGGCACGCCAGTTGTCATCGAAGCGTCCCAGCATTTCAAGAATCTGCTGCGCTCTCATGTTGCGCATCGGCCGCAGCGTCGCGGCGATGTAGCGGCTCAGTCGAGGGTCACCTTAGTTATCTACGTAGCCTAGGATGACTCGTTCGACGGCCTGTTCGAGGAACCCGGTCACGAGGACGCAGAGGTATCGGGCATAGTCGGCTTCGACATCCGGCGCGTCCGCGAATCCAGCAGCGCGTGCAAACACTTCATCAAGCCGAACACTGCTTGGGCCCTGACCAGGGGAAGCCATCATCTAGCGGTCTTTTGATGCCTTGAATGCTTCCCGTGCGAGCCGCAGGCGCGTCTGAACGTTCGGCTGGTGTGAGGTCCGGCTGCTCGTGGCGGCGATAAACCCGTCGTTGGCCAGGAGTGCGTCGTATCCAGACCGGACAGCGTCATGCTCGGGTAGTCCTCCGCTCTCACGCGTTTGAGCAAGGCCAACCATGACGGCATCGTAGACTGCCGTGTTAAGTCTTCCTTCAGGTCTGAATGCGTCATGTCCGAGGACCTCATCGACCAGTTCGATGACCTCTTCGAACACCTCTCGCCTCTCCTTGGCTCTATTGCCTGACACGTCACGGTAGCGAGCCATGAACGACGAGAGGAAGTCCTTCATCGTGCGCTCGTCCGAACTCCCGTATCGATTCTCGTCCACATGTAGGGCAAGAAAACGAAGGATCAGCTCTTGGTCCTTGAGCCTAGGCGAGGGACGACCGTAGACGTTGCGCCAATGAACGTTCTCAGCAAGGTCCTTGAGCAATCCATTTAGTGACCCACCCCAGAGACTCCGTCGAACTTCATGCGCTGCAGCAGGAGTGCCTCGTGTGTTGAGGCGCTCAAAGAGATAGAAGAGAGAGCGGTCCCCACCCTGTGGTTGGTCCTGGCGAACGATCGTTGCGTGAATGATTGCGTCGTCAAAGCGTCGACGATCGCTGGGCAGGAGGTCTGCGTAACGTTTGCCTGCGAAATCCTGGTGGACTCCCTTGCCGAGAACGTAGTCAGCACCCTTGAAGTCGCCGTCCATGAATGCCTTGATCGTTCTCAGCCGTTGCCCTCCGTCAATGACGAAGCGCCTGCTCGTTGCGGGGTCAGTGGAAAGGAAGATGCCAGGGACAGGGAGCCCTAGGAGAAGAGATTCGATGAATCCGTCGGCTTGCTTCTTGGTCCAGACATAACCTCGCTGGAAGTCAGGAATGAAGACATCCCCTTCAGCTTCGTCATCACCCGATGACAACCGCTTATAGAGGGCGTCTACAGGGAAGTCTGTGCCGTAGAAGCCAATCTCGTAGCGCTCAATGCCTGGGATGTCCTGCGCGGCGTCACTCGCTACGGCCTCGTCTTCGATGTTCTCATCCATCTCCTCCTCGATAAAGAGGGGTGGGGTGGTGGTAGTCATCGAGCGTCAGTCCTCTCCCCGGCGGCATCCTGCCATCATGATAGCAGTGCTGGTGGCCGCCTCTCGGCGGCTACCGCAGCTCCCGGAACGTCGCGCGGATGCCGCGCACGATCGCCTCGGGCTCTTCGGCGGGCGCGAAGTGTCCGCCTGCCGGGTGGCGGTCCCAGTGGTGCAGGTTCCAGTACTCGCGCTGCTGCTCGCTCGGACCCTCGGGCGCATCCGGACCGTGGAACGTGATCCCCGTCGGCGTCTCCACCACCGGCGTCCGGTCGTGGCTCGGACTCCACGGGTTCCAGGCGGCCTCGTAGTAGTAGCGAACCGAGGTCACGAAGGCGTCCGTCGCCCAGTACAGCATCATCGTCGTCAGCAGGTCATCCTTGGAGAAGCGCGACTCCACGTCGCCGTGCGTGTCGCCCCAGTTGCGCCGCCGCTCGAGGATCCAGGCGCACAGCCCGATCGGAGAGTCGTGCGCCATGAAGGCCAGGGTCTGCGGGTCCAGCGCCTGCACGGCCACGTGCGCTGAGTAGTAGCGCATCCGCGCGAGCGACGCCGTCCGCGCCTCCCCCGGCGGCATCGACGCGAGTCCGGGGTCACCCAGCACCCAGGGACGGTCGTGCGAGAACATGTTCAGCATGATCGCGTCCGTCAGGTGGATGCCGATCAGGTGGTCGGCGTACTTGTGCCCCAGTTGGCTCGTGACCAGTGCGCCCCAGTCACCGCCCTGGGCGGCGAAGCGCTCGTACCCGAGCACGTCGCGCATGAGCGTGTCCCAGAGGTCGGCCGTCCGCCAGTAGTTGATGCCTGGCGTCGTCAGCGGCGTGGAGAAGCCGTAGCCCGGAAGCGAGGGCACGACTACGTCGAACGCGTCTGCGGGATCGCCGCCGTGGGCGGCCGGGTCGGTCAGGGGCCCGATGACGTGGCGCAGGTCCCAGTACGTCCAGGGCCAGCCGTGCGAGAGGATGATGGGGATGGGATTGGGCCCCTTCCCGCGCTCGTGAACGAAGTGGATGGGCATCCCCTCGATCTCGACGCGGAAGTTCGCGAAGCGGTTCATCTCCGCCTCGTGCGCGCGCCAGTCGTAGCGGTGCAGCCAGTGATCCGCGAGCTCGCGCAGGTAGCCGCCGTCAACTCCGTAGCCCCAGCCTTCGTTCGCGAAGTCCGGCGCCCAGTTGATGCGCTCCAGCCGGTCGCGAAGGTCGTGCAGCTTCTCCTCGGGAATCGCGATCTCGAACGGCTCGGCCTGCATGGGCGCCCTCCCTGCGGTGTTCTGGCGCCGCGAGTCTAGCCCCTGGCGGCTGGCGATGCTGATCCCGCTCGGCTACAGTTCGGGCAGCGCTGCCGCGCTTCCGGGAGTCCCCATGGCTATCGAGACCAAGCAGACCTTCTGCCGCTTCTGCCACGCCTTCTGCGCCATCGAGGTCGACATCGAGGATGGCCGCGCCATCAAGGTGCGGGGCGATGCGAAGAACGCGATGTACCAGGGCTTCACCTGTATCAAGGGTCGCCAGCTCCCGGAGCAGCACTACCACCCCGACCGCCTCCTCCACTCGCAGAAGCGCGCCCCCGATGGCGCCTACCACGACGTCCCCCATCAGCAGGCCATCGAGGAAGTCGCGGACAAGCTCCAGGCCATCATCGCCGAGCACGGGCCGCGCGCCGTCGCCACCTTCAGCGGCACTTACGGCTTCTCCTTCCCCTCCTCCGGCCAGTTCGCCGGCGCCTTCATGGCCGGTATCGGCTCGAACATGACCTACTCCGGCGGCACCATCGATCAGCCGGCCAAGCCGATCGCCCGCGCCTACCACGGCAACTGGGGCGCCGGCCCCCAGATGTTCGACGACGCCGATGTCTGGATGCTGATCGGCGCCAACCCCACCATCTCCATGTGGGGCGGCATCCCCCAGTACAACCCCGCCAAGCGCCTCCACGATGCGAAGCAGCGCGGCATGGAGTTCATCGTCATCGATCCGCGCCGCACCGAAGCCGCTGAGAAGGCCGACATCTTCCTGCAGGTAAAGCCGGGCGAGGACCCCACGCTCCTTGCGGGCATCCTCCGCTGCATCCTCAGCGAGGGGCTGGTCGATGGTGATTTCGTGGCTGCCAACGTGCAGGGTCTGGAAGAACTGCGCGAGGCCGTCGAGCCTTTCACGCTCGACTATGTGGAAGAGCGTGCTGGCGTGGCCGCCACGCTCGTTGAGCGGGCGGCCCGCGTCTTCGCCAGCGGCGAACGCGGCTCCGTCACGTCCGGCACGGGCCCCGATTTCTCGCCCCACGCCAACGTGACCGAGTACCTCATCAACGCCATCAACACCGTCTGCGGCCGGTGGCTGCGCGAAGGCGAACGCGTCCCCAACCCGCCCGTCCTGCGCAAGCCCAAGGACTACATCGCCCAGGCCTTCCAAGAGAACACCGACTGGGAGTCGCGCGAGAAGCTGCGTATCCGCGACCTTCCGATTACGGCCATCGGGCCCCCCACCAGCGCCCTCGCCGAGGAGATCCTGATGCCCGGCGAAGGCCAGATTCGCGCCCTCATCTGCATCGGCTCGAATCCGATGGCGGCCTGGCCCGACCAGCTTCGCACCTACGAGGCGATGCAGGCGCTCGACCTGCTCGTCACCCTCGACATCAAGATGTCGGCGACTGCCAAGCTGGCGCACTACGTGATCGCGCCCAAGCTCTCGCTTGAGCGTGAGGACACGACCCTCCCCAACGAGGCGCTCTCGGGCGTCTTCGGCTTTGCCCAGGGCTACCCCGCCCCCTACGCCCAGTACGGCCCCAAGCTCATCGACCCGCCCGCCGGTTCCGACGTGATCGAGGAGTGGGAGTTCTTCTGGGGGCTCGCCCACCGCATGCGTGTGCCCCTGCGCACCGGCTGGGGTCAGGTCGACATCGACAACAAGCCCACCACCTCGCAGCTCATCGAGTGGATGTGCGAGGGCTCCCGCATCCCCCTGGACGAGGTGAAGAAGTACCCCCACGGCCACATCTTCGAGGACAGCGAGATCCGCGTGCTGCCGAAGCGTCCGGGCTCGCCCCGCCTCGACGTTGGGCGTGTCGAGATGATGGCCGAGCTGGCCCAGGTCCGCGCCGAGCCCTACTTCGAGGGCGGCGGCTACCGCGAGGGCGAGGAGTTCACCCACCGCCTCGTGAGCCGCCGCATGCTCGAGTCGTACAACTCCTCGGGCCGCGATATTCCCCGGCTCATGCGCAAGTACGCCAACAAGGGCAACCCCGCCTACATGAACCCGATGGATATCGCCGAGCTTGGTCTTGCCGCTGGTGATGTCGTCGAGATCGAGTCGGCGCGCGCGGCCATCTATGGCGTTGTCGAACCAGCCGCCGACGTGCGCTCGGGCGTGATCTCGATGGCGCACGCCTGGGGCGACGCCCCCACCGAGGACGCCCGCGTCCGTGAGCTCGGCGCCAACACCGGCCGCCTCTCCGACACCCAGCGCGACTTCGACCCCATCACCGGCATCCCGGTCATGAGCGCGATCCCGGTGAACGTGCGCAAGGTCGCCGATCCCGCTCCCGCCTCCGTGGGCTGATCCGGGAGAGCGCATTCCCGCTCAGTGCCAGTCGTGGGCCGTGGGCATCGGCACAGCGGCGCCGACAGGCTCCACGTGCGTGACGGCGAGGTTCGTGGTTCCGTCGTAGCGCGAGACCGTGCCCCGCACCAGCAGCACCTGGCTGCGTAGTTCCCGGCGGTAACGGGCGAACACCCGCGGCCAGAGGATGAGCTGCACCTCCCCGCTCTCGTCCTCGATCGTCACGAAGGCCGTGCCGTCCTCGCCACGGGGGTGCTGCCGCGCGATGGGCCATCCCGCCACCCGTAGCGCCTTCCCTTCGGGCGCTGCATCCACGTCGGCGCAGGGCAGCACGCCGGCGGGCAGCGTGGGCCGCACGAACTCCAGTAGGTGACCGCGGGGGTAGATTCCCATCGCCCGATACTCTCCTGTCATTTTTTCGTACTCGCTGAAGTCGGCGAGCGCGGGAACGCCCGCCGCTCCCACTGCCGGGAAGGCGCGCTGGCCGCTGCGGGAGGGTGGAGTGGAGAGGCCGGCGTCCCAGAGCGCCAGCCGCCGATTCGGCGCGATGGCGTCGAGAGCCCCCGCCTCCACCAGCGATTGCGCCGCCTGCGGCTTCACGCCCGTCCGCCGCACGAGGTCGCCGGCGCCGGTGTAGGGACCGTGACGCTCCCGCTCGGCCACGATCAGCTCCGCCGCCGCCTGCCCCACGTCCTTCACGATCTGGAGACCCAACCGCACACAGCCGTTGTCGGGGATGGCCTTTGCCTGGCTCCGGTTCACGCACGGGTTCAGGAAGGGCGCGCCGAAGCGGCGGGCGTCCTCCTTCAGCGTCTCCAGCGGGTAGAAGCCCATGGGCTGGTTGTTCACGAGCGCGATGAAGAACTCGAGGGGGTGGTACCGCTTCAGCCAGGCCGCCTGGTAGGCGGTGATGGCGAAGGCGTGGGAGTGCGACTCCGGGAACATGTAGTGCCCGTTGATCTTGGCGAAGATCGTGCGCGCGGTCTCCTCCGGTACGCCCCGGCTCCGCGCCCCCTCCAGGAACCGCTGCCAGTGCATGGCGATCAGGTGCTCGCCCTGGGGCCGGGCGAAGGCTCGGCGCAGCTCGTCCGCCTCGGCGGCGGTCATCCCCGCTACATCCATAATCAGCTGGACCACCTGCTCCTGCCAGACGATGACGCCGTAGCCCCGCGCCAGCGCGCGCTCCTCCAGCGGGTGGTCGTACGTCCACGCGACCCCGTGCCGGTGGCGCTCGACGAACTTCGAGACGGCGCTCCCCTGCACGCCCACCCCGGGCCGGATGAGCGCCACCTGGTAGGCCAGGTCCAGCAGGTTCCGGGAGAGGAGGCGCTGGGCGATCTTGAGCTGCGCGGGCGACTGGAGGAGAAAGACGCCCTTTCCCCGGCCCTCGTTGATCAGGTCGTAGACGTTCGCATCCTCGGGGTCGATGCGGCTCAGGTCGGGTCGCGTCCCCTCGCGCTCCTCGATCAGGGTGAGCGCCTCCTCGATCTGGTCGAGCACGGGCAGGGAGAGGATGTCGATCTTGGCGAAGTTGGCATCGGCCACGCTGTCCTTGTTCCAGTCCATGATGAAGCGGCCCTCGATCGCGCTGTCGCGAATGGGAACCATCTCCGGGATGGGGCTGTCGCTCAGGATCATCCCGCCCACGTGTTGCCCCAGTCCCCGGGGCGCGTGCAGCAGCTGGGGCGCCAGCTCCGTCATCTCGCGCCAGCCGGCGGCATCCACCCGCTCGCGGAAGGCGGGCAGCTCCAGCATCGCCTCGCGCAGACCCTCGCCGCCACGGGGACGCATCTGCTTCGAGAGCAGCCGCAGGTCCTCCCGCGGCAGCCCGAGGGCCTTGCCCAGGTCCTGGACGATGCCTTTCAGCGAGTAGGTGGCGATGGCCCCCGCGAGAACCGCATACTCCGCGCCGAAATGCTGGTGCACGCGCGCGATCAGCTCGTCGCGAAGAGCGCGGGGGAAATCGAGGTCGATGTCGGGGAGCGTCTGCATGTCTTCGGGCATGAACCGCTCCAGCGTCAGGTTCCAGCGCAGCGGATCGACGTGGCTGATGCCGATCAGGTAGCCCACCAGCAGCGCCACCGAGGAGCCCCGGCCCCTCCCCGGCGGTCGTTCCTCCAGGGGCGTATCGGGCTCGGCCAACCCTCGCTCCTCCATGATCAGGTGGGCCAGGCGGACGATCTCGCGGTAGAGCAGGAGGAAGCCGGCGAGGTGGTGCCGCTGGATCAGCCGGAACTCCTCGTCGAGCCGCTTGAGGACCTGTTCCGTGAGCGCGCCGTAGCGCCGCCGCGCGGCCTCCTCGCAGAGTCGCCGCAGGTAGCTCTCGGGCGTGTACCCCGCCGGAACCTTGGGGTCGGGCAGGGTGTAGCCAAGGTCCGTGCTCAGGTTGAAGCGGCACAGCTCCGCGATGCGCAACGTGTTGGCGATGGCCTCCGGATGCTCCCGGAAGAGCCGTGCCATCTCCGCCGGCGGTTTCAGGCAGAAGTGGTCGTTCGGCTTGATGAAGGGGAGCGCGCGGTCGATCGTGGTGTTGCGCCTGGCGGCCGCCAGCGCGTGCTGCAGCCGGTAGCGTTCGGGGTCGTGGTAGAGGACGTCGTTGGTGGCCACCAGCGGGACGCCTGCCTCCCGCGCGATCTCCGCCAGTTCGTGGTTGCGAGCGGTATCGCCCTGCAGGAAGTTCTGCTGCAGCTCCACGTACACCGAGTCGGGGCCGTACCACTCCCGGTAGCGGCTCAGCAGCGCCCCGGCCTCCCGCTGGCGCCCTCCCAGCGCCAGCCGTGCGAGGCGCCCATCGCGGCCGCCGGTCAGCAGGATCACGCCTTCGGTGTGCTCCTGTAAATGGGCGGGATCGAGCCGCGGCTCCCGCCGGTCGGCGGCGTTGGCCAGGGTGAACAGCCGCGAGACGTTGGCGTAGCCCGCGCGCGTCTTCGCCAGCAACACCAGGCGCGAGCCGTCGGTCAGGGTCAGCTCCCCGCCCGTGATGGGCTGCACCCCGAGGCTGTTGGCCAGCCGCGCGAACTCCAGCGCCCCGCAGAGATTCGAGTCGGTCAGGGCGAGGGCCGTGCAGCCGTACGCCTTCGCCCGCGCCAGCAGCTCGTGGCTGTGCGAGGCGCCCTCTCCGAAGGAGTAGAAGCTCCGCGCGTGCAACTCGACGTAATCCATGGCCACGAGGGGACTCCGGCTAGCAGGCCTGCTGGTACCAGCGCTCTTCGCGCTGGTCACGGAAGAGGGTGACCTGCCGCCCGTCCTCGCGGCTGACGCGGTAGTAGGCGCGGCTCAGGGGCGCCGGCAGCCACCAGAGGTCGAAGCTCCAGCGCTCCTCGATGCGGGCCACCCGCCGCCACTGCCGCTCCAGGCGTACGGCCACGGGCAGCCCGTCAGGCCCCTCCTCGACATCCACGGGCGTGGGCAGGGCGAGCGGCCGCATGGCATCCCGCCCGGAGGGGTCGAGCGGCACTTGCAGAACGCGCATCTCCGGGGCCGGGTGCCAGGGGGCGATGGGCGCCATCCGGTAGAGCGCGGGACCGCCGTCGAGGCGTTCCTGGAGCTGCCGCTCGACCTCTGCCAGGCGGCGCTCGCGCCCTTCCCGCACGTCGGGGAAGAGGCCCATCTGCTCGCCTTTCCCTTCGCCGAGACCGGCGAGCTCCAGCACGAGTTCCTCCACGGGCGCCTCCGGGTGGTCGTCCTCCATCTGCCGCCGGATGGTGCGGGACGCTCCTTCCCAGTTCCCCACTCCCTGGCGGAAGTGGAATGCCTTCTCCCAGGGAGGCGCTCCGTGCAGGAGGCAGGCCAGCTCCGCCCGGCTCGCGTAGCGGCCCCGCGCCACGGGCCGGGCGAAGGCGCGCTTCAGCAGGGTGTCGATCCCGGTCAGCACGAGCTCCAGCGAGGTGGACGCGAAAGGCAGGGGAATGCGCTCGACCACCGCCTCTTCGGTTTCGAGGGGGACCAGGGCGCTGCTGTCGATGCCCTGGCAGAGTTCCCAGGCGCGCTTCCCTTCGTTCCCGAACTGGTCGATGAGCAACTCCACCCGCATGGTGGCGACGGCGCCCATGGTGTGCAGCCCGAAGCGGAGGAGCCCCTCGCGAACATCGCGGGAGAGAGGCAACAGGTCGATGGAGCGCGGCGCGAGGAAGGCGTCCACGTCGGGGGGAACCGTGACGGCCTCCGGCCCCCTGCCAGTGCGGGCCGCGACGAAGGCCGGGAATTTCGCGTCGGCCACGCCGATCCGTGGCGACAGGTCCCGCGGAATGCTCTCCCGCAGGGCGCGCACGAGCGCGACCCCGCCGCCGTGCAGGGCTTCGAGACCGTCGAGCCCCACGTAGGCTGTGCCCAGCTCCGCCCCCTCCACCCGGTCGCTCACCCCCTGCAGGGCGGTGAGCGCCTGCTGGAACACGCGCCGGTAGGTTGGCTCGTCCGCTTTCAGCACGGTCGTGTCCGGGCGCCGCGAGAGCGCCGCCTCCAGGGTCATGCCCGCGATCACCCCGGAGGCGGCCGGGAGAGCATCCACCACCAGGGGCTTCCCCGAGGAGCGGTCGACGATCACGGCGGGGCTCGCCCGCAGGTGGGGCTGCCGTCTCAGCTCGACCTTGGCCCTGAGGTGGGTGATAAGCACGCAGGCGACCCGCAAGGGCGTTCCTCCGGTGGTGGCGTCGTGCAGCGTTGAGCTGCGCAGTGCACCGTATAGAACATACGTTCCATTCGTCAACACCCCCCATGGCGACCGGTATCCTGTGGCCGCTGAGGCTGGAGCTATTGGAGGATGCGTTGCAGGTAGCGGTGAACGGCGGCGAGGTTGAGGTGCGCGTACGCGGTGACGGTGACCTGGTAGTCCTCGTCGCCTCCCTCGGACGCAGCATCGCCGACTTCGACGCGCTGATGCGCGACCTCGAGGCGGCCGGCTACCGGGCTGCCGGCGTGAGCCACCGCGGCATTGGCGAGAGCTCTCCCGCCGTACCCGGACTGACGCTGCACGATTTCGCGGATGACGTGGCGCGAGTCATCGAGCATCTCTGCGATGGCCCGGCCCACCTGGTGGGCCACGCCTACGGCAACCGTGTGATGCGTTGCCTCGCCTCCGACCGTCCCGAGCTGGCCCGCAGCGTCACGCTGATCGCCGCCGGAGGGCAGGTTCCTCCGGCGCCGGAGACCCGCGCGGCCCTCGAACGCATCTTCGAGCCCGACCACTCCGACGAGGAGCGCCTCGCCGATATTCAGCACGCCTTCTTCGCACCCGGCCACGACGCTTCGATCTGGCTCGACGGCTGGTACCCGGAGACGCAGAAGATGCAGTGGGATGCGCGCGCCTGGAGCCCCCTCGAAGAGTGGGGCCACGCCGGGTCCGCGCCGGTGCTCGTTATCCAGGGGCTCGATGACCCGCTGGCCGTTCCCGCGAACGGCCACGCCCTGCGGGAGCAACTCGGAGCGGATCGGGTCGAGGTTGTCGACCTGCCGAACGCCAGCCATGCGATGCTGCCTGAGCAGCCCGAGACGATCGCCCGCGAGCTACTCGCGTTTCTCCGGCGGCGTCAAGCGTAGAGGGGCGGAACACGAGGCGACGCCCGTGGCCGGCTTGCTAGGGCTCCGGGTGTTCCCGGCGGGCGGTCTCCCGCAGGTGCAGCGTCGGCGCGTGCAGAAGCTTGTTCACGATCCTCCTCGAGAACTGTTCAACCACCGCTCGCTCGCTCTTCGAGAGTCCCGAGAGCTTGGGCATGACCCACTCGAGCTCGCTCAGTCGAATCAGTTCGGCGTGTTCCTTCAGAAGCCGAATGCTGTCCGAGGCGCTGCGTGCAGCGAGCCACTCCCGGAATCCCTCAAGCTGCTCCGCGATGATGGTTTCGGCCGCCCCCACATGCTGTGAGCGCTTGCCGAGGGAGTCATCCACGACGGTGCGGGCGTCGTCGATGTTGCTCAGATGGACCCCCGGAATCGAACAGACAGCGGGGTCGATGTCCCTTGGTACGGCCAGGTCGATGAGGTGAGTCGACTTGCCGGCAGGCAGGTGGCGCGCCGTCGCCTCGACCGTCTCCCTGGTCAGGAGAAATCCGGGAGCGCTGGTGCAGCTCACGATGGCATCGAATCGCGCGAGGTGCTCGGGCGCCACCGGCCATTGCAGCGCTTCCGCCCCGGCCTCACCGGCGAGGTCGCGGGCGCGCGCGTAGGTTCGGTTGGCAATCGCGAGGTCGCGCGTCTGCATGCCCTTCAGGCAGCGCGCCACGCCACGGGCCATCTCCCCCGCCCCGATAACCAGGGCAGATGAGTTCCGCAGGTCTTCCCACCCCCGTCGCTCCAGCAGGAGGGAGGCGGTTGCCCCGCTGACCGACACGGGATAGCGGCTGATCTTCGTCTCGGAGCGCACGCGCTTCCCCGCCGTCAGCGCATCCTGGAACAGGCGGGTCAGCACAGGTCCGGCCGACCCCATCTCCTGGGCCTCAGCAAGGGCGCGGCGAACCTGGCCCAGGATCTCGTGCTCGCCGACCACGGCCGAGTCCAGACCGCTTGCCACGCGGAACAGGTGCTGCGCTGCTTCCGCGTCCTGCAGCGTGTAGCTGTAGCGCTGGGCGAAGTCGGGGGGGATCTGAAACGCCTCGGCGAAGGTGGCTTCGGCGGCGTCGGAGTCCTCGGCGAACGAGTACAGCTCGGTGCGATTGCACGTGCTCAACCAGACGGACTCGCTCGTCCGTCTCCCCACTTCGATGCACGGTGTCCCTTCCGGGAAGGCAAACTTCTCGCGCACTTCAATGGGGCAGGTGTGGTGGCTGACGCCTACAACCGAGAGCACTGGCAAGGTCTCAGGGTTCGAAGCATAGCAGGATGCCGCTGCAGTGGCTCCGCGGCGTGGGTTCTTGCGCCAACGTTCACCGGGCTCATCGTCTCGCCTCACCGCCTCACCGCCTCACCGCCTCACCGCCTCTCGCCGGCGGCTGCAACTGGCGGCTCGATGGGGCCGCGGCAGCGATGGGCCTGGTGGCGCGTGTCCATTCCCTTCCCCACCATGGCGAGGTGATCATCTGGATACGCCGTCTGGGGGCGGTGCTCGTGGGCACTGCCTTCGCGGTGTCGATAGCGGCCGTCCTCGTGCTCCAGGCCGCGCACTCGACAGTCGCACGTCCCGGGTTCTTCACGGACCAGCTCAAGAAGGCGGACGCGTACGAGTTCGTCATCGAGGACCTCCTGACCGCCGTGCTCGAGGACGCGCGGCGGCTTGATGCCAGCGAATTCGGCGGGGAGTTCGAGGGGAACCCGCTGGCCTCCTCGGGACTGACAACGGAGCAGATCGCCGGCGCCGTTCGGCGCGCCCTCTCGCCCGAGGACATCGAGGCGCTCACCGCCCCCGCGGTTGCACGGGTCAGCGAGTACGTCGCCGGAGAGCGGGACGAGTTCACGCTCTCCGCCGACGCGGATACGCACCTTCAGGCCGTGGTCCGCGAACTCACCGAACTGATGCTGGAATCGGGCGCGTACGGGCGTCTTCTCGAGAGGGAACTCACCCCGATATTCGCCGACTGGGTGGACGAGGAGTTCCCAACCAGTGGTGACGAGTCGGGATGGGCAACGTTCCTGCGAGGCAGCGGCGGTGATGCCGGGGGCAGCCTGACGCGGGTATTCACGCGGGTCGTCACACCTGAGTGGATGGCCGGCCAGGTCGAGCGCGCGCTCGACGAACTGACCGCGTACGTGGTCGCCCGCTCCGACGGCTTTGAGCTTCGCATCGAGTTGGATGATGCCCAGGCCGGGGAAGCAGCCGAGGAGATCGCGGCCATCATCGCTGAGGCGGATGCGTATGACGTTGCCTACGCCACCGCGGTCGAGCCGGCCGCCGAGGCCCACCTGGACGCGATCACCGACTTGCCCTACGGCATTGTTCTCACCCGCACGGAGGTCCTCGCCTCCCTGCGTGATGCGGCCTCTCCCACATGGGTTGAGCGACAGGGCGCCAGGCTGGCCGGTCACGTGAGCGCGTACGTCACGGGTCAGACCGACAGCTTCGCGGTCACATTCGACGTCGTCCCCCTCAAGGGGGCGGCGGCGGGCGCGCTCACCGCGACGGCCTCCGACTCGCTACGCGACACGCTGCGGAGCTTGCCCGAATGCTCCACAGCGGCGGAGAGCGCGACTGCGCGCGCGGCGTTGCGACGAGAGCTGCCGGCCTGTATCCCGTCCGGCGTTGCGGTCGACGATGTGGTGGGCGAGGCTGCTTCCGTCCTCGCTTCCTCAATCGAGGAGTCCATCCTGGCACGCGTCCCCGACACGGTGCAGTACACCGAGCAGGATCTCCGCGACTCCCTCCTGGAGGACGACGGCCCGGACGCGCTGGCGGCGCTTGACGACATCCGGGAGTTCTTCACCGCCGGCTGGACCTACACCGATGCCGACCTGCGCGCGGAACTCTCCGACGACACGGACCTTCTCGGGTTGATTGAGGACGTCCGTTCACTTCTCTCCGAAGGCTACGTCATCGGGACAGCGGACGACTCTCGGGAGGGGGTAGGAGAGGGTCTGGGGGCGACTGGGGAGTGGACCGACCGGGCTCGACGCGGCCGCTGGATCGGGGGACTGGTCGCCGGAATCCTGCTCGTTGCGGTGGCCTTCCTTGGGGGGACGAGTTGGCGCGGGCGGATCGCGTGGGCGGCAGCGGTGCTGCTGGTCTCCGCTGGGGTGATTGCTCTCGTGTCGGGACCCCTGTACCAGGCGGCGTCCGGTTCGGTGCTCGACGCCCTCCGGGAGGGGCTGGCCCCGGACCCTGGCTCGAAGTTCTCGCTCACGTCGGAAGTGCTCACGAACAAGCTGCTCGACGTCATCGAGATGGTCGCCGACGACTTCGTGGGCGACATTGTGCGAAACAGCCTGATCCTGGCCGTCGTGGCGGCTGTCCCGCTGGTCGCGGTGCTCGTCTGGGACCGAATCGTGCCTTCGGCCGGCCCTGGTCAATCCTGACCGCGACGGCGCCTCACACCGCCCTCGCGACACCCTGCCGCCGGAGCGGGCCCACTCCAATCGCATGGTGGAGAGCGGTCAGGAGCGGAAAAGCGCACAGGCAGTGAGTCATGCCCGGGGGAGCCGCTACGCCGGTGGGCGCAGCCTCCCGCCTCTGCTCTCAGATAGAGTGGTCTGCCATGAGCCAGATACTCGGTAGGCTGGCCTGGCTGGTCACAGCCCCGCCCCTCTATCACGCTCCTCGTCCTCCTCCTGATTACCGTGGCGCTGGGCGCGGGGGCGACGCGGCGCGCGCCGGTGATAGAAGGCGCAGCACTGGCATTCCTTCCCCCTGGGAACGCGGTCGGCGAGGCGATTACTGAGATCAATGAACTCTTCGGCGACTCCGGCGAGGTCAGTGTCGTCACGCTCGTCTTCCGCGGGGACACGCTCACGCCCGAGGGGCTCTCCCAGATGGATGCCCTCATTGATGGGTGTCACCAGCGACCAGGCCGTGGCGGATCTGCTTGCGCCCGGTGATCCGGTCATCGCGCCCACGTCCCTCATCCAGGCCGCGCTCCAGGTAGAGGGTTTCGAGTCGGTGACGCAGGCGGAAATCGATTCCACCCGCAGCGCCCCGGGGATTCAGGAGGGATTCGCCGCGTTGACCGGGAACCGACACGGACGGCACGCCGGTGGCGATCGCCACCATCCGCCTGATCGACACGGACGACGAGAGAATCCTCAACGCTGAGCGGAGGATCAACGAGCTGGCGGCCTTGGAGCCTACTACTCGTCCGGGAGCAGCACGACGCGTACGTAGCGGTCCTCAGGCAGGTAGCGCCGGGCTGCGGCCGCGACCTCCTCCAGGGTCAGTGCTTCCAGCCATTCGTCGAAGCGGTTGATCTCCGCGAACGACTCACCCCGCTGCACCGCAGCCTCGATCTGACCGAGCCAGAATCTGTTCTCCCGCAACTGTTCCTCGCGGGAGGTGCGCAGTAGCTCCTTGACGGTGTCGAGGTAGCTCTGCTCGCCACCCGCACGCAGCCACTCCACTTCCGCCGCCACCTCTTCCGCAAGCTCGTCTACACGGGCCGGGTCACTTCCGAAGATGATCGCCACCTGGTACTCGGGGTCGGGCAAGAAGCTGGCGTTGGCGCTCACGCTGATGCTGTAGGTCCCTCCCAACTCCTCCCGTACGCGCTCGCGCAGCCGGATCCCAAGCATCTCGCCCGCTACCGAGAGCGTCAGCGCTTCCCGGCGGCTCCACTCCGCATCTCCGGCGTACACGAGCACCGTGGTGCTGCGTGGCTCGATGCCCTTGTGGACGACGTGGTCTTCCACCCCGGCGGGGGGGTCGATCCCGACATCCCGCCACTGCTCGGCACGCCCGGTGGCCGGCAAGCTGGCCAGATAGGTGGCGGTCAGCGAGCGCAGGTCTTCCCAGTCGAAGGCGCCCACGAAAACGAAGGTTGCGTCGCCCAGGTCGGCAAAGCGGTCGGCGTACACCGCTTCCGCCCGCTCGAGGTCGAGTTCCTCCAGCAGCTTGAGGGTGAGGGGCCGGTAGCGGAAGTGACTCTGACTGAGGAGGGTATTCGCAGTGTCGTAGAGAACTGCGTCGGGCTGGGTGGCGCGAGCCTCGGCGGTACTGCGAAGCCTTGCCTCGTACGTCGAGAAGTAGGCCGGATCGAGCCGTGGCGCGGTGACGTACAGGGTGATCAGTTGGAACAAACTCTCCATGTCTTCCGGAGAGGCGCTGCCGCTCAGGCCTTCGAACAGCTCCCTGATGTAGGGGGAGACCGAAACCCTCTTGCCGGCCAGCAACTTGTCCAGGGTGACGCTGTCGTGGAGACCGGCGCCGCTGCCGGCAACCAGGGCGGCAGCGTACAGAGCGGACACGTGATCCACGTCCGCGACGAGCGAGTGGCCGCCCGGACTGTGAGCGCTGAACAGGACTTCGTCATTACGGAAGTCGGTCTGCTTGGCGATAACGGTAATGTCGTTGGAGAGTGTCCACTGCACGGCATCGACAGACTCGATTTGCGCTTCCTCGGTGATGGTTCCCGGCGTCGGGAGTGTCGCCAGCAGCGGGACGTCGTCGAAGCTGTCCTCGTACGGTTCGACAACCAGCGTGCTCGCTCCTTCGAGTTGTGTCCGAATCACCGTGGACAGTTCGTCGTCCGGGCTGGAGTCGGTTCCCTCGGGTCGTAGAACGAGGAGCACGGTGTCCCCGGGCTCGGCCCAGGAAGCTGCGACGTCATCGACCTCCGCCAACGAGATGTGTGGCAGCAGGTTCTGGTAGAGTTCCCATTCAATCTCGGCGCCTGGAACCGGTGTCCCGCTGAGAAAGTGATCCCGATACCACTGGGCCAGGCGGCCCGACTCGAGCTGGTCCCGTTCCTTGTAGGCGCTCTCCGCCGAGCTCAACAGGTTGACCTTCTCCCGAGCCAGCTCGGTGGCGGTAAAGCCATGCTGCCGGACGCGCTGCATCTCCTCCAGCAAGGCCGTAAATCCGGGCTCAACGCCATCCTGCTCCACCGCTACCGAGAAGGTCGCGATGTCTACTGGTTCCACGAACGAACCGCGTGACCCTCCAGCCCACAGGTAGGGGGGATCCTCGACCTGGCCTCGCTCAAACAGCCGCGCGTTCACCATCATGAAGGCGAGCCGTTCGGCCACCGTGCGCTGGAACGCGGCCACGTCCTGGCCGGTCTCGGGCGCTACCTTGAGGACCAGGGTCAACTGCGTGCCAGGCGCTTCGGGGTCGGTGAAGACGCTGATGCGCACGTCGTTATGGCCGGGAATCTCGAAGCGGGGCCGATCGATGGGCGGCGCGAGGGCGGCCCGCTCCTGGAAGGCCTCGCCCTCGGGGGGAGGCGCAAAGTGCTGCCGTACCTTCGCCTCGATCAGCTCGGGCTCAAAGTCGCCCACGGCGACGACCGCCATCAGATCAGGCCTGTACCAGCGCTCGTAATACGCTCTGAGCTGCTCCACAGGCGCGGTCTCGACAACTTCGGTCAGGCCAATAGGGTCCCGGTCCGCGTAGCGCGAGGAGCCGAACACCAGCGGGAACCAGCTGTCCCGCCAGCGAGAAGAAAAGCCCTGGATTCGGCGCCACTCTTCCAGGATCACGTTGCGCTCCAGCTCCACCTCGTCGGGCGAGAAGGACACTGCGTAGGCCCAGTCACTGAGAATCTGAAACGCGGTCTCGAGGATCTCGGGATCGTCGGTCGGAATCTCCAGGAAATAGACGGTGGTGTCGTAGCTGGTTGACGCGTTCAGGTCGGCGCCAAAGGTGCTGCCGATCGACTCCAGGTACTCAACGATCTCCTGCTTGGCGAAGCGCTCGGTTCCGTTGAAGGCCATGTGCTCGACGAAGTGGGCGAGCCCGCGCTGTGCCTCCTCTTCGAGAACCGAGCCGGCCTTCACGACGAGCGACAGGTGCGCCCGTCCGAGTGGCTCCTCGTTGCGCCTGATGTAGTAGGACAGTCCGTTGCTGAGGGCGCCGCGAACCACCGCGGGATCGAAGGGCACGGGAGCGTCGGGTCTCGATGGCGCCGCCACCGCCGTAGCGGTGGGAGAAGGAGTCGAGGTGGGCGTCTCCGCTACAGGCGTGGCTGTCGGCGTGGCCGTGGGCTCCGGGGTTGCCGTGGTCGTCTCTTCCACAGGCGTCGCGGTGCCTGAGGGTGATGGCTCTGCGCTCGGTGCGGGGTCGGATCCGCATCCCACCAACACAACGGACACCAGTGCGACGCAGGCAAGGGCTACTACTGACTTCAGCGGCACGTTCATCTAACTCGTTTCGTAGTGTCCGTCCCGCGCCAGGAGCGTTTCAACAGGGAGACCCGTGGGCGGACAGCCGTGGTGGGCATTCTCCCCAACGGACCACCTGTGTCGAGTTCGCAGGACAGTCCTCGTTGGGATTGGTCGCGTACGCCCAACGGGACGGTGCTGCGAACCCTTGAGCTGGCTGTAAGGCTGTAGGCTGGAGATCACCACGGCGGCGCTGGCCTCGTGGCACCAAGGCAGCCTCCTGCAAGCAACGCGTAGTCGCCCATAGCAAGCCCGCATTTGCGAGTATGCCAACGGAGCAGCCAGGGTCCGGCAACGTCGAACCTTCAACAGTCCGACCAGGCCCCCGGGC
This sequence comes from Tepidiformaceae bacterium, assembly GCA_965262975.1. Lineage (GTDB taxonomy): Bacteria > Chloroflexota > Dehalococcoidia > Tepidiformales > Tepidiformaceae > UBA2991. The sequence continues at coordinate 866,494 of OZ253575.1, read as the reverse complement.
CGCGCCCACCCATCGCTACTGGCAGTACGGCAGACCGGTGCGTTCGAGGTCTGAAAAGACAGAAGCTCGCAACCCAACGGGGATGCAGCCGGTCAGTTGGTTGCCGTCCAGCTGCAGGATGCTCAGGCCCGTCAGATTGCCCAGGGCAGTCGGTATCTCCCCCGTAAGCCGGTTGTAGCTCAGGTCCAGCGTCGACAGCCCGGTGAGAGCGCCCAGCTCGGGCGGAATTTGTCCAGTCAACCTGTTCGGGCCAAGGTCGAGGTCCGAGAGCCTGGTCAGGTTACCCAGCTGGGGCGGAATGGCTCCGGTGAGATCGTTGAAGCCGAGCCCCAGTTTCCTCAGCCTGGTGAGCTTGCCCAACTCTGGCGGGATGGGTCCGCTCAATTCGTTCCCGCTGAGATCCAGCACTGTCAGGTCGGTCAAGTTGCCTAGCTCAGAGGAGATGTCCCCGGTCAAGTCATTGTTGTCGAGGTCGAGCCGCCTCAACTTGGCCAGATTACCCAGCTGGGGAGGGATCTCGCCGCTGAGCTCATTCCAGTCCAACTCCAGCTCCCTGAGCTCGGACAGACGTCCCAACTCGGACGGTATCTCCCCGCGCATGTCGCCGTTGAAGACAAGCGTCTCAAGCTTGTCCAAATTGCCCAGTTGCGCTGGTATCTCCCCGGCGAAGCCGGTCAACTGCAGGCTCTTGACTCTCTGTGGCGATCCCCCGAGGCCGATACCTGTCCAGCGGGCAATTGGCGTGGTGGGAGACCAGTTCAACGTCCCCGTTCCGGCTATGGCATCCCGCGCCGCCACCAGGCTCTCGCAGTCGGACACAAGCCCCGGGTTCGCCGACGCGTTCGGCACCGCCGTTCCGGTCGCGCATGAGAACGTCGACTCGCAGAAGGGGGGAGGGTCGGGCCTTGGATCATCAAACGCGTATGTCGCGTAGGCGCTCCGCAGGGAACGGAAACTGTCCGGTATACAGCCGGTCAGCGGGTTCCCGTGGAAGTAGTAGGAGTGCAGCGCGGAGAGGTTTGCCAGCTCGGAGGGAACGTCCCCGCTGAGATGGTTGTCTCGGAGATCGAGAGTCCCCAACCGGGAAAGATTCCCCAGGGCAGCGGGTATCGCCCCGCTCAAGGCGTTGTTACCAAGATAGAGGCCCCCCAGCCTCGCCAGGTCCCCCAGCTCTTCAGGAATCGCACCGTCGAGGCTATTGGACGTAAGGAACAGTGCCCGGAGATCCGATAGCTGGCCCAACTCCGCGGGTATCGCGCCGCGCAGGTCGTTGTGGTTGAGCCTGAGCGACCGGAGGTGCGCCAGGTCCCCCAGCTCAGGCGGAATCTCCCCACCCAGGTTCCTGTTGCCGGCAAGATTGAGGGTTTGCAGGTTCGTAAGGTTGCCCAGCTCAGACGGGATATCCCCGCTCAACTGGTGCCACGACAGGTTCAGGGATACCAGGTTCGTCAGGTTCCCCAGCTCTCGCGGAATTCCACCCGTCAGGGTTTGAGTGCGGTCACTCTGCCCGGATTGGTCGGCGAGGTTCAGCTCTACGAGATTGGAGAGGTTTCCGAGTTCAGGCGGGAGCGCCCCGGTAATGTCGTTGTTCTCGCTCAGGTCCAGGACCGTGAGGCTGGAGAGGGCGCCTACCTCGGACGGGATAGTCCCGCTCAAGTCGTTGCCGCCGAGTTCGATACTGGTGACGCAGCCGCCAGCGTTGGTCCCCACGCCACGCCACGTATCCAGTGGCCTTTCGCTGAGCCACCCCGTCCTGCTTCGCCAGTCCGGGCCACCCAGCGAGTTGTAGAACGCGACCAGCGCGTCCCTGTCTCGCTGGTCACATTCAGCCGGCGGCGGCGGTTCCGGGTCTTCCAGTGGCACCTCGACGAGGACGGCATTGCTCTGGTGAAACCGCCCCGTACTGCTGAGCATGGACATGTCGAGGGCGGTGTTCAACGTGCGCCACGCGCCTCCCTCGGGGCGGGTGCTCACGTAGATCTGTGACGGGTTTGAGATGCGCCGCCACACCGTCACCTCAACGTTGGCCGTGCTGCCGCGCCCCAGCGGCACCTCGACGAGTACAGCATTGCTCTGGTGAAACAGTCCCGAACTGCTGCGCATCGACATGTCGAGGGCGGTGTTCCGCGTGCGCCAACTGCCACCTTCGGGACGGGTGCTCACGTAGAGCAGTGAGGGGTTCGAGATGCGCCGCCACACCGTCACCTCAACGGCCGCCGTTGTCGGTTCCTCGGGCCCGGACTGAGCCAGTGCTCCCGTCGAGACAACGAACGGCAGAGCCACCAGAACCAAAGCCAGAATGAGGAAGCGAGTCACGGTTGCGCTACCTTTCAAGTTAAGAGGCGCTGGGGCGGGCGCTGAGTACCCGCCGTCTACCACCTCGGCTCGCGCCGCGACCGCTTCCCCAAGGAATTCGAGCACACCGGCAGCGGGATTCCGGCAGCGGGACGTTCGCAGGCATCAGCGGCGTAACCTCCCACCAGCTAGACGCTTGTGGCCGCGACCGTAGACAAGCACCTGAAGGCCACGGCGACCACAGATGTAAGCCGAAGTACCACACCGATACTATCGTAAAGTACCATCAGATGCCTATCGTAAAGTACCATCACACGCCTGTCATGAAGTACCAAACAGAGCTTGGCGCACGGCTACCGCTGCTGATGCCACAGTTACGGGTGGAAGACGGACCGTTCCATCGCCTGCTGGGGCCTGGACGAGGGCGGCCAAGCCTCGCCGAGTGCACCGTGACATCAACGTCATCTGGGATCCAAACGCGAGGGACGGAGTCGCCGTCGGCGCGAGTCTAGGCAAGAACTCTTGTCGGTTCGCAAGTTAGTTCGCAGGACAGGACGCGTTTGGCTGTGGCGAACTACGCTCAACGGGACCCCGCTACGAACGTCGAGCACGCCCTGAAGCAGTAGCCGCCAGGCCAGCGGTCTCGTCGGGGTGGTGCCCGGCGCCGCGGCGATGGTTGGCGATTCGTTGGGCGAGGTCGGGGAAGGCGGGGTCGATCTCGTAGCGGTAGCCGTCCCAGAAGCCGTCGCGGCTCGGGTCGAAGTGGCGAGGCGGCGTGGCGCTGTCGAGGGCAAGCCGCTTCATGCACCGCTCGATCGTTGCCCGCCGGGAGACGGCTTCGTCCGGCGGGACAGGTGGAAGTACGGCGACGCTCATGGACTGGTTGGCGCGCAGGGTGGGAGCGAAGGGGTGCTCCCAGACACGGTGGCCGCCCGTGACGACGATCGGGAGGAGCGGGCGCCCGAGGCGGCGCGCGAGGGTGAAGGCTCCAGGCTGGAATGCGATCTCGATGCCGAGGATGGAGCCCTGCGGGAAGAAGAGGATGCTGTCCCCGGCCGCGATGGCGGCGCGGGCCTCACGATGGAGCGTGCGGGCGGCATGGACCGGACGCTCGGGGCGGATGAAGAGGTGCCCTCCGCGCGCGAGCTGGCGGCCGAGGAACGGGAAGGTGGCGAGCTCGTCGCGGGCGACGGCGGTGAGCGAGAGGGGGAGATGGAGGAGGGCGAGGCCGTCGGCGAAGCTCTCATGGAGGGAGGCGACCACGTATCGCTCCTCCGGGTCGATGTGTTCGAGACCGCTGACGCGGATGCGCAGACCGATGAGGCGGGCGGCGATCCGAGCCCACCAGCGCTCGGCGGCCCGGCAGGCCGCCCGGCGGCGGATGCGCGCCGGGCCCCGTTCCGGCAGCGTCGCGGCGAGGCGAAGGACGAGGCTGGCGGGGCCGAGGAGGATGAGGGTGGCTGCCCACGCCCTGATCCAATCACGCTTGGAGTGGACTGCGAAGTGGCCGCCGAGGAGGGTGCGTGGAGCCCCCGCGCTGGCGGGGACGGCGGAACCAGGGTGGTCAGGCGTCATCGGCGACGTCGGGCGTGGTACGACCGGTGCGCACGAGGGCGCGGCGGAGCCCGTCTTCGTCGGGGACGACACCCTGGGTGGTGATCTTGCCGTTGATCGTCACGACGGGCGGGTGCCAGCCGCCACGGCGCAGGGCGTCAAAGAGGTGGTTGAACCAGGGCTTGATGCGGACTTCGACATCGGGGAGGTCGGAGGCGACCCGCTGGACGAGGCGGACGGTGAGGTCGCACTCTTCGCAGATGGCGTGAGGGACGTTGATGAAGAGTTGCCGGCCGGTCATGGGGTAGACGGTGACGACGGTCGCGGGCGGGACGGCTCCCGATGAGTCGGTCATGCGTCGAGGGTACGCGAGCGGGCGGCAGTGTGGCGCCCCGCTGCTGCTACGGGCGGTAAAGCCGGGGATGGGCGCTGAATCTTGTTGTGAACACCTGACGGGACTGTACTACGAACGTTCGAGCTGGCTGTGGCCCTTGTGGGCTGACCTTCTCCTTGGCCGAAGACGCCCGGGAGATCTCACCACCGCTCCAGAAGGCGATAGGGCCCTGCGGTTCGGTCGATGCGGCGAAGCGGAGTGTGGCATTGGGACGCCCTATCGAAAGTCCGGCGGTACCTGGGCTCCTCGAGGGACCGCTCCCCAACAGATCACGTCGCCTGACTCGCTGACGGCGCACGTATGGTCGTCGGCCGCGCTCACCGAGCGATAGATCCCAGCCGGTGCATCGGTCTGGAGCCCCTCGTTTCGTCCCCAGCAGTCGATCTCGCCTGCCTCCCGAACTGCACAGACGTGCACATTACCCGCGCTCACCGAGCGATAGCTTCCCGGTGGCGCATCGGTCTGACCGTGCTCGTTCGAGCCCCAGCAGTCGATCTCGCCTGTCTCCCGCACAGCGCAACTGTGACCCCCGCCCGCGCTGACGGCCAGATAGCTCCCCGAAGGGGCATTGGCTTGGCCGAAGTCGTTCAGCCCCCAGCACAAGACCTGGCCCGTCTCTCGCAGGGCGCACGCATGCCCATTGCCCGCGCTCACCAAGCGGAAGCGACCAGAAGGGGCATCCGTCGCCCCTTCGTAGCCACTGCCCCAGCACGCAATTTCGCCCGTCTCTCGAACCCCGCAACTGTGTGGGGAGCCGGAACTGACCGAGTGGAAGCTCCCCGAGGGTGCATCCGTCGCCCCCTCGTAGCCGAAACCCCAACACAGTACTTCGCCCGTTTCTCGAACTCCGCAACTGTGGGTGGAGCCCGCACTAACCGACCGGAAACTCCCCGACGGTGCATTGGTCTGTCTATACCAGTTGTCACCCCAGCACACGACCTGCCCGTCCTCCCGTAGCACGCAACTGTGCCGCGAGCCTGAGCTCACCGCACTGTGATTCCCCAAGGGGGCTTGGGCCTTGCTAAAATCAGCCCAATGCCAGCAAACGATCTCGTCCGTTTCGCGCATGGCGCAGGCATAGGACGAGCCCACGCTCACCGATCGGTAGGCGCCTGAGGGAGGGCCGTTCGTGCGCCGCGACCCCCAGCAAGCGATGTCGCCGGTCTCCCTGACGGCACAGGCATAGAACTCCCCCACGCTCACCGATCGGTAGGTACCTGGAGGAGGGTCGGTAGAGCCAGACCCCCAGCAGGCGATCTCACCGGTCTCCCTGAGGGCGCAGGCGTGCCATTCGCCTGCGCTCACCGAGCGAAAGGTCACCGGGGGAGCCCACAATGTGCCAGCATCGAGCCGCCCCCAGCACCTGACTTCTCCGGTTGTCCGGACCGCGCAGGAGTAGAGCCAGCCGGCGCTCACCGATCGATAGCGGCCCAAGGGGGCGTCAATCTGGCCGTAGCCGTTCGTGCCCCAGCAGCGGATCTGGCCGTCCGTTGTCAGGGCGCAGCCATGACTCCTGCTGGTGCTTACCGAACTGAAGTTGCCCGAGCGGAGTCCCGCCTCGGCAAGGAGGTCCCTGTCGCCAACACAGGTCAGCGTGGACTCCCCAAGGGGGGTTGCCTCGCAGAACTTGGAGGCATCCCGCCCCCAGCAGAGCAGTTCGCCCGACTGGCGCACCGCACACGTCCACCTGCTGGCACTGATAGAGCGGAAGCTACCCGGAGGTGGATCGGTCCACCAATCAGAATCGCTGGCCCCCCAGCACGTGACCTCGCCTGTCTCCCGTATCGCGCAGGCGATGAAGTCGCCCACGCTCACGGTGACGGTCACCGGCCCACGGTCCGAGAAAGAGAGCTCTTCCTCGGAGTCGCTCACGGTGCTGGTTTGCGGTCCACGGTCAGCGGGAGAAGGCTGCTCCTCCGCGTTACTCACGGTGGCGCTACCAGGGCCACCGTCCGCGGGGAGAGTCTCTTGCCCTGCATCGTTAGCGAGGGCGATGAGCAGGATCGCGACCACGACCGCCACTGAGACCGCTGACAGGGTGGCCCCCGTCAACAGGATGGTCCGGCCAAGGGAAGAGAAGACCGAAGGAACGGCAAGGAGCCCCGCGAGCCTGCGGGCCCTGCGCTTGGGGGTCCATGCTGCGAGCGCGTGCCGGTCCTCAAGCCCCAGCTTCCCGAGCATGTTCGAGATGTGGTACTTGACGGCGTCAGGGCTGATGCCGAGGCGCACTGCGATCTCGGCGTTCGTCCCGCCCTTGCGCAGCTCCTCAAGTACGCGCCACTCGGCGGGGGTCAGGATGTCGGGGTGGCGTGGACGCCCGCCACGATCGCGCTCCATGGCGTCATCCTAGCGACGCCATTGGGAGGTTTCCCTACCCGACCAACATCCGCGTCCTGTGGTCACTTGCAGGCTGATGGTTGGCTGACGCTTTCGTAACAGAGCGAATTACCCCCGGCAGGAATCGAACCTGCGCACATTCGAACTGGCTGTGGGGCTGAAGACACCGTGAGGAGCAAGCTCGGTTGACCGAGCGCCCCCCTCCCCGGCGGCCCTGCACGTTGGGCAGCTTGATAGCAACAGTTCTGTTGTGTAGGTTGGTGCTGAGTGAACGCAGGTGAGTTGCGCCGCTGGCTACGGAAACAGGGTTGCACCTTCGAGACCCACAAGGGTGGCAGCGGACACATCACCGTCCGGCGGGGCAACCGCACCAGTCAACTGCCCGATGCACGGCGGTCGTAAGGAACTGGGGAGGGGGCTCGTCGCCAAGATCAAGAAGGACCTGGGGTTGAACTGATGCTCGCCTACCCGATCGTGCTCGAAGACGACGACGCCGCCGTCCTGGTGACGTGCCCCGATTTCCCCGAGCTGACCACGTTCGGCGACGACCGCGAGGAAGCGACCGCCCGCGCCGTGGACGCGCTTGAGGAGGCGATCGCCGCCCGCATCCACGGCCGTGACGACATTCCCGCTCCGTCCAGGGGGAAGACCTATGCCACCCTGCCGACACTCACCTCGGTCAAGGTGTTGCTTTACCAAGGCATGCGGGAGCAAGGCGTCGGCAAGGCCGAACTCGCTCGTCGCCTCGGCTGGCACATGCCGCAGGTCGACCGCGTCCTCGATGTTGAGCACCACTCCCGCCTGGATCAGATGGACGCGGCCCTTGGCGCAATCGGCCGGCGCTTGGATGTGACCGCCAGGTAGTTTCGAGCCAAAGCGAAATACGCCTAACGGGACTGTACTACGAACTTTCGAATTGGCCGTGGGGCTGTAGGCCTGCTCCGTTTCGCCACGCTCGAGTTGGCCGTGGGGCTGTCGCGCGCCAGGCCAGACCACGGCACTCAGCCTCGGCGGCCGCGCCCACCGAGGCTGCCACGTCAGGCGTGCGGTCCAGTTCGGCGCCGGCGCGGGCCCGACATGTTGACTCTCTCCGCCGTCGGCTTGCCGGTGAACAGGCGCCGCAGGTGATGGGCGGGCTCGGAAGCAAACGCGGCATGTTTCAGGCCGGATCAGTGGGGTTCCCGAGAGTCCGCCACCAAGGCCTCGCTCGCCTTCCACAACCTGGCGCCGTTATCTGGATCGGCCGCGCTTGGCGAAACCCGCTTCCGGTACATCATGTGCAGGTACATCCCGGTGGAGCTCCCAGCTTCCTCCGCGCAGCAGAGGTAGACGATCGGTTCGACCGCCTCCTCCGGAGACTGGAAGAATCGCCCCAACACCGCGTTGACGATCGGTTTCAGCAGTGTCGGCGCGTCCCTGGCAATATTCGTGGCGACCCCTCCCGGGCACATCGCGTGCACCGCGACCTCGACCCTCTCACTCGGGTTCAGGCGGCGGGAGAGTTCGGTCGCGAACGTGCAGAGGGCCAGCTTGCTGAGGGCGTACTGCCTCATGCTCTCCGTCATCCCGTACTTGGTGTACACACCGAAGCGATCGAAGTCGATGGCCTGAGCGGACCGATGCGAATCCGATGCGACGAACACGATCCGCGGAGTCTCGTCGGCCCGCCTCGACGGGCGAATGACACCATCCTGCAGCCAGCGGTCGATCATCACCCGCTTTGCCAGGAAGTGAACCGCGAACATGACCTCGTATCCTTGCGGCGTCTTCCTCGACCTACGCGACATGAGGCCGGCGTTCATGAGCGCGATGTCGATGCGGATGCCGCGGCGCTGCAGCTCGTCGCAGAAGCGATGCACGGAGCGGAGATCCGAGAGGTCCACCTCAATCAACTCCACGGCCCCGGATCCAGAGAGTTGCCTGATCTCGCCACAGATTTCGGCATGACCGGGCCGGCAGGCCAGGATCATGTTCCCGCCACGCCTTGCGAGTTCAATGGCAGCAGCTCGACCCAATCCGCTGCTGGCCCCGGTAACCAGGCAAGTCTTCCCGTCGATCCGCACGTCATCCGGGAGGGGATTGACGTCGGCATTCTTGGGATTCCTGAGGTCCTGGATCGCCTTGATGATTGCGTTCACGACGTTGCCGTCTCCGACCTTCCTTGTTTCTTGTGCCATGGCGATGGGCGCCTCCTGGGTCGAACGCTGGTTCTCGCTCAATGGTCGGCTACGGGCCTATTCGAACGGGATCGCATATTTCCCCCGGTAGGAGGAGAAGCCCTCGTCCACGAATTGCTCGCTCAAACCGAAATCGCCTAATCGGTAGGTGTGTTTTCCGAACCGGTTCTGCGGATTCGCTTTCAGCCATCGGGCGGCTTCGCGCTCGGCCTCGTCATCGAAACCAATCCCCGCCTGCTCGCAGATTCGCCCAAGCTCGGCGATCGGATCGCTCGTCAGATCGTAATACGACACATCAATGAATCGACGGTCTTTCGCCCCCTCCCGGGCCTGCATCGACTGTTGAACCATCCCGCGGGACTTCCTGTACCAGTGTTGCCCTATCTCTTTGGGATTGACGAAATCGCTGAGAATGCCGCGGGCGTGGGCCACCATGCTGCAATACGAGGCGAGTGATATTCGCGGGTTGCGGTGGGTCTGCACGATCGTCGCGCCGGGGAACACCCTGAGGAACACATCCAGGTACTCCATGTGGTGCGGGGTCTTGAGCACCCAGGCACGGCCGGGGCGTTGCCAGCAGAGCACCTTCAGGACCTGGTGGAAGTACTTGTAGGACCACGTGTGATCCTGACCCTCCAGCCATCGGGAATAGCTGGGCACGTGCATCGTCGCTTCCGCCGACTGGGTCATGAAGTTCAGATCGAGGAGCAGGATGTCCTCTTCCGGCTCCTCGTGGTTGATCGGATGGATGGCCATGAACTGGGGCGCCAGGTAGGAAATGGCCCTCTCGGCAATAACTGCCCGCCGTTTGCGGGCTCTCGGCCCGCGTTCCTTCGAATCGGCCGCCGATACCGGGTCTAGCGCTTCCGCGCCTGAGATGCCCCGAACCCCCGGATGGGCATTCAGCAGGCGCTGCAGCAGGGTGGTGCCGGTGCGCTGCAATCCAGTGACCAGGACGATCGTGCCGAGGTCGATGTCATGTATCTCGGGATGCCTGCTGAGCAGCTCCTGGATCCGCAACCGCTGAACCAGCGCGTCGGTAAGCCGAGACTTCTGTATCAGCCGGCCGGTTGCGGTCAGTCGGGCTTCGTCGTTGATCGACTCCACGAGCACTTGCAGGGCACGGAGGTGTTCGTCCCCACCGAAGTCCGTCAGCCCAGTCTTCCGCTGCGCGTGGGCGATGAGTGAATCGACTTCCAGACGACCAGGCAGCCCCACACGCAGGCCTGCCCTCCCGATCCGGTTGAAAATCCTGATTGGGAGAGGGCGGTAGGGGTTCTCATAGTCCGTGGAAGTCACAAGCACCTCCTGGCCGCGGGAGCGATCCTCCGCTGGGCTAGCTTGGCAGGCTACTCAACTTGACCACTCGGGTCCGGGGTTGCGGATGCTCCTTCGCCCGCACCCATCGGAAACACATGGTGCCGGACGTGTGGCCTGCGGTCTCGATCCAGTTGGGACGGCCGGGACTCTCGTGCGCGACGATCAAACGCACAGAGCCGTCTTCCTCGTAGTGGGCAAGATGCTTGTTCGTGTGGATCCTGAAATGGCGATAGTCCAGCGATTCCATCCAGTAGTTGTTGAGCTGAAAGTTCCAGTACTCGCATTCCGGAGGTGTGACTTCTATCAACAGGGCTTCATCCTGCGCAATTGCCCAGTGGCTGTGGTAGTAGGTGATGTTGGGGTCCCCCCCGGCGGCCAGTGACACCTGCGGATCGAACAGTGGTAGTTCATTGCTATGCTGCTTGAAGTCGCGGGCCCACTTGGCGAACAGAAGTGGCGCGCCCGCCACCAGCGCCCCCGCGTTCCTCAACCCCTCGTCCAGCGCCCTTGCCGTCAGGTGAGAGGCCCGGCGCCCGTCCTCGGGGCAGTTGATGCGCTCTATGGTCAGCTCCGCCGGGGTTTCCGCGTTCCGGTCGAGGAAGGTCTGGCGGACGACCAGTGTCCCGGTTTCCGGCCTCATGGGGAGCCAGTTCCTGCTCTGGGGGCTGCAGCTGAGCACAAGCTCGAAACAGCCGTTCTCGTCCACTTCGATCGTATCGGATTCGATGTACCCGGTGGGGGGAAGACCGCCACCCTGACCGTAATTGCCGGTCTGGGTTCCGAAGCTCAAGTAGGCGATGGTGTTGCGCCGCCCGGTGATCTTGTAGTCGTAATTCCCGTCCAACGCGGCCGTCTGGTAGAAATTGTCGGGATTGTCCGCCCCCAGCTTGGTGGTTTCGTTGACAACGCGATGCAGCACGGGCGCCTTTGGGTCGGCGTGTTCGATGAACGCCATCAGGCTGGCGCGGGCGAGGCGGCTCAAGTACCTGTATCCCTCCGCCTGGTTGAACGGATCCCGCGGAACTCCGGGGAAACTTAACGCAGCTCCTGCCGCCTTTAGCGAGTCGCAGAACTCGTTCCAGGACTCGCCGCTGACTACGCGCTGAGCGGCCACATCGTCCTGCGTCTTGCCACGAAGCCTCCAGACGAGAAGGGAGATCCTTCGAAACAAGACAAGGAGCCTGACTGCGAATTTGGGCATGGCCTACCTCTTCGATCGATTGTTCAGGTGGAACTCCACCATCGGGAGAAATCGGTAGGTCGTAATCCACCTCGACTGGTACGGCGTACCCCCGGCAGGAATCGAACCTGCGCACATGGTTTAGGAAACCAATGCTCTATCCACTGAGCTACGGGGGCCTCCCTGTATGAGAACGCGCTTTCGCCACGATGTCTACTACCCGCGGGGCGCGGGTCCGACCCTAGACCGCGACCTCGCGCAGGTCGGGCGCCGGGACGACCGGCGCGGCCGTGAGTTGCTGCACCTCGTCGACCGTGAAGCCGGGGGCGATCTCGCGCAGGCGGAAGGAGTCTCCCGCCGGCTCGAACAGCCCCAGGTCCGTCATCACGAGCGTCACCACGCCCGCTGCGGTCAGCGGCAGGGCGCAGCGTTCGAGCAGGCGGGGACGGCCGTCGCGGGTGGTGTGTTCGAGCAGGAGGAACACCTGTTTGGCTCCCACGGCGAGGTCCATCGCGCCACCGATGCCGCCCCCCTTCCGCCCGCTGATGCGCCAGTTCGCGAAGTCGCCGTTGACGGCGGCCTCGTACGCGCCCAGGACGGCCACGTCGAGTAGTCCCCGCCGGATGATCGCGAACGCGTCGGCGTGGTGCACGATTGAGGCGATCGGCGTGAGCAGCACCGGCTGTGCCCCACCGTTCACGACATAAGGCCCGGCTTCCTCGACCGTCGCGTTACGGCCGTAGCCGATGACGCCGTTCTCCGCGTGAAAGATGACGCTGCGGCCCTCGGGCAGGAAGTCCGAGCAGCGCGTGGGCATACCGACGCCGAGGTTCACGATCCACTCGTCGCGGAACTCCGCCGCGACGCGCGCCGCCATGAGATCCCGTGTGAGCCGTTCTCCCGCCATGGCTAACTCCGCCTCACCGGAGGGCTGCCGGGCATGAGGGATGCGACGCGCAGATGCCCGCCCGCGTCTGGAATCGAGACGACTCGCTCAACGAAGATGCCCGGCGTGTGGATCAAGTCGGGGTCGAGCTCGCCCACCTCGACGACCTCCTCCGCTTCCACGAGTGTGCAGTTGGCGGACATCGCCATGATCGGGTTGAAGTTGCGCTGCGCCCGGCGGAAGACGAGGTTCCCGAACGAGTCCGCCTTCCAGCAGCGGATGAGGGCGTAGTCGGCCACGATCGCCTCTTCCAGCACGTAGGTCCGCCCCCCGAATTCGCGATGCTCCTTCCCCTCCGCCACCTCCGTCCCCACCCCGGCGGGCGTGTAGAAGGCGGGAATACCCGCTCCACCCGCGCGAATGCGCTCGGCGAGCGTGCCCTGCGGCGTGGTCTCCGCCTCCACTTCGCCCGATTCATGCAGGCGTTCGAGCGGTGATCGCCGGGAGGGGTGCGTCGAGGCCGTGAAGGCGAGGATCGCCCTCCGCACCCGCCCCGCCTCGACCAGGTTGCCGGTCGTGATCACGCCGTCTTCGCGCGGACCCCCGGCGCCATTCGCGATGAGCGTGAGCTCGCTCGCCCCCTGCTCGTAGAGGGCGCCGACAAGGTTGTGAGGTGTGCCCGGTTCGCCAAAGCCCGCCACGAGGATGCTCGATCCGTCCTCGACTCCCGCGACGGCCTCCGCGAAGCTCCCGACAACCTTCGAACGCATCGTCAGCCGCTACGCCCGACCGAGTCGCGAGACGAGGTAGGCGGTCGTGCGCCCCTCGGCCTCGGGGTCCACGGACATGATCGAAGCGGAGAAGTCGCTCACGCCCATCGCCTCCAGCCGATCGAGCGCTTCGTCAAGCGCACGCTCGTCGCCGAGGATGGCGACGTCTTCGGGCCCCGCGGCCCCCTCGCGATCGAGCATCGCCCGGTAGGAGGGGATGGGGCTGTAGCCCCTGAGCATCTTCCCCACGACGGTGCGTGCCCCGTCGGGGTCGTCGGTGACGGCGATGGGGAAGGCCGCCACGATGCGCGGCATCTCGCGCCCCGCGCGTTCCGCGGCCTCGCGCAGCGTTGGCGCAACGTAGTTCTCGATCGTGTCCGGTCCCGTCATCCAGAGGCTCGTGCCGTCTGCCACCGACCCCGCCAGCGCAAGCATGCGTGCGCCCATGGCCGCGATCAGGACGGGCACGGGGTCGGCGCCGGGAACGCTGTAGGTCGCGTTGATGTGGTAGCTCTCGTTCTCGACGTGCGTCTCCTCACCGCGGAGAAGGGGGAGAAGGGCGTCCAGGTAGTCACGCATGTGCCGGGCGGGCCGCTCGAACGACATCCCCCACATGTCCTCGATCACGAACTTGTGCGAGAGCCCGATGCCGAGCGTGAAGCGTCCTCGCGAAGCCGCCTGCACGGTCAGCGCCTGCTGCGCCATCGTCACGGGGTGGCGGGGGTAGGTGGGGACGACGGCCGTGCCCAGCTCGATGCGCTCGGTCTCGCGCCCGATCACCGTGAACGCTCCCATAGCGTCGAGCCCGAAGACGTTGGGCATCCAGACACTGTCGAAGCCTGCCGCTTCCAGTTCCTGTGTGCGCGCCAGCAGACTGTCAAGATCCTCCCGGCCGCCGATCATCGCGCCAATTCGCATCGCATTCCTCCCAAGGCCGCCAAGGCTACCAGAAGCGCCGCTGGTACTAGGTTCGTTCTAGCAGCACTACGTGATTCCGCTCGATCTCCCGGTGGAAGCTCTCCGGCAGCCGCGCCCAATCGTAGGCCTGGACCAGGATGGGGATGGTCGACTCCTCGATCGCTTCCAGGAGGTCGTAGTAGCCGCCGCCATACTCTTTCAGGGTAGGACTGCGAAGCACCAGGTCCAGGTCACTCCCCGGGTGGCTCCGTCCGTTGACACGGCTGCCGTACGCCCAGACCTCGGCGTCAGGCACGTGCTCGCGCAGCAGCTTCTCAAGCTGGGTCCGGTAGTGCGCAGGCAGATCCAGCCCCTCAGTCATCCCCGGCCTCCGCGATAGCCCTCGCCAGTTCCCCTGCATCCTCAATGAAGGCAGGTAACAGCCGCAGGGGCGTCTCCGCGAATTGCTCGCCGTAGTCGTGCGCGGTGTCGTTCCGGTTGTCCCGGTAGACCAGCCAGCGCTCGCAGGCTTCCACCGAGAGAAGGTCATGCCGAGCGGCATGCCGGAAGGTGTTCTTGTAGGTCAGCCGATCCGCGTCCTTGTTGCTGGAGAAGAAAGGTCGCAGACGCTTTTTCAGCAGGCTGCCCGACTGCTCGAGCACGATCTCGAACTCCTTGACGCAGGCCGCCCGGAAGATGTCGTAGAAGGGATCGGCAGGGTCCCGCTCCCGCAACTGCTCGAAGGCCGACTCCAGCGTGTTGATACAGCGAACGAGAAAGTCAGTGTTGATGGTCATCCTCCCACACCTTCATGGGGCCTTTTGCCACGCGGGCTCACGCTGCCAGCCCGGCCCAGTTTCCGCTTCCCGTCCATAACGTCAGTCTAGCGGCCTCAAAGCCGGGCGGGGAGTTGTTGACTGGGATCGGGCGCGCCCGTCGCGCGCCGTTCCCATACGATTGGCGGCGGGCGCCACGATGCCCCGGGAGGACCGCCTTGGACGGCTTCATCGACGTACACCATCACGTGCCTTCGGCCGAGATTGCCGAGGCTGCGCAGCAGGTCGGTATTCCGATGGCCGGCGCCTGGACCCCTGAGGCGGCAATGGCCGCCATGGACGCGAACGGCATCGCCGCGGCGGTGCTTACCCCCACAGTCTTCGTGGCGGATGTCGGCGACGCGGCGGCGGCGGTCCCGCTCCACCGCGCCACGAACGACTACATCTCGGGCGTCGCCCGGCGCTGGCCACACCGCTTCGGTGGCTTCGCCACCCTTCCCCTCGTCGACCCCGACGCCGCCTGCGCCGAGCTCAACCGAGCCCTCGACGACCTGGGCATGGACGGCGTCCTCCTCCCCAGTGGCGTCGGCCCCGACCTCATCGGCGCCGAGCGCTTCGACTCCGTCCTGGCGGCGATGAACGAGCGCGGCGTGGCCATCCACCTGCACCCGACGAAGTCGCACATCGGCATCCCCAACCTGTCGCCCGCCGTCGTCGACTTCCCCGTCGAGACCACGCGCGCGATCGGCAGCCTGCTTGCCTCGGGCGCCTTCGAGCGCTACGGGAACCTGACCTGGATCGTCGCCCACGGGGGCGGCTGCTTCCCCTACATCGCCGGACGCGTGGCCCGCTACGATGGCTCCGAGCCGTTCCTCACGACCGCCCCGCAGGGCCTGGCCGCCTACCTCGGGCGCATGTACTTCGATGTCGCCGTCACCTGCCACCCGACCGCCTTCCCCAGCCTCCGGACCGTCACGGACACCGACCACATCGTCTTCGGTACCGACTACCCCGCCTTCTCGAAGGAAGATGTCGACGAAGCGATCGCGTTCCTGCTCAACGAAGCCGGCTTCACCGACGACGAGCTCGACGCCATCGGCTCGAAGAACGTCAAGCCCCTCTTCCCCCGCCTCACCGCCGCCATGGAGGCAGCGACATAGTCGCTACTCCGCCGCCACCCCGTCCGGAATCGCGACCACATCGCCAACCCCGAAGGCCTGGCGCTCGAACCAGCCGCCGTTGACCTCCAGCGTGTACCAGTAGCCCTGCGACGGCGTGAGCACGTCGAGGCTGAGGGGTACGCCGTGCACGATCTCCAGCACGGTGCCGTCAGCGGCAAGGTAGGCGATGTCGAGCGGGATGAGCGTGTTCCGCATCCAGAAGCCGCCATACCGCTCCCCCGAGAACACGAAGATCATGCCTGCCAGCTCGTCCATCGACTCGCGGAACATCAGGCCCCGCTGCCGCTGGTCCGACCGATTCGCGATCTCGACGGACAGCGTCACGCCTTGTTCCCCGTCGGCACTGCTCACGGTCACCTGGGTGACGGGGAGCGTGCACGGGTCAGGCACGTTCGCCGAGCACCTCTCCGGCGCGTAGTCGGCGGCAAGGCCGGGGAGGACGGTCTTGTAGGTCGCCGGTGTCGGCTCCGGCGTGACTTCCGCTTCGGTCGTTGTCTCAGGCTCGCTCGCCGGCTCGGACTCTCCGGCCCGGACGGTCACGGCGAGTGCTACGGCGAGGGCCCCGACGACGGTCAGCAGCAGCGCCGCGTAGCGCATGGCGTCAGCTCCCGCTGTGGCGCGCGACCCAGGAGGTGATGAGCCGGTTGGCGATGCTGATCGACCCCGGGACGTTGGGCAGCGCGTCGACCGGGAACCACTCCGCCGCCGCGATCTCCGCCTCCTCCAGCACGATGTCGCCGCTCTCGTATTCGGCGAAGAAGCCGAGCATGAGCGAGTTGGGGAAGGGCCACGGCTGGCTGCCCCGGTATTCCAGGTTCTTCACGCGAATACCCACCTCCTCCTCCACCTCCCGGATGAGCGCCCCCTCGACCGTCTCGCCCGGCTCGACGAACCCCGCGAGCGCGCTGTACAGCCCTTCGGGGAAGCGGTGGCTGCGCGCCAGCAGGACCTCGTCGCCCCGGTGCACGAGCGTGATGATCGCGGGCGAGAGCTGCGGGAACTTCAGCAGGCGGCACTGCGGGCAGCGCATCCCGCGCTCGCCCGGGAGCAGCTCGGTGAGCGTGCCGCAGCGCCCGCAGAAACGATTCGTGCGCTCCCACTCGATGATCTGCACGGCCCGGCCGGCCGCCATCCAGATCTCCTCGTCCGCCATCCCGTAGACGGAGAAGAGGTCGCAGAAGCGCCAGCCCTCCTCCGCCTCCGCGTCGTCCTCCACGCCGGCCGTCCAGACCTGCTGGCCGTCGAGCATTCCGATGAAGTGCTCCGCTCCCGTGCGCGCGAATCGCGCGGCGTTCTCGTCCCCCGCGAGCCCTGCGTCTGCCTCGCGGAACAGCACGCGGTCGCGCTGCACGAGCATCCAGAGCTTCGCGCTGTCGGTGTCTTCCGGGGCGACGACGCCTGGCAGAAACATGACCGCGTCAGCCTACAGGCTTGGTCCCGAGACGCGAACCACCTCCGGCTACCCGAGAAGCTGGGCGAAGGCCCGCAGTTCCCGCTCGATGTCGGGGCCCATCGGCTGCCACATTAGCTCGGTCGCGCCCCCTGCTTCCAGACTCGCGAGCCGCTCCCGTACCTGCTCGACCGTTCCCGTCAACTGCGCGCGTGGGGCTGTGTCGGGATTGAGCGCCTTGCGGTCGTGCTCGTTCAGCTCGACCAGGTGCCCGCGGTGGATCTCGAGGTGTCGCTCCCCCTCCGGGACGGCCTCGATCGAGGCCATCCACTCCGCGCCTCCCGAGAGCGCATCGAGCGACTGACCGCGCGCCGCGAGTCCGTGGTAGCGCACCGCCAGCGACGGCGCTGTCGCCTCGAAGGCGCGCTCCGACGTGGGTGACTCTCCCGGATCGAGCACGGTGCCGGTGCTCAGTACGGCGCACCAGGCGAACCCCGCGACCGGGGAGAAGCTGACCGTGACTCCGCTCTTGATCTCTCTCGCGAACGCCTGTCCGCGCGGCCCCTGCGCGTTCACCAGGAAGGGCACGTCGATAGGCCGATCGGGCGCGTAGCCGACCGAGTGCAGCATCTGCGTCGCCGCCCCATCGACCTCCACCACCTCTCCCCGCAGCAACGCCTGTACCTGCCGCACGGAGCGCTCGAATTCGCGGCGCGAGAGCATCGGTTGGCCCATCGCCAGCCGCCCCGTGAAGCCAGCGCCAAGTGCGACCGCCAGCCGACCCGGCGCCAGCTCCGCGAGCGTTGCGATGGCGGCGGCCTGCGTCATCGGATGGCGCAGGTGGGGCACCAGCCCCCCGGCCCCAGGCCGATGCGCTCCGTGCGCTCGGCGATGCGTGCGAGCGTCACCCACACGTCGTGGTAGAGGGCGGGTGAGTCGTAGATCCAGACTCGCCGGTAGCCCAGCTCTTCCGCCAGCACGGCCGCCTCGACGGCGTCGCTGTTCGCCGGGAACGCACAGGAGATGTCCATAGCTTCGCTCCTTGGACGCCGGATGCTAGCAGGAGCTCAGACGCGCGGCTCCCACGAGGAGAAGCGCAGCGTGAAGAGCAACCCCGCCACTCCCCAGGCGGCGATCACAGCGAGGTGCAGCGGTTCGAACCCCGCCCCCGTCTCGAAGGGGTTGAAGCCCGTCTGCAGCGCCTCCGAAAGGTGCCGCACGGGGAAGATCGAGCTGACGTGCTCGACCCACGCGGGCGTGCCCGCATCGGGCGGGATGAACACGTCGGAGATGAACAGGAGCGGCAGGATGGAGGCGTTCACGACGGCCGGGGCCGCGTCCGCGTTCGGGACCATGGCCGCGACCGCCAGGCCCATCGCGCAGAACGCGAACGCACCCACGGCCAGCGTCACGAGGACGGCGGGCAGCGTCGACCCCGGGATGTCCACGTCGTAGAAAATCCGTCCGAACGCCACGACGATCACGGTAAGGACCAGCATCAGGATGACGACATAGGTGATTCGCCCGAACAGGAACGACCACGCCGGCAGGGGCGCCCCCCGGATGCGCTTCAGCACGCCCTGGTCGCGGTCGAACACCCAGCTCATCGCGACCGACGTGTAGCAGGAGTTCACGACCGTGAGGGCCGCGATCGCCGGTATGTAGAACGTCGCGCCGCTGATGACGCGGTCGCCGAGGTCGATGTCGCTGCTCCCGAAGATGACGTTGAGGATGACGAGGAAGATGAGCGGGAACGCGAGCGTGAAGAACGCCGCCGCCGGATTCCGCCGGAAGGCGCGCTCCTCGTACTTGAGCTGCCGCAGCGCGAGCCGGAGCGCCCTCACGATGCGTCCTCGCTCTCGTCCTCACCGGTCAGGCGCAGGAACACATCCTCCAGTGAGAGGCGGCTTACCGTCAGGTCCTCCAGGACGACGCCCTCCGCCAGCGCCCAGCTCGTGAGGGCGTGAAGGTCGCGCGTCAGGTCGGTGGTGCGTCTCTCCACCAGCCCCTCGTCTGCCTCGCGCAGAGCGAGTTCCTCGGGGAGCGCCGCCCCCTCTGGCGCGCGGAAGCGGATGACCGCCTCCGCGTCGGCCGCCACCAGCCCGGCGGGCGTGTCCTCTGCCACGATCTCCCCCCGCACCATGATCGCGACGCGGTCGGCGAGCGCCTGCGCCTCGTCGAGGTAGTGCGTCGTCAGCAGGACCGTCTTCCCGAGCTCGCGCAGATTCCGGATCATCGCCCAGGCGCCCCGCCGCGCCGTTGGGTCGAAGCCCGTTGTCGGCTCGTCGAGGAAGAGCAACTCGGGGTCGCCCGCCAGACCCACGGCCACGTCGAGCCGTCGCTGCTGCCCGCCCGACAGTCGCCGGACGCGCTGATCACGCTGCTCCTCCAGTCCCACCACCTCCAGGACCTCGTCGAGCGGCAGGGGCTGGGGGTAGTAGCCGCGGAACATGTCGATTGTCTCGGAGACGGTCAGGTACGGCTCGAGGCCGGTGCGCTGCAGGACGATGCCCGTGCGCTCCTTCAGCGCCACCTCGTTCCGCCCCGGGTCGAAGCCGAGCACGCTCACGTCCCCGGCGGAGCGCGCCCGGTGCCCTTCGAGGATCTCGACCGTTGTCGTCTTGCCCGCGCCGTTCGGCCCGAGCAGGGCGAACACCTCGCCGCGCTCGATGCACAGGTCGATGCCGCGCACGGCTTCAAGCTCGCCGTAGCGCTTCCGCAACCCCCGCACCTCGATGACAGCTTCGCCCATGCCGCGATCCTAGAGGAGGCCGTTCGAACGGGCTGGCAGAGAGGGCAGCGAGTAGCGGTGCTTCAACACCCTGCTCCTCCTTCAATGGGGGCAATGGTGACGCTGTAGGGGAGGTTGGTCTCCTGCGCTCCGTCGACCACTACGTAGTAGCTACCGTCTTCTTCGGCCTGCAGGTCGAAGGAGTCGCCGTAGCCCTCCTCTGCCGCTGTAAAGTTATTGCCGGACCACCCGCCCGGGGTCAGTCCATCCTCGCTGTACAACCACGAACGAATGACGCTCCCCATCGGCGGAATGATCTCGATGCAGTACTCCCGCCTGTCCTGCACACTGAAGCGAAAGTAGTCGAAGTCGGTGCCATCGTGGAGCACCCCCTCCGTTTTCTCTCCGACGACGATTGCCGTTGCCGATGCGAGGGAGTCGCCGTGATCATCCTCGACCAAAGGCAGTTCCCTTACCAGCAGCGAGTAGGGTGCAGCCTCCCCGCCGAAGTTCTGCACCGCGAAATAGTAGGAGGCCGAAGCTGGTGGCACGACTAGCCTGTCGGTGAGCCGCGCTCCGCTCTCGAACTGCACGATGCGCCTGCCTCCCACGGCGAACATCGCGACGCTGGAAGTGCTGACGGAGTGCTCGAAGATGACCTCGTACTTTCGCTCATGGTCGAGGAAGATAGAGAAGTAGTCGTCATCGAAAGCGTAGTCGAGTACTCCCTCGGCCCGTGCATTCACGGCGAGCGGTGTGCTGGATGTCCGCTTGTTGCCGTGGTCGTCGAGGTCCGCCGGCTCCTGGAACCCGTCGAACCCACCGTGGATCTCGCGGTAGACGGCGGTGAATGCCGCTTCCCTTCCTTCCGGTACATGCTCCGCCAATGTCCGAAAGACATCCTCTTCCTCGTCCCCCTCCTGCAAGTGTGGGACTCGTCTCGTGGGAAACAGATCGCCGAGCGCGGCCCCCAGCGCCCGGGTGCCCATGACATCCGCGACCCGGAAGAGAAAGCGTTCCCCGAGGAAGTAGGCGCAGGTGGAGGTCATTGAGTTCGACTCTCTTTGGCGCAGCAGGTAGTGGCGCAGATTCTCAAGGCCGGCGTACTCAAGACAACGGTCTGCTTCGAGTTCAACCGTGGCTCGTCTGGCAACAGGGTCTTCCAGCGCCACGACATGGTATTCAAGGAAGTTGGCCGCGCCCTCCTGGAGCCAGAATGGACCGCCGTGGAAGTAGTAGTGGGCCGTCTCGTGGGCAATGTTGGGCACCGTGCCTTCACGGCGCGGAAGCAGCATGTGTGTGCCGAAGTGCCAGCCGCCCGTCTGGAAACCCGGTTCCGATGGGTCCGTGACGAGCAGGATGATGTGGTCCGTAGGAAATGGCAGCTGCAGGAAAGACTCGCCTAGCTGGGTGGTGGTTGCGATCGTGTCTAGGAGGGGCTCCCCCGTAGGGAAGGGCGTGTTCTGGAACACCCAGATGGTCACATCGCCCGCAAGGGGAAGCGTCGTAGTGGTTGACTGCGAGTAGAAGCCATCCAGCAGGGGCTGGAACTGGTCGGGATAGAGGGAGGAGATCGTTCGCAGCGTGGCGATGAATGCAACTTCGGTGGGGGACAGCCCATCTGTGTACCACGAGGCTCCTGCCAGCGAGAGCAGGTGGTCATCGTTGCCAATCCCCTCGATGCTGCTGAGGGCGTAGGAACGGAGTGTCGGGGGGGAGTCGGCGATCAGGGCAGGGAAGTCTCCTAGCGTGTTGGCCACGGCAAGCTGGGACCCGGCGACGCTCATCACGAACAGGAGGAACCTGAACTCGTCCGCGGGCACCCCGTCCCGTAGCCATGCAGACGATGCAAGGCGCCGAAGGAAACCAGGGTCCAGGTCGGACATGTCGCGAAAGGCTTCGAGAGTGACTACTTCCTTCTGCGTGATGCCGTCCTTGACCCATGGCAGGCCTGCCAGGAGCTGACCGAGTTCGGCGTCCCGGAGCCAAACGAACACGAGCATCCTGAAGGCGGTGTTGCCTACGGAGGCCTCGCGCTGCCCATACCAGGGCAGGATTGGGGAAAGGCTCTCGATGGCCAACTCTTCCGCCGTCGGAGGCGGAGTGGGCGTGGGTTCTGGAGTCGAGGGTGGCGGCGTTGCAGTGGCTGGTTCAGGTGTTGCCGTCGGGGTGGTTGGGGGTGGGACCGTCGCGTGGCCCGGGGTGGGCGAGGGGGAAGGCGTTGCGGCCTCGACCGTCCCGGTCGCGGCCCCTGGGGAGGGGGAAGGCGCGGCCACGGCCGTGGGGCTCAGGGTCGGTGTGGGTGTAGCGACAGGTGTTTCGGGCGTCGTGGTGTCAGCCGTCGCAGCAGGGGAGCGCGCGCGCTCGGCGTCACCGCCACACCCCGAAAGCGCTGCTGCCCCGAAGAGGCAGCCAGCCAGCAGCCAAAGGGCTCGCCGACGGGTAGCTCGGGTGCTCGACGTCACGCTGGGACGGCACGATAACACCGCCTGTCGCATGGTCCCTGTGGAAGTGGTCGCCAGCCACATCGTTTTGGGTATGGTTGAACATCGGGGAGGAGCGTGCGCCATGAGCGATGCCAGCGATTCGATGAACGTCACCGGCGAGACCATCATCGAGGCCAGCTTCGACCCCCGGATCGCGGGTCACGGACGCTGGATTGTTTCCCTGGTCTTGTTGAGTACCGTCGCCGGGGCCCTGTTGATACCGTTCTGGCTGCTCTTCAGCCTCTGGTACTACCCCGAATACCTGCGCCGCCTCTCCGCCCGCCTTACCACCCAGGCGGTCGAGATTCGCAAGGGCGTCTTCTTCCGCAAGGAGTCGACCATCCCCCTCAACCGCATCACCGACGTGCGCCTGCACGACGGCCCCATCATGCGCCACTACGACCTCCGCGGTCTCAGCGTCGAGACCGCGGGCCAGGCTGGGCAGAACGCTGGCAGCGAGGGCGACCTCATCGGCATCATCGACGCGCCCGCCATGCGCGACGCCATCCTGCGCCAGCGCCAGGTGGTCCTCAGTGGCGAGGAGACTCCCGCCGTAGCCCCCGCCGCCGCTGGCGACTCACAGCTCCTGACCGAGATCCGCGACATCCTGGCGCGCATCGAGGGGCGCCTCCCCGCCGGGGATAGCTAGCGGTCTGCTGCTACGGGCTCTCCTCCGGCGCCCCGGTGCCAGCGATCGCATGGAGCGCCTGGTCGTAGGTCTTGATCTCGCTGACACCGCGACGTCGGCAGCTCGCGAGATGGCAGAGATCGCGGGCGCCCAGATGCGGATAGCGATCGTGGAGCTGGCAAGCAAGCGTGATGTCGTCAAACTCCAGCGACCACACCTCAATGTTGAGTCGAGTCAACAACCGGAGGCAGGCTTCGAACTTCTCGTGCCTGGATACCGGCAGATAGGCGTGCAGAAGCTCCTGAACCACCTCTGCTGATGTACAGAGTGAAGTGTGAGCACGAAGGCACTCGTCAAAGAACTGCCGTGCCGGCTCCCGCAGGGGATGTGGCGAACCAACCGTGTGCATGAAGACGTTCGTGTCGACGAAGATCACGTATTCGTGGCGCCACTGCTACGCGAGGCGTTGATCGCCTTGAGGTGCTCTTCCCAGTCGGGCTCTCGCTCCGGGCCTGCTTGCGCGTCGCACTCACGCCAAAAGGCTTCAAGATCGGCCTCGGATTCGAAGGGCTTTGCCTCCTGCTTGCGCTCTAGACGCTCGCGGGCGGCGGCCCGCAGCCACGCGCTGAAGGACATGCCCTCCCGATGCGCCTGGTGGACAAAGCGATCACGGTCCTCATCGGGTATCACAAGCTGGACTCGCGCCATCGTAGGACTCCGCGAAGGGTGTGTAAGCAGATTACACACCCGCCAGTCGGGAATCAATGTGCCTCCTGACGCCCAAACCCTCTCCCGAAGTCGTCGAGCTCTTCGACAAGGTCAACGCCCGCTAGCGGGTCGTGCGTGAAGCAGCAGTGATTGCGATGCCATCATTGTAATCACTGGGTCGATCCATGATGCTGTAGTCAGGAGTGACCGATGGCGAGTATCACCGTGCGGAACCTGGAAGAAGATCTGAAACGACGTCTCCGCATCCGGGCAGCCGAGCACGGACGGTCCATGGAGCAGGAGGCCCGGGAGATATTGAAAGAGGCACTGGATACCGGCCGACCGGCGGAGAAAGACCTCGCTGCCGCCATCCGCGCTCGTTTCGCGCCTTTCGGTGGTGTCGACCTGGAACTGCCCTCCCGCGAACCCATGCCCGAGCCGACTCAACTCGACTGAGCTCCACCTTGATCCTGCTCGACACCAACGTCGTCTCCGAGCTGATGCGCCCTTCTCCGGCTGTTGATGTCGTCGACTGGATTGCCGGGCAGCCGCTCTCGGAGCTGCATCTCTCCAGCATTAGCGAAGCCGAACTCCGCTACGGTGCCGCACTCTTGCCGGCGGGGGGCCGCCGTGAACAGCTGCTCGCTGCGATCGAGGGCATGCTTCGGGAGGACTTCGCGGGCCGCATCCTCTCCTTCGACAGCGATGCCGCTCGGGCCTACGCGGCCATCGGCGTTGAGCGGCGTTCCGCCGGGCGCCCGATCAGTCACGCAGACTGCCAGATTGCCGCTATCGCTCGATCCCGGGGAGCGTCGGTGGCGACCCGGGACATGGACGATTTCGCTGACTGCGGGATTGTGGTCATCAATCCCTGGACCAGGGAGTAGCTGGCGACCCCACCCGATCTGCCGACGCTGCGCGGCTGCTACAGGTCCAGCAGCCGTCGGGCGATCTGACGGGCCTCGTCCAGGTTCGCGGCGAAACGGTCGTCGGCCACGCGGTCGAGGGCGTTGAGCGCCTCGACCGACTTCTGCGCCTCTCCGCTGAGCCCCATGACGATGACCTCCGTGTCCTCCGAGAGAGCAGTGTCGACGAGCTGTTCGACCACCAGCGCCGCGCTGTCGTCGATGTAGACCGTCTCGGAGAAGTCGAGGATCACCACCTCGTGGTCGCGGATGTCGACGCTGATGGTGCTGATCAGCCTGGTCGAGGATGCCACTGTGAAGCTGCCCCGGAGCGCCACCAGCCCGACCCGTGCGGAGAACGCGTCTACGTTGTCGGGGCTCTCGCCCCCGGCGAAGAAGCTGCGGTCGAGCAGTGGCACTGAGACGACGCTATCGAGCTGCAGGCGTTCGAACTGTCGTGCGCTGGCCACGCCCGCGGCAATCAGTCCGATTGCCACCGCGGTGACGAGGTCGAGGAAGACCGTGAATCCCAGCGTGATCACCATCACCAACAGGTGTTCCCGCTGGACCCGTAACAGGCGCGTGAGGAAGCGCCAGTCGATGATGTCCCAGCCCACCTTCATCAGGATGCCCGCGAGCACGGCGTGGGGGATCTCCTCGGCCAGCGGTCCGAGACCCAGCACGAGTGCTAACAGGATCGCCGCCCGCAGCACTCCGGAGACGGGCGTCCTTCCGCCGGCGCGCAGGTTCACCACTGTGCCTGGCGTGGAGCCGGCGCCTGGCAGTCCCCACAGGAATCCCGCGGCCACGTTACCCAGACCCTGCCCCACAAGCTCGCGGTTCGGGTTGTGTTGGGTTCGTGTCATCGAGTCTGCGATAAGGGAAGTCAGCAGGCTGTCGATGGATCCCAGCAGGGCAATCAGGATGGCGGGTTCCACGGCCCCCGCCAGCACACCCGGCGCCAGGTCGGGCATGCGCAGGCTGGGAAGCCCCATGGGGATGTCGCCGATGACGGGCGTGTTGGTCAGCAACAGGACGCCGACGGTCGTCCCCACAGCCAGGGCCGCCAGCGTCGAAGGGAAGTACTGCCGGAACCGCACCGGCCAGAACACGGCCACGACCAGCGTGACCGCGGCGATGCCGAGTGCCCCGAAGTTGATGTCGCCGAGTGCCTCAGGCCACGATCGGATCGCTTCCAGCGGACCCCCTGTCGGCACTGGCCATCCCAGGAAGGGGAGTGTCTGGATCAGGATGATGATGATCCCGATGCCCGACATGAACCCGGAGGTCACCGAGTACGGTGTGTAGGAGACGAAGCGGCCGATGCGCAGGACGCCGAGGAGGATCTGGATCACCCCCGCCATGATCGCGATCGTGAACGCCTCGGCGAGGCTATCCGCGTGCATGGTGACGATGACCGCCATCGCCACCGACATCGACCCTGTGGGGCCCGATATCTGGGACTTCGTTCCTCCGAATACGGCCGCGAAGAAGCCCACCGCGATCGCGCCGTAGAGCCCCGCGGTCGCTCCCAGCCCCGAGGCCACGCCGAAGGCGAGCGCCACCGGCAGCCCCACCACCGCCGCCGTGACCCCGCCGAAGATGTCCCCGCGGAGCGTGTCGAGGCTATAGCTGAACCGTGGCAGCGACCGTAAGAGGACCAAGGTTCCACCTCGGGACCGGCAGGATAAAGGGAAGGCCGAAGGCTGATGCAGCCCTCGGCCTTAGTGTCCCTCGTGTGGGCGGCTCAATCCGCCCGCCCTAGGTGACTTCGTTCAGCTTTCCCGTGGCGCAGTCGTAGACGAACCCGCGCACGTCGTCCTTGTTGGGAATGAAGGGGCTTGCCTGGATGCGCGCCATCGACTGCCGCACGTCGTCGTCGAGGTCGCCGAACGCTTCCAGTGCGAAGGCCGGCCGCAAGCCGGTGTCGGCCACGATCGAGTCCTTCACGGCGTCGTCGCGGAAGGTCAGCATGCCGCAGTCGGTGTGGTGGATGAGGATGATGGCGGTCGTGCCCAGCAGCCGCTGCGAGATCGTCAGCGAGCGGATCGCATCGTCGGTCACGACGCCGCCTGCGTTGCGGATCACGTGCGCGTCGCCTTCCCCGATCCCCAGCAGCTTGTGGGTATCGAGACGTGCGTCCATGCAGGCCACCACGGCCAGGCCCAGACCCGGGGGCAGTGGCAGGTCGCCCTTGTCGAAGCTCGCCGCATAGCGGCCGTTGTTTTCAAGCAGGTCGTCGGTAACGGTCATCTGAAACTCCTTTGCGTTTTCGTTGGGTCCGGGTCAGCCCGTACGGGGCGGCACGACCCGAACCGTGATGATATCCGTATCGTGGTATTGCTGGTGCGCCACCGACTCTGCGTAGCTGCGCAGCATCACCAGCGAGAGCTCCTCTTCGACGGCCGTCAGCGAGTCATGCTCCTGGATCTGCCGGATCTGGTCCTCGAGGTTGGCGTTATTCCCGCCCCCGATGAACTCCAGGTCCGCCACCTCCCCCTCGCTGGAGGCCAGCACCACCAGCTGGCGCTCGTCCTTTGGTTCCTCTTCCTCATCGCCTCCCAGGCTCAGATCCAGCGGCGCGAGCGTCAGCAGCGTCTCCTCCGCGACCGCGGTCAACCGCTCCTGCATCGGCGTATCCCACCCCCGGCGATTCGCGAACTTCGTGATGAACTCGTTCAGCTCGGGCAGCGCGTCGATGTGGAGCTGCGACTTGAAGCGCATGCGCCGCGGATTGGTCAGCTCGAGGTAGAGGATCATCACGATCGCGGCGAGCCCCCCCGTCGTGATGCCGCTCTTCAGCAGCGCCCCCCACACTGGCCCCACGTCCGGCAGCGTGAACAACTCAAACTGGAACGATGCCGCGATCCAGAAGCACACCCCGGCGACCGCGATCTTCTCCTGGCTCGGTTCGTTCTGGATGACCGTCCGCGCGCCGTCCACGAACAGTGCCCCCGTCACCATGATCAGGTAGCCCGTCATGACCGGCCCCGGAATGCTGCTGATCACCGCCGACACCTTGGGCAGGAACGCCACCAGCAGCAGGATGAGCCCGATGCTGTAGCCAACCCGCCGGGCGGCGACCCCGGTGATCTGGGTGAAGGAGATGATGGCCGGGTTGATGGCGTTGGGTACCGCGCCCGCGAGACCCGCCATCAGGTTGCTTGCCCCGGCCCCCGCCACCGCTCCCTGCACCTGCCGGAAGTCAACTGCCCGGGTTTCGCGCCACGCGACCCTCTGCATGGCGATGGCCGCGCCGTTCGCCTGGATGGAGGTGATCACGCCCAGGAAGAGAAACGCCGGCACCAGCGTCCAGAAGTCGACGCTGAAGTCCAGCGCCAGCCCCGGGGCCTCACTCGGAATGCCGACCCAGGCCGCGTCCGTGATTCTGCCGGTATAGAAGATGCCCAGCGCGGCGGCCACGATGCAGCCGACGATGATGCCCGCGAGCGGCCCCCAGAAGCGCAGGAATGCCGAGCCCCGCAGGATGAGCGCCGCCGCCACCACCATGGTCGCCAGCGCCGTCAGCGAGGCCTCCTCCGGGTACGCGCTCGTGCCCTCGTCCAGCAGGTCGAACACGACTGAGGCGAGCGTGATCGACAGGATCATCATCACCGTGCCGCTCACCGTCGGCGTGACGAACCGCCTCAGGATGAACAGCCAGCGCGACACGATGAGCTGAACGACCGCCGAGACGATCACCAGCGTCGTCAGCGTGGCGGGCCCCCCATCCACCAGCGCCGTGATGCAGAACGGGATGGAGAAGGCCGCCGTGAACATCGGCAGCACCGCGCCCGCGCCGACGAATCCCAGCCGCCGCACCTGGATGATCGTCGAGAGCGCCACGACAACCAACGAGGCGAACACCATCCACGTCACGTACGAATCGCCCTCGTTCGAGGCGTTCGCGACGATCACCGGCGTTACCAGCAGCGTCGCCGACGCGATCAGGCTGAACTGCAGCCCGTACCCGATCGAGGGAAGCAGGCGTGGCGATTCATCCGCCTCGTAGCGCGGACTCTGGGAGGCTGGCGCGGCTGCCATCGGCGCCAACATTCTAGGTGGTGGGCGCGACCCCGGGAGAGGGCCCCATCCCCGGCGCCTGCACCGTCGCCGTCGAGGACGGCCCGAACCAGGGTTTCGAACATTCTCCCCGCGGACCGTACCGCCCCTCGCCCGGGCCCACGGCCCTCGCGGTAAGGCCGCCCACATCCGCACGGCATGGACGTATGTCTGGATCATCGGCGCGTCCGCGCTATTCCTGTTCGGGTGGGGCATCTCGCGCGGCGCCAACCTGCAGAAGTACACCTTCAAGCGCTGGCCCGAGCGCAAGTTCCTCGGGCTCATCGAGCCCGAGTACATCGAGGCCGGCGACCGCAAGATCCTGACCAGTGGTCTCTGGGGTGTCGCCCGCCACTTCAACTACATGGGCGAGGGCTTCCTCGCCCTGTCAGTCGCCCTGTCGTTCGGCCACTTCGACAACCCCTGGTCCTGGACCTACATGGTCTTCGTCGTCTCATGTTCACCTGGCGACAGATCGAGGACGACAGGGCCTGTGCCGAGAAATACGGCGCCGAGAAGTGGGCCGAGTACCAGGCGCCGGTGAAGTATCGGATTGTGCCGGGCGTGTATTGAGGGGCCGCGCGGCGGAGTCCCTGCAGGCCACAGGAGGGTGACGAAGGGTGTCGGGTCGGTCTGGGTGGTTGTCAGCCCGGTCGCGGTATGCGAACCGTTCTGAACCACCGACTCGGGCTGCGAACGGTTGTTCTAGGCGGAGGGCACCGGTAGACTGTGGGTCGATGACTACCCTGCAGATTGCACCAGCACTCACGGATGAGGGATACCGCTTCGACGATGCGGGAAACGTCATTCGCACGTACTACGTGGACTTCCGAGACGCAGAGGCTCGTACACCCATTGGCTCCTTGGTCAGGGTGTGTAAGGCGCGGCGGGCAATTGAGACCTGCCGCACCATCCAGATTTCAAGACCGGAGTGCTACAGGAAGGAAGGGGAGACGCTCCTTTACGACCTGCAGGAAGCAAGCCCCTCCCGAACGACTGTGCTGGAGGAGGTGACCGACGACCCGGAGGATATGGCCGAGGCCCGTCTCCGAGACGCCGAAGCGAACCGCGCTGCCGAACTCATTGGTGCTTCGATCAGACGTCGAACTAACACCATTACGCGAAGGCGAAGCGAGACCAGCAAGATTACCTCTGGCAAGCACTGTTGGATCTTCTGCACGGCCGTCGAGCCTACCAGCAGC
Source organism: Tepidiformaceae bacterium (assembly GCA_965262975.1). Taxonomy (GTDB): domain Bacteria; phylum Chloroflexota; class Dehalococcoidia; order Tepidiformales; family Tepidiformaceae; genus UBA2991. The sequence goes on along the minus strand of OZ253575.1, from coordinate 836,615 downwards.
GGGGAGGTGGAAGCACTGCTCGCTTCGGTTTCACGCGAGTGCGACCACCTCTCCTACATTCGACATCGCCGGTCCTTCGCGCTCGAGCTTGGCCGCATGGTCTCAGCGCAGCGCGGCCCACAGGGGGGCACGGTGACTCTAGACAGTAAACACGGGGACCACCACGTCACATCCCTCCCTCGGTCCCAGACAGTGTTCCATGGCCCCGTGATCTATGTCCCGGACCCCTACGAACTCGTGGACCAAGTGCGAAAGAGGGAGAATCGCCCTGGGTTCGATGGCCTGCTGCTCGCTTTGTTTGTGAAGAGACCGCAGTACGCCCCGCAGCGGGAATACCGGTTCGTCATCTGGACCGAGGAGGAGCCGGACGAGAAGCGAGTGAGCTTTGAAGCTTCGCCCACACTGTTGGCGGCGATGCAGGGTGACTTTGATCTGCCGCTGGGGGTGCATGTGTCCTCGGCGCTGTCCCGAGGGCCCGTTGCGGATGGGGCGACAGATGTTGGGCAGGGAAGGCCATGAACTCAGGGACTGAGCGTGGGCACGAACTGCCGAAGGCCACGTCCGCCCCTCCTCGGTTGCTACCCAGTGTGTGGGATCTAGTGGAGCGTCCTTTCGTGCCAGTTGCCCCCCGTTACAACACTGAAGATGACTCCAATAGCGATTCGCGGACCCAGGCGGACTGCGTCATCCGGTCCCTGCGCTATGCGGTGGAGAAGGTCCCTAGCGATTTGCTGGTGAAGGCGGCAAGCTCAGCATTTCACGCTGAGCCGCTCTTGCTTTGTCTGTGCGAAGAGTTCGAGAAGCCAGTTCGTACCATCGCCATAAGTGAGGACGGGTTCGTTGTCATCAAGCTGAACATTCCCAAGGGTCAGGAAGCGGAAGTGCGTTTTGCCATGGGGCCGCATGGAGAAGGCGCGTGCTGGTTGAAGTGTGTTGGCTTCGAGAGCAACGGCCTACTTCGAGCCGCTGATGCGATCCCACTGGGAGTCGGGAGAATTGAGAACCTAGTAAGGGTGGGCCTTCCTCGTCGCCTCAGGACGACAAGCGTCCCCCAACAGGAAGACTCTCTGGTGGGCGATGAGGGACTCGAACCCCCGGCCTCTTCGGTGTAAGCGAAGCGCTCTAACCAGCTGAGCTAATCGCCCCAGACCGCCAGTCTACCCGCCGACCGCTACAGGACCGACTTGATCCCCTCCGCCAGCGCGATGCGCGGCTCCCAGCTGATGACCGACTTCGCCCGCGACGTATCCGCGCACTTGCGCAGCTCCTCGAACGCGCCCCGCGGGTTCGGGATGATGTGCTCCACCTCGCCCCCTACCATCTCCGCGATGTCGTTCACCGACGTCTCCTCGCCCGAGCCCACGTTCAGCGCCACCGCCCGCCCCGCCGGCAGCTCCGAGTTCGCCGCGTGCATGTTCGCCCGCACCACGTCGTCGATATGGACATAGTCGCGCGTCTGGCAGCCGTCGCCGTAGATGGTCAGGGGCTTGCCCTCGTCCCGCAGCCGCAGGAAGTGCGGGATCACGAGCGCGTACGCCCCCTCCGCCGACTGCCGCGGCCCGTACACGTTGAAGTAGCGCAGCGACACCACCTGCAGCCCGAACAGCGTCGCGAACAGGTCCGCGTACTGCTCCCCGATGAGCTTGTGCAGCCCGTAGGGCGACATCGGGTTCGGCGGCAGGTCTTCCGTCATCAGGTGCGTGTCCTGGTCGCCGTACACGCTCGACGACGACGACACGACCACCCGCTCGAGGCCGTTCTCGCGCGCTGCCTGCAGCACGTTCAGCGTGCCGTTCACGTTGATCGCGTGCGTCCCGATGGGGTCGTCGACCGATTGCTGCACGCGCGGCAGGGCGGCCAGGTGGAACACCCACGTCGCCCCCTCCGTCGCCGAACGCACCAGCTCCCCGTCCGCCACCGACCCCTCCACCAGCTCCGCCGCCGGGTTCAGGTACTCGACATTCCCCGTCGAGAGGTCGTCGAGCACGGCCACGTCGCACCCGTCCCGGATGAGGGCATCGACGATGTGCGAGCCGATGAACCCGCACCCTCCGGTCACCACGCAGCGCATGGCGATCGCCGCCCCTACGTGACCGTGGACGTGGGTTTCGCGTCGTTGTCGTCCATGCGCCTGGCCGCGCGGTCGTACAGTTCCTCGCGGGTGAGATTGTCGCGGGAGCGGAGACCGCCACCGCGCGCCTTGATAGCGTCCAGCGTGTCCTCCTGCAACTTGAGCAGACGGGCAAAGCGTTCTTCGGGCGTCTCCGTATACTCGCAGAGATACGCGCGTACAAGCTTGCGGATATCGGTGCCGGCCTCGGCGGCTTTGGCGCAGGAGCGACGGTAGATCTCGTCGTCGATGGAGACGGTGATGGTCTTCATACGGTCCAGTGTCACAACTCCCATGGCTCGCGGCAAGAGTGAACGCAGACACCGGCGCGGGTGCGGGCTACGATGGGGGCATGACGCCAAAGCGCATCGCGGTGCTCGGCTCCACCGGCTCCATCGGGCGCCAGACCATTGACGTCGTGCGCCAGCTCCCCGAGTTCTTCGAGATCACGGCGCTGGCGGCGGGCCGAAACACCGAGCGGCTCGCCGAACAGGTCGCGGAGCTGCGCCCCCGCTACGTCTTCGCCGCCGGGCGCGACGCCGCCCTCGACGACGCCATCGAGGCCGCTGGCGCGTCCTGGCTGCCCATGGACGAGATGGCCGTCGCCGACGAGGTCGACATCGTCCTCGCGGGAACGGGCGGCGCCGCCGGCCTCCTTCCCACGCTCGCCGCGCTGGAGGCAGGCAAGCCCGTCGCCATCGCGAATAAGGAAGCGCTCGTCATGGCCGGGCATCTCATCCGCCGCGCGATGGTGGCCGGTGGCGGCGAGCTGCGGCCCGTCGATAGCGAGCACTCCGCCATCTGGCAGTGCCTCTGGGGCGAGGAAGACCACGGCATCCGCCGCATCATGCTTACTGCCAGCGGCGGCGCCTTCCGCGACCTTGAAGACAGCCAACTCGCCGCCGTCACCCCCGCCCAGGCGCTCAAGCACCCCACCTGGAACATGGGCGCCAAGATCACCGTCGATTGCGCCACCCTCATGAACAAGGGCATGGAGACGATCGAGGCGATGTGGCTCTTCGACGTGCCCATGGAGGCCGTGCAGGTCGTCCTCCACCGCGAATCCATCGTCCACTCGCTCGTCGAGTTCAGCGACGGCAGCGTGAAAGCCCAGCTCGGCGTGCCCGACATGCGCCTCCCCATCCAGTGCGCGCTCGCCTACCCCGAGCGCATGCCCGAGCCCCCCTCCCCCGCCCTCGACCTGGCCAGCTACGGCCAGCTCACCTTCGGCGAGCCCGACAGTTCGCGCTTCCCCTGCCTCCGCCTCGCGATGGAGTCGGGGCGCCTCGGCGGCACCTATCCCGCCGCCATGGCCGCCGCCGACGAGGTCGCCGTGGGGCGTTTCATGGCGGGCGAGGTCGGTTTCCTCGACATCCCAGGCATCATCGAAGGTGTCATGGAGCGCCACGAGTCAACGCCCGATCCCGATCTTGAGGCCGTCTTCGCGGCCGACGGGTGGGCGCGCGCCGCGGCGGAGGTGGCTCCCGCGGGGGCGGGCGCGTGAATTTCGACTTCATCGACATAATCCGATCGGCGCTGCCCTTCGCGGCCATCCTCGTGGCCCTCATCGTCATCCACGAGGCGGGGCACTTTGTCGCGGCCAAGGCCTTCGGCATCAAGGTGCTGGAGTTCGGGATCGGCTTCCCGCCGCGCATCAAGGGACTCTCGTGGCGGCGGGGCGAGACCGAGTACACCATCAACGCGCTCCCCATCGGCGGCTTCGTCCGAATGCTCGGGGAAGAGGACCCCAGCGACCCCCGTTCGCTCGCCGCCGCCCCGCGCTGGAAGCGGCTCACGGTGATGGGCGCCGGCGTCGTCATGAACATCGTGCTGGCGCTCCTCCTCTTCTCCATCGGGTTCATGGTTCCGCGCGAGCGCTCCCTCAACCTCGCCCAGGTCGCGGAGGTGATGCCGGGCTCGCCCGCTTCGATGGCGGTGATCTCGGGGACCCTTCGCGACGGGACGGCCCCGGCGCAGGGCCTGCAGGCCGGTGACGTGGTCATGGAGGTGAACGGCCGCGAGGTCCGCAACCTCAGCGAGCTCATCGGCAGCACCCGCCGCTACATCGGCGAGACCCAGACGTGGGTCATCGCGCGGGCCAATTCGACGCTTGAGGCCGAGGTCTACGCCCGCTGGCGCCCCCCGGAAGGGCAGGGCCCGACCGGCATCCGCGTCAGTCCTCCCACCACCTGCGCCGACATCGATGACGAAGGCAATCCGGTTGGCTGCCGGCTGCTCTATGCCTTCAGCGAGAACGTGTCGCACCCGCCCTGGGAGGCGGTCCCGCGCGGCTGGCAGGCGATGATCGATGCCGTCGTCATCACGAAGAACGAGATCCAGGTGCGGGTGGGCGGCAGCAGCGGCGTCGCTCCCGACCAGCCCCTTCTTTCCGGCCCCGTCGGCATCGCGGGCGTCACCGGCGACATCATCGAGCAGGCAGGCTGGCGCTCGCTCATCGAGCTGGCGGCGCTCCTCAGCCTCTCCCTCGGGGTCTTCAACGCCCTCCCCATCCCCGCCCTCGACGGCGGCCGCATGTTCTTCGTGTTCGTGGAGGTGCTTCGGGGCGGACGGCGCATCTCCCCCGAGAAGGAAGGCTTCGTCCACCTCGTCGGGTTCGTGGTGCTGCTCGGAGGGATGGCGGTCATCACCTACTTCGACATCCTCCGTCTCATCACCTGACCCACCGCCGTGCTCTTCACGCTGCTCTTCGTCACGCTTTACGTCTTGGGGTGGCTTGTGCTCGGGTTCGCGCCCTGGTTCTTCCTGAGCGTGGCCACACGCGGTCGCGCGGGGCTGCGGTATCTTCCCCTGTGCATGCTTGCCGGTGTGGTGGGTGGTCTGGCCGTTCCTATCCTGATTCGCAACGACGGGCTGGGGCTGATCCTCAGCTTCGTGGTTGCGCTCGCGCTGCCCACGCTCCTGCTCGCCATCCAGCGAGTCGCACACCGGCAGCCAACCTGACCCCGGAGGTACCGTGATGACCATCGCCCTTTCCACGATGTACGCCCAGCAGAAGCGCTTCGACAGCGGTGAGGCCTTCGCGCGTTACGCCGCCGGGGCGGGCTACGGCGCCATCGAGGTCTCGCACTCCACGCCCGAGGAGAAGCTGCGGGAGATCCTCGACTGCGGCGTCTTGCCGGTCACTTCGGTCCACCAGCCGGCCCCGCAGGTAGAGGTCGCGGGCGGACGCAGCAACGCAGACCTCAATCTGGCAGCGACCAATCCCCGCGAGCACGCCCAGGCGATCAAGCACGCCCTGCGCAGCGTCGAGTGGGCCGCCGAGGCGGGCGCAAAGGCCCTCGTGGTCCACCTGGGAGAAGTCGAGATGGCATGGTCGGGCACGGAGGCCGAGCTCTACCGCCTGTACCGGCAGGCGGGGATCAAGGACAACCGCGCTGAGGAGGCGCGCGCGGAGATGGAGGCGCGTCGCGCTGAGGCCGCCCCCGCACATCTCGAAGCGGCCCGCGAGGCGCTGGAACAGCTCGTCGAAGCGGCGAAGCCGCACGGAATCGTGATCGGGCTGGAGAACCGCCTCCAGTTCCACCACATCCCCCATCCCCACGAGACTCTCGCTCTCATCGAGGGCTTTGCGCCCGACGAGGCGGGCCACTGGCACGACACGGGCCACGCCGAGGTGCTCGACCGCCTCGGGTTCATGCCTCACCGGGACTGGTTCGACAAGCTAGGCGACCGACTCGTTGGCGCGCACGTCCACGACGTGCGTGGCGCCCTCGACCACCGCGCCCCGGGCACCGCCCAGCTCGACTGGCCCATGGTGGCCGACGGACTCCGCTCACTCGATGCCATCACGCTTGAGATCGACCAGCGCGAGCCGGACGAGGCTGTGCGCGCCGCGCCCGCCTTCCTCCGGTCCGTCGGGCTCGGCTGAGCTGCCCTCAGTCCTCGAAGTCGATGTCGAGCGCGACATCGAGCGCGGGTGCGCTGTGCGTGAGCGCTCCCACCGAGATCGCGTCGACGCCCGTGGCGGCGATCTCCGCGACGCGTTCCAGCACGACCCCGCCGCTGGCCTCCAGCCTGGCGCGTCCCCCCACGATCACGACCGCCGCGCGCATCTGAGCCGTGCTCATGTTGTCGAGCAGGACCCACTCGGGGCTCGCGGCCAGCGCGGCCTCTAGCTCATCGAGCGTGTCGACCTCGATCTCGACGGGCGTTCCCGGCGAGTGCCGCCGGATCCCCACGACCGCGTCGGTGAGCGTGCCGCCCTGCCGCGCGACCGCCTCGCGGTGGTTGTCCTTGATCATCGCCATCGTCGCGAGGTCGAGGCGGTGGTTCGTGCCGCCGCCGCAGCGAACGGCGTATTTCTCCAGGTCGCGCAGGCCAGGCGTCGTCTTCCGTGTGTCGAGGATGACGCAGTCGGTGCCCGCCGCGGCCTCTACATAACGCGCTGTCAGGGTGGCGATGCCGGAGAGGCGCTGGACGAGGTTGAGCGCTGTGCGCTCGCCCGAGAGGACCGCCTGTGCCGGCCCCGCAACGGTCGCGATGACTGTTCCCGCAGTAATGTGCGCCCCTTCGGACGCGTGCGCCTGGAAGGTGACCCGCTCGTCGAGCGTCGCGAAGACGCATGCCGCCAGCCCCAGCCCGCAGACCACGCCTTCGTCCCGCGCCACTACCCGGGCGGAGGCAACGAGTTCCGGTGCGACCACCGCCTGCGTTGTCACATCCTCCTGGGCGCGGTCCTCGGCGAGCGCCGCCCGCACGACCGCGTTCACGGCCTCCTGTGGGGGCGGTTCAACCGCCACGGTGAAATACCTGTCGTCGCGCCCACTGGGCGTCGTCGCGCTCGGGGAAGTCGGTGCGGAAGTGGGCGCCGCGACTCTCCTCGCGGGTGAGCGCCGCTGTCAGCAGCAGTTCCGCGAGGACCGCTAGCCAGCGGCGCTCGTGCGCTTCCCTCGATGCCTCGGTCTTGCCTGCCGGCCACGACGCGACGGTTGCCAGCCCGGCCCGCAGCCCCTCGCCCGAGCGCTCGATGCCCGCGTGCTCCCAGAGCAGCCGCTGCACCGCCGCGTGGGCCGGCGGAGCGCCTCCGTGCGGCGCGAACGGGGTCGAGTCGGGGCAGGGCGCCATCGCCCCGCCCTCGCCGCTCGCCATGTGTTCCACCGTGCGCTTCGCGAAGACGACGGTCTCCAGCAGGGAGTTGCTTGCGAGCCGGTTCGCCCCGTGCACGCCCGTGGCCGCGCTCTCCCCGCAGGCGTAGAGCCCCGGCACGGTCGTGCGACCCCACGAGTCGGTGCGCACGCCGCCCATCAGATAGTGCGCCGCCGGCGCTACGGGCACGAAGTCCTCCCGCAGGTCGATGCCGCGGTCCCGGCAGAAGGCCGCGATTCCGGGGAAACGCCCGATGGGATCGATGCCACCCAGGTCCGTGCAGTCGAGCCAGACGTGGTCGGCATGGGCGGCGCGCATCTCCGACAGCATCGCCCTCGCCACGATGTCGCGCGGCGCGAGGTCGGCGAGCTGGTGGTAGCGCGGCATGAACGCCTGCCCGCCTTCGTTTCGGAGCACGGCCCCCTCGCCCCGGAGCGCCTCCGAGATGAGGAAGGGCGGCGCCCCCTGCTGGCGGAAGGCGGTCGGATGGAATTGGTAGAACTCGAGGTCGGTTACTTCCGCTCCCGTCGCGAAGGCGAGGGCAATGCCGTCGCCGGTGGCCACGGGAGGGTTCGTCGTATGGGAAAAGGCGGCCCCCGCTCCGCCCGTCGCGAGGATCACCGCCGCGGCGTCGAATACGCGCTCCGTCCCGGCTCCCGCGTCGAGGGCTCGCACGGCAAGGGTGTTGCCTTCCTCCAATAGGATCTCGGTCGCCAGGGTGTGCTCCCGCACCGTCACCTGGCCGCTTTCCACCTGTTGCGCGAGGGCCGTTTCGATGGCGGCGCCGGTGCGATCGCCGCGCGCGTGCAGCACCCGCGCGTGGCGATGCGCCCCCTCGCGCCCGAAGGCGTGCTCCGCGCCCTCGCTATCGAAGCTGACGCCGTACCGCTCGAGATCGCGGATACGGCGGGGCGCGCTCTCCACCAGGATGCGCGCCATCGCCTCGTCGACGAGCCCCGCCCCTGCCGCGATCGTGTCCGCGAGGTGCTGCTCGGGCGAGTCGTTCGGGCCGATGGCGGCGGCGATGCCGCCCTGCGCATGACGCGTGCTGCCCTCGTGCAGGTCCGCCTTGGTGAGCAGGAGCACGGGGCCGAGGGCGCTCGCTTCGAGCGCGGCGAAGAGCCCCGCCATGCCGCTGCCGATCACGATCGCCCGGTACTGACCGTCCGCCTGCGGGGGATCGCTCACGGACTTAGTGTACGTGGTACACGAAGTCCTCGCGACGGCCCGCGGGCGCTCTCGGAGTCGCCCGAATCGTGCGCCTCCGTACAATGCGGTTCGTGGCGATCCATCCCATCCGGCGCGCCGGCGACCCCGTCCTGCGGCAGAAGGCGAAACGCGTGCGTGCGCGCGATTCGAGCCTCCCCAAGCTCATCGCAGATATGTTCGAGACCATGTACGACGCCCCCGGCGTGGGCCTCGCTGCTCCCCAGATCGGCATCCCCTTGCAGGTCATCGTGCTCGATACGCCTCCGGAGGGACGACTTGCCTTGCTCAACCCGGAGATCGTCAAGCGTTCGGGCGAGCGCGTGCTGAAGGAGGGTTGCCTCTCCGTCCCCGGTTTCCGCGGGGAGATCACGCGCTCGCTGAAGGTGCTGGTGAAGGGCATCGACCCCGCCACCGGCAAGGAGGTCCGCATCCGCGCCGAGGACGACCTCCTGGCCGAGGCCCTCGAACATGAGATCGACCACCTCAATGGCATCCTCTATATCGACTACCTCGAGAGCCCCGATGCCCTCGTTCGTGTCGAAATGGCCGCGGAGGAGGAGGAAGAGGAGTGATGATCGGGGTCATCGGCGGCGAGTCCTGCAGCGACGCCGAGGGCGAGACCGCCTACGCCGTCGGACGCGAGCTGGCTGCGCGTGGCCACACGCTTGTCTGCGGCGGACGCGGCGGCGTCATGCGCGAGTCCTGCCGTGGCGCTCGCTCCGAGGGCGGCGTGACCGTTGCCATCCTGCCCGGCGACGATCACAGTGACATGAACGAGTTCGTGACCATCCCCATCGTGACCGGCATCGGCTTCGCCCGAAATACCATCATCGCCCGTACCGCCGATGCCCTCGTGGCCGTCGGCGGTCGCTACGGCACCCTCAGCGAGATCGCCTTCGCCCTCATCGCGGGCAAGCCCGTGGTCACGATGGGCAGCTGGGACCTGACCCTCCCCGACGGCGCCATCGCTCCGCTCGTCTCGTGCGACGATGCGAGCGCCGCCATCGACGCCTGCGAACGCCTGGCCCAAGGAGCTTCCTGATGTTGATCGAAGAGCTGGTGGCGCGCGAGATCCTCGACTCACGCGGCAACCCCACCGTGCAGGTCTCGGTGCTCCTCGATGATGGCGCCGTGGGACAGGCGGCAGTCCCCTCGGGCGCCTCCACCGGGGCCTACGAAGCCGTCGAGTTGCGTGATGGCGATGCCCGCCGCTACGGCGGCAAGGGCGTCCTGAAGGCCGTCGAGAACGTCAACTCCGAGATCAACGCCGCCCTCATCGGCCAGACCGCCGCCGACCAGCGCGCCGTCGACCGCCTCCTCATCGAACTCGACGGCACGGCGAACAAGGCGCGTCTGGGCGCGAACGCCATGCTGGGCGTCTCCCTCGCGGTGGCCCGCGCCGCCGCCGACTCGTCCGAGGAGCCCCTCTACCGCTACCTCGGCGGGGCCGTCGCCCACCGTCTCCCCGTGCCCATGTTCAACATTCTCAACGGCGGCCGCCACGCCGAGCACTCGACCGACTTCCAGGAATTCATGGTCATGCCCGTGGGCGCGGAGACGTTTTCCGAGGGCCTGCGCATGGCCGCCGAGGTTTACCAGTCCCTGAAGCGCATCCTGAGCGACCGCGGCCTGAGCACGAACATCGGCGATGAGGGCGGTTTCGCGCCCTCGCTGCCCGGGAACGAAGAGGCGGTCCAGGTCGTGCTGGAGGCGATCGAGGGGGCCGGCTACCGCCCTGGCGCCGACCTCGTCCTCGCCCTCGACCCGGCTACGACCGAGCTCTACCAGGGCGGCGAGTACGTGTTGGAGAAGGAAGGGCGCACGCTCTCCAGTGAGGGCCTCATCGATCACTGGGCCGGCTGGGCGGAGCGCTATCCCATCGCCTCGATCGAGGATGGGCTGGCGGAGGACGACTGGTCGGGCTGGAGCGCCCTCGTCGAGCGTCTCGGCTCGGACGTCCAGCTCGTTGGCGACGACCTGCTCGTCACGAATCCCGAACGCATCCAGCGCGGCATCGACGAGCGCGCCTCCAACAGTGTGCTCATCAAGCTGAACCAGATCGGAACCCTCAGCGAGACGCTCGACGCCATCGCCCTCGCCCACCGCGCGGGCTGGACCGCTGTGATCAGCCACCGCTCCGGTGAGACCGAGGACACGTTCATCGCGGACCTCGTCGTGGCCACCGGCGCCGGCCAGATCAAGACCGGGGCGCCGGCGCGCAGTGAGCGCACCGCCAAGTACAACCGCCTGCTGGAGATCGAGTCGGAGCTGGGCGCGAGTGCGACCTACGCCGGCTGGGAGGCGATTCGCCAGCTCGGGCCACGTCCCGCCGCCGTCACCCCGCCCGCGCCACCCAGCCGCTCCCGCAGGCGCCGCAGACCCCGCGACCGGCACTAGGCCGATGCCCCAATTCCGAGTCTCGCCGCCCCGCGTCTACCCCGAAGCGGAACGCTCATCGCGACCCCCCGGTGGCGCCGCCGGCTCGGCCGACGCTCACCGCCAGACCTCCTTCATCCTCGGCGAGACGGTCGACCTCCTGCTCGACGGTCTGCGCCTCGAGTCCGCCGTCGCCAGTGAGGCCGCGGGCTCCCGTTACCGCAACGTGACCGTCGCAGCCCTGCTCGCCACCGGCTCCCGCGCGTGGCTCTCGCGCCTGAGCGCCCTGCATGCCGTCGAGTGGGGCGCCTACTCGGCTGCGGTTCCGCTTATCACGGGGGCGGCGGAGCAGGAGGCTGCCTGCGCGGCAATCCTGCGGGATGGCGCAACGGCCTGGCGCGAGTGGCTCGATGCCGGCGGCGTGGGGGACCTGCACGAGGAGCACGCGACCGAGTACGCCCTCGGCTCCCCTCCCGATGGCGGCGCCATTCCCGACCTCCTGGCGGAGGTCCGCGAGGCCGCTGCCGCGCTCGCCACGCCGTCGCCGGGCGCGACTCTGCTCCTCGCCGGTGGCGAGAGCGGCGCTGGAAGGCTCGCCGTCACCTTCGGCGATCGCGACTTCCACATGGCCCTCGCCGAGCTAACCAGCGGCTGGCTGCTGGCCCTGGGCGTGGCGAAGGTCGAATTGCTCCTCGAAGCCACGGACGTGCTCCCCGTCTCCGACCCCGACGCCCTCGGCAGATGGGCGCGTTCGGCTCGCCACGAGCTGGAAGCGCCTCGTCGCTGCCGTATGGAGCGCCGCGAGGTCGCTGGCGTCGACCGCTACGTGGTCGAGAACTGGCGGCGGGCGCCCGCGGGCGCGGTGCGGCGCATCGTCCTGTAGCGCCAACGGGGACCGCGCGTACGATCGCAGTCATGGCCCGTCTCTTCCCCGTGCTCATGCTCGCAGGTCTCCTCGCCCTGGTGGCACTTGCCTGCGACGACAACCCGCCGCCAAGCGCCGTTGATGACGAGGCCTACCTCGCCGTGATGTGCGCGAACCTCGATCGCTTCTCCGACGCCGTCCAGGTGGAGAAAAAGGAGGCGGGCATCGCGGCGGTTATCCAGGACTTCATGGATGCGCTGGAGGCCGTCGAGCCTCCCGCCGACCTGCAGGACTTCCACGATGCGTTTCTCGAGTACCTGGAGGATGCCCTCGACGATCCCACGAGCCCGCTCGTGCTGGCGCCCCCCCTCCCCGACGACGAGGCGCGTGAGCGGCTGGCGGGCAAGGAACGCTCGGTGGCCGAGTGCCGCGAGCCCACTTTTTTCAACAATCCGCCATCGGACCAGTAGCGACCCACGGGTATACTGAAGCCGCCAGCAGCGCCGAGGAGTAAACGCCCATGCCCAGCCCCTACGCCTACTTCCAAGGTCAGATCGTCCCCCTGGAGGAGGCCAAAGTGGGTGTGATGACCCACGCCTTCAACTACGGCACGGCGGTCTTTGAGGGCATCCGCGGCAACTGGAACGAAGAGGACCGCTGCCTCTACCTCTTCCGTGTGCGGGAGCACTACGAGCGGCTCGCGCAAAGCAGTCACATTCTCGGCCTCGAAATGCACGAATCGATCGACCGCCTCTGCGAGCTCACGGTCGAGATTACTGAGCGCAGCGGCTACGAGGAGGATGTCTACATCCGTCCGATGGTCTACCTCAGTTCCGAGGTCCTCGGCGTTCGACTGCATGGGCTTGAGAGCGATGTCCTGATCTTCATCGCCCCCTTCGGCCCCTACCTCGACATCGACAAGGGCGCCCGCTGCCATACCAGCAGCTGGCGGCGTGTCGACGACCTCGGCATTCCGCCCCGCGCCAAGGTGACGGGCATCTACGTGAACAGCGCCCTCGCCAAGAGCGAAGCCGAGCGCAACGGCTTCGATGAAGCCATCGTCCTTAACCACGACGGCCACGTTTCCGAGGGGAGCGGCGAGAACATCTTCATCGTGCGCCACGGCAAGCTCATTACGCCGTCTCCCTCCGACAACGTGCTTGAGGGCATCACCGCCGCAACCGTCGTCGAGATGGCTGCGAACGAACTCGGCATCGAGACGGTCGAGCGTCCGATCGATCGCTCGGAGCTGTACATCGCCGATGAGGTGTTCATGACGGGGACGGCCGCCCACCTGACACCCGTGATCGAAGTCGACCGCCGCGCGGTCAACGGGGGCGAGCCCGGTCCCATCACCCTGGAGCTCTCCCGCATGTTCTTCGACGCCATCCGGGGGAAAAGCGAGAAGTATCGTCAGTGGTGCACGCCAGCGCGCATGCGGGTGGCGTCGTAGACGCCGAAACCTTCCGACCTCCCCGCGCCCTCGGCGTCATCGTCGGCGGGGCGTTCACCCTCTGGGCGGCTTTCATCGCCCTCGTGGCGGGAGTGCTGGCTGGCGGCGGCGCGGTCGAAGTCACGACGTTCCTGGCCTGGGTAGTGGTAGCCCTCTTCGCAGGGCTGACCCTGCTCTTTGGCTGGTGGACGGCTGGAGTCGCGCGTCTCGCCTACGAGATCGACGACGACGCCCTTCGCATCCGCTGGTGTGGCGGCGAGGTCGTTATTCCCGTCGCCGACATCCAGCGCATCGTGCCCGGCCGTACGGTCGACGAGGAGTCAGTGACGGGGCTCAACTGGTGGGGCTGCCACATCGGTCGGGGCGTCGTCTCCGCCCTTGGCCCCACCCTCTTCTTCGCCACCCACAACCGTCCCGAGGACAACGTCTTCGTGGTCACGCCGGGCCGCTCGTACGGCCTCACCGTGCCCGATCAGGTTGCCTTCGCAGAGGCCTGCTCGCGGAGGTTGATCGTCGGCTTCGAGCCCGGCGAGGCCCAGCGCGTGGAACCCCGCGGTCTGGCCCTCCTGCCGCTCTGGCGCGACCGCGACGTCTGGTTCGTCCTCAGCCTCGTCCTTCTGGCACTCGGGGCGCTCGGTGGCTACCTGTTCAGCCAGTACCCCGACCTGCCCACCCTCGTGCAGATCGACTTTCCGCGCCCCACCGGCATCGTGCAGGTGGGCGAGCGCTCGGAACTCTTGCGTATTGGCGCCGTGGGTGGCGGCATCGTGGCCATCAATCTCGCGCTCGGATTAATCCTCCATGCGCGCGAGCGCGCGGCCGGGCTCTGGCTCCTTGCCTCGGCGGCGCTCCTCCAGGCGGTCCTGCTCGGGGCCGCTATCGTCGCCTTCGAGCGTGCCTGAGCGCCTGCTAGTGCATCTGCGCGGTCTGCGCGATGAGCGTGGCCGCCTGGTCGGGCGTCAGCCGGTCCGTGTTCAGGCAGAGGTCGTAATTCTCGGTGGCCAGCCACGCGCGGTTGTAGAAGCGGCGGAAGTAGTCCTGCCGCTCCGAGTCGGTCTTCGAAACCGTCTTCCGTGCGGTCTCGAGGTCAACGTTCATGCCGCCCGCGATGCGTTGGGCGCGCTGGTCCGTCGATCCGGTCGTGAGCACCTTGAGCGTGTCCAAGCGGCCCTGCAGGACCATCGGAGCGCCGTGCCCTATCAGAACGGCATCGCCCTGGTCGGCGAGGTCGCGGATGACGTCCTCGATGAAGCGGCGGTATTCCGTCGACGTGAGGAGGGGGTTGGTCGCGAGCGGAACGGGATCCGCCCATGCCGCCACGGGCATGCTGGGATTGCGCGCGAGCGCTTCCAGAATGCGGGTCAGCAGAGAAGGCGTGTGCTCGGCCTCGCTCACGGTCTCCGGCGAGACGCCGGCTTCCTGCGCCGCCGTCTGCACGACCTGGTAGTCGTAAAAGCGGAAGCCCAGCTTCTCCGCCGTCAGCTGGGCGATCTCTTCGCCGGCGGTGCCCACAGGGCGCGCGATTGCCACGATGCGAATGTTCATGTCTGGCCCCCTCGGCCCAATATCCGGGCGGGATTGTACCCCCTCCCCGCTCCCTGCCGGTATGCATGCTTGCGGTAGTGGCGTGCGACCCCTTGCGAGAATGCCGCCGATGCGCTCGTGCGTGCATAAGCAGGAAACGCGCTACACTTCGGGAGCAGCGCCAAGCGCCGCCGGGGGGGTCACTCCCACGGCTCGCGGAAGTAGTCAGGAACGGATGGATCGGTCCCGGCTCGCGAAGTTCATAGACCAGCGCGTGGGCGAACTCCCACTCGCGGAACCGGTGTTCCTTACCCCCTCGGCCACCGTCCGCACCGCCGTCCAGCGGATGAGTCGGGGCGCGCGCTCGTGCGTGCTCGCGATGGATGGTGACAAGCTTGTGGGTATCTTCACCGAACGGGATGTGCTCACGCGCTGCATGACCGAGGACTTTGATTGGGATCAGCCGCTCGACCGGGAGCTACTCACCCGAGAGCCGGTCACCATCTCCGCCGTGACCACCGTGGGGGACGCGATTGCGCTGATGCAGCGCCGCAACTATCGCACCCTGCCGGTCCTCGAAGATGGCGCCGTCATCGGGCTTGTGCGTCTGGGAGAGCTTTTGAAGCACTTCGCCGAATCCTTTCCCGAGGAAGTGCTGAACCTGCCGCCGCGTCCCCACCAGGTCGTGGCGAAACGGGAGGGGGGATAGTCACAGTATGACAACCGAAATCGAGTCGCCGCTTTCAGGGGCCGTCACGACGCTCGACCGCGTCACGATCCGCTTTGCTGGTGACTCCGGCGACGGCATGCAGCTCACGGGGACGCAGTTCACCCGTACCACCGCGGTCTACGGGAACGATCTCGCGACGCTGCCCGACTACCCCGCCGAGATCCGCGCACCGACCGGTTCGCTTCCCGGCGTGTCCGGTTTCCAGCTCTCCTTCTCCAGCAGCGATATCCACACGCCGGGTGACAACCCCGACGCACTCGTGGCGATGAATCCCGCCGCCCTCAAGACGAACCTTGGGGATCTCATCCCCGGCGGCCTCCTCATCGTCGATGAAGGCGAGTTCAACGCCACCAACCTGCGCAAGGCGGGCTACGACCACAATCCGCTCGATGACGGATCGCTGGCGCCCTACCGGCTCCTGCGCATCGACATCACCAAGAACAACTCCACTGCCCTCGATGGACTCGAGCTCGGCGCCAAGGAGCGCTTCCGTTCGCGGAACTTCTACGCCCTCGGCCTCATCCTCTGGCTCTTCAGCCGGCCCATGGACACGGTCGTGCGCTGGGCCACCGACAAGTTCTCGCGCAACCCCGTGGTGCTCGAGGCCAACCTGCGCGCCCTCCGCGCCGGCAACGCCTTCGGCGAGACCAGCGAGCTCGTGCACGAGCGCTACGAGGTCCCGCCCGCCGAGGTCGCCCCCGGCGTCTACCGCCACATCAGCGGCAGCGAGGCAACGGCCCTCGGCTTTGTGACCGCTTCGCAGCTGGCCGGACTGCCGCTCTTCTACGCGAGCTACCCGATTACGCCCGCCTCCGACGTCCTGCACGAGCTGGCCAGCTACAAGCGGTTCGGCGTCAAGACGATGCAGGCCGAGGACGAGATCAGCGCCGTTTGCGCGGCCATCGGCGCCTCCTACGCGGGGCAGATGGCGCTCACCGGCACGAGTGGTCCCGGCCTCGCCCTCAAGAGCGAGGGTCTCAACCTGGCCGTCATGGCCGAGCTCCCGCTCGTCGTACTGAACGTGCAGCGCGCGGGCCCCAGCACGGGTATGCCGACGAAGACCGAGCAGGCCGACCTGCTCCAGGCGATGTACGGACGCAACGGCGATTCGCCCGTGGCCATCATCGCGCCTTCCACCCCCGGTGACTGCTTCTGGATGGCCATCGACGCCTTCCGCATCGCCCTCAAGTACATGGTGCCCGTCATCATCCTGAGCGACGGGTACCTCGCGAACGGCTCCCAGCCCTGGCCCGTCCCCAATCTGGCCGACATCGAGCCCGTGGAGTACCGCTACGCCGACGCCGCTCGGGTTTCTCACGCCTACGAACGCGACCCCGACACGCTGGCGCGTGCCTGGGCCGTGCCCGGCCAGTCGGGCTTCGAGCATCGCGTCGGTGGGCTTGAGAAGTCGTACGAGACCGGCGACATCAACTACGAGCCGGGGAACCACCACAAGATGACCCTCACTCGGGCCGAGCGCGTTGCGCGCATCGTCGCGGATGTCCCCGACCTTGAGGTGACGGGCCCCGAGGAGGGCGACCTGCTCCTCCTCGGCTGGGGCGGCACCTACGGCGCTATCACCAGCGCGGGCGAACGGGCGCGCTCGGAGGGCAAGGCGGTCGCATCCGCCCACCTCCGCCACCTCAACCCCTTCCCCGCCAATCTCGGCGAGGTGCTCTCGCGCTACGACAAGGTGATGATTCCGGAGCTGAACAACGGGCAACTCTCGCTGCTCATCCGGGCGCAGTTCCTTCTGGATGCGATTCCCTTCAACAAGATCGCGGGCCAGCCGTTCAAGATCTCCGAGATCTCCGGAAAGATCGACGAGGTGCTTGGCATCGCTGGCCCTTACGAGTTCAAGTTCTAGCGGCGGCCACCGCCGCGGGAGGCTATGGAGTGACGGCAGCAAGTTCCAACGGAGCGCTCGATGAGGAGATACCTCTTCTCACGCGCAAGGACTTCGTCTCCGACCAGGAAGTCCGCTGGTGCCCGGGCTGCGGGGACTACTCGATCCTCGCTCAGATGCAGAAGACCCTTCCGGGTCTCCGCATTCCCCGTGAGGAGATCGTCTTCGTCAGCGGGATCGGCTGCTCCAGCCGCTTCCCCTACTACGTCAACACCTACGGCTTCCACACCATCCACGGCCGTGCGCCCGCCATCGCGACGGGCCTCAAGACCGCCCGCCCCGAGCTCACCGTCTTCGTCATCACCGGCGACGGCGATGGCCTCAGCATCGGCGGCAACCACCTCATGCACATCCTCCGCCGCAACGTCGATGTGACGGTCGTGCTCTTCAACAACCGTATCTACGGCCTCACCAAGGGCCAGTACTCGCCCACCTCCCCCATCGGCAAGGTGACGAAGTCGGCGCCGATGGGCACGATCGAGAACCCGCTTGATCCCATCAAGCTCGCTCTCGCCGCGGGCGCCACCTTCGTGGCCCGCTCCCTCGATCGCGATACGAAGCATCTGGAGGCGACACTCCTCCAGGCAGCGCAGCACAAGGGCGCCGCGTTCGTCGAGGTCTTCCAGAACTGCAACATCTACAACGACGGCGCCTTCGCCGCGTTCGCCGACAAGGACGTGCGCCAGGACCGCATGGTCTATCTGGAGGACGGCAAGCCCCTCCGCTACGGCAAGCACGATGAGCATGGCATCCGCCTCAACGGCTTCCAGCCCGAGGTGGTCGAGAACCCCATGAGCGACGACGACCTGCTGGTGCACGACACCGGCCGGCAGGACATCGCCCTGCCCATGATTCTGAGCGGCATGGACTATCCCGATTTCCCCGTGCCCCTGGGAGTCTTCCGGCAGGTCGAACGTGAAACCTACGATCGCCTCGTGGCCCAGCAGATCGATGTCGCCCGCGATCGGGCCGAACCCGATCTTGAAGCGCTCATCGCCGGCCCCGAGACCTGGACCGTGCTCTAGGCGCGGCTAATCGCGCGGACGTACCGGAGGCGCCATGACCGGGGATTCTGGAAGCGACCTCGTTCACTGCCCCTACTGCGGGGACGAGAACATTGCGGGCGTTGATCGCTGTGAGAACTGTCTCCAGCCCCTGCGCAGCGTCGACATCCCAGAGCCTCAGCAGGCCCTCAGCGAGAGCGCCTTCAGCGTACCCCTCGCCTCCCTGCGCCTCCTGAGCCCGCCGGCGCTGGCGCCCAGCGCGAGCGTGCGCGAGGCCGTCACCCTGCTCGTCGAGAACAAGGGTGGCGTGGTCCTCGTCGTGGAGGGCGATACCCTCTCGGGCATCTTTACCGAGCGGGACGTTCTCAAGAAGGTCGCCGGCCGCCCCGGCGCCCTTGATGCGCCCGTGGCCGAGTACATGACCACCGACCCTGTCGTCGTCCGCGAAGACGAGACCGTTGCCGTCGCCCTCCACAAGATGGCCGATGGCGGCTTCCGGCACGTACCCATGGGCACAACCCGGGGGTACCGCGTCGTCACCGCCTCCGACGCCCTTCGCTGGGTCGTCGAGCGCTACATCGAAGCCGGCCCCTGACCGACCTCCCGACGCACACCCGCCTCGGTGCTATCATCGACCGCCCGCGGCCGTTTTCGCGCCGCGAGACCTCCGCGGAGGGTCACCCCCTGACTGCCACGTACCGCGAACGCACGACCTCCAGCGGCGACCTGCAACTGGCCTACCAGGAGTGGGGCGCGGATGACGGGCCGGTCATCCTCGCCCTCCACGGCTTCGGCGTCTCCGGCCACATGTTCGATGAGTTCGGCCAGCGCGCCAGCGACACCTACCGCCTGATCTCGCTCGACCAGCGCGGCCACGGCGACAGCGAGTGGTCGCCCGATGGCGACTACACGCGTGAGTCGTTCGTGGCCGACGTGGAGGCCGTTCGCCAGCAGCTTGGACTCGAACGCTTCATCCTCATGGGGCACAGCATGGGCGGCCTCAACGCGGTCGAGTACACCTTCCAGTACCCCCAGCACGTGAGCGCCCTCATCCTCGTTGACGTCGGTCCGGAGGCGGCGAAGGAGGGGGTCGACAACATCATGCGCTTCACCCGCGGCCCCGATGAGCTCGACTTCGACGAATTCGTGCAGAACGCCATGCGCTTCAACACTCGCCGCACCGAGGAGAATATCCGCGAGCGCATGCGTCACCGTCTGCGCCCGCTGGAGAGCGGCAAATGGACCTGGAAGTTCGATAAGCGCTTCCGCGAGGGCGAGGGCGCCGTCCGCTCCGGCAGCCAGCTCAGCAGCGACGAGATCTGGCGCCGTTTCCGCGAACTCGCCCCGCCGGTGTTGCTCGTGCGCGGCCAGCAGAGCGACATCCTCAGCCAGGAGGTCGCCGAGCGCGCCACCGCGGAGATGCGCGCGGCGCGCCTCGTGGTCGTGCCCGAGGCTGGCCACAGCGTCCCTGGCGACAACGCCGATGGGTTCACCAGCGCCGTGACGGAATTCCTGGACGACATCCAGGCGGGGCGCTTCCCCGAGTCTTCCGAAAACCCCATTTCCATCCCCGAGGACCTCAATGATCTGCGGCGCGACTGGCGCGCCCGCGACCGCCGCTGGCCCATCATGGCGCTGGTCGCGGGGGCCGGTGTGGCAGTGGCCGCGGTCGTGGCGGCCGGGGCCTTCGCGCTCTCGCGCTCCCGCGCCCCTCGCGCCGAGCGCGTGCGCAGCGGGGTGATCCGCCCCGTGCGAGCGGTCAGGCAGCGGGTTGCCGGCAGGGGGCGGCGCAGAAGCGGCGGGGCGCGATGACGCAGTTCCACATCGAGGGGGGCTCCCTCGGGTACGACGAGGAGGGGCAGGGCGCTCCTCCCTTCGTGTTCGTCCATGGCTGGGCCGGCGACCGCTCCTTCTGGCGCCCCCAGATGGACGACCTCTCCCGCGACTTCCACTGCCTCACGCTTGACCTGCGCGGCTGCGGCGAGTCCTCCGCAACCCCTCCTTTCGACCTCACGCAGGCCGCCGACGACATCGCCGCCGTGATCGAGGATCGCGGCATGGGCGCCGCCATCGTCGCCGGGCACGACCTCGGCGCTCTCGTCGCGCTTCTGGCCAACAGCCGCCATGGAGACCGTGTGCTCGGCACGGTGATGGTCGACCCGCCCCTCGACTCCGCCGCCCGCGGTGCGATGGGGGGCCTCGCCTCCCAGATCCGCGACTCCGGCTCGATGGAGCCTGTCGGCATCTTCTTCGAGCGCTTCTTCGACGAAGCGTCTGACGCTGCCGTCCGCGAGCACGTCGAGGAGCGCATGCTCGCCTGCGATCCGCAGGTCGCCGCCGGTCAGCTCACCGACAACGGCTTCTTCGCCCAGCACCTCGGCGCCCTTCTGCAGGCCGCCGATAAGAAGCCCTTCATGGCGCTCTGGGGGAGTCAACCGCTCGGCGATCCCGAACGGCTGCGCCAGATCACGTTCTTCCTCCGCCAGGAGCCGGTCACCGGCGCCGGTCACTTCCTCCAACTGGAGAACCCGGCCATGACGAACGCGCTCCTGCGCGCGTTCGTCGACGATGTTCGGCGCGACCCACGCATCGGCGCCTTCAAGACCACCTAGCGGTAAACGTGACCCGCGCTATGCTCAGAGGTATGAAGGGAAGCAGGCCGCTCGCTCTCGCCACTTCCCTCCTGCTCTCAATTGCACTACTCGTCGCCTGCGATGAGCCCCTGGATGTCGACGACTCGTTCGTTCCCCGCTCCCCGACGCCCGGCGACGCCACCGTCGAGGCTTCTGCCTCGGGCGACCCCTCGCCAGTCGCCGCTGCCGCATCTCCCACGCCAGCGGCCACCCCGAACGCCGACGGCGTCTACGTTGGGGACTGCGGCGACATCCATGTTCCCCTGGACAAGGTGCACCGGCTGGAGGAGGACTGCGAGCCGGCGGACCTCGTCGCGATCCCCGAGGGCTACGCCTACGGCGGCTCGCAGCGGGTGATCGGGCTCGTCCTCGAACCGCTCCGTGCCCTGGTGGACGCGGCCGCCGCCGAGGGCCACGCTCTCGCCGTCGTGAGCAGCTACCGCAGCTACGAGACGCAGCGCAACACCTTCCAGTACCACGTCGACGCGTATGGGTTCGAGGCAGCCCTGCGGGTCAGCGCCCGCCCCGGCCACAGCGAGCATCAGCTCGGCACGACCGTCGACTTCTCCAGCGCCGCCGTGGGCTATGAACTGGCCGAGACGTTCGGCCAGACCCCCGAAGGCGGGTGGCTGGCCGAGCACGCGCACGAATTCGGTTTCGTCCTCAGCTACCCGGAGGGGAAGGAGCACGTGACGGGGTACGCCTACGAGCCCTGGCACTTCCGCTGGGTGGGGCGAGCGGTGGCCGCGGACGTGCGCGCCAGCGGCCTCACCGTCGGCCAGTTTCTCCTGCGCTGATTGCCCGCCACCGTGGCCCATGGAAGACTCGCCCTCGACAGGAGGCCTTTCCCATGTCCACCACCGAGCTGATCGTCGACCAGTGCGACGGCGTTCTCACCCTCACCCTCAACCGCCCCGAGCGGCTCAATGCCATCAGCGGCCCCATGCTCGCCGCCCTCTCCGCCGAGCTGGATCGCGCCAACATCGACCCGGAAGTGCGGGTCGTCGTGCTCACCGGCGCCGGCCGCGGCTTCTGCTCCGGCCTCGACCTGAAGGCCCGCTCCTCCGGTGAGGATGGCGGTGGTTCCCCCGACCTGCGTCTCTTCGACCTCCACAACACCCCCCCGCTCGTGCTCCACCGCATGGACAAGCCCGTTATCTGCGCGCTCAACGGCGCCGCTGCCGGCTACGGCATGGACATGGCCCTCGGCTGCGACATCCGCATCGCCAGCGACCAGGCCAAGCTTGGCGCCGTCTTCGTGCGCCGCGGCGTTCTCCCCGAGTCCGGCGGCACCTGGTACCTCCCCCGCCTCGTTGGTTGGGCGAAGGCCGCCGAGATCGCCTTCATGGGTGACGTGCTCGATGCCGAGCGCTCGCTCGAGTTGGGCCTCGTGAACCGCGTCGTTCCTCACGACCAGCTCATGGACGAGGTCGCCGCCGCGGCCGCCCGCATCGCCAGCAACGCGCCCTACTCGGTGCAGGCCACCAAGCGCATGATGCGCCTCGGCATGGACGAAACCTTCGAGACGGCCGTCGACCACACCTACCTCCAGCTCCGGCCCATGTTCGGCAGCGAGGACTTCCGCGAGGGCATGGCCGCCTTCCTCGAGCGCCGCGACCCCTCCTTCAAGGGACGGTGAGCGCAGTCCGGGGCCTGAGGCGCGCGCCTGCTACACTGGCGCGCGCCCGCAAGGGCTGGGAGCGTATATGTACCGGCGGTTGATCCACGGCATCGTCGAGCGTGGCCAGACGGGCGCGCTGCTCGGGGCCGCGCGCACCGCCATCGAGCACCAGGACAACCGCGGCATCAGCGCGCGCACGGCTCTCTGGGCGGCAATGACCGGTCCCACCAACGCCGTCTCGATCGTGATGGACGTCAACACGCTCGAAGAGCTCGAACGCTGGAACGAGCTCGCCGTGCAGGATGCGCAGTTCGCGGGAATCTGGGCCGACGTCGTGCGCCACCTCCTGCCCGGCCACACGAACGCCTCCATCCACCGCCTCTCCTACCACTCCGAGGGCCTCATCTCCGCCGAGGAGGCGACCGCCCCGCGGCGCTTCCTGCGACTGATGACGGGAGAGGTGCTGCCCGGCAAGGGCCGCGAGTTCGTGGTCTCCCTCGCCGAGGCGCTTCAGTACCAGTCGGAGAAGGGTGTCGACGCCACGACCAGCGTCTGGACCGCCCTCTCGGGTGGCACGAACGCCATCGCCATTGCGGGCGAGTTCGACTCGATGGCGGAGCTGGAGCGCTTCGACGACCTTGCCCTCCAGGATGCCGAGTTCGCGCGCATCCGCCGTGCCACGCGGGAGGCGATGGCCTTCCTCACCACCCACGTCGAGCTGATGCGGAACGTCCTCTAGCCGTCAGTGGGGCCGCCGGACACGAGAAAGGGGCGCGGATGCGCCCCTTTCGAGGTTCTCGGATGGGTGAAGGCTAGCAGCCGCAGGGCCGCGCTTCGCCGCTTCCGTCGGAGGTCTGGAAGCTGGAGCCGCAGGCGCAGCTCTTGGTGGCGTTCGGGTTGTAGATGCTGAAGCCGCTCTTCATCACCTCGTCGACGTAGTCGATCTCGGCGCCGTCGAGGTGCTGTGCGCTCTCCGGGTCGACGACGATGCGAACGCCGCTTCGCTCCAGGACGATGTCGTCCTCTTCTGTCGAGCGGGCAAGGGCCATACCGTACTGGTAGCCCGAGCAGCCGCCGCCGGCCACGAACACGCGCAGTGCGCCTTGGGGCAGGTCTCGCGCCTCAAGGAGCGCCTTCGCCTTCTCTACGGCCGCATCGGTGATGGTGACGAGCTGAATCTCGGTGGTGGCTTCGGTCGTCATGTGCACTCCTTCGGGGTTGCTTTCATTGGAAATCCGGCGCGCAGACGCCGGGCGCAGCTAAAGTATAGCAGGAGACCCGCCCGAAACGTCGCGCGGTGTGTCATCCGGAGGGAAATATGGAGCGCGTGTACCTCGACCACGCCGCCACCACGCCCCCAGACCCGCGCGTGCTTGGGGCGATGTGGCCCGTCTTCTCGCGCGACTGGGGCAACCCCTCCTCGATCTACCTGGAAGGGCAGACGGCCCACCGTTGGCTCGACGAGGCGCGCGCACGCTGCGCGAAGCTGCTCGCCGTCGAGCCGAGCGAGGTCATCTTCACGAGCGGCGGCACCGAGTCCGACAACGCCGCCATCCGCGGCGCCGCGCTCGCCCAGCGCGAGCGCGGCCGTGGCGACCACATCGTCACGAGCCAGGTCGAGCACCACGCCGTCCTGCACACGGTCGAGCAACTCGAACGCGAGGGCTTCCGCGCCACCTACCTGCCCGTCGATGCCGATGGCTGCGTCAACCTCGCCGCGCTCGAGGAGGCCATCGGCCCCGAGACGACCGTGCTCTCGCTGATGGCGGCCAACAATGAGGTGGGCACGCTCCAGCCCGTCGCCGAAGCGGCGGCGCTGGCGAAGGCGCGAAACCCGAACGTGGTCGTGCACACAGACGCCGTCCAGGCCGCCGGTTCAATCGACATAACGCCGGAGGCGCTTGGCGTCGACCTCCTCAGCATGGCCTCGCACAAGCTCTACGGGGTGAAAGGCACGGGTCTCCTCTACGTGCGTCGCGGGACACCCTGGCAGCCCCAGATCCTCGGCGGCACCCAGGAGCGCGAGCGCCGCGCCGGCACCGAGAACGTCGCGGGGGCCTTCGGCCTGGCCGCGGCCATGGAACTCGCCTGGACCGAACGCGAGGAGCGCGTCGGCCACTACCGCCGTTTGCGCGACAAGCTCCTGTTCGAGCTTCCCGAGCGAGTCCCCGACACCGTCGTGACCGGCCCGGCCGACCCCGACCGGCGTCTGCCGAACAACTTCAGTTGCTGCTTCCGCAACGTCGAGGGCGAGAGCGTGTTGCTGGCGCTCGACATGATCGAGGTCGCCGCCAGCTCGGGGAGCGCCTGCACGACCGGCTCGCTCGAACCCTCGCACGTGCTCACGGCCATGGGCATCGACGACGACCTCGCACACGCCTCCCTGCGCCTGACCGTGGGCAAGGGGAACACCGAGGCGCAGATGGACTACGTGCTGGAGCAGCTTCCCGCGATCGTCGAGCGGCTGCGGGCGCTCGCCCCGCGCTAGCCCTCGTACCTGCGGAAGATCACGCTGCCGTTCTGCCCGCCGAAGCCGAAGCCGTTGACCATGGCCGCGCGCACGGGCATTTCGCGTGCCTCACCCGGCACGTAGTCGAGGTCGCAGTCGGGGTCCGGATTCTCCAGGTTGATGGTCGGCGGCACGTGGCCCTGCGCGATGGCGAGCACGGAGGCCATCGCCCCCACCGCTCCCGCGCCGCCCAGCAGGTGCCCAACCATCGACTTGGTGGCGCTCACCGGGACGGAGTGCGCGTGGTCGCCGAAGGCGAGCTTGATCGCGCGGGTCTCGGAGGCGTCGTTCAGGGGCGTGCCCGTGCCATGCGCGGAGATGCAGTCGATCTCGTCCGGGCGCATCCCGGCCGCGTCGAGCGCACCGGACATCGCCTGCACGGCGCCGCTCCCATCGTCTCGCGGGGCCGTGATGTGGAAGGCGTCGCTGCTGAGCGCGCCCCCCGCGATCTCGGCGTAGACGCGTGCGCCGCGCTTGCGCGCCCGCTCCTCGGACTCGACCACGAACACCGCGGCGCCTTCGCCGAAGACGAAGCCGTCGCGTTCGCGGTCGAAGGGGCGCGAGGCGCCCTCGGGGTCGTCGTTGCGGCGGCTGAGGGCCCTCATGTTGGCGAGCCCAGCCACGGACACGGGGTGGATGGCAGCCTCGCCGCCCCCGGCCACGACAACGTCGGCGAGGCCGCTCTCGATGAGCGCCTTCGCCTCGATGTAGCTGTAGAGCCCGCTTGCGCAGGCGGCTGTGGCGGCGAGCGTGGGACCCCGTAGCCCGAGGTGCATGCTCACCTGGCACGCGCCCATGTTTGGCGCCATCAGGGGCACGAAGAAGGGACTCACGCGAGACGGGCCCTTGGCGATGTAGTTCTCGGTCTCGATGAAGGTGTTGAGCACGCCCCCCGCACCGGTGGCCAGCGCCACCGCCGCCCGCGGGCGCTCCTCGTCGGTCAGCTCCAGCCCAGCGTCCTCCACCGCCTCCTGGGCGGCGGTCACGCAGAACTGGGCGAAGCGCGACATGCGCCGCGCCGCCTTCGTGTCGATGCAGGTCGGGGAGAAGTTCTTCACCTCGCCCGCGATGCGGACGGGCAGGGCGCTCGCATCGAACGCCTCAATGGGCGCGATGCCGGACACCCCGGCGAGCAGGTTGCGCCACGACTCGGGGGCCGTGGCTCCAACGGGCGTGACCGCCCCGATTCCGGTAACGAGTGCGCGCGTCATCAGGCCGCTCCGTTCATGGCGCGGAAGATCACCGCGGCGTTATGGCCGCCGAGCCCCACGGATGTGCTCATCGCCGTGCGCACGGGACGGGACTTCGCCTCGTTCGGCACATAGTCGAGGTCGCACTCGGGGTCGGGCGTGGAGTAATTGATAGTGGGAGGCACCTTCTGGTCGCGGATGGCGAGAATGCAGGCGACTGCCTCGATCGAACCGGCCGCCGCCATGCAGTGCCCCGTGACGGGCTTGATCGAGCTCATGGACGCCTCGTACGCGGCGGGCCCCATGAGCTCCTTCACGACAAGCGTCTCGATGCGGTCGTTCAGCTTCGTACCGCTTCCGTGTGGATTGATGTAGTCGATCTCGCTGGCCTCGATACCGGCCTCGCGCAGGGCGCCCTGGATCGAGCGGCGCAGGCCCCTGCCCGTCTCGTCGAGCGCGATCATGTCGTAGGCGTCGTTCGAGGTGCCCGAACCCAGCAGCTCGCAGTAGATACGCGCCCCGCGTGCTCGTGCGTGCTCCTCGCTCTCCAGGATGAGCGCTCCCGCGCCCTCGCCCGCAGCGAAACCGTCCCGGTTCAGGTCGAAGGGCTTGACCGCGCGCTGGGGATGCTCGTTGTCGCTTGCGAGCGCGCGCATCGAGCACCACGTCGCGTGGAACACGGGCACCAGCACCGCTTCGCAGCTCCCCGCGATGACGGCCGTGGCGTCGCCCCGCTGGATGGCGTGGGCGCCCGCGCCGATGGCGGCGGCGCCCGTCGCGCAGGCGCTCACGACAGCCAGGTTCGGGCCGCGTGCGCCGGTATGGATGGAGATATGTCCGCTGGCCGCATCGACGACGAAGTTGGCGATAAGGAAGGGTGAGACGCGCCGTGGTCCACGCTTCTGCAGCGCCTGGTCGCCTTCCCAGAGCTCCTCGTAGCCGCCGCCGCCCGACCCGAAGATGACGCCCACGTCCTCGGCGTTCTCCTCGGTGATGGCGAGTCCGCTGTCGTCGAGCGCTTCAAGGGCGGAGTTCATGGCGAAGCGCACGCCCCGGTTCATGTGGCGCTGCTGCTTCGCGTGGATGCGCTTGTCGATCTCGAAGTCGCGCACCTCTGCCTGGATGCGGACGGGGAAGGGCTCCGGGTCGAACAGGGTGATGTGGCCGACGCCGCTGCGGCCCGCCAGCATCGACTGCCACGTCTCCTCAGCCGTGTTCCCGGCTGGGGTGACCGCGCCGACACCCGTTACAACGACGCGGGTCTGGGTCACCGCGTGGCGCTCTCGACGGCGTTGAAGCGCTCGCTCAGCAGGCCGGTGCGATCGTCGCTCAGGCTGACCACGTTCGTTTGCGGATCGATGCGACGCACCAGCTTGGTGAGCACGTTCCCCGGTCCGACTTCCACGAACAGGTCGGCGCCGAGCTCCTGCATGCGCTCGACGCCACGCTGCCAGCGCACGATCGAGGTGAGCTGGTCGCGCAGTTCGGCGTGGAGCTCGGTAGGGGAGCGGAGTACGTCGGCGTTGATGTTGCCGACGACCGGCGTCTCGGGTTCCCGCGGAGGGAAGCGTTCCAGCCATTTGCTCATGGTGTCGCTCGCGCGCTGCATCAGCGGCGAGTGGGAAGCGATGGTGATGGGCAGGCGCACGACCTTGCGCGCGCCCGCTGCCTGGGCCGTAGCCATGGCGCGCTCCAGCGGCCCGATGGCGCCGGTGATGACGTTCTGGCCCTCGCAGTTCAGTGTCGCGATGCCAACGTAGCCGTCGTCGCCCGTGGCTTCCTCGCAGATCGCCGAGACGCGCTCCGCGGAGAGGCCGAGGATGGAGGCCATGCCGCCGGGATTCTCCTGGCCCGCCTCGTCCATGGCGCGGCCGCGTTCGCGTACGAGTAGCAGCCCCTCCTCGAAATCGAGCGAACCTGCCGCCACGGCGGCAGTGAACTCGCCCATTGAGTGCCCCGCCACCAGGTGCGGCTGCAGCTTGCGGTCGAGCGTGGCCCAGCGCTCGCGTAGCGCTTCCAGCCAGGCGATCGAGATGGTGAAGGTTGCGGGCTGCTGGTTGATGGTCCGTTCGAGTTCAGCCGCTGGGCCTTCGAAGCAGAGCTGCGAGAGCTTCGTCTCCAGCACCTCATCCGCGCGTCGGAAGACCTCACGGGCAGCTCGGGAAGCGTGGTACAGGCGCTCACCCATGCCGACGCTATGGGAGCCTTGACCGGGAAAGATGAGTGCGACTCGGCGCCAGGGACCGGCTGCTCGCTGCATGAATCCTCACCCGCGCGCGAAACCTCGGGCGGGCAAACCAGAGGATAGCAGAGCCACTGTCAACGCAATAGGGAAAGGAAAGGTTTAGACAAGGCTCACCGGATCGATGTCGATGCTCCAGCGGCGCCCCAGCGTGACCTGCTCAAGGAGCGCTCGCGGGTCGCGCCCCCGCAGCAGGATGTGCCAGCGGTACTCTCCCCGCAGGCGTCGCACGTAGGCGGGCGTGGGTCCGAGGACGTCGGGATCGGGCCAGCCGGCGGCGTCGCGACGGGTGCGCAGCTCGGCCGCGACCTGCGAGGCGTGCTCCAGTCCCCGCTCCTGGTTCCCGTGCCGGTAGGTGAGCCGCGCCAGCCCCGCGAACGGTGGGTAGCTGGCTCGCCGCCGGTGCTGCGTCTCGTGGGCGAAGAAGCCGCGGTAGTCGTGTTCGGCGGCGGCGCGGATAGGCGGCGCATCCGGCTCGTATGTCTGGATGTAGACCTCGCCCTGCCGTTCCCGCCGCCCCGCCCGTCCCGCCACTTGGCTGAGCAACTGGAACGTGCGCTCGTGCGCGACGTAGTCGGGAAGGCTCAGTCCGACATCCGCGTCGACCACCCCCACGACCGTCATGGCGGGCAGATCGAGCCCCTTCGCCAGCATCTGCGTGCCCACGAGGATGTCGACCTCACGCGCCTCCAGCGACTGCAGGATGCGCTCGTGGCTCCCCTTGCGGCTGGCGGCATCGCTGTCCCAGCGGGCGACCCTGGCTCTGGGGAAGGCGCGCTTCGCCTCCTCCTCGATGCGCTGCGTGCCCACGCCGAAGGGGCGGTAGCGGGCGCTTCCGCACTCGGGACAGGTTGTCTCCTGCTGGCGGCTGCGGCCGCAGTGGTGGCAGAACACGAGGGGGTGGAGCTGGTCGCGTGTGTCGAGTCCCATCGCGAGGGCGCAGGAGGGGCAGGTGGGGAGATGGCCACATGCGCGACATAACAAGAAGCGCGCGGCCCCGCGCCGGTTCACGAACAGGATGGATTGTTCCTCCGCCTCCAGCGCTCGCCGCAGCGCGTTCCGCAGGGGAACGCTGAAGACCCCGCGGTTCCCGGCCTTCAACTCCTCCCGCATGTCGACAACCGTGATGTCGGGGAGCGCGACCGTTTGCGTCTCGCCCCCCTCCAGCGCCATCACCCGCGAGTGCAGGTTAAGGCGCGTCAGTTGACCGATCTCGGCACGATGGTAGGTGGTCACGTCCGGTGTCGCGCTCCCCAGCACGAGCGTTGCGCCGGTGAGCCGGCACAGCTCGGCGGCGGCGTCGCGCGTGTGGTAGCGGGGCTGCGGGTCGACCTGCTTGTAGGTCCACTCGTGCTCCTCGTCGAGCACGACCAGCCCGAGCTTCGCGACCGGGGCGAAGATGGCGCTGCGAGACCCCACCACCAGCCGCGCCTCCCCCCGCTGGATGCGGTACCACTGGTCGTACAGCTCGCCCGCGCTGAGGCTGGAGTGCAGCACCGCGATCTCCGCCGGGAACTGCTCGCCATAGCGCCGGATCGCCTGCGGTGTCAGCGAAATCTCGGGCACCAGGACGATCACGTCGCGCCCCGCCGCAAGCGTTCGCCGCGCCAGTTCGAGGTAGACCTCCGTCTTCCCCGAACCCGTGACCCCGTGCAGCAAGTACTCCCCGGGAGCCCCCGCGATGGTCTCGACCACCTCGGCCTGCGACTCAGTGAGCGTCGCCGGCGGCAGTGCTTCCGGCAGGCGCTCGCCGATGGGGTCTCGCTCGACCCGCGCCTCGTACTCGCGCAGCCAGCCCTCCTCTGCCAGCTCGTCGAGATGACGCCGTTGAGCCCCCAGCTCGCGCACCTCCGTGAGCGTTGTGTCGCGAGCCTCCGCGAGCCGTTCGAGCACTCGCGCCGACACCGAGCGAGGCGCCTTCTCCGCGAGCTCACCGGCGTGCCTGCGTGCGAACTTGGGCTCCGCCACGAGCGCGACGCGACGCTCCATGCGCGGCCGCCCCGCTGGACGCGCGAGTCCCTGCGCGACCGTCAGGTGGCCGCTCGATTGCAGCCGCTGGAGGAGGTCGTTCGGAACCTGCCCCAGGGCCTCGCGCAGCGTGTCCAGCGCCGTCTGGCCGTGTTCGGCCAGGTACTGGAGCACGCGCTGGTCGGTTGGGTCGCTGGGCAGGAGCAGGGGCAGGTCCACGGGAGAGACGACGGTCACCGAGCGCTGGCCGTACCCCGAGGGCAGGCAGGTCGTGACGCACTCCCACAGGGGCGCGAGGTAGTGCTCGCTGAGCCAGCGTGCGAGCGCCCGATGGGGGCCGTCGAGAACCGGCTGGGGGTCGGCGATGGCCTCGACCGCCCGCGCCTCCTGCTCGGGCGGTGTGACCGTCTCTCCCAGCACGATTCCCTGCAGGAGGCGGCTCCCGAAGGGCGCGAAGACCGCCTGCCCCAGCCGCACCTCCATCCCCTCCGGGCGCGCGTAGGTAAAGGGGTGGCGCGCCGGCTGGCCACTGTTCACCGCGACCTCGACGAAGGCGCGTTCGACTACCGGGAACGGTTCGGACTCAGGGGAGTGGGGGACGCTCGACACGGTCGATCGTAGCCTACCGGCTCGGCCCGCTCTCAGGAGAAGGAGACGCAGGCGTTGCCGACCACCCGCAGCACGCTCTCCTGGTTGAAACGCCGCTCGTATTCCTCCGAGATCTCATCGATGGCGCGTCTGCCGTCCTCCCCGGGCGGGGCGTAGATGATCAGTACCTTGCTGCCCTCTCGCAGGACCTCGCCGCTCGAGTCGCGCCACTGACCGTTGCCCGAAAGCACGGTGAGCCCGTCCGGGAAGCGCGGTGTGACGGTGTCCGCCAGGAACTCGCGCCAGGCCTCTTCGGAAATGGAGCCTCCATCGCTCTGGCTCAGACCGAAGAAGAGCTGGTATTCGGTCCACTGGTCGGTTCCCTCGGGACACGCCCCCGCCTCGTCCCCTCCGCCGCACGCGCCCAGCGCGAGCACGGCAAGGCCAGCCAGGAGTAGCGCAACGTCCAGGCGTCTCACGCGCTCAGCCGCGACCCACGAACGGCATCTTCGTCGCCATCACGGTCATCGTGAGCACGTTCGCGTCGAGGGGCAGGCTGGCCATGTAGAGCACCGCCTTCGCGACGTTCTCCACGTCCATCGTGGGCTCCGGGCGAACGCTTCCGTCGGCCTGTGGCATTCCCCGCTCCATCTTCGCCGTCATCGGCGAGGTCGCGTTCCCGATATCGATCTGCCCGCAGGCGATGTCGTAGTCGCGACCGTCGAGCGCGGTCGACTTCGTCAGTCCCGTGATCGCGTGCTTCGTCGAGGTGTACGGGGCCGAATTCGGACGCGGCGTCGTTGCGGAGATGGAGCCGTTGTTGATGATGCGTCCACCCTGCGGGTCCTGGGCCTTCATCACGCGGAACGCCTCCTGGGTGCAGAGGAACGCCCCCGTCAGGTTCGTCTCGACCACCGCCTGCCACTGCTCGAAGGTCAGCTCCTCCAGTGGCCGCGGGGGAGCGCCGATACCGGCGTTGTTGAAGAGCACGTCGAGGCGGCCAAAGCGCTCGACCGTCCAGTCGAAGAGCTCGCGCACGGAGGCGGGCTCACGCACGTCGGTCGTGACCGCGATCGCGCGATCACCGTCCGCCCCGGCCTCTGCGATCGAGGCGCGAAGCGTCTGCGCGCGCCGTCCTGCCAGCGCCACCGAATATCCCTCCCGCAGGAAGGCGAGGGCCACCGCCCTGCCGATTCCCGAACCGGCCCCTGTGACGATCGCAACCGGACTCATGCGGCGAACCCTACCGCTCGCCAGCGGCGTCCGCCATCGCTCGCACCCGCCTCTGGCGTACAGTCGGAGGAGCGAAGAGGAGACATGCCATGAAGTCGGTGATCGTTGGTCTGGCGCGAACACCTATCGGACGCTTCGGCGGGGGACTGCGGCCCCTGCGCGCAACGGAGTTGGGCACGGCCGCCATCCGGGGCGCGCTCGACTGCGCTTCGGTACCCGCGGAGGCCGTCGATGAGGTGATCTTCGGGCATGTGGTGCAGGCAGGCGCGGGGCAGATCACCGCCCGGCAGGCCGCCAGCGGCGCCGGCATCCCCATGACCGTTCCCGCCACCACCATCAACAAGGTCTGCCTCTCCGGACTCACTGCTATCGCCATGGCCGACCGCTCCATCCGCCTCGACGAAGGCAACGTCATCGTGGCGGGGGGCATGGAGTCCATGAGCAACGCGCCATTCATCCTCCCCGATGTGCGTTGGGGCGGACGCCTCGGACACAGCCCGCTCGTCGATGCGATGCAGCACGATGGCCTCTGGTGCGCCTTCGACGAGTGCTCCATGGGCGAGGCCGCGGACGCAAAGAACGATGCCCTCGGCATCTCCCGCGAGGAGCAGGACCAGTGGTCCCTGTGCAGCCATCAGCGCGCCGCCTGCGCTCGTGACAGCGGCCACTTCGCCAACGAGATCGTCGCCGTCGACGTGCCCGCCCGCCGCGGCCAGACCGTGCGCATCGAGCACGACGAGGGCATCCGTGACACCCTCACCGCTGAGTCCCTTGCCGGTCTCCGGCCTGTCTTCACGACCGAGGGATCGACGACCCCCGGCAACGCCTCCCAGATCAGCGACGGCGGCGCGGCGGTCATCGTCGCGAGCGAGCGCGCCGCCGCCGACCTCGGCGCCGAGCCCATCGCCGAGGTCGTTTCCTACGGCCAGATCGCCGGTCCCGACGCCACCCTGCACGAGCGTCCCGCCCAGGCCATCGACGCCGCTCTCGACCGCGCCGGTCTGAAGGCATCGGACCTCGATGTCGTCGAGATCAACGAGGCGTTTGCCTCCGTCGCCCTCTGGTCGGCGCGCATGCTCGACCTCGACCCGGCCTGCGTGAACCCGAACGGGGGCGCGGTCGCCCTTGGCCACCCCCTCGGCGCGACCGGCGCTCGCCTCATGGTCACGCTCCTGAACGAGCTGCGACGGCGCGGTGGCGGACTCGGGGCGGCCTCGCTCTGCGGCGGCGGCGGTCAGGGGGACGCCGTCATCGTCCGGGTCGGCTAGAGGCTCAGGCCTGGCGCTGCTCCGCCAGATCCAGGAGTTCTCGCGCCAGTGCCCGTCCCAGCCCCGGCCCCGCGCTGATGGGTCCGCCCACCTTGGACCGCACGAGCACGCCCTCGGGCGCCACCAGCCCGTGCAGCTTCAGCGTGGTGCCGAAGCTCTCCGCATAGGCGGCGGCGGGGAAGCTGCACCCCGCTTCGAGCGCCGCGAGGAACGCCCGCTCGGCCGAGACGAGCCCGCGCAGATCCCGGTCGTCGATGGCGGCGAGCAGGCGCCGCGTCTCGGAGTCGTCGCGCCGGCACTCCACGGCGAGCGCGCCCTGCGCGGGCGCGGGAAGCATCTCCGCGAACCCGAACACGTGGCTCGCGCGGTCCGCCACCCCCAGCCGCTCGAGCCCGGCGATCGCGAACAAGGCTGCGTCGTACTCCCCCGCGTCCACCTTCGCCAGACGCGTGTCCACGTTTCCGCGGATGGGTCGCAGTTCGAGGTCGGGTCGGAGGGCGGTCGTCTGTGCGGCCCGACGGGGACTGCTCGTGCCAACGACCGCGCCCGCTGGCAGCCCCGTGAGCGTGGCGCCCCCACGGGAGACAATCGCATCGCGCGGGTCGGCGCGCTGGGGCACGGCGGCGATCACGAGGCCCTCCGGTCGCGCCGTTGGCAGGTCCTTGTAGCTATGCACGGCGAGGTCGACTTCGTCCGCCAGCAGTGCGTCCTGGATGGCGGAGGTGAACCAGCCCGCGCCCTCCCCCGAGGTCAGCGGGCTCGTGCGGTCGCGGTCGCCGGCGGTCGTGATCTCGACGACCTCGAGGGCGACGTCGGGCCAGGCCTGCCTCAGGCTGGCGGCCACGATCTCGGTCTGCAGGAGCGCGAGACGGCTCGCGCGCGTCCCGATGCGGAGGGCGCTCACTGCCCACCGCGGCTTGCGACCGGTCCGGGGCTCGCCTGGCGCAGCGCCTCGGCGGCGGTGCGCACCGTCTGGTCGATGTCAGCCTCCGTGTGCGCCGCCGAGACGAACCACGCCTCGTACTGCGATGGGGGCAGCATCACCCCGCGCGCCAGCATCGCCTGGTGGAATCGCGCGAATATCGCCGTGTCGCAGGTCGTGGCCTCGGTGTAGTTGCGCGGCGGCGCCGGGCGGAAGAAGAGCGAGAGCAGCGACCCTCGCCGTACGACGCAGGCGCCGGCCTCACTGCGGCGCACCGCCGTCCCGAGGCCGTTCTCCAGGTGGCCGGCCAGCTTCGTGATGCGGGCGTACGCCTTGCCGTCGCAGAGAGTGTCGAGTGTGGCGACACCGGCGGCCATCACCAGCGGGTTCCCGCTGAGCGTCCCCGCCTGGTACACCGGCCCGTCCGGCGCCAGCAGCGACATCAGCTCCACCCGTCCGCCCAGCGCCCCCACCGGCAGCCCGCCCCCGATCACCTTCCCGAGGCAGACGATATCGGCCTCCGGAAGCAAGCCGCTGAGGCCGTACCGCAGCCGGAAGCCCGTAATGATCTCGTCGTTGATGAGCAGCGCACCGTGCGCTCGCGGAACGGTCTGGAGCGCCTTCAGGAATGCCTCCTCGGGAGGCACGACCCCCATGTTCCCGGCCACCGGCTCGACGATGACCGCGGCCGTCTCCGTGCCATGCGCCTCGAACCAGTGCGCGAGCGCGTCGGGATCGTTGTAGGGAAGGACGGCGGTCCCCGCCGCGATCGAGGCCGGCACGCCCGCTGAGTCGCTCAGGCCCAGCGTCGCGACGCCGCTGCCCGCCTTCACCAGCAGGCCGTCGCTGTGGCCGTGGTAGCACCCCTCGAACTTGACCACGAGGTCACGTCCGGTGGCCGCCCGCGCGAGCCGGATAGCCGTCATCGTCGCTTCGGTGCCGGAGTTGACGAAGCGCAGCCGTTCGAGGCCGGTGGCCTCGCTGATGCGGGTACCCAGCTCAACCTCGCCCGGCGACAGCGCCCCGAAGGCGGTGCCGCTCGCTGCTGCCCTGCCGAGCGCCTCCACGACGGTGGGGTGGGCATGCCCGAGGATCAGGGGCCCGTAGGCAGCGACATAGTCGATGTACTCCCCGCCCTCGGCGTCGAACACGCGCGCGTCCGCCGCGCGGACGATGGGGACGGGCTCGCCGCCGGTCGCGCGGAACGAGCGCACGGGGCTGGAGACCCCGCCCGGGAAGAGCGTCCCAGCCTGCTTGCGCAGGTCGGCGTTATCCACCCCCGGCCTCCACGGGTATCCCGGCGAGGTAGGCCTCGCGAGTCTCGTTCCCCGGCGTGGCGAAGTCGGCGAAGGTAACGTAGGGATCGGGTGTCGACGGAGGGGGCGGTTCCTGCTGCCACAAGGCGGCCTCGCGGCACAGCGCGATCATCACGCTGCACGGCTCCGGGCAGGGAATCGCGCCTTCTGATGTCTCATCGCCTGCCCACACGGGCGTCCGCACGCAGTCGCCACAGAGGACAGCCCGCGCCCGCGCCCGACCCTCGGCGTCGAGCTCGCCCGCGACGCGGTAGCGCCCCCGCTGGCGCGCGACCACCTCCTCGAACGCGACGACGCGGAGCGTTCCCTCGGCTGCCTGACATTGGTGGAGTAGCGCCTGCGGGTAGATGGCTTCAATTGCCGCTTCGGCTAGGCTTTTCGGCAGCGAGGTGCGCCAGCCGCCGGGCAGCGTGCGCGCGCCGCTCAAGGGGCGGTAGCGCCCGCCGTCGTCGAAGCGCAGATGCTCCTGCAGCGCCACGACAGCAGGCTCGATCTCGACCGGATCGGACCCCTGGCGTGGACCCGAGAACTCGACCCGTCCATCCCGAAATGCCACCGCCACCTCCCCGAGCGCGAAGTCCCGACCGACCGCAATCCGCCCCGTTACCCCGTGCTTCACGCCGCCATTGTAGCGAGCGCTGCTCTACGCATAGACGCGGGCCCGACTGGCGTCACATACTGCCGGCGCCCGCACCAACCAGGGCGGCAGGAGGATCGAGATGGGGCAGTTCCAGCGCACGCAGGTCGGCAACGCCGAGCTCATCGCTCTTCAGGACAGCTGGGCGGCGATGCCCCCGTCGATGTTCTACCCCGACGTCCCCGCTGATGCATGGTCCGACTACGGCGAATTCCTCGACGCCGACGGCAACCTCACGCTCAACCTGGGCGCCTGGCTGGTGGCGAGCGAAGGGCGCACGATCCTCGTCGATACGGGGCTCGGTGGCCGCCCGTCGCCCATGCCCCTGAAGGAGGAGACGGCGCTGCCCTCCGTCATGGAAGCGGCCGGCGTGAAACCCGCGGATGTCGACATCGTCGTCTTCACCCACCTCCACTTCGACCACACCGGCTGGAACACCGTCGACGAGAACGGCGCTGCTGTTCCCCTCTTTCCCAACGCCCGCCACGTCGTGCAGCAAACCGAGTGGGACTACTGGACGAGCAGCGACGAGATGCGGACGGCGGCCCAGTACGACAACTCGCTCGGGCCGATCGAGGCAGCGGGCCTCCTCGATCTCGTCGAGGGCGAGCACGCCGTAACGAGTGAGCTTGTGACCGTCCCGACGCCGGGGCACACCCCCGGACACGTCTCCTTCGTCGTCTCAAGCGCGGGCGAACGCGCCTATCTCCTCGGCGATGCCGCCCACCAGCCCGTACAGGTGCGCGAAGACGGCTGGTGCGCCAGCGCCGATGTCGACAAGGTCTCCTCAGCCGCGAGCCGCAAGGCGCTCATGGCGCGGATCGAGGCGGAGGGCGCGCTCATCGTGAGCGGCCACTTCCCCTTCCCGGGCCTCGGCCACGCAGTTGCCGGCGAGGGTGGCCGCACCTGGCAGCCCCTCGCCTGACGCCCATGTCGAGTGGAGAGGGCGTGGGGATAAAGGGGGTCGCCGGTGTCATCATCTGGACGGACCGGTATCCGGAGATGCTCGCGTTCTACCGAGATGTGCTCGGTCTCGAGCCGCGCAGCGTGAAGGGCGCCTTCGCCAACTTCGAGTGGGGTGGCTTTCGCCTCAGCGTCGCCGCCCACGACGAGGTCCACGGTCCCAACCGCGATCCCCTGCGTGTGATGGTCCACTTTGAGGTGGCCGACATCGCCGCTGCCCATGGCCGCCTCTCGGAGCGTGGGGTCGTGTTCTCGCGCCCGCCCGAGCAGGAGCGCTGGGGCGGTTGGGTCGCGACCTTCGCCGACCCCGACGGGAATACCCTGCAGTTGCTCCAGCTTCCGCGCTGAGGGCGCTCAGACCAGCGGCCAGGGATAGCTGCGGTGAGGGCCGGGCGCCGGCATGGCGCGCGTCCGCAGCAACCGGTCGGCGCGTCCGAGTAGCGCTCCGATCTCGTCGCGGGAGAGGAGGGCGTTAAGCGCTTCGGTTTCCTCCAGGCCGCCCGCGACAGCCAGCGCCGCCTGCTCCACGTCGGCCAGCCACTCGTCCGAGATGGGCTGCTCCGCCCAGTCCCAGATCACGGTGCGCATCTTGTACTCGCGGTGGAAGCAGAGCCCGTGGTCGATGCCCCAGATGCGGCCCTGCTCGTCGAGCAGGCAGTGGCCGCCCTTGCGGTCGGCGTTGTTGGCCACGAAGTCGAACACCGCCATCTGTTGGAGGTGCGGCACCAGCGCGGGATCCTCGCGCTGCTCGAAGAAGTGCGAGGACTGGTCGTGGGGCACGTAGAGCTGGAGCGAGCCCACACCCTGCGGCCCGTCGCGCACGACCGTCGGGGGGATGAACGACCACCCGAGCAACTGCGCGAGTTGGTAGGCCGCCACCTCCCGCGCATAGAGCGTTCCCGTGGGGAAGTCCCACAGTGGCGTCTCGCCCGACTCCGGCTTGTAGACGGCGGCGATCTCCTGGCCGTCGCCGGCGCAGAGTCTCGCCAGGTAGACGTAGTTGCTGGAGGACCAGAGCAGCTTCAGGTCCTCGAACTCCGCCTCGAGCAGAAGCTGCTCGGCGCCGGCCATGTCGACCTCGCGGGTCATGGCGGCAGCGTAGCAGAGCCACCGCCTGACGGCGGTCGGCTCGCATTCTGGAACGGGGGCGCAATAGCGCTGAGCTTCCTGGTAGCGTCACAATGCCAGCGCGATGACACAACGACCAGGTAACGGGGCGCTGCTCAGCGAGGAGGCGGGTGAGTTTTTCTTGTGGCTGGTGTGGGGCGCAGCGCTTCTGCTGTTTGGCGGGGCCCTCTTGCTCGGTATTGTTCACTTGCCGCTCCCAGAGGGCTCCGGTGGCTACCATGGAATCGAGTTGGCAATCGTCCCACTGGCGGCTCTCGCCGGTTCGGGCGGGCGGCTTCAGCATGGCCTGACGCCCCTCCGGAGGGGTTCGCTCGCGCCTCTGCTGCCGTGGCTGGCGGCTGCCCTGCTCGCGGCCAACGGGTGCCTTCTCTTCGGCTTGGGGTTTCTCGGAGAGGCGGAGGCTGCCCCGTCGCTGGGTGGCTACTCCTTGGTGGCGCGGGCACTGGTCGCCGCTCTCTTCGCGGCCAGCACGTTCCTGGCGGCCACTCTCTACCCCCGTCGGACGGCGGTCTGGGCAGGCGCGACTGCCATTCCCTCCCTGTTGGTTCTGGTCGTTCTTGCCTTCCCCGAGCTGCACCACAGCTTGGACGACTCGAGAGCAAACAGGGACATTGGGTACCGGGTCAGCGAGTGGCTTGCTCTCGGTTGCGTGCCCTTGGCGGTTGTCGTTGCAGTGCTCTTCCGCTGGCGCGACCGCTGGCCACCTGTTCTCGGCTTTTTCCTCTGCAGTGCGTTACTCATGCTCCCCCTGACCGTGTTCGGGTACCTTCTCGGATTCACGATCGGGGACTAGCGGGGCTGCCGCTGTACTGGCGAACTCCCGCCAGGCCAACAATTCCCGTGTGCTCTGCGGAGCCACCGCCTGACGGCGGTGCGCTAGACCGTGATCGTTCCCCGCAGGACCGTGACGGCGGTGCCCGCGATGCGTACGCCGGTAGGCTCGTCGCCCTCCCCGTCCACCTCAACCTCGACCAGGCCGGGGCGCCCCATGATGTGTCCCTGCTCCACGGTGTACGAGGTCTCCCGTACCAGGCCGTAGCGCCAGAGGTAGGCCGCCATCCCTCCCGTGGCGCTGCCGGTCACGGGATCCTCGGTGACGCCGGATGAGGGGCCGAAGTGTCGAGCGTGCGCCTTGTTGGCGGGGTCGTACGCCTCTGGCGTGAACACGTGCGTGCTGAAGTAGTGCCCCACTCCCTCCAGGTCGCTCAGGTGCTGGAGGTCGGGCCGCACCCGTTCGAGCACCTCCAGCGACTTGACCGGCACCATCGCCTGCGGCGTCCCCGTGCTGACCACCTGGACCGGCACGCCGTCGAGCATGTCCGAGGTCGAGATGCCGAGCGCCTGCGCGTACACGTTGCGGTCGAGGCGTCGCAGGAACTCCGGCGCCGCCTGCGTCATCACGACTCGGACGCGCCCGTCGTCCGTGGGCTCAAGGTCAACCGGCAGCACGCCGATGCTCAGCTCCTGCACGACGCGGCGTGCCCCGCCGCTGAGGTCGAAGCGGCCTTCCTCCACGAGCGTGTGCATGGTTGCGATGGTGGGGTGTCCCGCCAGCGGGATCTCCTTCTTCGGTGTGAAGAACGTCGCGCGGATGTCGGCCACCTGCGAGGGCGTGACAAAGGAGGTCTCGCTCAGGTTCAGCTCGCGCGCGATCGCTTGCATCTGCGCGGCGGTGAGCCCCTCCGCGCGTGTGACCACGCCGCAGGGATTCCCCGCGTAGCGCTCGTTGGTGAAGGCGTCGACGATCTTGATCTCGTACTCGGGCATCGGGGCAGCGTAGCATCGAGCCATGTCCATTCAAGAGAACGACCCGCTCGCCACCCGCGTTGGCGAGCTCCTGCTGGCCCGCGAAGCGCGCGTGGCCGTCGCCGAGAGCACCGCCGGAGGCCTGATCTCGGCGAGGCTCATCAGCGTCTCGGGCGCCTCCAAATGGTTCGAGCGCGGCCTCGTTGCCTACACCATGAGCTCCAAGCCCGACACCCTCGGTGTTTCCATCGACTTCCTGCGCGAGCACGGCACGGTGAGCCCCGTCGCCGTCGCCGCCATTGCCGGGTCCGTGCGCGAGCGCGCGGGCGTCGACTACGTCATTGCCGAGAGCGGCATGGCCGGTCCCATCCGCGGCCGCTCGCCCAAACCCATCGGCGGCGTCTCCTTCGCGCTGGCGGGGCCCGACGGCACGGTCAGCGAGGAGGTCCACTTCGAGGGCTCGCGCGTGGCCATCATGGAGCAGATCGCGGAGCACGCCCTGCAAATGCTCGTCGCGGCGCTCGACTCTGGGGCCTAACTCCCCCTTGGGCTACTGTGAATCCTCCCAACCGCGCAACCAGCGCGAGATATGGAGTTCTACGTGCCCGCACCCGACCTCGATACCATCGTCTCCCTGGCGAAGCGCCGCGGCTTCGTCTTCCCCTCCGCCGAGATCTACGGCGGCTTCGCCAACACCTACGACTACGGCCCCCTCGGCGTTGAACTGAAGCGCAACATCCGCGATTCCTGGTGGCGCGCCATGGTGCGCGAGCGTGACGACGTGGTCGGCATCGACGCGGCCATGCTCACGAATCCCGAGGTCTGGGTCGCGAGCGGCCACACCGAGGCGTTCAACGACCCCCTCGTGGACTGCAAGGGCTGCCGCCAGCGCTTCCGCCCCGACCACATCGACGAGGGCCAGTACGGCGAGATCGTGCGTGACGCCGAGGGCCGCGTTCGCTGCCCCAACTGCGGCGGTGAGCTGACCGAGCCGCGCCTGTTCAACCTCATGTTCCAGACCCAGGTGGGCCCCGTCGTCGACGAAGGCTCGACCGCCTACCTGCCCCCCGAGACGGCCCAGGGCATGTTCGTGAACTTCGAGAACGTGCGCAGCTCCATGCGCCGCAAGCTCCCCTTCGGCATCGCCCAGACCCGCAACAGTTTCCGCAACGAGATCACGCCCGGCCGCTTCATCTTCCGCACGCTCGAATTCGAGTGCATGGAGGTGGAGTTCTTCTGCCGCCCCGCCGACGCGCCCGAGTGGCACCGTTACTGGATCG
This sequence comes from Tepidiformaceae bacterium, assembly GCA_965262975.1. Lineage (GTDB taxonomy): Bacteria > Chloroflexota > Dehalococcoidia > Tepidiformales > Tepidiformaceae > UBA2991. Next base: position 795,088 of record OZ253575.1, on the reverse strand, counting down.
ACGAGCGCCAGCGCTGGCACGCCGAGACCATCGGCATCGACCCCTCCCGCATCCGCATCCGCCCCCACACCGCCGAGGAACTCTCGCACTACAGCGACGGCACCAGCGACATCGAGTACCAGTTCCCCTGGGGCTGGGGTGAGCTTGAGGGCATCGCCAACCGCACCGACTACGACCTGAAGGCGCACAGCACCCACAGCGGCCAGGACCTGACCTACTTCGACGAGGAGACGCGCGAGCGCTTCACCCCGTACGTCATCGAGCCGGCCCTTGGACTCACGCGCACGCTCGCCGTAGCGCTCATCGAGAGCTACACGGTCGAGCCCGACGAGAAGGGCGACGAGCGTGTGCTCCTGAAGCTGCCTCCGGCGATCGCCCCCATCAAGGTGGCGGTGCTGCCCCTCTCGAAGAAGGCCACCCTGACGCCTACCGCCAAGCGCGTCCATGCGCTCATCCGCTCGCACTGGATGACGCAGTACGACGAGACCCAGTCGATCGGCCGCCGCTACCGCCGTCAGGACGAGATCGGCACGCCGCTCTGCGTCACGGTCGACTTCGACACGCTTGAGGACGAGGCCGTCACCATCCGCGAGCGCGACAGCCAGGCGCAGGTGCGCGTCCCCATCGCCGGCCTCGTGGACGCCCTACGCGAGCGCCTCCCCGGAGTCAGCTAGACTCCCCTTGGTAGTTGCCAACAAGGAGGGCTGATGGGAACCTCCCCGCTCTCTCCGGAATTCGCGTTTTCCGCATCCTTTGTCGCTGCGCTTCAGCGAACGAATCCATGGTGGGCGGGGCAGCCGATGCCGTCGCTTCCGCGTACCCGACGCCACCTTGTCGCGGGTGTGCGGCGGCGCCTCATGCAGTCCCTTGCTCCGGTCGTAGTACTGCGGGGACCCCGCCAGATCGGCAAGACAACTGCGCAGTTGCACCTCATCGACGACCTCCTGCGACAAGGAGCCGACCCGAAGCGAATCCTGCGCGTTCAGTTTGACGACCTAACCGAATTTGCGCGCCTCGAGTCTCCGCTTCTCCGGATCGTAGAGTGGTTTGAGCATGCTGTTCTGGGAGCGACACTCAATCAGGCAGCCCGCGAGGGCGAGAAAGTCTATTTGTTCCTCGACGAGGTTCAGAACCTCCGGGGCTGGGACACGCAGCTAAAGTTCCTTGTGGACAGCTCCACTGTGAGTGTTGTCGTGACGGGAAGCTCGGCCCTCCGGATTGAGCGTGGACGTGACAGCTTGGCTGGTCGCATCACGACGCTTGAGGGTGGCACGCTCTCGCTCACCGAGATCGGGGCATTCGCTGGACTCGATGTCGGCGAACCCCTGCTCCGCGACAACGGTCTCGAAGTTCTGGCTGACCCCGGCTTTTGGCGCAGCCTCCGCGAGCAGGGGGAGGCGCGAGGCCCCGACCGCGATGAAGCCTTTCGCAGGTTCTCCGAGCGGGGAGGCTACCCCCTCGCGCAAGCGAACTACGATGTTCCGTGGGCTGATGTCGCAGAACAGCTCAATGAGACCGTCGTCCGCCGAGTGATCCAGCATGACCTCCGTTTGGGCGATCGTGGCAGACGCCGCGACGCCGAACTGCTTGAGGAGGTCTTCCGGCTCGCGTGCCGATATGCCGGGCAGGCTCCGGGGGCGCAGCTCTTTGCGAGGGAAGCGCAGAGGGCGCTGGGCGCCAATGTGGGCTACCAGCGTATCAACAGCTACTTGAGCTTCCTCAATGACTCCCTGCTCCTTCGGCTGATTCGCCCCCTGGAGCTACGCCTGAAGCGAACTCGGGGCTATTCAAAGGTGTGTCTCGCCGATCATGGCCTGAGGGCCAGTTGGCTCCAAGAGGAAGTTCCACTCGATACGAAACAACTCCGCGAGCGACCGGAGATGACCACCCTTGCGGGTCACATTGCGGAAAGCGTCACCGGCTCGTGTCTGAGCAGCATTAGCGGCCTCCAGATTGCCCACTTTCCCGGGCGCACAGCTGAGCCTGAGGTGGACTTCGTACTAACGGTGGGCGATCGCCGCGTTCCCGTGGAGGTCAAGTATCAGGCGCGAATCGACCCCCTGCGGGATACCGAGGGCATTCGCAGCTTCCTTGAGAAGCGAGCCAACAACGCCCCCTTCGGCGTGCTCGTCAGTCAATTTGCGGCTCAACTCGACGACCCCCGCATCGTCAGCGTACCGCTCAGTTCCTTGCTCCTGCTCCGCTAGCTAGCTAGCTAGCCGCGTACTCGCGGCAAGCGATGGCCCGGCCGAGGTCGTCGATCGACTCGCGCAGCATGCGCTGCAGCACGGCTTGCTCCTCTGGCGTGGAGTCGAGCAGCGCCTGGGCGCGGTCGAGTGTGTCCTGCTCGACGCGGTAGCCGGGGAAGAGCCCGCCGTAGAACACCGTCGCGAACTCGCGGTCGCGCTCGACGAAGATGTTGCCGACCTGCTCGAAGAAGGCGTCGGCGTACGGCGACAGCAGGTCCGCCTGGTGGGTCCAGTTGAAGCCGCTCATTGCCGCCTGGTTCAGGTAGCGCGAGCCATAGCCCTCGCCCGCGAACCGTTCCCACGCCTCCGCCTTCGTCGCGGGGTCCGGGACGGACGTCTCGCAGCGAAGCTGCGCCCGCTGGCCGCGATCGGACAGATCACGCTCGGCTTCTGCGGCCACACGCTCCGCTGCGCCCGGTAGCCCGAAGCCAACGTGGCGTGTAGCCACGCCCCAGCGCATGTCCTGGTCGAGCTCGAAGTCGGGCACGACTTCCTCGCCGTCCGCGAGGCGTCGGATGTAGGCGAGGTCGTCGGGATTCACCGCGAGACCGACGAGCGCCCGCGCCCAGATGATGCGCGTGTCGCTGTCGGGAGCGGCCAGCAGCCCCTCGCGCGCCGTCTCGAACAGCAGGTGCGCTTCCGCGTCGCGTTGGTCGGAGGGGACGTAGCGGCCTTGTGCGGCCGCCGCGTGCCCGAGGACCGAGTCGACGAGCTCGATGTTGCGCTCGAACCCGATCTTGTCCCGCACGATCGCGAGGAAGTCCGTCGACTTGAGCTGCTGGTCGCGCACCATGCTCCAGAGGGTCGACCAGAGTTGCTGACGCAGCAGGTCGTCGCCGACGCGCTCGATGTTCGCGCGCGCCCAGGCCACGGACTCGTCGTCGAGGGCGATCTTGGCGTAGGCGTGGTCGTTGAAGTTCGGGTACACGAGCGCGGGGCGCGAGAGACCACGCGCTGCCTCGATCTCCGCGCGCTCGCCCTCGAGCACGGCAGGCACCACCTCCACGGCGGTGGTGCTGCCGTCGTCCGTCAGCAGGCCCGTCTCCAGCGTGTGGGGACGGATGGTGGGGTAGTCCGCGGGAGCCGTCTGGCTGAGCTCCAACCGTGTGACGCGCTCGCCGTCGCTCTCCCAGTCGGCCCGGATGGTGTTGAGCGAGGGTGTCTCCAGCCAGAGCCGGGACCACTCGCCCAGCTCGCGCCCGCTGCCCTCCTCCAGCGCCCCCAGGAAGTCGTGCAGCGAGGCGTTCCCGTAGTCGTAGGTGCGGAAGTAGTGGCGCATCCCCTCGCGGAAGCCGTCGATGCCGATGGTCGCGACGAGCTGCTTCAGCACCGACGCGCCCTTGCCGTAGGTGATGCCGTCGAAGTTCAGGAACGTCTCGTCGGTGTCGCGCACCGTCCCGGCGATGGGGTGCGTGGTGATGAGCTGGTCCTGACGGTAGGCCCAGTTCTTGATGCCGTTGTTGAAGTCCTGCCAGCCAGACTGGAAACGCGTCGCGCCTTCCATCGCCAGGAAGGACATGTAGGTCGCGAAGCTCTCATTCAGCCAGAGGTCGTTCCACCAGCGCATGGTCACGAGGTTCCCGAACCACATGTGGGCCATCTCGTGGAGGATCACCTCTGCCCGCCGCCGCCGCTGGTTCTCCGTGGGCGGATCGCGGTACACCATCGACTCGTTGAAGGTCACGGCGCCGACGTTCTCCATGGCCCCGTGGTTGAACTCGGGCACGAAGATCTGGTCGTACTTCCCGAAGGCGTAGGGGTAGTCGAAGAATTCGCCGAAGAAGTCGAGCCCCTGCCGCGTGATCGTGAACAGCTCGTCCGTGTCGAGGTACTGCGCCATCGAGCGCCGGCAGAGCAGCCCCAGGGGGATGCCCGCGTGCTCGTCCGTGGCGACGTGGTACCGCCCCGCGATGAGCGCGAACAGGTAGGTGCTGAAGGGCGGCGTCTCCTCGTAGATGCGCCGGATGCGCCCGTCGGCCTGCGTCTCCGCTGAGGCTTCCTGAGCGTTTGCCGTCAGCGTCCACTCGGCGGGGGCGGTCACGGTCAACCGGTAGCGCGCCTTGATGTCGGGCTGGTCGAAGCAGGGGAAGAGCCGGTGCGCATCGAACGGCTCGAAGTTCGTGTACAGGTACTCCTCGCCGTCCTCGGGGTCGACGAACTGGTGAAAGCCGTCGCCGCCGTGGTCGTACTCGTTCTCGTACTCGATGCGGAGGGTGTTCGAGGCCACGAGCGCCGAGCCGGGCAGCGTGAGCTTCCGTCCCAGCCACTCGAAGCTGCACGCCTCGCCGTTCAGCTCCAGCAGGTCGATCCGCTTCCCGCGGAAGTTGAGCGGCAGGTCGTCGCCGCCGCTCTGGTCGAACGCGATCGTTACCACACCGCCATAGGTGGGGGCGCCCTTCGTCAGGTCGAGCGCCAGTTCGTAGCGGGCGTTGGAGACGCGCTCGGCACGTGCCTGGGCGTCGGTCTCGGTGAGGATGTCGCGTTCCTGGGTGGGGATGGGCTCGGTCACGGGGTGCCTCGTTTCTCTCGGAAGGTGGCGGCGCCAAGGCTACCGCCCCGCGCCCTCAGCGTCAGGCCGGGCTCGCCTGTCCCGCGTTCGTGACGCGGGGTACAATCGGCCAAGCTCAGCCCGAGGTGTCCCGCCCCCATGCCCAACAGTGACGTTGTCGAGGCGCTCGTCACCGCCATCAATTACGACCGCTTCGACCAGATTCAGGCGCTGCACCACCCGGGCGTCGTGTTCCACTCGTTCCGCAGCCCCATGCTGCGCGACAGCGTGGCCGTCCGCGACTTCCACCACGAACTGCTGGAGCGCTACGCCGACTGCACCTACACCGAGGTCGAGTCTGCTGCCGATGGTGACGCCGTGGCGACGCGCGCGACCATCGAAGCGAAGGGCTACGACTGGCGCGCCTTCAAGCAGCGCGTGCTCGACATCGTGCGCGTCGAGGATGATCTCATCGTCGACCGCCGCCTCTACGGCATGATGCGCGACGTCGAGCTCGACAAGCCCGCTCTCGCCGCCATGGACGCCGCCAACGCCTTCCGCGGCGGCTCCCCGCGGGCGACGCGCAAGCTCGTCCGCGGGCTCTACGAGAAGCTCATCGCCTCCGAGCGCGACGAAGCAGCCGCCTCCCTCGACGAGAAGGTCACCCTCATCGACTCCGTCTACGGCATCGTCTCAGGTGTCGACGCCGTGCTCGATTTGCTCGAGGCGACGCCCCGGCCCGCCTTCGGCTTCCCCCGCCTCACGGCGGTGGTAGCGAGCGAGAAGGACGCTGCCGTCGAAATCGCCATTGACCCCGCCCGTCCCCGCATCGCCGACTGGGTGCGCATCGTGGAGGGCAAGGTGATGGTCATCGAACGGCACTGGATGCTCCGCGAAATCGGCGTCAATCCGTTCGTGGAATACAGTCGCGACCGGCACCGCCGCCAGGTGATTCTGCCGAAATAACCGCTACCCGCCGCGGCCCCGCGCCGCCACCCAACCCCAAAGGAGTGCCCGCATGGCCACGATGTACTACGACGACGACGCTGATCTGGGGCTGCTGAAGGACCGCAAGATCGCGGTCATAGGCTTCGGCTCGCAGGGACATGCCCATGCCCTCAACCTGCACGATTCGGGCCTCGACGTGCGCGTCGGCCTCTATCCCGGCTCGCGCTCGTGGAGCACCGTCGAGGAGTCGGGGCTGCGCGTCGGCACCGTTGAGGATGTCGCCCGCGAGGCCGACATCATCATGATGCTCATCCCGGACCACCTGCAGCGCGAGGTCTACGAAAAGGCGATCGAGCCGGGGTTGGCCGAGGGCAAGATGCTGATGTTCGCCCACGGTTTCAACATCCACTTCCAGCAGATCGACCCGCCCGACTTTGTCGACGTCACGATGATCGCACCGAAGGGCCCGGGCCACCTCGTGCGCCGCGTCTTCACGGAGGGCGGCGGCGTGCCCTGCCTGCTGGCCGTGCACCAGGACGCCAGCGAGGTAGCCAGCCAGCTCGCGCTCGCCTACGCCAAGGGCATCGGCGGCACGCGCGGCGGCGTCCTCAAAACGACCTTCCTCGAGGAGACCGAGACCGACCTCTTCGGCGAGCAGGTCATCCTCTGCGGTGGCCTTTCCTCGCTCATCAAGGCCGCCTTCGAGACCCTCGTCGATGCCGGCTACCAGCCCGAGAGCGCCTTCTTCGAGACCATGCACGAGCTCAAGCTGATCGTGGACCTGATCTACGAGGGCGGGCTCGCGAACATGCGCTATTCCATCAGCGATACGGCCGAGTACGGCGACTACAGCCGCGGGCCCCGCATCATCACCGACGAGACCCGCGCCGAAATGCGCCGCATCCTCGAGGAGATCCAGACGGGCCAGTTCGCCAAGGAGTTCATCCTGGAGAACATGTCGGGCCGCTCGAGCTTCCTTGCCATGCGCCGTCGCGATGCCAACCACCAGGTGGAGCAGGTAGGCGCGGAGATGCGCGGCATGATGTCCTGGCTCAACCAGGACGGCTAGCGGAGAGCGTCTGCGGGGTTTCGCCTAGAACCGGTCCAGCACTGCGAGGGCCGCAACGCCAGCGATGACCAGGGCGCCGAACCGCTGTGTGAGGCGCAGTTCCAGCCCCTGAAGGCTGCCCTGCAGATCGTCCTTGGTCGCGAACCGCTGTAGATCGTCCTTGGTCGCGAACCGCTGTAGATCGTCCTTGGTCGCGAACCGTTGCAGGTCGTCCTTGGTCGCGAACGGCTGCAGGTCGTCCTTGGTCGCGAACCGTTGCAGGTCGTCCTTGGTGGCGAACCGCTGCAGGTCGATCTTGGTAGCGAGTGGTTTCAGGTCATCCTTGGTCACGAAGGAGTCGCGACCGCCACCGTAGACCTCGAAGAGCGCCTCGGTCTGTTCGTCGCTGAACCCGGCGCTGGTTAACTGCGAAAACGCCCTGTGCGACATGGCCCTAAGGCTACACGAGTTCTTCTTGCTGATGACAAGAGGTGTTGCGTTGAAGGCATCAAGAAGGGGTGGCCCAAAGGCCACCCCTTCCGCATTGGTTCCCTCAGCCGCGCGCTAGACGCGGTGGCACCAGACCCAGTGCTCCTTGTCCGCCGTGCCCACGTTGCGCCACTCGGGAATGCGCTCGCGGCACTCGTCGATGGCGATCGGGCAGCGCGTGTTGAAGACGCAGCCCGGAGGCGGGTTCAGCGGGCTGGGCACGTCGCCCAGCAGGATGATGCGCTCGCGCGAGCGCTCCACGGCGGGGTCCGGGATCGGGACCGCCGAGAGGAGCGCCTTCGTGTAGGGATGCAGCGGGTTGGCGAAGATCGTGTCGCGGTCGGTGATTTCCATGATGTGCCCGAGGTACATCACAGCCACGCGATCACTGATGTGGCGGACGACCGAAAGGTCGTGCGCGATGAACAGGTAGGTGAGGTTGAACTCGTCCTGCAGGTCCTGCAGGAGGTTGATGATCTGCGCCTGGATCGACACGTCGAGCGCCGAGACAGGCTCGTCGCACACGATGAACTCGGGCTCGACCGCGAGCGCCCGGGCGATGCCGATGCGCTGGCGTTGCCCGCCCGAGAACTCGTGCGGGTAGCGGCTGGCGAAGTACGGGTTCAGCCCCACCGTCTGCAGCAGGTTGTGCACCCGGTCGCGCTTCTCCTGGCCCCGCGCCAGGTTGTGAATCGTGATCGGCTCGGAGACGATCGACCCGACCGACATACGCGGGTTCAGGCTCGCGTACGGGTCCTGGAAGATCATCTGCATGCGGCGGCGGTAGCTCCGCAGCGAACGGCCCTTCACCTGCGTCAGGTCCGTACCCCCGAAGCTCACGGTGCCCGCGGTGGGGCGGTTCAGCTGGAGGATGGCCTTGCCCGTGGTGCTCTTGCCACACCCGGACTCGCCCACGAGACCGAGTGTCTCGCCGCGCTTCACGTCGAACGTGACGCCGTCGACCGCCTTCACATCGGCGACGCGCCGCTGGAAGATCAGGCCTGCTGTGACCGGGAAGTAGACCTCAAGATCCTCGACCTCAAGGAGGGCGTCCCCGGTCCCGTTGCCCATGCTCGCTTCGGCGGTGCTAGCTTGTTGAGACAACTGGATTCTCCCTTCGGACCTGCTCCCACTCCCAGCAGGCGGCTTGGTGTTCGCCTGCGACCTGCGCGGTGTCGGGAAACTGCGTGAGGCACTTGTCGGTGCGCCAATCGCACCGTGGGTAGAAGCTGCAGCCCTCTGGCAGGTGCGCCAGGTCGGGCGGCAAGCCCTCGATCGGTATCAGCTTCTCCTGCCGGAGCTCGTCGAGGCGAGGCACCGAGTTCAGCAAGCCCACCGTGTAGGGGTGTTTCGGATTGCCGTAAAGCTCGTGAGCATCGGCCCGCTCGATCACCTTGCCCGCGTACATCACGTTCACGCGATCGGCGTAGCGAGCAACCACGCCCAGGTTGTGCGTGATGATGATGACGGCGGTCCCGAACTCGCGGCTGAGCCGGGCCATGACCTCGAGGATCTGGGCCTGGATCGTCACGTCGAGCGCCGTGGTGGGCTCGTCCGCCAGCAGGATCTTCGGGTTGCAGCTCATCGCCATCGCGATCATCACGCGCTGGCGCATGCCCCCCGAGAACTGGTGGGGGTAGTCGTCGATGCGGCCCCGCGCCGCTGGAATGCCGACCAGCTCCAGCAGCTCGACCGCGCGCTCGCGCGCCGCCCTGCCCCGGAGATCCTGGTGCAGCTCAAGCGACTCGGTGATCTGCCGCCCGATCGTGAGCACGGGATTGAGCGACGTCATCGGCTCCTGGAACACCATTGCGATGTCGTTGCCGCGGATACGCCGCATCTCGTTCTCGTCCAATTTCAGCAGATCACGGCCTTGGAACATGATCTCGCCGGAGACGATCTTTCCGGGGGGCGAAGGGATCAGTCGCAGGATCGAGAGCGCCGAGACGCTCTTCCCACAGCCCGACTCTCCCACAAGCCCAAGCGTCTCGCCTTCCTCCACGGAGTAGGACGTGCCGTCAACTGCCTTGACGACGCCCTCCTGCGTGTAGAAGTACGTCCGAAGGTCATTTACCTCGAGAAGCGCCATGACGCCCCCTTTCGCCCTACTCCGATTTTTCCGCGCACCGCTTCGACGGAAAAGCGGCCGCCCCATGTATCCATGGGGAAGAGGAGATTCGAACTCCTACGCCTTGCGGCACATGATCCTAAATCATGCTCGTCTGCCAATTCCGACACTTCCCCGGCCGGAGCCGGCTGGCGAACCAACCGACGTGACCTTTCCGAAAAGTGGTGAGCCGCGAAGGACTCGAACCTTCAACCTAGTGATTAAGAGTCACTTGCTCTGCCAATTGAGCTAGCGGCCCCAAGGTCGCGCGGAGTATACCCAAGCACGTTCACGCGCGACAACAAGGGCAAACCTGCCGAAGCCTTCAAATCGCTCCGCGGAGAAGCTCGATCACCTCATCGACGGCGGCCACGCGCCAGTTCGCCCACGTCTCGCTCGTGCGCTGCCACTCGAGGTACCGCTCCCGTCCCTCGGCCCGTGCCTGCTGGATTTCTTCCTCGCTGGGGTCGTGGCCGAGGCGCTGCGCAATCGCCTCTGGACGCATGTCGCCGAGCACGCCCTGCAGTTCGCCCATCTGCTCGTTCGCCAATTTTGGGCGCTCGATGAAATGAGCCAATTCCATGTGCTCGGCGTTGTAGAAGATGTACACGGGGATCGACTCGAACTCCCCGTCCTTCAGATATTCGGCGATCATGTCCTTGTTCTGGTCCCGCTCAAAGATGCGCGCTTCGACGCCCAACGCCTCGGCGATGCGGACGCCCACGGGCATTCCCCGGTAGACGTCCGGACACCAGTCCTCGCCGATGATGACTATGTGGTCCGGCCCGTTTGGATGGGCGGCAAGCTCACTCAGAGCCGCCTGCTGCTCCTCGCTGATGTCCAGGCCCCCGTAGTTGTCGTCGAACTGCTCGCGGTTGCGGATGCCGCTTTCGATGTACTGCCCGTAGGTCTTGCCCTTCGTGAAGCGTTCCCGCGTGATGACGGATTCCATTGCCTGAGCCACTTCGGCCTCCCCGATCGTGTTCGTGTGTTCAGCCTATCGGCGAGGGGCTGGCGCTACAACTGCCCCCGCTCGGATGCCTTCGCTCGTTCCCACAATTCGTCGCGCGCTTCGATATCGAGTGCGTTCAGGTCCAACGATTGCTCCCTGGCCGCCGCCTCCACGAAACCGAAGCGGCGGCGGAACTTGCCGTTGGCCCGCCGCAGTGCCTGCTCGCCGTCAACGCCCAACGTCTGCGCGATGTGCGCGATCACGAAGAGCACGTCGCCGAATTCCTCCTCGCGATCCTTCTCCGTCTCCGCCAGGGCGAGTTCGGCGATCTCTTCCGAGAGCTTTTCCAGAGGGCCATGGATGTCGGGCCAGTCGAACCCGGCTCGGCGTGCGCGCCCCTGGATCGTCTGCGACTCGGCCAGCGCCGGCAGCGTCGTCGGCACGCCTTCGAGGCGGGGACGGTCGCGACGTTCCTTCTGCTTCAGCACCTCCCAGCTCTCCCGTACGTCCTCCGCCGTCTCCGCCGTGGCATCGGCGAAGACGTGTGGGTGCCGCGCCACCAGCTTGGCCGCGATGCGCGAGATCACGTCGCCCAATTCGAACTCACCCAGACGCTCGGCCACCGCCGCGTGCATGAGCACCTGCAGCAGCACGTCGCCGAGCTCCTCGGCGATGGCTTCCGCCTGGCCGGAGTCGATCGCCTCCAGCAGCTCGTATGCCTCCTCGATGAGGTGGGGCCGCAGCGACTCGTGCGTCTGCTCGCGGTCCCAGGGACAGCCGTCGGGGCCGTGCAGGCGTCGAATGATCGCCTCCAGTGCGTCGAAGCTCCGCAGGTCGTCGGGTGGAGGGGCGGGATCCGAGTCGGCCGTCATGCGCGCAGTTTACCCGGCGCGCTTTCGCGGCCTGGGAGCGGTGTGGTAGGACACAGCGTTTGCGCGGGGGAGAATGGATCCATGAGCGAGGGACAGCGGACCTGGGGCGGTCGCTTCGAAGGGTCGATGGACGACCTCACCCGCGACTACACCGCCGGCGTCGACCGCGACCTGTACGAGCAGGACATCGCAGGTTCGATCGCGCACGCCCGCATGCTCGGGGCCACCGCAATCATCCCGGAGACCGAGGCCGCGGCGATCGTTGCCGGACTTGGTCGCGTGCTTGAGCGCTTCCGCGCCGGGCAGGTCGAGTGGCGCCCGGAGCTCGAAGACATTCACACCCACGTTGAGGCCCTTCTCCGGAATGACATCGGCCCGGCGGCGGGACGGCTGCACACGGCCCGCTCCCGCAACGACCAGGTATCGCTGCTCAATCGCATGCTCGTGCGCGAGCAGTGTGACCTCGCTGCCGCCGGCGCCGAGGCGCTCATCGAAGCGCTCTGCGACCTCGCGCTGACCCACGCCGCCGACCCCATGCCGGGCTACACCCACCTCCAGCGCGCCCAGCCGGTGACGCTCGGGCATCACCTGCTCGCCTACGGCGAGATGCTGTTGCGTGACCGCGACCGCTTCCGCGACTGCCGCTCGCGGACGAACGTGCTCCCCTTGGGCTCGGGCGCCCTCTCGGGCTCGCCCTACCCCCTCGACCGGGAGATGGTCGCCGAAGAGCTCGGCTTCGACAGCGTTTCGCGGAACAGCCTCGATGCCGTCGCCGACCGCGACTTCGCCGTCGAGTTCCTGGCTGCCTGCGCGATCACACAGACGCACCTCTCGCGCCTGGCGGAGGAGATCGTGATCTGGTCGACCGCTGAGTTCGCTTTCGTGCGCCTGCCCGATGCATTCGCCACCGGCTCGAGCATGATGCCGCAGAAGAAGAACGCGGACGTGGCCGAGCTGGCGCGGGGACGCACTGGGCGCGTCTTCGGCGAGCTGGTGAATCTGCTGACGAACCTGAAGGGCCAGCCCCTCGCCTACAACCGCGATCTGCAGGAAGACAAGGCCGCCATCCTGAACGCGTCCGCCGTCGTGGTTCCCACCCTCCGCATCTTTGCGGCGATGGTCCCCGCCCTGGAGTTCGACCTGCCACGCATGCGGGCGGCTGCCTCGGGCGGCTTCGCCCTCGCCACCGACGTTGCCGACTACCTTGTGCGGAAAGGAATGCCCTTCCGCGAGGCCCACGCCGTCGCCGGCGGCCTCGTACGCGAGGCCGAGGCACAAGGCTGCGAGCTGCACGAGCTGCCCTTCGAGACCTACAGCGCCGCCAGCGACCTCTTCGAGGCCGACGTGCTGAAGATCGACGTCGACTCCGCCCTCGCCGCTCGCGACACAGTCGGCGGCACCGCCCCCGCGCGCGTCCGCGAGGCCGCCGCCATCCTTCGCCGGGAGGCAGGCGGCTGACAGCCTGGTTCTTGTGGACTACAATGAACCTCAGCAGGGGGTGAGGCGACGTGAGTCAGCTGACGGTTCGAGGCATCGACGACGAGCTGAACAGTTGCATCCTGCGACTGGCGCAGCGAGAGGGCATCTCCACGAATCAGGCTGCCCTGAAGCTGCTCTGGAAGGGAGCCCGAGTGGAGAACATGGCGAGCCCAATCGACTGGGGCAATGTGAAGAAGTGGACTGGCTCCGGGAATGCGGTCGAGGATGCGGAGACTTCCGACTCGGGGCTGCAGCTCCTCGCCGGAACCTGGACGAGGGAAGAGGCGGATGAGTTCGATGCCATCATCGAAGAGATGTGCGAGACCATTGACGAGCAGATGTGGCAGTGAGCGTGCTGCTGGATACCAATGCCTACTCCCGCTTCGGGCGCCGGCATGAACAGGTCACAGGCATCGTTGAGAATGCTGAAGAAGTGCTGTTCTCCGCGATCGTCATGGGTGAGTTGCTAACCGGCTTCCATGCGGGGTCGCGGTTCGAACAGAATCTCGCTGAACTTCGCACGTTCCTTGACAACCGAAAGGTGTGGTTGGTGGAGGTAGGGCCAGCTACGGCCGCGTACTACGGCAGCATCAGCGCCGCGCTCCGCGCGAAAGGTCATCCCATCCCGACGAACGACATCTGGATCGCGGCGCATGCGATGGAAACGGGCGCCGACCTCGTCTCCGCCGACGCGCACTTCGAACACGTCGACGGCCTCGCCTGGACTCGCGTGACGCCTGACTAAGCCGTACGCCTTAGTCCAGCTGGGCGATGAGCCCCTTGGTCGCCTCCGCGGCGGCCACGACGCGCTCTCGCTCTTCGTCCGACAGCTCCAGCTCGAAGGTGCGCTGGATGCCGCCCTCGCCGAGCTGCACGACCGTGCCCGAGAACACGCCCTCGATGCCGTACTCGCCCTGGTGGAGCGTTGAGCAGGGCATCAGGCGGCGCTGGTCCAGCAAGATCGCCGTGACCATCGCGATGGTTCCCGCCGAGGGGGCATAGAAGGCGCTGCCGACGCGCATCAGTTCGGCGATCTCGGCCCCGCCCCGCATCGTGCGGCTCACGACCTCGTCGATCTTGTCGGCGGGCAGGAGGTTCGTCAGCGGCACGCCGCCGACGCGCGTCTGTGAGACCACCGGCACCATCGTCGTGTCCGTGTGGCCGCCGATCACGTAGCCGTGCACGTCCTGCGGCGAGACCCCGCAGGCATCGGCGACGAAGTGGCGGTAGCGGGCGCTGTCGAGCGCGCCGCCCTGCCCGATCACCCGCTCGCGCGGGAATCCGCTCGCCTCCAGGGCGACGTGGCACATGGCGTCCATCGGGTTCGAGAAGATGACGAGCGCCGCGTCCGGCGAGGCCTGCGCCGCCTCCGCCACCTTCGCGCGAACGATGGCGGCGTTGCCGTTGAGCAGCTCTTCACGGCTCATCCCGGGCTTGCGGGGGGCCCCCGCCGTCACGATCACGACATCCGAGCCGGCGGTCTCGTCCCAGCCGTCCGTGGCGCTGATGGAGGCGCTGAAACCGCTCCAGGCGGCTGCCTGCGATTCGTCCAGCGCTTTGCCGAAGTGCATCGTGCCGGCGAACTGGGGATCGTCCTGCAGAACGACATCGCAGATGTCGCGCTCAATGAGCCGCTGCGCCATGGCGCCGCCGGTCATGCCGGCGCCAACGATCGTGACCTTTTTGCGTGCCATTTTGTTTCCTCTAGGGGTGCGAATTTGTGCCGCGAGACTAGCACGGGCCTCCCCTAGAGACCGCCGTCCTGCGTCCATCAAGCTCGCACGGCGGTCTGCCCATACACTGAGGCCGTGGATCAGTCCCGCATCCGCAACTTCTGCATCATCGCCCACATCGACCACGGCAAGTCGACGCTCGCCGATCGCTTCCTCGAGGTGACGGAGACCGTCGCCCTCCGCGCGATGGCCGATCAGGTCCTCGACACGATGGATCTTGAGCGCGAGCGGGGCATCACGATCAAGGCCGCCGCCGCCCGCATGACCTATCGCGGGAGCGACGGCGAGGAGTACCAGTACAACCTCATCGACACCCCGGGCCATGTCGACTTCAGCTACGAGGTCTCCCGCTCCCTCGCCGCCTGCGAGGGAGCCGTCCTCGTGGTCGATGCCTCCCAGGGAATCGAGGCGCAGACCCTCGCGAACGTCTACCTCGCCCTCGACCAGGGCCTCACCCTCGTCCCCATAATCAACAAGATCGACCTGCCCCACGCCGAAACCGAACGTGTCATCCACGAGCTCGAACGCGTCATCGGGTTCTCCCGCGACGAAATCGTCCTCGCGAGCGCCAAGGAAGGCGTTGGCATCCTCGAGATTCTCGAGGCCATCCGCGCACGGGTGCCCCCTCCCACGGGCGACCGCGCCGGCCGGCTCAAGGCGCTCATCTTCGATTCCAAGTACGACGCCTACAAAGGCGTGCTCGCGCATGTGCGCGTCGTCGACGGCGAGATGCAGGGCCGCGCCGACCTGCGCCTGATGCAGACGGAGAAGCGCTTCGAGCCACTCGAATTCGGCATCTTCGCGCCTGCCCTACAGCCCCTCGCGGGACTAGCCGCGGGCGAGGTCGGCTACATCGCGACCGGCCTCAAGGAAGTGGCGGACTGCCGCGTAGGCGATACCGTCACGCTCGACGCCGGACCCGCGCCCGAGCCCCTTCCCGGCTACCGCCAGGCCAAGCCGATGGTCTTCGCCGGCATCTACCCGACCGACTCGGACCAGTACCAGGAGCTGCGCGAGGCGCTGGAGCGCCTCAGCCTCAACGATGCTTCTCTCGCCTACGAACCCGAGTCGTCGGCAGCCCTGGGATTCGGCTTCCGCTGTGGTTTCCTCGGGCTGCTGCACCTGGAGATCGTCGTTGAGCGGCTGGAGCGCGAGTACGACCTCGGCCTCCTCACCACCGCCCCCAGCGTCGAGTACGAGGTCGAGCTGAGCTCGGGCGAGGTGGTCGCCATCGAGAACCCCTCCCGCCTGCCCGACGCCTCCCGGATCGAGGAGATTCGCGAGCCCTGGGCGAACATCGATGTCGTCACCCCCAGCCGTTACATCGGCCAGGTGATGGAGCTCGTGACGAGCCGCCGGGGACGCTTCCTGCGCATGGAGTACCTCGAACCGGAGAGCGACCTCGCCCCCGGCGAGGCGCGCGTCCTCCTCGCCTACGAAATCCCCATGGCCGAAATCCTCGTCGACTTTTACGACACCCTGAAGGGCTCCACGAGCGGATACGCCAGCCTCGACTACCACCCAGCCGGCTATCGCATGGCCGCGCTCGTGAAGGTCGATGTGCTCGTGAACGGCCAGGTGGTGGACGCGCTCTCCATCATCACGCACCGCGAGAACGCCACCCGCGAGGGCCGCTCGCTGGTGCTCAAGCTCCGCAGCCTCATTCCCCGCCAGATGTTCGATGTGCCCCTGCAAGCCGCGATCGGTGGCCGTATCATTGCCCGCGAGACGGTTCGCGCGCTGCGCAAGAACGTCCTCGCCAAGTGCTATGGTGGCGACATAACGCGGAAGCGGAAGCTGCTGGAGAAGCAGGCCGAGGGCAAGAAGCGCATGAAGCGCGTCGGCAACGTGGAGATTCCGCAGGAGGCCTTCATGGCCGTCCTGCAGCTACGTGAGGATTAGGAGCGAGAGATGATCAAGGCGTTCGTGCTCATCGTCGTCGACCCCGCTGAGACCCAGCACGTATTTGATGCCCTGCAAGGCGTCGATGGGATTGCCGAGGTCTACCAGGTGATGGGGCCCTACGACATCGTGGCGGTTATCGACGCGCCCAGCATCACGCAGGTGCCGGCGCTCATCAGCCAGCACATCCGCGTGGTCGAGGGTATCGAGAGCACGACCACCTGCGTGACCTTCCCCGACGCCTAGAGACCTCGCCCCTCAGGCGGAGTGGCGGAGGGCGCGGGCGACCTGGCGCCCTTCCGCGCGCTCGCGGATCTTCCTTCGCTTGTCATAACGCTTGATGCCGACACGCGAATGGGGCGGCCCAAGCATCCAAGGACCGCCCCCTCGTCCGGGCGGGAACTCTAATGTCGCGAACTTAGCCCACGAGGGACCAATAGCATAGCCTATGCAGGAAGGGGGCACTCTCTGTGCCATCTGCCAACTCGATGGTAACCCAGAAGTACTGACAGACGTACTGTGGCTGTGGCGGTGGCGGTGGCGGTGGCGGTGGCGGTGGCAGGATGGAGGCGCTCGCTGCACCGCCAGCGGCGAGCGTAGGCCCGATACTGTCCATCGGTGCGGCACTGGCCGTGGAGCCGTCAGCGATCGCGCTGACGGCGACAAAGGTAAAGGTGAGCACTAATAACGCGACTACCAGATAACCGAGCTTGGGAGTCATGTCGATCTCCTGTTCCCCAAGATGAAAACTATTTATACGCGAATGCGCCCTCACCATGCAAACTGGTGGTTGACCAAGCCATCCCAGACGGGCGGCGCGACTTCGCCTAGGCCGAGTGGCGGAGGGCGCGGGCCACCTGGCGGCCTTCCTCGCGCTCGCGGATCTTACGGCGCTTGTCATAACGCTTGATGCCACGGGCCACGCCGAGCTCGACCTTGGCCATCCCTCGGCGCAGGTGCAAGTTCAGCGGGACGAGGGTGAGTCCACGCTCATCGAGGGCGGCGCGGATGCGGCGCAGTTCCTCCTTGCGCAGGAGCAGCTTGCGGTCGCGGCGCGCCTCGTGGGGCGTGTAGCCGGCGTTCGCGTAGGGAGCGATGTAGGCGTCGACGAGCCAGGCTTCGCCCCTCCGCAGGCGTCCGTAGGCGCCCTGGATGTCGACCTTGCCCAGGCGGATGGACTTGATCTCCGAGCCAGTCAGCGCGAGGCCAGCCTCGTAGTGGTCGAGGATTTCGTAATCCCTGCGGGCGCGGCGGTTCTGGGCGACGATCGCCTCTCCGGCAGCCATGTGTCCAGTCTCGCACGCACCCGGTCCCTACCCAAACGGGCGGGCTACTCGTCCTCGGCTGTCTCCTGCGCATCGGGGCCGTCTCCATCGTCCTCCACCACGCGTTCTGGCGGGGGTGGCGGCTCCTTGCCGCGGAGGATATCGATGGCAGCGAAGACCTGGAGGTCGCCGTAGTCGATGTAGTCGTCGCCGAGGAGCTCCAACTCGAAGTCGGGGGCGATCCCGAGACCCTCAATGACCTGGCCGTTGGGACGGAGCCAGCGGCCAATCGTGACATACAGGGCGCCGCAGCCCTCCGGGGCTCCGCACTTGTTGAGCGGATGGAGCTGGTTGACCGTGCCCTTGCCGAAGGAGCGCGTCCCCACGATGACTGCGCGGCCGTTATCGACGAGGGCGGCGGCCAGTACCTCCGAACCACTCGCACTGGCCTCGTCCTGCAGGACGACGATGGGGATGGAGGTGGCGACCCCGCCCTCGCTCGCGCCGAACGACTGCATTTCTCCGTCGGCGTCGATCTCGCTGAGGATCACTCCCTCGTCGAGGAACTCGTCGGTCACCTCGACGGTCTGGCGCAGGTAGCCGCCGGGGTTCGAGCGCACATCGAGGATCAGGCCGATGTAGCGGCCGCTCTCGGCGTCGGCGAGTGCGGAGCGCAGCTCGCCGGGGGTCTCGGAATGGAACTGGGAGATGTTCACGTAGAGGATGTCGTCCACGAGGTTGCCGTCGCGATCGACGAGGTCGGGGCCGGTCGTGCCGGGGATGAGCTCGCGCGGCTCGGTGAAGACGCTCTGGATGCGGATCTGATCGCGGACGATGGTGATGTCCTCTATCTCAGGCTCGGCGCCGCCGGTCGCAAGATCGGTGTGACGGACGGTGAGGACGACCTCGGTGCCGCGCGGGCCGCGGATGCGCTGGGCGGCCTGGGTGCTGGTCCAGCCATCGGTGGGCTCGCCGTCGACGGCGAGGATGATGTCGCCGGGACGGATGCCGGCTTCGGCGGCGGGGGAGCCGCGGTTCGGAGCGACGATCTGGATAGCGCCGCTGCGATCGGTGACGGTCGCGCCGATGCCCTCGTAGGTGGACTCGATGCCGCCGATACCGAGTGCGAGATCGCCAGGACTGAGGTATTCCGTGTACGGGTCGTTGAGCGAGTCGATGGCGCCGCGGATGGCGGCGTCGCGGAGGGAGCGCTCGTCGAGGATCTCCTTGTCGACGAACTCCTCCTGCAGGATCTCGAAGATCTCCTCGAGGATGGAGACTCCTACGGCCAGCTCGGAGCGTTCCTGCGCCTCCTCTGGCGCCGGCGCATCTCCTGACGTGTCCGCCTCGGCAGCCGCCGGCTCGGCGGCGCCGCCGGCGGGGGCGACGACCTGGGGCTCGTCGTCGCTCGTGAGGTCGCTGACGCCGTAACCAAGGCCGAAC
The DNA here is from genome assembly GCA_965262975.1 of Tepidiformaceae bacterium. GTDB lineage: Bacteria > Chloroflexota > Dehalococcoidia > Tepidiformales > Tepidiformaceae > UBA2991. The sequence continues at coordinate 776,113 of OZ253575.1, read as the reverse complement.
ATAAGGAGAAGGCCGGCGACGGCGAGCAGTACGAAGGCGAAACCGCGAACGGTACTCGATCCACGCGACGCGGTGGGTGCAGGTTCCTGGGACGGATCCATCGAAAGTGCTCCGGGGGGCCGGTTGGGCCTGCGTTCGAGTGTAGGTGGGGGTGTGGCGGGCGGCAACGCTGCTGGCGCACCGGCCTTTTCGGAATCTATCTGCCAGCAGGTGGCGGGAAGAAGCCGATTCCGCCCTCTCCGATGCGCTCCATGGGAGCCCCCCGCTCCGGACGCCATTGGAGCAGGGCATTGTGAGACCCATCGCTGAAGGCCGCTGCGGGCGAGTCGGTGAGCAACCGCCCGGCAGCGAGGAACGCTGAGCCATCGGGGGCCCAGAGGCGGTGGGACAGGCCGTACTGGTCGAAGAAGCCCGCAAGCGTCTGGAAGTCGCCCGAGGGGAGGAAGGGTGGGCTTGCGCCGAGGAACTCCCCTTCCGCCGTGCGCGCCTGCAGGGAGACGTTGCCATCGCCGGTGGTGGAGGGGACGACGAAGGCGAGCTTCTCGCCCGCGGGATCCCAGAAGGCGCTGGCGAAGGGTCGCTTGAGGAGCAGCTCCGGCTCGGCGCTAGCGCCGAGGTCGATGGTCCAGAGCTCGTCGAAGGCGCCGGACGCAGGCTTCGTCGTCACCGCGACCGTCAGGATGCTCGTACCCGGACGGAACGTGAGGGCGACGCCCCCCGGCAACTCGTGCACAGCCTCTCCGCGCTCGCCGGAACTCTTTGCCACACGCACGACAACGCCGTCCCCGCTGCCATCGGGGGTGGCGAAGGCGAGGAGCTCGCTGTCGTCGCTGAAGGCGGGCGTCCGGAAGCCGCGCGCATCGGCGGAGATGGGGCGGGAGGCGCGCGCCTCGGCGAGCTCGAGCACGGAGAGGTTGACCCCGGCGTGCACGGCCAGGCGTGTGCCGTCGGGGGACCAGGCGAGGAAGAGGGGCGCGCCCGTCTGGATGGGGTCGGCGATAAGCGGGCCTTCGGCCTCGCTCAGGAAAAGGGTGAGGCCGGCGCTGCCTTGCGCCACGAGCGCCAGCAGATCGCCTCCCGGCGACCAGAGGGCGTAGTGGGGCACGTTTGGGGCGATCACGGCGTCGCCACCGGCGGGGCTCTCGTAGAGGGTGCGGAGGTGGTTCCCCTTCAGGTCGAGCATCTCGATGGCGCTGCGCTGCCGTTTGCCATCGCCGACGACGACAGACAGGGCGAGCGCCTCGTGGCCGGGCCGCCACGAGGGCCAGAAGCCCGCGCGCGCGATCGTCGAGCGCCGCCAGTCATCCCCTTCGGGGCGGAGGAGCGTGACGGCCCTGCCGGGTTCGGCGACAACGATGGGGAATGGCATCTGCGAGCTGGATTGTAGGGGATGGCTTCTCCACGCAGCCCGGGAGGGCCTCTCCGGGGTGTGCTTGGGGGGCTGGTCGCGAGTGCTTATTTGGTTCGCACTATTCCAGTTATGTACGGAGGGCGGCCCTGATTTGGGCTTTCCCGCCCGAACAGTGGGCGTCGGGGCGTGTCCCGGCTCAGGATTGGTCGGGATGCGGTACAGCAACCAGCTCCAATCCAGCAATCGCCGAGAAGTCGTTGGGGTTGGCTGTGTACAGCGGGAGTCCGTTCGCAATGGCGATAGAGGCGATGAGCGCATCGAAGGCGCGAGCGGAAGTCTTGCGGCCGGCGCCCCGAAGCCCGGCGGAGACGCGACCGAACGCTCTGGCCGCTGCCTCGTCGAAGGGAAGGGCATCGAAGGTCGCTTCTGCTTGTTGAAGGGCAGCCTGGCGGCGGGCTCGCTCTCCGTCAGCGCCTGCGGTCAGCGGACCAGCAGAGAGTTCGGCGAGAGTAATGGTCGTGATCAAGGGTCGCTTGGGGAGCACACCCGGATCCCCGAGGCGAGGCAGAAGAATGACCAGGTTCGTGTCCAGAATGCCGGCGTCGTCTGCCGGGTAGGTCACAGGGACTGGTTGATAATGCTGTCAAGATCGCGACGCAGGGCCTCTGGATCGACCTGAGGAAGGTGTCGCCAGCGTTCCAGCACGGTCGCCGCATCAAGAGGCGTGCGGCGCAGCGGACGGAGTTCCGCGACGGGCTGGCCATCCCGACTCACGATGAGGCGCTCACCGGCCTGCACGCGATCAATGACGGCTCCCCCGTGATTCCGAAGTTCGCGGATGGTTACCGTGTCCATAGGCCAATGGTATCACGGGTGATACAGGACCGCGATGCCGACCCCCTCCCCGCACCTTTACCTAGCATTCCCGACCGCTGCCCTACGCTAGGATGCAAGACAGTCGCGGGGAGGACGCAATGCGAGTCCTGGTTGTGGAAGACGAAGAGGCCCTCGCCTCCGCGCTCGACCGGGGGCTGACAAAGCTCGGATATGCGGTCGATGTCGCCTACGACGGGGTGGAGGCGCTGGAGAAGGCCGGGGGGACGCCCTACGACGTCGTCTGCCTCGACCTGAACCTGCCCCGCGTCGACGGGATCGAGGTGTGCCGGAGGCTGCGGGCCGACAACTTCGGCGGCGGCATTATTATGTTGACCGCACGTAGCGGCATCCGCGAGCGCGTCGAAGGCCTCGATGAGGGCGCCGACGACTATCTCGTGAAGCCCTTCGCCTTCAGCGAGCTGGCCGCCCGCATCCGCGCCATCAGCCGGCGCGAGGGTACGCCCCTCGATCCGGTGCTTTCGACACGCGGGCTGGACCTGGACCCGAACACGAACACGGTTCGACGCGAGGGGGTCTCCATCCACCTGACACCCAAGGAATTCGAGCTCCTCTACTACCTGGCGAAGCACGAGGGGCGAGCCATCCCCCAGGAAGAGCTGATCGAGCGCATCTGGGACGAGCGCATGAACCCCTTCACACAGACCGTAAAGGTCCACATGAACAACCTCCGCCGCAAGCTGAACGACGGTTTCGACGACCTCATGATCACGACCATCCGGGGGAAGGGCTACGTCCTTTAGGCCAAAGCTGCCGCCGGTCGTCAGGACTGTCCGCTTCCGGCTGACGGTCTGGTACTCCTCGCTCCTCCTGATCCTGGGACTGGCCTTCATCCTGTTCCTCAACATCGCTGCCCGCATCGATGAGCCCGATGGCGACGCCTTCATGGAAGGGATGGGCCTCAACGAGGCCGAGTGGCAGTCGGTGGGCTTGAACTCCGACGGCGAAGAAGCCGGTGGCGCGGACCCTATGACGCCGGCGATGCTGGTGGAGGAGGCAGGCAACGAGTTCCAGGCGGAGAACCTCGACCGCCTGCGCACCTGGTCGATCGTGGCCGGCTTCGGGCTCGCCATCATCTCCGGGTTCGGGGGGTTCGCCCTCTCCGGCATCATCCTGCGGCCCGTGCGCGACATCACGGAGGTTGCCTCCGAGATCAGCGCGACCAACCTCTCGCAGCGCATCAACCATGAGGGGCCGGATGACGAACTGAAGGGCCTCGCCGATACCTTCGACTCGATGATCGACCGCATCGAGCGAGGGTTCGAAGCGCAGCGGCGCTTCGTACAGGACGCCTCGCACGAGCTGCGCACGCCCCTGGCCGCCATCCGCACGAACATCGAGGTCGCGGAGATGGCCCGCGAAGGCGAGAACGACGACGAGCGGGCCTTGCTGGAGACCGTGAAAGGGCAGACCGAGCGCCTGACACGGCTGAGCGAGGACCTCCTCCTCCTGACGGCTCCCCAGGCCGAGCTTCCCCTGGAGACGATCAACCCGGGCGAACTGGTGTCGATCGCGATTGAGGAGCTCGAACCGCTCGCCCGCCGCGCCGACGTGAGTCTCTCCGCCAATACCCAGGACGCCTGCCAGGCGACCGCGAGCGCGGACATGCTCTACCGCTGCGTGCTCAACCTGGTCGATAACGCCGTGAAGCACTCCGGCGAAGGGGCAGTGGTAACGGTCGATGCCGGCTGCGAGGGAGAGCGCGTGTGGATCCGGGTACGCGACACCGGCCCGGGCATCCCTCCCGAAGACCTGGAGCACGTGTTCGAGCGGTTCTATCGCGTGGATCGCAGTCGCGTGCGGGGGCGGGGCGGTTCGGGCCTCGGGCTCGCGATCGTGCGGGAGCTGATGGACTCGATGGGGGGCTCGGTGGAGGTCGCCTCAGAACCTGGAAAGGGCGCGACATTCACGCTCCACCTGCCCCATGCGGGCGGCGCCAACGGGGCCAGTCCCCATGGACAGGGGAATTCTGCGTCTTAACCTTTCCTTGACCTTTCACCGTCGGCTCGCGTATATGTCTCGAACGAACGCTTGTCGGCGCGAGTGAGCGCCCTCACTGCGGGAAAGACCCGCAGCGGTTTGACTGACACGACGGGGAAAACGCGAGGAGGCTTCTATGGGCCTTTTACTTGACCACATCGACTCCCCCGATGATCTGCGCCTGCTTACCTCGGAACAGCTCGAGCAGTTGGCCGAGGAGATTCGCGAAGAGCTCGTCACGACCATCCAAGGGATTGGCGGCGGGGGACACCTCGCCTCGAACCTCGGCGTCGTCGAGCTGACGCTCGCGCTTCACCGCCAGTTCGATTCGCCCAGGGACCGCATGCTCTGGGACGTAAGCCATCAGGTGTACGTCCACAAGATGGTGACGGGCCGGCGTGGGCAGATGGACACCATCCGCCAGTACGAGGGCCTCTCGGGGTTTGCCGACCGGAACGAGAGCCCGCACGACCTCTTCGGGGCGGGACACGCTGGCACGTCGATCTCGGCGGCCACGGGTATGGCCGCGGCGCGCGATCTGCGCGGCGAGGACCACCACGTCATCGCCATCATTGGCGACGGCGCCATGACGGCCGGAATGGCCTTCGAGGGGCTGAACCACGCTGGCCACCTGGGCACCAACCTGATCGTCATCCTGAACGACAACTCCATGTCGATCTCGCCGAACGTGGGGGCGCTCAGCCGCAACGTGAACAAGCTCCGCATTGAGCCCCACTACCGACGGGTCAAGCAGGAGATCGAGGGACAGATCGACGGACTGGTCGAGCAGTTCCCCATCGGCCGCAACCTCGCGGAACAGATGTGGAACACAGCGCAGCGGGTCAAATCCAGCATGCGCGACCTGATCGTTCCCGCCAGCTTCTGGGAGCAGTTCGGCTTCGACTACTACGGACCCATCGATGGGCACAACCTGGGCGAGCTGGAAGCGACGCTTTCGGCGGTGAAGAAGGTGCGGGCCAAGCCCGTCCTGCTCCACATCCTGACGGAGAAGGGGCACGGCATTCCCGAGGCCGCCGCCGACCCGGTGCAGAGCCACAGCGGCACGTTCTGGCTGAAGAAGGCGCCCGCGCCCGACGCACCGAAGGCGCCTCCCACCTATAGCAAGGTGTTCGCGCAGGCCGTGGGCGAGCTGATCGAAAGCGACCCCCGCGTGGTGGCCGTGACCGCCGCGATGCTGGAGGGCACCGGCCTTGCCGCCACGCAGAAGAAGCACCCCGACCGCGTCTTCGACGTGGGTATCGCCGAGCAGCACGGGGTCACCTTCGCGGCTGGCCTGGCGACGCAGGGCATGCGTCCCATTGCCGCCATCTACTCGACGTTCCTGCAGCGTGGCTTCGACTCGATCGTGCATGACGTGGTCGTGCAGAAGCTGCCCGTCATCTTCGCCCTGGACCGCGCCGGTTTCGTCGGCGACGACGGCAAGACGCACCAGGGCTTCATCGACACCTCCTACCTGCGCTGTCTGCCCAACATGGTGGTGAGCGCGCCCAAGGACGAGGCGGAGTTGCGCGATCTGCTCTTCACGGCGGTGGCCAACGACACGCCGTTCGCCGTCCGTTACCCGCGCGGCGCGGGCCCCGGAGCTCCGACCGACCAGCCGATGAAGAAGATCCCGATTGGCCAGGCGGAGATGCTGCGCGACGGGCGCGACATCACCCTCATCGGCTACGGCGCCTCGGTGGCCGAGTGCCTGAAAGCCGGCGACCTACTGGCGCTCGAGGGCATCGACGCACGCGTCATCAATGCGCGCTTCGCCAAGCCCCTCGACGAAGAGATGATCCTGGCGGCCGCGCGCGAGACGGGCGGCATCATCACCGCCGAGGAGAACGTGCGCGCGGGCGGCTTCGGGGAAGCGGTGCTCGCGGTCCTCGCGGACAACGGGGTATCCGGCTCGCTCCTGCTGAACCTGACCATGCCGGACGCGATCGTCGACCACGGACCGCAGAAGGTGTACCGGGGCGTGTACGACCTCGACGGCGACGGCATCGCCCGGCGCACGATGGAGGTCCTGCGGGACCGGCAGGCTCCCGTACGGGAGAGCCTCGCGACCGCCTAGCGACTCCAAGGGGGCAGGGCCGCATGACAACCGCTGCAGCATCGCCTCCCTCGGCGCTGATTGCCCACCTCGACGTGCTTGAGGACGCCCTGCGGGCCGCCGTCGGCACGGACGAGGGCGGTTTGGCGGCTGCCGGGCGTTATGTCATGGGTTGGGAGGACGAGGAAGGGCAGCCCGCCAGCACCGGCGGCAAGCGGATTCGCCCCGCGCTCTGCCTGCTCGCCGCGGAGGCGCTCGGCGGCTCGCCCGCCGACGCCATGCCCGGCGCGGTCGCCGTGGAGCTGGTGCACAACTTCTCGCTCGTCCATGACGAGATCCAGGATCGCGATGCCGAGCGCCACCACCGCCCCACCATCTGGCGGATCGTGGGCGAGGCGCAGGCGATCAACGTCGGCGACTTCCTGCTGACACGAGCGCTGCGGGCGCTGGCGGAGTCGGACGCTCCGAGCGAGCGGCGCGTCGCCGCCCTCGATGCTCTGCTCGCCGCCACCGACGACATGATCGGGGGGCAGTGGAACGACCTCAGCTTCGAGCCGCGCGGCGATGTCTCCATCGCGGACTACCTGGCGATGGTGGAGGGCAAGACGGGGGCGCTCATCGGGGCGCCGCTGCAGATGGGCGCCATCCTGAGCGGGGCGCCCGCCGCCCAGAGCGACGGCATCCGCGACTGGGGCCGCAAGGTCGGGCTCGCGTTCCAGGTTCGGGACGACATCCTCGGCATCTGGGGCGACCCCAACGTCACGGGCAAGTCGAACCAGAACGACATGGCTCGCCACAAGAAGACACTGCCCGTCATCGCCGCCCTCGCCGAGCCGCTCACACGCGCCGCGATCGAGCGGCTGTACGCGCACGAAGAGCCGCCGGCGGCGGAGATCGAGGCGGTCTCGGCGCAGATGGAGGCGGACGGGGTGAAGGCGACGGCGGAAGCGCACGCACACCGTTATGTCGAACAAGCCAGCAGCATCCTCGACAGCCTCGGCCTGCGCGAGGACGAACGCGTCCTCCTCGCGGCGGTCGCGCGCTACCTCATCGAACGCGCGGGGTAGGGGCGCCGTTCAGGGAACGACCGGCGCCGAATGTAGCCAGCCACGCTGGCTGGCAGCGTCCCGGAGACGCTTAGCTGCCCTGCTGATGGCACTCCTGCCGAGGCCGCCGAAGTCGATGACGGCGTGTTCCGGAAAGGGTTCGGGGTCGGAGCGAACAGAGAGGTCGAGGGCCGTGCACTCGACGAGGGTGACCGCCATGACTCCAGCCGACTCCAGCGCCTGCCGGGTCGTGTAGTGCCACCATGCGGCCTCAGGCTCAACCTGGTCCCCGTCGTACACGGAGAGGCGGTTTCCATCGGTCGGTCGTGGGGTAAACGCCTGACTTGTCACACGATCGCGCTGGACGAACCTCGGATGGACCTGCCGCAGGAGCAGCGTCTCATCGTTCATGTAGGTTGCGAGAGTGCGACCACACGCGCTGCCACCCACTCCCAGTCCTGGCCCTCAGCCAGCTCCAGCTCTCGGGTCTCTTCCTCGTCGGTATCGAGCGCGAGGTCATGCCACTCACCGGTCCGGTCGTCGGGATGGAACCGGAGGCTGATCTCGTGGCTTCCCACGCTCCACTCGGCTTGAACCCCTCCCTCAACGGTTGGGTAGAGGTACGGCGGTTGAGCCTCGTCTGGGTAATGGTTCTCGAAGCTTTGCGCGAGCCAGTCAAGGAGGGTTGCTGCTGGAGCCCGCCCTTCGCCGTCGAGCCATCCATCCGTCATGCCTTGGAGATCGTCAAGCTGCGCCGGGATGCCGAGGTGATCGACAACCACGACATCCTTCCGTGGGGAGGACCCACGTTCGTGGCGGGAGCCGCGCAAGCGCCGCTTCAGGAACTCACGAACCGACACGGCACCACCTCTTGGGGCGTGGAGTTGCTTGCAGTATATCTCTATTGGCCTACGGCAGGGACGTTTCGCCCATGAGGTAGCGGTCGATGCCGCGGGCGGCGGCGCGGCCTTCGGCGATGGCCCAGACGATCAGCGACTGGCCACGCGTCATGTCGCCGGCGGTGAAGATGCCGGGCACGCTGGTCATCTTGTTCTCGTCGGCGGCGACGTTGCCGCGTTCGGTCAGGTCGACGCCGAGCTGTTCGAGCATTCCCGGGCGTTCGGGCCCGAGGAAGCCGAGGGCGAGCAGCACGAGGTCGACCGGCTCCTCGAACTCGCTGCCGGGGACCTCGGTCATCTGCATGCGGCCGTCCTCGCCGGGCGCCCACTCCAGGCGCACGCCGTGCAGCGTGGTCAGGGAGCCGTTCTCGCCGCTGAAGCTCTTGGTGAGGATGCTGTAGTCGCGGTCGCCGCCCTCCTCGTGAGCGCCCGCGGTGCGGAAGATGTTGGGCCAGGTCGGCCAGGGAGTCTCCGGCGGACGGGTGTCGGGGGGACGGGGCAGGAGCTCCCACTGCTTCACGCTGAGGGCGCCGTGGCGGTGAACGGTACCGAGGCAGTCGGCCCCGGTGTCCCCGCCGCCGAGGATGATGACGCGCTTGCCGGCGGCCGAGATGCGCTCGTCCTCGGGGACGTCGTCGCCGGCGACGATGCGGTTCTGCGGGGGCAGGAAGTCCATTGCCAGGTGGATGCCGTCGAGCTCACGCCCGGGGATGGGCAGATCGCGCGAGTGGGTCGCGCCGCCCGACAGGCAGACGGCGTCGAATTCGTTCAATAGGTCACGGGCGTCCACGTCGACGCCGATGTTGACGCTGGGACGGAAGACGACGCCCTCGGCCTCCATCTGTTCGAGACGGCGGTCGATGAAGCGCTTCTCCATCTTGAACTCGGGGATGCCGTAGCGGAGCAGGCCGCCGATGCGGTCGTCGCGTTCGAACAAGGTGACATCGTGGCCGGCGCGGCGCAGCTGCTGGGCGGCGGCGAGACCCGCCGGGCCGGAACCGATGACGGCGACGCGACGCTCGGTGCGCTGCTGCGGGGGTTCGGGGTGAATCCAGCCCTCCTCCCAGGCGCGCTCGATGATGCGGACCTCGACCTGCTTGATGGTCACGGGGTCGTCGTTGATGGCGAGGACGCAGGCGGCCTCGCAGGGCGCCGGGCAGAGCCTTCCGGTGAATTCGGGGAAGTTGTTGGTCGCGTGCAGCCGCTCGATCGCGTCGCGCCAGTGGCCGCGATACACGAGGTCGTTCCAGTCGGGGATGATGTTGCCGAGGGGGCAGCCCTGGTGGCAGAAGGGCACGCCGCAGTCCATGCAGCGCGCGGCCTGCTCCTTGAGCTGGGCGGCCGGCATCTCCTCGTAGTACTCCAGCCAATCGGTGAGGCGCTCGGCCACGGGGCGGCTGGGCGGTCCCTTGCGCTCGAACTCGATGAAACCCGTGGGCTTAGCCACCGGGGGCCCCCACCTGCTCGCGCTCGGCCTCCTCGCGGGCGCGCTGCTCGTTCAGGACGCGGCGGTAGTCGAGGGGCATAACCTTCACGAAGCGCGAAACCGTGCCCTGCCAGTCCTCGAGCAGCTTCGCGGCGACAGTGCTGCCGGTGTGCTCGCGGTGGCGTTCGAGCAGGCTGCGCACGAGCGTAATGTCCTCGTCTTCGGCGAGCGGTTCCAGGCCGACCATCTCGCGGTTGCAGCGGATGTCGAAGTCGCCCTCGTCGTCGAGCACATAGGCGACGCCTCCACTCATGCCGGCGCCGAAGTTGCGCCCGGTCGGGCCGATGACGACGACACGCCCGCCGGTCATGTACTCGCAGCAGTGGTCGCCCGTGCCCTCGACGACGGCGTGGGCGCCGCTGTTGCGCACGCAGAAGCGTTCTCCGGCGACGCCGCGGATGAACGCCGACCCACCGGTCGCGCCGTAGAGGGCCACGTTCCCGATGATGATGTTCTCCTCAGGCACGAAGGTGGAGTCGGGTGGTGGGGCGGCCACGAGACGGCCTCCGGAGAGGCCCTTGCCGAAGTAGTCGTTGGCGTCGCCCGAGAGGAGCAGGGTCATGCCCTTGGGCACGAACGCGCCGAAACTCTGGCCGGCCGAGCCCTTGAAGCGGAACGTGATCGTGTCGGGCGGCAGACCGGCGGCGCCGTAGCGGCGCGAGACCTCGCTGCCGAGGATGGTTCCAACGACGCGGTTTACGTTTCGGATAGGTAGATTCACGTCCACCGGCTCGCCCCGTTCGAGGGCGGGGGCCGCAAGCTGGATGAGTTTCTGGTCGAGCGCGTGGCGGAGGCCGTGATCCTGCTCGGCGATGCGGCGCGTGGCGACGTGCTCCGGCACCTGGGGACGGTAGAGGATGGCGGAGAGGTCGATGCCCTGCGCCTTGTAGTGGTCGACGGCGCGACGCGCGTCGATGAGGTCGCTGCGGCCGATGAGCTCGTCGAGCGAGCGGTAACCGAGCTCGGCGAGAATCTCGCGGATCTCCTCGGCCACGAACTCGAAGAAGTTGACGACATGCTCGGCCTTGCCCGTGAACTTCTCGCGGAGCTGCGGGTTCTGGGTGGCGACGCCGACGGGGCAGGTGTCGAGGTGGCAAACGCGCATCATGATGCAGCCCAGCACGACGAGCGGGGCGGTCGCGAAACCGTACTCCTCGGCGCCGAGGAGGGCGGCGATGACGACGTCGCGGCCGGTCTTCATCTGGCCGTCGGTCTGGACGGTGATGCGGTCGCGCAGCCTGTTCAGGACGAGGGTCTGCTGGGTCTCGGCGAGTCCGAGCTCCCAGGGCACGCCCGCGTGCTTCAGCGATGTCAGGGGGCTGGCGCCGGTGCCGCCGTCGTGGCCGCTGATGAGGACGACGTCGGATTTGGCCTTGGCCACGCCCGCGGCAACCGTCCCGACACCGACCTCGGCGACGAGCTTGACGCTGATGCGGGCGCGCGGGTTCGCGTTCTTGAGGTCGTGGATGAGCTGGGCGAGGTCCTCGATCGAGTAGATGTCATGGTGGGGGGGCGGGCTGATGAGGCCCACGCCGGGCGTGGAGTAGCGCACTTGCGCGATCCAGGGCCAGACCTTGTGGCCGGGAAGCTGGCCGCCCTCGCCGGGCTTGGCGCCCTGCGCCATCTTGATCTGGAGCTCGTCGGCGTTCACGAGGTACTCGCTGGTAACGCCGAAGCGTCCCGAAGCGACCTGCTTGATCGAGCTGCGGCGGAGGTCGCCGTTGTCGTCGGGGGTGAAGCGGCGCGGATCCTCGCCACCCTCGCCGGTGTTGCTGCGGCCACCGATGCGGTTCATGGCGATGGCGAGCGTCTCGTGCGCCTCGGCGCTGATCGAGCCGAACGACATCGCGCCCGTGGCGAAGCGCGGGAAGATGCTGAAGGCTGGCTCGACTTCCTCGATGGGAATGGGCTCGCGGTCGGAGCGGAACTCCATCAGGCCGCGGAGGGTGGCCATCTGGTGCGCCTGGTCGTTCACGAGGGTGGTGTACTCGCTGAAGATATCGCGCCGCTTCGTCTTGGTGGCGTGCTGCAGCTTGAAGATCGTGTCCGGGTTGAAGAGGTGGTACTCGCCGCCGTGGCGCCACTGGTACTGGCCGCCCCAGCCGACGTTGTGGAGCCCGCCGTCGCGCTCGGGGTAGGCGCGCGCGTGGTGGGAGAGCATCTCGGCCGCGATCTGCTCGAGCCCGGCGCCGCTGATGCGTGAGACCGTGCCCGTGAAGTAGTGGTCGATCAGGTCCTCGTTCAGCCCAACGGCCTCGAAGATCTGGGCGCCGCGGTAGCTCTGCACAGTGGAGATGCCCATCTTCGACATCACCTTCACCACGCCCTTCTTGAGGGCCTTGATGAAGTTGGTCTCGGCTTCCTCCCAGGAGATGTCGCTCTCAAGGGAGCCGTCGACCTTCATGGCGTGCAGGGTGTCGAGCGCGAGGTAGGGATTGATCGCGCCGGCGCCGTAGCCGATGAGCAGGGCGAAGTGGTGCACCTCGCGCGCCTCGCCCGTCTCCACGACGAGCCCGACCTTGGTGCGCCGCTTGTTGCGCACGAGGTGGTGGTGGAGACCCGCCGTGGCCAGGAGCGCGGGGAGGGGCGCGTTCTCCCGGTCGATTTCGCGGTCGGAGAGGATGAGGATGTTGGCCCCTTCCCCGATCGCCTCGTCCGCGCGGCGGAACAGTTGGTCGAGCGCCCGCTTCATGCCCGCGGGACCGTCGGCGGCGGGCATCGTCATGGGCAGCACGGCCGAGCGGAAATCGTCTCCATCGAGCGCGCGCAGCTGGGCCATTTCGGCGTTCGTCGGGAACGGCGTTGGCAGGCTGATCATGTGGTAGCCGCCGTCGAGGCCCTCGCTGAAGAGGTTGCCCTCGGCCCCGAGAAGCGAGTCGACGGAGGTCACGATCTGCTCGCGGATGGCGTCCAGGGGCGGGTTCGTGACCTGCGCGAAGAGCTGTTTGAAATAGTTGTAGAGCGGCTGCGGGCGCTCCGAGAGCACGGCCAGGGGCGTGTCCGTGCCCATCGAGCCGAGCGATTCCTGGGCCTGCCGCGCCATCGGGCCGAGGTGGTACTTCGCGTCCTCGACGGTGTAGCCGAAGGCGATCTGGCGCTCCAGCAGGTCGGGCCCCTCGATCAGGGCCGGGGGCTCCGCTTCGGGCAGGCTCTCGAGGCGGGTGAGATTGTCATCGAGCCAGCCGCCGTAGTCGTGGGCGCTGGCTAGCCGCTGTTTCAGCTCGGCATCGCCGATGATGCGGCCTTCTTCGAGGCTCACGAGGAACATGCGGCCCGGCTGCAGGCGTCCCTTCATAAGGACGTTGTCGTCCTCGACGGGGAGCACGCCGGACTCGGAGGCCATCACCACGAGGTCGTCCTTCGTGACGGTGTAGCGGGAGGGCCGCAGGCCGTTGCGGTCGAGCACGGCGCCGATGGTGCGTCCATCGGTGAAGGCGACGGAGGCGGGGCCGTCCCAGGGCTCCATGAGGAGGCTGTGGTACTCGTAGAAGGCTTTCTTCTCGGCGCTCATCGTCTCGTGGCCGGCCCAGGCTTCGGGGATGAGCATCATCATCGCGTGCTCGATCGGCCGCCCGCCGAGGGTCAGCAGCTCAAGCGCGTTGTCGAGGGCGGCCGTGTCGCTGCCGGCCTCGTCGATGATGGGCAGGATCTTCTGGATGTCGGTGAAGTGGGGCGATTCCAGGAGCGCCTCGCGGGCGGCCATCCAGTTCTTGTTGCCCCGCAGGGTGTTGATCTCGCCGTTGTGCGAGATGGTGCGGTAGGGGTGGGCGAGCTTCCAGCTGGGGAAGGTGTTCGTGCTGAAACGCGAGTGGAACATCGCCAGCGCCGTCACCATGCGGCGGTCGCGCAGGTCGGGGTAGTACTCGGGAAGCTGGAGAGCGGTGAGCATCCCCTTGTAGACGACCGTGCGGCAGGAGAGGCTGGGGAAGTAGAAGTCCTCGGAATTGCCGATGCCACGGCGTTCGACCTCGCGCTCGAAGAGCTTGCGGATGATGAAGAGGCGGCGCTCGAAATCGTCCTCGGTCTTGACCCAGGTGCCGCGCCCGATGAAGACCTGGTGGACGGAGGGCTCGGCCACGAGCGAGGTCTCGCCGAGCATCGAGTTGTCCGTGGGGACATCGCGCCAGCCGAGGAGGTGCTGCCCCTCGCCCCGGACGAGCTCCGCGAGCAGGTTCATCGCGAGCCTGCGGGCGTGTTCGTCGCCGTGGCAGAAGAGCATGCCCGCGCCGTAGTGGCCGCGTGGCGGGAGGGGGATGCCGAGCTGGGCGCACTCGTGGTGGAAGAACTCGTCGGGCGTCTGGATGAGCAGCCCGGCGCCGTCGCCGGTGTTGACTTCGGCGCCGCTGGCGCCGCGGTGGTTCAGGTTGGAGAGCGCCTCGATCGCCTTCTCGACGATCATGTGGGAGCGGTGTCCCTTGAGATGCACGAGGAAGCCGACGCCGCACGAGTCGTGCTCGAAACTGGGGTCGTAGAGACCCTGCTTCGGGGGCCGGGTATGCGCGGCCATCAAGCGTCTCCTCTCGTTCGCATTAACCGGTGCGGCGCCGCTCGGTATGCGGCCACATGCGAGGGGTGCGTTTTCCCGCGCCTCGACTCGCGAGGCTCGCGCCTCCCAACGCACACACGGGTGAACAATAAGTATAGCGAGAATGCGGCCCGGAGATCGCCCCCACCCGTTACACCTGCGTTAACGGACGGGACCGGCGACGGCGGTGTTGCTCGCCAGTGGGGACCAGCGAGGCCATACTTGGACGATGCCCGAGACACCCTTCTGGAACCAGGATTCGCTTGAAGAGATCGTGAGCGCCCGCGCCAGGATTCTCGGCGCGGGCGTGTGGGCCGCGGCCCGGCCCGACGACCGACCCGTCATCTCCTTTGCGGGCGGGCTGCCGGATGTGCCCTCGCTGCCGAGCGAGGAGCTGCTGCGCGCGACCCGCACCGTGCTCGAGCGCGAGCGCCGCGAGGCGCTCCAGTACGGCGGCACTTTCGGGCCGCAGCCACTGCGCGAGGCGATCGCGGAGCGCTCATCCGTCATCGAAGGACTGCCGCTCACTCCCGACAGCGTGATCGTGAGCTCGGGGGCTGCGCACGGCATCGGCATCGCCTGCGAGGCGCTGCTCGACCCGGGCGACACCGTGCTCGTCGAGAGTCCAACGTTCCCCGGCAGTCTGCGCACCATCCACTCGTTCGGGGCGCAGGTCGAGGCCATCCCCATGGACGAAGAGGGCATCCAGGTCGACCTCGCGGAGGAGGCGCTGCGGCGGCTGGCGGACGAAGGCCGGCGTGCGAAACTGCTCTACCTGATCCCCACGCACCAGAACCCAGCGGGTTCGACCCTGCCGCTGGCTCGCCGTGAGAAGTTGCTCGAACTGGCGCGCGAGCACCGCTTTCTCCTGATGGAGGACGATGCCTACGGCGAGCTCTGGTTCAGCGATGCGCCGCCGCCCTCGCTCTTCTCGCTGTCGGGCGGGGAGCTCGCGATCAAGGTCGCGACCTTCTCCAAGATCATCGCGACGGGTCTGCGGCTGGGGTGGAATCTGGCGCCTCCAGCGGTAATCAACCGCATGGCCGCGCTTCGCTACGACATGGGATCGAGCCCGTACCTCGGGCGCATCGTGGCGGAGATGATCCGCAACGGTGACCTCGACCGGCACGTGGACCGGCTGCGCGCCATCTACCGGCGCAAGCTCGACCGCCTGTGCCAGGCCCTCGATGAGCATTGCAGCGATTATGTCAGCTACGAGCGACCGGGCGGAGGCTTCTTCGTCTGGGCCGGACTGCGGCCCGGGCTCTCCGCCATCGAGGTGCAGCGCGTGGCCAACGAGAAGGCCGTGGTCATCGGCGCGGGACCGCACTTCTTTGCCGATGGCAACGTCACGCAGCACCTGCGACTCGCCTTCAGCTACACGCCCGTCGAGGAGATCGAGGAAGGCGTCCACCGGCTTGGCGAGGCGCTGCGCGAGGTCGCGGCGAACTCGGCGGTCAAGTAGCGCTCCCTCCCTCCACGGTTCTGGCTCGGGGAAGGGGCAGCGCGTAGGCTCGATTTTCCAAGCTTAGCCACGTGGAGTTACCCCATGCCGCTTGATCCCCGCCACCGCAGCCGCACCCTCGTCGACGGTCCCGACCGGGCGCCCGCACGGGCGATGTTCAAGTCCGTCGGCTACGACTCGGAGTCGCTCAAGCGCCCGCTCGTGATGGTCGCGCATAGCTGGATCGGCACGATGCCGTGCAACTTCAACCAGCGCGAGTTGGCCGCCGAGGTGATGCAAGGCATCCGCGACGCCGGCGGTACACCCATGGAGGTCAATACGGTCTCCATCAGCGACGGCATCGCCATGGGGACGGAGGGGATGAAGGCCTCGCTCATCAGTCGCGAGGTGGTGGCCGACAGCATCGAACTGTGCGGGCGCGGCTACCTCTTCGACGCCGCCGTCGTCATCGTGGGCTGCGACAAGACCATCCCGGGCGGCGTTATGGGCCTCTCGCGCCTGGGCGTGCCCGCCCTGGCGTTCTACAGCGGTTCGATCGCACCCGGCAGCTACGAGGGTCGCGACGTGACCATCCAGGACGTGTTCGAGGGGGTCGGCCGTCACGCCGCGGGGGACATGACGGACGCGGAGTTGACCGCGCTCGAGGACGTGGCCTGCCCGGGCGCGGGCGCGTGCGGCGCGCAGTACACCGCGAACACCATGGCGACCGCGATCGAGTTCCTCGGCATCGCACCCCTGGGCAGCGGGTCGGCGGGCGCCACCGACCCGCGCAAGAACAGCGCCGGCTACGAGGCCGGCCAGCTCGTGATGGACGTGCTCGCGCGCGGCCAGCTTCCGACGGACGTGATGACGCGCGAGGCGTTCGAGAACGCCATCACCTGCGTCGCCTCGACGGGTGGCTCGACGAACGCCGTTCTCCACCTGCTGGCGATGGCGCGTGAGGTGGGGGTCTCCCTCGACATCGACGACTTCGACGAGATCAGCGAGCGCACGCCCATCATCGGCGACCTGCGCCCCGGTGGGCGTTATGTCGCGCTCGATATGGACCGCGCCGGTGGCACGCGCCTGCTCGCACAGCGCCTGGCCGCGGGCGGAAAGATCCACAGCGACGAGATGACCGTGACCGGCCGCACCATCGGCGAGGAGGCTGCGGAGGCGCGGGAAGACCCCGGCCAGGACGTCATCGTTTCGATAGAGGAGCCGCTCAAGGCGACGGGCGGACTCGTCATCCTGAAGGGCAACCTCGCGCCCGAGGGCTGCGTCATCAAGGTGGCAGGCCACGAGCTGATGAAGCACCGCGGTCCGGCGCGCGTGTTCGACCGCGAGGAGGACGCCTTCGCGGCCGTCTCGGAGCGGCGCATCGCCCCGGGCGACGTGGTCGTGATCCGCTACGAGGGCCCCAGGGGCGGCCCCGGCATGCGCGAGATGCTCGGCGTGACGGCAGCACTCGTAGGCGAGGGGCTGGGCGACTCGGTGGCGCTGCTCACGGACGGTCGCTTTAGCGGCGCCACGCACGGCCTGATGGCCGGGCACGTCGCCCCCGAAGCCGCAGCCGGTGGACCCATCGCCGCCATCGAGGAGGGCGACATCATCTCCTTCGACATCGACGCGCGGCGGCTGGACGTGGAGATCGACGAGTCCGAGCTGGCACGCCGGCTGGCGTCCTGGACGCCGCCGGCCCCGCGCTACGAACGGGGCGTGTTCGCCAAGTATGCGAACGGCGTCTCAAGCGCCTCGCGGGGCGCGGTCACGAGCTAATGGGGACCGGCAGCACGAAACGCCGGTCAGCCATCTACGCCGCTCTCTTCATCGCGCTCGCGCTCTCTCTGGTTGGCTGTGGCGGCGAGTCGCACGAGGGGGGCGAAGGTGACGGCGAGCACGGCGGCCGTGAGCACGCTTCGGAGGGCGAAGAGGAGTCGGGCGAGCAGTTCGGACTGGACGACACGCACAACAAGACCCGCGGGGGCGCCCGACTGATCATCTCCTACGACGCGGAGGCCAACGCCTTCACCGGCACCGTGGAGAACACCACCGATGCCACGCTGGAGAGGGTCCGGGTCGAGGTCCATCTCTCGAACGGGACCGAGCTGGGGCCGACAACGCCAACCGATCTGGCCCCGGGACAGAAGGTCCCCGTGACGCTCACCGCTACGAGCGAAGCCTTCGAATCGTGGAGCGCCCACCCGGAGGTGGGCGGCGGCGATGGTTCAGGGGAACACGGCTCCGACGGAGAGGATGGCGGGGAGCACAGCTAGCGGCGGCGGGGCCGGCGGTTGGGGTCGGGGCTCGACCCCTCGGTGATTTCCATGCGATTCATGACCCGCCGGCGCCTCTGCTCGGGTCGAACCACGCTCTCGATGATGCTGTCGATGAACGCGAGGACCACGACAATGGGTTTGAGGAGCGTCTTCATCGGTTTCCTCCGCTATTGCTTATTGCTGAGCCTACCAGCATCCCGGGGCGGCGGGCGGGCCAGCGCTCACTCTCGCGGAGCCCGCTTGTGTTTACTGGCGAGGTATTCGTCCCTCCAGAGGACGCTGCTTCGCCACTGGCCGTCGGAGCCCTTGGCGGCCTGGAGCCTCCCGCGACTGGCGGCCGTCCGCAGGGCATTCACCGTGATGTCCGGGGTTGCGAGCGCGGCAAGCGGCACAAGCCGGGCCGGACCGGCGACTGCTGGCACAACGAACCGGTAGAGGTTGTCGAGGATGGCGCGGGCCAGCAATTCCGCGAGCGATCCGGAGTCCCCCTGGTCGGCCCGTCGAAGCGCGCGCAGGTAGGCGCGCCGCTTGCTCTTGTAGACGATGACCGGCGGATAGCCGCAGCGGACGAGCAGCAAGTTCAGAACGAGCCGTCCGGTCCTGCCGTTGCCATCGAGGAAGGGGTGTATCTGCTCGAAGCGGCAGTGCAGGTCGGCAATGGCGGTCGGGAAGCCGGGCGTACGCGCGCGCACGGCGTTCGCGTCCTCGAGCCAGTCGGTTGTCAGCGCGGGCACGTCGGTCCAGGGGGGCGGAGTCATGCCTTCCGGAAACGGCTGGATGTCGTGCTGACGGAAAGCGCCGGGCTGCTCAGCGGGAAGGGCGTCCGGATGGGGCGCCGCGTCCCACGCGGGGCCCATGGCCAGCCTGTGGATGTTGCGCACCTCGGTAAGGCTGAGCAGGGCATCGCCTGACCAGTCGGAGCGTTCAACTCCGTGCCCGTACACCCAGTCCGCGGCATTCGCGTAGCCCCTCACCTCCAGGTACTCGCGGAGCGGCTTCTGGCCGACGACGCGCCCCTTGGCGAGCAGGGTCTCGACCTGCTTCAGCACGAGCGTATTCCCCTCGATGGCAGTCGAGTGATGGGACTCTTCGTACCAGATGCCTTCCCAGATCGAGGCGGACTCAAGACGGTTGGGGAGCCCGCCCATGCGCTCCCAGAGCTCCGCGATCTGGGTATCCAGCCGCTCAAAGAGCACTTCACGGGGCGGTCTGCCACGGTTCGGCATTCGAGGGCACCCTTAGTTGACGAGTTCCAGCGAATTCAAATCTACCATATAAATTCCAGAAAAGCTGAGGGCAGGCGGCGCACGGCCGCGATCGTGGGACGCTGTCCACGTGCCGCCCGGGCAATTTGACGAGTTGTCAGAAAGTCAAATGAACCATACAAATTCCAGACAAAGCCGAGGGCAGGGGGCGCACGGCCGCGATCGTGGGACGCCGTCCACGTACCTCCCTGCTAATTTGGCGAGTTTCAGCCAATTCAAATGAACCATACAACTTGCGGCTGAGGTGTGGGATCCAGGTGCAGTGCGGCCAACGCAGGACATCGTCTCTGCGGTCCCCACAGAAAGTTGGCGAGTTTCAGCCAATTCAAATGAACCATACAAATTCGGACACGAGGGCGCGACGAGGCCCCTGCCGGCTGGCAGGGGCCTTCTGAAAGCCAGTTGGCTGGCGACCCCGATCGGATTTGAACCGACGATCTCCACCTTGACAGGGTGGCGTGTTAGACCGCTACACCACGGGGCCGCGGCGCGAAGCTGATCGTAGCGGCTCGCCACGGCCCAGCCAAGCAGCGGGGCCGCGCGAACCTCTGGAGGACCTACGCCAGGAGCGGCGCGCCATCCTTCATGATGACCCAGCCGCCACTGTCGCGGTCCGCGTCGTAGACGACGACGTGGCAGTTGCCGCAGATGGGGCCCGTGGCCTCGCGGTCGCCATTCGCGACGATGTGCTCGTCGCAGATGCCGCCGTAGCGCTCGACGCCGTCCAACTCGCAGAAGATGCAGGTCAGATGGGGCGTCTGCTTCTTGCCACAGGCGCTACAGGAGGTCCCGTCGGCGAAGTTGTGGCCACCGGGGCCGCAGGGGAACTTCTCAAGGTGATCGAGGACGATGTTACTGGCCATAGTTCTGGCTTTCCTTCCCCTCAGGAGACCGCAGCGGCGTTGCGCTCGCGCGCCCACGCGTGGGCTTCGTCGGAGGCGACCCACTTGATGGCGTTCGAGAGCAGCTTGCGGTAGTTCGGGTTGTTGTACGAGGTGGGCACATCGCCCGCCTGCACATAGACGATTGGGCTGTTTCGGTAGTTCTTCGCCCAGACCACCAGGTTCGGGGTCGGCGGGTGGGTCCAGTCGCCGCGCTCGTACATGCGGCCGTTGTTCACCACCATCGAGGGCGAGAAGAAGTTCTTGTAGGTGAAGTCGAAGTCGCTGCGGACGAGCGGGACAAGGCTGTCCTCGTGGTAGGGGGCGAGATAGATCTCGTCCTGCAGCTCGAATTCCAGTTCGACGCCCTCGACAACGGGATGGTTGGCCTCCGCCTCCACCACCTGGCAGGTGTGGTTGGCGGCGAGCAGGTAGCCGGAGTCGGGGTACTCGACGCCGCGCAGGCTGCCGGGGTTGTAGAAGAAGCGGCCGCCGATGATCTCCGCGTACTCCTCCCAGCCGGGCCAGGAGCAGATGTTGTGGTGGATCATGACGAGGCCCTTGCCCTCTTCGGTGAGGCGCATGTAGCCGTCCTTGAGTGACTCCGGCGGGTCGGGCGGCCCGCCCACGCCGAAGACGCCCGGCATCGAGTAGTCGACGATGCAGTCGTACTCGCGCGAGTTCTCGGGCTGGAAGAAGAGCTGCGCGGCCGGCTGCTCAACATGCGTCCAGGCGGAGATGTCTCCCTCCTGCTGGAAGGCATCGAACATCTGGAAGAAAGGCTCGCGCTGGAACGGGTGGCCCTTCGAGGCGAGCAGGACATTGGGTGAACTCATGGCTTCCTCCTTCGACTGACCCTGTGGTGCGCGGCATTCTACGGTGTTCACAATGCCTGCGGGCATCCCCGTTAGACTGCGCGCCGCACTGGAGGCCCCATGGCCGCCGCGGCCGACCGCAAGTACCAGATGCGCTGGTTCACCCTCGCCGTGCTGTCGCTCAGCCTCGTCGTCATCGGGCTCGACAACACCATCCTGAACGTGGCCATTCCGACACTGCAGCGGGAGTTCAACGCGAGCGCCTCGGAGCTGCAGTGGATGGTCGACTCGTACATCCTCGTGTTTGCGGGGTTACTGCTCGTGATGGGTTCCCTCGGCGACCGGGTGGGACGGAAGCGACTGCTGCAGACGGGGCTGATCCTCTTCGCCACGGCAAGCGTGCTGGCGGCGTTCTCGCAGTCGAGCGGCCAACTGATCGCGATGCGGGCGCTGATGGGGCTGGGCGCCTCGATGATCATGCCATCGACGCTGTCCGTCATTACGGATGTTTTCCCGCGGGACGAGCGGGGGAAAGCGATCAGTATCTGGTCGGCGGTGGCCGGCCTCGGGATCGGGCTGGGGCCGCTCATCGGCGGGTCGCTGCTGGAGGCGTTCTGGTGGGGCTCGGTGTTCCTGGTGAACGCGCCCATCGTCGCGATCGCGCTGACGGCGGGCCTGTGGCTCGTTCCGGAAAGCCGCGATCCCCAGCCCGCTCCCCTCGACCCCGCAGGCAACATCCTCTCGATCGCGATGATCTCCGCGTTCGTCTTCGCCATCATCGAGGCGCCGGAACGTGGGTGGACGGACGGCCTCGTGCTCGGCATGTTCGCCGCCTCCGTCGTACTGGTGGCCTCGTTCGCCTTCTGGGAGCTCCGCAACCCGCACCCGATGTTCGACTTCAAGTACCTCCGCAACCCACGCTTCTCCGTGGGCTCGATGGCGATCGGCATCTCCTTCTTCGCCCTCTTCGGCTTCATCTTCGGGGCGACGCAGTACCTGCAGTTCGTGAAGGGCTTCAGCCCGCTGGAGGCGGGGGCGGCCATCCTGCCGGCCGGGTTCGGGATGGTGATCGGGGCGGGGTCGAGCCACCGCCTGGTCACGCGCATCGGCACGAAGCTCACGGTCGTCTGGGGCATGAGCCTGCTGACGCTGATGCTCTCGCTGATGCTGCTTTTCCAGCCCGACACCCCCTACATCTTCTTCGGCGGGTTCGTGCTGATCACGACGTACGCAATGGGCAACATCATGGCGCCCTCGACCGACTCCGTGATGGGCGCCGTCTCCGAGGCGAAGGCCGGTATCGGCTCCGCCATGAACGACGTGGCCCGCCAGACGGGCGGCGCCATGGGCGTGGCCGTAGTCGGCTCGACGTTCGCATCCGTGTATCGCACGCGCATGGAGGACGGGCTTGCGGGGCTCCCCGCAGAAGCCGCCGACATGGCGAGCGAGTCGGTCGGGGCAGCCGTCCGCGTGGCGGCCTCACTGCCCGCTGAGGCAGGGGAACAACTGCTCGCAACAGCGGGGCAGGCCTTTACCGATGCGCTTGGCATCGGGGCGGCCATCGGGGCGTGCGTCGTCTTCGCCGGGATGCTGTGCGTGCTGCGCCTCCTGCCCGCGCGACACCTCCCCGACAGCGCTCCCGAAGCAGCGTCCGCCGCCGGCTAGAACCGGACCGCCAACTGTTGCCGGTTGCCCCCTTTGTTCGCGGGCGTCAGACTGCGGTCGTGCTCGCCAAGGTGCGGTCGAGTGCGGTTGTTGGACTCGACGGCGTCATGGTCGATGTCGAGGTCGACATCTCGCGCGCCCAGAATCCCACGACGGCCATCGTCGGCCTTCCCGATGCGGCCGTGCAGGAGTCGAAGGAACGCGTGCGGGCGGCCATCCGCAACAGCGCGCTGACGTGGCCGTTCAACAGCCGCATCGTCGTGAACCTCGCGCCCGCCGACCTGCGCAAGGAGGGCCCCGCGTACGACCTCCCCATCGCGGCCGGCGTCATGGTCGCGAGCGGGCAGGTCGAGGCCGACCTGGCGGATGCCGTGTTTGTCGGTGAGCTGGCGCTCGACGGGGAGGTGCGGGCTGTCAGGGGAGCCCTGCCCATGGTAGCGGTCGCGCGTGATCACGGCGCTAAGCGGGCGTTCGTGCCCGCGCGGAACGCGCCCGAGGCGGCGCTCGTCGCCGGGCTCGAGATTTACGCGGTCGAGTCGCTCACGCAGCTGGCCGCCCACCTGTTGGGGAAGGCGCCGATCGCGCCGTACGCGGCGGACGAAGAGGAAGAGGACATCGCACCCCGCGGACGCGACGGACGCGACCTGGCCGACGTCATCGGGCAGGAGCACGCCAAGCGAGCGCTGGCCATCGCCGCGGCTGGCGGTCACAACCTGCTGATGCGCGGTCCGCCCGGGAGCGGCAAGACGCTGCTCGCACGCGCCATCCCCTCGATCCTGCCGCCGATGACGAACGACGAGGCGCTGGAAGTGACCCGCATCTACAGCGTGGCGGGACTGCTCACCTCCGGCGCCGGCCTGCTGCGGGAGCGACCCTTCCGCGCGCCGCACCACACCATCTCGCACGCGGGGCTGGTGGGGGGCGGCTCGGTGCCGCGTCCCGGCGAGATCACGTTGAGCCACCACGGTGTGCTCTTCTTGGATGAGCTGCCCGAATTCGGGACGCAGGTGCTGGAGGTGCTGCGACAGCCGCTCGAGGACCGCATCGTGACCATCAGCCGTGCGCGTCAGACGGCGACATTCCCGGCGAGCTTCGCGCTGGTGGCCGCGCAGAACCCATGTCCCTGCGGCTACCTTGGCGACCCGGTACGCGAGTGCCGCTGCCCGCCGAGCGCGGCCGCGCGCTACCAGCGGCGCGTCTCCGGCCCGGTGCTGGACCGCATCGACATCTTCATCGATGTGCCTCGCGTGGACTACGAGAAGCTGGCCGCCGGAGCGAAGGGCGAGCCCTCATCGGTGGTGGCGCAGCGGGTGCGGGCCGTGCGCGAGATCCAGCGGGAGCGTTTCGCCGGCACGAGCAGGCGTCTGAATGCGGAGATGGGTCCCACGGAGGTGCGCGAGCACGCCCAGTGGAAGCTCGACGAACAGGCGCAGACCATCCTCAGCCAGGCGGCCGTGCAGATGGCGCTCTCGGCGCGCGCCTTTCACCGCGTCCTCAAGGTCGCGCGGACGGTGGCTGACTTCGACAGGAGCGACACGATCGGCACTGCGCACGTGGCGGAGGCCCTCCAATACCGGGAGCGGGCGGACTAGCAGGGTGCCTATAGGCTGTGGAATTCGTCGGGAGTAAGGTCGGCCTGGCGCAGGATGCTGCACAGCGTTCCAACTGCGACTTCCCGGTGGCGCGGCACGACCGCTCTGCGAACGCTACCGTCCGGCAGCTCCTTCGCGAATTTGACATGACTGCCGCGCTGGTCCACCTGCGAGAATCCCGCGGCAGTGAGCTTGCGTACGACCCGGCGGTACGAAAGAGGTCTAAGTGGCGGCAACCGTGACCCCAATCTCCAGAATGTCATCTGGAGATAGAGGGCCATCTGGCCTGAAGTAGAGTTCCAACGCTTCGCGGAGGTTGGCTAGCGCCTCACCTTCCGACTCTCCCTGGCTCGCGATGTCGACTTCGACAGCCTGCGCGACAAACCATGCGCCTTCCCGGTGGACCTTGGCAGTGAAGCAGGACGGGTCCTGCTCCCCTACCCCGGGGGCTGTTTCTCGACGTTGGCTATGAGCGTTATCCGCCATCAGGAGTTCTCAGCACAACGATCATAGCGCTTGTCTATCTGCCTGTGCCCCAGCTCAAACCGAAGGCGCCCACAGAACATCTGTGCTTGACAGTCGCACGGGTGTTCGCTAGGGTTTGCCCACCCTACGAACGGATGTGCTGGCCATGGTGAACACCATCCCCACGATCATTGTGGACGTTCTACTCGCCGGAGCCGCGGTGGCGCTTTTTGGGGGGACCATTCGCTCCATGCTTCCGCGGCGCGGCGAGAGGCGCCGGGGTGGGCTGCATCGCACTTTGGGTGTGCGGGTGGCCCTGTGGAAGCCACGGCCGGTACCGTCCGTTCGAGGCGACTTGCGTCCGTTCCTGGTCCGCGTGGAACCCCTCACCACGCGGCGCCAGGGGCTGGCGCGCCGCGCTTCCTAGCCCTAGCTGGATTTGCGCACGCAGCTGCGCACACCCCGGATCGTCTCCATGCGCGTGAGCAGCCGCGATATCTGCGAAAGCCCGCTCGTCTCCAGGGTGGCCAGCACCGATACGGTGCCGTCGCCGTTCTTGGTCGTGTTGACGTTGACCATGTTCACGTCCTCGGCAGCCACGAGCGTGCTGATGTCGCGCAGCAAGCCAACGCGATCCCAGGCGTCGATCCGGACGGTTGCGGGATAGCGCTGCTCCTCCGTCGTGGCCCAATCAACATCAATAAGGCGGTCGCGCTCGCGCTCGTGCAGGACGTTGTGGCAGTCGGCGCGGTGGACGGTGACACCGCGGCTGCGGGTCACGTAGCCGCGCACGCTGTCTCCCGGAACGGGATTGCAGCAGCGCGCGAGGCTGGTCTCGAGCCCACCGGCGCCCAGCGAGCGCAACTCGGGGCCGCTCCCCCGGCGGGAGGGGCGGCCAAGGGGAATCTCGTCGATGTCGTCGGGCTCCTGGTGCCGCTGCAGCAGGGCGCTCGCCTTGTGCGTGACCGACTCGACGCTGACATCGCCGTAGCCGATGGAGGCCAGCAGGTCGTCCCAGCTCTTGCCGGGGAAGAGTGCGAGCAACTCGTCCTGGTGGTCGGAGAGGTCGAAGGCGAGGCGGCGCATCTCACGCTCGAGCATCTCGCGGCCGCGATCGATGCTCTCGGCGCGGCGCTGCTTGCGGAACCACTGGCGCACCTTCTGGCGGCCGTTCGAGGTGTGGAGATAGCCGAGGCTCTCGCTCAGCCAGTCGCGCGAGGGGCCGTTGCGGGAACGGCTGCGCATGATCTCGACCACATCACCGTTCTGAAGGGCTGAGTTGAGCGCGGACATCCTGCCGTTCACCTTCGCCCCGATGGTCTGGTGGCCAAGGTCGGTGTGGATGCGGTAGGCGAAGTCGAGGGGTGTGGCGCCGGCGGGGAGGTCGAGCACGTCGCCCTTCGGTGAGAGCGCGAACACCTGGTCGTCGAACACGTCGGTCTTGACGCTCTCGACGAACTCCTCCGCGCCTGAGAGCTCGCGCTGCCACTCAAGGAGCTGGCGCAGCCAGGCGATGCGCTCCTCGTCCTGGGCAGCGCGGTCATCGCCGCCCTTGTAGCGCCAGTGAGCGGCCACGCCGTACTCGGCCACGCGATGCATCTCGTAGGTGCGAATCTGCACCTCCAGGGGCCGCGCGCCCGGGCCGATAACGGTGGTGTGCAGCGACTGGTACATGCTCGCCTTGGGGCTGGCGATGTAGTCGTCGAACTGGCCGGGGAGGGGCCTCCAGGTGGCGTGCACGACGCCGAGAGCGCCGTAGCAGGCGGTCACGTCCTTCACGAGGATGCGGAGGGCGAGGAGGTCGTATATCTGGTCGAAGGACTTGGCCTCGCGCCCGTAGCGCCGCGCCTTCTGGTGGATGGAGTAGATGTGCTTCGCGCGGCCCGTGACCTCGGCCTTGATCCTCGCGTCGTCGAGCTGCGTGCGGAGGCCGGCGGCGACATCCTCGATGTAGCGCTCGCGGGCGAGGCGCGTGGCGTCGATGCGGGCGGCGATCTCCTGGTAGCGCTCGGGATCGAGGT
Organism: Tepidiformaceae bacterium; assembly: GCA_965262975.1. Lineage (GTDB taxonomy): Bacteria > Chloroflexota > Dehalococcoidia > Tepidiformales > Tepidiformaceae > UBA2991. The sequence continues at coordinate 749,449 of OZ253575.1, read as the reverse complement.
AGCGGAAGGCGAGGTCTTCGAGCTCCCACTTGATCTGCCAGATGCCGAGGCGTGTCGCCAGCGGCGCGAAGATCTCCATGGTTTCGCGGGCGATGCGGCGCTGCTTCTCCTCGGGGAGGGCGTAGAGGGTGCGCATGTTGTGCAGGCGGTCGCAGAGCTTGATGAGCACGACGCGCACGTCGGCGGCCATGGCCAGCAGCATCTTGCGGAGGTTCTGGGCCTGGGCGCCGCCGCCTTCCTCCTCGCTCACGCGCAGGGGGAGGCTGTCGAGCTTGGTCAGACCTTCGACGAGCTGGGCCGCGTCCTCGCCGAAGCGCTCCGCGATCTCCTCATTGGGGACACCGCAATCCTCCTGCACGTCGTGGAGGAGGGCCGCGATGAGCGACGGCTGGTCGAGTTCGAGGTCGGCAACGAGCTTGGTGACTTCCAGCGGGTGCGAGATGTAGGGATCGCCGGTGCGGCGCATCTGGCCCTGGTGGCTCTCGTCCGCGAACGCGTAGGCGTCGGCAATCAGGCCGACGCGGTCCTGGGGGAGGTACGTGCGCACACGATCGAGGAGGTCCGTGACGGCCGGGGATTCAGGAGAGTGTTCGAGGACGCTCAAGCGCTTTCTCGTTGGCCCGATTCTGCCAGTATCTTAGCAGGCAACCCAAGGACACCTGGCGGAACAGCATGAGCGGACGGTTCCAGACCCCCCGCGGGACAGAGGACATCCTTCCCGAAGAGCAGCCCTACTGGCGCGCGATCCACGATGCCGCCGCCGAGATTACGCGGCTGTTCGGCTACTCCCGCATCGATACACCCGCCTTCGAGGCTGCCTCCCTCTTCGAGAAGGGCACGGGCGACACGACCGACATCGTCGAGAAGGAGATGTACTCCTTCGAGGACCGTGGCGGCGAGGCGCTCTCGCTCATCCCCGAGGCGACCCCCGCCATCTGCCGGGCCTACCTGGAGCACGGTCTCGCCAGCCGGCCGCAGCCCGTTCGCCTGTTCACCAACGCGCGCATGTTCCGCTACAGCCGTCCGCAGCTTGGTCGCCTTCGCCAGTTCAACCAGTTCGATTGCGAGGTTATCGGGTCGGACACGGCGCTCGTTGACGCGGAGCTGATCGAGCTGCACTGGCGCTTCTACGAACGCCTTGGCATGCAGGACCTGGAGATTCGCCTCGGGAGCATTGACGACCCCGAGCCACGGCGGGCCTACCTCGACCGGCTGCGCGCTTACTACCTGCCACTGCGCGACCAGCTCTCGGAAGACAGCCAGCGACGCCTCGACCGCAATCCCCTGCGCCTGCTCGACAGCAACGACCCGGGCGACCAGGAACTGCGCAAGGGCGCCCCGACGATGATCGACGAGCTCAGTCCCGAGGCGGACGAGCACTTCGCCGCGGTGAAGGACGCGCTCACGGCGGCGGGCGTGCCCTTCGTGGTTGACCCGTTGCTTGTGCGCGGGCTCGACTACTACAACCGCACCGTCTGGGAGGTCCTCCCGAAGGGCGACGGGCGCCAGCAGAGCTCGCTCGGAGCCGGGGGGCGGTACGACGGCCTCATCGAGACAATCGGCGGGCGACCCACGCCGGCCAGCGGCTTCGCCACGGGGCTTGAGCGCGTCATCATCGAGATGAAGCGCCAGGAGCTCCCCCTGGCCGAGCCGGACGAGCCCGACGCCTTCGTCGTCCACGCCGGCGAGGAGGCCGCCCGTGCGGCGGTGCGCACCGGCGCCGACCTGCGGGCAGCGGGGTTCGCGACGCTGCTGGGGGAGTCGGGGCGGTCGTTCAAGGCGCAGATGCGCCGCGCGAACGGGAGCGGCGCACGCTTCGCCGTCATCATCGGGGAGGACGAGGCCGCGCGGGGGGTGGCGGCGCTGAAGGATCTGCGCGAGCAGGGCGACCAGGAGACCGTCGCCCAGGATGAGATCGCCGCCCGGCTCGGCGCACTCCTGCGCTAGCCGAGCGCGAAGCTGGCCCCGCCCGCAGAATAGACCGATGGACGAGGCCGTTCGCCACAGGCTCAACGAGATCCGGGTGCGCTTCGACGCCATCACCAATGAGATGGGACAGCCCGAGGTCGCCGCGGATTATGACAAGGCGACCAAGCTTGCCCGCGAGCGCGCCGGGATCGCGCCGGTCGTCCAGCTCCTGAGCGATTACGCCGAGGCCGAGAGCGCCCTCCACGACGCGCGGGAGATGCTCGACGAGAACGACGAGGAGATGCGCGAGCTGGCCGAAGCAGAGGCCTCCCAGGCGCAAAAGCGCCTCGCCACCCTGGACCAGAATATCCTGCGGGCGCTCCTGCCCCGGGACGAACGCGACAGCCGCAACGTGATCATGGAGATCCGCGCGGGCGCCGGCGGCGAGGAGGCAGCGCTCTTCGCGCAGGAGCTGTATCGCGCCTACTACCGCTACGGCGAGCGTCGCGGCTGGCGCACGCAGATGATGAGCGCCTCGGAGACGGGCCTGGGGGGCTACAAGGAGGTCATCTTCAGCGTGGCCGGCGACGGCGCCTTCTCCCGTCTGAAGTACGAGAGCGGCGTCCACCGCGTGCAGCGCGTCCCCGCCACGGAGGCGCAAGGGCGCATCCACACCTCCACCGCCACCGTCGCCGTCCTCCCCGAAGCGGAAGACGTCGATGTCGAGATCCAGGGCAATGAGCTACGGATCGACATCTTTCACGCCTCCGGCGCGGGTGGCCAGAACGTGAACAAGGTCGCGACGGCCGTGCGGCTGACGCACCTGCCCACCGGCCAGATCGTCGTCTGCCAGGACGAGCGTTCGCAGCTGAAGAACCGCACGAAGGCGATGACGGTGTTGCGCTCGCGCCTGCTGGCAATGGAGCAGGAGAAGCAGGATGCCGAACTGGCCGCCGACCGTCGCACGCAGGTCGGGAGCGGCGACCGCAGCGAGAAGATCCGCACCTACAACTTCCCCCAGGACCGCATCACCGACCACCGAATCGGGTTGACCGTGCATAACATCCCCGACCGGCTGGACGGCAATATCGACGACATCATCGACGCGGTGGCGGCGGCCGAAGAGGCGGCGCGGCTGCAGGCCACGGCGTGAAGGCACGCCAGGTCGCTGCTCGCGTCCGCGCCGAACTGGCCGCCGCGGGCATCCCCGATGCCGCCATGGAAGCGGAGGTGCTCACGCGCCACGCGAGCGGCCTGAGCCGCAGCGCGTTTTTCGCCGACATGCCCGTGGCCGAGGGAACCCGCGGCCGGCTCGAGGAACTCCTCGATCGCCGCCTTCGTCGCGAACCGACGCCCTACCTGACCGGCGTGCGGGAGTTCCACGGCATCGAGTTCATCGTGGGGCCGGGCGCGCTCATTCCGCGGCCCGAGACGGAGCTGCTGGTCGAACTGGGCCTCGCCGAGCTTGAGCATGACCCGGACGCGATCCTGCTGGACATGGGGACCGGCTGCGGCGCAATCGCGATCGCTGTCGCCAGCGCCGCCCCACAGGCACGCGTCATCGCGAGCGACATTAGCGCCGACGCGCTGCGCATCGCGGCCCTGAACGTGGCACGACACGCCGTGCCGGTTTCGCTGGTGCAGAGCGACCTCGCACAGGGAATCGCGCGGGCGGACATCATCCTTGCGAACCTGCCCTACGTGCCCGAGGGCGTGATCGAGACCCTGCAGCCGGAAGTGCGCGGGTGGGAGCCGCATGTCGCCCTTGATGGCGGCCCCGATGGGCTCGATCTCGTACGCGCGATGCTGGCCGACTGCGGGGCGCGGCTGCGGCCTCGCCTGGCCGCATTCGAGGTTGGCCTAGGGCAGGCCCGACGACTCGCCGAGATCATCGAGACATTCGGCGCAGAGGCCGCCATCGAGCATGACCTGGTGGGCTGGGAACGGGTGGCGACAGCGCGATGGCGGTGAGGCTCATCGCGCTCGACATCGACGGCACGATCCTGCCGTACGACGGCAACTCCACGGGAGGAGAGCTCTCGCCACGCCTGCGGGCCGCCGTAACCGCGCTCGTCGAGGACGGGCGCACGGTCGTGCTGGCCAGCGGCCGGATGCGCGCGGGCGTCATCCGCATCGCGCGGGAGCTCGGGCTGACCACGCCGTTCATCGCGCAGGAAGGCTGCGTGATCGCGAACGGCGACGGGGAGATCGTGCGCGAGCTCAAGATCGACCCGCAGCTGGCCCTCGAGGTATCGGCGTACGCGCGGGAGGCCGGCCACGACTACGAGTGGTTCAGCTCGGACCGTTACGCCGTCACGACGGCATCGCCGGCCACGGCGTACTACGCCGAGCTGGGCGAGGTGACGCCCGAGGTTCACGCCAGACCGGAGACGCTCGGCATCGAGCCGAATGGGGTCGGGGTGTTGGCCGATGCGGAGCAGTCGTCCCTGGTCCACCGGGAGCTCCTCGAGCGTCTCGGTGACTCGCTGCACCTGCTCGATTTCCCCTTCGTGACCGTCGCGCTCCACCCCAACGCAACGAAGGGCTATGCACTCTCGCTGGTCGCCCGCGACCTCGGTATCGCGCAGAGTGAGACGCTCGCGATCGGAGACAGCGTGAACGATGTCTCGATGCTCACGTGGGCGGGACGGGGTCTGGCCGTCGCGAAAGGCCACGCCTCTGCCCGGGAAGCCGCGAACGAGGTGCTCCCGGACGAAGAGGACGCCGTCGCGAAAGCCCTCGAGGCGTTGCTCTAGGCGCTACTCTGGCTCGATGCGGTGCCAGATGCGCAGGAGCACGAGCCCTATCCCCAGGATGACGATCGCCGCCAGCACGACCGGCAGCACGACGCGCAGCCAGTCGATGGAGCCACTTTCGCTGGCGGGCACGGCGTACTGCCCGCTGACCTCGCGAATACGGGAGATCAACTCATCCTCGGGGAGGGACAACGGCGGGTCGGCGCCGTTCGTCGCGATGCCGCCTTCCACCACGAAAAGGGCGGCGGGGACGGGCCACTGGAAGCCTCCCACCGCCTGTCGCAACGCGACGACTACGCGGGCGCCCGATGGAGGCAGATTCGCCTCCGCACACTCGGAGGGGGCGTTCGCCAGGACGAGGGCTTGCGTGATGGCCGAGCCCTTCAGGTAGGCCTCGGGTTCGATGGTGGTGGCTCCGCTGCCGCTGGTGAGCTCCCCGATGACGATCACGTCAAAGTCCTCAATCGAGAGGCGCAGATCGTCGAAGTCGAAGTGGGGGCAGGCGTCGTGGGCCTGGACCACCTGTTGGAAGCCTGTAGCGACAACGGCGAGCGCGAGGAGCGCCGCCAGGACAACGCGGAAGGGAGTGGCCCCGACCGTGGGGCCGCCTACGATTCCGCCTGCGCGAACTGGTAGATCTTGCCCTCGGTCTTGATGGAGGGCGCGATCACCATCTCGGCCTCCTGGAACTCGCGGATCGTGTGCGCACCGCACATGCCCATTGCAATCTTCAGGGCGCCGGCCAGGTTCTCCGTGCCGTCGGTGCGGCTGGTGGGACCGAAGAGCGTCTTCTGAAGCGTGGTGTTGACGCCCACGAAGACGCGCGTCCCGCGGGGGAGGTCGACGTGCGAGGTGGCCATGCCCCAGTGGTAGCCGCGCCCCGGGGCCTCGGTCGTGGCGGCGAAGGGCGAGCCCATCATGACGCCGTCGGCGCCGGCGGCGAAGCACTTACAGACGTCCCCACCGGTACGAATGCCGCCGTCGGTGATGATCGGGATGTAGTTGCCGGTCTCGGCGAGGTAGGCCTCGCGCGCGGCGGCGCAGTCGATCGTGGCCGTGACCTGCGGAACGCCGATGCCGAGAACCTCGCGGCTGGTGCAGCCGGCGCCCGGACCCACGCCCACGAGGACCGCGGCTACGCCGGAGCGCATCACCTCGAGGGTCGCGGCGAAGCCGACCGTGTTCCCCACAACGACAGGGATGTGGATCTGCTCGAAGAGCTTCTCGAAGCGCAAACCCTCAATGCTGCTGGACTCGTGGCGGGCGGTCGTGACCGTGCTCTGCACGACGAGAATGTCCGCGCCCGCTTCCTGCACGAGGGGCGCGTACTGCTTGGTGCTCTTGGGCGTCACGGAGACGGAGGCGATACCGCCACCCTGCTTCATCTCCCGGATGCGGACGGCGACGAGGTCGTCGCGAATGGGCTTTTGGAAGGCCGACTGGAGGATGGTGGTGGCCTCTTCACGATTGACCGTGGCGACCTCGTCGAGGATCGGACGGGGGTCGTCGTAGCGGGTCCAGATGCCCTCCAGGTTGAGCACGCCGAGGCCGCCGACATCGTGCATGAGCCGCGCGAAGGGAGGATCGATGACGGCGTCCATGGCGGCGGCGATGAAGGGCAGGCCGAAGTGGTACGGCCCGATGTCGAGACCGATCTCGACAAGCTCGGGGTTGATCGTGACCTCACCGGGAACGATGGCGACGTCGTCGAACCCGTAGGCATACTTGAGCTGCTTGAAACGCGGTGCAGGCACGGACAAACCCTCCTCCTGGGTATGCAAAACGCCGCGCTCTGAGGACTCAGGCGCGGCGAGCGTTGCGGATGCGGCGTGGAGACTCACCGAAGGAACTTCCGATCGATGCTGGATGATTCGAAACGGAGTATCACGGTTACCTAGAAGAGTATCGCCGAGACCCCCGCAGGGTCAACGAAACGGGAGGAGAATTCGCGCTCTTCGCACCGTTCTGTGAAGCTGACCGAAGCATGAATGAACTCGCGCCCGGACTCTACGTCGTCGCCACGCCCATCGGGAATCTCGGCGACTTGAGCGAGCGGGCGGCGGACGTCCTGCGCGCGGCCACGCTCATAGCCGCCGAGGATACGCGCGTGCTGCGGACGCTCACCGAGCTCGTCGAAGCGAGCGCGACCACCCTCAGCCTGACCGAGCACAACGTCGAGACGCGCATCCCGCGGCTGCTGGAAGCGGCGCGGGGGGGCGTTGTCGCCCTGACCTCGGATGCAGGGACACCGCTTATCGCCGACCCGGGCGCGCGGGCCGTGGAGGCCGCGCACGACGCCGGCATCGCCGTCTTCGCCGTGGTTGGACCGTCGGCGCTGGCGGCGGCGACCTCGGTCGCGGGGTTCGCGGCCAGCGACGTGCACTTCCTCGGCTTCCTGCCGCGCGCGCAGGGGGAGCGGCGGCGGCGTCTGACGCAGGCGGCGGACGCCGCGCAGACGCTCGTCTTCTTCGAGAGCCCTCGGCGACTGGCAGCCTCGCTCGCCGACGTGGCCGCTGCCCTCGACGACCCGCTCGCGGTGGTCTGCCGCGAGCTCACCAAGCTGCACGAGGAGTCCGTGCGCGGTCGCGCCTCCCAGCTGGCAGCGCGCTTCGCGGAGACGCGCGGCGAGTGCACGGTGGTCGTTGACGTGCGGGAGTGGGCGGCGGGAGGCGATCAGCGCGCTCTGCGCGCCTACCTGGCGGAGATGCGGGAGGCGGGGGCGCGTCGCAGTGCGGCGGCGAGCTCGGCGGCGCGCCGCTTCGGTGTCACGCGGGCGGAGGCGTACGAGGCCTGGCCGGACGGGCAAGACTAGGGAAAGGGCCGCGCGTCGGCCCTAAAGCAGCGCGGTGCTAAACTCGATTTGAGCGCTCTCCAAAGGGGATTTCATGGCCGAACGCATCTTCGTAGGTGTGGCCTGGCCCTATGCGAACTACCTCCTGCACGCCGGACAGGCCGCGGGCGCGTATCTTCCCGCCGACATCTTCGCCCGCTACCACCGGATGCGTGGTAACGATGTGCTCATGGTGTCCGGTTCCGACTGCCACGGAACGCCAATCACCGTGGCGGCCGACAGCGAGGGCGTCACCCCACCGGAGATCATCGACCGCTACCACCCGAAGATCCTCGAAGCGTGGGAGCGCTTCGGCATCTCCTTCGACCTGTTCACCACAACGCTGACCGACAACCACCACGAGACCACCCAGGACATCTTCACCAAGCTGCTTGAGCAGGACCTGCTCTACCGGGGCACACAGGAGCAGCTGTACGACCCCGAGGCCAGGCGCTTCCTCCCCGACCGCTACGTGGAAGGCATCTGTCCCCGCTGCCGCTACGCGGAGGCACGCGGCGACCAGTGCGACAACTGTGGCTCGCAACTCGACGCCGTCGATCTGATCGAGCCGCGCAGCAAGATGAGCGGGGCCACCCCCGAGGTGCGCGAGTCGGAGCACTTCCTCCTGCGGCTCTCCGCCTTCAACGACCAGTTGAAGGAGTGGGTGAGCCAGCAGCCACACTGGCGGCGGAACGTGGCCAACTTCACCCTCGGCATCCTCGAGGAGGGGCTGAAGGACCGCGCCATCACGCGCGACATCAGCTGGGGCGTGCCGGTGCCGGTCGAGGGGTGGGAGGACAAAAGGATTTATGTCTGGTTTGACGCGGTCATCGGGTATCTCTCGGCGGCCAAGGAGTGGGCCAAGGCCACCGGCGACCCCGAGGCGTGGCGGCTCTACTGGGAAGACGAGGAGACCAAGTCCTACTACTTCATCGGGAAGGACAACATCGTCTTCCACACGCTCATCTGGCCGGCGATGCTGCTCGGCTACGGCGGGCTCAACCTGCCCCACGACGTGCCCGCCAACCAGTACGTCAACTTCTCGGCGGGGCAGAAGCAGAGCAAGTCGAAGGGCACGGCAACGTGGCTGCTCGACCTGCTCGACACCTACGACGCCGATGTCGTGCGCTTCTACCTGACGCAGATCATGCCCGAGACGAGCGACTCCGAGTTCCGCGAGGAGGAGCTGATCCGGGCGAACAATGAAGTCCTCATCGCGACGTGGGGGAACCTCCCGAACCGCGTGCTCGCAATGATCCGGCGCAACTTCGACGGGGTCGTGCCCGAACCGGGCTCGCTGAGCGCGGAGAGCGAGGCGCTACTCGCGACCGTGCGCGAGGGCTTCGAGCGCGCTGGGGCCGAATACGCGGCCTGCCAGTTCCGGGCCGCGCTGCGCGAGGGTCTGGCGGTGGCCCAGGCCGCCAACAAGTATCTCGACGACCGCGCCCCGTGGCGGGCGGTCAAGGAAGACCGTGACCACGCCGCGGAGACGCTCTACACGGCGCTCCAGGCGATCTCGGGGCTGTGCGCCCTGCTGCACCCCATCCTCCCCTTCTCCACCAGCCAACTGCACACGACGCTCGGACACGAAGGCACCCCCGAAACGGCGGGCTGGACGCTCACGGATGCGCCCGCGGGCCGCGCGCTCGGCGAAGGCGGAGCGCTCTACCGCAAGCTGGACCTGCCGGAACCGGTCGCAACCTGATGCGCCTCGTCGACTCCCACAGCCACCTGCAGGATGCGCGCTTCGACGGAGACCGCGAGGCGGTCCTGGCCCGTGCGGCGACCGCTGGCGTGGGCGCTATCGTCGTCTGTGGCGAAGACATCGAGTCGAGCAAGGCGGCTGTCGCCCTCGTGGCGACGACCGAGCACCCACAGCTGCTCGCGACCGCCGGCTTCCACCCACACGAAGCAACGCAGGCCACTGAGGCCGCGCTGGACGAGGTGGAGAAGCTGGCCAGCAGCGCTGGTCTGGCCGCCATCGGCGAGATCGGGCTCGACTTCTACCGCGACCTGGCGCCCCGCCACGTACAACGCCGCGTCTTCGATGCGCAGCTCGCGATCGCGGCAGGGCTCGGACTGCCCGTTTCCGTCCACTCGCGCGACGCCGAAGAAGAGCTGCGGCCACACCTTGAGACCTTCGCCGCCCGCTCGCCGCTTGGCGCGGAAGGCCGTCCGCTGGGAGTGCTGCACGCCTTCGGGGGAACGCTCGAGCAGGCGCGGCGCTACGTCGAGATGGGGTTCCTCGTCTCACTCACGTGCGCGGCCGGCTACCCGCGCAACGAGGAAGCCCGCCGCATGGCCGCGGGGCTGCCCCTCTCCGCCCTGCTCATCGAGACCGACAGCCCCGCCCTGCCTCCCCAGTCCGCCCGCGGCGCCCGCAACGAGCCCGCGAATGTGCGCGTGGCCGCTGAGATCGTGGCGCAGGCGCAGGGGGTGAGCGTCGAAGTAGTGGCCGCCGCCACGAGCGCCAACGCGGAGGCGCTCCTGGTTGGCCTCTCCGCGGTGGAGGCGAGCGCGTGACCCAGGCGCAACTGTCTGCCCTGTATGGCCCCGTGGCCGAGGACCTGATCCTTGTCGAGGATTTGCTTGAGTCGGTGAAGCGCGTGGAGCTGGCCCCAATGCGGCTCATGCTGGATCACGCGCTGGCGCCGCGAGGAAAGAGGCTGCGGCCGGGGCTGGTCCTGCTGGCCGGCACCTTCGGCGACTACAACCTGAACCGGCTCGTGCCCTTGGGGACCGCGATCGAGCTGCTCCACACCGCCAGCCTCGTGCACGACGACGTGGTCGACGGGGCGAGCAGCCGGCGCGGTCGACCGACCGCCAACGCAGTGTTCGATAACGCCCTGACGGTGCTGCTGGGCGACTTCATGTTCGCCAATGCCGCCGAGATGGTGACGCGCACGGGCAGCCTGCCTGTCACTCGTCTCTTCGCCCTCGCCCTCATGAAGATGACCAGCGGCGAGCTCGACCAGGACGCCGCCGCCTTCGACGTGGGCCGTGACGTGCAGCAGTACCTCTGGCGCATCGGCGGCAAGACGGCGGCCCTGTTCGGCCACTCGACCCAGGGCGGGGGCCTGCTGGCGGGATGCAACGAGAGCCAGGTCGAGGCGCTGCGCAGCTACGGCTACAACCTCGGCATGGCCTTCCAGATCGTCGACGATATCCTCGACTTCACGGGGGACGAGGAGGAGATGGGGAAGCCCGCCGGCGGCGACCTCATCGAAGGCACGATCACGTTGCCGGCGCTCTTCTACCTGGACTCTGCGCCCCGGGAGAACCCCGTGCGCCGTTTCCTCTCCACCGAAGGCGAGCGCTCGGCATTCCTGCCCGACGCGCTTGCCGCCGTGGTCGAGTCGGACGCGATCGGGCGCGCGCAGGGGATGGCCGAGGAGTTCGGCGAGCGCGCGCTCGAAGGGCTCTCCGCCCTGGAGGCGGGCGACGCTCGCCGCACCCTCGAAGAGCTAAGCGCCTACGTACTCACGCGCCGGAGCTAGACCGCTAGCTCAGCTTCCTCTTGAGATCCTTGTGGATACGCGCAGGCACGCCCTTCTTGATGACGTCGCGCCGTTCGTAGGCATCCTTCACCTCCCTGGGGGCGATGGGGTTGTTGAACATGTCGACGAGGTCGCCCTTCGCGGCCGTCTCGGCCATGTCGTTGATCGCGGAGCGCTCGCCGCGCGTGAGGCGCTTCTTCGGCACAGGCTTGTTGATCTCGGGGTGCTCGTTGGGGCGTCCCCCGGTCGAGCGCGTGGTGACCTTCTTGCCCAGGTGCCAGTAGGTGCCGTCGTCGGGAATCTTGCGGGGGTACCCGTCGCGGAAGGTGAACGCCGAGAACGACGTGGGCATGATGCGAGGCGCATCCTCGTAGCATTCGGGGCAGGGAACGGCTTCGCCCGCCTCGCGCATCGGGCGCAATTCCTCGAACACGCCGTGGCAGGGCTCGCAGTAGTACTCGTAGAGGGGCATCGGTACCTCCGCTCGCTGGGAGCGACTCTTCGTGAAGAAGATTCTACCGCGTTCGTCAAAGCGGGAAACCTCTACTCCTCCCTGCTCCGCTCCAACGCGTTCACGCCATCGACGAAACGGCGTGCGTTTGGCTCCCGATCGAGGTGGTAGCGGACGAGCTCAGCGGTCGCCGAGCGCAGCTCCTGTGCGACCTCGGGAGGGATGCTCACGGCGGCAAAGTCGGGGGCCGTGGCGCGCCGCGCAAAGCGCAGCAGCTTGATCACGGCTACCGAGACGATGCGCCCGCCACCGGCCTCCACACGACACTGACGGCAGACGAGTCCGCCGGCGCGGGGGGAGAGCAGCGCCTCCTCCGCGGGCAGGCGCCCGCCGCAGACGACGCAGCCATCGATGTGGGGCTCGTAGCCGAGGAGCGAGAGCAACCGCAACTCGAAGAAGCGACTGACGGAGGCTCCGCCCCCTCCCTGAAGGAGCTCCAGGGTCGCAAGCAGCAATGCGTAGAGATCTGGCAAGGGTTCGCGCTCCTCCGTGAAGCGATCGACGAGCTCAAGGCAGTAGAGCGCCTCGGCGCTCGCCTCCAGGTCCTCGCGCAGGCGGCGGTAGGAGTCGACGGTTTCGGCCTGGGTGAACACGTCGAGGCTGCGCCCCTGGGCCACAAGCACGCGGCTGCGGGTGAGCGGTTCGAGGTGGCCGCGCATGCGGCTGCGGGCCTTGCGCACGCCCTTGGCGATGGCCTCGAACTTGCCTTCGCTTCCGCTGAACACGGTGAAGATGCTGTCGGCCTCGCCGAGATTGCGGCGCCGCAGGATGACCCCTTCGGCGCGGTAGACGCGGGGCCTCGCCGCCACCCTACAGCTCCTGCCGCCCCTCAAGCGCCCGCGAGAGGGTCAGGTCGTCCATGTACTCGATGTCGGCGCCGCTGGGGAGACCCCGCGCCAGCCGCGTGACGCGCACACCGAAGGGCTGCAGCAGGCGCTGCACGTACATGGAGGTGGCCTCGCCTTCGAGGCTGGGGTTGTTGGCCATGATGACCTCCACGATTCCGCCCGCCTCCACGCGGCCCAGGAGTTCCCGGATACGCAGCTGCTCCGGTCCCACGCCGTCGATCGGGTTCAGCGAGCCGTGGAGGACGTGGTAGAGCCCACGGAACCCGCCGGTGCGCTCGACGACGAGCACATCAAGGGGCTGCTCGACCACACAGAGGAGCGAGCGGTCGCGTTGGTCGTTGTCGCAAAAGGCGCAGGGATTGATGACGGTGATGTTGAAGCACGTCCCGCAGAGGACCACGCGCTCCTTCACGTCGACGAGGGCCTGCGCGAGAGCGCGGGCGTCCTCCTCGGGAGCGCGGAGGACGTGGTAGGCGAGCCGCTGGGCGGACTTGGGGCCGATCCCCGGGAGCTTGGAGAACTCCTGGATCAGGCGGGCAATCGGCTCGGGCGCGCCAGCGTCGGGCACTCCGCCTCAGCCGCCGAGCCCCGGCAGGTCGAGCCCGCCGGTGAGCATCCCGAGGGAGTCGGCCTGCATGGCGCCCGCGCGCTCGGAGGCGTCGTGAATGGCGGCCAGCACGAGGTCTTCCAGCATCTCCACGTCCTCCGGGTCGACGACGTCGGGTTCGATCGCAATAGCCTGGATCTTCTGCTCACCGTTCATGGTGACGCGCACGGCGCCGCCGCCAGAGCTGCCCTCGACGGTCTTCGCGGCGAGCTCCTCCTGGGCGCGCTGCAGCATCGCCTGGGCCTCGGCGAGTTGTCCGCCCTGGGCGCCACCGCCCTGGGCACGCGCGCCACCGCCGCCGCCACGCCGGAGGTAGCGGTTGCGACCACTGCTTTTTGCCATCAGAAGTCCTCCTCGGGGCCGGGTTGGGGACGCGCAGGCGGAGCGGGAGACTCAACGGGCTTGGCGCCCATGGCGCGCGCAGCTTCCGCGAGATGGCCCCCCTTCGCCGGCCGGCGCGCGGGCGCAGTACGCTCAATGCGCTCGACCGAGAGCGTGACCGGGCGCTTCAGCAGCTCCTCCGCCTTCTGTTCCACCAGCGTGCGCCCATCGTTCGCGATCTTCTGCATGTGGATGGGGTGGTAGAAGCCGAGCTTCAGCTCGTCGCCTTCCATCGCCAGCACCTCACAGGAGCCGTTCAGCCACGCGGCGAGACCGGGCTGCGTCATCCTGCAGCGCTCGTACAGTTCCCTCAGGAAGCGCTCCTCGCGAGTCTCCTCGGCTGGGTCGCGGCGGCGGCCCTGCGGCCTGCGCTGGGGAGGACGCCGGCCCGACCGCGTCGACTGCCCGTTCGCCCCCGCATCCGCCGCTGGAGCGGCAGCCACCTGCGCAGGGCCAAGGACGGCGGCCGCGCAGGCGACCTCGAGGGGGACGGGGCTGCCGGGATCGCGCCGGAAGTCGGCGCCCGCGAGCTCGGCGACGGCGCTGGTGAGCACGCCGACCTCGGGCGTACGGTCGCGGGCAGCCGTGAGCAGGCGCTCGCGGAGGGTGTCGATGGTCTCGCGGGTGAAACGGGCGATATCGAGGCCATCGCTCGCAACTTCGCGGGCGATCTCAAGGGCCGCCCCGAGGTCCCGGTCGGCAAGGGCTCCCGCCAGCTTCTCCGTGCGCTCGTCGCGTACGAGCCCGAGGGCTTCGAGCACGTCGTCCGTGCTGGGGGATGTCCCGTACATCGAGGCGATCTGTTCGAGCAGGGTAATGGCGTCTCGCAGGGCGCCGCGGGCTTCCCGGGCCATGGCCAGCAGTCCCTCCTCGGGGACGTTGAAGCCCTCCTGCTCGGCGATGAAGCGCAGCCGCGCAACCATCGCCTCGATCGGCACGCGACGGAAGTCAAAGCGCTGGCAGCGCGAGGTGATCGTCGCGGGTATCTCGTGCAGTTCGGTCGTAGCGAGGATGAAGATGGCGTGGGGCGGCGGCTCCTCAAGCGTCTTGAGCAGGGCGTTGAAGGCGCCCGTGGTGAGCATGTGCACCTCGTCGAGGAGGTACACCTTGCGGTCGAGGTCGCTGGGGGCGAAGGCAATCTTGTCGCGCAGCTCGCGCACGTCGTCGATGCCGCGATTGCTGGCCGCGTCCATCTCGATCAGGTCGAGGGCGGCGCCACGGTTGATGGCCTCGCAGGAACGGCAGGTGTTGCAGGGTTCGCCGTCGGTGAGATCGTGGCAGTTCACCGCCTTGGCGAGGATGCGAGCAGTGGTGGTCTTGCCGGTGCCACGGGGACCGGCGAAGAGATAGGCGTGGGCCACCTTGCCGGTGGCGAGGGCGTTGCGGAGCGTCGAAACGACGTGGTCCTGTCCGACCACCTCCTCGAAGCCGCGTGGGCGCCATTTCCCGTAGAGCACCGTCCCTCCCGAATCGCCAACGTCGAGCGCTGCCAAAAGAGTATAGAACGGATGTCCCGTCCGGGATCACGAAAGGCGGGGGCCGGAGCCCCCGCCTCGCGTTCGTACCCAGACCGGAGCCTCACCCGAAGGCGAGGTTCCGCGCAATGAAGGCGGTTAGGCCGCCCGCTCGAGCTCCTTCCCCTGAAGGAAGAGGTCGACGGGATGCTGTTCCGCCTCGGTCTCGCGGATGCGCGCCTCGTTGGCGCGCAGGGCCTGCCATTCCTTGCGGAAGCGGACCTCCGGCGAATTTGCCTCGATGAGGCGCCCCAGAAGGACCGACCGGGCCATTTCATGCTCAATCACAGATACACCTCCGTATGAGCAATAGCGGCGGCGCTCCCGCCACGGGAGCATCGCCAGGCGTCGTCGTCGGGGTCGCACGACTGCATACAGCCGTATCGGGTCTGGGCGCTTCGCTGCGAATCGAGCTGAAGCGGTCGAGAGACCCCCACGTGAGGTCCCTCCTACGCCGGCGGGGTTAGCTGTCGGGCTACGACTGGAGGTGCCGTCCGCGTGAGCGGTACGCCCCTGAATGTGGCGGGTCCCCCGCTCCCCCGAAGGGGATTTGGCGGCAGCAGGTGCTGCCTATCCAGCGTTACAGGTCATCGATTAACGCGCCAGTCGCCGTGTAAAGGCGCCCGTCAGAAGTGGACCGCAAGCCACACAGTCACCTCGTCGGGAGCGGTCCAGGCCACCCGGTGGCGCCGGTGGGCCGGGATGTCGAGCCAGCCACCCGCCTCCACCTCCACCGAGTCGCCATCCTCGAACTCGAGCCGCGCACGGCCCTGCACGACCAACACGAATTCGCGTTCGGGCTGGTCGTACCAGAAGCCCTCGGGGGAAGCGTGACCGGTGGAGACGATGCGTTCGATGCGGACGGCGCCGCTCTCCACGAGGGTCTCGATCAGCTCCTCGGGAAGGTCGCCTGGGAGGTTGCCAAGCAGGTCACCGCCGTTCACCGCGAGGAAGCGAGCACGGAGCGGGCGGCCTCGGCGGCGATGCGCGCACCCTCGACGGGCGGGTGGCTGCGGAGCCAATCGCTGAAGACCTCGACGGCGGTCGGGCCTTGCCGGCCGGTCTGGTCGAGGATGCCCAACAGCTCGGCGAGGTCGATAGCGCCCTCGCCTGGAAGGAGGCGGAGTCCAATTGTCTCCTCGACCACGTTGGCGTGGGGCTCCGCGGGCGCGTCACTGATCTGCACGTGGATCACCTTCTCGCCGGGAATCGAACGCAGCAGATCCGGGTCGGGGCCAGAGCGGAACCAGTGCCAGGCGTCAATGACGAGACCCGCATTCGGGCGGTCGGCATCGTGGACGAGGGGCCAGGCGGCAGCGAGGTTGGGGATACCCGTCCAGGGCAGGAACTCGACACCGAGGCGCTGTCCGTACCGGGTCGCGACATCGCAGGCGATGGCGAGACCGGCGGTGGCCTCGACGGGGTCGATGGCCGGCTCCATGGTCACAGCCAGGACCGTATCCGAGCCCAGCTCCTCCGCAATACCGCAGATGCGTGCGGTCTCCTCGACAATGGCATCGCGCTCCGCCGGGCCCTTCGCCCAGGCGGTGATGTACTCCAGCATCGCGAGGACAACGCCCTCGCGATCGAGGATGGCGCGCATCTCGCCGTGGGAGAGGCCCTCCGCCCGGGCCTCGTCGTAGTGCGACATCCACATCGAGATGCCCGCGTAGCCGTTCGCGCTGGCGGCCCGCACACGCTCGGCGAAGGTCGCCGTCCCGACGGCGCCAAGGCAGAGGACCAGGTCGTCAGGAGCTAGCACGTCCGGTCTCCCACGTGATCAGGAGGCCCTGCAGCGGTGGACGCCAGTTCGGAAGCCAGCGTCCCCCTTCCTGCGTGAACAGCTCGTCGAGGTGGTCGGCGACGCGCCCCTCCGCGCCGGCCACGTGGCTCGCCTCGACCTCGTTGAGGGCGAACGCAACTGCCTCCTCCTCGTTCGAGGGGAACTCGGCGCGCTCGGGCCATGTAAAGGGCTCCGGCAGGAGTCGCACTTCGGGCAGCAGCCCGACCTCCCACATGACGGGAAGCAGCTCGCGGTGGCCGGGGCCACCTGCCAACTCGACGCCGTGGGCGAGCTCGAAAAGGCCAGCGTTGCGAGCGGGCGGCGTAGGGCTCCAGATCCAGATGGACGCTCGGCGCGATGCGGCCGCGTCGAGCTTGAGCACAAATTCGTCGATCTCGCGCACGAAGTAGACGACATCGCAGCTGACTACGAAGTCACCTTCGACCTCCGCATCGAGCCAGGGGGCGCGCAGGAGTGTTGCGTTATCGATGCCGGCCTCGCGGGCGGAGGCGAGGAATTCGTCGCCCATGCCGGGCGCGGGCTCGGCGTTGGTGAGGGCACGACAGCGCAGTGCCAACGGTAGCCCCACCCGTCCCGCGCCGCCACCGACGTCGACCACATGGTCGTCGGGACGAACGAGGGTCGCGATCTCGGCAAGGTTCGCGTCGAACTCGCGGCGCGGGTCGAAGCGATAGGTAGGTGCGTGCTTGCTCCAGCGGGCAGCATCGAGGGCGTCAAGCCCGAGGTCGTGGCGCTGGGCGCGGACGGCGTCGATGAACGATTGGTAGGTTTCGACGGCTGTCATGGTGCGTGCAGGATAGCCCTTCGGCGGGAGCACCGGCCTACGTTATGACGAGTCTGCCTCCGGGGACCGGCGCGCACGCAGCAGCCCGTAGGCGAGCGCTCCCAGGACCGATCCCGTGATCGGACCGACCCAGTAGACCCAATGGGAACTCCACTCGCCGCCAGCGATGGCGGGACCGAGTGAGCGAGCGGGATTCATGGAGGCGTTCGCAATAGGGCCCCAGGCGAGAATGGCGAGGCCCACGTAGCCGCCGACCGCAAGCCCCGCGAAACCACCCTCCGCGCGGGCATCCGTGGCCACGCCAAGGATCACGAGCGCGAGGAAAAACGTGAGGATGATCTCGGAGAGCAGAGCCACGTCGGCGCCCCCGATGCGGGGCGCAGTCGCTCCCGCGTCACCGGCATCACCAACGATGGCGACGATGGCCAGCCCCGCGAGGATGCACCCGACAACCTGCGCCGCCACGTAGGCGAGCGCTCGCGCGGTGCCGATCCGGCCCGCCACCCGGAAGGCCAGCGTGACCACGGGGTTGATGTGCGCCCCGGAGACATGACCCAGCGCATAGACCATCGCCACGACCACCAGCCCGGCCACGATCCCGGCGCCAACTCCGGTGACGGCGCCGCCACTGGCGGCATCCACAGCCACCGCCCCGGCGCTGAAGAAGACGAGCGCGAATGTCCCCAGCGCCTCGGAGAGACAGGTCGCGGCGACGCTCCGGCGATCTCCCAGCCAGGCGCGATCGGTATCGGCGCCGATCACGCTTCGCCACAGCCGGTTCTGGGTCATGTCGGCCTCCTGCCGCGCGGCGGCGGAGTATACGGCCGGGTTGGGATCGGTGGAGTGCGGGGGTCAGCGGACGGACTCGTGGTAGTCGGTGGCGATGTGGCCCTCGGCAACGAGGCGGTCGTACTCTTCGGCGGACACGCCCAACAACTCACGGTAGACGTAGTCGTTGTCCTGGCCCATGGCGACGGGGGGACGGCGGATGCCGCCTTCCGAGGCGGGCAGCCCGTAGAGCGGTGTGGGGTAGGAGTAGACACCGATGTCGTCCTCGATCTCGCAGGGCTCGTAGAGGCCGTGGGCCTGCACATGGGGGTCGGAGAGCACGCGCCAGGAGTGCAGGACCGGAGCGCCGGGGATGCCCGCCACCTGCAGGAGGTGGAAGAGGGCCTCGTCCTCGAATCCGCGGGTCCACTCCGCGAGTTTCTCGTCGAGGAAGTCCTGGTTGGCGGCACGGCCCGCGCCCGTTGCCAGATCGGGGCTTGCCGCCCAGTCGGGGTCGCCCATGACGGTGCGGAGCGCCTCCCACTCCTCATCCCTGGTAACGGTGATGGCGATCCAGCGGTCGTCCCCGTCACCGCCGTCCTCGTCGGGAAGACAGGGGTAGACGCCGCACGGCGCGACGCCATCGGCGGCGTAGATGGAGCGGTTCCCAACGGCCCTCTGGACGGTGCCCGTGAGGGTGTAGTCGAGGTAAGCCTGGGCGAACATGGCGGCGGCGTTCTCGGCTTGGGCAAGCTCGATGAACTGTCCCTTGCCGGTGTTGTTGCGGTGCCAGAGGGCCATGAGCACCGAGAGCGCGATCTGCGTACCGCTCAGGTAGTCGGCGGCGAAGACGCCGATGATGGGGTCTGCGCCCTCGTAGCCGCGCAGCATCTGGTGTCCCATGACGCTTTCCAGATGGATGCCGAGCGTGCGCGCGTCGGAGTACTCGCCGGTGAGGCCGTAGCCGGAGGCGCGCACGAAAATGATGTCGTCGCGCTGTTCACGCAGCCACTCGTAGGTGATGCCGAGCTTCTCCATGGTGCCGACGGTGCTGTTCTCGATGACGGCGTCGGACTGGGCGATGACACGCCCGAGGATTTCGCGACCCTCGGGGCGGCGCAGGTCGACGGTGAAGCTGCGCTTGTTGCGGAACATGCCGACGAAGAGAGAGCAGTAGTTCCAGGAGCGGGCGCCGGGGTCATTGCCGGGGAACGCAATCGTGGGGGGGTAGGCCTTCACCTCCTCGGGCGTCGGATGGGCTCGGGACCCGCGCGTGAGCGGCTGCCAGATGTACTGGTTCTCGGCCTTCAGCACCTCGGCCCCGAGGTCGGCGAGGATCACCGTCGAGAAAGAACCCGCCCACACGCCCGTGAGGTCGATGATGCGTACGCCTTCGAGGGGAAGGGGAACGCTCACAGCAGGGCCTCCGCGAGCTCGGTGAAGGTGGGGACGGTGAGGTCGGGCTGGAGGGGAGAGTCTTCGTAGGGCACGTCGCCTCGGTTCACGAAAGCAGCTCGGTAGCCACAGGCACGGGCGCCGAGCACATCGAAGGAGTTGGCGGAGACCATCAGGCACTCGCCGGGTTCGAGACCCAGCCTGGTCGCGGCGTGGCGGTAGACCGCCGGGTGGGGCTTGAACGAGCCCACCTCGCCCACGGAGATGACGGCATCGAAGTCCCAGCCGATGCGGTTCTCGGCGAGATGCTGGAGGAAGTGCGCGTTGCCGTTGGAGAGGGCGACGAGGTCGTAGCGCTCGGAGAGGCAGTGGAGCGCCTCCAGGACCTCGGTGTAGGGGTCGAGGTTCTGCCAGAAGCCCATGATTTCGGCCTCGGCGGCGTCACCAACATCGATCCGGTTGAGGCGCAGGGTGTAGCGGAGGGCGCGCTCGCATGTGGCGAGGTAGCCGCTGTGGCCGAGCATGAGGATCGTGTCCTGGTACTGCTCGATGCGCTGGCGGGCACGCCACTGCGCCCAGAATGCAGCCGCGTCGGCGTCGATGCCACGCTCCTCGAAGAAGCTTCCGAGCGGCGGCACGAGGCTCCCGTCGAGGTTCAGCACCGTGCCGAACAGGTCGAACGTGAGGGCGCGAACGCCGTCGAAGTTCGTCATGAGCGCGCAGGATAGACGGTTCGCGCGCGAGGGGCGCCGGTGGGTTCGACAAGAACGCCGAAAGTGTCCACGATTGCCTCTGGCCCGCGCCCACGCGGTCGCCAGCGGGAGCACGTATGAAGTTCGGCCTCTTCTTCGAGATATCGGTCCCCCGACCCTGGGGCCCCGAGACCGAATACACGGTCTACCAGAACTGCCTTGAGCAGGCGCGGCTCGCAGACGAGCTTGGCTTCGACCAGGCGTGGGCGGTCGAGCACCACTTCCTCGAGGAGTACTCACACTGCTCGGCGCCCGAGATCTTCCTGACGGCCATCGCCATGCAGACGAAGAACCTTCGCGTGGGGCACGGCATCGTGACCTGCGTGCCCGAGCTGAACAACCCGATCCGCTCGGCCGAGCGCGCTGCCGTCCTCGACCTGGTCTCGGGCGGACGGCTGGAGTTCGGCACCGGTCGCTCGGCGACATGGACCGAGCTTGGCGGCTTCGGCGCGAACCCGGATGAGACGAAGAAGACGTGGGACGAGTTCGTGCGCGTCATCCCGAAGATGTGGACGCAGGAGAAGTTCAGCCACCAGGGTCGCGCCTTCTCGATGCCGGAGCGCACGATCCTGCCCAAGCCCTACCAGAAGCCGCACCCCCCGATGTGGGTGGCGGTGACGAGCGTAGGCACCGAGCTCGACGCGGCCGAGCGCGGTCTGGGCAGCCTCGGGCTCTCCTTCGGCGGGGTTGGGGAACAGGCGCAGAAGATCGCCGGCTACCGCAAGCGCATCCAGTCGTGCGACCCCGTGGGCTCGTTCGTGAACGAGCAGGTCAACACCGTCAGCTTCCTCTACTGCCACGAAGACGGTGAGAAGGGGATTCGCACCGGCCAGCAGATGGCGGGCACGTTCAACTACCTCTCCGAGCAGACGCTGGCGACGCGGCAGGCGTTCCCGACGCCGTCGTACCTCTCGCCGGGGCTGCTCTACCAGCTGCGGCAGGAGTCGACGAGCGGCCCCGAAGGCAAGGTGCCGGAGGGCCTCACCATCGGCAACCCCCACCGGGTGGCGCAGGCGGTGCGTCGCTGGGAGGAGGCGGGTGTGGACCGCATCAACTTCCTCCTGAACGTCCACGAGATGGTGCCGCAGGAGGACGTCCTCGCTTCCATGCGCCTCTTCGCCAAGGAAGTGATGCCACAGTTCGCCCAGGCCGACGAAACGCCCGAGCCCGCCGGGGCGACGGCGGCGGGTGGCGCCTGAAATGCCGCTGACCGGAACGCGCGACCTCACCACCATCGCCGGCGCGGCGCCCCTGCTCACCAGCCTCGACACCGAGCCGTGGGAGTTGAAGGGAGCGCAGCACCTGCAGCTCCACTACGAACTCGGCAACGAGGGCCGCACCGAACTCCTGCCGCCCGCCCTGCACCCCAGCATCCCCCCAACGCTGCTGGTGAACGTGACGCACGTTCCCGACAGCGAGGTGGGCGAATTCACGCTGGCGACGGTGCGTATCGGGTGCCGGGCAGGCGCGCGTCCGCGCGGCCTGCTCGTGCGCGGCTACTGCGACTCGGCGGCGGCGACAAGCGTCCTGCGCGAACGCTGGGGCTTCCCCCTCGACCTCGCCGACGTGTGGTTCCAGCCCGGCTACGCGCGCGCGGCCACGAGCGTCACGCTCGACGGCGAGGTCATCCTCGACGGCGAGCTGATCGACCCGCAGCCGATCACAGGCGCGGACGTGCAGTACATGGCCTCGCTCAACCTCGCGCGCGTGGCGCGGGAGGGCGTCGAGGAGACGCTGCTGCTGCAGGTCGACCCGGACTACACCTTCGACCGCGCCCAGCGAGGCCGTCCCCGGATCAACGCGTTCAACGCTGAGGCATGGAACCTGCCGGGCGCACGCGCCGCGCACCCCATCTCCGCCTCACTGACGACGGTCGACATCACGCTTCCGACGCTGCGCTACCTGGTTCACCCGGAGCGCGACCCGCTGACGGCGGTCGAACGGCTGCCCAAAGCGCAGCCAGCCTGAGGATCAGGCAACCGAATGGCAAACGAGCAGGACCGTCGCGAGCATCTGCATGCAGTGTTGGCCAACCTGGAACTGCGGCTGCAGCAACTCCTCGCTTGTGAGCCCCGTAGGCGCGACGAATTCAATTTCGTACCCAAGATTCCAGCGATCTACCTTCTGTCCGAAGATGGCAGCCCAGCCTATGTGGGTCGCACTCGGAATTTGCGGAACAGACTTGGGGACCACATGCGCCGTAGCAGCGACCGCTACTCGGCTACGTTCGCGTTCCGACTCGCCAAGCGAGAGTGGTGGTTGCTTAGCAACGTACTAACCGATGCCGAGTTGGAGGAGAACCCGCTATTCCGGGAGCGCTTCCTGAAAGCGAAGGACCGCGTTTCGCAGATGGCCTTTCAGTACGTGCAAGTAGCGGACCCGATCGAGCAGACGCTGTTAGAGGTTTACGTCGCCGAGTCGCTAGCGACTCCCTACAACTCGTTCGAGACGCACTAGCCCCGGCGGCCCGATAGTGCTTCCGCGCTAGTCGTCGAGGCCGGGGGCCTGTACGCCCACAGCGAGCAACTCCGGCGGGCTGACCAGCCGCTTGTGCGTCGTGTCGGCGATGAGCGCGAGTTCTTCCAGCGTCACCGCACCCAGGAGGAACGTGCCTTCGACGCCAAAGACAACGTTCGAATACGCCTCGATCCCGCCGACGCGGAAGAGCGCGGGGGCGACGCCCCACCTCTTGCTGCTGCCATCAGCGAGTCTGAACGCCATCTCCCTGCTCGGAGACATGCCGAGGCTCTCCAGGAGGGATGCGGGTAGCATCGTGAAATAGGCGCCCGTGTCCACGAGCGCTTCTATCGGCGTGAATTGCCCGTTCGCCGGGTTCGCAATTTCAATCGGGACGCGGAACTGTCCCATCGCCACGCTCCCCATCGTCGTTCCAGACTACCACGGGAGGCCCGATCAACCGGCTCCCGCCACATGAACGACCGCCGCAGCGCCTACCGCCCGAAGATCTTCGAGCCGATCCAGCGGATGGGGTC
This sequence comes from Tepidiformaceae bacterium, assembly GCA_965262975.1. Taxonomy (GTDB): domain Bacteria; phylum Chloroflexota; class Dehalococcoidia; order Tepidiformales; family Tepidiformaceae; genus UBA2991. The sequence goes on along the minus strand of OZ253575.1, from coordinate 726,101 downwards.
GAAGTAGCGGTCGGCGACGCGCTCCTTGAGCGGGATGATCGCGTTGTCCGTGATGTGGATCTCTTCCGGACAGACCTCGGTGCAGCACTTCGTGATGTTGCAGTAGCCCACGCCCGCATCCTTGCGCGCCAGATCGAGCCGGTCCTCGGTGTCGAGGGGGTGCATCTCGAGCTCGGCGAGGCGCACGAAGAAGCGCGGTCCGGCGAAATTGGGCTTGTTCTCGGGGTGGTCGCGGATGACGTGGCAGACGTCCTGGCAGAGGAAGCACTCGATGCACTTGCGGAACTCCTGCCCGCGCTCGACGTCTTCCTGCATCATCCGGTAGGTGCCATCGGCCTCGGGGGCGCGCGGCTTGAAGGCGGGGATGGTCTTCGCCACCTCGTAGTTGAAGGAGACGTCCGTGACCAGGTCGCGGATGAGGGGCCAGGTCTTCATGGGGGCGACGGTGACCTGCTCGCCGGGCTCGAAGAGGTTCATGCGCGTCATGCACATGAGACGGGGGTCACCGTTGATCTCGGCGCTGCAGGAGCCGCACTTGCCGGCCTTGCAGTTCCAGCGGACGGCGAGGTCGGGGGCCTGGGTGGCCTGAATGGTGTGGATCACGTCGAGGACGACCTGACCCTCCTCCATCTCGACCTCATAGTCCTGCCAGTCGCCGCTCTCGGCATCGCCACGGAACACGCGCATCTTCGCCGTTTCGCTCATGGTTACTCCTCCAACAGCCGCTGCAGGTCGGCGGGCATCTCGGGCAGGGGTGAGGTGGTGACCTCCATCTCCCCGTCCGCGCCCTGGCGGATGACGACGTTCTTCGTGCCCCACTCGGCGTCGTTGGGACCGGGGTAGTCGTCGCGGGTGTGACCGCCACGGCTCTCCTGGCGCACGTTGGCCGCCCTCGCGGTCGCCTCGGAGACGGTCAGCAGCGCCTTCAGATCGATCGCCAGGTGCCAGCCCGGGTTGTACTGCTGGTGGCCGTAGACGCCCACGCCGGCGGCGCGCTGCTTGAGCGCGTCGATGCGCTCGCGCGCCTCCAGCAGTTCCGACTCGGTGCGGATGATGCCGACAAGGGTGTGCATCGACTCCTGCAGATCGCGCTGAATGTCGTAGGGACCCTCGGCGTCGTCACGCTCGAAGGGGGCGCGCATCTCGGCGACCGTCTCGTCGATCTGCGCGTCGTCGGGCTCGGGGCCCGCAGTCTGGGCGGCCGCGTCCTCGGCGGCGCCGAGACCGGCCCGACGCCCAAAGACGACGAGGTCGGAGAGCGAGTTGCCGCCGAGGCGGTTGGCGCCGTGCATGCCGCCCGCGCACTCGCCCGCGGCGAAGAGCCCGGGCACGGTCGTCGCGGCGCTGTCGGCGTCGACGCGGATGCCGCCCATGATGTAGTGCATCGTGGGGCCGACCTCCATCGCCTGCGCGGTGATGTCGACGTCGGCGAGCTGCTTGAACTGGTGGTACATGCTCGGCAGGCGGCGGCGGATGTACTCCGTCGAGCGCCGCGAGGCGATATCAAGGAAGACGCCGCCGTGGGGACTGCCGCGCCCGGCCTTCACCTCGGAGTTGATGGCGCGCGCCACCTCGTCGCGGGGGAGGAGGTCGGGGGTGCGGCGGTTGTTCACCTTGTCCTCGTACCAGGCGTCCGCTTCCTCGATCGTGTCGGCGGTTTCGGCCCGGAAGAAATCGGGGATGTAGTTGAACATGAAGCGCTCGTCGTCGCTGTTGCGCAGCGTGCCGCCGTCGCCGCGGACGCCCTCGGTCACGAGGATGCCGCGCACGCTCGGGGGCCAGACCATCCCCGTCGGGTGGAACTGCACGCACTCCATGTCAATGAGTTCGGCGCCGGCCCAGTAGGCGAGCGCGTGGCCATCGCCGGTGTATTCCCAGGAGTTCGAGGTGACGGCGAAGGCCTTGCCGACGCCGCCAGTCGCGAGCACGACCGACTTCGCGTTGAAGACGACGAGGTTGCCGCTCTCGCGCCAGTAGGCGACGGCGCCGGAGACGCGGTCGCCGTCCTTGAGCAGGCGCGAGACGGTGCACTCCATGAACACGTCGATGCCGTTGTGGACGGCGTGCTGCTGGAGCGTGCGGATGAGCTCGAGGCCCGTGCGGTCGCCGACGTGGGCGAGGCGCGCGTAGCGGTGCCCGCCGAAGTCGCGCTGGAGGATGCGGCCGTCGCCGGTGCGGTCGAAGAGCGCGCCCCACTCCTCCAGTTCGTGCACGCGGTCGGGCGCTTCCTGGGCATGGAGCTGGGCCATGCGCCAGTTGTTGAGCATCTTGCCGCCGCGCATGGTGTCGCGGAAGTGCACTTCCCAGTTGTCCTGGGGCCAGACGTTGCCGAGCGCGGCGGCGATGCCGCCCTCGGCCATGACGGTGTGGGCCTTGCCCAGCAGCGACTTGCAGATGAGGGCGGTGCGGGCGCCCTGCGCGGACGCCTCGATGGCGGCGCGCAGCCCGGCCCCGCCGGCCCCAATGACGATGACGTCGTAGTCGTGGCGCTCGTACTCAGCCATCGTCTAGAAGTGACTCCAGGTGTTGGGGTCCGTGATGTGCCCGTTCGCCACCAGCCGGATGTAGACATCGACGAGGACGATGACGAGCAGGCTCGACCAGGCCCAGAAGCGGTGGTTCTCGTTCCAGATGCTCACGTAGTCCCAGACGCGCTTGCGGGCGCGGGTGAAGGCGGAGCAGCTGAAGCAGTTGAGGCCGCCGCCCACGAAGTGGCGCAGCGAGTGGCAGGAGAAGGTGTACATCATCAGGAGGAAGGCGTTGAGCATGAGGAGGGCGGACCCGAGCCCGAATCCCCAGCCCTCGTCCGGGACGTAGAGGCTGCGGATGGCGCCGATCCAGAGGAGCGGCACGAACACGAGCGCGACGTACATCACGTAGCGGTGCATGTTCTGCATGATCAGCGGGAAGCGGGACTCGCCTTTGTAGCTCGGAGCCACGTCGCCCACGGCGCAGGCGGGCGGGCTGAGGAAGTAGGAGCGGTAGTAGGCGCGCCGGTAGTAGTAGCAGGTGGCGCGGAAGGGGACCGGCCCGATGAGCACGATGAACGCCGGGGAGAGGTACCAGGCGCCCTCCCAGTTGGCGTTGATGGCGGTGAGCCAGGTGGGCTCGAAGATGGGCGTGAGGAGGTGGGTGCCCTCGACCTCGTAGTGCCCGATGGGCCCGAAGTCCATGAAGATGGAGATGGTGAGCCAACCGAAGAAGACCGAAAGGCTGGCGAATACGAGCGCCGGCTCGAACCACCAGCGGTCTTGCCGGAGCGTTGTCAGAAATCCGCGTCGAAGGGGCGCGGCAACAGCCTGGGCCATGGTTACCCTCGGAGTTCTCAGACCCGCGAAACGAGCCTCCGGCATCGTACCGTTGGCCCCCATAGCGGGCAATTCCGGGGCGTAGCATCGCGTTGACGGTGCTCACAGCCACGTGCTACGAACGCCACCGCAAGGAGAGCGACCATGCTGGGAACATCCGACCTGACCGCGCTCGTGGGGACCGCCCGCTTCGACGAGGCGCGCGCTTTCTACCAGGGCACGCTCGGCCTCACGCTGCTCTCGGAGGATCCCTTCGCGGCGGTGTTCGATGCACACGGCACCACGTTGCGCCTCTCCAGAGTCGGGGAGTTCACACCGCTGCCGTTCGCCGTGCTCGGCTGGGGCGTCTCGAACATCGAGGACACCGTCGACGGGCTCGCGGAGCGCGGGGTGGTCTTCGAGTGGTACCACGGCATGGAGCAGGACGAACGCGGCATCTGGACGGTGCCCGGCGCCGGTGTGCGCATCGCCTGGTTCAAAGATCCGGACGGCAACACGCTCTCTCTCACGGAGGCGCCGGCGTGACCGCACCTACAGAGCTCAACCCCTACCAGGCGGACGTCATCGAGTGCCCCTACCCGATGTACGAGCGCATGCGCGAGCAGGGCGTCTACTACCTCGAGTCGGCAGGCGCCTGGATCGTGACCCGCTGGGAGGACGTGCAGTTCGTGCTGAAGCGGTCCGACCTCTTCTCGAACCTCCCGGGGCTCGATCCGCACGCGATCGCTCCCGAGCAGATGCAGGTCGCGCGCGAAACGGGCGCGCTGCCGGGCAGCGATCCGCCGGAGCACACGCACTACCGCCGCCTCGCCGGCCCCTGGCTCTCGAAGCGCGGCATCGATTCGTTCGAGCCGCAGGTCTACCGCGTCATCGACGGACTCATCGATCGGTTCATCGATGACAGCGAAGTCGAGCTAGCCAGCCAGTTCTCGACGCCGATGACGGTGCTCGTGTTCGTCGAGCTGATGGGCATCGTCGATGAGGACATTCCCCGGGTCACGAGCTGGGTGAACGACACGATCGAAGCGATGGGCGCGGCCTTCGGTCTGGTCGAGCGCGAGCGGCTGGGGGAGCTCATGGCGAGCGGCGAGGCGTTCCGCCACTACCTGTTGGACCTGGCCGAGGAACGCCGTGGCAACCCCCGTGACGACATGCTCACAGACCTCGTGACGGGATCGATGAAGGGCTTCGGCGGGCGCCCGCTCCACGAGCGGGAGCTGCAGGGCATGCTCGTGACGCTCCTGATGGGCGGCACGGAGACAACCCTGAACATGGTCGACAGCGGCATGTGGCTGTTGCTGGAGCACCCGGACCTGCTGGCCGAGCTACGCGCGGACCACTCGCTCATCCCCAACTTCGTCGAGGAGGCGTTGCGCATCGAGTCGCCCGTGCAGCAGCTGTCGCGGCGGGCGGTTGTCGATACCGAGATCGGGGGCGTGTCTGTGCCCGAGGGCTCGCGCATCTCCATCTTCTACGCGGCTGCCAACCGCGACTCCTCCCATTGGGACGACCCCGACACCTTCGACATCCACCGCGAGGAAGCGAAGCGGCACGTCGGCTTCGGGGCGGGGGTGCATTACTGCATCGGGGCGCCGCTGGCGCGGATGGAGGGGCGTATCGCCTTCGAGCGGCTGCTGACACGGCTCACGAACATCCGCTACAGCCCGGGCAAGAACGACTTCCGCCACGGCCCCAACCACGTCCTTCGCGGCTTCCGCGAGCTCTGGCTGGAGTTCGACAGGGCGTAGCAACACGCACCGGCGCTTGTGCGCTACAATCGAAGCATGGCATCGACGAAGGTTTCAGAGCAGAAGGCGCCTGCTCCCGACCCGCTGGGGATCCTCCTGGCGGGTGATAGCGAGGCCATCGATGCGCTGGCTACGGCGGCAGACCTTGGCGTGGTGGAGTGGATTCGCAGGACGCTCATCGATGCCCTTGAGGCGCGTGACCCGAGGGTGACGGTCGACGAGGACATGGAGCGGAAGTTCCGCGCCCTGGTGGAGGCTTCTCAATACTCATTCCCAACGGCCGACATTGAAGACATGCTGAGGGAGACCGAGGCTGGCCGCTGGGTGAGGTGGTGATCTTCGTCGACGCCAACGTCCCTATGTATCTGGTGGGCGGCGACCATCCCAACAAGACCACCGTGATGGGACTCCTGCCTATCTTGACAGCCGCTGATGAGCAGTTCGTAACCGATGTCGAGGTCTACCAGGAGATACTCCATCGGTATCACGCCACTCAGCGTCTGGAAGTTGTCGACGCTGCATTTGAGGCCCTCGACTACCTTGTGTCTTCCATCCTTGTGTTCGAACGGGACGCCGTGCTGGAGGCCAAGGACCTCCTCGACTCCGCGCCCGGCCTGTCCGCGCGCGATGCCATCCACCTTGCCGTCATGAGACGGGCGGGGGTGACCCGCATCCTCAGCTTTGATCGGGCGTTCGACTCGTTTCCAGAGGTTGAGCGGCTCAGCTAGCTGACCACCGCCACCGCATCGACCGCAGAGCCGCGGAGGGCGAACGGGCCGGCGTGGTCGATGCGGACGTCGACGAGGGCGCCGGTGCGGGCGGGGGCGTCGACGTGGGCGAGTTTGCCGGTGCGGGTGCGCCCGTAGGGCTGGTCTTTCTTGTTGACCCCTTCGATGAGGATGGTCTGGGTGGTGCCGAGGTAGGCTTCGTTGAGTTCGCGGGAGATCTGCTCTTCGACGGCGTTGACGCGCTGGAGGCGCTCGGACTTGACCTCGGCGGGGATGTCGTCGGGCATCTTGCGGAAGGCGATCGTGCCCGGGCGGGGCGAGTAGGCGGCCGTGTGAACCTTATCGAAGCGCAAATCCTTGAGTAGCTCCAGGGTCTCCCCGAAGTCGGCCTCGGTCTCACCGGGGTAGCCGACGATGACGTCGGTGGTGATGCCGGCGTCGGGCATGAGCGCGCGCACCTCGGCGACTTTCGCGAGGTACTCGGCCTTGGTGTAGCCGCGGCGCATCGAGTCCAGGACGGCGTCGCTGCCGGCCTGCACGGGCAGGGAGAAGCACTCCATTACCTTCGGCAGCCCCGCCACCGCCTCAAGGATGCGGGCGGTCATGTCCCTGGGGTAGGAGGTGAGGAAGCGGATGCGCGCGAGCCGCTCGATGGCGGACAGCTCTCGCATCAGGTCGCCGAGATCGGGTTGGGCGTCGAGGTCGTGACCGTAGGCCTCGACGGTCTGGCCGAGGAGGGTCACCTCGCGCACATCGTTGGCGGCGAGGTAGGCGACCTCGCGCACGATGTCGTCGACGGGGCGGCTGCGTTCGCGGCCGCGACGGTAGGGGACGATGCAGTAGGTGCAGAACTTGTCGCAGCCGTGGACAACGGGAACGTAGGCGGTCGGGCCCTCGGGGACGGCGAACGTGGACGGCCAGAACTCGCCGCCGAGGTCCTCCAAGGGCTCCTCGACCAGCTCCATGATGGGCTGGAACTGCTGGGGCCGGGCGAACACGTCGACGAAGGGGAAGCGCTTTTCGAGGTCGCGCGTCTTGGGGCCAACCATGCAGCCCATGACAACCACCTTGAGGTCGGGGCGCTCCTCCTTGATGAGGCGGATGCGTCCGAGCTGGGAGTAGGCGCGGTCCTCGGCGTGCTGGCGCACGCTGCAGGTGTTGATCACGACGATGTCGGCGCTGCCGGCCTCGGGGACCGCTTCCATGCCGAGGCGCGTGAAGCCGGCAGCCAGCTTCTCGCTGTCCGCGACGTTCATCTGACAGCCGACCGTCCAGAGGAAGTAGCGCTCCGTCATGATGCTCCCGAGGTTGAGGTTGCGGTGGCGGTGGCGGTGGCGGAGGGGGAGGGATTCGAACCCTCGACCGACGTTTCCACCGGTAAGCGCTTAGCAGGCGCCCGCACTAGGCCACTATGCGACCCCTCCACAGGCATTGTAGTCACGGGATCGCTTGCGCCCCATCCTGCGGGATTGTTCGCCCCGCCTTGGGGCGCACGTCCTACACTTGGAGGATGGCGCCGGCGGTTGTCGTGGTCATCTTCACCGTGCTGGAGGGACGCCTCTCGGTCCTCCTGATCGAGCGCGCGGCGGAGCCCTGCCAGGGCGAGTGGGCGTTGCCCGGCGGCCTGCTCCAGCCGAACGAGACGCTCGACGGGGCGGCCAGCCGCAAGCTCCAGGACGAGACCGGCCTGACCGACGTGTTCCTCGAACAGCTCTACAGCTTCGACGCAACGGATGAAGGGAACGCGGGCATCGTCATCGCCTACTTCGCGCTGCTGCCGGCGGCGCAGGCGCGCCTCCGCCGCGAGCTCGAGTGGCGTCCCGCCTGGCACGCCCTGCGCGAACTCGGCGACCTCGCATTCGAGAACGAGCGCATCCTCGAATACGCGCGCGAGCGGCTGCGGAACAAGCTCGCCTACACGAACGTCGCCTACAGCTTCCTGCCCCGGCGCTTCACGCTGCGGGACCTGCAGGACGTGTACGAGGCGATCCTCGAGGAGCCGCTCGACAAGCGAAACTTCCGGCGGCGGATGGTGGGGCTCGGCATCGTGCGGGCGACGAACGAGACGCGGAAAGAAGGCGCGCACCGTCCCGCCCGCCTCTACGAGTTCTCTTCCTGAGGCCTGCGAAGGTTGGCGGCCTCGCAAGAATGGGCGTAGAGAACAGGCGCCTTGGCGCCTGGCGGGACTACGCGGGTGGCGACCACCCCTCCCGCAGGATGGCGTAGAACACGTCGTCGACGCGCGTGTCGCGGACGAGGCGGTTGCTGCGCATCACACCCTCGCGCTCCATGCCCAGCTTCTCCATGACCCGCCACGAGCCCTCGTTTCGGATGTCGGCAGCGGCCTGGACGCGCGCCAGTCCAAGCTTCTCGAAGCCGTGCGCGATCAAGGCCGTGGCGGCCTCCGTCGTGAGGCCCCGGCCCCAGAGTGGGCGGGCGATGCTGTACCCCATCTCCGCCGAGCCGGAACCGTACACGCGCAGGCTGATACCACCGGAGACACGCCCCTCGTGGACAATCGCCCACTCGAAGCGCGTCTCGCCATCGACGAGGATGCACCGGGCCACAAACTCCTCGGCGGTGCGACGGGTGTAGGGGTCGGGCAGGGGGAGGTAGCGTCCCCACTCGGGGTCGGTGGCGTAGGCGAGCACGTCATCGACATCATCGCTGCGATAGGGGCGGAGGAGGAGCCGTGGGGTGCGGAGTGCGGGCAGGTCTTCCATCGAGAAAGTATTCGCCATCGCCGGGCTTTACGCGAGACTCGGGCGCCCCTGCTGTATCCTTGAGGCTGAGGCTTTTCGGGTCGTGAACCCCTACGTCGCGCAGTTCACCCTTACGTTTCTCACGATCCTGACGTGGTCGGTGGTGGCGCGCGCCCTGATCGGCTTCCTGCCCATCGACCAGGGAAGCACCGTCTACCAGGTGCTGTTCCGCATCACGGAGCCGGTGATCGACCCGATCCGGCGCGTGCTGCCGACCACGGGCATGATCGACCTGAGCCCGCTCGCGGCCATCCTCGTGCTGATCGTGCTTCAGCAGATGGTGATCAGGCTGTCGGAAGTCAACTGAACCCGAAGGCTAGGCGGCGCTGGCTGCCTTGGCGCGCTCGGCAACCTGGGCGAAGGCGTCGGGACGGGTGACGGCGAGATGCGCGAGCATCTTCCGGTCGAGTGCGACCCCGGCCTTGCGGAGACCGTTCATCAGGCGCGAGTAGCTGAGCCCCTCGCGGCGAGCAGCCGCGTTGATGCGGACGATCCAGAGCCGGCGGAAGTCGCCCTTGCGCGCGCGGCGGTCCTCGTAGCTGTAGCGGAGGGCGTGCATGACGCTCTCATTGGCGCGGCGAAACACGCGATGGCGCTGGCCGTGGTGGCCCTTCGCCAGCGACAGGATCTTCTTGTGCCGGCGGTGCGTGGTGACACCGCGCTTCACTCGGCTCATGAGATGGGCTCCTTCGTGAACCTGGACTACCGGCCAGGCGAGCGGGTTACTTTGCGAGCATCTTCCCGATGGTCCGCGACTGCGACGCGGAAACGGGAACGGTTCGGCCGAACTTCACCCGGACGGGCTTGCGCTTCTTCCGGCGGAAGTTGTTGCGGCTTCCGTACATTCGCATGATCTTCCCGCCGCCCGTTACGCGAAAGCGTGAGGCAGCGCCCTTGTGCGTCTTGATCTTTGGCACTCGTTAGTCCCCGGACGCGCCCGCGGTCACCGGTTCTCCGCTTTCGCTCGCGGCCTCTTCCTCCGGCTGGGCGGCGCCGTTTTGGGCTTCCGCCTCAAGCTCGGCGGCTCGGTCCCGAGCCGCGATCCCGCGCTTGTCAGCAGTCAGGATCATGGACATGTGTCGGCCTTCGAGCGCTGCGTCCTTCTCCTTCGTCGCTACATTTTCGAGGTTCCCGAAGATACGATCGAGGAGGTTCTTGCCGATCTGCGGATGGGTGATCTCGCGACCGCGGAACATCACTGTCACCTTCACCTTGTCGCCCTGGCGCAGGAGCTTCTCGACGGTGCGCGTCTTGAAGTCGATGTCGTGCACGTCGATCTTCGGCTTCATGCGCACCTCGCGCAGCCGCGTCTTCACCTGGTGCTTGCGGGCTTCGTTCTCTTTCTTCGACTGCTCGTACTTGAAGCGGCCAAAGTCCATGAGACGAGCGACGGGCGGCGAAGCCTGGCCAGAGACCTCAACGAGATCGACATCGCGCTCACGCGCCATGGCTATCGCTTCGGCGGTGCTGAGCACGCCCACCTGCTCACCCTCCTCGTCGATGACTCGCACCTCGGGAACGCGGATGCGCTCGTTGATGCGCGGCTGTGGCGGCGGTGGCTTAGGCGGAACCTTCGAGCGTCGTTTTCTCAAGCTGCTCCCCGTCAGGCGTTCAGGGGATCATAGCACCCCCGTTCTGGCGCAGTATATCGCAACCGCGCCGCGCTCTACCATGCCCGTTATGGCGTCCGTGCGACGAGCGGTCATCCTCGCGGCCGGGCTCGGCACGCGCATGCTGCCGGCCACCAAATCCGTTCCCAAGGAGATGCTGCCGGTCGTCGACCGGCCCATCATCCAGTACGCGGTAGAGGAAGCGGTAGCAGCCGGCATCGAGCACATCGTGATCGTGCTCGCGCCCGACCGGGTGGCCATTCGCGAGCACTTCGGCGGGGGCTCACGCATCGAGGCGGTGGCACGCGAACGCGGCAATACCGCCGTGGTTGAGCGCGTGCTGGCGCCGGAGCGTCTGGCGCGGTTCACCTTCGTCGAACAGCGCGAGCCGCTGGGTACCGGCCATGCCGTCCAGCAGGCCCAGCCCTACCTCGAAGGCGAGCCCTTCGCCCTGCTCTTTCCGGACGACATCATCCTCGGAGCCACGCCCTGCACCGCCCAGCTCGTGCAGGCTTACAAGAGCTGTGGAGCGGCCGCCGTGATCGCCGTGCAGCAGGTCTCGCGGGAGCAGATTCCCCAGTACGGCATCGTCGACCCCGCCGGCCCGGGCAACCCCGCCCGCCTGCGCGGCATCGTGGAGAAGCCGGCGGCGAGCGAGGCGCCCTCCGACCTCGGCGTGGTGGGACGCTACGTGCTCGGGCCCTCGATCTTCGAGCAGATCGACAAGCTCGAACCCGGCGCCGGCGGCGAGCTCCAGTTCACCGACGCGCTTGCGGGGCAGATCGCGGCGGGCGAAGCCGTCTACGCCTGCCGCTTCGAAGGTCATCGCTACGACGCGGGCCGGCCAGCGGGGGCGATCGCCGCCGCCGTGGCCGCCGCTCTCGACCGTGAGGAGCTCCGCGAGGACCTCCTTACCCACCTCACCGCCCTCATGCCAACGGAGCAGTAACCATGCGCATCATGACAATCGGGTACTCCCTGCCGAATCCCATCGTGGACAACCACACGGTCCTGAATGCCCCCAGCCTCACGGACTACGACGCGGCGCTCATCGATCCGGAGGCGATCACGACAGCGGTCCGGCAGCTGCTGGAAGGCGAACGCCCCTTCAACGCGCAGGACGGGCGGCCCGTGGTGAACGGTTCGACAACGGCGACGCAGGTCTCCGCTGCCGACCAGCTGTTGCGGCGCGCGGAGGAGGCGCAGCGACTCCTCGACCAGGGCGGCACGCTCTTCGTCATCGGGCGGCCGAACGCGGCCCTCCCCGGGGTCGTCGGGTTCGAGGGATTCGATCGCTATAGCTGGCTGCCGGCGCCAAAGGGCGGCGGCTGGAACCCGCCCCACTTGCGCGCGGCCGAGGGCAAGACCGTCCGCATCGCCGACGACCGGCACCCCCTCAGCGCCGTGCTGCGCGAGTACCGCCGGCACATCACCTACCGGGCCGCGCTGCACCCAGCCATCGCGACGGCCGACCGGGAAGGACACGTGATCGCGACCGGCGGGGCGAACGTGCCCATCGCCGCCGAGTTCCCCGTGCTGGCCGGCCGCGTCGTGGTGACGCCCGTGTTCGCGAACGTGACCGGCCAGAGCCGCGTGAAGCTGACCCAGGCGATCGTCGACGCCATGATCGAAGTGGCCTCGGGCGTCACGGCGGAAGACGCACCCTCGTGGACGCGCAGCCAAGCCCTTCCAGGCTCGGAGCAGATCGAGGCGGAACTCGAGGAGGCCGCGCAGGCAGAAGAGGCGGCCGTCGCCAGCTCGGCAGCCGTGCGCGAGCGGCTCGACACGCTGACCGCACACCGGCGGCTGCTGTGGGCCACTGGTCCCGACTTCACCACTGCCGTGCGGGAGGCGCTGGCCCTGCTCGGGCTGGGCGCAACGACCCCGGTGGGCGAGCCCCTCGCCGTCAGCGAGGGAGACCGCACCGCCCTCGTGGAAGTCGAGAGCGCCCGCGAGGAGGTCGCCGAGTGGCCGTACGTGCGCCTGCAGCGGCGGCTCGAGCGGCGCCTGCTCGACGAAGGGGAACAGCTCAAGGGCATCATCGTCGTGAACGGGAAGCGCACCATCAGCCCGACGGCGCGTCGGAGCCAATTCACCGACGCGTTGCGCATCGCCTGCGAGAACTACGGCTACGCGCTCGTCACCGGCGAGACGCTCTTCACCCTCGTGCAGCGGGCGCTGGGCACGGAGGCAGACGGCGCACCCTTCGAGGCTGCCGGGCGGCGCCTCATCCACGCCAGGGGGCTCGTCACAACCGAGCAGGCTGTTGGGGAAACCGAAGAGGCAGGCGACGCCAGCATCTTTTAGCGTCGCTCCCGGTTGTGCAGCGGAACACGTGTGCTACGCTGGATGCAATTGGGGACGAAAGGTATCGACAGGAGGGCTTAGGTTTCGGGTAGCAGGCCGAGGTTGGTCGTCACCCTCGTTAATCAGGCGGCCACTTGAGTAAGCGCCGAAGATCGCGAACTCGCTCTCGCGGCTTAGCCCGTGAGACGTTCCACCGATTGCTCCCTCCCCGACGGAGTGCGGTGGAGCGCCATAGAAGCCGGGGCGCTGTGAGTTGACGCCGATACAGCTCACCTAAGATTCATCGGCTGGTTCCACCGTATTTGGCCCCCACCTGCAAAGCGGCGGAACGAGACCCCAACTGGTGGGAAAGCCTGTAGGACAACTCGGTGCCGACTTTCACTGGACCGGGAGTTCGATTCTCCCGCGTCTCCACCAACTCTCTACAAGGGGCGTCCGTCCCGGGAGGGTCGCAGTGGCGAGTGCATGTAAACACGTCTGGCCGATTATGAAAGAGCCGGTTCAGAGCTTGGCCTGCCGGAGATGCGGCGAAGAACGCGAAATCAACCGCGAGAACGCTCCCCTGATGATGCAGGACATGGACTTCACCCCGTTCAAGTGGGCCTTCAGGTCCTACGTCGAAGGCGTCCTGGCCACGAAGAAGTAGCTCTGGACCGCTTCGCTTCGCTCCGGAGTTTCGAGACAGCCGCTACGACGCCCCCGCGCGCTCCGCGATCAAGGTGTCCAGCTCGGTCTTCAGGCGACCGAGCACCTCGTCGTAGGGGTAGGCGCCGAGGTCTTCCTCGCCACGCTTCAGGTTCACGAACGTGGGAGCGCACCAGAGGCCCAGATCCGCGTCGTCGGTCTCGCCGGGACCGTTCACGCGACAGCCCATGACCGCGATTGTTATGTCGTGGTCTTTCGCGTAGACGGTCATCTGCTTCACGTCCTGCGCGAGCTCGATGAACGCCTCGTTCTCCACCCGGCTGCAGCTGGGGCAGCTGATGATGTTGAGGCCGCCTTCCATGAACTCCGGCACCGAGCGGAAGCGCCCCGCCTCGATGTCGTCGAGGATCGACTTCCCCGCCTCCACCTCGCGCCACTTCTCCGAGAACGGCAGCGTCAGCGAGACGCGGATGGTGTCGCCCACGCCCTGGCTCAGCAGTTGCTCAAAGGCGATGCGCGTCTTGATCACGCCCTCGGGCGGCATGCCCGCCTCGGTCACGCCGAGGTGCAGGGGAATCTCCGGCCGCGCCTCCGCGAAGCGCTTGTTCCCGGCGATCACCTTGCGCGGGTCGCTGTCCTTCATCGAGACCACGTACCGCGTGAATCCGATGTCATCGAGCATCTGGCAGTGTTCGAGCGCGCTCTCGACCATCGCCGAGACGCCTTCGAGTCCGGGCTCGTCCGCTCCCTTGAACTTCTCGTCCATGGCCGGGTCGACCGAGCCGCAATTCACACCCACGCGGATCGCGCAGTCGTGCTCGCCCGCCGTCTCCGCGATGAACGCGACCTTCTCCTGCACCGGCTTCGACTTCTCGTGGTGGTACAGGTGGCCGGGGTTGTAGCGAACCTTGTCGACGTGCGGCGCGACCTGCGTCACGAGCCGGTAGCTCTCCTGCAGGTCGACGACGAAGTTCGCCTCGGGCACGGCCTCGCGCACCTGCGCCAGGCAGTCGACGTCCTTGCGGCTGTCGACCGCCACACGCACGAGTCCCGCCCCGGCCTCGTGGATCATCTTGACCTGGTCGATGGTCGCCTCGACATTCTGCGTCTTCGTCGCCGCCATCGACTGGACGACGACAGGCGCCCCGCCGCCAATGGTGACCGAACCCGCCTTCACCGCACGTGTTGCTGCTCGCTTCATGATCGGGAGTGTAGCCCGACTCCCGTGAACGGCGATAGCGGCCCGCTCACGCTAGCGACGCAGGGTCTGCACTTTGCCGACGGCACCATACATCCAGAACGAGAGCGGGAGGAGCAGGATGGTGAGGCCCGCTACCCAAGCCACCACCAGCCACAGGGATACCGCCCACCACCCCACGAGCACGTAGTAGATCGCGCGTATCCACCAGCTCCGTTGCTGGCGATCGGAGAACCCTACCCGGACAATGCCTTCGCCTTCAGCGACTGTCACGGTCCGAGAAGACTTCAGCGTCGTGGCCTGAGGGATGCGGTTTATGACGTACACCGCGGCGGGGATGCCGATGATGGTTAGTTGCAGCAGTACCGCGAGAAAGGTCGCGAGACCTGATAGCCACCAGCCCACAGCTATGAACCACAAGGCGCGAATCAGAATGTTGGGCTGCGGAGACTCCATGACGGCGACAGTGTCTCCCCTGTTGCTCTCGGCCATCTCACCCTCCTCGGTCGGGCGGGACCATACGGAACGGCTCTGTTCCTGTCAGCCACTCACCAGCCGCCATCCGCACCAGCGAACCCCTTGTCAATCGGAAGGCGATAGCCACCCGCCTACCCCCACCACGACCGCTCGATGCCAGTAAGCACGATGAACGGAGCCAATAGCACGACCACGATCGACGCCAGCGCCAGCAGGGGGCCGCGGTTCAGCCCCGAGAAGTGCTCGGGGGGACCGGCGTAGACGCCGCCGCTGGCCTCGACGATGCGCCGGCGCTGCGTGCGCAGACGCAGGCTGTTCGCCATCACGCTCACCGAACTCAGCGCCATCGCCCCGCCCGCCACGATCGGGTTGAGGAGCCCCACCATCGCGATGGGGATGGCGATGACGTTGTAGCCGAAGGCCCACCCGAGGTTCTGGCGGATCGTCCGCAGCGTCGCGCGGCTCAGCAGGATCGCCTCGGCGATCTTCGCGATGTCGCCGTGCAGGAGCGTGATGTCGCTCGCTTCGATGGCGGCGTCGGCGCCGGTGCTCATGGCGACGCTGACGTCGGCCTGCGCCAGCGCGGCGGCGTCGTTGATGCCGTCCCCGGCCACGGCGACACGCAGACCCTCGGCCTGGAGGTCGCGCACGAGCGCCAGCTTCTCCTCGGGACGCAGACCCGCGTGGACCTCCTCGATCCCGAGCGCGCGGGCGGCCGCGAGCGCGCTCCGCTCGTTGTCGCCGCTCGCCATGATCGTGCGCACCCCCAGCGACCGCAGCGCCGCCACCGCCCGCGCGGCGTTCGCCTTGAGCGGGTCGGCGAAGGCGAGCGCCGCTGCGTACTCCCCGTCGACCGCCATCAGTGCGGTCGTGCGCCCCTCCCCCTCGAACCGGGCGAGCGCGGCATCCGTCTCGGCGTCGAGCGCGATACCACGCTCCTCGAACAGCCTGCGCGCCCCAATCAGGACGCTTCGCCCACCCACCTCGGCGACCAGCCCCGCTCCCGGCAGCGCCTCGAACCCGTCTGCTGCCGCGATCGCGAGCCCCCGCCCCTCTGCCGCCTCGACCACAGCCGCGCTCAGCGGATGCTCGCTCAGCGCCTCGACCGCCGCCGCGAGTGCCAGCGCCTCGTCCTCGCTAAAACCCCGCCCTGGTGCGATCTCGACCAACTCAGGCCGGCCCTCGGTCAGCGTGCCCGTCTTGTCGAGCACGACGGCGTCGATACCCGCCGCCGTCTCCAGCGCCTCCGCGTTGCGGATGAGGATGCCCCGCTCCGCGCCCATGCCCGTGCCCGCGATGATCGCCGTCGGCGTCGCCAGGCCGAGGGCGCAGGGACAGGCGATGACGAGCACGGCGACCGCGTTCACCATCGCACCCACGTACGAGTCTTCCAGCAATCCCCATCCGAGGAACGTTCCCAGCGCCAACACCAGCACGACCGGCACGAACACCGCCGCGACCGCGTCCACCACCCGCTCGACGCGCGCTCGCGACCCCTGCGCCTCGACCACCAGCGCGGCCATCCGCCGCAGGACCGTGTCCTCCCCCACCGCCGTCGCCGCAACCTCGACCACGCCGTGTTGATTGAGCGCACCCCCCACGACCACCCCTCCCGGCCCCCGCTCGACCGGCATCGACTCGCCCGTCAGCAGCGACTCGTCGAGCGCGCTGCGGCCCGCCCGTATCACCCCGTCGAGGGCGACGCGCTCGCCCGGCCGCACGCGGAACACGTCCCCCACGGCGACCGTCTCGAGCGGCACGGCCTCCTCGCGGCCCTCGCGCAGGACGTTCACGGACTTGGCAGCCAGGCCCAGGAGCGCGCGGATGGCGCCGCCGGAGGTGGCCCGCGCCCGGTCCTCGAAGTAGCGCCCCATACTGACGAAGAGCAGCACCGCCGCGCTCACATCGAAGAACATCGCCTCGCTCCGGTTCGCGAGCACAACCCATGCGCTGAAGGCGAACGCGACCGTCGTGCCGAGCGCCACGAGCACGTCCATGTTCGGAGTGAGCGCCCGCAGGGCCGGCAACGAGGCCCGGTAAAAACGCCACCCCAGCAGCCCCTGCACGGTGCCCGCCCCGCCCAGCAGCAGCCACCCCGTGACGCGCTCGCTCCCGAACAAGGGCAGGTTGGCGATATCCATGGCCATGCTCGCGATGATCACCGGAACGGCGAGCACGCCTCCCAGGGCGAGCAGAGCGAGTCGCGCCTGCGCCCCCTCATCCGCCGCCTCCGCCCCTGCCTCGAACTCCGCCGCGTCGTAGCCGGCCCGCTCGACGGCTGCCACAAGCTCGTCCGGCGCTATGGCTCCGCCGAGCGACACCCGCGCCGTGGACGAGGCGAAATTCACGCTCGCCTCATCCACCCCCTCGACCCGGTTGAGCGCGCGTTCCACGCGCCGCACGCACGAGGCGCACGTCATCCCCCCGATTCGCAGGGTGACGGCGCGCTCCGGAGTGGTCATGAAGCAGCTTGCGGCGCGGCCTCGTATCCCTCTTCGACGATCGCCGCCACCACGGCATCCAGGTCGACGGCCTCACCCCTGACGGTGGCCGCGCCGGCGTCGAGATCGACCTCCGCTCCCGTCACGCCGGCCACACCGCTGATCGCCTCTGTTACCGCGTGAACGCAGTGGTCGCAGGTCATGCCACCGACTTTGAGTTCGACTGTTTCAGGCATCGTGTCCTCCGTGTGCTGTTGTGGTTGAGTCGCCCGCCCTGTCGGCGGGGCCCTGGATCTTGTAGACGCGCAGAAGCTCGCGCACGGCCCGCTCGGACTCCCCGTTCGTCACCTGCTCGATGACGTGCGTGCGCAGGTGCCCTTCGAGCACGAGCGCATCGAGGCTGCGCAGAGCCCGCTGGACCGAGAGCGACAGGTCGAGCAGGTCGAGGCAGTAGCGGTCTTCCTCGACCTGCTTCTGCAGCGCTTCGATCTGCCCGGCGATGATCTTGAGCCGGTGGCTCGCCTGTTGCTGCGTCTCCGGGAGCATGTTTCCTCCCAATGAGGGGTACCCCCCTACCCTACCACGCCTGCGCCCTCGACGGTGCCCGCGTACACTCCCGCCCATGCGAGTCGGAGCCCACATCTCCTCGTCCGGCGGCCCCCAGAACGTCTTCTCCCGCGCGGAGGACATCGGCGCCGAGGCCATCCAGCTCTTCATCTCCGCGCCCCAGCAGTGGCGCCCTCCCAACCTCGGCGATGAGGCCGTCGCCGCCTTCCACAAGGAGCACGAGCGCATGCCCGTGCCCGTCTTCTTCCACGGCGTCTACCTGATCAACCTTGGCACCCAGGACGAGAAGCTCCTGAACCGCTCCGCCGGCTCCCTCAAGCAGTACGTCAAGTGGGCCGGCGCGCTCAGCGTCGAGGGCACCATCTTCCATGTGGGCAGCCACAAGGGCGCCGGCTTCGACGCGGTCAAGGACCAGATCTGCCGAGTCATGCTCGAAGTGCTCGACGCCGCCGACAACGATTCCATGCTGCTCATCGAGAACAACGCCGGCCAGGGGAACGGCATCGGCTCCACCTTCGCCGAGATCGGCGAGATCATCCGCGGCTGCGACGACCACCCCCGCATCGGCGTCTGCATCGACACCTGCCACGCCTTCGCCATGGGCTACGACATCACCCAGCGCGAGGGCTGCGAGTTGGCCATGGCCGAGTTCGACCGCGAGATCGGCCTCGACCGCCTCCGCGCCGTCCACGCCAACGACAGCAAGATGCCCCTCGGCGGCGTGCGCGACCGCCACGAGAACATCGGCGACGGTCACATGGGCCTCGATGGGTTCCGCACGATCCTCGCCCACCCCGCCTTCCGCGATGCGCCCCTGCTCCTCGAAGTGCCCGGCATTGAGGGCGACGGCCCCGACACCGAGAACGTGAACCGCCTGAAGCGCATCCGCGAGGAAGTGGGCGCCCCCGGACCGGCCGCCTCGTGAGCGACGCCGAGGGTTCCGCGCGCAGGCTCGAAGGCGCGCTCCTCGAAGAGTGTGCCGAGTGGATCTGGGAGCAGATCCAGGAAGAGGGCCTGTTCGTCCCCGGCGAGCTCATCGAACTCATCCTGACGACTGAGCGCGAACTCGGCCTCCAGGCCCAGCCTCTCCCCGACATCGCCAGCGGCGTGGCTGCGGCCTTCCGCGAGCAGAGCCATCTCCTCTCCCCCACCGACGAGCGCGCCATCACCGCCATCCTCACCTGGGAGGACGAGTTCCTCGGAATCGCCGGCATCCCCCGCGCCTCCAGCTAGCGAACCGTTGACGCCGCCCCCGCCCCGCTTGACACTCAGGACAGCAAACCCTGGGAGGTGAGCGCGGCACTATCCCAATCGACCACGGTGGGATCAGCAAGCGCCAGGTCCGCGCCACGCGCGGATGACGAGGCGGAGGCAGAATCGAACCATTCGGCGGGTGGCCTCCCGGCGGCACGGTCGTAAGGCTGGAAACAAACCAGGTCGGGTAACCGGCTGACAAAACACCAGCCACGTGCGAAGGGCTCGCGGCCCTTCCCCCCACCAGGCAGACCGAGCATCGACCGGAGACCCGTGTGTCTCCACGAGTGCCCTGGGGAAGCTGTATGTGCGGGATCATCGCCTACACCGGCTCGCGCCAGGCCGCGCCTGTTCTGCTGGCCGGCCTGCGCGACCTCGAATACCGCGGCTACGACTCGGCTGGCCTCGCCCTCCTGCCCGAAGGCGGAGCCACGCCCGCCTTGGCCAAGCGCCGCGGCAAGATCGCCGAGCTTGAGCGGGCCATCGGCGAGCAGCCCCTGCCACCCGCGCGTACGGGCATCGGACACACGCGCTGGGCCACCCACGGCCCCCCCAGCGACGCGAATGCCCATCCCCACACGGATTGCGGCAGCGATGTCGTCGTCGTCCACAACGGCATCGTCGAGAACTACGCCGCCCTCCGCGCCGAACTCCTCGAGCGTGGCCACGCCTTCGCCAGCGAGACCGACACCGAGACCATCGCCCATCTGCTCGAAGAGAGCCTGAACGCCGGTCACGACCTGCTCGACGCCATGCGCGAGACCTGCGCCCGCCTGACCGGCTCGCATGCGGTGGTGGCGCTCTCTCCGAGCGAGCCCGGCGTCGTCGTTGGGGCGCGCATCGGGAACGCCGGGGGCGTCGTGGTCGGCTACGGCGAAGGCGAGATGCTGCTCGCCAGCGACCTCGCCGCACTCCTCCCGCACACCCAGGAGGTCGCCTTCCTCGCCGACCGCCAGATCGTCCGCATCAGCCAAGGGAGTGCGACGTACGCCAGCCTCGACGGGGGCGCCGCTGACGTGGTTCCCGGCACCGTCTCGCTCGACCCCACGGCCGCCCTCAAGGGCGCCTACGAGACGTACATGCTGAAGGAGATCATGGAGCAGCCCGCCGCCCTCGCCGACACCATCGGCGGGCTGATGACGGTCGAGCCTCCACGCCTCTCCCTCGACGACCTGGCCGAGGCCCGCCCCTGGCTGGAACGCGTCGAGCGTGTGCTCCTGGTGGGGATGGGCACGAGCCTCCACGCCGCCATGGTCGGGCGCTGGTACTTCGAGCAGATCGCGGGCCTCCCCGCCGACACAGACAACGCCAGCGAGTTCCGTTACCGCGAGGCCGTCCTCGGCCCCGAGACACTCGTGGTTTCCGTCAGCCAGTCGGGCGAGACCGTGGACGTGCTCGAGGCGATGAGCGTCGCCAAGGCGCGGGGCGCCCCCCAGATCACCATCTGCAACACGCCCGGCAGCCAGACCACGCGTGTCGCGGATGGCGCCGTCTACACCCACGCTGGCCTCGAACGCGGCGTCGCCAGCTCCAAGACGTTTACGACATCGATCGCCGCCCTCTTCATCCTCGCGCTCGAAACCGCCCGCGTCCGCGGAAGGCTGAGCGAAGCCGACCTCGCCCGGCACCTACGCGACCTCGCCGCCATGCCCGAGGTCGTCGGACGCCAGCTCGATTCCTTCGACGCTATCGCCGCGGCGGCGGAGCGCTTCCGCACGGCCGAACACATCCTCTTCCTCGGGCGCGGCCCCGCCCTCCCCATCGCCCTCGAAGGCGCCCTCAAGATGAAGGAGCTCTCCTACGTCCACGCCGAGGGCTACGCCGCCGGCGAGATGAAACACGGCCCCATCGCCCTCATCGACCGCGACTTCCCCACGGTGGCCCTGGCGGGACAGCACGCCCTGCGCAGCAAGATCGTCTCGAACATCGAGCAGATCCGCGCCCGCGGCGGAGAGGTGCTGGCGGTCGTAACCGAAGGCGACGACGAACTCATCGCGCTCGCCAACGAGGCCCTCACCGTACCCTCGGTGCCGGCCCTGCTCGAACCGCTCGCCGCGATCGTCCCCCTGCAGGTGCTCGCCTACGCCACCGCCAGCGCCCGCGGCTGCAACATCGACCAGCCCCGCAACCTCGCCAAGACCGTGACCGTGGAGTAGCGGCCCGCGCCGCTGGATTAACGTTCAACGAAATCTGGCGCCTTCTGCCGTGTTCTGTCGCCTTTCCACTGGTCTGGGTTGCCCCGTGGCGATAGGCTCGCCTCACCGCCCTGGAGCCGCGGTGCGCACACATCTGGAGGACCCCCCATGACCAGCACCACCGCCAGCCCGCAATCGAGCACGGAGCTTTCCCCCAAGCTCGTCTACCTGTTTGGCGACGGACGCGCTGAAGGCGGCGCCGACATGCGCGAGCTGCTGGGCGGCAAGGGCGCGGGTCTCTCCGAGATGAGCAGCCTTGGCATCCCCGTACCCCCCGGCCTCACGATCACCACCGAAGTCTGCAGCGCCTTCTACGCCAACGGCCAGCAGTACCCCGCCGGCCTCGACGAGCAGGTACGCGCCGGCATCGCCCACGTCGAGTCGATCGTCGGCGCCCGCTTCGGCGACTCCGAGAACCCCCTCCTGGTCTCCGTCCGCTCCGGCGCCCGAGTCTCCATGCCCGGCATGATGGATACGGTCCTCAACCTCGGGCTGAATGACGAGACCGTGCAGGGCCTCGCCCGCAGCTCGGGCGACGAGCGTTTCGCCTACGACTCCTACCGCCGCTTCGTCGCCATGTACGGCGACGTCGTCCTCGGCCTCAAGCGCGAGTCCGACCTCGACGAGGACCCCTTCGAGGCCATCCTCGAACGCAAGAAGGAAGCCTGCGGCGTCGAGGAGGACACGGACATCCCCGCCGATGCCCTGCGCGAGATCGTGGCCGAGTACAAGGCCGAGATTCGCGCCAAACTCGGCATCGAGTTCCCCGACGACCCCTGGGAGCAGCTCTGGGCAGCCATCGGCGCCGTCTTCGAGTCGTGGGAGAGCCCCCGCGCCATCGTCTACCGCGATCTGAACGGTTATCCGGGCGAGTGGGGCACCGCCGTCAACGTCCAGGCGATGGTCTTCGGCAACCTCGGCGACGACTGCGCCACCGGCGTCGCGTTCACCCGAAACCCCAAGAACGGCGCGACCGGCCTCTTCGGCGAGTACCTCGTCAACGCCCAGGGCGAGGATGTGGTCGCAGGCGTCCGTACCCCCCAGGCCATCCACCTCGCCGAGCGCGCCGAAGGCGATCCCCCCTCTATGGAGGAGACCCAGCCCGTCGTCTACCACGAGCTGCTGGCCGCCGCCGAGCGGCTTGAAGACCACTTCCGCGACATGCAGGACATCGAGTTCACCGTCCAGCGCGGGAAGCTCTGGATCCTGCAGACCCGCAACGGCAAGCGCACCGGCCCCGCCATGGTCAAGGTCGCCGTCGACCTCGTCGACCAGGGCCTGATCGACCGCGACGAAGCCCTCCGCCGCCAGGATCCCGAGCAGATCTCGGAATTGCTGCACAGCGTCTTCACGGATGGCGCCGTCACCGATGTCATCGCCACCGGTCTGCCCGCCTCGCCCGGAGCGGCCGTTGGCAGGGTCGTGTTCTCCGCCGAGGAGGCGGCCGAGCAGGCCGAGGCCGGCGAGGACGTCATCCTCGTGCGCATCGAGACCAGCCCCGAGGACATCCAGGGCATGCTCGCCGCCAAGGGAATCCTCACCGCCCGTGGCGGCATGACTTCCCACGCCGCCGTCGTCGCCCGCGGCTGGGGAAAGTGCTGCGTGGCCGGCTGTGGCGAACTCGAGATCGACTACGCCGGCGGCTCCTTCCGCGTCGACGCCGGCGGCCGCAACGTCACCGTGCGCCGTGGCGATGTCATCTCCCTGAACGGCACCACGGGCGAGGTCATGCTCGGCGCCGTGCCCCTTTCCGACCCCGAGCTTCCCGATGACCTGACGCGCCTCATGGGCTGGGGCGACGACGCCCGCAGGCTGGGCGTGCGCGCCAACGCCGATACTCCCGAGGACGCCGCCCGGGCGCGCGAGTTCGGCGCCGAGGGCATCGGCCTCTGCCGCACCGAGCACATGTTCTTCGGCGAAGACCGCATCCTCGCCGTACGCCAGATGATCCTGGCCGAGAACGAGGCCGGACGCCGCGAGGCCCTCGCCCGCATCCTCCCCATGCAGCGCGACGATTTCGAGGGAATCCTCCGCGCGATGGCGGGCTTCCCCGTCACGATCCGCCTGCTCGACCCGCCCCTGCACGAGTTCCTGCCCCACGGCGCCGAGGAGATCGAGCGCGTGGCCGAAGCGCTCGGCGTCGAGGCGCAGCACGTCAGCCAGCGCGTGCAGGCGCTCCAGGAGTTCAATCCCATGCTGGGCCATCGCGGCGTACGCCTGGCCATTACCTACCCCGAGATCTACGAGGTCCAGACCCGGGCGATCATCGAGGCCGCCTGCAACCTCCGCGCCGAGGGCGTCGACGCCCGCCCCGAGATCATGATTCCTCTCGTCGGGATGGCTGCGGAGTTAGCACGCCTGCGCGAGCGCGTCGCCACCATCGCCGATGGCGTCACGTCCGAGCGCGGTGCGGAGCTGGAATACACCATCGGCACCATGATCGAGCTGCCCCGCGCCTGCATCACCGCCGGCGCCATCGCCGAGCACGCCGACTTCTTCTCCTTCGGCACGAACGACCTCACCCAGACCACCTTCGGCCTTTCGCGCGACGACGCGGGACGCTTCCTGCCGGACTACATCAGCCAGAACGTGCTGGAGAAGGACCCCTTCGTCGAGCTTGACCGCGAGGGCGTGGGCGACCTCATGCGTCTCGGGATCGAGCGAGGGCGCGCGGTCAAACCCGACCTGAAGCTCGGCATCTGCGGCGAGCACGGTGGCGATCCCCCGTCGATCGCCTTCGGGCACGAGCTTGGGCTGGATTATGTCTCGTGTTCCCCCTATCGCGTGCTCACCGCTCGCCTTGCCGCGGCCCAGGCCGCACTTGCCGGGGGAAGCTGAGCCGGACGCCGAGGGAGCGCAGGTTGGACCTTCACCATGTGCGCCACCGCATCGAGCAGGATGAGGAGCGCCTGAGTCCCTTCGCCGCGCGCTCCTCAAGTGCGACGCGCTCCCGCTCCGAGGAGCCATCCTCCGTGCGCGCCGCCTTCCAGCGCGACCGCGACCGTATCGTCCACACCAAGGCCTTCCGCCGCCTCAAGCACAAGACGCAGGTCTTCATCGCCCCCCAGCAGGACCACTTCGTCACGCGCCTCACGCACACGTTCGAGGTGGCCCAGGTGGGACGCACGATCGCCCGCGCCCTGCGCCTCAACGAGGACCTCGCCGAGGCTATCGCCCTCGGCCACGACATCGGGCACGGACCCTTCGGCCACGCTGGCGAGGAGGCGCTGGCCGAATGCCTCCCCGAGGGCTTCCGCCACAACTACCAGTCCGAACGCGTGCTCGACAAGCTGGAGAACGACGGGCGCGGCCTCAATCTCACCCACGCCGTGCTCGATGGCGTGCGCAAGTCCAGCAAGGCCCGCGAGGACATCCTCGCCGAGGCCTGGGGCGTTCCCGAAACGCTGGAAGGCCAGGTGATCAAGCTGGCCGATGCCCTCGCCTATCTCAACCACGACGTGCAGGACGCGATCCGCGCCGGAATCATCGGCGAGGACGACCTGCCCGACGCCTCCCAGCGTGTCCTTGGCCGCTCCCACAGCGAACGCCTCGATGTCCTCGT
Organism: Tepidiformaceae bacterium; assembly: GCA_965262975.1. Classification (GTDB taxonomy): domain Bacteria; phylum Chloroflexota; class Dehalococcoidia; order Tepidiformales; family Tepidiformaceae; genus UBA2991. Next base: position 701,299 of record OZ253575.1, on the reverse strand, counting down.
TACCGATGTGGTCGGGTCGAGCTGGGCGGCAACCGGGGAGGGCCCGGACTCGGGCGCCGGGCCTCCGCCCATCACGATGAGCGACACGGTGCATGGGGCTGTGAACGAGCTGCGGGAGTACATGTTCCAGCGCGTCTACCTCCTCGCCGAGCGCCGGATCGAGGTGGAGCACGCCAAGAACATCGTCCACTTCCTCTTCGATCATGCCGTCGAACATCCCCACTCCATCTCCCCCGACTACTCCCTACCCGAAGACCCGCTGCCCCGCCGCGCCGCCGATTTCGTCAGCGGCATGACCGACCGCTACGCCATCCGCCTCGCCGCCGAACTCGGCTGCGAGGACGCCCAAGGCTGGCCCCTCTGATGCCTCCCGATTGCCTTCTGCGAGTGGGGTGGGATACTGAAGTGGTGGTGGCGAAGGCGCATCGCTTGTGAGTGAGCAGGATCGTCCGGGCCCTCCCGACGAACAACCCGTGATCGGGGGCGATACCTCACCCCCTCCGCCACCGGCCCCACGTCCAGCACCTCCACCTGAGGATCCCGATGGGAACGTGATCGGCGTGCTCCCACCGGAGCCCGCGCGCCGCGTCGATCCCTGGGAGTCCCAGCGCCTGCGCCGCGACTCGTACGACCTGCGTACCTATTCCAGCGACGGACCGCGGGCCGGTTACTACGGAGCGACGAGCCGCTCGGCCGGCCGCACGGCGGCGTTCTACCTCTTCGCGGCCATGGCCCTGGTAATCGGGGGCATCCTCATCTTCCTGCTGTTCCGCGTGCTCAATGACGACACGGTCGAACCCGTAGAGCCGACCCCTCTGCCCGTCGAGTCCGTGGTCCGCATCGAGTCCCCCATACCCGGCGCGCGCGTCCCCGTGAACGAAGAACTCGACGTCATCGTCAGTATTGTGTCGGGAGAGGGAATCGAGCGCCTCGATCTGCTCGTCAGCGGCAGCGTCAAGGACCAGGAGTTCTCACTCTCCCCAACTGGAGATGGGACCAGGTACGCGGCCGTGCTCACGACACGGTTCGAGGCATCCGGCTCATACGATCTCACGGTGCGCGCCTTCACCACCGGGGGGCAGGTATTCACCTCCGAACCCATCCGCGTGATCGCGATGCCAGCCGCGACCAGCACGCCAGACATCAGCATTACGGGCCAGATTGTCGCGGTTGCCAGTTTGCGCACCGGCCCCGGCGACTCCTGCGGCCAGGCCGGCACACTCGAGCCCCCCCAGGTCGTCACCGTCACCGGCAGGACCGGAGATGGTCAGTGGCTCCAGCTCGAAACCGGCGGAGGGCTCTGGGTGCGTGAGAGCGCCGTCAAGATCACCAGCGGCAGCCTTACCCAGGTTCCCGTGCTCGCGATCACCTGCACGGCGCCGCCGCCCGCCACGCGGCCAGTCGAAGCCCAGGGCACGGCGACCCCTACCCCCACGCCATCCGAAGACCCCCCGCCACCCAACGCCCCCGACTTCATCCCCTCCAACGCCGTATTGATCGAGGGTGGCAAAACCCTCCGCATCACTCTCACGAATACCTCGACGAGTCCTTTCTCGGGCGCCATCGTCGTGCGCGTCGAGGGCGTGCCTGCCGACACCGCGGAGCAGGCCATCAATGTTTCGATGGAGCCAAACGGCGAGGCCTGGGTGAACTTCACCATCGATCCCCCCATCACCGAGCAGTCCTCGGTCACGGTCACCATCGACCCGGACGACGCGATCGCTGAGTCCAAGGAGGACAACAACGTCGCCGACTTTATCCTGGTGGAGCCGCCCGACGAAGTCATTCTCTCGCTCGTTGCGGACACCACCGGTGGTGTCCTCTCAGTCACCATCAGGAACGAGGGTGGCGTCCTCTCGATAAGCGACGCCCTTCTCGTTGTGAGCGTGCCCGGCCAGAGCCTTGAGCTACAGATCTCGTCGCTCGTCCTTGCCGAGGGTGAATCTACAACGATCGGCAACATCGCCGCACCACGAACGGGTGAGTCCATTACGGTCACGCTCTCCATCGATGGCATCAACGTGGCAACAGCCAGCGTCCCCAACCCGAACGTCGTGGAGCCCGAGGACACGCCCACGCCTGAGCCGACAACGGACGCAGGCGACCCCGCGGAGGCAGGTGACCCCGCGGAGGCAGGCGACCCCGCGGAGGCAGGCGACCCCACGGAGCCGAGCGAGCCTGAGGAGCCCACCGAGCCTCCGGAGGAGTAGGATTCCGCTGTGGACGCCGTTACCGAAATCAAGCGGCGAATCGACCCGGCGGAGTACATCGGCCGCTTCGTCAAGCTGCAGAAGGCAGGGCGCAACTTCCGCGCCCTCTGCCCCTTCCACACCGAGAAGACCCCCTCCTTCTACGTCTTCACCGATCGCGGATCCTGGCGCTGCTTCGGCAGCTGCGGCGAGGGCGGCGATGTCTTCTCCTTCGTCCAGAAACGCGAGAACGTCGACTTCCGCGAGGCCCTGCGCATCCTCGCCGAGGAGGCCGGCGTCGAGCTCTCCGCCCGCGCCGCCGAGCAGCGCACCCGCGGCGAGCGTCTCAGCGGCATCGTCTCCGCCGCCGTCGACTTCTACCAGCAGCAGCTGGCCGGCGAGTCCGGCGCCGAAGCGCGCGCCTACCTGGCCGAAACCCGCGGCCTGAACCAGGAGACCGTCGAGCAATTCCGTCTTGGCTGGGCCCCCGACGAGTGGCGCCTGCTGCGCGACTCCCTGCTCGGGCGCGGCTACAGCGACGAGGACGCCCTCGCCGCCGGAATGCTCACCGAGAGCGACGGCGGCGGCCAGCCCTACGACCGCTTCCGGGGCCGCGTCATCATCCCCATCGCCGACGATCGGGGCGTGTTCGTGGGCCTTGGCGGACGCATCCTCGGCGAGGGCGAGCCGAAGTACCTCAACTCCCCCCAAACCGAGATTTTCGACAAGGGCCGCACCCTCTACGGGCTCGATGTCGCCGGCGAGCAGGCCCGCGAGAGCGGGACGGTCGTCGTCGTCGAGGGCTACCTCGATGTCATCGGGCCGTGGCAGGCGGGCTTCCGCAACGTGGTCGCGACCATGGGCACGTCCCTCACCGAGCGCCACGCCGCCCGGCTCACGCGTTTCGCCCCGCGCGTGGTGCTGGCCATGGACCCCGACAGCGCCGGCATGGCCGCCGCTGAGCGGGCTGGCTCCCTCCTCCTCGACTTCGGCTCGCCCGAGGCCATGGGCGCCGCCCAACGCAGCGCCGAGGAGATCGCCGCCAACGTCGATCTCGACCTCCGCGTCGCGCCCCTGCCCGTGGGCAAGGACCCCGATGACCTCGCGCGCGAGGATCCGGAAGCCTGGGGCACCGCCATCGAGAACGCGACTCCCTTCGCGCGTTTCCTCCTTGAGCGCCTCATCGCCGGGAGCGAGAACGATTCCCCGCTGGAAGCGAGCCGCATCGTCGACCGCCTGCGTCCCGTGCTGCTCGCCGTGCGCAACCCGGTCGAGCGCTCGGGACACATCCAGAACATCGCCCGCCGCCTCGGTATCGCCGAGCGCTCGATTGCCGAACGCCTCCGCGTCGAGGGCCGCCGCGTGCAGGCCCGTCCGGAGTCCGAGGTCGCACCGAGCCGCGTCCCTGTCGAGGAGGCGCTCCTCGCGACGCTCCTGCACAACCCCGGCCTGCGCGCCGACCTCCGCCATCTGCCCGCCGACCTCTTCCCCGACGCCCTCGACCGCGAGATCGTGCAGCGCTGGCGTCACGACGAGTTGAACGGCGCCACGGAGGACGAGGACGACCCCGTCGAGTTGCGTCTGCACCACCTGCGCACCCGCCGTGAGCCCCTGCTCTCGGCCGACGAGGCCCGCGAGCGCGCTTCCGACCTCATCCGGCACATCGTCCGCGAGCGGCTCATCCAGCGGCAGTCCGCCGTCACCGAGGAGCTGGCCGAAGCCGAGCGGACGCTTGGCGCGGCCCGCGTCCAGGAAGTCGCGCACCGGGCCTGGCTGGGCGCCCTCCCCTCCGAGGAGACGTTGGAGCTCGCCCAGATCGCCATCGAGGAGCTTGAGCTCGGCCTCAGCATCCACCGCCGCGAGCGCGACGCGTCCTAGCGACATCGGAATCAGGGTGCGCAGTGGCTGAAGAGCTTCAGATCGTCACGATTCACACCGACGGAGCGTGCATCGGAAACCCAGGACCCGGTGGGTACGGTGTCCTGTTGGAGTACAACGGGCGCCGCAGGGAGAAGTCGGGGGGATACAGGTACACGACCAATAATCGGATGGAGTTGATGGCGGTCATCGTGGGCCTGGAAGCCCTGACGCGCCCCTGCCAGGTCGAGCTCTATTCCGACTCGCGTTACATCGTCGACGCGATGACGAAGGGTTGGGTCGAGAAGTGGCAGCGCAATGGCTGGAAGCTCAGCAAGAAGCAGCCGGCCAAGAATCCGGACCTCTGGCAGAGACTGCTCGAACTCTGCCAGGTTCACGCTGTCGAATTCAACTGGGTGAAGGGACATAGCGGGAACGAAGGAAACGAAGTGTGCGACCGGCTGGCCACCGAGGCTGCCCGGCTAGGGAACCTCCCTCAGGACGCGGGCTATCCTTCTCCATAGGCCTCAGCATCCACCGCCGCGAGCGGGACGCCTCCTGAGGCTTTGCGCTTCGGTTAGGGATTGAGGTCGCCGTTGGCCGGCCCGCGCGCCCCCGAGAAGGCGAAGCCGAGCACGCCCAGCACCTCCCGAAGCGTTCCCGCTCCATCGCTACCAGCGAGCACACGCGTAGCGGCCTCATCCAGCAGGTCGAGGGCTCGAGGCGAGTCGAGGTCGTCGTCCATGGCCGCCTCGAAGGCTTCCCGCAGGCCCGCGTCCTCCCCGCCCTCAGCGCCCCGCCCGCAGGCATCCCGCAGGCGCCCGTAGCGCCCCGCGAGCGATTCGATGGCGCCTTCACGGTAGTCGGCATCGCTGCGGTAGTGCTCGCTGAGTAGGTAGAGGCGCAAGTGGTCGGGCTCGAAGCGCTCCATCAGATTCCGCGCCAGCACGAGGTTTCCCAGCGACTTGCTCATCTTCACGCCTTCCAGCTTGAGCATGCCGTTGTGCATCCAGTAGCCGCAGAAGGGCGCCATGCCGGTCGCGCTCTCCGCCTGCGCGATCTCGTTCTCGTGGTGGGGAAAGATGAGGTCGCTCCCACCCCCGTGGATGTCGATCTGGTCCCCCAGGTGCCCCCGTGACATCGCCGTGCACTCGATGCTCCAGCCGGGACGGCCGTCGCCCCAGGGGCTCGGCCAGCTCGGCTCGTCCGGCTCGCAGCGCTGCCAGAGGAGGAAGTCGAGCGGCCCTCGCTTCTTCTCTTCGCGCTTCGACTCGGGGTTCTCGCGCTTGGCCAGCTCGCTGATCGAGATGCCGTTCAGCTGGCCATAGTCCGCGAAACGCTCCGCCTCGAAGAACACGTCGCCGTCCGCCTCGTAGGCCACGCCCGACTCAATCAGCGCCTTCGTCATTTCAATGATCTCGGGAATGTGGCTGGTTGCGAACGGGTAGGCCGTGGGACGCAACACGTTCAGCCGGTCCAGGTCGGCGCGGAAGATGGCGTCGTTTTCATCGCGGATCTCGGCGATCGGCCGACCGCCCTCCCGCTTCGAGACCATGATCATGTCGTCGTCGATGTCCGTCACGTTCTGCACGTAGCGAACGCGCAGGCCCTTCCAGGTCAGGTAGCGCCGCAGCACGTCGAAGTTCACGTAGGAAAAGGCGTGACCGAGGTGGGTCACGTCGTAGGGCGTGACACCGCAGACGTAGATGCGCGCCTCGCCGGGCACGAGCGGGACGAACTCGCGCTTCGCGCGTCCCAGCGAGGAATACAGGTGAAGGGTCACGGGCCGCTCCCGGGCGTCCTCTGAAGGGGGAAGCGTACCAGAGCGGCCCTGCGCCAGCCGCTAGCTGAGAACGCCATCCGCCACCAGCTCCCCGATCTCGTCGGGCGAAAGCTCAAGCAACTCCGTCAGCACATCGAACGTGTCCGCTCCCAGCGAACGCGCGCCGTAGGCCGTGGTGGGCCGCTGACCGTCGATGTGGGCGGGGAAGCGCTCGGCGCCCTGCTCCCCGCCGTCCTCGGTCGGGATCGTTCCCAGGAACGAGCGAGCGGCCAGGTGCGGATCGGCCGTTGCGATGTCGGCGCCGTCCTGCACGGCCCCTGCTGCGATCCCGCGCGACTGGCATGCCTCCATCACCTCGTACCGGTCGCAACCGGCGGTCCAGGCGGAGACACAGACGTCGAGCGCATCCTGGTTCCCGATCCTCGCCTCGTGCGTCGCGAAACGCGGATCGCGTGCAAGCTCGGGGGCGCCCATCACATCGCAGAGCGCCTCCCATTGCTCGTCGCCCCGCACGGCGATCGCGACCCAGCGGTCCTCTCCCCGGGCGGGATAGATTCCATGCGGCGCCCACCCGTCGAACGGGTGGCGGTTCCCCACCGGCCCCGGGTCGGCGCCGTTCGCGAAGTGGTCGAGGAAGGCCGGCCCCATCAGCCCCAGCCCCAGCTCGTACTGCGCCACGTCGACCGCCAGCCCCTGGCCTGTGCGACGCCGGTGCTCCACCCCCTCGAGGATGCCCAGCGCAGCCGCCACGCCGCTCAGGTGGTCCGTCAGCGAGTAGCCGAAGCCGATGTCCTGCCGCCCCGGCCCGTTCGTGAGGTACGTCAGGCCCGTGAGCGCGTGGATCGTCGGCGCGAACGTGACGAAGTCGCGCCACGGTCCGGAGTTGCCCATGCCCCCCATCGCAACGACGGTCACACCCGGACTCGTTTCCGCCAGCGACTCCCGGTCGAGCCCCCAGCGCGCGAGCACGCCCGCGCTGAAGTTGTCGATGATGGCGTCGCACTGCCCAGCCAGGCGACGCGCCAGCTCGCGCGCCTCCTCGCGCCGCATATCGAGGCAGATGTTCCGCTTGTTCCGGTTCCAACTGAGGTAGTAGGGGTGGTTGAGTGTATTCGCGCCGGCGTTGCGGGTGGCCGTGCCCACCTTGATCACGTCCGCTCCGAGGTCGGCCAGGACACGCGTCCCGAACGGCCCCGCCAGCACGTGCGTGAAATCGAGCACGCGCAGCCCCGCCAGCGGCGCGGTAGCCGAGGGCTCGCCCGGAATTGCCTCCAACTCCGGACGGGCGCTCCAGGTTGCCTCTTCGACGCGGGCAGGCGGACCCGGGGCGGGGCCGTCGCCGTCGGTCGAGAGCAGGCGCGAGGGGAACGGCACGGCGCCGAAGCCCTCGACCTCCCGCTCGTTGAAGAAGCCCCGAGCCTCGATCTGCGGTGTATCGACCGCCTTGCTCACGGGCCAGACCGCCCCGAACGGCAGCCGCCGCCGCTGCGCTTCCCTGAACAGGTCATCCGCCACGTTCTCCGCCGTCCAGTCGCGCAGCGTCGCCATCACGTGCGGCATCTCCTTCACGAGCGCGATCAGGTCGGGGTAACGCTCGCGGTCCGGGAGGTCAGCGGCGGCGTCCGTCTCCTCGAGCCACGGGATCAGCGTCTGCATCAGCCCTAGCGAGGGCGTGACCATCAGGCCGTTCCCATCCCGGTCCGGGTAGACCTCGTAGCCGCCGCTCCAGTGCAGGCTCCCTTGTCGCTGGGCGATCGGCGTCGTCCAGCGACCGCCGTCCGGGAAGAACCACTGCATCAGCATCTGCTCGGTGTTGGCGATGAGCGTCTCGTGACCGGACAGGTCGATGTGGCTGCCGCGTCCGTTCGCGTCGCGCAGACGCACTCCCGCGAGCGCGCAGCAGGCGGCGTAGAAGCCGATCGTGTGCGCCGTCTGGTTGCCGTAGCCCGTCAGCGGCGGTGTCTCCGGCGTCCCCGTGATCGAGGCCGCCCCGCAGAGCGCCGTCGCCACCAGGTCGTTGACCGCCAGCCCCGCCCACGGCCCCTCCCGCCCCATCGGCGTGACCGACAGCCGCACCAGTTGGGGGAACGCCTCACGCAGCGCCTCCGCGTCGAACGGCGCCTCGTCGCCGCGCCAGTCCTCGATCAGCAGGTCCGCCTCGGTGAGCAGCTCGCGGAAGCCCTCGCTCGCGAGGTCGAGCGTGACCACACGCTTCCCGGCGTTGTACCAGGTGGCCTGGATGGAAACGTCGCTCTCCCCGAAGAAGGGGGGCGCTTGCTCGAGCTCGTCGCCACCCGGTGGAACCACGCGCACAACATCAGCGCCACCGTCGGCAAGCAGTCTTCCCGTGAACGCTCCGGCCCAGCCCGCCTGCTCGACGATGCGGAGCCCCGCCAGCGGTGTGCTCGTACGCTCCATCGCGCGAAATCGTACGGAGCAATTCCCGAGTGAGCGAGCGGAGCGCTCCTATCATCGCGCCGCGCCGTCCCTCGTGCCCCGACTGAAGCTGCGCTTCTATGTGCTGCGGGTGTTCCTGCCGAGCGAACGCCTCACCATCGCGCTGGCGCTCTTCCTCGCGGCCATCGGGGACGGGACCATCGGCTACAGCGCCCTCACGGACCTGGGGCTATTCGACGCCTGAACCTACAGGTGGGCGGAGACGCCCCCGTCGACGCGGAACACCTGGCCGCTCAGGAAGCCCGCTGCGTCAGAGGCCAGCAGGACCGCCAGCGGCCCCAGGCCCTCGACGCCCCCGAAGCTGCGCATCGGGATGAAGCGCAGGAGCAGGTTCTCGGATGGGTCGTCGCTGCCGCGCCCCGGCGTCCAGTCCATCCAGCCCGTCGCGATCGTGTTCACCGTGACCGCCGGAGCCAGCTCCTGGCTGAGCGATGCCGCCAGCCCGAGCACGCCCGCCTTCGCGGCGGCGTACGCGCTCAGGTGGTTCACGCCCCGCTCGCCGAAGATGCTCGATACGAAGATGAGCCGCCCCGTCTCCGCCTCTCCCAGCTCCCGCACCCACGCCCGCGCTGAGTAGAACGCCCCGCTCAGGTTCACCGCCTGCACGTTCGCGAACTCCGCGTCGCCGGTCTTCTCGATCGGCTTCGCCAGCGGCAAATCGGCGTTGTAGACCAGCACCGAGGGCACGCCGAACTCCTTCACCAGTTGCCGCAGACCCACCCGCACGTTCGTCGGCAGGGTCACGTCCCAACCCTGGCTGAACGTCTCGCGCCCCATCTTGGCGACCACCCGGCTGGCGCGCTTGGCCGCCATCACCTCGTCGCCGTCCATGGTCGCCGAGGCCACGGCCACGTGAGCCCCCGCCTCCGCCAGCGCCTCCGTGATGGCGCGCCCCGCCGGATTGGCGAATCCCACGACGAGCGCGCGCTTCCCGCTGAGGTCGTAGCCCTCCTGCCGTTCCCAATCAGCCACGGGACTGTGCCTCCACTTCGTCCGGCGCATGTCCCGTGGGTGCGATGCCGCCCGCGAGGCCGCCACCGTCGATCGGGTAGTTCGCGCCGGTCACGTAGCTCGATGCGTCGCTGCAGAGAAAGAGCGCCAGCGGACCCAGCTCCCACGCCTGCCCCAGCCGCCGCGCCGTGATGTAGCTCCCGCGCTTGCGGACCATCTCCGCCTCCGCTTCGTTCGCCGCCGGCTGCTGCTGCACAAGCCCCGGCGTGATGCAGTTCACCCGGATACCATCGCGCGCGACCGCGCTTGCGACCGTCTGCGTGAAGTTGATGACGCCCGCCTTCGCCGCCGCGTAGGTCGGGCTCTGGGGCGTGGCCCGCATGCCCATCCCGCTCGCGATGTTGAGAATGGCGCCGCTGCCCTGCTCGCGCATATGCCGCAGCGCCGCGCGCGTGCAGTAGAACGTCCCGTTCAGGTTGACCGCGATCCCGCCGAGCCACTCCTCATCCTCAATCTCCCACACCGCCTTCCCCCGCCCAGGCGAATCGCCAATGCCGGCGTTGTTCACGAGGATGTCGACTCGCCCGAACCGCTCGACCGTCGCCTCCACAAGCTTGTCGCACTCCGCGCTCGACGTGATGTCGGTCGCGACCGTCAGCGGCTCGCGCCCGCTCTGCTCTTCGAGGAATGCCGCCGTCCGCTCAAGCTGCTCCGGGGTCCGCGCCGCGATACACACGTCTGCCCCCGCCAGCATCAGCGAGCGCGCCATCTCCCGCCCCAGCCCCCGGCTCCCCCCGGTGACAATCGCCACCCTCCGCGGCGGCCCATCCAGACGCAACGCTTCCAGCACACAGCCCTCCCGGGCCCGCACAATACGCCTCAACAGCCCCGGAATCGTTCTCACGAATGAAGCAAGGCAGCGTACGATTGGGGAAGCTGATGCGCGTACTCCATTTCGCCGATCTGCACATTGGCGTCGAACTCTATGGACGCCCCCTCCCCGGGAAGCCCTGGTCTTCGCGCATGCAGGACTTCCTTGACGCTTTCGACTACCTCGTCGACTACGCCCTTGAGGAGCGCGTCGACGCCGTCATCTTCGCGGGCGACGCCTACAAGGCGCGTGAGCCCAGCCAGACCCACCAGCGTGAGTTCGCCAGCCGCATCCGCCGCCTCAGCGAGGACGGCATCGCGACCTTCCTCCTCGTCGGCAACCACGACCTCCCCAACGCCGAGTCCCGCGCCCACGCCCTCGAGATCTTCCGCACGCTCGACGTGCCCAACGTGACGGTCGGCGATGCCGGTTGGTTCCAGCGCGAGGGCTACGTCCCGCGGGTGATCGAGACTCGCGCCGGACCGCTGCAGGTCGCCTTCGTGCCCTGGCCGCAGGTCTCGCAGCTCCTCGCCAACAGCGAGGAGGCGGAGGGCGCCTCCATCGAACAGCTCTACAAGCTCATCGAGCGCGCCATCTCCGACATCGTCGTCGCGCAGGCGGAACGCATCGACCCGGACGTGCCTTCCATCCTCACCTGCCACCTGCCCCTCAACGACCAGCTCGTGGCCGAGAACGGCGGGAGCGAACTCTGGATGCAGAGCGGCAGCGTGCCACGGGTGCCGCTGAGCGCCCTCCACCTGGAGCACTTCGATTATGTCGCGCTCGGACACCACCACAACGCCATGCAACTCAACACCGACCCGCCCTGCTGGTACTCCGGCGCGCTCCAGGAGGTCGATTTCGGCGACGCTCGGTCTGCCAAGGGCTTCATGACCCTCGAATTCGACACCGCCAGGCCCCGCGGGGCGCGCCTGAGCGGAAGCGGGGCCCCGCGCCTGAAGCGGGCGCCAAGCCGTCCCTTCGTCAGCATCGCCGTGAAACCCCGCGATCCCGACCCCAACGCCGAGCTGCTCGTCGCCATCGCGGAGCGGGACGTGAAGGACGCCATCGTGAAGGTCGAGGTACACATCGATCGCGACCAGGAAGTGCTCCTGAGGCTTTCCGAAGCGCGAAAGGCCCTCGCCGGGGCCCACTTCATTGCCGGCGTCCGCACCATCCTGCCCGAGGAGAGCCGCTCGCCCCTGCCCCCCAACGTCCAGCCCGACGCCTCCTCCCCCCTCGAGACGCTCGACACGTACCTGAAGCTGCGGGACATACCGGACGAGCGTCGCGAGCGCCTGCTCGCCGTCGCCACCGAGATCATCGAGGAGACCGAATCCGTTGGCGTCTGATGCCCGCCCCCTCCGGCTCGTACACACCTCCGACGTCCACCTCGGCGCGTATTCGGCCAGCCCTCGCGGCCGCGAGGAGCCCCGCGGCCGCCGCCTCGAAGCCGGCTTCGAGGCCGTCATCGACCTCGCCATTGGGACAAGCGCCGACATGCTTCTCATCGCCGGCGACTTCTTCGACCACGCCCGCATCGGCCCCGATGTCGCCGAGTTCGCGGCGGCCCAGATCGACCGCTTCCCCGGCCAGACGGTGATCCTGCCCGGGAACCACGACCCCACCGGGCCGTACGGCCCCTACGAGCGCCACGACCTCCAGGCGCTTGCCCCCCGCCTCCACCTCGTCCGCGAGCCCGAGGGCGAGTTCCTCGACTTTCCCGCCCTCGACCTGGCCGTCTGGGGCCGCGCCATCACCGTCGATGTGCTCGAACGACCCCTCGCCGCGCCCCCGCCCCGGCGCGAGGAGCGCGCCTGGAACGTCGCCATCGCCCACGGCCACTCCGTCGCCGAGGGGGCGCAGGAGGAACGCTCCCTGCGCATCGTCCCGACCCACCTCGCCGAGAGCGCCCAGTGGGAGTACGTCGCCCTCGGACACTGGGACGTCCACACCGACGTCAGTCACGGCGGCGCCCTCGCGGTCTACTCGGGTTCGCCCGCCTCCCTCGGCGACATCGGCTATGGCGTCGCCGTCGTCGTCGACCTCGACGCCTCGGGCGTGCGCTGGCAGGCCCACGACCTCGCCCCCGCGGAGACGACACCGTGATCCCGCGCCGCCTGCGCCTGCGGAACTTCCTCTCCTACCGCGACTGCGAGCTCGACTTCTCGGGCCTCCACGTCGCCACGCTCGCGGGCCGCAACGGCGAAGGCAAGTCCGCCCTCCTCGACGCCATCACCTGGGCCCTCTGGGGGGAAGCGCGGGGCAGGGTCGAGGATGACCGTATCCACCACGACGCCGGCGAGATGCGCGTCGACCTCGACTTCGAGGTCGACACCGATCGCTACCGCGTCATCCGCAAGCGGACGCGGGGGCGCTCGGGATCGCTCGACTTCTTCCAGGTCGACGGGCAGGGCGGCCTCCGTCCGGTTACCGGCAGCACCTCCCGCGAGACGCAGGCCGAACTCACCCGCCGCCTGCACATGGACCATCAGACCTTCATCAACAGCGTCTTCCTCGTCCAGGGACGCTCCAACGAGTTCACCGTGCAGCCCCCGGCCAAACGCAAGGAGGTGCTGCGCAAGGTCCTCGGCCTCGACCGCTACGAGGAGCTCTCCCGACACGCCAACGATCGGCGCAAAACCGCCGAGGCCGATGCCGCCATTGAGGAGCGCCTCATCGGCGACGACGAGGCACGGCTTGAGGAAGCGCCCGCGGTCGAGGCGGCGCTGGCGGAGGTCGCGAGCAAGCGCGAAGCCGTCCGTCTCCGTCTCGAAACGGAAGAGAAGGAAGCCACCGACCTGCGCGTCGCCGCCGCCGAACACGAACGCCGCGAGTCCGCCGTCGACAAGGCCGCAGGCCTTCTCGAAGCACGAAAGGCCGACGTCGCCCGCCGCTCGCAGGCCATCGCCACACTGGAAGCCGAGTTGGCGACGGTCCGCGAGACGCTCGAACGGGCTCCCGCCACCGAAGAGGCCTACGCGCAGTTGCGCGCCGCCCGCGACGAAGAACGCACCCTCGCCGGCCGCGCCGCCCAGGCCAGGGAGATCGAGGACGCCATCGCCGCCGCTGAAGCCGCCATCGCGCAGGAGCGCACCGGCCTCGAGACACGCATCGCCGGCCTCGACGACCAGCGGGAGCGTGCGGCGACGCTCGTCGCGGTGGTCCCTGCCCTGCGGGAGGAAGAAGCAGGCCTGCAACAGGAGCACACTCGCCTCCTGCAGCTCGACACGGACATCAAGCAGGAGCGCGATGCCGCCACCGAAGACCAGCGTCTCCAGGCCACCCGCGCGGATGAGGCCGGCGGCTACCGCGCCCGCGCCCAGGACCTGAAGGACCGCGAGACCACCCTCGCCGAGGCCGAAGGCGAACCCCTCTGCCCGGTCTGCCGCAAGCCCCTGTCCCCGGAGGAGTTGCGCGCCACGGTCGACCAGTACCAGCAGGAGCGCCGCCAACTCGGGGAGCAGTTCAGGGGCGCGCAGGCCGCCGTGGACGGGGCGGAGTCATCCGCGAAGGGCCACGAGCAGCGCGCCGCCGAGCTGCAGAAGGAACGCACCGACCTCGATTCACGCATCCGCACCTGCGAGCGGGATCTCGCCGCCCGCCTATCCGAAGCGCAAACGGCTGAACGCAACCTCCCAGACCTCGAACGTGATCTGGGGGCCCTGCGCCAGTGCATCGCAGGAGAGACGTTCGCGACGGAGGCTCGCGACCGCCGTGCTGCTGCCAGCGCACAACTGGCGGCCCTCGGCTACGACCGCGCCGCCCACGCCCGCATCCGCGAGCATGTCGCACAGCTCGACCCCGCCGAGGCCGCCCACAGCCGGCTCGCAAGCGCCAGGACGCAGGCGGAGGGCCTGACCGACCGCATTGCCGGCGAACGGCAGGAGCTTGCGCTCAGTGAGCACGAACGCGAGGTCGCACGGGAATCCCTCGCTGAAGCGCGCAGCGCCCTCGACGCTTCGCAGGACGTGTCCGCCCGCCTTGCCGCCGTAGAGGCCGCCGTCGCGGAGTGCCGCGACCGGCTCGCCGCCCTCAACCAGGAGCACGGCCGCCTCGAGGAGCGCCGGGCAACGCTGGACGCCCTCGCCGCCCGCGTGGAGGAAGCCAGGGACCGCCTCGCCGCCGCCCGCGACGCCGCCCAGCTCCACGCGGAGCTGGCCAAATCCCTGGGCCGCGACGGCGTCCAGGCGATGCTCATCGAGCAATCCCTGCCCGCGCTCGAACGCATCGCCAACGCCCTCCTCGACCAGCTCACCGAGGGGCGCAGCCGCACCCAGGTCTCCCTTCGCACCCAGCGCGAGAACGCCTCCGGCAAGACCGTCGAGACGCTCGACATCCACATCAGCGACGACCTCGGCACGCGCGACTACGAGATGTACAGCGGCGGCGAGAAGTTCCGCGTCGACTTCGCCCTGCGCATCGCCCTCTCGCACGTGCTCGCCATGCGCGCCGGCGCCAGCCTGCCGACCCTCATCATCGACGAGGGCTTCGGCACCCAGGACGAGGAAGGCCGCGACCGCCTCGTGGCCGCAATCAACGCCATCAGCAGCGAGTTCCGCCTCATCCTGCTCGTCACCCACATCGAGGAGTTGCGCGAGAGCTTCGGCCGCCGCATCCAGGTCACCAAGGACCCGGAGCGCGGCTCACAGGCGGTCGTGGTTTAGCCGACCGACCTTCCCCGTCACTTCCGAGTGCTGGCCAGCAGCCGATGCGCCAACTTATGCCCGTCTGCTGTCGTGATGAGGCGCGGGCGGGTAGCGTACGTCTGCATCTCGAAGGCTTCCTGGATGCCCCCTCGCCGGGTGAATACTGGTCCGGCCTGGGCAGGCTGGAAGACCTCCACATATTTGGCGTCCAGCAACTCGTCCGCGGCGGCCCTTCCGCCGAGCGTCTCCGGGAAGTCCCGCTCCCCGGCTCTCGCAGTCTCCAGCAGGATGCCGATGGCCTCCTCGGACAACCGTCGCCTCTTGCGGAACAGTGCAAACCTCGCCTGCCCTTCGGAGATGAGCCGGCGAGCGGCGTCCCATGTTTTGCCGAGAGGAGACCCCACTACGCACACCCTATCGGCCTCGGACACCCATGGCGGCAACGCTCCTCGCATTGCCCGACTGCTGGGGCATCCGTACCCTTGAACGTTCGTGGCAGGGTAGCTCAGCCGGTTAGAGCGCACGACTCATAATCGTGAGGTCGAGAGTTCGAGTCTCTCCCCTGCTACCACGGCGCATCCGGGCCGCCCCCGCCAGCGTTCGGGGGACTGCTCAGTGATGCCAGGAGGCGTGGTGTGTTGCTCGATATGTTCGGTCTTGGAACCGTCCCGTTGACGTCGGTCGCGCATGCGCGACGCGAAGCCAAGCGCAAGCTGCCTCGTTCCATCTACTGGTACTCGGAGGCCGGCACCGAGCTGCGCCGCACCGTCCGCGACAACCGCGACGGCTTCAAGGAGATCGGCCTCAAGGCGCGCGTGCTCGACTCGCACGAGCCCCGCGGCCTCGCCACCACCGTCTTCGGGCGCGAGATTTCGATGCCCGTCATCACCACCCCCGCGGGCTTCATCCGCATCGCCCACCCCGACGGCGAGCTCGGCGTGGCCCGCGCCGCCGAGGCCGCCGGCACCGCCGTCGGCATCGGCATCCTCTCCAGCTACTCCATCGAGAGCATCACCGCCGAAGCCAGCAACGTCTGGTTCCAGCTCTACATGATCGGCGGGCGCGAAGGCTCCGCTATCGCCATGGAGCGGGCCAAGGCGGCAGGCTGCGAGGTGCTCATTATCACCGTCGATTTCGCCTCCCTTTCCGGCGGCCAGGACTATCAGAGGGGCCACCCGGGCGTGCCCGACCGCGTCGACCTCCCCACCGCCATCAAGTACGCCCCCGAGATGGTCATGAAGCCCCTGTGGGCGCTCAACTTCCTCAGGGCAGGCCTCGAACTGCGCTTCCCCAACGCCCCGCCCCTCAATGGCAACACCGACCTCAACGCCGGTCAGGCGGGCGCCGCCATCATGACCCACCCCCCCACCTGGGACGACATCGCCTGGATCCGTAAGCAGTGGGACGGGCCCCTCGTGGTGAAGGGCATCACCGCGGTCGAAGACGCCCGCCGCGCCGTCGAAGAGGGCGTCGACGGCATCTCCGTCTCGAACCACGGCGGCAACTCGCTCGACGGCTCCCCCGCCACCATCCGCGTCCTCCCCGAGATCGTCGATGCCGTGAACGGCAATCTCGACGTCTTCCTCGATGGCGGCGTGCGCCGCGGCAGCGACGTGGTGAAAGCCGTGGCTCTGGGCGCCAAGGCGGTGCTCGTCGGGCGGCCCTACATCTGGGCGCTCGCCGCCGGCGGCACCGAAGGCGTCCGCCAGATCCTGGAGGTCTACCGCGCGGGCATCGACGGCACCCTCAAGCTCATCGGCTGCCCCTCCGTCCAGGACCTCAACCCCTCACACCTCCGCATGCCCCCCGGCTTTCGTCCGTAGGGATGAATCAGCACTCGGGATGGTAGCCGGTCAACGGAACTCTGAGTTCTGCCGGCACGCAGCCGATCCCGGTGTCCCGCACATCAAGCCTCGTCAACTCGACAAGGTTCACCAGCTCGTGCGGAACATCTCCGTCTAGCCTACTGTTACTCAGGAGGAGTTCGCGAAGTTGCACAAGGTTCCCTAGCTCCGGAGGGATGGCGCCGCTGAGCGCGTTGTAGCTAAGGTCCAGCCACACAAGTCCTTCGAGCTGCCCGAGCGCCGGCGAAATGGAGCCCGTCAGTGTGTAGCCGCGAAGATTGACCTTCTTCACTCTCAGGGGCGTGCCCTCCACGGTCACACCCTCCCACCCGCTGATGGGCCCCCTTCCCCACAGCAACAGAGCGCCTCCTGCGAGGGTATCCCTGGCCTTCAGCAGCGCTTCGCAGTCCGCAACAAGCGCAGGGTTGGCGTCCCTTGCGGGCACGAGTACGCCCTCCGCACACGAGCCGGGATCTGCCGGGAAGGGAGCCGCAACCGGTGCTGCCGCGACCGGGCCCCCGGTGTAGGGCTGGTGCGCGATGACCCGAACATCCGAGGCGTCCCTCGCCACCGTGAGCACAAACAGGCCCGAATGGCCGGACGGACCGTTGGTATGGGAGGAACCATAGACAGCCAGCCGTGCGCCGTCGGGCGACCAGTCGACTCCGTCGATCCAAACCTCATGTTCAGAGTCGAGCGGATTGGCCCCGTCCGCCTGGGAAGTGATGTGCCGCAACCCCGAGCCATCGCTCCGGACGATGTAAAGGGCGCTTGTAAATCGATACCTGTCATCCTCCACGACAAAGGCAATCTCGTCTCCATCGGGTGACCAGGCCACGAGGCTGGGAGCCAGTGTGCGGCCACTGACGCTCTCTGCTTGGGCAAGGAGTCGCAGGTCACTCCCGTCGGGCCTGCTCACATAGACACCGGGTGCGCTTGGGTCGGGGTGGCCAAATGCCAGGTACTGGCCGTCGGGCGACCACGAAGCCACGCTGATCGTCTCGCCTACGCGCTGAAGTTCTCCCCCATGGACGTTGACCGTGTACAGGAGCTGCGGCTCTTCGAAGAGCATCGACATGGTTGCGGGACTCACCAGAAAAGCGAGATACCTGCCATCGGGAGACCAGACGGGGGGCGATAGTCCCACCAGGACTTCTCCATCCATGGATCGCACTAGAGACCGCCGAGTCGAGCCATCCGCCTTGACCAGCGCCAGTTCTGTTCCCTCTTCAATGTTAAAGACTCCACGTGTATTGGGTGCAGAAACTACCGCAAAGGAATCTTCAATAGGAGACCAGACTGGGTACATATCATCAAAGGCGTTGTCCGTAATCCGCAGATAATCACCGCCATCTAGGCGAACAGTGGCGATTTCGTAACCCACTTTATAACTTTCCGAAAAGTGACACGTTGGAAAGATCACTCCACGGTCAACCGTCGCCACTTGGCTGATATCTCCGTGGAATCCGAGGACCCCTAACCTTGTGCGGCCTGTGTCAAACAGCTGGGCAATCATGCGAAGCCTTGACCCATCACTGTGGACAACCATCACCCTGTGGAGAAAGGGGAAGATGATCGTCCTGCCATCCGGCGTCCACTCCAGGAAAGTATCTGGGTAAACGAAGATGTCGGCAGAGTCGCACCCCGAATACCCGTCATCGTCCACTTCTCGGTACTCGGGCGTTGCGGTCACTTGGGCGGTCGGCGTGGGGTCAGGCATCACGGTCACTTGTGCGGTCGGTGTCGGCTCAGGCGTCACGGTCACCTGTGCGGTCGGTGTCGGCTCAGGCGTCACGGTCACTTGCGTGGTCGGTGTCGGCTCAGGCGTCACGGTCACTTGCGTGGTCGGTGTCGGCTCAGGCGTCACAGTCACTTGTACGGTCGGTGTGGGCTCAGGCGTCACGGTCACTTGCGTGGTCGGTGTCGGCTCAGGCGTTGCGGTCACCCGCGTGGTCGGTGTCGGCTCAGGCGTCACGGTCACTTGTGCGGTCGGTGTGACTTCGGTACGTCGTGCGCTGCTCGGTTCGTTTGTCGCCGCAGGGTCTGGCGTCGAGCGTGCGCCAGCACACCCGACCAGCACAGCCACCATCACCACTCCCAGCCCCAACGCGCCCCGCACGTCGCTGATTATAGTGGCCTATCAAGACGCGAGGGCGTACCAGCTACCCCAGCCGCACGTTGTCAACGGCCTGGACGCCGACCGGCGCCTTGCGGCTTCGTGCAATCTGCAGAACGAGCAGCAGCGGCAGGAAGCGCCCCACCAGGATTGCGAGCATCACGACGATCGTCGCCGTCGTGCCAAGCGCCGGCGTGATCCCCGCCGACCACCCCACCGTCCCCACCGCCGACGACGTCTCGTAGAGCACGTCGATGAACGGATGGCCCGTCGTCCGCAGCAGGATCATCGAGACGACGAAGTGGACGGCGGCGAAGGCGAACGCGATCCCGACCGCCTGCCGGATCACGGCCTGCGGCAGCCGCCGCCCGAAGGCAATCACATCCTCACGACCCCGCAGGGCGGCGACCGTTCCCGCCACGAGCACCGCCAGCGTTCCCAGCTTGAGGCCGCCCGCGGGCGACCCCGCCGCCCCTCCCACCAGCATCAGCACCGACTCGAACAGCTTGGTGTGTTCGTGCAGCAGCCCCGAGTCGACCGCGCTGAAGCCCGAGACCCACATCGAGGCCTGGAAGAGCGCCAGCACCGGCCGGTCGCTCTCCGCCACGGTCGCGAGCGTGCCCGTGTTCGCCCACTCGCTGATGCCGATAAAGAGTGCGCTCCCCCCCACTACGAACACCGCCGCCGAAAGCACCATCTTCGCGTCCAGCGACATGCGGCGAGGGTCGAGCCGCAGCGCCCCCAGGATGACGGGCACGGCCCCCAGTGAACCGCCGAGGCAGAGCACGATCATGGGGATGAGCACCTGCGGGTCGTCGGCGAACGGGCGCATGTCCTCCCCGGTCACATTGAACCCGGCCACGTTGAAGGCCGAGATGGCGTGGAACACCGCCCACCAGACGCTGCGCGCCACCGGCACGCCTGCGCTCACGAAGCCCCCGAAGAGCGCGAGCGTTCCCAGTACCTCGAACGTAAGCGTGTAGATGACGATCGTCCGCACGAACGAGACGGACTCGCGCATGGTCGGCGCCCCGTAGTACAGGCGCATCAGGTTGCGGTCGCGCAGGCCCAGGTTGCGGCCCAGCGCCCACAGCACAATGCCCATCCCCGCCATGTACCCGAGCCCGCCCACCTGGATGAGCACGAGGATGATCGCCTCGCCGAAGTGGCTCCAGTGCGTCTGCGTGTCGACCACCACCAGTCCCGTCACGCAGATAGCCGAGATGGTGGTGAAGAGCGCCTCCAGCACGGTCGGCCCCTCGCCGCTGGAGGCGGCGGGCAGGTGCAGCAGGGGCGTAGCGATGAGCAGGATCAGCGCGAAGCCGATGAGGATGCGAACACTGCCCGAGCCGAAGGGACGCGAACGGCTCGGTGGCTCAATGCTGATGGTGCGGGAGCCCATCAGCCGCCGTCGCACCGTGCGGCGCGCGGTCACTCGCATGTGCGCTCAGCCTGCGCGCGAGAACGCGAGAGCGCAAGCCGTCAGGCGGGCGCGGCCACTCGAGCGATGCCCGGCAGGAGCGCTACAGCGGCGCGAGCTGCGCGTTCTTCTCTCCACCCCAGCGAGGCTCGTGGCTGCCGTCGGGCAGCATCGCGAACGCGTTCACGTCGTCGGCCATTTGCCCCTGCAGCAGGTCCACGATGTGCTTCGCGATATCGGGATCCAGCACGGGGAAGATGAGCTCGATGCGCTCCTCGAAGTTGCGTGGCATCCAGTCCGCGCTTCCCGCCCAGACCTCCCAGTTCCCCCCGGAACGGAAGGCCGCCACGCGCGCGTGCTCGAGGAAGCGCCCCACGATGCTGCGCATGGTGAAGCGGTCGTCGTGCAGCGTGAGCGTGCTGCGCGCGATCACGTCGACGCGCGCCCCCGCATCCGCCGCCTCCCCCAGCGCATCGAAGATGGCGGGATCGGTCAGGTGGTTCATTTTCAGGATGACGTGCCCGTCGGGGTTTGCCTCAGCGCGAATGTGTTCCAGCATCGCGTCGCGAGCGTCGATCCCGTAGCGCATCCGGGCAAGCTGCGGCGGCGCGCCGCCCTCCAGCGCATCGAAGAACTCGCGCGCGTCGCTGGCCAGCTCCGCGTTCGAGCTGAAGAGCGAGAGGTCCGTGTAGAGCCGTCCATTCGCGGGGTTGTAGTTGCCCGTGCAGAGGTGGACGTAACCACGCCCCGCGCGTCGCACGTAGAGCGCCTTGGCGTGCACCTTGTAGCCCACCGGAAGCGGCAGGATGCGGATGCCCGCCGCCCGGAAGAGCAGGCTCCAGTGCAGGTTCTGGAGCTCATCGAAGCGGGCCCGGCCCTCCAGCAGCACGGCCACGTCCTTGCCCGCCTCCGCCGCCCGCATCAGCGCCTCCGCGATCGGGTTGCGGGCGCCCAGCCGGTACAGGCTGATGCGGATCTGGTCGACCTCGGGGTCGGCGGCCGCGCGGTCCACGAATCCCTCCACCACCCCGTAGTCGTCCAGCGGGTGATAGAAGGCGGCGTCGCGCTCGTCGAGCACGCCGAAGGGGTCACTCTCGAAGTCGGGCGCTCCGCGCGGCTGGATCCGGGTGTACCGCAGCGGCGTCGAGTCGGGGCGCGGCGGATCCACATCGATGAGCGTGTCCAGGTAGCGGTGGTCGAGGGGCGGTGAGAGGCGAAATACCGCCTCCTGGGGCAGGTTGAGGGCGTCGCGCACCTCGGCCACCCAGGGGAAGGCGCGCTCCACTTCGAGCCGCGTGGCCGGGCCCTCCGGACGGTCTTCGATCGCCTGTGCAAGGTCATCCCAGTCGACACGCTGCACGTCCAGATTCGCAAGGCGGGTGATGCGCATCTCGTACATCGGCAGGTCTTCCGGCAGGAAGAGGTCGCTGCGCAGCCGCACCAGCGGCCCCAGCCGCACGAACGCCCCCGGACGCCCCGGCACGGGCAGCAGCCGCGGAAGCGAGTCGGGCAGGCGCACGAGGTAGTCCAGGGATTCGCGGCCCGCCGCCAGGTAGAGCGCGCGGCTCGAAAGCCCCGAGAGCGCATCCGGATCGAGCAGGTCCGCCCGCGGGGACGCCTCCTCCGCCAGGTAGGCGCCGAAATAGCTCCGTTCGAGAGGCGTCAGCTCGGATGGCTCCAGTAGCAGGAAACCCACTTCCGTGAGTGCGTTTCGCAGTTGCTCGTGGATCGCGGTGGCCTGGAGCGCGCTCTCGTACGCCTCCGCCAGCACGGTGTAGTACTCGTCATACTCCTGTCCTCCACCGCTCTGCGCGCGTTCGAAGACCCCGTAGATGCGCGCGGCGAAGAACTCATCGAGGTTCGACGCGAAGATCGCGAGAAAACGCAGCTTTTCCAGCAGGGGCACATCGTCGCGCGTCGCCTGCAGCAGCACACGGTGGTTGAAACGGAGCCAGGAGCGCTCGCGGGAGAGGACGGTCGAGACCAAGTCGTTTTCCCCGTCTATGGAATGGCCCCGGCGTCAACGGCGGGTGTACGAACGCAGGAACCCCTATGCCCAGTTAAGATACAGGGCCCATGACAAACCCCGCCACAGTTATGGAAACTGAGTGGCAGTTCGTCGCCGACGACCTGGATGCCGTCCGCGAGTGGCTCGACCGCCACACGCCGGCGCCCTTCCGCGTACAAGCCGAACCTGAGCGAGAGCAGCACGATGAGTACTGGGACAGCGGAGGCTGGCTCGTCTGGCGAGCGGGCTTCGCCTGCCGCGTGCGGCGCCGAGGCGAGGCGTCCGAACTGACCCTCAAGGGCCTCTCCGGCGGCGAGGGCCACCTGCGTCAGCGGGTCGAACTGAACGAACCACTCGACGGCGTTCGCGGGCTCGCTGGCGCGGTCGCCGAACCCTCCGGCGAAGCCAGCAGGCTCCTTCGAACGCTGGCGGGACCGCACCAGCTCCGGCCCGTGGCCGCCCTCACCACCCATCGCACCACCCTGGCCCTCTCCGACGACGACGGGGAGTTCGGCGAGATCGCCCTCGACCGCACCACCGTGGGCGAGGGCTGGCGCGCCCACGAGCTGCTGCGCGTCGAGGTCGAGATCACCGGGGACGCCCTCGACCGCTCCCAGCCATTCGTGACAGCCCTGTGCGAGGGCGCCGGCCTCCGCCCGGCGCTGTCCGGCAAGCTCGCGGAGGCGCTCGCCGCGGCAGGCGCCTCCCCCGGCTGGGAGCCCCGGCCCCTCGGCCCGATGACCGTCGATCGGGAGAGCTCCCTCGGCGATGTCGCCTATGCCGTCATGCGCCGCGACTTCCTCCGCCTCGTCGAACACGAGCCGGTCGCCCGCCTGGGCGAGGACATCGAGGGCGTCCACCAGATGCGGGTCGCCTCCCGCCGCCTGCGCGCGGCCCTCGAGACGTTCGAGGAGGCGCTGCCCGCGCAGCTCACGGCCCAGCGTCGCGAACTCCGCTGGATCGCCCGCTCCCTCGCCGGCGTGCGCGACCTCGATGTCCAGCGCGAACGCCTCGGCCGCGCCGCTCCCCTCATTGGCCGCAAGGCGGCCGCTTCGATCGATGCCGTCCTCGGGGAGCGCCGCGAGCAAGCGCGTGAAACGATGCTCGCCGCTCTCGACTCCGAACGGTATGTCGCGGCAATCGACACGATCTCGGATCTTCTGCGCGCAAAGCCCCCTCCGGCCCTGGCGAACAGCCGGCCCTCGACGCGGCGCCCGCGCTGATTGGGCGGTGGCGCCGCCGCGCGAGACGCGAAGGGGCTGTCATCGACGCGAAGTCACCCCCTTCCACCTACCATGCCCTGCGCATCACCGTGAAGAAACTGCGCTACGTGGTGGAGTTCTTCGCACCGCTCTACGACGAGCCCGCCGAGGTCTACGGCCGCCAGGTGACGAGGCTGCAGACGCTTCTCGGCGACCACCAGGACGCGGTGCTCGCGGCGGACCTCTACGGCCGCCTCGGCCGTGACGAGGGCGAGCGCCTCGGGAAGGCCGCGGTCCGAGGGGCAACGGAGCTGGCCGCCAACGCCTCCGCCGAGGCCGAGGGCTTCCGCTGGAAATTCCCCAAGCGCTTCTCCCGCCTCCGCGGGCCCCGCTGGCATGGCTTCAAGGACGTCATGGCGAAATCGAGCTCGACGAGCGCTCCCGACTGAGCGAGCGTGGCATCGCCACCACCATCGACGTGATCGCCGAGTTCGCCGCCTTCGCGCGCGAGGCCGGCGCCGTCTCCATCAACGTCGTCGCCACCGCCGCCATCCGCTCGGCCCGCAACCGCGACGAGCTGCTCGCCCGCGCACACGCCGAGCTGGGTCTCGCCATCGAAGTGCTGGACGGCGCCGAGGAGGCGCAGTTCGCCGCCACCGGCGCTCTTCACGGGCTCCCCATCCGCTCTGGTGTCGTTGTCGACATCGGCGGCGGCAGCACCGAGGTCGCCCGCGTCATCGCCGGCACGATCGTCGGCGCCTGGAGCTTCCCGCTGGGCGCGCTCAGCGCCAGCGCAGCCTGGCTCACGAACGACCCCCCCACGCGTAAGCAGCTCAAGTCCATGCGCCGCATGGTCGCCGAGACCCTCGCCACGAGGGCGCCATCTGGACTGGACGCCGGCGAGGAGCTCATCGCCACGGGCGGCAGCGCGCGCGCCCTCGCGCGTCTCGCCCAGCGGCAGACTTCCTACCCCATCCCCCGCCTCCACGGCTATTCCATGGAACGAGCCACGGTACGCAAGATGGGCGCCTTCCTCGCGGGACACAGCCTGGTCGAGCGCTGCGAGATCGACGGCGTCCGCGCCGGGCGCGCCGACTCCATCGTCGGCGGCGCCATCATCCTCGACGAGATGATGCGCCACCTTGGCGCGGACCAACTGACCGTCGCCGCCGGTGGCGTGCGCGAGGGCGTGGCGATGCGCGCCTTCGGCGAACCCGTACCCCAGCCCCGGCTCGTGCGCGCAGCCGCCATCGAGGGCCTGCTGCGCCACTACGGCGCCTGGGACGACGACAAGATGGAGGCCCGCGCCAGCCTCGCCGACCAGCTCCCCCCGGAGGTCATCGCCTACCCCTTCAGCGACACGCTCGAGGCAGCGCGCCTGGCGGCCATGCTCCGTGTCCTCGGCGAGGCCTGGGACAAGAAGGGCGCGGGCGCTCGCGCGGCCGCGGCGCTCCTGAGCGAGGACCTCGCCGGGTTCGACCACACGATGCTCGCCCGCATCGCCGCCATCCTCCACTTCAGCGACGGCGACAAGGACGGCGCCCGGCCCTTCCTCTCGCTCCTTCCCGCAGCGGAGAAGCGCCACCTCCGGCGCTGCGGCGCCCTCCTGGCCTAGCCCCGCCCGGCTTCACGAACGCGCAGCAGGCGTCCCTTGCGGGACGCCTGCCGGGTTGGCGATGAACAGAGGGAGGGGGTTACTCCGTCGTCGCCGTCTCTTCCCTGATGCTGTCGCCATCCTTGTCCTTGTCGTGGCTGGCGTCGAAGTGCTTCCCGCCACGCTTGCCGAAACCGTGGTGACCGCGACCGTGCTCCCGGCCCTCGCCAGACTCGATCTTCGCGCGAATCTCCTCGGCCTGTTCCTCGGTGATCTTGCCGGCCTCGACTGCGTCATCGACCCGGTTCAGCGCTACCTGCTTGCGAGCGGCGGCCAGGTCGTCGACGGTTACCTCAAGCTCCTCCGCGAGCGCCGTGGCGCCGTCGGAAGCAACACCGCGGAAGCCGCGACCGAAGCGCTTGCCGGCAAACTCGCCGGATTCGATGGCCGTGCGCAGTTCGGTGGCCTTGTCGGCATCAATCGTGCCGTCCGCTTCCGCCGCATCGACGCGATCAAGGGCGACCTGCTGGAAAGCTGCGTCCAGCTCCTCAAGGGTCACGCCGAGCGCTTCCGCGAATTCGGTGCGGGCCTCCTCGGCCTTCGCCTGCTTCTCCTCCTCGGTCACGCCGTGGGACTCCCTGTCGCCGTCCCCTCCCCCTCTCGCCAGGACAACCCCAACGCCGAGGGCGCTGAAGAGTCCGGCTATCACAAGGGCGACTACGAGCGACTTGATTCGACGGTTCATGGTGCGGCTTCCTCTCCTGGTCACTGTTCAGCAGAGCGGCGGGATTGCTCTACGGGGGCCAAGCTAGCGAGACGGCCATAAGACCGGCATAAGCCGGATCCCGCTGCTTTATCTGGGCCTTAGGTGGCACACCCGCACAATGCACGCATGCGCGTGCTGATCATTGAGGACGACGAGCGTCTGGCCGACGTTGTCGCCCGCGGACTCCGCCAGGCCGGCATGGCTATCGATATCGCCCTCGACGGGGAGGCCGGGCTGGAAAAGGCGATGGTCAACCGCTACGAAGTCGTCCTCCTCGACCGCGACCTCCCGCGTGTGCACGGCGACGAGGTCTGCCGCCGGCTCACGCAACGCGAGGAAGCCCCCCGCATCCTCATGCTGACCGCCTCCGGCGCCCTCGATGACCGCGTCGAGGGACTCGCTCTCGGGGCCGACGACTACCTGCCCAAGCCCTTCGCCCTGCGCGAGCTTGTGGCTCGTATCCACGCCCTCGCCCGCCGCAGCGCCGTCAACACGCCACCCGTTCTGGCTGCCGGCGAGGTTCGCCTTGAACCCGGCCCCCACCGCGCCTCACGCGGCGATCGCGACCTCCGCCTCACCCGCAAGGAGTTCGCCGTCCTCGGAGTGCTGCTCGCGGCCCGCGGCAACGTCGTCAGCGCCGAGGAGTTGCTGGAGCGCGTCTGGGATGAACACGTCGACCCCATGACGAACGTCGTGCCGGTCACCGTGATGACCCTGCGCCGCAAGCTTGGCGCCCCGCCCGTCATCGAGACGGTGAAGGGCGCGGGCTACCGGGTCGCGCCATGAGGTTCCCTCGTCCCACCATCCGAATCCGGCTCACGCTCCTCTACGGGTCGCTCTTCCTGCTGGCCGGGCTGGTCCTCATCGCCATCACCCACTTTCTCTATCGCGACGCCCTCGACAACGACAAGCTCGACGAGCAGAAAGCGTTCTACGCCGAAGTCGAGGTCAAGGCCGCATTCGGAGAGCGTCTGCCCTCGGGCAGGCGGCTGCGCGAGTTCCTCGCCAGGGATGGACGCACGATCTTCAAGTTCGTCGAGGACGTACACGACAAGGCTGCGGACGATGCCGTCGACCATGCCCTCCGCGAGCAGCTCGTCCAGTCCGGGTTCGCTCTCGGGATCACCACGGTGGTGGCGCTCCTGCTCGGCTGGATCGTCGCCGGACGTGTGCTGCGGCCGGTCCAGCGCATCACCGAGACGGCACGCGCCTCCTCCGAGACCGATCTCCACCACCGCGTGAGCCTGGACGGCCCGAACGACGAACTGAAGGAGCTGGGCGACACGCTCGACTCCCTCCTCGATGCCCTGGAGAAGGCCTTCACGAGCCAGCGGGCGTTCTCCGCGAACGTTTCCCACGAGCTGCGCACGCCCCTCGCCATCCTCCGCGCAGAGGCCGAGATCAAGCTCGACGACCCCAGCGCCACCGAGGCCGAGCGCGCGTTCGCCCGCCGCATCCTGGACTCGACCGAGCAGGGCGAGCGCACCGTCGATGGCCTGCTCGCCCTCGCCCGCAGCGAAAGCGGCCTGCTGAACCGCACCGATCTCGATTTCGCGGAGCTCACCGGCGATGTCGTCGGCGACCTCGCCACCTCAGCCGGAACTATCGAGCTGACCCTCGATCTTGGCGAGGCGACGGTCTGGGGCGACCGCGCGCTGCTTGAGCGCCTCGTCGCCAACCTCGTGGAGAACGCCATCCGCCACAACGTCACCAGCGGCTGGGTGCGGGTCGAAGTGGTCGGGGAGGACGGCGAGGCCGTCCTGCGCGTCAGCAACTCTGGCGCGCGCGTCGAGTCGGACGAGGTGGAGGGTTTCTTCCAGCCCTTCGTGCGGCGCACGGACGAAGGGGCCGCACGCGGCGGCCTCGGACTCGGCCTCTCCATCGTCAGGACCATCGTCGAGTCACACCGGGGAACCATCACCGCCCGAGCGCGCGACGAGGGCGGCCTGGACATCGAGGTGCGCTTGCCCGAGGAACGAGAGTCGTAGGGACTAGCCGCTTAGCGTCCGTGCGAGGAAGGCCACGATCGCTTCCAGGCCCTCACCCGCTGCAGCCACAGCCTCGATCTGGAGAAACGCGTGCGTCGCGCCCTCAAAGGTGTGCATCTCGGTGTCGACGCCTGCGGCCTTCAGGGCCTGCTCGAAGTCGAGCGACTGCGCCAGCAGCGGGTCGTGCGTACCGGCCGTCATGAAGACCGGCGGGTAACTGCCAAGGTGGGGGCTGTAGCGGGGGCTGACCGCCGGCGACGCCAGCAGCTCCTCATCCGCACCCGGTCCCAGGTAGTCCTCGCACTGCCAGACGAAGGTGCGGCCGTTCACGAACGGTGAGTCGTCCGGCAGCTCCAGCAACGCCGGGAAGTCATAAACGCCGTAGGGAAGCACGGCTGCACGGAAGATCGTCGAGCCGTCCCGCTCGAGAAGGCGGTGCAGCGTCGCCGCTGCGAGGTTGCCGCCCGCGGAGTCGCCCATGATCGCCAGTCGCGCGGGGTCGATCCCGAGCCGGGTGGCCTCGGCCGCCAGCCAGCCGGCGGCGACAACGCAGTCGTCCAGCCCCTCCGGGTGGCGGTGCTCCGGCGCCAGCGCATAGTCCACGCTGACCACATAGAACCCGCGTTCGGCCAGCCGCTTCGCCAGCTTGTCGTGCGTGATGGGCGAACCGGCGACCCAGGACCCTCCGTGGATGAACAGGATCCCGGGATGGGGCCCATCGCCGTCCGCCGGGTACAGGTCGACCGTTAGCGACTCACCCCCGCGCGTCGCGATGACGCGCCCGCGCTCGAGGGGCCGGTCGGGACCGCCCTGGTTCAGGAACTGCGCCGTCATCGCCCAGCGCTCACGGATACTGAGCCCGGTCACGCGCGCAAGATCGGGTGGGGGTGGTGTCTCGTAGAACTGGATGATGGCGGCTGTGACGTCGTCCAACGGGCGGGCCTCAGGTACCGCTTACGGCGTCCAGCACGCCCACGGCCGCCATCAATCGCTGACCCGCCTCAACATCGTGACTGAGGATCACGAGGTCGTGCTTCTCGCCCTGGCGGTCCTTCACATGGTCGCGCAGGAGCGCTTCCGGCTGGAAGCCGAGCGAGCGGAACACCGCGATCGCCTGGTGCTGGTCGACCGTCATCTGCCCGATGACCTTGTCCACGCCCATTCCCAGCGCGAGGCGGAACGCCTCTTCCGTCAGGAGCCGCCCGATGCCCCGGCCCCGCAGCTGCGGCCCCACCAGCACACGCAGTTCGGCCACGTGCTGCGACCAGGGCAGGTCGTTGCGGTCGACGGTTGCGTACCCGGCGATGTTGTCGTTCTGGTCGAGCAGCAAGAGGGAGGTCGTCACGCCCGCTGCGATGCGCTGCAGCCACGTCTCGACTTGGTCCGGCTTGGTGATATCGCGGCGCAGGAAGAGCAGGTCGTGCTCCGGCAGCCCCCGCGCGAACGTGAGAATCGCCTCACCGTCGGCGGCGGTCATCAGGCGCAGGGTGACGCGCTGCCCGCCGATGGCGCCGGCCGCGGGGTAGCGTGCTTCGCTGCTTATGGATGTCAGGTCGAACGAACCGAAAGCCATTGGTCCAGCCTCGGCCAGAGACGATACATGGCATTGCCTCCCGCGACGAGACTCGCGTGGCCGCCCCGCAGGACAACCTCCTCCGTGTCTTCCGACCCCACCTGCTCCAGCGCGGGCTTCGCCGCCTCGTAGGGCACGATGTGGTCGTGCTCGGCCATGGCGTGGATCATCGGCACGCGTATGGAGGAGAGGTCCACGCGCTGCCCGTCGAGCTCCAGCGTTCCCTCCAGCAGCGCGTTCTTCCAGTACAACTCTTTCACCATCTGGCGGAAGGCCTCGCCCGCGAAGGGGATCTGGTCGGCCCCCCAGCGGTCGACCAGCATGAAGGACTTGACGTACTTGTCGTCGCGAATGCGGTCGAGCACCTGGATCGGGCTCGTCAGCCGGCCCGCGGGGCGCAGCATGTCGAACGCCGATAGCAGAATCTCGCCGGGGACGTTCCCCAGCGTGTCCACGATGCGGTCGACGTCGAAGTAGCGCTCGTCCGTCCACTGGCTGAACAGCCCCATGCCCTTGAAGTTCACGGGCGTCGTCAGACAGGCCATGTTGCGCACGGGGGCGTCGGGCTGAGTGCCCAGGTACATCAGCGCCAGCGAGCCGCCCACGCAATACCCGAGCAGGTTCAACTCCTCCTCGCCCGAGTCCTCCAGGATGCGGTCAATGCAGCCAGGAATGCGGGAGAGGGCGTAGTCCTCCAGCCGCAGGCTGCTGTCCTCGTTACGAGGAACGCCCCAGTCGATCAGGTAGACGTCGTACCCCTGCTGCACGAGGAACTCCATCATGCTCTGCCCCGGGGTCAGGTCGAGGATGTACGGCTTGCTCACCAGCGAGGTCACCACGAGCAGCGGCGTCCGGTAGACCTCGTCCGTTTGCGCGCGGTAGTGGTACAGCTTCATCGAGCCATCGGTATGGATGGTGTCCTTGGGCGTGGCGCCGACCTGGGGGTCTTCCAGCGAGATGTACTCGAGCCCCACCAGCCCGCGCCGCACGATCGCATCAACGGTCGACTGCACCTGGCGCGCGACATCAGGAGAGGCTGAAGCAGTAGTCATAGGTCACTCCACGGTGTAGGCGCCACGCGCAACATGCAATGAATTATCGAGCGGGACGAAGGAGTACGGGTTACCGGAGCGTTAATTCGCGCGCGGGCTCTCGGGTGGCGGAGCGGGGCGCTTCGTGCGCTTCGGCCTCGCCTGGTTGGTCTCGGCTGCACCAGCCGGAGCGCTCGCCAGCGCCACGGAGATCTGCGCTTCCAGGGCCGCCAGCCGGTTCTCGATGGCCAGCAGGCGGTCGCCCAGCGCCAGCACGTCGGTGCGCGTGGGCACGTTCATGGCGGTGAAGACCGAGCCCATCGCCTCGTTCATCGTCTTCTGAAAGTGCAGGAACACATCGAGATTGCGGCCCAGGCCCTGGCTGAACTCCTCGGTGCTCATCATCTGGTTGAAGAACTCGTTCCACTGCCGCTCCGACTGCGTGGCCCACTGCCGCCAGGCCTCGGAGAAGTCGGGGATGGAGGTGTCGTTCGTGGTCATGACGCTTCCTCTTCGCTGTCGGCGCTCGCCGTCGACGCCGCTTCGTCAAAGCGCGCAAGCGCGCCCGCGAGCACTTCCTGGTACCGGTTTAGCGCCTCGATCCACGTCCGCAGGAACAGCTCGCCCGCGGCCGTCAGCGAGTACATGCGCCGCGCCGGCCCCTGGTCGGATGTATCCCAGAACGAAGAGACGAAGCCGCTGCCCTCAAGCTGGCGCAGCGCGCGGTAGACCGTGCCGCTGTCCGACTGGGGCAGGCCCGCCTCGCTCAGTTGCTGGCTCAGTTGGTAGCCGTAGGCGCTGCAGCCCTTCAGGAACGCGAGCAGGCTCGTGGACAGCATCTCACCATGGAGACGCGGTTCCGAGGTTGTACGCTTGCGTCCGGTGCTTTCGGCCATAGAGGCAGTCTGTTGGTAAGTGCCAATACGAGCAAGATGCAGGTTGCATGTAGCTCCAGCCAACCCTAATGTTCGGTCATCAACCACCAGAAGCGGAGCGACGACCATGCCCGAGAACTCCCAGACCGAGCAGTACTTCGAAGCCCTCATGGCGAGCTATGACGCCCTCACCAAGGCCATCGAGCAGGCCAACGAGCGCGGCCTCAACATCTCCCGCCAGCTCCTCAACGACGTGACCACGGCCCAGCGCAAGGCCCTCGAACTCGCCCGCCAGGTCGCCGAGAACCCGGCCGACATGGCCACCACTTACTCCGCCGTCATGGAGTCCGCCGTGGCCGCCCAGAGCCAGGCCCTCGATTTCACCCAGAACGCCTACAAGGAAGCCATGGCGGCCAGCAGCGACGCGCGCGAGGCCCTCGACAGCCTCCTCAGCGCCAGCCGCACCGCCGCCGAAGCGGCCCTCGCTCTCGCCCGCGAGTGGCAGACCTCCACCCCCTGGGCCGACCTGTTCCAGAAGGGCATGGAGAACTTCAGCGCTGCCACCGGCGCCCCCACCAGGAAGACCGAACCCACGACTGAAGCGAAGGTCTAGCCGGCTTCTTCCGCCAGCAGTTCGGCCACCGTCCGGTAGGCCTCGCTGCTGCAGATCATCCCGTAGTGGCTCGTCGCGATCCCGACGTTGTACTCGGGCTCGTTCTCGATGCAGCTCTCCGGGCTCACCAGACCGTCGCGCTCCGCGTAGAGCGCTCGCCGCCGGAACGTCGGCCGCCGCGGCCGCATGATGTTGGCCGTGAAGCGGCACGTGCAGTGCCCGCTGAAGCAAGCCGGGGCCACGTGCCAGGTCAGGTGCGAACCCGCCTGCCGCCGCACGGCCGCCATCGCCTCGATCAGCACCGGGTGCACGTAGGCGATTTCGTTGAACGGCGCCGCCAGGGAGATCAGCAGCTCCACCTCATCCGGGTGGTCGAAGGCCACGCTCCGTGCGATCAGGGCGCCCAGGCTGTGGCCGATCAGGCGCACTCGCTCCCCCGTCTCCTCCTCCGCTCGCCGCACCGTCCCCAGCACGAGGTCGGTTGACGAATCGGGGCAGTCGACGTTCAGGCCCAGGCCCGAGTAGTACGGCCGGTAGCCGATGCGCGCCAGCCACCAGTACAGCTCCATCAGCGAGAGGTCGGTGCCCATGAAGCCGGGCACCACCACCACCGGCTCCCCCTTCCCGTGGGGAATCCCATGCCCGTAGTACACCGGCGAGAGGCGCAGGCGTACCCACTCACGATAGAAGCCGACCTCATTCCCGACGGGAGTGATGATCGGCTGAACCGAGTGGTCATCCTGGTAGCGGCTTGTGAACGGCGCCGTAGCGCCCGCGGGCGGCATGCCGGGGGGAGTGCTCCTCGCGCTGCGCTTCAGCTATATGCAGTTTACAGCAAGCACCGGCATGCCGCCCGCCTTCCGGGCGTTACTCCCGCTCCATATCCTCTGCGCTGAGGAT
Source organism: Tepidiformaceae bacterium (assembly GCA_965262975.1). GTDB lineage: Bacteria > Chloroflexota > Dehalococcoidia > Tepidiformales > Tepidiformaceae > UBA2991. Next base: position 668,612 of record OZ253575.1, on the reverse strand, counting down.
GCGGAAGCCGACGCCGATCGTGACCTGCGTCACCGCCGCCTGTCCGTCGCTGATGGCGCCCCGGATCTGGCGTACCTCGAACCAGTCGAGGTTGCGCAGCGTCCGGCCTGCACGGTCGAGCGCGTTGGCGATGGCCGCATCCACGCCATCAGGCGAGGAACCGACGAGTTCGACGATCTTGTAGGTGTGTGGTTCGTCCATGAAAGAACCCCTTTCAGCGTCTCCGCGTTGATCGTTCGCGAGGGTTAGCCCTCGCCGCCCATATCTCGCTCGTAGGCCTCGTACATCAGGTCGATACCCGCCGCCATGTGGTGGCGAACGTCGCTCTGGAGGCGGCCCGCATCCTGGCGGAGGTGGTCGACATCTACCGTCCCCGCCTCCGCCTGCTCGGCCACCGTGTCACGCAACCCCTCCGCGCGCTCGATCAGGGGCAGGTGCTCCTCGCGGGAGCGCTCGATCTGGGGCGTGAGCCGCGGCTGCAGTTCGGCCATCTCCTCAAGGGTTCCCCCGGGCCGCTCCGAGGCATCCCGGTGCCGCCGGAGGATGTCGGCGAGTTCATCGAGCGCCCCGTGCAGGCCCTCAGCCCAACCCTTCCGGTCGCCCGCGGGCGCGATGATCGCGTCGTCCATCGCCTGCCGCGCATGCCGTAGCGCCTCGTGGCCGCTGAGCCGCGGCCCTTCTCCGCCTTGTGTCACGTCACCCACCTTCTCTGCCAACATACCAGACCTCCCGTAGTCACCTCTTACGACTCAACGTTCCTCCTACTATTTATCAGCATAGCGATCGGCACGTCAAGACAGGTAACGTTCTTCATACGGTGTTGGTATTTCGCAAACTATTGACACAATATGTGAAAAGAATCACCGGTGAAGCTCGTGAAAAGAAGCACAGAGGGCGCCCTCCACAACACGCCACGAAGGGTGGTTTACTAGCGCGAGTCCGCGACTCCCGTCTAGCCGCGAGCGCGCCCTGCCTAGCTCGCGGCCGCGGGCTCCGGCTCTGCTCCGGCGAAGCTCCGGCTGCTGCGGTGGTGGACCCGAATACCGAACTCGCGCAGCCCCCGGAGCACGGTATTCGGCTTGTACACAGGCGCCCGCGCCCCGAAGTCGATCTCGTCGAAGCGCTCCAGCAGGACCTCGAACGCGATGCGCCCCTCAAGACGTGCGAGGGGCGCGCCGAGGCAGTGATGGATGCCCCGTCCGAAGGAGATGTTGTTCGCGCCTTCGCGGGTCACATCGAGCGTTTCGGGGTCGTTGAACTGCTCCGGATCGCGATTCGCGCCGCCGATGAGCAGCACCACTCGAGAGTTCTCCTTCGCCACCTTGTCGCCGATCTCAACATCCTCCACAACGTATCGGCCATCAAGCTGGACGGGCGCGTCGTAGCGAAGCAGCTCCTCGATCGCGGTGGGAATCAGTTCCGGCTGCTCCCGCAGCAGTTGCAACTGCTCGGGATGCTGCAGGAGCGCGCGCAGACCATTGCCGATCAGGTTGGTCGTGGTCTCGTTGCCGGCGACGAGCAGCAGGCGCAGCGTGACCTGCGTCTCATCGGTGGTCAGCTTCTGGCCCTCCTCCTCCGCGGCCACCAGCCGGGACACCAGGTCATCCGTCTGCTCGCCCCGCCGTTCCTCGATGATCGGCGCGAAGTAGCTGCGGAACTCGGCGGCGGTCTCGAGGACCAGCTTGCCCTCTTCCGCCGTGAGATTGGGTTCGAGCACCCGCGCGAAGCGGTCAGACCACGTCTTGAACCGCTCCCGGTCTTCGCTGGGTACGCCGATCATCTCCGCGATCACCACCATCGGCAGCAGCGTGGCCAGGTTCGACATCAGGTCGAACTCGTTGCTGTCGCCGACCTCATCGAGGAGTGCGTGCGCCGTCTCGCGGACATGGTCTTCAATCTTCGCCATCTGGCGGGGCGTGAAGGCGCGATTCACCAGCCCCCGAAGGCGCGTGTGGTCGGGCGGATCGAGCGACAGGATCGAGGGTGTCAGCTCCTGGCGGATGCGCGTATTCGCGAGGTTGCCGCTCATCCCGCGTTCCGCGTTCTGGAACCGCTGGTGGTCCCGCAGAATGGCGTCGACGTCCTCGTAGCGCGAGACAACCAGCATCTTCGTCAGGGGGCTGTAGTGGTACGGGTCGCGCTCGCGGAGCCGCTTGTAGGTCGGATACGGATCCGCAATCAGTTTCGGGTCGAGCGGAAACCACACCACTCCCGACTGGATGCGCTCCTGCAGCAACCGCGCGCGGATGTACAGCGGAGCGATGGCGGAGCGGGCGGTGTCGCGAAGCGTCATGGGCGGCCTTTCGTGGGTTGGGTGAACCACCCCAGGTACCGTACACGGTGGTCCCACCGCACGTATCGCGCCGCGGTCTGGCCCCGGGCAAGGCCGCCGGGCTCAGCCCGCGCTGCTCTCCCGAACCAGGCTGAGGTAGGCCTCCTCCAACGTCGGCTCGCGCGTCACGATGCTCTGGATCGAATGCAACCCAGCCACGTTCCGGACGGGGCCTCGTCGCCGCGCGAGTTCGCCACCCAGGCAACGACGGCTGCTGTTGGCACACCCGTGGCGAGCCCCATCAGGAACGAGTCGAAGTCCCGGCCCTCGCGCAGCCCCTTCAGGAACGCCCCCCGGAAAGCGTGCACGTAGCCAAACTCGATCACGGCTGCACCCACGGGCCACATTCCCGCACGGACTGCTCCAGGGACCTATGGCAAAAGACTCCAGCCCTAGCCGTAGCTCTCCGGCGCAGGTGGTGGTTGGAGTTTCGGGTACCAGGGACTTCGCAGGGGATCGCCCGGATTCAGGTGAATGCCCAACCCCGGGGTCATGGGCACAGTCGGTCGCGACGCTGGCCGGGTCGCGAAGACGACGTCGTCACCGAACATCCGCACCGCCAGGGCCCGCCGCTTGCTGTCGAGGTTCGTGGGCCCCCCACCGTGGATGATGTGTGGGTTGGAGACGATGACATCTCCGGGCGTGACATCCCAGCCGGCAATCGGGAAGCTGTCGCGATCTGCCTCGATGTTCGGCAGGATCGGCAGCTCTTCGCCGTAGAACCCGCTCGAAGGGTCGTCGGGCTTCGACGGATTGAACCCGTCATACATGGTCCCCAGGTGGCTTCCCGCGACGAACTCCAGGCACTCCTCCCGCTTGAGGGGATCGAGCGAGATCCACATCGATGCGAACTGCGAGCCGCCGATGGGGTAGTACGGGGTGTCCTGATGCCACGGCGTTCGTTCCGCTCCGCCCGCGCTCTTCAGGAAGAACTCGTCTGAGTAGTACCAGACGTTCTCAGAGCGGATGAAGCGCCCCAGGATGTGCTTGATGGGAGAGTCGTAGAGCAGCCGCCTGATCTCAAAGCAGTAGTCGAAGTTCCGGACGGTCTCGTGGAACTCGCCCTCGGTTCCCTCGAAGAACGTGGCCTTCTGCATCCCCGAGTCCGCGAGCACCTTGCCGAGGCCCATGCCCAGCAGCATCATCCACTCCGCGTCGAGCGCACCGCGCAGCATGACGACGCCGTCTTGTTGCCAGCGCTCGATGACCTCCTCGGTGATTCCCGCAACAGGATCACGAGGGTCAAGCTCAAAACTCGCTGCGACAGTATCCGTGGTCATCTCGATGCTCCTGGTCTGGTTCTGCCCTTGCTGTTCGCTACGTGCTGGCCGACGGCGAGTCTGCCCGCCGGCTCCGTCAGTATAGCGATCCTGGCAGGATTCGCGTCGGCGCCTCCCCCGTTCGCGCCGACTTCCTTGAGCGCTTCCCCTCGTTTGACGTGCCCGGCCTGCCGCCCTCCGCCTGCCGTTGGCCGTGTGTCTATACTGCGCGCACTGTGCGCGGGACGGCCTCCTGAACCTGGAGCGCTCCCGAGCCCCACGAGGTGAAAGATGACAAGCGAGCCGAACTTCAAGGGCCACATCGGCCGTTACACCAGCGAGTCGACCCCGCACTGGCCCGATCCCCCGCAGCCCGCGCCCGGCAGCCCCAACGTCGTCTTCGTCATGTTGGACGACGTGGGCTTCGCTCACCTCGGCTCCTACGGCTCGTCGATCGACACGCCCAACATGGATCGCCTCGCCGCGAACGGGATTCGCTACAACAACTTCCACACGACGACGCTTTGCTCGCCCTCACGCGCCTGCCTCCTGACGGGCCGGAACCACCACTCCGTGGGCATGCGCACGATCTCGAACTACGACACGGGCTTCCCCAGCGCCCGCGGCGCGATCAGCCCCAGCGCCGCCACCATCGCCCAGATGCTCCAGCAGGCCGGCTACAACACCGGCGCCTTCGGCAAGTGGCACGCGGCCCCCATGGCCGACGGCTCGGCCGTGGGACCGTTCCACAATTGGCCGCTGGGCAAGGGCTTCGAGCGCTACTACGGCTTCCTCGACGCCCTCACCGACCAGTTCGCCCCCGAGCTCATCGTCGACAACCGACACGTCCCCTCGCCCTCCGACCCGAACTACCACCTGACCGAGGCCATCGTCGACGAGGCGATCGACTTCGTCCGCGACCAGACCTCGCTCTCGCCCAACCCGTTCTTCCTCTACGTCTCCTTCGGGGCCTGCCACTCCCCCCACCAGGCGCCCCAGGAGTACCTCGACAAGTACAGCGGCAAGTTCGACCAGGGCTGGGACGCCACCCGCGAGGAATGGTTCCAGCGGCAGAAAGAGCTCGGCATCGTCCCTCCCGATACCGAGCTGGCGCCGCGCAACAACGGCGTAGACCCCTGGGACTCGTTCACCGAGGACCAGAAGCGCGTGCGCACCCGCCTGCAGGAAGCGTTCGCCGCCATGCTCGACCACATGGACCACAACATCGGTCGCCTGGCCGACTACCTTGAGGAGATCGGTCAGATCGACAACACCCTCTTCGTCGTCGTTTCCGACAACGGCGCCAGCCAGGAGGGCGGTCCCCTCGGCGTCGTCAACGAAGGCCGTTTCTACAACCAGATTCCCGCCAGCGAGGAGGAAAACCTCGCCCACGTCGACGAGATCGGCGGGCCCAAGTCGCACACGAACTACCCCTGGGGCTGGGCGCAGGTGGGGAACACCCCCCTGAAGCGCTACAAGCAGAACACCCACGGCGGGGGCATCCGCGACCCGCTCATCATCCACTGGCCCGACCGCATCAAGGACACGGGGGCGATCCGGCCCCAGTTCCACCACATCTCCGACATCGTGCCCACGGTCCTGGAGGTGCTGGGGCTGGAGGCGCCGGAGAGCTACCAGGGCGTGCCCCAGATGCCCATCCACGGCACGAGCATGCTCTACACGTTCGACTCCAGCGACGAGCCCACGCGCAAGGTCAGCCAGCACTTCGAGATGTTCGGCCACCGCGCCGTCTGGCACGAGGGCTGGAAGGCCGTCGCCTTCCATCTCCCCGGAACCACCTTCGAGCAGGACCAGTGGGAGCTCTACCACCTCGATGAGGACTTCTCCGAGGCCCACGACCTCGCCGAATCGCAGCCGGAGAAGCTGCAGGAGATGATTGATCGCTGGTGGATCGAGGCGACGAAATACGGCGTGCTGCCACTTGAGGACGGCCTCCGCGGCGCCCGCGGCGCCCCCCCCAAGAAGGGCTCGCCGCAGGACCGCACAACCTTCGTCTACCGCCAGGGCATGGCCCACGCCCCCACCAACGCAGCCGCCGACGTTCGCAACCGCGACTACACGATCACGGTCGAGTTGAACCGCCCGACCGAGGCCGACGAGGGCGTGCTCGTCGCCCACGGCGGCCACACCAGCGGCTACACCCTCTTCATCAAGGACAACCGCTTGGTGCATGAGTACAACTACCCGGGCGAGCGCTACCGCATCGTCTCCGAGACGCCAGTACCCGTCGGTGAATCCGTCGTCGTTCTGGACTTCACCAAGACAGGCGACCACGCAGGCGACGCCACCCTCTCGATCAACGGCCGCGAGGTGGGCAGCGGGCATCTCCCCGCAACCCTGGGCGGCATGTTCGCGATCGAGGGCCTCGATGTCGGGCAGGACCTGTACACGGCCGTCAGCGAGGACTACGAGGTGCCCTTCGCCTTCTCGGGCACGATCGCCGCGGTGCGGATCGAGGTTGGCGACCAGGTACTCGACCGCGAGGCCGAGCTCCGGGGTAGGGTGATCGCGCAGTAGGAGGACGCCCTAACGGTCGCGGACGCAGCGGAAGCCGGAGTTCGCGGTTGACGAGTCGGGTGTGTTCCCCGTGCGCGCCGCCACGCGGTAACGGTTGCAGTACGAGACGTGGCAGAGGAACGACCCGCCTCGCTGGACGCGGTGCGTGCCCACGGGCGGGCCGGCGGGGTTGTTGCGGGTCGCCGCCTCTTCCGTGCGGTGGTGGTCCGGGCTGAACCAGTCGGCGGTCCACTCCCAGACGTTGCCCGAACAGTTGTAGAGCCCGAAGCCGTTCGGCTCGAAGCTGTCGACCGGGGCTGTCGCGGTGAAGCCGTCGGCGCCCGTGTCGTACTCCGGGAACGTGCCCTGCCAGATGTTGCAGTGGTGCCGCCCTTCGGGCGTGAGTTCGTCCCCCCAGGGGTAGACCGCCTGCTCCAGGCCGCCCCTGGCGGCGTACTCCCACTCCGCTTCCGTGGGCAGGCGTTTGCCGGCCCACTCGCAGTAGGCGACAGCATCGCTCCAGGAGACGTGGACGGCGGGGTGTTGCTCCCGGCCGCGCAGGTCGCGCCCCGGCCCCTCCGGCAGATCCCAGCGCGCCCCGGGTACGGCGATCCACCAGGGCGCTTGCACCACGGCGTTCGTCTTCTCCAGGCGCCGTGCGGTCTGTCGCGAGAGGTGCCGACTGAACACGAACGACCAGCCGAAACGCTCGGCCTCCGTCTGGTAGCCGGTCGCCTTGATGAAGGCTGCGAATTGCGCGTTCGTCACGGCCTGCGCGTCGATCGCGAAGGGCTCGAGCGTCACTTCCCGCACCGGCCCTTCGCCATCGAAGTCGGGTTCCCCCTCGCTGGCAGCGCCCATCAGAAAGGGGCCGCCCGCCAGCTCGACCATCCCGTTGGAGAGGTCCTCGGTGGAGGTGGGCGGCGGGGCGCGACGCGCTCCGGTCGCCGCGCTCGGCTGCGGTTGGGCCGGCGCGGAGTCCGACCGTGACGGCGCCCAGGACGTGGCGCTAGGCGTGCAGCAGGCATCTCCTGGCTCGTGTGTCACCCTCGCCTCCAACGCGCCCGCTCCGGTATTCCTCCGGGATGCGTGTCCGTCGGTTAGAATCCGGCCACTGCGCACTCCGAGTCAAGGAATGCGGGAAGGGGGCCCGAGCCCCCAGAGGCACCGCAGACATCGTCTGCAGGAGGGAATGACTCATGACAACCATCAAGGACCGAAGGGTGAGCCGTCGGTCACTGCTCGCCGGTACCGGCGCTGCCGCCGCAGGCCTGGGGGCCGTAGCCCTCGTTGGCTGTGGCGACGACGACGACGACGACGCTCCGGCGCCAGCGACCGAGGCCGCCGCCACCGAGGCTGCCGCCACCGAGGCCGCCGCCACCGAAGCCGCGGCAACCGAGGCTGCTGCCACCGAAGCCGCGGCAACCGAAGCTGCGACGGCAGCCGCAGCAACGGAGGCGCCCGCCGAGGACGGCCCCAAGACCGGCGGCACGCTCCGCGGGGCGGCCCCGACCTTCATCTGGCACACGGGCTTCCCCTTCTCCTTCACCTGGGAGAACGAGCCCTACTTCTCCGTCCTTGAGCCGCTCGTCCGCTACCGCGACAGCCTCGATCCCTTCCCCGTCCTCGCGGAGCGCTTCGAGTACAACGACGACCGCAGCAAGCTGACGGTCACCCTGAAGCCCGACCTGGAGTTCCACGACGGCTCGCCGGTCACCCCGGAGGACGTGTTCCACGGCATCGAGGTCATGCTCGACCCGGAGCCGTGGGGCATCACAGGGGCCTTCCAGATCGCCTCGTTCGCCAGGACCCTCACGCGCTGGGAGGCGATCGACTCGCGCACGATGGAGTTCGAGTTCGACAAGCCCCGGCCGAACATGACCGACTTCTTCGCCCAGCTCCTCGTCACGAAGAAGTCCACCTATACCGAGCTGCAGGCCGGCGAGAACGTCCAGGGCACCGGGCCCTTTGCCTTCGAGCAGTGGACCCCGGATGTCGGCGCGAGCTTCGTGGCCAACCGCAACTGGCACCAGACCGCCGTTGAGGGCGGCCCCTACGTCGATCGCCTCGAGCTGCAGCGGTTCCCCGACGCCGAGGCGCTGGGACTCGCGCTCGAAGCGGGCGACATCGACTACTCGCTGGGCGTGGCCCCGTCGATCGCGCGCCGCACGGGGCAGGGGCAACTCGCGCCCAAGGCAGGCATCGTCTACGTGGGCTGCGTCACCAACAGTCCCAAGCTGGTGGACAAGCGCGTGCGCCGCGCCCTGCTCTACGCGATCGACCGCAAGCGGATCACGGAGGAGCTGCGCGAGGGCTTCGGCGACCTCACGGCCCAGCCGTGGCCGAGCTCCTCGCCCGCCTTCGACCCCGCCCTTGAGAGCGAGCTGTACGAGCCCGACCGCGCGCGTGCGCTCCTGGAGGAGGCTGGCTGGTCGCAGGACGAGCCCTTGCTCATCGAGCCCATCCGGGGCACGGAAGTGACCGCGGAGATCCTGAAGAGCAACTTCGCCGCCATCGGCGTCGAGGTCGAGATCCTCACCCAGGAGATCGGCGTCTGGGTCGGCAAGCTGCGGCAGCGCGGGTTCACCGACCTGTGGGTCGCTCCCCACAAGTTCTCGAACCTGTCGCCGCTCACGACCTTCCAGCAGACCTTCCCGTACCGGCTGGGGAACCCGAGCTACTACGAGACGGAGACCTACCTCGACATCATCGCCAACCTCGAAAAGCTTGATCCGGTCGGCGAAGAGGCGAGGGAGCAGTACGCCCGCTTCAACCAGATGTGGCTCGACGATCCGTGGCTCCTGCCCGTTCACACCAACCAGCGAATCGAGGTGGCAAACTCCAACGTGAAGGGGTACGGCGAGCATTTCGTCACGATCTTCGAGCAGCCGAACCTGGCGAAGGTCTGGCTCGAGGCGTAAGTCTTGTTCCCCTACGTCCTCGCCCGCGTTCTGCAGGCGATCCCCGTCCTCGTGCTGGCGAGCATCGCGGTTTTCCTGATGCTCCGGCTCGTGCCGGGCGATCCTGCCGAACTCATCGCGGGCCAGGATGCGGCCGAAGAGGACGTCGCCCGCATCCGCGGCCAGTTGGGCCTGAACGACTCCCTCCCGGAGCAGTACATCAACTGGCTCTCGGACATCTTCCAGGGCGACCTCGGCGTCTCCTTCGCCCGCGGCCTGCCCGTCACCCGCATGCTGCGCACGGCCATCCCGCCAACGCTGGAGCTGACCGTCGCGGCGTATGTCGTGGCGGTCGCGGTGGGCATTCCCCTGGGGATCCTGGGAGGGGTCCGTCCACGTTCGGGCTGGGATTGGATGCTCTCGGGCTACACGCTCGTGACGATCGGCATCCCCGGCTTCGTCTTCGGCATCATCATGCTCTGGATCTTCAGCGTCCAGCTGGACTGGTTCCCGACCTTCGGCGCGGTCTCCTTCCTCAATGACCCGTTGAGTTCGCTGCACCACCTCGCCCTGCCCGCGATCGCGACAGGCTCGGGGGTGGCGGCGGTCCTCGCGCGCTATACGCGCACGACCATCTCCGAGGTGATGGGGAACGACTACGTCCGCACGGCGCGGGCAAAGGGGCTCGCCGAGAGCCACGTCGTGGTCCGCCACGCGCTGCGCAACTCGATGATCCCGGTCGTCACGGTCATGGCCCTGCAGGTCGGCGGGCTCCTCGGCGGCGCCGTCATTGTGGAGCAGGTCTTCACCCGCCCCGGCCTCGGCAGCCTGATGGTGAACGCCATCTACGCGCGCGATTACCTCGTCGTCCAGAGCACCCTCATCATCCTCGTGACCGTCTTCATCGGGGCCAATCTGGCCGCCGACATCGCCTACGGCTTCCTCGATCCCAGGGTGCGCGGACGATGAGCGCGGCGGACCAGGGCATCGAGCTTCAACTCTCCTGGTGGGGGAGAAAGACCCGCGAGTCGCTCCTCTTCGCCACCATCAACGGCATCATCCACAACCCCCAGGGCGCCATCGCCATCGTGGGGCTTCTGCTCCTGGTGGTCGGGGCCGTTGGCGCTTCCGTGATCGCCCAGCACGACCCCATCGCCCAGGACGCCGCCGGGCGTTTCCTGAGCCCGTCAACCGAACACTGGTTCGGCACCGACGAACTCCGCCGCGACCTGTTCGCGCGCACGCTCTTTGGGCTCCGCACCTCTTTCGCGGTGAGCCTCATCAGCGTGGCCATCGGCACGGGGATCGGGGTCACGATCGGATTCCTGGCGGGGTTCATCGGCGGTTGGGCCGAGACTGCGGCCATGCGCTTCATCGATGCCCTCCTCGCCTTCCCGGGCCTCCTGGCGGCGCTCGCGATCCTCACGATCCTGGGGCCGGGTGTGAGGAACATCGGCATCGCCATCGCCTTCTTCACCATCCCCGCTTTCGCGCGGCTTTCGCGCGCCCAGATGCTCGCCGAGAAGAACAAGGACTACGTGCTCGCCTCGCAGGCTCTCGGCGCCAGCCCGCAGCGCATCATCTTCCGCCACATCGCCATCAACGCCTTCCCGCCGCTGCTCACGCAGATGGCGCTGCTGATGGCGGTGGCCGTGCTCATCACCGCCGCCCTCAGCTTCCTCGGGCTGGGCGACCAGCCCCCCACGCCGTCGCTCGGCGGCCTCCTCAACACCAGCCGGCAGTACCTCCGCGAGGCCTGGTGGTACGCCGTCTTCCCGGGCGTGGCGTTCGCCCTCCTCCTTTTCTGCCTCAACCTGCTCTCTGACGCGATTAACGAAGCCTCCAGCCCCTACACGAGGCGACGATGACGACCATCACTTGATGGAGCGCCCGCACACCCCCGGAGGAGACCACCATGCCCGCTGATTCCAGACCCAACATCGTCGTGATCATGGCCGACCAGCAGCGAGCGGACGCGCTCGGCTGCGCGGGCAACGATTTGATCCGAACCCCCAACATCGACCGCCTCGCCGCCCAGGGCGTGCGCTTCAACCGGGCGTTCTCGCAGGGGCCGCTCTGCATGCCCGCCCGCTGGTCACTCCTGACCGGTCGCTACGTTCGCGACCACGGCGTGTTCGAGAACAACTGGGACATGACGCAGCCCATCCCCACGCTCGCCCAGCACCTCCAGCAGGCCGGCTACTACACGAGCTGCATCGGCAAGATGCACCTCTTCGCCGACGAAACGATCGCCTGCGGCAGGCCCGAGCTCATGTCCGACCCGAGCGTCACGGCCCGCTACCGCGACGTCGGCTTCGATGAGCCCCACCCGGGGCCGGAGAAGAACGGCGTCATGGGCCTCGATTGCGAGTACGCCGACTATCTGAAGGAGCAGGGCCACTTCGACATGTACCGCGAGTGGTTCCACCTGCGCGCCTACCCCAAGAAGACGCGCGACCACACCGGGCTCCCGATGTGGTTCTGCGAGTCCACACCCCTCCCCAACGAAGCCTACCTCGATACCTGGACCGGCCAGGAAGTGGTGAAGTGGATCGACGAGTACGACCGCGACGAGCCGTTCTTCCAGTTCGTTGGCTTCCCCGGGCCGCACGAGCCCCACGACGCGCCCAAGGATTACGTGGACCTCTACCGCGGCGTCGAGTTCCCCATCGGCGAGCGCATTCCGCCGCGCGTCCCCGAGTCGGGACCGCTCCACACGCTCATGCGCTGGCTCCAGACAACGGCCCAGTGGGAAGGGCTCACCGACGACATCGTCCAGATCCTCCACCGCTACTACTACGCCAACGTCACGGCGATCGACGACCAGGTCGGCGCCATCGTCGAGGCGCTCGAGCGGAAGGGCATCCTCGACAACACCTGGATCATCTACACGGCCGACCACGGCGAGATGCTGGGCGACCACTGGATGCTCTGGAAGATGCTGTTCTACGAACAGTCCGCCACCGTGCCCCTGATCATCCGCCCCCCGGCCGGCATGGAGAGTCAGGTGGTCGACGGCTTGGTCGAGCACGTAGACGTGACCGCCACCCTGGAGGGGTTGACCGGCATCGCCCCGCTCCCCAACAACGAGGGCAACTCCCTCATCGGGCACCTCGACGGCAGCGGCACGGGCCCCACCCGCGACGTCGCCCACAGCGAGAACTACGGCTTCGGCATGTTCGCCACCGATCGCTACAAGCTCGTGGTCTTCGAGGACACGAAGACGCCCGTCCAGCTGTTCGACCTGCAGGAGGACCCGAACGAGAACGAGAACGTGGTCGACGACCCGGCCTATGCAGGGGTGATCGAGGAGCTGATGCGTGACCACGCCCTCCCCTTCCTGGAAACACCCCCACAGCGGCCGGCGCGCGGCATCTGGGAGGTCCAGGCGGGGCTCTACTCGGGGAACCGCCACCTGGCGGTGCGAAACCCCCGCTAGCGCACAACAGCCAGACTCCCGGGAGAGCCACCGGATAGCGGCCTTCTCTGGCCTCTGGATCGGTCCGGGCCAGGTCCTCGTGCCGATAGCCTCGTTAGTGAACGTGATGCGCCCGCGCCCAGATCCTCGTCGAAGAGCGATGCTGACCGAGACCGGACACAGCCCCGCGCCCCGGGGTTCCCCACCCCCAGTAACAACAACTAGTTCCTTGCATATACTTGTGTAACAGACATGGAATGCGAAACATATCGGTACCAAAGTAGTGCTCTTATGTTTCTCGACGTGATCTTATCCGCTCCCAATCCTCACAACTATACAGGTCTATATTCCATCAGTGAGTGGGGCATGCTAAATCCCTATAGGTGTTTGCCCAGTAGCCTAGTTTCGGCAGAATGTAGCACTTACGTGCCATGGCTTCATCCTGCTGCCCCGACCGAGCCAGTTGTAATGGCTGATGGCGCCCGAACAGGGGCGGCGCCCCACGAGGCGACTCGACCAGGCTCTACCACCACGAACATTGTTCTATCTGCCGGCATGCCGTGCGTTGGTCCCGCCGGGTCTATTTTCGATACACCGGCGCGCCGCCCATGACTCTATCCAGCCACTTGGTTCGTCGCCTGTCCTTTCTCACCTGCGCCACCTTCCTCGCCGGATTACTCCTCGCGTCAGGAACCGCCACCGCCCAGGGTGACGCTCCCGCCCCCTCAGTGGCGGCCCCCGGGAGCAGCGTGTGGTCCGCCACCATGACGGTGGGAAACAACAGAGGCCTCCTTGGGTACACCACCTTCTCGGAACGCGCCGTAGGCTCCCTCAGCAGTAACTCCTTCTCCTGGCGGGGCGGCAGCTACACCGTCACGAACATCGCCTACAACCAGTCTCGCGGAAGCGCCGGTACCTGGGACGTCCTTATCGACGTTTGGCCGCCGCTCCAGGATGGCATCGAGTGCCTGACCCTGCGCCTCGGCGATCAGTGGATGAACCTGGCCGACGCTCGAGGGAACAGCCGCCAGTTCTTCTGGTACGAAGTCGATCTGGACTGGCGCTTTCGCGACGAGATCGCTGTCAGCCTGCGGGAGTTCCCCAGGGGGTTCGAGGCCCGCTCGTTCGACGGCTATGGCAACAACCGCTTCGAGCCGGAGCTGGGAATGGCGAATACCCAACTGCTCAGGCTGTCGGGCGTCTCCTTCGCCTACGGCATGACCCGAGAGCCCGAACCCGACCTGCCAGACCCGCGCCTCATCAGCAACATCGTGTCGGTACAGTCCGAGCCGATGCTCAACACTGCTCAGGCGACGGACATGGTGTGGCAGTGGGGTCAGTTCCTGGACCACGACATCAGCCTGACCCCTGAAGCGAGTCCAGGCGAAACCCTCCGCATCGCTATCCCTCGCGGCGATCCCGTCTTCGATCCCTTCAACAGCGGCATACGCACGATGGCCTTCAACCGATCCGCCGTCGACCCAGACACGGGGACTGCCCCTGACAACCCCAGGGAGCAGGTGAACGTGATCACAGCGTTCATCGACGCCTCCAACGTCTACGGGTCGGACGACAGCCGCGCCCGCGCCCTCCGGACCAACGACGGCATGGGCAAGCTCAAGACCTCAAGCGGGGGGCTCCTGCCCTACAACGAGAATCGCCTTGCGAACGACAATGGCAACTCTCGCCAGGTGCAGTCTCTCTTTCTTGCGGGCGACATTCGCGTCAACGAGCAGGTTGGTCTGACCGCTCTGCACACCCTCTTTGTCAGGGAGCACAACCGCCTCGCCGATCTCATGGCCCCCGAGGAGTCCGGCATGACCGGTCAGGAGATCTACGAGCTGGCCCGAAAAATCGTCGGCGCGCAGATGCAGGTCATCACTTACAACGAGTTCCTGCCCCTGCTCCTGGGCCCCGACGCGATCGGACCGTATGAAGGCTACAACCCGGCTGTCGACCCCTCCATCGCCAACGAGTTCTCGACGGGCGCCTATCGATTCGGTCACACCATGCTCTCCCCTTCCCTCCTCCTCATCGATGACGCAGGAACAGAACAGGAAATGCCCCTCCTAAGCGCCTTCTTCAACCCCTCCCTGATGGCCGACGAGGGAATCTCCAGGGTCCTGCGCGGCCTTACCACTCAGCAGGCTCAGAGAATCGATGCCCGCCTGGTCGACAACGTCCGCAACCTCCTCTTCGGCGCCCCGGGCGGGCCCGGCCGCGACCTTGCCGCGCTGAACATCCAGAGGGGTCGCGATCATGGCCTGCCGGACTACACCAGCGTCCGCATGGCCTACGGCCTGCAGCCCGCCATAACTTTCGCCGATGTCTGTCCGGACCCAGTGGCACGGCAAGAACTCGAACGAGCCTACGGCGAGCTCCGGTATCTCGACCTCTGGACGGGAGGGCTGGCCGAGGACCACTTGCCTGGGGCGATGCTTGGCGAAACCTTCCACACCATCATCACCGATCAATTCCGGCGTCTTCGTGATGGAGACCGCTATTGGTTCGAGAACGACCCCTACTTCCTGGCGAACCCCACTCTGCTCGCCGAGGTACGTGCCACCACGTTGGCCGATGTCATCCGGCGCAACACCCCAATCCGCGACGAAATTCCCGACAACGTCTTCGGCGGCCCACCGCCCACCATCACCGTCGCAATCGAGCTCGGCCCAGCCTGGACCTCACTCGATTGGCCCGGGGCAGATGGAGTCACCCTCTCGGACGCGCTTCGCGAGGGTGAACTGCTCGACAACGTGATCGCCATCTACCAGTGGGACGAGGCCTCGCAGACCTGGCTGGGGTTCTTCCCCGGCACACAGAGCGCCCCCGGCCTCAACACCCTCACCACCCTGAGACAGGGAGGAACCTACTGGGTCGCCACCACCGAGCCTGTCACGTGGACGGTCACGCTTCCCAGCCAGGAGCCCACGGTAACCGCAGCGAGCGGCGCCACCGCCCCATAGTCTGGGACTCCCCCACTCGAACCTGCCTTCAGCGGGGACACCTGGTAGGCCTACGGGCACTGTACTGCGAACTTTCCAGGGGAGGTCTCGATGCTAGGACGGGGCCATCCGGTGATCGGTGTGAGCCCCGTCCCTTCACTGCTCTCCCTAACACTCGTACTCGAGAAAACCGGACTCGAGGACATCCATCAGCGCTGGCGGCATGCAAAGAAACTTGTTGGCATCCAGACCGACCACCATCAGGTGCGGCAGGCCCACAATCTCCCACTGACCGCCTGTCAAGCGGTTACGGGCGAGGTAGAGCTCCCGAAGTTCCGTCAGTTCGCCGAACGTGCGAGGAATGCTCCGGCCCAACAAATTACCCGCCAGGCTCAGGGTGCGGAGATTCGAGAGGCTCCCCAATGCATACGGGATGGACCCATCCAGCAGATTGTCGCTCAGGTCCAGCCGCCGTAGCTCCGAGAGCTGGCCGAGCTCCGCTGGAATCTGTCCCATGAGGGTGTAGCCACGAAGGTCCAGCTCTCGTACGCGAGGCGGCGAGCCTTCGACGGTCACACCCTCCCAGCCGCTGACGGGGCCCTCCCCCCAGCGGAGCGTGGCGCCCCCGGCAAGGGTGTCCCTGGCCGCGACAAGCGCCTCGCAGTCAGCCACGAGGCCGGGATTCGAACCGGGATCCTCCACCGCTGTGCCTGCGGAGCACACTCCTGGGTCAAGTGGGACTCCCGGCACGGGGGCTGCCGCGACAAGCGTCCCCTCTTTCCCCTCGTGGGCGAGAAGGTGCACATCGCTGCCATCGCTCGCAAGAGTCAGGACAAACTCGCCACGGCTCTCCTCCGTTCCTCCCCACCTCTCGCCGTGCACCGCGATTCTTGAGCCGTCTGGCGACCATGCCAGGCCGTGGACAGCGCCAAGGTAGTGAGCGTTGTAGCCGTAGTCCGCGTACAGAGGCACAGGTCTCAGGTCGTCGCGACCCCTCGGCGTGATGGTGTAGAGGAAGAATCGGTTGTTCTCCGGAACAGCGAAGAGAATGCTGCTTCCGGCTGGAGACCAGGAGACGTGCGCGAGGTCGTACTCCCAAGGTTGGGCGCCTGCCGACCGGAAGCGGTCCTGCAAGATTGGGCGTGCCCCACTGCCATCATGTCTGCTGATGTAGAGGCCCCGATCGCCTTCACCGGAGCGGGCGAAGGCCAGGAACTGGCTGTCGGGAGACCAGCTGGGCAGGCCACTGACTCGTCCTACCCGCTGCAAGTCCGACCCGTCCGCCGAAACCGTATACAGGGTGGCAAGGTTCCAGGGGTCGTCCTCAAAGTCCTCCGCTACCAGGGCCAGAAAGGCCAGGCGCTGCCCGTCCGGGGACCACACGGGGGGGGCGAGTGCGATGCTGCCCTCAAGGGAGGGCACGATGCTCAGGCGCTCCGTGCCATCGGCCGCCATCGTGAATAGGCTTGGCGACGGGCCTCGGTCGCTGCGCGCCGTTGAGGCCACCAGGGCAATGGCCGTCCCATCGGGAGACCACACGGGAAAGTGGTCGAGGTAGTCGTTATCCGTCAGTCTCGTCGGGGGCCCACCAAGGCCCTCCAACGTGGCTATCTCGTAGTGGTAGTACGTTCGGAAGCGCCGCTTGTGTTCGTGCACGGCGCGTGCCCGCGTTCCGGCCGGGGGGCGCTCTTGCGTCTTGTCTTCCGAGCTGAAGTTGCAGGTGGAAAACACGATGCCCGCGGTGGCCTCACTGGCATCCGCGTGAAAGGCCGCGTTCGCATACCTCTCGTCCGACAGCGTCACAACCCGGCTGCCGTCCAGATGGACGCCCAGAATGACTTCGCCGATTCCACGGTCGATACCGACCCTGGGACCCTTGTCACGGGAGCCCACTAGCAGCACTTGGCCCCCGTGAGCCCATTCCAGGAATCCCTGATGACTGGGGTCCGCGTAGTCGAAGGGCCCCGTGCCGCACGGCGGGGCCGGGTCTATGAGGCCTAGCTCCACCGCTGTCGCTGTCGCCGTCGCCGTCGCCGTCGCTGTCGCTGTCGCCGTCGGTGCCGGGCACCCGAACCCCAAGAATTGCACCATCCGCCCCGGACGCCGCGACTTGCCTGGCTCCCAAGGGCCCGCACCACAGTGTGTAGGCTGGAAACTGGTAGGCCCGGGGAGACTCGAACTCCCGACCAATGGATTAAAAGTCCACTGCTCTTCCAACTGAGCTACGGGCCCGCACCGATCTTAGCCCCGACCACCACGATGGGCCTTCTTTCCCCGCCAAGCCGGTAAACTCCGGCCCAGCGAGGGAACGCGATGGTTGAAACCCTGACTGGTACGAATCGCTCCGCCGGCCTCTCCGTGCAGGAGCTCATGGCCTACGACACCCACCCGGTGCCCGAGTACCTCAGCCGCGAGTCGCCCATGCCCCCCGGCCCCACCCTCGTCCCCGCCAAGCGCTACTACTCGCCCGACTCCCACGAGCGCGAGATGGAGCAGCTCTGGAAGCACGTCTGGCAGATGGCCTGCCACGAGGACGACCTCCCCGGCGTCGGTGATTATGTCCCGTACGAGATCGGCGAACTCAGCTTCCTCATCGTGCGCAGCGCCCCCGACGAGTTCAAGGCATTCCGCAACGCCTGCCTCCACCGCGGCCGCCGCCTCAAGGAACGCCCCGGCAAACAGGTGCACGAGATTCGCTGCCCCTTCCACTCCTGGGCCTGGCGCCTCGACGGCTCCCTCAAGGAGATCCCCTGCCAGTGGGACTTCCCCTACATCGACCCCGCCGAGCAGGACCTGCCCGAGGTACCCCTCGGACGCTGGGGACGCTTCATCTTCATCAACCCCGACCCCAACGCCGAGCCCTTCGAAGAGTTCCTCGACGACTTCCCCTCCAACTTCGAGCTGCTCCCCTACGAGAAGCGCCACAAGGTCGCCGAGGTGCGCAAGATCCTGCGCTGCAACTGGAAGGTCGCGCAGGACGCCTTCGCCGAATCGTGGCATGTCTTCTCGACCCACCCGCAGGTCGTCTGGGGTTTCGGCGACTGCAACGCCCAGTTCGACGCCTTCAAGAGCTACTCGCGCCAGCACAATCCCTCCGGCGCCCCAAGCCCCCACCTCGAGGGCATCGAGTGGACACCCCTGCCGCCCTCCACCGACGGCGTTCCCCGCGAGCGTCACGCCTTCACCGGCGCCATCTACGAGCGCCGCCCCGACGGCAACGTCGACGTCACCATGCCGAACGGCGCCCACGGCGTCTTCACGCAGGAGGCCGTCTGGGTCGAAGGCGAGCTCGGCCACGCCAACCTCCACCTCTGCCAGTGGGTGGCCGGTCCCCAGGTCTCTGAGAACCTGAGGATGCCATCCCCGAAGGAGCCCGAGCCCGGCGCCAACGGCGCCAGCCCCAGCGAGAACGGGACCACCCCCGACGGCTCCGAGCTCTACGCCCAGATCGAGGACGATGCGCCCCCGGCCCCCACGCCACCACAGACGCGCGACGAGCGCGCGCGCGCCACCGCCGCCGTCCGCGCCAGGGCCGCCGCCGACATGCGCGAGGCGATGCGCCCCATCCTCGGAGACATCGTCGACCAGGTCTGCGATTCGGAGCTCACGGGGAACATCTACTTCAACCTGTTCCCCAACCTCATGCCCAGCAGCTCCTTCGGGCCGCTCGCTATCTGGTTCCGCTTCCGCCCCAACGGCAGCAACCCCGAGGAGTGCATCATGGAGTCGATCTGCATCGCTCCCACGCCCGAGGGAACCGAGCCCCCGCCCGCGCCGCCCGTCCACCACCTCGGCCTCGACGACAGCTGGACTTTGGCCCCCGAGATCGGCGGCCTCGCAATGGTGATGGACCAGGACACGGGCAACATGCCCTGGGTCCAGAAGGGCGTGCGCTCGCTCGAAGGCGGCGTCCTCCAACTGGCGGACTACAACGAGGCCAAGCTGCGCCACTTCTACAAGCTGCTCGACGAGTACCTCGAGCGGGAGTGGTAGCAACCCCGGCGGCTAGCCCTCGTTCAGGTACGGCGCCAGGAGCGTGAGCGTATCCGGCGTCGAGGGCGCGAGTTGCACGCGATCGATGCCCAGCTCGCCCAGCCGCCGCAGGTTCATCGCGACCCGCTCCGGCTCGCCGAGGAATCCCCCGAAGATGCGGTCCCCCATCGCTTTCCCCTGCGCCCGCAGCTCCGGGTCGGGGCCCGCCCCCACGAGCGCGAGGAAGCCCAGCGGCATCTCCGGCGCGACCTCCCTCGCCAGCGCGACCCGCGCCCGCAGGTCGTCCTCGCCGAAGGAGGCGACGCGCCCGGCGAACTCGACCGCATCGCCCACGTCGCTCACGGGGAATCCCATCAGCTCCAGCCGGTCGACGTGCGGCGCGGCCTCGCGCAGCGTGCGCGGTCCCGCCGAGGAGGCCATCAGCAGCGGCGGCGGCTTCGGCAGCGGTCCGATCGCCGGGATCTCGATGTCGTAGTACTCCCCGTGGAAGCTGCATGCGCCCGTATGCAGCAGGCTGCGAATGATCTGCAGCGCTTCGATGTAGCGCCCCACCCGGTCCCTCGCCGAAGGGAACTCCCAGCCCATGCCCGTTATCTCGTTCTCCGCCCAGCCCGCCCCCAGCCCCGCCTCGCAGCGCCCCCCGCTGACCCGGTGCAGCGCCAGCGCCGCCTGCGCGAACTCGACCGGCGAGCGCACGAGGTTGTTCCCGAAGGCAATCATCACGCGCGTCCGCACCGTGGCCAGCGCGAACGTCGTTGCCGTCACCCACACGTGCGGATGCGGTTGCGGCGACGAGATGTGGTCCGCTACCGAGATGATCGGGTAGCCCTCCGCCTCGCGGTCGCGCGCCCACTGCGCGGGATCGTCGTCGACGCTGATGAAATTGGGGCAGAACTCCATGCTGCTACTCTCTGCGTTCCCGTCGCGAGGTGAAGCCTACCTGCGCCGTTCCTAACGTGACGCCGATGCCACGGCGGGTTGTTCTTCCCCTTCCTTCGCCTTCGCGGGCGTCCTGCCCCGCAACGGGATCTCCGTGAGCAAGAGCGAGAACACCACCAGGATCACCCCGCCGATCGCCGACAGCAGGAACAGCCGCTGGTTCGCCACCGCCACCGCCTCCCGCTGCGCATCCAGCGCCGCCTCGAACAGCACCGCCGTGCCGCCTGCCTCAAGGAACTCCCCGCGCACAGCCTCCAGCCGCTCGGCGTCGATGCCCAGCGTCGCGTCATCCTCCAGCGCCTCGTAAACAGCTGTGGGCATCGACGCCCGCACGTCCGCGTCGAGGTTCTCGGCGAACGAGGAGCTGTACGAGGTTGTGAACAGCACCCCGAACAGCGCCACCCCAAGGACCTGCGCAATCTGGCGGAAGTACATCTGGCTGCTCGTCGCGACGCCCGTCATCTGTTGACTCACCGACGCCTGCACGATCACGTTGATGAGCGGCGTGACCAGGCCGGAACCCATGCCGAAGACCACCATGTAGATGACGACATGCCAGAGCGGGTCGCCCACCCCCATCGTCTGCAGGAGGAACGCGGCCAGGCCGGATAGCGCGCAACCCACCACCACCTGGTACTTGAAGCGTCCCGTCCGCGCGACCATCCGCCCTCCGATGAAGCTCATCACGACAAGCCCGACTGACTGCGGCATGAAGACGAGCCCGGACAGCGTCGCCGAGGCTCCCAGCGACGTCTGGATGAACGTCGGCAGGAAGATCGCCGCGGAGAACAGCACCGCGCTTGAGAGAATGGCGATCACACCCGTGAGCACGTACATCCGGTTGCGGAACAGCGACATCGGGATGATCGCGTTCGGGTGCCGGAGTTCCTGCAGCACGAAGAGCAGAAGCAGCACCCCCGCCACCACCAGCAGCCCCACCGTGAACGTTGATCCCCAGCCGTACGCCTGGTACGCCCACGCCGAGGCGAGAAGCCCCGCCACCGTTGCCACGGTCAGCAAGGCCGCCCCCGTGAAGTCGATGTCGGAGATCCGCCCGCCCTGGCGCGTGTTTGGAAGGGTCGTCCAGATGGTCGCAAGCGCCACGGCTCCGATGGGCAGGTTGATGAAGAAGCACCAGCGCCAACCCGGGCCATCGGCGAAGAACCCTCCCACCGGAGGCCCGAGCAGCGCGCCCGCCGTGATAATCGCGAGGATGTACCCCACGTACTTGGCCCGCTCGATGGGCGTGTACATATCCGCCATCACGACCAGCACGCAGGCGAGGATGAAGCCGCCACCGATGCCCTGCACACCGCGTGCGATGATGAGTGTCATCATCGTGGGGGCCAGCCCCGACCCCAGCGATCCGATGAGGAAGATGACGACCCCGGAGATGACGAACGGTCTCCTTCCGAACATGTCGGAGAGCTTCCCCACGATCGGCACCACCACTGTCGAAGTCAGCAGGTAGAGCGTGAACACCCACGAGATGAGCTGGAACCCGCCCAGGTCCGAGAGGATCGTCGGCAGGGCCGTGGAGACGATGGAGCCGTCGAGCGAGCTGAGGAACATGCACATCGCGAGCGAGAGGAGCAGCAGCATCTTCTCGCGTTCGCTCAGCAGGACGCCCAGCACCGGCTCCGACGACGAAATGGATGCAGCCAACTCCCACCTCGTCCGGGCCGCTGCAGGGCCGCGGGCATCGTACAGGAGTGGCGCTTGTCGGCCCTAACGCCCGCGCCCCGTAAAGTCCGCAATGGTGCGCGCAGCCGGCGCGGGAGAGAGATCAATGGCCAACCTGAGGGAGCCCCTCTGCAGCTGGGACACCACGATCGACGAGCGCTACAACCTCTACACCACGGGCAACACCGAGGAGGTGCTCCCCGGCATCACCAGGCCCCTCCCCGCCGACCTCATCCGCGCCTGGAACTTCGCCTGGCACACCACCGCCACCCGGCAGCTCCAGATCGAAGACCTCGTACCCATTCCCGAGCCCCCGGGACCGACGATGCTGCCCATCGTCGCTGGCCAGTTCCTCGTCAACATCGGCATGGTCAACGCCTTCACCTCGACCTTCGAGACCGGCGGCAGCGCCGACTATCTCAAGCAGTTCTTCGAGGGTGACGAGAAGATCACGGCGGAGGTCTCCGAGGACACCTCGCGTGCCGAGGAGGTCCAGGCGCGGCTCATGAGCTTCCTTGTGCGCGCCCGCGAACTCATCGAAGCCGACGCCGAGAGGGCCAGGACCCACTACGCGGCCTCCCTCGCCCGCGACTGGAGCGCTGTTGACGACACCGGGCTCCTGGCGGCACTCGATGAGACGACCGCCCACAATGGAGACATGTTCTTCACCCACTACCTGGCCACGAGCGGCGGCGGCATGCAGACGACCCTGCTGGGCGGATTCCTCGATGCGTACGTGCCGGGCCACCCCGAGGCGTGGACGGCAGGACTCACGAGTGGCCTCACCGGCGTCGAGAGCGCACGCCCGTCGAAGGCCATCTGGGACCTCAGCCGCTTCGTCGCCGCCCGCCCCGCCCTCGCGACCGAGATCGCCGGCATCTCCGCCGACGACTTCACGGCCCGCCTCGCCTCGCCCGCGGACGCCGATTGGACTGAGTTCGCGCGCGAGTACCAGGCCTTCATCGACGACCTGGGCTTCCGTGGCCAGCGCGAGACCGACCCCTCCTGCCTCACCTGGAACGAATCACCGCAGTTCGTGCTCAGCGCCCTCCAGGCCGACCTCGCCGCCGGCGACGACCGCGACCCCTACATCCTTGAGGAGCGCGCCGCCGCCCGAAGAGTGGCACTCGAAGCGGAGGTCGAGGCGGCCCTGCCTGAGGACCAGCGGGCGGAGTTCCGTCGGCTCCTGGAACTGTCACAGACCCTGAACGGCGGTCGTGAGAGCACGAAGGCGAACTGGACCCGCTTCTGCCGTACCTACCGCCCACCGATCGTAGAAATGGGTCGCCGCCTCGCCGAGCGCGGCGACATCGACGACGCTGAGGACGTCTGGTTCCTGCGCCTGGAGGAGCTCCCCGAAGCCCTCGACGGCGGCCTCTCCGCCGCCGAGATGCAGGAGGCCATCGTCGAGCGCCGCAAGGAGTACGAGGCCCTGCACGACTACGTGCTGCCGGTTCTCTTCCAGCGGCCGGTCGAGGCCACGCCCCGGCAGGCGGCCGAGTCCACGGGCGAGACCGCCTTCCAGGGCATCGGCGTCAGCCCGGGCCAGGCCCGCGGACGCGCCCGCATCATTCTCAGTGCCGATGCCGGCGCTGAGGCCACCCTCCTCCCCGGCGAGATCCTCGTCGCGCCCGTCACGGACGCCCCCTGGACCCCCCTCTTCCTCCCCGCCGCCGGAGTCGTCGTCGAGACCGGCGGCGTGCTCAGCCACGCCGCCACGGTCGCGCGCGAGTACGGCATCCCCGCCGTCACCGGCATCCGCGGGGCCACGGACTTCATCGCCACCGGCACGATGCTCAGCATCGACGGCGCCACCGGCGCCGTGACAATCGAAGAGGGTTAGCGGAAGCGGGCCGGGCTAAGCCTTCGCGCGGCTGAACACGAGCCGGTCGTTGCTTGAGAGCTCGGGACGGTAGCCGTACCCCTCGTCGTCGAAGTCCTTCAGACCTTCGGCGTCCTCGATCCGGTTACGGATGACGTAGCGAGCCATCAGGCCGCGGGCGCGCTTCGCCACCAGCCCGATCGTCTTCAACTCGCCGTTCCGCTCTTCCTTGAAGTCCGCGCTCACGAAGGGCCGCTTCAGGCTCTTCGAAGGCACCGCCTTCGCATACTCCTGCGAGGCCAGGTTCAGGATAGGCGCCTCCGGGTCGGCATCCTCCTCGTTGAGCGCGTTCGCCAGCCGGTCGCCCCAGAACTCGTACAGGTTCGCCCCACGCGCGTTCGAGAGCCGCGTGCCCATCTCCAGCCGGTAGGGCTGGATCAGGTCGAGCGGCCGCAGCAGCCCGTACAGCCCCGAGAGGATGCGCAGCCGCCCCTGCGCCCAACTCAGGTCCTCCGACTCGAGACTGGCCGCGTCGAGCCCCTTGTAGACATCGCCCTGGAAGGCGAGCAGGCACGGCTTCGCGTTCTCCGTGGTCAGCGGCAGGCTCATCTCCTGGAAGCGCGCGTGGTTCAGTTGCGCCAGCGAGTCGCTGAGCGACATCAGCTTGCGCAGGTCGCCCGCTTCGAGCGTCTTGCAGGTCTTCATCAGCAGGGCGGTGTCGTCCACGAAGCGCGGTTGCGTGGCCTTGAGGCCATTCCCCGCAGGCGAGAAATCGAGAGCCTTGGCAGGCGAGATGATGGTCAGCACGGGGCGTCCCTCCCGGATTCGTCGGAGCGTGTCTCGAAGATCGTACCAGACGCCCCACCCCCTGCTCGCCCCGCCGCGCTTGCCCCTCCCGCTCCCATGCGCTGAGATCGCCTGGCCGCCTGAGCCCCCGACGGGCCGGAGCGCGCGTGGAGTACACCATGAACGGTAACGAGTTGATCGCCCGCATCCTCAGGGAAGAGGGTGTCGCCGAGATAACCTGCTTCCCCAACAACCCCCTCATCGAGGAGGTGGCGAAGCTCGGCATCCGGCCGATCATGTTCCGCCACGAGCGCGGCGCCGTCATGGCTGCCGACGGCTACAGCCGCGTCAGCGACGGCGAGCGCTTCGGCGTGGTCGCCACTCAGAACGCCGCCGGCGCCGAGAACGCCATGGGCGGCATCGCCCAGGCCTTCGGCGACAACATCCCCATCCTCGTCCTGCCCGGCGGCTACCCGCTCATCGAGCGCCAGGTGCGACCCAACTTCTCCGCGGTCGAGAACTACCCTGGGATCGTGAAGTCCGTCGAGGCGATCGACACGCCCGCGCAGATCGCCCCCGCCATGCGCCGTGCCTTCCACGCCCTCCGCAGCGGGCGCGGCGGACCCGTCGTCGTCGAGCTCACCTCCGACGTCTGCGCCCAGGACGTTCCCGAAGACCAGCAGCACTACGACTCCCCTGGCACGATCCGCCAGCGCCCCTCCGAGGGCGATGTGCAGGCCGCCGTCACCGCCCTCCTCGCCGCCGACCGCCCGATGATCTGGGCGGGCGCCGGCGTCCTTGCCGCGGGCGCCACGAAGGCCCTGCAGGAGCTCGCTGAGCTGCTCGCCATCCCCGTCTTCACCACCATGGAAGGCAAGTCGGCCTTCGACGAGCGCCACCCCCTCTCGCTGGGCGCCGGCAGCGGCGCCACCACCGGCCCCGCCCACGCCTGGATCGTCGAGTCGGACACGATCCTCGCGCTCGGCTCGAGCCTCTCCCATAACCACTACACGCAGTGGGTTCCGGCGGGGAAGACCGTCATCCACAACACCCACGCCGTCGAGGACGTCAACAAGGAGACCCCCTGCGACATCGCCCTCGTAGGCGACGCGCGCCTCACCATCAGGGCCCTCATCGCCGAGGCGAAGGCCCAGACCGATGGCAACGGCCGCACCTCCGACGCCGCCGCGAAGCTCGCGGAGAAACGAGCGGAGTGGATGGCGGACTGGACCCCCCTCCTCCACTCCGACGAAGCGCCCCTCAACACCTACCGCGTCATCCAGGAGATCGACGCCAACGTCGACCACGAGCACTCCATCGTCACGCACGACGCCGGCGCCCCCCGCGACTCGATGGTGCCGTTCTTCACGGCCACTTCGCCCCACAGCTACATCGGCTGGGGCAAAACGACCCACCTCGGATTCGGCATCCCCCTGATGATCGGCGCCAAGCTCGCCCGCCCCGATCGCTTCTGCCTCAACTTCATGGGCGACGGCGCCTTCGGCATGTCCGGCCTCGACCTCGAGACCTCCGTTCGCGCCGGCCTGCCCATCACCACCGTCCTGCTGAACAACGGCGGCATGGCCACCTACCCGGGCGGCTTCCCCACCGCCCGCACCCAGTTCGGCGTCTCACACATGACAGGCGATTACGCCGCCATCGCCGAGGGGCTGGGGGCGAAGGGCATCACCGTCACCGAACCCGGCGACCTGGGTCCGGCCATCCTCAAGGCGCGCGACATCAACGCCGATGGGCGCAGCGTCCTCATCGACGTTGCCTCGAACTACGAGTCGAAGAAGTCCCGTTTCTAGCCCGAGAGCGAGGCCAGGAACGTCTCGACCGCCGCGTTGAATTCCGCAGGATTGTCGATGTTCGCCGCGTGTCCGGCGTCGGCGATCATGAAGTTCATGGCGCCCGGGATGTTCTCGCTCATGTAGCCATGCGCGGCCAGGAAGTTCTGGTCGTTCGCCCCCGTCACGACGAGCGTCGGCTTGTCGACCGTGGTCAGCGACTGGATCACGCTCGCGTCCCGCTGCGTGAGCATGCCGCGCGCGGCCTTCGCGAGGCCCTCCGCCGAGCGATGCCGCGCCGCCTTCACCTCCGCTGAGTCCCCGAGCGACTCAAGCCCGCGCTCCTCGAACGCTACTGCCCGGCGCAGGGCGAACTGGTTCCAGCCCTCGCGGCCCTTCGGGTTGTTGTACCCCGGACCCGTGTCGAACAGCATCAGCGCGTTCGTGCGCTCCGCGTGCGCCAGGTTGAAGGCGAGCGACATGTACCCACCCAGCGAGAGTCCGCCCACGATGGCGCCATCCTCGCCGCAGGCGTCGAGGATGGCGGCCATGTCGGCCACCGTTTCGGGCTCGGAGTAGAGCGACTGGTCGTCCGGGCTGTCGGTGTCGCCGTGCCCGCGCATGTCCCAGCCGATAACGCGGTAACGGTCGCGCAACGCGGCCACCTGCCCCTCCCACATGCGCGAGCTCGCCCCGAAGCCATGCGTCAACAGGATCGCGGGACCGCTGCCCTCGGCCTCGTAGTGCAGGTCCACGCCGTTCCGTGTCAGTGTCGCCATCGACCGCCTCCCTGGGATGTGCGGCGGCTTATCCTACGCGGCAGCGTCGAGTACGCACCCGCGATCCATGGCTGCCGCGCTGTGACCCCTTGGTTCTCGGGTTGTGGCAATTTCTGGTCAGGACCTAGGATCGTCACATGGCATCGTGGGAAGACCGTTTCGACAGTCGGCTTCAGCGAATGGAGGACCGGCTGGTCCGACGACTAACCATCAGCATGGCCTGGATGCTCATCGCCTCCGCCAGTCTGGTCGTCGGTGCACTTGCGTTTGCCACCGGGATCACCCTGGCGCTACAGCCGCGCTAGTGCCCTTCACTCCCATGACCCGTTATGTCGCCTAGGTAGTGCTCCTCGCGAGCCCGCATCCGAGCCGCCTCCTCGCCCCCGCCCTCGTGCTCGTACCCGCAGAGATGCAGGATGCCGTGCACCAGCAGGTGCGCCATTTCGTCCGCGAGCGGGTGCCCCAACTCCGATGCCTGCAACACCGCAGTCGGCACGCTGATGGCGATATCGCCCAGGGCTGGAACCTCTCCCTCCCCAGGCGGGGCCTCCGCCACCTCCGGGAACGAGAGCACGTCCGTGGGGGCGTCGATGCCGAGGAAGCGCTGATTCAAGTCCCGGAGCGTCTCGTCGCCGGTCGTGAGCACCGTCAGCGAGACCCCATCCGCCACGTCTTCTCCGGCAAGCACGCGCTCGGCGAGCGCTTCAAGCGCGGCCACATCGACGCCCTCCGGCTCGATCTCGACCATGAAGTCGATACTGTGAGACACGCCTAGCTGGCTGCGAAGATCGCGGCCGCTTCGCGAGCGGCGTCGACGAGCGGGGTCGGGATGATGCCGAATACGATCACGCCGACGGTGGCCACGCCCAGCGCCACCGCCACCGTTGGTGAGATCGCCAGCTTCTGGTCCTCCTCCGCTTCTCCCATGAACATCTGCCGCACGACCGCAAGGTAGTAGTAGGCCGACACCACCGAGTTCAGCACGCCGATGATGACCAACCAGACGAGGTCGGCGTGGATGCCCGCGTTGAAGACGTACAGCTTCGCCCAGAAGCCGACTGTCGGCGGGATGCCCGCCAGCGAGAGCAGGCAGAAGGCGAGCGCCAGCGCGAGCAGCGGCGCCCGTTTCCACATGCCCGCGTAGTCGGCGATGTCGTCGCTGCCGATGCGCTGCGAAATGCCGATCACGGCGATGAAGGCGCCCAGGTTGGTGAAGGCGTAGGCCGCCACGAACAGCAGCACGCCGCTCGCGCCCTGCACGAAGTGCTCACCCACGATGGAGATGGCGGCAAGCCCGATCATGAAGTTGCCCGCCTGCGCGATCGACGAGTACCCCAGCATCCGCTTGATGTCCCGCTGCACGATCGCGAACACGTTGCCGACCGTCATCGAAACGGCGGCGATGACGGCGAAGATCATCGCCCAGTCGTTGCTCAGGAACTCCGCGCCCAGCCCCTCGAAGAACAGCCGCATGACGACGGCGAAGGCCGCCGCCTTCGAGCCCACCGAGAGGAACGCGGCCACCGGCGTGGGCGCTCCCTGGTACACGTCCGGCACCCACATCTGGAAGGGGACGACCGCCATCTTGAAGCCGAACCCCGCGATCAGCAGCACCGAGGCCACGATCAGCAGCGAGCGATTGTCGGCGCCGGTGTCGGCGATAGCGGCGGATATCTCGGTCAGCAGCGTCGACCCGCTGAAGCCGTAGAGGAGCGCCATGCCGTACAGCAGCAGGGCCGAGGCGATCGCACCCAGCAGCAGGTACTTCATGCCGGCTTCGCTCGACTTCTGGTCCTTGCCCCAGCCGGCGAGGACGTACTGCGGGATGGAGGAGAGCTCCAGCGCGAGGAAGATCGTGATCAGGTCACGCGCCCCCGCCAGGAACATCAGCCCCGCCGACGCCGTCAGGACGAGCGCGAAGTACTCCGACTGCCGCCGCCCCACGCGATCGACCCAGTCGATCGAGGCGATGACCACGATCGCCGTGATGCCCGCGAACACGTACTGGAAGAACACCGCGTACTGGTCGATCGCGAACGTTCCGCCGAAGGCGTCCTGGAAGTCGCCGCGGATGACCCAGGTCGTCGTCCAGATGGCAGCCCCGGCGATCCCCACCAGGGCGATGTAGGGCAGCCACTCCCGCCGCTTCGGCAGGAGCGCGTCCCAGACGAGCACCGCGCCGGCGGCGAGCAGGATCGCGAGCTGCGGTCCGACGATATCGAGTTCGCTCACCCTGCCACCCTCGCGCTCACGACCCCGATCGCGGGATCGAGCATGTCCATGATCAGGTCGGGATAGACGCCCAGCAGGATCACGAGCGCGGCCAGGCCCACGACGCTCGCGTGTTCCCACCAGTGCCTCTGGTCGCTCACGTCATCCCACTCGTGGCGCACCGGCCCGAACACGACCCGCTGCAGCGTCCAGAGGATGTACCCCGCGGAGAGGACCACGCCGAAGATGGCCATGATCACCGCCCACTCGTGCTTCTGGAACGCACCGATGAACACGGTGACCTCGGCGATGAAGCCCGCCAGCGCCGGCAGCCCCACACTCGCGAAGCCCGCGAACACGAGCCCCGTGGCGATCAACGGCATCTGCCGCGCAAGGCCACCGAGCTTCCCGATGTCGCGCGTATGCGTGCGCTCGTACATCAAGCCGATGACGACGAAGAGGAGGCCCGTGATCAGGCCGTGGGCGAGCATCTGGTAGGCGGCGCCTACCATTGCCGTCGTGCCCAACGCCCCGATGCCAAGCAGCACCAGCCCCATGTGACTCACCGAGGAGTACGCGATCAGCCGTTTCACATCGGTCTGGCGGAAGGTCACGAACGCGCCGTAGAGCACGCTGATGGCCCCGATGGCGGCCAGCCAGATGCCGTACTCGTTCGCCTGACCGGGCAGGATGGTGACGCAGGTGCGGATGATGGCGTAGCCGCCCATCTTCAGCAGCACGCCCGCCAGCATCACGGAGACGGCGGTCGGAGCATCGCTGTGTGCGTCGGGCAGCCACGTGTGCAGCGGCACGATCGGCAGCTTCACCGCGAACCCGATGAACAGGAACAGGAACACCCAGCGCAGCGGCAGCACCGCGCTCTCGATGTTCGATGTCCCCAGCACGGCCATATCGAACGTGCCCGCGCTGAAGGCCAGCGCGAGGATGGCGACAAGCATGAAGGCCGAACCCGCCACCGTATACAGCACGAACTTCATCGCCGAGTACTCGCGCCGCCCCGAACCCCACACTGAGATCAGCAGGTACATCGGGAACAGCTCGAGTTCCCAGAACAGGAAGAAGAGCAGGAAGTCCATCGCCGTGAACACGCCCAGCACGGCCGTCGAGAGGACCATCAGGCTGGCGAAGTAGGCTCGCGGGCGGTACTCGATGTTGAACGAGATGAGCACCGACGCCGTCGTCAGGAACGTCGTCAGCACCACCAGTGGCAGGCTCAGGCCGTCGACGGCGAGGAAGTACTGGATATGGAACGAGCCGACATCGATCCAGGTCGCGCGATCGATGAACTGGAAGCCCGCGCCCTTCTCGAACTCGAAGAACATCCCGATCGACAGCGCCAGCGCGACCAGCGAACCCAGCAGCGCGACCCAACGCGCATTGCGGGCACGGTCGGCCGGGAGCAGGAGCACCAGCAGCCCCGCGAAGGCGGGCAGGAACACGAGCACGGTCAGCAGCATTCCAACCCTCCTACAAGCTCACGACGATGATGGCGATGATGAAGACGCCGGCGGCGATGCCCGCGCCGTAGAGCTGCACCTGGCCCGTCTGGGCGTGGCGCAGCACTCGGCTCGACTGCGTACCCACCCAGCCGACACCGTTCACGGCACCGTCCACGGCGAGCGTGTCGAACCTCTCCACCAGCTGGTTCCAGCCGCGCTGGAAGGCGTTGATAGCGAAGGCGCGTTCGTAGAGGTCGTCCAGGAAGAACTTGCGCTCCAGGACCACGACGAGCGGGTAGGCGATCTGGCGAATTTCCTCGGAGGCGACGAAGCGCCGGTGGTAGATCGCCCAGGCCGTCGCGATTCCCGCAACCGCGATTATCGAGGACGTGATGGCGATCCCGTAGCTGAAGTCGGGCGCGTGATGGAGCACGCCCGCGGGCACGGCTCCCTCGACGAAGTGTTGGAACTCCTTGCCCCAGCCCCACCAGCCCGCCGCGACAGCTCCCACGGCCAGGATCAACAGCGGCACCGTCATCACCCAGCTCGACTCGTGCGGACGCGCGGGGTCGCCGTGGAAGTGCGAGTCCTCGTCCTCGTGGTCGACCGGCTCGCCGCCCTTGTACTCCCCGAAGAAGGTCATGAAGACCGCGCGGAACATGTACAGCGCTGTCACGAACGAGGCGACCGCCGCGACCGTGTAGAGGGCGCGGTTGTTGACCCACGCCTCGAGCAGGATTTCGTCCTTCGACCAGAATCCGGCCAGGGGGAAGACGCCGGCGAGGCTGAGCGTGCCGATCAGGAACGTCCAGAAGGTGATCGGCATCACCGTCCGCAGGCCGCCCATGCGGCGCATATCGAACGTGTTCGTGGCGTGGTTCACGGAACCGCTGCCGAGGAACAGGAGCGCCTTGAAGAAAGCGTGCGTGAACAGGTGGAAGACCGCCACCCCATACCCGAACACACCCAGCGCCAGCATCATGTAGCCGAGCTGGCTGATGGTGGAGTAGGCGAGCACCCGTTTCAGGTCGGTCTGCACGAGCGCAAGCGAGGCGCCCACGACTACCGTCGCGGCCCCGATCCAGCCGACGACCTCGCGCGCATCCGGGGCCGCGTCGAGGACCGGGAAGAAGCGCGCCATCAGGTAGACGCCTGCCGCCACCATCGTGGCCGCGTGGATGAGCGCGGAGACGGGCGTCGGGCCCTCCATCGCGTCGGGCAGCCACACGTGCAGGGGGAACTGCGCGCTCTTGCCCACGGCGCCCGCGAACAGCCCCAGCCCGAACAGCGTGATCGTCGTGCCCCCGAGGGCCCCCGCGATCGCCAGCTCGTGTATCTCGTGGATAGCGAACGTCTCGTGACGCGTCCAGATGAGCAGGATCGCGGCCAGCAGCCCCAGGTCGCCGATGCGCGTCACGATGAACGCCTTCTTGGCGGCGGCGGCGGCGCTCGGCTTGTGGAACCAGAAGCCGATGAGCAGGTAGCTCGAGAGGCCCACCAGCTCCCAGAAGATGAAGAGCATGAAGAGGTTGTCGGCCAGGACCAGCCCCAGCATCGCCGTGATGAAGAGGCTCATGTAGGCGTAGTAGCGCCCGTAGCCAGGGTCGCCTTCCATGTACCCCTGCGAATACACCTGCACCAGGAACGCAACACTCGTGACCACCACCAGCATCACGGCCGTCAGGCCGTCAACCCGTACCCCGAGGGTCAGATCGAGCGGCCCTGCCTGGAACCACTCGTGCGAGTAGATCGCGGAGTGCCCGTCCGCCCCCAGCACGTCGACAAGCACGATGAGCGAGAGCACGAGCGAGGCGGCGATCGCGGCGATGCTCAGGTAGCCCGCGATCTTGGGCAGGTGGCGCACGTAGAGCGTGATGGCGGTGAACGCCGCCAGCGGAGCAAGGATGATCGCCCACAGCACGGCTTCGCTGATTCCGGGGACGTCGTGCATCGGCTAGATCTTCCTCAGAATCTCGCGCGCCACGTGGGCCTTGCCCGTCGGCACGTAGATGGTGCGCTCGTCGCGCATGGAGGCGTCCTCGCCCCGCCCGATCGGCGGGATGATGACGATACGAAGCCCTTCGGCCGCAAACAGCTCGAACCACGTCTCCGCCACGTACCCGTTTGCCACGCTCATGAATTCAACCCACATAGCGTTACAACTTCAGGAGGTCGAGCTGGTCGACCTCGATGGTCTGGCGGTTGCGGTACACGGATACCGCCAACGCAAGTGCGACAGCCGCCTCCGCGGCGGCGACGGTGATGACGAAGGCCACGAAGGCGTGCCCCGCGATGGGCGTGGGGCCGTCGCTGAAGCGCGAGAACGCGATCAGCGTGATGTTGACGGAGTTCAGCATGAGCTCGATGCCCATCAGCACGCCAACCGCGTTCCGCTTGCTCAGGGCGATCACGAGCCCCAGGCAGAACAGCAGCACGCCGACGGTGAGGAAGTGCTCAAGCGTCAGCATCGACGATGTCCTCGCTCTCCTCGGTGTCGGAGCGAACGAGCATGATCGCGCCCACCAGGGCGGCGGTCAGGAGCACGGAAGCGATCTCGAAGGGCAGCACCCACGTGGAGAGCAGCGCCTTCCCCAGGGCCGCGACGGAAAGGTCGGCGCCGCTCCCACCCGTCGACCAGGCAGTGTCATGGATGACGAACAGGAATACGGCCGCGAGCGCCACGCCCAGCAGGATCGCGGGCCCTACCATCGCCGTCTCCGAGTTGTCACGCACCGACTGCGGCGTCAGCACGATCACGAACAGGATCAGCACCGCGATGGCGCCCACGTAGATGACGATCTGCGCCATCGCGATGAACTCCGCCGAGAGCAGCACGAAGAACCCCGCCACGCCGATGAAGGCCACGATCAGGAACAGGACGGCGTGCAGCAGGTTGCGCGACACCATCACGCCCCCCGCCGCCACGAGCGTGAGGATGGAGAGCACCCAGAACGCGATGTGCACGCCCGCGCCTTCCATCTACTTGCCCCCTCCCGATGCCGGGTCCTCGACCGGCACGTAGCCGCCCGCGTCCCGCACCAGCCGCGGCCGCGTGGGGATCCGCTCCGGCTTGTAGCCGAGGAACCGCGCCCACAGGTACACGGCGGCGGCCGAGACGACGAAGTTGATGGCCGCGAAGGCGAAGACGATGCTGTCGTCCAGGTTGGCCTCCGACCACCACAGCTTCTCCAGCGCCACCAGGAACAGGTTGAACACCGCCAGCGGCAGCAGGAACTTCCAGGCGAACCCCATCAGCTGATCGATGCGCAGGCGCGGGAGCGTACCCCGCGTCCAGATGAAGACGAAATAGAAGAGGTGTGTCTTCGCGATGAAGATGAGCCACGGCGGCACCCACTGCTCCAGCCCCCACATCGACCAGCCGCCCAGGAAGATGGTGGCGGCGAAGGCCGAGGCGGCCAGCGCGTAGCCGATATCCATCCCGTAGAAGAGGCCCCACTTCATGCCGCTGTACTCGGTCAGGTAGCCGGCCACGATCTCCGACTCCGCCTCGGCGATATCGGTGGGCGTGCGGTTCAGCTCGGCGCTGACGGCGATGAAGTAGACGACGAAGGCCAGCGGCATCATGAAGATCAGCCACAGGTCCACATCCCGTTGGAACTCGACGATGCCGGGCAGGCTCATGTCGTTCGTGAACACAACCACGCAGAGCAGCATCAGCACGAGCGGCACCTCGTAGCTGACCGACATCGCCACGATCCGCATCGCCCCGAAGAGGCTGTACTTGTTATTCGAACTCCAGCCGGCGATGAATGCCGCCAGCACGGGCAGCCCCGAAACGGCAATGAAGAAGATGAGTCCCGCGGGCACGTCCGCGAACACCATGCGCGGCCCGAACGGGATCACCGCGAACAGCAACACCGCCGGCGCCACGAAGAAGATGGGCGCTACCCACATCAGCGGCTTGTCGGCGGCCGTGGGCGTCAGCGCTTCCTTTTGCAACAGCTTGAGGGCGTCCGCCACCGGCTGCAGCAACCCGAACGGCCCCACCCGGTTCGGACCCTTGCGCGCCTGGATGCGCCCGATGATCCGCCGCTCGCCGTACACCCCCACGAACAGCTGCGAAGGCAGCACGAAAATCACGAACGCCGCCACGAACCCGATGATCGGCGCGGCGATATAGGCCAGCTCGTAGGGCGCCACCTTGTCGATCCCCTCGAGGATCACGCGCGACAGATTCGAGAGATCGCGGAAGTCGTACCAGTGGTCCGTCACGAGTATCGGCATCAGCGGTCAATCTCACCCACGACGATGTCGATCGAGCCGAGCGCCACGATGGCGTCGGCAATGGAGCCGCCCACCGTCATCTCCTTCAGCACGCTCAGGTTGATGAGCGAAGGCGGGCGGATGTGGAAACGGTAGGGTGAGGGGCCCTCGTCGCTGACGAGGTAGTAGCCCAGCTCGCCCCGAGGGCTCTCGATACGCGCGTAGGCCTCGCCCGCGGGCGGGCGCAGCGCGAGCGGCACCTCGGTGCTGTGCGGCCCGCCCGGCAGTCCGTCCAGCGCCTGCTCGACGATGTTGAGGCTCTGGCGCATCTCCTCCAGCCGCACGATGAAGCGGTCGTAGGCGTCGCCCTGGTAGCCGATGGGGATGTCGAAGTCGTACTGCTCGTAGCCGCAGTAGGGGTCGGCCTTGCGGATGTCCCAGGCGACGCCGCTGCCGCGCAGCATCGGCCCGCTGAGGGATGCGTTAATCGCCAGCTCCGGCGGCACCACGGCCACGTTCCGCGCCCGCGCCAGGAAGATCTCGTTGCCCGAAAGCAGACCCTCACCATTGGCGATCGTCTCGCGCATCGGCCCGATGAACTCCCGCACCAGCTCCTCGAACCGATCCGGAAGCTCGAAGGCGACACCGCCGATACGCATGTAGTTACAGGTCAGCCGCGCGCCGCTCGTCATCTCGAAGATGTCGAGAATCTTCTCGCGTTCGCGCATGAACCACATGATCGGCGTCTGCCACGCGCCCGTGTCGTTCGCGAAGGCGCCCGCCCCCATGCAGTGGCTCGCGAGCCGCTGCAGCTCCGCCATGATCACGCGGATCGCCTGCCCCCGCGCAGGCACCTCGATGCTCGCCAGCTTCTCCACCGCCAGGCAGTAGCCGAGGTTGTTCGACATGCTGCTCAGGTAGTCGGTGCGATCGGTGAAGGGGATGTTCTGCGTGTAGGTGCGCTCCTCCGCCAGCTTCTCCATCGAGCGGTGCAGGTAGCCGATCACCATCTCCGCATCGACCACGCGCTCGCCGTCCACGGTCGCCTTCACCCGGAACACACCGTGCGTCGACGGGTGCTGCGGCCCGATGTTCATCACGAACGGCTCAGACTGGACGATCTCGCTCATGTCACCGGCCTCACCGGAGGCTCAGGCTTGGCCGAGGTTCCCGCGAACTCGTCCAGGCCCGGCTGCAGCCCGCCCGGCATGGAGAGGAAGTCCTTCCGCAGCGGATGCCCCGGGTAGCCGTCCCAGAGCAGGATGCGCTGCAGGTTGGGGTGGCCCTCGAAGCGGATGCCGAACAGGTCGTACGTCTCCGACTCCTGGAGCCACGCCCCGTGCCAGATGCCCACGACGCTCTGCACGGAAGCGTTCTCGCGGTCGTGCGCCTCCACCTTCGCGCAGGCGATCTGGTTCCGCTCCAGCGACTGCAGGTGGTAGACCACCTCGAAGCGGTCCCACTGGTCCACGCCGCACAGGTTCGAGAGGTGCTGGAAGTTCGTCTCCGGGTCGTCGCGCAGCGCGCGCAGCGTCTCAAGAGCGTGCTCCGCGTGCAGCACGCAGGCCGTCTCCGTCGTCTTCGAGACGGACCCCGGCACTAGCCGCTCCGCCGCCGCCGCCAACTCCTCGCCCGTCCACCAGCGCGTCACGAGCTGTACTCCAGTGCGCGCTTGCGCCAGGCGTAGAGCCCACCCACCACGAAGGTGCCCACGAAGATCGCGATCTTCCCCAGCCCCGTCCACCCCGCGTCCTCGAACACGACCGCCCAAGGGAACAGGAACACGATTTCGACGTCGAACAGCAGGAACAGGAGGGCAACGTAGTAGAAGCGGAAATTGAACTGCGTGAGGGCCGGTCCGCGCGTGACCATGCCGCATTCGTAGGTGTCTTCCTTTACGGGGTCCGAGGGGACTTCCGGCCGGATGTTGACGAACTTAAATGCCCACGACTGAACAATCGCGCCTGCGGGAAACACAAGCGCGATGATGGCAAGAATGGCGATGTGGCCGTATTCGTGGAGCACGCTCTGGCCGTTTGTGAAATCTCTCGCTAAGACCGGCGGAACTATAGCACGGCCCCCCCCCGCAGGGACCAAACCACGGGCCACTTCCCAGGACTGGTAGACTGCCATGCTTGGATGTCATATGTGCCTCCACGTACGAATAGCACCGACCCGGGTTGACTGCGGCCTTGTGCGCACAGTGCTCCCCCTGGCGAAAACCCTCCTCCTTCCGGGTCTGTCTGACTGCGGGAGCACCCATTGAGACGGCTGCTCCCGGCGACAGCCGTCGCGCTCCTCTGTCTGCTGGCCGCCACACCGGCCGCCCTGCAGGCGCAGGAATCTCCTTCGATCTCGTTCGAACTGTCGCCTGGCCACGACCTGCCCTGGGATGCATCGCTCATCGGCACGATCACACTGAGCAACCTGGACTTCAGCAGCTACTCCTCCGTCGTGTTCCACGCCGACATCACCGGCCACGAGGACAGAACCAGCGGGTGCTTCGGCGAGGACACCGAAGCGGACCAGACCGTCGCAGTGGACGAGAGCGAGGAAGTCTTCACGGTCCGCCTGTTCAAGCCGTGCCACCGAACCCCCGGGGGCTTCGGTTCGTACTACTACACGCTCGATCTCAGCATCTTCCGAGTCGACCCAGGGCCGCCCGAGCAGAAGATCGAGCTCGCAACGGTGAGGACGGCGTTTCTTGTGACGAGATACCTGACGCTCGGTCAGACTGTCGCCCCACCCCCGAAGCCCGCGGCGCAGCTCTGGATAGACCCGGATCCTCAAACCCTCACGATGTACGTCCACACATGGCGCCGCTTCCGCTTCCCCGGAGACGTCACGATTTACAGCGCCGACCACCTCGGCGTCCGCCTGAGCCCCTACGACCACGGTCTCCTCGTTGGGCTCCCGGACGCCGAGGGGCCACCGGAGACTTCCCCTGAAGAAGCATGTCGCGACGCAGACCGACTGTCGCACTGGCGTCGCGCCGTCCATCAGGGACTCTGGGTTACTGCCTGCCGGGCAGGCGAAGCGGTCATCCAGCTGAATCACGAAACCGATGCTGTCCCGCCCCTCTACACCTCCACGTTCCAGACACTCCCCGCCGACGGCTCCTCCACCCCGGTGTCCGTCGTCACTGGCGGCGGCGGCGGCGGTGGGCCGTCCGGACCCAGCCCGAGCAACCTCGACTTCGAGTGGACCGTCACCCGCGACATCGACGCCCTCGATTCGGGCAACGGCTCCCCCACCGGCCTCTGGTCCGATGGCGCGACCCTCTGGATCGCCGACAACCCCGACGGCCCCGGCGACGCCGTCTTCGCCTACGACCTCGCGAGCGGTGAGCGCGTCGAGGACCGCGAGTTCCAACTCGACGACACCAACCGCGCACCCCGTGGCCTCTGGTCCGACGGCGACACGATGTGGGTCTCCGACAGCGGCCGCGAACGCCTGTTCGCCCACGACCTCACCAGCGGAGACCGCCTCGCGGACCGCGACCTCGCACTCGCCAGCCGCAACGCCGACGCCCGCGGCATCTGGTCCGACGACACGACGATGTGGGTTCTCGACGGCGGCACGAACGCCCTCTTCGCCTACGACCTCGCCAGCAGCGATCTCCTCGCCGAGTGCGCCCTCGACTCAACGAACGGCGACCCTGAGGGCATCTGGTCCGACGGTGTCACCTTCTGGGTTTCCGATGACGGCGCCAAGAAGCTCCTCGCCTACCACCTCCAGGGCGACGCGCTCAAGCGCATGCCCGACGAGGAGTTCACGGAGCTCTCTTCGGCCAGTAACAACAGCCCCCGCGGCATCTGGTCGGACGGTGACGTGATGTACGTCGCCGACGCCAGCGACGACAAGGTCTACACCTACAACATGCCCGACGCCCTCGACGCCCGCCTCGCCTCCCTGACGTTGAGCGACCTGGATATCGGCGAGTTCAAGGCCAGCCAAACCGACTACACCGCCACCCTCGGCGACGGCGTGACGCAGACAACCGTCGAGGCGGCGGCTGTCCAGCGACGCGCGAAGGTCGCCACCGCCCCCGACGACGCCGACGGCGACGACGCGAACGGCCACCAGGTAGCACTCGAGGGCGACACCGAGATCACCGTCACCGTCACCTCCGCGAACGGCAGCCGCACCCGCGTCTATCGCGTCGCCATCGAGCGCCCCGTGGGGGCGATCGCGCTGGTCCCGACCTGGACCTCGTTCCAGTGGCCCGGTGCAAACGGCACACCCATCGACGACGCGCTGCGAGGCGAGGGCAGCGCCGGCAACGACATCTCCGACAAGGTCACCGCCGTCTACCAGTGGGACGAAGTTGCCCGGTCCTGGCTCGCGTTCTTCCCCGACCCGGAGCTGCAAACCGTGCCCGGCCTCAACACACTCACCACCCTCCACGCGGGTCGTGAGTACTGGATCGCCACAACCGAGTCGGTCACCTGGACGGTCGCGATTGACTTGGCCGCCGACGAGCGCTGAGGAGCGGGTGCCGTCCCCCGGCAACCATCGCAGCGGCGGAAGGGCAGGGATCCTGTGCTCCACCCTGGTCGAGAGCTACCTGCCGTCGTCCGTGCAGATCACCCCGAACGCGGTGCATGCCCGGACCGGGCCTCTCCCCGCGACAATGGACACCTCGGGGAGAGAGATGATGACCCACGAGATCGTCACGCGTGAAGACAGCTCGCCATCGCTCACCGTGACCGTTGATGTCAGTGAGCCGGGAGCGGTGGGATTGCCAACGATGCGGCCGCTCTGGGCAACGATGTCCACGCCCGCCGGCAGCACGTCGACAGACCAGGTGAGCGAGTCGCCTTCGACGTCAGCGGCGGGAACACTCACATCGACCGAGTCGGCGACGGTGAACGACTGCGCCCCCGGGTCTGTGATCACCGGTGCGGAGTTGGCCACTACCTCGCTGGCCGCAACGAACTCTTCGAAGGCCGGGGCGCCCGAGAGCGGCGCGGTGGCGGCGGCCTGGCCCACGCCGATTGCAACTGCCGCCAGTACCGCCGTCCGTGGGTAGGCGCTGTAGAGGTCAAAGGCCTCAAACTCGAATGTGTCGACGCCGGAGAAATCCTGGTTCGGCGTGTACTCCACAATCGTGCCCGACAACCCCACCCCGACGGCCACATTGAGGCCTCCGTTGGCCGGTGGCGTGACGATGCGGAAGGAGAGCCGACCCGGGCTGCCGAAGGTTCTGGCGTCCAACACAACGTCAACGGCCGTGTTGCTCTCCGTACCGAGGGTCTGCGACTGCGCGACATAGCCTGGGACAATGCTGATGGCATCGGACACGGCAACGCCATTGTTGGTCTCGTCCGTCTCGACCACGATGTCATAAGGATCGGACTCAGCCGCCAGGCGGTAGTTGCCCGGGCTCAGATCAGACACATCAATCCACTGAAACGTGACCGAGCCCTCATACACGTCCCGCCACCCTTCGGTGACACCCATGCGCAGGCTGTCCGCCTCCGGTTCATTGGCTCGGCAATTCTCGACAACAGAGGCCTCGTAGGTTTGCTCACCCGGGTGGGGGTGCCTCTCGGGCAGGCTCTCGACATCCAGCATGCAGAAGCCGACCTTCTCTCCTGGCAGAACCTGGGTCGTGCCCGCCTCGTCCCACAGCGAGTACGCCGCGATCTCCATGAGGTGGAAGTGGTTATGTCCATCAGCGGTCTGATAGCGCACAGGGGGTTTGGTCAGCCTGACCCATTCGCCCGTTGACGTGAGGACCCGTTGCCAGACGTCATGACTCGTCGGATTCGTCGGATCCGCCAACCGGGGGTCGCCTGACAGGTCCAGGGGACCATCACCGAGATTGGTCACATACCCTTCGAAGCGCAGCGCCAGTAGCTCCTCTCCGGCCCATGTGACCGGCTGCGGCTCGCCCCACTGCACGGGCGCATCGGCCACCAGGTCGGGAAGGAGGAAAACGCGGTCATTGTCGGTCACGTACACCTTCACCGAACCGGCGTCTGCGTCAACCGCATAGCCGGACCCTGGCGCGATCGTCCCCGTCACCGCGCTCGTGGCCTCGACAACGCCGTCATCCTCCGTCGCCACCGACAGGGTCGCGGCGCGCTCGCCCACATCGAACGTCGCCGTCACCGTCTCCGGCGCCGCGCCGTCCAGCATCGAACCGCTCTCCGCCACACCAACGGCAACCGTCAGCGCCACCGCCGTCGCTCCCGTGCGCATCAGCGTAAACAGCGCGGGCGTTCCTTCCGTCACCAGCCTTGGCCCCGCGGCGATAGACACCTCTGGCCGCTCCGTCACCACTACCGCCACCGGGCCGGTCGACGCCTCTTCCCTTCCGCGATTGTCGGTGAAGGTCAACCCCGCCCTGGCGTTGTCCACGTCCGCGGGCCCGACCGTGTCGATGGGGTCCGTCGCGCCGCCGGTGTCCGCGTCGATCGCGACTCCGGGGGGCCTCCCCGGCGCATCTAGGACTACACCCGTCTGGTCGCCCCGGCCCGACACGACAGGAACTGCCATAAGCAGAACGGCCAGAGCCGCCAACGCAACAAGCTTCGCCGTGCTCCGCAACCCCGACCCCAAGCGGTCAGTTGACATGTCACCGCCTTGCTGCACCTTACAGAAGGCCCGCGCAGCATGGCCGGGAAGACCGCCGCTTCAAGTCCCACAACGGCGAGTTCGCTTCCCCAGCGGCAACGCGTCATCGACCCCGTGTCTTTAACTCGCCGAAGTCGCTACGCCTGCTGCAACGTAGAGGTCCGCTCTGGAGGGCGTCAAGACATCGACAAAGCCTGGCCCGGGCGAAGCCATGGGTGGGGACCACGCCCGCTCTGAACACGCTCGCCATCTTCCCGAGGTGCGCGAGCGCCGCCACCTGACCCCTCACCTGGACCGCACCCAGGGGGTCTCCGGACACGCCCTGATGCCCCTCCGATCGCTCCGGTTTGCCCTTGCGAAGCCTAGGCGTAACATTCCGAACACCCTCTCCACCAGGGGCCGCATGACCATCGGCACCGATACCGATCTCTACCCGCTGGGAGAAGCGCCTCCACTTGGCGAAGTTCCCTCCCGAATGCACGCGCAACTCATCCGTGAGTCGCGCTTCGGCGAGCCGCTCCAGGCCTTCGCCCCCGAGGTCGTCGACGTGCCGCCCGTCGGACCCGACGATGCCCTCGTCTACGTCATGGCGGCAGGCGTCAACTACAACAACGTCTGGGCCGGACGCGGCTCCCCCGTCGACGTCATCGCCGCCCGCCAGAAGGCTGGCGAATCCGAGGACTTCCACATCGGCGGCTCCGATGCCTCCGGCATCGTCTACGCAGTCGGCGAGAACGTCACCAACGTGAAGGTGGGCGACGAGGTCGTCGTCCACTGCGGCGCCTGGAACGTGCACTCGCCCTGGGTCACCGCGGGCGACGATCCCATGTTCGACCCCTCCTTCCGCATCTGGGGTTACGAGACCAACTGGGGCTCGTTCGCGCAGTTCACGCGCGTGCAGGCCCACCAGTGCCTGCCGAAGGCCCCCCACCTCACCTGGGAAGAGGCCGCCGCTCCCACACTCGTGGGCGCCACCGCCTACCGCATGCTCTGCTCTTGGCAGCCGCACACCATCCGCGAGAACGATGTCGTCCTCGTCTGGGGCGGCGCCGGTGGTCTCGGCTCCATGGCCATCCAGCTCGCCGCCTTGCAGGGAGCGAAGGCCATCGCCGTCGTCTCCAGCGACGCCAAGGGCGAGTACTGCAAGGAGCTCGGCGCCGTCGGCTACATCAACCGCAAGAACTTCTCCCACTGGGGCCGCCTCCCGGGCTGGGAAGACCAGGCCGGCATGGGCGAGTTCGCCAAGGGCGCCCGCGCCTTCGGCAAGGCCATCTGGAACGTGCTCGGCGAGCGCCGCAACCCCCGCATCGTCTTCGAGCACCCCGGCGAGGACACCCTCCCGACCTCCATGTTCGTCTGCGACACCGGTGGCATGGTCGTTATCTGCGCGGGCACCACCGGCTACAACGCCGATGTCGACCTGCGCTACCTCTGGATGCGCCAGAAGCGTTTCCAGGGCTCCCACTTCGCCAACGACGAGCAGGCGGCGGCGTTCAACGACCTCGTCTTCCAGGGCAAGATCAATCCCTGCCTTTCACGCGTCTTCCCCTTCGGGGAGACGGGCGCCTGCCACCAGCTCATGTCCGAAAACCGCCACCCCGACGGCAACATGGCCATCCTCGTGGGCGCCACCGCCGAGGGGCAGGGCCAGAGCTAGGTCGGCGGATTCTTGGGAGCCTCTTTCCGCGCCAAGATGAGCTTTTGAACCTCTTCGTGAGATGCTGGCCTGCTAGTGGTTCCGTCCCGTACGTAGGGGCGATTTTCAACGTAATAGACCGGAGCGTCGCCTCGGTATACGCGGATAGTCACGATGCTGACTCCGTGCAGTTGTACGCGCCTTGCCAGGATCGGCGCGCGGGGCGTGACACCTTTGCTTGCGATTCCTTCGAACCGAGCGAGGTCGTCACCGCAGCCAGTTAACCGACCATCATCTTCTACGCCAACAAGCAACAAGCCTCCGCCTGATGTGGCGAAGGCCGCTATCTCTCGTGCAATCTTCCCG
This sequence comes from Tepidiformaceae bacterium, assembly GCA_965262975.1. Taxonomy (GTDB): domain Bacteria; phylum Chloroflexota; class Dehalococcoidia; order Tepidiformales; family Tepidiformaceae; genus UBA2991. The sequence continues at coordinate 624,970 of OZ253575.1, read as the reverse complement.
GGCTTCTCGACAGCAGCCTTTTGCTCCACCCACTCAGACTCGTCGGGGGAAATCAGTTCGGCCACAGCGACGCTGAGAGCCTCGTTGTTGTTTCGGATTGCAGCATCATCAAAGGCGAGCAATGTCGGCGGAGGCCTCGAAGACGGGAGTGCCATCTGTGCAATGACTTCGCGTCGCTCAGGAATCATCCCGCACACTAGCCGCTCCAGGTGTTGCCCGTAGAAGGCTGCGGGACAGTGATATGGGGCCTCAAAGTGAACTGTGCCGTCCTTGCCTAAGATTTCATACTGGTCGGCTTCACTCGCTACGTCTTGGTCAATGCCTGGTACGTCTGCCGCAAGGTCTGGCATGCCCGCCGCGAGGAACAGCTCATATGCCCACATGCGACGCACAAATTCCCCGGCCTCAGCTTCAGTGAATCGATAGCGCGCATGACGAAAGTCCCCGAGGTCGGCGATCCAGTGGTCGCAGTAGACAACCCCCTCCCGCTCAAGGTGCCATAGGTTCCGGGACATGTGTTCAGGCAGGTTGGGCCACTCCCGCCCGAACGCCCGAGGAACAATTCTCGTCCAAGTTACGGAGCCATCAGCCATGGACCGATCATATGGGTCGCTGGGCCCTCATGCGCCTTCCGAGCACCTCCCGCATAATCCAAGCATCACAGGAAGGGGCCCGCTGAATGGCGCGTGACTTCGCCGCCGACATCCTCGATCCCATCGCCCGGGAGATCGTCTCCAACGTTGGCGTCTGGGTAGACCGCGAGGTCAAGCCCGTCGCCAGCGAGTACGAGCACGCCGACGAGTACCCCGAGCCCCTCGTGGCGGGCATGGCCGAGATGGGCCTCTTCGCCATCAAGGTGCCCGAGGAGTACGGCGGCCTCGACCTCAGCTTCGAGTGCTACGCCGGTGTCTGCATGGAGGTCGCCCGCGGCTGGATGAGCCTCGCGGGCGTCCTCAACACGCACGTCCTCGTCGGCTACGCCATCTCCACCTACGGCACCGACGACCAGAAGCAGCGCTTCCTCCCCCGCATGGTCGAACCCGAGATCCGCGCCGCCCTCAGCATCACCGAGCCCGACGCCGGCTCTGACGCCCAGGCGATCAAGACGCAGGCCACCCGCGACGGCGACGACTACGTCGTCAACGGCCAGAAGATGTGGGTCACCAACGGCCAGCGCGCGGGCATCTACCTCGTTCTCACCAAGACCGACACCGAGGCGCAGCCCGCCCACCGCGGCATCAGCGCCTTCCTCGTCGAGCCCCACACGGAGGGTTTCTTCGTCGGGCGCAAGCTCGAGAAGCTCGGCTACAAGGGCGTCGAGACCACCGAACTCGCCTTCGACAATGCGCGCGTCCCCGCCGACAACCTCCTCAGCGGCGATGAAGGCCGCGGCTTCCAGCACGTGATGAGCGCGCTCGAGGTGGGACGCATCAACGTCGCCGCGCGCGGCGTGGGCGTCGCCCAGGCCGCCTTCGAGGACTCCATCACCTACGCCCAGCAGCGCTACGCCTTCGGCAAACCGATCGGCGAGCACCAGGCCCAGCAGATCCGCCTCGCCGAGATGGCGACCAAGATCCGCGCCGCCCGCCTCCTCACCTTCGACGCCGCCCGCCGCAAGGACAGCGGCGCCCGCTCCGACCTCGACGCGGGCATGGCCAAGCTCTTCGCCACCGAGGTCTGCCAGGAGGTCGTGCTCGACGCGCTCCGCCTCCACGGTGGCGTCGGCTACAGCACGGAGCTCCCCCTCGAGCGCTACTACCGCGACGCCCCCGTCATGGTCATCGCCGAGGGCACCAGCGACATCCAGAAGATCGTCATCGCCCGCAACCTCCTCCGCGAATACGCCATCGACTAGCCGCCAATAGCCAACAGCCAGGAGCCGACACCATGACTGTCCACGACGGGCGCGAGAACTTCGGACGCTACTACGAGGAGTTCGAGGTGGGCGACGTCTTCAAGCACTGGCCCGGACGCACCATCACCGAGTACGACGACGTCCTCCACTGCATGCAGACCATGAACCACCACCCCCTCCACATCGACGCGCGCTATGCCGCCGAGGAGACCCAGTTCGGCAAAAACGTGGTGGTCGGCACGCTCGTCTACTCGATCATTTTCGGCATGACCGTCACCGAGATTTCGGGGAAGGCGATCGCGAACCTCGAGATCGAGTCGCTCAAGCACACCGCCCCCACCTTCCACGGCGACACCGTCTACGCCGAGACCACCGTGACCGACAAGGTCGAGTCCCGCTCCCGCAACGATCGCGGCATCGTCACGGTCGATACGCGCGGCTACAACCAGCGCGGCGAGACAGTCCTCACCTTCACCCGCAAGGTCATGGTCCCCAAGCGCGAGCCGGGCGAATAGCCCCCGGGCCACCCTGCACAACTCCCTTGTAGAGGCGCTACGATGTTCTCATGGCGACTACTTGACGATGCGGGAGTGAACCGATGATCGCACGCATCCCCCTCGTACTAGAGCCCCAGCCCGAAGGCGGTTATGTCGTCACATCACCGCTGCTTCCAGAGCTCCTTACCGAAGGCCGGACCGTCGCCGAGGCACTCACGAATGTCGAAGATGCCTTCCAAGCTGTAGTGGAGCTCTACGAGTTCATGGAGAAGGCGCTGCCGCCGGGTATCTACTCCGATGAGGGGACCGGGGCCGTGTCCGTCGAGGCTGTCGTCGCCGTCTCGTGAGGTATCGGGACGCGGCTCGAAAGCTAACGAAGCTAGGCTGCCACGAGGTACCCAGGCCCGGCGGGGGCTCGCACAGGAAGTGGTTCAACCCCGAGACGCGGCTGGGTACTGTCGTACCGGACTGGGGACGGCGTGATCTGACTATCGGCGCGCTTCGTTCCGCTGTCCCACACCTGGGTTTGGATTGGAAGGACTTCCAGGATTCCTGACGGGGGTCCGGCCCCTACGCCCGCTCCAGCGGCGCGAGGCTCTGCAGCAGTCGCTTGACCCCAGCCTTCGTGTCGTCGAACGCCACCACCACCTCCACGTCCCCGCGACGTTCCTGGCAGCTCACGACGATGCCCTCCCCGAAGTGCGCGTGGCGCACCCGCTCGCCCGCCTGCCAGTCCGGCTCGGCAGGCGCAGCAGGAACCGATGGTGCGGCCGTCGCGGATGTGGGAGCGGGCCGCGGCGCGGGCGCGACCCGTTCGCCCACCGTTCGCCGTTCGCCGCTTCGGTAAGGCTGGAGCAGTTCCTCGGGAATCTCCGCGAGGAAGCGTGAGGGCGGGTTCGTGAGCGGCCGCCCGCCGAGGTACCGCCGGTACGCCCGCGTCAGGTACACCGACTCCTCCGCCCGCGTGATGCCCACGTACGCCAGCCTCCGCTCCTCCTCCAGCTGCCGGGGGTCGTCGAACGAGCGGATGTGGGGGAGCACGCCCTCCTCCATCCCCACCAGGAACACCACCGGGAACTCCAGACCCTTGGCCGCGTGAAGCGTGATCAGCGTGATCGCCTCGATTGCGCCTTCCAACTCGTCCACGTCCGCCACCAGCGCCACGTCCTGCAGGAAGCTCGCCAGGTCGGCGGCCTCCCCGCCGGTCGTGTCCTCGTACTGCGACATGACCGTGCGGAGCTGCAGCACGTTCTCCAGACGCTCCTCCCCGCCCTCCTCGCGGTCCCGCAGGTAGTCCGCGTAGCCGCTTTCCTGGAGCACGAGGTCGAGCAGGTCCGCAAGGGGACGATCCCGTTCCGCGCGGATCGCTTCGATGGAGTGCACGAAGCGGCGGATGGCCGTCGCCGCTCGGGGGGCGATGCCCTGCACGGGCTCGCCCCGCGCCGCCGCCTCGCACGCGTCCCAGATAGCGAGTCCGGTCGAGCCCGCATACTCCGACAGCCGCGCCAGCGTGGTATCGCCGATGCCGCGCGTGGGCACGTTGATGATGCGCAGCAGGCTCGCCTCGTCGAGCCGGTTGTGGACCAGCCGCAGATAGGCGATGAGGTCCCTGATCTCGCGCCGCTGGTAGAAGCGCACGCCCCCGATGAGCCGGTAGGGAATGCGGTGCCGCACGAGCGCGTCCTCGATTGGCCGCGACTGCGCGTTCGTCCGGTACAGCACCGCGATCGACCCCAGCGAGCGGTCCCCCATGGCGAGGCGCTCCACCTCCCGCGCGACGAACTCCCCCTCCTCCTCGTCGTTGTAGGCCTCGTAGGTGGTGAGCGCCTGCCCCGACTCGCGTTCCGTCCACAGCGCGCGCTCGATGTGGCTGCGGTTGTTCGCGATCACCGCGCTGGCAGCATCGAGGATGGGCTGCGTCGAGCGGTAGTTCTGCTCCAGCAGGTAGGTCACCGCCCCGGGGAAGTCGCGCAGGAAGTACTGCGTGTTGCGCGCATCCGCCGCCCGCCACGAATAGATGCTCTGGTCAGGGTCGCCCACCACGCAGATGTTCCCGTGTACCGACGCCAGCTGGCTCGCCAACGCGTACTGCGCCGGGTTCGTGTCCTGGAACTCATCGACGAGCACGTGCTGGTACTGCCCCGCCCGCCGCTCCCGCGCCTCCTCCGACTCCCGGAACAGCCGCACCGTCTCCGTCAGCAGGTCGTCGAAGTCGAGCGCCGAGGCCTCCCGCAAACCCTGCTGGTAGCGCTCGTAGGCGCGCGCCACCACCTCCTGGAAGTAGTTCTCGGACTGTCCCTTGAAGTGGTCGGCGCCGCGCATCTCGCTCTTCGCGCTGGAGATGGCGGAGAGCACCGACCGGGGCGTGAACTGCCGCGGGTCGAGGTGCAGCGCCTGTAGGACGCGTTTCATCAGCGCCGTCTGGTCGGAGTCGTCGTAGATCACGTAGTTGGGGGAGAGCCCGATATCCCCGCCGTGGATGCGCAGCCAGCGAGCGCACATCGAGTGGAAGGTGCCAAGGTGCAGCTTGGACGCGTCTTCGCCGAGGAGACCCTCCGCTCGCGCCCGCATCTCGCGCGCCGCCTTGTTCGTGAAGGTCACCGCGAGGATGCGCCAGGGGGGGACGTGCTGCTCCCCCACGAGCCAGGCGATGCGGTGCATGATGACCCGCGTCTTGCCGCTACCCGGTCCCGCCAGGATGAGCTGAGCGCCCTCGGGATGCTCCGCGGCGGCGCGCTGCGCCGGGTTCAGGCCCTCAAGGGCTGGGGATGGACGGTGGGTGGCCGGCACCGGCCTATCGTATCGGCTCCGGCGCTCCCGTGCCCGAGAGTGATCAGGCGACTAAACAGTTTCCGTCGCGCTTCTACGGACCGATGCTGTACCCTCGGAATCTGGCGGCTCGGCGAGCCCACTACGCGTCCAGTGCGTGGCCGGAAGGTAAGGAAAGCTCGATGATCGACTGGCCCGGTGGTTCCTGGCAAGACACCATACGGCTCGTCCTCACGGTGATCTCGATCTACGGCGCCGTCATCTGGGTAGCCCTTATCTTCTGGGTGTTCCGCGACATTCGTCAGCGCACGCGCGACCCCATCATGCAGATCGTCTCGGTGCTGCTCGCGCTCGCCTTCTTCCTCCCCGGGCACTGGGTCTACCTCATCCTCCGCCCCCGCCAGACGCTGACCGAACTGTACGAACGCTCCCTCGAAGAGGAGGCCATCCTCCAGGACCTCGACGACCAGAAGGCCTGCCCCGCCTGCCGCCGCCGCGTGCGCGACGACTTCCTCGTCTGCCCCTCCTGCCTGACCGACTTGAAGGAACCCTGCGCCACCTGCGGTAAGCCCCTCGACTACGCCTGGCTCGCCTGCCCGTTCTGCGCTCGCGAGAAGGCGCCGACGGTCGCGCCCGGCCCCGCGCCCAACCACATGGAGGTAGGCGGCGAACCCGCAGGCGCTCTGGGAGGACTCGTGCGGCGCTCCACCTCGCTCGTGCGAAGGCGCCCCGGCGGCTAGCTGCCCAGCGCCGCCGCGACCCGCTCCACCAGGTCCGTCGCCCCCAGCAACTCCGACATCCGCTCCAGCTTGCGCTCCCCGTGGAAGCGCGTCCGGTCGAATATGCCCTCCAGCGCGATCACCGTGTTCTCCGTGTCGGTGCGCGAGAGCATGACGGGCACGCCGCGCGCGGAGGCGGCATCGAACAGGTACTCGCTGGGGCGTCGTCCGCCCGTCAGGATGAGGCAGGCCGGCTCCGTCGCGAGCGCCGCCAGGTGCTGGTCGGTCTTGTCGAAGCGCACGACCACCGCCTTCGACTCGAAGCGGCTCAGGTACGGCTGTCCCGCATCCGACCCGATCGGCGCGATCACGAGGTGGTCGCAGGTCAGGTCGAGCCCGTCGCCCTCCACCAGCGTCTCCGCCCGCAGGGCCGCCTGCGCTTCAGACACGCTGAAGCCCGCGAGCGTGCGGTCCTCCGCGATCGCGACGAGGGCGGCGCCACCGACCTCTTCGGGCGCCCCCGCCAGGGCCGACAACGGCACGTCCAGCGCCACGACAGCCGCCGGCGCGACTTCGGTGACGCGCGCCTCGTCGGGCAGGCCGCGCGTCACGAGAATCGTTGCGTCGGCGCGCTCCAGCGGCGCATCGAGCTCCGCGACCACGACCTCGTCGCCGCTGGGCGGCGGGATGACTCCCGGCGCGACCGGCGTCGAGGCGCTTCCCGGCGCGAACTCGAGGGTGGCGAACCAGTGCGCGTCGGCGGCGGCGTTGCCGTCGCCTTCGCCACGAACAAGCCAGACGCGCTGGCCCGTGTAGGCGAGGTCGCGCGCAACGGCGGCGGCGACGCCGGTCTTGCCGGCGCCTGGGGTATCGGAAATCACGCTGAGTAGGGGCATCGCGCCGAATTGTGCGCGCCACCCCGCGTTTGCGGCAAGCGCAGCGGTCCGACCGGTAGACTGACGCAGCCGCGAACAGTCCGTCGCGGCCACCAAAAGGGGGACGCCATGAAGGTCGCCGATGCCGTAGCCGAGATCCTGAAGCGGGAGGGCGTCGAGTTCCTCGTCGCCTACCCCGTCAACCCCATCATCGAGGCGGCCGCGCGCGCCGACATCCGCACGATCATCGTCCGCCAGGAGCGCGTCGGCCTGCACATGGCCGACGCCTTCAGCCGCATCAACTCGGGCGATCGCATCGGCGTCTTCGCCATGCAGCACGGTCCCGGCGCGGAGAACGCCTTCGGCGGTGTGGCCCAGGCTTACGGCGATTCCGTGCCCATCCTTGTCATGCCCGGCGGCTACGCCCGCCGCCTCACCAACATCGCCCCCAACTTCAACTCCTTCCTCAACTTCCAGCACGTCACCAAGTGGACCGAGCAGGTCACCCTCGGCTCAACCATCCCCGACGTGATGCGCCGCGCCTTCACCCAGGTGCGCAACGGGCGTCCGCGACCCGTGCTCATCGAGATTCCCGGCGATGTCTTCCAGGAAGAAGTCCCCGACGACTTCGCCTACGAGCCCGCCCCCTCCCTCCGCTCCGGCCCCGACCCCGAGGCCGTGAGCGTCGTCGCGGAGGTGCTGCGCAAGGCCGAGCGGCCCGTCATCTACGCCGGCCAGGGCGTCCACTACGCGAAGGCCTGGGACGAGCTGCGCGAGCTCGCAGAACGCCTCCAGATCCCCGTCACCACCAGCCTCCAGGGCAAGAGCGCCTTCCCCGAGGATCATCCCCTCTCCCTCGGCTCGGGCGGACGCGCCGTGCCCCGCACCGTCCACGAGTTCCTGCAGGACGCCGACGTCATCTTCGGCATCGGCTGTAGCTTCGCCGCCACCGGCTTCGGCGTCGCCATGCCCCCCGGCAAGACGATCATCCACGCGACCCTCGACCCCGCCGACGTGAACAAGGATGTCGCCTCCGCCCACGCCCTCATCGGCGACGCCAAGCTGACCCTCGCCGCCCTCCTCGCCGAGCTCGACGGCGCCACCGCTTCCCGCGACGGCGCCGTTGAGCGCATCGCCAGCATGAAGCAGGAGTGGCTGGCCGAGTGGATGCCGAAGCTGACCGACGACTCCTCGCCCCTCTCCCCCTACCGCGTCATCTGGGACCTGATGCAGACCGTCGACGTCGACAACACGATCATCACGCACGACGCCGGCAGTCCCCGCGACCAGCTCTCCCCCTTCTGGGAGAGCCGCACGCCCCTCAGCTACATCGGCTGGGGCAAGACGACCCAGCTCGGCACGGGCCTCGGTTACGCCATGGGCGCGAAGCTCGCCCGCCCCGACCGGCTCTGCATCAACGTCTGGGGCGATGCCGCCATCGGCTTCACCGGCATGGACTTCGAGACGACCGTGCGCGAGCGCATCCCCATCCTCTCCATCCTGCTCAACAACTTCTCCATGGCGATCGAACTCCCCATCATGCAAGCCGCCACCGAGAAGTACCGCAGCACCGACATCAGCGGCAACTACGCCGACATGGCCAAGGCCTTCGGCGCCTACGGCGAGCGCGTGACCGACCCCGCCGAGATCATCCCGGCCATCAAGCGCGGCATCGCCCAGACCGAGTCCGGAACGCCCGCCCTGCTCGAGTTCCTCACCCAGAAGGAGATCGATATCTCGCGCTACTAGCGTTCAATCCCCTCAAGGTCCGATCTCCGGTCATCCGCCGTGACCGCTCAGCCAGCCGCTTCGGCACGGAGGATGAATTCATCGAAGAGCGGGACTGTGAATGCCGTGTCGCCATGGGCAGGGCTGTAGACCATGCCCTTCCTGATGAGAGCGGAACGTCGTGGCGCTACGCTCTCAACCTTCACGCCAAGCTGTTGGGCAATGTCGCCGCTGCGATGTGGGCCGGAGCCCAGTGCCGCCATCGCGTGCAGGTACTCACGCTCCTTGGGCGTCAGCCGATCGAGGCGAACCCTGAAGAAGTTGTTGTCGAGTGCCTGCCTGACGACCGGACGAGCGGCAAGCACGTCCTCGATCCCAATGGGGGATCCCGGCGCTGCGTTCCAGGCTGCTGAACCCCACTCCTGCAGGAAGTAAGGGTACCCCCGCGAGGCGACCACCATCTCCCCTACCGCCCCCGCCGTGAGTTCGACACCAACCTCTGTCGCCGGGACCGTGAGCACCTCGGCCGCTTCTTCTGAGGCAAGTTCACCTACGTTGGTGAATTCAAACAGGCGTTCCGCGTAGGACTTGGCGTCACCTGCGAGCCTGGGCACCTGGGGAAGTCCTGCGCCTACCAGCACGACCGGCAAGTTGAGTTGCGTCGTCCTGTGGATCGCAACGATCAGGCCAGCAAATTCTTCATCAGCAAGGTACTGGAGTTCATCCACAGCGATGAGAATACCCGTCCCCCTGTCGCGTCCCGCCTCGCCAGCGGCCACCAATACGTCCGTCAAGTCCTCGGAGAGCACGCCAGAGTCACCCCTGCCAACGAATGCATCTTGGGCAAGATGGATGCTGGTGCCGTCGGGAAGCCTGACGACAAAGCTCTTCAAGACTGCGAGGGCGCCAGAAACCGCCAGGGAAACCGGCCCTGCCTGTTCCAGTTCAAGGAGGATCTGTCGGAGACGTATCGCCAGCAACGTCTGGAACGCCCCCGTCTCCGGGGCCTCGACAAACCCGACTTTGAGGCCTTCCATCCTGGCAATTTCGGTGAAGCGATTTAGCAGGACGGTCTTCCCGACACCGCGCAGACCAAGCGCGACAACGCTCTTCCCGGGCATTCCCGCAGAGGCTCTCCGCAGGGCAACCCCGAAGCTGTCGATGATAGCGTCGCGGCCGATCAGCGCTGGCGGCTGAGTGCCTGCGCCGGGTCGGTAGGGATTGAGCAAGCGATCCATCTTGACAGAGTTTACCTCACCTTATGGTTCTTACCATCCCGGCGGATAAGAAGGATCAAATTCGCTCTCGCGCTACTAGAGCGGCCTACGACACCACGGTGACGGGAACGTCGACGCCAGTCTCCACCCGCAGGTCACGCACGACTGCGATCTCGCGGCAGTTCGTGAAGAACGGGCAGCGCACGCACTCGTTCCAGACCTTCTGGGGAAAGTCCATCACGTTCGCGAGCACGAACCCCTGCCGCTCGAAGAACGTCGGGCGGTAGGTGAGCGCGAATACGCGCTCGATGCCCATCTCGCGCCCTTCCTCGACGCAGGAGTCGACGATCGCGCCGCCCACGCCCTTGCCGTGCTGATCCTCGCGCACGGCGAGGGAGCGAATCTCCGCGAGATCGGAGCCCATGATGTGGAGCGAGCCGCACCCCACCACCTCGCCCCCTTCGCGGGCGATCTTGAAATCGCGGATCGCTTCGTGAATCTCGCCGAGGGGGCGTTCGAGCATCTCGCCCTGCTGCGCCCACACATCGATCAACGCATGGATGGCATCGGCATCGCTCAGGCGGGCCGGTTCGACACAGACCATTGGGAACCTCCTGGTACGCGGGACGGAATGGCTGGACCGGCTCAGGCGCGGGGCCTGGCCGCTGCTCCGTCGCGGGCCAGGGCGGCGAACACGCCGCCCTGGGGGGCTCCTTGGGACACTGGTCGCTGCAGCATCGTAGTGCGAGTGTAGGCCCCACCGCCCCTTACACGCTCGCGACCGGCGCTGGTGTAGGCTCCCGCCGAGCGATTCCGGCTCGGGGGGGAGCACATGCGCGTCTCGATCATCGGCCAGGCAGCCTTCGGCGAGGCCGTCCTCAAGCGGCTGAACGAGGAGGGCGTCGAGGTTGTGGCCGCCTCCGCCCCCGAACCGCGCGAGGGCGCCCGCCCCGACCCCCTCTGGGTCGCCGCCGAGGAGGCCGGGCTCACGCCCATCGACACCGCCTCGCTCAAGCGCCCCGAGGGACTTGCCGCCTGGCAAGCGACAGGCGCCGAGCTCGGCGTGATGGCGTTCGTCACCGAGATCCTCCCGGAAGAAGCCCTCACCGCCCCCGCGCAGGGCACCATCCAGTACCACCCCAGCCTGCTCCCCCTCCACCGCGGCTCCTCCGCCATGAACTGGCCCATCATCTTCGGCAAGACCGAGACCGGCCTCAGCATCTTCTGGCCCGACGAAGGGATGGACACCGGCCCCATCCTCCTCCAGAAGACCTGCGGGATTACCCCCGACGACACCCTCGGTTCCCTCTACTTCGAACGCCTCTTCCCCATGGGCGTGGACGCCTTGGTCGAGGCGGTGGCCCTCGTCGAGGCTGGCGAGACCCCCCACATCGAGCAGGACCACGCGCGCTCGACCTACGAGCCGCCCTGCGGCGACGAGCACGCCCGCATCCCCTGGCACGAGTCCGCCCAGCAGGTCTACGACCGCATCCGTGGCTGCAACCCCCAGCCCGGCGCCTGGACCATGCGCCGGGGCGAGCGGCTGGGCGTGTTCGACTGCCGCCTCACCCTTCGCAACGAGCCCGGCATGCCCGGCGCCGTCCTGCGCATCGAGGACGACGGCTTCGACCTGCGCCTCAACGGCGGCGTGCTGCACGTGAAGCGCGTCCAGCCCCAGGGCGCGCGCAAGGTGAACGCCGGCGAGTGGGCCGCCGAGGTCGGCCTGAAGGTGGGCGCCCGCTTCCGCTAGCGCCCGCCAGGCCCCTTAGCGCTCCTCCGGCTCCTCCGGTTCCTCGGGCTCTGGTGGCCCTTCGATGATCGGAATCCGCGACTCCGGCGGCCCTTCGATGGCAGGAGTGAGCGACGGCGTGGGTGGCTCGGCCGTGACGTTCACGAGGATGGTCTCCCGAAGCGGGGCCAACAGCCCTTGCCGGGCAGTGAGCCGGAGCGTGTAAACGCGCGGCGCGAACTCCTCCAGCACGATGTTGCCCAGCGTCTCGTTCGTCATGTTCTCCTCACCCGAGGCCAGCAGCACCCAGTCTTCCTCGCCGGGGCTGGCCCCCGGGCCGATCTCGAGCCGCCACTCCGTTAGCCTCCCGACGTTCACGCTGCCGAACACACCCGTCCCAAGACCCACCGTCGCGCTTGGGAAGGGGAAGACGATCTCGACGGCGCGCAACCCCGTGCTGGCCTCCTCGGGCATGATCGGAATGAGCACCTCGAAGTCTTTCGGAGGCTCCTCCACCAGCTTGATGGCCGCCTCCGGCTCCCACTCGGGGAGCTTCACGAAGCGCTCGATCTGACGGTAGCGCTGCGGCGTCTTGCTCGAAGCGAGCAACCCGTTGCGGGTGTCGATGATGGCCGGCTCGCACACGTCCTCGTACTCAACGTCCTTCCGTATCCACGCCTCCACCACCTGGTCACAGCCCCCTTCGAGGTGGCGATCCGTCGCGGGCGTGGAGAACTCCGTGAACTCCACGTTCTCCGGCTGCAGCTCCTCGAAGTCCTCCAGCGCCGCGATGTTCCCCTCCTCCAGCAGGTAGCTGTGGTAGTCGCCCATCCAGGTCTTGAACAGCCAGAGGGTCGTACGCGCGGCGGCGTACTCGCCCGTGGGCCCGTCTATCACGAGCTCGTTCGTCGCGTTGCCCACCCACACCGCCGTTGCGGCGTGGCGCGAGTAGCCATTCATCCACGTCTCCAGCGTGTCCGCGGCGTCCAGCGGCCCCTGCTGCGTCCCCGTCTTGATGCCCATCGCGAGCTTCTCGCCGTTCACAAACGTGTCCAGCCTGAGGTCCTCGTTATCCACGCCACAACCCCAGATGACGAACCGCGCCGTGCAGTCCGACATGATGCTGTACAGCAGCCAGACGCTGCCTGCATCGACCATGCGAATCCGCTGCGGTCCCTCGTGCCGGAAGATGACGCGATCGTTGATGTCGCGCACCTCAAGCACGGTCACGGGGTCGAGTGGCCGCGTACCGGGCAGCCGCAGGTGCCCGCGCTGGAAGTCCAGCTTCTGCTGGAGCGCGTTCTCATAGTCGACGCCCTCGTCGAAGGCGGTGTTGTTCAACGTCTCCGGCGCGATCGTTGTGGCGTGATGGGGAACGCCCACCATCACCCCCATGTTGGCGATGGTCGCGTTCATGTAGGCCATGTCAACAGCCCGGATGTTGGCCCCGCCAGTCGCGATCGAAGCGCCGTAGTAGATGTCCAGGTGGGAGACGAAGGTGGGGTCGAACTGCTGCTCGATGGTTGTGATACCGAGCAGCTTCGCCATCGTGATCACGTTCTCGATGCCCGCCTCCGTGGCGGCGCGGTAGGCGGGAACGTTCTGGGATCCTCCCAGCGCCGCGCGCGCGCTGATCAGTCCCTCGGTACGCGGCGCTGCCCGCGGGTTGACGATCTCCAGGTCCGTGCCCCCGATTTCCAGCGGGTTCGAGTCCCAGAGGATGCTCATCGGGACCTTGTTCGCATACTCGAACCAGGCCAGATAGACCGCCGGCTTGAAGGCCGACCCTGGCTGGTTGATCTCCACCAACTGGTCAACGTTGCCCGCCACACGAGGATCGGCCGTGATCGACGGGTCGCGGTTGGGGGCGTACACGAGCAGCTCGCCCGTCTCCGGCTCGATCGTGACGATTGCCGCGTTGTGACACTCGCAGCCGGCCTCCAGCCCTCGCTCGATCGCCGCCCGCGCCTTCGCCAGCGCCGCCTGCGTTGCCTCCCAGTCGAGCGTCGTGCGCACCGTCCAGCCGGCGCTGTGCACGCTTGTCAGGCAGTCGTCGATGTTCTCCAGCTTCGGCAGCAGGCCGGCCTCGCACATCCGCACCAGGCGCGGCTCCACCTGGTTGTCGATGAACGCCGCCGCGTCTTGCGCCGCGGTCGTGGCGGCGGCGTACGCAAAGAGCTTCTCCGCTTTCGCGTTCTCGCCCTCCGAGTACGTGATCCAGCCGTGCGTCACCATCAGGTCAATCACGTCCTCCTGGCGGGCTTTCGCCGCACCCCCCACCGTCATGCGGCCGAGCAGGTCGAGGATGCAGTTGTCGTCGTCGTCGCGGAGACAGTTCAGGCGCGGGTGGTAGCGGGTGGGGAACTGCGGAATACCGGCCAGCATCGCCGACTCCGCCAGCGTCAGGTCGGCCGCGTTCTTGCGAAAGTAGCCCTCGGCCGCGGCCTGCACGCCAACGTAGCGGTCCGCGTACGAAATCTGGTTCAGGTACCACGTGAGGATCTGCTCCTTGTCGTAGTCCTGCTCCAGCTCGATTGCATAGGCGATCTCGCGCAGCTTCCGGTCGAGCGTGCGCTCGGCCACGCAGGGGTTCTCCAGGTCCGTGAAGCTTCCGCAGATGTAGACGTTCTTGATCAGCTGCTGCGTGATCGAGGAGCCGCCCGTGCCGCTCCCGATGCCCCCGCCCACGTAGTTCTCCCAGGCGGCCCGGGCGATTCCCCGGTAGTTCACCCCGGGGTGCGTCCAGAAGCTGTTGTCCTCCGTCGAAACCGTCGCGTCGATCATGCTCTGCGCGATATCGTCCAGCTCCACGGGGTGGAGAAGCTGCTGGGCCGGGTTGGCCAGAACGCCGAGTTCGACCTGCCCGCTGCGATCGAAGACCCGCGTGATCCCGACCTGTCGCTCGATCAGCAGATCCTCGATCGCGACGTAGTCGCGCGCGTAATGCTGGTAGACGGCGAACACGCTCCCCGCGCCTGCCGCCAGCGAGGCGGAGGCGAAGAAACCCACCACCAGCAAAGCGATCGCCCAGATGGGGAAGCCGCTCCGCTTGACTCGCGCGCGGCGCCTGCGCAGGCGGTGGCGGATGACAACCCGGCTAGCCATGGTCGGAAGCGCCGTCGGCTGGGGAAACGAACGCGCTCGGAAGCGAGGGATGGCCGGAAGGCCGCATCACATCGAGCCTAGCAAAGCGGCCCCTTGCGGGCACGTGCGGGAGTCCCTGTGTACGATCCGCCAATGGCAATCTCCCGCGAACAGGTGCTCCACATCGGCAGACTCGCACGCCTCGGCCTGAGCGAGGCCGAGATCGACCGCCTCACCACCCAACTCTCCGACATCCTCGGTCACTTCGAAGCGCTGGCCGCCGTCGATACCAGCGACGTCGAGCCTACCGCCCACCCCCTGCCCCTCAAGAACGTCATGCGCAGCGACTCCGTCGCACCCTCCCTCTCCCGCGACGATGCGCTCAGCAACGCGCCCGAGGTCGAGGACGGCCTCATCCGCGTGCGAGCCGTTCTCGAATGAGCGAACTCTGGCAACTAACGGCCCACGAGGCCCAGGACGGCCTCCGCGCAAGGGCCTTCTCCGCAGTCGAACTCACCGAGTCGGTCCTGACACGCGTCGACGCCGTCGAGCCCAGCGTCAACGCTTACATCACCCGCACCGACGAGGTCGCACATGGGCAGGCGCGCGAGGCCGACGCGCGCTTCGCCGCGGGCACCGCCACCCCCCTCACCGGCATCCCCTTCGCCGTCAAGGACCTCATCGTCACGAAGGGCGTTCGCACCACCGCCGGCTCGCGCATGCTCGGCGACTTCGTGCCGCCCTACGACAGCCACGTCTACGAACAGCTCAAGCGCGCCGGCGCCGTGATGGTGGGCAAGGCCAACATGGACGAGTTCGCGATGGGCTCGAGCACCGAGCACTCGGCCTTTGGCCCCACCCACAACCCCTGGGACACCGACCGCGTCCCCGGTGGCAGCTCCGGTGGCTCCGCCGCCGCCGTCGCCGCGGGCGAGTGCCTCGCCGCGCTCGGCAGCGATACCGGCGGCAGCATCCGCCAACCCGCTGCCCTCTGCGGGGTCGTCGGCCTCGACCCCACCTACGGGCGCGTCAGCCGTTACGGCATCATCGCCTTCGGCAGCTCCCTCGATCAGGTCGGCCCCATCGGCCGCGACGTGGAAGATGTCGCCACCATCCTCGACGGCATCAGCAGCCACGACCCGCGCGACTCGACCAGCGATCCCGCCCCCAGGCCCGACACGCGGCACTACCTCGGCCGCGATATCGCCGGGAAGAAGATCGGCGTGCCCCGCGAGTACTTCGTAGAGGGCATGGAGCCCGGCGTGCGCGCCCGCATCGAGGAAGCGCTCACGCGGCTCGAGTCCCTCGGCTGCGAGGTCGACACCGACCTCTCCCTGCCCATGACCGAGCACGCCCTCGCCGTCTACTACCTCATCGCCCCCAGCGAGGCCAGCTCGAACCTCGCCCGCTACGACGGCGTCAAATACGGCCTCAGCGAGCGCGGCGGCAGCAGCATGTGGGAGAACATGGAGCAGACCCGCGAGCAGGGCTTCGGCGACGAGGTGAAACGCCGCATCATGCTCGGCGTCTACGCCCTCAGCGCCGGCTACTACGACCAGTTCTACCTGAAGGCGCAACAGGTGCGGACGCTCATCACGCGCGAGTTCCGCGAGGCCTTCACGCGCTACGACGCGCTCGTCACGCCCACCACCCCCGGCGTCGCCTTCCCCCGCGGCGAGAAGCTCGACGAACCCTTCGCCATGTACCTGAACGATGTCTACACGCTCCCCAGCGCCGTCGCCGGCCTCCCCGCCCTCAGCCTCCCCTGCGGCCTCAGCGAGGGCCTGCCCGTCGGCCTCCAGGTCATCGGCGACTTAGGCGCTGAGGGAACCATCCTCCAGATCGGCCACGCCTTCGAACAGTCCCTCGGCGAGACCAATCGCCTCGCCCCGCTGTAGCCCCTTCGCTTCCCTTGACCGTAATGCCACCCATCGCCAGAGTCCGATTGTGGATCGCAAGCTGACCACCACGTGCCTCCCCACTGCCGCTGCGGCGGCGGCGCAAGCGCGCGGATAGCATGCGAGCGGTCGAAGGACGCACAGAACAGACAGCCGCCCGCGGGGCGGCTCTTTCGTATCCGCCACCAGCGGGGGCCGGAAGGAACGGGGCCGTGAACGACGCCTCCCCCGGAGCCGAACGCTTCATCTCGCGGAGCCTCGCCTCCGTGCCCGCCAGCGGCATCCGCAAGTTCTTCGACCTGCTCAGTACGATCGACGACGTCATCTCTCTCGGCGTCGGCGAACCCGATTATGTAACCCCGGAACCCATCCGCCGCGCCGCCGTCGACAGCATCGAGCGGGGCGAGACGCACTACACCTCCAACTACGGCCTCATCGAGCTGCGCGAGGCGCTCAGCGAGGAGATCGAGACCCTCTACGGCGTCTCCTACGACCCCGCCACCGAGATCGTCGTCACGAGCGGCTCCAGCGAAGCCTTCGACATCGCTCTCCGCTCCCTCATCGACGACGGCGACGAGGTCCTCTGCCCCGATCCCAGCTACGTCGCCTACGAGCCCGCCGTCACCATGGCAAAGGGCCGCTTCCGCCCCGTCCCCACCAGCGCCGAGCACGAGTTCCGCCTGCTCGCGAGCGACGTGAGCGAGCGCGTCACCGAGCACACCAAGGCGCTCCTCTTCGGCTACCCCGCCAACCCCACGGGCGCGACCATGGACCGCCCCAGCCTCGAGGCCATCGCCGAAGTCGCCGCCGCCAACGACCTCGCCGTCATCAGCGACGAGCTCTACGCCCGCCTCACCTACGAGGGCGAGCACACCTGCTTCTCCTCCATCGAAGGCATGCGCGACCGCACCATCCTCATCGGCGGCTTCAGCAAGACCTACGCCATGACGGGCTGGCGCATCGGCTGGCTGGCCGCCCCCGCGCCCCTCGCCGAAGCCGCCATGAAGGTCCACCAGTACGTCATGATGTCGGCCCCCACGGCTGCCCAGTACGCCGCCCTCGCCGCCCTCCAGCACGGCGAGAGCTTCGTCCAGGAGATGCTCGCCGAGTACGACCGCCGCCGCCGCCTGATGGTCGATGGCCTGCACGCCGTCGGCCTCCCCGCTTTCCGCCCCCGAGGCGCCTTCTACGCCTTCCCCGACATCCGCCCCACCGGCATGGACAGCACCACCTTCAGCGAACGCCTGCTGGCCGAGGAGCGCGTCGCCGTGGTGCCCGGCTCCGCCTTCGGCGCCTGCGGCGAGGGCTTTGTGCGCGCCTGCTACGCCAGCGGCTACGAGCAAATCGAACGCGCCCTCGAACGCATCGGCCGCTTCGTCCAGCGCAACCGCTAGCCACTGTGGTGGGTGCGGCTCTCTCTATTGGCTGTTTTGCTACTCCGCTTCTGCCCGAACCCCTAGGAAATCCCTTAATTCCTTCAGTTTTGCTAGCAATTCATCAAAGGTGACGATGTGTACATTCTTCGAATTGCTTCTGAATAATTCGAATGACTTCACCTTATCCCTATCCGCCGGGATGGTTCCGGTGATGACCACGCATCCCACACCATAGGCCTCTAGTTCCAGTTCTGGCTCTTCTCCCCTTGAAATCGTAAAACTGCGCTCAAATTTCACCTTCTGATCAAGCACTTGGTTGACCGCACCGACGAGGTCGTGGTGTGGAGCGTAGACTCCCTGGCGGTATATTTTCGGGGAAATGAGCTGTGCCTGAGGGGTCTTGATTTCGACGAGGGCAGCATTGTGTGTCATCTGATTTTTGACAAGAAAGTCTGTGATGCTTGAGCGACGGCCCGAGAAATCCCTTCCCCCCAACCACGGCCTTATCTCGTATCTTTATTACGGGGTACCCGAAGCTCAAGTGCAGTGCAAAGGGATTGTCACTAAAGAATTGCTGCCAGTCGTCTTCACCACACTTGGTCCTCATCATTGCCTCATAAACATCTATAACCTGAGCAAGATTAGCGAGCTCCAGCTCTTGCTGTACAAGTGCGACCCTCTTTGGTTGTTCCGCAGCGAGTTGGCGGGCATTGGCACTTAGGACATCGAGAAATAATTCCTGGTCATCGTCAGGCAGGAAGTGGTCTCCCAGGAGAGCCTGCTTCGTGAAGTCCTGACGCAGCGGGCTTCGTCCAAACTTCACGGGGATCTCGGGCGCCCCTATCGATCGAGCAAGGAGGTTCCGGGTGATTGCCGTGTTCACGGCCCGCACCGCGCGCCCGGAGTTTGCTGCAACCCTGTCGACGCTTTTGCGCAGGGAATCCAAGGCTGCGCTAGGGAGGCGGAAGGCCTTGTGTTCGGGGTCCACGCTGATCTCGAAATCAGGCCCGACAATCAGATGTTCACAGTCCGTAAGGGCCTCTATGGCCTGCACAATGTATCGATAGCCCCGTTTGAAGCCGAGGCCATGGTCGTAGTCCTTCGCAAAGCACGATGGGAGCCGAGCGAAGAGAGAAGAAATATCGTCTTCCGTGGAAGGGAAGTCGTCGTCAAAGGGCATCCTGACCGTGATGCTCTTGACCTGAGTGTACTTGGATTCCAGGAAGTCGCCCGAATAGGTCATGTCCGTGGGGAATATGGTTATGTAGCCGTCTGTCGCGTGAATTTCTACCAGCTTCACCTCGTACGCTTGGCCTCGCGGTTCATCGAGACGTGAAGGGGGAAGTCTTTCGTCGGAAGGCGTGTAGAGGACATCTAACCAGCCCAAAGGGGAGGAGCGGACGAGAAGGCTGCCCAGCTCCGTCTCTATCTTCATCGGCAGGAAGGTGTCATTCACGGTGAGTACCCAAGCCGCATTGTTGCGGCAGTTCCCCGTTCGCGCCACGCCGCAGCTGCTTCACTAGCCACTTGTCACATCCGCAGTCCAGAGCCGAAACTAGCCCGCCCGTGGACCCCAACCTCGTCCTCTCGGACTGGCTCGGCCGGCGCATCACGGTCGAGGTCGACCGCCCCCTCGGCAGTACGCATCCGACCGAGTCCGACATCGCCTACGGCGTCAACTACGGCTTCGTCCCCGGAACACTCGCGCCCGACGGGCACCCCATCGATGTCTACGTGCTGGACGCCAAAGCGCCCCTGAAGCGCTGCGAAGCCACCGTCATCGCCATCATCCGTCGACGGGACGACGTGGAGGACAAGCTCCTGGCTGTCGTGGACCAATCGGGCCACTGGGACGCCGCCACAATCCTCGCCGCGACCGACTTCCAGGAGCGCTTCTTCGACTCCTCGGTGGAGCTCCCCTGACGCTCACCCACACGCGTGCTAGACTCGCGCGGCTACCCCTGCGAAGGGGTCGCACGTCTGTGTGCGCCCCGTTTCGCGACCCTGATGAAGGACGGACACCAATGGATCTGAGTCTCAGCGAAGAGCAAAACCTGATCCGCGACTCTGCGCGCGATTTCCTCGAGAACGAGTGCCCCGAAGAGCACGTACGGGCCATGGAAGAGGACGAGGCCGGCTACAGCCCCGACCTCTGGAAGAAGATGGCCGACCTCGGCTGGCAGGGGCTCATGATTCCCGAAGAGAACGGCGGCTCCGGCTTCAGCTACCTCGACCTCTGCGTCCTCGTCGAGGAGTTCGGGCGAGCGCTCGTGCCCGGTCCCTTCATCCCCAACGCCACCTGCGCCGCCTGGCTCGTTATCGGTGGCAACGACGCGCAGAAGGCCAAGTACCTTCCCGGCATCGCCAGCGGAACCGCCATCCACACCTACGCAGTCACGGAGGAGTCGGGCCGCTGGGACCGCGCGGGCTACGCCCTCACCGCCAGCGCTGACGGTGACGACTACGTGCTCAACGGCTCGAAGCTCTTCGTCCCCGACGCCAACGTGGCCGACTACCTGCACGTCGTCGGCAACACGCCTGACGGCCAGCTCGCCAACTTCATCATCGCGCGCGACCAGGCCGGCGTGGAGGTCAACCTCCTCAAGACCATCGCCAGCGACAAGCAGGCCGAGGTCGTCCTCAACAACGTCCGTGTCAGCGCCGACGACATCATGATTGTCGACGCCGAGCTGAGTCTGCGCGCCCGCAACATCGCCGTGAACCTGGAGAACGCCTACCTCGTCGGTCTCGCCCAGAAGGACTTCGAGATCGCCGTCAACTACGCCAAGGAGCGCGTCCAGTTCGGCCGCCCCATCGGCTCCTTCCAGGCCATCCAGCACAAGGCCGCCGACATGGTCACCGACGTCGACGGCATGCGCTTCATCACCTACAAGGCCGCCTGGGCCACCAGCGAGAACGAGCCCTCCCAGAACATGGATACCTCCATGGCCAAGGCCTGGTGCAGCGAGGCCAGCCGCCGCGTGGTCGCCCACGGCCAGCAGATCCACGGCGGCATCGGCTTCACCAAGGACTACATCATCCAGCTCTACTTCCGCCGCCAGAAGCGGGCCGAGCTCTTCTGGGGCGACGCCGATTTCCACCGCGAGCAAGTCGCGGCCATGCTGGAGATCTAGTCCCCCACTGCCCCGTCCAATCAGGCAAGAGGCCCCGCCAGCTGGCGGGGCCTCTTCGCGCAACCCGCATCTCCGCTCTGCCCTTGCCATCCGCAACGGTAATCGTTAGTATCCTCACAAGGCATCCGGTAAGGATGTATCTCTTGAACACTCGCAGTCGATCTGATTTCGTTCTACCCCCGAAGTGGACCAGCACGCTCCCGAGGAGGAGTAACAGATGAAAGACCTCACAGCGGCTCTCGTACTGAAAGCTGCCGTCTACCTCGTGCTCGCCGCGGTGGCAGTCGCACTCATCGGCGCTATCGTCTCCCTCGTCGGCATCGGAGAGCAGATCTCCAATGCCTGGCAGTTCGGCGCAACCATCTCCCAACTCGCCTCGACCATGGCATTCGCGGCCATCGCCCTTGGCGCCGGTGCCGTGGCCCTCGCCGTTCTCCACAAGGAGTAACCGGGGCGGTCCGGGCTGACGGCGCACCCGCCCGCCCGCGAGCATCCAAGCGCGAGGCCCCGCCAAGTGGCGGGGTCTCTTCGCGTCACTCCAGCGGGTCAACCACCGTCAGGAACGGGAATCGCTGGAAGTCGCGATCGCGCGTGCAGATACGGCTGATGCCGTGCTCTCGCATCAGCACGGCCGTGTGCAGGTCATGCACGACGCTGCCGCGCAGCGTTGGTAGCTCTGCCAGTGTCTGCGCCAGCACGGCCTCGTGCCGGGGAGTCGCGGTCAGGAGCGTGAAACCCGGGGAAGCCAGCAATGCCTGGATGAAGCGCATTGCCGGCTCGACCTGCCACGGTACGGGGAACACCTTCGCGTGCGTGGCGTTCTTCAGAAATTCGTAGCAGACGTTCCACGTCAGGAAAGTCGGGGAAGGATCGCGCCGCCACCCTTCCAGCCGCTTCAGGCAAGGTTCGTGGACGTCGGAGTCTGCGTTGGCTGCGTAGAGCAGCACGTTGGTATCGACGGCGAGCACCTAGGCTTCGTCCGTCCCTTCCTGCACTCCCCCACCGATGTCGTAGGGCGCCACGTCCTCGGCCACAGCAAGCTCCCGCCGCTCTGGAACACGGCGGGCATCTCCCCTGAGGGCTCTCGGGCTGGTTCCGTAGAGGCGCTCATCTCGCTCCCCATCGATCGCTTCGTACAGCGCCTCGCGGTCCGCGATGTCCACCAGCGGCTCGCCCATGTTCGCGATAGGCAGGGCCGGCAGGTCACCTGCCGCGGGAGCAGGCGCCTCGCCCTCCGTCAGGATCCGCCGGATCCCGGCCTCCACGAGCGCGCCCATGGTGGTCTTCCGGCGGATGGCTTCTGCCTTCAGCCGCTCCATGGTGGTCTCGTCAATGTTGAGCGTGGTCTTCTTCATATGGGTAACCATATACCATTGTCCCCACCACTACAAGTTCCCCGCCAAAGAGTGCGCTGGCGTTCCTAGTGGGGGTGGGAGTGACCGCCGGGACCGTGACTGTGTCCGTGGTGGGTGAGGTCGTCCATGCCCCCGGCATCGAGGTCGCCGTCGCCATCCCCCTCCCCGTCGCCGCCGTCCTCCCAGGGCGCGGGACCATCGCCCACGCCCGCCTCCGCCCGCCCCACCACAGCGAAGTTCCCGATGATCTTCCGCGCCTGCGCGCCGCACCCGGGGCACGGCGCGAGCTGAAGCGCGTCACTCATGGGCATGCGCTTCTCGAAGCGCTCGCCGCAGTCCGGGCACTGGTATTCGTAGAGAGCCATGACGCGATGGTGGAGAGCCCCGCCCGCTAGGTCAACCCGAACCGGATGTGCGCTCCCGCTCGTACGGGCCGGAGCGCCGCGCGACCTGCCGGAAGCGGTCGAAGTTACCGTCGTAGCGGCGGATGGTATCGCTCCGCCGCACGCCCTGGTGCTCACAGGCGGAGCCGACGGAGCAACTGGCGCAGCAGTAGCGACGCGTCGCCATCATGTGCGGCTCGCCCTTGATGGGCGTAAGGCAGCGCTCGCAACGGATCATCTCAGGCACGGCAACCTCCCCCCGCATTCTCCGCGTCCGCGCGCATGGGCGAAAGGGGGCAGGCTGGTCCGGTCCCTGCCGCTCCGGCATGCTTGACCCATGGTTCGCATCAATCGTGTCTATACCCGCGCCGGCGACGAGGGCACCACTGCCCTCGCTGGAGGCCAGCGTGTCCCCAAGGAGAGCATCCGCATTGAGGCTTATGGCACCGTCGACGAGCTCAACAGCGCCATCGGCATCGCCGTGGCGACCGGACTTGAAGCCCCGCTCGCCGAGCCCTTTGGCGTGATCCAGCAGGTGCTCTTCAATCTCGGGGCCGAGCTCGCCACCCCCCGTCAGCCGGACGAGGAAGCCACCGGACCGCGTGTCGAGAGCCGCCACGTCGACCAGCTCGAATCCTGGATCGACGAGTGGAACGATGACCTCGAACCCCTCACCAGCTTCGTCCTCCCCGGCGGCGACCCCACCGCCGCTCACCTCCACCTTGCCCGCACCATCTGCCGCCGGGCCGAGCGCCTCAGCTTCGCCCTCAGCCGCCAGGAACACGTCGGTGAGTTCGTCGCCCCCTACCTCAATCGCCTGAGCGATCTGCTCTTCGTCGCCTCCCGCCTTCAGAACCACCTCAGCGGCCACGGCGACGTGCTCTGGGACTCGCGCAAGTTCTAGCCGCTACCGCCGCAGCCGGACAATGGGTCCCTCGGCGAAGATCCCTCGCGTGCTCACTCCGAGCCGCTCGTAGGCCGCCCGCGGGACACCCAGGTCAGCCGCATACATCTCCCCCACGTTCTTCGCACAGACGGGCAGCACCTGCCCCTTCTTTGGCAAGTCGAACACAAGCGTCGTGGCCGCTGTCACGGAAGGGCTGCTCACGGTCCCTGTGCCTGCGTTCACGCCTGTGGGTATGTCCAGCGCAAGAATCGGCCTCCGCGACGCCCCCGCAATCTCGGTGATTGCCGCGGCCAAGCCCTTGGGAGCGCCCTCAAGCCCGTACCCGACAAGCGCATCGACGATCAGTTCGGCCCGCTGCAGGTGGTCTTCAGCGGTGTGCTCGCTCGTGTCGCTGTCATGCGGTTCGGCGATCCCCGACTCGGCCAGGATGTGCAGGTGGCGGCGCGTCACGAAGCTCATCTGCGTCTCCACCTCCCCCAGGAGCGGCTCCGCCTGGATCCCCCAGTTGTCGAGGTGGCGCACGGCGCAGAGCCCCGCCGCCCCCACGTGTCCCCCTCCCGCCAGCACCACCACCCGTTGCCCCTTCGCGCTGCCGCCCAGCATGGCCAGGACAAGCTGGGCGGTGGCCTGACCCGCGTTCTCGACCGCCTGCAGGATGTCGTAGTGGAACACTTCCTGGGCGGCCCGCTGGATCTCGTGCATCTGCCCGGGAGTCACCGTGGGCGTGTCCTTCAGCTTTCGCTGGGGAAAGCCGCCGGGGTCCTGCTTCACCGCCATGAGGGCTGCCGATGCTACGCCTGCGGGTGCGTGGCAGTCACCCGCGCCGTGATGCCCCCGCGAGCGTGAAAGTCCCCGATGACCGTCGCCCGCCGGGGTGCGATCGCTGCCACCACGTCGTCCAGGATCACATTCACCACGTCCTCGTAAAAGATGCCACGGTCGCGGAACGCCTGCAGGTAGAACTTGAAGCTGCGCAGCTCGATGCAGCGCCCCTCTGGAACATAGACCAACGTGATCGTCCCGAAGTCCGGCTGCCCCGTCATCGGACACACGCTCGTGAACTCCGGCGCATCGAAGCGAATCTCGTAGTCCCGCCCGGGATGCTGGTTCTCGAAGGTGTCGATCGTGCCGTCCGTGGCGAAATCTTTGGCGCCCATCGCGGCCAGCGTGCGACTCGCGACGCGAGCGCGCAAGCGCCGTTCTACCGCTTGAGAGCAAGCCCAAAGGGAAGCGGGATGGGGTTGAAGTCCGTATCGGTGTCGTAGACGTCCACACCCTCCAGCCGCTTCATCGTGTTCACGACCAGATACGTCAGCGGTGTGGCGACCACCTCGTAGAGCGTCTTGATGAGCCACGCCCGCCAGAAGAACGCCCAGAGCGCCTCGCCATTCGCAATCGTGGCGGTCCCGAAGAACGCAATCGTGAGGAAGACGGCCGAGTCGAGACCCTGCCCGATGACGGTCGAGCCGATCGTACGCATCCAGAGGAAACGGCCCTGCGTCGCTCGCTTCAGGCGCGCAAGCACAAACGAGTTCGCGAACTCGCCCACGAGGATGGCCGTGAAGCTGCCTCCCACGATGCGCCACGTCTGACCGAGGATCGCTTCATACGCCTCCTGGTCCCCCCAGAACGGGGCCGCCGGAATCTCCTCGGCGACCACGATCGCGAGCACGACCAGGGCATTCGCTAAGAATCCCGACCAGATCACGCGGCGCGCCGTGGCGTAGCCGTACACCTCCGTCAGGATGTCGCCGATGATGTAGGAGACCGGGAAAATGATGATCGCGGCGGGCTGGAAGTAGTCGAACCAACCACCCACCATCCCCGAAATATCCACTACCTTGATCGCGATGATGTTCGAGGCTATCAGCGCCCCCGCGAAGATCATGGCGACGGGCATCAGGTAGCGGAACTGGCGCTCCGCGGGCGGCGAAGTCGGGGTCTGGGTCATGGGGCGGGGATTCTAGCAGGCATCTGGGCTGCGGCTGCTACGATGCCCGCATGGCCACGTCCGGCGAGCCAGCCCGCTTTCAGCGCGGTCAGTCGATCCTCCACCGCATCCCGCTCGTTGCCGAGAATGGCGAGTACGGACCCATCATCTGCGACGTGAAACCGATGGTCGTCGTCGAGGACACCGCCGAACTCGTCTCGCTCTGGCTGCCGGCGGGCACCCCCACAATCCTCTCCCGGCCCATCGTGCCGGGTCAGCCACGCCCCTGGCTCGAAGGCGAGTACAAGCTGGTCGATAGCGTCTGGGACCGCTGGAACCAGCTCATGCTCATGGTCCCGGGCCAATGGCGGGCAACCTGGGTCTGGTGGACGCCCGACTGGGAGTTCCTCGGCTGGTACGTAAACCTCGAAGAGCCCTTCCGTCGCACACCCCTCGGCTTCGATGCGCGCGACCTCTGGCTCGACGTCGTCGCGGACGCCGAGCGTCACTGGCGCTGGAAGGACGAGGACGAACTGGAGCGAGTGATCGAGCACGGCCTGCTCTCCGAGGCCGTCGCCGCCCGCGCCCGCGCCGAGGGCGAAGCCGCCATCGCCGCCATCGAGCGCGGCGCCTGGCCCTTCACCGACAACATGCGCGACTGGCGTCCCGACCCCACCTGGCCCACCCCAACCCTCAAGGAAATTCCCCGCGAAGACTTCCTCGCCATCCACGACGAGGCCCACTGGACCAACCGCAACCGTCACTAGCTTGCTGCGGGGATACCGAGTCTTGAGGTCAGCTCATCTCGGAAACGAACCCACTCAGAGTTGCTGGGATCGATGATTTCACTGAGCTGGAAGAACTCCTGCGTCGTAGGACTCTCGCGACGAGCGGTCTCTTCATCGACGGGCGCATTGACTATCGTCCAGAATTCTGTGAAGCCCTGCTCCTGAGCCTTCTGGTGCGACTTCTCAGCTTCCCCAAGCCGATTGTGAACATTGCTGACGTCGGTGCCGCCTTTGATCTCGACGGCCAATCGGTTTCCGAATCCTGAAGTCAACTCCATCGAGATCGCAATGTCAGGATCCGTCGAGAACTGAATCCGCACCCTGAGGGCAGACGCGTTACGAACAAGCATGTACGACTCGTCCTCCTCCTCGATCGCCGACTCGGCGATGGCAGCACGAATCCTCTTGAACACGATCGCGGTGGCCACCCTGCCTATCTTATTGAGATGCCCTCCACGCAATTGAGCCCCAAGGGTCAAGAGCTGCAGATCGCGGATTCGGGCAGCATCGACATCAGCCACATTCTCGAAGAGTAGCCAGGCGGTCTCACAGAGGCTCGCGCAAAGGTTGGCCAAGTCGGGGAGAGCGCGGGCAGAGATGTTCCCTCGATCCTCCATCGACCTGAACGGACCAAACTCTCGATAGAAGGACTTCTGGGAGATGCCGTAGAGGAGCCTGTAATAGCCGATCAACCTTGGGGCCTTCTGCAAGACCAGGGGCACGGGAAAGAGGCGTTCGCCCCGGAGTCCAGCGGCCGCAACACGGCCGAGTCGCTCATGGGGGACGTAGCAGGCTAGCTCCGTGTCGAGTTCAGTAATGTCAAGGCTGGCCACTGCCGAAGCGAGGGCTGGCCCAAGGTGTAGGGCATCAATGTCCAATAGCCGCTGAGCGAATGCAATCTGAGTCTCTGGCTCGAAGCGCTCAAAGGTCATCCAGGGGCCTTCGCGACCACAGCGCCGGTCCGTCGCGCCGCGATCGCGGCATACTCGGGGCGGAGTTCGATACCGACAAACGGTCTTCCGAGCCCATTCGCAACAGTACCGACTGTTCCTGAGCCGAAGAATGGATCGAGCACCATGTCGCCCTTAGCTGTCCCAGCCTGAATACAGGGCTCAACCAGCGCTGGCGGAAATGTGGCGAAGTGCGCCTCTCGCGATGGTTCTGTGGGGATTGACCAGACCGTGCGCCTATTGCGCGCTCCGCCATCCTGTGCGGACTCGCGGACTGCCTCGGTGTCGTAGTAGTACCGCAGCGACTTTGCCAGCAGGAATAAGTATTCGTGGGACTGCGTGGGGCGGTCCCGCACTGACTCTGGCTGGCAATTGGGCTTGTGCCAAATGATGTCAGAGCGGAGGTACCACCCAGCTTCCTGAAGAGCAAAAGCCACCCTCCAGGGAACCCCAATCAAGTCCTTTGGTTTCAAACCCTCCGGCGTCGGAGGCCGGTAGCTCATTTCCCGGGCCGGGTTCTTCCGGTCGGCTGCTCGCCATGTTCGGTTTCCACTTGTGTAGGAATCACCCAAGTTCAACCAAACCGTACCGTCTTCGGTTAGGACGCGGGATACCTGCTCGAAGATGTCCACCAGGTTCGCCACGTATTCGTCAAGGCTCTCCTCGGCTCCCAGTTGCGCTTCCCGTGGAACCTCGTAGTCCCGCAGTCCCCAGTAGGGCGGGCTAGTCACGCACGCCCTCACAGACTCGCCTGGCAGGGTCTTCAGAACTGTCAGGCAATCGCCCACCAAGATTCGCGATCGGCCTCGCATTTCGTCAGGCCGCTCATCAATTCGCGACAAGCCTGACCTCGGATGGGCGACTCTAGCACACATGTGCTTCCATTCTGCTCCCTGTAGGCAGATCTGCCAAGTGCCCTACGAACGCGGCAGGCCAAGCCCGCGCGTCGCGATGACGTTGCGGTTCACCTCGCTCGTGCCACCGGCGACGGTGTAGCTGGGCCCCGCCAGCGCCCAGCGTTCGACGCGACCCTGCAAGGGCACGTACGGACTGCCCGGTTCGAGCTGCCCCTCCATGCCCAGCACGCGCATCCCCGTCTGGCCCATCTGCCGCTGGAGCTCCGTGCCGAACACCTTCGAGATCGACGCCTCATAGTTCGGGTTGAGCCCTTCGCTCTGCATCTGCGCCACGCGGTAGCAGAGCCAGCGCCCGAGCTCGAAGTCGATCGAGCGCGAGGCCAGTTCGTGCCGGATGTGGTGGGGGGAGGATCCGCCGTCGCGCTCACGCACATAGTCGATGAGCGCCTCGAGGGTCGAGCGCGTCATGACGATGCGGTTGATCGAGCTGCGCTCCTGGTCGAGCGTCGCCGCCGCCACGTACCAGCCCCGGTTTTCCTCGCCGATGCGGTTGTCGATGGGCACCCGCACATCATCGAAGAAGACCTCGTTGAAGTGGGCCGCGCCCATCATGTTCACCAGCGGCCGCACGCTCACCCCCGGCGAGGTGATATCGAGGATGAAGTAGCTGATGCCGCGGTGCTTGGGCGCGTCCGGATCGGTGCGCGCCAGCATGATCCCCCAGCGCGCCCCCTCCGCCCAGCTCGTCCATATCTTCTGGCCATTCACGACGTACTCGTCGCCATCGCGGATGGCGCTCGTCTGCAGCGACGCCAGGTCAGAGCCCGCGCCCGGCTCGGAAAAGAGCTGGCACCAGCGCGAGGTACCCTCGCGCAGGCCCGGCAGCCAGCGGTCCTGCTGCTCCTTTGTCCCCTCGTGCATGAGCGCCGGCCCTGCCAGCCAAACCCCCTGGTCGTAGGCCCCCGGGGCGCCGCGCGAGCTCATCTCCTCCATGTAGATCGTCTGCGTGACGAAGTCCGCCCCGCCCCCGCCGTACTCCGTGGGCCAGCCCAGCGTCAGCCAGCCGCGCTCGGCCAGTTGCGCCCGGAACTGGCTCGTGAAGGCGGCCTCGGCCTCGTCCATCTCCTCGCGGTCGTTGCGCATGTTCCACACGTCCGCCGGCAACTCCGCATCGAGGAACGTGCGGATCTCCTGGCGGAAGGCGGCCTGCTCGGGAGAGTCGCGAAAGAGCATCGCCGCCTAGCCCTCGTTCAGGGCGCGCAGCGCTTCGAGCGCGAACGGCGCGTGCGACTCGAAGTCGCGCGCTTCGGTGTGGACGGCGCGGACCACGCCCTCGCGATCAATCACGAAGGTCGAGCGGTTATGGAAACCAAAGTCCTCGTTGAAGATGCCGTAGTCGCGACCCGCCTGGTTCTTCGGGAAGTCCGACACCAGGGGGAACTCCAGTCCCAGCTTCTCCTGGAACTCGCCGACCGCGGCGAAGGAGTCAACGCTTACGCCCAGAACCTGGGCGCCGGCCTCCGCGAACGCATCCGTGTGCGTGCGGAAGCTCGTCATCTCCGACGTTCACCCACCGGTGAAGGCGAGGGGGTAGAACGCCAGGACGATGTGCTTGCCGGGGAAGGAATCAAGCGTGACCTCCTCCCGGTCCTTGTTCATCAGCGCGAAGGCAGGGGCAGATTCTCCGGGTGTCGGGGGCATGGGATCTCCTCTGGCTAGAAGCCTTTGAAATTGGGCTCGCGCTTCTCCGTGAAGGCGCGTGGACCCTCCTTCGCGTCATCCGTGGACTGCGCGAGGGTCATCGCCATCTGGGCGAAGTCGAGGTGTTCGTCGAAGGTCAGGTTGGCGGAGCGGTAGACGAGCTTCTTCGCGAGCTGGATGGCCGTCGCCGGCCCCTTCGCGAGCTTCAGCGCGAATTCGCGCGTGCGCTCCATCAGCTCCTCGGGCGGGTGGACGGCGGTCACGTAGCCGATGCGCAGCGCTTCCTGGGCGTCGATCAGCTCGCCGCTCCAGATCAGCTCCAGCGCCTTCGCGGTGCCCACGATGCGCGGCAGGCTCCAGGCGCCCCCGTCGCCGGGGATGAGCCCCATGCGCACGTAGGCCATGCCGAAGCGCGCGCGCTCGCTGGCGAAGCGGATGTCGGCCATCGAGGCCATGTCCATGCCCGCCCCCACGGCCGCCCCGTTCACCGCCGCGATGTACGGCTTCTCCAACTGGATGAGGGCGCGCGGGATGGGGTGGACGCGGTCTCGCAGGCTGTGGCGGCGTTCGGCCACCGACTCCTCCGTGCGCAGAACGCCTTCCCCGCCCGCCTCCTGGGCAACATCCATGCCACTGCAGAAGCCGCGACCCGCGCCCGTCAGGATGATGGCGCGCACCTCGCGATCCGCGTCCGAGCGCTGGATGGCATCGAGCCACTCCGACAGCATCAGGTCGTCGAAGGCGTTCAGCCGCTCAGGCCGGTTCAGCGTGATGGTCGCGATGCCATCCGCCACGTCGTACTGAATGTGTTCGTACTCCACGGCGGCGATTGTACGAGGTGAGCGGCGGCGGCGTGCCTAATCTCCTTTTCGCTGGCCCCACCATCCCCTCTCCGCTATCGTTGGTCCGCCTGCCGGCACGACAACGCACTGTGCGTCTGACGCGGGGGATGGGCTCACGCCCCATGCGCGCCCACAGTTGGGACAACGACTGCCGACAAGCGATGACCATCCCGTGCCGCAGGGTTTCCTTCTGCGGACGGATCGCGGAAGGCCGGCGTGAAGAAACTGGCTCTCATCGCACTTCTGGCCTTTGTCGGAGCCACAGGCATCGCCTGCGACTCCAGCCCTCCATGCGACTGGCCAACCGAGCGCATCTACGAGTACGTCGCCGACAACGCAGACAACCCCCGAGCCGTGCTGGACTACGCAGACAAGTGCGAGGACCAGTGGCGACAAGAGGGCCGGGGCTTTCTAGTCGACTGACATCCGCTCCGGAACAGGTCCTGACCACCCTGCGGCTTGGCAGGGCGTCGCTTGCCGAACACGTGTGGCTTCAGACACGATACGTACACATGCCCCGAGGGCCACGCCATGCAGACCAGGACAAGGCTCACCATCACCAGCCCGCTGGAAGCCGTCGTGGCCGAATTGCGGCAGTGGCGGAAGCATGGGCACTGGTGGGAGCCCGATTCGGAGGACCGGCTGGACGGCCTTACGGTCCCCGGCGACACCAGACAGGACTGGGAGCACTCGTTCGGCGAGCTCGCGAGCCTCGTGTTCGGCGGTCTGCACATAGAGTGCCATACGGTCTGCGCTGACAGAGGAGGGCGTGCCGTTCGAGCCCTCGGCAGGACCGCTATCGCTTCTTCAGAGGATCGTGGCGGCTCGGGAAGCTGACGGCACTGTGGAGAAACTGCGCGGGCTCGCGACGGTCCTCACAGTGCAACCGGAGTCGGGACAGCAAGAGCACGCCGCGACCGATGCGCTTTGGCAGGAGGCTCAGGCCCACTACTCCCCAACAGCCCATTTCGAGACCGTCTGCGACCAGGTCAGGGTGGAACTGAAGGCCATATTCCGCGCCCTCGACTATCGCTACCGCTATCTCGCCGCCAAGTACGGGTAGGTAGCCCTCTCCCCTGCCGAGGCCGTTACGGAACTGTCCCGCTGAGCCCCGCGCTACACTAGCCTCGTGGTCGCCGCTGTCCTTCCCGACCGCTTGCGCAAGCAGCTTGAGGCCCTCCCCGCGAGGCCCGGCGTCTACCTCATGCGCAATGAGAAGGGCGAGGTCATCTACGTGGGCAAGGCCGCCCGCCTCAAGGACCGCGTGCGCTCCTACTTCGGCTCCCCCCGCAGCCTTGAGCCCAAGACCCGCGCCCTCCGCGCCGAAATCGAGGACTTTGAGTACATCGTCTGCGCCAACGCGGGCGAGGCGCTCATCCTTGAGGCAACCCTCATCAAGCGCCATCAGCCCCTCTTCAACATCCGCCTGAAGGACGACAAGCGCTATCCCTACCTGAAGATCGATGTCCAGAACCCCTGGCCCCGCGTCTACATCACGCGGCGCATCGAGAAGGACGGCGCGCGCTACTTCGGGCCGTACGCAAGCGCTGGCTCCGTACGCGCCACCCTCGACCTGCTCAAGAAGCTCTTCCCCTACCGCTCCTGCACCAAGGAGATCACCGGCAAGGATCCCCGCCCCTGCCTCGACTACTACATCAAGCGCTGCATCGCGCCCTGCACCTCCTACTGCACCCCTGAGGAGTACGCCGAGGTCATCGCGCAGATCATCCTCTTCCTCGAAGGCAAGGCGTCGACCGTGCTCGACCGGCTGCGCGAGCAGATGGGCGCCGCCGCCGCCACCCTCGACTACGAGCGCGCGGCCATGCTCCGCGACCAGGTTCGCGCCATCGATCGCACCGTCGAGCGCCAGATGCTCTCGACCACGAAGAAGGAGGACCTCGACGTCTACGGGCTCGCGCGCGAGGGCGACCGCGCCTGCGTGCAGGTGTTCTTCGTGCGCGGTACGCAGATGACCGGCCGCGACCACTTCGTGCTCGAGGGCGTGACGGGCGAATCCGACGAGGCCGTCCTCGGCAGCCTTCTGCAGCAGTACTACGAGAGCGCCCAGTCCATCCCCCGCCTCGTGGTCACGCCCATCGATCCGGAGGGCCACGCCGAGCTTGAGGAGATGCTGACGGAGAAGCGCGGCGCCAACGTCGAGATTCGGGTGGCCCAGCGGGGCGAGAAGCGCCAGCTCCTGGAGATGGCCCGCGAGAACGCCGCCGAGGCGCTCGATGTGCTCAAGGTGCGCTGGCTCAGCGACCAGACGAAGACCACCACCGCCCTTGAGGAGCTGCGCGAGGAGCTCGCCCTCCCGGAGGTTCCCCACCGCATCGAGTGCTACGACAACTCCAACATCCAGGGCGCGAGCCCCGTTTCCAGCATGGTCGTATTCGAGGACGGGCAGCCCGCCCCCCGCCAGTACCGCAAGTTCCGCATCAAGACCGTCGAGGGCGCCGACGACTTCGCCACCATGCAGGAGGTCCTGCGCCGCCGCTTCAAGCGCGCCGCCAAACAGATCGAGCAGCAGAAGCTGGAAGGAGGCGAGGCCGACCCCGCACCCGACGACAGCTGGGACCTGCCCGACCTCGTCATCATCGACGGTGGCAAGGGCCAGCTGAGCGCCGCCGTTGAGGTGATGCGCGAGCTTGGCGTGTACGACATCCCCACGGTCGGTCTGGCGAAGCGCCACGAGGAGCTGTTCGCCCCCGACGAGGAGGCCCCCATCGTCCTGCCGCGCGGCTCCGAAGCGCTCTATCTCGTGCAGCGCGTCCGTGACGAAGCGCACCGTTTCGCCATCACCTACCACCGCCAGGTGCGACGCAAGGCCGCCACCGCCAGCGTCCTCGACTCCGTCCCCGGCGTCGGACCGAAGAAGAAGCGCGCCCTCCTGCGCAAATTCGGCTCCCTGAAGGGCGTACGGGAAGCCGGCGTCGACGAGATCGCGAGCACCGCCGGCTACACCCGCTCCCTCGCGGAGAAGGTCAAGGAGTACGTCTAGCCGTGGCTGAGGCGCAGGAACGTGTCCTCGGCGTGGACGTGGGCGGCACATTCACCGACTTTGTCGCCATCGACGAGACCGGCATCCGCACATGGAAACGGCTCTCCACCCCTGCCGCGCCGGAGCAGGCGGTGCTGGCGGGCGCAGGCGACCTGACGGGCCGGCGCCTCGCGCACGGCAGCACCGTCGCGACCAACGCCCTCCTCGAGCGCCGCGGGCCCCGAACCGTCCTCGTGACCACCGAGGGCTTTCGCGACCTGCTCGTCATCCGCCGCCAGGAGCGCCCCGCCCTCTACGACCTCGAACCCCGCCGCCAGCCTCACGTGGTCGCTCGCGGCGACGTCATCACCGTGCGCGAGCGCGTTGGCGCCGGCGGCGAGGTCGTAACGCCCCTCGACGACGCCGAGGCCGCTCGCGTGGTCGAGCAAGCCCGCGCGATGGGAGCGGAGGCAGTTGCAATCTGCCTGCTCTTCTCCTACCTGCGCCCCGATCACGAGGCCCGGTTGGCGGAAGCGCTGCGCGCGGCGGGCTTCCCCGTCAGCGCCTCGCACGAGGTGCTTCCCGAACACCGCGAGTATGAGCGCGCCAGCACGACCGCCATCAACGCCTTCCTCCAGCCCGCGGTGCGCCATTACCTCGGTGGCATCGCCGAGCGCTCCCCGGGGCTGCGCGTCATGCACTCGGCAGGTGGCCTCGCCGACGCCGCCACCGCCGGCGAGCGTCCCGTTTCGATGGTCACCAGCGGGCCCGCGGGCGGCGTCCTCGGGGCACTTGCCGTGGCGAAGGCCGCTGGCCACGAGCAGATCATCACGTTCGACATGGGCGGTACGAGCACCGATGTCTCCCTCTGCCCCGGCGAGCCTCGCTACCGCTCGGCCACGGAGATCGATGGCCTCGCCCTGCACACGCCGATGGTCGATATCGTCACCGTGGGCGCGGGCGGGGGCTCCATCGCGCGGCTCGATGCAGGCGGCGCCCTTGCCGTTGGGCCGCAGAGCGCGGGCGCCGATCCCGGGCCCGCCTGCTACGGCCGTGGAACCCTCCCGACGGTCTCCGACGCGAACCTCGTGCTGGGGCGCCTCCGCCCCGAGGCGCCGCTCGGCGGAAGCGTCATCCCCGACCTCGACCGGGCGCACGAGGCCCTGGCCACGCTGGGCGAACCCGACACGGCGGCGGCCGCCGTCGTCGAGGTGGCGAACGCGACGATGGCGCGAGCCCTCCGCCGCGTGAGCCTTGAACGCGGCTACGACCCCGCTGGCTTCACGCTCGTGGCCTTCGGGGGCGCCGGACCGCTCCACGCCTGCGAGCTCGCCGCCGAGCTCGGCATCTCGCGCGTACTGATACCGAGGCACGCGGGCGTCCTCTCGGCAATCGGAATTGCCGCGGCCCCGGAGGTCATCGAACGTGGCCAGGGCCTGCTGCTCACGCTCGCCGAGGGCGCTGGCGACAGTATCCGGACGGCCGCATCCGCCCTGGAAGACCAGTCCGTCGCGGGACTCCACGCCGCGGGCGGAAATCTCGCCGCGCTCACGTGGGCCGCGGACGTGCGATACCGGGGCCAGGCGCACGAACTCCGGGTCGCCATCAACCACCCTGCACCTGACGCCATCGCGGAGGCGTTCCACGCTGCCCACGATCGCGAGTACGGCTTCGCCACACCGGAGCGGCCGGTCGAGTTGGTCGCCCTGCGCTGCCGCGCGCAGGGGACCGCCCGCGCCCTGCCCGAGACGCCACCGGAGGCTTTACCGGACACCGGCGACCCAACTCAGATCACCCTCGGCGGCGGCGTTCGAGCCGTCCACGCGCCGCGGGCGGCGCTCACGGTGGGCGCGTCCCTCAACGGCCCCGCCGTCATCACCCAGCCCGACGCCACCACCTTCATCCCTGAGGAGTGGCGGGCTGCGGTCGACGACGCCGGGAACCTCGTGGTGACCCCGCAATGAGCGACGACCCCGCCCGCCTCGCCATCTGGAACGCGCTCCTCGCCTCCTCGGCCGAGGAGATGGGCGTGACACTCTGGCGGACAGGCCACTCGCCCAACATCCGCGAACGGCGCGATTTCTCCTGTGCCGTCTTCGACGCGCAGGGCGAGATGGTCGCCCAGGCGGCCCACATCCCCGTCCACCTCGGCGCCATGCCCGAGTCGGTCGCCGCCGTGTCCACCCTCGCGCCCTGGAGCGAAGGCGACGTCGCCATCGTCAACGACCCCTACCTGGGCGGCACCCACCTCCCCGACGTGACGCTCGTCGCGCCCGTATTCGCCGGCGGCGAACTCATCGGGTTCGTCGCGAACCGCGCCCACCACGCGGACATCGGCGGGATGTCGGCGGGCTCCATGCCCGTCGCCACCGAGCTCTACCAGGAGGGGGTCATCATCCCGCCCCTCAAGCTACGCGAGCGGGGACGCCTGAACGAAGCGCTCTTCGCTCTCATCCTGCGCAACGTTCGCACCCCCGCCGAGCGGCGCGGCGACTTCGACGCCCAGTTGGGCGCCCTGCGTACGGGGTCGGCTCGCCTCGAAGCGCTGGCCGCGCGATACGGCAACGCCGAGCTCGCCCGCTGGATGGCGGAGCTGACCGGCTACGCCGAACGCCTCACAAGAGCCGCTCTCGGCGATGTTCCCGACGGCGACTACCTGGCCGAAGACGTCATGGAAGGCACGGACGGTGCGCTGCTGCCCATCCGCGCTCGTGTGGTCGTGATGGGCGACGAGGTCACAGTCGACTTCAGCGGCTCGGCGGCGGAACAGGCAGCCTCGATCAACGCCGTGGCGGCGGTCACGCGCTCGGCGGTGGCCTACTGCGTGCGTTGCCTTCTGCCCCCGGACTCGCCCTCGAACGCCGGCATCTTCCGGCCCATCCGGGTTGTGCTGCCGGAGGCCTCGCTCGTGAACGCGCGTCCGCAGCGAGCCGTCTCCGCCGGCAACGTCGAGACGTCTCAGCGCGTCACCGATGTTGTGCTGGCCGCCTTCGCGAAGGCGCTCCCGAAACGCATCCCGGCCGCGAGCGCGGGCACCATGAGCAATTTCACCTTCGGCGGCGTGCGTCCCGGCGGAGAGCCCTTCGCCTACTACGAGACGGTTCCCGGCGGCGCGGGCGCTGGCCCTGGCGGGGACGGCGAGAGCGGCGTCCAGACGCACATGACGAACACCGCGAACACGCCCGCGGAGGCGATGGAGAGCGCCTTCCCCGTGCGTGTGCGGCGCTTTGAGCTGCGGGACGGCAGTGGCGGCGGGGGGCTCCACCGCGGAGGTGACGGCGTCGTGCGCGAGATCGAGTTCCTCGCCGAGGCGGACGTATCCCTGATCGGCGACCGCCGCGCGGTGGGACCGCCCGGCGCACAGGGCGGGGAGGCCGCCGCACACGGCGAAAACACCCTCATCACGGCGGGCGGCGAGCGCGAGCCGCTGGCCGGCCAACAGCAGCTCCGGGTCGGGCCCGGCAGCCGTGTGGAGGTCCGCACGCCGGGCGGGGGAGGATGGGGTAAGGCCGCCCACGAATAGCCGTCGACGGGCCGGGCGCTGATCCCCTATCGTGGAGAGCGATATGCCCGACCGCATCGATCGCGAGATCGAGGAGATCCTGGAGCGCCTCGGCGAGGATGCTCCAAAGCGCGGCGAGGAGCCGATCTCGCTGGACGAACGCCGGCGGAAGCGAAAGGCCCCCGTCGCCTCGAGGATGGTCTCGGCGTTCGGATTCTCCCTGAGCGGCCCCACCCCCGCCTCCATGCTCTTCACGGGAGCGGGCGTGATGGTCGTGGGCCTCATCCTCTCCGCCATCTGGGGAACGTTGATCTGGGTTGCCTTCGCGGGCGTGGTCCTCTTCGTCGCCGCGTTCATCTGGTCGTTCGTGCGCCCCCGGCGCGCCGGCGTTCAGAAGCCCGCCGCCAGGGGAGCCCGCTGGCGAGGACGTTACGTCGAGTACGAGCCCGCCCCGCCGGGCGTACTGGCGCGGATCAAACGTGCGCTTCGGGGCCGCTAGAACCTTCCAGCGTCACAGCCATCCCGGCAGCCCTGCACGAGTCGTTTGGACGGTCTTCGCCATCGCTCTGGCTGCCTTGCTGGCATCGGCCTGCGACTCTGGCGACTCAGCAGCACCGCCTCCAACCACCACGAGCCCCAGCGCCGTCCCGACGGACTCGCCTTCGGAGACACCGAGCCCAACCGAAGCGACAACCACGCCTTCCCCTTCACCCGATCGCGCCGAGCCCCTCGATCACGACATCGAGAACGCCATGGAGCACGTCGGCGTGCTCGCAGTCGCCATTGGACCCCGCGTGTCCGGCTCCCGCGAGGCCAGGGAGACAGTCTCCTACATCGCGGACACCCTGCGCAGCTACGGCTACACCGTCGAGGTCATGGAGTTCGACTACGCAACGCGCTTCCGGCCCGCAACCGTCACGGTCGACGGCGAGACGCTCGCAGGGATCGCGCTCAACGGCGCCGCCACGGGCGAGCGGTCGGCCGAGGGACCGGCCCACGGGGATCTGTCTCCCGAAGGCGCCTCACTTCGGAGCGCCATCTCCGTCAGGGAGCGATCCACGACCACCCCCTCGGACAGACAGGACTACGTCGCCGCGGTCTCCGGAGATGCTGCCGGACTCGTCATCGTGAACGATCCCCGGTGGCCGCCCTTCGGCTTCCCCATCGAGGTCCGCGACGCGATACCGGTGGTGCTCGTGCCGCACACCGAGGCACACCGGTTCGAGCGCGCGGTTGCGGAAGGCGCCACGATCACGGTCGCCATCGGCCCCGCGCGTCCCCCAGCCGCAAACGTGATCGCCCGGCCCGGCGAGGGCGCCCGCTGCGACATCATCGCCGGCGGCCACCACGACACGGTCCCTGGCGCGCACGGCGCCATCGACAACGCCAGCGGCGTCGCGGTTGTCCTGGAACTGGCTCGAATCTTCGCCGCCGGCGGCCTCGATGAAGGGCTGTGCTTCGCCACCTTCGGCGCTGAGGAGTCGGGCCTCTTCGGCAGCCGCGAGCTCGTACAGCGCTGGCGGGCAGCGGCGCAGCTTCCGCGCCTCATGGTGAACTTCGACGTGGCCGCGCGGGGTGAGGCCGTCGAACTCATTGGGAACCCGGAGCTCGTGCAGCAGGCCCTCGCGCTGCTGGAAGGCCACGACATTCCCGCCTTTGCCTCCTCGCTGCCGCCCAATACCGGCAGCGATCACATGAGCTTCGCCCGGGCAGGCGT
Source organism: Tepidiformaceae bacterium (assembly GCA_965262975.1). Classification (GTDB taxonomy): domain Bacteria; phylum Chloroflexota; class Dehalococcoidia; order Tepidiformales; family Tepidiformaceae; genus UBA2991. The sequence goes on along the minus strand of OZ253575.1, from coordinate 586,177 downwards.
CCCCGTGCTCATGTTCTCGGACGGCGACCTGAGCCTCATCCACACGCCCGACGACGTCTTCGACCAGGTTGACCCGGTTGCGCTCGATCGGATCGGCGATGCGGCGGTTGTGGTCATGGCTGCGCTCCTGGCCGAGATTGCCGGAGGCCCGTAGCGAATCTAGCATGGCCCACGGTGCTCACTCGAACGTTCGTCGCGGCCTGCCTCCTTGCGCTCCTCGTCGCTGCCTGCGGAGGCGACGACGACACGGAGACACCGCAGGGCCGCCCCACGCTCACCGACCCGGCCAGCGTGCCCACCGCCGTCCCCGATGAAGACCGGGACCCCTTTATCACCGACCAGTCAGGGACCCGCGCCCCCGGCGACCCTCTGCCCGCTACCGTTGTTGCCGAGCAGCCGGCCCCGCGCACCTACACCGTGCAGGAGGGGGATACCTGCGGCCAGATCGCTGCCGACCACAGCATCTCCGTGGACGCGCTGATCGCCGCCAACCCGCGCATCAACGAGGAGTGCACGAACCTCCACGTCGATGAAGTCCTGAACATCCCCGCGGCGGACCCCTCGACGTCAACCTCCAGCAGCAGCGACGGCGGCAGTAGCGAGGGGAGGACCTACATCGTGGTTGCGGGCGACACGTGCGCCGCCATCGCCCAGGACCACGGCGTGGCGCTGCCGACGTTCATGGTGGCGAACGGCCTTGACGAGGAGTCCTGCCAGACGCTCCAGATCGACCAAGAGGTCGTCATTCCCGAGTAGGTTGGGCCAGCAGCTCGCGCAGCACCTCGTCCGTGTGTTCGCCGAGCCTCGGGGCGGGCCGGCGCAGCTCCCAGGGCGTGGCGCTGAACACGTAGGGCGCGCCCGGCATCAACGCCTCCCCCTCCACCCCCTCGCCCGTGGTCGCGGCGAAGTGGCCGCGGTCGTGCAGGTGCGCATCCTCGAGGGCCTCGTCGGGGGAGCGCACGGTTCCCCAGGGCAGCCCGCAGGCCTGCGCGCCCCGGTAGACCTCCTCGGCATCGAGGGCCGCGACGAAGCGCGACACCTCGGCGAAGATCTCCTTCGCCTCCGAGGCGCCACGCGCGGCCATACGGGCCATGGGGTCGTCGAAGCGGGACTCGTCGAAGTTCGCGCCGAAACCGCGGGACTGCATCCAGCGTTTCAGCTTCCCCCAGGACTCGTTGCTGCGACCGATGTTGAAGACGAGCACGTCCTTGCCGTCGCGGGCGCGGTGAATCCAGGGTTCCGAGCGGATGGTGGCGGCGTGGCGTCCGGTCTGGCGGAGGATGTTCGTCTTCGTGTAGAGCCAGTGGGGCAGCCCCACCTCGGTGGTGGAGGAGAGGGCCTCGTGCATGGAGCTGTCGATGTACTGACCCTCGCCGGTGGCGTCGCGGGCCACCAGCGCCGTGAGGATGCCCATGGCGGCGTAGTGGGCGGCGGTGTTGTAGGCCTGGTCGCCCTTGCCGTGGATGGGCGGGGCGCCGGGGGCGTCCTGGGGGTCGTAGCCGTTCATGTTCATGGGGCCTCCGGCGGCCAGCGCGACCAGATCGGTGACGCGATAGCCGGCCCAGGGGCCGTCCTGACCGAACGGGGTGAGCGCGCAGTGGATGAGCGCGGGATTCGCGGCGGCGAGCGTGGCGTAGTCGAGGCCGAGGGCGGCGGGGCGAGCGGGGGGCAGGGACTCCAGGAACACATCGGCGCGGGCGAGGAGGGAGCGCGCGGTCTCCCTGTCTGGTTCCGAGCCTTCGAGGTCGAGGACGGCGGAGCGCTTGTTCGTGTTGTGGTACCAGAAGTTGAGGGAGCGGTTCGGGCCGGGCTCATCGTTGACGAAGGGGCCGACGCGGCGGGCGGACGAGCCTTCGGGTGGCTCCAGCTTGACGACGTCGGCGCCCATATCGGCGAGGAGCTTGCCGGCGTACTGCCCCAGCTCGTCGCAGATTTCGATGACGCGCAAACCGGCGAGGGGACCGCTCACATGAACACCCCCGCTTCCGCGAACTCATCGATTTCCGCTTCGGATAGGCTCAGTGCCTCGGACAGGACCTCGCGCGTGTGCTCGCCGATGCGGGGGGCGGCGCGCTGGAGGACGCCGGGGGTGGCGGAGAGGCGGGGGGCGACGCCGTCGTGGAGGGTGTCGCCCATCTCCGCGTGGGGGAGGGTCTGCCACCAGTTGCGGGCGGCGAACTGGGGGTCGCTTTCGACGCGATCGCCGGGCTTCTGGCAGACGGCCGCGCGCACTCCGGAGGCCTGCAGGAGGGCCATCAGCTCGTAGTCGTCGCGGGGGGCGGTCCAGGCGGCGATGTGGTCGTCGAGGGCGTCCTGGTTGGCGAGACGGGCGGCGTTCGACCGGAAGCGTTCGTCGCGGGCCCAGGCGGGTTCGTCCATGGCGCGCACGAGGGCTTCCCACTCGGGTTCGCTGGTGACGGCGATGGCGATCCAGCGGTCGTCGCCGAGGCAGGGGTAGGTGTTGTGGGGGGCGACGGCGGGCTCCCAGGCGCGATTCCCCGGGGGCAGTCCCTCGCGACGCCAGCTACGGCCGTTGACGGTCTTGTCGAGGATGGCGGGGCCGTTGAGGACGGTGGCGGCCTCCACCTGGGAGAGGTCGAGATGCTGGCCTTCGCCGGTGCGGTTGCGGTGGTGGAGGGCCATGAGGATGGCGATGGCGGCGGAGTAGCCGGCGGTGTGGTCCATGAAGCTGTAGCCCCAGCCGGCGGGGGGCTTGCCGGGGAGGCCGGAGGTGAGGGTGAGGCCGCCGAGGGCCTGGGCGGTGGGTCCCCAGGTGGTGTTCTCGCGGTCGCGGCCGGTGTGACCGAAGCCGGAGATGGAGCAGTAGATGATGCGTTCGTTGAGTTCGCGGAGCTGAGGGTAGTCGAGATCCCAGGAGGCGAGGGTTCCGGCGGAGAAGTTCTCGATGACGACGTCCGAGACTTCGATGAGGCGCTTCAGCAGGTCCATGCCGAAGGGGTGTCGGACGTTGAGGAGGACGCTTCGCTTGTTGCGGTTGATGTAGTTGAAGAAGCCGGAGTTATTGAGGGTGGGGCTATCGCCGATGATGGGGCGTCCCAGACGGATGGGGTCGACGGCCTGTTCGTGTTCGATCTTGATGACGTCGGCGCCGAAGTCGGCGAGGTAGCGGGTGGCGGTAGGTCCGGCGATGATCCAGGTGAGGTCGATCACACGGATGCCGGAGAGGGGGAGGGTGTCCACGGGCCGGAATAATACGCGCGCCCGAAGTTGGGGCGCTGCGGACCCCACCCGACCCGTTCGTGCTCCGACTCATCACCGTAGTCCAGGCCCAGAGGCAGCGTGCGGGGGGAGGATGGGGAGGTGGGGAGGGAGGGGGAAGGGGTGGGTGGCGCGGTGGGGGGTGGGTTGGCGCCGGGGGGGTGGGGGTGCTGTCCTTCGCCCTTCGGCTTACGCCTGCTCTTTGGTACGATCGCGAGAGTTGACTCGCAGGCCGTCGGTAGGCCGTCGGTAGATGGATGTTCGGGTCGTGAGCGCTGGGCAGCCGCACGGCCATGCGACACCTTAGGAAAGCGATGCTCCTAGTAGCCTAGGAGCGTAAAGCAGCTTGCGATACGACCTCGTCAGCCTTGGCGCTCCTTGGCGGCCATGGTTGCCTAGGTTCTCGCAAGCTTCAGTGCCGAGCCACCAGTGGGAGTACCGGAAACAATGCTTCTTCGAAACGCGTACGTCAGGTTCTACAGAGCTTTCAACTACGACTACCTTCGCAAGCGACACCCGGAGGCCAAGCCCGACCCTTGGGACGTAATGGACGATGGGACTTTCTATCCCTATGTCCGGCTTGACATCGACCCCGAGCTTACCGCTGTGGTCGGCGCCAACGAGTCCGGAAAGAGCCAACTCCTTCAGGCCATCGAGTGCGCCCTTGGAAGAGTCCAACCTGAACCGGCCGACTTTTGCAGATATTCCGTTTTTTTCACCGTGGCAGAGGCGATGCGGCTTCCGCACTTCGGACTGCACTTCGAGGACCTCACCGAAGCGGAAGCGGAAGTTGTTTCGAGCGTGACCGGCAGTTCCGACCTAGCCAGTGGCGGCTCGTTTCGTCTCTTTCGCACTAAGCCTGACGCGGTGACGATCTATGTGGGGAATCAGCCCTTTGAGGTCAGTGATGCCCCGTCCCTCGAAGGCATCCTGCCTACCGTGTTCCGGATCGACGCAGCCCGCGCCATTCCCGATAGCGTCCCTATCGCCTTCGTCAGTGCAAGAGGTGAAGAGGAGGATCCTGATCCAGGGCCACCCCGCCAAGACCGCTTAGCCGTCTTGGGCCCCATGGTCGCGAATGCATCGGACCTCTTGGGTTCGCTTCACAGCCCGGAGTCCTTCGCCAAAGCTGTCCAAACAATCTTCGACGACGCGAACCCTATCCTCCCAACTAACAGCACTGCAAACAGCGTTCATCGCAGTCAGCTAAATCTAGCTTTCGATCTTCTAATCACAGTTGGTGGCATAAATCTTTCCGCATTTTTAGAACTAAGGAAGGCGTTGGATAGCGGAGATGAGGGCCTAGTCAACGGCATCATTGCTTCAATGAACGAGCAGTTGGCAATCTCCTTAAATCTCTCTAGGTGGTGGTCACAAGATAATCACTTCAGACTCGCGATTACAGTCCGAGATTTCGATATCTCATTCACAATTAGGGACCGTACGGGAAGTGAGTACTCATTTGCTGAGCGCAGTAGTGGGCTCAAGTACTTTCTCAGCTACCTTGTTCAGTTCTTGGCTCACATGAAGGACCGCACCCAAGGCGAAATTCTCCTGATGGACGAGCCAGACGCGTATCTTTCCAATCAAGGCCAGCAGGACCTCCTCCGTTTGCTCCAGGAGTTCTCGCTCCCTAGTGAATCGGGACCGATTGGCCAAGTCCTGTACGTGATACACTCGCCGTTCTTGATCGACAAGAATCGCGCAGATCGTATCAGGGTGCTGGACAAAGGCTCTGGAGAAGAGGGCGCTCGGGTTGTGCGAGATGTGGGCCGCAACCACTTTGAACCGCTCCGGACTGCGCTGGGAAGTTTTGTCGGAGAAACGGCATTTATCGGAAACTGCAACATAATGCTCGAGGGCGTGGCCGACCAGATATACCTTGCCGGTATGTCCGACCTCCTCAAGAAGGAAGGCGCAGCCAGCACAGAATGCCTCGATCTAAACAGAGTTACGCTGGTCCCGGCGGGGTCGGCAAGTCATGTTCCGTATATGACCTTTCTGGCCCGCGGTAGGGACGCAAGTCGACCTGCGATCATCGTGCTTCTCGACGGCGACAAGGGAGGGGACGACGCCGCGAAGCAATTGCAGCGCGGCGGGCCGCGCTACAAGCAACTCATCCCCGAAGAGTACGTGACGCAACTCAAACCCGGACTTGACCCCACCATCAGCAGTGACCGCCCGGAAGGGCCGTTGGATATAGAGGACCTAGTGCCGGTCGACATCGGCATCGAAGCCGCGAAGGCCTACCTGGATGAACTTGATGCCGGTGAGCTCGATGTTCCATCTGCAGACGAGATTCGCTGCGCGCTAACGGCAACGAATGGCGTCTTCCAGGCGATCCGCGACGGCATCGCACAAGCAGGGAGCGAAGTTAGCCTAGAGAAACTCGGCTTCGCGCGGCATACCGTCGCTGTTTGCGCGGAGAGTGACACCGAGGCTTCCCGCAAAATGCGTGAACGATTCGTGGTACTCTTCTCCCACCTGACCGCCATGCAGCGGAAGGCAGAGCGAGAACGTGAACGTGAGTCCATCGCAGCTCGTGTCGATCGTGAGGTAGCGATTTTCCTTCGGGACCGACTCTCGGCAGTTACCAAGGTAGATGTCGTGACGCTCATCGAACGGATTGAGGCTGTCATTGACGCCGACGCGGAAGGAGACGAACTGGTACGTGACCTTAGACGCCTGCGACAAGAGTTCGAACTCGACCGGAACTTGAGTGACAGGATCAGCGACATCCCGGCCCTACAGGCGCGGCTTGAGACCCTGAAGTACGCGGAAATCCTCGCTTCCCAGCCCCAAGTTCACGAGCGGGAACCATCAGCGTCAGCATAAATCAATGCCCACCCCTGCTTCCTGCAGCCTTCCTGCAGCTTTGGAGGGGTGACTTGCGACCGCCGTTACCGCCGCCTAGCGCCCCCAGCCCCTACCCCGTACGATCGCGGCTCCAATTCTGTGGGTGAGGCGTGGACATGTCTGAGACGGCTACCCTCAAGGTAGCCAGCCGGACGCTCATCGTTATCGGATGCTATAGTGGTCACGTGACAACAGAGGAGCGCACCAGCAGACTCGAGGGGGCCTACGAGCAGGTCAACGAGCGCCTGGGGGAGATCCGGGTTGAACTCGCCGGGATGAACGAGCGCTTCGATACTCTCCACCGGACGATGCTCGCAGGTCTGGGATTGATCCTGGCGGCGCTGGTGGGACTGTCCTTCGTCTAGTAGCGCCCCCCGCCCTTCCCCCGTACGATCGCGGTTCCAATTCTGTGTGTGAGGCGTGGACATGTCTGAGACGGCTACTTTGAAGGTGGGCGATGCGGCCCCGGATTTCGAGCTTGCGGCGAGCCCCACGGGCGACCCCGGTCCGTTCAAGCTGAGCGACCATCGTGGGTCGACGGTCGTGATTAACTTCGTACCGGCGGCGTTCTCGCCGGTGTGCAGCAACCAGCTCCCGATCATCGAGGAGAAGCTGGGGTCGCTCGAGGGGGCGGTCGCGGTCGCTATCTCGACTGACAACACCTGGACGCTGAAGGCGTGGCGCGAGCAGGCGGGCGTCAGCTACCCGGTGCTGAGCGACTTCAACCCGATCGGGGCGACGGCGGAGGCGTACGGCGTCCTGCTGCCGGGGATGAACATGGCGAACCGCGTGGTCGTCGTGGTCGACGGGGACGGGAACGTGGCGCATATCGAGACGGCTGCACAGGTCGTGGCGCTGCCCGACTACGACCCGGTGATGGCCTGCGTCTCCGGCTGAGGCCGGAGACGAGAAGAGCGTCGCGCTGCGCGCGACTGAGTGGAGCACCGCCCTGGCGGGCGGTTGAGGAGAGCGCTCGGGCCGGCTTCGCCGACCCTTCGCTGAGGAGAGCGCGCGACTGCGTCGCGCTGAGTGGGGGGCGTCTCCCCGGCTCTGAGGGCTCTTCCGGCAATTCTGAGAATGCAGGGGCAGAGGCCCCGGGGCGGGCTCGGACTCACCACTCAGGGGGCGAAGCGGCCGCTCTTCTCAGCAAGGCGCGCAGCGCCGAGCGCTCTCCTCAGCGCGGCGGTAGCCGCGCGCCCCACTCAGCCGCCCGGAAGGGCGGCGCTCTCCTCAGTTGTCGTAGATGAGGACGCTGCGGTTGACCTCGCCGTTCTTGAGGGCGTCGTAGGCCTCGTTGATCTGGTCGGGGGCGTAGCGGCGGGAGATGAGCTCGTCGATCTTGAGGCGTCCCTGGCGGTAGAGCTCCATGAGCCAGGCCATGTCGTAGGTCTGGCGGGTGGAGCCGTAGAAGCTGCCGATCATGCCCTTCTCGGAGAGGAAGGCGGCGCCGGGCAGGGTGACGTGTGAATCGAAGGGGAGCATGCCGACGATGACGGCGCGTCCGCCGCGCTTGGCCATCTCGAAGCACTGCTCGGCGGTCTGGACGAGGCCGATAGCCTCGAAGGCGTAGTCGACGCCGCCACGGACGAGTCCCTTGACAGCCTCGACGGGGTCGCCGGCGGAGGCGTCGACGACATCGGTGGCGCCGAACTCCTTGGCCGCGGCGAGCTTGTTCTCAAGCATGTCGACGGCGATGACGCGGGAGGCGCCGGCGGCGACAGCGCCCTGGATGACGTTGAGTCCGACACCGCCGCAGCCGACGACGGCGACGGTCTGGCCGGCCTGCACGCGGGCGGTGTTGGTGGCGGCGCCGACGCCGGTCATGACGCTACAGCCGACGAGGGCGGCGGCCTCCATGGGTACGTCGTCGGGAACGTGGACGAGGGCGGTGGAGCTGACGAGCTGCTGCTCGGCGAAGGCGGACATGCCGGCGAACTGGGTGATGGGCTGGCCGTTCATGCTGAGGCGGTCGGGGCGGCCGAGGCGGTTGGTGTTGAGGCAGAGGAAGGGCCGGCCCTGGATGCAGGCGTCGCAGTGGCCGCAGGAGGCGACGAAGGCGATGACAACGCGGTCGCCGGGCTGGACGTTGGTGACGTCGTCGCCGATTTTCTCGACGATGCCGGCGGACTCGTGGCCGAGGACGGCGGGACAGGCCATGGGGTACTTGCCCTCCATGAAGTGGAGGTCGGAGTGGCAGACGCCGGTGGCGCTGGTGCGGATGAGGACCTCGTTGGCGCTGGGCTCGTCGACATCGACATCTTCGATGACGAGGGGCTGGTCGACGCCGTACATGACTGCAGCCTTCATGGGGGCTCCTTTGGGTTACTCAGAATCGCCCCGAATACGGGGCTGGCAGGGCCGTACCCTAACGCAGGACGGGCAGCATTGTTCGGGCCATTGGGGTGAGTGTCAACGACCCCTATGTCATAATCTAACCATTGGTGCAGGCAAAGGTACTCGTGGGGTTGGTCGGAGCTGCGGGCACGGCGTTGGTCGTGCTGGCGGCGTCTGGCGGGCTGGTCAGCGGGCAGGGGGAGTGCGACTTCACGAGCGGACCAGCATCGCCGGGGTACACGTACCGGGCGTCGGCAACGGTTTCGCCGGGGGAGGGAGCGACGTCGGCAACGCTGACGATTGCAATCCTCGATGAGAACGGGACGACGCTTGCCGACAGTGGGCAGTCGGCAAACCTGGGCGTCGGGGCCGTAACCCTGAGAGCGACAGCGGGGCCACACGCGGAAGCAGCCATCTACCAGGCGAGGGTCTGGGTGGTGGGGCGGGAGGGGTGCGGCGACACGGATGTCATTGGGTTGGGCGTGGTTCCGGAGGCTGAGCCGCCCACGCCTACCCCGACCCCGACTCCCACACCGACCCCGACACCGACCCCGACACCGACACCGACACCGACACCGACCCCTACAGCGACGCCCACACCTACACCGACTGCGACGCCCACACCTACGCCGACTGCGACGCCCACGCCTACGCCTACCCCGACACCGACCCCAACACCGCCTCCCATCGGGCCAGCCCTTTCCAACGGGGGGTTCGAGGAGGTGCGGGATGGGTCGCCGGTGGGGTGGGAGAACCAGGGTGGGGTCTTGAACGGGGCTGGTCCGCCGTCCAGCGGCAGGCGGGGGGCGGTTCTCATCTCGACCACCAGCTCGACGAAGTGGGTCTACCAGGCGGTCACGGTCGTAGGCGGGGAGTGGTACGAGGCGTCGGCGCAGGCGCTCGTCGTGGCGGGGGCGGGGGAGGGGTTCTTGCGGATCGCGTGGTATGCGTCGGGGGATGGGAGCGGGCGGCAGCTGCGTACGGTCACGGGGGAGCGGACGGGGAGCACGGGGTGGACCGGGATCACCGTGGGGCCGGCGCGAGCGCCGGGGGACGCGCGGTCGGCGGTGCTGCGACTGATGTTCCAGCCGGCGTCGGGGTCGGCAGCGGCCGTCGCGTTCGACGATGCCCGGTTCGGGGTCGGGGAGATGCCAACGCCGACTCCCACCCCGACACCCACCCCTACTCCCACCCCGACGCCTACTCCGTCGCCCACGCCTACGCCGACACCAACTCCATCGCCCACGCCAACTCCATCGCCCACTCCCACAACCACGCTGACTGCGTCGCCCACACCCACGCCCACGCCCACGCCCACGCCCACGCCGACACTGACGGCGACTCCTACTGCCACGGCCGCGCTGACTGCGACTCCAACCCCTACGCCGACCCCCACCCCCGGCCGGACGCCAACGCCCGCGGCCTCGGCCGTGGAAGCCGGAACACCCGCCTCCGCTGGTGAGGTGATCGAGCCCGCCGCGTCGCCGGCCGGGGAGGAGCCAGAGGGTGCCCCCGACAGGCCGCTCGCGCTGCGCCTCTCGGAGGTGCTGGCGGATCCGGTCGAGCCGGGGGTGGACCGCGCCTACGAGTGGGTGGAGCTGGTGAACACGGCTGCGGTTGTCGTCAGTACGGAGGGGTGGGGGATCGGCGACGGCGCCTCGGTCGATGCGCTGCCAGCGGTCGAGGTGCCGCCCGGGGGATTCGTCGTGGTGGCCGCGCAGGCGGCGGTGTTACCGGTCAACGTGCTGGTCGTGCGCGTGCCGGACGGGGCGATCGGGAACGGTCTGAACAACGCCGGGGACGCCGTGCGGCTGCTCTCGCCGGCGGGGGATGTCGTCGATGCGCTCTCGTTCGGCGACAATGGGAGCATGTTCCCCTCTCCTCCGCCTGCCGCCAATGCCGGCGCGACGCTCGGCGCCCGCGCCTACGGCGGCGAGATCGCGGCGGAGCGCTGGGCCGCGACCCTACGGCCTTCGCCAGGCGATGCGAACGCGTTCGCGGCGAGGGAGCCCTCGGCGACCCCTCCGGAGAGCGCGTCGCGACTGGACGGCGGGGAACCTCCACGGGCGACTGTTGCGACGGCAGTCGCGAGCGGGGAGGAGGAGGCGCCCAGCGGGGTCGCGGAGGGGCTCGCCCCGCTGCCGACACGTTTCGAGCAGGAGTCCGGGAGCCGCACGCCGTGGATCACGCTGGGGGCAGTCGCGGGAGCGAGTTCGGTTCTCACGCTGGCGGCGGTCCGCGGCGCCTGGCGGGCGAGTTGGTCAAGGGGGCGTCGTGGCGGTTGAACGGCTGCAGAAGATCCTGTCGAACGCGGGGGTCGCCTCGCGGCGCTCGGCAGAGGCGATGATCGTGGCGGGCCGCGTGGCCGTGAACGGCAAGACGCTCGACACGCTCGGCGCGCGGGCGGACCCAGAAAAGGACGAGATCACGGTCGACGGCACGCCCGTGATCCGGGACCGCTACCGCTACGTCGCGCTGCACAAGCCGGCAGGCGTGCTCTCGACGACCCGGGACGAGCGGGGGCGGCCGACGGTCGTGTCGCTCATCGGCAACCCCGGGGCGAACGTCCACCCCATCGGCAGGCTCGACCAGAGTAGCGAGGGGCTGATCCTCCTCACGAACGACGGCGCGCTTACGGACCTGCTGACGCATCCCCGATACGAGGTACGGAAGGAGTATCTCGTCGCCATCGACCAGGCGCTCGGACGGAAAGGGCGTCAACAGCTGGTGCGCGGTGTGTGGCACGAGGGCGAGCATCTGAAGGCGGACTCGGTGCAGATGGTGAGCCCGAGCGGCTCACCCAACCGTCCCGATGCTCGCTGGCTGCTGATCGGGCTCCACGGCGGGCGCAAGCGCGAGATTCGGCGGATGCTCGCGACCGTGGGGAGACGCGTCGTAACGCTGCGGCGCATCCGCATCGGGCCGCTCGCGCTGGGGGCGCTCGCGCTGGGCGAGAGCCGCGACCTGACACCGGAAGAGGTGGATGAGCTGTACGAAGTGGCCAAGCGGGCGGAGGCCAACCCTCGCAACGTCGAAGCGGCAGACTCGCCGCAGGCCGCGACGCCGAACGCGGAGGCCAGCCCTCGCGACAGCGCTGCGGCAGAATCGCCGCAGGCCGCGACGCCGAGCGCGGAGGCCAGCCCTCGCGACAGCGCTGCGACAGACTCGCCCCAGGGCGCGGCGCCGAGCGCGGAGACCAACCCTCGCGACAGCGCTGCGGCAGAATCGCCACAGGGCCCGACGCCGAGCGCGGAGACCAACCCTCGCGACAGCGCGGCGGCAGACTCGCCGCAGGCCGCGATGCCGAGCGCGGAGACCAACCCTCGCGACAGCGCTGCGACAGACTCGCCGCAGGGCCCGACGCCGAGCGCGGAGGCCAGCCCTCGCGACAGCGCGGCGGCAGACTCGCCGCAGGCCGCGACGCCCAGCGTGGAGCCACGGCCTCCCCGCCTGGTCGCCATCGACGGTCCCGCCGCTTCGGGCAAGAGCACGCTGGCGCGGGCGCTCGTCGAGCGGTTCGGGTATGTGCTGCTGGATACGGGCCTGATGTACCGGGCGATCGCGTTGGCGGCGCTGCGGGCGGAAGTCCCGGCGAGCGACGAGGCCGCCTGCGTGAAGCTCGCGCGGGAAGGGGGCCTGCGGCTCGTGATCGCGGAGCGGGAGGCGCGCGTCCACCTGGCGGGGGAGGACGTGACGGACCAGCTTCGCTCGCCGGAGGTCGAAGGGGCAGTCAGCGACTACGCGGCGATTGCGGAGGTGCGCCGCGTACTGGTCGCGCAGCAGCGCACCTTCGCCGGGGCGCAACCGTCGGTGCTGGTGGGGCGCGACATCGGGTCGGTGGTACTGCTTGACGCGCCCGTGAAGCTGTTCCTGCAGGCATCGGAGGAGGTGCGCGCCCAGCGTCGCGGGGAGCAGGCGTCGGAGTGGGGCAGGGAGCAGAGCGCGAGCGAGGCGAGCCGCGACATCAGCAGTCGCGATGTGACCGACAGCACGCGTGCGGCCAGTCCGCTGGTCGTGCCCGAAGGCGCCATCGTGATCGACAGCGGAGAACTGGACGCGGATGCGATGATTGCGGCGGCGATGGCGGCGATCGAGGAGCGGACGACGTGAAGACGCTGCGGGGAGTCCTGTGGCGGATCTACGTGCCGTGTTTCTACTGGTGGTCGGTGTGGACCTCGTACGCCATCCTCCTGGGGATGTGCCGGTGGACGGTCAGGGGCCGAGGGAACGTGCCCCGGGGCGCGCTCATTCTCGCTTCCAGCCACCTGGGGAACGTGGACCCGATGCTGCTCGGGATTGCCATGGCCCCCCGCTGGCGGCGCATTCGCTTCATGGCGAAGGAGGAGCTGTTCCGGTATGTCCTCACGCCCTTCATCGTCTCTTGGAATCCGATCAAATTGCACCGGGGCGCTTCCGATCGCGCGGCGATGCGACAGGCGGAGGAGGTCGTGAGGAACGGGGATCTGCTGGGGATGTTCCCGGAGGGGACACGCAGCAAGACCGGCAACCTGGGTGAACTGCAGGGCGGCACGGCCCTGATCGCGCTCCGCACGAACACGCCCATCCTGCCCTGCCGCGTCTTCAACACGAACGTCCTGGGGAAGAACCTGTTCCCCCGCCCACACCTGACCGTGCGCTTCGGCAAGCCGTTCCCGGTCGAGCGCCAGAAGGGACCGCTGGCCGCACAGGTGGAGGCGCTCACGGAGCGCATCCGGGAGGAGCTGGAGGCGCTCAGGGTCGAGCACGAGGCAGAGGCCTCGTGAAGGCTCCCGAGGGAGGCATCGTCGCGTCCGTCGTCCATGGCTCCCTGGCCGAGGAGGCGGGCATCGAGCCGGGCGACACGATCGTCTCCATCGACGGGCGCGTGCTGCGCGACGCGGTCGACTACCAGTTCTTCGCCGCCGAGCCCGAGATCACGGCGCGCTTCCGCAAGGCCGACGGCAGCGAGGACATCGTGCTCTTCGAGAAGGACCCGGACGAGGACCTCGGGCTGGGCTTCGAGCGCGCCACCTGGGACGGTGTTCAGGTCTGCAACAACACTTGCTTCTTCTGTTTTCTGAAGGGACTGCCGAAGGGGCTGCGCAAGCCCCTCTACCTGAAGGACGACGACTACCGACTCAGCTTCCTGCACGGCAACTTCGTGACGCTGACGAACCTGACCGACGACGACTGGGCGCGGCTGGAAGAGCAGCGACTGAGCCCGCTGAACGTGTCGGTGCACGCGACCGAGGTGGAGCTGCGGCGGAAGCTGCTCGGGAACGAGCGCGCGCCGGACGTGGTCGAGCAACTCGAGCGGCTGCGGGACCTGGGGCTGCGCTGCCACACGCAGATCGTGCTGACGCCGGGCGTGAACGACGGCGAGGCGCTGGAGCGCTCCCTGCGCGACCTGACAGAGCTCTATCCGACCGTGCAGACGGTCTCGGTGGTGCCGGTGGGAGCGAGTCCGAAGCTGGAGGAGTGGTCGCGCGACCGGGATGGGATCGAGCTGGTGGCCCCGGAGCGGGAATTCGCGCGCGGGCTGATCACCATGATCCGGCGCTTCCAGCGCGCGTGCGAGGAAGCGTATGGGCACAGCGTCGTGCAGTGCTCGGACGAGTACTACCTCGCGGGGGGCCGGCCGCTGCCCGCGGCAGCGCGCTACGACGGCTTCCCACAGTACGAGAACGGCATCGGCATGGTGCGAACGCTGCTCGACGACTGGACCCGGCTGCGTCGGCGTCTCCGGGCGAAGCCGGCGCCGGAGCTGGCGGGGAAGCGCGTCGCGATCGCGTGCGGGAGGCTCATCGGGCCGGTGCTGACGCGCCTGACGGCGGAGTTCGCCGCCGAAACTGGCATCGAGGCCAGCGTGCATCCCGTGACGAACACACTCTTCGGGGAGCGCGTGAACGTGAGCGGCCTGCTGAGCGGCGCGGACTACGTGCGGACGCTGGCAGGCACGGAGGCGGACCTGGTGCTGTTGCCGAGGACGAGCCTCGACTACTTCGGCGAGCGCTTCCTCGACAGCATGACCGTGGCGGAGGTGGAGGCGGGCATCGGCGCGCCGGTCGCGTTCGCGACGTCGCTGAGCGAGGCATTCGATGCGCTCCGGGAAGGGCCGCATGCGCCAGAGCCAGGCGTTGCGCCGAACGGGGCGTTCTGGAGCGACGCCTCGCTGGAGCTACCGGTGGAAGGCGTCTGGGCGCAGGGCTGAACGCGAAGCCACCTGGGGCCGGTGTTAAGCTGAGTTCATGCCGCGAATCCGGGTTGAGCCGCTGGGAATCGAGGTCGAAGCGCCGCACGGCGAGACTGTGATGGACGCCGTCTGCGCGCAGGGCTACTTCTGGCCGATCGGTTGCGAGAAGACGGGCGAGTGCACGAACTGCGCGATGGAGGTCATCTCCGGGGTCGGGCGGCTGAGCGCGATGGGGCGCTACGAGCGCGCGAACCTGATCCGCCAGCGGGGGCTGCGGTCGGTCGAAGATCCGCGGCTGCGGCTGGCCTGCCAGGCACACGTGGAGGGGGATGTGGTGGTGCACAAGCGGGGGGTCGCGCCGGAGTAGCGGCGTTCGCCCGAACCCCACGCCACGCCTAGACTGCGGGCACGTAGACAGGCGGGAGCCAGCATGATCTCGAGCATCCTCCTCGCGGCGGGCATGTCCACCCGCATGGGCGAGCCGAAGGCGCTTCTCGACTGGGGCGGGGAACCCCTGATTTGCTACCAGATTCGGCAGCTCCAGGAGGCAGGTGTTGACGAGGTGGTGGTGGTCCTGGGCTACCGCGCCGACGACATCCACCGGAAGCTGCACGGCCTCACGTACCGGAGCGTGCTGAACCCGGTCTACCAGCTGGGGCGGGCGGGGTCGCTGCGGGCGGGGGCGAAGGCGGTCGACCGCGAGGCCTCCGCAATCGTGCTTCTGAACGTCGACCAGCCCCGGCCGGCGGACCTCATTGGCGCCGTCATCGAGGCACACACACCGGCGGCGGCCGCAACGCGACCAGTCCACGACGACCATCACGGGCATCCGGTCGTGCTGGCGGGACGGCTGTTGGGCGAACTGATCGCCGCCACCGATGAGCGGGAGGGTCTGCGGGGCGTGCTCGCGGGGCACACGAAGGAGATCGTGGACGTGCCCAGCGACGAGCGCTGCCTGCTCGACCTGAACACGCCGGCCGAGTACGAGGCCGCCCTCGCCGCTCTCACGGGCAGCGCCTAGGCGCCGTGCCATCGCGGCGCTCGTTCGAGCCCGCCTACCGGGCGGTCATCTTCGACCTCGACGAGACACTCATCGATAGCCGCCCGGCCTGGCGCTACACGCTGGAGGAGACGCTGATGAGCGTCGCCAACCGGCGCATCGACGCGAATCCGCTGGTGGAGGAATACCACCGCCGCCCGTGGCGCGACAGCCTCGCGATCCTGCTGGACGACCCGGAGGAGCGAAGGCGAGCGGAAGCGCTGTGCGAACGCATCGCGGGGCGGAGCGCGATGAAGCGCCTGCTGGTGTTCGACGGCACGGGCATGGCGCTCGACGAGATTCGGGGGGCGCGCATCGAGATCGGGGCGATCTCGCGGCTGCCGCACGCGGTCGCGCTCAAGCAGGCGCAGGCGACGGGCGTGGACCGCTTTCTGACGGTGCTCTCGGCCACGCCGGAGGGGCAGGGATGGGAGGTGGGGGCGCGCGCATCGGACTGCCTCGCCTACTTCAGGCGGGAGGCTGGCGCGTGCCTGTTCGTGGGGGCGGAAACGCGCGACATCGAGGAGGCGGGAAGGCTGGGGTTGGTGGCGCTGCGGGCGGCGTGGTCGCCGGCGGCGGGGGAGGGCGGAGCGGGGCCGGCGGCGCCCATGGACGTGACGAAAATCCTGCTGTGGGGGCTCAAGGCGGTCGGGCTATCGCTCCAGCCAGACGGGGGATAGGCTTCTCCCACCTTCTCAACACAGGCGGGGTACACGGTGGTTACCAGGATCGGAATCAACGGCTTCGGACGAATCGGCAGGCAGGTTTTCAAGGCGATCAGCGAGCGGCATGGCGACACGCTCGAGGTGGTCGCGATCAACGACCTTGTCGACACCGAGACGAACGCCACCCTGCTGAAATACGACAGCAACTACGGTCCCTGGGACCGCGACGTGCGCGCGACGGAAGAAGGCATCGCCGTCGACGGTCGGGTCGTGACGGTCTTCAGCGAGCGCGATCCGGGGCAGATTCCCTGGGGCTCGGCTGGAGTCGAGATCGTGATCGAGTCGACGGGCTTTTTCACGGACGCGACAAAGGCGGCGGCGCACCGGCGCGACGGGGTCAAGAAGGTGATCATCAGCGCGCCCGCGAAGAACGAGGACCTGACGATCGTGCTCGGCGTGAACGACGAGCGCTACGACCCGGCGCAGCACCACGTCATCTCGAATGCGAGCTGCACGACGAACGGGCTCGCGCCGGTGGTGAAGATGCTGGTCGACAACTTCGGGCTCGTGAAGGGCCAGATGACGACGGTGCACAGCTACACCAGCTCGCAGAAGATCCTCGACCAGGCGGGCGGGGGCGACCCGCGCGAGATGCGCTCGGGACCGCTCAACATCGTGCCAACCTCGACGGGCGCGGCGCGGGCGCTGCGGCTGGTGATTCCCGAGGTTGAGGGCAAGCTCGACGGGCTGGCCTATCGGGTGCCCACACCCACGGTCTCGATCGTCGAGATCGTCGCCCTGACGGAGAAGGACACCTCGAAGGAAGAGGTGAACGCGACGGTCGCGGAGATGGCCAGCGAGCAGATGAAGGGCATCCTCGGGATCACGCATGACCCGGTCGTCTCGATGGACCTGAAGGGCGACGAGCGATCGAGCATCGTCGATGGGCGTTCGACCAACGTCGTCGGGGGCAATCTCGTGAAGGTGGCGGCCTGGTACGACAACGAGTGGGGCTACGCCTGCCGCCTGAGCGACCTGAGCGCGATGCTCGTGGAGCGCGGCCTCTAGCTTTCGCCTCCCTGGCGTACACTCAGGGCCATGTTCGACGCCCTCACGGAGAAGCTGCAGGAGGCGTTCCAGCGCTTCGGCGGCCGCGGCATCGTGACCGAGGAGGACCTCGACAAGGTCCTGCGGGATGTGCGACTGGCCATGCTCGAAGCGGACGTGAACTTCCGCGTGGTGCGGCAGTTCACCTCGCGCGTGCGGGAGCAGGCGCTGGGCGCGGACGTGCTCAAGAGCCTCACGCCCGCGCAGCAGGTCATCGACATCGTCAACCGCGAGCTGACCGCCATCCTCGGCGGGGAGGCGACGGAGTTGGCGATCGCCTCGCGACCGCCCTCGGTCATCCTGCTGGTGGGATTGCAGGGCTCCGGCAAGACGACGACGGCGGCGAAGCTCGCGGCACGCCTGAAGAGCGACGGCAAGCGCCCCTTCCTCATCGCCTGCGATATCTACCGGCCCGCGGCAGTCGAGCAGCTGGTGACACTCGCGAAGAGCATCGACGTGCCCGTCTACGAGGAGGGCACGAAGGCAAAACCGGGGGATATCGCGGCGCGGGGCATGGAGAAAGCGCGGCGGGCGGGCGTGACCCACGTACTGGTCGATACGGCCGGCCGGCTGCACGTCGACGAGACGATGATGGCCGAGGTGGCGGACCTGCGGAAGCAGCTCGACCCCGTCGAGGTGCTATTCGTGGCGGACGCCATGGCCGGGCAGGACGCGGTGACGGCGGCCAAGGAGTTCCACGAGCAGGTCGAGATCACGGGCGTGGTCCTGACCAAGCTCGACGGGGACGCGCGAGGCGGGGCGGCGCTGAGTATCCAGTCGGTGCTGGGCGTGCCGGTCAAGTTCATCGGCGTGGGGGAGCGCACGGACGAGCTCGAACCGTTCCACCCGGACCGGCTGGCGGGGCGCATCCTCGGGATGGGCGACATGCTCAGCCTGATCGACAAGGCCAAGGCGACGATCGGCGACGAGGACACGGAGCGCTTCAACGAGAAATTGAAGTCTGGCTCCTTCGACCTGCAGGACTTCGTCGACCAACTGCGGCAGGTGCGGGAGATGGGGCCGATCGGGCAGCTCGTGCAGATGCTGCCGGGGTTCAACTCGATCAAGTCGCAGCTAAACGTGGACTCGCTGGACGACTCGTATTTTGGCCACGCCGAGGCGATCGTGCTCTCGATGACCGCCTGGGAGCGGCGTCACCCGGACCGCATCGACGGGAAGCGGCGGCGGCGAGTCGCGCAGGGGAGCGGCACGATGCCGGCGGACGTGAACCGGCTGCTGAAGCAGTTCTTCGAGGCGCGCAAGCTAGCGAAGCAGATCAGCACGGGCCGCATGCCCGCGATCCCGGGGCTGCGCTAGCGGGCATGTAGGCGGGGCTTGCGGTAGCATCCCGAGCAGCGAAAAACGAGAGGGACGGCGAGTGCTTCGTATCAGGCTGCGACGGGTTGGGAAGAAAGGTCATGCGACCTACCGCATGGTAGTCGCTGATCAGCGGGCTCCGCGCGATGGCGCGTTCATCGAGTCGCTGGGGGCCTATGACCCTCATGCCACCCCGCCCGCCTCCAACCTGAACGCCGATCGCGCCCGCGATTGGCTCTCGAAGGGCGCGCAGCCCTCGGAGGCAGCGGAGAAGATCCTGAAGCGTGCGGGCATCATCGACGGCGGGGTTGTCGCTGAAGCCGCTCCCGCCGCGGAGGCTCCCGCAGAGACCGGGGCAGAGACGCCCGCAGAGACCGAGGCAGAAGCGCCCGCCGAGGAAGCGGCCGAGGCGGAAGCTGAAGCCCCTACCGAGGCGGCGGCTGAGCCTGCCCTCGCCAGCGAAAGCGCGGAGAGCTAACCATGGCCTCAATGATGGGCAATCTGATCGAGTACATCGCCAAGTCGCTCGTGGACGAACCGGACGAGGTTCAGGTGACGGAACACGACGACCACGGGCGCATCATCGTGCACCTGGACGTGGCCGAGGACGACATCGGGCGCGTGATTGGTCGCGACGGGCGAATCGCAACGGCGATGCGTTCGCTGATAAAGGTGGCGGCCATCCGCGAGGATGCGCGCGTCGGCCTTGAGATCGGGGACTGACCGCGAGCGCGGCGCCCCCTCCCCCTCCTAGTCCAGGCGGTCCCCCTGAGCCCCGCGAGGGCTTCGTTGCGGTCGGTCGCGTCCTGCGGCCGCATGGCAACGCCGGCGAGCTGCGCGTTGCGCCTTTCAACCCGAACCTCCCGAACCTGCAACCGGACCAGGAGGTCTACCTGCGTGGGCAGCGCTACGTCATCGAGCGCGTCCGCTGGGACAAGGGACAGGTACTCGTACGGCTAGAGGGTCTGGGCCGCCGCAGCGACGTCGACGACGCGCGTGGGGCGCTCCTCGAGGTGGCGGAAGCGGACCTCGTGCGGGAGCCGGACGCGCATCTCGTGTACGAGATCGTCGGGCTGGAGGTGGTAACGGAGGATGGGAAGAGCCTGGGGCGGGTGAGCGAAGTTCTGAGCACGGGCGCGAACGACGTTTATGTCGTCGACGGGCCTTCAGGGGAGACCCTCATACCGGCGATCGCCTCCGTTGTGGAAGAGATCGATGTCGCTGGGGGGGTGCTTCGTATCACGGATACGCTATCACTTCGTGACGAATCGTCATAAAGCCGTTGAAAGGGCTCCTCGCGCCCGCTAGACTCCAAAGCGTCTACAGGCACGTGGCCTTAACGGGGTGGGGTGTATCCCGGGTTGTGCGCCGAGACTCAGTCGAGGGGGAATGGCGATGGCGAAGGCCGAGTCGCTTCAAGTAGTCGGTAGCTGTGTCCACCACTGGGTACTAGACCCACCAAGAGGCGAGCTCACCTTCGGGCGCTGCAAGAAGTGCGGCGAAGAGCGCCAGTTCACGGGCGAGACGAGCTACCGCATCGGTCGAGGCTCCTCCCGCCGCCGCTGAGGTTCGACTCCCCCCTCCTGCTAGCCCCTTGTCACCGGTGATCGGTGGCCGGTTATTGGTGAGCGCGGACCACCCTCACCACGTATGCCATTTGACGCCCCCAGAGGGGCGTCCCTACGATCGCGGCAGCCTGTGGGGACATAGCTCAGTTGGGAGAGCGCAGCGTTCGCAATGCTGAGGTCGGGGGTTCGACTCCCCCTGTCTCCACCAGCCATCACTGATCACTCGCGCGAACGCGTCGCGCCACCGACCGGAAGCGCCACGCTTCCGCGGGCATAGCGCCCGAAGGAGAGAGCGATGACGAAGACCGTGCAGGAGCAGCTCGCGGAGCTGACTGAACGCAAGGAAGAGGCGCGGGCGGGCGGAGGCCCCAAGCGCGTCGAGGCCCAGCACGGGCGCGGCAAGCTCACCGCGCGGGAGCGTATCGAGCTCCTGCTCGACGAGGGCGCGTTCGAGGAGATCGACGCGCTCGTGCGGCCCCGCGGGGCGGATCGCGGTCCCGAGGCGGTCGTGACCGGGTGGGGCCAGATCGACGGACGCCCCGTCTACCTGTTCTCCTACGACTTCACCGTCTCCGGCGGTTCGCTGAGCGAAACCGTGGGCGAGAAGATCCTGAAGGTGATGGACCTCGCCCTGATGACGGGCGCGCCCGTCATCGGAATCCAGGACTCCGGCGGGGCGCGCATCCAGGACGGGCCCGAGAGCCTGCGCGGTTTCGGCGAGATGTTCGCGATGAACACACTGGCGAGCGGCGTGATTCCCCAGATCAGCGTGATCATGGGGCCCTGCGCGGGCGGCGCCGTCTACAGCCCGGCGATCACGGACTTCATCTTCATGACCGCGGGCACCGGGCAGATGTACATCACCGGGCCGGACGTCATCCGCAACGTTACGGGCGAGGAGATCGACCACGAGACGCTTGGCGGCGCCAACGTCCACGCGAGCCGCACGGGCGTGGCCCACTTCGCCATCGAGGGCGAGGAGGAAACGCTCTCGGAGGTTCGCCGCCTGCTCTCGTTCCTGCCCTCGAACAACGCCGAGGACGCGCCTTTCATTCCCACCGAGCATCCCACGCACATGCCGGACGAGGAGTTGCTGACCATCGTGCCGGACGAGCCAAACCGTCCCTATGACGTGCGCGAGATCATCTACCGCATCGTCGACGACGGGGACTTCCTCGAAGTACACGAGCGCTTCGCGCAGAACGTGGTGGTCGGATTCGCACGCATGGGGGGGCAGACGGTCGGGTTCGTGGGGAACCAGCCGATGCACCTGGCGGGCGTGCTCGACATCGAGGGGAGCCGCAAGGCGGCGCGCTTCGTGCGCACCTGCGACTGCTTCAACATCCCCATCGTCACGCTCGTCGACATCCCCGGGTACCTGCCGGGCTCCTCGCAGGAGCACGGGGGCATCATCACGCACGGGGCGAAGCTGCTGTTCGCCTACAGCGAGGCGACCGTGCCGAAGATCGCGGTCGTGCTGCGCAAGGCGTACGGCGGGGCCTACCTGGTCATGTCGAGCAAGCACCTGCGGGGCGACATGAACTTCGCCTGGCCGGCGGCGGAGGTGGCGGTGATGGGTCCAGAGCAGGCGGTGGGCATCATCAACCGGCGCGAGATCGCCGCCGCAGACGATCCGGAGGCGAAGCGCAACGAGCTGGCGGAGGACTTCCGCGTGCGCTTCGGGAACCCGTACATCCCCGCGGGCCGGGGCTTCGTGGACGACGTGATCGACCCTCGGGAGACGCGGGGCAAGATCGTGACGGCGCTGGAGATGCTGCGGAACAAGGCCGATCGCAACCCGCCGAAGAAGCACGGCAACATCCCGCTGTAGGGAAACGGACGGGAGGGCGAAATTGCTGGCCGTAGGGCGGGCTTGTGATACGGTTCACGGAGAGCCGCGAGCCGCCGCGAGGGACTTCGCCAAGCATGGGCCAGGTACGCATAACTGAGACCGCCATTCGCGACGGGCATCAGTCGCTGCTGGCCACTCGCATGCGCACGGAAGACATGATCCCCGCCCTCGAGCGGATGGACGCCATCGGCTACGGCAGCATCGAGTGCTGGGGCGGCGCCACCTTTGACACGGCCATGCGATTCCTGCTGGAAGACCCGTGGGAGCGCCTGCGCGAGGTGAAGAGCCGCCTGAAGAACACGCCCACGCAGATGCTTCTGCGCGGCCAGAACGCGGTCGGCTACCGCCACTACGCCGACGATGTGGTGCTCGAATTCTGCGAGCGCGCCGTCGAGAACGGCATGGACATCTTCCGCATCTTCGATGCCCTGAACGACACCCGGAACCTTGAGACCGCCTTCGAGGGCGTGAAGCGCGCGGGCGGTCACGTGCAGGGAACGCTCTGCTACACGACCAGCCCGGTACACACCGTCGAGAGCTTCGGCTCGCTCGCCAACCGGCTGGTCGAGATGGGGGCGGACTCGCTCTGCATCAAGGACATGGCGGGACTGCTGAGCCCGGTGATGGCCGAGCGCCTCGTGACGCGCATCAAGGGCGACCATCCCGACGTTCCGCTGCAGCTGCACTGCCACGACACGTCCGGCTACTCGGAGATGGCCTACCTGCTGGCCATTCGCGCCGGCGCAGACGCCATCGATACCGCCATCAGCCCGCTCGCGGGGGGCACCTCGCAGCCGGCCACGGAGACGCTCGTGGCGGCGCTCCGAGAAGACGGCGAACACGCAACGGGCATCGAGCTCGACGACCTGGTGGAGACGGCGGAGTACTTCGGCGGCGTTCGCAAGCGCTACTGGAAGCACGAGAGCAACCTGCTCGGCGTCGACGCGGGCGTGCTCCGGCACCAGGTGCCGGGGGGCATGATCTCGAATCTGGTGGGGCAGCTGCGGGACCAGGGCCAGGAAGCGAAGCTGGGCGAGGTGCTGGAGGAGAACGCACGCGTGCGCGCGGACCTCGGCTTCCCGCCGCTGGTGACGCCGAGCTCGCAGATCGTGGGCTCGCAGGCCGTGCTGAACGTGCTCACGGGGAAGCGCTACGGCGTCGTGACGAAGGAGACGCGCAACCTCGCGCAGGGGCTCTACGGCGCGACCGCCGAGCCGATCGCCGAGGACGTGCTGAAGCAGTTACTTGGCGACGAGGAGCAGGTCACCCACCGTCCCGCGGACGACCTCGAACCGGAGCTGGAGCGCGCGAAGGAGGAGATCGGCGACCTCGCCGAGACTCCGGAGGACGTGCTCTCGTACGTGATGTTCCCGCAGCCGGCAAAGAAGTTCCTGGAGTGGCGGCGCGAAGGCGGCGGTCCCGAACGCGAGCTGGTGGCCGCCGTTATCGGCGCGATGGCGGTCGTCGACCGCCCGCAGAACGGCGCCCATCCCGCCCCAGCCTCCCCGAGCGCGAACGGCGCGGGCGCCGAGTGGCGCCAATTCGGGCGCATGCGGCAGATGCGGTAGCGATGGCGACAGTCACGATCGGCGGACGTTCCTACAAGGTCGAAGTGCGCGGCGACACGGTTGTCGTCGACGGGCAGGAGTTCCCGGTCAAGATCGCGCGCGGCGACGCCTACGACACGGTCACGGCGGGCAGCGTGAGCTACCGCGTGGCGCTGCCGGCGGAGGGCGAACGCGAATCGGGCATGGCGATCGAGGTCGACCACCGTCCCTTCACGCTCGAGTTCGAAGGGCGGCTGGGCGGCGGTCCGGCACGGCCGGCGGCGAGGGCGTCGAGCGCGGCTGCCACCGCTGCTCCCACGCGCTCGAACGTACCGGGCGGCATCGCGGCCCAGCTATCGGGTAAGGTGCTGCGGGTCGAGGTGAAGGTTGGCGACGCCGTCGAGGCGGGTCAGCTACTGATCGTGCTCGAAGCGATGAAGATGGAGAACGAGATCAACGCGCCCAAGGACGGCACGGTCAAAGAAGTGCCGGTGAACGAGGGCGACCAGGTATCCGAGGGCCAGACCCTCGTGATCATCGAGTAAGGAGCCGCTGTGCCGGTCAAGTACCTGCGAGACCAGCGTCATACCGCCACTGTCGCGGAGATCGCGCAGTCGCGCTTCCCCTTCCCGAGCGAGGAGCACCCCGAACTGGAGACGCTCCTGAACGACCCCGAACCGTCGATCTCGGTGGGGGAGTGGGAGGGGGCGCCGCTCTACCCGGACATCGTGGTCGTGCGACGGCCGGGGCAGTGGCTCGAAATCCTGGCGCAGGTCGAAACGGCCGACACAGTCACGGACGAGCAGGCGGAGAAGTGCTGGCTGCCCTACTCGAAGATGGGCGAACTGGTCCTCTACGTGCCCGCGGGGCGGGTGCAGGAGGCGAAGCGCCTCTGCCGCACGCACGGCATCAGCTACAAGGGCATCCGCACGTGGCGTTACCGGCCGGTGTGGGGCCTGACGATCGCCGAGGCATGACAGCCCGCATGAGCGAGGCGCCGCGTTCCCTGAACGTCTACTTCGACGTGGACCACACGCTGGTCTATACCACCAAGGACAGCAGCGACCTGCGTCCGGGCACACACGAGGCGATGGAGCGGCTGAAGGACGCGGGACACAGCGTCTACGTGTGGTCGGCGGGCGGGCAGCAGTACAGCGAGCGGACGGTGGCGAATCACGGCCTCTCGGAGTGGGTCGACGGCTGCTTCGACAAGCATCCGCGGGTGGAGCCGACGCCCGACCTGATCATCGACGACGACTGGTTCCTGGTGGAGAAGTACGGCGGGTACTGCGTCTCGCAGTATAAGGAAGTGAACGAAAGCGACCGCGAGCTGCTGGAGATCGTCGAGAAGATCGCGGAGCGCGGGGATCTGTAGGGGCTGCGCTACGCTGGCCTCATCGCCAACTCACTCAGATTGGGTTGCCCTTCGCAAAGTTGTCGGCGCTTCTCATTCCGACCATCAAGAGCTTGGTATCAACCAACTCGTGGCGCTGCGTGTCGGGTATCAGGCCAAGGGCCTGAAGGGAGGTCGCTCCCAGGAGAGCCACCCCTTCCTCCCCAAAAAGGACGGGGGACGTGCGTGCCCGGCCCGCAATTTCAAATGAAGCCTGGCCAATCGAGTATTCTCGGGTCGTGTCATCGGCCAAAACGACCGAATATGGCTGCTCCTCAGGTTCGATGCCGAGCTTGTCCAGGATGGAACTGGGCAGCTTTGAGTACGATGACCCGGTGTCCACGGTCATCGTGGCCTTCTCGTAGTCCCCACCCATGGGGTTGGTAACACGAACCTGAATCTCAAAAGTCCCCATGTCTCCCACGCCAGCACATGATACGGACAGTATGGGGTTGGCTGCGTACCTTGTCACCCCCAACAAGTCCCCCATGGCATGAACAAGCAGCCTGGTCGCCTACGCAACATTGCCCAGCTCCTTCCGCGAAGGCATCAGAGTGAACCTGTAGCCTCTCGGCATGGCGCGTGGGTTGTTCGTTGAGCCGTTCTTTGGGGGGAGCCACCGCGCGTTCGCGGAGGGGCTGGTGGCGCATGGGGGGCACGACTTCGAGTTGCTGACGCTGCCGGGGCGGGAGTGGCGGCGGCGGATGCGTCTGGGGGCGCAGTTGCTGGCGGAGCGGGTGGGGGAGGTTGCGGGGGAGTTCGACTTCCTGCTGGTGTCGGACATGCTGGACTTGGCGGCGTTCCTGGCGCTGACGCGGCCGCGGTTCGAGCGCGTCCCGGTGCTGCTGTTCATGCACGAGAACCAGCTCACGTATCCGCGGCTGCGGGGGACGAAGCTGAATTCGTGGTTCGGGCAGATCAACTACCTGTCGGCGCTGGCGGCGGATCGGGTGGCATTCAACTCGGAGTACCACCGCGCCGACTTCCTGGGGGCGCTGGAGGAGCTTGAGCGTCAGCCGAACAACTGGTTGACGAGGGCAGGGATTGAGTCGATCCGGGGGAAGAGTTCGGTGCTGCCGGTGGGGGTCGACCTGGCGTCGCTGGGGGAGGGGGCGGCGGAGCGGCGGTCGGAGGGCAGCCCGCTGATCCTGTGGAACCACCGCTGGGAGTTCGACAAGTCGCCGGAGGGGTTCGTGCGGACGGTGACGGCGCTGGCGGAGGAGGGGCTCAACTTCCGCGTGGCGGTGGCGGGGGAGCGGGGGGACAACCCGAGCGAGGCGATGCTGGAGCTGCCGGAGCGGCTGGGGAATCGGCTGGTGCAGTTCGGGCCGGTTGCGGGGAGGGAGGGGTACGCGCGGCTGCTGTGGGAGGCGGATATCAGCATCAGCAGCACGCGGCACGAGTTCTTCGGCATCTCGACGGTCGAGGCGATGTACTGCGGGTGCCTGCCGATCGCGCCGCATCGCTACAACTACCCCGCGCTCGTGCCGGAGTCGCTGCAGGAGCGCTGTCTGTACGAGACGGAGGCGGAGTTGCTGGCGCTCACGCGGGAGGCCATCCGTTCGGCGGGGAGCGATGGGGATCGGGAGGCGCTGCGGGAATCGGCGGAGCGGTTCGCGTGGGAGCGGGTGGGGCCGTGCTGGGAGGAGGCGCTAGCAGGGTGCTGAAGAAACGGCCTCGGGCGGAGCGGGCAGGCCTGCTCGGCGCTGTCGGCGCGTTTCGGGGCGGGTTTCAGGGGCTTCGGACTGCCCTCTCCCGCTCCTCCGGGCGCCTCTCAGAGCGCCGGATGAGCGGGAGAGGGCACTGCTCCTACAGGGGCACAGGCTCCAGCCGCGAGATGCGCACGAGGTTGTAAGCCGCTGCGGTTAGCTCCAGCCAGGCGCGGTTGCGCCGCCGTCCCAGGTAGCGCAGCTTGCGCCCACCGCCCACCGTCTTCAGCCAGCCGAAGACCTCCTCCACCAGCTTGCGCCGTCTGAGGCTCTGTCCGTAGCCGGCGTGCCGCGTCGTGCGCCCGTCGATGGCGCTGCGACGGCCACGGTCGTTGCGGGCCACGTGCGGCGTCACCCCGCGGGCGCGTACCGCCGCCACGAAGTCGCGCGTGTCGTAGCCCCGGTCCGCCCCCAGCGTGGCGCGACCGCGTACGCTCCGCTCCAGCATCTGAAGGGCCGCCTCGCGCTCGCCGTAGCCGTTCGCCTCGCTCAACTCGACGTCCACCACCAGCCCGTGACGGTTCTCGCTGAGGACGTGCCCCAGGTAGCTCAGCTTCGCCTCCTGCTGCGCTCCCTTGCGGTAGAGCCGCGCCTCGGCGTCTGTGCGTGACACGTGCGTCTCGCGGCTGCGACGCTGCCCCCGGAAGTCCACCTCCGCGTTGCGCCCACCTGCCCCCGGCGTTGCGGGCGGCTCCTGCTCGTCCCGCGGACGGTAGCTCTTGAGCGAGGCCCACGCCTCCAGGAGCGTCCCGTCCACGCTGAAGTGCTCCTCCGAGAGGAGCCGCCGGCGGCCCGCCTCGCCCACCACCTCGCTGAAGAAGGCGCGCGCCACCTCCGCCTCCAGCAGGCGCTCGCGGTTCTTGGAGAAGGTCGTGGCGTTGAAGGGCTCGTCCTCGACGTTGAGGTCGAGGAACCACTTGAAGAGCAGGTTGTAGCGCAGCTGCTCGCAGAACTGGCGCTCGCTGCGCACCGAGAAGAGCGCGATCAGGAGACTCCCCTTGAGCAGGTGCTCGGGCGGGATCGAGGGACGCCCCCGCTTCGCGTACATCTCCTCGAAGCGCGGCGACAGCCGCGCCAGACACTCGTCCACCAGCGGCTTGATGCGCCGCAGGGGATGGTCGTTCGGGACGAACGCCTCCGGCGTCACCGCCAGCATGATCGTGGCCTGTCGCTCTCGCTCACCGCGCATGGGGAACCTCCGTATTCCCCCATGCTCCCAGCTCGGGACTTTTTCAGCACCCTGCTAGGGGAGCTCAGCGCGGAAGCCTGAGGGGACAGCTCAGAGCAATGTCTTGGTCTCAAGACACATTCTCCGGTGGGGCAAGGTCGAGCCCAGCCGTAACGAAGAGTGCCAGTGCTGCTGGCACAAAGAACAGACCAATGGTGAACCCCGTCAGGAGGCACAGGCCCAGGAACACGATGGCTGATCCCCAGAGCACGACCTGGCGTAACCACTGCCATTTGCGGACCAACAGAACCGCCGCTACTGCTGGAACAGTCAAAGCCACCGGGAAGAGCAGCAAAGTGATAACAGCTGCCGGATCACCGTGGTCAACGAGCGTAGTCCTACGTTCCGTCGAGCCGTATGCATAGGAACCACTGTAGACAGGCGCGAAAACCAAACCTACGGCCGCTGCCCAAGCCAGCGCGTGAGCCGCCAATACAGACACCGTGACTGCTCGAGGAGCCTGCATGGGTCCGTCCTTCCAAGTCAACGCTACGGGAGCCTGAGGGCGAGGAGGAAGCCGGGGTCGCCGAAGCCGACGGGGATGAGGATGGTATCGCCGGCGACGGCGGGCCAGCCGTTGATGCCCCCCGCGGCCTGGTGGCCCCAGACGATCTCGCCTGTCTCGCGGTCGAGGGCGAGGATGACGCCGGTGATGACGGAGGTGAACACGAGGTCGTTGACGACGGTCGCGCCGCCGAAGCTGTCGCCGGGGAGTTCGGTGTCCCAGATGATCTCGCCGTTGCTCGCGTCGATGGCGACGAGCTGGCTGGGATGAACGCCGAGACTGGTGCCCGTGCCCTCGGGCACGTCGGGCTTGTAGGTGGTGGGGGCGTTCACGACGGAGACGTAGACGATGCCCTCGGCGACGGCGATGGGCGTCACGACGCCGCCGGCGTTGCCGGGGAGCACCTCGATCTCGCCCTCGAACTCGGTGAGGTCGTCGTTCTGGTGGATGCCGACGGGCGTGTCCCAGAGGACGGCGCCGTCGGGGTCGAGACCGATGACGCAGCCGAGCTTACCGGTGCTGATGATGACCTGGCTGCCGTCCTTGAGGGTGGCGATGCCGGTAAGGACGGCGTCGCGGTCGAAGATGTCGTGGGGGATGTGCTGCACGCCCCAGCGCAGCTCACCGGTGGCAATGTCGACGGCGAGGATGGAGTCGGTCCAGCGGTTGTCGCCGGGGCGGCTCGTGCCGTTGGGGTAGCCGGGGACGCCGGGGTAGGGGTAGGGGTTGGAGGTGCCCCAGTAGGAGACGCCCGCCTCGAGGTCGAGGGAAGGCGGGTACCAGGCGCCGCCGCCGCTGTTGATCTTCGGGTTCCCCCAGACGTCTTCGGAGACGATCGTGTTGAAGGACCAGCGGACCTCGCCGGTCGAGGGGTCGAGGGCGTAGAGGGTTCCGCGGGCGCCAGGCTGGGAGAGGGAGCTGGTGGCGGCGAAGACGGTTCCCCCGACGACCAGCGGCTGGAAGTTCACGGCGCCGCCGTTCGCGAGGATATTGGTGTCCCAGACGAGTTCGCCGTCGAGGGCGCGGTAGGCGGCGACGGAGTGGCCGCCGAGGTTGGAGAAGACGCAGCCCCCGCTGACGGCCACGCCGCTGGGCCCGTAGACCCACTGCTCGTTGTCGACGACCCAGCGGCGGTTACCGGACTGGAGGTCAATGGCGTGGATGTTGGTCTGGAGGTCTCCGAGGTAGACGGTGTTGCCGACGACGATGGGGGTCGTCGCGACAATGCCGAACGCGCCTCCGGAGGGGAGCTCGTAGCGCCACACTTCCTTGAGGCTGCCGACGTTCCCGGAGGTGATGGTCGAGGTGAAGGTCGCACGACTGCCCATGGGGTCGTAGTTGGGATGGGGCCAGTCGGGGGCGGTGGCGGTGGCGGGCGGGGCGGTGCAGGGGACGGGGCGGGTGGCCTCGGGGGAGGGCGTGGCAGTGGCGGACTCGGGGGTTTCCGGTGGGTCCGTAGCGGCAGTCATTTCTTCGGTCGGGGCAGTGGTGGCAGGGGCTGGTGCAACGTCGTCACCACCGCAGGCAACGAGCGCCAGCAATGGAACGAGGAGGAGAAAAACGAGCCTCCGCATGGGGATCAGTGTATCCGCAGAGCCAGCTCCGGGACTTTCGCTACAAAATGATCGAAAAAGGTTGTGTGTGAAGGCCGTCTCGCCTACGATCGATGCATGGAACCGCACCTGCACGGAACACGGGAGCGCGTGTTCGAGCATGTTCTCGAACACCACGGCGCGCGCGTGGAGGAGCTGGCGGAGGCGCTGGGTGTGAAAGCCGCGGCGATCCGCCGCCACCTCGACCATCTGCGCGCCGACGGGCTGATCGAATCGCGTCCCGTGAAGCAGGCGACGGGCCGGCCCTTCCTGAGCTGGTACCCCACGCAGAAGGGGAGCGGCGAAGCGCCGCCCGCGTACGCGGACCTGTTCGGGCGCGTGCTGGGGTGGCTGGGCAAGGAGCACATCGACGAGGCCGTTGCGACGGGCGTCGCGACCTCGCTCGCGGAGCGGCACCGGGACGAAGTGGCGGGGTTCGCCGAGGGCGAGGACCGCGTGGAGCACGTGACCGAGAGCCTTCGCAGCGAGGGCATCCTGGAGACGTGGCGGGCGGAGGCGGACGGCTTCCACCTCCTCAACTCCACCTGCCCGTATCCGCAGGCGGCCGAACTCTCGCGGCTGCCCTGCGAGGCCGACCGGCAGGCGATCAGCCTGCTGCTCGGCAGTGACGTTGAGCAGATCGAGCGTATCGTGGACGGCTCCCCCGTCTGTGAGTACCTCGTTCAGATGACTGACGACCATGAGGGGCCGCCGCAAGCGGCGCCCGGGGAACAAGAAGGCGTCGCCGTGAGCGACGCCACCGAAGGGAACGCATGACCGAAGCACCGCTTCTCGAAATCGATGCCCTGCGCGCCGACGTGGCGGGCAAGGAGATCCTCAAGGGGCTGAACCTGACGGTTCGGCAGGGCGAAGTGCACGCCATCATGGGGCCGAACGGCTCCGGCAAGAGCACGCTGGCGAATGCGCTCATGGGCAATCCTCGCTACGCCGTCACCGGCGGCGAGGTCCGATTCCTCGGCCAGACGCTGGCCGGGATGGCCCCGGACGAGCGCGCGCGGCGCGGCCTCTTTCTCGCCTTCCAGTACCCCATAGCGGTACCGGGCGTGACGGTCGTGAACTTCCTGCGGCAGGCGGTCAACGCCGTCCGCGGCGAGGACATTCCCGTACGCGAATTCCGCGAGGAGCTGTTCGCGCAGATGGAGCTGTTGAAGGTGGACCGCGACTTTGCTCGCCGCTACCTGAACGACGGGTTCAGCGGGGGCGAGAAGAAGCGCGCCGAAATGCTGCAGCTTGCGATGCTACAGCCGCGCATGGCGGTGCTGGACGAGACGGACTCGGGGCTCGATATCGACGCCCTGCGAACGGTCGCGGATGGCGTGAATGCGATCATGAACGAGAACATGGGCCTGCTGCTGATCACGCACTACCAGCGGCTGCTCAACTACATCAAGCCACAGTTCGTACACGTGCTGATCGACGGGCGCATCGTGCGCTCGGGCGGCCCCGAGCTCGCCGAAGAGCTCGAGGCGAACGGGTACGACGCCATCGAAGCGGCCGCCTCGACGGCCTGAGAGGGAGACGACCAATGACCGCCACACCGCAACTGGTCCGCGAAGACGGCTACAAGTGGGGCTTCCACGACGACGAAGAGGCGCTCTTCAAGGCGAACAAGGGCCTCACCCCCGAGATCGTCTCGATGATCTCGGAGATGAAGGACGAGCCGCAGTGGATGCGGGACTACCGTCTGGACGCGCTTGAGCGCTTCAACGAGATGGAGAACCCGCCCTGGGCCACGGACCTCCTCGATACGATCGACTTCGACAACATCCACTACTTCGTGCGCGCGACCGATCGGGACGAGCGTTCCTGGGACGACGTGCCCGATTACATCCGGAATACGTTCGACAAGCTGGGCATCCCCGAGGCGGAGAAGAAGTTCCTCGCCGGGGTGGGCGCGCAGTACGACTCCGAGGTCGTGTACCACAACATCCGCGAAGACCTGGAGAAGCTGGGCGTGATCTTCGTCGGTATGGACCAGGCGCTCGCCGAGCACGAAGACCTCGTCAAGGAGTACTTCGGCACCATCATCCCTTCGGGCGATAACAAGTACGCCGCGCTGAACAGCTCTGTCTGGTCGGGCGGATCGTTCATCTACGTGCCCAAGGGCGTGAAGGTCGACGTTCCGCTGCAGGCCTACTTCCGCATCAACACGGAGAACATGGGCCAGTTCGAGCGGACGCTGATCATCGCGGACGAGGGCAGCCAGGTTCACTATGTCGAGGGCTGCACGGCGCCGACCTACAGCAGCGACTCGCTGCACAGCGCGGTCGTGGAGATCGTCGTGAAGAAGGGCGCGCGCGTCCGCTACACGACGATCCAGAACTGGTCGAACAACGTCTTCAACCTGGTCACGAAGCGGGCCGCGGCCTACGAGGACGCGGTGATGGAGTGGGTCGACGGCAACCTCGGCTCGAAGCTCACGATGAAGTTCCCGAGCGTGTTCCTGATGGAGCCGGGGGCGCACGGCGAGATCCTCTCGCTGGCGTTCGCGGGCGAGGGACAGCACCAGGACGCGGGCGGCAAGGTCGTCCACATGGCCCCCAACACGACCTCCCGCATCGTCTCCAAGTCGCTGAGCAAGGACGGCGGCCGCACGAGCTACCGCGGCCTGCTGAAGGTCTACGAGGGCTGCGACAACGTGCGCTCGAGCGTGCGCTGCGATGCCCTGCTGATCGACGAGGATTCGCGTTCGGACACCTACCCGACGATGGAAGTGGACGCGCCGGACGTCTCGATCGAGCACGAGGCGTACGTCTCCAAGCTGAGCGAGGAACAGCTCTTCTACCTGCAGAGCCGCGGCCTCACCGAGGACGCAGCCGCCAAGATGATCGTCAACGGCTTCGTCGAGCCGATCGTGAAGGAGCTGCCGATGGAGTACGCCGTCGAGCTCAACCGCCTGATCGAGCTGCAGATGGAAGGCGCCATCGGCTAGGACCGGCAGACACGCAGCGCCGCGCGAGGCGGGGCCGGAGACGGCGACCGCCTGCGCGCCGCGCGCCAGAGGGAGAGCGAACCGCATGACATCAGCCCCCAGCACAGCCGCCGCGAGCCCGTTCACGGCCGTGGCGAGCCGCGCCCTCGGTGAGGCGCTCGGCGACGGCGCGGCCGTGGCGGCCCTGCGTACACGCGCGGGCCAGGCGCTCGAAGCCGCGACGATGCCTTCCCCGAGGGTCCACCGACCGTGGAAGTACGTCGATCCCGCCGCCCTCAACCTGGACGGCTTCGCGCCGCCGACGTCCCAGCCGGCAACGGCAGCGGGCGAGACGCTTGCTGCTGGCGCGCTGCTTCTTCGGGACGGCGCGGTCGCCGGTCGTGGGGCTGCGGTCGATGGGCTGACGCTGGCGGAATTCGGCGATGCCGGCGCGGGTGCCCTCGACCGGCTGGGCGAGGCCGTGGCGGTCGAGGGCGATCGGCTGTCGGCGCTGCACTACGCCTTCCTGCGCGGTGGCGTGCTGGTCCAGACGGGCGCGAACGCGGAGATCGCGGAGCCGGTGCGGCTCACGCGCGAGTTCACCGCGGCGGGCGCGCTGGCGACGCCGCACACACTGATCGTGGCGGGCGCGAACAGCCGCCTGACGGTCATCGAGGAGTACCGCTCGGGGGATGACCATCTGGCCGTCGTGCCGGCGGTCGAGATCCTGGTGGGGCCGGGGGCGGCCGTGAACTACACGTCGCTGCATCGCTGGGGATCACGGACGCGCGTCTTCGCCGAGCAGCGGACGCTCACGGAGCGCGACGCGGCGGTGACGAGCCTCAGCCTGGTGACCGGCGGACGCATCGTGAAAAGCCACATCACGTCGTCCCTCACGGGACGAGGTTCGAGCAGCGAGCTCTACAACCTCTCCGTGGGCGGCGGAGACGAGCACATCGACTTCTACACGCTCCAGGACCACGTGGCCGCCGATACGCGCAGCGACCTGCTCTTCAAGTCGGCGATGGGGGGACACTCGCGGGCCGTCTACTACGGCGTGACGCGGGTGGGGCTGGAGGCGCGCCGCGCCGACGCCAACCAGGTGAATCGCAACCTGCTCCTGAGCCGCACGGCGAAGGCGGACAGTGATCCCGTGCTCGAAATCCTCACGAACGACGTGACCCGCGTGAGCCACGGCGCGACCGCCGGCCCCGTCGACGACGAGGAGCTGTTCTACATCCAGTCGCGGGGCCTCACGCGCGAGATGGCGGTGGGGCTGCTGGTGCGGGGATTCCTCAACGAAGTGCTCGACCGCAGCATGCGCGACGGGGCCGTGCGCGAGGAGCTGAGCACGCTCGTGGAAGCGAAGCTGCAGGCGCTGGGAGCGCGCGCTTGACGATCAACACGGCTCGGCTGCGGGAGGATTTCCCCATCCTGAGCCGCGAGGTGAACGGGCATCCGCTGGTCTACCTCGATAACGCGGCGACGACGCAGAAGCCGCGCGCGGTCATCGACGCGCTCACGCACTACTACGAGACGCAGAACGCGAACATCCATCGCGGCATCCACGCCCTCGCCGTCGAAGCGACGGAAGCGTACGAGGGCGTGCGGGCGAAGGCGGCGCGGCACATCGGCGCGACGAACGCCGAGGACATCGTCTTCACGCGCAACACGACCGAGTCGATCAACTTGATGGCGCGCGCCTGGGGCGACGCCAATCTGCAGGAGGGCGACGAGGTCGTCCTCTCGCTGATGGAGCACCACTCGAACATCGTGCCCTGGCAGTTGCTGACGGCGCGGACGGGCGCCGTCCTGCGCTACGCCGGCATCAACGCCGAGGGGCACCTGGACCTCGACTCCCTGCGCGGGCTCATCGGCGCGCGCACGAAGCTCGTGAGCATCACGCACATGTCGAACGTGCTCGGGACGATTAACCCGATATCGGAGATCGCCGAGATGGCACGGGGCGCGGGCGCGCTGCTGCTGGTGGACGGCGCGCAGAGCGCTCCGCACCTGCCCGTCGACGTGGAGGCGCTGGGCTGCGACGTGTTTGCCTTCTCCGCGCACAAGATGCTGGGTCCGACGGGCGTGGGCGTGCTCTGGGCGCGGCCCGGACTGCTGGATGAGATGGAGCCGTTCCTCGGTGGTGGCGAAATGATCTCGGTGGTGCAGCCGGAGGGGTCGACGTGGGCGGAGGGGCCGCACAAATTCGAAGCGGGCACACCCAACATCGCCGACGTGATCGCCTTCGGGACGGCGCTCGATTACCTGCGCGACCTCGGCATGGACGCCGTGCGCGAGCATGAGAAGCGCATCACCGCCTACGCGATCGAGGCGCTGGAAGGGTCCGGCGGTATCACCGTGCATGGTCCGCACGACGTTGAGACCCGCGGAGGAGCGGTCAGCTTCACGCTTGAGGGCCTGCATCCGCACGATGTCAGCACGATCGTCGATGCGTACGGGGTGGCCATCCGCGCGGGTCACCACTGCGCTCAGTTGCTGATGCGCCACCTGGGGGAGCCCGCGACGAACCGCGCGAGTTTCTACATCTACAACGAAAAACGAGAAGTCGATGCGCTTGTTGAAGCGCTCGACGAAGTGAAACGGGTATTTGGTCGTGTCGAGCGCCGAACCGCAGTTTGACGAACTCTACCGCGAAGTGATCCTCGATCACTACCGGCGGCCCCGGAACTCGGGGTCGCTGGCGGCGCCCACGCATCAAGCCGAAGGGCTCAACCCTGTGTGCGGCGACGAGGTGCAACTCGACCTCAACATCGAGGGCGACGTCATCTGCGAGATGGCGTTCCGCGGGCAGGGGTGCTCGATCAGCCAGTCCAGCGCCTCGATGATGAGCGAGCGCGTCTGTGGCGGGACGGTCGCGGAGGCGCGCCACGTGATGCAGCTCTTCGAAGCGCAACTGGTGCAGTCGGCCGAGCCCGATCCAGCGCTCGGCGATCTCGAAGCATTGCAGGGTGTGGCAAAGTTCCCCGTACGGGTGAAGTGCGCGCTCCTCTGCTGGAAGGTGTTGCGCGAAGCCCTGAAGATGAACGACAACGAGCAGGCGACGACCTCGCAAGGAGTGTGACATGGCAGACACCGAAACGAAGATCCGACCGACCGACGAGGAGCTTCGCGAGCGCATTCGCGAGGTGAAGGATCCCGAGATCGACATGAGCATCGTCGATCTCGGACTCGTCTACGGCATCGAGTGGGACGACGGGACCGTGAACGTAAAGATGACGCTCACAAGCCCGGCCTGCCCGCTCGGACCGATCATCCGGGGCGGGGTCTACGCCAAGGTGAAGGACCTGCCCGGGGTCGAGGACGTCGACGTGGAGATCGTCTGGAACCCGCCGTGGGACCCGCGCACGATGGCCAGCGAAGACGTCAAGATGGCGCTGGGTATCTGGTAGGGCGCGCCAAGCACGACACCACCCCTCGCTGTCCCGGAGCCACGCGGGCGCGGCTGTAGACTAGTCGTGTCCGATGTCGTGCGAACAAGACACTGCAACGACCCTGCGGGCGTCCGGCTTCAGGGTGACCCCGCAGCGGCTGCTTGTCGCCTCGGCACTGCGCCACGCGGGGAGACACCTGAGCGCCGCTGAGATCGCGGAAGTGGTCCGCGCGGTCTACCCGGTGGTGGACCTGAGCACCATCTACCGCACGGTGGAGATGCTGAAGCGGCTCCACCTGGCGACGGCGACGGACATGGGCGGGGACGACCTGCTCTTCGAGTGGTCGGCGGGGGAGACGCACCACCACCTCATCTGTTCCAACTGCCGCTCCATGCAGGTGCTCGACCACGAGTATCTCGACGGGCTGGCGGAGCGCGTGGGGCACGAGTTCGGATTCCAGGCCGACCTGCACCATTTCGCCATCTTCGGACTCTGCCGCGACTGCCGGGCGGAGGCGGAGGCGTGACCGCGAGCGCGGAGTTCCTGAAGGCCCTGCGATCGGTGGTGGGTCGCGAGCACGTCCTGCACAAGCCCGAGGACCTGCTCGTCTACGAGCTCGACGGCACGATCGACCGGTCGCTGCCGGAGGCGGTCGTGTTCCCCGGAGACACGAAGGAGGTGCGGGGGGTGGTGCGCATCTGCAACGCCCGCGGGATACCGGTCACGCCGCGCGGGGCAGGGACGGGGCTGAGCGGGGGGGCTGTGCCCGCGCGCCAGGGCGTCGTGCTGGCGACGGCGCGCATGCGGCGCATCCTCGACGTGGACCCGGTCGAGCGGACGGCGACGGTCGAGCCGGGGGTTCCCAACATCCAGCTCTCGGAGGTGGCGGCGGAGCACGGCCTCTTCTACGCGCCCGACCCCAGCAGCCAGAAGGCCTGCACCATCGGCGGCAACGTCGCCGAGAACGCAGGCGGGCCGCACTGCCTGGCGCTGGGCGTGACGACAAACCACGTGATCGGGATGGAGGTGGTGACGGCGGGCGGGGAGGTCGAGTGGCTAGGGAGCCACGGCCCGGACCCCACCGGCTACGACCTGCGGGGGCTCTTCATCGGTTCGGAGGGAACGCTGGGGATCGCGACGAAGGTGGTGGTGCGACTGCTGCCAGTGCCGGAGACGGTCGTGACGCTGCTCGCCATCTTCGACGACGTGGAGGGCGCGAGTGAGACGGTGTCGGCAGTGATCGGCGCCGGGCTTGTGCCGGCCGCGCTCGAGATGATGGATCGGGTCACGCTGCAGGCCGCGGAAGCTGGTCTCCAGTGCGGCTACCCGCCGGACGCCGGGGCGGTGCTGCTGATCGAGCTGGACGGGCTCGAGGATGTCGTGCGGAGCCAGGTCACGCGGGCGCGGGCCGCCTGCAACGAGCACGGCGCTACCGAGATTCGCACGGCCACCGAACCGGCCGAGCGGGAACTGCTGTGGAAGGGCCGGAAGGGCGCCATCGGCGCGCTGGGGCGGATCGCGCCCAACTACTACCTGCTCGACGGGGTGGTTCCACGCTCACGGCTGGTCGAGACCATGAGCGAGGTGGCGCGCATCAGCGAAGCGCACGGCCTGCCCGTCGCGAACGTGTTCCACGCGGGCGACGGCAACCTGCACCCCTGCCTCCTCTTCGACGAGCGCGATGAAGGCGCGACAGCACGCGTGCTGGAGGCGGGGGCGGAGATCATGCGGGTCTGCGTCGATGCGGGGGGCGCGCTCACGGGCGAGCACGGGGTGGGGTACGAGAAGCAGCGCTTCATGCCGTGGCTCTACAGCGAGACCGACCTGGAGAACATGCGGCGAGTGCGGGGCGTCTTCGGGAACGAGGGCGACTTCAACCCCTGCAAGATCCTGCCCGAGGGCACGGGCTGCGGCGAGATGGCGCACCAGAAGGGCGCGCTGGCGGCGGCCGGGCCGGACGCCTATGTCTGAGTTGGCCACGCAGGCCCCCATCCTCGTGGCCGGTCGTGCGTCTGAGGCGGTGGTCGCGCCGGCGAGCCTCGACGAGCTGAGGGAAGTGGTGGCAGAGCGCGATGGACGCACGCTCGTCCCCGCAGCGGGACGCACGCAACTAGGACTGGGGGGCGCGCCTCGGGGGCCGTTCGCGCTGCTCGACGTGAGGGCGGCGCTAGCGGGGGAGATCGAGCACGAGCCCGCGGACCTGACGGCGGTCGTGCCCACGGGCGTCACGCTCGGGGAACTTGGCGTGCAGCTGGCCAAGGCGGGGCAGCGCCTCCCGATCGACCCGCCGCACGCGGAGCAGGCGACCCTCGGGGGGCTCCTGGCGGTGGGGACGGGCGGTCCGCTGCGCACGCGGCACGGCCTTCCGCGTGACTTCGTCCTCGGGATGACGGTGCTGCGCGCGGACGGCGAGCTGGTGAAGGCGGGTGGGCGCGTCGTGAAGAACGTGACCGGCTACGACCTGATGCGGTTGTGGTGCGGCTCGCTGGGAACGCTCGGCATCATCACGTCGGTCGCGCTGCGCGTGCTGCCTCGGCCCACGACTGTCGACCTGCGCTTCGAGGTGGGGTCGCTGGCGGAGGGGCAGGCGCTCGCGGAACGGTTCCTGCGGGCCGACCTTCGACCCGAAATGCTCGACCTCACGAAGGGGGATGGAGGCTGGGCGGGGCTCGCACGGTTGACCGAGGGGGCCGTGCCGAAAGCCGAGAGCATCGCCGGGGCGGACCTGATGCCTTGCGACGAAACCGAGTACCTCGCCGCCCGCGACCTCGGCTTCGGGGAGGGCGACGGGCTTACGCTGCGGGCCACGTGCGCGACGAGCGCAATCGGCGCGACGACGGCTGCACTCGACACGCTGGGGCCATCGCGGGTGCTGGTGCGACCGCTGGCGCGGGAGGTGCGCGCCACCTGGGAAGACGACGCCGTGCCCGGGGCGGATGCGGTCGCGGAAGCGGTGGGGAGGCTGCGGCTGGCGCTCGCGGAGCACAGCGGGGCGGTCGTCGCCGAGCGCATCCCGGAGGGGCTGCGGGGGGCCGTCGACCCGTGGGGGCGTTCACCCACCCAGACGCGCATGGCAGCGGTGAAGGACGCCTTCGACCCCGACGGGCGGCTGAACGCGGGGCGCTTCGTGGGCGGCCTCTGAGATGACCGGCTGGCCGCTCGCGGAAGACGCCCCGGACATGGCGGACCTGGCGAAATGCGTCCACTGCGGGCTCTGCGTGAACGCCTGCCCGACGTATGCGATCACGGGGCTGGAGGTGGAGTCGCCGCGCGGGCGCATCCACCTCGCGCGGGCGGTGGCGGAGGAGCGCATCCCGCTGACGGAGGCGGTTCAGGGGCACTGGGAGCTGTGCTTGCAGTGCCGCGCCTGCGAGGCCGTCTGCCCGAGCGGGGTGCCTTACGGGCGCATCATGGAAGGCGCGCGGGCACAGCTCGACGCGGCGCCGCCATCGAAGGGCCTGGAGCGGCGTTTGCGCCGCTTCGCCCTGCGGAACGTCGTCGCGAGACCGCGGGTGCTGGCGGCCATGCTCGCGCCCGTGCGCTGGTTCGCGCGGTCGCCGCTGCGACGGCTGGTGCGAGCCAGCGGCATCCTGCGGTTGGCGGGGCCACTGGGACGGCTGGAAGCGCAGCTCGGGCATCCGGGACGGCCCTTCCGCCCCGGGGACGCTCCGGCGGAGGGCGAGGTCGCGCTCTTCACGGGGTGCGTGATGAGCGAGTTGTTCGGGGACGTGCATCGGGCGAGCGTGCGCGTGCTGGAGAGCAGCGGCGCGAGCGTTTCGACGCCGCGCGCTCAGGGTTGCTGCGGCGCCCTCAGCGCGCACGACGGCGACCTGGAGCAGGCACGGCGGCTCGCGCGCGTGAACATCGCCGCGTTCGAGGAGTCGGACGCGGAAGCGATCGTTGTGAACTCGGCGGGCTGTGGCGCGGCGATGAAGGAGTACGGCGAGCTGCTGGCGAAGGACGCCGAGTTCGCCGAGCGGGCGGCGGCGGTGGGGGCACGGGTGGTCGATTTCAGCGAGTACCTGGCGGGGCGCGACCTGCCGGCGGGGACGCTGCGGGCGCGCGTCGCCTACCAGGATGCCTGCCACCTCGCGCACGCACAGGGCATCTCCGCCGAGCCGCGGGCGCTGCTGGGAGCGGTCGAGGGGTGCGAACTGGTCGAGACGGAGGGCGCGGACATGTGCTGCGGGGCGGCGGGCATCTACAGCCTGACCCAGCCGCGGATGTCGGGGGAACTGCGGGCGCGGAAGGCGGCGCAGTTCCAGAAGCACCGGCCGGATGTGATCGTGACGGCCAACCCCGGCTGCCAGATGCAGTACGAGGCGGCGGTGCGGGAGGCCGGCATCGAGGCGCGCGTCCTGCACATCGCGGAGGCGCTCGACGAGGCGCAAGGCGCTGCGGGAACGCAGGCGTAGCCCCACTTTCGTCCCTGCCCTACAGTATTGCGACGCCCGAGCGCTCTGCGCTCGGGCCTAAAGGCGTTGGGGCGAACAATGGCGGGTGAGCTGGCAGGCGTGCGGACGGCCGTCGAGACACATCTCGGCGCGGTGGCGGGCGGGCGGGCGGCTGTCCGGCTCGGAGTCCCGGAGCAGGCCAAGCCAGTGACGGTCGCGGCAGTGGCAGCGGGGCGGGACAGCCCCACGCTGGTGCTGGCAGCGAGTCCCGGTCGGGCGTCCCTGCTGGCGGAGGAGCTGGCGCTGTACGCGGACGACCTGCCCATCGCGAGGCTACCGGCGGGGGAGAGGCTCCCCTACGAGCTGGCAGAGGACGACCCGGCTGCGATCGCCGAGCGCGATCGGGCGCTGCGGCAACTGCGGTCCGGTGAACGCTCCATCGTTGTGGCGTCGTGGGCGGCGCTGGCGGAGTTCCGGGCGGGGACGGAGGTGGAGGCATCGGGGACGGAGGTGCGAGTGGGCGCGACGCTGGCGCCGGAGGAGTTGCAGCGCCGCCTGGAGGCGTCGGGGTACCGCCTGGAGCCGCTCGCGGACGAACCCGGCGCCGCCGCCCGGCGAGGGGGCATTCTCGACGTGTTTCCGGCGGGGGCGGAGGAGCCGCTGCGGATCGAGTTCTTCGGCGACGAGGTGGAGAGCATCCGGCGCATCGACCTGTCGACGCAGCGGAGCATCGCGCGCGTTGAGTCGGCGGCGTTGCCAACGCTCGCGAGCCACACGGCCGCCGCGCGGGAGCGGGCGCGTGAGCTGCGGGACGCGATCACTGTTGGGGGCGAGGGGGCGGAAGCGATCGCGCAGGAGCTGGAGCTGCTGTCCGGCGGGGAGCGCAGCCGCTTCCCCGGTTACTTCGAGCCGCTGCTGAACCACGCGACTGCCTTCGACTACCTTGCACCGGCGAGCCTGGTGGTCGTCGATGAGCGAGAGGAGGGAGCGGAGGCGCTGGCGCAGCACGTCCGCCACCAGGAGGAGGCGCGGGCGGCGCTTGAGCGGCGGGGCGAGATTCCCGCCGGACTCCCGGACCTCGGACTCGAGCCGGGAGGCGTCGAGCGGTTGCTGAACGCGCACGAAACGCGCGTCGAGCTGGGGCGTTTCGGGGCGGAAGCGCTGGGGGCGGTACGGTTGCCGTTCGCGGCGGCGCCGGCGTTCGGGGGGCGCATCCGCGAGGTCGTGCGGCAGGCGGAGGCGTGGGCGGAGGAGGGGCGGGCGGTGGTGCTGGCCTCGCAGCAGGCGCTGCGTCTGGCCGACCTGATGGAGGAGGAGGGGCTGACTCCGCAGTTGACACGCTCGCTCACCGAGGTTCCGGAGGCCGGGGGCATCGCGATCGTGCCCGCGACCGCGAGCGGCGGCTTTCTGCTGGGGGAGACATTCGCGCTCATCAGCGATGAGGAAGTGTTCGGGCTGCGGCGCACGAGGCGTCCCCAGCGCCCGCGCCGAGGCATCACGCCGAACATCCTGACGACGCTACAGCCGGGCGACTCGGTGGTGCACATCGACCACGGCATCGCGCGCTTCGCGGGGCTCACGCGACGGATGACGGACGCGGTCGAACGGGAGTACCTGGAGCTGGAGTACGCGGAGGGCGACCGGCTCTTCGTTCCCACCGACCAACTCGGCTCGGTAAGCGCCTACGTCGGGCCGAGCGACCGGCCACCGTCGCTCACGCGGCTGGGTTCGCAGGAGTGGGTCAACACGAAGCGTCGCGTGCGG
Source organism: Tepidiformaceae bacterium (assembly GCA_965262975.1). Classification (GTDB taxonomy): domain Bacteria; phylum Chloroflexota; class Dehalococcoidia; order Tepidiformales; family Tepidiformaceae; genus UBA2991. The sequence goes on along the minus strand of OZ253575.1, from coordinate 543,589 downwards.
CGCGCGGTCGCGGAGATCGCGCAGGAGCTGCTCGACCTGTACGCGCGACGGGCGGTGGCTCGGGGCGACGCCTGTCCGGAGGACGGTCCGTGGCAGATCGAGATGGAAGGGGCCTTCCCCTTCGTGGAGACGCCAGACCAGATGCAGGCGATCACAGACGTGAAGGCGGACATGGAGTCGATGAAACCGATGGACCGGCTGATCGCGGGGGACGTCGGCTACGGGAAGACGGAGGTGGCCGTGCGGGCGGCCTTCAAGGCCGTGATGGCGGGGCGGCAGGTGGCCGTGCTCGTCCCGACGACGGTGCTCGCCGAGCAGCACGGGCAGACCTTCCGCGAGCGCATGAGCGGGTTCCCGGTGGAGACGGCGATCCTCTCGCGCTTCCGTTCCTCCCACGAGCAGCGGGACATCGTCGACGGCATCGCCGGGGGGGACATCGACATCGCCATCGGGACGCACCGCCTGCTGCAGCGGGACGTGGAGTTCAAGGATCTCGGTCTGGTGGTGATCGACGAGGAGCAGCGGTTCGGCGTGGCGCACAAGGAGCGCTTCCGGCAAATGCGGGCGGAGGTGGACACGCTGACGATGTCGGCGACGCCGATCCCGCGGACCCTGCAGATGTCGCTGGCGGGCATCCGGGACACGTCGATGGTGGCGACGGCGCCGGAGGAGCGGCTGCCCATCCGCACGTACGTGACCGGGTGGGACGACGAGATCGTGCGCGAGGCGATCGTGCGCGAGATGGAGCGTGGGGGGCAGGTGTACTTCGTGCACAACCGCGTGCACAACATCGAGCGGCTGGCGCTGCGGCTGCGGGAGCTCGTGCCGGAGGCGGCCATCGCGATCGGGCACGGGCAGATGCCGGAGGAGCGGCTCGAACGGGTGATGGTCGAGTTCGGCGCGGGCGAGTACGACGTGCTCCTGTGCACGACGATCATCGAGAGCGGGCTCGACCTGCCGAACGTGAATACGATCATCATCAACAACGCGAACCAGTTCGGGCTGGCGCAGCTCTACCAGTTGCGGGGACGTGTGGGGCGCGCGGCGAACCGCGCCTTCGCCTACTTCCTCTACGACCGCAACCGGGCGATCTCGGAGTCGGCGCAGAAGCGGCTGGCGGCGATCTTCGAGGCGGCGGAGCTGGGGAGCGGGTTCCAGATCGCCCTGCTCGACCTCGAGATCCGGGGGGCGGGGAACCTGCTCGGGGCGGCGCAGAGCGGCCACATCGCGGCGGTGGGGTTCGACCTGTTCTCGCAGCTCGTGGGGGAAGCGGTGGAGTCGCTGAAAGGTGGCCTGGAGGGTGGCGACAGCGCCAGCGAGCGCACACTGCCGCCAGCGCCCCGCATCGACCTGCCGGTAAGCGCGTCGATCCCTGAGCGTTATGTCGCGGATATGGAGACGCGTCTCGCCCTCTACGAACGGGTCTCCAGGCTCGAGACGCCCCGCAGCGTGGCGGAGATGGAGGAGGAGCTGCGCGACCGCTTCGGCGAGCCGCCGCCGCTCGTGCAGAACCTGCTCGGCGTGGCCCTGCTGAAGGCAGTTGGGCGGCAGGCGGGCGTCGAGCGCATCTCGACGAGCCCGGAGAGCTTCCACCTGCGCCTGCGCGGGGGCACCCATGCCGGCCACAGGCGGGTCACGGAGGGGCTGGGCATTCCGGGGGTGCGCGTCGGACCGGAGCAGGTCCGCATCCCGCGGGAGCAGGCGGGCACGGACTGGATGCCGCTGATCGTGCGCGTGCTGCGCGCCCTGGCGGACGCGGCCTGACTGGACGCCGCGAAGGCGGGGGGCATACTGAGGCACGTGGACGGCGCGAACCTTTTCACGATGCTCTCGGCCTACCGGCCCGGCGCCAGCGCCTCACCCTTCGAGGACTACTGCACGAACGGCCTCGCCTACCTGCTGGCGACCGGTCGCGTGGCAGTGGGCGCGCTATTCGCGGAGGCGGCGGGCGTGGAAGGGGCGGTGGTGACCGACGTCACCGTGCAGCCTGAAACGAGCGGAACGCGCATCGCTGACCTCGCGATCACGTTCGCGGACGGGCGGGAGGCGCTCGTCGAAATCGAGGTGGCGCCTGGCGATGCGGTCGAGCGACCGGAGGAGCGTGGCGATCACGCACGGCTGCAGGTCGGGTTCGACTCGTCCGGCCAGGCAGGGATTAGCTGGCAGGCGATTGCCGACGCGCTCGCGGACGACCCCGACGGCCTCGCGAGCGAGTTCGCCGAGTTCGTGCGTCGCGACGTGCTCGGCCTCGAAGCCGTGGGGCTCGAGGACGCGCTCCACACGAACCGGCTCTACGCGCTCGGTGGGGCGGCGCTGCGCGAGCGCTTCGGCGAGAGCGTGCGCTACGAGAATAGCTCGTCGACGCCGGTGCAGGGTCGCTACCGCTACCTGGGGACGACGTTCGCGCCGGAGGGTGGCGAGCTGCACTACTGGATCGGGCTGGTGAACGAGGCGCTGCCGCTCAGTGAGCACTACCACCTGATGCTGGCCAGCAAGACCTCGCCGCTACAGGAACCCGCCGGCCAGCCGCGTGCGACGGGCAACTGGCGCTGGGAGTACTGGTCGGGGATGGGCCGGGTGGTGCGGCCGGTGGGGCTGGCGGAGTACGGGTCGCTGCTGGGGCGGATGGGGGGCTGAGGGGCAATGGCAGCCCCGTCAGTGGCGCGGCCGTACGTTGCCATGAGCGTCGACGTTGGCATAGTCCCGGAAGGTCTGCCGAATACGATCGGCGTCCATGAAGGAGAACGACCGCCCGTCCTCATGCTGGACATCGAAGTGGAACCCCGCGGGGAGCTGGTGGGTGAATTTCCACCGGCGACCCGAGGGTGCTTGTCCGTGCTGAGCTCCTCCTGAATCGAATAGCAGGGAGTTGTCGTCCCTCCAGAAACCCTGATACCTGTGACGTTCGGAGAACATCCGTATCTCGGCGCGGACCTGATCCAACTCAGCATCCGTTTGGGCACGCTGAGCCTTTGTCCATGGGTCTCTCGCGGACACGAATGTCCCACTCGGGAGGACAAGAGCGTGATGCTGGTTGGGAGGCCGGACATCCGTGCGCCACGCACTCTCAAGTCTGAGCCGCTCTTCAATCTCCAACCACCACGCCTCTTCTGGATAGCTGTAGAGGTTGGAGTGGTCAAGCCAGATCAGGCGATGCCGAAATCGCACTTCTTTCTCGTAGCGTCTTCGCTCTTCCTTGCCTTTGGCGTAGGCTAAAATGTGAACTCCATCCTCGTCGGCATCGCCAACAATCTTCTCGACCTCGTGCCAGCAATGTCGTAGCTCAGGCTGGTCCTTTCGTGCGTGAACCCACGCCAGGCTCCAGCCCTCATGGGCGGCCTTGTGGTCAATGCGTGACTCGAACTCACGCGCCTTGCCCACTGGCATGCCAGCAATGATGGCTAGCGGCATGCCTAGCCTGAAGGGCCTTGGTATCGGCGAGAGAGATAACGCTCGATAGTGCCAAGAGGGATGACGACGGCCCTAACCTCTTCATCGGTCATAACGCGCGCGAGCTGGGCCAAGAGCGCTCTTGGCCCAGCTCGCTGTATTCTGGTCGACTCGTCACGGCGAAACCACGAACTCTGAACTTCAATCCCGCGGGCTGTGGCCCACCCACGAATCCTCTCGCTCAAGGCCTCGTAGCGGAACTGCTCCCACTCTCGGGTCAAACCAACACGCAACAAGACTTCCCTAAATCTGTTCAGCGACCCGACCTGCCCGTCGAGAGTCGCCCGAAGCTCACCACCATCGGGGTCGGAAACCGTTGAGGCGAACTCTGCCCGCATCTCGGCGGGGTCGCTGATGCGAACTTCGAGACAATCCACACCACCTTCACGGCGTGGACCCTCATGAAACTCATCAGTCTCAGGGCGGTAGGAGTGCCGAACGCCAGCCCTCGTAAATACCGCGAATACGTCGGGCCGAAGGAAAGGGGATTCCCCTCGTGGTGAGGGGGGTTGCGCACCCTTGAGACCAATTAACACGTCGCCACTGGTGCCAAGGTGCCGCACGACTTCAACGCCCGGTATCTCTTGCACAAGCTGGACAAACCTAAGTCCGCGCTGACTCATTTCCTCGCGGAGCAAGCCGTCGTGCTCGTCGCGCGCGAGCGCACCCAACCGGGCGCCGAGGATCATGGTCTTGTCGGCGCCCTCACGACGCATAATGCTGAGGATTGCCTCGGAAAGCTGTGACATTGGGCGTCCCGTGAATTCCCTCCAAAGAAAAGCGGGGTGCAATAATGCACCCCGCTTTGGCCAGTTAGACTGTCTGGTCTCCTATGCCCTTCGAAGCCTAGGTCACTAGGGAGACGGGTACCTTACGCACGGGCTGAGCGAAAGGACAGGCCTCCTCCCGAAGCCTCGGGTGTTGTCGGGAGCAGATATACCGCGAGACGACAACCACGTTGATCATGGGGATTGACACAGCCCGGTGTCAAGCGTTGACACCGATTCCGTCCCTTACACCCTTGCTGGCTCCACCTCGGCGAGTTCGGCCATGAGCTCCATGGCTTCGGGTTGGTTGGTGTTGACGGTGATGCCGGTGATGGGGTCGTCGGCCCAGAGCTTGTAGCGCTCGCGGATGCGCTCGACGGGACCGATGAGGGCGGTCTCGTCGAGGAACTCGTCGGGGACGGCGGCGGCGGCCTCCTCCTTGCGCCCGGCGAGGAAGAGCTCCTGGATGCGCCCGGCAGCGTCGGCGTAGCCGCGGCGGACCATGTTGTCGTTGTGGAAGTTCTTGGTGCGATGGCCCATGCCGCCGATGTAGAGGGCGGTGCCGGGCTTCATCGCATCGAGGGCGCCCTGGACGTCGTCGGTGATGTTGACGCCCGCGCCGACCTGGATCTCCAAGTCGTCGAGGCTCTTGCCGCCACCAGCGCGGCGGAAGCCCTCGTCGAGCCAGGGCATGAAGTGCTCGAGCTTCTTGCCGGGAACGTAGCCGAGGGGGAGCCAGCCGTCGGCGATCTCGGCGGTGAGGCGAGTGTTGGCCGGGGTGCCGGTGCCGAGCCAGATGGGGATGTTCGCGTTCATGTGGAGGATGGAGCGAAGGGGCTTGCCCAGGCCGGAGGAGCCCTCGCCGCCGTAGGGAAGGGAGATCTCGCGGCCCTCATGCATGACGGGGCGCTCGCGCTCGAAGATCTTGCGCATGATCTGGACGTAGTCGCGGATGCGGTAGTAGGGCTTGCCCCAGGGCTCGCCGTACCAGCCCTCGACGATCTGCGGGCCGGAGACGCCGATACCGGCGATGAAGCGGTTGCCGCCGGCCATGGCGTCGACGGTGGCGACGGACATGGCGCAGTTGGCGGCCGTGCGGGCGGCGAGCTGCATGATGCCGGTACCGAGGCGGATGCGGCTGGTGACCGCCGCGAGGTAGGCGAGGGGCGTGACGGCGTCGGAGCCGTAGGCCTCGGCGGTCCAGACGGAGTCGTAGCCGAGGCGCTCGGCCTCCTGCACCTTTTCGACGGGCAGGTTCATCTGGGCGCCGGAGTAGCCGATGCTGATTCCCAGCTTCATGCGGTGTCTCTCCTGGGGAGCGCCGGCGGCGCTCCGGTGTGCTGGGGATTCTACGGGAGCGGGGCCGGTAGACCGGCGGCGTACTCGTGGGCCACACTGCGGGACGCACTTCAGGGAGGCACGACGATGGCAGATACCGAGGCGATCACGCGAGACACGCTGTTCCAGACGCTCTGCGAGCAATGGCAGGGCACCGAGGACGCGATCGCGGCGGCCGGCGCGCGGTTCGAGGAGGCGGGCTACGAGGGCTGGAGCGTGGGAGACATCTTCCGCCACATCACCAGCATCGCCCACGACACGGCCGCGCAGATGCGGGAGATGATCGCCAGCGGCGAGCACGTGCTCAGCACCCCCGAAGAGAACATGGCGGGCGTCGAGCGGTTCCGCACGCTCGACTACAAGATGCTGCGGATCGAGCTGAACACGGCCCACGGCGTCGTCTGGATGTATATCCAGCGCTTCAGCGACGAGGACCTGGCGCAGCGCTACGCAATGGGGGACGGCGACATCGGGCTCGGGGAGCTCCTCGGGCTGCTGGGGCAGCACGAGACCTGGCACGTCGCCGATGCGCTCAAGGCGGCGGGCGTTCCCGAGTCGGCGGTGGCGCCGCTGGAGACGGCTCACCGCTGGGCCTAGGATGGCCGCACCTGATGGAGGTTGGATGATGGCAGACGGCGAGGCGATGACCCGTGAGGCGCTCTTCCAGCAGGTCTGCGAGTGCTGGCAGCAGACCGAGGACGCGATCGCGGCGCTGGGGGAGCACTTCGAGACGCAGGCCAACGACGGCTGGACGGTCGGGGATGTGTTCCGGCACCTGACGGCGGCGAGCCACATCATGTCCTCGCGCATCCGCGCGTTGCTGGCGACGGGCGAGCTTCCCTTCCCGGGGGACGACGGCAACGCGGTCGGTGTCGCAAAGTTCGCGTCGCTCGACTACAAGATGCTGCGGATCGAGCTGAACACGGCGCATGGGGTCGTCTGGATGTACATCCAGCGCTTCAGCGATGAGGACCTGGCACAGACGTTCACCATCTTCGGGGAAGAGGAAACGCTGGGCGAGATCGTCCGGGACCGGGTGCTGCACGAGGCCTGGCACGTGAAGGAGGCGCTGGAGGCGACGGGCCTTCCGGAAGCGGCGATTGTGCCGGTTGAGACGGCCCATCGCTGGGCCTGAGGGGCTTGCATCTGGACCGGCCCAGCGGGATGGGCCACAATGCGGGTCGCACTCCGTGGAGGTAGATGATGGCTGACGCACCGGTTACCCGAGAGACGCTGTTCCAGTCGATTGGCGAGCAGTGGCAACGCACCGAGGACGCAATCGCGGCGGTTGGCGCGCAGTTCGATGCGCCCGCCTACGACGGTTGGACAGTGGGCGATGTTTTCCGCCATATCACCGCCAGCAGCCACGACCTCTCAGCGAATGTTCGCGCGATGCTCGCCACGGGTGAGTTCCCCATCCCCGGCGACGAGGGCAACGCCGCCGGCATCGAGAAGTTCGCCTCGCTCGACTACAAGATGCTGCGCATCGAGCTGAACACGGCGCACGGCGTCGTCTGGATGTACATCCAGCGTTTCAGCGACGAGGACCTGGCGCAGGAGTACTCGATCGCGGGCAACGCCTTCACGCAGGGCGCGGTTCTCGGCTTGCTGACGCAGCACGAGGGCCAGCACGTGACCGAGGCGCTGGAGCATGCCGGCGTCGACGAGTCGGCCGTGGTTGCGCTGGAGACCGCGCACCGCTGGGCCTAGCCCGCTCCTTTCTCCAACACCGGTGAGTCCGGAGACGCCCCTCGGGGGGCGTCTCCGTTGTGTGCGCGCCAGCCTCGGGTCTGACCGGCGCCGTGCGGACGTGGCAAGATGCGGACGGCCCGCGGCAGCGGGCGGAGGCCGCGCATGAAGTTCGGAATCTCGGTGGGCTTCGTCGTGACGAAGCCATGGGACTCAATGAGCGAGTCGCAGGTCTTCCACCAGGCCGTCGAGGTGGTTGAGCTGGCGGACCAGCTCGGCTTCGACAGCGCCTGGTCGGTGGAGCACCACTTCCTCGAGGAGTACTCGCACATGTCCGCGCCGGACATGTTCTTCGCCTACTGCGCGGCGCGGACGAAGCGCATCCGCTTCGGGCACGGCATCTACCTGATGCTGCCAAATATCAACCACCCCGCGCGGGTGGCGGAGCGCATCGCCACGCTCGACATCCTCAGCAACGGGCGGGTGGAGTTGGGGACGGGTCGGAGCGCGACCTGGACGGAGCTGGGGGGCTTCCTGGTCGAGCCGGACGACACGAAGGAGATGTGGGAGGAGTCCACACGCTCCGTCGTGAAGATGTGGACGAGCGACGAATTCTCGATCAAGGGGCGGCACTTCTCGATGCCGCCCCGGAACGTGCTGCCGAAGCCGGTGCAGCAGCCCCATCCACCGATCTGGGTGGCTGTGCAGAGCCCGGAGACGGCCGTGCTCGCGGGAGAGAAGGGGATCGGGATGCTGGGGGTCACGCTGGGAGGCATCCCCAAGTATGCGGACCTGATCGCGGACTACCGGCGCGCCAGCCGTGAGGCCGAACCCATCGGCGTGACCGTGAACAACCAGGTGCGGGCGCAGGGGCAGCTCTTCTGCCACCCGGACTCGGACTTCGCGCAGAAGATGGCGGGAAAGGCGCACGAGCAGCTCGCGGGGCCACTCAGCTCGTACCTGATGACGATGGGCTCGACGTATCCGAGTCCGGCCTACCACGCTCACTCGCTCGGCGCGGGGGCGGCCTTCCGGCCACCGCTGGGGGCGGACCAGGTGGGGAAGCTCGTGGGGAATCCGGAAGAGGTCGCGCGGGCGGTGGAGGACTGGCGGAAGCTGGGCGTGGATGCGCTCAACGTAGGCGTGGGCGGACGCTGGTCGACGCACGAGCAGAACCTGGAGTCGATGCGCCTCTTCGCGAAGGAGGTCATGCCCGCCTTCGCCGATGAGCCCGTGGCCAGCGGGGCGTCGACATGACGGCGACGGCGTCGTACCGGACGGTCTCGGCGGAGGAAGCGGCCTCGGCGGTGCAGGACCGGGATGTCCTGTACTGCTCGCTGACATCGCTCGACTACGTGCTCGACGCGATTGCCGCTCGACGCGACCTGAAGGACGTGCGCGTGCGTCTGACGACGCCGGGGCAGGACCCCGGCTGGCTCGCGCCCGAGGCAGGGGACGAACGCTTCACGGTCGACTTCCAGATCTTCATCGGGGACTTCGCGCGGTTCTCGACGGACTCGAAGGTGGCCTCGTACATCCCCAACCTGTTCTCGACGGAGATGAAGCAGATCGAGCGGCCCGACGACTGCCTCTTCCCGGATGTGTTCCTCACGCGGGTGAGCCGTCCGAACGAGAAGGGGTACGTGAACTTCGGGCCGATGATGTTCAACAAGCGCGGCTACGTGCAGAACTGCCGCACCGTGATCGCCGAGATCGACGACACGTTCCCGGTGTTCCACGGCGACTGCACCGTGCACGTCTCCGAGATCGACTACCTGGTCGAGGGAGACTTCGGGCCGAGTACCGAGGAGATTCGCGCGAAGGTGGAGGCGGTCGAGGATGACCGGAAGCGGGAGGGCCTGCTGGACCTCATGGACTCCGTGCCGGACCGCTGGCTGCGCGGGCTCCTGCGGCGCAGTTTCTGGTTCTTCGAGAAGCTCGACCCGGCGATGGTCGCACCCTTGCTGGGGAAGGGGCCGGAGCCGGACGCTGAGTCGCTGGCGATTGCGGCGAACGTGGCGGAGGTGGTGTCGGACGGGGCGAACCTGCAGATCGGGGTCGGGGAGCCGAGCAGCTCGCTCGTGCGGGGCGGGGCGTTCGACGGGAAGCAGGGGCTTGGACTGCACTCGGAGATGATCATCCCGGGGTGGACGAAGCTCATACGCGAAGGGCAGATGACGGACGCCAACAAGCTCTTCCGTCCGGGGGTGGCGGTGGCGGCGGGCTGGGCGGGCTGCACGCCCCAGGACCTCGAGTTCATCGCCGAGAACCCACGCTGCGAGTTGCACCCCTCGGCCTTCGTGCTCGACCCGAAGGTGATGTCGGCGAACGACCGCGTGCACGCCATCAACAGCGCCATCAATGTCGATTTGCAGGGGCAGATCAACGCGGAGACGGTGCACGGACCGCGCATGATCAACGGCACCGGCGGCCAGCCCGACAGCCACTACGCAGCGATGTACTCGAAGGGCGGACGGGCGATCACGGTGATGAAGTCGACGGCGCTGGGCGGCGCGGTCTCGCGGGTCGTGCCGATGCACGAGCCGGGCACGGTCGTGACGATTCCGCGGTCGCTGGCGGACACGATCGTGACCGAGTACGGCATCGCGCAGCTGTTCGGCAAGAGCACGCGCGAGCGGGCGGGCGAGCTGATCGCGGTCGCGCACCCGGACTTCCGCGCGGAGCTGCGGCGCGAAGCGGAGCAGCTCTTCGGGCTGCGCCCGTGAGCGAGGCCGCAAGGCTCCTCGTCGACTACACGAGCGGGATCGAGCAGGGCTCGTACCCGAACGTGGCGGTGATCGCGCCGGACGAGGGGAAGCGCCACTTCGGCGACCCCGCACCTCGGGCGACGTACACAGCCGCCTTCCGCGAAGCGCTCGAACAGGGACCCGAGCCGGTGCTGTGCCTGGTGGGGCCGTACGGGTACTCGCCCGCCTTCACGGCGGCTTCGGGTGGACGCAACGACCTGGCGCGGGAGGAGATCGACCCGAACAAGGTGCGGGTACTCAACGTGGGTCGCAGCTTCCTCGGGCTGGGGGCGCTCACAGCGAGCCTGGCAGCGGGGGCGTTGGCGCCGGAAGAGGCGAGCGAGTGGCTCGACGACGCGGGGGTGGCCACGGGTATGTGGGTCGTGACGGAGTCGGAGCGGCTGGAGACAGCGCCCGCGGAGGCGTTCATCGAGGCGCCCGACGGCATCCCCGAGGAGCCCTACGCGCTCCTGCGGGTGCGGCTGGCGGCGCGCGTTCTTGGCGGGTTCGAGACGCGGGAGGAGGCGGCGGAGACCGGACTGGCATCGGTGTCCGTGGCGGGAGGAGTGGGGTTGGTCGCGAACGCGCCGGAAGGCCTGGGGGCCTGGGGGCAGGCAGCGCCCGCGCCCGTAGAATGGCGTGCGTGCGAGCTCCCCACCTTCCTGGCGACGCACTTCGGCGAGGCGCTCGCCTTCGCGATCGCCCCGCGGGCCTCGGCGTGAGGGGAGAGCGGGAGCCCCGTGCCTGACTTCGGGACACGCGCGATCGCGTCGATTCCCGACCTGCTCGCGATCACGCCGGGCGAGGGTGAGGGCGAGGACGGCTGGGAGCTGGCCAACGCTCGCGTCGTGAGCCTCACGTTCGAACTCTCCAAGCAGCAGATGCTCGACCTGCTGCCGGAGGGACTGATCCGGCCCATTCCGCCCTACGCCAAGGTCATCATCGTGGACGCACCGGACTCGCCAGCGGGGCCGTATCGGGAGGCGGGGCTGTTCCTGGGGGCGCGCGACCACGTCCAGATACGGAACGTGTTGCTGGATGCGATCGTGCAGGGGGACGAGCAACTGGCGAGCAGCCGCCGCTGCTTCGGGGGCTCGCGGCGGGCGGGGACGATCGATCTGGAAGTTGGCGACAACGAGATTCAGGCGGTGATCGCGGGCGAGGAGGGGGAGCTGTGTCGTATTCGCATGGGCGCGCTGCGTCGCTGCGACGCGACCATGCTCAAGTTCGACGCGCTGCTGGCGCCGGGGGAGGAGGAGGGCGAGGCGGCGCTGCTGCGTTACGGCGTGCGTATCCCGCTGGCGGAGGTAGAAGGCACGCTCTCGCGCGACTGGGAGGTCACGATGGCGCGCGGCGCGGGCGTCTGGCGGCAGCTGCGGCCGGCGTTCAACGTGACCGCATTCACCACGTTCGGAGACGCGCGGCTTGAGTTTCCGCGTGTCCCGAAGGCTCCGGCGGCTCGCTAGTCCTCCGCAGCCGCGGCGGCGATCTCAGCAGCACGGGGGGTGTCGGGCTGCACCACGAGCTGGGCCTGGCCCACCTTGGAGTCATCGCGAATGAGGTCGAGGACCACGTCGGCGATCTCCTCAGGCTGGAGGAAGGTGCTCGCGGCGATCGCGGGCCGGAGCCACTCGGCGGGCGTCACGCCGTCGCCGGTTTTGGCGATGATGGGCGTATCGACCATACCGGGGAGGACGGCGTTGACGCGGATGTTCTCGGACTCGGCGAGACCGGCACAGGCTTCGGTGAAGTTCACGACGGCGGCCTTGGAGGCGGCGTACATGGGGTCGTTGGGCATCGGACCGAGGGCGGCGACGGAGGCGGTGTTGACGATCGCGCCGCCGCCGCGCTTTCGCAGGGCGCGCACGGCGGCGGCGGTGCCCATCATGACGCCGGCGGCGTTCACGCTGATGACCAGGTGAATCTTCTCGAGGCTGACCTGGGGCCAGCCGGGGGCGTCGCCGGTCATGATGCCGGCATTGTTATGAACGATGTCGATGCCGCCATAGGCCGCCTCGACGGAAGCGAAGAGGGACCGCACGCCGTCGGGGGTGGAGACGTCGCCCTGGAAGAAGCAGGCCTGGCCACCGGCTTCGGCGATGGCGCGCACGGTGGCGGCGCCACCCTCGCGATCGATGTCGGCGACCGCAACGCTGGCGCCCTCAGCAGCGAGCGCGACAGCCGTGGCGCGTCCGATTCCGGATGAGGCGCCGGTCACAAGCGCCACCTTTCCCGAGATCTCCATCGTGGCCTCCTCTTGGCGGGTGTGCGGGGATTCTAGCGATCAGACGGCGGGCAGGTGATCGGGGACGCCGAGCTCGCCGAGGGTTTCGTGGAACCAGTCGATGACCTCGGGGTGGTAGGGGATGCCGAACTCGGCGCGCTCCTCCTCCTTCTCGGAGGCGTTCAGGCCGGCGTAGTAGACGCGCTCCTGGCCGGGGGCGGTCTTGCTCTCGCGCAAGGTGCGCAGGTAGAGGTCCATGTCGTCCTTGAACTGGTCAAGGTCGGTGAAGGCGTCGATGCGGTAGGCAAGGAAGTGGTGGCCATTGCCCATGCGGGTGGCGAAGCCGGGGCCCGTGCCGGAAAGCACGCCGCTGAGCACATCGACGACGACGGCGAGGCTGTAGCCCTTATGCGAGCCGATCTCGCGGGTGCCCCCAACGGGGAGCATGAGGAACTCGTCGGGGACGGGGCGCTCTTCCATGATGGGGGTGCCGTCGCTCTCCGCGATCCAGCCGGGAAGGACGGGCGCACCGAGGCGACGGGCGAGGCGAATCTTGTTGCCCGCGACGGAGCTCATGGAGGCATCGAAGACGAACGGGGCTTCCTCGCGCGCGGGCACGGCCACGCCGATCGGGTTGAGGCCGATCAATGCCTCGGCGCCGAAGGTGGGGGCGACCTGCCTGCCTCCAACCGTGGTGGCGACGCCGATCATGTCGTGGGGGACAGCGCGGTGGGCGTGGAAGCCGGCGGCGCCGAAGTGACGTCCATTCATGACGGCGACGGAGCCGATGCCGCACTTGCGCGCCTTCTCGATGGCGATGTCCATGGCCTGGGGACCGACGGTGAGGCCGAGCCCCTCGTCGCTGTCGATGGTGGCGGTCGCCTCGGCCTCGCGGACGATGCGCCACTTGGGGGCGGGGTTGATGGCGCCCCCGCGGATACCCGCGACGTAAGCGCGCATCATGTTGCTGACACCGTGGGTGTCGATGCCGCGGCGGTCGGCGTACAGGAGCGTCTCGGCGCAGCGTTCGGCGTCCTCGGGGGGCGAGCCGAGGGCCTCGAACATGCTGATGACCGTCGCCTTCATGAGAGGCGGCGGGACGCGGACGGCGATGTCGTCGGGAACATGGAAACGGTCGAGCATGCGGCGTGCATCATAGCGAGTAGCGGGCGGCGTAGCATGTGCCGCGCGCGCCACTTCGCGCGGATGGGCCGTGGTGGAGATTGAGGGTGAGCACCGCTTCGAGGCGTCGCGGGACGTGCTCTGGAAGGCGCTCTTCGACCCCGCCGCCCTGCGAAGCGCGCTGCCCGCCTTCGAATCGCTCGAACGGATCGATGACGACACGTACGAGTTGGTCGCGTTCGTGGAGGTGCGGGGGTTCTGGGGGCGGTTTCGTGGACTGGCGCGGGTGAGCCACGTGGTGGAGGGGCAGTCATACCACCTGCGTCTCTCCGGGGCGGCGGCGGAGGGGACGGCGATGGGGCAGGGGACCATCATGCTGCAGGAGGAGGAGGAAGGCGTGCTCTGTCGCTACCGCGGCGACCTGACGGTGCACGGGGCGCTCACACGGCTGGGAGGGCGCTTCATCGGGGGTTCGATCCGCATCCTCATCCGGGACTTCCTACAGGGGCTCGCGCGCAATCTGGCGGATGAGCCCGCGGCCGAGCAGACGGAGTAGCGGCGGCGCGGATGCGGCTGGAACCCAAGTACATCGTCGCGCTGATCAGCGTGTTCGGGATGTTCATGAACCTGCTCGATCTGACGATCGTGAACGTCGCCGTGCCGGTGCTGGCATCAGAGCTGGAGGCCTCGGCGGGGGATATCCAATGGGTCGTGACGGGCTACCTGCTGGCGGTGGCGGTCGCCATTCCGGTGAGCGGCTGGGCGGGGGACCGCTTCGGCACGAAGCGCATCTTCATCCTCGCGCTGGCCTTCTTCACGGGCGGTTCGCTGCTTTGCGCGCTGGCCTGGAACATCGAGAGCCTGATCCTGTTCCGGGTGCTGCAGGGCATGGGCGGCGGCTTCCTGATGCCGGTCTCGCAGACGATGGTGTTCCGCGCCTTCCCCCAGCAGGAACGATCGAAGGCGGCCGGCATTCTCGTCGTGCCGACGACGTTTGCGCCCGCCAGCGGGCCGCTGCTCGGCGGGCTCATCCTCGACTTCCTCTCGTGGCCGTGGATCTTCCTCGTGAACATTCCCGTGGGAGTCCTCGGGATCGTGCTGGCGTTCGCCTTCCTGCGGGAGCAGCGGGAGGACAACCCGGGGCGCATCGACATCCCCGGGCTCGTACTGGCTTCGAGCGGGCTGGCCGTCTTCCTGTACGGATTGGCGCAGGCGGGGGAGCACGGCTTCGGCGATGCGCAGGTCCTCGGCTTCGGCGCGGCAGGCATCCTGTTGCTGGCCGCCTTCGTCATGGTCGAGCTGCGGACGAAAGACCCACTCATCGACGTGCGCCTCTTCCTGAACCGCATGTTCGCCATCGCGAACATCACGCAGAGCGTGGCCTTCATGGGGTTCGCGTCGACGCTCTTCCTGTTACCGCTGTTCCTGCAGCTCGAGCGCGGCCTGAGCGCGCTCGAGTCCGGCCTTGCCACGTTCCCGCAGGCGATAGGGGTGATGGTCCTGGCGCCGGTGATGGCGCGCATCTATCCGATCGTGGGGCCGCGGCGACTCGTCGTCATCGGCTTGATCGTGGCGAGCGTGACGACCCTGCCGCTGATCTTCATGGACCTGGAATCGGACCTGTGGTGGATCCGGGGAGCGATGTTCGTGCGAGGGATGGGCTTCAGCATGATGCTGGTGCCGCTGCAGACGGCCGCCTTCGCCGCCATCAGCATGGCCGACACGGGACGCGCGACGGCCGTCTTCAACGCCACGCGGCAGGTGGCGCAGAGCTTCGGCGTGGCCATCATCGCCACGGTGCTCACGAGCCGGCTAGCGCACTACGGCGCCGCCCTCGGGCCGCTCGACAACGCAGTCGCCTCGGTGAGCGCCTTCTCCGACGGCTTCATCGTGACCGGGGTGTTCATCGCGGCCGGAATCCTGCTGGCGCTGCTGATACGCGACCGGGAGGCGGCGGCAACGCTGCGCGCGCGGCTCGAGCCGCGCGGGACTGAGGCTTGATGCGCCCCTGACACAATAGTATCGTTGTGTTGATGGCAACCAGTTTCACTGAAGGCGGACTCCTGCCGCCGGGGATCCACTGGGCCACCTGGGGGGAGATCGTGGAGCGGTTCGGTAGCAGCCCATGGCGGCAGCAACTCCTGGCTGGGCTCCGCAGGGCACTAGAAAACCTGAGGGACGCGGGTTGCCGGACCGTTTACATCAATGGGAGCTTCGTGACGAGCAGGGATGCACCCGGCGACTTCGACGGCTGTTGGGACGAGCAGGGCGTCGACCCAGACGCCCTCGATCCCGTGCTCCTCACCTTCGACCCAGGGAGGGCGACACAGAAGGCCAAGTACTTGGGGGAGCTGTTTCCCGCGACGGCCCTGGCCGCGACGGAGGGGCTGTCGTTCCTCGACTTCTTCCAGACGGACAAGGACACCGGAGAGCGGAAGGGCATCATCGCCATCGACCTGGGAGGTCTCACGTGATCAAGAACGAACGGCAGTACCGAATCACCAAAGCGCAGGCGGCCCGCTTCGCGCACACGCTGGAAGGTCTCAAACAGCGCCCCGATGACGCCGAAGGTGTCCACCCCCGCATCGCGAGGGCGCAGGAGGAAGCGGTGAAGAGCCAACTGGCAGACCTTGCGGGGGAGTTGCGGGAGTACGAGGAACTCAAGGCAGGCGGCTTCCAGCTAGAGGAACTGGACGTGGTCGAAGAATTGGCAGGGTTCCTGGTCAAAGCACGGATTGCTCGGGGCCTGAGCCAGCGAGAACTCGCCGCGCGACTCGGGCTCAAGGAGCAGCAGATACAACGGTACGAGGCCACCGACTACGCGTCGGCGAGCCTCGCCCGCATCAAGGAAGTCGTAGGCGCTCTGGTCGCCTAGTCGACGAACTTGCCCTGGCCGCCGTCGACGATGATGTGGGTGGCGTTGATCCAGCTGGCGGCGGGGCTCGCGAGGAAGGTGATGGCTCGCGCCACCTCCTCGCCGCTACCGAGGCGGCCGAAGGGGATGCTGCGCTCGACGCTGCGGTAGAAGTCGGGATTGGCCTCGCGGGTGCGGTCCCAGTTGCCGCCGGGCATGAGGGTCGCGCCGGGGGAGAGGGCGTTCACGCGGATGCCCTTGCGCCCGAGCGCCTGGCCGAGCTCGTTGGCGAGCACGCGCATGGCGCCCTTGAGGGGTCCGTACGAGGACCAGCGTCCGAACCACTGCTTGCTGGCGGTCGAGCCGATGAAGATGATGCTGGCAGCGTCGCTCTCCTCGAGCGCGGGCTGGGCCGCCTCGACGGCGTGCACCCCGGCCATCACGTCGACATCGAAGGTGCCCTGCCAGCCTTCGGCGTCCTGGCCGGACTGGCCGGTGGCGTTGTGGATGAGGATGTCGAGGCCGCCAAGGGCCTCGATGGCGCCGGCGACGAAGGCGCGCGTGGAGTCTGGATTCGCGAGGTCGGCGGTGGCCGCGTGGACCGTGCCATCGGCGCGGGCAGCCAGCTCGGCGCGGGCAGCCTCGAGCCTTTCGGGGTCGCGACCGCAGATGGCGATGCTCGCGCCCTCGTCCAGGAGCGCCTCCGCCGTGTAGCGGCCGATGCCGCGACTCGCGCCCAGGATGATCGCCTTTCGTCCAGCCAGTCCAAGGTCCATGACCCACCTCCTGGCAGGGTAGGGTAGAGGAGCGCGCCGCGAGGGGGCAGTGGCGCAGCATCTCCGGGGAGGCAAGGCGATGGCTCGCGTGACGGTTCGGCCCTTCGAGCGGGGCGATCTCGATGCGGCGGCGGCGCTGCTGGCGGAGACGCACCGGCGCGACCGCGAGCGGCATCCCGTGCTGGTCGAGACGCTGTCGGACACCGCTGGGGCGCGCGCGATGCTGACGAAGTGGAGCGACAACGAGCGAACGGATGGAGCGGTCGCGGTCGACGGGGATGTGCTGGCGGGATTCGCGATCGGGGAGCGGTCGGCGGGGGCGCCACCCGACAGCTACATGGGGCAGCTCTCGACTCCGCGATCCATCAACGTCGGGCCAAGGGACCACGCGGTCGCACCCGGCTACGACGCCAACGAGATTTGCCGGTTGCTCTACCGAGAGCTGGCGGCGGGGTGGGTGGGGGCCGGTTACTACCATCATTCGGTACACGTGATCGAGGGGGATGAACGAGCACAGGAGGCGTGGTTCAACCTTGGGTTCGGGCGGCACGTGTCGGTCGCCGTGCGGGAGGGGACGGGGCCGCTGGCGGGGGCGAGCGCGGAGGGAATCGAGATTCGCACGGCCGGGAGCGAGGACGTGGGGGTGCTGCTGGAGCTGGCGCGCACACTCGGGCTGCACCACATCGACTCGCCCATGTTCATGTTCTGGCCCGTGAAAGCCGAGCACGACAGGATGGCGCGCAACTTCTTCGGGGCGATGCTCGAGGACGAGGGCAATCCGCACTTCGTGGCGTATCGCGACGGTCAGCCGGTGGGGCTGACGAGCTTTCTCAAGCAGGGATTCATCCCGCCGTACGTGAGCGCAGAGAAGAACGTGTACCTGTTCATGGGGATCGTGGAGCCGCAGGCGCAGGACGGCGGGGTCGGGCGGGCGCTGCTCGACCACGGCATGACCTGGGCGCGGGGGGAGGGGTACGAGCGCTGCACGCTGCACGTGCTCTCCGCCAACTACAGCGGCGAGCCGTTCTGGTTCGCAAACGGGTTCAAGCCCTTGGAATACACGCTCGAACGGCACATCGACGAGCGTGTGGCCTGGGCGCGGGGCGGCTAGCGGGCGGTCAGCGCAACACCGTCGGGAAGACCTCCAGGCCGGGAATGTCGGAAAACACGTTATCGCGTGAGGCAAGGGGGCAATTCAGCAGCAGGGCCGTGGCAGCGATCCAGGCATCCGCCACCGGCATCTCGCGCCCAACGGACTTCCGTTCGCTTCGCAGGCGTGCACACACATCAACCAGCTCCGGACCGGCCCAGACAACCTCGTAGTGTTCGAGGTTGCGCGCAAGCTCGGCCTTCCGCCTCTCACCCCAGCCAGCCCACCAGGCTCCATACCAGAGTTCTTCCAGAGTCTGGAACGAAATGAGCGCGCGCTGACCGCGAAGCCGTTCCAGGTACGGGCTAGCGACATCGCTCCCGTTGAAGATATGGGAGACGATGTTTGTATCGAGGAGAATCACCCCGAAGGCGCTCCATGGGCCACGTCGCGGCCAGCTCTGATGATGCGGAGAAACTCATCCACGTCGAAGGATTCGCTGGCGGTGACAACCGAGTCGGGATCGAACAGCTTCGGAGTGGGCGCGTTCAAGAACGATTCCAGATCGAACTGAGCCTCCCGAGAACGAGCCTTCGATGACTGGTCCAGCGCCATCCCGTACCCCCATCCAGAGCGGACTGAAAAAGTGTATCACTGAGCGCGTGGCCTGGGCGCGGGGCGGCTAGCGGGCGGTCAGCGCACGAGTCGCCTAAGATTCGGGGCACGATCGAGGAGGTATGCATGCCCGAATTCAAGACCGTGCTCTACGAAAACCTGACGCCGGAGATCGTCCGCGTCCGCATGAACCGTCCGGAGGCGCGCAACGCGCAGGACCTGCAGCTGACCTACGACCTGAACGATGCGTTCGACCACGCTAACCGGGATAACGACGTGAAGGTCATCATCCTCAGCGGCGAAGGTCCGCACTTCAACTCCGGTCACGACATGCGCGGGGGCACGGGCGCGACGCGCGCGGACTTCAAGCCCGTGGGCACGTGGGCGAACTTCGACCAGCCGGGCGCGGAAGGCGCGATGGCGGGCGAGGAAGAGATCTACCTGCAGATGTGCCGCCGCTGGCGCAACCTGCCCAAGCCGATGATCGCCGAGGTCCAGGGCAAGACCATCGCCGGCGGCCTCATGCTCGCCTGGGTCTGCGACATCATCATCGCCTCCGAAGACGCCGAGTTCCGCGACCTGGTGGTCGGCTGGGGCATCCCGGGCGTCGAGTACTTCGCCCATCCGTGGGAGTTCGGGCACCGGCTCGCCCGCCAGATGCTCTACACGGGCGACTGGGTGAGCGCCCAGCGCTGCTACGAGGCGGGCATGGTGAACGAGGTTGTTCCCCGTGACGAGCTGAGCGCGTACGTCGAGGACCTGGCGCGGAAGATCGCGGAGAAGCCTTCCTTCGGCCTGAAGATCACGAAGGAAGCGATCAACCAGACGCAGGATGCACAGGGCCTCTGGAACGCGCAGCAGGCTGTCTTCATGATGCACACGCTGGCGCACACGCACTGGCGCGACGTGAACGAGAGCGGCATGCCGCTCTACACGGGCGACGGCGCCGCGGCCATTCCCGGTCGCCAGGCCTCCGCCGCCCGGTAGCACGACGCGAGGGGCGGCCCGGGCCACCCCTCGTTCGCGCCACTCCTGATTGGACCATCCGTCCCGCCTACCGGTGGCGGGACTTCGACGTTCGTCGTTCGCGTGATTCCTACCGCCGGCGGAGGCGGACGACCGGGATCTGGCGTGGGTTGGCGCGCGCCTGGTACTCGTCGTAGGACGGGTACGCGGTGGCGGCGATCGACCAGAGGCGGTCGCGGTCCTCGCCCTCTACCACCTCGGCGGTGACGGGGATGCGGCGACGATTCACGGTCATCCAGGCCTGGGGGTTGGCCACGAGGTTGGGGAACCAGGCGGGATGCACGGGGGCGCCTCCCTTGGAGCCGATGAGCAGGAAGTCGCGACCGTCGCGGAAGTAGAAGAGGGGCACGGAGCGGAGATCGCCGCTGGTGCGTCCGACGGTCGTCAGCATGGCGGTGGGGACGTAGGGCACGCCGCTCTGGCGGCTGATGTGCCAGCTCACGAGCGAGCAGCCGAGGAAGCGCACGAGGGCGCTCTCGACAGGGCGGAGGATGTTGAGACGCGTGAGGATGTTGAAGAGCACGGGTGACCTCCCGGGATCGGGGCGGGCGGCCCGGAAGCCGCCCGCTCGTGCTGGTTGCCGTGGTGCTGGGTCAGTTCGCGGCTGAGGGCTCCTTGCGGGCGCCACCGCCGGGCCGCGGGGCCGCGCCCGCGCCCTGGTAGATGCCCGCGCCGCTGACCTCACGCCAGTGCGTGTGAGCGAGCGTGTGCATGATGAAGACAGCCTGCTGGGCGTTCCACAGCCCCTGCACGTCCTGCGTCTGGTTGATCGCTTCCTTCGTGATCTTGAGACCGAAGGACGGTTTCTCGGCGATCTTGCGCGCCAGGTTCTCGACGTATTCGGTCAGCTCGGCGCGGGGCACGACCTCGTTCACCATGCCCGCTTCGTAGCAGCGCTGGGCGCTCACCCAGTCGCCCGTGTAGAGCATCTGGCGGGCGAGGCGATGGCCGAACTCCCAGGGGTGAGCGAAGTACTCGACGCCGGGGATGCCCCAGCCGACAACGAGGTCGCGGAACTCGGCGTCGTCGGAAGCGATGATGATGTCGCAGACCCAGGCGAGCATGAGGCCGCCGGCGATGGTCTTGCCCTGCACCTCGGCGATCATCGGCTTGGGCAGGTTGCGCCAGCGGCGGCACATCTGCAGGTAGATCTCCTCCTCCTTGGCCATCGCGCCCTCGGCCCCTTCGAGGTCGAAGTTGGCCCAGGTGCCGACGGGTCGGACATCGTTGAAGCCGAGGCCGGTGCCGCCGCGCATGTCGTGGCCGGAGTTGAAGTGGGGGCCCTCGCCGCTGAGGATGATGACCTTCACCTGGTCGTCCTGGTTGGCGTGGTCGAAGGCGTCGTTCAGGTCACGCGTGAGGCGCAGGTCCTGGGCGTTGCGAGCCTCGGGGCGGTTCATGCGGACGCGCACGATCTCAGGCGTCAGGTTCTCGTAGAGAACGGTCTGGAACTCAGGCATGGGGTATCACCCTCCCGTGAAAGTGTGGCGAGTATACCCGCCGGAGCGAGGCGTCGGAGGGACGGCGGCTCAGATGGTCTCGGTCGACTCGCCCACGTCCGCGGCCTCTCCCCCGCCGATCTCCTCGCCGACGGCGCGGATAGCGCTGAAATCGGCGCGGAAGGCGTTGTGCATGGCGCGCGTTTCCGTGCAGTGGAGGACGAAGCGGGCGCCCTCGCGCAGCCACTTCTGCGAGAGTTCGGCGGTCTGGTGGTGGATGAGGACGGGCACATTCCGCGCCTGGCAGGTGGCGATGATGGTGCGGAGGGCGTCCTCGTACCTCGGGTGGTCGTACTGGTCGGGGATACCGAGCGAGATGCTGAGGTCGTTGGGGCCGACGAAGATGGCGTCGACGCCGTCGATGGCGACGATCTCCTCGAGCGCCTCCATGGCGGGCACGCTCTCGATGCCGACGATGCAGACGCTGTTGCGGTTGCGGCGTTCGAGGTACTCGCGGGAGGCGTCGCTGGGGAACTCACCCTGCTCGACGACGCGACGGAGGAGCTCGCCCTTGAGGGGCCGCCACTTGCTCGCGCCGACCACCTCACGGACCTCGTCGGGGGTCTCGCAGTAGGGCGCGAGGATGCCCTGGGCGCCTGCATCGAGGGCCATGGTTATGTAGTGCGAACTGGGGATGGGAACGCGCACGATGGGCACGACATCGACGCCGCCGAGGCCGGCGATCAGGTCGGCGATCTCGCTGCGGCCCCGAGGGGCGTGCTCGCTGTCGATGATGACGTAGTCGAGGCCGAGGCCGGCGATGGTCGCCGCCCAGCGGGGATTTCGTGCGACGGAGAGCATCGTCCCGTAGACGATCCCTCCCGCGCGGGTCTTCGCTTTCAGTTCTTCACCGTTCATCGTCACTCCAGAGATTCAGGACTGTATCAGACCCTCCTGGGGCTGGGTCCAGGGGAGCGCCCCGATGTGGGCGTACTGCTTGGTTCGGGGAACCTGACCGGCAATAGCCAGCACGGGTGAAGAGCGGGCGTAGGCGGTGTACACGCCGGCGCCGGCATTGAACACACCGCCGCCGGGAACGACCAGGAGGACTCCCGGCTTTCCCGAGGCGCGGGCGTAGCCGTCGGCCATACAGGCGGCACCCTGCTCGTGGCGGTTCGTGATCAGGCGGATGCTGGGCTCATCCCGCAAGGCGACGATGATCCCGGATATGTGGATGCCGCCGATGCCGAAGACGACTTTGACGCCTTCGCGCACGAGCGACTTCACCAACGCTTCGCCGCCGCTCATCTTCGCCACTGCCAGCTCTCCCTCCGTCTGAATCACCGGCCTGCCGGCGGTCGGAGTGGGCATCGGGCGATGCCGGCCCGGCGCTGGGGCAGCTTCGCCGATCGGGAAGGCCGCGCGGCGCCCTCGCGCGTGGCCCGCAAGGGAGCGGCATCCTAGGATGCCTCGCCGGAGGGAGCGCCATGACAAAGCTGCCAATCCCCATCACAGCCGAGGATTTCACGCCCGACTGGGTCACCGCCGCCCTGCAGTCGAGCGGGGCGCTGGGGGACGAGCGCGTGACCGCCGTGGAGGCGTCTCCCGTAGGCGAGGGAGCCGGGTTCCTTGGCTCCCTCGCACGTCTGGCGGTCACCTACGACCGACCCCGTGCGGGAGCACCCGCGACGGTGGTGGCCAAGTTCCCGGCGCTCATCGAGGTGAACCGCGAACTCGCCGTGCAGTACCAGGTGTACGAGCGGGAGGCGCGCTTCTTCAACGAGATCAAGGCCACCATCACGGCGATGCCCACGCCCGAGGCGTTCTACGTTGATATCGAAGAGGGGACGGGCAACGGCGTCATCCTGCTCGAAGACCTTGAGGGGAAGCTGCGCGTCGGCGATCAGCTTGCCGGGGCCACTCCCAAGGAGGCGGAGCAGGCCATGACGCAGATTGCGGACCTGCACGCGACCTGGTGGGGGCGGACGGACGAGGACACCATCTCCTGGGTGCCTGCCTTCGATGGCCCCGTCTGGGCGATGACCGCGCAGACGCTGCCCAGCCTCTGGCCCACCTACCAGCGGGACTCCGCCCACCTCCTCCTCCCGGGGATGGCGGAGATCATCGAGCGCACGTGGGAAGGGCTTCCCTGGCTGGGCCAGCAGTTGAGCCGGGGGCCAATGACGCTTGTGCACGGCGACTACCGGATGGACAACATGTTCCTCCCGGCAACGGAGGGCGACCCCATCATGGTCATTGACTGGCAGCTCATGTCCCGAGGTCGGGGTCCTTACGACGTGGCCTACTTCATGAGTCAGAGCATTGGCGTGGAGCAACGCCGCGAGACCGAACGGGCGCTTGTGAAGCGCTATCACGACGGACTCCTGGCCGGGGGCGTGCGCGACTACTCCTTCGACGACTGCTTCGAGGACTACCGGCTCGCCTGCCTCTGGTGCGTGATGTACCCGGTCGCCATGGGCGGGGGCATGGCCCACAACGAGCGCGCCCTACAGATAGCGGCCGAGCTTTCGAAGCGCTCGTTCAACACGATCCTCGACCTGAACGCGGTCTCGGTGCTGCCGAACTGAGCCTTCGCAATCCAGAACGACCAGCTACAGCCCCTGATGGAGTGCGCCACATGAGCGATCTGCCCATCCCCCTGACGGTTGAGGACTTCACTCCGGACTGGGTCACTGCGGCCCTGCAATCGAGCGGGACGCTGGAAGACGAGCGCGTCGTGGCCGTGGAGGCCAGCCCCCTGGGCGAGGAGTTCGGCTTCCTGGGGTCGCTCTCGCGGCTCGCGCTGACCTACGACCGACCGCGGTCGGGAGCGCCAACGACGCTTGTAGCCAAGTTCGCAGCGCAAGCGGAGATGAATCGCGCCTTCGCGCGGCAGTACGGGATCTATGCGACGGAGGCGCGCTTCTTCCAGGACCTGCAACCCTCCCTCAAGGCGATGCCGACGGTGCGGGCGTTCTACACCGCCTACGACCCGGCAGCGGGGGACGGCGTGACCATCCTCGAAGACCTACAGGGGAAGCTGCGCATCGGCGACCAGATGGTCTCGCCCTCAGAGGCCGAGGCGGAGCGGATCGTCGAGCAGTCCGCCGGTTTCCACGCGACGTGGTGGGGCAGGGCCGACACGGAGGAACTGGCGTGGATCCCGAAGACGGATGGTCCTGTCTGGCAAATGGCGCCGGCGACGCTGCAGGGATTCTGGCCGGTCTACCAGCAGAACTTCGGGCATATGCTGACACCCGCCCTGATCGCGACTGTGGAGCGCACGTGGGCGGAGATGGACTGGGTGTTCAAGCGGTTCGCGACGCCGCCGGCGACCGTCATCCACGGGGACTACCGGCTCGACAACATGTTCTTCCCCGAGAATGAAGGCGACCCCATCACGGTCATCGACTTCCAGCTGATGGCTCGCGCGCGCGGTCCCTACGACATCGCCTACTTCGCCAGCCAGAGCCTCGATGTGGAGCAGCGTCGCGCGACGGAACGCGACCTGGTGCGCCACTACCACGACACGCTCGTGGCCGCGGGCGTGCGCGACTACTCGTTCGACGACTGCTTCGAGGACTACCGGCTGGCAACGCTCTGGTGCGCGGTGTACCCCATCGGGATGGGCGGCGGACTGGGGAGCGGGGAGCGCCAGCTGGAACTGGCCACGGAGGTCTCGCGCCGCTGCTTCACGGCGATCGAGGACCTTGACGCGGTCTCGGTGTTGCCGAGCTGAGTCAGGCTGCGGCGGCGTCCAGCGCCGCCTCGATGTCACCTATGTGGGCATCGACGTGCATGCCCATCGACATGACGACGAGGTCGGACATCCGGATCTCGTTCTCCATCCCCGGCAGCTTGAACCCTTGCGCCAACTTGTCGTCGCCGAGCGACTCGATGCCGGCGATCGCCTCCTCGTAGGCGGCGTGCATCTCGTCGAGGATCTCGGCGGCGGACTTGTCCGCGCGCTCCGCGATCTGTTCGGCGTTCTGGGCATCGGGGTCGAATGCGGGGGGCGCGCCCTCGGCCTGCAACATGGCGCTGACGGCCTCGATCAGGGGGAGGGGGTTGGCGCGCGCGGCAAGGTGGCTGAGGGCATCGCGCACGCGCCACTCGCCATCGGCGAGGGGCGCCTCGGGGGCGGCGACGATGCGTTCGCGCAGCGCCTCGGCGCGCGCGTCGCTCTTGCGGATGGTCTCGATGATCGCTTCGCGGGTGGCCATTAGGGGTGAACTCCTCTCGCACCGGACCTGCCCGGCGCCCCACGCATTCTGGGGACTGGGCGGGCCGGGCGCCACGAGCGTGGTTGACGCGAGCGCAAGCGGTTCTGAGAATCGCACGATGCCTCACCCGGATCGAATCGCCATCGCCGGCGCCTCCCTCGGCGGGCTTCGCGCCGCGCAGGGGCTGCGCGGGCGGGGCAAGTTCGAGGGAACGCTCACCCTCATCGGGGCCGAGCCCCACTATCCGTACGATCGCCCGCCCCTCTCGAAGCAGCTGCTGGCCGGCCAGTGGGGGCCCGAGCAGACACTGCTCGACGCGCCCGACGCCGTCGACAAGCTCGGGCTCGACCTGCGGCTCGGTGTGCGGGCGGAGGCGCTGGACCTTGAGAAGCGCGAGGTCGCGCTGAGCGACGGCGAACGCGTGGGATTCGACGCACTGATCATCGCCACCGGGGCGACCCCGCGAACGCTGCCGAACACGCCCGACCTCGCCGGCATCCATACGCTGCGCACCATCGACGACTCGATGCGCATCCGCGCCGAGATGGCGAAGGGGCCGCGGGTGGCGGTGGTAGGAGCGGGATTCATCGGCGCGGAGGTGGCGTCGGTCGCGCGAAGCGCCGGGCTCGAGGTCACGCTCATCGAGGCGCTGCCGGCGCCACTCGCGAACGCCGTCGGCGCGGAGGTGGGGGAGGCCTGCGCGAATCTGCACCGCCAGCGCGGCGTAGACGTGCGCTGCAACGCACTCGTGGCAGGCTTCGAGGGCAGCGAGCGCGTCGAACGCGTGTTGCTCGCGGACGGCTCGGCGGTGGAGGCGGACCTGGTGGTCGTGGGGATCGGGGTCGCGCCGGAGACGCGCTGGCTGGAGGGCTCGGGGCTGGAACTGCGCGACGGTGTCGTCTGCGACGCGACGCTGGCCGCGGCCCCCGGCATCTATGCCATCGGGGACGTGTGCCGCTGGTACAACCCCATCTTCGAGGAGGAGATGCGGGTCGAGCACTGGACGAACGTGGTCCACCAGAGTCGCCAGGTGGCCCGCAACCTGCTGGCGGAGCCGGGCAAGGCGAAGCCGTTCGCCTCCGTGCCGTACGTCTGGTCCGACCAGTACGACACCAGCATCCAGTCGTTGGGCCACATGCGCCCCGACGACACGGCCGAGGTGCTGCACGGCTCGCTGGAGAGCCTGGAGTTCGTGGCGGCGTACCAGCGGAACGGGATCATCGTCGGGGGACTGACGTTCAACATGCCGCAGCAGCTCTCCTCGTACCGGCCGCTGATCGAGCAGCGCACCGCCTGGGAGGCCGTGCTCGAGCACGCCAGCGCAATGGGCTAGGAAGCGCCCACGCGGCGCGCGTATCATCGCGACGCCAGCGCGGAGGCATTGATGGACCTCGTCGAGCTCTCGGAACGCCTCGTGCCGTTCTGCCGTGAGCACCTGGGCGACGACGCCACCGTCTCGGGCGTCGAGACGATGCCGGGGCATGCGGGATTCTCTTTCGGATTCACGGCGACCTCGAAGGGGGAGTCGCGCTCGTACGTGCTGCGCGTGCCGCCGCCGAACGTGCGTCGCGTGGGGACGGCCGATGTGATCCGGCAGGCGCGCGTCGTCCATGCGCTGCGGGATACGGACGTGCCCGTGGTCGATGTGATCTGGTCGGGCGAGGACGAGCGCTGGTTCGGCTCGCCCTATTTCGTCGTGAACAAGCTCGAAGGCGATGTGCTGCGGAGCGACTGGGGCTGGGAGATGCCCGCCGAGGAGATGCGTCCCGTCGCCTTCCGGGCGATGCGCGCGCTGGCGACGCTGCACCGGCTGGACTGGCAGGCGTACGTGCCCGACGACGGTCCGCCACTGGAGCTGGAGCCGGACGTGACGCGCTGGGACCGTTTCTACGAGCGCTCCGGCGACATGGACCTGGTGGCGCTCGCGCCGGACGTGCGCGCCCGCCTGCTTGAGCGGCTGCCGCAGGCGCCGCGAGCCGGCATCTTCCACGGCGACTTCCAGTGGTCGAACGTGTTCTACAGCCTCGACGGGAAACTGCAGGCGGTCATCGACTGGGAGTTGTGGGGGGTGGGGGCGACGCTGAACGACCTCGGCTGGGTGATCACGTTCGCCGACGCAACGGCGTGGCGGGAGGGACTCAAGCACGCGCTGCCGCCGCCAGACGACCTGATTGCCGAGTATGTAGCGGCATATGGCAGCGATCCGGGCGACATCGCCTGGTATCGGGCGCTGGCGGCCTACAAGTTCGGGATCATCAGCGGCTTCAACCTGTATCTGCACCGCACGGGCAAGCGCCCGGATGATTCGTGGGAGAACACGGCCCTCTCGGCGCCCTACCTGATGCGACGCGCACTCGAACTGCTGGACGGCGGCTAGCCGATGCCGGAGAACGGTTCCCTGCCCGGCCCGCTCGACGGCATCCGCGTGCTCGATTTCACGCGGCACCTGGCGGGGGCGGGCTCGACGCGCATCCTGGCGACGCTGGGCGCGGAGATCCTGCGAATCGAGTGGCCGCACCCACCCGCGCTCGACTTCATACGCCTCTCGGGGCCACACCCCGACGGCCGTCCGGGGATGAACCGGGGCGGCTTCTTCGCACAGATCAACGTGGGCAAGAGAAGCGTGGCCATCGACATGTCGACGGATGCGGGCAAAGAGATCGCGCGCGAGCTGATTCCGCACTGCGACGTGATCGCGGAGAGCTTCTCGCCGGGGGTGATGGCGCGCTGGGGGCTCGACTACGAGGCCGTGCGCGCCATCCGGCCCGACATCATCTACCTGTCGGCCTCCGGGTTCGGGCAGACCGGTCCCTACGCGGGCTACCGCTCGGTGGGGCCGACGGCGCAGGCCTACAGCGGACTGACCGCGACATCGGGCCTGCCCGATCGCGAACCCGCCGGCTGGGGCTTCTCCTACATGGACCACATGGGCGCGGTGATGAACGCCGCCGCCATCCTGATGGGGCTGGAGCGGCGGCGGGTGACGGGCGAGGGCGAGTTCTTCGACGCCGGGCAGAGCCAGCACGGCTGCGCCCTCCTCGGGCCGATGCTGCTGGATGTCTCGCTGAACGGCGCGGAGGTGCGGCCGAAGGGGAATCGCGACCTGTACGGCAATTTCTGCCCGAACAACGCCTATCGCTGCCGGGGCGAGGACTCGTGGCTGGCGATCTCGGTGCGGGAGCCGGAGGAGTGGGCGGGGCTGTGTGACGTCATCGGCGCGGACGACCTGGGGCAGCGCGCGGACCTGGCGACGCTGGACGGCCGGCTCGCGCACGAGGACGAGATCGACGAGCGCATCGAGTCGTGGACGCTTCCGCGTGACGCTCGCGAGGCGATGGTGGCGCTGCAGGAGGCGGGCGTGCCCGCCGGAGTGACACAGACCGTCGCGGACAAGGTCGAGCGCGACCCGCAGCTCGCCTACCGCGGGCTCTACACGAAGCTCGGCGACCCGGTACTGGGAACGAAGCGGTACGAAGGCATCCCCGTGACCATGAGCGGCTTCGAGGTGGGCGTGCGCAGCCCCTCGCCCTGGCTCGGGGCGGACACGCGCGACGTGCTGCGAGACCTGCTCGGCTACTCCGAGGAGCGGCTCGAACAGCTCAAGGCGGACGCGATCATCGATGACGCGATCTCGCTGGAGGAGGCGCAGAGGGCATGACCGGGACACTCGCGCATCTAACGGTGGTGGAGTTGGCGGGGCCGCGCACGGAGTGGTGCGGCAAGCTCTTCTCGCAGGCGGGCGCGCGCGTCGTGCTGGTGGAGCCGCCGGGCGGGGCGGAAACGCGGGACTACGCACCCTGGTTCCGGGGTCGGGAGGATGGCGAGTCGAGCCTGCACTTCTGGCACTACAACACCGACAAGGAGAGCGTCGCCCTCGACCTCACGGATGGGGAGGGGCGCACCGCGCTCCTGGGGCTGCTGGCGGAGGCGAACATCCTGCTCGACGGGAGCGAGCCGGGCGGGCTGGCGGCCCTGGGGGTGACACGCGAAGCGATCGCGGGGGCGAACGAGGAGCTCGTGCACGTCGCGCTCACACGGTTCGGGCAGGAGGGGCCGATGGCCTCGTGGCAGGGGAGCGACCTCGTCCACCAGGCGCTCGGCGGCCAGATGATGTCGAACGGCTACGACGACATGCCCGCGAGCCCGCCCATCAACGGGCAGGGGAACCAGGCGGGGCACATGGCGGGCAGCTGGGCCTTCATCGCGACGCTGGCGGCGCTCCAGGCCGGTGGTGGCACATTCATCGACCTCTCCGTGCACGACACCTGCGCGGGGATGACGGAGAACGCACTCCCCAACTACGACTACACGGGCAAGGTGGTCACGCGACGCACCGGTCGCCACGCGAGCGTCGCGCCGACCCCGGCGTGGCAGCACCGGGCGGCGGACGGGCGCTACATCAACGCCCAACTGGTGAACGTGAGTCCGCGCGCGTGGGAGGGGCTGGTCTCGTGGCTCGACGACCACGGCATGGCCGAGGACCTGACCGATCCCAAGTATTTCGTGCCCGAGATCTTCCGCGAGGAGGCGGTCCATATCTCGGAGGTCATCGGCAAGTTCGTGGCCACGAAGACAGCGGACGAGATCTTCCACGGGGCGCAGGCGCGGGCGCTCATCTTCAGCGCCATCCTCAACCCCGAGGACCTGCTCGACGACCCCCACCTGGAGGCGCGCAACTTCTGGATCGAACTCGACCACGGCGAGCCCGAGGGGATGCTGCGCTATGCCGGCAGCGCCTTCGTGGCGCAGAACTCGGAGGTCCAGCCGCGGCGGCGGGCGCCAAGACTCGACGAGCACGGCGAGGCCATCCGGGGCGAGGTCGCGGGCGGATGAGCACCGGGGATATGCCGGTCACCAAGCCGATCCCGGTCCCGGACGCGGTGACCGCGCCGTTCTGGGAGGCGGCGAACCGGGGGGCGCTGGCGATCCAGCACTGCGAGTCCTGCGAGTACTACATCCACCCCCCGGAGGCCCTCTGCCCTCGCTGCCAGACGCCCGACCTTGGCTTCCGCGAAGTGAGCGGACGGGCGCGCGTCTACACGCACACGATCGTGCGAGACAACGTGACGCAGGGGTTCGCGGAGGACCAGCCTTACGTGATCGGCATCATCGAACTGCTCGAACAGGAAAGGCTCGTGCTGGTCGCGAACGTTGTCGGGGTCGCGCCGGAGGACGTACAGATCGGGATGCCCGTGCACGTCACCTTCGAGCGGCTGAACGAGACGATCGCGCTACCGCAGTTCGAACCGGCCGGGGAGGGCTGAGGCATGGACGACTTTTCGGGACGGGCGGCGATCGTGGGGTTGGGCTACTCGAAGCTGGAGCGGCGCTCACCGCGGCCGCTGGCGCACTTCGCCCGCGAGGCGGCGGAGGCAGCCGTCGCGGACGCGGGGCTCACGGTCGACGACATCGACGGGCTTGGCACCATTCCCAACATCGCCGCCTACGGCAACACGGGTAACACCGAGGGCATCGACATCGTCACGGTTCCGAAGATGGTCCAGTTGCTGGGGCGCGAGCGGGGCATTCGCTGGCACGTTCAAACCCCGGGGCTCTGCCCGGACACCATCATGGCGGCGGCGGCGGCGGTGGCCTCGGGCGCGTGCACGTACGCGCTCGTCTGGCGGGCGGTGAACGTACCGAAAGGCCGCTACAGCGACTTCTCGCGGGAGAGGGCGTCCGGCGGGGACCAGTTCCGCGCGCCCTACGGCTTCACGATGCCCGCCGCCTGGCAGTCGGTGGCGCTGCGGAAATACATGCACGACCACGGCTCGACGCGGGAGGACATGGCCGCGTTCGTGGTGCAGAACCGGGGGAACACGCAGCTCAACCCGAAGGCCTACTGGCACGGGACGCCCCTCACGGTGGAGGAGTACCTGGAGGCGCCCATGGTGGCCGACCCGTTCTGCCTCTACGACTGCGACATCCCCGTGGACGGCTGCGTGGCTGTCGTGCTCGCGAGCGCGGAGCGAGCAAGGGACCTCGCCCAGCCACCCGCTTACATCACCGGTCACGCGCAGACGACGTGGCCGACGCGGGGTGGGTTCACCGACTCGGAGAACATGTGGGAGGGCGGGGCGGCGATGGGGGAGAAGCTGTGGGCCTCGGCCGGTCTGGGGCCGGACGACATCGACGTGGCAATGCTGTACGACGGCTTCAGCATCTTCCTCTACGTGTGGCTGGAGGCGCTCGGATTCGTGAAGCGGGGCGAGGCGGCGAGCTACATCGCCTCGGGCGCGACCGCGCTCGACGGTGAGCTCCCGCTGAACACGTCCGGCTGCTCGCTGGGGGAGGGGCGGCTGCACGGCATGGCGCAGATCGCCGAGGCCGTGCTCCAGGTCACGGGGCGGGCGGGGGCTCGGCAGATCGAGGGCGCGGCCCACACCATCGCGACCGTGGGGGCGGGCTCGCTCGCGAGCGGCGGGCTCATCTTCAGCAGGGAGGCGCTGGCATGAAGTTCGGCACGGTCATCCACGGGATACGGGGCGACGCGCTCATCGCGGCGGCGCAGAAGGCGGAGGAGCTCGGCTTCGAGTCGCTGTGGCGTCCCGACCACCTGATATTCCCGCCCGAGCTGCCCTCCACCTATCCCTACGCAGAGGACGGCCAGGCGCCGCTCGACCCACGCTGGCCCTTCATGGACGGGCTGACGGTGTTCACCTACATCGCCTCGCACACGACGACGATCCGTTTCGGGACGGCGGTCTACATCCTGCCCCTGCGCGATCCGGTCTCGACGGCGAAGCACGTCGCCGACCTGGACTATCTGACGGGTGGGCGCGTGATCCTCGGAGTCGGGGCGGGCTGGCTCGAGGAGGAGTTCCAGCAGGTAGGGCTCGACTTCCACACGCGGGGCGCGCGCACGGACGAATGCATCGGCGTGCTGCGGGCGCTCTGGACCGAGGACGTGGCCGAATTTCACGGTAAGCACTACGACCTTGGCCCGGCGGTGTTCGCGCCGAAGCCGGTGCAGAAGCCGCATCCGCCCATCCTGGTCGGAGGCGAGACCCCAGCGGCGCTGCGTCGCGCCGCCCGCCTCGGCGACGGCTGGTACGCGCTGCGCCACAGCCCCGAGAGCGCACGCGAGCACGTCGCCAAGCTCACGGAGCTGCGCGAACGCTACGGACGCGCGGACGAGCCGTTCGACATCACGGTGGGCGGCTCTCCTTCGATGACGCGCGCGGAGGTGGCGGAGCTGGAAGAGGCTGGCGTTAACCGCGTCGTCGTAACGCTGTGGCGTTCCTCGCGCGAGGCGATCCCCGCACTGGAGGAGTTCGCGGAACGGGTCTTCTGAGGCCACTCGCACAGGAGCTCGCGCGAAGGTGCGTGCTACACTTTCCCAAGCGCCCGCTGGCGTCCCCACGATGAAAATTTTCGACGTTCACATCCACTTCCCGCGTAACTGGGAGAAGCCCGACGAAGACCCGGCCCCGGTGGTCGAGCGTCTCGCCGAGGTCGCGACCGCGGCCGGTGTCACGAAGGGATGCGTCCTCACGGGCGGCCGCTTCGGTCCGGGTTACGAGCGGGGCATCGAGATCCTGCACGACTACCCCGACCTGTTCGTGCCGGTGGCCATGATCGACCCCGAGGTGATCGGGCGAGACGAGGTCGAGGAATTGCACGCGATGGGGTACCGCGGCCTCAAGCTGATCGGCGTCGCGCGTCCCTACGATGAGCCCGACTACCTGCCCGCCTACGCGGCGGCGGAGCGGCTGGGGATGCCCGTGCTGTTCCACATGGGCGTGATCGGCGGGGGTATCGACTACTCGATCACGCACCCCCGGCGCGACCCAAAGGCGGCGGCGATGGTGCGCCGCATGCAGGAGATGCGCGGCCGCTGGCCCATGCGCGATGTCACCTCGCACCGCATGTCGCCCCAGCACCTCGACACGATCGCGCAGCGTTTCCCCGACCTGCGCATCATCGGCGCGCACCTGGGGAACCAGGGGAACTACGAGTACGCCACCTCGGTGGCTCGCTGGCGCCCGAACGTCGCCTTCGACATGAGCGGCGGCGAGACGATCGAGCGGCATGCGGTGGAGCTGCGCCTGATCGGACACGAGATCGGCATCGAGAAGCTGGTGTTCGGGTCGGACTGCGGCATGGACGACATCCGCGAACACATCGACCGCTTCGAGGCGATCTACGACCAGCTCGAACTCCCGGAAGCAGACCGCGAGCGCCTCTGGTGGAGCAACGCCGCGGAGATCTACGGGTTCGAGGAGCCCACCCTGGCGGAGGAGTAGGCCCTGGAAGCGCAGGTCCCGACCGCACCCGCGAGCCCCGCGCTCGGCCCCATCGGACGGGCCGTGGTGCTGGGAGCGCTCGCGATGGCGGGACTGGCGGCGTATCTCAACTTTCGGCCCGAGCAGTACTGGATCCTGGCGCTCACGTCCCTGATCGTGGCGGTGTCGGTCGAGGGCGCGGTGCGCAGCCACCCCGACTGGCGCGGCGGCAGCCTGGGGGCGCTGAGCTATGCCCTCCTGCCGGTCCTGGGGGTTCTGGGAGCCGCCCTCTTTATCGACGAGGCGGTCGGAGGTTACGGGCGCATGGCGGCGGGACTCGCCGCGGGCGCCGGCACGGGCCTGCTGCTCTTCGCCGAGTACCACTCCATCTCGCCGGGCCAGCCGCTCTTCGGGCCGATGCGCCTCGTGCTTGCAGTGGTCACCTACCTGGCGGCGCTGGCGCTGTTCACGGTGTTCTTCACGCAGGACCTGAACCTGCCCGCCTCCGCGGCAGCCGTGGGGGGTCTCAGTTTCGCGCTTGCCCTGGACCTGCTGCGCGAGAGCCGCGGACGAGGGGCCTCGTCGCTGCTGGCGGCGCTCGCCATCGGCATCTCGCTGGCGGAACTGCGAATCGCCCTCTACTACTTCCCGCTCGACGAACTCCTGACGGGCGCGCTGATGATCATCGGGTTCTACGTGGCGACGGGGTTGGTCCACCACTTGCTCGACGAGGACCTCACGCCCTCGACGGTGGCGGAGTACTTCGTCGTGTCCGGGGTAAGCGCGGCGGTCGTCGTAGTCGCCCGCCAGTTCCTGTAGGCGATGGCAACGCTGCGCATCTGCTCGTGGAACGTGAACGGCCTGCGCGCCAGTCTGAGTTCGGGGACGTTTCCGACGTGGCTCGAGGAGGCCGCGCCGGACATCGCCGGGCTACAGGAAGTGAAAGCGCGCCCCGAGCAGATGGCGGAGCACCCCTGGCTGGACGCGGGGTACGAGGCCACCTGGCACCCCGCGGAGAAATCGGGCTACAGCGGCGCCCTCCTGCTGACGAAGCGAACTCCGGCGTCCCTGAGGCTGGGGCTTGAGACGCCCGAGTTCGAGCGCGAGGGACGCGTAGTCGAGGCGGACTTCGGCGAGTTCGTGCTCCTCACCTCGTACTTCCCCAACGCGGGACGCAAGCTCGCGCGGCTGGACTTCAAGCTGGCCTACTACGAGGCCTTCCTGGAGCGCATCGTGACGCTGCGGGAGGCGGGCCGGAGCGTCGTTTTCATGGGCGACCTGAACGTGGCCCACGCCGAGATCGACGTGGCCCGCCCGAACGAGAAGGAGACCGGCTTCCTGCCGGTCGAGCGCGAGTGGGTCGACCGCGTGATCGCGAACGGCTTCGTCGACACGTTCCGGGCGTTGCACCCCGAGCAAGCGGAGGCCTACAGCCAATGGGACCCGTGGAGGCAGCGCCGCGAGCGGAACATCGGCTGGCGCATCGACTATGTGTTCGTGAGCGAGGACCTGATGCCGTCGGTGCGGAGCGCCTTCATCGAGCGCGAGACGCTCGGCTCCGACCACTGCCCGGTGGGTATCGAACTCGACCTCTAGCCGGGGGAAGGGTGCGGGTTCTCTCTCCAGGGTTCGAGGCCGAGCTGGCGACGCCGGGCGTGCTCGTGGGCGTGCTCGGCGTCGACGCGGAACGTCTCGCCGGGTCCAAGCTGCCAGCGGTCCCCGCGCTTCGTCTCGATGGTCGTCGCGCCGCGCGGGTCGGACGCGTCGCAGTGTTCGCAGCGC
The DNA here is from genome assembly GCA_965262975.1 of Tepidiformaceae bacterium. Lineage (GTDB taxonomy): Bacteria > Chloroflexota > Dehalococcoidia > Tepidiformales > Tepidiformaceae > UBA2991. Next base: position 508,222 of record OZ253575.1, on the reverse strand, counting down.
CAGGAGCAGCGCTCGGGGCATGTGGGGTGTAATCCCTGTAGGGATTCCGCTACATTCTCCACCTCGCATCGAGTCGCGCGCTGAGCGGAGGCGTGGGTCGTGCGGATGTGAGGTACGCGTGGTGACCACGCCGACGAACGATCACGTGATCTACGAGCCCGACGAGCCGATCCCGGCGCACGTGGCACTGGGACACGGCTTCCAGAGCATCATGGGCCGGCTGTCCGGCCTGGCGGCGAGCACGGCGATCATTGCCCAGGCGAGCGGTCAGCCCGAGAGCTACGTGTCGTGGATCTTCTTCGTCTCACTGGCCGTATGCGGCACCGGCACGATTCTTCAGACCTTCCGGATAGGCCGGTTCGGATCCGGATACCCCCTCGGCGTGTCGAACGGCTCCGCATACATCGCGGTCGCCGTCAGCGCGCTGATAGCGGGCGGGCCCGCGCTGCTGTCCAGCCTCATCATCGTCTCCGCCCTGCTGCAGTTCGTCCTGGGGTCGCGACTGTCCCTGCTGCGGCGGGTGCTCACGCCGACGGTGACGGGCACGGTGCTCATGCTGATGGCCGCCTCGGTGATGCCGGTGCTGTTGAGCAAGCTGTCCATCACTCCAGAGGGTGCGCCGGATGCCGCCGCTCCCGCGGTCGCCGGGGTGACGTTCGCCATCGTCGTTGGACTGCGGCTGTTCGGTCCTCCCACCATCAAGCAGTGGGGCCCCGCCATCGCCATCGTGGGGGGTTGCGTGCTCGCCGTGCCGCTTGGCCTGTTCGACATTCAACCATTCATCGAGGCGGGTTGGATCGGCATCCCGCTCGATGCACGGCCCGGACTGGACTTCGGGCTGAGCGCGGAGTTCTTCGCCCTCCTGCCGGGGTTTGTGATCGTGGTGATGGCGACGAGCATGTACAGCATCAGCGACATGGTCACGATCCAGCAGGTCTCGTGGCGAAGGCCGCGCGCCACTGACTTCCGCGTGATCCAGGGCGCGCTGAACGTAGTGGTCGTCACGAATCTGGCATCCGCGCTGCTGGGGTCGCTGCCCAACATGGTGCCGCCCGGGAACTCGCCGAAGATCCTCCTGACGGGCGTCGCGGCGCGCCGCATCGGCATCTACGCGGGGGGCATCCTGATCGCCATCGCGTTCCTTCCGAAGCTCATCGCACTCATCACGGCGATTCCCGGCGCCATATTCGGGGCGTACGTGGTCGTGATGCTGGCGATCCTGTTCGTGCAGGGCATGCGTCTGGTCGTGGGGGCGGGCATCAACGCACGAGTCGCGGCCGTGGTGGGCGTTTCGTTCTGGCTCGGCGTGGGCTTCCAGAACCAGCTCATCTTCCCCGATCTGCTGAGCGGCGCCTGGGCAACGCTGCTCAGCAACGGACTGACGACGGGTTCGATCTCGCTGATCTTCTTCACCGTCCTGCTCGAAGTGACGACGCCCAGGAGGCGCCGCCTGCGCACGACCCTCGACATGGCCTCCTTGCCCGCGATCGACGAGCTGCTGCTGGACGCCGCATCGCGGGCCGGCTGGGACGAAGCCTCGACGGACAGGCTGCGCTCGGCGGGCGAGGAGGCCCTGTCGAGCCTGCTGCCGGTGGACGTTGACGGAGCCGAGGACAGCCGTCGCCGCCTGGTGATCAGCGCCCGTCCCGTCGAGGAGAGGATGGAGCTGGAGTTCGTGGCGGCCTCCGACGAGGATGCTTCCGACGAGGAGAACCTGGAGGACCGCCTGGCGTACCTCAGCGACCAGCCGCAGCTACAGAACGACCGCGAACTCTCGTTCCGCCTGCTGCGGCACTACGCCGACACGGTGCAGCACCGCAAATATCACGGTCTGGACATCGTGACCGTCGAGGTCGAGCGCACTCGCTGAGAGAGCGAGAAGCGAGACCCTCACCCCTACGCGGGCGGGGCGAGGGTAGGGAGGGGATCGTGTACGCTTCGAAGGTTGCGTCGGGGCGTGGCGCAGCCTGGTAGCGCACTTGACTGGGGGTCAAGAGGTCGCTGGTTCAAATCCAGTCGCCCCGACCATAAAACCCTATACGGCGTATGGAGTTTCGGGGGTCCGGCGGTTCGCGCGCGCCGAGGACCGGGCCACTGCGGGCCACTAGAGGCACACCGCGGGAGCCCGGAGCAAACCTTAGAACCTTATCTCGATGGTGCGGTCACCCAACTGACGTTCCAGTTGTCCTTCCACGAGTCGAACCGCTTCCGCCTCTCCTTGCTCAAGCACCCTCCGGCAGTCCAAGCAGGCGACCGCGTACATGGATTCGTAGTCGCTGTACTTGCTCTCGTCAATCGACTCTGCGCAAAGCTCACAGCAACCAGCGGTTCCGAAATGCAAGGTCATCTCCCCAAGGTTCTCGTTCATGCTCTGCTCTCTCGCTTCCTCCGCACTCTGCCCCGGCCTCGCATCGCACAGATGTTCTTGTATGCTGAACTCTGAACTGCCAGACTGTCAACGGGGAGGCACTGGTGCAGCGTTTCGCAATCGATGTTCACATCTTGGACGCGGACGATGATGAAGCAGTGCGGGAGCTAAGGCGGCTGAATGCCGGTGGAGAGGTCGACCTCGTCAGGTCTGATGCAATGGACACCGAACTCAACAAGAAGCAAGACGAGGGGCGTCGAGGAGAACTGCTAGAGCGGTCCAGCGAACTGGAGGAAGTACCAGGCGTACTCATTTGGGACCGCTCCCGGTGGGACCACACTCTGTGGGGCTCGGAGGAGACAGCTGCGACGTTCGACGAGGTCTGGACCATCCTGTGGGGTGACTACAGTCGCACGGGGCCTGAGACCAACAATAGGCGGACTAGGACGTTCGACACCATGCACATTCACTCCGCAATCATCAACAACTGCTTCGGGTTCATCACACGGGACGGGGACCTCCTCAGACGCAGCGCGGCTATTCGTGACCGGTTCGGGCTGGCAGTCGTGAAGCCGGAGGAGGCGCTTGCCTTGGTTCGCGGGAACCACGAGGCGGACCGGACCTGAGGAGCCTAGGCGAGGTCCTCGACGTAGACGAGCTCGGGGCTGGAGTACTCCCCCCAGACGTAGGCGTCCTCGTCTGCGGTGGCCCGGAACGTCATCGACTCACCGGGGCGCAGAGAGATGGCGGGACCAAATCCAGTCGCCCCGACCAGCCTCCCCCCTCACACCAGCCATCCACGGGCCACAGCTACCTCGCCGTGGCAACCGACTCATAGCGCTCAACCTGGATGAGATCTTCCTGCCTTCGGGCCCGCGCCAGGTCATAGGCGGTCTGCAGGCGTAGCCAGAACTCGGCATTCGACCAACCGGCCTTCTCCAGGCGGATCGCCATCTCGGGCGAGATCGCGGCGCGCCCGTTGAGCACACGTGAGAGGGTATGCCGGGCCACGCCAAGCACCTGTGCAGCTTCGGTGACGCTAAGGCCAAGCGGCACGAGGCAGGTCTCCTTGATCCCGAGACCGGGGTGAGGTGGGTCTTTCATCGCCATGTGTCGCCCCCTGTTAGTGATAGTCGACCAGGTCGATGTCGTACACGTCGCCGTCTTCGAGACGGAAGATGATTCGCCAATTCCCAGAGATGGTAATGCTCCAGAAATCCCTCAGGTCGCCTTTCAAGGGGTGAAGCCGGTATCCAGGGAGAGCAAGGTCGGAAGGCGCCCTAGCCGAGTCAAGGTGCGCCAGAGCGACTCCAATACGTTCGACCTGATCAGCTCCCACCCTGCTCGGGTCTCCCCGCTCATACAGACGTCTGAGCCCTCGATGGCGAAACGACCGAATCACCGGGAAGTGTACCTCGTACCGGTACGGCTAGCAAACACCTACAGACCCAGCGTTTCCGCCAGACTCTCGATGAAGGCGATGATGTCGTCGCGGGCCGCGGCCGGGTTGTCGGAGGGGGACATGACGCCGCGGGGCATGGGGACGAGGCGGTGGACGCCGGCCTCGGCGAAGCGTTCGACGGTCTCGCGGTCGAGGCGGCCGCGGGGCGTGATGGTGATCTCGAGGGGGCCGAGGGTGGCGGGACGCTCGATCTCGCGCGCGGTCTGGTCGAGGGCCTTCACCATCGCGGCGGCGCCGTCGACGTCGAGCATGAAGCCGTACCAGCCGTTGCCCTGCGTGATCGTGCGGCGCAAGGCGGGCGGCGAGGAGCCGCCGATCACGATTGGGGGGTGCGGGGTCTGCACCGGATGGGGGTACGACTGGATTCCCGAGAACGAGGTGAAGCGGCCCTCGAAGGTGGGCTGGTCCGATGTCCAGAGGGTGCGGATGACCTCGATGTGCTCGGACATGCGGGGCCCGCGCTCCTCGAAGGGCACGCTCATCGTGTCGAACTCCTCCTTCACGTAGCCGACGCCCACGCCCAGGATGAGCCGCCCACCCGAGAGCACGTCGATGCCGGCGAGCTCCTTGGCGAGGACGACGGGGTTGCGCTGGGGGAGGAGGAGGATGCCGCTCGCGAGGCGGATGCGCTCGGTCGCGCCGGCGACGAACGCGAGGGTCGCGACGGTGTCGACGATAGGGGTGTCGGGGACCAGGGGGGAGGGGGGGACCTGGGGGTCGATGGCGACGACATGCTCGCCGGTCCAGAGGGACTCGAAGTTGGCCGCCTCCGCTGTGCGTGCGTAACGCAGGACAGACTCACGGTCGGAGTTGAGTCCTGCATTGATGCCGTAGAGCCCGATCTTCATCGCCAGCCTCCCGAGGTGCGTCCGGGGGATGATACGCATCCGCTCTCTGCGGGCAGGACGCATGTCCGCGAGCGGGTAGACTCGCGGCGGCGAACAGCCCTGCCAGGAGGCCATATGTCCGACCGCGAACCCCTCGACGTGCTCGATGCGATCCACTCGACGCGTGCGCAGCGCTACCTGAAGCCCGACCCGATTCCCGAGGAAGTTCTGTGGGAAGTCCTGGATGCGGCGGTGCGGGGTCCGACGGGCGGGAACAACCAGGGCTGGGGCTGGGTCGTGATCCGCGACGAGGCGACCAGGCAGACGATCGGCGAAATCTACGAGAAGCGCCTCATGCGCGCCTACGGCCCCGGGCGCATCAGCGACGAGGAACTGGGCAGCGGGCGGATCACGCGCGGCGGGATCGAGGAGGGGGAGGTGGGCATCGACGTGCGCAACCGTCGCGGCGTGGTGCACCTCGCCGAGCACTTCGGCGAGGCGCCGGTCATCGTCGCGCCCGTGCTCCTCGATGCGGGCGCGGGCGCGGACTCGCGCCACGTGGGCGCCGGTCTGGGCAGCTCCATCTACGGCGCCGTCCAGAACCTGATGCTGGCCGCGCGCGCGTTCGGCATCGGCACGGTCTTCACCTGGACCCTGGACGACACATCGGGCTTCAACGAATTGCTGGGGCTGCCAGAGAACGCACGCGTCATGTGCCTCATCCCGCTCGGGTACCTGGAGAAGGGGCGGTTCTCGCAGCCACGGAGGCGGCCCCTTGGCGAGGTCGTCCACTGGGACCGCTGGGGCGAACAGCCGGACGCGCCCGCGTCGGGCCGCTAGACCAGCTCGACGATCCGCGGCAGCACTTCCCCGATGCCGCCCCGCAGAATGGCGGCGGCGGCGCGGTCGTAGGGCGTCTCCTGGGCGTTCAGGATGACAAGCCTCGCCCCGCACTGAATCGCGATCTCGGGCAGCGCTGCCACGGGGTAGACGGTCAGCGAGGTGCCGATCGCGAGGAAGAGGTCACTGTTGGCGGCAGCCAGCTGGGCGCGCTCCAGATCGCTGGCGATGAGCGCCTGTCCGAAGGAGATGGTGGCGGACTTGAGGAGGCCGCCGCACGAGTTGCAGTGCGGATCCTCATCACCATCGCGCACGCGTTCGAGCACGACCTCGATGGGGCCGCGATCGGTGCAGTCGAGGCAGGCGAAGTCGCGCACCGTCCCGTGAATCTCGATGATGCGCTCGGGTGAGGTTCCGGCATCGTGGTGAAGGCCATCGATGTTCTGGGTAACGAGCGTGTCGAGCTTGCCCTTGCGCTCGAGCTCGGCGAGGGCGAGGTGGCCGGCGTTGGGCTCGGCGGTGTGCATGGGGCTCCCGGCGCGATTCGCCCAGGAGCCGACGCGGTGGTCGCGGTTGGCGACGTAGTGCTGGATGGTGGCGGTGCGCTCCGCCTCGGGGTTCTTCGTCCAGACACCCTCGGGGCCGCGAAAGTCGGGGATTCCCGAGTCAGTCGAGATACCGGCGCCGGTCAGGACGACAACAGAGCGGGCCTCGCGCAGCAGGGACGCGACAGCGTCGATGTCGGTGTCGCTCATGGCGCGAGCCTACCCGAATCTGGCGCCTCCCGGCATCGCACCGTACGCTGAGCGGCAGCGTCCACGATGGCGCCCCCTCGATCGATGAGAGCCACCCGCAACCTCGCCTTCATCACCTGTGCCGCCACGCTGATCCTGATCGGAGTCGGCGTCTACGTGCGCGCGAGCGGATCGGGCCTGGGCTGCCCCGACTGGCCGACCTGCCACGGCGGCATCGTGCCGCCTCAGGAGCAGGAGGCGCTGATCGAATTCTCCCACCGCCTCGTGGCCGCCCTGGTGGGCGTGCTCGTGATCGCGACGGCGGTGTTCGCCTGGCGGCACTTCCGGGGAACGCCAGCGGTGCTCTGGCCGGCGCTGGCGGCCGTACCGCTCGTCGGGATCCAGGGCGGGCTGGGGGCACTCACGGTCTGGCAGGAGCTTCCGCCGGAGATCGTGGCCACGCACCTGCTGCTGGCGATGACCATCCTCACGGTGATGGCGGCGACGGCACTCGGCATGTTTACCGAGGTCCGGGGAGGCAGGTCAGCGTCGGCGAGCGCGGCGGCGACACGGGTCGGACAGCGGGCAGCGGTGGCGCTCATCCTGTTCGCGGCGGTGGTGTGGATGGGCGGCTACCTGGGCGAGAGCGGAGCCTCGACGGCGTGCGAGGGCTGGCCCACCTGCAACGGCGGCATCTTCCCCGGGGCCGACGACCAGCAGATCACGCACATGACGCACCGCTACCTCGCGGCCCTCCTGCTGGCGCCGCTCGCGTGGATGGCGGTGGCGGCGTGGCGCGAGCGGGAGACGCTTCGCTGGGGCATGCACGCAGCGGGTGCGGCGGTGGTGATCTACGCGACGCAGGTGGCGATCGGGGCGCTCAATGTGCTGTACACGTTCCCCGACGGGCTTACCGTAACGCATACCGTGCTAGCCTCCCTGCTGTGGCTCACCCTGTCGGCGGCCGCGCTCCTCGGACTGTCCGCACAGGCGGTGTCGCGCGAGCGCGCCCCGCTTCCCCGAGCGGAGGTACCCGCATGACCGCGCTGGCAATCGCCCTGCGCGAGTCGAGCCGCGCCTCCGCGACGATTCGCAGTTATGTCGCGATCACGAAGCCGCGCATCATCTTGCTGCTGCTGGCCACGACGGTGCCGGCGATGGTGGTGGCGGAGGGCGGTTGGCCCTCGACGGCGCTCGTGATCGCGACGCTCATCGGGGGAACGGCCTCGGCGGCGGGCGCGAACGCCGTCAACTGCTGGTACGACCGCGACATCGACGCGCTCATGCGGCGCACGCAGTCGCGCCCGCTCGTGCGCGGCGATATCGCGCCGCTCAACGCCCTCCTCTTCGGGGTTGCGCTGGGGATCGGGGCCTTCGCCTTCCTCTGGGCGACCACGAACCTGCTGGCGGCGGCGCTGGCAGGGGCGGCCTTCCTCTTCTACGTGTTCATCTACACGGTGTGGCTGAAGCGGCGTTCCTCGCAGAACATCGTGATCGGGGGGGCGGCCGGCGCCTTCCCGCCGATGGTGGGCTGGGCGGCGGTCACGGGGGAGCTGGCCTGGGCGCCCGTCATCATGTTCGCAATCGTCTTCTTCTGGACGCCACCGCACTTCTGGGCGCTGGCCCTGCGCCTCGCCCCCGACTACCGCGAGGCAGGCGTGCCCATGCTTCCCGTGGAAGCAGGCGAGGTCTCGACGCGCCGCCAGATTCTCCTCTACTCCCTCGTGCTCGTGCCGATCACGCTGTCGCTGGTGCTTACGGGGACAGTCGGCTGGGTCTACGGGGCGGTGGCTGGCGCGGCGGGGCTGGGGTTCGTGGCGATCGCGTTCGCGCTGTGGCGCTGGCCCGAGCGGGTGCCCTCGATGCGGCTGTATACGTACTCGCTGGCATATCTTGCGGCGATCTTTATGGTTATGGCGGTGGACATCGCCATACTCGGGTAACCTACGCAGCACATTCCAAAACGGCGCTCACAGCCGATTTCGCACACTGAGGAGCAGAGCCCCATGAAGACCCTGAAGCCCTGGATCGTCGCAGTACTTGCAGCAGCACTTACGCTGTCCGTCATCGGGGTGGCGTCGGCGCAACCGACTCCGCCTTCGACGTTCATGGGCACTGTGACCAGCCCCGATGGAGAAGTGGCCGCGGGCCTCAGCGTCGAGGCCTACGTAGGCGAGACGCTTTGCAACACCAGGGACACCGAGACCTACGCGGACTCAGCTGGGGTGACCCGGTACTGGGTGTCCGTCCACAACAGCAGCACAGAAGCGGCCTGTGGGGGCGTGGGAGCAGAGATACGCTTCCAAATCGGCGGTCAGAACGCAGTCGAAACGGCAACCCGCACAGCAAGCGCCCTGGCGACCGTCAACCTGACGCTCGCACCAGCTGCCCCCGAGACGGTGACCATCGACGTGGCCGTCTGGCGCCGCAACGAGGATCCTTTCAACGCTCTGGCTGACCTCTACATCAGCACGCGCGCGCCGAGCGAGAACTGGATCACACACGACGACGAGGGACCGCTCACCATGACCCTGTCTAGTTCAGGTAACTGGCATCGCAGCGATCTGACGCCGGTCACTGTCGACCTCGGGGACGGCTCCTCCGTCACGATCGACGTGGCCGTCTGGCGGAATGTCGCCGACCCCACGCGTCTCTTCATCAGCACCCGCGCACCGGGTGAGAACTGGATCACGCACGACGACGACGGCCCGCTCACCATGACCGTCTCCAGTTCCGGGAACTGGTACCGGAGCGACCTCACGGCCATTGAGGTCGACCTGCCGTAGCGGGCCAGCGTCGACCCGAGGGGAACGGCACAGAGGAGCCAGGGCAGCCGCCCTGGCTCCTCTCAGTTTGGGAACGTGGCCGGCCCCCCCAGCCGAATCTCTTGATGGTGCAAGGTCGATTAGCTAAACTTAGCTTAGTCTTGGAAGGGAATTTCTCCGATGCAGATGAACATGCACGAGGCCAAGTCGCAGCTTTCCAAGCTCGGCGAGCTCGCCTGGCAGGGCGAGGAAGTCGTGATCGCGAAGGCGGGAAAGCCGTACCTGATCCTCTCCCCCTACCGGGGGCGCACCGGTAGACGCAAACTCGGGCAATGGAAGGACCAGGTCTGGATAGCGCCGGATTTCGACGAGACGTCTCCCGACATCATCGCGGCCTTCGAGGGCGACGACGACGAATGAGGCTGCTGCTCGACACACATGTCCTTCTCTGGGCGCTTGCCGAAGATTCAGCCCTGGATGTGAGGGCGCTGGAGGCCGTGACCGATCAGCAGAACGACGTGTTCGTAAGCGCGGCCTCGGTCTGGGAGATCGCGATCAAGCGGGCGCAGGGCAGACTCCGATCTCCCGACAACCTGATCGCAACCGTCGCGGATGCCGGCTTCAGCGAACTTCCCGTCACATTCGCCCACGCCGAGCAGGCGGGCGCGCTGCCTTCCCACCACAAGGACCCCTTCGACCGGATACTGGTCGCGCAGGCGCGGGCCGAGGGACTCGTGCTCGTCACGGCGGACGCCAACATCCCCCGCTACGGCGTACGCACGCTGCCGGCCACACGCTGAACGCCGTCGCGCGCGGGTGGATAATGCCCGCATGGCCCCGAACCAGCACGTGGACATCGCGATCGTCGGCGGGGGCGTGATTGGGGCGGCACTCGCCTACTTCCTCGCCCAGCATGGCGCGCAACCGCTCGTGATCGAGGGCTCCGAGGTTGCCTACGGCGCCAGCGGCAAGGCTGCCGGACTGCTCTCGCCAGGCCTGCCTCCGGGGGACGAGGGGGCCGCCCTTGAGCCGCTGATCACTCGCAGTGTGGCGCTGCACGGCGTTCTGGCGGAGCTGCTGGACGGGCCGGGAACGTACGACCACTTCCCCTACGAGACGTGCATCATCGCGCGGGATGAGGCAGAGGAGGAAGAGCTCGCGCGGACGAAGGGTTGGGGTGGCGAACGGATCCCGGCCGCCGAGGTCACCGAGCGTTTCCCGTGGCTCGACAAGCCCGTCTTCGGAGGTTTCGCACAGCGGACGGCGCAGCTCGACCCGGCGAAGTTCACGGAACGGTTGCTGGACGCGGCCAAGGGCATGGGCGCATCGCTGCGGATGGGACGCGCCAGGGGGCTCGTGGGCGGGGAGGACTACATCGCGGGCGTCGAGCTTGAGGACGGCATCGTGACGGCCGAGACGACCGTTGTGGCGATGGGACCCTGGTCGCTCCGCGCCGCCGCCTGGCTCGACCTGCCGATCCCCGTGCGACCGCTGAAGGGCCAGATCCTGCACCTTGAGTCGCCGGTCGAACCGCCCCCGGGGGGGTTCTCCGACCTCGATGGGCACTACGTCGTCACACGGCCCACGGGCCTCGTCTACGCGGGCACGACGGAGGAGGAGGAAGGCTTCGATACCGAGGCAACGGAGGCGGCGCGGGAGCACATCCTCTCGACGCTCGCACGCTACACCTCGCGTCTCGGGAACATGCGCGTAGTCAACCAGACGGCCTGCCTGCGACCACTCTCCGGCGACGGGCTGCCGCTCATCGGGGCGGCGCCCGGGCGGCAGGGGGCGTACGTCGCCACGGGCCACGGGCGGAAGGGCATCCTGCTCTCGGTCGCTACAGGCGAGGCCCTCGCGGAACTGATCACCGAGGGACGCAGCAGCGCGGTCGACCTCACGCCGTTCGACCCGGCGCGCTTCGGAGCGGAACAATAGTCGAGCGAGCGGAGCTGAGTTGGACGAGCGTGCTCGCCTGGCGCATGGACCGGCAGCACCTCGTCTCCCGCCGACCTCGGGAGGAGCTGCTGACAGTGGTCGGCGCCATCGGCGGGTTGCATGCGCAGATGCTCTCGTCCGCCGAGTTGGCGGTGTGGGCGCGAATCGATGGCCTCCGCCCCGGCGAAGTCGAGGAGGAACTGTGGGAACGGCGCAGCCTGGTGAAGACGTGGGCGATGCGGGGCACGCTCCACCTGCTGCCCGCGCAGGAATACGGCCTCTGGCAAGCAGCGCTCGACACCTACGACCACTACCTGAAAGGCGCGTGGCTACGAGGATTCAAGATCACGCGCGAGGAGCTGGACCTGTTGCTCGAGACGGTACGCGAAGTGCTTGGGGAGGAGGGGCTTACGCGCGAGGAGCTCGCGGAGGCGGTGGCAGCAGCAGCGAACTCACCCGTGCTTGGCGAGAAGCTGCAGGACAGTTGGGGCGCCTACCTGAAGCCCGCTTCCTTCCGGGGGAGTCTCTGCTTCGGGCCAGGCCGCGGCAGGAACGTGACGTTCGTCAGTCCGGCGGTGTGGCTCGGCACGCCCGCGTCGCGCCCGAAGCCCGAAGAGGCGCTCGCGGAGGTGACGCGCCGCTACCTGAACGCCTACGGGCCCGCGACGGCAGCGGAGTACTCGCGCTGGTGGGGGCCGCGGCGACCGGCGCAAGCGACGCGCTACCTGCGCGCGCTCGGGGAGGCCGCCGTCGAGGTCGACATTGAGGGCGAGCCGCACTGGGCTCTCTGCGAGCAGGTCGCCGAGATCGCGAGATCGAGGCCGCAGAAGGCCGTTCGCCTGCTACCCGCGTTCGACCCATACGTAATCGGCTCGGCGCGCGACGTTCCGGCGATCCTCGCATCGGAACACAAGACGCGGGTGCACCGGCCGCAGGGCTGGATCTCGCCGGTGCTCCTCGTCGACGGTCGCATTGAGGGGGTGTGGTCGCACGAACGCCAGGGTGGACGCCTCAGCGTGCGAATCGAGCCGTTCGGCGAGCGCCCTGCGTGGGTGCTGGAGGACGCGGAGGCGGAGGCGCAACGGCTCGCCGGATTCCTTGGCGAAGGGCTCGCGCTGGAGTGGGCCAGGGGCTGAATGGGGGACGGCCTTAGGGTATCCTTGCTTTCTCGTGTCAACCATTGTCTAAATCGACGGGTTCAACTTCTACTACGGCGCCGTCAAGGGAACGTCCCACAAGTGGGTCGACCTGGAGGCGGTCTGTCGCCGCTTGCTGCCTCTGGACGACATCGTCAAGATCCGCTACTTCACCGCGCGCTTGACCGAGCGTCGGGACTCCCCGGGAGCCGCTGTGAGGCAGGACATGTACCTGCGCGCGCTGGCGACCAACCCGCTCATCGAGATTCACTATGGGCACTTCGTGACGCGTCCTACACGACTGCCGCTCGTGGATCCCCTTCCCGCAGGGCCTCGAACCGTCGCCGTGTTGCGCACAGAAGAAAAAGGGTCGGACGTCAACCTGGCAACACATCTTCTGGTGGATGCCTTCAAGGGGCGTTGCACGACCGCCGTCGTTGTCAGCAACGACTCCGACCTCGCTGAGCCAGTACGGATCGCTCAGGCTGAGTGCGGCATCGCTGTTGGAGTCGTGAATCCCCACCCGGCAAAGCATCGGTCACGGAAGATCGAGCCGACGTTCTTCAAACAGTTACGGCCAATGACCGTCGCACAATGCCAATTACCTCCTGCCCTGCACGACGCACAGGGCGCCATTCACAAGCCAGAGGGGTGGTAGCAACGCAGAAGCCCGCCGAAGCGGGCTTCGCACCCAGCCACCAGAAGCAACTGGGGGGATTGAGAACAGTATGGGGGGCGGCGCTAACGCCGGCAAGCTGGTTGTGGCCTACGTCTCGTCCTCGGGCTTCACGATTCCGCGCGTCCAGAAGGGGTCGAGGGCCTTGAGGACCTCCCGCTCCTCGTCGCCGGACATGCGCTCCGTGTCCGGTCCACCATCGCGCTTCTCCTTGCCCGGGAGGACCGGGGCGGAACCGGTGTCCTCCCGCCCCCAGCGCATCTGAGCAGCCTCGCGGGCGAGACGAGCAAGTTCTTTCACGGAATCTGGTTCAGCCACGTCCGTCCTCGCGTGCTACTTCGCCTTCTCGAAGCTCAGGTTGAGGTCCCACAGACCCAGCATGATGCCGGGCTGGTGGCGGAAATCGTTCCTGCCAGGGGTGAAGGAGATGCCATCGAGCCGCTCGAAGAGCCGCTCCCAGGCGATGTTCTGCTCGAGGCGGGAGATGCCGGCGCCGGGGCAAACGCGAATGCCCTGCGAGAAGGTCATGTGCCGGCCCGTGTTCGCCCGCGAGAGGTCGACATCGGCCGGGCAGGGGAACTCCTCGGGGTCGTGGTTCGCGGCGCCGTAGCGCAGGTGCAGGATCGACCCCTGCGGGATCTTCACGCCGCGCATCTCAATGTCCCGGGCGGTCATGCGCGTCGAGAGGCCCTGGGTCGGGGCCTGAATGCGCATGCCCTCCTCGACGAAGAAGCGGATCTTCGAGCGGTCGGCCTTGATGGTGTTCCAGAGCTCGGGATCGCGACCGAGGAGCTCGGCCTCAGCGGCGATAGCGTACTGGGTGGTCTCCAGCCCGCCGATGTGCATGCCGAAGACAACGCCGACGACCTCGGAATCGGTGAGCTTGCGGCCCATGTATTCGACCTGCGTGAGGAAGCTCGTCATGTCGTCCTGGGGGTCCTGGCGCTTCTTCGTGACGTGGGACTGGACGTACCGCATGAAGTCGCCGAGGTCGCGGGCGTTGTCCGCCTCCTCCTCGGCGCTCATGAGGTTGCGGTGGCCCTTGCCATAGACGAAGCGGCGGACCTGAGCCTGCCCCCAGATGCGGAGCTGGGGCATGTCCTCGAAGGGGAAGCCGAGGATCGTGGTCATCACCATCTGCGGGAGCGGCGCGGCGAACTCCTCGACGAAGTCGATCTCGGACGGCTGGCGGTCGATCCAGTTGTCGATGAGCTCATCGACGAAGCGGGTGACCATGGGGCGGTGGCGGGGAGCGCCGGTGGCGCCCACCCAGGGGTCGGTGAGCTGGATGCGGTGCTGCTTGTGCAACTCCATGTTGGGACGGAGGGTGTTACGCGACATCGCGTCCAGCAGGACGGAGTGGTCGTCCTCTTCCGTCACTTCCAGGCCAGCTCCACCGTAGGAGGGCTGGGGGAAGGTGTAGGGGTCGCGAATGATCATCGCGATGTCTTCGTACTTGGTGATGATGAAGCCGTCCGTACCGGGAGTCGTGCCCTCGCCCGGGATGCGCATCACGGGGGATTCCTCGTGGAGGAGCTTGTAGGAGTCGAACCAGTGCTCCTGCTGGCCGGCCTCGAAGAGGTCGACCTCCTCCAGGTCCATGGGACACGCGGCGGTGGCATCGATCATGTCCTGGTACATCGTCTCGGTCATTGGCCTCTCCCGTGCGTCGACTGGCTGCGGGCGCCGCTTGACCGGCGCGGCCGCGCGTCTGATGGGTAAGCATACCGCGCTGGACGCGATTGGGGGATGCGTTCACTCGCCGTAGGGAGCACTCTCCTCCGCCAACACACGGACGTGGCGCTGATCGGGAGGAGCCGACTCGGGCGGGCGGCCCGAACCCAGCGCGCTGAGGCCCCAACCGATTCCTCCCGCTAGCAGGCCAACCACGAGCTGGTTCAGGCTCGTTCCCTGAGAAGCCGCTTCACGGGCGAGCGCACCGTGAAGCTCCGCCGGTAGTCGAACGCGAAACTGCCCGCTGTACTCCGGCTCTTCCGCGGGCTGGGGCACGGGGCGGCCCTCCTCAAGGGCAGCCGCGACCCAGCCGGCCATGGCGTCACGGACGTTATCCATCGCCTCGGCCTCAGTCTCGCCATCGGACATGCACCCGGGAAGTTCCTCGACCGTCGCAAGCCAGTAGGGCCCGTCGCCATCGTCGAGAGGCTGTAGCCGGAAGTGGTAGGGAGCCCTCAGGTAGTCGTCAATCTTCACCGGTGACCTCCTGGATTGCCTTCACGGCCTGGTCTACGTAGGGAGCACGCACGGTTCCGGCGCGCTGAGGGATGCTGAGAATCCGCACGAGTTTGGGGTGGGTGTACACCCGGTGGCTCGTACCTCGTTGCCGTGACGTGAACCCAGCCCTCCTCAGCAGGGAGTCCAACTCCGAGGCGGAGACGTTGTGGCGCCGACGCTTCAGCACCCGAAGCCGCTCGGACCAACCTGACGTCATTGCGGCGCCCCACGCTCGGGATGCACGGACGCCCAGCCACGATCGCTACCTACTTGAAAAGATGGTACCGCATACGGAACCGCTTTGCGACCAACCAGGGAGCCGCGGAAGCTCGGCAGACCACTTGAGTCGATATCGTGCGCATCCCGTTGCATTGCTGACAGCGGAATATGATTGCACACCACACCGTCTGATGTGCACCACTACAGTGCAACGCGCGCGAATGCCCGTCGAGAGGCGGGGCTCCTGCTTCCCGCCCGGCGCTAGTTGACGCTGGCGGCGGGCTCCTGCTCGCCGCGGATGAGCTGGCCCGGGCGGGCGCCCGTGTCCTCGCCGCCGCGCATGACCACCTCGCCGCTGACGATGGTGGCGACGAAGCCATCCGCCTTCTGGATGAGGCGGCGGCCGTCGGCGGGAAGGTCGTGGGCGAGCTCGGGGGTGCGGAGCTGCAAGTTCTCCAGGTCGATGATGTTCACATCGCCCTTCATGCCCGGGCGCAGGACGCCGCGGTCGTGAAGGCCGTAGAGGCGGGCGGTGTCGCTCGTCATCTTCTTCACGACGAACTGGAGGGGCAGGCCCTCACCGCGGGAGCGGTCGCGGGCCCAGTGGGTGAGCATGAAGGTGGGCATGCTCGCGTCGCAGATGACGCCGCAGTGCGCGCCCGCGTCGTCGAGGCCGAGGGCGGCGCGCGGATGGGTCAGCATCTTGCGCACGACCTCGTAGTTGAACTCGCTGTAATTGAGAGTGGGCGCGAAGAACATGCGCTTGCCGCCGTCTTCGAGCATGAGGTCGTAGAAGAGGTCGTAGGCATCGCGACCCTGGCTCTCGGCCATGGCGGCGACGCTGTCCTCCTCGGGGGGCTCGTAGTCGAGCGGCTCCTCCAGGGGGAAGACGCGCGCCATGTTGATGAAGGCGATCTCCTGGCGGGCTTCGGCCAGCTCGCCCAAGAGCCGCTCCTTCACCTCGGGCTTGGCCAGCTCCGCCACGATCTCCTCGAGCGGGGTGCTGCGGAGATGGTGGGCGTCGCCCTCGCCGAGCTTGTAGTGGCCGCTGATTTCCTGGAACGCGGGTGCGTTCACCCACGGGTGGTTCGTTTGCAGACCGAGCAGGACGCCCGGGGCGCGGGCGGTGACCTGCGGGTAGAGGTCGGCGCCCTCGGCGACAGCTTCCTCGGAGAGGTCGAACATGCGCTTCCAGTGGTCGGGCTCGGCGTCGAGCTGGACGAGGGCGAAGGTAATGGGGCGACCGGTGGCGGCGGAGACACGCCGCATCCAGGCGACCTCCAGCTCGGGGAGGTTCATGTCGTCGCCGGTGACGCCGGCGGGGGCGAGCTCGAAGACGCCGGTGCCAGCCTCGGCGAGCGCTTCGCCGAAGGCCATCATCTCGTCCTCCTCGGCGAAGGTGCCGGGCACGTTCACGCCGTCGATGGCGCGGTGGACGATGGTGCGAGAGGTGGAAACGCCGAGCGCGCCGGCATCAATACCTTCGCGCACGAGCTGCTTCATCTCGTAGATGTCCTCGGGGTTGGCGGGCTCGTTCATCGCGCCGCGCTCACCCATGACGTAGGCGCGGACGGCGCCGTGGGGCACCTGCGTGCCCACGTCGAGGGCCTTGGGCAGGGTGTCGAGGTAGTCGAGGTACTCGGGGAAGGTCTCCCAGTTCCACTGCATGCCCGCAGCGAGGGCCGTGCCGGGGATGTCCTCGACGCCCTCCATGAGGCCGATGAGCCAGTCGTGGCGGTTGGGGGCGACCGGCGCGAAGCCGACTCCGCAGTTGCCCATGACGACGGTGGTGACGCCGTGCCAGCAGGAGGGCGTCAGCAGCGGGTCCCACGTAATCTGGCCGTCGAAGTGGGTGTGGATATCGACGAAGCCGGGGGTGACGATGAGCCCCGTGGCGTCGACGTTCTCGCGGCCGTCGGCCTCAATGCGGCCGATAGCGACGATCCTGCCGTCGTCGATGGCGATGTCGCCCTGGAAGGGGGCATCGCCCGTCCCGTCGACAATGGTGCCGTTGCGGATAACCAGATCGTGCACGTAGCGCCTCCCGGAGCGGGCGCGACATAGCAGTACGCGTCACGCGCCCTTGCGGGGATAACGGTAACGAATGGGGGGTGGCCCCACAAGGAGGCTCGAAACTTAGTAAAGCGGACGATCTGCTAGGCTAAGACAGGACGCTGGCTGAGATTCTGTCGGTGGGAGCAAAGCTATGACGGCCATCGAACAGCCGCAGGTCGACACGAGCCTTCACCTTCCCAGCCTGTCCATCAAAGGCTTCCGTGGCATCGACGAACTCACATTCCCTCACCTGGGTCGCGTAACCCTCCTTACTGGAAAGAACGCCGTTGGCAAGACAACAGTGCTGGAGGCGGTTCGTACTTTTGCTGCGCGTGGACGCTTTCGCGTCCTCCACGAACTTCTGACTGACCGACAGGAGGTATCGGTTGGTGCCGACGAAGACGGTGAGAACTTCACCGAGGACGATTTGAGCGCTCTCTTCTACGGTCGCCTCCCGTCGGAGGCCACTGAAATCTCGATCGGTCCACTTGGCGATGTCCCCTCCTTGATGATGAGAGTAGGCACACGCCCTGAGGATGAAACTCCCAGAAACAGGCGGGTGCGCGGGAGAGTCGACAGCCCTCCTGTTCGGGGTCTTGAAGTAACCTTCGGCAATCAGTCTGACTTCTTCCCTTGGTACTACAGCAGAGACTACCCGGGGTCCCCTGGGTCTCTGAGGGTACGGCTAAATGCCGGGGATCAGCTTCCCCCCGTGGTGGAGTGTGAAAGGATAGGACCTGGCGTTTTGGGCAACCAAGAACTAGCACATTACTTGGACAAAGTTGCCCTTACAGAGGGAGAGCAACGAGCGGTAGAGGCTTTGGGGCTCATCTTCTCAAACGGTGTGGAGCGGTTCGCGGCAACTGGTGAGGGCATTCGACGAGGCCAAGGCCGGAGACTAATTGTAAAGATGAAGGAAGATAGCCAGCCTATTCCTTTGAACAGCCTTGGGGATGGAGCGGTCCGACTTGCTGGTGTCGCGCTTGCCCTTGCCAACAGCCGAGACGGATTTCTTCTCATTGATGAGGCGGAGAACGGTCTCCACCACTCCATCCAGCACGACTACTGGAGAATGATTCTGAAGGCATCTCGGGACAATAACGTCCAAGTGCTTGCGACTACTCACAGTTTGGATTGTTTTCGGAGCTTTGCCCGAGCTGCGACCGAGGACGAAGACGTTGAAGGCGTCCTCTATAGCATTAGGAAAGACGACATGGGCCATTACGCAGTCGTCTATCCAGAAGAAGAGCTAGCCATAGCCGCTGAACAAGGCATTGAGGTCCGGTAAGCGGGTATGGTCGACCTTGAGCCGCCTCCTCGCCTCCTACTGGTTGAAGGGCAGGACGACAGACATGTGGTTCGTCGTATCGTCGAGGCTTGTGGTGTGGCCATCGACATCTGCATTAGAGAAGCCGAGGGTGTTGACCGCCTCCTTGACGCCATCCCAGACCAAGTTGCTGTTGACGAAAGGGAAGTGCTAGGCATCTTGGTGGATGCAAACGGCGATCCGGGAGCCCGGTGGACCGACGTCATTCGCAGGTTGAAGGACAGCCAGATTCTGCAAGCGGCCGGAATCCAGCCGCCCGACAGCCCAGCAGCAGGGGGCTTAATCCTAGCTGGCAGCAGTCGCTGTCCTCGCACTGGTATCTGGATGATGCCCGACAACGCAGCGCCTGGAGAGCTTGAGGATTTCGTCAGGAAGATGATTCCCGAAGGCGACCCGGTGTGGCCCAAGGCAGACGCCTACATCGACGACATACCGGAGCCGCGCCAGTTCCAGTCCCACAAAGTCGACAAAGCCAAGGTCCACGCCTGGATGGCAACAAGAAAGAAGCCTGGCCGCATGGGAGCAGCCATAGGCGCCGGGGATCTAGATGTCGGTGTGGAGAGCTGCCAGACCTTTGTACAGTGGCTCCGCGAGCTCTTCATCTAACAAGTCCCCGTCCGTGGCGCTGGTACGGTAGGACGTTCAGTCGTTAAGCTCTCCCGTCGGCCCGGCGCAGATCGCCGGGCGAGTCACTATGTAGCTCAGGAGGGGTGTGATGAAGCTGGAAGGCAAGGTTGCCGCGGTCACCGGGGGGACGCGGGGCATCGGACGAGGCATCGTGGAGGCGTTCCTGGCAGAGGGCGCCAGCGTGGTCATGAACGGTCGCAGCGAGGAGAAGGGCGCGCGCGCCCTCTCGGAGTTCGGTGTGGGCGATCGCGCTCATTTCATCGCCGGCGACGTGACGCAGGAGGCGACTCTCTCGGCGCTCGTCGACGGGACGGTCGAGCGCTACGGGCAGATCGACATCCTCGTGAACAACGCGGGCGGCAGCTCCGGCTTCGCACCCGTGGCGGAGATGGAGAACGAGGCCTGGGACCACACGATTACGTGGAACCTGTCGGCGACGTTCTGGGGCATCAAGCACGCCTTCCGCTACATGATCCCGCAGGAGAGCGGGCGCATCATCAATGTCTCCTCGCTGGAGGGGAAGCACGGCAAGCCCGGCATCTCCGCCTACGTGGCGGCGAAGCACGCGATCAACGGGCTCACGAAGAGCGCGGCGCAGGAAGTGGGCACGATGGGCATCACCGTAAACGCGGTCTGCCCGGGTCTGATCGAGACCGACATCCTGCTTGAGAGCGGGGCCGAGGCGGCCGCCTCCATGGGTATGACCTATGACGAGATGGTGGAGCAGTTCTCCGGCGAGTCGTCGATCAAGCGCATGAACACTGTCGAGGAAGTCGGGGCCGTGGCCGTGCTGCTCGCCTCTGACATCGGCGCGGGGATCACGGGCGCGCTCTGGTCGATCGACGGGGGCACCGCCGCTTACTAGTTTCCAACCGCACCGTCCGACAGCGCCGTAGGAGGGACACGACGATGAGCGATGAGCTTCACTGCAGCTGGGACAGCCTGCACGAGCCCGTACACGGGGCCTACACCACGACGAACGCCGCGGAAGTGCTCCCCGGGGTAACGAAGCCCCTGGCCGCCGACATCTGGCGGGAGTGGGACTACGTCTGGAACTACGGGGTGACCGAAGACCTCGGGACCACCGACATCCTGGAGGTTCCCAAGCCGCCGCTCGCGACGACGCTCCCCTTCATCGGCGGACGCTTCGTCATCAACTACGGGATAAACATGGCCTTCACGGCCACGTACTCGGTGGGCGAGGGAAGCGACTTCCTGAAGCAGTTCCTCGAGGGTGGCGATGCGCTCAAGAGCGAGGCCCATGCGGACGAGGAGCGGGCCATGGCGACGCGCGCGGCCATCACGGATCGCTGGGAGAACTCGGAAGCCACCAAGGCCAAGAACCGCGAGATCGCCTACAACGCCTACCACGAGTCGCGCTCGCGCGACTGGGGGGCAGCCAGCGACGCCGAGCTGATCGAGGCGCTCGACGCGGGCACCGACCTGGCCGGGCGCATCTTCATGGCGCACTACTACAACTCCGTGGGGGGCGGCGAGTACACCTCGATCGTCGGGAGGATCCTCGACGAGCACGTGCCCGACCACCCGCCGGAGTGGGGGAACATCATCACGAGCGGCCTGACGGGGGTGGAGAGCGCCCTGCCGGCGAAGGCGATCTGGGACCTGAGCCGCTTCATCGCGGCGCGGCCCGCGCTCGCCACCGAGTTCGCCACACTGCAGGCGGACGACCTGGTGGGCCGCCTCGCGGACCCGCCCAACGAGGAGTGGCAGGCCTTCGCCGCGGAATACGCCGCCTTCATCCAGGAGCTCGGCTTCCGCGGTCAGTGCGAGACCAACCCCTCGTACCGCACCTGGGACGAGGCGCCGAACTTCGTCCTGAGCAGCATCCAGGCCGACCTGAACGCGCCGCCCGAGCGCGACCCGCACGCGCTCGAGCGGAAGCAGGCGGCTGGCCGCGAAGTGGTCGAGCGCGAGATCGAGTCGCAGCTGCCCGCGGAGGTGCTGGACGAGTACCGCCACGCGCTGGGCCTGGTGCAGACGCTGAACCGGGGCCGCGAGAGCAGCAAGGCCAACTGGGCGCGCGCCTGTCGCACGCAGCGCCCGCCGGTCGTGGAACTCAGCAGGCGCCTGGCCGAGCGCGGCATCATCGACAACGCCGAGGACGTGTGGTTCCTGCGGCTGACGGAGCTGCGGGAAGCCGCCGAGGGCAAGCTCGACGGCGACGCGGCGAAGGCAAGCGTCGCCAGCCGCCAGGAGGAGTTCGCCCTCATGGAGCAGCACGAGCTGCCGGTGATGTTCGACTGGCCGGTCGAACTCATCCCCAAGGTGGCCTCCGAGGCGGTCAGCACAGCCAGCTACGAGGGACTCGGGATCAGTCCCGGACAGGCCTCGGGCAAGGCGCGCGTGATCGAGAGCGCCGAGGCTGCGACAAGCGCCATGCTGGAACCCGGCGAGATCCTGATCGCGCCGGTCACGGACGCGGCCTGGACGCCGCTCTTCATTCCCGCGGCGGGAGTCGTGGTGGAGACGGGGGGCATCCTCAGCCACGCGGCCACGGTCGCGCGCGAGTTCGGCATTCCGGCGGTCGCGCAGATCCGGGGCGTGACCTCGCTCATTCCGGACGGGGCCACCGTCACCATCGACGGCTCCACGGGCACGGTGACGGTCGAGCCGTAAGGGCTGCTTGCCCGCATCCCACCTTCACGCTAGCGTGAGGGTCCGCGCTGCCTGCGCGACGGAGGGCCCTTGGCGCAGTCGACGAACACGGTCCGCGCCAAGGCCGTTCCCCGTTCCAACCCCGTTACCAGCCGCCTGAACTCGCTGCAGACGTTCTCGTCGTTCAGCACCCCCGTGTTCCGCTGGTTCTACCTGGCCATGCTCGGCCAGATGGCGGCCATGAACATGCAGATGATGGTGCGCGGCTACGTGGTCTTCGAGATCACGGGCTCGTTCGCGGCGCTGGGCGGGATCGCCCTTGCCTCATCCCTGCCCATGCTCGTACTGAGCATATTCGGCGGCCTTCTCGCCGATCGCGCACCGAAGAAGATCGTGCTCCAGGCGGGGCAATTCGTCTCCGTGCTGAACGCCCTCGTGATGGGCGCCCTGATCCTCACGAAAACGATAGAGCTCTGGCACCTGTTCGCCGCCTCTATCGTGCAGGGCATCACGATGGCGCTGATGATGCCCGCCCGCCAAGCGATGATTCCCGAGGTGGTGGGGCGCGACCTCCTGATGAACGCGGTGGCGCTCAACTCCGCGGGCATGAACCTGATGCGCCTGCTCGCGCCCGCTGCCGGCGGGGTGCTCATCTGGGCGTTGGGCGGGGGCGTGACCGGGGCCGGTCCCGTCTACCTCGTGATGGCCGCGCTCTACTTCTCCGCGATGATCTCGCTCGCACCCATCCCGCGGGGCGGCGCCGCGGCCGAGGGCTCGTCCGGTGGCGGGCTGGGCGACCTGCGAGACGGGTTCGCCTACGTCCGGCGCGACCCCACGATCCTCGCCTTGCTGGGGGTCGCCCTGCTCAGCGCCATGCTGGCAATGCCCTACATCCAACTGCTGCCGGGCTTCGTCAAGGAGGTGCTCGGAGGCGGCCCGATCGAGCTGGGGGCGCTCACGGCCGTGAGCGGCGGCGGCGCCCTGTTCGGAGCGCTCGTCATCGCCTCACTTCCGGAACGCCACCGGGGCGTCCTTCTGCTGGCGAGCACCATTCTGCTGGGCGTGGCGCTGGTGGCGTTCTCGGGCTCGCGCGTGTTCTGGTTCGCCACCGTCACGATCATCTTCGTGGGCGTCGGCACTGCCGGCCGCCAGGCCTTCAGCCAGATACTGCTGCATCATTATGTCGAGGACCGGTTCCGCGGGCGGGTGATGGCGCTCATGATGATCCAGCCGGGCATGATGGCCCTGGGCGCGTTCTTCATCGGCATCATGGCGGAAGTGATCGGCATCGACCGGGCTATCGCCATCCTCGCCGCGGCGCTGACGGGCATCTCGGGGTTGCTGCTGGTCATCTCGCCGCGGCTGCGCCGCCTGCGGTAGGTCCCCGCTACTGGATCTCGCCTCGCGCCCACTGGGCCGTGCCTTCGCGGCCGCTTATGTCCATGATCTCGACGCGCAGGGCCTGGGGGCTCTGGAGGTAAGCCCAGCTGTTGGTTCGCCCGTCGGGGCCGATACCGGCGGCTTCGATCGCCTGGCCGAGTCCCTCAAGGCGCTCGATCTCGGCCTCGACGTCTTCAACGTGGACACCGATATGGTGGAGGTGCGAGCCCGGCGTAAGCGCCCAGACCGAGTCCGGGACCGCCTGCAGGATTTCGAGGAAGAGCGGTCCCTGCTGCGAGTAGACGACCGAAAGGTTGAGGTTGCGGTCGCCGCGCGAGTCGCGCACGGGCAACTCGATGTGGCGGGGGTTGGTCCAGGTGACACCGTAGACCTCGCCTACCTCCTCCATGCCGCGCTGCAGATCCGCAGCCACGAAAGCGATGTGGTGGATGTCCTCGTAGCGAATCATGGTCGAGTGCCCTCCCGCCTCTAGCTGCCCCCGCCACCGCTCACGGCGGTGACGATGAAGCCGACAACCTGGATCAGAATGAAGATGGCCAGCAGCTTGGACCACCAGGGCAGCCCCATGAAGAAGCTCCAGGGGGAAGCCGAGCGTCGCTGCCCGGGGCCCGGCTGCGGTCGCCGCGGAGGCATGCCGCTGCGGTCGCGGTCCTCGCGGTTGGTGAGGTCGTCGAGCGGGCTGGGGGGAGGCTCACGGCGGGTGGTGGGCTCATCCGCCCGGCCCGACGACGGAGGTGGAGGCGGAGGCGGAGGCGGCGGCGGCGGCGGCGCCCGGAAGGGGATGGTCTCGTTGCGCATCTGCCCGCAGCCAACGCACTGGATACGGTCGCCGTCCTCACCGTCCATTGGTCGCCAGGCGTGGATGCCGAGGACATGCGCCAGTCGCTCGGGGAGTGTGGGCATGCCAAGAGCGGCGCGAAGGGGCGAGGCCGGAACTTCGTAGGGAGGGCTTGCCGGCTCCCGGGGCGGCGCGGTGGGCTCGCCTGGCTGCTCAGCGGTGCGCTCGGCTACGGGGGGCTGCGCGGGGGGTTGGGCCGGAGGCGGGGGCGCGAAGTCGCCGCGTTCGAGGGCGGCGGCAAGGGCGCGGCGGCCGTCCTCGGTGGCCTCGCCATCTTCGGTGATGTCGTTGGGGAAGCGGGCGCTGACGGCGGCGATCTGCTCGTCGCTGTACTCGCTCAGGTCGTAGCCCCGCCAGCGCATGGTCTCGCGGATGCGACGCACCTTGGGGGAGGCGGCGCTGGGGCGGGCACGGCTCTCCCCATTCCCGAAACCGAGGGCACGGGTGAGACGGCTCATGGCGAGCCCGTCCCCACGCCTGGGTAAGGCCTGTTACGCCGGTCGTCGGGTATCACCGGACCATTCTCTACAAAACCGCGCCTTTTGTCCCAGCGCTGGGCGCGAAACGCTTTACCGGATCGAGATCGGGCTCACCCGCGGGTGTGGTAGCCGCGTTCGAACTCGTACCAGCCCGAGCCCTTAACGAGCAGAGGCGGGGCGTCGGTCCCGGCGAGCGACTCGTTGTGTTCGGCGCGGCCCTCCCAGGCATTGGGGTCGCGCTGCCACTCGTTGAGGACGCGCTCGGCCTCCTCGTAGCTGTCGGCGTCGACCTCGTAGATGCAGATGTACTCGGAGGGCGTGTCGATGCCGACGTGGCCACCACGCAGCTTGTAGACCGTGCCGCTGAGGAAGTTGGGGCAGAGGGCCGTGTCGTAGACGTGCTGGCCCAGGTACCACTCGTCGAACAGCTCTTGCTGGTCGGGGCTGGGTGGCTCGATGAGCCCGATCAGGATGAAACGCGCCATGGGGAACCTCCCTGGAAGGGATGGCGGAACGGTAGCACGCGGGCGCACCCCTCGCGGGGCTGGCGGGGGCGTGTGGGGTCGTTCGCGTACGATGCGGATTCGTTCATGCCAGCGGTAGCGTTTCTGGCCACCTCCTCCCCAACCCCACCACGCGGGGCTCGCCCGGCGTGAGCAGCATCGCGGCCTCCCGCATGCCCCTCTCCCCCGAGGACGCACGCTCGCTGGAAGCGAACATCTGGCGGTTCTACCTGTTCCGCTTCTTCGTGGACTTCCAGTTGTGGCTGCCGATCTGGGTCGTCTACCTGACCGACGAGCGCGGGCTCTCGCTCTGGCAGATCGGGGCGCTCGACGCACCCTTCTGGGTCCTGCTGATCGTGCTGGAGGTGCCAACGGGCGCCATCGCCGACCGCTGGGGCCGGAAGGTCTCGCTGAGCTACGGGGCATTCGCGAATGCGATCGCGGTGATTGTCTTCGGCCTTGCCGGCAACTTCGGCATCCTGCTGATCTCCTACATGGTGTGGGCGGCCGCGTTCACGTTGTATTCGGGGGCCGACTCCGCCTTCGTCTACGACTCGTTACGGGCGGTTGGGCGCGAGAACGACTACCAGAAACTGTGGGGCCGCACCCGCGCCGTGCAGGCAGCAGGAGCGATCCTGGGGCTGGGGATTGGGTCACTGGCGGCGGAGTTGGTGAGTCTCTGGGTGCCGGTTGTCGCGAGCGGGGGACTGATGGCCATGGCATGGCTGGTGAGCTTCACCTTCAAGGAACCACCGCGCTTCGACGAGGGGGAGAAGCAGGAAAGCTACATCGAGGTAACCAGGAATGCGTTCCGCGTGGCGTTCGGGCGGCCCGCGGTGCGCTTGATGATGCTGCTGCTGGCGGTGGTCATGGGGGTGGGGGTCAGCATGATCATCCTGCAGCAGCCCTTCCTCGATAGCCACAATGTGACCTACGGGCTCTTCGGCCCCTTCCTCATGCCGGGCCAGTTCCTTTCGATCGCCGGGGCCCTGCTCGCCTACCGGGTGACGGCGGCGCTTGGGGTGAGTCGGGTCGTCGCGTTGATGCCCCTGGTCGTGCTGATAACTGCGCTAGGGCTGGGGTCGATCGACCACCTGGCGGCCTTCGCGTTCTACCCGATGACAACGCTCATGTTCGCGATGAGCTTCGTCGTGATCTCGGACTACCTGAACCGGCGCATCCCGAGCGCGAACCGGGCGACGATCCTCTCCATCCAGAACATGATCTTCAGCCTTATCGTCGCGGTGATGGAAGCGCTGCTGACGGCCATCGGGTACTGGCGGGGGCTACCGACGGCTTACCTGACTGGCGCGGTCATCCTGGCCGTGATTGGGGCGCCCTTGCTCGCACTCTGGCTACGGGCGCACCGGCAGGAGTCGTTGGACGGCGAAGCGCCGGTCGACGCCCCCGAGGCCGAGCCGGAACCGGCGCAGCCACCCTAGGCTTCGCCGGGCCAGCCTTCGTTGACGGCGGTTGCGGAGGGACCATAGGCTGCCGCCCCATGACCCGCTTCCGGGGCCACGCGCGGACAGGGCGGCTGGTGGCAGGCTTCGCATCCCTGCTGCTGGCGATCGTGCTTGTGTCCGGCTGTGGCGGCGACACAGAACCCGAAGCGCTGACCGTTGAGGAGTATGCGGCGTGGTGCGTCGGGATGGGCTCGCAGCCTGTGCCGGAGAAGGGGGACTCGGGGGCCGAACTCGCAGCAGGGACTCTCACCGAGATCGAGGGCATTGAGCCTCCCCCGGAGCTGCGCAGGTTCCACAGCGCGCTCACTGGGAACGCGATTGCCCTTGTGCTGCTGTCCGGGGAGTTGGAAGAAGGGGTGTTGGCTGAGGGCGAGGACGCCCTTGACGGCTTGTCGCTCTTGGCCGGACTCTTCGATCGCGCCTTCGAGCGGGAGGTGGCCGCCCTTGCGCCAAACGTGCGAGCAGCGCTGGAGGAAGCGGGGTGCCTGGGGCGCGGGTTCGGCGAGGCCGTCGCCACGGCAACCCCACCTCCGACAGCCGAAGCGGGCGGAACACTGGTCGAAGGCGTGCCAAACGGTCCACCGTCGTGGCGCACGCTGGAGTTGGTGATTGCCCGCGACGAGCTGCGCTGCGGCGTGAAGCAGACTCAGCCCCTGTTCGGTTTCAAGGAGGCTGACGGCACGGTCACCGGGTTCGACATCGAGTTCTGCAAAGCGATTGCGGCGGCAGTGCTTGGGGATCCAACGAGGGTGTGGTACGTCGACGCGTCGGACGCGTCCCAGCGATTCGAGTTGCTCGCAGAGGGGGAGTTCGACGTGCTGATCCGCACCACGACAATCACCGCCTCGCGGGACCGCGAGTTGGGTCTGGACTACGCGCAGCCGATCTTCTACACGGGCCAGGGCTTCGCCGTACGCAAGGATTCCGGGATCGAGTCGACTTCGGACATGGGCGACGCCATCATCTGCGTGCAAACAGGCACGACGACCGAGCAGAAACTGGCGGACCACTTCACCGACATTGGCCTCGTGTACGACCCGCAGGGCGGCTTGAGCCAGGATGTCGCGGAGGCGTTCTTCTCCGGGCGCTGTGACGTTCTGACGGCGGACGCTTCGGACCTCGCTTCGCACATCGCCGACCGCGACGCCGCGGACGACTACGTCATCCTCCCGCAGGTCATCTCCAAGGAGCCGCTCGCTCCCGCCGTGCGGGACTACGACAGCGAGTGGAAGGACGTGGTCAACTGGGTCGTGCAGGGCCTGATCGCGGCCGAGGAGATGGGGATCACGCAGGCGAACGTGGCCTCGCTGGCGGCAAACCCGCCCAGCTACGCGGTCGCACGCTTCCTCGGGGTTCCCTACGAGGGTAGCGAGGTCTACGCCCTCGGCTTCGACCGCATCGACCCCCAGTTCATCCAACGCGCGATCGCGGCCGTGGGGAACTACGGGGAAATCTACGAGCGTACCGTCGGCGACTATATCCCCCGCAAGTGCACGCTGAACGACCTGGTCATCAACAACTCCGGCTGCCCC
The DNA here is from genome assembly GCA_965262975.1 of Tepidiformaceae bacterium. Lineage (GTDB taxonomy): Bacteria > Chloroflexota > Dehalococcoidia > Tepidiformales > Tepidiformaceae > UBA2991. Next base: position 480,181 of record OZ253575.1, on the reverse strand, counting down.
GACGGGCAGGGCGGGATCATGTACGCGCTTCCGTACCGCTAGGCCGGAACCGGCCCGCCGCTCTAGTCCCCTCCCCGGCCCGCTTCCATGGCGGCCCAGCGCTCGCGGGCGAGCACGAAGATGTGCTTGTTGCCGGTCGTCCAGGTGACCGTGAGCTGGCAGCGGCGGATGCGCCAGCCGTCGTCGGTGCGCACGAGGGTGTTGGTGTAGTAGCCGCCCAGCGTGAGGGTGTTGTCGCCCTCGGCGTTAGGGAGGTAGTGCTGGGCCTGCATGTAGGAGACGCAGGTGGCCTCGTCGCCGGCAAGCGTGATGACGTGGTTCGTGCTGATGTGCTGGGTCGCCGAGAAGCCGCTGAGGCCGGCGCGCACACCCGCGGCCCAGTCGTCACCGCGCATGGTCTGGGGCTCGCCGCCGCCCCAGGAGGTGAAGTCGATATCGACCTCGTCGGTGAAGCACGAGCGGTAAGCCTCCCAGTCGCGCATGTCGATGCCGGTGGCGTAGCGGATGACGGTGTCGCTGATGGCCTGGCGGTCGAGAAGCGTCTGGAGGGCGTCTTCGCGCGCGTCTTCACTCATGTGGGTACCCCCTGGTGAATGGTGGCTGGTGGTCAGTGATCGGTGGGGAGTGTAGCGAGGCGCTCGGCCATCTGCTGGCGAACGAAACGGCGCTGGATCTTCCCCGAGGAGGTGGCGGGAAGCGCGTCGAAGCGCTCGATGGCGGCGGGAATCTTGTAGCCGGCGAGGCGGCTGCGGAGCAGGGGCTCAACACGGGCGAGGTCCACGGGGAGCTCTGAGACAACGGCGGCGACGACGCGCTGGCCCCACTCGTCGTCGGGGAGGCCGACGACGGCGGCGCCCTCGATACCGGGGTAGGCGAGCAGGGCCGCCTCCACCTCCGCGGGATAGACGTTCTCGCCGCCGGAGACGATGACGTCGTCGCGGCGGTCGAGAACGGTGAGGAAACCGTCCTTGTCGAGGAAGCCGATGTCGCCTGTCTGCAGCCAGCCGTCGGAGAAGGCGGCAGCGGTCGCTTCTTCGTTGCGGTAGTAGCCGGGGGTGACGGCGGGACCGCGGATCAGGATCTCGCCGGGCTCGCCAGTGGGGGCGTCGACGCGGACATCGGCGGAGAGCAGGGCGCGTCCGGCCGAGCCGAGGTGCGACATCGCCTCGGAGGGGGAGAGGGTCGTGACCTGGCTGCAGGCCTCGGTGAGGCCGTAGGTCTGGACGACGGGCAGCCCGCGTGCGGTGGCGCGTTCGAGGAGGGCAGGGGGCACGGGGCCGCCTCCGACGAGGACGGCGCGGAGGGAGCCGCCAAAGGGACGGTCGTCGGCGTTGAGCATGCGGCGGAGCATGGTCGGCACGACCGAGAGCAGGGTGACCTCGCCGGAGCGGAGGGCCCGGTTCACGGGCTCCGGTTCGAAGCGGGGGAAGAGTTCGACAGCGGTTCCGTAGATGGCGCTACGGATGGGGATGGAGAGCCCGCCGACGTGGTGGAGGGGCAGGCAGGCGAGCCATCGGTCGGAGGGGTCGAGACCGAGGTTGAGGGTGGAGGCGCTCGCGCTGGCCCAGAAGTTGCCGTAGGTGAGCATGACGCCCTTGGCGCTCCCGGCCGTGCCCGAGGTGTAGACGATGCTGTGGCAGCTCTCGGCATCGTGGGCGTCGACGAGCGGGGCCGTCTCCGTTACGGGCGGGAGGGCGAGGCGGCGTGGCGCGGGACAGCCAGCGAGGGCGGCGGCTTCTGTCGCGAGGGCCTCGCGGGGGCGGTCGCAGAGGACGACGGCGGGCGCGGCGTTGCGCAGCTGCTCGCCGAGTTCGGCGGCGGTGAGGCGCACGTTGAGGGGCACGAAGATGGCGCCCGTGAGGGTAGTCGCGTGCATCGCCACGACGAAGTCGCGCGAGGTGCCAGCGATGACGGCCACGCGCTCGCCGGGGGCCGCGCCGGCGACGGCGAGGGCGTTCGCCTGGCGGACGGCGTACTCGTAGAGGGCGGCGTAGCTGATTCCCCGCCGGCGGCCAGCCGCGATGGCGGTCACGCGGGGGAGGGCGCGGGCGCGGTGCGTAAGCCAGTCGGGGAGCATGGCGCTCATGCGGGCAGGCCCTCCCAGGGGCCGGTGGCGAAGCGGTCGAGCGCGTCGTCGTCCATGGCCACGCCAAGTCCGGGGCCGGCGGGGAGGGGGAACGCGCCCGCCTCGGGGGCGGGGCAGCCCTGCACGGTGTCGCCGGCGAGGAGGGAGAGCGTCGCGAGGCCGCAGGCGGGGCGCGGGTCGGGCAGGAGCGCAGCGAGGTGGAGGGCCAGGGCCGTGCCAACGCCGGTATCGAACGTTGTGGTCAGGATGCAGGGCACGTCTCGGGTGGTGGCCTCGCCGATCATCGTGAGCGCCTCCAGGAGGCCCGTGCGGAGCGGTTTGATGACGACGGCATCGACTGCGTCCGCTTCGAGAAGGGCGTGCAGGTCGTCCAGCGAGGTACAGGACTCGTCGGCGGCGATGGGGATAGGGCTGGCGGCGCGCACGCGGGCAAGGCTCTCGATGGCGTCCGGGCCGGGCGCGAGCGGCTGCTCGCAGAGGGCGATGCCGTGGACGGCGTGCTTCATGAGAGCGGCCAGCGCCTCCTCCTCGGACCAGGCGCCGTTCGCATCGATGCGGATTTCGGCATCGGGGCCGAGGGCGGCGCGTACCGCGCGCAGCCGGTCACCGTCGCGTGCGGTGTCGCGACCGACCTTGACCTTCACTGTGCGGAAGCCGCAGGCCGCTGCTTCCTCAGCCTCACGGACGAGGTTGTCGAGATGGACTGCCACCAGGAGGGCGTTCGCGGGGATGGGGGTGGGAGCGGGGGGCGGGAGACCCGCCTGCTCCGCGAGCCAGTGCGCGAGCGGGACGCCGCAGACGCCTGCGAGGAGGTCGGCGAGCGCGGTCTCGATAGCGACATCCGCGGCGGGGACTCGCACAGGGGAGGACGAGAGGGCGTCCCAGACCTCGCCGGGGGAGCGACCCACGAGTGTGGGCGCGACTGCTGCCATGCGGGCGGCCAGGGAGGCCACGCTCAGACGCGCTCCGGGGAGGGGAGCGCTTTCGCCGAGGCCTGTGGCGCCATCCGCGGTCTCGATGCGGACGACCAATCCCTCGCGCTCGGTGAGTGCGCCCGCGCCGGTCGCAAGGGGTTCGCGCAGGGGAATGCGCCAGGGCCGCCAGCGAACGCTCGCGATGGGGGCGGCGAGGGTCATGGGCGGCGGGGGAACTTGTCCATGTCCGAATAGGCGGGCTCGCGCTTCTCGACGAAGGCGTTGCGGCCCTCCTTGCCTTCGTCGCTCATGTAGAAGAGCAAGGTCGCGTTGTGGGCGAGCTCCGTGATGCCGGCCATGCCGTCGAGTTCGGCGTTGAAGGACGACTTCATGAGGCGCAGCGCGAGGGGGCTGTGGCGGAGGGCTTCGCGAGCCCAGGCGACCCCCTCATCTTCCAGTTGGTCGAGGGGGACGACGGCGTTCACGAGCCCCATCTCGAGCGCTTCCTGGGCGTCGTACTGGCGGCAGAGGTACCAAATCTCGCGGGCCTTCTTCTGGCCGACGAGCCGCGCGAGCTGCCCCGCGCCGAAGCCGCCGTCGAAGGAGCCGACGCGGGGACCGGTCTGGCCGAAGCGGGCGTTCTCGGCGGCGATGGTGAGGTCGCAGATCACGTGCAGGACGTGTCCGCCGCCGATCGACCAGCCGGCGACAAGGGCGATGACGGGGATGGGGATGGAGCGGATGAGCTTGTGCAGGTCGGTGACGTTGATGCGGGCGATGTCGTCCTCGCCGACGTAGCCTCCGTGGCCGCGGACGCGCTGGTCGCCGCCCGAGCAGAAGGCGCGCCCGCCCTCGCCCGTAAAGAGTACGACGCCAACCTCGGGATCCTCGCGGGCCTTCTGGAAGGCGTCGATCAGTTCGAAGACGGTCTCGGGGCGGAAGGCGTTGTGGACCTCGGGACGGTTGATGCTGATACGAGCCATCCCGTCGGCTTTCCCGTAGAGGATGTCCTCGTAGTCACCTGCCGGCTCCCAGGCTACCGCCATGCTTGCGCTCCCTCTCGCCCTCTTCCAGGAAGGCCGTAATCGTCCGAACGCAGTATGCCGGTTTCTCGATATGTGCGGCATGCCCGGCGGCGGGGACGCTGCGGGCGCGGGCGTTGGGCATGGCGGCGGCCACCTCTTCGGCGATGGCGGCGAACTTCGTGTCCAGGGAACCGGCGAGCAGGAGCGAGGGCGCTTCGATGCCACTGAGTTGGTCGTGGAGCGCTGGCTGCGCGCCCGTTCCCATGCCGCGCAGGCTGTTGGCGAGGCCGTGGGCGTCGTTCGCGAGGCGTCCACGGCGGATAGCGAGGCGCATTCCCGTGGGCAGGTGAGCCTGGCTGGCGAAGAGGGGCAGGGACTCCCAGTAGTTGACGAAGGCTTCCACGCCCTCGCGCTCGATGCGGTCGGCGAGGGCTTCATCGGAGGCGCGGCGCGCCTCGCGCGCTTCGGCATCGGCGAGGCCGGGAGAGGCGCCGATGAGCACGAGTCGCTCCACGGCGCTGGGGAAGGTCGCGGCCACGAAGAGGGCGAGGCGTCCGCCCATCGAGTAGCCCAGCCACGAGCCACGCCGGAAGCCGAAGGAAGCGACGGCCGTGCCCACATCGCGGGCAGCGCGTTCGATTGCGTAGCGATCGAGGGTGGCGGGCTTGCTGGAGGCGCCGTGGCCGACGATGTCGACTGCGAACACGGTGAACCGCGCCGCCAGCATCTCGGCGAGCGGGCCCCAGCTCATGGCCGAGCCGGTGAACCCGTGGAGGAGCACGAGCGACGGTCCCCTGCCGGTTCTCTCCACGTTGAGGGAGAAGCCGCCGTCGAGGGCAACGCGGGTCATGCCCAGGCCGCCTCTCGGGCGTTCAACCAGGCTTCCTCGTGGAGTTCGCGGTTGCGGGCGCGGTCGGTGCGGACTTCGACGATGCGGACACCCTGTCCGGGGTCGGCGAGAGCGCCTTCGAGTCCCTCCCAGTCCCCCAGCAGGCAGTGGCTCGCGCCGTACGCCCGCGCCGCCGCGGCGAAGTCGACATCGCTGGGGGTGCCGAACCACTCCTCGAAAACGTCTCCGTGGGCGGCCTGGGGGAGGTAGTGGAAGATGGCGCTGCCGCCGTTGTTGGGCACCACGACCGTCAGGTCGAGACCGTGCCGGACTCCGGCCCAGAGGCCATTGAGGTCGTGGAAGAGGGAGAGGTCGCCGATGAGGAGGGCCACCGGCCCCGTGCCGGCGGCGGCGTGCCCCAGCGCCGACGAAACGACGCCGTCGATGCCGTTGGCGCCTCGGTTGGAGACGACGCTGAGGGGCTTCGAGTCGCTCGTGAGAAAGGCATCGACATCGCGGACGGGCATGCTGTTCCCCGCGAAGAGCGTCGCCCCCGCCGGAAGGGCGCGCTGCAACTCGACGACGGCACGGCCCTCGAACGGCTCCGGCGCGGCGAGGGCGTAGCCGGCCAGCGCCTCTCGGGCGCGGGCGTCCCGCTCGCGCCACTGCGCGCGCCACGCGTCGTCGCGCTCGCCCGAGACGGCCTCGGTTAGGGCGTCCGCCGCGGATCGGGCGTCCGCGGTCAGGCGGTGGGTCGTGACGGCGTTGGGATCGCGGAAGGAGCCGGGCCGGTCGCAGAGGATGTGGGTGGCGTCGGTCGCCCTTTCAAGGAATTGGTTGAGGGCCTTGGACGTGGGCGCGGCGCCGAAACGCAGGACGCAGTCGGGCGCGAGCGCTTCAGCGCGCGGGTCGCGCAGGAAGGCGTCGTAGGCGTCAACGATGTGGGTGCGGTCGTGCGCGCCCGTGCGGAGGCCGCTGAGTGGGTCCGCGAGCAACGGCGCGCCAAGCGCGCTTGCGAGCGCGGCGATGGACTCGGCAGGGAGGCTACCGCTCTCGGGTCCAGCGACGATGATGGGACGGTCGCTGTTGTTCAGTGCCTCCGCAGCAGCCTGGAGCGCGCCCCGCTCGGGAAGGATGGCCGGGATGGCGGGGAGGGGGCCGGCGGCAGTCGCCGCAGTGGGGTCGGGGTGGTCGGCGGGAGCCTCGATGAGGGGCTCCTCGAAGGGGAGGTTGAGGTGAACGGGGCCGGGGAGCGGCCCCAGGGACACTTCGACCGCGTGGCGCGCCGCCTCCGCGAAAACGGCAGGGGGAGCGTCCGGGAAGCCGGGGGCGGGGAGGTCACGCTCGTGGCGAACGCTGACGCCGTACAGCCCGACCTGGTCGATGGTCTGGGGGGCGCCCACGTTGCGGAGGCGGAGGGGCCGGTCGGCAGTGCAGACGATGAGGGGCACGCGAGAGAGATCGGCCTCGACGACGGCGGGGTGGAAGTTGACCGCAGCCGTGCCCGAGGTGCAGACGAGCGCCACCGGCCTGCCGCTAGCGCGGGCCAGCCCGAGGGCGAAGAACGCCGACGAGCGCTCGTCGAGGTGGAGCCAGGGGCGGATGGCAGACTGCTCAGCGAGGGCGACAGTTAGCGGGGTCGAGCGCGAGCCGGGGGTGACACAGGCGTCGCGCACACCGGCGCCAGCGAGAGCGTCGACGAGGGCGCGGGCGGCGGCGGTGTTGGCAGCGGCGATCACCCCTACGCCCCGCGCAGGGCCTCAAGGAGCGGCTGGAGCTTGAGCTCGGCCTCGGCGAGTTCGCGGTCGGGGTCGGAGCCGGCGACGATGCCGGCGCCGGCGTAGAGCAGCGCCTCGCGGTCTCGCAAGAGGGCCGACCGCAGGGCGACGGCGAACGCTCCCTCGCCGTTCATGTCCATCCAGCCGATGGGGCCTGCGTACCAGCCGCGATCCATGCCCTCGAGGCGGGCTATGGCCTCGAGCGCGGGCTCTCGCGGCGAGCCCCCGACAGCGGGCGTGGGGTGCATCGCGAGCAGCGCATCAAGCAGGTCCACGCCGGGTGCGGCGGTTCCCTCGATGGGAGTCTGCAGGTGCTGGATACCGGCCATCCGCAGGAGCCGGGGGGAGTCGGGGACGGAGAGGTCGCGACAGAGCGAAGAGAGCGCCTCGCGGGTCGCGCGCACCACGAGGTCGTGCTCGCTGCGCTCCTTGGCGCTGGCGATGAGCGCCCCTCCGAGCTCATCGTCCTCGTCGATGCTCTCGCCACGGGCGGAGGTGCCGGCCAGGCTGAGCGCGCGCACGCGGCCCTTTTCCAGCGAGACCAGCAGCTCGGGACTGGCGCCTACCCAGCTCGCGTCTCCCAACTGGTAGCCGAAGACGAAGCAGCCCTCGTAGCGCTCGGCGAGCGCGGTCAGGGTGGCAGCCACATCGTGGCGTGTGGTCGACTGACAGCGCACCTGCAGGGCGAGTACGGCCTTGCGGTATCGACCTTCGCCTATTTCAGCGAGCGCCTGGCGGACGGCGGAGCGCCAGCGGTCAGCGTCGGGGCCGGTGCGCCCGTAGCGATGCGGTCCCCCTACCGGGGCAGGCGGTGTGTTGACGACGCCCGCGAGCGCCGCCGCAACGGCCGCAGCCACCTCCGCACGGGTCTGCTGGGGGCGAACGGGGAGGGTGAGCGAGGCGCTCATCTCAGACTTGTTGAGGGCGACGATGACCTCGGGAAGGACGAATCGCCAGGCGCCAAACGCCTCCCAGGCAGGGTCGTGGTGGGGGGAGCTGGCATCGAAGCGGGCGCCGCCGAAGAAGCGCGGGCGCGCGAGCACATTGAGCGGTCCGGCGCGGAGCTCGTCCGCTGCCTCGCGCAGCGCGGGTGCGGCGGCGGCGAGGGGGGCGCCGGTGGCGGAGCCCAGGTCGAGGGCGCAGCCGAACCCGAAGAGGTGCAGGTCGTCGGAGGGCTGCTCCCAGGAGACCGTGGCGGCCGCGCGAAGCTGGCGCGCGTTCCAACCGGTCACATCTCCGAGCAACTCGGCGGGAAGGGCGACGGTGGCGAGACCGGCGCCGTCTTTCACGGAGCGCAGGCGCAGCAGCTCGGCGGCAAGGTCGAGGGTCGATCGACGCAGCGGGGCGGTCTCGATCTCAGTCACGCGAACCGCTCTCAAGCCTGCGCATCGCTCTCCGCCGGATCCCACGGTAGGCGCGGGAAGCACCCCTCGCAGTGCGTTTGCTCACGGCCCGATGGTGTGAACACGCACGCATCGGGGCTTCCTCAGAGTATACGGCGTCCCCCTTCTACCGCGGATGGAGCGGCCGGATCCCTCGATCCAGCAGGCCCACTGCCCGCCCGCTACGGTCTGACGTACGATCCCTGCGCGCGCCCCTTCACTCGGGGCGATGAGACCTACATTGAGAGTTCCATGTACCGATCGTTGACTGTGTTGCTCGGCCTGCTGCTACTGCTTTCCGTCACCGCCTGTAGCGGTGACGGCGAAGAGAAGGTCCTGACCATCCTCTACTGGCAGGCGCCGTCCCTGCCCGGCCCGTACCTCTCCGGCGGTTACAAAGACAGGGACGCGGGGGCGATCACGCTGGAGCCGCTGGCGTACTACAGCCCCGAAGGCGAGCTGGTCCCGGCCCTGGCCGCCGAGATTCCGACGATCGAGAACGGCGGCGTATCACCGGACCTGCTCTCGATCACGTGGAAGCTGAAGGAAGGGGTGAAGTGGTCCGACGGCAGCGACATGACCGCCGACGACGTGGTCTTCACCTGGCGCTACTGCTCGGATGAAGCGACCGGCTGCACGGCCGAGGACGCCTTCACCGGAGTCGCCTCGGTGGAGGCCGTTGATGAGCACACGGTGAGGATCACCTTCGAAGCTCCCACGCCGTATCCGTACGTAGCCTTCGTGAGCACGGGCGCGCCCATCATCAGCGGGGCGCAGTTCGCCGACTGTGTGGGCGCTGCCGCCAGTGGCTGCGACGAACAGAACACGGCCCCGCTGGGCACCGGCCCCTACCGCATCACTTCGTTCACGGTAGACCAGGAGGCCATCTACGAGCGCAACCCGCACTACCGCGGGGAGAAGCCCTACTTCGACCGGGTTGTGCTGAAGGGCGGCGGCGACGCGGTTTCGGCGGCGAAGGCCGTTCTGGAAGCGGGCGAAGCCGACTACGCCTGGAACCTGCAGGTGGAGCCCGGTGTGCTGGCCGCGTTCGAGGCATCAGGCCAGGGAACGATCGTGTCGGCGTTCGCGGACCTGGTCGAGCGCATCGTCATCAACCACACGAATCCCGACCCCGCCCTGGGCGACAATCGCTCGGAGTACCTCGACGGGCAGAACCCTCACCCGTTCCTTTCGTTCGCCCCCATCCGGCAGGCGATGTCGATGGCCATCGACCGGGACCGGCTCACCGAGCTGTACGGGTTCGCGGGGAAGCCGGAGTGCGATCTCATCGCGGGGCCTCCCCACTACGCGTCGGGAGCGAACACTGCCTGCCTGTCCCAGGACATCTCAGGTGCGAACCAGTTACTCGACGCGAACGCCGTGCTCGATACGGACGGCGACGGCGTCCGCGAGTACGACGGCGTTCCCCTGCGAATCAGGTACCAGACCTCGACCAATGCCATCCGCCAGGCAACCCAGGAGCTCGTCCGCGAGTGGTGGCTGGAGATCGGGATCGAGACGGAGTTGATCCAGCACGACGCCAGTGTCTTCTTCGGCGGCGATCCCGTGGGCGACAAGGAAGCGTCGTACCGGCGGTTCTTTGCCGACGTGCAGATGTACGCGACGGGCGGCGGCATCGAGCCGCAGAACTACCTCTCGGACCAGCGCTGCAGCCACATCCCCACGCGCGACAACAACTGGGCGGAGGGGAACGTGGCGCGCGCCTGCGACCCGGAGTACGACGCGGCCTTCGACCAGCTGCCTCCACTCCCGCTGGGGGCGGAGCGCGAGGCGGTCGTAAAGCAACTCAACGACATCCTCGTGCAGAACTACGTCGAGATTCCGCTCGTGAACCGGGGTGTGGTCTCGGCGCACGCGAACACGCTCAAGGGCGTCAGGTTCAACGCCTGGGACAGCGAGCTGTGGAACATCGCCGAGTGGCATCGCTGAGCGCTCCAACGCTGGCCAGCAGGACGATCGCGACGCCGATCGGCGACCTCACCGTTGTCGCGTCGGCGCTTGGGATACGGGCCGTGCGCTGGGGGCGGGAACCGGGACACGGGGGCGGGGACGGGGAAGATGCGGCGGTCGCGCATCTGGGGCAGGCAGTAGGACAGATCGAGGCGTACTTCCGCGGAGAGCGCTCTGAGTTCGACATCAGGCTCGACCTGGAGGGCAGCGAATTCCAGCGACTTGTCTGGCGAGCACTCGCCGCCATCCCGTTCGGGGAGACGCGCAGCTACGGGGCGGTCGCCGAGGCAATCGGGCGTCCGTCGGCGGCGAGAGCCGTCGGTGCGGCCACGGGCCGGAACCCGGCCCCGATCATCGTGCCCTGCCACCGGGTAGTGGGAGCGAGTGGGGCGCTCACGGGCTTCGCCGGCGGGCTCGACACGAAGCGCGCGCTGCTGGCGCACGAGGCGGAGGTGGCGGGGGCCGGACGAGAGGAAAGGCTGCCCGGCTTCTGAAGGCGCCTGACCCGTTGGTGCTCGACGCGGCAGTGGCGTCTCGCTAGGCTGCCTGCATGGGCCGTAACAAGGGCCGCAAACGCCGCTCCCGCCGTGAGCGTGACGGCGAGAGCGTAGGCGCCGAGGCGCTGCGCCGCTCGGAGGCGCGCCGCCGGAAGCGGCGCTCGGACAACGACGTCTTCGCCAGCGCCCTCGGTTCCGCCCCGACGGGCGACAACCTGCGCGCCCTGGCATGGCAGGAGCCCGGTCCTCGAAACCTCGTGGCCATGGTGCGCGAGGACCTGCATCCCGGCGCCAGGCCGGCCCTGACGTGCGAGAACTGCCACGAATTCGTTCCCAACGACGAGGCCGGCCGGGGGCGGTGCCTGCACCCCGGAAGCGGCGTCCTCGGGCCCTGGCCGGACACGGAAGCGTGCCAGTTCCACGAGGCGCGGCGCCGCCGGTAAGCGACCGCGCAGGCAGTGAGCCTGCTCACTTCAGCGGCTGTTATGTTTCCCCAAAGGGTGCTACATCTTGTAGTGGAACTCTTGACAACCCCCAAGATGTAGGCGATGATCCGCCCCCATCGAGACAGGTGTTAACACCCGTTAACAATTCGGAGCCGCGATGCGCTGCCCCTACTGCCACTCTGACAGCCTGCGTGTGACGGACAGCCGGGGAACCGGGAATGCCGTGCGTCGGCGGCGCGAGTGCGCAGATTGTGGCGAGCGCTTCAGCACCCTTGAGACGGTTCTCCGTTCCGCCGTCCAGGTGGTGAAGAAGGACGGCCGCCGCGAGGACTTCGATCGAGAGAAGCTGCTCGCGGGCCTGCGCTCGGCCTGCGCCAAGCGCAACGTCTCGGCGGACCAGCTCGATGCCGTGGTGGCGGAAATCGAGGGGCGCGTCACCCGTGATGGGCGCCTCGAAGTGGGATCCACCATCATCGGTGAGCTCGCGGTGGACGCGCTGCGGAGCATCGATCACATCGCCTACATCCGCTTCGCCTCGGTCTATCGCGCCTTCGCCGACCTTGACTCGCTCAAGGACGCGCTCCAGGCGCTGGACGAGGGGCGCGAACTCTCCTTCGAGGAGCGCACGCTCCAACTCGCCTTCCCCGAAGGAGCCCCAAGAGAGGGGACAGCCTCCCGGGAGCCGACCCCCATCGTGCGGTCGGTGGGGTAGCGATGGAGCTTGCATCCCGGGGCGAGCGGGGCTACCCTGCCCGTCCCGAACAACTGTTCTAATCTTGGCGCCAGCCACCTAGCTTTTGGAGGAACCCATGGTCACCACTTCCGAGCCCACTCCCGATACCGGCGCTGACTTCACCGCCACCCCGCTTTCGGAGAACGCCGTCGTGGTCATGGAGCGGCGCATCGTCGCGCGCGACGAACAGGGCGATCCGATCGAGACGCCCGATCAGTGCTTCCAGCGGGTGGCGCACAACCTCTCCCAGGCTGAGCTGCGCTACGGCGGCACGGAGTCGGATCGAGCCGCCGCGGAGGGCGACTTCTACCGGCTGCTCTCCTCCCTGGACTTCCTCCCGAACTCACCCACGCTCGTGAACGCCGGGCGCGACCTGCAGCAGCTCTCGGCCTGCTTCGTCCTCCCGGTTCCCGATTCGATCGACGGCATCTTCAAGGCGATTCGCGACACGGCCGTCATCCATAAGTCAGGAGGCGGCACCGGCTTCGCCTTCTCGCGCCTGCGCCCGGCGAACGATCGCGTGCGCAGCACGATGGGGGTCGCCAGCGGTCCCGTTTCCTTCATGACCGTCTTCGACTCGGCCACCGAGGCGATCAAGCAGGGCGGCACGCGTCGCGGCGCGAACATGGGCATCCTCCGCGTCGACCACCCGGACATCGACCACTTCATCGGGATGAAGGCGGACATGACCACGCTCACGAACTTCAACATCAGCGTGGCCGTGACCGACGCGTTCATGGAAGCGCTGGCAGAGGGCGGCGACTACGACCTCATCAGCCCCAAGACGGGCGATCCGGTCGCGGGCCGCAACGCCCGCGAGATCTGGCGGACGATGGTGGAGAACGCCTGGCAGAACGGCGATCCGGGAGTCGTCTTCATCGACCGCATTAACGGCGGGCGCGCCAATCCCGTGCCGGGACGGGGTCCGATTGAGTCGACCAACCCCTGCGGGGAGCAGCCGCTCTATTCGTACGACTCGTGCAACCTGGGCTCGATCAACCTCGCCCACTTCGTCGTCGGCGAGACGGGAGCACGCGCGGTCGACTTCGAGCGGCTGGGCACCGCCGTTCACCGCTGCGTGCACCTCCTCGACAACGTGATCGAGATGAACCAGTACCCGATCGAGGAGATCGAAGAGACCTCGCGCGCCATCCGGCGGATCGGGCTGGGAGTGATGGGCTGGGCGGACATGCTGCTCGACCTGCGCGTGTCCTACGACTCCGAGCAGGCGCTCTCGCTGGCGCGCGAGGTGATGGGCTTCATCCAGCGGGAGGCCGACGCCGCCTCCCACAACCTGGCCGCGGTGCGAGGCAACTTCCCCGAGTGGGGGCAGTCGATGTACGGGCCCGGCGGCGGCGAGGGGCCGATGCCGCTGCGCAACTCGACGCGCACGACGATCGCGCCGACGGGGACGCTCAGCATCATCGCGAACTGCTCGGGCGGCGTGGAGCCGGTCTTCGCGATCGCCTTCGTCCGCTCGCACTACCTCGACAAGGACGACCCCACCAAGCGGGTCGAGCTGAACGAGGTGAACGCGCACTTCGAGCGCGTCGCCCGGAGCGAGGGCTTCTACAGCGACGCCCTCATCGACTTCCTCGCGCACGGCGGCCACCTGGCCGAGCGCAGCGACATCCCCGACTGGGCGAAGGAAGTGTTCGTGACCGCGCATGACATCGCGCCCGAGGCGCACGTGCGCATGCAGGCGGCCTTCCAGGAGCACACCGATAACGCCGTCTCGAAGACGATCAACTTCCCCAACGAGGCCACCGTCGAAGACGTTGCCACTGCCTACGAGCTGGCGTACGAGACCGGCTGCAAGGGGATCACGATCTACCGCGACGGCTCGCGCGACCTGCAGGTGCTGAAGCACGCAGGCGACAGCGAAAGCGAGAGCGAGGAAGCGGCCGCCGCAGCCATCGCCGCCGCCGAGGCACTGGTGGCCGAGAAGGGACGGCCCGTCCGCCGCCGCCTGCCCGACGAGCGCCATTCAATCACGCACAAGTTCCGGGTCGGGGAACAGGAGGGGTACATGACTGTCGGCCTCTTCGAGGACGGCACCCCGGGCGAGCTGTTCGTGAACGTGAGCAGACAGGGCTCGACGGTGATGGCGCTGATGGACACGATCGCGATGCTGACGAGCTACGCGCTCCAGTTCGGCGTGCCGGTGTCGGTGCTCACCGAGAAGCTGCAGGGCAGCCGCTTCGAGCCCAGCGGCCCCACCGGCAACCGTGCCATCCCGATCGCGACGAGTATTACCGACTACATCTTCCGCTGGCTTGAGCTCAAGTTCGGCGACCGCGAGCCGGCGGTGCAGCCCACGCTCATTCCGCCCTACGAGGTAGCAGAGAGCCTCGGCGTCGACGAGCCCGCACTCTCGCACAGCGACATGGTCCCGAGTGGCGTGGGCTGCCCCGACTGCGGCTCCGTTCTGCACTACGGCGAGGGTTGCCTGGTGTGCCGCAGCTGCGGCTACAACAAGTGCGGGTAGGGGGCACATCCGCTCCCCCCCGGCACGGGTAAGATCACGGCATGGGCCACTCTCGCGACTCCGGCTACGAATGGTGCGCCAGGCATCCCCGTGGGATGGCATGAGCGCGGTCTCACTCCAGGCGGATGTCGCCGCGGGCGTCGCGCTCGTCCGGGAGCGCATCGCCGGCGCCTGTGAGCGCGCGGGGCGCGAGCCTGACTCGGTGACGCTCATCGCGGTGAGCAAGGGCCAGCCCGCCGAGGCCGTCCAGGCGGCCGCCAAGGCCGGCGTCCGGCATTTCGGCGAGAACCGCATCCAGGAAGCCCTGCCCAAGATCGAGCAGGCGGCGGCGGCGGGTGTCGAGGCAACCTGGCACCTCGTGGGGCACCTGCAATCGAACAAGGCGAAGGCGGCGGCGTCCGCCTTCGATGTCATCCACTCAGTGGACTCCGCACGGCTGCTGATCCGGCTCGATGGCGCGGCGCCCGCGGCTCGCGACGTGCTCCTGCAGGTCAACGTGGCGGCGGAGCCGCAGAAACAGGGCGTGGCCCCGGACGAGGTCGGCGCACTGGTCGAGGCCGCGCGCGAAGCCGGCAACCTGCGGCTGCGGGGCCTCATGACGATCGCGCCCATGGCCCAGAACGCCGAGGAGGCGCGTCCGGTGTTTCGCGCACTGCGGCTCCTGGCTGAGCGCTTTGAGCTGCCGGAACTCTCAATGGGGATGACAGACGACTTCGAGGTCGCGATCGAGGAGGGGGCCACGCTGGTACGGGTAGGGCGGGCTATTTTCGGGGAGCGCACCACGTGACGGTCGCGATCGTCGGGGGAGGGGTGATGGGGGAGGCCATCCTGGCGGGCGCCATCGACCGTGGGGTGCTCGCAGCGGGCGACGTGACCGTCGTCGAACTGCTGGCCGTGCGCCGCGAGGCGCTGGAGGGGCTGTACGGCGTCGCCACCGTCGCCGAGGCGGGCGATGTGCTGGCCGGGGCGAGCCTCGTGCTGCTGGCGGTGAAGCCGCAGGAGTTCCGGAACCTCTCTGGACGGCTTCCCGACGACGCTCTGCTGCTCTCGATCATGGCGGGGGTGCGGATCGACTCGCTCGCCGCACACTTCGCGCACGACCGGGTCGTGCGCGTCATGCCAAACACGCCCGCCGCTATCAACGCCGGCATGAGCGTGTGGACGGCGACCGAGTCCGTGGACGAGTCGCAGCGCGAGACCGTACGGGGCCTGCTGGGCGCCATCGGGCGCGAACTGTACGTCGACGACGAGGGCAAGCTCGATATGGCCACCGCCATGAGCGGCAGCGGCCCGGCCTACGTGTTCCTGTTCATTGAGGCGCTCATCGACGCGGGCGTGACCATCGGCCTGACCACCGAGGAGGCTCAAGCAATGACGCTGCAGACGTTCGCCGGGGCCGCTGCCTACGCGCAGGTCAGCGACTACTCGCCCGCGGAACTGCGGGAACGCGTCACCTCGAAGGGGGGCACCACGGCGGCGGGGTTGGGGGAGCTGGAGCGGGGCGAGTTCCGGGCGCTCGTGTCTACATGCGTGCGGGCCGCGTTCGAACGCTCGCGCGAGCTGGGAGCGGAGCAATGAACCCCGTGATCGCCGAAATCTTCCGCGCGTTCCTCTACATCCTCATCATCGCCATGGTGGCGCGGGCGATCCTGAGCTGGATCCCGATCTCGCGCAGCAACCCGTTCGTCCAGCTCATCCAACAGATCACGGACCCACTGGTCGAGCCGGTACGGCGCTTCATGCCCAAGACGGGAATGATCGACCTGAGCCCGATGCTCGTGGTCATCCTCCTCTGGTTGATGATCCTGGTCGTCAACCGCGTCTCGAACTGACGCGTCGTGTTGAGGGCAGTGCTGTTCGATCTTGATGGCACGATCCTGGATCGCACGAGCAGCCTGAGGGTCTACCTGTACCATCAAGCCAGGCGGTTACCGGAAGTCTTCGAGACGGTCCCCTTGGGAAAGTACCTGGACACGTTCCTCGAACTCGATGAAAACGGCTACGTGGAACGGACTGAGCTCTTCCAGAAGCTGGAGCGCGTCTTTGCGATGCCCTCCGGGATGGGCGATACGCTTCTGGCTGACTACCAGACCCACTTCCGGGATATATGCGTGCCCTTCCCCGGGGCCCACCCGACCCTTTCCCTCCTTCGGGAGCGGGGACTCGGCATGGCCCTCGTGACGAACGGGCCGGTCGCTTCGCAGCAGCCCAAGATTGATGGCCTGGGGATCGCCGGTTACTTCCACACCATCCTGATCTCGGGGGCCGAAGGGGTGCGCAAGCCAGACGCGGAGATCTTCCGCCGCGCGACCGACACGCTCGGCGTCGCGGCGGCGGAGGCGGTCATGGTGGGCGACAACCCGGAAACGGACATCGGAGGCGCGAAGGCTTTCGGCATGAAAGCCATCTGGAAGCGCGACGAGTCCTGGGGACCCCCTGCGCTCGTCGATGCGGTGATCGACGATCTCGGAGAGTTGCCTCAAGCGATCCGCGACCTCTCGTGACTCGTCGTTACACGACGATGTTGAGGAGCTTGCCGGGTACGTAGATCACGCGGCGGGGCGCCTTGCCTTCGACCCAGTTGCGCACGCGCTCGCTGGCCAGGGCGTGCGTGCGGGCGTCGTCCTCGCTGGCGCCGGCGGGGAGGGTGAGGCGGTCGCGAACCTTGCCGTTGACCTGCACGACGATCTCGACGGTCTCCTCCACGACGAGCGACTCGTCGAATTCGGGCCAGGCCTGCTGGTGAACGCTGTAGGGGTTGCCGCGCCGCTCCCAGAGCTCCTCGGCGATGTGGGGCGCGAGCGGGGCGACCAGCAGGATGAGCGTCTCCACGGAACGCTCCCAGGTAGCGCTCTCGACGCCACCCGCATCGCGCGCCCGGGCGAGGGCAGTCGTGAGCTCCATCAGTCGCGCGATGGCGGTGTTGAAGCGGAACCCCTCGAGGTCATTGGTCACGTCGCGGATAGTGCGCTGGGTAGCGGCGACGAGGTCGCGGGCCGCGGTGGCGTCAGGCGTCCCGTCGCGCGGAGGTTCAGTCGCCACCGACCAGAGCCGGTTGAGCCAGCGGACGATGCCCGGCATCCCGCTGGGGTTGTAGGGACCGCCCTGGTCCCAGGGACCGATAAACATGAGCTGGCAGCGGAAGGCGTCGGCGCCGTAGCGCTCGACCAGGTCGTCGGGCGCGACCACGTTGCCGCGGCTCTTCGACATGCGGTTGCCGTCGGGCCCGAGGATGACGCCCTGGTTGAAGAGGCGCTTCATGGGCTCGTCCCCCTCGACAATGCCCATATCGCGAGCGGCCTTCCAGAAGAAGCGGGTGTAGAGCAGGTGCATGACGGCGTGCTCGGCGCCACCCGTGTAGGTGTCGACGGGGAGCCAGTGGCGCATCGCTTCGACGGAGAAGGGGCGCTCGGGGTTGTGCGGGTCGACGAAGCGCATCTGGTACCAGCTCGAACACATGAAAGTGTCGAGCGTGTCCGTCTCGCGGCGGGCGCTGGCGCCGCACCGGGGGCAGTCGACGTTCACCCACTCCTCGATCTGCGTCAGGGGCGACTGGCCGGTCGGCTCGAAGTGCACGTTCTCGGGGAGGACGACGGGCAGATCCCCCTCGGGCACGGGCACGACGCCGCAGGACTCGCAGTGAATCATGGGGATGGGCGTGCCCCAGTAGCGCTGGCGGGAGATGAGCCAGTCGCGCAGGCGATACGTGACTGCCCCCGTGCCGAGTTCCTCCGCCTCAGCGTGGGCGACCACTGCGGGGATGGCCTCGCTGGCAGCCGTGCCGTCGAACGGGCCGGAGTTGATCATGGCCCCGCCCTGCGTGAAGGCCGCCTCAAGGGGCGCCCTGACGTCGATCTCAGGGTGGTCGAAAACGGGAATCACATCGAGGCCGTGGTCGCGGGCGAAGGCGAAGTCGCGTTCGTCGTGCGCGGGGACGGCCATGATCGCGCCGGTGCCGTAAGTCACGAGCACGTAGTCGGCGATCCAGATGGGGATGCGGGCGTCATTGAAGGGGTTGACCGCGTACGCCCCCGTGAAGACCCCGGTCTTCTCGCGCTCGGTGGAGAGGCGCTCGACCTCGGTCACGCGGGAGGTGGCGGCGACGTAGGCCTCGACCGCTTCGCGCTGAGCGGCGGTGGTGATGCGCTCGACGAGGTGGTGCTCGGGGGCGAGCACCATGAAGGTCGCGCCGTAGACGGTGTCGGGGCGCGTCGTGAAGACGGACAGGGGTTCATCGACACCGACGGGGAAGCGGAGGGTCGCTCCCTCGGAGCGGCCGATCCAGTTGCGCTGCATCGTCTGGATGGGTTCGGGCCAGTCGAGGCCGTCGAAATCGAGCAGCTCCTCGGCATAGTCGGTGATGCGGAAGAACCACTGCGTGAGGAAGCGGCGCTCGACGGGGTCGTCGGAGCGGTCGCAGAGGCCGTCGCGCACCTGCTCGTTGGCGAGCACGGTCTGGCAGCCGGGGCACCAGTTGGCGGCCGCCTCTGCGCGATAAGCGAGGCCGCGCTCGTGCAGCTTCAGGAACCACCACTGGGTCCAGCGGTAGTAGTCGGGGTCGCAGGTGACGATCTCGCGTTCCCAGTCGAAGCTGGCGCCCATCATGCGCAGCTGCCCGCGCATGCGATCGATGTTGCCGTAGGTCCACGCCTTCGGGTCGACGCCCCGCTCGATGGCGGCGTTCTCGGCCGGCAGCCCGAAGGCGTCGAAGCCGATCGGGAAGAGCACGTTGTAGCCCTGCATGCGCCGGAAACGGGCGGCGGCGTCGCTGGGGGCGATGATGTACCAGTGACCGGTGTGCAGCTCGCCCGAGGGGTAGGGGAACATCGTGAGGGCGTAGTAGGGGGGACGCTCGTCGTCGTCGCTGACACGGTCGAGGCCGTCTGCGTCCCAGCGTGCGCGCCACCTGGGCTCGATGGTGTGCGGATCGTAGCGATCTGGCATGGGGCTCCTCGTTCGGCGGGGCCTCCGGTCCGTTGGCGACCGGGGCGGCGGGAAGAAGGGACAGGTCGGGGGGAGGCCTCGCCGGCTAGGCGCCGCGAGGCCGTCGAAGGGCGAGTCCGAGGAGTGCCATCGATCGCGTCATCCCCCACGATGGTAGCGAAGCCTGCGTTGACGGTCATCCCGCGTCCCGCGATTCGGGCCGTTTCGGGTAGTGCGCGACGAAGAGCGTCTCGAAATCGCGGGAGGGCGAGCATCTCTGGCAGGTGAGGTACCAGACCCAGACGGCGGCGGGGTTGCGGCCGTAGCGCTCCCGCGCGAGGGCGCGCGTCTCCTTCACGAGGGTACGCATCTGGCCCCAGGGGGCAGGCAGCAGGCGCGTGAAGACGACGCCGCCCGGCGTGACGATTTCGCGTCGGGAGGTATCGGCGTCCTCAACCTCGAGCATCACGGGGCGCCGCAGGCGACCCGGGCCCATGAGGAGCATCGCGTCCTCGGGGACGGCGCCGGCCGCTTCGGCGCGCGCTACGAGCTTGCGCCGGTTGCTCCAGAAGCCGATGGGCACGCCGAAGAAGGCGGGCACGCCGATCTTCGCGAAGGTGATGTCGCTCCAGTCGCTCTCGACCTCGTGCCACTCGTTGCGGTCGAGCCGGGGGCAGTCGCAGGACTCGGGCTCGTCCGCGGCCTGGGCACGGTCGCTCCCGGTCTGGGAGACAGGGACGCGGCGACGCTCCTCGGTCATGACGCGTCCGGGCTCAGGCTGCGCGCGACAGCCATGAGCTCGGGCCGCTCCGCGAGGGTCGCAGCGGAGACGACGATGACGGATTCGATGTGGCCCTGCCGCTCGACCTGCGCCTGCAACCAGGCTTCGCCCATGGCGCGGGCGGCGGCGGCGCGGAAATCAGGGCCGTCCTCGGCGGAGGCGGCCTGCGCCAGCGCCTCGGCGGCGGCGTCCTGGAGGAGGATGGCGACCTCCTTGGCGGGGCGGCCAGGCCAGTCGAGGGCGAAATCGGCCTGCGTGCCGCCCCAGAGCTCGGCTCCCTCGCCGGGACCGTGATAGGTGATCGTCGTTGTCCCCGTCGCTGCGCTCACTGCGAGACCTCCTCCCCGGGGGATGCGATGCGGAGGGCCTGCGGCAGCTGGTCGAGCAGCTGCTGGCGGGCCTGCACGCGCGTCTGCAGCCCCCAGATGTCGATGAATCCTACCGCCGACGCGTGGTCGAAGGCGTCCTCGCGATCGTAGGTGGCGAGCGCCCGGTCGTAGAGCGAGGACTCGGCACGGCGGCCCGTCACGGTCACCGCGCCGCGATGGAGCCGCAGGCGCACCTGGCCGCTGACGAAGCGCTGGGTGCTCGCCGTGTAGGCGGCGAGATCCTGGTGGTGGGCGCTGAACCAGAGGCCGTCGTAGATGAGCTCGGCGTACTCGGCGGAGAGCTGACGCTTCAGGCGGAGCTGCTGCCGGGAGAGGGTCATCGTTTCGAGCGCGCGGTGGGCGGCGAAGAGGACGGTCGCCGCTGGGGCCTCGTAGATCTCGCGACTCTTGATGCCGACGAGGCGGTCTTCGATGTGGTCGACGCGGCCCACCCCGTGCTGACCACCAAGGTCGTTCAGGCGCTCGACGAGGGCGACGGGGTCGAGGGCCTCGCCATCGACGGTCGTGGGGAAGCCTTTCTTGAATCCGACCTCGACGTCGACGCCTTTGGCGGGGGCCTCCTCGGGGGCGATTGTCCAGACGTAGGCATCGGGCGGAGGCGCGGTCCACGGGTCTTCGAGCACGCCCGCCTCGACGCTGCGGCCCCAGATGTTCTCGTCGATGCTGAAGGAGCCCTTCACCTCCCAGGCAATGGCGATGCCGTGCTCCTGGAGGTACTCGATCTCGGCCTCGCGCGACATCGCCTCCTCGCGGGTGGGCGCGACGATGGTGAGGGAGGGGTCGAGGGTGCGGATGCCGACATCGAAGCGGACCTGGTCGTTGCCCTTGCCCGTGCACCCATGCGCGACAGCGACGGCGCCCTCATCCTGGGCGACATCGACGAGCAGCTTGGCCATGAGCGGCCGCGCGAGGGCGGTGGCCAGGGGGTAGGCGTCCTGATAGCGGGCGCCCGCGGCGAGCGCCGGGAAGGCGAAGTAGCGGAGGAAGTCCTCGCGGGCGTCCTCGACGATGACCCTGGCGGCGCCGGCGGCAATGCCGCGCTCTTCGAGTACGGCCTGATCGCGGCTCATGCCCACGTCGATGTTGAGAGCGACAACGTCGTAGCCGCGCTCCTTCGTGAGCCAGGTGATCGCCGTTGTGGTGTCGAGGCCGCCGCTGTAGGCGAGAACGAGTTTGGGCACGCGGGCCTGCCTTTCCGGTGTGTCCCCCAAAGCGTAGCGCGGTCGCCGCTCGCGCGGCAGTCAGGGCACGCGACGGAGGAGCGCCCAGGCCCCGAGGGAGCCCACCAGCACGACGGCGATAAAGAGGAACGCAAACGCACCGAGACCCGAGGGAAGGTTGCCAGCGAGCGCGAACGGGGTGAGTGCAAGGCCGACCGCCGCAGCCGCCACTCCTCCGAGGACGAGGACCGCCGGCGGAACGATGGGGGCATCCGCGGCTCGGGCGGCAAGGAGAAGCCGTACCCCGACACCAGTTACAACTACTGACACAAGAGTGGCGGCTGCGACCAAGGCCCCCGTGATGGGGTCGTTCTGCGGAGCCGCTCCGTTGAGGAATCCAAAGCCGAGGAGCATCACGAGGTCGCTGACTGGATCGCCTCCTCGAGGATGTCGCAGGCGCGGTCGATCTCGTCGTCGCCGACGATCAGGGCGGGCATCAGGCGGATGCGGTCGGGGCGGACGTTGTTCACCAGCAGGCCGCGCTCGCGACAGAGGGTGACGACGCTGGCGGCGGCCTCGCTCGAGAGGCTGACGGCGAGCAGGAGGCCGCGGCCCCGCACCTCCGTGACGGCGGGCAGGCTGTCCTCCATCGCGCGGAGGCGAGCGACAAGGCGCTCGGAAGCGCGACGGGCGGCGGCGAGCACGTCGTTCTCGAAGATGTGACGGAGCACCGCGACACCCGCCGCAGTCGCGACCGGGTTCGCTCCGAAGGTTGTGCCGTGGTCACCGGGCACGAGGTGGCCGGCGAGCTCCTCGCGGGCAAGGACGGCGCCGATGGGGAGTCCCCCGGCGAGACCCTTGGCGACGCACATGATGTCGGGCTCGATGCCGTCCTGCTCGTGCGCCCAGAGCGTCCCCGTGCGCCCAATGCCCGACTGGATCTCGTCGAGGATGAGGAGGAGGCCGTTCTCGTCGCACCACTGGCGCACGCCCTGCAGGTAGCCGGGCGCTGGGGCATTCACGCCACCCTCGCCCTGGATGGGCTCCATGAGGACAGCGACGGTGTTGTCGTCAGTGGCGGCGCGGAGAGCGTCGAGGTCGTTCCAGGGGACGTGGCTGAAGCCGGCGGGCAAGGGCTCGAAGGGCTCACGGTAGCGGGCCGTGCCGGTCGCGGCGAGGGCCCCGAGGCTGCGGCCGTGGAAGCCGTCCTGCATCGCGATGATGCCGTGCTTGCCGCCCCGCTCGTCGTGGCCCCAGCGGCGCGCGATCTTGATGGCCGTCTCGACCGCCTCGGCGCCGGAGTTGCAGAAGAAGACGCGGTCGAGGGGGGAGTTCTCCACGAGCAGCTCGGCCAACTCGATCATGGGGGTGGTGTAGTAGAGGTTGGAGACGTGGATGAGCCGCTCTGCCTGGGCGGAGGCGGCAGCAGTCACGGCCGGGTGCGAGTGGCCCAGGGAGGTAACGGCGAGGCCGCCCACGAAGTCGAGGTACTCGTTGCCCTCGCTGTCCCAGACGCGGGAGCCCTCACCGCGCTCGATCACGATCGGCTGACGGCCGTAGTTCTGGAAGAGGTACTTGCTCTCGCGTTCGATCCAGTTGCTCATGGCCGTTTGGCTCCTGTGGGGCTTGGTTTAGGGTCGGGTTGGCGATTCTACGCGGCGCGTGGGTACGGGGCCGTGGTCAGGCTCCCGCCGGCGGAAAGACGGTGCCACGACCCTCGCGGTCGAGCAGGGCGCCGGCCACGCGTCCATCAATGATGTGGCTGCGGACGCCCAACCCGGCAGCGAGCAGGCAGGCGTCCGTCTTCGGGATCATCCCCCCCTCGATGACGCCGCGCTCACGCAGATCGCGCACGGAAGCAGCGTCGAGTTTCGGCACGACGGCGCCGTCTTCGCCGCGAACGCCCTCCACGTCGGTCAGGAAGACGAGCTCGCACGCGTCCACAGCGCGCGCGATCCAGCCTGCGGCCTCGTCGGCGTTCACGTTCACGAGCTGGTCGGCTTCCGCGCCGGGGACGAAGCCCACGGGGCTCATGACGGGCACGAATCCCGCTTCCCGCAAGGCGAGGATGGCCTCGGGGTGAGCCGCGACGGGCGTCCCCACGAATCCGAGCTCGGGGCGGCGCTGTTCGCACTCGAGCGTGCGTCCGTCGGCGCCGGAGATGCCGGCGGCGCGGGCGCCGGCGGCGTTCAACTCCGAGACGATGCGCTTGTTCACGAGCCCGGCGAAGACAGCGACGATGACGGGCAGGGCGCGCTCGTCGGTGGCGCGGAGACCGTCGATGAAGCGGCTCTCGATGCCCATCGCGGCCAACCAGCGGCTGGCCTCGGCGCCGCCACCGTGGACGACGATCGGGCGGACGCCGTCGCGGTCGAGGGCGGCGATGTCGTGGAAGGTTGTGTCGGCGGCGCCCAGGGTGCTGCCACCCACCTTGATCACGAGGGGCCCCGCCTCGCTCACGTCGTGTAGTCGGCGTTGATGCTGATGTACTCGGCGGTCAGGTCGCAGGTCCAGCCGGTGGCGCTGGCTTCGCCCGCTCCCAGCCCCACCTCAATGGTGACTTCGTCACCAGACATGGCACGGGAGACCTCGGCCTCTTCGTAGGCGATGGGCTCCGCGCGCTGGAAGAGCCGATGGCCGCAGACCGTAACGGAGACATCCTCTTCGACGATCGCAACCTCGGAGCGGCCGATTACGCTGACGATGCGGCCCCAGTTGGGGTCGGCGCCGTGGACCGCTGTCTTGACCAGCGGGGAGGTGCCGATCTCGCGCACGAGCTTCCGCGCCTCGGCCTCGGTGGCAGCGTCGCGGACCGTGATCTCGATGAGCCTCGTGGCGCCCTCGCCGTCGCGGGCGATGGCCTTGGCCAGGTAGATGCAGACGGTATCGAGGGCTTCACGGAAATCCGCGTAGTTGTCGCTGTCGGGGGTGATGGCGGCGCCGCCGGCGGCGCCGTTGGCGAAGAGGATGACCGTGTCACTGGGGCTGGTATCGCCGTCGACGGTGATGAGGTTGAGGGTGCGGTCAGCCGCCTCGGAGAGGGCGGTCTGGAGCGTCTCCCGGTCGATGGGGGCATCGGTCGTGAGGTAGGAGAGCATGGTCGCCATGTTGGGGTGGATCATGCCCGAGCCCTTGGCGCAGCCGCCGAGGATATAGCGCCCGAAGCGCACGGAGCAGTGCTTGGGCACGAGGTCGGTCGTCATGATGGCGCGGGCGAAGTCGGGGCCGCCGTCCTCGCTCAGTGTGATCGCCTCGATGCCCGCCGCGATCTTGTCCATCTTGAGGAGATGACCGATGACGCCCGTGCTCCCGATGAACATGCCCTCGGGGGGGAGCGCCATCTTCGCGGCGCCCAGCTCGGACATGCGGTAGGCATCCCGCAGACCCTGCTCGCCAGTGCTGGAGTTGGCATTGCCGCTGTTCACCACCACCGCTTGCCCACGCGCCTCCGCCAACCGCTCGCGGTTCACATCGACGCTGACGGAGTGGAGGCGGTTGCGGGTGAAGACAGCCGCCGACGCCGCGGGACCGTCTGAGGCGAGGATGCCGATGTCGAGCTTGCCCTCGCCGTAGGTCTTGATGCCGGCGTAGGCGGCGCCCGCGCGGAATCCGGCGGGGCTGGTGGGGCTGCCGGTGGGGTCGAACGCGGTGATCACGGATAGATGGCCGGGCGGTCGAGGCCAGCCCCCTGGGGCAAGCCGAACATGAGATTCATGTTCTCGATGGCGCTTCCGGCAGCTCCTTTCATGAGGTTGTCGAGCACGCCCACGGCCACGAGCGCGCCGTTGCGTTCGTCCACGGTGGGGTGCACGAGACAGTCGTTGCTGCCGAAGGTGTGCTTCGTATGCGGGGGCGAGTCCGTAACCGAGGTGAAGGGGGCATCCGCGTAGAAGTCGCGATAGATCCCCAGCACGTCGGACTGGGACACGTCCTCGGCGAGGGGGGCGTAGCAGGTCGAGTGGATACCGCGCGTCATGGGCACGAGGTGGGGTACGAAGGTGACGGCGACATCGGGGCCCTCCCGCAGCCGCGAGAGTTCCTGCGCCATCTCGGGCTGGTGGTTGTGGTTGGCGATGCGGTAGGCGGAGACATCCTCGTTGACGTCGCTGTAGCTGAAACCGCCGCCCGTGCCCCGGCCCGCCCCGGAGATGCCCGACTTGGCATCGACGAAGACGCGGGGCTCGATGATTCCCGCGTCGACCGCGGGGGCGAGCGCGAGGATCGTGGCGGCCGGGTAGCAGCCCGGGTTGGCAACAAGGTCCGCCTTCCTGATCGCGGGGGCGTACAGCTCGGAAAGTCCGTAGACGGCGCGATCGAGGAGAGCAGGCGCCGGGTGCTCCTTCCCAAACCACTGGGCGAAGGCCGCGGCCTCGCGTAGACGGAAGTCGGCGGCGATGTCGATGACGCGCAGGCCCTGCTCGACGAGGGGGGCGCAGGCCTCGGCGCTGGCGCCTGTCGGCAGCGCCGAAAAGACGACATCGACTTCGGTCTCCAGCTCGCTCGTGATGGGGAAGCCGGCGTAGGCGGCCAGGTGGGGAAAGGCTTCTCCCAGCTTCTGGCCGGCAAGCGAGCGCCCCGTGGCAGCCACGAGCTCGGCCTCGGGGTGGTTCCAGAGCAAGCGCGCCGCTTCCATCCCCGCGAAACCGGTGACGTTGATGATGCCCACGCGCACTGTCATGCCAGCAATTCTCCCGCCTCGCGTGCACAGGCGCGAACGCGCATCGGGCGAGCCCAGTACGATGCCCGCCATGTCGCTCGAACTGACCTTCATCGGTACCGGCAACGCCTTCGCGGCGGGCGGGCTCTGCTGGAACGGCTTCCTCGCCGACCGCCGCTTCCTCTTCGAGGCGCCGCCCCAGGCGCTGATGGCGCTTCACCGCGTCGAGGTGGACCCGAACGAGGTCGAGGCAGTCGTGCTGAGCCACCACCACGGCGATCACTTTCTGGGCATGTCCTCGCTGCTGCTGCACTGGAAGCACATGGGCCGCGACAAGCCCGTCACGATCGTGGGACCACCAGAGACGGCGCGACTCGCACGCCAGATCGGCGAGACGGTCTACCCGGGGCTGTTCGAGAGCGACTTCGGGATCGAGTGGCGCGAGCTGGTCTCGGGTGACTCCGCCACCGTCGGTGACCTCACCGTTGAGGCGGTGGCCGTTGAGCACGATGACCGGCTCTCCCTGAACCTCGGCTACCACGCCCGCCTGGGCGGCGAGCGCTTCGCCTATACAGGCGATACGCGCCGCTGCGACGCGGTGATGGACCTGGCGCGGGGCGCGGACGTGCTCATCTCCGAATGCGCCTCGCGCGACATTCCCATACCCGTCCACATGAATCTCGTGGACGACATTCCCGAGGTGCACGCGGCGATGTCGACCTCCGCGCAGCTGGTCCTGACGCACGTCACGCCGGATGTGGAGACGAACCTGCCACGCACGACGGTCGCCCGCGACTTCGAGACGTACCACTTCTAGGGGCCGAACGGCATCCCACGGGGGGCTGCGCTAGAATCGCCGACATGGCACATCGACTTCGCGGCGCCGCAGCCATTACGGGCCTCGGCATTACACCCATGGGGCGCATCTACGGGAAGAGTTCGACCGATTTCGCGGTCGATGCCGTACGCCTCGCCATCGCCGATGCGGGCCTCGAGAAGTCCGACATCGACGGTCTGCTGATCAACGCCGGCATCACGGGGATGACGGGAGCAGGGGGCGTCGGGCTCCAGCTCCAGAACGTCCTCGGGATGGGCGACCTGCGCCTGCTGAACCACATGAACGCGGCCGGCTCCACGGCGGCGCAGATGGTGCAGTACGCCACGATGGCGATCGACGCGGGCATGGCCACGCACGTGGTCTGCGTGTTCGCCGACGCCCCCCTGCGCGAGGGCAGTTCCTCGGCGGCGGCCTACGGAAACGCCGGCCGGCGGGCCGGGCCGAGCGGCATCCTCGGGCTCTCGGCGGGCGCCGGGCACTTCGGGGCGAACACCGCCTACGCTCTCGCCGCCAAGCGACACATGTCGCTCTACGGCACGAGCCAGGACCAGTTCGGCGCGATCGCCGTGGCCGAGCGGGCGTGGGCGACGATGAACCCGCACGCGAAGATGCGCGACCCCCTGACGCTCGAGGAGTACCACGCCTCGCGCTGGATCGTGGAGCCCCTGCACCTGCTCGACTGCTGCCTCGTCTCGAACGGCGCCGTCGCCGTCATCGTGAGCTCGCCCGACCAGGCGAAGGAGATGCCGCAGCCTCCGGTGTACGTGTGGGGCATGGGCCAGGGGCATCCGGGAGACGCGCGGCGCGCGGGCGACGCGGCCGAGACGGAGACGGGCGCGCGCTTCGCCGCCGAGACTGTGTTCCGGATGGCGGGGGTCGGTCCCGAGGACATCGACGTTTGCGAGCTGTACGACTGCTACACCTACACGGTGCTGGTCACGCTGGAGGACTACGGCTTCTGCGAGAAAGGCGAAGGCGGCGCCTTCGTCGAGGATGGCAAGCTCGGTCCGGGGGGATCGCTGCCAACGAACACCGGCGGCGGCCAACTCTCGTCCTATTACATGTGGGGGATGACGCCCCTGAGCGAGGCCGTCATCCAGACACGGGGGCAGGGCGGCGAGCGCCAGGTCGAGAAGCACGACCTCGTCCTCGCGACCGGCAACGGCGGGGCCCTGAGCTACCACGCCTCCCTCATCCTGAGCCCCCACCAGAACTGAGAGAACGACACCATGGCAGATTCCCCACCCCTGAAGCCCGTCTCCGAGCCCGATGCGCTGACGGAACCCTTCTTCGCAGCCGGCGCGGAGGGGCGGCTCCTGCTCGCCACCTGCGACGGCTGCGGCGAGATGCGCCTCCCCACGTCCCCGGCCTGCCCCAGCTGCCTGGGGGAAGGCTACGAGTGGAACGAGGTGAGCGGCCGGGGGACCGTCTATACGTTCGCGATCATGCACCAGCGCTACCACGCGGCGTGGGAGCCTGACCTGCCCTACAACATCGCCGTCGTCGAGCTCGACGAGGGACCGCGCATGCCCGCCAACATCATCGGCATCGAGAACGACGAGATCGCCGTGGGCATGCCGGTGGAGGTGGTGTGGGAGCGGGAGGGCGAGGCGCCCGTCCCTCGCTTCCGGCGCGCCTGAAGCCGATGCGGCGAGGGGCTCTCAGCATCGTCCTCTGGGCGACCGACCTCAACGGCTTCGCCACCTTCCTCACGGATGTTGTGGGCGCGACGCTGAGCACGCGCCACCCCGGTTTCGCCGCCCTGACCGTCGATGGGGCCGAGATTCAGCTGCACTCGGACGAGTCGCACGAGGGGCATCCATGGCGGGAGGCGCTCTCCAACGAGGGGGCGGCGCGGGGGATAGGGACGGAGGTGCGGGTGCGCGTGGGCGCGGTCGACGAGCGGCACCAGCGCGCGGTCGCGATGGGTTACGTGAGCATCCAGCGACCACACGACGACGGGACCGGACGAACCTGCCAGATCATGGGGCCGGACGGATACTTCTTCACGCTCTGGGAGCCGCAGATCGGCGGCTCGTAGCGGCTACCAGGCGGTCCAGCCGCCGTCGACGAGGATGGTCTGGCCGGTCACGAAGTCACTGGCGTCGCTGGCGAGAAAGATGACCGCGCCCGCCAATTCGTGCGGCTGACCCCAGCGCCCCATGGGCGTCCGTTCCTCGATGAAGGCGCGACGCTCGGGGTCTTCGTAGAGGGGACGGGTGAGGTCGGTCTCGAAGTAGGTCGGCGCCAGTCCGTTCACCTGGACGCCGGCTGAGGCCCACTCGAGCGCCAGCACCTTCGTAAGCTGGTCGATGGCGCCCTTGGAGGAGGCGTAGGCAGCCTGATTGGGCAGGGCGACGCTCCCGAGGATGCTGGAAATGTTGATGACCTTGCCCGAACCCTGGTCGACGAAGTGGCGGCCCGCCGCCCGGGAGCCGTTGAAATAGCCCTTCAGGTTCGTCTCAATGACGAAGTCGTACTCTTCGGGCGTGATCTCCAGCATGGACTTGCGGACGTTGGTGCCGGCGTTGTTCACCATGATGTCGAGGCGGCCCAGCCGCTCGATGGCCGCCGCCACAAGATCCTCGCAGGCCTCCGGGGAGGTCACGTCGGTGGGGACGGCGATGGCGCGGCGTCCAAGCGCATTCACTTCCTCGACGAGAGTCTCAAGCTCGGGTGCGGTGCGGCTGGCGAGAGCGAGGTCGGCGCCGGCGGCTGCGAGGGCGAGGGCCATGGTGCGTCCCAGCCCGCGCCCCGCTCCGGTCATGATGGCGACGCGCCCGCTGAGGTCGAAAAGCTGGGTTCCCCGCAGCTCGGGCCGGTCGTCTTGCGCGCTCATTCGTAGCGAAGGGCCTCGGCCACGGCCACGCGCGAGGCGCTCTGGGCGGGGAACCAGGTCATGACCATCGACGCTCCGAAGGCGATTCCGCAGATCACGATAAGTTGGAGCCAGGGGACGATGAAGTTCCCGCTCTCGGAGGCATCCCCGATGCCTCCCGAGGTGAACAGCACCCACGAAAGCGAGACGCCCATCACGGCCCCCATCACGATTCCGGAGAGGGCGACGAAGCCGGACTCGAAGATGAAGCTGAGCGCCACCATCGAGCGCTGGTAACCGATGGCGCGCAGCATGCCGATCTGCTGGCGCCGCTCAACCACCGCCCGGAAGGCGATCACGCCGAGGGCGGCGATGCCGACGATAAGTCCCAGGCCCATGAAGCCCTGGAAGAGCAGGAGGAAGCCCTGCGAGGCCGCACGCTGATCGTCGAGGAGCTTCTGGAACGACTCCGCCGAGGCCTGGGGAAGGCTGGATTCGATCGACTTGGCGAAGGCCTCCTGGTCGATGTCATCGACAGTCTTGATGACGAAGCGTTGGGAGTCGGAGTCGGGGAAGGCGGCGACGACGGTATCGCGCTGCAAGATGATGCCCAACCAGAAGATGTCGCCAGGGTCATCCATCTGGCCGATCACGGTGACGGTGGTGTACAGGTCCGTGCCGGGGGCATGGAACCGGAGCGTGAACGGCTCGAAGCCTTCCTCCACGAGCAGCGGATCGAGCCGGAGCGTATCGCCAGCGTCAAAGCCCCCCTCACTGGTGAGGCCACCGGGGATGACCGCGAGCGTGGCGTCGTTGGCGACGGCGCTCCACACGGCTTCGTCGCTGTCGTAGCCGGCAGCACGGCGCTTGAGCGCGATCTCGTTGTTCTCGAAGAAGGCTGAGTCGGCGCCGATCACGTGGAAGGTGCCGACGACACCACCGGCCGACGGCTCATCCGGGGTGGGCACGTCAGCGAAGATCTCCGTCTCGAAGGCGGCGGCGATCCGCTGCTGGCTGACGGCCACGATGGAAGACGTATCGACGCCCTGTTCTTCAAGGTCGGCCAGGAGGTCATCGGTGCGGTTGTTGCTGTTGACGAAGACGATGGTGTCGAAGCCGCCCTTGGCGTCGTCGGAGAGGAAGATGTTGGCGAAGTTGTCATTGACGGTGGAGAACATGACGAGGGAGAAGGTGATGAGGCCGATCATCATGATCGTCATGCCCGTGCGCATACGGGCTGTCAGCGGGTAGGCGACCGCTGTCTTGACGGCGGGGACGATGCGCCCAAAACGCGCCCCCAGGGTGGCGATGGGGGGGAGCAGGATGTCGGCGTTGTAGACGATGAGGAAGGTGCCGCAGGCGACCATGACGATGCCGCTGAGGAAGAAGAGCTCGGGCCCGCCCTCGAGGTCGCCAATGAGGAAGTCGAGCGCGCCCGTGGGCGAGACGTACCAGAAGGCGAGCAGAAGGATGGCGACGATCGTGAAGGAGGCGCGCTCGCGGACGTGGAAGTAGCGCAGTGTGAAGACGGCCCAGCCAAAGACGAGCGAGACGCCCCCGGCGAAGAAGAAGTAGCTGTTCGAGGAGAAAGCCCACTCCATGAAGAGCGCCGCCAGTGCCAGACCCACCACGCCGAAGCCGGCGCCCCAGGCGATGGGTCGGTCGCGGTCCTGCGCGGCAACGAGCAGCAGCCCGAGGGGCGGGAGAAGGATGCCGAGGATGATGAGCCAGAGACCGACGCGGGGGTCGCGGTCGCGCATCACGCGCACGAGGAGCAGCGCCACGAGGTAGAAGGGGATCAGCGGGAACAGGATGAACGGCCAGAGGGGTACGCGTTGCCCGGGGATGCGCTCGTGCCGGGGCGCCCCGAAGTTGTGCCCCCGCAGAATGTAGAGGTACGGGCCGACGAGGGCCAACAGCAGCCCGATCGTGAAGAGGCCGGCGAAGTCGGGCAGTCGGTAGAGGGCGAACACGCTGACGGCGATGGCCCCGCCAGCCACGGCGGCGTTCAGCACCGCGCGAGCGTAGCCACGCCAGGTGGCCGCCTCCGGGTTGGTCACGATCGGTTCGGGCAGGTCACGGATGGCGGCGACGATGTTGAGGCGGCTGGCACGGACTGCGGCGAGGAAGATCACGATGAAGGTCGAGATGACGCCGAGACAGAAGGAGACGATCAGGCTGCGAGCGGTGAGCGACGTTCGCAGCTCCAGCCCGAACCCCTCCTCGGCGACAGAGTTGATCAGGGCGACCATTCCGAAGGTGACGAAAACGCCGGCGATGAGGCCAACCACCGCCGCTCCCAGGTCGTAGCCCATGCCCTCCGCCAGGAAGGACTCGACCAGGTGGCGGCGTTTGGCGCCGACGGCGCGGGCCATGCCCATTTCCGGCTTCCGCTCGGCCGCGAGCATGATGAAGATGAGGAAGATGAGGAGGATGCCGGCGGCGATCGAGAAGAGCCCGAAGATGATGAAGATCGTGGTGAAGAGGCTGCCCACGAGCTTGGCGATCTCGATCGCGTCCTTCTTCAGCGGGTCCACCTTGTACGGGCTTCCGGCGAGCGCCTCGTTGAGCTTCTCCTCGACCACGTCCGACCGTTCGAGGCCCTCCTTCACACCGCCGGCGTTGGTCACGACAACGGCATAGGCAATGTCGCTGCGTTCCAGTATTCCCGCGAGGAACTCGAAGCTCACCGTGCCACCGGGAATTTCCGCAGCGCCCACGTTGAAGGTGCCGCTGAGGAAGCTGTTGGGGGCGATCGCCGCAACCACAACCTCGACGGGATGGCCGCCGAAGAGGAGGACGAGCGTGTGGCCCACTTCCGCATCGATCTCGCCCGCGAGGTCCTCGTTGAGCACGATCTCGTTGCCGCTAACCGTGACGACGTTCCCGTCGAGGTCACGCAGTGAACCGAAGGGCGCGGCGGCGCTGGTGTCGTAGGCGACGATGGTGGCCGCCGACTCGTTCAGGTTTGTGGCCGTATTGATGACGGGCAGCGTCTCCAACAGGATCGGGAGAAAGCCGTCGATGTCAGGGTCGTCGGCGAACCGCTCCTGCCACACAGCAATGTCCTCGAGGGGAATGACACGCTCGTCCTCGGGGCGGGGAAACTCCTCCTCATCCCACGTGATGAGCATGTCGGTCTCGCCCGTGAGCTGGTAGATGTCCTCGGTGACGGTGCTTGACACGGTGTCGCCAGTGCCGAAGGCGACGGTCATGATGACGGTCGCCAGCATCAGGCCAAAGATGATGAGGGTGGTCTGGGCGCGCCGGCGGGGGATATTGCGCAGCCCCGTCTTGAACATCACGGGGTTGCGGAAGGCCACCCACGCCAGCAGCGCGAGAATGAAGGCGGTGATCAGCACGACCACCGTGGCGATCGTGTTCATGGAGACGCCGAACAGTTCCTCCATGGGTCGCCGCTACGCCTGGACCGGGGCGAGAGGGCGGGTCGATTCCTCGCGCTCGATGTGGCCGTCGGCCATGTAGATGGTGCGGTGGCAGCGGGCGGCGACCTCAGGCGCGTGGGTGACGATTACCTGGGTCTGGTTCGCGCTCGCGTTGAGCTCAACGAGGAGGTCCATGATGCCGCCCGCGGTCATCGAATCGAGGGCGCCCGTGGGCTCGTCCGCCCAGACGATCGAGGGGCTGTTGACGACGGATCGCGCCACCGTGACGCGCTGACGCTGACCACCGGAGAGCTGGCCGGGCCGGTGTCCCGCGTACTCACGCAACCCCACACGCTCCAGTGCGGCAAGAGCGAGCTCGCGCGCCTCGCGGGGTCTCGTGCCAGAGACGATGAGCGGCAATTCGACGTTCTCGACGGCGGAGAGGACGGGGAGCAGGTTGTACGTCTGGAAGACGAAGCCCATGCCCTTCGCGCGGAACTCGGTCTTCTCGTTGTCGGCCATACGAGCGATGTCTTCGCCGTTGATCAGTACCTTGCCGTCGTCGAACGTATCGAGGCCGGAGAGGCAGTTCAGGAGCGTCGTCTTCCCACAGCCAGAGGGCCCCATGACTGCGACCATCTCGCCGCGCGGCACCATGAGGTCGACGCCACGCAGCGCCTGGACCTGGACTTCACCGGTGTCGTACGTCTTCGCGACACCCCTGGCATCGATAACCAGGTCCGCCATTCCCTCAGCAGTCATGCAAGCTCCAGCCGGCGCCGCACTCGGACGCGCCCGATCGAGGGTGGACGACTAGTTGCCCCCGATCAAGTGGCGAGCGGCCCACTGGCGTGCGCGCATAGGCGCGGGGACGCACAATGTGGCGGGGAGCAGGGCATGAGCGACAGCGAACAGGGAACTCCCGAGGTGGCCCCGGCGCACACGGACGTGCGGGGGGACTTCAGTCCGAGCACCATTGGGATGGTGGTCGGACTGGGGGCGGTGGCGATCATCGCGGGCACGGTCCTCGGCCTCGTCTTCACTGCCTAGCGGGAGCAAGGTCGCTCCGACGGCCCGCGGCGAGCCGGTGAGGCGAATCGCAGCAGGGTATGATCGGCGCATGAACAGCGCCCGAATCGCTCGCGGTGATCCCCTCCTGCTGCGCGTCACGAAGTACGACGGCGAAGCGCACTGGATCCAGCAGCTGCGCGTGCTCTCGGATGATGGGTCGCTGCTGCGGGCGCACGCCTCGGCGGGGAGTCCGATCTTCACCAGCCGCGGCGAGTTCCGCTCCCGCTACGAGAGTTTCGTGCACTTCTGGCGCGACCGCTGGTACAACGTCTTCCGCCTGGCCGAGCCGGGTGAGGAGACGGCGCTCTGGTACTGCAACGTGACCACACCGCCTGAGCTCGAGGGGGGCGAAATCCGCTACGTCGACCTGGACCTCGACGTGACCGTCCGAGCGGGCGGGACCATCGAACTCCTGGACTCGGACGAGTTCGAGGAGCACCGGCTCAAGTACGGCTACCCGGCGGATGTCGTGGCGCACGCGCAGGCGGCGGTGGGGGAGCTGTCAGCGCTGGCCCAGCGCCACCAGTTCCCGTTCGACCTGTAGGGCGCCGCTCCCATGACTGGAGAAGTGACGGTGCAGCCAGTCGAAGTCGAAGCTCGCGGCAGCTACGGCATCTGGCTCCGCTATTCCGATGGGGCCTCCGGTGAGATCGACTTGTCGCACCTGGCTGGCCGGGGCGCGTTCGAGGTCTGGGAGAACCGCTCATGCTTCGAGGGGGTGCACATTGCGCCCCACGGGAGCATCTCCTGGGGAGAAGATATCGAGCTCTGCCCCGACGCCCTCTACCTGCGCCTGACGGGCAAGTCCGTTGAGGATGTGATGCCGGGCGCACGAGCCCCGCTCGCCGATGCCTGAACTGTGTCGGTTCTACGGAATCGTCATCCGTATGTACTTTGATGACCATGCTCCGCCCCACTTCCACGCGTCCTACGGAGGAGGTCGTGGTCGGAATCTCAAGCCTCGCGGTGCTGCGTGGCAGCCTTCCACCACGTGCCCAGGGACTCGTCGTGGAGTGGGCATCGCTGCGGCGAGCGGAGTTGCACAGAGCCTGGAACAGGGCGAAACGGCTCGAGCAGCCCGGAAAGATAGCCCCGCTTGACTGAGCGCGACGCGGGGCGGCCCCGACTGTCGCGACGACCCGGCCACTGACGCTCAGCGACTCCCCCGGTTTCGCCTGAGGCGATAAGCTTTGCCGGTGACTGAAACCACGACCCTCCAGGCCCGCGTAGGGGCGCTCGTCGCGGGGGCTGCACGGGCGGCCATCGAGGCGGGGAGCCTGCCGGATGTGGCCCTGCCCGACGAACTCATCGAACGGCCCCGCGACCCCGCCAACGGCGACTACGCCAGCTCCCTTCCGTTGCGGCTGGCGCGCTCGGCGATGATGCCGCCGCTGGCCATCGCCGAGGCGATCGCGGCCCACCTGCAGGCCGGCGAGGTCATCGACGCGCCCCGCATCGCGCCGCCCGGCTTCATCAACCTGAGCCTGGCGGAGCACTTCGTGCAGGGCGAGATCGACCGCATCATCGAGCAGGGGGCGGCGTTCGCGGACAGCACGCTCGGCAGCGGCCAACGGGCTCAGGTCGAGTTCGTTTCCGCCAACCCAACGGGCCCCCTGCATATCGGCAACGGTCGCGGCGCTGCCATCGGCGACACGCTCGCTTCGGTACTGGCGGCCGCCGGGTACGAGGTTGAGCGGGAATATTATGTGAATGACGCGGGCACGCAGGCGGACGTGTTCACGGACACGCTGTACGCGCGCTACCAGCAGCAGTTCGGGCGCGACATCTCCATCCCCGAGGGCGGCTACCCGGGCGAGTACATGGTCGACCTGGCCGCGAAGCTGCGCGAGCGCGAGGGCGACCGCTTCCTTACGGCTCCAGGAGAGCCTGCAGCGCCCGGCCTGCGCGAGCTTGGCATCGAGCTCATGGTCGAGCAGATTCAGGGCACGCTCACCGCCTTCGGGACCAGCTACGACCGCTGGTTCAGCGAGCAAGCGCTCTACGAGGGAGAGGATCCCGCGTACGAAGTGGCGCTTGCGAGCCTCCGCGAGAAGGGCCACCTGGCCGAGCGCGAAGGCGCCCTCTGGCTGACCTCGAGCGCCAAGGACAACGTGGTCGTGCGTTCCGACGGGCGCCCGACCTACTTCGCCAGCGACATCGCCTACCACTACGACAAGTTCACCCGGCGCGGGTTCGACCTCGTGATCGACGTGTGGGGGGCCGACCACCACGGACATGTCTCGCGACTGGATGTGGCGACGGAGGCGGTCACGGGGAAGGGCGATGCCCTGCACGTGCTCCTGTACCAGCTGGTCACGCTCAAGCGGGGGAAGAAGATCGTGCGCCTCTCGAAGCGGAGCGGCGAGATCATCACGCTCGACGAGCTTGTCGAGGAGGTGGGGCCCGACGCGGCGCGCTTCTTCTTCCTGCTGCGCGCCCCCAGTTCGCAGATGGAGTTCGACCTGGACCTGGCTGTGAAGCAGTCGAACGAGAACCCCGTGTACTACATCCAATACGCGCACGCGCGCCTGGCGAGCATCCTCGATCGGGCCGTCTCAGAGGGGCACACGCCCGCGGGCGGGGACCTCGCCCTCCTGACGGCGCCGCACGAGTTGGCGCTCGTGCGGGAGATGCTGCGCCTGTCGGAGGTCATCGAGCTTGTGGCGACGACGTACGAGCCGCAGCACCTGGCCCACTACAGCATGGAGCTGGCGACCTCGTTCCACGCCTTCAACGACGCCTTCCGTCAGCAGGGCGACCCGAACCTGAAGGTGATCACGGACGACGCCGCGCTAACGGCTGCGCGGTTACGCCTCGTGCAGGCGGCGAAGATCGCGCTCGGGCGGGTGCTCGACTTGATGGGGATGACCGCCCCGGAGCGGATGTAGCTACAAGCGCGATTTCGGCCCAAATCGGCCGTGGACGACTTTTTCAGCAGCCCGCTAGAGCAGCGCTCCCTGCTCGTCCCGTGCGCGCGGCGCCACGATGTAGCCGTTCAGGTCGCCGATAGTCTCCCAGGCATCGGGCTCCCTCCACAGGAGCCACGCGGCCAGCGCGCAGGTGAGGCCATCAAGGGTATCGTCGAGGCGTTTCAGGGCGGCGCCCCGCGCACTCGCCGCAGTCTGGGGTGCGAGTGCGCAGGCCACATCGACGCTCTGGAGGATGCCAAATGCCTCTCGTTCGATGAGGGCCCGCAGGTGAGCCTGGTACTGCTGCATGACCCCTTGCCGGAACACGACGCTGCGGCGAGCCTTCGGTTTGTAGGGCAGGCGCTCGGCGAGGCCAAAGAGGCGCACGTGGACGGTATGGGGGTAGACCTCGACTGCAGTAAGCACGGGGCGGTTCCCCGCCAGAAGGGACTCCGGGGCAAGGGCGAAGCCACGTTGTTCCAGCGCCTTCCCAAGGTCGATTCCGGCCGTGTACCCCTGGCGCACGGCGTAGTGCGCCTGGTGCGGCGATGCCTTGTAGCGTCCGAAGCGACGGGCGATCTCGCGCTCGGCCCAACGCTGCGGGGTGTAGAGGAGGGGCGCGTCGATGGCGACGACGACCGGCCCCTCGACGGCCGCGACCTCGCCGGCAAGGGACTCGGTGTCGCAAACGGCGGCTTCGAGGCGGGTGCAACGCAGGTCTGCGGGGGTCTCGCCCTCGAACCAGCAGATGCCGCTCTCGCGATGGGTGGTCCAGGCGAGGTCGAGGCCGATGAAGGTGGGCATGGCGCTTCACCCTAGCACCGGGGGGCGGAGGGTGGCACGATGGCGAGCCGGAGGGCATGTGGCGGATCTGATCGAGGCGATCGCGGGGAGGCGTGCGCAACGCGCGTTCGACCCCCGCGCGGTTTCGGCGGAGGCGCAAGAACTCTTGTGGAGGGCGGTCTCGGTGGCGCCCAGCCACGGGAACGTGCAATCGGCGCGCCTGCTGGTGGCACGGTCCGCGGCCACGCGAGCGAGCCTGGTCGCGGCGCTCTCCGAGGGGAACCGGAACTGGGCCCCGGCGGCGCCCCTGCTGGTCGCGCTGGGATCGCTGCCCGGGCATGAACACGCGGACTCGTACGGAGAGGAGCGCGCGCTGTGGTCGTTCCACGCGGGCATCGCCGCTGGAAACCTGATGGCGCAGGCGACGGCGCTTGGCCTGATCGCGCACCCCATGGCGGGATTCGACGAGGCCGCCGTGCGCACCGCCTTCGGGGCGCCGGAGGAACTACGCGTGCTGGTCGTGTTCGCCATCGGGTTCCCCGGGGAGCCTGCGTCGCTGCCGGAGGACCTTCAACGCCGTGAACAGCGCGAGCAACGTCGTCAGCCGCTGGATCGGCTGGTTGCCGCCGATCAGTGGGCCGATCGGAACAACCAGCCCGCCCGCGATCCCTCGCGGTCCCGGCGGGACGGTGGCAAGCTAGGCCGCTAATGTCAGCAATCACCGACCTTGGAGACACGTACGTCGAAGCGCTGGCCGCGCTCGATCCCA
The DNA here is from genome assembly GCA_965262975.1 of Tepidiformaceae bacterium. Taxonomy (GTDB): domain Bacteria; phylum Chloroflexota; class Dehalococcoidia; order Tepidiformales; family Tepidiformaceae; genus UBA2991. Next base: position 441,548 of record OZ253575.1, on the reverse strand, counting down.
TCGCCGCCACCGACCTGGGTGTCGCCGGGCACGAGGACGAACTGACGGACTACTCGGTCGAGGGCTTCGAGGCGCGCGACCGGCTCACGCGGGACACGCTCGCGCAGTTGGAGGCGCTGCCCCTCGAAGCGGAGGGCGACCGCATCCTGCGCGAGGTGATGCGCGAAGCACTCACAGTCGACGCGGAGCTGCACGAGACGGGCGATTACCTCGCCGGGATGAATGTGCTGGCCTCGCCGGTGCAGGGCATCCGCGGCGTCTTCGACCTGATGCCGGCCGGGAACGAGGCCGACTGGGCGACCATCGCGCGCCGGCTGGCGCGTCTGCCAGAGGCGCTCGCGGGCTATCGCACGACGCTCGAAGCCGGTCTCGAAGCGGGTCGGGCGGCGCCCCAGCGGCAGGTGGAGGCCTGCCTGAAGCAGTGCGAGACGTGGGCCGGCAACGGGAGTGGCGGCTTCTTCGATGAGTTCGTGGGGCGCGCCGGCGATGGGCTCTCCGGGGGGCTGCGACGCGACCTCGACGCCGCCGCCAGCGCCGCGGCCGAGAGCTACGGCGCTTTCGGCGCCTTCCTGCGGGAGCAGTACCTGCCGCGCGCGGCCGAGCACGACGCCGTCGGCGAGGAGCGGTACGCCCGCTACGCGCGTTCCTATAACCGCTGCGAACTGGACCTGCGCGAGACATATGCCTGGGGCTGGGACGAGATCCACCGTATCGGCGCGGAGATGGAAGCGGCGGCAGAGCAGATCGCGCCGGGCGAGGGGGTGGAGGCGGCGAAGGTCGTGCTCGCTACCGACCCCGAACGGGCCATCGAGGGAGTCGAGGAGTTCCGGCAGTGGATGCAGGACCTGCAGGAGCGAACGATCGCCGACCTGAACGGCACGCACTTCGACATTCCCGCCAAGCTGCAGCGCCTTGAGGCCATGATCGCGCCCCCCGGTGGCGCGCTCGCGATGTACTACACGAGCCCCACCGAGGACTTCTCCCGCCCCGGCCGCACGTGGTACCCGACGGGCGGCAAGACGCGCTTCCCGCTCTGGGGCGAGGTGTCGATCGCGTACCACGAGGGTGTTCCGGGGCATCACCTGGAACGCGGCAATACGCGCCTGCTCGACATCTCCCGCTACCAGCGGCTGCTGGGGGACTGCTCCGGTTATGTCGAGGGCTGGGCGCTCTACGCCGAGCGGCTGATGGGGGAGCTGGGTTACCTGCAGGTACCCGACTACGCGATGGGGCTGCTGGCCTCGCAGGCGCTGCGGACTGTGCGCGTCATCATCGACATTGGTATGCACCTGGAGCTACCGATCCCGGAGGGGCAGCGGTTCCACCCGGGCGAACGCTGGACGCCGGAGCTTGGGGACGAGTTCGCGAAGACGCGCAGCCACTTCCCGGCCGACTTCATCGCGAGCGAGATCGACCGCTACCTCGGGCTTCCGGGGCAGGCGATCAGCTACAAGGTGGGGGAGCGGGCCTGGCTGGCGGCACGCGAAACGGCGCGCCAGAGCCTCGGCGACGCCTTCGACCTGCGCACGTTCCATCGGGAGGCGCTGGCGCTGGGGCCCATGGGGCTGGGTCTGCTGGCCAGTGAAAGCGCGCGCCTGGGAGACGGCGCATGACGGTACGGCGGTCGGTCGGCGGCGCGCTTATCGTGGTGCCCTCGCTCCTCTCGGGAGTGGGCATCGCCTTCATCCTCGCGGCCCTGCTGGTGAACCACCAGATTATCAAGGACAGCTTCATCATCGTGGGGGCGGTAATGCTGTGGTTCGATTTCTTCGTGACGATGGCGATCATCCGCTACTCGCTGCGCAGCCTCGACCGCCGCATCTCCGTGCTGGAACAGCGGGGCGCGGACGAGGAGTAGCCGCGCCGTCTAGATGGTGAGGCCACCCAGGCCGATGATGCCGCGGGCGTACTCGATCTCCCCAACGTGGCGGTAGCCGTGGCTCAGGCAAACACCGTTCAGACCCTGCCAGAGCGACATCTCCCCGAGTGGCTTGATGGTGACGGTGCGCGTGTCGAACTCGTCCGGTGACATCTCGGCGAGGTAGGCGTCGGTGGCCTGCCAGACGCGGGGCTGGTACTCACGCCAGCCTTCGAGGTCGTTCAGTGAGGCCACCCAGGCCGATGATGCCGCGGGCGTACTCGATCTCCCCAACGTGGCGGTAGCCGTGGCTCAGGCAAACACCGTTCAGACCCTGCCAGAGCGACATCTCCCCGAGTGGCTTGATGGTGACGGTGCGCGTGTCGAACTCGTCCGGTGACATCTCGGCGAGGTAGGCGTCGGTGGCCTGCCAGACGCGGGGCTGGTACTCACGCCAGCCTTCGAGGTCGTTCAGGGCCATCGCTTTCGCCTCCTCCTCAGGCATGCCCGTGCCCTGCGAGGTGCGGTGCAGGCGGAAGCGCTGGTCGTAGCCGCCCTCGAGCCAGACGGTGGGTCTGCCCTGAGCGATGTAGTTGACGATGTTGTCCTCGGTGCGGACGTAGTGCCAGAGGCTGAAGAAGGGGCTCAGGCCACCCTCGTTGGGGCGGAAGTTGAGCTGCTCAAGGGTCATGTCGCCGATCGCTTCGTCGAGGAGGGCGTGCATGGAAGTGAGTCCGGAGCGGAGGATTTCGAGGGGGGTGGTGCTCATGGCAACCTCGCGGAGTGAAGTGAGGCGATCCTGCCCGCTGGGAGCGGCGGCGTCCACGTCGCGGGCGGTGACGATGCCGCTTGAGCGGCAGTTCTGGGGGGCGCTCTACGGGCGGCTGCGCGACCCGTTCGGACACCACTGGGCGTTCATCGCCGACATTGAGCCAGTGCCGGAGGAAGAGGTGCGGGAAGGGGCGTCGCAGACGTGGCCGGAGGACGCGGGCGACTGCGCCGGCGTTCCCCAGCGAGGCGGCGAACCCTGTAGCATTGCCCTTCCCATGTCGGATGAGTATTCCGCTATTCGCCAGCTCTGCGAGCGCTACGTCGACGCGATCAATCGTCGAGACGCGGAGGCGTGGATCGAGACGTGGGCGCCGGACGGCGTCTGGGAATACGGCGGCGAAAATCCGCCGCACGGGCAGGATGAGCTGGCCCGGTTCTGGGGCGCCGCGATGGAGAACATCACCGCCGTCGTCATGGTCGTGAACTCGGGCGTGGTCGACGAGGTGAATGGCGACACCGCGAAGGCGCGGTGGTACCACACCGAGGACGTGCAGATCGGCGAGGACAACCGCCTGGCCGGAGTAACGGTGTACGAAGACGACCTCGTGCGTATCGATGGACAGTGGCGCTTCGCCCGGCGGACCCACGACCTGCTGTACAGCGGCGACGACCTGCACGGGGTGTTCTACCCCTATCTGGCCTGGCAAAACGCGTAACATCAGCGGCCCGCTGGCGCGAAGCGCGCAGGGCAAAACAACGCGAAGGAGAACCCAAATGGGCAAGCCGACAGTTGAGGACTACACCGCCATCCGCATGGTGGCCGAGCGCTACGTCGATGCGGTCAACCGCTTCGACGCCGAGGCCTGGGGCCAGACGTGGGCGCCCGACGGCGAGTGGAACGTGGGCGAGGTGCACAAGGGCCGCGACGTGATGGTGCCGCTGTGGACGACCATCATGGGCAGCATCCCCAACGTCTACATGCACGTCTACTCGGGCGTCATCGACGACGTGACGGGCGACACGGCCACAGGCCGCTGGTACATGGGCGAGTTCCTGAACATGGCCGACGGCTCGCGCTCGATGAACTCGATCTGCTACGTCGATACGTACACGCGCATCGAGGGGCAGTGGTACATCCAGACGCGCCAGTTCCAGGCACTGTATCGGGGCCCGGCCGACCTGAGCGGCGAGTTCGCGAAGATCGCGGTCGCCGTCTAGGGCGTCTAAAGCAACGGACTGCGGAACCTGAGCGGCCGACGTCGGTCGCTCAGGTTTGGCGTGCGCGGCGCCCGGCAGCGGCGAACCCGAGTCCGGCCGCGACCAAGACGACGGTGAGCGCCCCGAGCAAGGCAGCAAACCCCCACCAGTTCTGCCCCGGGGGATCCGACAGCCCGGTTCCGGCATCCGGCGGGAGCGGCACTACCACGTCCTCGGGGCTGGCCATGCCAGCAAGGGGTCGCCGACCCTCCCCCAACACCTCAATGTGGTGTTCCAGATCGCCCAGCAGCGTAGTCGGCGAGCACACACTGCTGCCAAGGATGGTCCCCGGCTCGTCGTCGTCTGCGCCCGTGTAGACGATGTACTCAACCCCTACCTCAAACCGCCTTCCACAGGGCGCTGCTATCCCGGAGGTGGAATCGACGAATCGAGTCGAGTGGAGCCTCCCCTTCCACACGTAGAGCACTTCGAACTCCGCGACGAACCTCGCCCACCCGCCATCGTCATCTTCCACGGCACTGACGGAGATCACTCTCCCGGCGAACACCACAGGGGCTATTTGAAGGTTTTCGGCAGGTGGCCCGAGTGCCCCACATATGCAGGCGAGGACGCTCTCGGGCTTCGCAGCTGACGGAACACCGAGGAGCAGGGCGATGGCTGCGAGTCGGAGAAGCCAGGGCCGCATGGCGGCAGGGTAGCAGGGCGAGGCGAGGGATCGGGAGGGCCGGGCCTATACTGGCGACCGCCATGACGAGCCCTGAACGGCCCCGCAAGACCGTGTACCTGGCGAGTCCGTACGGGTTTTCGGCGCAGCAGAAGGCGCTGCTGCTGCCGGAGCTGGTGGCGGCGCTGGCGGGGCTGGGGCTGGAGGTGTGGGAGCCGTTCGCGCGGAACAACCAGGTCGACCGGGCGGAACGGGACTGGGCCTGGCGTATCGGGCAGGCCGACTTCCAAGACGTGCGGGAGTCGGACGCAATCTTCGCGGTCGTGAACGGGGTGCCGCCGGACGAGGGGGTGATGGTGGAGCTGGGGATGGCGATCGCGCTGGGCAAGCCGACGTTCCTGTTCCGCGACGACTTCCGTCGGGCGACGGACAGCGAGCACTACCCGCTCAACCTGATGCTCTTCACGGGGTTGCCGCCGGAGGGGTGGCGGGACTCCTGGTACGAGTCGGTCGAGGAGCTGGCGGATCCGGAGAAGGCGCTCGCGCGCTGGGCGCGCGCTTAAACGAGCGCTACGGCTACGGTTTCCTCACTTCGATGAGGTACTTCGCCGCGTAGAAGGCCAGCTCCTCGCCTCCTTCCAGTCTCTCCTGGAGGGCGAGCAGGTAGCGGAGATGGGTCGCCACCGTGAAGCCGGGCACTTCCCAGGGGGTGGCCTTCAGGTAGTAGACGATCGCGCCGACGTCGGCGAACACCAGGCGGCCCTCCCACTCCTCGAGGGTCACGACGGTCAGGCCGTCCGCTCCCAGCAGCGGTAGGTACTTCTCCGGTGTCGCGTCGGGCCACTGGGGGACCGCATCGAAGGCGGCCTGCAGATCCCAGGCCCACATTCCGTGCACCTGCTGGGTGAGGAAGACGCCGCCCGGCGAGAGGATGCGGGCGACCTCCTGGGGGTTGAAGGCGGCGTGCCGGTTCAGCACCAGGTCGAACTCGCCGCTGGCGAAGGGCATGGGCGCCGTGTCCGAGAGCGCCGCTCTGACGACCGTGGCGCCGACGGTGGAGAGCCGCTCCGAAGCCAGCTCGAAGTTGGGCGGGTAGTCCTCGGTGGCGACGACCTTCGCGGGCCAGTGGTCCCGCAGACTCAGCAGCTTCTCGCCGCCGCCGGTGTCCATGTCGACCACCGACGACGAGCGCGCCATGAGTCCGGCGGCGCGGTCCAGGTACGACCAGGGCTCTCGGCCCTCGTCCATGCGGCCGTGGAGGTAGGAGAAGTCCCAGCCGCTGAAGGGCTCCTGCTCTTCCCGCAGCCAGTGGTCGATGGTCTCGTCGCGAGAGATGGTCCTGCGCCGCCTCTCCCCTGCCTGGGCCAGCAGAGGGCTAGTAGAGCATCCGGCCTTCGATCTGGGCGGTGGTGATCCAAACCTCGATATCGCGGATGGCCTGGGCCATGGCCTGACCGATGAGGTCGAGCTTGCGCACCTGCTCGATCCGGGGGGTGGCCTGATCGAGCTCTCGCTTGGAGAGCAGCTCCCGGAAGATGTGGCAGGCGTCCACCAGACAGATGATGACGACGTCGCGCGGGTCGGGAATCTCGTCGCTGAAGAGGACACCCATGATGCGCAGCTTCACTTCGCGCTCGGCCTTGCCATCGACCATGGGGTAGTGGCGGGAGCGGAAGACCCAGAGGAATCGGTCGTCCTGGCGCTCAAGGATGCCGCCATCGACAAGACGCTTGAGGACCTCTTCGCGGATCTCGGGGGCGCGCTGGGCGACGTGCTCGACCCAGAAGCGGGGGTCGCGCGTCTCCTCGGCGGCGATGTCGGCGAGGGTGGCGTCGAGGAGGCTGTCGCCGAGGGGGGTGGAGTCGACCAGGATGAGGTTCTCCAGGTCGGTATCGATGCGGTTCTCCAGCGCCAGGTCCATGAGCACGGCGCCGGCTAGCGCACGGTCGACGGACCAGTTGGGCACATGGACGAAGGTCCCGTCCTCATCGCGAAGCAGGAGCAGGATGATCTCTTCGGCGAATCTCAGCATCGTTCTCAGCGCCTCCCTGACGCGGGTCATGCTACACGGGTCCGGGAAAAGGACCGGGGTGGGGGTGTAAGCGGCCTAACGGGACGGGGGAACACGCGGTCCGACTGCCCAGGGTCACCCCGGAATCGGTCAACTGGAAGGCAGGAGCTCGACCGAGGCGTAACAGCCGGGGACACCATCCAGGGCGGCATCACACGTCAGGAAGGGAACGTCAAGGGCTTCAGCCAGGGCGAGGTAGAGACCGTCGTAGATGGTGACGTTGGAGCGTAGTTCGAAGGCTCGGGGCAGGAGCCGTGTGTGGGAATACCTCAAGAGGGGGAGCTCAGCCAGCTCGTCCAGCGACGCGGTGGCCCTGTTGATCGCCATCTCGCCCTGCATCGACAAGCGGCGCAGGGCTTGAGCAACCTCAGCGTCCAGCAGGTGCGGCGCGCTGATCACTTCCTGGCGGGAGAGCCTCGCCCGCAACTCGTCACCAGCCTCCCCACCCTTGCCCAGGAACATGTCCACCACGACCGAGGCATCGGCGACGATCACCGTGCATCACGTTCGGCCCGGATGATCTCAGCAGGGGTCTGGGAGGGATGGATACGCTCCCGCGAAGCTATCCGCGCCAGCAGCTCTTCAATGGGCGGCACCTCAAGGGATCGCTCGATCTGGCGCAGTAGATAGTCGGAAAGGCTCATTCCGGCGCGAGCGGCGCGGGCTTTGGCCTCGCGGTGCAGTTCGTCGGGCACGTTGCGGATCTGGATCATTTTGGACATGTGCTACACATTATCACATGTGCCGCACATGCAGTGGGAACATCGGGGACAACCTCAGTCAGTCCTCGTCGCCGGGCTCCTCGGGCGCGGCGCTGGCCCCCGCGGGTGCGGTCACAACGGCCATGTCGGGGAACTCTTCGGGCATGAGCATGAACTCGGGGTAGGCCTCGATTCCGAGTTCACCGGCGTCCTGGCCAAGGTGCTCGACTTCTGGCGACACGCGGACGCTGACGGTCCTGGCCAGGACCTGCCACAGCAGCCACGAGACCAAGAACACGAACCCTCCGACCGCCGCGACGCCTGTGATCTGCACGCCGAAATCGCCGCCGGCGGCGATGCAGACCGCCAGCGTGCCCCAGATGCCGGCGAAGAGGTGAGCGGGCACGGCTCCCACCACGTCGTCCAGCTTCAGTTTCTCGAGGAGCTTGATGCCGAGGGTGCAGATAACGCCGCCAATGGCGCCGATGATGATCGCCCACCAGTGTTCGGTGATGTAGGGCCGGCGGTGATGGAGACGAGTCCCGCGATGGCGCCGTTGAGTCCGGCGAACAGGTCGATGCGCCTGAGGACGAAGCGCGAGAGGGCGAGCGCGGACATGACACCCGCGGCCGCCGCGAGGTTCGTGTTAACAAGCACATTGCTCATGGAGACGGCATCGAAGGCGCTGGCGAGGGCAAGCTGGGAGCCGCCGTTGAAGCCAAACCAGCCGAACCAGAGGATGAAGACGCCCAGCGTGACGACGAGGATGTTTGACGGCGGCGTAGGCCTCGCCTTGCCATCCGCGCCGTATTTTCCGAGCCTCGGTCCGACAACGAGGATGCCGGCGAGGGCGGCCCAGCCGCCGACGCCGTGCACGATGGTCGAGCCGGCGAAGTCCTGGAAACCCAGGTCGGAGAGCCAGCCGCCGCCCCAGGTCCAGGCACCGACGATGGGGTAGATGACGGCGGTGAGGATGAGGGTGAAGAGGAAGAACGGCCACATCTTGACGCGCTCGGCGAGCGCGCCGGAGACGATGGAGGCGGCGGTCGCCACGAAGACCATCTGGAAGAACCAGTCGGACATGGTCGCGTGGCCATTGGCGACAACTTCGGAGGCATCGCCCGTTCCCTCCAGGAGGGCGATCTCGGCGTCGGAGGCCTGGTAGAGGAGGTTGAAGGAGCCAATGAAGTCGCCAACGACATCGACGTACATGAGGTTGTAGCCGATGACGAAGTAAGCGAGCCCGGCGATCGAGTAGAGACCGATGTTCTTGAGGCAGATCATCGAGGCGTTTTTTGTGCGGACGGAGCCGGACTCGAGCATGGTGAACCCGGCGCACATCCACATCACGAGCGCGCCCCAGATGAGGAAGGCGAAGGTGTTGAGCACGAACTCGGTTTCGCCCTCGACTCCGGCGGCTGCGGCGATGGCCGGGCGCCCGAGAAAGACGGCCGCTGCGCCGGCGGCGGTCACGGCGAGGATGGTGGCGGCGCCCCGCCAGGAGTGGAGTTTCGCGACCATGCTCAGGCCCTCCCCGGACGCGTTCGAGGGTGCGCGGGGAGCGTACACGAACCGGAATGGTGCGCGTCACAAGGGGCCGCATGCGACCAACTTTGCCCTGTACCGGCGACCAGTGGGGCGGTCAGCCCCGCAGGCTCGGGTCGTGGGCTAGGCCCCGGGGGGGCGGTAGGGCACGCTCATGGCGATGGCGTCATCGACACTCTCGGGCGTCACCAGGACAGTCACGCTGATGTCGAGGGCGCCGACAGAGCCGATGGCGAGGGAGACGGCCGTCGCCGCGGTGTCGTCCGGCAGGTCCGCGGTGATGAAGAGGTCGCTCTTGCCGAACGCGTAGTAGAGCGACTCGAGGCTACCGCCCACGCCTTCGATCGTCTCCGCGAGGGCCGCCCGCCGGCTCGTACCGCCCTCTTTGATCAAGCCCGCCAGGCCTGCCTGTGTGTAGCTCGCCTGGAGCAGATATTTTCCCACGCGCTTGCCTCCTAAGGTGATGGGGCATACCTACCAGCGGCCCGTGCTGCCAGTCAAGAGCGCAAGTTGGGCTGACACGCAGCTACTCCGACGACCAGTCCGCATGTGACCAACTGGTGTGACGCCTGTCTTGCAGGCGCGCTCTCACCCCGGCGGAGAGCGCTACTGCTGTTCTTCCTCGGCCTGCGCCAGTTGCGCGGGGTCGAGCGACTGGTCGTCGTCGACTTCGATAACGAGGGACTCGATCGCGCCCGTGAAGGTGAAGGGAGGTTCGTACTGATCGCTGACAGCGGTGCCCGTGTCCTGACCGACGTCGAGTCCCTCGATCGTGAAGAGTCCCCTGAGCATCCGCGGAAGTTCGCCACGGGCGGCCTCCCGGCCATCGACGTTGAGGACGCCGACGCCGCGGTTGTCGCCCATCTTCGTGAAGGAGAACTCGACCTCCGTGGGCCGGGACGCCAGCTCCTCCCCGCTCACGATGCGCGTTCGCTCCCCGCCGCAGTTGTGTTCGTAGACCAGGCGGTTCTCGTGCACGTAGAGCGCGTAACCACCGGCGTAGCCGCCGTGGGCCACGATGACGCCTTCGCCGGTCCCTTCGGGGACGATGGTGGCCTTGATGCGGTGGGAGCGGTTACGCACGTCCGCCGCCGAGACGGTCGGCACGTGCGCCATCCCCTGCGCATAGGTGTAGGTGGTCCGGTCCTGCGGGCTGCCGGGCGCGACATTGAAGACGGCTGAGGCGGCCCCTCCCTGCTCGAGCGGAAGCACATCGTGCCGCCCCGCCTCCGCCCACCAGAGGTCGATCAGCTCGCGAAGCCGCTCTGGCTCCTCCTGCGCGAGGTCGTAGCTCTCCGAGTAGTCCTGATCGAGGTGGTACAGCTCCCACGGCTCGGACTGGAAGTCGTCGCCCGCCACGTGATACGTCACCGCCTTCCAGCCGCGGTGCCAGACGGAGCGGTGACCGTTCATCTCGAAGTGTTGGGTCACCTTTCGTGTCGGGGCTTCGGCGTTCTCGAAGGTGTAGGCCATGCTCTGGCCGGCCACGGGAAGCTGAGGCACACCCTCGAAGACGGCGGGTGCCTCCATACCGAGGAGGTCGAGGACCGTGGGCGTCACGTCGGTGACGTGGTGGAACTGGTGGCGGAGACCGCCCTCCCTGATGCGCTCGGGCCAGTGGAAGACGAGGGGGGCGCGGATGCCGCCGGCGTGGAGGGTCTGCTTATACCAGCGCAGCGGCGTGTTCCCGGCCTGCGCCCAGCCCGACGGGTAATTGGTGTGCGACCTGGGACCACCGATCTCGTCCACGTTTTCGAGGTTGAAGGTTTCGATCTCGAGGCCGTTCATGCCTCGCAGCCAGTTCACCGTCCCGAGGGGGCCGCCAGCGTCGCTGGCGCCGTTGTCGGAGGTCAGCACGATGAGGGTGTTGTCGAGCTGTCCCGTCTGCTCGAGGTGGTCGACGAGCCGCCCGATCTGGACGTCCGTGTGGTCGAGCATCGCGGCGAATGCCTCCTGGAGCCGGCTCGCGACAAGTTGCTGGTCGGGGGTGAGGCTGTCCCAGGCGGGAACGCCCGGGTTGCCTGGCGGCAAGACCGTGTCCTCGGGCACGATGCCCATCGCCTTCTGGCGCTCGAACCACTCCTCGCGGGCCACCTCGTACCCCTGATCGAAGCGGCCGCGATACTTCTCGAGGTACTCCGGCGGGGCCTGGTGGGGGTCGTGGCAGGCGCCGAAGGCGACGTAGAGGAAGAACGGCTTGTCGTCGTAGATGGCCTTCTGATCGCGCACGAACTCGATGGCGTGATCGACGATGTCCTCGCTCACGTGGTAATCCGCGCGCTCGGGCGTGGGGATGCGGTGGTTGTCGTAGGTGAGCTCGGGGGCGAACTGGTCGGACAAGGCGTCGAGGAAGCCGTAGTAGCGGTTGAAGCCCTTCTGCAGGGGCCAGTGGTCGAACGGGCCTGCCGCGGAAGTCTCGGACATCGGGGCGAGGTGCCACTTGCCCACGGCGAAGGTGGCCATGCCCCGGTCCTTCAGGAGCTGCGCGACGGTCGCGGCGCGGTTGGATATGGCGCCCCTGCCGTTGGGGTACGCGCGCGCCCAGTTCGAGACCGAGCGCATGCCGACGGTGTGGTGATTGCGCCCGGTGAGGAGGCAGGCGCGCGAGGGCGAGCAGAGCGTGGTGGTGTGGTAGTTGGTGTAGCGCAGACCGTTCGCGGCGAGCCGGTCCATGTTTGGCGTGTCAATCGTGGAGCCGTAGCAGCCGAACTGGGCGAAGCCAACGTCGTCGAGCACGATGTAGACGACGTTCGGGAGGCCACGCGGGTCGGGCTGTTGCGGCCACTCAACAGGCATCTCCGTCGCTTCGAGCGTGGCGTGGCCCGCGAATTCGGCTGCGTCAGGCATGGTTCCTCCTCGGGACGCGCATCCGGCGCGTCTGACCAGGTGTCGTAACGCTCAGCCGCACCGCCGACGGGCTAGCCCGCGCGGACGGTGCGACTGGACGAATACCGTTGGCTGGCGCCTTTCCCTAGGCGTCTTCGTCGAGCCAGATGTGCCCGAGGTAGGTGAGTGGCGAGATGTAGTTCCTGTAGTCCTGCACCCTCGGCTTCACGACGCTCAGGCCGCGGGTGGGGGCACATGGCAGCAGCCAGGGGTCGTCGTGGAAGAGCACGTTGAAGCGGGCGTACTGCACCAGCGCCTCTTCCGAGAACGGGTCGAGGGTGCGCAGCTTCTCCCTGATGTCCAGGAACACAGGGTTCGTGTACTTGCTCGGATTGTTGTCCTGGAAGGGAAGCGGCTGCGTGATCACCGTGATCGGTGAGAAGGGGGAGAAGCCGGTGAGCAGGAACCACCCCGCGTCGAAGTCACGCTCGAAGAGCTTCTTGTTCATGTCGGGGATCTGATGACCAACCAGCTCGATCTCGACCCCCACGTCGGCGAAGTTGTCCTTGACGAGCGACGCGAGCTGGGCGCCCACAGTGGGGTGGTTCGCGTAGTGGTCGAAGGTGATGGGTTCGGTCTGGCTGAAGCCGGCCTCTGCGAGGAGCGCCCGCGACCGCTCGGGTTCGTAGAAGGGCTGCTCGAGGTCGGCATCGAATGCGGGGCTGCCGGGATCCCAGGGCTGCGTGGTGAGCTCAACGAGCCCTTCCAGCAGCTCGTTGATGATGCGCTCGCGATCGATGGCGAAGAACAACGCCTGCCGGACCCGCTTGTCCACGAACAGCGGGTTCGTGACGTTGAGGCCGACGTAGATGATCCCCCACTTTGCGGCGATCTCCACATCCTCCTCGTGGGCCTTGGCGAAGAGCGGGCTTACACCCCCTGCGATATCGATGTCGTCGGCGTCGTAGGCCAGGCCTACCGCTTCGGCATCGGCGAACTGGATGACCCTGATCCCATCGAGGTAAGGGCCGCGGTCGTCGTGCCAGTTGGTGCTCGGCTCAAGCTCGTAGCCGACACCCGGGGTCCAGGAGCTCATCTTGTATGGGCCCGTGCCCTGGATGTTCTCGCCGCTCTGAAGCTCGGCGTAGGTTGACTTCTTGGTGACCGGGAACTGGGCGAAGAAGTCATTGATATTCGTGAGGGTCGCGTCGAACTTGAAGACCATGGTGCGCTCATCGATCGTGTTCATCTCCACGACGCGAGAGGCGAACGCCTTCAACTGGCCCCTGAAGCTGAAGCCGTACTGCTCGGGGTTGACGATGGCGTCGATTCCGAAGAAGACATCCTCGGGCGTCACCGGCGAGCCATCGTGGAAGACGGCGTTCTCCTTGAGCCTGATCGTGACCTCATTGAAGTCGGGGGACACGTCGTACGTCTCGGCGAGCACCAGCGTTGGCGAAGGTGAGTCTTCGTATTGGATGAGGGTCTCGAAGACGAGGGTGGGGATGCCCTGCGCGCGGGTGAACGGCGCTCCCTGACTGAGGAGCAGGTCTCCCTGCGTCGCAAGGCGAAGAACGCCGCCTTGCTTGGGGCCTGTTTGCGGCGCCTCCGTGGGAGCGGCGGTGGCCTCCTCCGTGGCGGCGGCTGTCGCGGCCTCGGTGGCCTCTGCGGGAGCCTCGGTGGCCTCCGCGGGCGCCTCCGTGGCCTCGGCGGCGGCCTCGGTGGCCTCCGCGGGGGCGGCGGTTGGCTCCGGCGGTGCGTCGTCGTCGTCGTCGCCACAGCCGACGAGGGCGGCCGTGACGCCCGCGCCGAGCGCGACTCCTGATCCGGCGAGCATCTGCCGGCGTGAGATAGGCCTCTTAAAGCTCGACGTCATTGGGTCCTCCCCTGTGTCGTGGTACTTGTCACGTTCCTGCTGCCGACAGCGGGTGAGGGGCTTCACTCGAAGTCCCGCCCCGCAGCCTGACGCGTAGCCGGTACTATACCCTTCCGCCACGGGGGCGGTGTGGCGGTGTTGTGTGTCGCTTCCCCGCTCATCGTCGGCGTCAGCGCCGGCGAGCGGCCAAGAGGCGCGACAGTCAGTGTATCCTCATGCCTCCAATGAGCGCTGAGGTAGCGCCTGGGGCCCGGACCAGAGGGCGAGGGATATGGCTCCATTCATCTTGAACCGGCTCGTGCAGACGATTCCCATCCTGTTCCTAGGTACGGTGATCGCCTTCATGGTTTTGCGGATCATTCCGGGCGATCCCGCGCTCGTCATCGCGGGCGAGGAAGCCACGGCGGAAGACCTCTACGCGATCCGCAAGCAGCTCGGCCTGCACGACAGCTGGCCGGAACAGTACATCCGCTGGCTTGGCGATCTCGTTACGGGTGACCTGGGGTACTCCTTCACAAGCGGCTTGAGCGTCACGCGCCTGTTTTCCATCAACATCCCGCCCACGCTGGAGCTCGGCATCGCGGCCTACGCCTTCGCCATCCTGCTCGGGATTCCCCTCGGCATCCTTGGAGGGGTGAAGCCGAGAAGCGGGTGGGACTGGCTCCTGTCGGGCTACACCATGGTTTCGGTGGGCGTTCCCAGCTTCGTGTCGGGCATCATCCTGCTCTGGATATTCGCGGCCGAGCTTGGCTGGTTCCCCTCACACGGGCGTGTTTCGTTCCTGGACGACCCGGTGGACTCGCTTTACCACCTCGCCCTGCCCGTGATAGCGCTGGCGATGCCCATCAGCGCGGTGCTCGCGCGCTACACGCGCACGACGATCACGGACGTGGTCGGCCAGGACTTCGTTCGCACGGCCAGGTCCAAGGGGCTGGGGGAACGCACCGTGATCGTGCGCCACGCGCTCCGCAACTCGCTCATTCCCGTGATCACGATCATGGCGCTGCAGGTGGGTGAAGTGCTGACCGGGGTCGTGATCATCGAAGCGGTCTTCACCCGGCCCGGTCTCGGCCGCATCCTGGTTGAAGCGATCCAGCGCCTGGACTACCTCGTGGTGCAGACCATGCTGGTCGTACTGGTCGTCATCTTCGTGACCGTGAACCTGCTGGCGGACATCATCTACGGCTTTGTCGACCCACGGGTGCGCGTCCGATGAGCATTGCCGCTACCAACCAGGAAGAGGTCATGGCGCCTCGGGCGCGCGCCGGTCGATCGATGTGGGCCAACACCCTGCGTCGCCTGCTCCGCAACCCTCAGGGCGCCATCGCGGTGGGAGGCCTGCTCATCATCGCCGTGGCTGCCATCGGGGCTCCAGTCATCGCCTGGCACGATCCGTTAGCCCAGGACGCCTCCGCGCGGCTGCTGTCACCCTCCTGGGATCACCCCTTTGGCACCGACGAGCTGCGGCGCGATCTCTTCGCGCGCAATCTCCACGGGCTGAAGACCGCGCTCGTCCTGAGCTTCCTGGCGGTGATGACCGGAGCCGTCATCGGCACCATGACCGGATTCACGGTGGGGTACGTGCGGGGGTGGGCCGATGCGGCGGTGATGCGGCTGGTCGATGCCCTGCTGGCCTTCCCCGGCCTGCTCATCGCGTTCGCCACTCTCACCGTCCTCGGCGAGGGGCTGGAGAACATCGGCATCGCCATTGCCGTGTTCGTCTTCCCGGGGTTCACCCGCCTCTCGCGAGCCCAGATGCTGGGCGAGCGGAACAAGGACTACGTGCTGGCGGCGCAGGTACTCGGGGCCAGCACAACCCGTGTCATCTTCCGGCACATCGTGCTCAACGCCCTTCCGCCCCTCCTCGTGCAGGTCGCACTGGCGATCGCGGGCGGCGTGCTGGTCGTGGCCGCCTTGGGCTACTTTGGGCTCGGCCTCGAGGCGGACACCCCCTCCCTGGGCGGGCTGGTGAACAGCAGCAGGCCTTACCTGCAGCGTGCGTGGTGGTATCCCGTCTTCCCGGGCGCCATCCTCGCCTTCCTGCTGCTCTGCCTGAATCTCTTCGCCGACGCCATCAACGAAGCGATCAGCCCCTACGCACGAGGACGCTCCTGAGAGCGTAGTCGGTACACGCGAAAGCCCCGGCCGGGTTCGACCGGCCGGGGCTTCTTCGCTTGCTGGCGGCTGGCTCCTAGCCGACGGCCACCTTCGTACTCGTGAGCCGGCCGATATCGAGGTTGAAGACGCGCGCGGCGTTGGTGGCGAGGATCTTGTGGGTCTCCTCGTCGTTCACGTCCGCGAACATTTCGTCGATCATCGACTGCGTGTTCGGGTAGGTGCCCTCGGGGTGGGGATAGTCGGTGCCGAACATGAGGTTGTCGATTCCCAGCCGGTGGCGGGCGTCGACCTCGCTCTGCGTGAGCGGTCCCGCGCAGAAGCCCTGCCGCCGGAAGAGTTCGCTGGGGAGCAGTTCCTGGCTCTGTGCGCCGGGCCTGCGCTTCACCAGCGCGTCGTACTCATCCAGCAGGGGCGGCACCCAGAGGCTGCCCGACTCGACCCACCCGAAGTTGAGGTCGGGGAAGCGCTCGGCGATGCCGCCAAGCAGGAAGTGCTTGAGGGCGGCGCGGAGCTCCAGCGTGGTCAGGGAACCGTACTTGAACACCTGGGCATCGGGATCGGCCTCAAGGATGGGGTTCTCGCGGCCGAAGCCCGGGTGGAAGAGGATGGGCAGCCCCATCTCCTGCACCTGCGCCCAGAGCGGGTCGTAGCTGCGGTCGTGGAAGGGAAGGGCGCCCGGGAACCAGTAGTGGGAACCCGGGAGGATGAGGGACCTGAAGCCGAGATCGTGCGCTTCCCGCAGCTCGGCGAGGGCTGTATCGATGTCGGCGATGGTGATCGCGGCCACGCCGATGAAGCGGTACGCCTCCCCGGCGAAGTGCTCGGAGAACCAGCGGTAGTAGGCGCTGTTGCAGGCCCGTACGAAGTCGATGTCCGTGGAGCGCGAGCCGCCGCGCTCGATCACGACCTCGGCACACACACCGTCGTCGGTGATCGCCGACATCCGGTCACCGAGATCGACGGTGATGCGGAACTCCTCCATCGTGTTCTTGCGTCCGGAGTAGGACGTTTCCTGGCCGCGGGCGCGCATGTTCGCCAGGATCTTCTGCAAGCGCTCTTCGTCGCGCTTGTTCAGCTCTTCCATCGTGGGGCGGTGCTTCGGTTCGATGTACTCGGAGAGGTCGAGGAACCTCTCGGTGTGGCTGTCTGCCGAAATGACGACTCGCTCTGGCATGACTCCCCCTTCGGAGGGCTATTCCCGCCTGTTCTGACAGGTTATCGCCATTCTAACTGCCGGAACGGAGCCGTGGGGCGGAAGCCTCGCGGGAACGGCGTGGGCGAGCGGGATCTGGGTCGAATTCGGGCGGCTCCTTCTGTGGGGGTATCGTTCGGCTGTGGCTAACGCGCCCCATGCAGCCCTCCTCCCGAACGACAACGGGAGCACGCCAAGTCTCCCGCCTGCCGGGCGGAGCAGGACGTGCTAGAGGCGGCGCTCCTCGTACTGCTGGGCCTCAGCGTGGGGGTGTTCGGCGCGATCGTGGGCGCTGGCGGCGGCTTCCTCCTCGTCCCCATCCTGCTCGTGGCCTACCCCGACCGCGACCCTGCCACGGTGACTGCCATGTCGCTCGCCGTGGTGTCCGCCAACGCCACCTCCGGCGCCATCGCCTACGCCTACCAGAAACGCATCGACTACCGCAGCGGGCTCTGGTGGGCAGTGGCGGCCATTCCCGGAGCGCTGGGCGGAGCGCTGCTGGTGGGGATCATTCCCCGGCGTGTGTTCGTGCTGGTCTTCGCGGTGGCCCTGGCATCCGTGGCAACGCACCTCATCGTCCGGCGGCAGTTCCGGGGGTACCGGGAGCCCATCAGCGGGCGGGGAGCCATCTCGCGACGGATCCGGGACCGCCACGGCCAGAACTTCTTCTACACCTTCCGCCTCTGGCACGGGCTCACGATCGCGGGCGCGATGGGTTTCGTCTCCGGACTGCTGGGGGCGGGCGGGGGCGTACTGCAGGTGCCACTGCTGACGATCATCCTGCGGTTTCCCGTCCACATCGCCACCGCCACCAGCCAGTTTGCGTATGCCCTGATAGCGCTCGAGGCGACGATCGTGCACCTGGTGACCGGAGGCCTCAGCCTGAACGGCGACCTGGCCGAGGCGGGGCTGATCGCCGCCGGCGCGGTGGCGGGCGCGCAGGTCGGCGCGCGGCTCGCGCTCCGGGTGCGCGGGCCCACCATCCTGCGGGCACTCTCGACCATCCTCCTGCTGGTCGCGGCCTGGCTCGTCGTGGACACGTTCGCGGGCTAACGAGGCGGGAACTCCCCGGCAGAAGGGCGCCAGAGCCTGCGCAGGCCCGGTCGTGAGGTCGCTGGAAGGCATCTTCCCTTCTGCAATGTTCCCCGACAGCCTCATCTCAGGGCAGGACTCCAAGGACTTGGCCCTGCCGCTGGCAGGCTGGAGTTTGACGGAACTTCCAGTGAAAGCAGGCTGCCCAGGGCAGACGCCCACCGGGGTGACGTAGACCAGCGCCCACTGCCCCGCCCGCCGCTCGATGGGATGGCCACCTGGCTTGCGGGCGACACCGGCGGGCTGCTCAGGACCCTTCGGGCTCGCCCGTTGTGGTGGTCCACGTGACGGGTTCGGTGACGGCGACCCAGTAGGTGGCGGCGGTGGTAAGGGTTGTCAGTGTGTTGAGCCCCGACACGTCCTCGAGGCCGGGGAAGTACCCGAGCCAGCTCCGCGACTCCTCGTCCCAGACGTAGACGGCGACGACCGCGTCTGGAAGGCCGGCCTCGGCGATGGCGACGGCGTCGGCGCCGGGCCACTCGATCGCAGTCCACACCGGGGTGAGGGCGAGTTCGGCGGGAGGCACGGCCAGGTTCACCCGGTAGACCTTCGTACGCGTCCCGTCGGCCGAGGTCACCGTGACGGTGATGGCGGAGATGCCGTCCAGGACGATCTGGTGGCCTTCGGCAGCTTTGTCAGCGTCGGGCGGGGCGATGGCGACATCGGTGCGACGCTGCAGGGCGGAGGCCTCGACCGTGGTCTCCGTGACACCCTCGGCGGGTGTCCCCTCGTACTCCGTCGTGCCCGCGTCGAACTCGCCGATCTCGACCCCGCTGAGCGTGAGCGAGGCGAGGCGTGCGTCGAGAGCGTCGGGCATGTTGTAGGTGTAGACGCGGTCGTCGCTCTCATCGGCGACGTACATGAAGTCGCCGTCGGACCAGATGCCCCGCGGGCTGTTGTTGCTGGAGCTCGACAGCTCCGTGAAGTCCTCGTCGTCGACCCGCTCCAGCGGGACCGGGACCGAGACCGGGTCCTCGGTCTCGTCCTCGTCCTCTGCCACGGGCGCTTCCGGCCGTGCGGGCAGGCGGTAGGCGAGGAGCTGCTTCGCGCCGTGGTCGGAGACCCAGACCGTGACGCCATCCGACCAGATGCCCTGGGGGTCGCCGTTCCTGGAGGCGAGGCTGTACTCGGCGAGCAGGTCGCCCGTCGCGAGGTCGTAGGCGAAGAGACTGTCCTTGCCACCGTCGAGCACCCACATCGTCTCCTCGTCCGACCAGATGCCGCGGGCGTCGCGGTTGCGCTCGGCCAGCTCGACCTCGCGGCTCTCCTCGCGCTCGCCCCTGGCGAGGCCGTAGGCGAAGAGCCGCTCGCGGCCGCTGTCGGAGACCCACACCGTCTCGCCGTTCGACCAGAAGCCGCGCGGCGCGCGGTTCGTCTCGGCGAGGGCGAACTCGCGGCCTTCGACGCGCTCGCCCGTCGCCTGGTCGTAGGCGTAGATGGCGTCGTCGGCGCCGTCGCCGTTCTCGAGGACCCAGAGGGTCGCACCGTCGGACCAGAGGCCCGTGGGGGTCTCGTGACCGCTGTCCAGCTCCTCGATGTCGCGCTTCACCGTCCACTCGAAGTCGGCCTCGCTCGGGCTGGGGCCGCCGCCGCCGCCACCGCCACCGCCACCGCCACCGCCACCGCCCCCACTGCTCGGCGGTGCTACCGGCCCGACGACGACCTTGATCGTCACATCAACGGTCGCAGTGCCGCCCCTCCCGTCGTCGGCTTCAACCATGAACTCGTACGTGTCCTGCATGGCGATTTCGAAGGTGATCCCCGTGGCCACCTTGATCTGACCGCTGTCAGGTTCGATGTCGAACGCAAAAGCGCCGGCGCCGAAGTGGATGTACGCCAGATCGGCATCGTCAACGTCGGTCGCCGCCACGGCCGCGCCAACGTTGGCGCCGGGCGCGGCGCTTTCGGACACGCTGCGGGTCGTGGGCGACGGCGCGAACGTGGGCGCGTCGTTCACCGCCATGACGGTGATGGTGACCGTGGCAGTATTCGAGAGCAGGGTGCTGGCGTCGTTCACTCGATAGGTGAAGCTGTCCGCGCCGTGGTAGTTCGCGTGAGGCTTGTAGGTGATGTCGTTGGTCCCGTCGTTCACCGTCGTCCCGCCCTTGCCTGGGCTCCTCACGACGCCCGCCACGGTCAGGGTATCGCCGGCATCTTCGTCGAAGGCGTCCTGGATCACGTCGATGTCGACCGTCCCATCCTCCAGGACGGTCACCGCGAGGCCTGCGGCTCTGGGCCGCTCGTTCACGTCCGTGACTTCAACCGTAAGCGTGGCCGTGGCATCGGCCCCGAAGGGATCGGCGGCCCTGACGGTGACCGCGTGGCTCCGGATGTTGTTGTGGATCGGGGTGTCCTCGTAATCGCGCCCCCCGCTCTTCACGGTGATCTGGCCCGTGCCGGTGTTGATCGCAAACTCACTCGAGCCATCGAGCGAGTAGGTCAGCCGCTCGCCCTCCGGGTCGGTGAACACCACTCGCGCGACGTTCCGCCCGCCGTCGTTCTCCTCGATGGCGTCGACCTGAGGAAGCGCGTCGGGCGGCGTCGGGGGCTGGTTCCCCGAGGCGTCGTTCACCGTCAGGAGCTCGGTGGCCTTGATCAAGGTGGTCTCGTTCGGACCGGCCCCGTCCGTGTACGTGACGCTCGCGCGCAGGTAGTTGCCGACGACGTCGGCGGTCGGCGTATAGCTGCTGGCGTCGGTGTTCGCGATGTCCATCCAGGGGCCCGACCTGCTCGTCGCGCGCTGCCATACCCACGTCTCGGTGGCGACGCCGTCCGGATCCGTCAGCGTCGCCTGTAGCAGCTGGCCGTTGGCGCCCTGCCGTACGCCCCCCAGCGTGAGCATGCCCCGCTCCTCCAGGTTGGCGACGTTCACGGTGATGTCGAGCCTGCCGTCCAGCGTGCCGTCGTTGGCAGTCAGGGTGACCTGGTACTGGTCGCCGTCCTCATAATCCGGCGGGCTCGCGAAGGTCAGCCTGCCCGTCTGCTGGTCGAACGCGAAGGCATCGCTGTCGGCGCCGCTCAGCACCTCGCTGCTGCCCACGGGCCCCCAGTTGGTGGCGGACCGCTCGGGGTCGCGCTTCGTATGGGCGCGAACCGCGACCACCTGGTTCGGTCGCGGGTCGATGACCTCGTTGACGGTGACCACCGCGAGCCCCTCAATGAGCGGGCCCTCGGGGATGCTGGTCAGGGTCACCGTGACGGGGACTGTCGCCGTGTTGCGGCCGTCGTAGGCGCGCACGGTGACGTCGTACGTCTCGTCGTGGTTGCCGTTGGTCGCGCGGTCGTAGTCGGGCGTGTCGACAAAGCTCAGCTCGCCCGTATCCGCATCGAACGTGAAGAAGCGCGCGTCCGTCCCCGTCAAGCTCAGCCAGGTGGTGGCGGTCCCTTCCGGGTCGGTCGCGACGTAGTGGCCGATGAGCTTCGGGCTGTTCTCCTCGATGGTGTAGGTCGCCTCGCCCTCGATCTCGGGCGGCTCGTCGAAGTCACTCACCGTGATCGTGGCCTCGATGCTGTCGTCGATCGTCAGGTCTTCGTCATCACTGCTGTTCAGCCCGTCGCTCACCTCGACGGTGATCGTGTGGGTCGGCCCCGCTGGGTCTTCGTGGTCGAGCGCCGCCTTGACGCGGATCTGCCCCGTCCTGTCGTCGATCTCGAACAGGTCGTGGCTGTTCCGGAGGCTGTAGGTCAGCGTGTCCCCCCGGTCGGAGTCGGTAGCGGTGACGCGCGAGCCCACGCTTGCGCCGATGCGGGCGTTCTCGGCTATCTCTCGCGTCGTGGTCTCTTCGGCGAAAGAGGGGTCGGTGTTCTGCACATTCGGCGTGCCGGTGCGTGTCCCCGACCAGTCGCTCGTGCCGATGGCGTTCGTCGCGCGCACCTGCACGTCGTACTGGACGCCGTTGGTGAGGTTCGCGGCCCTTCCCCGCAGGTCACCGTCGCCGGTGGTCCACGCCGAGAGGGCCTCTGCCCAGTTGCTGTCGACCAACTTCTCCGCCTCCGTGGCGTCGCTGCGGATCGTGCGCAGGTCGTAGCCGGTGATCTCGGAGCCACCGTCCTCGGTGGGGGCGCTCCACTCGGCCCCCAGGCCCATGTCGCGGGGCGCCACCCTGGTCAGCGACGGGGCGAACGGCTTCTCGAGCGTGCTCCGCACCACGAGGCTCTCGGACCAGGGGCCGACGCCGCTGGCGCTCCGGGCCCGCACCTGCACGTCGTACTGGGCGCCGGGGCCGAGGCCCGTGATCTCGTACGTGCCGGTGTCGTCGGTGCCGATGCCGGTGGCCTCGGTCCAGTTGGCGGGGTCGGTCTTGTCGAGCGTGCTGCTGCGGGTGTAGCGCAGGTCGTAGCTCGCGATCGTGGGGCCATCGCCATCCGGGTCCGGGGGCGCCTCCCAGTCCACGGTCAGCGAGCGCATGCCCGCGGTGGCGGTGGGAGCCGGTGGCGCGTCCGGCGTCCCGCCGTGGCCGTAGGCCTTGATGCTCCACGACGTCAGCGAGCCGGTGTTCCCACGGAGGCGATCGGTGATGGTGAGGGTCCAGGCGCCGGCCGCGTCCTCGCCCACGTGCCTCGCCGAGCCGAAGCGGAAGCCCTCGGGAAACGCCACCGGCTGGTCCGGCAGGAATCTGAACTGATTTCGGGTCGGCGGATACGCCAGTGTCGACACGGTCCCGGAGGGCGATCGCAGCTGTATCTGGAGGTCGCGGCTCGACGGGTGGTCAGACGTGACCCGCACCTCGATGTACTCGATGAACTGCACGAAGGGGTCGAGCGTGAGGCTGGTCGTGGTGGCAGCGCCGGCCGACCCGTCGCTCCGGGCCTCGGCGATAGAGAGATCGAGGACTTCGGATGTGGCCTCGATCGTGCGCTGGGCGGGGAGCAACGTCCAGGTTTTGGCCAGCTCGACGGCGGCGCCGGCGTCGACGGCGCCGAAGCCGTAGGAGTGGCTGTAGTTGTAGCGATCGCTGGTCGAGGTCGAGCCGTACTTCACGCCGGCCTGCGCCCAGCCCGAGCTGCCCGGGTCGTTCTTGCGGGCCGAGGCGGCCAGGATGAGCTTCACGTCCCGAGCGGTCAGTGCGGTGTTCTCCGCGCGTATGAGGGCCACCACGCCCGACACGATGGGGGCCGCGGCGGAGGTGCCTGAGAATATGCGGGTGTAGAAGTTACCCACGTTGGTCGTGGTGATTCCGGCGCCGGACGAGCCGGTGGATGGAGCGCACACCCAGAGGCTGGCGCCCCGCTCCGAATAGAAGGGGCGCTTGCCGTTGTAGCCGATCGCGCACACGGCGACCGAGGTGTGGAAGTTCGCCAGGCCGTTCAGGTTGGCGTTGTCCCCCTCATGGTGGAAGTTGCCGCCTGAATGTACATAGACGATGCCTTTCCCTCCGAAGCCGGTTGTCGCCCCCTGCTCCGCGGCCGTCTCCCAGGCGATGCCCGGGACGAGCGGCTTCCCGGTGCCTATCAGGGCCCAGCTGTTGCTGGAAACGCCCGTGACCACGGCGTTGCGACCGAGCACATCGATCATGTCGCTGGCTAAGAAGGGGCTGCGGGACAGGTTGAGCGAGTACAGCGTGGCCCTCGGGGCGACGCCGCGAACGCCCCAGGCGTTGTCCCGCGCCGCGGCAATGCCGGCCGTCCCGGTTCCGTGCGAGGCGCCGGACTCCTGGTCGGAAAAGGACAGGTTGTGATAGTCATGGCTCAGACCAGCGGCCACGTTGTCCCGCAGGTCCTCGTGGTTGAGCTGCACGCCGTTATCGACAATGGCGATGGTGACGCCCTCACCCTTGTTCGTGGCCCAGACTTCCTCGACATTGATGTCGGCGCCGTCCCCACCGGAAAACTGGCCGGTGTTGTTGAGGTGCCACTGGCAGGTGTAGAAGGCGTCACTTTGCGAGCCACTTGAGCAGGCGTCCACCAGAGCCTGCAGAGCCGCGCTCACGACGGGCAGGATGACGTAGTCGCCGCTTGCTCTATCGGTCGATACTTCGATGTAGTTCTTTCCCGGAAGCAGGCTCGCTCGGGCCAGCGACTGCACATTGTCGAACAGAGTTCCCGATCGTCTGGAGAGTCCGACAGGCACCTCGTTGCCCCTGGGGTCATACACCTTGGCCCCCCAGACGGGGTCATTGGCGGAGTTATTGGAATCCCCGCGTTCAGAGATATAGAAGTCGACCCACTGCGGGGAATCCACGACGATGCTGTAGTAGTCCTTGTCCGTCGCGCTGGAGAAGGTGCCCGGGAAGTAGGCGTTCAGGTGGATCGGGGTCGCCGTGGCCTGGGTGGCGCCCGGCGGGTCGAACTCCTTCACGATCAGCTCGTAGTCCCCATGGAATCTACCGAAGGCGTCATCATCGCCCCAGACGCGCACGTAGTACGTTCCGGCCGCGAGAGCCGTTTGCCGGATGTCGGATGTCCAGATGGCGTTGGTCCAGCCCCCATCGTCCCCCGTGGCGAGGGACGTTCCGTCTTCTTGCTGCAACTCGACGTTCGTGTCTATGTTGTATTCGGGGAACTGTTGGACTCCCCGGTTGTGGCCATAGGCCACGATCCAGACATCGGTCGGGGCGTCGAGGGTGAACTTGAAGTACTCCGACTCACCGCTCGACCCGCCGGGTGCGTCGATGTTCCCCTTGACGGGCCGCCCAAGGGTCAATTCGGGGGCCATGGCGCGATCGCTTGTCGACGTCGGCAACACGGAGCTGTGCACATCAACGGGGCCGACGTACAGGCTGTTGAAGGCGCCGATCACGAGCAGGTAGGTGTTGCCGGGCTCCAACGTCCACACGATGCTGCCGCCCGAACCGTTCGTCCCCTCGATCCACCTGGATGCATAGTCGTAGACGACCGGCTTGCTGGTTTCTGTGGGAAGGATCCTATAGAGGAGGATCAAGGTATTGATCGGCCCCGTGCTGTAGAACCAGACCCTCGTGGTTTCCGCCACCGTAAAGGTAAAGCCGTCGCGGTCGCCTCGTTGGATCAGGCTCACGCCCTTGTAGTCGATGTGCGCCAGGTGCGTGGCGTTGAGCTGCCCGACCTCCCGGACGTTGTCGATGGTGGCAGCCATGGACACGTCGGACCAGGGTCCGTCGCCGGCGCTGTTCACGGCGCGCACCTGGATGTCGTGGCTGGTGCTGTCCCGCAAGCCCGTGATCTGGTGCGAGAGCGCCCCCCCGCCGGTCTCCCAGGCGTCTTCGGCCACGGTCCAGTTGGCGTCCAGGTCCTTATCCAGAGCGTTTGTGGGGATGTAGCGGAGGTCGTAGGCGGTGATGGGCGTTCCGCCGGTGTTCGAGGGCGCGGTCCAGGTGACGGTGAGCGCGTGCGCAGCCGCCGTCACACCGGATATGGGGATGGCGGGCTTGTCCGGCACGCTCTGAGCGGTGGCGCGATCGGCCACCACGAGCAGGCACAGGGCGGCGCAGCACGCGAGCAGGGCCGCGGTCTTCACTCCTCAACCGCCCCGAGGAGCCGGTCGGGAACGGCGTACACGACCCCTTCCTCGGCTGCCAGGTCGTTTGCCAGCTCAAGTGCCGCGAACCCTGACTCGGTGCTCACCAGGAAGGCGTTCGGGCCGAAGTTCTGCGCCTCGACGCGGGTCATGTCGATGCCCTGTTCGGAGAAGAAACGCCGGACGCGGGCCGCATCCCACTGCCCGTCCAGCATGATGATCACGCCGCCGGGGAACGTCACCAGGTGGCCGGACTCGGTCCGGAAGACGGGCTCGCTCTCGTCCTGCTCGTGGCGCTCCTGCTTGCGGACGATGCTCAACTCCCCTTGATCGACGGCGACCACGTCGTCGTCCCGGTTCTGGGAGGTGGGCTGCGCCACCAGGTCGACCTGGAGCCGTACACGGCGGGCGTACCCGCCGTCCTGCCAGGTGTACTCCGCCCCCTGCACCGATGCGGCCACCGATGGACCTCGGCGGGGCGCCGTGGGGCCGGTGTACGCATCGAGAAACTGCCCGCCCGGGGGGCTTGAGTCTCGGGAGGACGCGGCGGCGGACGTGGGAACCGCGGTGTTACCGGGAGGGTCGTCGGAGACCGCGACCGGGGTGGCGGGCGGGGTGGACGGCTCCGCCGCCGAGGGGGTCGCCACTACGCCGGCATTCCCGCCCGCGGCCGGAGGCGTCTCCTGCGTGGCCGGTGGAGGGGAAGAGGGGGGCCGTGGCTCGCTGTCCACGGGGCCGCCGCACCCTGTCGCACTGGCGGCGACGACGATCACGGCCACCCCTGCGGCCACAACAGCCCGGGGGACGCGCCAATGCACCGGCTTGAGCACCGTTGGGTAGCCTCTGTTCAACCCTGCGCAAAAGGAGGCGAGCCTCTGTGTCCAACGGGTATCAGTGGAGGTTCTGTCGGCATGCCCGCGCTCACACGGCTGACCGTGCATAACGGAGCGCCAGGGGAGGCGGGCCCGACGGCTCCCGTCCCCGAAGATGCAGGCCCCATGAGGCGCCCGCATGGGCTCTATCCCGGCCCGCGCGGGAGGACCCACGCCTGCCAGGTGGATGAGAGAACGTCAATCATCGCGCTCCGTCCGCTCTTGATCCGGCGGACCGATCGAGGGTCTTGACCAGGAGCCCGACATGGACCTCGGCTGTTATCTGTTGAGCGCCAAGCCAGGGGCCTGCAACTAGCGCCATAGCCCTACAATCGTGACATTCCCCTTCGGTGGCGCGATAGGTGATAAGGAATAATTTGTCTTTGAAGTTTTGCTCGCTTATGAGTCACCACTTTGCCTATTCCGATTGGTACATCGTGCCCTCGTATCACATGAGCAATTGATGTAGGTTGTCAGCCGTAAACGTCGCGAGACTGCGCGGTTAGAGGGGGGCATCCGATCTATTATGTCAAGAATCATCCTGGCAGATGACTCGGGACCGGGAGCCCTGGATTGCTGAAGGCCGGCAGAGAAGCCGTACAGCAGTGGGCTGCGCCAGGCACCTTGACCGACCCGGATGTCGTTCTGTATGCGGTCAGGATCTCGGTCTGGGGTCGCTGGTTCATCTGCTTGGTCGGTGTCTTCCTGCTGGCCTACCGGCCGGGCTTCTGGTACCCCGAGGACATCGCAATCCTGTCCGTGCCTGTGCTGCTGGGGATGCTCAACGGCCTTGTGCACTATCGGCTCCTGACGAACAGGCCTGTGACGTGGCGCTGGATGCTCTTCCTCAGCGCCACGGAAATGGCCCTGATCACCGCCGGCATCGTCATCCTCGGCGGATTCACGAGCTTCATCTTCCTGGCCTACTATCCGTCCCTCGCTGTTTTTGCCGTGGTCTTCTCGTCCCATTGGCTCAGTCTCGCCTGGACGACGGCGGCCGCCGTTGCCTACGCTGCCGTGTGCTTGAGGGCGGGCTCCGGTCTCGACCTTGATGCGGGTAACGAGAAGGTACTCATGGCCAGGCTGGCGATGATGTACACCCTCACGCTGGGCGTCGGTCTCATCACCCGGTTCGAACGCATCAGGTGGCAGACTTCGGTGGCAAGGGAGCGAGAGCTGCGACGGGAACGGATCGAACTCTCCCAGACGATTCACGACACGACCGCTCAGACCGCCTACATGATTGGCCTGGGGATTCACAGGGCCAGGGAACTGGCTGGCGAAACGAACGAGGACCTCGTGGCCGCTCTGGATGCAACCTCTGCGCTGTCAAGGTCGGCCATGTGGGAGGTGAGGGGCCCCATCGACGCGGGCCACATCCTGGAGGGCAGGGAACTGGGACGCGTCTTGTGGTCGCACTGTGCGACATTTGAGAGGATCACGGGCGTCCAGGCCGAGTTGTCGCAGTCGGGAACCGAGCCCCCTCTTCCCACGGAGACCCGAACTCGGCTTTTCTCCGTCGCGCACAACGCGCTGACCAACGCCTTCCTGCACGCCCGGCCCGGGAGAGTCGATGTCAGGTTGAGCTTCGAGGCCGGCCAGATCAGGCTCTCCGTCTCGGACGACGGAGTGGGTCTTCCCGACGGCTACGCCGAACGCGGCCGGGGCTTCAACGGGATGAGCTCGGACGCTGAGCAGATGGGCGGAGCGCTCATCGTGGAGAGCGGCGAGGGCGTAGGAGGAACGACTATTTCTTGTGTAGTCCCCTATGTAGCGGATCAGAGAGGAGGCTGAGATGTCTACAGCGGGTCGGATACGGGTAATGGTGGTGGACGACCATCCGATCATGCGGAACGGCTTGCGGGACACGCTGGAAGCATCGGGCCGCTTCGAGGTGGTGGGACAGGCTGGAGATGGACACGAGGCGTTGAGGACCGTCGAAGGGCTGCAACCGGAGGTCATCGTCATGGACGTGCTCATGCCGGGCAAGGACGGCATTGATGCCTGCCGGGAGATCATGGAGCTTCTGCCCGACACGCGAGTCATGATGCTGACGGCTTCGACTGAAGAGGATGCGGTGATTGAGGCGGTTGCCGCCGGCGCGACGGGCTACCTTCAGAAGTATTCACGACCGGAGGAGTTGGTGGAAGCTGTCCTGGATGTGGCCGAAGGTCGGCTACGAGTTCCTGACATGGCAGTGATGCGGGTCTTCGCGATGATCCGCGGCGAGCGTAAGCTCGTCTCCCGTCAGCCTTCGGCCAAGCTGACGGCGCTGGAGCTGGAGACCCTCTCGCTGTTCGCCAGCGGCAGGTCGTACACCGCCATCGCCGAGGCGAGGGGCAAGAGCACGGTGACCGTCCGCAACACCCTTTACCGCATACAGGACAAGCTGGGCATCAGGACGAAACAGGAACTCGTGATCTGGGCTGTGCGGAACGGCCTGGTGGACGACGTAGAAGTGGGCGTTGACTCCCAGCCAACGCCGGAGGGGCAATGACCCACGACCAATAGCTGCGACGGGTCTGGGGCGCTCGGGTCCCGTGCGAGCCATCGTGAAAAGGCTGCGCCGCAAGTCGGGCGAGGACGCGAGCACCCTCACCTACTTCCTCACCAAACGGCGCGGCGGGTACCGGATGGATAGGGCGAACCGCCGGAACACGATGACGCCTAACAGAGCCGAAAAAGGGCGCGGGACAATATCCGCAACCTCGTGCGGCTGGTCGGTGAGGAGATGGATGGGGTAGCGCGGGAACAGCGGAAGAAGCTCGAAGCCATCAAGGCAGAACTCGCCGAATCTCGAGCCTGCATCCGGTCTTTCGTGAAGGAGGTCGCAGTCGCCCCCGGCAAGGGCAACCATCCGCTACACCATCCCCATGCCCCAAGACAGCCCCATCCCCGGCCAAGACGCCGAAAATCTGACCCTGCCCAGCGCGGGTTCTCCCTACCGTCAGGCTTGGTACGCCTAACGGGACTGTACTGCGAACGTTCGAGTTGGCCGTGGGGTTGTAGCAGGGTAGGGGCACGGCGGCCCTCGCCGGCGACTGCGGTGCTAGGGAGCAGCACCCATGCGCACGGCCCAGGTGACCGGTTCCGTGACGGCCATCCAGTAGGTCCTTCCCCGCTGGGCGGTCTCGGTCTGGGAAGGCCTAACCCGCGAAGCGGCGACGGCTATGGCGCGTCGACCATCTCCAGCAGTGTGAGGACGGTCCGCCAGTTCCGCATGGTACTCACGGTTTGCAACTGCGCGGCAAGGTATTCGTTCGTCAGCTTGCTGCGGGCGACGCCGTTGGGGTAGTGCAAGTAAACGTTGCGCCCTCGCACCGCAAATGCGTCTGGCGGCGAACGCTGCGGGTCAAGACGGGATACCGCTTCGGCATCCGGCCTGTGCCCGGGCCCCGTACCGCCGCCCGCCAGTCGTCACAGACGATTCACCCTGTTGGACCATGCTCCGTCCTCTCGCTCCAACGCAGCCGCCGCAGCGCAGTGCTGGCTATTCGCTTGCCCGCCATATCGTGTGCGGGTTGCAGAACACGAGGTACCACAGCGCCGAGCCGGAGCCGTACCCAGGACTGCCATCAGGGTTCGCGATGATCCAACGACACTCGAAGGCGCCGGGTGTGTGGTTCATCGTCGCCTCACCCCTCGAAAGCCAGATGGCTGGAGCGGTGTTCTCCAGCTCAGTCACACGAAAGTCTGACACGACGAATCTCTCGAAGTCTTCACGCAGCCGCCCGGCGATCTGGTTGGGCGACATCCCCTGCATGTCTAGATGCCTGCGCGGGAAGCGAGCGAGGGCGCCGAAGTTTTGCTCCCGGCAGGCGGTCGGGAACTCAACAGCCAGCCCATGCACCTATCGCGCGCCTCCCCGTAGAGCCCGTAGGTGTAGAGCGCCGCCTGCGCGACGGAGTCGGGATAGCTGCGCTCCGCCCCCAGCACCTGCCAGCGCTTGTAGGCGGCGGGCCCCGCGGGCAGCCCCGCAGGGCGTTGGCCACTCGCTCAAGGCCCTGGGCCCAGGGCGGCGCAGGCGGGCAGGCCCCACTGCGCCAGGACGAGCCAGTCGAAGAGGCCCTCGGCGACGATCGCCCAAGGGTGTGCCGCCCCAAGCCGTCCCAGCCCGAGGACGGGCTTGGGGCCGGGCAGCGACTGGAACCTTGGCGTTACGCCAGGGTCGATGGCTCGTCCCACAAGCCAGCGCACGCGCCCGCCTGCGGTCTCGGGGACGACCACCATGCGGGCGAAGCGGGAGGGTGATGGGAAACCGCGGCCACCAACGTAGACCTTGTGCGAATAATAACTATTTGTGTTAATCTAAATATACAGTAAACAAGAGTACCGGACCTGTCCCCATTTTCCCAGTAGTGCTCGACTATCTGGGGCATCGGTATTACCATACCTATTGTAGGGATGGACGTGGCCGACAACGCACCGGTGATAAGTGTCCGGGTACCAGGCTAGCGCCTGCGCCCACCGTTCGCAGACCATGCGAGGTGCGGGGATGTACCGGGAAGATTCACGTAGAAGTAGCGTTCCAGTGCAGCGTAATGACCCGCGTTCTAGTACGCGACTATCTCCGGTAGTACAGGTTGGTAAGGAGAGAACTACATGACGGACACGAGCAGCAGGGATCATGACTTGCTCGACCGGTTCGTGGACGCTGTCGAGTACTTGAACCGCCAGCTCCACAGGGCGAACCTCAAAGAGTGGGAGAGCATGGACATGACCATTCCGCAGGTGAAGGCCCTCGTGCTGTTGGAAGGGGTGGGGCCCATGCGCATGGGGGCGATCGCGAGTCACCTCGGTAGCACCCTCTCCGCCTCGACGAACATGATCGACCGGCTCGTCGAGAAGGGTCTGGTCGAGCGCCACTCGGATTCCCACGACCGCCGGGTGGTGGTCTGCAAGTCCACCGATCGGGGACGGCAGGCGGTCGACCAGTTCTGGCGCATCGGGCGCGAGCGCATCCTTCCCATCGCCGAAGCAATGGACCCGCAGCAGTTGGCCGGTGCGGTGCGCGTGCTGGAGGGACTGCGGGACACCATCGAAAGGGTGAGGACGCCGCTTGCTGCCCCCGGGAGCGGCCGCTAGCGGCCCCACACTGCCTCCGGCTTCCGGGCACTCCGCGAACCGTGAGGCGCCGACGATGGCGAGCGCCACCTCATGCGGAGCTGCGACACTACGTCTCGTCGCTCCCGCTGTTCGAGGAGCTATCGAAGGCCCGCAACAACAGCCCCCGCGGCATCTGGTCCGAATCTCGTCGACAAGTTCGAATCCTGTAGGGGAGCTGACTTGACTGAAGGCAGTACCACCTTCGAGTTGGTGGTGGCGCTGTAGGCGAGGGCTCAGGGACCGCGGTCCGCCACCAGCGCGGCTCCACGCTCGACCACCGACCAGGTGACGGGCTCGCTGGTGGCGATCCAGTAGGTCTGGCCGGTTTCAAGGGTGGTGAGGGTGGTCAGGCCGGGTACGTCGCCGAGGCCGGGGAAGAAGGCCAGCCAGGCGCCCGCCTCCTCGTCCCAGCCGTACAGGGCGGCGACGGCGGCGGAGATGTCGTTGGCGAGCTCCTGGTCGCCCCGCAGGGCATCGGCGATGGCGACGCCGTCACCGCCGGGCCACACGAACGTGTTCCAGCCGGCATCCAGCGCGATCTCCGCGACCGCCCGCTTGAAGGCCACGCGGTAGACGCGTGTGCGGCTGCCGTCCGCCGAGGTCACGGTCACCGTGATCTCGGTGAGGCCCTCCAGGCCAACCTGGTGGCCGTCCCCCTCCACGTCGGCATCGGGCGGGCCGATGGCGACATCGGTGCGGCGCTGCATCGCCTCCGCCCCCACGGTCGTCTGCGTCACGCCCTCGGCGACGCTGCCCTCGTAGTCGGTCCTGCCCGGGTCGAACTCCCCGAAGTCCACACCGCTGAGCGTGAGCGAGGCGAGGCGTGCGTCGAGAGCGTCGGGCATGTTGTAGGTGTAGACGCGGTCGTCGCTCTCGTCGGCGACGTACATGAAGTCGCCGTCCGACCAGATGCCCCGCGGGCTGTTGTTGCTGGCTCCGCTGAGCTCGGTGAACTCCTCGTCGCGCACTGACTCCAGCGGCGCCGCCTCTGCGTCCTCGGCCGCGGGCGCTTCCGGCCGTGCGGGCAGGCGGTAGGCGAACAGCCGCTTGGCGCCGTGGTCGGAGACCCACACCGTGGCGCCGTCCGACCAGAGGTCCCGCGCGTCGCCGTTCGCCGAGGCGAGCGCGTACTCGCCGAGCAGCTCGCCAGTGGCGAGGTCGTAGGCGAAGAGCGCGTTCTTGCTCCCGTCGAGCACCGACATCGTCTCGGAGTCCGACCAGATGCCGCGCGCGTCGGCGTTGCGCTCGGCCAGCTCGATCTCGCGGCTCTCGTCGCGCGCCCCGCTCGCCAGCGTGTAGGCGAAGACCCGGTCGCGCCCGCTGTCGGAGACCCAGACGGTGACGCGGTCCGCCCAGATGCCGCGGGGCGCGCGGTTGGTGTCGGCGAGGGCGAACTCGCGCTCCTCGAGACGCTCGCCCGTCCTGGGGTCGTAGGCGTAGACGTCGTCGTCCGCTCCCTGGCCGTTCTCCAGGATCCAGAGCACTGCGCCGTCGGACCAGAGGCCCGTGGGCCAGTCGTTGCCCGAGTCCAACTCCTCGATGTCGCGCTTCACCGTCCACTCGAAGTCGACCTCGCTCGGGCTGGGGCCGCCGCCACCGCCGCCGCCACCACCGCCGCCACCGCCGCTCGGTGGTGCTACCGGCCCGGTCGTGACGGTGATGATCACGTCGACGCTCGCGGTGGCGTTGGCCTCGTTGCTGCCGTCGTCGGCTTCAACCGTGACCTCGTACGTGTCCTGCATGGCGATATCGACCCTATCGGCGACCTTGATCTGGCCGCTGTCAGGTTCGATGTCGAACGCAAAAGCGCCGGTGCCGGAGAGACGGTACGTGAGCGTGTCGCCCTCGACGTCCGTTGCCGTCACGGTTCCAACGATGGCGCCAGCCTCCGCGCTCTCGGTCACGCGGAGGGCCGGGGGCGGCGACGCGAACTCCGGCGCGTCGTTGACCGGCATGATCTCGACTTGGACGCTGGCCCGGGCCGTCAAGTCACCGGTGTCCCGGACCTCGTAGGTGAAGCTGTCGTCGCCGTGGTAGTCCCTCCTGGGCATGTACGCCACCGTGCCATCACTCTCGACCGTCGCCGTGCCCCTGGGCGGTGTGACGATGCGCACCGTCATGGTGTCGCCGGGGTCCGGGTCGAGGTCGTTACCGAGGACATCGAACATGACCCGCTCGTCCTCGAACGTGCTCATCCGGTCGTCGTAGGCCGTCGGCTGCTCGTTCACGTCCCTCACGCTGATGGTCACGGCGTTGGTGGTGTCGATGGCCGTGCTGGCTTCGCCCCGCGCGTTCTTCCCGTCGCTGACCTGGACGGTGACCACGTAGCTGTCCGTGGCTTCGTGGTTGAGCGCATCCTTCGTGCGCAGCTGGCCGGTCCCGGCGTCGATGGTGAAGGCGGCGGCACTCTCGGCGATGGAGTAGGTCAGGGTGTCGTTCTCCTCGTCGGTCGCCGTGATGGCGGCGCCGACGGCCCGGCCCGGCGGCGTGTTCTCGTCGACCGAGCGCAGGCCGGTCTCCGTCGAGGGGAACCTGGGGCGCTGGTTGCGCCGGAGCATGGCCGTGCCCGACCAGGCGCCCGCGCCCTCGCTGTTGGCGGCCCGCACCTCGATGTCGTAGTCGAGGTCGTTGTCGATCGAGGAGACGGTGTGCTCCAGGGCGCCGTCGCCGGTGCTCCAGGCAATCTCAAGGTCCCAGTTCGAGTCGGCCCGGTCGGTCTCATCCCCCTCGATGGAGCGGACGTCGTACCCGGTGATCTCGGCGCCGCCGTTGCGGGCCGGAGTGCTCCACGAGACCGTGAAATCCTCGTCTCCGGCAACGACGCTGTCGATGGCCGGAGCGCCCGGGGCGACGGTCATGGTTACCCCCTGTGCGACCTCGGACCATGGCCCCGCGCCGGCGGTATTGACCGCGCGGACCTGCACGTCGTAGCCGACATCCAGGGTCAGACCCGGCAGGTCGTAGACGAGGTCGCCGGCGCTCCAGATACGCATCTTCGGCGTCCAGTTGTCGTCCGCCTTGTTCGTCGCGTCGGTGCGGATGTAGCGCAGGTCGTAGCTCGTGATCGCGGAAGCGCCAATGTCAGCGGGAGCCTCCCACTCGACGGTGAGGTAGGTGTCGCCCGGCCCGACGGAAGCGATCGCGGGATGGCGGGGCTTCAGGCCATGGCCGCGGATGGTCAGGCTCCACGCCTTCAGCGTTCCGTCGTCTGGCAGGCTCGGATCCTTCACCGTCAGCGTCCATGTACCCTCGGGGTCCTCACCGAGATGACGCGCGGAGCCGAGGTCGATCGGGCTTCGCAGTTCCTGCGGAAGCAGCAACTGCCAGAAGTCCCCCTGCCGGCCAACGAGGAGCTTCGACTCGGCGCCCGATGGCGCCGTCAGGTCGATAGTCAGTTCCGCGAATTTGTCATGGTCGACATCGAGGTTGACGGTGACGTATTCGATGAACTCGATGTAGTCGCCCTTGATGGCAAGAGTCTCCGTAATGGTGTTGTTGTCGAGCGTCCCGTTCAGGGAGGCGGACGTAACCGTCAGCGTCCGGTAGGCGGGCAGGCCGGGCCACGTCTGCGCCAGCGCCACGGCGGCGCCGGCATCGACCACCCCGAAACCGTAGGTGTGGTTGTAGTTGTAGCGTGTGGTGGTCGAGCCATACCGCAGCGCTCCCTGTTGCCAGCCGCTGTTCGAGGAGTGGTTCTTGCGGGCCGTAGCCGCGAGGATGAGCTTGACGTCGCGCCAGGTCAGCTCCCCGTTGGCGGCCCGCATCAACGCTACGACCCCGGACACCAGCGGCGTCGCCGCCGAGGTGCCCCCGAAGGCATCGGTGTAGCCGCCGTTCGTGGTCGTCGCGATCTGCGGCAAGTCGCTGTATCGCTCATTCGACGGGGCACAAACCCAGAGGTTGGGTCCCCTCACGGAGCGCGGGCTGCGCACATCCCTGTAGTTGACGGCGCAGACCGTGACCACGCCGTAGTGGCTGTTGATTTCGCTGAGGTTGGAATAGTCGTTGTCGCCGCCGTTGCCGGCACCGAAGACGTACACCGTCCCCTTTCCGCCGAAGCCCTCGGAGAGCCCGCGCTCGATTGCGCTGGGCCAGGCTGCCCCGGTCAGCTTCGGAGCCCCGTCGCCCCCGAACCCCCAGCTGTTGTTGCTCACGGCAGTCTGCGCCAGATGCAGCAGCGCGGCCTCGGCCGCGAGCGCCTGGTTGCGCGCCACGTCACTCGAGAACGCTTCGACCACGTTGGAGCCGTAGATCGATGCCCGTGGCGCGACCCCGACCATGCCGAAGCCGTTGTCCCGCGCCGCGATCAGACCTGCCACGCTCGTACCGTGGCTCTGGCGTTGTCGGAAAAAGGTTCGGGCAGGCGTGTGGTTCTGGTCTGGCAGGATGTTGTCCCGCAGATCCGGGTGATCGAGCTGGAACCCGCCGTCGATGACCGCGACCGTCACCCCCGCGCCTTTGGTGATTTCCCAGGCCGCCTCCACGTTGATGTCCTGGCGCGCGCCCCCGGCTTGCAGGTTCCCCGTGTTCTTGAGGTGCCACTGGCAGCCCGAGAGCGGCTCGCCCAGGAGCGAGGGCAGCTCTGTGCAGCGATCCTGCAGATCCTGGTTGTCGGCCGAGAAGCCCACCTTCAGGGTGTACCGGCCGCCTGAGCCCGCCGCCGCCTCCGCCACGTGAACCACGTAGGTCCCGGGTGTCAGGAACGCGGTCGCTTCGAAGGCGACATGATTGTTGTGGATTCCCGACCAGTAGGACTGCGGGAGGACGTACGTGTCGACCTCCTGGTCGCTGCTGTCGCGGATGGTCGGCGTCAGTGCGAGCAACGCGTCCTGAATCGCGATCGCGCGGACCTTCACCCACGAATCCCGCGCCACGGTGAGCTGGAAGTAGTCGTCCGCGCTGGTCGAGTCCACGCGGCCCCCGTATACGCCACCGAGACTGACAGGTGTCGCCGTGGCGGCCGTGCTGCCCGGATCGTGCACAGCCCGAATGTGGAGGGAGTACGAGCCGGTGGGCCGGCTGTTGCGGGTGCTGCTCGCAACCCTGAGGTAATAGGTCCCTGCGTTCACCGACCGACGGATGGCGAAGTCCAGCTCCACCTGGGGCTCGGCGTAGCTGTTCGATGTGATCGTTCGGCCGCTGCTGTCCTGCAGCCAGCCCTCCGTATCGATGCCCCCGGTGGTGTAGAACCAGAGATCGACCGCCTCCGTCAGCACGAGTTTGAGCAGGTCCACATCCCCCTCGATATGGATCTGAGACGGGATGGTCGAGTTGAGTTGCACCGTGGTCGCCTCGGTGCGCCCGGAACTGTGGTCGTGGGGCTGTTCCGTGACGGTCCGGGACCAGCCGCTCGCGCCGTCGGTGTTGAGCGCCCGCACCTGCACGTCGTACCGGGCGTCATCACCCAGGCCTGGGATGACGTGGTGGAGCGTGCCCGACGGTGAGATGCCGCTCTCCACGGTCCACTTCGCGTCTGACTTATCGCTGGCGCTGCTCAGGATGTAACGCACGTCGTAGGAGGTGATGGCGGAGCCGCCGGTGTTGGCGGGTGCGGCCCACGAGACGGTGAGGGAGCCGCCGCCAGCGGCCAGCGAGACGTTGGTCGGCGTCCCCGGCCGGGTCTGCGCAGCCGCGCGTTCAGCGGGGGCCGCGACACAGAGCGCGGCGAAGATCGCCAGCATCGCCGCCCACCTCACCGGGGAACGACATCCGTGCGCCCAATCGCGCCGAGATGTAGGTGCTGCCGCCCCGCACGGGCGGTCTCAGGGCCGGGCCGGGGAGCCGAAGGCTGGCCGATAGCTGCCGGTTGCAGCGGAGGCGGACATGCCCGGTACGACGGAGGAGGGAGAAGAGTGCCCCTCGGTGGCCACGTAGTGGAGTGCAGCGGCGGACCGCTCAATCCTCTTCCTCCCTGCGCGGGTGAGCGAGAGCGACAGGCCACGATCATGCTGGTGGTGAGTCGTGACCAGGCGCCCGACATGGACCTCGGCTGTCAACTGTCGAGCGCCAAGCCAATGGGTCTGCAACTAGCGGCATAGTCCCGCGACTATGGCACTCCCCTTCGGTGACGCGATAGGTGATAAGGAATAAGTTATCCCTGAATTTTTGCTCGCTTATGAGTCACCATTGTGTCTATTCCGATTGGTACATTTCGCCCTCCTATCGCATGAGTAATTGACGTAAGTTTTCAGTGATGTACGCCGCGAGACTGCACCGCTAGACGGGGACATTCGATCTGTTATGCAGGATGGAATCCTGGTAGGTGACTCGGACCGGGAGCCCTGGCTTGCTGGTCAGCCCCGGCCGGGCTGTGATCCGCTACACCATCCCCACGCCCGACGACAGCCCGCTACGGGGGCGGGACATCGAGAGGTGGCCCTGGGCGACGCGGTACTGTTTACAGCCAACACCGGTGGGCCGGACTAGACAAAATCAAGGACCTTCCAGATCGCCCTCAACCGGTATCAGGGGTGCGGCATCGTCCGTCAACTGACGGGCTCAAGGAGGCGGCGTCAACAGGTCGATGATCTCGCAGACTTCGTGAGTCGGGCCCACCCGGAAGTAGTTTGACTCGGACCACAGACCCCGGCCGTTGCGGTTGACGGCACTCACCTGCACCGTGTATTCGGCGCGTGTCACGAGCCCGGTGAGAGTCGTGGCGGTGGCAGCGAGGCCGTGGGGCCAGGACTGCCACCAGTGCTCGATCAGGCTGCCGCCGACGAATCGGCTCGCCTGTCTGTAGCGCAGCTCGTAAGACTCGACCGGGGCGCCGCCAACGAAGTTGGGCGCCTTCCAGCTCACCGCAATGCCGTTGTCGTCATAGCCGCCGTCCGAGCGACCACACACCACCCTCGGCCGATTCGGCGGCCCTGGAATCGCCGCCGCGGGGCCGCCATCGTCGTCGGTGATGGTGAGTGTGACTGCCGAGGGCGTGCCGATAATGCAACCGCTGCGCCTACAGCCGGTGATGCGGATCGTCAGCGTCTCGTCAGGTTGGCCGACATCATTGTCGCGAATCTGGACCGAGGTGTCCCACACATCAACGCGGGGCATGCTGAACGTCGCTTTGCCAACCTGCCCATGGCCGTTCACGAGCGGCGACACGTTCTGCCAGTCGAAGGACAGATCCACATCAACGCCGCCCCCGGACGGGCCACCGCCGACAGCCTCGAACTCCAGCCGGAACAGCGCCCGCGTGCCCTCGACGAACGTTGAGCCGTCCTTCACCGTCTCGCCCACCCAGAGGCAGCAGTCCTCACCGCGCTGGCGGGCGCGGTTGAGCAGACGCTGACGGACCGAGGCGGCGAGGTTCCGTGGACGCTCGGCACTCACGCGAGCGCTTCCATGTAGGGCCGCATCACACGCGAGACGCGGCACACGCGCGCGTACTCGAAGAGTTCGTCGGGAGTGCAGCAGCGCTGTTCGAGACAATCGCGCAGCGCCTCGACAGCGATGTCAGTGCCGACCTTGTTCCTGAACTTGAAGCAGTCCGCACATGATCTCCGCGGAGCGTCGTTGGCTTGGCCGCTGGCAACTCAGGCCAAGGGCTCCGTGGTCGGCGGCCGGGAACGTCGACCAGATCGCAAGACGCTGGGCCGTATTGCAGGCGGAAACGCGTGCCTTTCTGTCAGGTCTAGATGATGTGCAACTGGAAGAGGTCATGTCAGCGTACGAGCCACAGAAGACCCTCTCATCTGGAGTTACCCACGTGCTCCTCCATGGCGCCCAACACCGCGCGGAAGCAGCTGCCCTCTTGACGGACCTAGGGTGCTCGCCAGGGCAGCTGGACTATATGGAATTCCTTGAAGAGCGTGATGCTGCCCTTGCCGCACACCCTCCAAGCTGACCGCCCCTTCTCCAAGCATGGGCCCGTCAAAGCAAAGCATCAGGGAGGGCTAGAGGTTGCGCACGTACCTCGCCATCCCCGCGTCGAGGTCATAGCCAACGGCGTCCCGGAAGCCAGCCGTTTCCTCGATCCGAGGCCTCGCCTTCAGCAGTGCACATACCGAGGCTGCGCGGCAGGCCTCGTTTAACCGTCTTCGAGGCGACCTATCGCTCACTCCTCCGCCATAGTCTGTATTCTGCACCAACGCAGTGGGCGGTCGGGCAGCGCTGCGCAGCGACAGGGGGAACTGATGACCAAGCAAGGCGTCGTGCCGGACAGCTTCAGCCAGCCGTTCTGGGACGCCGCGAACGAAGAGCGCCTTGTGATCCAAAACTGCCGCGCCTGCAATCGGTTGCAGCATCCGCCGGCGGAAGCCTGCCGCGAGTGCGGCGCCAGCGATTCACTTGAGTGGAAGCCCGTCAGCGGGCGTGGCACGATCTATAACTACGGCGTCGTGCATGACGGTCCCGTGCGGCTGCTCCAAGAGGATCAGCCATTCAACCTTGCGGTTATCATGCTGGACGACGATCCGGGCATCCAGATGTTCTCGCACCTCCCGGGCACGCCAGTGGACGACGTGCCTGCTGGCGCGGCCGTCGAGGTGATCTTCGAGCCCACGGCGAATGGTCAACTCGTGCCCGAGTGGCGCGTGATTGCCGACTGATCCCGATCCACCTGACGGCCCGTACGGCAAGGAGTGCGCATAGTGACGACACCAACTGCACCGGATGCGATGTACCGCAACGACGAAGGGCTTGGCATTTGGGAGCACCGCGGCAAGGTCGCCGCCGTCGGCGTCGGCCACGCGCCGACGGCCCGGCGCTGGGACGGCCGCCCCGAGACGTGCGTCGGCGCCATCAGCATTCAGGCGCTCCGGCAGGCGATCGACGACGCCGGTGTCGCGCCCGAGCAGATCGATGGTCTGGTGGTCGTCCCCCAGACCACGACCGGCGCGTTCTGGGAGGAGGGCAAGCCGCTTCCGATGGACGTCATCCAGAGCTTCCAGCAGACGGACGACCCGCTCGACGGCGTCGCGAAGATCAGTGCCGAATGGCTGCTGGCGAACATGCCGGAGCTCACCAACGTCCAGTTCACGATGTACGGCCCCGGCTGCATGTCGAACGCGCTCAATGTGACGGCTCAGGCGGTGGGCGACGGTCTGACTCACACCTGCCTCGTCGTCAAGAGCTGGCACAACTTCGAGGGACGCTACTACCAGAGTGGGGCCAACGCCGGGGAGGCCCTGTCTGGCACCGCCGCCATGACCCGACTATGGGGCGGTCCCGCCTCGTACGGCACGGCCCTGCAATTCGCGGAGTATTGCCGAAAGTACGGCAAGAGCCACGAAATGATGGCGCCGTTCATGGAGAATTCCCGCCGCAACGGGCTGATGTTGCCTGAGGGCTACTGGGCGCAGCACCGGCCCGAGGAACTAGGACCAGAGGACTACCTCGCGGCGCGCTGGATCGCGAAGCCCGCTAACCTGTTCGACAACGACATTCCCATCATGATGTCCGGCGCCTTCCTCTTTTCCACGGCCGAGCGCGCCGCGGACATGAAACAGAAGCCGGTCTACATCTTCAATCACGCGTCCAGTAACACCCGGCCCCGCAGCTTGACTCCCACGCTCGATGAGGTGGAAGCGGAAACTGCGCGCACCGCTCGCAAGATCTACGAGGGCGCGGGGATCACCGCAGACGATCTCTCCTTCGAAAACATGTACGACGGCTTCTCGCTCTTCCATCAATTCCACCTGGAGGGTCTGGGCTATCGCGGGATCCAGTTCGGGGAAGCACTGGACTTCTACCAGACCGACATCAGTATCGAAGGCCCCAACCCGGTCTCCCCCAGCGGGGGCAACGTCGGCAGTGGCCGCAGCCGGGTCTGGATGCACACGGACTGCATTCAACAGCTGCAAGGCCGCGCCGGCGCGAGACAGGTCACTGGCGTCAAGCCGGAAGTGGCGGTCTCGGGCGGGCCGATGCCCCTCGGGGGGAACTTCACGGTCTGGAGCGCCAGCCCCGACTAGTCACGGTCGAGGACGAGGAGTGGCCCGTGTTGGTTCTGATCAGCTTCGACATCGACGGCACGTTAGAAGTCGGCGATCCCCCTGGCGTCTTGACGATGGACATGGTCCGCCGGGTACGCGACAAGGGCTTTCTCATCGGCAGCTGTTCCGATCGCACGCTGAGCGGTCAACGGGCCATCTGGGCCGCGCACGACATCGAGGTCGACTTTGTTGTCTCTAAACACATGTTGCCGGACGTGAAAGCCCAGTTTGAGGCGGACGTGTATTTGCACATCGGCGACCGCGAGGACCTTGACCGCCGGTACGCGCTCGCAGCGGGATTCGAGTTCCTTTGGCCCCACGAGGCTGTGGCTCACCCCCACTTCCATCCGGAGCCCTGACCGGTCGGTCGGCCGCGACTCTGGGAGCCCGACGGCCCATAGCGGAGTCGCCGAATCGAGACCAGGATCCCCGACCTCGTGGCTACGATTCGTCCGGAATCGGATCGTCCCAATCGATGCCGCACTTCGAGCACCATCGCCTGAGCCAGATATCTCCGGTCACGTTTTCGTCTCCGACCTCCGCGTGGATCTGTCCGCCGCATCGACACAGCCGGGGAAACGACGTCCAGCAGCCACCGCAGCGGGCATCGAGCTGATGCATCTGGAGGAACTGGGGGTGCGTGGACAAGCTCATCCCCGATCACCTACCCGGCTGCGGCGCCTCCGGGGTGCACAGTGTAGTGCGCGGCCCCCGGCGCTCATGTTCCCGGCGACGGCGCGGCCTGCACCCCGGCACGTCGCGACCGTCCCCGCCGCGACCGTTGTGATCGTTCACTCAAGGACATCTTGACCGCGGTCCCCGGGGCACCCCATCGCCTACCGGAGAACACCGTCCACGCCCTACGACGCCGTGGACGACCGCGGCGTCTAGGATGGCGCCCACCTCCAGGAGAGCATCCCGCGCTCCGGTAGACAACCGGAACACGACGATCCCGAAGTACTCCACAGGCGGGTATGTCCGTATGTCGCAGAAGTCCAGGTCTTGCGTGACCAGCACGCGTTCCTCACCAATGCAGACCGCCGCCACCTCCGTGTCCGACGCGCCGCCCAGGCCCTCGTCGACGACCGTGGCCGCATCGCCGCATCGCCGCATCGCCGCATCATGGCCAGATTCCGTGAAGAGGCCCTTCAGCTGTACCGGCAGGTTCTCATCGAGCTTGACCGCATGGAGCGTCTCTATGCGCCCAGTGGCGCAGTCCGCTCCTTGGCCAACTCCGTCGCGTATTGGAGGGCCGCCGTGACCGCATCGGCGGAAACAGACGGATAGCTCTCCGCAATCTCCTCAGCCGTCAATCCCGCAGCTAGGTTGTCGAGGATGACGCTGACCATGACCCGGGCGCCAGCGATGCAGGCCTGCCCATGGCAGACATTCGGGTCGACGGTGATGTAGTCACGCCAGCCCATGGTCAACCCGCCCCCATCGCCCCCTCATAATCCGCTTGCGTCGCTTCGGCTGTCAAACAAACCATCGCCCTCGGTTGGGCGATACGCGGGAACGCCGGGGGCGGTGTCGAAGAGGGCCGCACCGCGTGTACCTCCTGACTCACCGCCGGGCTCCCGCTGGAGGCGGTGAACCGCTCGGAAGTCCGACTGAGCTGCTTTGCGTCTCCCTCCGTAGCCCTCACTTCCGCAGTCTGACCCGCTTACCTGTCCGGGCGAATGTCCTCCGGACGGGCACCACCACCTACCGATTGATTGCCAAGTGTCCTCGGAACTGCTCGATTCGCAGGAATCGGTGTCAACACTTCACTCGGATCGTACCAATGTTCGACCAGCGGCGAGGCGCTGGCCGCAGAGCACTTTGGGGATGACCCTATGGGCCACGCCGTCTGACAGGCCCCGCGCGCGTCCGTCGCCCCGGTAGCTTGGTCACCAAGATGCCACACTTGCCGTGAGAGGTTTGACCAGATGGCCGAAACACGCATCGAACTTCGGAGAGCGAACGCGGCGGAGCTTGCCGACTACGGCCAAGTGCCAATGACGATCACCGTTCGCTCCTGGTATCGCGTCGAACTGACTGAGTGCGGCCTCGGAGGCTGGCCCTTGACCGAAGCGCCTGTCGTCCCGGCATATGACAGGGACTACGATGCGGCGGGACCGCCGACAAGGAGGCTGCGACACGGTGACATCTCGAAGTGGGCGGTCTTCGCCGTCTGTAAGTTGGACGACCCACCAACTCGGCAGCGTAGCTAGGACATCGTGTAGAGCCCCGACGCAACCGGCTCAGGGTCCTGGGCCATGCGTCAGCTTCTCACGATCTCGTGGACGAGGGGTTGAATGGGATGTAGTCGGCTCGGCCTTGCTGTCGGTTATCACTCGCTGTCGTGACGAAGCAGGGCATCAAGGGTCAGGGGGCGGCCGGCGCGCTTGGCCTCAAGCCAGCGCTGGAAAGACTTCTGGCTCTCAGCGGACGGGCGTCCCGCAATGAGGCCCTCGACGCTGATGTCCTCGTCCAGGTCGGGCCAGTGGATGCCTTCGCCTCCACCTATGAGGCGCCAGTTGTCTCGCTCCTCGGGTGTGGCGTGGGTCAGCCGGGGGTACCAGTCGAGGGGCACGGAGATTGTGCGGCCGTCGGAAAGCTCGGCGGTCAGCGTGTCACCGGAAACCGTGACGGCTTCCGCTTCGGGGACGCTTACCTCAAGTGTCGAAACGCTCATGCCAGGCCTCCATGAACAGCGCCTCGTTCTCCACGACAGTCCTCCTGATCCGCCGTATCTCGGACGGCCTCAGCCCTCCGCTGCGTTGGAGCCTCACCGGCTGAAGCCAGAATTTGGCGGTCTGCCGGTCGCGCTCAACGTGTACATGCGGCGGTT
Organism: Tepidiformaceae bacterium; assembly: GCA_965262975.1. Lineage (GTDB taxonomy): Bacteria > Chloroflexota > Dehalococcoidia > Tepidiformales > Tepidiformaceae > UBA2991. The sequence goes on along the minus strand of OZ253575.1, from coordinate 397,435 downwards.
CCTCCCGATCGCTCGCGTAGAAGAAGAAGCGGTATGGCCCCTCCCTCAGAACCGTCGGCATCTTCGCCTAGTCTATCGGACGTGTGCCCGCAGCGAGGGGCAGCAGGTAGTCCCGCTCCAGGACATCCCGCTCCACTCCGCGCTTCCAGCATGCCTCCTCAAGGCCAGTCCGTAGCGGCCTCATGCCGCGATCATCGCCGACAGGTTCTCGCGGATCATCCAGCGGCCGTTGTGGGGTCCGTTGTTCGGCCCGGAGGCATCGAGCTTGCGGTAGCCCTTGATGGGCGAGTGGGGGCGACTCAACACCAACCTGCTCCAGCACCCACCCGAGACGCTTCGCGGTCGCCGTGTCGGCGGAGCGCAACTCTCATTTCCCCCGCCTTCCTGGCTTGTCCGTCCGGGCGACTGTCCTCCGAAACCGGATGCGATCCTCCTCCAATTTGTGATTGCTGAACGTCCATGCCTCTTGAGTTCAGTGGTGAGAAACGTGGAACGCCTAGACACTGTCGTCCCGTGTGCCCTCAGAACGAGAGCGGGACGTAGAACGGGGCGCATCCGTTTTCGCACGAGCGCGTCGTCATGGCCTTCTTTCTTCCGGTGGTGAGAAACCGGGTGCCGGCGCTCTCGAAGGGCGGTCGCTCCCTCAGCCAGGTCGGTTGGCCTATCACGGGTGTCTCAGGAAGCGGGGAACTACCGGCGAGTCGCTGCCGCCAACCGGCACGTGACGCGCAAGCTCACCTTATTCCTGCGAAGAGCCGTCCGCCCGCATGGGGAGCAACGGTGCTGGGGCGCGTCATGCTCCCTTCGTGGCTCAAGAGTCGCTGACGGCGCGCAGGGCCGACGCCGCTGTCACTCTCTACCGGAGAGGGTCCCCCGAGCGCCAAGCTCTGGCTTTCGCCAGCCACTGAGAGACGAGTAGTGACTCCTGCTGTACGGGTAGCCCCCGTTGTGCGAGCGCCGCGATCAGGTCTGCTACGACGGCGAGAGCGGACTCTTGAGAGCATTCCGGGCCTTCAAGAGTCGAAAGGAGGGCCCGACTTTCCTTCGTCCGTTTAGAACAACCCTTCGAGGTTCTCCCGGAGGTTCCGCCACCACCCCCGGTCCGACCCGGAATCCGGTACGAAATGGACTGCGTATGTCCCGTCCTCCTCCACTCTGAGCCGTCCGGCCAGGGTCACCACGTCGCCAGGGGAGGTTGCTTCGAAGACGTCCGCAGGTCCGCGGACGCGCACCCGCTGTACGTACTCGTCCCGGTCCACCTCAAGCAGCAGCTCGTCGATGTCCTGGGACACGAGCGTGCCGCGGACCCTCACGCACTCATCGCGGAACAGGTCGCTGGCCACCGCAATCTGCGCGGGCGACGGGATCCGGGGAGAGTCCAGGGGACACGGCTTGGCGCGCGGCGAGACCACGTCGAGGCTGAACAGGACGACCAGGACCAGCACCCCTATGCCCACCGTGCTTACCACCCATGTGAAGCACCCGCGGAGGCATCCGCCGCCCTTCGCCTCCTCAGCCGGCCCCTCCCACCACTGCGTCTGATATTCCGTCGACAGCGCCCCTGCCGGGGCTGCCGGAGGACTGCTCTGCGCCTCCAACTCACGCGCAATCTCTCCAGTTTCGTCGGTGGTCCCGCGGTGCGCAGCCTCCTCGGTATCCGGCTCCTCGGTATCCGGCGACTCCAATTCGAGCAGTTCGAGCTCTAATTCATAACCTAGCCCCGCAGCCGCGTTCGCCGCGTCACCCGACCGTCCGGTCAGGCTCCACTGCAGAGCGTGCATGAAGCCGGAATAGGCCGCGTCCCGGTCGGCGCCCTGTACGGAGGATGCCCCGTCGGATCCGAACCACGGTGGAGCCGAGACCGCAACGCCGAGCCACGGCTGGGCCACATCCAGGGCGACGGCGTAGGCCAGCATCGAATCTGATTGGTCCTGAGCGCCCGTCCGTTCAGATCCGGTCAGGGTCTCTTTCAAACCAAGCCACCGGCTTATCTCACGTGCCCCCGCCGGCGTTGGCGTCAGCATGCCCGTTCGTACCTCTGTCGCCATCAGCAGATATACGAGGCCCGTGAGCGCGCCGATCAGAGCGCTCGCCCACCACTGGGCCAGCCAGAGAGCCGTCCAGAGCCCGCTGCCAACGCCCATCAGAGCCCCGGCCAACATGGCCCATTCGATCCCGTCCCCGGTATTCTCCCTCCTTACTCGTACCGGGTTGTCATGGAACAGGCCACGCTGCTGCAGGTACTCTCCCAGCTGGTCACCGATGGCGTCTCTGCGCTTGCTCATCGCTTCATGCAGCGCGTCAATCGTTGTGAAGCGCGACGGCAGGCCGTCGCATATCGTTCGCTCCCAGTCATACTGTGTGGGACCCTGCCGGGACAGCCGGTAGAGGAAGCCGACCCGCGTTCCCACGGCCTCGATTCGCAGCGTGCCGCGCTGGCACATCTCGATGATGGAGGCCAGTATCGCTGGGTACCATATCGCGTGGCCGTCCAGCGCAGATACCGCCGCGGCGGGCATTGAACCGGGCTGCGGGGTCCCCGAGTACCGTGGGCGCTGATGCCCCTCGAGCGCCTGCGAGGGCCGGTGCTTGGGCCACAGCCACAGCACGACAATAAGCAGTTGCGCTGCGACTACGCCTATCGTTCGGAAGCCCCATGCCGTCAGCTGCTGCCAGTCCATCGCCCGATAGTCGGGAAAGCCGCTTTCGGCGATGACCCCGCCCGGGTCCACCGCGAACAGCAACCCGATGATGGCGAGGGCTGCGACCGCTACCACCACACTTCCCATGGCTTAACCTTGCTTCTCGCGTCGTACTGCCTGACTTGAGCCCGCCGGACATCCGTCCTTCATATTGCTTTCAGAGAGCAGTTGTCGCCGTGCGATACCCGCGCCCAGCCGCGTCGGAGCGATCCCCTGGAGGCAGAGGATAGCGGCGTAGGCGTCCGGGACGGCAACTACGGCCTCCTTGGCCAGCTTCCCCTTTCAGAGGACGGGCCGGGCTATGGCGGTGCAGCCGCCGCCTTGGGTAGGCGGACCCTTCCCCTCAATAGGACCGCCCAGCGGAACGTTCGCAGTACAGTACGTGTAGGCCCACCATGATGGGTGCGAACGCGAGCGAGGGACTCGCGCAACAACCGGTTGAGCCACCTTCAGAACGTGAGTACCACGAAGAACCTGGCGCAACCCCTTTCGCACGAGCGGGTCGTCAAGCCGATGTTCGCGCAGTGATGCGAAAGAGCTGCGGGGGAAGCGTCCCCTCAGAGGAACGGCTCGGCCTCATCCGGGGCGAGTTCGAAGAACCTCTGGAAGTCCCGGTTCGCCTCGTCGTCTCCCCCCAACCACTGCAGTCGGGCACTGGCAAGTCCCCGGTTGTGGCGGGCCTCGGTGTTGCCGGGAGAGAGTGCGATGACCCTGCCGAAGTCCTCCTTCGCGCGGCGGTCATCTCCCAGTTCGCGGTGAACCAGCCCCCTGGCGCACAGCGCGGTCGCGTCATCGGGGTTGGCTGTGATGTCTGCGTTCAGGCGCCCAAGCGCCCGCTGAAGCTCCTGCTGACTGAGTCTCTCCAGCCCCCCGCGGTCCGCCGATCGCTCCGGTCCATCCTTGCCGTCGCGCTCTTCGTGCATCGCTGTGCTCCTTTCCCCTTCCCAAGCCTTCCGGCCGTCGGTCCGGCTCCTCGTACGGCCCGCGCCTCGTTGCGTAGGCAGAGCCCAAGAATAGCACGGGCGGATAGTTGCAGCGGGGGCGTCTGTGGTCGCCCCGAGCCTCCGCATCTCCCGGATGGCTCTCGGGCAGTGGCTGCGCCACACGACAAGAGGGCGCGCACGGACTCGGCCTCGCACCCTCGCACAGACATTGCTCCCCGTCTCAGTGCTCCACTTCGCGTGGAACGAGGGACCGTCAGCGGAGTGACGGCAAGTTCGCGGCCCACGAGTAGCGGATTGTTTTGTCTCGATTGAACTTCCGGTAACCTGGCGCAGGAAGTCACGCGGGGCATGCGGGAGTCCGCTTCACGCGGGTTCTGGGTCTCCACCTCCGCTCCCTACGGCTACAAGAAGGTTCCCGTCCAAGATGGCGCCAAGAAGCGCCCTCGGCTCGAGCTGAAGCCGCCGGCGGACGGTGTCGTACGGCGCATGTTCCACATGGCGGAGTCGGGCAAGAGCACGCTGGACATCGTTAAGACCCTCAACGGAGAGGGCATCGCGACCGCTGCCGGGAAGCGCTGGTCAAAGACGACGGTCCACTACGTGCTCACCAACGAGGCTTACACCGGCACGCTCATTTGGGGAAGAAACGCCAGGGACGGCGCCCAGCCAGTGAGAGTCGAAAACGCCTTCCCGGCCATCATCTCTCATGAACAGTTCGAGTGCGTTGCCGACCTGATGCGTTCCAAGGCGCCGGTGAAAACTCATCCCCGACGCGTCGCCAGCCCCTACCTGCTCAGCGGACTAGTGCGGTGCGAGCGCTGTGACCGGCCACTGACCGGCCACAAGGCGAAGAGCGGCCGGTTTGCCTACTACGTCTGCCAGTCGCTGGTTCATCAAGGCCGCGAAGCGTGTACCACGCCACGCCTCAACGTGAAGCGGTTTGACCAGCTGATCATCAACCAGATACGGGACAACATTCTCACCGAGGACAATATCCGCAACCTCGTGCGGCTCGTCGCTGAGGAGATGGACGGGGTAGCGCGAGAACAGCGGAAGAAACTCGAAGGCATCGAGGCAGAACTCGCCGAAGTGCGGAACCGTATGGACCGGTTGTGGCACGCCGTCGAGACCTCCGACCTGGAGATCAATGACATCCTTCCCCGCATTCGGCGGCACCAGGAGCGTCAGGAGCGCCTGGAGGTCGCTGCGGAAGAGTCAGAAGGCCAGCTCTCCGAGCGCCGGGCGATGCTTGACAACGTGGAGACCATCACGGCCTTCGCTGACGACATGAACACCTACTTGAGGGAGAGCGCACTCACCGAGTCTCGAACGTTCATCCGGTCTTTCGTGAAGGGGGTCGCCGTCGCCCCCGGCAAGGCAACCATCCGCTACACCATCCCCATGCCCCAAGACAGCCCCATCCCCGGCCAAGACGCCGAAAATCTGACCCTCCCCAACGCGGTTCTACCTACAGTCAGGCTTGGTACCCCCGAGAGGACTCGAACCTCTGCCTTCGGCTCCGGAGGCCGACACTCTATCCGCTGAGCTACGGGGGCCCGGCGAGCTTCGATCGTAGCGCCTGCAGGGCGCTGCCGCATCAGCCTCGACGGGGCGGGAGGGAGTGCTACGATCACCGGCACTCTCTGTCGCACGCCAAAAGGAGCCCGGACCATGCCCATCTACGAATTCCGCTGCCCCTCCTGCGGGAACGTATTCGAGAAGAACAGGCCTCGCGCGAAGGCCAGCATGGGCGCTCGCTGCCCCGACGACCGGAAGAAGGCGAACCGCGTCTTCGGCGCTGCCATCATCGGCGTGGGCGGACTGTCCGACGACGCGTTCGGCGACCTTGGCGGGATGCCCGACATGGGTGGCGGTATGCCGGGCATGCCTGACATGGGTGGCGGCATGCCCGGCATGGAAGGGCTCGACATGGGCGGTATGGACTTCTAGCGGAAGGCCGCTCCAGCGCGCCTAGTACGAGTCGCGGCGGGAGAAGAAGCGCCGCGGGTTCTCCACCATCATCGTGTTGATCTGCGCTTCGCTGACGCCGCGCTCACGCAGGGCGGGGAGCACGTCGTTCGTTATGTGCAGGAAGTGCCAGTTGGGCGCCCACTCCTGCGATGAAGCGCGTGGCATGGTGTCCATGAAGCAGTTCGTGTCATGGGAGAGGACCATGCCCTCGGCGTAGCCCATCTCGCAGAGCCTGGCGATGGTCTCGACGCGGGCGGCGGTGTCGAGGGTGCGATCGATGCCGAAGCGGTCCATGCCGATGGCACTGCCACGGTCCATGATGCGGCTCAGGTAGCCGGTGTCGGTACTGTCGCCGGAGTGGCCGATGACGACGCGCGTCAGGTCGACGCCCTCGCTCTCGAAGACATCCTGCTGGGCGAGTCCGGACTCGGTGGAGACGTCGGTATGGGTGCTGATGGGGACGCCGGTGCGCCGGTGGGCGCGAGCGCCGGCGCGCAGCATCACCTCGTTGACCGCGTCGACGGTGGGCTGGGTGGCGAGCTTGATGACGCCGGCGCGCACGTCGCTACCCTCGATGCCTCGCTCGATGTCGCGTACGAAGAGGTCGGCGATGGCGTCGCTGTCCATCTGCCGGAAGAGGTTGGAGGGCTGTCGCCAGACGCCGGTGCACATCACGATGTTGAGGTCCACCTGGCGGGCCACTTCGGCCACCATCGCTGCGTCGCGACCGAGGTCGATCGTAGTCAGGTCGACAATGGAGTCGATGCCGGCGGCCTTGAGCTCACGGAAGCGCTCAATGGCGTTGGCAACCTCGGCGTCGCGGTCCCAGAGCTCTGGCCAGGCCTCGAAGACGCCCGGGGAGCGAATGAACGTATGCTCGTGCATGAGAGTGGCGCCGAGGTCGGTATGCTCGATGGCGCCCGCGGCCGTGGGGATGGTGACCATGCCTGCCTCCGTGACCGAGTCGCTGGCGGGCGGCAGTATACGGGGCGGGGGAAGGCGATGGACGCAGCGATTGCAGAGCTGGTGGCAGCCGGCCAGATCCCGTACTGGTCGCTCCTTGGCATCGAGCTCGTCGACGCCGAACGGGGCCACGTCACGCTGCGCCTGCCGATGCGCCACGAACTCGCCACGCGCCGCCCCGATGTGATGCACGGCGGGGCGATCGCCTCGCTCATCGACGCGGCCTCGGGATCCGCGGTGGCGACGCTGCGCGACCCGGCCGACGAGACGTGGGCGGGACACGCGACCACGGACCTGAACGTTTCGTACCTGCGGGCAGTGCGGGGTGAGGCGGTGGCGGAGGGGCGGGTGCTGCGCGCTGGCCGGACAACCGTGTTCGTGGCGATCGAGGTGCGTGACGAGTCGGGAGAACTGGCGGCGGCGGGACGGGCCACCTACGCGATCGCGCGCCGCCCCTGAGCGCCCGACTTCCGCGCTCCTGCTATCGTGAAGGCGCGCCCCCGGTGCGGGGCGAGGAGGGTCGCCCGTGGGCGCGAAGGACTTTCAGAACGTAAGCGATATGGCGGAGCTCGACGCCTGCTTCGAGCGCTCCCGCGAGGGCGACATCGTGCTCTTCCTGCATGACTACTGGTGCCCCATCTCCAGCCGCGCCTACGACGAGATGTCCCTGATGGAGGGCGAGGTCGCCCTCATCGACGTGGCCGAGGGGCGCGAATTGACGCGTTCGGTCGAGACGCGCACGGGCGTGAAGCACGAGTCGCCGCAGGTGCTGATCCTGCGCGACGCACGAGCGCGCTGGGCAGCCTCACACGGGGGCATCACGCACAAGGCTGTGGGCGAGGCCATCACGACGGGGTAGGGATCCCGACCGCGAGCCGGGATCAGCGGGACTTGCGCAGGCTCTCGCTGCTGCGGTCGAGCGCTTCGAGAACGCCGCGGATGTCGGCCTGGAGCCGTTCGAGGACGGAGACCGCGTAGCGATCCGCGTCCTGGAGCTGGCTGGCGGCGGCCTGGGCGGCCTCGCTCAGGTGGGCGGCGGCGGTTGCGTCGGCATCGGCGACCGTCTGACGAGCGCGCGCCTCGCCATCCATGATGATCTCCTGGCTGCGCTTCTCGGCTTCCTGCACGAGCGTCGATTCGCTCACGAGTTGCGCCCGCTGCCGCTCCGCTTCCTCGATTACGGCCTGTCCGTGCTCCTTGGCGTCGCGGAGGAGCTGCTCGCGCTGCTCGAGCACCTGCGCGGCCTGCCGAATCGCGTCGGGGACGGCGAGCCGCAGCTGGTCGACAAGGTCGAGGATGGCGCGGCGCTCGATGACGAGGTTGCCTCCCACGGGGAGGCGGCGCGCCTGCACAACGAGTGACTCGAGACTGGCGATAATTTCGAGGAGTTCCACCGTGTGGGCCTCGCCCGCGGGCTAGCCGTCTAACCCGACGCGCTCGCGGATGGCGGTGCGGACGTGGTCGGGCACCAGGCCGTCGACGTCGTAGCCGAGGTGGGAAACCTCGCGTACGCGGCTCGCACTCACGTAGATGTACTCGTGGTTCGTCATCAGGTAGACGGACTCGATGGTGGGGGCCATCTTGCGGTTCATGAGCGCCATGTCGAACTCGTACTCAAAGTCGCCGCCGCCACGGATCCCGCGGACGATGGCGCAGGCGCCGCGCTGCTTGGCGAACTCGACGGTGAGGCCCTCCAGTTGTTCGACCGCGACGTTGGGAATGTCCTTCACCGCCTCGCGGAAGAGTTCGATGCGCTCTTCGCAGGTGAACATGGCGCTCTTCTCGCGCCCCCGGATGACAGCCACGATGACCTCATCAAAGAGGCCGGTCATGCGCGTGACGAGATCGAGGTGCCCGTTGGTCACGGGATCGAACGCACCCGGGAAAATCGCGATTCTCATGCACCCTCCAACGTCACGAAGAACGCTACGGCCGTATCGCCGTAGACCCGCCGATCGGTCAACGTGAGGCCGAGCGGGCGTTCGGGCGGATTGTATCGACTCCGGTGCTCATAGACGACCAGACCGCCGGGAGTGAGGAGCGGGCCAAGCACACTGAGCGTGGGCGACGCCTGGTCGGAGTCGTAGGGCGGGTCGAGGAAGATGAGGTCGAAGGGCCCGTCAAGGGAGTCGAGCGCCCCTGGGAGCGCACCCCGTACGACGGAGCCGCTCTCCGCCAGATGGGCGCGGGCGAGGCTCTGCACGATGGCGCGGGCCGAGCCCCGGTGATTCTCGACGAAGACCGCGCGGCTCGCCCCGCGGCTGAGCGCTTCGATCCCGAGCGCTCCCGTGCCCGCGAAGAGGTCGAGCACGGAGGCATCCTCAATACGGGCGGCAAGGACGTTGAAGATAGCCTCGCGCACACGCGCGCTGGTGGGGCGGAGGCGGGCGCCTCCGGGCTCGGCCAGCTGAAAGCCACGCAATTCTCCGCCAGTAACGCGAACGCGAGTCTGCGGCACTCAGGGAGTCTCCGCGGAGGCTTCCGCTTCGGCTTCGATTGCCTGCAGGCCCACCACGATGCGGCTCTCGAAGCGCTCGACGCCGTCGCTGAGCATGAGTGTCACGGTGTAGGAGCCAGCTTCCAGTGGCGTCTGCCACGTCACGAGACCGCGATCTCCTCCCACGAGACTCCCGGCAGTGACCCTCCAGTCAGGCAGCAGATGGGCGTGACTGGGCTGCAACAGCACCGGCTGCCCCGAGGCCACGAACGGCTCAACGGCGCTCCAGATATTGCCCAGGAAGACATTGTCGCTGGAGTCCTCCACGGCGAGGCCGCCGAGGTTGAAGACGCTGACGAACTCGAGCTTGAACCCCGCGCTGAAGACGTTCTCGATCCAGACGGTGCGGCCGCCGTTGAGCTTGTAGGTGAAGGCGACGGTGGCGGTCTCCGGCTGCCAGCGCAGGCCGCTGAGGCCCTCGTCGCGGTCGATGTTAACGGCCACGATCTGGATATCGCTGCCGGCCGTCACGCTCTCGCCACGGATGGCGAGCTTGCTCGCAATGGTCATCGCCTCGGTGAGGCTGAGGAAGCGCAGGCCGTCCGCCGACTTCTCGGAGGCGTAGGGCGTAATCGTGAGGATGATCTTGCCGGGATCGACGGCTGTGGTGATGTGCTCAAGGAGGTCGGGCATGTGGAGACGGTAGGTGCTCTGGTCGCGAATGGGCGCGATCTTGATGAGGTCGGCGGACTGACCGAGAGCGGCCCAGTCGTAGGCCCCCTCGTCGATGCGATCGATGGCCTTCTGGGGCGCCGGCAGGGTCAGGGTGAGGGACTTGCCCTGGGCGTGCAGTCCCTCGGCCAGCTCGGAGACGAAGAGGGTGAACGACGTTCGGTGGTCGGCGCGCAGGTCGAGGTAGGCGATGTCGACTCCGGCGAGGCGGTGGGCGGCCACGCGCTGGAGGATCTGGCGGACGTGGTTCGTGCGGTCGGCACCTGTCGAGAGAATGTTGTCGACATTGGGCACGGAGCCATCGAGCGCGGCGGAGGCTGAGATGACGGGGTAGTGCACCGCGGTGGTGGCGGGCCGGGGACTGGGCTGCCCCAGCAGCGATCCGTCGCTGGCGGGGGTGAAGTCGAGCGTGTGAACAACCGTGGCGAGGAGGGCGGCGGTGGAGTGGAGGGTCTCACCCGGCTCCAGATAGGCGACCACCTGACGACCCTCGTTCAGCCGCCGGAATACGGCGAGGTAGGGGGGCGGATCGGCGAACTCCCCCGTTGCCCGCTCGCCCGTCTCATCAAGGAGGACGCTCGCCACCGGCTCCCATATCTGGCTCTCACTGCTGTAGCCGTAGAAGCTGAGGCCGCGGTCATCGGTCGTGGGAACTTCAAGTGGAATCGTGATCCGAAGGTCGAAGCCATCGGGCAGGGGTTCGGCGTCGGGATTGCGGGCCAGGAGCTTGCTATGCAGCTCGAAGTCCGGAGGGATGTCGATCCCGGCGGCGGTGGTCTGGCAGTAGGCGTCAGTGCACTCGGCGGGGCCCCGGCCGAAGAAGAACCAGACCAGCCCACCAACAACGAGCACCGCGATGGCGATGGCGGCAAGCACGAGGATGCGTACGGGCGAGGGGCTCCCGCCGCTGGCGAAGGTCGAGCTCTGCACGGTCCCACCGGCGTAGCCCCGGCGGCCGCCTGGCCGAATCACAGCGCTCGCCCCGCAGGTACGGAGCGCCGGCGGCGAGCCAGGAGCGTGCGGTTGAGACGGAACCGGATCAACATCGAAAGCGATTATCGCCCACGAGCGCCCTACATCCTGAGAAGGCGAAGGGGCGGACGCCGGTACGGTATACTGTCGGCTCCGCGAGCGCCCTCCCCAGGAGGTGGCTCGCGTTTCGTGAAGGCGACGAATTCATGCCACAAGATCCCGTGCCGATGACGAAAGAAGGTGTCGACAGGCTCCAACTGGAGCTTGAGACGCTGAAGGCCGATCGGAAGACCGTCGCGGACCACATCCACAAGGCGCGCGAGCTTGGTACGAGCCAAAACGACGCCGAGTACGACAACGCAAAACAGGAGCAGAGCCTGCTCGAAGGCAAGATTCTCAACCTTGAGGATCTTCTGCGGCGCGCGGTCATCATCGATGAGGAAGGCGCGCATCACGCCTCCCGCGTGGTGGTGGGGAGCGGCGTGAAGGTGCGCCAGGGGCGCAAGACCCTGCACTACCAGATCGTCGGGCCGCCGGAGGCGAACGCCGCCGAGGGCCGCATCTCCAACGAATCGCCCATCGGCGCCGCCCTGCTGGGACGCTCGAAGGGCGACGAAGTGGATATCCAGGTCCCGAGTGGCATCATCACGTTGAAGGTCCTTGCTATCGACTGAGAGGGCGGCGCCACGGCTATTGCCGGAGAGGGCCGCCGACCGGCGGCCTCTTTGCTACGGAAGAGGGGAACACGACGAGGATGGACGAGGAACAGGGCACGCAAGAACAGGAAGCAGCCCCGGAAGGGACGACTGCCGAGGGCTTACGCGCCCAGCGCATCGACCGCGCCGACCAGTTGCGCGCCGCTGGTCTTGACCCGTATCCACCACGTATCGAGCGGACGCACACGAACGCGGAGGTGAGCGCGCTACTCGAAGGGGTGGGCGACGGGGAGGAGCCCGACCTGGACGCCGTGGCCGTCGCCGGGCGGGTGGTGGCGCAGCGGGGGATGGGTCGCGCGAGCTTCCTGGACGTGCTGGACGGGAGCGGGCGCCTGCAGGTGCTGGTCCGCCGCAACGTGGTGGGCGACGAGGCGTACGAGCGTCTGAAGCTGCTCGATCTGGGGGACTTCGTGGCCGTTCAGGGGAAGCCCATGCGCACGCGCACGGGCGAAGCGACGGTGGGGGCGACTTCGTGGCAACTGATCACGAAGGCGCTGCGGGCTCCGCCGGAGAAGTTCCACGGCCTTACAAACGTGGAGGTGCGCCAGCGCCAGCGCTACCTGGACCTGCTCGCGAACGAGGAGGTGCGGGATACGTTCCGCACGCGCAGCCGGATCGTGGCGGCAATACGGCGGAACCTCGATGCGCGGGGCTTCATGGAGGTGGAGACGCCGGTGCTGCAGGAGGAGGCGGGGGGCGCGGCGGCGAGGCCCTTCGAGACGCACTTCCACGCGCTTGGCGAGGACCGCTCCCTGCGCATCAGCCTGGAGCTGCACCTGAAGCGGCTGTTGGTGGGGGGCTTCGAGCGGGTCTACGAGCTGGGGCGCATCTTCCGCAACGAGGGCTTCAGCCAGCGCCACAACCCCGAGTTCACCATGGTCGAGCTCTACCAGGCGTACGGCGATTACGGCACGATTGCGACGCTCCTCGAGGAGCTCGTGAGCGACGTGGCGCAGGAGGTACTGGGAACGACGACCGTGTCCTTCGGCGGGAGCGAGATCGACTTCAGCCCGCCGTGGCGGCGCATCACCTACCACGACGCCCTGCGCGAGTACGGCGACTTCGACCTGGACGCATTTGGCGAGACGGAGGCGCTGCGCGAGGAGCTGCGGCGGCGGGGGCTGGATGCCCCCTCGGAAGCGGGCCGGGGGAAGCTGATCGATATCGCGGCGAGCGCCCTGGTGGAGCCGCACCTGATCCAGCCGACCTTCCTGCTGGACTATCCCATCGAGCTCTCGCCCCTGGCGAAGCGAAAGGCGGGAGCAGCGAGACTGGTGGAGCGTTTCGAGGCGTTCGTGGGCGGATTCGAGTTCGCGAACGCCTACTCCGAGCTGAACGATCCGGTGGACCAGCGCGAGCGCTTCGAGGCGCAACAGGCTCTGCGGCTCGCGGGCGACGACGAGGTGGAGCTGGCGGACGAGGACTTCCTGCTGGCGCTGGAGCACGGGATGCCACCGGCAGGCGGCCTTGGCTTCGGCATCGATCGGCTGGTCATGCTGCTGACGGGGCAGACGAGCATCCGCGAGGTCATCCTCTTCCCGCAGCACCGCAGCCTCCCGCGGCGGGACGACGAGTGACCGCCGTGCTGGAGCGGCACGCAACCAGCACGGCCTACGTGGTGGCCGGCGGCCGCACACTGCTCCTCTGGCACGCGAAGCTGCGGATGTGGCTTCCGCCCGGGGGCCACAGCGAGCCGAACGAGGATCCCGTGCAGACGGCCTGTCGCGAGGCGCTAGAGGAATCCGGGTTGGAGGTGGAGGTCATCCCGCCGCCCGACCTGCTAGTCGTCACCCGTCCGGAGGTGAAGCCACCCCCCGTGGTCATCCTCATCGAGAACATCGAGCGGGAGGACCAGCCCTTCCATCAGCACATCGACCACGTCTACTTCACCCGCGCGGTCGAGGCGGTCGACTTCGAGGCGCCGATCCCGCAGGGGCCCTGCCGGTGGGTGGAACGCGAGGCGCTGGCGGACGCGTTTTCGCTGCCCGCGCCCGATGGTACGCTCGTGCCCGTGGCCGAAGACGTGCGACTGCTCGGAGTGAGGGCGCTGGAAGCGGTGGCGGTGGCGGAGGCGGAGGCGGAGGCGCGATGCTGAGCGCCCAGTTCATCCGGGAGAACGTGGACCGGGTCCGAAGCGACCTGGCGGCGCGCCGCGCAGACGCGCCGATCGACGAGATCCTCGCCCTCGACGAGCAGCGGCGCGCCCTCATCGGCGAGGTCGAGGGGCTGCGGGGGGAGCGCAATACCGCCAGCAAGGCGATCGGCGCGACGAAAGACGCGGACGAGCGCGCGGAGCGCATCGCCGCGGCGCGCGGCCTCGGCGAGCGGCTCGATGGGCTTGAGGCGCAGTTGCGGGAGGCGGAGGCCAACCTGCGGGAAGCGCTCTACGAAGTACCCAACATCCTCGACCCCTCCACGCCGCCCGGCGTTGACGAGAGCGAGAACGTGACCGTGAAGACGGTCGGGGCGCCGCGCGAGTTCGACTTCGAGCCGCGCCCGCACTGGGAGGTGGGGGAAACCCTCGACGGGATCGACTTCGCGCGCGGTGCCAAGATGTCAGGATCGCGTTTCTTCGTCCTGCGCGGGGGCATCGCGCGGCTGCACCGGGCGATGATCCAGTGGATGATCGATTCGCACGTGGACGCCGGGTTCGTAGAGCACTACCTGCCCTACATGCTCACGGAGGAGTCGCTCTTCGCCTCCGGCCACCTGCCCAAGTTCCGCGAGAACCTGTACCAGGACACGGAGGAAGACTACCTGTTCGTGCCCACGGCGGAGGCGCCGTTCGCGAACCTGTACCGCGACGAGATCCTGCCGCCGGAAGCGATTCCCCAGCGGCTCGTCGCGCACACGCCGTGCTTCCGCCGCGAGAAGATGAGCGCGGGGCGCGACACCCGCGGGCTGAAGCGGCTGCACCAGTTCGAGAAGGTCGAGATGTTTGTGTTCTGCGAGCCGGAGAGCAGCGAGGATGAGCTGCAAGGCATGCTGGCGCGGGCCTGCGGACTGGCCGAGGCTCTGGAGATCCCGTACCGCCTGCTCCATCTCTGTGCGGGCGACACCGGCTTCAAGGACGCCAAGAGCTTCGACGTCGAACTCTGGTCGCCGGGTGTTGAGGAATGGCTGGAAGTGAGCTCGGTTTCCAACACGCTTGACTTCCAGGCGCGCCGCGCGAACGTGCGCTACCGGCCCTCGGCGGACGCGCGCCCTCGCTTCCCCCACATGCTGAACGGATCGGGACTGGGCGCACCACGCGCGTTGATCGCGATCATCGAGAACTACCAGCAGGCGGACGGCTCCGTCGCCGTGCCCACGGTGCTCCAGCCCTATATGGGCGGACTCACGCGAATCGAGCCGGAAACGCCGGCCTAGCTCTTGGTCGCCTCGGCGGCGCCGTTGGCGCTGACCGCCGCCGCGGCGGGGCCTTCCAGGATTTCGTCGATGAGGCCGTATTCCTTGGCCGCCTGCGGATCGAGCCAGAAGTCGCGGTCGGTGTCGTGCTCGATGCGCTCCATCGGCTGGCCCGTGTGCTCGTGGATGATGTTTCGCAGGATGGCCTGGAGGCGGAGAGTCTCCCTGGCCTGAATCTCGATGTCGGAGGCCTGGCCCTCGGCGCCGCCCATCACCTGGTGGAGGTGGACGGTGGCGTTGGGGAGGGCGGTGCGCTTGCCCTTCGTGCCGCCGGTGAGGAGCACGGTACCCATGCTCGCGGCGAGCCCGATGCAGACGGTGGCGATGTCGGGGCGGATGAGCTGCATGGTGTCGTAGATGGCGAGTCCCGCCGTGACGCTGCCGCCGGGGCTGTTCACGTAGAGGGTCACGTCCTTCTGGTCGTCCTCGCGGTCGAGGTAGAGAAGCTGGGCGATGATGATGTTCGCGACCATCGCGTCGATCGGCGTGCCGAGGAAGACGATGCGCTCCTTGAGGAGGAGCGAGTAGATGTCGTAGGCGCGCTCGCGGCGTCCATCGGACTCGATGACGAGGGGCATGATGTCGCGGACAGGATCAAGACTCACGTGGGGCACTCCCGGCGGTAGTGCTTCCAGTGTGCTTGCCCCGATCCGTGCGAACAATGACCCCAGCCGTGCCCGAGGCGGACGGGCAGGCTAGACTTGCGCCATGAAGAAGTGTCCAGCCTGTGGGCGAGAGAACCTGAACGTCTACGGCTACTGCCAGAGTTGCGGCCGCGGGTTCGCCAAGATCGAGGATTCCGGGAGCGCCGACAAGGGCCCGAATCCGAGGGTGCAGGCCTTCCTCAACTGGCTCCGGGGCCGCCGCCAGACGGCTGCCTGAACGAAGCCCTCTCCACGGCTCCTCCCCGTTTGCTAGCCTCAAGAAGGTGTCTTCCGCGCGCGAACGATTCACACGGTTCTCCCAGGGTTATGACGAGTGGGCCAGCCGGATAGCGGCTCCGATAGACGCGAGTAAGATTGGCCCATCGAAGCCACCCAGAGCAGGGGGAAGACATGGACGAAGGCGTACTTCGGCAGACCGTCGCGGACCTGGTAGCACCGAGCAGGGGCATCCTTGCCGCGGACGAGAGCACGGGCACGATCAAGCGCCGCTTCGACTCGATCGGCGCGGAATCGACCGAGGAGAACCGGCGCGCCTACCGATCGTTGCTGCTGACCACGGCCGGCATCGGTGAGTACATCTGCGGGGTGATCCTGTTCGAGGAAACGCTGGGGCAGGCAGACGGCAACGGCACGCCCCTTCCCGAGGTGGCGGCGGCGGCCGGCGTGGTGCCCGGCATCAAGGTCGACAAGGGCACAAAGCCCCTGCCAGGCGCCCCGGGCGACCTGATCACCGAGGGGCTCGACGGGCTGGCGGGACGGCTCGAGGGGTACAAGGAGCAGGGCGCGCGCTTCGCCAAGTGGCGCGAGGTCTACAACATCACCGACACCCTGCCGAGCGCCCTCGCCATCTCCGCGAACGCCGAAGTGCTGGCGCGCTATGCGCGCATCTGCCAGGAAGCCGGGGTCGTGCCCATCGTCGAGCCGGAAGTCCTGATGGACGGCGGCCACACGATCGAGCGCTGCGCGGAGGTGACCGAGGCCGTGCTGCACGCGGTTTTCGCGGCGCTTGACCGCCACCGCGTCCTGCTCGAAGGGATCGTGCTGAAACCGAACATGGTCCTGCCCGGCAGCGAGAGCGGCCGCAAGGCCTCGCCCGAGGAAGTCGCCGACGCGACGCTGACCGTCTTCCGGCGGGCGGTACCGGCGGCGGTGCCGACGATCAACTTCCTCTCCGGCGGGCAGTCGGCGGTGGATTCGACGGAGAATCTGAACGCAATCAACACCGCCGCCGGCGAGAAGCCGTGGGCGCTGAGCTTCTCCTACGGGCGCGGCTTGCAGGCGCCGGCGCTGGCGGCGTGGGGCGGCAAGGTCGAGAACGAGTCCGCCGCACAGGCTGCCTTCATCGAGCGGGCGAGGCTGAACGGCCTCGCGCGCGACGGTCGCTACGAAGGCGAGCCCGCCGCCTCGGCGGCGAGCTAGCGGACGCGCCTATAATCGGGCCAGTCGTAGGAGGCTCGCGATGACGGCGACGGCAACACGCGACAGGGAAGCCGACCGGCTCTTCTCCCAGCTCGGAGAGAACATCCTCGGGCGCGACCAGCTGGCGGTGCGGCAGACGTTGCTGGATCTGCTGGAGGCGGGCCGCGAACCCACCGAGATCATCAGCGAGACCGTGCGCACGCACGCGCCCTACACGAACGTCCCCTACCACCAGCGCGTCGACAGCGGGGTGCTGCGCTTCGTCAACAACGACCACTGCCTGCTGAGTTCACGCACGAGCCTCAATCTGCCCCGCTATCTCCCGCCCGAACTGCAGCACCTGCCCCTTGCGCAGACGCTCTGGTACGTGCCCACGGGCCTCGACCCGTGGAACCAGCTCATCGGGCGGATGCCGGGACACTACGGCCGGCGCACCTACAAGGCCGTGCCGGGCGTGGAACCGCCTCCGCCAGAGGCTCACTGGGCCGACCAGGAGCCGCTCCACCTTGAGGGCGCCTTCGAGGAGCGGCTGAACGAGTGGCTCACGCTCGTGGAGCAGGGCGAGGTGATTCGCGCCTACCGGGTCTTCCTCGGGCTGTTCGAGGAGACGAGCCGGCGCAAGGAACTGCTCGCGCAGCTCGTGTTCGCGGGGCTCATCGACGTGCAGGGGCGGCTGCTCTACAACCGCTCGTACACGACCGGGCACAAGGCCTACCGCGCGCGCGCCACAGTCGAGCTGGGACAGGCGATCGGCTGGGAGAACGCGCACCACGTCCTCTACGCGGGTGTGCTCGATGTGGCCGTGGGGCCGCGCTGGCACTCCGAGTACGAGATGGCCTGCCAGGTCGAGATTTACCGGCTGCGGGAAGAGCTTCCGACCTCCTCGATCGACCCGACACCAGGGGTGAATCGCGACACCGAGCTGTTCGCGAACCAGGCGCCGCTCTCGGAGCCAGAGGCGGAGGGGCTGATCCGGGCGCTCACGACGATGCCGGAGCCGGACTACATCGAGCACCTCGTCGCGCTCCTGCTGGCGGGGCGGGGGCCGCGCCAGATCCTGGACACGATCCAGGTGGCGGCGGCGAATGTGGTGCTCGAGACGGTCGTGCCGGACGAGTTCTCGATGCCGCAGCACGCCTACGAATACACGAATACCGTTCGCTGGTTCTACGACAATTTTGACCACCCGCACCGCACAAAGCTGCTGTTCGTGGCGGGATCGTTCGTCAACCAGGCGGCGCGCTGGATCGCGAATCTGAAGGGTCACGGGCGGCCGCTGGTGTCGCCCCCCATGGGGTTCGAGTCGCTCTCGGGCGACCAGCTGCTGTCGCGGCTGGACGACGCGCTCATGGGCCTCAATCCCCCCGAGAGCGTGGCCTGGACGCAGGCGTACCTCGACTCCGGCTACGGACGCTCGCCGCTGCTTCGCGTTCTGACAACGGCCGCCGTGAAGCACGGCAACGACCCCCACAACCAGGAGATCGGGCTCTGCCTGGCGGAGGACTACGGCCACTCGACCTCGTCGCGGCGGGACACGCTGCTGCTGGCGAGCGCCTGGCACACGGCGGGCCACCGCAAGTACGGCGATTCGCTGGAGTCGTACCGGCGCTTCGCGGAGGCGTTCGGCGTCAGCTCCAGCGGGGAGGGCAAGGGTGAAGGCGACGCGGACGAGGCGGTGCTCGACCAGATCGAGGAACTGCCGGAGCCGGCCTCGCCCAGCGAGTAGTCCCCAGCGAGATTTCCGGTGGGTGCGAGTACACCCTACCCAGAGCCCGTTCGAATGTTCACAATAGGCGCGCCTGCCGCGGGGAGGCCCGGAAGCGCCCCGCGACCGTGGAGGGATGCGTGTCGCTTGGGCGATTCGCGAAGCCGCTCCGGCTGGTTGTCGGCATCGGCATCAGCCTCTTACTCGTGTGGCTGCTGCTGCGCGACGTGAACCTGGGCGACGTGGGGCGGACGCTGGCGAAGGCCGACGTGCGCTACCTCGTCCCCATCGCGCTCGTGTTCTTCGCACGCTACTGGCTGCGGGCGATTCGGTGGCGGATCCTGGTGGAGCACCTCAAGAGCGTCACGACGAGGCGGGCGTTCCCGCGCGTCATCCTCGGGCAGGCAGCGAACATGGCGCTGCCGTTCGGGTTGGGCTACGTGCTCATGATCCAGGTAACGGCGCGGAAGTTCGGCATCGGTCGTCTTGAGCTGCTGGGGGCGGAGGCGCTCGAACGGATCATGGACGGGTTCGTGTTCGCCCTCCTGATGGCGGTGGCGCTGGCGACCCTCACGATCGGCAACGGCTTCACCGGACTCGGAGCGTTCATGCTCTTCGGCACGCCGGCGGGGCTCGCGCTCGCGTGGTTCGCCACGCGGGCCCGGGGCGAGCCGGTATCGGCGATCGGCTGGCGGGGCCTGCTCGCAAATCCGCGAATCACACCCTTCCTGCGGGGGCTCGGGTCGGTCCAGAGCCGCTCGCAGACGGGGAACGTGCTCGGGCTGTCCATCGCCATCTGGCTGAGCGAGGCGCTCCTCTACTGGGCAGTGGCGGCCTCGCTGGGAATCAGCCTCAACTTCTTCGTGCACATATTCGTGGTGGCGGCGGCGAACATCGGCGCCGGCATCCCGCTCGCGCAGGCGAGCGTCGGCCTCGCCTTCCTCGCGAAGGAGGCGCTCGTGGCGCTGGGCGAAACGCAGGACGCGGCCCTGGTGTACGCGGTGGGGGTCGAGGCGATCATCATCCTGCCGGCGATCCTGCTGGCGCCGCTGGCGGCCTACGACATGCGTCTGCGCTGGCGCGACACGATCCCCAGATTTCGGGGCGACCGCGCGGAGCGTCCCGTTCCGGTTCCCGGACAGAGACGCGCCCTGGAGGGGCAGTGAGCCCAGCCACGGGGGCGCAGACATGACCGATGGCAGGATCGATGACGCGCTCTTCTGGGAGCTGGCGGAGCCGCTCCTCGCCATGGGGCAGGCGGAGGAGGGCACCATGATGGGCTTCCGCTGCCTGCGCACGGGTGGGGCGTTCTTCGCAACGCTGGAGCGGGGGACAGGCGACCTGATCGTGAAGATCCCGGCCAGCCGAGTGGATGAGCTCATGGCGGACGGTACGGGGCTGCCATTCGCGCCGGCCGGGCGGCGCTTCCGCGAGTGGGTCCAGATTCCCGGCCGCAACGTCGAATTGTGGGAGGCGCTCCTCAATGAGGCGCGGGCGTTCGTGGGCGGGGAGTCCGCGTGACCGCTGCGGCGTTCACAGCAGAGGCGCGGGACTTCCTGCGGGAGCTGCCCTCGCACGACAAGACCTGGTTCGACGCGAACCGCACGGCGTACCAGGCACTGGTCGCACAGCCGGCGAAGGCCTTCGTGGAG
Organism: Tepidiformaceae bacterium; assembly: GCA_965262975.1. Classification (GTDB taxonomy): domain Bacteria; phylum Chloroflexota; class Dehalococcoidia; order Tepidiformales; family Tepidiformaceae; genus UBA2991. The sequence goes on along the minus strand of OZ253575.1, from coordinate 377,149 downwards.
GCGGTGACGGCGGAGCTCCAGAACGAGCTCTCGCCGGCGATCGTGGGGGCGCCGCGCGTGAACGGCTCGATCTCGCCGATCAACCGCGACATCCGTTTCTCCGCCGACAAGACGCCCTACAAGGACCACCTGCTCTTCCGCTGGTGGGAGGGCGAGGACAAGAAGATGGCGCCGACGCTTTTCGTGCGGCTGGCGGCGGACGAAGTGGGTTTCGCGACGGGCGCGATGCTGCCCTCGATCGAGCGCTGGCGAGAGGTCATCGACGCCGAGGCGACCGGCGCACCCCTAGCCTCGGCGGCCGCGGCGTTGGTCGCGAAAACGGGCGCGGATGTCGCGGGCATGGACTACAAGCGCGTCCCGAAGCCCTACGCGGCGGACCATCCGCGCGCCGACCTGCTTCGCTGCAAGTGGCTGCAGGTGCGGTGGGCGCAGTCGTTTCCCGACGACGTAGATGACGCGCAGTTCGCGCCGCGGTGCGCGGAGCAACTGATGCGATGCGCGGACGTGCATCGCTGGCTCGTCGCGAACCTGTAGCCCACCGCTACGCCACGGGCGTCAGCGTGACGTGGAGTTCCTTGAGGCCGCGCAGAACGAAGCCGGGCAGGTGAGTGAAGTCGTTGGCGCCGGGCACGAGGTCGAATCGGTCGACGCGGTCGAGCATCGTTTCCCAGGTTATGTTCTGTTCGAGCCGAGAGAGGCCGGCGCCGGGACACATGTGCTCGCCCTGGGAGAAGGCGACGTGCTTGGCGGCGTTCGGACGCTCGAGGTCGAGGTCGTCGGGGCAGGAGAACTCGTCGGCGTCGCGGTTGGCGGCGGCGAAACGCAGATGGAGTACCGATCCGGCGGGGATCTTCACGCCGCGCAACTCCTCGTCCTGGACGGTAACGCGGAAGAGACCCTGCGTGGGTGATTCGAGCCGCAGCGTCTCCTCGACGAAGAACCGCACGCGTGAACGGTCTTCCTTGAGCCGCTGCCAGAGGGCGGGATCCTGCGTGAGCAGCCAGAGCGCGGAGGTGAGGGCAAAGGTCGTGGTCTCGTTCCCACCGATGTAGAGGTGGCTGATGATGCCGACGATTTCCGCGTTGCTGAGGGGGCGTTCGCCCGCGTACAGGGCACGTGCGGCGAGATGGGAGAGCACGTCCTCGCCGGGGTTGGCGCGGCGCTCATCGATAAAGCCCTCGATGTACTTCTGGAACTCGACGCCCCGCTCGGCGGCGTACATCTGCTCCTCGTGGGTGAGGCCCATCTTGAACACCAAGACCCAGGCGTTCGACCAGATGCGGAGCTGGGGGATGTCCTCCAAAGGGAATCCGAGCATGCGCGTGATGACCCGCACCGGCAAAGGCACGGCGAACTCCTGGACGAACTCGACCTGGCGCCTGGCTACGATCTCGTCGACGAGCTCCTCGATGGTCTCTGTGATCATCTCGCGCTGGCGGGTCGCGCCCGCGGGGGAGAAGAAGGGGTCGACGAGCTCCCGGTAGCGCCGGTGCTCGGGTGGATTGGTGCTGAGAGGTTGGGAGCGGGGGTAGCCGTTCTCCGCGTGGTAGGCCTTGGCCTCATCGCTCATCAGGAGGTTGTGGCTGCTACCGGCGGCGTGGGGGAAGCGATCCGGGTTGCGCACGATCCAGGCGATGTCCTCGAACTTCGAGACGAGATACATGTCCCTGCCGGGGATGGGGTAGACGGGCGCCTGGTCGAGGATGGCGTGGTAGGAAGGAAACCAGTCCTCCTGCGTGTCGGGGGAGAAAAGGTCGACCTCGTCGATGCTGAGCGTCATCGCATACCTCGGGAGGCGGGCTGGCGTGAGTCTACAGGGCGACCGATCAGACGGGTTGGCGGGGAGGGGCAGTCCCAAGCGTGCGGAGCAGCCAGTCGCGCATGGCCTCAGCGGCCTGGCCCCAGTTGTCCTCCAGCATCAGGTCGTGGGCCATGTCCGGGAGCAGGGTGAGCTCGGCGCCGTAGTCCTCGGCCGTGTCCCTGAGCGCAGCTTCCGGGATGAGGCGGTCGTTGGCCGCTGCGAGGATCAACATTGGGGTGCCCCGGATGCGGGTGGCGTCGGGAGGACGGCCGAGCATCTCCATCCAGGAGCGGAATGACTCGGGCCCCAGGCGAGCCCAGTAGCGGCGCACGGTGTCCTTGTCCATGTCGGGCGAGAAGAAGAGGGCGTGGCATCGCTCCGGCGTGGAGAAGAGGGCGTATGGCTCCATCGTGAGCCACAACTTGAGAAACGGCCACCGATCCCGCAGGGACCAGCGAACGGCCGCACGGAGCATTCCCCGCCGGGGCGCGGGCGCGACGAGCACGGCTCCAGGCGCGTCGTGTTTCTCAAGGTACTTCTGAACGACGAAGCCGCCCAGGGAGTGACCGATGACAACGGGCGGCCGGGGCAGTTCGCCTGCCACCTGCCCGACATCGGCCACGTAGTCGGCGATGGAGGTCCAACGGAGGCGCTCGCCGCCGCCGCTCTCGCCGTGGCCCCGCAGGCTGAGGGCATAGGCGTCGTAGCCTTGCTCGGCGAAGAACCCAAGGAAGTGCTCGTCCCAGCACCACGCGGCGTGGCACGACCCGTGGACGAAGAGCAGCGGGGGGTTCGCTGACTCGCCGTCGCCCTTGCGGGCGATGACTTCCAGGTCGTGCGCCACCGGGTTCCCCCTGTTACTGCCCGGCGTCCTGGTCCGCGTCGAACTGGACCCAGAGCTCGACGGGTGAACGGAAGCCGCCCGCGCCGAGCGTCGGCGAGGTGATGCCGGGGTGGGTTTCAAACTTCGGTCGCGGGTTCTTCATCGCCTCCAGCAGGCGGGTGGAGGCGATGATCGCCTCCTGGCGAGCCATGGCGTAGCCCATGCAGAAGTGCTGTCCCATGCCGAAGCCCAGGTGGCCGTGCTTGCCGTCGGGGTAGCGGCCCGAGCGCAGCTCGCGCCCCATGTGCAGGTCGTCGCGGAAGATATCGAAGGTGTCGGGGTCCTTGAAGACGCGCTCGTCGCGGTTACCGGCGCCGAGGAGCAAGGTAATGCTCGCGCGCTCGGGGATGACCTCGCCGTGCAGATTGACCTCGCGCGTGGTGTGGCGGTACTGGAAGTGCACGACGGGGTCGTAGCGCATCATCTCGGTGAAGACGTTGGTCCAGAGGCTGGGGTCCTTCTTGACCTCCTCGAACTGGTCGGGGCGGGTGTAGAGCATGTGGTACCACATGAGCGCGATGGCCTTGTCGGTGGTGTCGCCGCCGGCCGCGAGCAGGAGGGCGATGAAGCCCTTGATCTCGTCGGCGTTCATGCGCTGGCCGCGGAACTCGGCGTGCACGATGCGCGAGACGAGGTCCTCGCCGGGGGCGTCCTCGGCGCGGCGGATGAGCGGGTCGAGGTAGTCCCACATCTCGTTGCGGGCCTGCAGGCCGCGAGCGAGGTGCTCGCCGCCGAAGCCGAGGCCTTCGATGAGGTGCTGGTACCAGCGCAGGCCGAGCATGTTGGAGATCACGCGGATGGGGAACTGGGTCGTGAACTGGCTGATCAGCTCGACCTCGCCCGCCTCGGCGAAGCCCTGGGCGATGTCGTCGGCCGACTTCGCCCAGATCTTGCCCATCATCTCGCGGGCGATCTCCTCGATGAAGGGGAGGAAGGTCTGCAGGCGGTTCCCGACGAACTGGTCGGCGACGACGTTGCGCAGGAAGCGGTGCTCGTCGCTATTGCCGTACTCGAGGATATTCGGCCCGAAGACGTGCTTCTTGCCGAACTCGTACTCGCCCCTGGGGTCGTACTCGGCACGGTCGAAGTCCTCGTTGTTCTGAAAGACACCGACGATGTCGTCGTAGCGGGTGATGACCCAGTTCTTGTGGAAGCGGTCCTGGTAGGCGGGGTGGTGGTCGCGGAGGCGCTTGTAGAGGGGGAAGGGATCCTTGATGTACTCGGGGCTATCGAACTCCTGGGGCTCGATGGCGAGCTTCAGTTGCTCGCGGATCGCTTCTTCCATCGTCGTCATGGCCTTCTCCCGAAAACGGATGTCGTTGGGCCAAGGCTACCCGATCGGGGGTGCGCTTCCCACATTCGGGAGGGGCGGAAGGGCAGCGGTTGCTACAATCGCGGAGGCCGCGAGCGGGAGTAGCTCAGCGGTAGAGCGCCTGCCTTCCAAGCAGGATGTCGCGAGTTCGATCCTCGTCTCCCGCTCCAGCAGGCCCCGAGACGCGGAACAGGCTGAGGCGATGCCGAATCGTGACAAGTGGACCGCCGACGACATCCCCGACCTGACGGGGAAGGTCGTGGTGGTGACCGGCGCGAGCAGCGGCATCGGGCTCGAGGCGGCGAGGGAGCTTGCCCGCAAGGGCGCGGAAACAGTTCTGGCCTGCCGCTCAGAGGAGCGGGGACAGCGCGCCCTCGACGCGATCCAGACAGAGATTCCCGAGGCGAAGGCTGAGCTGATGCTGCTCGACCTGGCCAGCCTCGCCTCCGTGGAGCGCTTCGCCACGGAGTTCGGGGAGCGCTACTGCCGCCTTGATGTGCTGGCGAACAACGCCGGGGTAATGGGCGGGCCGTACACGGAGACGGAGGACGGCTTCGAGCGTCAGGTCGGGACGAACCACCTTGGACACTTCGCCCTGACGGGCAGGCTGATCGACCCGCTCCTCGCCACACCGGGGGCGCGGGTCGTGAACGTGAGCAGCCTGGCGCACCGCCGGGCACGACTTGACCTGGATGACTTGTTCTACGAGAGGGGTGGGTACGGAGGCTGGACCGCCTACTTCCGGACCAAGCTGCTGAATCTGCTGTTCACGTATGAGTTGCAGCGGCGCTTCGAGGGGGCGGGGGTCGAGGCGCACTCGCTCGCGGCGCACCCGGGGTTCTCGGCGACGCACCTCGGGGACGACCTCTCCAATCGCTGGAAGTTCGAGTGGTGGTACCGGCTCTTCAAGTTCCTCGTGCAGGGCCCGGACATGGGCGCGCTGCCGACGCTTCGCGCCGCCACCGACCCCGCAGCCAGGGGCAGTCAGTACTACGGGCCGCGAGGCTTCTACGAGGAACGAGGCTGCCCGCTCCTCGTGTCCTCGTCGGCTGCGTCCCACAACGAAGCGGATGCGCAGCGGCTGTGGGCGATGTCGGAGGAACTGACGGGTGTGCGGTTCGAGGGCCTGGAGAGCGGGAGCACCGCGTAGCGAAGTCCACATCCGCGTGCGACACTCCGCCGGAGCCAACGTCCTCGCGACGATGAGGAGCACACAGTGCCTCTGGAACCCGGCCCGATGCAGGTTATCCACAACGCGTTCTCGACCAAGGATGAGGTGTTCGAGGACCTGAAACGCCTCGACCTCTGGCCCACGACGTACGTCTCCGAGCGAATGCAGGAACTCCCCCTCCACTGGCACGACGTGGACAACTGCGGCTACGTGCTGGAGGGCAGCAGTTACGTGCTGAACGAGCACGGTGAGCGCTTCCCGCTCGGCCCCGGGGACAAGCTGGTAATCCCGGCAGGTGCGATCCATGCCGAAGGTGAGGTGACCGAGCGCATGGTCTACATCGTCGGCATCTCGGAGCCGGCGAACCTCCTCGAGCGGCTGTCCCTGCTCCAGCCCGCGGACAGCCCGCTCTACGCCGAGGCGGGCTGAGGGGCGCACGGGCGCCGGAAGCCGTCTGAAAGGGCAAGGGATGGACCGGACGCCGGCATTCGGGCTGAACCGCTTCGACTGGACCTCCACGGAGGCATTCGTGGCGGACATTTGCAGGGCCGAGGAGCTCGGCTTCGGCTACGCGCTCATCCCCTGGAATCCGCTCGCGCGGCACGACCCCTACATGCAGCTCGCGGTTGCCGCCGGGCGAACGTCGCGCATCCGCCTGGGGCTCCTGCTCGACAACCCCGTGCTGCACCATCCAGCTGCCTCGGCGAGCTTGATCGCCACGCTCGACGAGATCTCGGACGGGCGCGCGATCCTGACCTATGGCGTCGGTGACACCGCCGTCCGCTGGCTGGGGCTGCGCCCGGCCAGGGTCGCGGAACTGGAGGAAGCGACCGTGCTGGCGCGCCGGCTGCTCGCGGGGGAGGCGGTCGAGGTGGGGGCGGTCCGGCCCGCCCGCCTGCAGCACGCGCGACCAGCGCCGGTGTGGGTCGCGGCGGGGGGTCCGAAAACGATCGAGATGGCGGGGCGCGTGGCCGACGGCGTCTTCCTGCGCGTCGGGCGCCACCCTGAGAACCTGCGTACGGCCATCGCCCGCGTTCATGCCGGGGCGAGGGCAGCGGGGCGCGACCCTGCCGAAATCGGCATCGGGCTCATCTTCCACACCGTCATGAGCGACAACCCCGACGAGATTCGCGCGACCGCCCGATCGATGGCGGCGGGGTACTACGAGTACTCGCCCGCCCTCTTCGAGATTCCGGGTCTGCCCTGGGACGGCCCGCCCGTGGAGGAACTGAAGCAGCATATCTACCCCGACTTCCACCACGCCGCCGACCTCGTGGAATCGGGCAACCTGGTGAGCTTCCTGAACGAGGAGACGGCGGACTCGTTCGCGCTGTTCGGCTCGGCGGATGAGATTGCGGGCCAGATTCGCAACGCCATCGAGATAGCGGGACGCGTGGACATCGTCGTGCCGCACCCGGTGCCGATGCCGGTTCCGGGCGCCCCGATCGCGCGGGCGTTGCCGCCATCCCTTGGCGGCGCGGACTACAAGACCTGGTTCGCAGAGGAAGTGATTCCGCGGCTCTAGTCCTCTACTCCCTGCGTGGGGTAAAAGTATTGCAGTGTGTTCTAGCGCGGCGTAGCCTGCGCGAAGCGGCTTGGCAACCATGGCTGTCGTGGACCCATCCCCGGGATCATCGCTAGCCAGAGCCTCAGGCAACCCACGGAGTAGCAGCGATCACGCTGGACGAGCGGTTGCTTCATTCCAAGGACTGGAGCCGCTACGGAGCACGGAGGGAATAGCATGGCTGAGAATTACTGGCGACGGCACTGGGATCGCAAGCGAGTGAGCCGGCGGGCCCTCCTGAGGGGCACGGTCGCCGGGGCAGCCGGCGCTGGTGCGCTCGCATTCGTTGGCTGTGGCGACGATGACGACACCGAACCCGCCCAGACCGCAGCTGCCACCACGGCCGCTACGGAAGCTGCCACCGAAGCCCCCACCGAAGCTCCTACCGAGGCTCCCGCCGCAGGAACGGTGCCCACAGACGGCGGGCAGTACAGCTTCCACCGAGGTCTCGACGGCGCAACGCTCGACATGCACCGTGAGCTCTATCCGAACCGGGGCGAGATGATGAGCCTCGCCTACAACCAGCTAATCGCGTGGGACGACATCGAGTTGGCCACCATCCGGGGCGAGATCGCGCAGGGCGTGCCCGAACAGACCGACGACGTCACCTACATCTTCAAGATTCGCGACGATGTGAAGTACCACAACAAGCCTCCGGCGAACGGCCGCACGATGACCATGGAGGACGTTCGCTGGAACATCGAGCGGCAGCGCGAGCGCACGCTGGCCGACGGCACCGAGACCGAGGACTTCTATCGGTACGGCGCCCTCTACCAGTACATCGAGAACGTGGACTACATTGATGAAGAGACGTTCACGATCACGCTGAACGCACCGAGCGTGCTCTGGCTCTCGGAGATGTGCGATCGCTTCAACGTCATCAACGACCGTGAGACGGCAGAGGCGATCGAGCTCGACTTCGCGGTGACGGATGCCCAGTACATCCTTGGCACGGGGCCCTACGTCTTCGAGGAGTACAACCTCGATACGCGCGCGAAGGCGACGCGACACCCCGACTACTTCCTGAAGGCCGCGGGCGAGGAAGTGCAGTACTTCGACGAGATCATCTACACCCCGCTCGACGACGCCCAGGCGATCCGCCTGGGATTCGAGCAGAAGCAGCTCGACATCATGATCTCGAGCAACGACGTCATCTCCGCGGTCGAAGCGGCGCAGCCTGACGCGGTGCGGCTGTCGGTCGGCGAGCCGAACAGCAACCTCGGCCTGACGTACCCCTATCTGCAGAGCGAGGGCTGGAACAACAAGGACATCCGCAACGCGATCTTCATCGCCACCGACCGGGTGTTGAGCGGGCAGCAGTACTACCAGGGCGTCGCTCGCCCGAACCCGCCCGTGCCCTGGCCGTTCCAGGACTGGGCGCTCACCCAGGACGAGCTCGCGACCACACCGGGCTATCGCGAGGACAAGGCGGAGGACATCAAGGAGGCGCGCGCCCTCTGGCAGGCTGGAGGCGGCGACGCGATCGACCCGAAGTGGTTTGAGATGACCATCATCGATGTCCAGGACCAGGCCATCAAAGAATGGTGGCCCGCGATGATGAACGAGAATCTCGGGACGGATGCGTTCTCTCTCCAGACGGTGCCGGTGGGCACACTGCTTCAGTACCTGCTTGACCAGGGCTCCGGCGGCTACCTCGGCGGCTGGACGCAGTGGCACTCGCCCGACCCGAGGCAGCGCTGGAAGGGCCTCTGGGGGATCGAGGGCAACATCAACTTCTATAAGACCACGACTCCGGAGATGGAGGAGCTGATCGCGGAGATGTTCGCCGAGTTCGATACGGAGCGAGCGAAGGAGATCCTGAGGGACGCGCAGCGCCTCACAATCTCGGACGGGGGCACCGGACACATCCCCATCTCCGGCTCGCTCCGCCAGTACCTGCACTGGCCGTACCTGCACGGGGCCGAGCCGGGGTTCCTCGACTTCGAGAAGAAGCTCGGCAGGCGGGCGTGGCTCGACCAGACCGATCCGACATACGCGGGCAAGCCAACCTTGTAGAGTGAGGCTACAAGCGCCAAACGGCCAGCGGAGGTTCTGTCATGGCTGAGTTCAATACCGTCATCAAGGGCGGAACGATCATCGACGGGCTGCGGACGCCGCGGTACGTAGCCGACATCGGCATCACCGATGGCCACATCGCCTACATCGGGCGCCTGAACGCTTCGGACGGTGACCAGGTGCTCGACGCGGCGGGGCTCATCGTCGCGCCCGGATTCGTGGACCTGCACACGCACTACGACGGGCAGGTCTACTGGGACCCGTACTGCTCGATCTCGGGCTGGCACGGGGTCACGTCGGTCGTGATCGGGAACTGCGGGTTCGGCTTCGCGCCGGTGCGGCCGGACGACCGCGAGCGGGCGATGCTCTCGCTGGCGCGGAACGAGGCCATCCCCCTGGAGTCGATGCAGGAGGGAATGCCGTGGGACTGGGAGACGTACCCCGAGTTCCTCGACAGCCTTGATCGCACGCCGAAGGGCGTGAACCTCCTCAGCTACGTCGGCCTGGGCCCGTTGATGATGTACGTGATGGGCCTGGAGGCGGCGAAGAACCGGCTCCCGAACGAAGCCGAGATGGCGGAGATGTCGCGCATCCTGGAGGAAGCGATCAAGGCTGGCGGGTGTGGGTTCTCCGCCCAGGTCCTTGGACCGGGCAGCGGCCAACGGGACTACGACGGCACGCCGATGATCACGGACACCATGGCGCCCGAGACTCTGCTCTCGTTCGCGGAGGTGCTTGCAAAGTGCCGGGCGGGCTTCATCCAGCTCACGGGCGGCGGGATGGAACTGAACGAGCAGCTCGCGGAAGTGAGCGGCCGGCCCGTCATCTACAACCTCATCCTGGCCATGGGGCAGGACCAGCACGGGAACAAGATGGAGGGCCACCACAAGACGATCGCGTGGCTGAACGAGGCGAATGCGCGTGGCAATCGCGTCTTCGGCCAGGCGGTCACGGTGAAGATCGGCTACGAGCTCACGCTTGAGCACTGGAACATGTTCGATACGTACGAGCTCTGGCGAGAGCTCACGCTCGGCACGGTCGAGGAGCGGATGGCGAAGATGGGCGACCCCGAGCGCCGCCCCGCCCTCCGTGCGGAGTACGACGAAGGGAAGGGGCCAAGCGCCCCGGGCCGCGACGAGGAGGCGGAAGTCGACGGACACGTCGGGCGGGGGATCGCGGTACTCACGGTGCAGGAAGTCGAAGACCCGTCTCTCAAGCACCTGGAGGGGCTGACGGTCAAGGAGATCGCCGAGCAGAGCGGCAAGCATGTGGTCGATGCCTTCCTCGACCTGGGCGTCGCGGACAAGCTCCAGACAACGTGGGTCACGCCACCCGAGGAGACCGACGTCAAGTCGATGAGCGAGGTGGCGAACTCGCCGTTCGCGATTCCCGGGGTCTCGGATGGGGGCGCGCACACAAAGTTCCTGGCGATGGGCGTGTACCCGACGGAGATGTTGGCCGAGCTGGTTCGCGACCACGAGATCATGGACCTGGAGCAGGCGCACTGGCGGCTGAGCGCCTACCCGGCCCAGGCCGCGGGGTTCAAGGACCGGGGTTGGATCAAGGAAGGTTCACCGGCGGACATCGTGATCTACGACCTGGAGAACCTCGGCATCGGCCCGATGGAAAAGGTCTACGACCTTCCCGCCGGGCAGTGGCGGCGCGTTCGCCGGGCCGAGGGCTATCGCTGGATCCTCGTGAACGGCGAAGTGACGATGGAGGACGGGGAGACGACAGGGGCCACACCGGGCCGCCTCATCCGCCACGGCGCAGGGTAGGCGGCTGGTATGGCGCATAGCGCCCCGGCCTCGCGCCGGGGATGCCGTGCAACGACCCTGTTGGAGCGTGCCCCGTGACGCAGTACATCGCGAGACGCCTTCTCCTCAATCTCGTGGTCATCCTGATCGTGATGACGTTCATCTTCATCACCCTGCGCATCCTGCCGGGCGACTTCGCCGCGCAGCAGGTCTCAGACCAGTTCTTCGCAGGCCGGGGCGGCGATCCCGAGGAAGCCCTTCGCCTCGCCCGTGAGCGCCTGGGGCTCCACGATCCCATCCCGGTCCAGTACGGGAAGTTCCTGCGCGACCTCTTCACCGGGGACTTCGGGACTTCATTCCGGACGGGCGGCTCCCCCCTGACCTCCGTACGCGCGGCGCTCCCCTACACGCTCCAGCTCGGCCTGATGTCGGTGGTCATCGCGCTCATCCTGGCATTCCCCGTCGGCATCATCTCGGCCCTGCGGCAGGACTCCTGGCTTGACGGCGGCCTCCGTCTCTTCGCGGTTTTCTTCCTGGCGGCGCCGCCGTTTTGGATTGCCACGCTCAGTTCCGGATGGTCCGTCAAGTTCGATATCCTGGACCTGAACGTGATTGCGCACCCGGGCATCTGGGAGGATCCCTGGGGGAGCATTCAGCTCATGCTCATCCCCAGTGTCGCCGCCGGGCTCGCGTTCGGCGCCGTCCTGATGCGGTTCCTGCGATCCCAGTTGCTCGACGTCTTGCGACAGGACTATGTGCGGACCGCAAGGGCGAAGGGTCTCCAGAGCAGGGCGGTGATTGCGCGCCACGTGCTCCGGAACGCGCTCATTCCCATTGTCACGATCTTCGGGATTTCCCTGGCCGCTCTGGTTGGCGGCAACGTCATCCTGGAGACGATGTTCAACATCCCGGGCATGGGGAGGCTCCTCCTGCAAGCGCTGCTCATCCGGGACGTCCCGGTTGCCCAGGCGATGGCCCTCCTGCTCGTTGTGGGAGTCGTCATGGTCAACCTCCTCGTTGACCTCAGCTACTTCCTCATCGACCCCAGAGTCACGGTGGGGGCTGCGAACGAATGACGGGCAGGGAGGGCTTCGGGGAGCACGATCTCACAATGATCAGTCTCGACAGAGGGCGGTCGAGGAGCGCTCGGGCGCTGACGGCGTTCGGGCGCTTCGTCAGACAGAAGAAGGTCGGCGCGCTTGGTCTCGGGATGGCCATCATCTTCCTTGCGGTGGGCGTACTGGGCCCCTACGTAACGCCGTACGGGAGGGACCAGGTGTTCGTCGAAGTCAACCCGAACTACGATCGAGGCAGCACGGACCGAGACAAGATCAGTCCGACCACGCTCCTGCGGCTCTCCAGCCCATCCTGGAAGCACCTCCTGGGGACAGACGACAAGGGGCGCGACCTGCTCACGCGGCTGCTCGTGGGGGCAAGACGTGCGCTCTACTTTGGTTTCGCTTCGGCGGCCCTGGCGACGGTGATCGGATCTGTTATCGGAATCACCTCCGGGTACTTCGGTGGCCTCGTCGACCTCGTCCTGCAGCGACTGGTCGACGCGATGATCGCCATCCCGGGGCTCATCTTCCTGCTCCTGCTCATCCAGATCGGGGAGGTGACCCTGCTCCGCGTCATCCTCGCTTTATCGATATTGGGGTCGTTCGGCGCGGCGAGGGTCGTGCGGTCGGCAGCGCTCGCAACACGCAATGAGGTGTACGTAGAAGCAGCCAGAGCCGTGGGTGCGAGTCACCTGCGCATCGGCACCCGCCACATCCTGCCGAACATCGCGGCGCCGATCATCGTGATCTTCTCGATCTCCGTCGGCACCGCGATCCTCGCCGAGGCCGGCCTCTCCTTCCTGAACCTCGGCGCCCCCGGCCCCAGTTGGGGCAAGATGGTGGCGCAGGGCCGCCTGACCTTTGATTCGCAGCCTGTCATGAGCATCGTTGGCGGCGGCGCCATCACCTTCACCGTCGCGGCGTTCAATCTGCTCGGCGACGCAATGCGCGACGTGCTCGACCCGCGGCAGCGGGGAACCTGACGCATGAGGCGGGGCGCCGTACGCCAGCGAGCCAGTGCTACCCTTCGCGAGACTCAAAAACAGGAGGACCCAGATCATGGCGAAATTCGTGCTTATCGGGCTCTGTGAGCCCAACGACCCCGAGAAGCAGGCGGAGTTCGACGAGTGGTTCGTCGACCAGCATGTCGAGGACACGGCGAAGTGCCCGAACTTCATCCGCGGGAGCGTGTTCAAGCTGAGCGGGCCGCACGGGAACGGGGAGACCGTCTCGGGCTACCTTTCCCTCTATGAGGTGGAAGCGCCCAGCTACGACGAAGCCGAGCGCACCCTGAACGAGTGGCAGCGTGACCCGGACGCCTGGGAAGGGCGCAAGCACCACCGCGAGACGGGCCAGAAATTCGGGGGCATCCCCCTGAGCGTCAACGGCTCGGGCTGGTACGAGCTAATCAAGTATTGGGACGGGCCCAAGGCGAGCGAGCGGTGATCGCCACCCGCTTCGGGACTCGCGCATGACGCAGCCCCGCGGCATGAGCCGCGACCAGATCGAGGCGTTCCTGGCGGAGCCTCGCAACGCGATGGTGGGCGCCATCCGACCGGATGGTCGCCCGCAGATGACGCCGAACTGGTTCCACTGGGACGGCGCGCGGTTCTATGTCTCCACGACGAAGCGACGTCGGAAGTATCCGAACTTCCTGCGCGATCCCCGCGTTCAACTCGCCATCGACGACGCCACCGGGTTCCGCACGGTGCTGGTCGACGGCACGGTCGAGCTGCGGGACGACCACGAGGCGGTGCTCGACCACTTCAAGGCGATCCGCGCGAAGCACGGCCGCCCAAAGAACGACGAGGACCTCCTCGAAGAACTGCGGCGAGACGAGCGCGTCTTGCTGATAATCACGCCCGACAAGCCGCTCGCCGAGTGGACCTCCTGGGGTCCGGCAAGCTAAAGGAGCAGCGCAATGGTCACCCCTGAAGAACTGTGCGAGATCGAGGAGATCAAGGAGGTTCGTTACCTCTACACCCACTACTACGACGGGCAGCGCGTCGAGGAGCTTGCGGCCCTCTTCACCGAGGACGCGGTCTGCGAGTTCGGTGAGGCGTACGGCGGCAACTGGGTCGGCCGCGAGCAGATCTACAACAACTACAAGACGTTCCTCGAGGGGGAAGGCGGGGACCCGCACGGAGTCATGCATGCGGTCGTGAACCCGTGGATCCGGCTGGCCGACGAGACGACGGCGCATGGCCGCTGGTACCTGCTCGACCTGCGCACGACGGAAGGCGTCGAGAACCCGCTGATCCTGTTCGGCATCTACGACGAGACCTACAAGAAGACCGAGGAGGGCTGGAAGATCCAGCGGACGCGGATCGACTTCCTCTGGCCGCGGCGGGAGTACCAGCCAAGCGCCAACCTGTAGGGACATTCGTGGAACGCCATCGACAGAGGCGAGGCAGGCGGGCGCTGCTCGCTATCGTCCCGGACAGGCCAGTCGAGGAATGGATCCCGTGGGGTCCACCACGCCAGGAGCTGTGCAGTGGTAACGATTGAAGAACTCTGCGACAAAGAGGAGATCAAGAACCTTCGCTCCCTCTATGCCCACTACTACGACGGGAACCGCGTCGACGAGCTCGTGGCCCTGTTCACCGAGGACGCGGTGTGCGACTTCGGTGAGGCGTTCGGGAAGTGGGTGGGTCGGGAGGAGATCTACAAGAACTACGCAGCCGCCGCGGCGAACAAGAGCCCCGACTACGGCATCCTCCACAACGTGACGAACCCCTGGATCCGTCTCGTCGACGAGACAACGGCAATGGGCCGGTGGTACCTGCTCAACGTTCGCACGACGGAGGGCGTCGAGAACCCGCTGATCCTGTTCGGGATCTACGACGAGAGGTACAGGAAGACCGAGGAGGGTTGGCGCATCCAGCGAACACGGATCGACTTCCTCTGGCCGCGACGCGAGATCAACGGCAGCACGGACCTGTAAGGGGGCCCAGCGATGGCAGAATTCTGGACAACTTCGGTAGGCCCGCCCGATGCCACAGTACGGGCGGCTGTGAGAGCCGAGGAACAGGGCTGGGACGGCATCGGCACGCCCTACGCACCCACGATGGCGTTCGATCCCTACGTGGTCCTCTCCGCGGTGGCGCGGGAGACGAGCGTTCTAAAGGTCGCCACCTGGGTCGCCACACCCGCCTCGCACACGCCGGCCGCCGCGGCGGGGTCGATCAAGTCGGTGCAGGCACTCTCGGGTGGACGGGCCGTGCTCGGGCTTGGGCGGGGCGACTCAGCCATGGCCTACCTGGGCATGGCTCCCGCGCCGCTCAAGTTCTTCGAGGCGTACACAAGCCGGCTGCGGAACTACCTCCAGGACGAGCCGCAGCCGTTCGACCTCGACCTCGACGGGGGCGGGCACTTCCCGCCGGTCGAGCGCCTTGGGCTCGCGCAAACGCCCCGGGAGGCGCGTTTCGCTCTGTTCATGAAGGGCATTGAGTCGGTGCCGCTCGACCTGGTGGGGACGGGGCCGAGGGTGCTCGGCATCGCCGCTCGCCATGCCGATCGCGTGACCACGGCCGTCGGCGCCGACCCGGAGCGTGTTGCCTGGGCGCTCGGCGTCGTACGCGCGGCTCGCGAGGCGGCAGGGGTCACGCGCCCGGTCAGCCTTGGCGCGTGGGTGCCGGTAGCCGTAACCGACGACCTTGCAGTGGGCCGTCACATGCTCAGCGGCACGGCCACCTCGATGGCGCGCTTCACGGCCATGTACGGGAAGGTCGTGGCGCCGGTCTCGGAAGAGGACCGCGAGGTGTACGAGCGGATCCACGGCGCCTACACCCTCGCGGGCCACTTCCGGGAGGGCTCGGAGCAGTCGAAGGTGGTTCCGGACGACTTCTTCGACCGGTTCGCGGTGATCGGCCCGCCCGAGGTGTGCATCAAGCGCCTGCGCGCCCTGGTTGACCTCGGCATCGAGCGGTTCGTGATCTCCGGACCGGCTTCGGGGCCCACCGCATCCTCCACACCGGAACAGGCGGAGCGCGGCATCCGTCAATTCGAGGAAGAGGTCATGCCCGCGCTGCGCTGAATGGGTCGGCGGCTACGGGTACGCAGCGGCGGCTACGGGTACGCACCGGCGGCTACGGGTACGCACCGGCGGCTACGGGTACACAACAGGGAAGGGGCCCGCCAATTGGCGGGCCCCTTTCTTGCGCCCAACGGCCGCGGAGAGGGTCTAACCCTCGTCTAAGCCGGAGAGATCGAGGGCCATGATCAGGAGATCGCGCGGGAGGCCGCGGCGGTCGGTCACCCATCCCGTGAGCGTCGCTTCCTCCTTGAACCCGAGCCGCTCGAAGGCGGTGCGGGCGCCCGCCTGGTCGACGGTCATCTGGGCCGTGATCTTGCGCGAGCCGAAGTTCGGGGCAGCGTCGATGACGTCTCGGACGAGGCGGCTACCGAGGCCACTGCCGCGATAGTCGCCGGCCACGATCACGCGAACCTCGCCCACATTACGGGTCCAGCGCATGGGCTCACCGTGCAGGGAGGCGTAGCCGACAACCTCGTGGTTGCGCGGCGACTGGGCCACCAAGGCAAAGTCGATGCCATCGGCCACGTCTCTGACGAGCCCGTCAACGACTGCCGAACTCGAGAGATCCTCACGCAGGAACAGCAGGTCGTCGTGGGGAAGGGAGCGGGCGAACCGCAGGAACGCGCCGCGATTCGAGGAGCCAAGCCGGTGGAGCTCCACCTCGCTCCCGTTGGCAAGGTTCCAGGTCACGGGATAGCGAGCCTGAATGTTGGGGCGCTCCTGCAGGCCCCGGCGAATGCGGTCGGTCTCGGTAGCGCGAAGGATCTCTTCCTCGTCACGGGTGAAACTCTCTTCGCAGGAGTTGCAGCGATAGCTGGTCGCCTTGTCCTCAATGCCCATGTTCTCGGGAGAATCCCAGTGGGGAACAAGGAGGACGTGCTCACAGGTTTCGGAGATGGCCTCGACGGCCTGACTGCCGCCTGACTCCCCTTTTCCCCGTCGAAAGAACCGCATATCAACCCTCCTGCTTCCATTAATCCCGTCCAGCCTACTCCTTTTCGGCAGGGGCAAGGAGGGGGTCGGGGCGGGCGGGAAAGGGGAGGACCTGGCGGCTCCCTAGGGGGCGGAGGCGACCTCGGCGCGTCCCGCGATGGCAGCAGGTCTATCGACCCGCTCGGCCTTCGGGAGCAGACGGAAGCCAAGAAAGGCGAGCGGCCCCGCGATGGCGAAGGCGGCGATGATGCCGATCTTGCTGTCGCGGAGCAGATCCGGGTCGGAGTAGGCGAGATCGCCGACAAAGAGGGCAACCGTGAAGCCGATGCCGGCGACGAGCCCGATCGCCCACACGCCTCGCCAGGTCACGCCGACCGGGCGTTGGGCGCCGAGGACAACCGCGATCCAGGTGGCCGCCACCAGCCCGATCGGCTTCCCCACGACGAGACCGACGATGACGCCCCAGGTGACACTGCTCGTGAAGGCATCGGTGAGGGTTCCGGGGTCAAGGTGCACGCCCGCGTTGGCAAGCGCGAAGGCGGGCACGACCAGGTACGCGACCCAGGGGTGGAGGCTGTGCTCAAGGCGGTCGACGTGGGGCACGGCGTTATTGCTCAGGTCGCTCAGGCTGAGCAGGGAGTCGACCACCTGGTCGTGCCCCAGTGGGCTCTCCGGCTCTTCATCGCCGGCGCGGAAGCGTTCCAAGAGCTGCCGGGCGGTGCGCACGAAGCCATCGAGGGGCACGGGCGGCCGCCAGGGCGTCAGGAAACCGAGGATGGCGCCGAGGGTGGTGGGATGCACGCCGGACTCGAGAATGGCAGCCCAGGCGACGATTCCGAGGACGAGGAAGACGATCATGGCGCGCACACGGAGGCGGTAGAGCACCAGCATGAGCGCGACCAGGGAGAACGTGAGCACAAGCTGATCGAGCTGGACATCGCTCGAATAGAAGACCGCAACGACCAGGACCGTTCCGATGTCGTCGACGATGACGAACGTGAGAAGCATGGCCCGCAGGCCAAGGGGCACACGGGAGGCAAACAGGGTGGCAATGCCGAGGGCGAAGGCGACATCGGTCGCCATGGGGATGGCCCAGCCCTCCCGCGCCTCGGCGCCCTGGGCGATGAGCAGAAAGAGGCCGAGGGGCAGGAGCATCCCTCCGACGGCGCCGGCGATCGGGGCCGCCATCACGCGCGGGTTGGAGAGCTCCCCGATCGTGGCCTCGCGCTTGATCTCGAGGCCGAGGACGAAGAAGAAGAGGACCATCGCCACTTCGTTCACCCAGAAGTGGAGGCTCCCTTCCACGGACCAGAAGGCGAGGTCGAACGAGAGCTGGGTTTCGAGCAGCTCTTCGTAGCTGCCGTGCCAGGGGGAGTTCGCCCAGATGAGGGCGGCTGCCGCAGCGAGAATGAGCAGCACCGCGCTCGCGCTCTCGGTCTGCACGAACTCCTGCACGGGGCGCACGAAGTTCGTGAGACGGCGGCGGGCGAGGCCCGCTCGGGGATCAAGCCTGCGGACGCCGCGCTTGAGCATGCCTCTAGGGTAGACGGCGGCGGGGCAAGGGGGACCCGCGCCAGTGTGTTGACCTGCCTCTGGCCGATCGCTAGCGTGGGCGCCAAGTCCCCCGCCCGTAGGGGACGCCCTCCAGTCGAAACACAGGCGACCATATCCGCAGGCGCCTGGGAGGCAACCAATGAAGATTTCGATGTTCCACCTGATGCCCCACCGGGAGCTCCCGGACGACTTCGAGCAGCGCTACCACTCGGTCTGGGTGGACCCACCCTTCCACGAGCTGGCCACCCCCGAGCGCGTCGGCGACTACTACAACTGGACGCTCGACGAGCTGATGCACGCGGCCGACCTTGGCTTCGATGGGATCTGCGTGAACGAGCACCATCAGAGCGCCTACGGCTTCATGCCCGGCCCCAACGTGATGGGTGGGGCGCTGGCGCGGGCGACCCGTGGCCAAGACGTGGCGCTCGTACAGATGGGAGCCACCCTGCCGACGACGAATCCGCCGATCCGCATCGCGGAGGAGTACGCGATGCTGGACTGCATCTCTGGAGGACGGCTGGTGGCGGGAATGCCGTTGGGCACGGCGATGGATGCGAACATGGGCTACGGCATCACGCCGATCGAGCAGCGCGAGCGCTACTACGAGGCGCACGACCTGATCCTGAAAGCGTGGCAATCACGCGAGCCCTTCGCCTTCAACGGCAAGTACACGCAGCTGCCGATGGTGAACCTGTGGCCTCGCCCCGTGCAGCAGCCGCACCCGCCGGTGTGGGTGCCCGGCATGGGCAGCCTGAGCACGTGGGAGTTCGCCGCCGAGCAGGGCCACTGCTACTGCTTCCTCAGCTACTTCGGACACGCCCGCGGCAAGGCGGTGATGGACAGCTTCTGGGAGTTCATGGACAGCAAGGGCAAGGAGCTGAACCCGTACCGCGCGGGCTTCCTCCAGCTGGTGGCCGTGTCGGAAACGGACGCGCAGGCGGAGAAGGACTACGAGAAGCACGTGAAGTACTTCTTCGAGAAGGGCCTCCACATCGCGCCCGAGTTCACGCCGCCGGGGCACCAGGACTACCGCAGCCTTGAGAAGGCGCTCAGGCGGCAGCTCTCGCAGCCGGCCTCCGTGCGCGATGGGCTGAAGGATTGGTCGTTCAAGGATTATGTTGATAACCAGTTCGTCATCTCGGGGAGCCCTGCTTCGGTGCGCGATCAGATCGAGAACCTGATCAAGAGCCTGCGGGTAGGCAACCTGATGCTGCTCATGCAGATCGGCTCGATGCCGCACGAGCTCACGATGAAGAACATCGAGCTGACAGCAAAGGAAGTGCTCCCCTACATCCGCCACCACTGGGAGGGCGAGTGGGAGAACAAGTGGTGGCCGGAGAAGCTCCGCGGTGGGCGCCAGATGAACGCCGAGGCCGATGTCGCGGCCGTGGCCGGCGGCTCCTGATGGCAGCTGTCAGCGAGCGGGAGACCACCGTCTGGCAGGGCAAGGTGCAGTCGCGCGCGCTCGTGGCGGGCGACGGTCCGCCGCTCGTGTTCTTCCACGGGGCCATGGGCCTGAACTGGGACCCCTTCCTGGATGCGCTGGCGGAGTCGTTCACGGTCTACGCGCCCGAGCATCCGGGCACGACGCCCGGCCTGCCGGACGCGATCAAGCCGATCGACAACCTCTGGGACCTCGTCCTCTCCTACTACGAAGTGTTCGACGAGCTGGGGCTTGAGAGCCCGGCCGTGGTAGGGCACTCGTTCGGGGGGATGGTGGGGGCGGAGGTCGCGGCGACGAACCCCTCGCGGGTGAGCCGGCTGGCGCTGATCGACCCCGTCGGCCTCTGGCGCGACGATTCGCCGGTGAAGAACTGGATGGCGACATCGCCGCAGGACCTCGGCCCGCTGCTCTTCGCCGACCCGACGGGGCCGGCGGCGCAGATGATGGCGGCACCGCCCCCGGACCCGGAGACGGGCATCCAGATGGCGCTGCGCACCACCTGGTCGCTGGCATGCACAGGCAAGTTCGTGTGGCCCATCCCGGACAAGGGGCTGAAGAAGCGGCTGCACCGGATCACGGCGCCGACACTCGTCCTCTGGGGCGAGCAAGACGGCCTCGTACCGCCCATCTACGCGCGCGACTTCGAGCAGGCGATCCCCGACGCGCGCGTTGAGCTGATATCGGGAGCGGGACACATTCCGCAGATGGAGCAACTGGAGCAGACCGCGAACGCCGTTGCGGGGTTCCTGAGCGGGTAGGCGCGTATGACGACGTACATCCTGCGGCGACTGCTGCTCGTGCCGGTGACGTTGTTCATCGTCTCCTTCGGCACGGCCATGATCATGCGGCTCACGCCTGCGGATGTCGTCGACTACCGCCTGCAGAACAGCTACAACCCGGAGCGCGCGGACGCCCTGCGAGAGCAGCTGGGCTTGAACAAAGGGCCCTTTGAGGCCTACTACGACTGGATCTCGAACGCCTTCCAGGGCGACTTCGGGCGGTCGTTCATCAGCTACACGCCCATCGTCGACGAGGTCAAGCGGCGCTTCCCGGTCACGATCCAGCTGGTCTTGCTCACGGTGCTCGTGCAGGCCTTTATCGCGATCCCGTTAGGGGCGCTGGCGGCGGTGAGACAAAACGGGCTCACGGACCACGCGATCCGCATCATCAGCGTGATCGTGATCGCGGTGCCGAGCTTCGTGCTGGCGGTCTTCGCCCTGCGTTTCCCCCCACTCTGGTGGGGCTGGCTTCCACCACTGGGCTACGTGTCCTTCCAGGATGACCCGCTACGGAACATGCAGATCTTCGCCATCCCCGTGATCGTCGGGGCGCTGGGACTGATGGCGACGCTTATCCGCCTCACGCGAACGGAGATGCTGGAAGTGCTGCGCCAGGACTACGTGCGCACGGCGCAGGCGAAGGGCCTGAAGCAGGGCACGGTAGTCCGGCGCCATGCCCTCAAGAACGCGCTCATCCCGGTGGTAACCGTGCTTGGCCTCTCGTTCGGGAGCGCGCTTGGCGGCGTGGTCATCATTGAGGAGATCTTCAGCTTGCCCGGGCTGGGTCGTTACGCGCTCGGCGCCGTCCGCCAGGAGGACTACCTGGTCGTGCAGACGTTCGTGGTGTTCTCGGGCTTCATGTTCGTGATGGTCATCCTCGCCGTTGACATCCTCTACGCCTGGCTCAACCCACGGATTCAGTACTCATGACGGAGCTTGCGGCGCAGGTTGCCGAACCGGGCGGCTACGCCCTCATGCCACGCCCAGGTATCTGGCGACGGCTGGGGGGAACCGCGAAGGCGCAGCCCGTGGGGGTGTTCGGCCTGTTCCTCACGCTGGTCGTACTGTTCATCGTCGTGGTCGGTCCATACCTCACGACTCACAACCCCGACTCCCAGAGTACGAACCTCCTTGATTCTCCTTCCGGCGAGCACTGGTTCGGAACGGACGAGAAAGGGCGCGACTACTTCTCACGAACCATGGCGGGCGGACGCATCACAGTAGCGGTTGCGGTGTTCTCGTTGGCGATCGGCACAGCCGTTGGGACGCTTCTGGGCATGATCTCCGCCTACGCCCCCTGGATCGACCTCATCTTCCAGCGGTTGATCGACGCAATCCTGGCCCTGCCGGGGCTCTTCCTCCTCCTGCTCTTCATCATTGTGTTCGGGAGCGACATGCAGGTGTTGATCCTCGTGCTCTCGCTGACGGTCACACCATCGCTCGTCCGAATCACGCGAGCCTCGACCTTGTCCACGATGACGAACCTGTACGTCCAGGGAGCAGAAGTGGCCGGAGCCTCATGGATCCGCATCCTGCTCAGGCACGTGCTGCCGAACATCGCGCCCACGATCGGGGTCATATTCGCGGTTGGCGTCGGCAACCTGATGCTCGTGACGGGCTCACTTGGCTTCCTCGGCCTGGGTGTGAGGCCGCCTCAGTCGGAGTGGGGCCTGATGATCGCGGAGAGTCGCACCTACATCTCCAGCGCCTCGCACCTGTTCATCTATCCCGCCATCGGACTGGCGCTGGCGGTGTTGGGAGTGAACCTGTTGGGCGACTCGCTGCGCGACCTCTGGGATCCGCGCATGCGAGGCACGACATAGGACTCGGCCCGCGTTCCACTGACACCCCGGTTCCACTGACACATTGGAAGGGGCCGGCCCAATGGGCCGACCCCTCTGATCGGTTGGTTGCTGGCAGCGCCTGACTCGGGCTAGGTGTCGAGCCAGATGCGCGCCAGGTTGTGCGTCAGGCCAGCCGGGATGGCATCCGGGTGGCCCTTCACGTGGCTGCGGAACGTCGGCCAGAACACGAGCTGCGCCGTAAACGCCTGGGGCGAGTGCTCGATGAGGGCGAGCGACGCCTCCCGGATCGCGTCCGCCCGCTCCTCCGGGTCGAGGGCGGAGCGCTGCTTCTCGAGCAAGGCATCGACCCCGGGGTCGGAGAACGCGGTGCGGTTGAACGGCGCGCCGGTATGGAAGCGGTGGTAGAGGTAGGTGTCGGGGTCGGTACCACCCACCTCAAGGCCGATGTTCATGATGAAGTTGCCCTGCGAGCGCTCGGCGAAGTAGTCGGCGCTGGTCGCCGGCTCGAGCTCGAGATTGAGCCCGAGGGCGGCCACGTCCTCCTTGATGCCGGTGGCGTGGCAGCCGCACTGGATGGGCGTATCGATGGTGATGGTCTCGTCCGCGCCCACGCCCACGCCGGCCGCGTTCATGAGGGCGATGGCATCGGCGATGTCGGCATCCTTCTGCTCGCGGAAGCCCGGCATCGCGAGGAGCTCCTCCTCGTTGAACGCGAGGGGGAGGAAGGTCTGCGGGACGGGGCCCATGAGCACGCCGCTTCTCGGCCCGAGCGGGTTGACGGCGATCTGGCGGTTGATCACCAGATGGACGGCCTGACGCACGCGCGGGTCGTTGAAGGGCGCCTTCTGCGTGTGCATGTGCGTCTCCGAGATAGCGGAGTGCAGCTTGCGGCGGAAGTCGATCTTGTCGCCGATCTGGCTCTGGATTGATTCGACGCCCACCCAGCCAAGGCCAGTGCCAATGCTGAACTGGTCGACTTCGCCGGCGATGATCGCGCCCTCGCGCGCCTCACTCGATATCGCGATCAGCTCGATGTTGTCCATGTACGGCAGCGCCTGGCCGTCTTCGCCCATCTCGAAGTAGTTCGGATTGCGGTCCAGCTTCGCGTAGACACCCGGATCAAAGGTGTTCCGGATCCACGGCCCGGTGCCGATCATGTTCTCGTACAGCTTCATCCCCTCGTCGCTCACGGCATCCCGCTGCTCGCGGTTCACCATCAGGATCGGGTCGTCGGCGATGAAACGGAGCATCGGTGCAAAGGGCTGTTTCGTCTTCACCGAGAACGAGAGGTTATCGATCACATCGATGCTCTCGATCTGGTCGAGCTGGCCCTGGATGAACTCGGGGTTGTCCTCGTTGAAGCGATTCAGGCCGAAGGCCGCATCCTCAGCGGTGAACTGCCGCCCGTTTGCTGGGGGCAGGTCGTGCCAGGCGATGTTCGGGTTCAGCTTGAAGACGTAGGTCAGGTCGTCCGGCTGCTCGGGCAGCGACTCCGCCAGCTCAGGGAGCACATTCCCGGATCCGTCGTAGGCGAGAATGCGGCTGAGGGCGCGGCCCATGCCGATCGAGTACGTGGTCGCGTGGTTCGTAATCGCGGGGTCGTAGACGGAATCGCCAGTGACTGCGCTGCCGAGCCGGAGCGTGCCCCCGCGCTTGATGTCCGAGGGTGGCGGCGTGGGTTCGGCAGTGGCGGTAGCGGCAGCCTCGGTCGCCTCAGCGGCCGCCTCGGCAGCCTCGGTCGCCGCGGGGGCCGGCTCGTCGTCGTCGTCGTCGTCACCGCAGCCAATAAGCACGGCCGTGGCGGCGCCGCCTCCGGCGATGGCGGACCCCTTCAGAAAGCCCCTGCGCGTGATAGGGCGCCTGCGCATGTACCTGGTCCAGTAGTTCTCGGCCATGGTGCCTCCTTGTCGTCGGACCGACGTTAGCGAATGAAGGGCATTCTATGGCATTGGGCAATCCCCGTGGACGTGAAGCGGGGCGCCCGATGGGCGCCCCGCAGGTGCGTTGCCGGTGACGGACCGGGCTAGGCCGAGCCGTGGCGGAGCAGTTTGCCGCTGGTCGCGCCGGTGCACTCGCCGTCCACGAAGGTTTCCTCGCCATTCACCATGATGTGACGGTAGCCCTGCGGCTTGCGGACCAGGCGCCAGGCGCCGGCCGGATAGTCGTAGGCCTTCTCCGTCTCGCCCATCTCGAGTTTGTCGAGGTCGTAGATGACGATGTCGGCCGGGGCGCCCTCGCGAATCGTTCCGCGGTCGCGGAAGCCGGCCGCCAGCGCCGGGTAGGCGCTGAGGCGCCAGTGGGCCTGCTCCAGGTCCATCACCTCGTTGTCGCGCACGAGAAGGCCGAGGAACTCGGTCGGGTAACGCCCGAGGGTGATGAACTTGGTGTGGGCGCCACCGTCGGAGACGCCGGGAAGGGCGAAGGCGGAGTTCGCCATCTCCTTCATGGCGGCCATATCGGCGGGACGCGGGGCGGTCACGAAGAGCGCCTTCATGTCGTCTTCGAGGGCGATGTCGAGCATCGCATCGATGACGTGCACGCCGCGCTCCTCGGCGATCTCGGCGACGGTCCAGCCGGTGTACTTGTCGAGCTCGGGCTTGTGCAGCTCGCCCACGATGAGGCTCGGCATGGAGAAGACGACGCCCTGGCCGCCGCGCTCGGACTCTTCGAACTCCGCCTTGGCGGCGGCGCGAAGCTCGGGGTCCGCCATCTTGGCGGCGCGCTCCTCGACCGTCCCAAGCGTGATCTCACGCCAGGCCGGGCTGGTATCGAAGAGGTTCCACTCCTCGAGGGTGAACTGGAAGTTGTTCTCGGCGGTGAGCGCCTGGGCGAACACGCGCGTGCCCCGCGCGTTGCAGTCGTCCAGCCACTTCATGGTGTCCTTGTACTGCGGCATGGCGGCGCCGTGCTGGTCGGTGGCGACGGCGAGGACGTTGTAGATGACGGGCCGGCCGCTCTCGTCGGCCAGGGTCTCGGTGAGCTCGCGCGAAGCGCCGATGCACTGGATGAAGCCCCGTCCGATGTCGCGGAGGACGCGGGCGAAGGAGACGAGGTCCTGCTCCTTCATGAGGTTCGTGATCATGAGCGTGCCGTCGTAGTCGCGCTGCACGTCGTTGTCGCCGAACTGGCCGGACCAGCCGCAGCCGCCCGCTTCCAGGCCCTCGATCATGAGGCGGCGCATCTCGGCCATCTCGGCGTCGTTGGCCGGGCGGTTCTTCGCCGCCTCCAGACCCATGACGTAAGACATCAGGGGGTTGAGGGGCATGTAGCTGAGGAGGTTCACACCCTTGGGGGTGCGGTCGAGGCTATCGAGGAACTCGGGGTAGGTCTCCCAATCCCAGGGCATGCCTTCCTGCATGGCCTCCAGGGGAACCGCCTCGTTGCGCGACATCGTGAGCATCGTGCGGTCCTGGTCCTCGGCCCTGCAGGGGGCGAAGCCGAAGCCACAGTTGCCGATGGCGACGGAGGTGACGCCGTGCCACCCGGAGATCGAGCAGTACGGGTCCCAGAACACCTGCGAGTCGTAGTGGGTGTGCAGGTCGATGAAGCCGGGGGCGACGTTGAGGCCGCTGGCGTCGATCACCTTCGCGCCGTTCGAGGTGTTGATCTTGCCGCCAATGGCGGCGACTTTGCCGTCCTTGATGCCGATGTCGCCGTTGAATCGTGGCGTTCGCTGGCCATCAAAGACTGTGCCGCCCTTGATGACGGTATCGAATTCGGTCATGGATTCCCTCCCGGGGAGTAGACGTAACCCAATCCTACCGCCGCACCGATCGCGATACCAGCGCTTATGCCCGCGGAACTGGCCCTGACGGGGATTCGGGAGCGCTTGTCAGCGCCATCGCCACGTGGCTATCGTGCGGCAATCCCGAAAGCCTGCGCGCAGCCGGCGCGGACCAGGAGCGAACGATGGGCGACCTCTCAGTGCACGAAGCCATTTTCACGACACGGAGCATGCGGCATCTGAAGCCGGATCCGGTCTCGCGGGAGGACCTCGAGTACATCATCGAAGCGGCGACGATGGCCCCGAGCGCGGGCAACACGCAGATGTGGGCGTTCGTGGTCGTGACCGACCCCGAGCAGATCGCGAAGATCGGCGCGGCCTATCGCGACGTCGGGCGGCGCTACATCCGCGACGGCGTGCTGGCCGACCCGGACATCACGCCCGACCGCCAGCGGGTGTACTCGAAGGCGATGCACAACGTCGAGCACCTCGACGAATCCCCGGCGATCATCGTGCCCTGCCTGCACGGTCGCGCCCCGGACAACTCCGACGTCTCGTCGGGGTTCTTCAGCTCGACGTACCCGGCCGTCCAGAACATCCTCCTGGCGGCTCGCGAGCGAGGTCTGGGCACGGTGCTCCTGACGCTGGCGACGGACTACTCGCCGGTGAAGCCGGAAGCGACGGCGGAGATTCGCGACGTGCTGGGTCTGCCCGAGGACGTCACGATCACGGCGCTCATCCCGGTGGGCTACCCGAAGGGTCCGTGGGGCCGCCCCTGGCGCAAGCCGTGGCAGGAGAGCACGCACTGGGACAGGTGGGGCGGATAGCGCGAACCAACCGGTCACCCCACTATCACATCATCAGTTGAGCTAGCAGGAACCAAGTGCGTCTGTCCTGGAGTGAGATTCGTGTCCGCGCTGCGACTTTCGCCCGCGAGTGGGCGGACGCCTCCTACGAGAAGGGGGAGACGCAGAGCTTCTACAACGACTTCTTTTCCGTGTTTGGCGTCCGGCGACGGGATGTCGCCCGGTTCGAAGAACGGGTCGACCGTCTCGACAACACCCATGGCTACATCGATCTCTTCTGGCCCGGCATGTTGCTGGTCGAGCAGAAGAGCGCGGGCCGCAGCCTTGAGGCCGCGCGCGAGCAGGCCGGGAACTACTTCGATGCGCTCCCCGAGCGCAGTCGCCCCCGCTACCAGCTGCTCTGTGACTTCCAGACGTTCGAGTTGCTTGATAGGGACGAGCGGGAGGAGTGGCGCTTCGCGCTCGCCGACCTGCCCGACCACATCGACAAGTTCGGGTTCATCCTCGGCGTGGAGAAGCGCACCTTCCGCGACCAGGATCCGGTCAACATCGAAGCGGCCGAGCTCATGGGGGCGCTGCACGACGCGCTGAAGGAGTCAGGCTACGGTGGCCACGATCTCGAACAGTTCCTCGTGCGGACCGTCTTCTGCCTGTTCGCAGACAACACGGGCATCTTCGAGCGCGACAGCTTCCTGTATCTGATCGAAGAACGCTCGTCCGAGGATGGGGCCACCGTGGGTGGGCTGCTGACTGAGCTCTTTCAGGTGTTGGACACGCCCGAGCACCAGCGGCTGGCTACGCGTGACGAGGACATTGCCCGCTTCCCCTACGTGAACGGCGACCTCTTCCGCGACCCCCTGCGAATGCCAGCCTTCAACGCGTCCATGCGAGAACTCCTGATCGAAGCCTGCCGCTTTGACTGGTCGAAGGTCTCGCCCGCCATATTCGGCTCGCTCTTCCAGTCCGTTATGGAGCCGGAGGAGCGGCGGGCGCAGGGGGCGCATTACACGACCGAACGGAACATCCTCAAGGTTATCGAGCCGCTTTTCCTCGACGACCTGCGGGCGGAGTTCAAGCGAATCCGGGAGCTGAAGCGCGGCCGCCACGCGAGGCTGGAAGCGTTTCACCAGCGACTTGGCCAGATGACACTCTTCGACCCCGCATGCGGTTGTGGGAACTTCCTCATCATCGCCTACCGCGAGCTGCGCCGACTTGAGATCGAGGTGATCCGCGAGCTACGCGCCTACGAAGTGGCGGAGGAGCAGCGCCAGCTCGACGTGGCCGCGCTCTCACGGATCGATGTCGACCAGTTCTACGGGATCGAGCTCAGCGAGTTTCCGGCGCGCATCGCGGAGACGGCCCTGTGGATGATGGACCACATTATGAACAACGAACTCAGCCTGGAGTTCGGAGAGGCATACGCGCGCATCCCTCTGCAGGCGTCACCCCACATCCTGCACGCGGACGCGCTCGAAACGGACTGGGCCGAGCACCTTCCGCCCGAACGCTGCTCCTACGTCTTCGGCAATCCGCCGTTCGGCGGGGCGAAGTTCCAGAGTCCCGAACAGCGGGAGCAGGTGCGCCGCACTGCGAACCTGGGCAAAAGCGGGGGCACGCTCGACTATGTGACGGCGTGGTTCATCAAGGCGGGCGAGTACACCGAGCGCGGCCACGCCCCCATCGGCTTTGTGGCGACAAACTCGATCACGCAGGGCGAGCAGGTGGGACAGCTCTGGCCAGTGCTGTTCGGACGCTGCGGGCTGGAGATCTCGTTCGCGCACCGAACGTTCGCCTGGGGCTCGGACGCGCGGGGCAAGGCGCATGTCCATGTGGTCATCGTCGGACTCGCGAAGGCGGCGGACGCGCCCGGTGAAAGGCGCCTGTATTCGTATGACGACCTCAACGGGACACCCCACGAGAGCCGCCACGACGCGCTGTCCGCCTACCTCTTCGACGCGGGCGGGCTCGCCGATGCACACGTGGTGGTTCGGGAGACGGCCAGGCCGATCAACGGCCTGCCCAAGCTGATCATCGGCTCCAAACCCATTGATGGCGGCCACTACATCTTCACGGGCGACGAGCGCGCCGCCTTCTTACGCGAAGAGCCAGGAGCAGAGCCCTGGCTGAGGCCCTATGTGGGCGCTCGCGAATTCTTGCAAGGTGGGGACCGCTGGATATTGCGCCTCGCGGAGTCTCCTCCAGAAGCCCTGAGAGCCCTTCCCAAGGTGAGAGAGCGAGTCGCCCAAGTCCGCGAGTACCGGCTAGCAAGCAAGAGCCCACCCACTCAAGCGCTCGCCGCAACACCTACGCTCTATCACGTCAACGTCATCCCGACTGAACCGTTTCTCGTCGTACCCAAAGTGAGTTCCGAACGTCGTGAATACATACCAATTGGATGGCTAGAACCACCGGTAGTGCCAAGCGATCTCATTTTCGTTCTCGAAGGCGCAGCCAAGCCGACCTTCGGGCTCCTCACCTCCTCCATGCATATGGCGTGGCTGCGCCAGTTCGGCGGGCGGCTCAAGAGCGACTATCGCTACGCCATCGGCCTCGTCTACAACACGTTCCCGCTGCCACCGGCCGACACTAAGGCGCTCCAGAAGCTTGAGCCGTTGGCTCAAGCAGTCTTGGACGCACGCGCTGCGCACCCCGAGGCCACACTCGCCGACCTGTACGACCCAGACGTCATGCCACCGAACCTGCGCAAGGCGCATCAGGCGCTGGATCGTGCGGTGGACCGGCTCTACCGCCGCTCGGGGTTCGCGTCGGAACGGGAGCGGGTCGAATACCTGCTGGGGCTGTACGAAAAGCTGGTCGCGCCGCTGACAGCGGAGGCGAAGCCCAAGCGGCGGCGGCGAAAGCGTTAGCTCTGCTTCTTGGGTGGGGGAGGGGGTGGCGGGGGCGGCTTGACTACGTTCTTGGGCTTGGGCGTCCAACTCTTTGTTGCAGTGTGTACGTCGTTATCAGAACGGTCTGTCGATTCCTCAGCCACGAGCTACCCCTGCTATTTCTTGGGCGGCGGTGATGGTGCCGCAGGCTTGCTGGTACCAGCCGGCTTCGGCGTCGCTCCCCGCGTCTCCTCGGATGGCGCTGGCTTAGTCATGATCGCGCTCCACGCTATCTCGTAGGAGGCGGTGGTGGAGGGGGCGGCGGCTTTCGAGCCCCGGGAGGCGGGAAAGTAGGTTCCTTAGCCATTTCCTGACATCCCTTCCTTCGTTCTCGTCTATCTCCGCGTGGATGAATTCTACCATCTCGACATCACCTACCGGTATCAGGACGCCATCCACGTTGTCCAGGGGCTCGCTGCCATCGTCTGTGAGCCACTCCCCTTCCGTAATCCGGAGATGCCCCTGCGCAGGGTCATCGGTCCACTCCGTTGGCCACCCATACAGACACAGACGCCGCTTCCGTTTCAGATGCAGCACGACGTAGTGCTGATCGTATCTCGCGAAAGCGGAGTACCACTCCGTGGGGTGAGATGTTTGTTTCGTGACACGGAGTTTCCCGACACTGGGCTTCCGAAGAAGGCCATGAACAAGATCGTTATTCACAACCACGACGACGACGAACGCCAGGAAAACGGCTACCGCAGCTGGCCTCACGGGATCCCAGAGAGCTTCCGCCCCGATGTCGACCTCGTGAGAGGGAAACCAGTTGGGCAACAGGGCCGCAATCACCTGAATGATGGCCGTGAAGACGAGCGCCTGGATGACGCGCTCGAAGGGGCTGGGCTTGGGGTTCGAGGTGAACGAGTAGTAGATGACCGCCACGACAAAGCCGGGCAGTAGCAGCACCAGCACGTTAAAGACTTCGTTGGCGGCCCCGAGCACGGCCACTGAGCCTACAGCCCCCCGTACCTACAGCCCGCCCCGCACAGTGGCAGCGGGACTCGCGGAGTGCGATCATGCGCGCAACCCGTCCGGCGCTTTGCGCGCGGAGAGGAGTGCGTGATGTCGATGACTTACCACGGGACCACGGAGGTCCCTACGGCGCCGGCCCAGTGTCCGGTGAATCACGAGGAGATCGACCTGTTCGCCGATGGTTCCCAGGAGTGGTGG
Organism: Tepidiformaceae bacterium; assembly: GCA_965262975.1. Lineage (GTDB taxonomy): Bacteria > Chloroflexota > Dehalococcoidia > Tepidiformales > Tepidiformaceae > UBA2991. The sequence continues at coordinate 346,448 of OZ253575.1, read as the reverse complement.
TTCGAGGCGTACCGCAAGCTCCAGGAGGAGTGTCCGGTGATCCGCCTGCCGGGCGAGGGACGCCTGCCGGGCACGGACGCGTTCATCCTGACCAGGTACGAGGACATCGCGCGGGTGGCGCGCGACCGGAACCTCGTGCTCGGTCGCGAGGACCAGCAGCAGCAGGGGAACGGCAACAGCCCTCTGCAGGCAGAGGTCTTCGAGGAAGCCGGGTTCGGGGATGCGTTCAACGCGCAGCGCGACCTGCGGTCGAGCGACGACCAGGCGATGCGCTACCGCCGCGTGGTCACGGACCCGTGGGTGGGGCCGGAAGGCGCGCAGCGTCACGAGGCGATGGCGTCGGCGGCGGCGCACCGGCTGATCGACGACTGGATCGAGGACGGCGAGGTCGAATTCGTGAAGGGCTTCGCGGCGGCGCTCCCGCAGGTCGTGATCACGACGATCCTGGGGCTTCCGCTGGAGGACATGGCGATGCTGCGGACGATGGAGGAGGCGCAGGTGCGCCGCTTCGTCTACGGCAGGGGCGTGAACAGCCAGATGAGCGATGAAGACGAAATCGAGAACGCGCGCGAGCTTGTGGCCTTCAACGAGTACCTCGCGGAGCAGATCCAGGAGAAGCGGCGGAACCCGAAGGACGACATGATCTCCTACCTGTCCCGGGTGGAGTTCGAAGGGCAGAAGCTGAGCGACGGCGACATCACGAGCGTCGCGCTGCTGATGCACATCGGCGGGAACGAGACGACGCAGTACGCGCTCACGGCGGAGGCGATGCTGCTAGCGCAGCACCCGGAGATCGTGGAAGAGCTGCGGGCGGACCGAACGAAGGTGCGCTTCTTCGTGGAGGAGGCGCTGCGGCTCTATGCACCGACACAGGGATTGACGGCGCGGACGGCCCGCATCGACTTCGAGATGGGCGGGGTGCAGATCCCCGCGAATTCGACGCTGCACCTGCGCTACGGGGCGGGGAACCGTGACCCGGAGCACTACGAGCGGGCAGACGAGCTCGACCTGGCGCGGCCGCACGCGGGCCGGCACCTGACGTTCTCGCAGGGGCCGCGCTCCTGTCCGGGGGCGGGTCTCTCGCGCATGGAGCAGAACGTGGCGGTGCACGCCCTGCTCGACCGGCTGGAGACGATCGAACTGAAGCCCACGAACGACTTCCAGCACCAGCCGGGGATCATGCTCGGGCTCTACCACCTCGACCTGGCGTTCACGAAGCGTCAGGCAACGGTGGCGACGGCGTAGTGGGTCGGGAAACCGGGGTGGGCGACGGGTACGACCCACTCTCGGAGGAAGTTCGGGCGGAGCCGAGCGTGGCCTACCACCACCTGCTCGAGGAAGCGCCCGTGCACTTCTTCGAGGCGTTCGAGCCGCCCTTCTATACGCTCTCGCGCCACCGCGACGTGCAGGCGGCCCTGCTCGACATCGAGACCTACTCAAGCGAGTGGGGGCAGGGGCCGCGCTTCAGTCCACCGGGGGGCATGCTCTCGAACCCGCCCCAGCACACCTTCTACCGGAGCCTCGTGCAGCAGGCGTTGACACCGAGGGCGATCGCCGAGTGGGCGGACCGCATCACAGCGCTCTCGGAGGAACTGCTGGACGAACGGGCCGACACAAGCGCCTGGGACCTGCACGACGACTACGCCTTCCCCCTGCCCGTGATCGTGATCGTGGAGATGCTGGGCGTGCCCGGCGACGACCTGCAGCGGTTCAAGCACTGGTCCGACATCACCGTGGAAGCGATGGGCGCCGAGGACCCCACACCGTATGCGAAGGAGATGGGCGAGTTGGGCGCCTACCTCCTGGATGCCATTCGGCAGCGGCGGGCGGACCCGCGCGACGACCTCATCAGCGAGCTCGTAACCGCGGAGCAGGACGGCAAGGGCCTCACGGACGAGGAACTCCTCGGCGTCGTCAACCAGCTCTTCGTGGGGGGGAATGAGACGACCACGTCGCTCATCACGAACATGGTCTGGCGGCTGCTACAGGACCGTCCGCTGTGGGAGCGTCTGGTCGCGGACCCCAGCCTGATCGATGCGGCCGTCGAGGAGAGCCTGCGCTTCGACCCGCCGGTGCTGGGGCTCTACCGCACGACCACGCGGGACGTGGAGCTCGAAGGGGGAACGGTCCCCAAGGACGCGAAGGTGATGATGCACTACGCGGCGGCGAACCGTGATCCCGCCACCTTCGAGTCGGCGGACGAGTTCTCGCTGGACCGCGAGCGGAACCGGCACCTGGGATTCGGCCTGGGAGTGCACTTCTGCCTGGGGGCGCCGCTGGCGCGGCTGGAGGCGCGCATCGCGCTGCGCACGCTGCTGCAGCGCTGCCCCAACCTCCAGCTCCTGGGCGACGGCGAGCGGATCGCGCCGTTCTTCCTGTGGGGACGGCGGCTGCTGCCGGTAGCGGGGTAGTCATCCCCGCCACCCTGTAGCATCGCCCGCACGTGGCATCCCCTCCGGAGACACCGCCAGCACCGGTCGAGGTTCCAGGCCAGGGCGGGCGCGGCCTGTCGTCGACGACATTCGTCGCCTTCCGGTCGAAGCCGTTCGCACTGCTGTGGGGGAACACGTTCTCGTTCGCCCTCTCGCAGTCGATCCAGCAGTTCACGTTCGCGTGGCTGGCGCTCGACATCGCCGAAGACGGCGTGGCGCTCTGGTCGGGCTTCACGATCCAGTCAGGGGCGGCGGTCGGGCTGGTCATCTTTGCGCTCGGGCTCCCGGTCCTCCTCTTCGGGCTGTATGCGGGCATCCTCACCGACCGCCTCGACCGGCGATTCCTGCTCTTCGGGAGCCAGTTCGCGAGCATCGCCATCACGGCGACGGCGGCGGTTCTCGTGGCGGTCGGGTCGCTCAACATCTGGGGTACGCTCGGCTTCGCCTTCCTGCTCGGCTCCTCGATCGCGTTCGGGTTGCCCGTGCGGCAGGCGATCGTTCCCTCGCTGGTGACCCCCGAGCGCGTGCTCAACGCGGTCACGCTGATGAACCTCGGGGGACAGGCCTCGCAGCTAACGGGGGCGTTCGTCAGCGGCGCTTTCATCGCGTGGGGAGGGATCGAGTTGGCATTCGGCGTGCAGGCGGGACTCCTGCTGCTCGGGCTGTTTGCGCTCATCCCGCTTCGGGTTCCCAGGGTGAGAGCGGAGGTGACGCGCCGGATGTGGGACGACCTGCGTGAGGGCGTCGTGTTCGTGGCGCATCACGCCGGCATCCGCACGCTCATGTTCACGCTGCTGGCAACCGCCCTGGTGATGTCGGGAACGTTCCAGGCGTTGCTCCCCAAGATCGCCCGCGAAGATCTCGATGTTGGGGCCCTTCTCGCCTCGCTGCTGTTCGGGGCGATGAGCGTTGGCGTGCTCATCACCTCGCTCGTGCTCGCCACCTTCACCCGCCTGGAGCGGGCAGGGCTCTACTTCCTCATCACGCTGGTCGTCGGCGGGGCGCTGAACGTCGCCCTCGGGCTGGCGCCCTGGTACTGGCTGGCGTTCGCGATCATGTTCGTCACGGGCTGGAATGCCGGCATCTTCATCAACCTGAACATGGCGCTTGTGCAGGCGCACACGCCAAACGCGGTGATGGGCCGCGTCATGAGCATCTACAACCTCTGCATGATGGGAGCCATGCCGCTGAGCGCGCTGGTGGCGGGATTGATGGCGGATGTGGTGGGAGCGCGCGAGTGGTTCACCATCTGCGGTGCGGCGCTGCTCCTGGTCGGCCTCACAGTCGTCACGACGCAGCCAACGCTACGACGGATGAGCTCGGCGCCCGATCTGTCGCGGGATGCCGCGGTGGCGACGGCAGGTGTTTAGTCCTCGAAGCGGTGCGCATCAAGGTAGCAAACCACGTAGTGAGCACTACGCTCACTACCACGAACTGCAGAGCGAAGGAGCGTGAGCCCTTCAGCACTGCGGGACGCGCCGGGGGTTAGGAAACGACGAAGTAGACCGAGCCGTCGCGTACCCACGTGTCGGCAGTCTTGCCGATGCGCTTAGCGGCGCGAGAGATGCGTAGCGCCAGGCCACGGGCAGTCTCGCCCTCTTCAGGGGCCAGCCTTCCCGCCTCGTCTGACTTCACCGAATTGACGTAGTCCTCGTACTGGCGCATGCGCGCAGTAAGCCGGCCCGTCTGTCGCATGGGACCGGGAGCAGCTGACGCCTTGATGGTTGTGAACTTCACCATTTTCCTGAATCTCCTACGGCTTCTTTTCTGGGTATAGCGTATCAGTATTGCGGTCAGTGTCAAAGGCAAGAGTGGAGTACCCGGATGGCTCCATTTGGAGACCTGTGTGTGCCGGAGAGAACGCCCTATATGCCACACATCCTTGCCCTTTCGGTCGTAATTTGGCAGAGATTCGAGGGCGCCAATTCGCCTGCCATCAAATCCAGCTTGACGGCCCCGGAGGAGCAGGTGACTCCCACCCGGGTTCGGGTCAGTCACCGGCCTCTCCCCGCCACTCGTAGCGGGCGAGCCGCAGCGCTTCACGCGAGGCCATGCGCGCCGTAGGCTGCACGGCGATCGGAGGTCAGGATGAGTGTCGCAGCGAGGGACGTGGTCGAACGAATGGCGGAGGCTGCCAGCGACTGGCTGGCCTCCTTGCCCGAGGACTTGCGGGCGAAGGCGAATCCGCCGTTCGCCGACCCGCGCCGCGACATCTGGTACTACACGCCGACTGACCACGAGGGCGTGGCCATGGCGGACCAGACCGTTCGCCAGGTGCAGCTCGCGCACCGCCTGCTGGCATCGGGGCTGAGCCTTCCCGCCTACCGGCGGGCGACGGTCATCATGAACCTCGAGGCGTGGCAGGACGCGCTCGGCGGCTGGCGCATCCCGCGCGGCTCCATGCGCGGCGTGATGCACGGCTCCGACCCGGCGATGTACTTCGCCATGGTCTACGGCGAACCCGGGACCGAAACCTGGGGGTGGCGGTTCGGGGGGCACCACGTGTCGGTGCACAACACCATCGTCGACGGCGAGATCGTGTCGGTGACGCCGACGTTCTTCGGGGCCAACCCGCACGAGGCGGCGCTGAGCGACTACCAGACGCTGCGGCCGGTGGCCGGCGAGGAGGACCTCGCGCGTGAGCTCGTCCACAGCCTCGATACGGCGCAGCGCTCCGTCGCCATCATCTCGAAGGCGGCGCCCTTCGACATCGTCCAGTCGAACCGCTCGCGGATCGAGGACGGCGCCGAGCCGGAGTGGATCTCGCGCGTGTTCAACGGTCTGCCAGACGATGGCACCGCCGGTCGGCTGACGATCATGCAGAGCGACCTCGACACCCGGCAGGCGATGACGGATGCGGATCGCGACGCGGCCCGCTACTCCCTCACGCCGAAGGGGCTGGCAGCGGGGGGCATGTCGCAGGCGCAGCTCGTAATCCTCGAATCGCTGCTGCGCGAATACACGAACCGGCTGCCGGAACCGCTCGCGACCGTAGAGCACGAGCGCCTGATGAGCATCCTGCCGGAGCTGCACTTCGCCTGGGCGGGAGGCATGGAGCGGAAACAGCCGCACTACTACCGGCTCCAGGGTCCGCGCGTGCTGATCGAGTACGACTGCGTCCAGAACAACGCCAATCACAGCCACACCGTCTGGCGCGACCCCGAGGGCGACTTCGGACGCGACCTGCTGGCCGAGCACTACGCCGCAGCGCATTAGCAGGGTCGTCGGTGGCCGGTGGTCAGTCCCCACCCCCCACCGACCACTGACCACTGATCACTGATCACCGACCACAAGGGGAGCACACGATGAGCGAAACCACCGAAACAGCCGGGAAGACCCCGGACGACTTCAACTTCCTCGATTCGGAGATCCAGGACTGCCCCTATGAGGCATACCAGGCGCTGCGCGACCACGCTCCGGTCTACCAGGACCCGCAGACGGGCCAGTACGTGATCTCGCGCTTCGACGACCTGCGCGAGGTGTTGCTGGACACGGAGAATTTCGGGAACGGGGGTAACCGCGACGCCCAAGCCGAGGCGCGTCCCGTACTGAGCGAGCGGCAGCAGCGCACGCTCAAGGTGTACGAGGAGAACAAGGGCTGGCTCCCCGAGCCCACGCTGGCGGCGCGCGACGACCCCAACCACCGCCAGATGCGCAACATGTTCGACAAGGCGTTCCGGCCGGGGAAGATCAGGCAGCTCGACCCGTTCGTCGAGAACGTAGCCAACCGCCTCTTCGACGCCTTCGCCGACGACGGGCACTGCGACTGGGTGCAGCAGTTCTCCGTACCGCTGCCACTCATCGTGATCGGCCACCAGATGGGGGTGAAGGAGGAGGACATCTGGTTCATCAAGCGGGCCACCGATGCCTGGGTGCGCCGCTTCGGCCAGATGCTGAGCGAGGAAGACGAGCGGGAGTGCCTTGAGGCGGAGATAGCCGCCCAGCACTACTTCAAGAAGGTATTCGACCGGCTGCGGGAGGAGCCCGACGACACGCTGCTGTCCGACCTCGTGAACAGCGAGATTCCCGAGTGGGGGCGCAAGCTCACGGACGGCGAGCTGCAGTCCGAGATGATGTCGGACACCTTCGTGGGCGGCTCCGAGACAAGCACGAACGCCATCGGCGAGGGCGTCAAGATCCTGATCGAACAGCCGGACACCTGGGCGCAGCTCAAGTCAGACCCGGACAAGTACCTGCGCACGTTCGTCGAGGAGGTTCTGCGGCTGGAGTCACCGGTGCAGATGCTCGGGCGCGTTGCGTTGAACGACGTGGAGATGCACGGAGTGACCATCCCGGCAGGGGCGTCGATTGGCACGCGCTACGCCGCCGCCAACCGCGACGACCGCCGCTTCGAGTGCCCCGCGGATGTCGACCTGGAGCGCAAGAACCCGATGGCGCACCTCACGTTCGGGGCGGGCATCCATTACTGCCTGGGGGCGCCGCTCGCGCGCCGCGAGCTGTACTACAGCTTCAAGACGCTGGTGGAGCGGGTCGACGAGATGTGGTTCGCGCCGGGCAAGAACGACTTCAAACACCACCCACACCTGTTCCTGCGCGCGCTCAAGGAGCTGCACATCGAGTTCAAGGCGAAGTAGTTGCCTGGGAGGTGGCCACGCCTTGCACTTTTCCTCGGTGGAGTGAGCCTGCTCCTTGCGGGAGCGCTCGTAGCTTGCGGCGGGGACGAGGAGGAACCGGGACCGCTGAAGGTAGGACTGATCCTGGCCTTCGGTGATGACCCCTCAGAGACGACGCTCGGCCGCCAGCGCGCCTTCGAACTCGCCATCAAGCACATCAACGAGGGTGGCGGCGTGTTCGGGCGGCCCGTGGAGGTCGCGGTGGGAGACGCCCTCGCGCCCAGCGGCCCTGCAGCGGAGGCACGCCGCCTCATCGAAGAGGAGGGCGTCCACGCGATCGTTGGACCCAGCGGCAGTGCCCAGGCGCTTGCGGTCATTGAGGTGACCCGTCCCGCCAGCATCCCGGCAGTCAGCCCATCGGCTTCCTCGCCCCGGCTCAGCACCGCCAACGACGGCGACTTCTTCTTCCGCACCGTCCTCTCTGACATCGCCCAAGGGCCCGTACTGGCACAGCTTGCGCTGGACCGGGGACACGAGCGCGTGGGACTGATCTACCGCGACGACGCGTGGGGGCAGGGCCTCGCCGCCGCCTTCCAAGGGGCTTGGACAGGCGAACTCACAGCGGTTGCAGTCGCCCCCGAACAGGGAAGCTACCTCTCCGAACTCGAACGGAGCGCGAGCGGAACCCCTGAAGCGCTCGTCCTCATCACCTTTGGGCCGGAGGGGGCGATCATCGTGGGCGAAGCGATCGAGGGAGGACTGTACGACCACTTCGTATTCGCCGACGCACTCCGCCGTCCCGAGCTCATCGACGCCATCGGCGGCGCGCACCTTGGTGGGATGTACGGCGTCGCTAGCGCGCACGAGCATGGAACCGCCGCCGCCATGGCCTGGGAGGCAGCCGCGCTGGCTGAGTACGGCGAGGTTCCGGAACTCACCTATATCCGCGAGACCTACGACGCCACCATCGCCATCGCGCTCGCGGCCCAGGCCGCTGGGAGCGTCGACGGAGCAGCCATCCGGGACAAACTGCGGGCAGTCGGCGCGGGGCCCGGCGAGATCGTGATCGCGGGTCCAGAGGGAGTAGCCGAAGCGCTTCTCATCCTTCAGGAGGGTGGCGAAATCAACTACGAAGGCGCCGCCGGTACACTCGATTGGGACGAGAACGGCGACCTTAGCCGCGGGACGGTCGGCATTTGGCGCTTCACGACAGAGGGGACCATTGAGGACGTCGACACAGCGATCTACGTACGCTGAGCAGGTGCGATGACTGCCACATTGAGGAACGACGGCCCCACGAGGGCAAGGGAAAGGGTGTGACGATGCGAGTCGGGATATCGTTGACGACGGCGGTGCGGGCGCCGGACGCGCGGGAGGGCGGGCGGTGGCTGGTCGAGCGCGCGGTGGCGGCGCGGGAGGCGGGGCTCGACAGCCTCTTTGTCGGCGACCACCACAGCACCGCGCCCATGACCTACTTCCAGAACGTGCCCGTGTTGGGAAGGCTGCTGGCGGAGTGGGGGGACCGGCCCGCGGGGGCGCTCTTCCTGCTGCCGCTCTGGCATCCGGTGCTGCTGGCGGAGCAGATCGGGACGCTCGCGGCGCTGCACGAGGGGCCGTTCGTCATGCAGTGTGCGATCGGGCCGGACGACAACCAGTTCCCGGCATTCGGCGTGGATGTGAAGCACCGGCCCTCGCGCTTCGAGGAGTCGCTCGACATCATGCGTCGGCTCTGGGCCGGGGAAACCGTGAGTTCGGACGGACGCTGGCAGATCCAGGACGCGCGCATCGCGCCGCTGCCGCCCGACGGCGTGGACGTTTGGATAGGGGCGGTGGCGCGCAAGGCCATGGACCGCGCCGCACGGCTCGGAGACGGCTGGCTGGCCGCACCCGGGCTCACGCCACAACAGGCGGCGGCGCGGTCGGCTGAGTGGCACGAACGCCGCCAGATTCACAGCCAGAACGACCCGGGCGTCGTCGCGATACGTCGCGACATCTACGTTGGCGAGAGCGACGAGGAGGCGGAGGACACGACCAAGGCGGTGGTGGAGGGGGGCTACCGAGGAATGGACCCCTCGGCGCTGGCTATCGGCAGCCCGGAGACGGTCGCGGCGAACTTCCGCGCGCTCGGCGAGGCGGGCTACACCGACGTGATCGTGCGCAACCTGATGCCCACCCAGGAGCACGCCGTCGCCTCGATCCAGCGGCTGGCGGAGGTACGCGCCAGCCTGGTCTAGGAGGCTAGTTGGTCAAATAAGTCACGTCGCTCTTGCTGTAACCACAGAGTTCGAGGAGATATTCGCACCTCTCCTGAAGTGCCTTCGAACTCCCATGCACATCGATCCAGTACATGCCCACCTGACGAGGCTTCGCGACGCTACTGGCATGGGTGACACCATTGGCGTCCAACTCGACGTAGGTCCTCTTTCCGCGGGGCCTACCCACGGCTTGCGCCAAACTAGCAGGATTGCGCTCCAGTATTGCTCCGACCACACCTGCCCAGACGTCGGTCCAACGCTGGGCTGCATACCTCCTCCCCCAGAGTTCAAACCCAGAAGTGGGTGCACTTGGTCGGCGGCCGGACTGTTCGGACTGCCGTGACACAATTGCCGATGGTCTAGGTGGCGCAAGCCTAGGTGGAATCGTCCCAGCCTGGCTCACTTGGCCACCCAGAAAGCTGCTCACTTGCTCGTTCGACGGGCGAAGGCTGACTTCGACGGACACGCGACCCTGAATGAGTTCGACTAGTGCTTGTGGCGGGTCAGCAAGCATAGAAGCCCAAACCCTTGGCATCTCGCTATCCAGCCGCTTTGCGTTCAGTCTCGCTTCAAGGGCCGCCTTGGCATGCCTCTCAGCCTTATGGCCAGCAAGATCCTCGTAGCCCAGGTATGTCGAGAAGTCGGTAACCAACTCATCAACTGACTCTGCGGAAAGGTCCAGCTCCGCAAAGCGACGTTTATCAGGCTGTCCTTTCTCCCTGGGGAGGTATAGCCACCACACCAGGCCCGTTGTTAGAACACAGATGTCCGCCCCTTCGTGGAACGCATATCTGAGTGTCTGTTCCACATGCTCCTCAAGGCGAACTCCCACCGCTTTCACCTCAATGAGTGCGACTGCCCGATCAGGAGCAAACAGCGCCAAGTCCACCCTGCCTCCACCAACCCCGAACTCTGGCTGGACTCGGGAAGGATCGTAGGCGTCCCAGCCAAGTTCCCTGAGGATCGGCAGCACGACTTGGAGCTTCGTCGCCTCCTCGTTGGGGGGCTTCGAAAGGCCTTTGACTCGCTCAATCACTTCAGCAAGGGGCATATTTCCACGCTCGCCGGGATGCTACAGCATCGTTCTGCGTACTGGCCCACGGCTGCGGGATTGTGTAGCGTGCGCGGGCACTCTGAACCCACGGAAGCGAGACCCATGACCGTTCACACCGGAAAGCCTGTCATGCACCACCTCGGCTTCGTCGTCAAGGACGCCGACGAGATGGCCAACACCTACACGAACCTGCTCGGGGCCGAGTTCCGCTTGATGCCGCCCTACAAGGTTCACTCGATGGCGGGCGAGGAAGCCGAGCTGCGTGTCTACTACGGCGCAATCGCGGGCTGCATCGCTGAGATCATCCAGCCCGTGAGCGGCAACACGCCCCACCAGCAGTGGCTCGATGAGCGGGGCGAGGGCGTCCAGCACCTCGGTCTCTATGTGCCCGACGTCGTCGCGGCGACGAAGGCCCTGATCGAGAAGGGCGGCGAGATTCGCTGGGTCTACCCGAACGCGGGCGTCGTCCAGCTGAACTTCGACAGCCCCCTCGACGAGGTCATCGGCGAGGCGCTCCCCGGAAGCCTGACGTACGTGCACGCCGCGGGCGGCGGGCCGATCCTCGAGCTGCTCGGGCCTCCCATCCACCAGGGCGTGGTCGGCGGCGCGGTCGCCGGCCTCAACGACCTGTGGGAGACGACCTTCCCGGACGTGGAGCCCATCCAGCAGGGGTAGGCCACAGTAACCAACTCAGTCCTCCGCCTCACGCGGGGCGAAGGTGTCTTGCGTGAGCGAAGCGATGTCGGCTTCGACGATATTGGCGTGCTCGCGGAAGGCCCTGGCGGCGTCCGTGAGGGCAGCGTTGTAGAGGTCGGGACCGGCGAGGTCGAGCACGAAGTCGAGGATGAAGCCGGCGGCGAGTTCGCCCACATCCTCGTCGCGTTCCTTGAGCAGCCAGGCCTGCAGTTCGCGCACCATGGCGCGGCGCCGTTGGCGGTCGATGCGCTCGGACATACCCCGGGCGTTGGTTGCGGCCATCGCGATCCCTCGGGGGAAGGGTAACGTCCTTCCAACAACCGCCGAACACGCTGGCTATACTCGAAGCTGATGTCGAAGCTTCGGACTGTTCGGCGTGGGCTCCTGCTCATCCTGATTGCTATCGGGATTGGCGCGGCATGCGGCGGCGACGACGTCGAGCGGGGCGGCATCCACCTGCTGACCATCGACGGCGGCATCGGGCCGATCACGGAGCGCTACATCGACCGGGGCATCGGCAAGGCCGAGGACGAGGGCGCGAAGCTCATCGTCATCGAGATGGACACGCCCGGTGGGTTCAGCTCGTCGATGCGCGAGATCGTGCAGCGCATCGAGGCCTCGGACGTGCCCGTTGTCGTGTACGTGTCGCCATATGGGGCGCGGGCGGCGAGTGCAGGCACGTTCATCACGATGGCGGCGCACGTGGCAGTGATGGCGCCGAACACGTCCATCGGCGCCGCCTCGGCGATCAACTCCGACGGGAGCGACATCGAGGGCACGCTCGGCAAGAAGGTCGAGAACGACGCCGTCAGCTTCATCCGCGGGATCGCGGAGCTGCGGGGCCGCAACGCCGACTGGGCCGAGGAGGCCGTGCGCGAGGCCGTCTCGGCGACGCAGACCGAGGCGGTCGAGCGGAACGTCGTCGACTTCGTTGCGGGCAGCGTCGACGAGATACTCGATCGCATCGAGGGCACGACCATCGAATTGAAGCCCGGCTTCATGGTGACCCTGACGGGTCTCCCGGAGGCGGAGCGGGTGATCACGAACATGACCGTCTGGGAACGCTTCCTGGTGCGGCTCGCGAACCCGACGCTGGCGACGATCCTGATCTCGCTGGGGATGCTGGGACTCTTCATCGAGCTCTCGAACCCGGGATCGATCTTCCCGGGCGTTGCGGGCGTCATCGCGATCGCGATCGGCTTCCTCGCGCTGGGGGTGCTGCCGGTGGACACGATCGGGCTCGTCCTGATCGGGGCGGCGCTCATCTTCCTGGCGCTGGAGCTGTTCGTGCCATCCGGCGGAGTCCTTGCCGGCGGGGGTCTGGTGGCGCTCGTGCTGGGCGCGATCATCGCTTTCCGCGACACCCCCACGGAACTCCAACCGAACCGCATCGTGGTGGGCGTGCTGGGCTTTCTGCTGGTCGTCGTGTTCGTCTCGATGGCCATTGGACTGGCGCGGACGCGAAAGATGCGATCGGAGACCGGAGCGGAGGCGCTTGTCGGTAGAATGGCGATCGCACGCACACCCCTAACTCCAGACGGTATGGTATTCATTCAGGGCGAGCGCTGGCGGGCAGAGCTGGAGGACGGCTCCGCCACAGAGGGCGAGCAAGTCCGCGTGGTTAGCGCCGATGGGCTGAGGCTCAAGGTGCGGAAGGAGAACCAACCATGACCCAGCAGAAACCACTGCCACAACCTGAGCAGATGGCGGCGGAACCGCCCACCAGTCTTCTCGCGACGATCATCAAGGTCTTTCTGTTGGGGCTGAGCGCGGTTCTGCTGGTTCCGCTGCTGCCGTTCCAGATTCGCGTCGTCGCGGAGTACGAGCGCGGCGTCATCTTCCGCCTCGGGCGCCTCACGGGGGCGAAGGGGCCGGGGCTGTTCGTGCTGCTCCCCTTCATCGACCGGATGGTGAAGGTGGACCTGCGCGTGATCACGCTCGACGTTCCCTCCCAGGAAGCGATCACGCGCGACAACGTGACGATCAAGGTGAACGCCGTCGTTTACTTCCGGGTGGTGGAGCCAACCGCGGCGGTCGTACGCATCCTCGACTTCGTCCGCGCGACCTCGCAGATCTCGCAGACGACCCTGCGTTCGGTCATGGGCCAGACCGACCTCGACGGCCTGCTCTCACAGCGCGAGGAGGTAAACCAGGAGCTGCAGAAGATCATCGACGAGGAGACGGAGCCCTGGGGTATCAAGGTCAGCACCGTCGAGGTCAAGGACGTGGAGCTGCCCTCGACGATGCAGCGGGCGATGGCGGCGCAGGCGGAGGCCGAGCGCGAGCGGCGCGCGAAGATCATCGCCGCCGACGGGGAGTTCCAGGCAAGCGAGCGGCTGCGCGAAGCAGCAGAGGTGATGTCGCGCGAACCCATCTCGCTGCAGCTGCGCTACCTGCAGACGCTGTCCGAGATCTCCAGCGAGAACAACTCGACGATCGTGTTCCCGCTGCCGATAGACCTGATTCGCATGTTCCTCGACGACGACGACGACGACGACGAGTAGCGTTCCGCGGATTTCACCCGCCTGGACGAACGGAAACATCGGCGGCGAGCACCGTGAGGCGCTCGCCGCCTTCGCGTTCGACAACCAGCGCGCCGTCGGACGCTATCTCGACGGCGCGCGCCTCGTAGCCGCCGTCCGCCTCCTCGACCGTGATCAGGCGCCCGAGCACGAGGCTCGACCCACGGTAGGCCTCGACAAGCGGCGTCTCCGGCATGGCGAGCGTCCCCTCAAGTTCGTCGCAGACACGGGCGAGCAGCCCTTCCCGGGAAACCTCGCGGCCAAGCTCGCGGGCGAGGCTCGTGGCGCTGTCGCGCAGGGCGGGGTCGGCGGTAGGGTCGGCGTTCACGTTGATGCCAATGCCCGCGTAGGCGGTGAGCCCCGCGGGGCCGGTCTCGCCGTCGATGAGCATGCCGCTCAGCTTGCGTTCGCCCACCCAGATGTCGTTCGGCCACTTGATGCGCGCGCCGACACCCTCGCTTTCGCAGGCGCGGCAGACGGCGAGGGGCACGGTCAGGGGCAGGCGACCATACTCCTCACGCGAAGGGCGGAGGATGACGGTGAAGTAGAGGCTGCCGCCGGGCGGGCTGAAGAAGCCGCGGCCGCGGCGGCCGCGACCGGCCGTCTGCGTCTCCGCGAGGATGAGCGTCCCGTGGGGCGCGCCCTCGCCGGCGGCCGTGCGCGCGAGGTCCATCGTCGAGGGCGTCTCGCGCACGTAACGGAAATCGCGGCCGAGGAAGGTGGTCTGGAGGGCAGCGGCGAAGCGGGCGGCGGCGAAGGTGGGGGAGTCAGGCATGGCTGGGGCAATTCCGGGAACGAAAAAGGGGCCTGGCGGCAATCGCACCGCTCAGGCCCCGTTCGTAGCTCAACGCGTCTTCTAGGAGGAGATCACCTCCTGCGCTAGATGGGGTTGGCTACAACTACTATGGTCGTCCATGCGCATCACCTCCTTCCTTGCGGCTAACGATACCTGCTCACCCTCACGATGGCTAGAGCGAACAGGACGCCAAATCAGGCCCGCGCTTCCGCGAGGTGGCGCACACCGCTATTCTGGGCAGACGCGCGCGCGGCGCGTGGCGCTTTGCGTCAAATCTATGCGGCGCGCAGAAAGGGGCGGACCTTGGTCACGCCCGTCACGATGAAGCAACTCCTGGAAGCCGGAGTCCACTTCGGCCACCAGACGCGGCGCTGGAATCCGAAGATGCAGCATTTCATCTTCACCGAGCGCAACGGCATCCACATCATCGACCTGCAGCAGACGGTTACCCGGCTCGACGAAGCGATCGACTTCGTGCGCGAGGTCGTAGCCAGCGGCAACGACGTACTCATCGTCGGCACGAAGAAGCAGGCCCGCGAAACAGTCGAGCTGGAGGCGCAGCGCGCCGGCCTGCCATATGTGAACAACCGCTGGCTCGGCGGCACGCTCACCAACTTCCGCACGATCCAGGCGCGCATCCACCACATGCGCGATCTCGAAGATCGCACGGAACGCGGCGAGTTCGCGCGTCGCGCGAAGAAGGAACAGCTTGATATCTCGAACGAGATCGAGCGGCTGAACCGCTACTTCGGCGGTATCAAGCACCTGGACCGGCTGCCGGGTGCCGTCTTCATCATCGACACGATGAAGGAGGCGATCGCGGTGGCCGAGTGCGACCGGCTGGGGATCCCCATCGTCTCGCTCGTCGATACGAACTGCGACCCGGACCCGATCGGCTACCCAATCCCGAGCAACGACGACGCCATCCGCGCGATCAAGCTCATCCTGGGCAAGATTGCGGAGGGCGCGATCGAGGGCCGCGCCGCGCGCGAAGCGGGCGTAGGCGCCGAGGCATACAGCGAGGAGATGGCTCGACTCGCGGCCGAGCAGGACGCAGCGGCCGCCGCGGAGCCGGCACCTGAGGCAGAAGCAGTCGCCGCGACACCAGCGGCGCCATCAGAGGAGCAGACCACTGGCTAGTATCTCGACAGCGATGGTGAAGGAGCTGCGCGACGCGAGCGGCTCTGGAGTAATGGACGCGAAACGCGCCCTGGAAGAAGCGGATGGCGACATGCAGCAAGCGGCCACCATCCTGCGCGAGCGCGGTCTGGCGGCTGCGGCGAAGCGCGCCGACCGTGAGACGGGCCAGGGCGTCATCGACACGTACATCCACGCGGGCGGGCGCATCGGCGCGCTCGTGGAGGTGAACTGCGAGACGGACTTCGTGGCGAACACGGATGAGTTCCGCGCGCTTGTCCACGAGGTCGCAATGCAGGTGGCGGCGATGGATCCCGCCGTCATCACGGCGGAGGAGCGCGAGCCCGAGCTGGAAGGCGCCGACGAGGAGGTCGCGCTGTTGAGCCAGCCCTGGGTGAAGGACTCCTCGAAGTCGATCGCGGAGCTGGTCCAGGACGCAATGGCGAAAACGGGGGAGAACATCCGCGTGCGGCGTTTCGCACGCTTCGAACTCGGATCCTGAAGGAGGAGCGGTGACCGACGCGTACCGGCGCGCGCTGGTGAAGCTTAGCGGTGAGGCCCTGATGGGCAGCCGCGAGTTTGGCATCGATCCCGCTACCCTCACCGGCCTCGCGAGCCAGCTCGCGCGCGCCTCGGCCGAGGGCATCGAGGTCGCCATCGTCGTGGGTGGCGGCAACTTCTGGCGCGGCCAAACGGCCGCCGAGAACGGCATGGATCGCGCCACGGCCGACTACGCGGGCATGCTCAGCACGATGATGAACGCGCTCGCGCTGCAGGACGCGCTGGAGCACGCGGGCGCCGAAGTGCGCACGCAGACGGCGCTGACGATGGCGCAGATCGCCGAGCCCTACATCCGCCGCCGGGCGATCCGGCACCTGGAGAAGGGGCGCGTGGTGGTGTTCGCCTCGGGCACGGGCAACCCCTTCATGACGACCGACACCGCCGCCGCCCTGCGCGCCATCGAGGTCGACTGCGAGACGCTGCTGATGGCGAAGAACGGCGTCGACGGCGTGTACGACGCGGACCCGGCGACCTCGCCGGATGCCACGCGTTTCGAGCGGCTGAGCCACCTGGAGGCGATCCAGCGTCGGCTGCAGGTGATGGACAGCACCGCCCTGAGCCTCTGCATGGAGCACGAACTGCCGATCGTGGTCTTCAACGTGCGTGAGCCGGACAGCATCTATCGGGCGCTCCGGGGTGAGCGCATCGGCACGACCGTGAGCGCCGGGGCGCTCACCGAGCACGCCCGTCCGGGCTAGAACGAGAGCAAACTCATGGCCGACCCAGAAGAGATCATGCTCGACGCGGAGATGCGCATGGACGGCGCGGTGGAGGCGTTCCAGCGGGAACTCGCCAGCGTGCGTACGGGCCGGGCCCACCCGAGCCTCATCGAGGGGCTGCGGGTCGAGCACTACGGCCAGACGCAGGCGCTCAACCAGCTCAGCACGATCAACGCGCCCGAGGCGCGGCTGCTGGCCGTGCAGGTCTGGGATGCAGGGGCCGTGCAGTCGGTGGTGAAGGCGATCCAGACCTCCGATCTCGGCCTGAACCCGAACATCGACGGGCAGCTCGTCCGGCTCCCGATTCCCCAGCTCACCGAGGAACGGCGGCGGGAGTACGTGCGGCTGGTTCACCAGAAGGCGGAGGACGCACGCGTGGCCGTCCGCAACGTTCGACGCCACACGCACGACGCCCTGCGCAAGGGCGAGCGCGACGGGGACATGACGCAGGACGACCTGCGCGACTACGAGGACGACCTGCAAAAGCTGACCGACTCACACACGGGGCGCATCGACGAAGCGATGAAGCGCAAGGAGGAGGATCTGCTTGAGCTATAGGCTGGCGCAGCGCTCGGGAACCGAATCCCGGACCGACCCTGGCGGCGATCGCATCTCGCCGCTGACGGGTGGGCGCGTACCCGGCCACATCGCCATCATCATGGACGGGAACGGGCGCTGGGCCACGGAGCGGGGCCTGCCGCGGGCGGCGGGCCACCGCGCCGGGGCGGAGAACATCAGGCGTGTGATCGAGCGCTTCGCCGAGCACGACGTGCGCTACGTGACCCTGTTCGCGTTCTCCACGGAGAACTGGAACCGGCCACCGAGTGAGGTTTCGGTCATCTTCCAGCTCATCGATCGTTTCCTCCAGCGGGAGCTGCGGAACATGGAGCGCGACAACGTGCGGGTGCGCCACTTCGGCCACCTGGAGCAGCTACCCGAGCCGCTGGCCGAGCGCATCGTGGAGGCAGTTCAGATCACCCGCGGCAACGATGGCCTGAGGCTCAACATCTGCCTGAGCTACGGGAGCCGGGACGAGATCGTGACCGCTGTCCGGCGCATCGCCGAGGCGGGGATTCCCCCGGGGGAGATCGACGAAGAGACCGTGGCGGCGCACCTGCTGACAGGCGGGCTGCCCGACCCGGACCTCGTGATCCGAACGGCCGGTGAGCAGCGCATCTCGAACTTCCTGCTCTGGCAGAACGCCTACGCGGAGCTCTACTTCACGTCCGCCTACTGGCCCGACTTCGGGCGGGAGGACATCGACCTGGCGCTGGCCGAATACGGCCACCGCAAACGGAAGTTCGGCAAGCTCCTTCCGGAAGACCTCGACGCGTTCGAGGACGCCTAGTGCGGATACCGCGGAACCTCGCGCTTCGTCTGGCAACAGCGGCAGTGGGTGTGCCGATCCTGCTGCTGCTGATCTGGGTCGGCGGCTGGCCGTTTGCAATCGTGGCGGGGTTGATCACCCTCGGCGGGACGATCGAATTCGCGCACGCCTGGCTCTTCCCCACGCAGCCGTACCGGGCAGTCCTGCCACTGGGTCCGGGACTGCTGGCGCCGGCGGTGGTGGTGGCGGGGGTACACGCCGACGAACGCTTCCTGATCGCCGGAGCGCTGCTGGCGGCGCTCTTCCTGGGGGCGGGGTACTCACGCACGAACCTCTTCGGGCCGCGGAAACCGCTGCGCGTGATCGGCTGGGCGATCATCTACCCGGGCATCATCTTCTCGACGATCGTGCTGGCACGAGACCTCGACCAGGGACGCGACTGGGTGCTGTTGCTCGTGCTGACGACGTTCACGGCCGACACGGGCGCCTATGCCGTCGGAACGCTGTTCGGGAGACACAAGCTGTGGCCTGCGGTCAGCCCGAACAAGACCTGGGAGGGGGCGATAGGGGGGCTCTGCGCGGCGGTGCTGGCGGTCTGGGTGCTCTCGGGGTGGTTCGACCTGGACCTGCACATCGGCGCAGTCGTGGGATTGGGGCTGGGGCTGGGGCTGGCGGCGAAGGCAGGCGACCTGCTCGAGAGCTGGATTAAACGGAAGGCCAGCATCAAGGACTCGTCGGGGCTACTGCCGGGACACGGAGGGCTGCTCGACCGGCTCGACTCGATTGTGGGGGTGGCGCCGGTCGTGTTCCTGGTCGGGAACTTCACCTGACGCGAACGCGAGGGCTGCCCGTTCGCAGCGCTCACCTAAGATAGAAGGATGCCTCCCTCAGGAGACCCGTTCGAGCCGAATCATCGCCACGCGCGCACGAATGGCATTCGCATGCACTACGTCGAGGCGGGCGAAGGCGAGCCGGTCGTGTTCCTGCACGGCTTCCCAGAGTGCTGGTACTCGTGGCGGAAGCAGCTGCCGGTACTGGCGGAGCACTACCACGTGGTCGCGCCGGACCTGCGGGGCTACCACGAAACGGACGCGAAGCCTCCCTACGACAGCGACACCTTGCAGCAGGACGCGCTCGCGCTGCTGGAGTCGCTGGGGGAGCGCAGCGCGCACATCGTCGGGCACGACTGGGGCGGGGCCATCGCCTGGCTGCTTGCGATGAACCACCCTGAGGCAGTGCGCTCCCTCGCGATCCTGAACGCTCCTCATCCAGCGCTCTTCGGGGCGGGATTGCGGAGCTTCGCGCAGCTCCGGCGGAGCTGGTACACGGTCTTCTTCCAGCTGCCCTGGCTGCCCGAACTGCTCCTCGCCCAGAACGGGTACCGGAGGCTCGCGCGGGCTGTCTTCCGGGGGATCCCGCCCGGCGAGGAGCGGCGCAAGGACCTGTCCTTCTACCGCCGCAGTTGGAGGAAGCACGGACTCAGCGGTGGGATCAACTACTACCGCTCCAACTTGTGGAATCGACGACGACTCGCCGGCCCCGTACCGTTCGTCACAGCGCCGACGACGATGATCTGGGGCGAGGAGGACTTCGCCCTGGGCAAGGAACTCACGGTGGGGACGGAGCGCTACGTGCGCGACCTCGACCTGCACTACGTTCCGGGAGTCGGCCATTACGTCCAGCAGGAAGCGCCGGATAGCGTGAACGACTTGCTGATCGCGCATCTGGAGCGGGTCGGGAGCGGCGTGCATGCCTGAGGAAGGCTCCGACCGCACGCTGCGACGCCCCAGCATCACCGACTTCGTGGCCGAGGGGGAGGAGACACCGATCCTGCTGCGGCCGCGCGTCCTGGCTGGTGTCGCAGCGGTGTTCATCGGGCTGGTGGCGGCCTATTTCATCCTGGCCGAGGTCTACGACCTCTCCCTCCAGTTCGACCCAGAGCCGCTGCAGGACTGGGTGGAGGAGTGGGGCGTGTGGGGGCCGATCGTGTTCATGGCGGTGATGGCTTTCTCGGTCCTGTTCGCACCGATCCCGAACGCCCCTATCTTCATCGCCGCCGGGCTCGTGTGGGGACCAGTGCTGGGCACGGTCTACTCGATGATCGGGATGATGTGGGGCTCGGCGATGGCCTTCTGGGTGGCCCGCTGGCTGGGCAGGCGACACCTGCCGAAACTGGTGGGGAGCAAAGCCGCGGCGCATATGGACTCCCTCTCGGTACGCATGGGGGGACGTCTCATCTTCTGGGCGCGCATGCTGCCGGTCGTCAATTTCGACTGGATCAGCTTCCTCGCGGGGCTGACGGCGATGAGCTTCTGGCGATTCTTCTTCTTCAGCTTCCTGGGCATGCTGACGCCGACGATCGTGGGCGTGGTTGCGGGCGACAGCCTTGGACGCGACCTGCGCATCACGCTTGTCATCGCCGCGGTCTGGGTGGCGGCCATCATCCTCAGCGGGCTCTACCTCTGGTGGCGGCGGCGGCAGGCGCGAATGCAGACACCGCCCCCGCCGGCGAAACCGCTGGCGGAGGGGCAGTCGGGGCAGTAGCCCGACCCGCTACTGGAAGCGATGGGGGAGCGGGTCCTCGCGGGGCGGGAGGGCAACCTCGTGATCGAGCCAGATGCCGATGTTCTCGCCGGTGCGGCCGTCGGGGCCTTCGCTGAGGAGGTCGACGAGGAGGCCGGCGATCTGCTCGGGGCGCATCCAGTGGTCGAGCAGTTCCTGCGGAGGCGTGCGTCCCAGGGCGCCGCGGATCATCTTCGAGTCGGTGGCGTCCATGCAGAGGGCGTTCACGCGGATGCCCTCGGACTCAAGGACGCGCGACCACGCCTGCGTGAAACCGTTGATGCCCCACTTGGAGGCGTCGTAGACATCCATGCGCGTGCCGCCGCCGGTGTTGTAGCCGGGGGGCGGACAGATGTGGTCGGTGGCGATGTTGACGATGTTGCCGCCGCCCATCTCCGCCATGTGGGGGGCGATGGCGCGTCCGCAGAGGAAGACGCCCTTCAGGTTCGTCGCGACGAGCGCGTCGAAGTCGTCGACGGCCTTCTCCCAGGGGTCGAGGGGGTAGGTGGCGCGCCAGGTTCCCGCATTGCTGACCATGGTGTGAATGCGCCCGAAACGCTCGATGGCGGCATCGACGAAGCGGCGCACGTCGTCCGGCTCGCTGACGTCGGCCTCGGCGGCCATGACGCTGGCGCCGTTCGCTTCCAGCTCGGCTGCCAGGTCGTGGACGGCGGGATCGATGTCACAGAGGGCGAGGGACACGCCCTCGCCGGCCAGAACGTGAGCCATGCCGTTGCCGATACCGTGGGCGGCGCCGGTGATGATGGCGGCAGTGCCTTCGAGGTCGCTCACGAGGCGCTCACCGGCTCAAGCGGGCGGTAGAAGGCGTTCCCCGCCTCCGCCCACTCAGCCGCCATCTTCATGAAGTCCTCGCCCATCGGGTCGAGGCCGCGGATGGGCATCGTGCCGCGCCGGATGGTGAAGTCGTGGGGCGCGAGCTCGCCCGCGCGGACGTAATGGGGCTCGGCGTCGTCGGCGTGCCCCTTCTGGGAGAGCCACCAGGCGAGCGTGAACTCGGCACGGGCCTCCTGCTCGGCCTCGGTCGGGAGCGTCTGGGCGGCGCGCACCTCCTGAGGCGTCATCGCCGGGCCCTCGCCGCGCACCCATGCGCGCAGACGCTGCAAGTGCTGCTCGGAGTCGATGCCGGTCATCTCCTTGAACGCGTTGGAGCCGAAGGCGACATCGTTGGGGCGGGCGATCCGGCCCTCTTCGTCGATCCAGAGGATGGTGGGCACGTTGATCATGCCGTAGAGGTCGGGCAGGAGGTGTTCGGTGTCGATCAGGCTGGGGTGTTGGGGCTTGGCCGCCTCGATCCACTCACGGGCGTCCTCTGGTGTTCGCTCGATGGCGACGGTGATGACGGTGAAACCTTCGTCCGCGAGTTCCTCGTAGAGCGCCTGCCAGACCGGCAGGTCGTAGCGGCAGCCTCACCAGGAGGCGTAGGCCACCAGAAGCACCTTCTTGCCGCGCTGGCCGCTGAGGGAGTGCATGTTGCCGTCGAGGTCGGGAAGCGAGAAGTCGGGCGCCTTGAGCGAGGTGAGAGCGTCGCCGCGGTCGTGGTGGGAGGCGCCGAGGGCGGCCACGGCGTGCTTCTGCTCGGTCACGAGGGGACGCTGCAGCGCGTCGGCGAGCACGCGCAGGTCCACACCCCCATCACCCACGAGGGCCTCCTGCTCGACAGGAACACATGCCGGTCCCTGGCAGAGCCCTTCGGGGCGCAGCTCCCAGCCGAGCGTGGCTTCGAGGGCGTCTTCGGCGATGGCGGGACGGGAGCGGTCTGCGACGGCGATTTCGTCGGCGCGACCGTCGTGCAGCAGTGTGAGCGTGGTAGTCATTGGGAACACCTCCGGAGGACAGCAGCCAATACGGGAATTCTACGGGGCAGGGAAGGGCGCCGTGGGCGGGAAGTGGCGGAGAGGGTGGGATTCGAACCCACGGTGGGTATCAGCCACGACCGTTTTCAAGACGGTTCCCTTCAGCCACTCGGGCACCTCTCCTCCCTCGATTGTAGTGCCCGATCGGCGGAGCCGGAGTTAGCACTCACTACTAGCGAGTGCTAGACTGCGATTGTCAGAATTCCACTCAGCCTGGAAGATCTCGTGCCCACCTACGAGTACCACTGCGAATCCTGCAACCGCCGCTACGACCGTCGCGAAGGCTTCGACGCGGCCACCAGTCACACCTGCGACTCCTGCGAGACCGGTACGGCGAAGCGCGTGCTGCACGTCCCGATGGTCGTCTTCAAGGGCAGCGGCTTCTACGTGAACGACAGCAAGAAGTCGGAGAAGAGCACCTCTTCCAGCTCAAGCGAGAAGTCGGTGAGCCTTCCCAACGGCGACTCCGGCAGCAGCGACTCCGGCAGCAGCTCCAGCAGCGACTCCAGCAGCGGCAAGAGCGCGAAGTCGAGCAAGAGCTCCTCGAAGGACTAGGACCGCGTGCGGGCGCTCGTGCAGCGCGTGAGCCAGGCCAACGTGCGCGTGGACGGCGAGGTGGTGGGAGCCATCGACCGCGGCTTCCTGGTACTGCTCGGTGTGACCCACGGCGATGACGAAGCGGTGGCGGAGGCGCTGGCACGCAAGGTCGTGGGGCTGCGCATCTTCGAGGACGCCGAGGGGCGCATGAACCTCGACCTCGCGGCTGTCGGGGGCGCCGTGCTGTGCGTCAGCCAGTTCACCCTGTACGGGAGCGTGCGGAAGGGACGGCGGCCATCGTTCACGGAGGCGGCGGAGCCGGAGCGGGCGGAGGCGCTGTACGAGCATTTCTGCGAAACGGTCGCGGGGGCGGGCGTGACCTGCGAGCGGGGGCGCTTCGGCGCGCACATGGAGGTCGAGAGCGTGAATGACGGTCCCGTGACGCTACTCATCGACAGCGCAGAGCTGGAGCGGCCGCGTCGCGCTTGACCGGAGCGGCGGGGCGCGGAGAGTAGGCCAATGACCGTATCGACGCGGATGAGCCGGTACTTCCTGAAGACGCTGCGGGAGGCGCCCGCCGAGGCGGAACTGCCGAGCCACCGGCTGCTGCTGCGCGCGGGGCTCGTGATGCCCCTGGCGGCGGGGCTCTACTGCTTCACGCCCATGGGCTGGCGGGCCATGCGCAACGTCGAGGAACTGGTGCGCCAGGAGATGAACCGCGCGGGGGCGCAGGAGCTGCGGCTGCCCGCCCTGCAGCCGGTGGAGCTCTGGGAGAAGTCGGGACGCAACGAGATTTTCGGAGATGTGCTCTACCGGGTGGCCGATCGCCGTGATCGCGACTTCGTGCTGGCCCCCACGCACGAGGAGGCGGTCAGTGCATTGGCCGCCTCGCAGGTGCAGAGCTACCGCGATCTGCCGGTGACGCTCTACCAGTTCCAGCAGAAGTTCCGGGACGAAACGCGACCGCGTGGCGGGCTGATCCGCCTGCGCGAGTTCTGCATGAAGGACGCCTACAGCTTCGACCCCGACTGGGAAACTCTGGACGAGTCGTACCAGGCGATGTTCGACGCCTACGCGCGCATCTTCGCGCGGGCGGAGGTACCGGCGCTGCCGGTCGAGGCCGACTCGGGCGCGATCGGGGGGAAGGACAGCCAGGAGTTCATCTACCTGAACGAGCACGGCGAGGACGAGGTGCTGCTCTGCTCCGCCTGCGGCTACGCGGCGAACGCGGAGAAGGCGACCTTCCGGGCGGAGCCGCCCGTGGAGGCCGCGCCCGCGCCGGCCGAGCGGGTGGACACGCCGGGCGTGGCCACGATCGCCAGCCTGGCGGCCTTCCTCGGGATCGAGGAGCGGCAGACGGTGAAGGCGGTGTTCTATGCCGCCGACGGCGAGCCCGTGTTCGTCGCTATCCGGGGCGACCTCGAGGTGAACGAGACCAAGCTGCGGAACCTGCTGAAGGCGGTCGAGCTGGAGGCGATGGACGACGGCGCGGTCGCACGGGCCGGACTCGTGGCGGGGTCAGCCTCGCCCGTGGGACTCGAAGGCATCCGCGTGGTCGCCGACGAGAGCGCGACGACCGCCGTGAACCTCGTCGGAGGCGCCAACGAGCGGGACGCACACCTGCTGAACCTGAACTACGGGCGCGACTGGACCGCGAGCGTCGTCGACGACATCGCGCTGGCGGAAGCGGGCCACGGCTGCCCCACCTGCGAGGGGACACTTGAGGTTCGTTCGGGCATGGAGCTGGGGCACGTGTTCAAGCTGGGCACGACCTACACGGAGGCGCTCGACGTGCGCTACCTCGACAGCGAGGGGGAGCGCCACCACGCGGTCATGGGCTGCTACGGCATCGGCATCGACCGGCTGCTGGCGGCCGTCCTCGAGGCGAACCACGACGAGGACGGCATCATCTGGCCGGCATCGCTGGCGCCCTTCGACGTGCACGTGGTGGTGCTGGGCGGAGACAAGCCGGAGGTGGCGGAGGCGCTGGGCGAGCTGGAGACGGCGCTGGAGGGGGCAGGGCTGGAGGCGCTCGTGGACGACCGGGGCGAGTCGCCAGGGGCGAAGTTCAAGGACGCGGACCTGCTGGGGATGCCAGTACGCCTGACCGTGAGCCCGCGGGCGCTCGGCCGGGGCGGCATCGAACTGCGCCAACGCGACTCGGGCGAGAGCGAGATCGTGGCGCTGGCGGAGGTCGTGGGGCGTATTCGGTCGGGGGTGGCGTAGGCGCGCGCCTTGCCCGTGGCGATAGCGGTTCCTACGATGGCCTTCACGCTGAGGTAGCTCAGTCGGTAGAGCACTGCGCTGAAAACGCAGGTGTCCCCAGTTCGATTCTGGGCCTCAGCACCAACTTTCCCCTCACACAGCCGGCGCTGGCAGGGTCACTTCGCGGCCGGAGTGAGTTCGGGGTTGCGCCTGCCGCGACGCTCAGCTTCGCCGAATTCGATCTCGGCCTCGCGGGTGCTGGTTTCGATGCGGCGAAGAGCGGGGCTGAGCACGAAGAAGAAGACCGCGAAGACCAACATGAGCGCGGAGGCGAGCGCGACAACGATGTCGGCGCCGTACTGCTCGGCCAACCAGCTGATGGGTAGCGTGGCGAGGGGTGTGAGGCCGAACGACATCATGAGCAGGCTCATCACGCGGCCACGCACGAAGTCGGGAATGAGCACCTGGATGGCAGTGTTGTTCAGCACCATGAAGATGGTCACGAATATGTCGGCGAGGAAGATCAGCGGCAGCGCCAGCAGGAACCACGGGCTGAGGGAGAAGAAGATCAGCGTGGCCCCGAAGGCGAGGATGCTGGCCATCATGAGGCGCAAGCGCTTGTGCGACTCCCCAACCCAGGCCACGTAAACGGACCCCAGCAATCCCCCGATGCCCGCCGCCGCGTTGAGGATGCCGAGGCCCGACTCGCCGGCATCCCATACATCGAGCGCAAACACCACAAGGAGGGTCTGGAACGGCATCGCGAGCAGTGTCGGCACCAGGCCCAGGAAGAGCAGCACCCGCACGGGCGGGTGGCGCCAAACCCAGCGGAAGCCATCGGCCATGTCGCCGAACACGGTGCGGCGCTCCTCGACCTCATCGGGATAGGAGGGGAAAACGCGAAGCATGGCGACGAGGCCGACTCCGTAGAGGACGAGAGCGACGGCCCACGTATTGGGGATGCCAATGAAGGGGATGAGGAGCCCCGCCGCAACCGGACCGACGATCCGAGTGAAGTTCATACCGCCCATCTGCAGGGCCATGGCGTTGCCGAGACCCTGCCTGCCTACGACGTTCGCGATGATCGCCTGGCGGGCGGGCATCATGAAGGGGAAGAGGGCGCCGAGGATCCCCGTGAGCACCAGCAGATAGGGGAAGGTCAACTGATCCGTGATCAGCAACATGAAGACGAGTGCTTCATCGACGAGGACGGCGGCCTGCACGAAGAGGATGAGCTTTCGGCGGTCGACGCGATCCGCGACTGCGCCTCCCAGGGGCGAGATGACGAGCATGGGGATGGCAACGACGAAATTGACGATTCCAAGGGCAAAGGCGTTGTCGTTGGTAAGGTCGTAGGCGAGGATGGAGCGCACGAGGAACTGGGCCATCATCGCGAACATGAAGGCGATGTTGCTGATGTAGAGCCAGCGGAACTGCTCGTGGCGGAGCGAGGCGATCAGCCGGTCCCTGGCCGAGACGTGGTGCGCCTCGATCACGTGGACGCCGGATTGGGACAAGCGAGTGCCCTCCGCCACGATTCTAGCGGCTCGGCCTTCTCGGCAGGCTGGACAGAATTATGTCCAGGTTCCCTTCCAATCGGGGTCGCGCTTCTCGGCGAAGGCGCGCGGTCCCTCCACGGCGTCGGGCGACTGGCGGCGGCGCATCTCCCAGGGGAACACAGTCTGAGCGGCATCGGGCAGGGGCAGGTGGAGCGCGCGCAGCGCTGTCTCCTTGGTAGAGCGCACGGAGAGGGGCGCGCAGCTCACGATATCGGCAACCCAGCGGTCGACCGCTTCATCGAGTCCGTCGGCGGGGACGACCTCGTTGACGAGACCGAGCTCGTAGGCGCGCTGGGCGGTCATGTGGCGGCCGGTGAGCATGTGCCCCATAACGGCCTTGAGCGGGCCCTGGCGGGGGAGGCGGTGGACGCCCATGGCGCCGGCGATAAGCCCGACCTTGGGCTCGGTGAGGCCGAAGCGGGCGTGCTCGGCGGCGACGATGATGTCGGAGGCAAGGGCCATTTCGAAACCGCCGCCGAGAGCGTAGCCATTCACCCGGGCGATGATCGGCTTGAACAGGTCGAAGCGGCTGGTCAAGCCGCCGAACCCGCTGCGGGGCCAGGCGACGCGGGGCCGCTCGGAGGCAGGCAGGCGCGACATCTCGGCGGTGAACTTCAGGTCGTTTCCGGCGCTGAAGGCGCGTCCACCCTCACCCGTGAAGACCGCGACCCAGAGGTCGTCATCCGCGGCGAAATCGTCCCAGACCTCGTTGAGCTCGAGGTTCGCGTAGACGTGGAGCGCATTCATCACCTCCGGGCGCGTGATGGTGATATAGGCGACGCGGTCCTTCTTCTCGTAGCGGCAGAAATCCACGGCTTGTGACCTCCGGAGGTGTGGAAGGCACTCTACCGCGCCATCTGATACCGCGCCCCCGCGGCCTCGCTAGACTGCGTTTGTGTCGCTCATCATCGGGCTCGTGCTGCTGCCGTTCTTCGTCTGGTCGTGGATCAAGAACGACGCCGACGAGGACGCCGCGGCGGCGCTCTCGATCGCGGCCTGGATCGTGATTGGCCTAAGTGCGATGGCGGCGGTCTGGTACATCTTCGGTTAGAGGAGGCGCGGCTGGCCCGCTCTCCGCGCCCGCGAGAGAATGGGAGCCCATGCCAGTGATGAGCGACGAACTCGAAGCCGCGAGGCTGCGCATCTATGCGCTGCAGGACGGGGCAATGCGCGCGCAGGCGCTCGCCTTCTGCCTGCGCAGCGGCCTGTTCGAGCGCCTCGCGACTGGGCCATCCGCACCCGAGAACCTCGGGCTTGCGCCGCGAGTGGCGCCCGCGCTCCTCGCCTTCCTCGCAAGCCAGGGGCTCGCGCAACGCGACGGGCAGGGGCGCTTCCGCGCCACGCCGGCGACGGAGCACTTCCTCGTGCAGTCGAGTCCGCGCTTCGCAGGCGGACGGTCGCTGCTCTTCCAGGGGTTCCACGAGCGGATCGGACGGCTGGGCGAGGCGCTCGCGAGCGGGAAGCCAGTCGCGAGTGCCGGGCAGGCGGAGATGTTCGGGGGCTTCGACGAGGAGGACCAGCGCTGGTTCGCGGACGGAATGCTCGCGAACGCCATTGCCGGCGCCGAGCACCTCCGCCGCGAGGTCGACCTCTCGGCGTTCCGGCGGCTGCTCGACGTGGGCGGCAACAGCGGCGGCTACACACTCTCCCTGCTGGAGGCGCACCCATCGCTGGAAGCGACCATCTTCGACCTGCCGGCGGTGCGTCCACTCGCGGAGGAGCGCATCGGGGAGCGAGGGCTTGGCGAGCGTTGCCAGTTCGTCGAAGGGTCGTTCTTCGAGGACCCGCTGCCGAAGGGGCACGACGTTCTGCTGCTGGCCAACGTCCTGCACGACTGGGAGACGCCGGAGTGCCGGCGCATCCTGGCGGCGTGCCGCGAGGCGACCAGGCCGGGAGGTACGATCGTGGTCGTGGAGCCGATGCTGGCGGAGGACCTGACCGGCCCGGACCACGCCTCGGTCAGCGGCCTGACAATGGCGCTCCTCGGCGGCGAGAACCGCACGCACCTGCGGATCGCGGAGCTCCTGCAGGAGGCGGGGTTCGAGCAGCCGTGGCGGTCAGAACTCGGCGCACAGAACAGCGTGGTGACGGCGCGCAGAGCGGGAGTGAGCTGACAGATGCTGAAGGCGCCGATCTCGCCGTACGTGGTGGCCGGGCGCATCCTCTCGATCATCGGGATGTCGTTCTTCACGGCTACGGGAATCCTGTTCTGCATCGGAGGGTTCTGGTTCTGGGGGCTCGGGGCGCTCATCGGCTTCGTCCCTTTCCTGGCGCTCATCGTGGCGGTGGAGCGCTACTCGACCAAACACGGATTGATCGGCCCTGACCCTGACCCACCCTTCGACGACGACTAGGGCGGCAGCCGTCCTCGCGGTGCTCGGCGCGCTCGCGCTGCTGGCGGGGTGCGGGGGCGGAGCGCCGGAGGCACTGGCCGATCGCGGGTGCGACGAGGAACACCTGCCCGAGGGGTTCGAGCGGCTGACGTTCGGGAACCTCTCCCGGAGCGAGTTGGGACGCGAAGTGGGGGCGGAGACACTCGCGGCGGCGGGCGTCGAGGGCGGATACTTCGCTTTCTGGAAGGAGCGCCGCGACGCCCTTGACGACGAAGCGGCCGTCGAAGTCGTGTGCCAGGTGGTCGCCTTCGGCGACGAGGCGGAGGCGTCGCGCTTCGTAGCGGAACTGCCGCCAGAACCTGACTGGGTGAGCGTCACGGTCGCAGGGGTCGCCCTCGCGGAGGGGACGCGGTTGGACGAGCTGGAGGCAGGGGGCGAGGAGGGGACGAGGGCGTTCCGGCTCGTGGAGGCCGATGGGGGCGTTCGCTATGCGGTACTGGTAGCTCGGGAACGGTTCGTGCTGAGCGTCCACCTGGGGGGGCCGGAGGGGGGCGTGGCGGTCGGCGATGCGGTCGCGATCCTGGAGAGGATGGGTCGCTAGCCTGCTATATTGAACTAGTCAGATTGACAGGTTGGATCCATGAGGAAAATTCAGTCCACAGAGGCCAAGGCACGCTTCGCCGAGATCCTCCGAACCGTGGAGCACGGCGAGACCATCGCCATCACGCGGCACGGCAAGACCATCGCCCACCTGATCCCCGCTCGCGGTCAGGAACAGGCTGAGCGCGATGCGGCGGTTGAACGCTTTCTCAAGGAGCGGGCTAGCTGGGAACCCACCGGGATGACCCGCGAAGAAATACTCGCGGCCAGGCACGCGGGTCACCGTTTGTGAGCAGCATCCGAGGTGGGATCGCCTTATCCATACCGCCCGAAGCTCGACAACGCGAGGCCGATCGGCTACCTTAAAGGAGTCAAATTAGTCATTTTGGATAGGAAAGATGCGCAAGATCCCGTCAACCGAAGCCAAGGCACATTTCGCCGAACTTGTCCGCAGTGCTGAGTACGGCAAGACCGTCGCCATCACGCGCCACGGAAGGGCAGTTGCCCACGTGGTTCCGGCTCGCAGTCAGCTAGCCGTGGATGCATCACTCGTCGCCAACTCGCTTAAGGCAGGGATGATGGCGGAACTGGATGAGGAGTGGATGCCGGAGTATGAGGCTGTCGCCGCCGTCGATCACGTCAGACACCGCGGGGGGCTCGTGCCGCCGACTTGGCACAGCGACGTTCGCGGCGCTCTGCTTGAGACGGAGCAGCGTGGCGGGCTACGCGAGGCCCACATGGCACAGGCCTTGGATGAGCTGAAAGAGCTTCCCATCGTCACCGACCAAGAGGCAGACCTTGATAGCGCGACAGATTTGGCCCGCAAGCACAGCCTGTCCTTCCACGCTGCCCTGTATCTGGAACTCGCCCGCAGGCGTTCTCTGACGCTGGCGACACTGGACGCGGACTTGGAGCGCGCGGCCCTTGCCGAGGGTGTCGAAGTCTTCGATGCGTACGACCCCTTCGGATAGCCGGAAGCGGCCGGAGGCGACGGAAGTCAGACCACCAGCAGGACGGCCGGGACGGCCACGACAACGCCGAGGAAGCCGGCCGCGAGCACGACGAAGGAGGCGCCAAGACGGGAACCCGCGATCACCGCGAGGGCTTCGGTCTCATGGAAGACGCCCTCGGAGAGGAGGGTGACGCCGCGGGCGGCGGGCGGCGCAGACACCGGTCGCGGGTCATCGCGCGCGACGGAACGCGCCCGCTGCTGCACCTCAGCCGCTCCGGGCGCTCTCCATCAGCACGGCGGCAACCTCGGGGCGCGTGAATTCAACGGGCAGATCCTCGCCGTTGACGAGCATCTCGCGCACTTTGGTCCCGGAGAGGAAGAGGCGCTCCTCGGGCGTGGCCGGACTCGTCTTCGTGGTCGCCATGGCGCCGCTGCGGAGGCACCAGAAGGCGTGTTCGAAGAAGAGTGGCTGGATGCCGAGCGCATCGAGGTCGATGTCGTCGAAGATGCGCTGCGCATCGTAGGTTCCGTAGTAGTTGCCGACGCCGGCATGGTCGCGCCCGACGATGAAGTGGGTGCAGCCGTAGTTCTTGCGCATGATGGCGTGGAAGATGGCCTCGCGGGGACCGGCGTAACGCATGGCCGCGGGCAGCACGGAGAGGTGGGCGCGGTCCGCGGGGAAGTAGCGGTCGAGGAGCACCTCGTAGCAGGCCATGCGGACATCGGCGGGGATGTCATCGTCCTTCGTGTCGCCCACGAGGGGGTGGATGAGGGCGCCGTCGACGCTTTCGAGCGCGACCTTGATCAGGTACTCGTGGGCGCGGTGGATGGGGTTGCGCGTCTGGAAGCCCACGACCGTGCGCCAGCCGCGCTCGGCGAAGGCCGCACGCGTCTGAGCGGGGGTCTGGCGGTGGTCGGGGAAGTTCCCGTGGTCGGGCAGGCGGAGCGCCTTCACCGAGCCCCCCAGCACGAGGTCTCCGGAGGCGTAGAGGGCGGCGACGCCCGGGTGGGCCTCGTCGCTGGTGCGAAATACCTGCTCGGCCTCGCGCGTCTTGTCGCGCCGGTAGACGTCCTCGATGTCGATCACGCCGAGGGGGAAACCCTCCTCGTCACGCAGGTCGGCGCGCACGCCGGGGGTCAGGTCGGCGGCGCGGGACTCGGACACGGAGAGGTTCACCGGTATCGACCAGGGGAGGCCGTTGCTGAGCTTCATGTTCTCGACGACGGAGTGGTACTCGGCCTCGCCCATGAAGCCGGTGAGGGGGCTGAAGCCGCCGTTCGCCAGCAGTTCGAAGTCGCTGGTGGTACGGGAATCGAGCTCGATCGTGGGGAGGTCTGCGACTCCGCGTCCAAGCTCCTCGCGCTCTTCGCCGGTAACAAGGAGGTCGACGAGTTCGCCGCCGTACGGTTCGCCGAGGGCGCTCATGACCGCGCCTCCCCGATGAGCCCGCGGGACTCAAGGAAGCCGATGATCTGCTCAAGGTTGGTCTCGGGGGCGTCGATGCCGGTCTCGCAGCGCACCTCGGGAGCGGGGGGCTCCTCGTAGGGGTCGTCGACGCCGGTGAAGCCCTTGATCTCGCCGGCGCGGGCCTTGGCGTAGAGGCCCTTCACATCGCGCGCCTCGCACTGCTCGACGGTAGCGGCGGCGTGCACCTCGACGAAGACCGCGCCGTCTCCCTCGGTCATGGCGCGGTTCTCGTCGCGAATCTCCCGGTAGGGGGAGATGGCGGCGGTGATGACGCCGACGCCGTTGCGGGCGAGGAGGCTGGCGACGAAACCGATGCGGCGGATGTTCGTGTCGCGATCCTCCTTGCTGAAGCCGAGGCCCTTCGAGAGGTTGGTGCGAACGATGTCGCCGTCGAGGATCTCGACGTTGCGGCCGCGCTCGCGGAGGGTGGGGGCGAGCGCCTCGGCGAGGGTGCTCTTGCCGGAACCCGAGAGCCCCGTGAACCAGATGACGAAACCCTGGTCGCTCATTGGCTGTTCTCCAAATGCATTCGTAGCGCTCCTTTGCTGCTATGGCGTCTGGCGACGCCCGGTTACGCGTCAAGAAGGCGGCCGTGGGGCCGCCGTGGGAGGGAGGTGGCCCGAGGCCGGATCAGGTGTGCAGTCCGCACTCGTCCTTGTCGAAGCCTTCCCAGCGACCCTGCCGTCCCTGCTTGCCGGGCACGGTGCAGTTGAAGCAGCCGATGCTGACAAAACCATGGTCGAGCAGGGGGTTGTAGGGAACGTCGTGCTTCACGATGTAGTCCCAGGTTTCCTTCTCGCTCCAGCGGGCGAGGGGGTTGATCTTGATGAGGCCGAAGCGGGTGTTCCAGGCGACGATGGGGATCTCAGAACGCCCATCCGACTGGTCGCGGCGGAGGCCGGCGATCCAGGCGCTCTTGCCAGCGAGAGCACGGTGGTTGGGCTCGACCTTGCGCAGGTCGCAACAGAGATCGGGGTCGCGCATCCAGAGAGCGGCGCCGTACTCGGCGGTCTGCTCCTCGTGGGTCAGCTTCGACTTGTAGACCTGCACATTCCCGAGGCCGAGAGCGGCCGTTGCACGCTCGCGGGTCTGGTGGGTCTCCTGAAAGAGGTAGTCCGTATCGAGGACGAAGACGTGGACGTTGGGCTTGAGCTGGGCGGCCATGTGGAGGATGGCCATGCCGCTGGGGCCACCGAAGCTGGCGCCGACAGAGAGGCCGTCGCCGAACGTCTCGACGGCCCAGGCCACGACCTCCTCGGGGCTGGCGGCCTCGAAGCGCTCGTTGAGCGCCGAAATCTCGGTATCGGCGAGGGTGGCGGTGAAGGACACGGCGAGGGGGCTCCGCGTAAACCTGAGTTCGTCGCTCAACAATATCAACAATCGGGTATTGCAGCAACGACGGGGTGCGGACTACATGCTACAGTCGCTCCACATACATGCGACCGGCGAGAGCGGGTCCCAATATGGGGTCGGCCACGAAAGGACAGCGTAGATGCGCGCAGTCGAAACCATCGTCCAGACGAACGCCCCCGGAGCGGTTCTGCCGATCCTGACGGAAGAGCTCGAAGACTTCCAGACGGAAGCGACGCGCTTCCTCGCGGGCGGCTACGAGAACGAGGCCGTCTTCCAGGGCTACCGGCTGAAGCAGGGTGTCTACGGCCAGCGGCAGGCGAACGTGCAGATGACGCGCGTGAAGCTCCCCTTCGGCGGAGTCACGCCCGAACAGATGGACGCCTTCGGGGAGCTGGCGGAGCGCCATGCGCCGCTGCGCAAGGGGCACATCACCACCCGCCAGAACTTCCAGTTCCACCACATCCCGCTCGCTCGCATGCCCGACGTGCTGCGGCTGCTGGCGAGCACGGGGCTCTCGACGCGCGAGGCCTGTGGGAACACCGTCCGCAACGTGACCGCCGACCCGTGGGCGGGCGTGACCGCGGGCGAGCTCTTCGACGTGACGCCGTACGCCGGCGCATTCGCCCGCTTCTGGCTACGCAACCCACTGACCCAGCTGCTGCCGCGCAAGTTCAAGGTCGCATTCAGCGCCGACGACGCGGACGTGGCGATCACCGGCATGCACGACCTCGGCTTCATCCCACGCATCCAGAACGGCGTGCAGGGCTTCAAGATGGTCTGCGGGGGCGGCCTCGCGATCATGCCGCGCGAGGCGATCGTGGTCCGCGAGTTCGTGTCGCTGGACGAGTACCTGAAGGTGAGCGAGGCGGTCATCCGCATCTTCAACGCCGCCGACATGCTGCGGAAGAACCGCGCCATGGCGCGCATCAAGGTGCTCATCGACCGCATCGGCGCCGACCGCTTCCTCGAGATGGTGGATGAGGAGCTGGCGCAGGACTGGGCGAAGCGCGACTTCAGCCCCGAGCGTCTGCTCTTCCTCGACAACGAGGAGGAACGGGCGCCGGCGCGTCGCGACTCCTACGCGCAGCCGGGCGACGACGGGGCTGCGTTCACGCAATTCGCAACCTCGAACGTGAAGGCGCAGAAGCAACAGGGTTTCAGCACCGTGCAGGTCAAGATCACGCGCGGGGACCTGACCCCGGACCAGTTCCGTGGCATCGCGGACATCATGCGCGGGTACTGCGGCGGCAACGCGCGCACGACCGTGCAGCAGAACATGGTGCTGCGCTGGGTCCGCGACGAGGGCCTCTACGAGGTCTACTCGCGGCTGGTCGCGCTCGACCTGGCGGAGGCGGGCGCGGACACGGTGACGGACGTCGTGAGCTGCCCCGGCACCGATAGCTGCAAGCTCGGCATCACCAGCTCGATGGGGCTGAACCGCGCCATCCAGGAGCACGTGACGGACATGTCGGTGAACGACCCGCTGGTGGCGAAGCTGCACATCAAGATGAGCGGCTGCCCGAACAGCTGCGGTCAGCACCACCTCGGCAACATCGGCTTCCACGGGGCGGCGATGAAGGTGGAAGGCCACCAGCTGCCCGCCTACCACGCCTTCATCGGCGGCGGGTACGAGGAAGGGAACGGCAAGATCCGCATCGCCACGCAGCTCAAGCTGCGGCTGCCGGCGAAGCGCACGCCCGACGCGGTCCAGCGCTGGATCGAGCTGTACCAGGGCGGGCGCGAGGGCGGCGAGGAGTTCAACGACTACTTCGACCGCGTCGGCAAGGTGCCCTTCGAGGAGGCCGTCCGCGACCTGACCCTCCCGGGTGAGTTCTCGGACGACAACCGCGAGATGTTCATCGACTGGACGAAGTACGAGCTCTACGTGCTGGAGCGTGGCGAGGGCGAGTGCGCCGTCTAGCGGCGTAGCTCCCCCGAGAGCACATGATGGAAGGCCTGGAGTTTCGGCGGCACCGGCGGCTGCGCAGCACGCCGGCGATGCGCGGGCTGGTGCGTGAGACGGAGCTGACGCCGTCGCACCTGGTGGCGCCCCTGTTCGTGGAGGAAGAGCTCGACGGACGCGCGCCCATCGAGGCGATGCCGGGGCAGTCGCGGCTGGGGCTGGCGGCGCTGGTGGAGGAGGCGAAGGAGCTGCGGAGCGCGGGCGTGCCCGCGGTGCTCCTGTTCGGCATTCCCGCATCGAAGGACGAGCATGGGTCGGGCGCCTACGACGACGAAGGCGTCGTGCAGCAGGCGATCCGGCGGTTGAAGGACGCCGTCCCCGAGATGCTCGTCATCGGCGACGTGTGCCTGTGCGAGTACACGAGCCACGGGCACTGCGGCCTGCTCGACGACAGCGGTGGCGTCGACAATGACGCCAGCCTGCCCCTGCTGGCGGACATGGCGGTGAGTCTGGCTGAGGCTGGATGCGACATCGTCGCGCCGAGCGACATGATGGACGGTCGCGTGGCGGCCATCCGCGAGGCGCTCGACGGATCGGGGCAGACCGACACCGCCATCCTCTCCTACGCAGCCAAGTTCGCGAGCGCGTTCTACGGGCCGTTCCGGGAGGCGGCGGACAGCGCGCCTGCATTCGGCGATCGGCACGGGTACCAGATGGACCCCGCGAACGGGCGCATGGCCCGCGACGAAGTGCTGACGGATATCGAAGAGGGGGCCGACATGGTGATGGTGAAGCCCGCGCTCCCCTACCTCGACGTGCTGCGTTCCGTGCGGGACGCCGTGGACGTTCCGGTGGCCGCTTACAACGTGAGCGGCGAATACAGCATGTTGAAGGCGGCGGCGGCGAACGGCTGGATCGAGGAGGAGCGCGCGATCGACGAAACGCTGACCTCGATCCGGCGCGCGGGGGCCGACATCATCATCACGTACCACGCCAAGGAGTGGGCGCGGAGCCGCTAGTCCGGGTCCGGGGAGTCCGCGGCGACCGCGCCGCTCTCGATAGCGTCCTCGATCGCATCCGGGGTGAGGCCGGCCCAGGCGAGGATGTCGCGCGTCTCGGAGCGGAAGGGGGCGGGGAAGGGCGCGGGCGCAAAGCCTTCCTCGTCGAGCTTGAGGGCTCGCCCGAGCACGGTGAAGGGACCCGCCTCGGGGTGATCCGCATGGATGAACAGGTCGTTCGCGGCGGCCTGCTCGTTGTCGATAAGCTCGGTGGGGAAGCGGACCCGCGAGACGGGAATGCCGCTCTCGCGCAGCAAACCCTCCCAGTGGTCGGTGGTCTGGGAGGCGAAGAGCGCCTCGAATTGGTCCTGGAGGTCGCCGTCGTGGGCGTGGCGCTCTTCTTCCGACAGGCTCGGGTCGAGGGAGGGGTCTTCAAGCCCAAGGACGTCGAGGAGCCGCCGGCGCAGGCCGGCGCTGGGGCAGGCGATGGCGATGGCGGAGTCCCGGGTGGTGAAGGTGCGGTAGTAGAGGCCGACCAGGCGCGCCGGGCGGCTACTGGCCACGCGGGACGCCTGCTCGGCGTAGGGCATGTCGCTGGCGCGCGCTTCGGCGAGCCACTGGAGGTAGCCGGCCTGGTTCTGCGCGTCTCCATCGTCGACGCGGATCATGAGGTTGTTCTGGAGGATGAGCGCCGACATCAGGAGTGACGTATCGACGCGCCCGCCGCGACCCGTGCGCGTGCGACGGTAGAGCGCCGAGGCGACGCCGTAGGCGAGGAGCGCGGCGCACATGAAGTCGGAGATGGGCGAGCCCTCGGCGATGGGGCGGCCGTCGCGCATCCCGCCGTTCATCGCCATGAGGCCACTGAATGCCTGCACGACCTGGTCCATGCCCGGGAGCCCCGCATCCGACCCCTTCTCCCCGAAGGCGCTGACGTTGCCGACGATGACCGCCGGGTAGCGTTCGGCGAGGCTGTCGTAGTCGAGGCCGAACTGGGCGGCGAGTCCGGGGCGGAGGTTCGTCAGGACGACGTCGGTCTTCGCCAGGAGCGCGGCGAGGATGGCGGGGGTGTCCTCGTGGCGGAGGGAGAGGGGCAGGGAGTGGGTGCCGCGATTGCGGGCGAGGAAGTGGCGGGTGGTATCGCCCCAGCGGTAGCCGGTGTTGCGCGCGGCCTCACCCTCGTGCGGCTCGATCTTGATGACGTGGGCGCCGCCGTCGGCGAGTAGCTGGGCGCTGTAGGGGACGGCCACGAACTGCCCGAATTCGAGGACGGTGATGCCCGCGAAGGGCTGCTCGTCGCTCACTCCGCCTCCTCCTGGGGGCGCTTGAAGTAGAGCATCTCGCGGAAGACGAGGCTCGGTCCGATCCAGTTCTCGACGCGGGCGTCGGAGACCATCTCCCAGCCGGCATCGCCCAGGTCGCGGAGGGCGTCGGCGAGGTCGTTGGGACCGTACTCGCGGTCGTCCTCAACACGATGGCTGAAGTTGGCGACGATGGGCTGGTCCATGCCGCTGACGACGACGCGGGCATATTCCCAGCGGGTGCGAGGGGGCATGGGCTTACTCCTCCGGCGGCGGCGCGTCCCAGAAATTCTCGATCTCACCCTGGGGGAGGCCGCTCACGGAGTGGAACGCGCCCCGGTGCAGCAGACGCAGGAAGTGCTCGGGGCTCTCGACAGTCTCGTCGAACTCGGCGCTGAAGTAGCCGATGCCCTGGTTCGAGTGGGCGTCAGAGCCGCCCGTGCCGGGCTTGCCCAGCACCTTCGCGACCTGGAGGGCGAAGTAGTTCTCGCGGGGCGTATTGCAGCCGTTGAGCACTTCGACGGCATCAACGAGCTGGAATACCGGCAGCCTGGCGGCCTCCTCGGCGGTCATCGTGAAGGCCGGCTTGCCCTGACGCTTGAAGTGCACGGGGTCGAAGTAGTGGCGGAAGGGGTGGGCGACGATGAGGAAGGCGCCCTGCTCGTCGGCAACCTCGCGCAGGCGTTCGAGCCGGCGGATGCCGCCCTCGTAGCCGCGCAGACCGACGGCGAGGATGTGTCCCATATCGGTCGAAACTTCCATGCCGTTCGAGACGAAGACCTCGGGGTGCTCCTTGCGAAAGGGGGTGAGGTCCCAGGGCTCCCACATGCGGTCGTGCTCGGTGATGTTGACGCCGGTCAGGCCTATGCGATTCGCCTCGGAGATGAGGTCCTCGGGGTCGAGCATCGAGTCGGAGGCGCCGCGGGTGGTGTGCAGGTGCATATCGACGATGGTGCCGGCCACGCGCGCCTCCGCGCTCGTGAACTGCCGCACAAGCGCGTGGCTATCTTATCGGCCCGCCAGGTGAGGCAGAAGCCAGCCGAAGAGGCCGATGCAGGGAAGGGCCAGCGCGACCCACATCCACCAGAGGCGGGGCCAGAGAATGCCGAGCAGGAGGGCGGGTGCGACGGAGAAGATGACGGCGATGATCGTGAAGACCGCGCTGGGGCTGCCGAGCCCTGCGGGCTGAGCGGCGAGGTCGGCGACCTCATAGATGATGGCGGCCATAAGGCCGACGAAGATCCAGGCCAGCGCCGAGCCCGTGAGGATGGGGATGGTGAGCAGCGGGCCGGGAACATCGCGCGCGACCCAGCGCTCGACGAGTTGGGCATCGCGGGCGCTGAACACGAGGTAGATGACGGCGACGCTGGTGAGCATGGCCATCACGTAGCCCGCCATAGCGCCCGCGATCAGCGCCTCCATAGCGAACCGGCCGTGGCCGTGGGGATGACCGTGCAGTCGAGGCCGGCAGCGGCCTCGCGGATGCGGTGGGTCTCGTCGCCGGGGCCGATCCAGAAGAGGGTCGGTCCCGCGCCGGCGAGGCGGATGGCTTCGCCCGTGCGCGCTTCGAGCTGTTCCCAGAGGTCGGCCAGACCGGGAAAGCAGTCGAAGGCGACGCGCTCGAAGCTGTTGTAGAGGTCGGCGCCGGTGATCTGCGCGGGCAGACGCCTGGCAAGGGCCATGCTCACGGTCGACTCGTCCGCCTGGCCGGCGCGATCGAGTGCGCGGAAGAGGGTGGCGGTCTTGTTGGGGAGGGTGTCCGGTGGGATGAAGAGGACGACGCCGTGCTCGGGAAGGTCGGGGAGCGGGGTGACGCGCTCGCCGCGCCCCTCGATGAGGGCGGTGCCACCGGCGAGGAAGAAGGGCTCGTCGCTGCCGACGGCGGCGGCAGCCGCGGCGAGCGCATCGTCGGTAGCCTCTGGCCAGCATCGGCCGAGGAGGCGGAGCACGGTGGCGGCGTCGGACGCCCCGCCGCCGAGGCCACCGGCTGCGGGGATGCGCTTGACGATGCGGATGTGGAAGGACTCCGACGCGCGCCCGAGAGCCGCCGCGAACTCGTCGACAGCGCGCCAGGCGAGGTTGCTGGCGTCCGCCGGTGCGCCTTCAGCGAGCGGGCCCGTGATCTCGATGGAGGGCGTGGCCGACGGTCGCAGGGTGACCTCGTCGGCGAGGGCGAGGGTCTGGAGGATGCTGGCGAGATCGTGGTAGCCGTCCGGGCGCGTGCCGCCGACCTCGAGCGTGAGGTTGATCTTGGCGGGGGCAGAGCCAGAAAGCTCCTCAGGCATGAGGGGTGGCCAACTCGAAGGCGTCAAGGAGTGCGAGCCACTCCTCGATGGCGAGGGTTTCGGGGCGGCGGTGGGGGTCGACGCCAGCGGCGGCGAGCGCCGGGCGAACCGCGTCGGGGTCCTGGTCGGGAATGCGCGAGAGGGAGTTGTGGATCTGCTTGCGGGGGTTGCGGAACGTTCGCGACACGAGCGCAAAGAACGCATCAATGCGCGCGGGAGGCACCAGTGGCGCCTCCCGCACGGTAAGCCGCACGACGGACGAGTGGACGGCGGGAGGTGGGTCGAAGGCAGTGGGGGGCACATCGAAGAGAGGTTCAGTAGTCGCGTAGAGCTGGACGGAGATGCCGAGGAGGGAGAGCTTGCCCGGTCTGGCCGTGATTTCGCGGGCGACCTCGCGCTGCACCATCACGACCATTTCGGTGGGACGGGGGTGGCCCTCCAGCAGGTGGCGGATGATCGGGTTGGCGGCGAAGTAGGGGAGATTCCCGACGACGCTGAAGGGGCGTCCGGGGGGCACAACCTCGGCGAGGTCGAGGACACGCGCATCGCCTTCAACGAGGGTGAGGCGTTCGCGCGTGGCGAAGCGCCGGCGAAGGTGGGAGAGGAGGCGGAGCTCGATTTCGAGTGCGACAACCTCATGCCCGGCATCCAGCAGGGTCTCTGTTAGCTGGCCCGTACCAGCGCCGATCTCGAGGGCCACAGCGCCCGGCGGCACGTGCACGGCAGCGGCGATGTCGGCAAGCACGCCGGTATCGACAAGGAAGTGCTGGCCGAGCGCCTTGCGAGCGCGCGGCGAGCGGGACTTCGGACTCATGGCGGGATGGTAGGCCCGCAGGCGCGGGTCAGTCGAGGATGTAGATGTGGACGTAGCCGGTGTGCCAGGGGCTGGGGGCATGGCCCTCGGGGTAGCCGAGGTCGACATCGAACCCATTGATGAGGCCGCCCGTATCGGCGGCGAGACACTCGCCGTAGCCGGGAACGTAGAACCTTGTGCCGAGGGGGATGTAATCGGGATCGACAGCGCAGAGGCCGTACACGAGATAGGCGCCGCTATAGGTGATGCCGTAGGCGGGGTGGTCGGTGGCCTTGTCGCCGTGGGTAGCGTCATACCACGTCGCCCACACTCGCAGCCTTTCCCTGTACGGGCCCGTGTAGTCGTCGACGACCACGGGCGAGACGCCATCGTCGGCGACCGGGCCGCGCAGGCGTTCACCGGCCACGGGCTCCTTGAGGAGCACCGCTGAGTGGGGTTCCCGCGTGACTTCCACGCCGTTCTCGTAGATGACGTCTTCCCACACGCGCACCTCGCCGGGCTCGCCCTCGATGACGCGCTCCTCGCCCGGTGCGAGTGTGTGGTCGTCACGCCTGTACACGGACGCCGGCGTGTATTCGATGTACTCCTCCATCACCTTCTCCACGAACACAACGATGATCTCCATGCCGTCGGTCACTACGCTCTCAAGGTTGTGGGAGATTCTGTCGTGCTCTCCCAGTTCGAGTTCGAAGTGGGCAAGCACCTCATCCACCCGCTCGGCACGGGTCACAAGCGTCTCAGTCTGACCACCGATGTTGATGGTGAGCGACTTCTCGGCGGAGAGCGTGCGAAGAGCGTCCGACAAGAGTTCCATTGCGGGAGGGAATCCGCTCTCGCGCGGGCGCCAGGCGAAAGGGCTCACCAGAACGCTCAGGACGGCGCTGGCGGGCACGGCCTCGAGCGCGGGGGCCGGGGAGGGCGCTGGCAGGGGAAGGTCGGCGACGAGTGCGTCCGAGGCTGCCGCGGCGGGAAGGGCGCGGACCACTTCGATGCGCAGCGGCTGCCCCGCGGAGGCAGCCGCGACGGCCCCGGCGGCGATGCGGTCGAGCTGATCGCCGGGGGAGGTGCGAAAGCCATTGAGGTAAATGCGATCGCGGTCACTCACGGCCACGTCGGCGAGGGCGAGAGCGCCGGCGACCGTCCGCGCCTGTGTGCGCACCTCGAAGCGGGCGCCATCCGCCAGGACCACAACAGGTGTGGCTCGCTGAACGGAAAGGGCGGCCTGGTCGCCGGCGCGGCCCACAAGAACCCTGTCCCCGGGCGCGAGGTCAAGGGCGGCAGCCTCAAGGGCCTCCTGCCGATCGCCAAAGGTGGAGCGCACCTGCACGGTTGTGTCGCCAGCGACGAGGGTGACGTGCTGAAGGGGGAACACCCTGAAAGCAAGCACGATCAGGAGCGCGACGACGAGCATGGCCGCGGCGTGCCGGCGACCACGGGCAGAGCGAGAGTAGTCGCTGGGATCGAAAGTGGGGAGTGTGCGCCCAATCGCAACCGGCGACCCGGTCGAAGGGCGCGAACGAAGCAAGCTGTTGTTCACCAGAACCCCCTCCCGGGCGGCAGCCCCCAGTGGGGCTGCCGGCGAAGTCCAGTAAACGACCGTGCACCCGCCTTCGAAGTGCCTTCCAGGCTTGCACCGCGCGAGCCAGCTCGGACCCGGTAAATCTGCGGCGCCCGGAGCCTTCTACTTATGGCTGCTTCCTTCCGGACCTGACCAGGTTCGTAGGGCTCCGCCGCGCAGGACCAGATCGTCAACGCCGCTTTGCGAAGGCAGTCCCCGGAGAGACGACCCCTCTGGCGGGAATTCAGCCCCGCTTGAGCGGATTGCGGGTACAGGGCACCGCTAGCTCCCCGCCTAGCACGGCCGGGCGCGTACCGTACGCAACGTAATCACAGGGGTCAACGGCAGGGATTTGTCAAGCAGATCCATTCGTTGCTTCCGCCGGACGGATGGCGATGAGTTCGTCGCCTTCCTCCACGTTGCCATCAACCCTGGCTTCCACGCGCTCCACGACGCCGCTGGCGGGAGCGCGCAGCTCGTTGTTCATCTTCATCGATTCGATCACGACGAGGACATCGCCGGCTTCAACCTGGGCGCCCGCCTCTGCGCGCACCTCAAGAACAGCGCCCGTCATGGGGGCGCGGATTCGCACGAGGCCATCGCTGGACGAGGCCGCGCTGGCAGCCATACTGGCGGCACGGCGACCGCGGCCAATCTGGATGTGATACGTGCGCCGCCCGATGGTGACATCCACCCCGCTGCCGCGCCGCTCGATATAGAGCTCGACGGGGTGGTTGTCGAGCATGACGACATGCAGTCCTGCGCGGACGTGTCGTAGATCGGCGAACTGCCACTCGCCATCGGTGTGTAGCCGAACGCGCGCCCCACCACCGCCGTTAAGACGGTCGAGTTCGGCCTCGAAGGCCTCGTCGTCAACCTGGATCAGATACTTCTCGGCCATCGTCCCATTGCCTGCTGGCGCCAGTTGGATGGCGCGCGACTGGATGGCGCGCGACGCCTTGTATCCGCTTCCGCTGACGGGGACGACGAGCGCCCCTCGCCGGCGAGCGTGAGGAGGGCCGCGATGGCGGCGACCTCACGCAGCGGTTCCTCCGACTGCTGGCCCTCGACCTGGTGACGGTCGAGGAAGTCCGTATCGAGTTTCCCCTCGATAAAGGCTGGTAGCGCAAGGATCTCGAGCAGATAGGGAATGTTGGTGGCGACGCCAACCACGCGGCACTCCTGCAGCGCGCGAATGATGCGTGCGCGCGCGTCCTCACGGTCAGGGCCCCAGGCGGTCACCTTGGCGAGCAGGGAATCGTAGTAGGGCGTCACCTCGAAGCCATCGTGGAGGGCGCTCTCGACGCGAATCCCCGGCCCGGCGGGCTCGCGGGAGAAGACGACCCGCCCCACGGAGGGAAGGAAGCCGTTCTGGGGGTCCTCGGCGACGATGCGGCACTCGATCGCCCATCCCCGCGTAAGCAGGTCGCTCTCGTCGTATGGAAGCTCCAGACCGCTGGCGACGAGGATCTGGTCCTGAACGAGGTCGACTCCCGTGGTCATCTCGGTGACGGGGTGCTCAACCTGGAGGCGGGCGTTGACCTCCAGGAAGTAGTACTGCTGTTCCTCGGTGAGCAGGAACTCGACCGTGCCGGCGCTCCGGTAGCCAGCGGCGCGGGTGACGCGAACGGCGGCGCGGTTAAGCGCGCGTCGCAGTTCGGGCCCCACCACCACCGAGGGCGTCTCCTCGATGATCTTCTGGTGGCGGCGCTGGATGGAGCACTCGCGCTCGCCCAGCGGGATCACGTTGCCGAAGGTATCGGCGATGATCTGCACCTCGATGTGGCGCACGTTCCGCATCTGCCTCTCAAGGTAGAGCTGGCCGTCACCGAAGGAGACGAGGGCCTCGCGGCTGGCAAGGGAGAGGGCGCTCGGGAGCTCCTCCTCGCGCTCGACGAAACGGATGCCGCGACCACCTCCTCCGGCTATCGCCTTGATGGCGATGGGGTAGCCGATCTCCCGTGCGAGCTCAGGCGCCTGATCGAACGAATCCAGGGGGCCGGTGCCCGGCACCACGGGCACACCCAGGCTGGCCGCCAGGGAGCGCGCGGCGTTCTTGTCGCCAAGCAGGCGGATGGAGGCGGGCGAGGGGCCGATGAACGTGAGTCCCGCCTCCTCACAGGCCTCGGCAAAATCGGCGTTCTCGGCGAGGAAACCGTAGCCGGGGTGGATCGCGTCGGCGCCGCAGGCAGTGGCGATGTCGATGATGCGTTCCGCGTTGAGATAGCTCTCGGAAGCCTCAGCGGGGCCCACGAAGTACGCCTCATCGGCGTAACGAACATGCCGCGAAAGGCGGTCGACCTCGGAGTAGATCGCCACGGACGCGATTCCGAGGTCGTGCAGGGCGCGCACGACCCGCAAGGCGATCTCACCCCGATTGGCAACCAGAACCTTCTGCAGCATCAAACCCTCTCTCGCGATGGCGCCTGGACCAGTCAGCTTAGCGGTTTGGGGTAGACGCCGAAACGGGGTGCGGAGAA
Organism: Tepidiformaceae bacterium; assembly: GCA_965262975.1. GTDB lineage: Bacteria > Chloroflexota > Dehalococcoidia > Tepidiformales > Tepidiformaceae > UBA2991. The sequence goes on along the minus strand of OZ253575.1, from coordinate 301,593 downwards.
CCCTGTGTTTCTGGTCCCGCCGTGAAGCAGGCCGTAGGCTGGAGCCGTGAACGATCACACCCTGCGCGTGCTGGAGTTCGACAAGGTGCGGGCGATGCTCGCGAGCGAGACCGCCTTCAGCCTTGGACGGGAGCTCGCGCTGGCGCTCGAACCGGAGCGCGAACACGAGGCGGTGCTCGCGCTCCAGGGCGAGACCGCCGAGATGACGCACATCGACCAGATGGGTCTCGATGTGCCCCTCGCCGGAATGCGCGACCTGCGCCCGCTGGTGCACGCCGCCACGATCGGACAGGCGATCGAGCCCACCGATCTGCAGGATGCCGCGGGGGCGCTCGACACTGCCTGGCGGGCGCGCCGGCTGGCAGAGCGCCTCGCCGAACAAACGCCGCGCATCGCCGCGATCGCTTCGGCGATCGCGGACTTCCGCACGTTCATCGCCGAGGTGCGGCGCGCGATAACGCCGCGGGGAGCGATGGCGGACGAGGCGAGCGCCGAACTGGCAGCGATTCGCCGCGAGCTGCGAAGCGCACAGGGGCGCCTTGAGCAGCGGGCGCGCTCCGCCCTCGCCGAGGCGGTCCGGCGGGGAGTGGCGCAGGAGGAACTGCTGACCGAGCGCAACGGACGCATGGTCATCCCGGTGAAGACCGACTTCCGCGGGCAGCTACCGGGGATCGTGCACGACGTGTCATCGAGCGGGGCGACGGTGTTCCTTGAGCCGATGAGCGTCGTCGAGAGCGGCAACGAGGTGCGGGAATTGCAACTGGCCGAGGAGCGCGAGGAGCGCCGCGTGCTCCTGCAGATCTCGGCGATGGTGGGGGAGCGTGAGTACGAGGCGCGTGAGACGCTGGCGGCGATGGCGCGGCTCGACCTGCTTCGGGCGAAGGTGTCGCTGGGCGGGCGGCTGGGCGCGGCCCTTCCTCGGGCGGACGGCGACCAGTCCTGGCTCGGAGCGTGGGGCGACACGACCCTCGTGCGGGCACGCCATCCCCTCCTGCGGGGAGACGTGGTGCCCATCGACCTCGACCTGACCGAGGACACGCCGGGGGTGCTCATCACCGGGCCGAACACCGGCGGCAAGACGGTCGCACTGAAAACGGTGGGACTGCTGACGCTGATGGCGCAGGCCGGACTGCCCGTTCCCTGCGACGAGGGCAGCCGCTTCGTAACCTACGGAGCGGTCCACGCCGACATTGGCGACGAGCAGTCGATCGAGCAGTCGCTCTCCACGTTTTCTTCGCACATGCGGACGATGGGGGGAATCCTGGAGGTGGCGGCGCCTGGAACGCTGGTGCTGCTGGACGAGTTGGGGGCGGGCACGGACCCGGAGGAAGGAGCCGCCCTCTCCCGGGCTATCCTCGAGAGGCTCCTCGACCGGGGCTGCACGATCATCGCGACGACACACCACGGCGAGCTGAAGACCTTCGCGCAGGAGGAACCACGCCTGCGGAACGCCTCGGTGGAGTTCGACCTGAAGACGCTGAGCCCGACCTATCACCTCACGATCGGGCTGCCGGGCCAGTCGAATGCGATCGCCATCGCGCGGCGGCTCGGCATCGACGAGGGCGTGCTGGCGCGAGCGGAGGAACGGGTCGCGCCCGAGACGCGGGCGCTGGACGGTCTGCTGGACGAGGCGCGCCGCGAACGGGCTGGCGCCGCCGAAGCGCGTGAGCGCGAGGAAGCGGCGCAACGCCAGGTCGAGGAGTTGCGGCTGCAACTCGCCGAGGAACACCGCGCTATCGAGAGCGAGCGCGAGGCCATCCTGGGACGAGCGCGGCGGGAGGGCGAAACGCTCGTCGCGCGCGCCCAGCGGGAGTTGGAGCGGCTCGAACGGCGGGAACGCGAGCGCACGGTCGATCGCGCGGCGGCGGAGCGCCTGCAGGCGCTGGACGCCGAGATCGAGGCAGCCGGCAAGGTGGCCAAGGCGCGCGCGACCACCTGGCTCGATGAGGTCTCGCCGGGCGATGTCGTGCGCGTGCGGGACATCCCCCAGCAGGGGGAGGCGGTGACCGGGGTGGGGGCGGACGGGCGCGTGGAGGTGCGCTTCGGCTCGATGCGCATGAAGGTCTCGGTCGACCGCATCGAGCGGACGGAGCCGAAGCTCGCGCCAACCGCCCCGGAGGCGGTGAACCTGCCACCAACAGGCCACGTGGCGGTCGAGCTCGACCTGCGGGGGCAGCGCGCGGAGGAAGCGGTACAGACCTTCGAGGGGCACCTCGATGAGGCGTTCCGGGCGGGGCTGCCCTCCATCCGCATTATCCACGGGAAGGGCACGGGCGCGCTGCGGGCGGCCATCCGCGAGGCGCTCGCGCGGCATCCGCTCGTGCGGCGTTACGAGACGGCGCCTCCGCGAGAAGGCGGCGACGGCGTAACCATCGCCGTGCTGGCCGGCTGACCATGCCGCGGCAGCGGGACTCGCGAGGGCTCCAGGCATCGCTCGGTTTCTCCGCGGGCGAACGCGCCGACGCGCCCCTCGCCGCGCGGATGCGGCCGCGCACCCTCGAGGAGTTCGTGGGGCAGCAGTCGGCGGTGGGGCCGGACGCGCTCCTGGGGCGAGCAGCGACGGGTGGAGCGCTTCCATCGATCGTCCTCTGGGGGCCGCCCGGCTGCGGAAAGACCACGCTGGCGCGCATCCTCGCGAGCGAGGCGGAGGGTGAGTTCGTGGCGCTGTCCGCGGTCGCTTCCGGCGTGGCCGAGTTGCGGCGCGTGATCGCCGAGGCAGAGCAGCGCCGGGACGCGGATATCCGCACGGTGCTCTTCATCGACGAGATTCACCGTTTCAACAAGGCGCAGCAGGATGTCATTCTGCCTTATGTCGAGAACGGGACGGTGACACTGATCGGAGCGACAACGGAGAACCCCTCGTTCGAGGTGGTGGCGCCGCTGCTGAGCCGCGTGCGGGTGGTGCGGCTGGAGGCGCTGGCGGAGGATGACCTTGCCCGCATCGTCGAGCGCGCGCTCGGGGACGGGGAGCGGGGGCTGGGGGCGCTGGGCCTGGCGATCGAGGAGCAGGCGCGAGCCGCACTGGTCGAGGGCTCGCACGGTGATGCCCGCGCGGCGCTCAGCGCCCTCGAAATCGCGGCGGACTCGGCGCGCGAGGATGGCCGCGAGCGCATCGGGGCGGCGGACGTGCGGCGGGCGCTGCAGGAGCGCCGTCCTTACTACGACAAGGAAGGCGACTACCACTACGACGCGATCTCGGCCTTCATCAAGTCCGTGCGTGGCTCCGACCCGGACGCGGCGATCTACTGGCTGGCGCGGATGGTGGAGGCGGGCGAGGAGCCGCTGTTCATCGTGCGGCGCATGGTGATCCTGGCGGCGGAGGACATCGGCCTGGCGGACCCGCAGGCGCTGGGCGTGGCGACGGCCTGCCAGCAGGCGGTGCACTTCATCGGCATGCCCGAGGGGTTCCTGCCGATGGCGGAGTGCGCCCTCTACCTGGCGCTGGCTCCCAAGAGCAACTCGGCGCTCACGGCCTACGCGCGGGCGAGCACGGACGCACAGCGCACCTCACACCTGCCCGTGCCGCTGCACCTGCGCAACGCGGCCACCGGTCTGATGCGCGAGATGGGCTACGGCTCGGGCTACCGCTACGCCCACGACGAGCCCGATCACTACGCCGGCGGTGAGCGCTACCTGCCCGAAGAGTTGGGCGAGACGCGGTACTATCACGCGGGCTCGCTGGGAACCGAGGCGGAGCTAGCCGATCGGCTCGCCCGCCAACGAGAGCCCCGGGAGGAACGTTCTGACAGCGATCAAGGTTGAGGTTCTCCACACCCGCGGGCAGTCGCTGGGTGCGGAGACGGAAGAGAATCTGCGTCTCGCCATCGAGGCGACGGCGGTCGAGGTTGAGGTTACCTACACGGAGGTGCTGAGCCAGGAAGACGCGACCGCGAAGCGCTTCCTGGGCACGCCCAGCATCCGCGTGGAGGGGACCGACGTGGAGTACGGGAACCGTCCGCCGGAAGAGGTGCAGATCGGGACGCGCTACTACAACTCGCCCGAGGGCTGGAAGCCGTATCCGCATGCACGGATGATCGCGAACGCGATTCTGGAGGCGCACTCCTCGCAGGAGGGCGGCTAGCTCTCGGGAGCCGTCCGCTCGGCTTTCCGCGGAGCGGATCCGGCAAACTCGGAGAAGCGACCCTCGCTGTCCCAGAGCAGCCACCACTCGCGCTTGGCCTCCATGCGCAGGAAGCGTTCCTGGTGGCGCAGCACCACCTCGGTCTGACGGAAGCCGGCCCGTTCGAACGATTTCCGCGCACGTTCGTTCCATTCGAGCGTGTGCAGGTAGATACGGCGGAGCGGGAGCGACTGCCAGGCAAAGCGGAGGAAGGCGACGGTCGCCTCCGTGCCGAGCCCGGCGCCGCGGCTCTCGGCCGGGCCGATGGAGATGCCGTACTCGGCCGTGCCTGAGGCGTGGTCGGCGTTGTAGTACATGAGCGCGCCGATGTGCTCACCCTCGACCGTCTCGATGGCGTAGGCGTGGCGGGCGGGGTTGGCGAAGCGCAGGTCACGCTCGAACTGCTGGACCCACTCGCGGTACGGGAGGATGAGGGGCGGGGTGGCGTCGTAGCGGGCAACCTCGGGGTCGCGGCGCCAGGCGTACTCGGCCTCGGCGTCCTCGATTCGCTTCTCGCGAAGGCGCAGGCGCGAGGTTTCGGCGACGACGCCAGGCTCGCCCTCAGTCATGGCGCATCCCCCAGGGCTGCGAGCGCCTGCTCGAGGATGGAGCGTTCCGTCGGGAAGGTGATCTGCGCGAGGGCTTCGTTGGCGGCCGCCCACATGACCTCGTCGAACTCGTGGTCGCGGGCGGCGAAGTCGCCCCCTGCGGTAGTCATGAGCCAGTGGTGGACGCGCTTGTGATAGCGCCGTCCGTCGCGGGAGAACCAGTAGTCGATGACGCCCAGCTTCTCGCCGAGCACGACTACGAGGCCGGTCTCCTCGGCCACTTCGCGGAGGGCTGTGGCCTCGAGTTCCTCGCCACGCTCCGGTGTGCCCTTGGGAAGGGCCCAGCGCCGTTCCTTCGCCTGGTAGCCGATGACGACGTCCAGGCCCCCATCGGAGTCTCTCCGCCAGACGACGCCCCCGGCGGAGACGGCGTCGATCACAGGCAGGCGGCGAGCCGCGCGCGTGGTCACTCGTCGAGTTCCTCGGGATCGAGCCGGGCGCCGGCTGCGGCCTCAAGCGCTTCCGCGACGATGCCGTCCCAGCCCTCTGGAGCCTCCTCCGCGAACTCGCGCAGGTACTCAAGGGCGACTTCACCGCCAATCTCACCCGTGGCCTCGATCGCGGCCCTTGCGACCTCTTCGTCGGCATCAACAAAGAGGTCGGCGAGGCGATCGACCGCATCTTCGGAGGCGATCTCGCCGGCCGCAATGACTGCTTCACGGCGGAACTCGGGATCGCCGGATTCGAACTGTTCGAGCACGTATTCGAGCCACTCCTCGCGGGCGGCAAGTCCCATGCCGCGTACGGCGGCGAGGCGCACGGTCTCGTCGTCGCCGTAGTAGGCCTCAAGCACCAGTGGCGCGACCCAGGGGAGGGTTCGGGCCGCGAGGGACTCGATGGCGCTCGCACGGACGGCGGGGGCGCGGGCGGGGTCGGAGGCGGCAGCGCGCAGGCCATCGACAACGGCTTCACCCTCGCGCTCGGGGAAGCGGCCGAGTTCGAGGCGCAGGACGAATTCGCCGAGGATGTCGGCGGCGGCGGCGGCCACGTCCTCATCGTCGTCGTCACGGAGGACGGACGTCAGGAGACGGGCGGTGCTGCGGTGGGAGGTTTCGCGCAGCGCCTCGACGGCGGCGCCTCGCACCTCGGCGAGGTCATCACCGAGCGCGACGGCGGCAAAGCGCGAGAACTCGACCTCGACGCTCTCGTCGGAGAGACGCACCGCATCCAGCATGACTTTGGCGCGGGTCTCGTCGGGGATGTTGGGCCAGGCGGCTTCGAGCACCTTCACCCGCTCGCGGTCGAGGTCAGAGAGAACCTTGAGTTCGGTGGGGAGGAGATCAATCCCGGCGGCGAGCCGTTCGAGGGCTTCGGTTAGCTCAAGGAGCGGCGTCGAGGAGCCAGTCATACGTGTGATGGTACACAGCAGCTAGCCCTCGGCGCGAAGGTCGCGGGCGAGGAGAGCCTCCACGGCGTCGCTTACCGAGCTGTCACCGGCGATGACGGCATTGACCTGCTCGGCGATAGGGAGGACGAGGCCGTGGCGGGCGGCGAGGGCCAGCGCCACCGGCGCGGTGGCGGCGCCCTCGACGACGCCTCCCGCCGCCGCCAGCGCCTGTTCGGGCGTATCGCCGGCGGCCAGGCGTTCGCCGAAACGGTGGTTGCGACTGAGGGGTGAGTAGCAGGTGGTCATCAGGTCGCCCACACCGGCGAGGCCGAGGAGCGTGCCGGCGGAGGCGCCTTCGGCCACGGCGAGGCGGGTGATCTCAGCGAGGCCGCGGGTCGTGAGGGCAGAGAGCGAGTTCGCGCCGAGGCCAAGCCCCGCCGCCACGCCCGCTGCAATAGCGACGACGTTCTTGAGCGCTCCGCCGAGCTCGACCCCGACAAGGTCGGCGGAACGGTAGACACGGAAGCGGGAGGTGCTGAGGGCGCGCTGCCACATTTCCGCCTCGGCCTCGCGGGACGACGCGACGGTGGAGGCGGCCGGGAGGCCGGCCACGATCTCGGGGGCGAGGTTGGGGCCGGAGAGAGCGGAGATGCGCTCCCGGGGCCAGCCGCAGGCAGTGAGGACTTCGCTCATACGCAGCAAGGAGCCGTGCTCGATGCCCTTGGCGGCGCTGAGAACGGGCACGTCGCGGGAGAGCGCCGCGTTCTCCGCCGTGGCGCGGAACGCCTGCGCGGGGGCGGCGACAACAATGCCGTCGGGGCGGGCGGGGGTGGCGTCGACGGGGCACACGCGGACCGAGACGGGCAGTTCGAAGCCGGGCAGGCGGGCAAGACCGCGGTCGCGGTCGACGCTGGCCGCCTCCTCGGGCGTGCGCGTCAGGAGCGTGACCTCGGCGCCGCCCTGCGCAAGGAGATGCGCGAGGGTCAAGCCCCAGGAAGTCGCGCCTGCTACGACGAAGGAGGACACGGCTCAGTCGCTCGCCGGTTTGTCGCCGCCCCGGCCGAGACGGGGCTCCGTGCCCGCGATGAGGCGGCGGATATTGGGGATGTGCATGTAGTAGAGGAAGGCGACGACGGCGAGCGCATACCACGCGACGACGGGTTCGAGCTCGCCGGCAAGCGCGAGCCCGCCGGTGACACCGACGGCGGTCGCGCCGCTGACCAGCGACATCACGGAGGCCATGCGCGTGAGGGCCAACGCCACGACGGCCGCGGCCAGGACGGGAAGGGCGAGCAAGGGAGCGATGCCCAGCAGGGTTCCCAGCGCGGTGGCGACGCCGCGTCCACCGCGAAAGCCCGCGAAGACGGGCCAGACGTGCCCAAGGACGGCCGCTCCCGCTCCTGCCACGGCAACGGCGTCGCTCTCGAAGACGAAACGGCCGATGAGGACCGGCGCAACGCCCTTCCCCACATCACCGAGGAGGCCAAGGCCGGCGGGAATGGGCCCGGCGGTGCGCAGGACGTTGGTCATGCCCGTTTTGCCGCTGCCTAACTCGCGGATGTCCTTCCGCAGCCAGACGTAGCCGAGGACCAACCCGGTGGGGATCGAGCCGAGGACGTAGCCGATGGCGATGTTTGCGAGGTACTCGCCGATCATGCGGGCTCACCTTCCTCGTTCCCGCCGCGGAAGGCGAGCCGGATGGCCGTGCCTTCGAAGTCGTGCGCCTCGCGCAGGCAGCGTTCGAGGTAGCGGCGATAGCTGAAGTGGACCAGCTTCGGGTCGTTCACGAACAGGACAAACAGCGGCGGGTCAACCGAGGGCTGGGTGGCGAAGCGAATCTTGAGGCGCTTGCTGTGGATGACGGGAGGGGCGTGATCGCGGAGGGCGCGACGGAAGATGCCGTTCAGCTCGCCCGTGGTGACGCGCCGGCGACGAGCCTCGCGCGCTTCGGCGGCGAGGCGCAACAGGTCCGGGAGGCCGGCGGCCTTCTCCGCGGAGACGAACGTGAACATGGCCCAGGGGAGGAAGCGGAAGCGCTCGCGCATGGCTGCGAGCAGGCGCAGGCGGTCTTCCTCGGGGCTCTCCCAGAGGTCGGTCTTGTTGACGGCGACGACGATGCCGGTGGAGGCGTCCTGTGCGAGCCCGGCGATGTGCGTGTCCTGCGCGGCAATGCCCTGTGAGCCATCCACCAGCAGGACTGCGACGTCGCAGCGCGCGAGAGCCGTGGTCGCGCGGAGAACGGCGTGGCGCTCGACACCCGTGCCGCGCTTGCCGGGGCGCCGGATACCCGCCGTGTCGATCAGGGTAAAGGCGCCCTCGGGAGCATCGAGGTCGGTATCGATGGCGTCCCGAGTCGTGCCGGCGACATCGCTCACGATGACACGGTCCTCGCCGATGAGGGCGTTCACAAGCGTGGACTTGCCGACGTTGGGCCGCCCGACGATGGCCACGCGCACACGATCCTGCTCGACGAGGGGCGCGGTCTCGGGGAGACGCCCGACCACCTCATCGAGGAGGAGGCCGACGTTCAGATCGTGCAGGGCGGAGACGGGGAGAGGCGGCCCGAAGCCAAGGGCCCCGGCCTCGGCGGCAGCGATCTCCTCGCGAGCCTCGGTGTCGGCCTTGGTGGCGACGAGGATGGTGGGCGTCTGGCCGCGGCGCACGGCGTCGGCCACGTCGTAGTCGCTGGCGGTGAGGCCATCACGCGAATCGACGCAGAAGAGGACGAGGGTGGCCTCGGCGATGGCGGCGTTGATCTGGGCGCGGATCAGATCGGTGTAGTCGCCTTCGTCCTCAACCTGGAAGCCGCCGGTGTCGAGCAGAAGAAAGGGGCGGTCGCGCCACTCGACCTCGGCTTCGAGACGGTCGCGCGTGGTGCCGGGCTCGTCCTCGATAATGGCGAGCCGCTCGCCGACGATGCGGTTGAAGAGCGACGACTTGCCGACGTTGGGGCGGCCCACAATGGCGACACGGGAAAGGTGGCCTGAGGCGATCACTGGGCTTCCTCATCTGTCTCGGCTTGCTCGTCCTGCTCGCCATCCGCGGCAGGGTCGACCTCACCATCTTCGGGCTCGACCTGCGTGGATGGGATGAGCGCGACCCAGAGAGGCGCGACGGCGACGACCTCGATGCTTTCCGGCGCGGAGACTTCGGCTTCGTAACGGGCACGGCCGGGGAGGGCATCGGCGAAGGAGATGGTGGCCGTCACGTCCTCGAAGGCGAGGCTGGCGAGTTCGGGCTCGGGACCAGCAAGGCGGACATCCACGGCGTAGATTCCGGCGGCGACCTCCAGTCCTTCGGGAAGGTCTTCGAAGACGGGGGCGACCTGGAGCGCGCGCCATCCCTGCTGGGCCTCGATCGTGACGGTAATGAAGACGGTCTCGAGCCCGGCCGTGACGCCTACAGGGAGTTGAAGCTCACGGCTCTCGATGATCTGCGCGATAGCGCCACTGACATCGGCGTCCTCGACCACAAAGACGGTGATGCCCTCCACGATCTCGCGAGGACCCGTGACCTCGATGGGGGACGGGCTCACGGAGACATCGGTGACGGAGTAGCCGCGCGCCGGCCTGCCCGTAGAGCCGCCAAGGACGGCGATCTGGCGGGTGAGCAGCGCTTCCTCCACTGGGACGGTGACGCGGGCGCGATTACGCGAGAGTGTGACGGTGACACGGGAGCCATCGATGGTGCGCGGCGAGAGCTCGACGTTGAAGGTCTGCGTGTTCTGCAGGCCCGCAATGGATACGGTGGCCTGGACCTGGTCGACCGACTCGACCAAGCCCTCGCGACCGGTGATCGTGATGAAGGGCGGATCGACCTCGGCCAGGCCCCGCCGGAACCCGGAGGGAAGCTCCCCCGTGATGACGACCCTGACGGGAAGCTCCCTGCTGACGGTGGCGACAACCGAGACCTCCACCGTGCCCGGTTCGGGACGCACAACGCGGACGTCACGGCGCTCCGTGGTGACCGTAACGGGGAGGCTGCGAGCTTCCCCGGCACGGACGCCGGAGGCATCAACGACCGCCTTGAAGTCGGCGGCGCGCAGTTCGTCGACCTCGCCCTCGCGGGCCTCGACGAAGACGCGGATGGGGGTGACTTCGCCGACGATGAGGCCGGGGGGAACGTTGACGACCTCTACGGAGATGGCCGCCTGATCCTCGCCGGGGACGGTGGCCTCAATGCGCGGGTTCTCGACATCCTCGACGAGGAACCAGATGGCGAAGGCGAGGACGACACTGAAGATGGTGAGCGGCCAGTGGCGAAAGACGGCGAGGACCGATGTCGCCACGAGGATGCGCGCCGTGAAGAGAAGGGGCCGCACGCGGACCCAGACATCATTCATTCGTCATGCGCTCAAGGCCGACAGACTCACGGCCGCCGTCGGCGCGCCTGGCCATGCGGCGCCGAAGCTCCTGGGAGAGGAGGGTACCGCGGGAAACCCGATCGAGGCGGCCGCTCTGGGCCACGCTGACCTCGCCAGTCTCTTCGGAGACGATGACGGCGAGCGCATCGGTCTGTTCAGTGATACCGACGGCGGCGCGGTGGCGGGTTCCGAGCCTGCGCAGACCACGGTGCACCTCATCGGCGAGGGGGAGCTCGCAGGAGGCGGCAACCACGCGCGCGCCACGGATAACGGTGGCCATGTCGTGCAGCGGGGAGTTGGGGAAGAAGATGCCCTCGACCAGCTCGGGGGAGACACGCGCATCGACGGAAACGCCCGTGTCGATTACGTCCTGCAGACCGGTCTCGCGTTCGAACACGAGAAGGGCGCCGTGACGCTCGCGGGCCATGCGCGTGGCAGCCTCGGCGACGGCGTCGATGGTGTCCTCCGTGGGGTCGTGGGCGAGCAGGTCCTGGATGCCCGTACGGCCAAGCAGGTCGAGGCCCCGCCGGAGCTCGGGCTGGAAGATGACGGCAGCGCCAACGATGAGCGCGACGAGGCCGTTCTGAAGAATCCAGTTGATGGCCGTGAGGTCAAAGGCCAGACCGAGGACGACGAGGACGAGAATGAGCGCCACGGCCCCGCGCAGCAGCGTGATCGCGCGGGTGCGGCTGAGGAGGCGGAAGGCGGCGAAGATGGCGGCCGCGATGAGGAGCACGTCGATCGCCGCCGACCAGTCGAACTGGTTGAGGACTTCGCGGGCGTGCTGGAAGTCCATGAGTCATCGCTCGCGGCGGGTTAGCGCCGGCCTCCCGTGCCAATCAATCATAGCGAACGCGCCGCGGCCCAGAGGTTCAGGCGGCAGAGGGCTCGAGGAGGCCGAGGAGGAAGGCGACTGCCGCCGCCTGCGCCCACACGCGGTTCTCCGCCTGGTCGAAGATGATCGAGTTGGGCGACTCCATGACAGCGTCGGTGATCTCCTCGCCGCGGTGGGCGGGGAGGTCGTGCATGATGAGCGCGTTGGGAGACGTGCGCGCCACGAGTTCCTCATCGAGGCAGTAGCCCACGAAGTCGATACGGCGCTGCTCGGCCTCGCGCTCCTGGCCCATGGAGATCCAGGTGTCGGTGTAAAGCGCATCGGCGTCGGCGGCCGCCTCTTCGGGGTCGGCTGTAAGCAGGAAGGAACCGCCGCTCGCTTCGGCGCGCACCTGCGTCTCCGCGAGGATGGCCTCGGGCGGGCGGTAGCCGTTGGGTGAGGCGAGACGCACGTCCATGCCGAGGGAGGCAGCCGTGACGATGAGGCTCGAGGAGACGTTGTTGCCATCGCCGATGAAGGCGAGGGAGCGGCCGCGGGGGTCGCCGAAGCGCTCGCGCAGGGTGAGCAGGTCGGCAAGCGCCTGACAGGGATGCTCCTCGTCGGTGAGCGCGTTGACGACCGGGATCTCGGAGTAGCGGGCGTACTCCTCGACGATGCCCTGGCCAAAGGTGCGCACGGCGACGATGTCGACGTAGCGGGCGAGCACGCGGGCGACATCCTTGATCGCCTCGCGTTCACCAAGGCCCACTTCCTGGGGTGCGAGATAGAGGGTCTCGCCGCCGAGGTGGTGCATCCCCACCTGGAAGCTGACGCGCGTTCGCAGCGAGGGCTTCTCGAAGAGGAGGGCGAGATGCTTGCCATCAAGCAGACGACGGGGCCGACGCTTGAACTCCAGGGCGGTCTCCAGCAGGAAACCGATCTCTGAAGGCGTGAGGTCGGCGGAAGCGAGCAGATGGCGTGTCATGCAACGAGTCTTAGGGAGCCGCTGCCAACGAACAATGACAGGCTGAGAACGGCGGGCGAGGCCCATGGCGCAGGTGTTTGGTACGATCGGAGGGCCGCAGGGGTGTAGCTCAGTTGGTAGAGCATCGGCCTCCAAATCCGAGTGTCGCGGGTTCGAATCCTGCCACCCCTGCCAGGCCCCCTTCCTGAGACCTCGCGCCGCCCGCTCGGCCCGCGCTTGCCGGTGGCTCGCTTGCTGCCTACGATCGAAGTTCTGGGCCCAGGTGGTGGAACCGGCAGACACGCTGTCTTGAGGGGGCAGTGCCCTTTTGGGCGTGTGAGTTCAAATCTCACCCTGGGCACCAGTTTTTCTTTCTGGCGCCGTAGCCAAGTGGTAAGGCAGAGGTCTGCAAAACCTTTATCACCGGTTCGATCCCGGTCGGCGCCTCCAGCCTCGCTTCGCTTCGAGCTTCCTCCGTCCGCTGGTAGAATCCGGCGATCCCACGCCGAGGACTGCCCATGACGTTCGCCGAGACCATCACCCTCGCACGCACCGAGAACCGCACCCTGCTCTCCGAGGTGGAGGCGAAGGCCGCGCTCGCGGAGGCAGGCGTGTCCGTGACGGTGACCAGCCTCGCGCAGACACGGGAGGCGGCGGCGGCGCAGGCGGAGGCGATCGGCTACCCCGTGGCGCTGAAGATCGTCTCCCCGAACGTGGCGCACAAGAGCGACGTTGGCGGCGTGGTCCTCGGGCTTGAGAGCCACGAGGAGGTGGCGGAGGCCTACGACGAGATCATCGCCTCGGTAAGCGCGGCTCAGCCCGGAGCGACCATCGAGGGCGTCTCCGTGCAGCAGATGGCGGCGCCCGGGGCCGAGGTCATCGTGGGGGTGACAACGGACCCGCAGTTCGGGCCGGTGATGATGTTCGGGCTGGGGGGGATCATGGTGGAGGTGCTCGGGGATGTTTCGTTCCGCCTGGCGCCCCTCGGCGAGGGCGATGCGCGCGACATGATCGACGAAATCCAGGGACGGCAGGTGCTGGACGGAGTGCGCGGGCAGCCGCCGGTGGACATCACGGCCATCGAGGGGATGCTCGACCGCGTCTCGGAGTTCGCGGCGGCGCATCCGGATGTGTCGGAGCTGGACCTGAATCCGGTCATCGCCTCGCCCGACGGGGCGATCGCGGTGGACGCACGCATCGTGCTGGTGGAGGCCTGAGATGTCGGTTCCGGGACACCCGCTCGACCGCATGTTCAACCCGAAGACGGTCGCCGTTATCGGCGACAAGGGCCCCAACTACATGTGGCTGCGCAACAACCAGCCGTTCAAGGATCAGGGCGGCAACCTCTATTCGGTCCAGATCGACGAGAAGGAGATCCCGGGGATCGAGGAGTTGGGCATCGAGAACTTCCCCTCGCTGGCCGCCATCCCCGAGCCGGTCGACTACGCCGTGGTGGCGGTGCCGCGACACGTCGCGCCGTACGTCCTGAAGGACCTCATCGAGGCGAAGGTCGGGGGCGCGGCGTTCTTCACGTCGGGCTTCGCGGAGACGGGCGAGGAGCTCGGCGTGAACCTGCAGGCGCAGCTCACGGCAATGGCGCGCGAGGCGAGCTTCAACGTGGTGGGGCCGAACTGCATGGGGCTCTACCTGCCACGCGTGGGCGTGCGCTTCAACCCGGACGTGCCGGTGGCCGGCGACGGTCGCGTGGGGTTCGTCTCGCAGTCGGGGACTCACAGCATCATGTTCAGCCTCGTGATGGGCGCGAATGGCATGCACCTGAGTCGTTGCGCCAGCTTCGGCAACGCGATCGTGCTCGACATCAGCGACTACCTCGAATACCTGACCGAGGATCCGGAAACGGACGTCATCGCGATGTACGTGGAGGGCGTGAAGGACGGGCCACGCTTCGTGAAGGCGCTGCGGGAGGCGACCGCGCGCAAGCCGGTGGTGGTGTGGAAGGGCGGCCAGACGGACGCGGGGGCGCGCGCCACCATGTCACACACGGGTTCGCTGGCGTCGCCGCACGCGGTCTGGTTGGGAATCATGCGGCAGTGCGGGGCCATCTCGACGAACAACCTCGACGAGACCGTGGACGTGGCGAAGGTATTGCTCGACGCGAAACCCTCGGCGGGACGGCGGATGGCGCTCATGGCGATGACCGGCGGGCAGTCGGTCTCGATCACGGACGCGTTCGTGCGGGAGGGGTTCGAGGTAGGGCGGCTGAGCGAGCAGTCGTATGAGGAGCTCTCAAGCTTCTTCAACATCATCGGCGGGAGCTTCCAGAACCCGCTCGACATGGCGGGCACCGTGCAGGGGAAGCGCGAGGTGCTGGAGCGCATCCTCGGCATCCTCGACGCGGACGAAAACGTCGACGCGCTGGTGATGGAGCAGTCGGCGATGTTCGGTGCGCGGCAATGGAAGGACCACCCGGAGCGTATCGACGACCTCATCGATACGCTGGCGGAGCACACCGAGCGATCGTCGAAGCCGTTCCTGATGGTGATGCACCCCGCACACGAAGAGGCGTTCGTGGCGGAAATACGGCTGAAGTTCGCGGAGCGGCGCATCCCCGTGTTCGCCAGCTTCGAGCGGGCGGCAGCCGCCGCGGCGCGGGCACTGGCGCTGGGGGCGCGCTCCTAGCGCTCGGGACAGCCGGCGCAGCGGGGCAGGGTGTGGTGGGGCTCGCGCGCCACGACGCCCGCGGTCGCGAGCAGCGTGCGCAGGCGCCAGAGCGGCAGGCCCATCACGGAGCAGTAGCAGCCGTCGAACGCGGAGACCGTGGGTACGTCCTCATCCTGGATGGCGTAGGCGCCCGCCTTGTCGAGGGGCCGGCCGCTGGCCACGTAGGCGGCGATCGTCTCATCGCTCAGCTCCGCGAGGGTGACATCGGCAGCGCTGATGTCGCTGGCGGCTCCGCTCGCCGAGACGACGGCGATCCCGGTCACGACGAGGTGCGGTTTGCCGCGCAGCGCTCGCAGCATGGCAGTCGCCGTTTCCTCGTCCCCGGGCTTGCCGTAGGCGCGCTCGCCATCGTGAACGATGGTGTCGGCCCCGATGACGACCGCGCCGGGGTGGCGGCGAGCAACGGCGGAGGCTTTCTCGCGGGCGAGGCGGCGGGCGTCGTCGCGGGGGTTGTCGGTGGTCTGCTCATGGATATCGGCGGGGTCGACCATGACATCGTCGAGGAGGGCGCGCAGGAGTTCGCGACGGCGGGGGGAGGCGGAGGCGAGGACGATGCGGGCGGGCACGCTAGACGGCGGGGCGGGTGAGTCGCGAGACACACTCGATGTGCGCCGTCTGGGGGAACATGTCGATGGGCGTGACTCGTTCCAGGGTGTAGCCCTCCGCGACGAGGCGTTTCAGGTCGCGGGCGAGGGTGGTGGGGTTGCAGGAGACGTAGACGACCGTGGGAGGGGCGAGCGCCACAAGGGCGTCGAGCACCTCGGGGGCGCAGCCGACGCGGGGCGGGTCGAGGAGCACGACATCGGGCTCCTCGCCTAGCTCCGGCAGGAGCTCCTCGACCTTGGCGCGACGGAACTCGACATTCCCGACGCCAGCCAGGTTGATCTCGGCATCGCGCAGGGCGGAGGGCGACTCCTCGATGGCGATCACGCGCTCGAAGCGCCCGGCGAAGATGGCGGCGAAGGTGCCGACACCCGCGTAGGCATCGACGAGCAGGCCACCCTGGCCAGGAAGCTCGGCGCCGACAAGCTGGACGAGCTTCTCGGCCTGGGCACTGTTCACCTGGAAGAACGATGAAGCGCTCACGTGGAAGCGCCGGCCCGCAAGCTCCTCGATGTAGTGGTCCTGCCCGCTCTCCTCCGGCAGCGCCTCCATTGCGGGCGTGATGAGGGTGCTCTCGGTGGCGGCGTTGCGGCGAAGCTGGATCTGGTGGAGGCCGCGGGCGTGTCCCTGCAGGCGGGGCAGGACTTCGTTCACCCAGGGGTCGGCGATGGGACACTTCTTCACCGTGAGGAGGCCGCGGCCGCGACGGTGGATGAAGCCGGCGTCGCCGAACTTGCGTCCCGTGGAGAAGCGCACGTGGTTGCGGTAGGCCCAGGGGTCGTCCGCGCCGACGACCGGGTTCACGGTGGCGTCAGCGAGGCCGCCGATGCGGGCAAACTGCTCGCGCACGATGCCTTCCTTGGCGGCGAGCTGGGCGGGGTAGTCGAGGTGCTGAAGCTGGCAGCCGCCGCACTCGCCGAAGAGGGAGCACTTCGGCTCGACGCGGCTGCGCGAGGACTCGAGCACCTTCGTGACGACACCCTCGACGTAGTCGGGGTGGGTGCGCTCAACGGTGACCTCGACGAGTTCGCCGGGGGCGGCGAAGGCGGCCATGACGGCCTTGCCGTCGGGGAGACGGCCGAGGCCGCGGCCACCAGCCACCAGCCGCTCGATGCGAACGGTCTGGAGGCGCTCCTCCTCGGGGATCTCCTGCCTGCGGCGCCGGCGTCGGGACATTCAGCTAGCGTAGCGGTGGGGAGAGGGTGGAGCGAACGGCGCTAGTCGAAGGCGCCGGCGGCGGCAAGCTCGGCGATGCGGTCATCGTCGTAGCCGAGGATGTCCTTGAGCACCTGCTCCGTGTGCTCGCCGACAGCAGGAGGCTGGCCGACACGCGCTGGCGTCCGGGAAAGGCGGAAGCGGGAGCCTTCGACCACCGACTCGCCGTGGAGGGAGTGGGGCACGCGGACGAGGTGGCCGCGATGGACGAGCTGCGGGTCGCTAACGGCGCTGCTGGCACGGATGACGGCGTGAGCGGGGACGCCCGCCGCCTGCAGGATGCCCTCGCCCTCGGCGGGGGTGCGGGACTCGGTCCAGGCGGAGATGGCGGCGTCGAGCTCGTCCTGGAGGGCGAGCCGTCCGGCTAGGGTGGCGTAGCGATCGTCGCGAGCAAGGTCGGGACGTTCGAGCGCGGAGCAGAGGCGGACCCAGTCCGCATCGTCGCGAACGGCGATGGCGATCCAGTCGTCGTCGCCCCGGGAGGGGTACACGCCGTGGGGGGCCATGTCGGGGTCGCGGTTGCCGATGCGGCCCAGCACGCGGCCAGTGAGCTGGTAGTCGAGCAGGTAGGGGCTGATGAAGTGGATGGAGCTCTCGATCTGGGAGTGGTCGATGTACTGGCCCTCGCCCGTCCGGCGCCGGTGGTCGAGAGCCGCCAGCAGGGCGGGCACGGCGAAGCGCGGGGCGACGGTGTCGGTGTAAGCGCTGAAGGGACCAGCGGGAGGCCGGTCGGGGTAGCCGGTCAGCTCGATGAAGGTGGCGATGGCCGCGCCCATCGTGCCAAAGCCGGAGACATCGGAGAGGGGGCCGTCCTGACCAAAGAGGCAGCTGCTCATCATGATGAGGTCCGGCTTGATGGCGCGGACGGAGTCGTAGTCGAGCCCCCATCGGCCAAAAGCCCCGGGCGCGAAGGACTCGCCGACGACATCGGCCCAGCGCACGAGGTCGCGAGCGACCTCACGTCCCTCCTCGCAGCTGAGGTTGAGGGCAAGGCCGAGCTTGCCCGCGTTCATGTTGTCGAAGAAGAGGGAGTTCTGAGGGGCGAATTCGCCTCCCCGGAAGGGCGCCATGCTGCGGCCCGCGCCCGGCCGCGAGGGCGACTCGACGCGGATAACGGTGGCGCCGTAGTCGGCGAGCACGCGCGTGACGACCGGACCAGCCATCACCCACATGAAGTCCAGCACGCGCAGCCCCTCCAGCGGCAGGGCCGTCGACGGCAGCGGGGCCGGGGGTGGGGTGAGCGGGCGGGGAGGCTCGGCGAGCACCTCGGCGGTGTGCTGGCCGGGGCGGGGGACGGGGAGCTCCTCACGGGCAGGCAGGGCAGAGAGGCGGACGGAGATGCCGGGATGGAGCGCTTCGCGGCCGGCCACGGGGAGGGAACGCCAGTAGCCGCGAGCTTCGAGCTGCGGGTTCTCGAGCACCTCGGGGACGGCGGCAACGGGGAGGATGAGGAGGCGGCGGCGCTGGGCTTCGAGCATAAGCTCGGCCTTCGTCCTGATCTTGAGGAAGTCGCTGACGACGTTGACGATGCGGTCGAATTCCTCGTAGGGCTCCTCGCCCCGCTGGAGAAGGGCGGCGTAGGCGATCCAGTCCTTGTCGCGGGTGGCTTCGTCACAACCGCCTTCCTCGCAGATCCACTCCATCAGGCGGCGGGTGAAGGGCCCGATAGCGTTACCGAAGAAGAAAGTGAGGGAGACGTAGCCGTCCCTGGCCTCCCAGATGAGCCGGAGCGTGACCGGCCCAATGACCGCGCCGCCAGCCACGCGCACCGTCTCCGGGGCGCCGGCGGCGGCGTTCACCATCTGGCCCATGGCGCCAAGGTTCATCGCCTGCTGGATGGAGACGTCAACGTGCTGGCCACGCCCCGAGCGGGCCCGCTCGGACAGCGCGACCATGGCGGCGCCGGCGGCCTCGGCGGCGCCATGCAGGTACGCCTGGGGAGCGCTCACACGAACGGGCGCCGCATCGGGGTAGCCGGCGATGTGGAGGGTGCCGGAGGCAGCCGCCACGATGAGGTCGGTGGCCCGGTAGTTCGCCTTGGGTCCGTCCTGGCCGAAGGGGGTGATGGAGACGTAGACGAGCCCCGGATTGACCTCCGCGAGGTCATCCGCGCCGAGGCCGCGGGCGGCCATCACGCCGGGGTCTGCCGACTCGATAAGGATGTCGGCGGAGGCGGCGAGGCGCCGGAACTCGTCTTGGCCCTCGGGAGAATCGAGGTCGAGCTCAATGCTGCGGCGGTTGCGCGCATAGGCGGCCCAGACGAGGGAGCGCTCGCCCTCGGAGGCGTCATCGAGCAGGGGGGGCGCGGAGCGGGCGGGCGAGCCTCCGGGCGGCTCGACGAGCACCACATCGGCTCCCAGGTCGGCGAGGATGTGGCCGCAGAGAAGGCCGCGTTCGTCCGAGAGGTCGAGGATGCGATAGGGGCTGAGCACCGCGGGATGGTAGCAGGAGCGTTCGGAGAGGGGCGACGCCAGCCTATTCGGTGGGCTGGCAGGAGGCGCAGCGACCGTACAGCTCGGCGCTGTGGCTGTCGAGTTCGAACCCGGCCGAGGTGGCGTTCTGCTCGATGGCGGCATCGAGCGTGGGGTCGCTGAACTCCGTCACCGAGCCGCACTCGCTGCAGATGAGGTGGTGGTGATGGCGGCCGCTGCGGGAGTGCTCATAGCGTACGCCGCCGTCCTCGAGGGGCACGCGACAGACGATGTCGAGTTCGTGCAGAAGCTTGACCGTGCGGAAGACGGTGGCCCGCCCGATGTTGGGAAGCCGCTCGCTCAGTTCCTCGATGGTGAAGGGGCGCTTGCTGCTCGTGATCGCATCAAGGACGGCGCGACGAGGAGCGGTCAGGCGATAGCCCGTGTCCTCAAGGCGCTCGGTGGAGTCGGGCGCGGTGCTCACGCCAGGGATCGTAGGTTTGGCTCAGACAGGGTGTCAATGAGGACCGTGGGCGCTTTACTTGACACTCGATCTCAAGAGATTGATGATACGGTGTCCCATTGATACTCAAGCTCATTATCAAGAGAGGACGATGGCACTGCTGCATCTGAAGGCGCTCCGAGTGACCCTGGGCGGACTTCTCGCGGGCGCGGCGCTGGCCGCCGTTGCCTGCGGCGGCGGTGGCGGCGAGGACGGTGGCAGCGACCGCACCGGCGGTCTCTCAGTGGTCGCCTCGATGTCCCTGATCGAGGACCTGGTGGAGCAGGTGGGCGGCGACCGGGTGGAGGTGGAGAGCATCGTTCCCTCAGGCGCCGACGCGCACACCTTCGCGATCTCGCCGACCGACATCCGCAAGGTAGCGGAGGCAGACCTGCTTGTGATTGCCGGCGCGGCGTTGGGAGCAATCGAAGACGACCTGGCGCGCGAGTCCAAAGGTTCCGTGCTGGTGCTGACTGAAGGGATGGACCTGCGACGGTTTCCCGAGGGTCTGGCGCACGCCGATGACGACCACGGCGACGAAGATGAGGCCGAAGAGGATGAAGGCCCCGGCGATGAGCACGGCGCCTTCGACCCGCACTTCTGGATGGACATTGACCTCACCATCGAGGCGGTGGAGACGATCCGCGACGAGCTGTCGCGTCTCGACCCGGAGGGGGCGGACGTTTACGCCGAGCGAGCAGAGAACTACATCGCAGAACTGCGCGAGGTCGACAGGGAGATCGCGGAGATGCTCTCGGCACTGCCGAAGGAGCGCCGCTACCTCGTTACGTTCCACGACGCGTACGGGTATTTCGCCGATCGCTACGGGCTCACGATCCTCGGTTTCCTCGTGGAAGGCCCGGACGAGGAGCCAGGCGCGAAGGCGATCACGGAACTGGTAGAAAGCATCACCGAGCTGGGGATACCCTTCGTCTACACCGAGCCCCAATTCAGTGAGCGTGTGATCGATCAGTTGGCGAAGGACACCGGGGCCAGCATTCGCACGATCCCTTCGGGTGGCCTGAGTGAGGAGTATCCAACTTATGTCGAGTTTATCCGCGCAATCGCCCGCGGTATCGCCGAGTAACGGCGACACGCCCGCCATCGAGGTCACGGGCCTCACGACGGGCTACCGCGGACACACGGCCCTCGAGGATGTCTCCTTCTCGGTTCCGCGAGGGAGGTTCCTGGGGCTGTTGGGGCCGAACGGCTCGGGCAAGAGCACGCTGATCAAGACGCTGATCGGGCTGCTCGACCCGTGGCAGGGGGAAGTGCGCGTGCTGGGCCAACGGCCCCAGGAGGTACGCAAGCGCATCGGCTACATGCCCCAGGCCGAGGACATCGACTGGACCTTCCCCGCCACGGTGCGGGAGGTGGTGGCGATGGGGCTCTACCGGCGGGCCTTCGGGCTGGACCGCTTCCGGGGGCAGCACGACGAGCAGGACCGCATCATGGCGGCGCTCGAGCGCCTCTCGGTCGACCACCTCGCGGACCGCCAGGCGGGAGAGCTGAGCGGGGGGCAGCAGCGCCGTGTGCTGTGCGCCCGCGCACTCGTGAAGGAGCCCCACCTGCTCCTGCTCGATGAGCCCACGGCGGGCCTCGACGCCCGCTCGGAGCAGGAGATGCTCGACCTGCTGAGCGAGCTTGCCGCGGAGGGCGCGAGCATCGTGCTCTGCACGCACGACATCGGCTGCGCCAGCGACCGCTGCGACCTCACGCTCTTTCTCAACCGCCGGGTCATGGCGTACGGCCCGCCCGAGGTGACGATCACGGAGGAGATGCTGAACCGGACATTCGAGGGGCACGTGCTGGTGATGGGGTCAGGCGGCAGCCGGCTGGCGCTGGCGCCGCACGACCATCACGAGCACGAGGACGCCCACGAGGGACACGAGCACGCCCAGCACAGTCACCCAATGCATGCCCACGACGAACACGGCCGGGTGTAGGGGCAGAAGGGTGGTCGACTGGTTCTACGAGCCCTGGCAGTTCGAATTCATGCAAAGGGCCCTGCTGGCGGGGGCGCTGGTGGCGATGGCGTCCTCGGTGGTGGGGGCGTTCGTGGTCATCAAGGGGCTGGCCTTTCTGACCGATGCGGTAGCGCACACCTCGCTGGCGGGAGCGGCAATCGCCTTTCTCGCCGGGGGCGGATCGGTCGCGATCAGCCTGGGGGCGGCGGGGGCGGCGGGCGTGACGGCGATCGGGGTCTCGATCCTGACCCGAGCGCGGCTGCGAGAAGACACGGCGATCGGGCTGCTGTTCGCAGCGCTGTTCGCCCTCGGCGTCCTGCTGATAAGCCGGGCGCGGAACGCGAGCGACCTGAACTCATTCCTGGTTGGCAACATCGTGACCGTGCCCACGGAGGACATCATCGTGATGGGGGTGCTCTCGGGCATCGTGCTCGTGGTGATGATCACCTTCTACCGGGAGATGCTGTTCGTGGCCTACGACCCCACGATGGCGGCAGCCGCTGGCGTGCCCGTGGCGGTGGTGCAGACGGGCCTGATGGTGCTGGTGGCGCTGGCGGCCGTGGCCGCCTTCCGGCTGGTGGGGGTGGTGCTGGTCATGGCGATGCTGGTGGCCCCGGCGGCGACCGCGGCGCTGATGGTCCAGCGCGTGCCATTGATCATGGTGCTCGGCGGGGTCTTCGGACTTCTCGCGGTTGTCATTGGGCTGTACGCCTCGTTCTACACGGACGTGGCTGGCGGCCCGGCGATCGTGGTGACGTCGGTGGCGTTGTTCCTGATCGTGTTTGCAGTCTCGCCGAGGGGGCTGGCGCCGGCGCTGAAGCGGGTCTTCGCCCGCTAACCCCCACCCCCAGAGCCACGTGCTAGGCTACCGCGCGCACACACACTTCAAGCGCCCAGAAGGAGGCCTCGTATGGCATCGACAGCGCCTGTGACCGTTGAGGAACTGCTCGAGATGGAGGCGATCAAGCGCGTCCGCATCCTCTACTCGCACTATTTCGACATGGCCGACATCGATAATCTCGTCGACCTGTTCACGGAAGACGCGGTCTGCGAGTTCGGGCCGAACTACGGCGGCGACTGGGTCGGCAAGGAGCGCATCCGCAAGGGCTACGAGGAGTTCGGCGGCGACGCGGGGCCGTTCACGGGCGCCATGCACGCGAACACCAACGAGTGGATCGAGCTGACCGGCCCGGACACCGCGAAGGCGCGCTGGTACCTGCTCGACCTCTCGCTGAGCGGCCCCGCGGACCAGAACCCGCTCATGCTGATGGGCATCTACGACGACGTGTACCGCAAGGTCGATGGCGCCTGGAAGATCGCGCGGACGTACATCGATTTCGTTTGGCCGAACCGGGACTACAAGGGTCCGCGCGACGCGAGCTGAGATGGCCGACGACGGCGCCCTGCGCGAGCTGCTCGAACGCGACGCCATCACGCGGCTGATGGCGCGCTACGCGGATCGCATCGACGCGAACGACCCCGTCGGAGCGGCGGCCTGCTTCGCCCCGGACGGGATCGGAGTGTACTGGGGCGACTACCGCGGTCGCGAGGCGATCGCGGAGCGGCTGACGGGCATCCTCGCGGCGTTCCACGCCACCAGCCATCACCTCACGAACGTGCAGATCGAGCTGACGGGCGAGACGACGGCACAGGCGCAGTCGTACGTGTACGCCTTCCATCGGATCAAGGAATCGTTCCAGCACACCCATTACTGGGGACGCTGGGTGGACGAGCTCGAGAAGGTCGACGGCGAGTGGCTGTTCGCGCGCCGTGAAGTGGTGGGCGTCGGAAGCCTGACGCCGGGCGTCGAGGGCAGCCCCGACGATCACCCCGGGCACCCGGGCCGGCTCTAGCTAGCCGTCCCCCTCCCCAGGCCCCGACTCGATGCGGTCGGGGCAGTGGGCGCTGCTGATGGGGCAGTAACCGCACTCCTGCCAGCTCGGGACGCGGTGCGCCTCCTCCTCGGGACCAACGAGGATGTCGAGGAAGTACGGCAGCCGCTCGTGGACATCCTCGGCCTGCCCGCGATGCAGTTCCTTGACCAACCCGTCGTCGTAGACGAGGCGACCACGGAAGCGCCTCTCGTGGTGCTCATCAAGGTTGGAGCGGGGCAGGAGCGCCATGGGCAGGAGCACCTGGTGCGCGTGCCAGTCGTGGGGCTTCCCCGTCTTCACGTCGAGGACGATGTTGTCGTCCTCGCTGAGGGCGAGCAGGTCGGGCTTTCCGCCGATCACGATGCCGGGCGACTCCTCGTGGCGGGCGCGGAACCAGTTCTGGTTCTCGACCTTCACGCGGTAGCCGTCGGCATTGAGGCCCTTGTGCGTCTCGCGCAGGAGGCGTGTGTGATCGACCTTCCAGACGGAGAAGTCGAAGTCGCTCTCGACGCGCTCGAAGTCCTGCCAGTGCGACTGGAACCAGAAGGCCCATTCGCAGCTCTTTTCGCCGCTGATCCAGCGGGCGAGCAGCGAGACGAAGATGTAAGGCTCGTCTCGCTGAACAGCCACCGATCTGGGGCTCAGGAAGCGGCCGCGCTCGGCATGACGGCGTCCTCAAGGCCGCGGGGCGCTCCCGGCACCTCGACCTTCTGAACCTCGCTCAGCACGTGGGCGAAACGCTCACGCTGCTCGGGCGTGTTCACGGGCATGCCGAAGCCGACGCGGCTGGCGTATTCGCGGTTTTCGCGGATGAAGTCGGGGAGATTGTCGTAGGTCGAGGTCTGGGCGAAGCCGCGGAGAACGTCCTCGGGAATGACACCGCGCATCTCCTCCCACTTGCCCTGGAGGGACATGGAGTGGAGCTGCATACCCAGGTCCTTCCAGCCGTGGACCTCGAAGACATCGTGGTAGCTGCGGGTGGAGCCGTAGAAGGAGATCGGCTGGCGCAGGTACTCAAGGCCCTGCTCGATCTCGGACTCGTTCTCGCCGAAGACGGTGAAGCCGCCGCCGGAGAGCTCGATGTCCTCCCACGTGCGGCCGCTGCGGCGGAGGCCGATGGCGATGTTGGGCAGGACCACCTCGCGCATGTACTTGTCGGTCATGAAGCCGTGCGGGAGGACGCCATCGGCGACCTCGCCGGCCGCGCGAGCCATACCGCCGCCCACGCAGGCGAGCAGCACCCTGGGCTCGGGATATTCGATGGGGCCGGGGTTGAAGGTGGGGTTGATGAGCGTGAACTGGTAGTGCTCGCTGACGTGGTCGGGCTTCTCACCGGTCTGGAAGGTCTTCCAGATCGCCTTGAGGGTGCGGATGTAGTCCTTCATGCGCGGGGCGGGCGGCACCCAGGGAACGCTGAAGCGGCGCTGGTTGTGGCCCTTCACCTGGCTGCCGAGGCCGAGGGTGAAGCGGCCTTTGCTCATCTGCTGGATGTCCCAGGCCTGCATGGCCAGGATCATCGGGGTGCGGGGGAAGGCGATCGTGACGGACGTAGCGATTTCGATCCGCTCCGTGGCGGCCGCCGCGAGGGTGGCGGCGAGCATCGAGTCGTGCGCTGTCTCCGCGACGTTGGCGAAGTCGTAGCCAAGGTCCTCGGCGCGCTTCGCGCCCGCTTCTATCTCCGTGAGCCAGCCACCGCCGAATCCACTGCCAACCTTCATCGCTGTTGTGTCCTTTCGCATCCCCCATCGCGGGGCGTCGACCGTCGATTGTACGCAGGACCGCCGTTAGTGGCGGCGGCGGCTCTTGCCACGGGCCCTGGCACGCTTGCGGCGGGGCAAGGAAGGCGGGGCGGGGGGCGGCGAATCGAGCAGGGTGGCCAGGCTGGCCAGCTCCTCGGGGGTGTTGGCGTTGCGAAAGCTGCGGAGGTCGGGATCGACGCGGGAGAGCCGGTCCTCGCCCAGGGCGAGGACATCGAGCCCGGCGAAGGCGTCGAGGACCTTGTTCACTCCACCGGCGAGCGCGGCCTCGGCGGCAGCCATGCAGGCTTCCCGGTGGTAGGCGGCGGCAAGGGGCTGCTGGAAGCCGGCCACCTCGGGGAGGGCCGCGTCGTGGTCACCGAGGGCGGCGATTACGCTCTCGACAACGCTGGTCCGCAGCAGGGGCGCGTCGCAGGAAGCGACGAAGCACACGGGCGACGCGGCGACGGCGAAGCCGGTGGCGAGGCCGGCGAGCGGCCCGCGCTCGGCCTCGCGGTCCTCGACCACGGTGGCGGGGATGGCGGGGTGCATGGGGGGGAGGGTCTGCCCCACGGCCGTCACGATGACGATTTCGTCGACGACGGGGGCGAGGGCGTCGCGCACCCACTGGAGGAGGGGCCGGCCGCGGAGGCTCGCGGAGGCCTTATCGGAGCCGAAACGGCGGCTCTTGCCCCCCGCCACGATGACCCCGGTGACGGTCTCGCTCATTCGCTCAGGGTACGCGAGCAGGGCTCGCTATGATGTCGCCGGTGAGGCTCTTCCGGCGGCGGCCACGGATTACGGAGGACAACTACGGGCGGCTGATGACGTCGTTCGGGCGGACGGTGGACGCCGACCCGCTGGTGGCGGGGCCCGCGGGGGCGCTGGCGGAGCGGGTGGCGGGGGAGCTGGCGGCGGAGGCGGCGGAGGCGGACACGAAGCTGTACCAGGGGGCGGCGGTCTACCACCTGCGGCTGCTCGCGGGCGCCTGGGTCATGGCGGGGGAGGGCGGTGTGCCTGTCGAAACCGCGGAGGTGTTCGAGGAGGCGGTGGCCTGGCGATTCGGGGCGCGGGCGCTGCCGGAGCGGCTGGGGAAACTGGCTCGGGGAGAGGTCGAGCGCGACCTCAGACTCGACGCGGAATAGCGACTAGCGGTCGGCGTCGAGGGTGGCGAGCCAGGCGCGACCCCGGGGCGAGAAGCGGTAGCCGACCTCCAGGCTCTCGGTGAGTCCGAGCTCCTTCAGGAGCACTGCGGGTGGCTCCTGCTATTTCGCGATGGCGGCGGGAATGCCGCTCTCGACGCCATTCCCAAGGAGGGCATGGATCTGACGGGCACGGGAAACGATGCGGCCCGCTTCCTCGCGCACGGCCTGGCGACCGTCGCAGAGCGCCTCCTCGGGGTTGCAGTGGATGTCGAACTCGAGGCCGTTCGCGCCGGCAGCGACGAAGCCGTAGGAGACGCGCTCGACGAGGGCGCGGTCGCCGGAGCTGTGGGAGGGGTCGGCGATGAGGGGCAGGTGCGACTTGCTTCGCACCTGCGGAATCATCGAGATGTCGGCGGCGAAGCGGGTCTCGGACTCGAACGAGCGGATGCCGCGGTAGCAGAGGATCACGTTCGGGTTGCCGGCGCCGGTGTGGCGGCCTTCGCGGTCGAGGCCGGACATGATGTAGGCGGCCGCGCAAAGCCACTCGTTCATGTCGTTGCCGAAGCCGTGCTTGAGCACGACGGGCGTCTGAATGCGCGAGAGCTCCTCAAGGAGAGGCGAGTACTGGGCGCTGCGGGCGCCGATCTGGATGACGTCGATGCCCGCCTCAAGGAACGCGTCGAGGTGGCGCAGGTCGATCAACTCGCCAACGACGGGCAGGCCCGTGGCCGCCTTCATCGCCTTCACGATCTCGAGTCCGCGGCCGATCTCGAGGCCGCGGTAGTCGTAGGGGCTCGTGCGGGACTTGTCGACGAAGGCGCGGAGGATGTCGACGCCGGCATCGCGGGCCACGACGGCGGACTTGACGGCCTGGTCCTCGGTTTCGATGGCGCAGGGGCCGCCGAAGATGGTGAGGTTGCCGCCGCCGACCAGCGTGCCGTTCACGTTGACGATCGTGTCTTCGTGGTGGAAGTTGCGGCTGGCGTCCTTGTACTTCTCGGTGATGCGGATGACGCGGTCGACGCCGGGCAACTCGCTCACGCGACCCTCGTCAACGATGCCTGCGACACCTTTGACGCCAATCACGATGCTGTCTGTCCCGACGATGGTCTGACACTCGAGGCCGTAGTCACTGCCGATGCGGTCGATGACGCGGTCGGCCTGGTCCTGGGTCGCGCCTTCGACCATGTGAATGATCATAATGAGGGCTTCTCCATCATTTTCGAGCGACTATCTTCCTATGCGCGCCTTCAACAGACCAGCCTTTCGACCAGCCTTTCTGACGCCTTCAGGGGCACGTCACTCATCCTGAGCCGGATTGGCCCGCGAGAACGGCCCTCTGGACGGCCTCAGAACAGGAGCTGGGTGAGGCGGCGCTGGTACTCGCGCACGAGCGTGCTTTCGAGGCCGAGGATGTCGAAGACGGCGAGCACGGCCTTGCGGGCGGCATCGGCTTCGAAGTGGCGGTTGAGGCGCACGGATTCAAGCAACTCGTCGAGCGACTCCTCGTAGCGGCCGTAGGCGGCGAGCATGACGCCCCAGCGGTAACGGGCGCGGGGATCGCCGGGTTCGAGCCGAGCTTCCTCCTCCAGCGCGGGGGCATCGTGCCTGGCGGCGAACTCCTCCAGGAAGATGTGGTGGCGGAGGGCCTTGGCGCGACGGTCGCTGCCGGCGCGCTCGATGAACTCCTCGGCCCCTTCGCGGTCGTTCCGTTCGAGGAGGATGGCGGCGAGACCCGTGAGGGCGTCGGCGTTGTCCTCGTCCTCCTCCAGCATCTCGCGGTAGCGCCCCTCGGCGCCGGCGAGGTCGCCGGAGGCGGCGAGATCCTCGGCCGCGGCGGCAGCCGCCTCGGCGGGCGTCGTCACGAGTTCGGCGAAGAAGGCGCGCACGTGCTCCTCGGGCAGGGCGCCGGCGAACTCGTTCGCGACCTCACCATCGACGAAGGCCTTGACGGAGGGGATGGCCTGAATTCGGTAGGCGCCCGCCGTCTGGGGGTTGCGGTCGGTATCGAGCTTGGCGAGGAGGACATCCTCGCCGAATTCGGCGGCGACCTGCTCGATGATGGGACTGAGCACGCGGCAGGGGCCGCACCAATCGGCCCAGAAGTCGACGACGACCGGGCGGTTCTTCGATTCCTCGATGACGGCTTCGGCGAAGGTGGCGTCGGTGACTTCGAGGACGGGGGAAGGGGCGGTCATGGGGATGCCTCCGCGTTCTGGGGAATTGGCGAGAAGACCTCGTCGATGCGGGCACTCAGCTCCGCGGCGGAGCCGGCGGGGAGCTGGCAGACCATGTTCTCGCAGAGCCAGGCCGTGGCGCCGCCCGCGGGGGCTTCGCGGCCATCAAGGAGGGGGAGGCCGTTGGGCGCGGCCGCGGGGGCGAGGGCGAGGCCGGGCAGGAGTCGGTCGGCGACCAGTCGCTCGAAGGGCGCTCGCGCCTCTGGCTCGCCGACGATGGCGAGCTCGCGCGGCGGGGAGGCAAGCAGGTCGATGACCTGGAGGGTCGTGCCGAAGCCGGTGGGCGCATTGAGGACGAGCGCCTGGACGCCCCCGACGACCTCGCGGGCGATGGCCTCGCCATCGGTGCGCAGGCCGTAGCGCTGCAGCATGAGCGCGAGGAGCGCGGTCGAGGCGCCGGCGCTGGGCGTGGCCTGGTCGAAGCGCGGTTTCTGGCGGAAGAGCAGCTCCTCGCCACCGGTGGCGGTCTCGAAGAAGGCGCCGCCCTCGGCATCGGCGAAGCGCGCGACGATGACATCGAGGAGGTCGTTCGCCCAGTCGAGGTGCTCGCGCTCGCCCGTGAGCTGGTAGAGCTCGATGAGTCCGAGCCCGTAGTAGGCGTAGTCCTCGAGCATGCCCTCAATGCGCGCGACGCCGTCCTTCCAGGTGTGGAGGAGGACGCCAGCGGACCACATCTGCTCGCGTACAAAGCGGGCGTTGCGCTCGGCAATGTCGCGGAGGCGGCTGTCACCGAAGACGCGGGCGGCTTCGGCGAAGACGGCGAGCGCGAGCCCGTTCCACGAGGTCAGCACCTTGTCGTCGGTCTCGGGCGGGATGCGCTTCGAGCGCGCGTCGAAGAGCATGCGGCGCCAACCGTCGATGCGCCGGGCGGAGCCGTCGGCGTCGAGGCCGCTGGCGCCGGGGAAGGGATCGGTACGGCGGGAGAGAACGTTGCGTCCGATGAGCTCGGGGTTGTGCGGATCGTAAAAGTTGCCCTCGCGGGTGACGCCGAAGATCTGGTTGAAGGCCTCGCCATCGTCGTCGAGCAGGTCGGCGACCTGCTCGACCGTCCAGAGGAAAAACTTGCCTTCGATGCCTTCGCTGTCGGCGTCCTGGGCGCTGTAGAAGCCGCCCTCTTCGCCGAGCATCTCGCGTTCGAGGTAGGTGAGCGTCTCGCGCACGATGCGCTCGTGCTCCGCGTCGCCGAAGAGCTGGAAGGCGTGCAGGTAGACGCGGGCCAGCTGGGCGTTGTCGTAGAGCATCTTCTCGAAGTGGGGCACGAGCCACTGGACATCGACGCTGTAGCGGGCGAAGCCACCGCCGATCTGGTCGTACATGCCGCCGCTGGCCATGCCCCAGAGCGTGCGTTCGAGCATGGCGCGGGTGGAAGCGTGTTCGGGATCGTTCGCGCGCGCGGCGCGTGCGAGCAGGAACTCAAGGTTGGCGGGGGCGGGGAACTTGGGCGCCGTGCCGAAACCGCCCCAGACATCATCGGCGGAACGCAACATGGCCCGCACGGCGTCATCGGCGACGGCAGGGTTGAAGGGCTCCTCGGGGGGAGACTGCGCGGAGGCCTCAGCGAGCTGGCTGCTGATCGAGTCAGCGGAGTTCACGATGTCCTCGCGGCGCTCGCCCCAGGTCACGTTGATGGTCTGGAGGAGGCGGGGAAAGCCGGGACGTCCGTGGGCATCCTCAGGTGGGAAATAGGTGCCCCCGAAGAAGGGCTTGCGGTCCGGCGTCAGGAAGAGGGTCATGGGCCAGCCGCCCTGGCCGGTGAGGGCCTGGACGGCCGTCATGTAGACGCCGTCGATGTCGGGGCGCTCCTCGCGATCGACCTTGATGTTGACGAAGTGCTGGTTCATGACGTCGGCGGTCTCGCGCGACTCGAAGGATTCGTGGGCCATGACATGGCACCAGTGGCAGGTGCTGTAGCCCACCGAAAGGAGGACGGGCTTGTCCTCGGCGCGGGCCTTCTCGAAGGCCTCATCGCCCCAGGGGTACCAGTCGACGGGGTTCTCGGCGTGCTGCAGCAGGTAGGGGCTGGTTTCGTCCGCGAGGCGGTTTGGCATGTTGGCTAGTTTACGTGGGAGCGGCCTTTGGCGATTGCCCCGAGGGGAACGCGCCCCCAGAGTGGGGCGGTGCTGGAACGCGAGCTTGAGGTGGCGATTGAGGCTGCGCGACGGGCGGGGGGAGAGGTCGCGCGGATGCGCGAGGAGGGGCTCCGCTACGGGCGCAAGGGCGGGTACGAACTTGTCTCGGAGGCCGACATCCACGCCTCCGAGATCCTGCACGAAGCGCTCACGGGCGCCTTTCCCGACGACGGCTGGTTGGGCGAGGAGCATCCCGACACCGCCGACAGGCTCGACCGGGAGCGCGTGTGGGTGGTCGACCCGATCGACGGGACGCGGGAGTACCTGCAGGGCCATCCCGAGTACGCGATCTCGGTGGGGCTGGTGGTGCAGGGGAGACCGGCGCTCGGAGTCGTGTACAACCCGGCAACGGACGAGATGCACGCCGCGGTCTGTCCCGACCCGCCGCCCGAGGCCATGGCCGGCAACGAACCCAAACGGGAGTACCTCGCCCTGGTGGGGCGAGGGGAGGACCGCCTGGGGGAGGTGCCGCCGCTTCCCGGACAGGGACGCACACGGCCGGTGGGGAGCGTCGCCTACCGGCTGGCGCTGGTGGCGGCCGGGAAGGGCGATGTGGTGGTCACCTGGTACCCGCGCCAGGAGTGGGACGTGGCGGCGGGGGCGGCGCTGTGCCTGGCGCGAGGGCTGACCGTGACGGACGTGCTGGGCCAACCGCTTGAGTTCAACCAGCCGCGACCGCTCGTCCGCGGCCTGCTGGTGGCGGAAGCAGGGCTGCACGCACGCATCCACGCCTACTTCCAGCACATCTCAAAGTAGGCAGGCGCGCGACCGGCTAGGATGCGCGCGGAGGAATCGCGATGAGCGTGCGCATCGGTCTGGGGGCGGCGCTGCTGCCGGAAACGACGCCGGCTTCCTTCTTCCGCTGGGTCGACCTGTGCGAGGAGAGCGAGGTCGACTCGATCTGGCTGAGTGAACGGCTCGCCTCGCGCCAGCCCGCGCTCGAACCGATGACGGCGATGGCCGCGATCGCGGGACGCACGGAGCGAATCAAGTTCGGCATGAATGTCGTCCTGCTGCCGCTGCGCGACCCGCTGGTGCTGGCGAAGGAGTGCGCGACCATCGACTACCTGAGCGATGGGCGTCTGCTGCCCGCCTTCGGGGTGGGGGCGCTGAACGCACCCGAGTGGCGGGCGACGGGACGCGAACCGCGCGGTCGAGGCGCCGTCGCCGACGAGATGATCGACCTGATGGCGCGGCTCTGGGATGAGGACGAGGTGACGTTCAAGGGCGAGCACTTCCGCTACGAGGCGGCGTCGATCTCGCCCCGACCGGTGCAGCAGCCGTTGCCGCTCTGGATCGGCGGAAGCAGCGATGCGGCGGTCGCACGAACGGCGCTGCGGGGAACGGGGTGGCTGGCGGGCATCCAGACGCCCGCGCAGGTGGCGCCCGTGGTCACGAAGATCAAGGCGGCGGCGGCGGCGGCGGGGCGCACGATCGACGAGGACCACTACGGGGCGGGCTTCCCCTTCCGCTTCGGAAGCTGGGAGGACGACGCAATCACCCGTACGGCGAAGGCGTACAGCCGCCTCGCGACCCTTGACCCGCAGGCGCTGTTCGCCGTGGGCGGCGCGGACGAGATCGTGGCGCGCGCGCAGGAGTACGTCGCCTGCGGAATCAGCAAGTTCGTGCTGCGACCGCTGGCAACCTCGGACGAGGACGCCTACGCGCAGACGCAGCGACTGATCGAGGAAGTGCTACCCGCCGTCCACACGTAGCGAAGGCGGTGCAGGCGGAGGAGCGAGCCGGAAGTAGTAGCAGTCCTCGCCCTCGCAGCCATCGGCGATGGCGACATTCGCGCCGAGAATCGCAACGACATCTTCTTTCCCGGCGAGCGCGACCAGATCGCCACGCTCCCAGGCGGGGACGCGCGCCGTCTTGAGGACTCCGCTGACCTTGCGCCGGAAACCGCGGTAGCGCATGCGGTCGCCGGGACGAAGAGCTCGGAGGCGGAGCGCCCCCTCGATGCTGTCGGAGGGGACGGCGACGGCGGGGGGACCGCCATCCGAGTCGGGGAAGGGCGAGGTGGCGGCCTGCAGGACGTGATCGCCGGACTTCGTGACGCCGGGGAGGTTCACGAACTGCTCCGGGAGGGGCGGCGAGGGGTCTTCTTCCCGGCCATCCGAGAGTCGCACGGACCCCACCGAGACCTCGACGGTCATGCCGCCGAAGGCGACGCGTCCGGCGCCGCGCGCGAGCACGGCGTCGAGGTTATGGAGGCGCGTGCGGTTCGCGTCGACATCGGCCTTCAGGAAGGCGGCTTCCCGTTCGAGGAGGAGCAGGCGCGCCTCGCTGCCCAGTGCCCGAAGCGTCTCCAGTTCGAAGACGACGGATCCGGGGGTGCGGGCGCGGGGCTGGGCGAGGTCGGCGGAGGTCTCGACGGCGCGGAAGAGCTCGCGGGCGCTTTCGGCGAGCCCGAGGATGGCGGTGTCGACGGACGCGTTCTCCTCCCTCAACTGGGGAAGGATCGTGTGGCGGATGCGGTTGCGGGTGGCGGCGAGCTCCGCGTTCGTCTCGTCTTCGCGGTACTCGATGCCGGCAGCCTCGCAGACGGCGACGGTGGCGGCGCGTGGGAGTGTCAGCAGGGGGCGAATGAGCTTAAGCGAAGGCATGCCGGGCAGCG
Organism: Tepidiformaceae bacterium; assembly: GCA_965262975.1. Taxonomy (GTDB): domain Bacteria; phylum Chloroflexota; class Dehalococcoidia; order Tepidiformales; family Tepidiformaceae; genus UBA2991. The sequence continues at coordinate 268,276 of OZ253575.1, read as the reverse complement.
GCGCCGTCGGGAGCATGCCGCGCATGCCACGCACGCCGCTGCCGCGCACGATGTGGTGAAGCACCGTTTCGACGAGGTCATCGGAGGTGTGGCCGGTGGCGACGGCGCCCGCGCCCTGACGCTCGGCGGCGAAGGCGAGGAACTGGTAGCGCAGCCGGCGGGCGGTCTCCTCGACACCAGTGCGCATCTCCATGGCGGCGAAGGGCACATCGCCCTCGCCGGTCATGCAGGGCACATCGAGGCGCTCGCAGAGATCGGTCACGAAGTCGCGGTCGGCGGTGGAGTCGCGGCGGAGGTGGTGGTCGAAGTGGGCGGCGACCACTTCGAAGCCGTGCTCTTCGCCAATTTCGCGCAGGAGGAGGAGGGCGGCAACGGAGTCAGCCCCGCCGCTGACGGCGACGACAACCTTGTCGAGGCGACGGAAGAGCCGCTCGCGCTCGCCGTACAGGCGGACACGCTGAAGGGGCGAGGGAGTCCGGGCGGGCACTACCTGGGGAAGAGGCGCTCCCACCACTCACCGGCCAGCTGCTGGTCAGAGGGGGGAGGAGGGCTGAGGACGACGAACGCGGTTTCGCCTTCGCGAATGTAGCCAAGCTCGCGTCGCGCCGCCTGCTCGACGTAGGCATCGGAAACGACGTAGTCGTACACGGCGAGGAGGTGGTCGCGCTGGGATTGGAGGTTTTCCATCTCGGCGATGGCGGCGTCATGGTCGTCGTTCTGCTGTTGCTGGCGCACGGCTCCGGAGGATGCGGTGTAGACGAAATACCCGGTCAGGAGCAGACAGACGAGAACAAACAGGGTGGTCTTAGTGAACACCGGGGTAGGCATGTGACTAAATTAGGCGCGGCCCGGCAAATGTTCAAGGCGTCGGCGGTCGCTACTCGTCGAGGTGACAGCGATCGTTGAGGGTGCGCAGGGAGGCCAAACCCGACCGCAGCGACAGCGACGAGACGGAGGCAAGGTCGACGTTGAAGGCGCGGAAAGCGCCGATCTCCAGGCCGAGAAGGCGGCAGATGAGAAGGCGCAAGACGAAGTTGTGGGAGACGGCGACCACCGTGCTGTCGTCGGGGAGGGCGTGCAACTCGGCGACGAGCGGTTCGAGTCGGGCGGCAACCTGCGCGAGGCTCTCGCCGCCGGGCATGGCAACGGTCGAGGGGTCGGGGGCGCGCCAGGCTTCGATGAACTCGGGGAAGCGTTCCCGCATTTCGCGGAAGGGGAGGCCCTCGGTCTCGCCCACGTCCATCTCGATCAGCTCCTCGCGGATGTCGAGAGGCGCACCCGTGCGCTCGGCGAGGCCACGGGCGATGGTGGCAGCGCGCGTGAGGGGGCTGCTGAAGATGCGGTCGACGGGCTCGGTGGCAAGGCGTTCGACGGCGGCGGTTGCCTGGCGCAGACCGAGGTCGGTGAGGGGAGCGTCAACGCGACCGAGCCCGAGTCCGTCGCGGTTGTAGGTGCTCTCACCGTGGCGGACGAGGTAGAGCCTCACTCGTACTGACCCTTCGTGCGCCAGGCATCCCGCGCCACCGATGGCTCCTCCAGCACGAGCTCAGCGCGCACGTAGCGCTCCACGGTCGCCTGCGGGAAGAGCGCGGCGACGAGCTGCTCGGGCCGCACGGTCAGGTCCGGCCCGGCGCTCAGTCGGGCGCTGACGGCGAGGCCTGCTTCCTCTTCCTCAACGTTCAGGGAGGCGACGCCGGCGCGGAGGTCATACTCGCGCGCCTTCTTTCCCTCGCGCTCCTGCCGCCAGGGGAAAGTCTCGGCGGCGAGGAAGGCGGTCACTGACTCGGTCGCCTCCTCCGGCGTGATGCCTTCAAGCACGGCGCGGTAGTCGGCCCAGCGCAGAAGGTTGGGGAGGGCGGAGAGGCCGAGGCCGACTTCACCGACCTCGCAAAGCTCCAGGTCGGGAGTGGTCTGCCCGGCGAGGGCGGCAGCGAAGCGGTCGAGGGGAACACGTTCCTGCAGCAGGACCTCGATGATCTCGCGTTCGCCGATGAAGCCGAGGGGGAGGGGCGCGGCGAAGGCGATCTTGGGGTGGGGGGTGAAGCCTTGCGAATAGAGCAGGGGCAGTTCGGCGCGGCGGATGGCGCGCTCCCAGTAGCGGAGCACATCGAGGTGGGAGATGTGGCGCGCGCGCTCGCCCTTGCGGAAGCGAGCACGGATGCGCTGCTGCGCCTCGCTCACACGAGTTCACCCTGTTCCACGAGCTGTTCGGCGGCCGTATGGGGGTCGAGAGCGCGGCCGGCGACCTGCGCGACAAGCTCGCCGAGGGCTTCCTCGGAGGTCGCGCTACGGATGCGTTGGAGGAGGATGCGCTGGGCGACGGAGAGCACCTGGTGGCGCGCCTCCTGGCGCCGGTGCCGGTCGAGTTCGCCGGAGCTGTCGAGCCAGGCGCGATGCTCGTCGATGGCGTCGACCAGCTCGGGGACGCCATCGCCCGTGGTGGCCACGGTCGAGAGGATGGGGATCTCGCGGCCCTCTATGGGGGCGAGCGAGAGGAGCGCCCGGAGCTGGCTGACAAGCACATCGGCGCCGGGACGATCGGCCTTGTTCACGACGAGCACGTCGGCAATCTCGATGATGCCGGCCTTGAGCGCCTGGATGTCGTCGCCAGTGCCGGGATTGTTCACCAGCACGGTGCTGAGGGCGGTGCCGGCGATCTCGACCTCATCCTGGCCCGCGCCAACGGTCTCGATGAAGACATAGGGGAAGCCGAAAGCGTCCATGACGGCGACCACCTCGTCGATAGTGGGGGCGAGACCGCCGAGCGCGCCGCGGCTGGCCATGCTGCGCACGAACACGCCGGGATCGAGGACGAGGTCCTGCATGCGGATGCGGTCGCCCAGGATGGCGCCCTGGGTGAAGGGGCTGGAGGGGTCGACGGCGATGATGCCGACCTGGTGGCCACGCTTACGCAGTTCGGCGGCGAGGGCCCCGGTGAGGGTGCTCTTGCCCGACCCGGCTCCGCCGGTCACGCCGATGGTGTGGGCGCGGCCCGAGCGGGGGTAGAGCTGGCGCAGGCACTCACGCCCCTCGGGCGTGCCGTTCTCGACACGGGTGAGGATGCGCGAGAGGGCGCGGCGCTCCCCCGCAAGGAAGCGCTCGACCAGGTCCGTCACTCGGAGGAGGCGTTGCCGTAGACGAACGACACGATGTCCCGGGTGTTGGTGCCGGGACGGAAGATCGCGCTGAAGCCCATCGCTTCGAGCGCCTCCGTGTCTTCCTCGGGGATGATGCCGCCGCAGAAGAGAACGACATCGTCGAGCCCGCGCGAGGTCAGCTCCTGGACGATGCGGGGGAAGAGCTCGAGGTGAGCGCCGGAGAGGATGCTGAGGCCGACGACATCGACGTCTTCCTGGAGTGCGGCCTCGGCGATCATCTGGGGGGTCTGGCGGATGCCCGTGTAGATCACCTCGCAGCCACCATCGCGGAGGGCACGGGCGACGATCTTGGCGCCACGGTCGTGGCCGTCGAGGCCCGGCTTGGCGATGAGCACGCGGATCTTCTGGCCGGTCTCGCCGGGGGTGGTGGCTTCGGGTGTCGCGGTCATGGTGCTGCTCCTGTTTGTCGTGGGGTCAGGATCGCTCGACCAACTGCAGGTTAACGCCGTAGGAGGAGCGGGGCGAGACGAAGGCGACGCCGCCGTTGGCGGCGCCAACGCGGGCGCCCCCATCGCGCAGGCTGGCGACGGCGGCTTCGGCGTCGGCGACGGCGAGCGAGAGGAGGAACGAGCCCTCTCCCCGTTCGGCGGCGAACCTGGCGACCGGCCCCTCATCGCTGATGGGCCGGATGAATTCGAGGTGGGCATTGCCGGCGAGCATGAAGGCGTTCTCGATGCCGAGCGCATCGACACGCCCGCCGAGATTGGAGTCGAGCGTGAACCCGAAGTGGCGCTCGTAGGTGGCGGCGGCGGCGGCGATGTCGTTCACGACGATGCCGATGTGGTCGATGCGCCGGGCCAGGGCGTCGTCGCTGGGGCCGACGTGCGACTCCTCGACGGGCGTGGCGTACTCGATGAGGACGCCGTGGTTTGACTTGGGGTGGAGGAAGCCGATCATCCCGGCGAGTCCGGCGCGGGGCGCCTCGTCGATGAGCTGAACACCCGCCGAGGCCGCTGCGTTCAGGTCGGCGGCGCAATCGTCGGATTCGAGGCAGACGTGGTGCAGGCCCTCGCCGCGGCCTTCAAGGAAGCGCGCCACGCCGGTGTCGTCGCGCGTGGGCTCAAGCAGCTCGATCTCGGCGTCGCCGCAGGGGAGGAGGACGCCGCGGACCCCCTGGTCCTCGATGACGCGGTCGACGCTGACGGGGAGGCCGAGGGCATCGCGATAGAAGCCGAGCGCATCGTCGGCGCTGCGGACGACGATGCCAACGTGATGGACCTTGCTGAGCATGGGGCTCCTTCTAGTTGCTTTCGGCGGGGGGGATGGCTTCGCGCACACCCGACATGCCGGCGAGATAGGCGGCGATGATGTGCCAGTGCTCGCGGTCGTGCTGGACGACCACATGCAGAAGGCGGTTGGGAACGCGCCCCTCCTCGCCAATGGCGGAGTCCTCGAACTGGGCGACGATCGCGAGCAGGCGTTCGCGACCGGCCTTGAGCTGTTCGAGCACGCTCCAGAACGTGAGGCTGCGCTTGCGCTCGGCGTGATCCTGGTTCCAGGAGTCGGTGCGCTCCTCCTCGAAGTCGAGGATGGCGGGACGCCTGCCCTCCCGGACATCGCGCAGGGCGCTGATGACCTCGGCCTCCCAACTGGCGACGTGGCCGATGATGTCCTTCAGGGACCACTCGCCGATCATCGGGCGGTCGATGTCGCGGATGCGGCAGGTCTCGATGTTACGCAGGAGCTGATTGCGCTCGACCTCAAGCTCCCCGAGGAGGCGGCGGCGCTCGTCCGCGAAGCCGCGGGTGTCTTCCTCAGCCATCAGACGACCACGATCTCGCGGTACTCGCCCCAGACGCGGCGCAGGGCGTGGCTGATCTCGCCCAGCGTGGCGCGCGCCTCGACGGCGGCGACGATGAGGGGAATCAGGTTCTCCGTGCCCGCGGCGGCGGCTTCGAGCGCGGCGATGGCAGCGTCGGCGGCGGCGTTGTCGCGCTGGGCGCGGAGCGCCTGGAGGCGCTCGATCTGGCGCTGGCCGATGGAGGGATCGACGCGCAGGAGCTCGGGCGGCTCCTCACCCGTGATGGTGAAGTCGTTGACGCCGACGATGACACGGTCCTTGTCCTCGATCTGGCGCTGGTAGCGGTAGGAGGCTTCCTGGATCTCGCGCTGCTGGAAGCCCTGCTCGAGGGCGGAGGGCGCGCCGCCGAGGTCCTCGATGGTCTTCAGGTAGTCGCGCGCCTCGGCCTCGAGCCGGTCCGTCATGGACTCGATGTACCAGGAGCCGCCAAGCGGGTCGATGATGTCCCCGGCGCCGCTCTCGAAGGCGATGACCTGCTGCGTGCGGAGGGCGATCTGGACGGCTTTCTCGGTCGGCAGGGAGAGGGCTTCGTCCATCGAGTTCGTGTGCAGCGACTGCGTCCCGCCGAGCACGGCGGCGAGCGCCTGCAGGGTGGTGCGCACGATGTTGTTCTCGGGCTGCTGGGCGGTGAGGGTGGCGCCGCCTGTCTGGGTGTGGAAGCGCAGCATCATCGAGCGCGGGTTCTTGGCCTCGAAGCGCTCCTTCATGATGGTCGCCCAGATGCGGCGGGCGGCGCGGAACTTGGAGACTTCCTCCAGCAGGTTGTTGTGGCAGGCGAAGAAGAAGCTGAGGCGTCCGGCGAAGGCGTCGACATCGAGGCCAGCGGCGACGGCGGCATCGACGTAGGCGATCCCGTTGGCGAGGGTGAAGGCGATCTCCTGGGCGGCGGTGCAGCCCGCCTCGCGCATGTGGTAGCCGGAGATGGAGATGGTGTTCCAGCGGGGGACGTTCTCGGAGCAGTAGCGGAAGACGTCGGTGATGAGCCGCATGCTGGGCGTGGGCGGATAGATCCACGTCCCGCGCGTGATGTACTCCTTGAGGATGTCGTTCTGGACGGTTCCGCCCAGCTTCTCGACGGGGACGCCCTGCTCCTTGCCTACAGCGATGTAGAGGGCGAGCAGGACGGCGGCGGAGCCGTTGATCGTCATCGAGGTGGTGACGCGATCGAGGGGGATGTCCTTGAAAAGCGTGCGTATGTCATCGATCGAGTCGATGGCGACGCCCACCTTACCGACCTCGCCCATGGCCATGGGGTCGTCGGAGTCGTAGCCGATCTGCGTAGGCAGGTCGAAGGCGACGGAGAGGCCGGTCTGGCCCTGGTCGAGGAGGTAGCGGTAGCGCTCGTTCGACTCCTCTGCGGTGCCGAAGCCGGCGTACTGGCGCATGGTCCAGAGGCGCCCGCGGTACATGGTGGGCTGGACGCCACGGGTGAAGGGGTACTCGCCAGGGAAGCCGAGGTCGCCGTTGCCGGGGGCGTCCTCGGAGGCGTAAACGGGGTCAAGGACGGTTTCGCCGGTGGTGCGGAACGACTCGGCGCGCTCGGGGTTGCGCTCGACCGCCTTGCGGTAGGTTCCGTCGAGCCATTCCTGTTTCGATTGGCTGGGCATGTCGTTATCCGTGGTCCTTCAGGGCGTGTTGCCTCGCGGAAACCGCGGGAAATCCGCGCGGGGCAGTATATCCCGAGCGGCGGTTAGGGGTGGCTGGGGGATGGACGCGGCAAGTCGCAGCGGGGCTGCCGTCCTCGTGGACGGCGCGAAGCGCATCATCAATTTGATCCTGCCACAGACGATAGGTCCTGCTATCGGTCACCGTAAATTGGGGTCGGGACGATGGCCTTCGGACATCACCAGCCCTGAGGCTTGGTGATGACCCCAATCTCATCTCTCAGCGTGTCGGGAAGCTGGCTTCGTCGCAGATGGCTCTTCCAGAGGCGCTTCACGTACGTTGCGGCACGAGCGAGTTCGGCGGGGCTCGCAGTCCGCGGGTCGGGGTTTACCAGGGTCATGCGGAGGCCGAGGCCATCCCGCACATAACGCATGGCGCCGGCGAAGTCCGCGTCGTTGGACATGACAACTGCCTGTTCATACTCCCCGTTGAAGCCGTCCACCAGAAGGCGAGTAGCGAGGTTCACATCCGATCCCTTCTCCTCGGAGTCCCTGATCCGAACATACGGAGGCAGTCCGGGAATGGGATCAACGAGCGGGCGGCGCTTGAGACCAGACCGGAAAGCTCCATAGTGGAGATCGAGACCCGGCAGCGTCTCCAGAGCGCGCAGGTATACCAACTGGCGGCGGGGCTGATTGGGATTGCCAGGACGGGTGTCCAGGCGCGCTGTGAAATAGCTAATCCTCCGGATGTCGTCTCCGGGAAAGAGAACCTCGGCCAGCTGTCGCAGGTCCAGCCACCTGAAGGCGGTGTCCTTGAGCGCGCGATAGTAGAGATTGAAGCCGTCAACATAGACGTTGGTGATCAATCGCCAATCCCCCCAAAGAAAGAGACCGCCTCAAAGGGCGGTCTCGACCCTATCGGCGAAGCGATAGGGGTGGTCCCAAGATGGTAGCAGAAGCCGTTTCCGATGCCAATAGATGCCTGGACCTCTTCACCACCCTGCGAGGGGCGTCGGTGGGTCGAACACGCACTCAGCGAACCAGGCGGAAGAAGGTGCGGATGTCGGCGAGGAGGCGATCGGGCTCTTCGAGGGCGGCGAAGTGGCCGCCCGCCGGCATCTCCGTCCAGTGGGCGAGGTTGTAGGCGCGCTCGACCCAGTGGCGGGGCGTCTGCAGGATCTCCTTCGGGAAGGCGGCGAACCCGGTCGGCACGGTGATGGGCTCGATGCTGGAGGTGCGGCCCCCCACGCCCTCGGCGCGGGCCTCGTAGTAGATGCGGGCGGCCGACGCGATGCTGTTGGGCGCCCAGAAGAACATGATGTTGGTCAGCAGCGTGTCCTTGGAGAAGCGCGACTCGACGTCGCCGTCGCAGTCGCTCCAGGTGCGAAACTTCTCCGCGATCCAGGCGGCGATTCCGGCGGGTGAGTCGGCCTGGGCGATGCCGAGGGACTGGGGCTTGGTGCCCTGCACATTGCTGTAGCCGGTCTCGCTGGCCTGGAAGGCGCGACGTGAGGCGAGTCCGGGCTCGTCCGCCTCCGTGGGCGGGTCGGGGGGACCGGCGAGCGCCATGTTGAGGTGGAGGCCGCTGAGGTTACCGGCGTGGGTCGCGCCCAGGCGCGTGCTGATGATGGCGCCCCAGTCGCCGCCCTGGGCGCCGTAGCGCTCGTAGCCGAGCTCGGCGGTCATGAGGTGGTCGAGGGCGTCGGCGACGCGGGAGGGGCCCCAGCCGCGCTCCTGCGGTTTGCCGCTCCAGCCGAAGCCGGGGATGGAGGGGATGACGACGTCGAAGGCGTCGGCGGGGTCGCCGCCGTGGGCGGCGGGGTCGGTGAGGGGCCCGATGAGTTCGAGGAACTCAAACATCGAGCCGGGCCAGCCGTGCGTGAGGAGCAGGGGATGGGGGTTCGGCCCCTGGCCGCGGACGTGCCAGTAGTGAATGTCGACGCCGTCGACCTCGCAGAGGAACTGGGGCCAGGCGTTGAGCGCGGCCTCCTGGGCGCGCCAGTCGTACTCGTTGCGCCAGTAGTCGCACAGCTCGCGCACGTAAGCGACGTCGGCTCCGTAGTCCCAGCCGGTGTCGGGGATGGCGTCGGGCCAGCGGGTGCGATCGAGGCGCTCGCGGAGGTCGTCGAGGACGGAGTCGGGAACGTCGATGCGGAAGGGTCGTGGGGGCATGGGGGGACTATAGCGGGAGGCTGTTGGCTGTTGGCCATTGGCTGTTGGTGCGGGAGGGGGATGGGGTAAGTCGGGCGTCCAAGAGGGAGGTATGAGTAGCTGTCGATTGCTGGCTCGCCCTCTGCGTTCAGCAGGGGAAGGCGACGAGGGCGCCGGCGACGGTCTCGTAGAGGGTGCGGTCGACGAGCTTGGGCTCGGCGGTGAGGGCTTCGAGGGGGGCGAGGCGGATCTCGTTCGCCTGGAGGACGGCGGCCTTGCCCGAGTGGCCGTCGTGGACGGCGTCGATGGCGGCGATGCCGAAGCGGGTGGCGAGGACGCGGTCGAAGGCGGTGGGGGTGCCGCCGCGCTGGACGTGGCCGAGCACGGTGAGGCGCGTCTCGAATCCGGTGCGGGCCTCAATCTCGTCGGCGACGACGCGGCCAACGCCGCCGAGGCGAACGTGCCCGAAGGCGTCGCGCTGGTCGCTCTGGACGAAGAACTCGCCGCCGACGGGGCGGGCGCCCTCGGCCACAACCACGACGGAGGCGGAGACGTCGCGCCCGTGGTGGGCGAGCAGGCGCCCGCACACGCCGGCCATATCGAACGGCTCCTCGGGGATCAGGATCTCGGTGGCACCGCCAGCGATGCCCGCGTAGGTCGCAATCCAGCCGGTCTCGCGGCCCATGACCTCGACGACCATGACGCGGTGGTGGGACTCGCCGGTCGTGCGCAGGCGGTCGATGGCGTCGGTGGCGGACTGCACGGCGGTGTGGAAGCCGAAGGTGAGCTCGGTGACGGCGAGGTCGTTGTCGATGGTCTTGGGCACACCGACAAGGGAGACTCCCTCACGGGCGAGCCGGCCGGCGACGGTGAGGGTGTCGTCGCCACCGACGGCGATGAGGGCGTCGATGCGCTCGCGTTGGAGCGTGGCGCGGACGGCGCCGGCGCCGCCCTCGGTGGCGTAGGGGTTGGCGCGCGAGGTGCCGAGGATGGTGCCGCCGAGGGGAAGGATGTCGTGGCAGTCCGCGGCGCTGAGGGGCATAAGGTCGCCTTCCATGACGCCCGCCCAGCCGTTGCGGAAGCCGACGACCTCGTCGCCGTACTGGCGCTCGCCTTTGGTGACAACGGCTCGGATGACCGCGTTCAGTCCCGGGCAGTCGCCTCCGCCGGTCAGGATTCCCACACGCACCGCAATCGCTCCCGAAGAAGGGTTGCCATCACCGTACCGCGCCTGTTCGAACGCGGCGAGTGGAAACGGCCCGCGCTCGGTTACAAGCGCGAGAAGAAGCGGCGCTGGCCGTCAGGCGAGGCCGCGGGCCTTGAGCTCCTTCTCCAGGCGGACGGCGTCGGAGCTGAGGGGCGGCCCCTTCTGCTCCTCGGTGAGCATGCCGGCGGTCGCGAGGCCCATCTTGGCGCCGTCGAAGGTGATCCACTTCTCGGGAACGAGTTCCATGACGACGCGCAGGGGCGAGTCGAGGGTCTTCTCGAAGGCGGCGGCCTGCTCCTCGCTAGCCTCGGGACGGAAGGAGAGGGCGTGGTAGAACCAGTCCTTGGTTTCGCGGTCCTCGTGCATGACGCAGCGGCACTTGGCGGTGATGGTCTTGCCCCCGCCAAGGTGCGTCCCCGTGCTGGTCAGCACGACGGAGCAGCGCGGGTCGCGGCGGAGGGCGGCCATGCGGTGGCGGTGGGCGGCGGCGGTCATCCAGAAGGAGCCCTTCGCCCAGACGACGGCGTGCATCACGCCGACGGGCCAGCCGTCCTTGGTCGACCAGTTGAGGACGGCCTCGCGGACGGAGTTCAGCAACTCCTCCTTGACGTCCTCGTCGATCGGGTAGATGGAGACGGTCTCGTGGTCTTTGGTGGGATCGGGCTCGTAGTCAGCTTCAGCGGCCATGCGGCACCTCCGGAATTCTGTGCGCGCACGTTGCCGGTCGCGGGAAGCCGTGTCAATAAGACTTGCTCCCTCGACTGCTCCGCTTCGCTGCGCGCTCACTCGCGGGGCTGGCGCCCGGACTCCCCCTCGACTGCTCCGCTTCGCTGCGCGCTCACTCGCGGGGCTGGCGCCCGGACTCCCCCTCGACTGCTCCGCTTCGCTGCGCGCTCACTCGCGGGGCTGACGCCCGGACTCCCCCTCGACTGCTCCGCTTCGCTGCGCGCTCACTCGCGCGGCCGACGCCCGGACTGCTCCGCTGCGCTGCGCGCTCACTCGCGCCGACTGGCTCCTAGCCCTCGGCGTCGCCCCCAGCACGCGCTTCCGCAACCGGATACTGCCCGGCGTGATCTCCACGAGTTCGTCATCGTTGATGAACTCGATCGATTGCTCCAGGTTCAGAAGCCTGCGCGGAACGAGACGAAGGGCCTCGTCGGCAGCGGCCGCCCGCATGTTGGTGAGCTTCTTCTCCTTCGTGACGTTCACGTCCATGTCGGATGGGCGGGCGTTCTCGCCGATGATCATCCCCTCATAGACCGGCGTACCGGGGTCGATGAATATCGCGCCGCGCTCTTGCAGGTTGTGGATGGCGTAGGCAGTTGCCGTTCCCGCCCGGTCGGCCACCAACGCTCCGCTTGGGCGTCCGGCGATGGGCCCGTTCCACGGCTCCCAGCCGGCGAACAGGTGATTCATGATGCCGGTGCCTCGGGTATCGGTGAGGAACTGGGAGCGGAACCCGATGACGCCTCTCGTCGGGATCAGGAACTCGAGCCGGATGCGGCCGCTGCCGTGGTTGACCATGCGGGTCATCTTGGCTCGACGTGCGCCGAGCTTCTCAATGACTGCGCCCTGGTAGTCCTCTGCCACGTCGATGACCAGTTCCTCGAACGGTTCCTCGACGCGGCCACCTCGCTCGCGGGTGACGATCTGGGGCCGGCCGACCTGGAGCTCGTAGCCCTCGCGCCGCATCATCTCGATCAGAATCGAAAGCTGCAGCTCGCCACGGCCGATCACCTGCAACTGGTCAGCCGAATCGGTGTCCTGGACGCGAATCGAGACATTGCTGACCAGCTCGCGCTCAAGTCGCTCGCGCAGTTTGCGGGACGTGACGTACTGACCATCCTGCCCGGCCAGGGGCGAGGTGTTCACCCCAAAGATCATGGAGACCGTCGGCTCATCCACGTGCATGGGAGGGAACGGCCGCCGGTCGTCGGGCGCGGTGATGGTCTCGCCGATGGTGATGTCGTCGATCCCGGCAAGGCAAATGATGTCGCCGGCCGCGGCCTGCTCCACCTCGGCCCGCTCCAGTCCGTCAAAGACGAACAGCCTGGTGACGCGGGTTCGCGCGACCAAGCCATCGAGCTTCGACACGGCGATCTCGTCGCCGATGGCGACGCGGCCGTTGACGATCCGTCCAATCGCGATCCGGCCCAGGTAGTCGCTTGAGTCGAGGTTCGCAACCCGTATCTGGAGGGCGGCCTCCGGGTTACCGCGAGGAGGGGGCAGTTGCTCGACGATTGCGTCGAGCAGGGGGCGCAAGTTCAGGCCGGCCTCGTCCGGACCCAGACTGGCAACGCCCGCTCTGGCGTTCGCGTACACGACCGGAAAGTCGATCTGCTGCTCGGTTGCTTCGAGGTCGATAAAGAGGTCATAGATCTCGTCGAGCACTTCCGCGGGGCGCGCATCCTTGCGGTCGATCTTGTTGATGACGACGATGGCGGGCAGGCCGTGCTCAAGGGCCTTTCCCAGGACGAAACGAGTTTGTGGCAGGGGGCCCTCGGAGGCGTCGACAAGCAGCAGCACGCCATCAACCATCGTCAGCGTGCGCTCGACCTCCCCGCCGAAATCGGCGTGGCCGGGCGTGTCGACGACGTTAACGATGCAATCGCGATGCCGGATGGCCGTGTTCTTGGCCATGATGGTGATGCCGCGCTCGCGCTCGAGATCGATGTTGTCGAGTGCGCGTTCCTCCACGCGCTCGTTCGCCCGGAAGACCCCGGTCTGGTGGAGCATGGCGTCGACGAGGGTCGTCTTGCCGTGATCGACGTGCGCGATGATGGCGATGTTGCGTCGCAGTGCGTTGGCGACCTCAGACTCGGCAGTCGCGGTCATGGGGTGTCTGGCTTGAGAGAATCAGTCATTCGTTCAGTGGGAGCGGTGCGGCACTGGTGTTTGGCTGGCCGCAGTCGCCAACGGGACTTCGCGTTTCATGAGCGAAGGTGCGCCGGCCCGAACCGCCCAGGGCCATTCTCCCCAACAACGGGGTAACGGGCGACTCCGTTGTTCACCCAGGGAGCCGGCAGTGAGCGTTCACCCAGACTGGAAGGCGGGGATGACCTCCTCCGCCCAGGCTTCGAGCGCCTCCCAGTCGAGGGGTGGGCGGATGGCGATGTTGAGGAGGTCGCAGCCGAGGTCGCGGTACTCGGCCATAAGCTCCTTCGCCTCGGCAGGGGTTCCCATGATCAGGCCGCGCTCGCGCCAGGTGTCGATGGCGCCGCCGAAGACGGTGCGGGCGTGCTCCTCGGCGCGGGGGCGGGCCGCCTCGTTGGCAGCGAGGTGGAAGCTGAGGTTGACGCTCTTCTCGATCTCGTCGAAGTCACGCTCCTCGCGATCACAGGCCTCACGCAGGACTCGGGAGAGGTGGCGGAACTGCCAGGGGGTCAGGTAGGGCCCATTCCAGCCGTCGCAGAGGCGGGCGATCATGGGCAGGGTGCGTTTGCGGCCGACGCCGCCGCCCCAGATGCGCAGGCGGTCCTGCAGGGGCTTGGGGTTGCAGCAGGCGTCGGTGAGGGTGAAGTGCTCGCCCTCGAAATCGACGTGGTCCTCGGTGTGCAGCAGGCGGATGACCTGGATGCCCTCCTCGAGGATGTCGAGGCGCTTCCCGAGGGGCGGGAAGGGGATGCCGTAGGCGCGGTACTCGTCCTCATACCAGCCGGCGCCGATGCCCAGCTCGATGCGGCCCCCGCTGAGGTGGTCCATGGCGGCGAGGGCGTTCGCGAGGACGGCGGGATGGCGGTAGTTCATGCCCAGCACGAGCGAGCCGATGCGCAGGTTCTTCGTCTCACAGGCGAGGGCGGTCATGATGGTGGTGCCCTCCCAGTAGTCGCCGTGGTTCTCGTGCACAAGGGGGGCCTCGTAGAAGTGGTCGGAGGCGTCGATCCAGTCGAAGCCGGCGGTATCGGCCCAGGTCCAGAGACGACGCAACTCCGCCATCTCGATGTTCTGCTGGATCAGATGAACCCCAAACTTCATTTGACTGCTCCTTCGTCTGCTGCGCTTCGCTTCGCGCTCAAGACATTCCTCGTTCGACTGCTGCGCTTCGCTCCGCGCTCAAGACATTCCTCGTTCGACTGCTGCGCTTCGCTCCGCGCTCACTCCTGGGCTGACGCCCCCGCCTGCTCTTTCGTCTGCTTCGCTTCGCTCCGCGCTCAAGGCATCCGTTGTTCGACTGCTTCGCTTCGCTCCGCGCTCACTCCTGGGCTTGCGCCCTGACTGCTCCGATACGGTGGCCGGCAGTCTAGCGAGTTCCATGACGGGCGGAGACGCTACGATGCGCCCCGGGAGGTCGGTATGACCGAGATCGCGCACCGGTTCGTGGAGACGAACGGCATCCGCATGCACATCGCGGAGGCGGGGGAGGGGCCGCTGGTGGTCATGTGCCACGGCTTTCCGGAGTCGTGGTACTCGTGGCGGCACCAGCTTGTGGCGCTGGCGGAGGCGGGCTTCCATGCGGTCGCGCCCGACCAGCGTGGCTACGGGCAGACGGACAAGCCGGAGGCGATCGAGGCGTACACGCAGCTCCACCTCGTGGGGGACATCGTGGGGTTGGTGGAGGCGTTGGGCGAGGAGCAGGCGGTGGTGGTGGGTCACGACTGGGGCGCGCCCGTCGCGTGGAACGCAAGTGTGCTGCGACCCGACATCTTCCGCGCCGTGATCGCGCTGAGCGTTCCCTACAACGCAAAGGCGGGGGAGATTCCGCCCACGGAGGCGATGAAGCAGCGCTTCGGCGACCGCTTCTTCTACCAGCTCTACTTCCAGGAGCCGGGCAAGGCCGAGGCGGAGCTGGAGGCGGATGTGCGGCGCACGATGCGGATGCTGCTCTACGCGGCCTCGGGGGATGCGCCCGCGGGCGACGGTCTGGGGAGCCTGCCGAAGACCGCGACCTTCCTCCAGGGGCTCGCCGACCCCGGCGACGACCTGCCCGACTGGCTGAGTGAGGCCGACCTCGACTTCTTCACGGGGGAGTTCGAGCAGGCGGGCTTCCGTGGCGGGCTGAACTGGTACCGCAACATCGACCGGAACTGGGAACTGATGGGGGCCTTCAACGGGGCGAAGGCGACGCCGCCCTCGCTCTTCATCACGGGCGACCGTGACCTGGTGGTGGCGATGTCGGGTCCGGGATTCCTCGACCGGCTGCGGGAGAGCGCCCCGAACCTGCGCGACGCCGTGATGCTGCCGGGAGTGGGCCACTGGACGCAGCAGGAGGCGCCGGAGGCGGTGAACGAGGCGATGATCGGGTTCCTGCGGGGGCTGTAGGGGAGAGCCCTACTCTTCCTCGCGGTGGTGGCCGTTGGAGCGGGGGCAGACGTGCCCCTCGGGGTCAATGGGGGCGCCGCAGAAGGGGCAGGGCGGGCGACCCGCCGCCACAACCTCGCCGATCCGCGCGCGCAGGCGCTGGGCGGTGTCGAAATCGAATTCGAGGGAGATGGCCTCGCCTTCACCCTCGGTGGGGGCCTCAGCGCCGACGATGACGATAGTGCGCGTCTCCTCGTTCAGGCCAAGCGAGAGACGGCCGGCACGGACATCGAGGTCAAGGTTCGCCTGGAGGGGGAAGACCGGCTCGGGTTCGCCGGCGGTGGGTGCGGGAGGTGGCGCGCCGGCGTGCTCGAGGGTGGTCTCGATCGCCTCGCCGATGGCGGAGAGCTGCTCCTTCTCCATCCAGACAAAGGCGTAGGAACCGCCTTCGCTGATGGCGCGCAGGCGGAAGCGGCGCTGTCCCGGCTGCCCCACGGCGTCGGCGGAGAGATGTTGAACGGGCCCGAACTCGGTCAGGGGCATCGCCCCCGATCCTACGCAGGGGGCGCGGAACGTGCCTACTGGGTGGGGAGGGGGGACTGCCACCAGCCGGGGCGTTCGCTGACCTCAATGCTCACCACCCACTTCACCCAGTTGTAGCCACGGCGTCCGGGGGCCACCAGTCGGACGGGGAAGCCGTGGCCCGAGCTGAGCCGCTCGCCGCCGACGTGCGTCGCGAGGAGGAGGCGCGGGGCGGCGCCGAGACCGAAGCGACGGCTGAAGCCGGTCGCGGAGGTGACGACAATGCTGCGGGCGCTCGCCGAGAGGCCTGCTCGGTCGAGGACGGCCGTGAGGGGGACGCCGCTCCAGTCCTGGACGGTGTACCAGCCGCCGGTGCAGTCGAGGGTGGCGCGGCGGCTGCGTTCGGCGAGGGCCGTGAGCTCGCCGTAGTCGAGGGTGCGAGGCTCGCGCACCGCGCCACGGATCTCAAGGCGCCACTCGTCGGCGGGGATGCGCTGGCGGTTGTCGGCAAGCCAGTTGGTGACGGGGTGGCTGTTGCCGGTGAAGCTGGCCTCCTCGCGGGAGCCGGTGAAGCGCCGGTCGGGGCCGGATTGGGGGGCGGCGACGGCCAGCCCACGGGAAATGGCGAATCCCCCGGCGCCGACGGCGAAGAGTCGGAGGACCGCGCGCCGGCTGGCGAAGGCCGCTGTGGGTCGAGCGGGCCAGCGCAGCACCACGTGAAGGGTGAAGAGGGGTACCAGCGCGAGAGCGAGGATCGTGTGCAGCACAATGGGGCGCATCTCGCCGTAGACGGGGACCAGCAGGGTTCCGCGCCCAACGATCAGCCACCAGAGGCCGCTGAACAGGATTCCCAGGAAGAGTACGCCCAGCAGGGCGGGCGCGAACGACCAGAGGCCGGCGCCTCGACGCACGAACGAGCGCACGACGATGCGCCATTTCCAGACGAGCAGGACGACGACGGAGAGGCCGCCAGCGCTGTGGAGCCAGAACACCCACTGTCCCTGCGGGCTGCCGGCGAGAAAGCTGCCGAGCCCGGAGACCAGCTCCAGCAGGAGCAGGACGAAGAGCGTGAGATTCGTGGCGCGTGCGTTCATGGACCCCCCTGCCGCATCCGGAAACGGCGCCAGCCGGGTCGCATCCAGCCTACACCGGCGGGCGAAAAGCGACCGGAGATCGCTACACTGCGGGCATGCAGGACGGCGACGCAGCCACCCTCGTGGCCAGGCGGCGTGAGCAGGCCGCGGCGCGCTGGAATCTCGACCGGGGAGTGGTGCTCCTCCCGGCGGGGCTGATGCTGCCCGTCGCGGGCACCGACCAGTTCCACGAGTACCACGCCCACCCGGAACATCGCTACCTGTCAGGAGTGGGGCAGGCGGGCGGCGTACTGGCGTTCGATGCCGGGGAGGGCTGGACGCTCTTCGTCCCGCAGCCGGAGGCGGCGGAACGGGTCTGGACGGGCGACGGACCCTCGTTGGCGGGTGTCGCGGAGGTGTCGGGGCTGGAGCAGGTGCGGCCGGCCTCGGAACTGGGGGGGTGGCTGGAGCGGCGGCGGGGGGAACCGCTGGCGGTCATCGGCAACAGCGACATCACGCTGCGGGCGGCGGAGTACGGCGTCGAGTCGTGGGCCACCCTCGAGTTCGCGACGGACGAGGAGGAGAGCGAGCGCCTCCGCACCGTGGTCGCCGAGTTGCGACGCGCCAAAGACGCGGGCGAGCTCGCACTCATGCGGGAAGCGGCTGACGCCACGCACCGCGGACACATGGCCGGGCTGCGCAAGGCGCGAGCGGGCATGTCGGAGCGGGCCTTGCAGATCGAGATCGAGGTCGAGTTCTTCCGGACGGGGGCGGAGCGCACCGCCTACGGCTCGATTGTCGGCGGTGGCCCGAACGCGGCCACGCTGCACTTGGCGCCGACCGCGAGAGAATTCGGGGAGGGCGAATTGATCCTCGTCGACGCGGGGGCGGAGGTGGGCGGCTACGCGAGCGACGTGACCCGGACCTACCCGGTGGGGCCGCGCTTCGAGGGCATCCAGCGTGACCTGTATTCGCTGGTGCTGGGGGTGCAGGAGCGGGCCATCACGGGGGTGAGGCCGGGGGTCGAGTACAAGGACCTGCACCTCGCCGCGAGCGTCGAGATCGCGCAGGGGCTCGTTGATCTCGGTCTGCTGCGGGGGGATGCGGAGGGGTTGGTGGAGCGCGACGCGCAGGCGTTGTTCTTCCCCCACGGACTGGGACACATGCTCGGATTGGCAACGCACGACGCAGGAGGCTGCCTCGAAGGGCGCGCGCCAAGCGATCGCCCGACGCTGCGCTACCTGCGGGCGGACCTGCCCCTGCAGCCGGGCTACGTGGTCACGATCGAGCCGGGCATCTACTTCATCCGCGCACTCCTGGAGGACGCGGACCTGCGCGAGCGCTACCGCGGCGACGTGGTCTGGGAGCGGGTCGATGCCCTGCTGGACTTCGGGGGGATCCGCATCGAGGACGACGTGCTGGTGGGGGAGGAGGGGCCTGAGGTGCTGTCGGCAGCGACGCCGAAAGCGCTGGCGGCGATCGATGAGCTGCGCGGGGAGGCGATCCAGGAATGACCGCTCCGTACGCGCGCATATCCATCGAACAGGTCGCGCGCTACCCGCGGCCCGGCATGGGCGGCCCCGCACGCTGGGCGTTCACGCCCGACGGGAGGAGCATCGCCTACCTCGCGAGCGATGGCGGAGGGCTCCTACGCAGCCTCTGGCTGTACGACATCGCGAGCGGAGACAGGCAGGCGCTCGCGGGGCCGGCGGGCGGGGGCGGTCCGATCTCGCGGGAGGAGGAATTGCGCCGCGAACGGGCACGTCTGCGCGACGTGGGCGTGACGGACTATCGCTTCGCCCCGAAGGCCGGGGAACGCACAATCTTGCTGCCCGGGGGCGAGGGGCCGCGCCTCATCGTGGGGGACGCAGAGCCGGTCGCGGTTTCGGGGGCGGAAGGGGCGATAACGCCTCGCTTGACCGCCGACGGCCAGCGGCTGGCGTTCGTGCGGGAGGGGGAGCTGTACTCGATGCCGTCAGGGGGCGGGGAGGCGCGCCAACTCACGAGCGGCGCGGAGGACGGCTTCACGAACGGCCTTGCCGACTTCATCGCGCAGGAGGAATTCGGGCAGTCGGATGGGTTCTGGTGGTCGCCAGACGGCTCGCGGATCGCCTTCGTGGAGGTCGACGCGAGGCACATTCCCGACTATCCCATCGTCCACCAGGGGCAGGACAAGCTCGACACGGAGCATCACCGCTACCCGTTCGCGGGGGCGCCAAACGCGCGCGTGCGGCTGGGGGTGGTAGCGGCGGCCGGTGGCGACCCCGTCTGGATGGACCTCGGTGAGGAGGACGACATCTACCTGCCGCGCGTCGTCTGGCGGCCGGCCGGCGTGCTCGCGGGCCTGGTGCTCAACCGCCAGCAGACCGAGCTTCACCTGCGCTTCTTCGACCCAGACACAGGGGCCGTACTGCGCACGCTCGAAGAGCGCTCGGAACCGTGGTTGAACCTGGGCGACTTCCGTTTCCTCGACTCCGGTGAGCTGCTGTGGTCGAGCGAACGCAGCGGCTTCCGGCACCTCTACCTCTACGACACGGACCTGGAGGCGCCGCGGGAACTGACCTCGGGAGAGTGGGTGGTCACGCGCATCGTGGAGGTGGACGAGGCGGGGCGGGCGGTGTTCTTCAGCGGTACGCGCGAGGGGGCTATCGAGCGGCACCTGTACCGGGTGGGGCTGGACGGCGGGGAGGTGGAGCGCCTCACGAGCGGGGCGGGGGTGCACGGCTGCGCGGTCGCGCCGGACGGAGGGATGTTTGTCGACACGTTCTCGTCGCGAGAGCATGCCGCCGTGACGACGCTACGTCGCACGGATGGGGGCGAGGTGGTCGCGACGCTGTTCGAGGAGACGGAGATGACGGCTTCCGGGCAGGAGCTGCGACCGCCGGAGCTGCGCGCGATGGTGGCGGTGGACGGGACGTCCATGTTCGCGGCGCTGTACCGGCCCGAGGGTGAGGGGCCGCATCCGCTCATCGTGTCGGTCTACGGCGGGCCGCACGCCCAGCGCGTCATCGACGACTGGGCGCTGACAGTGGACCTTCGCGCCCAGTACCTCGCGCAGGCGGGGTTCGCCGTGCTGCTGGTCGACAACCGGGGGAGCGCCAACCGCGGGCTCGCGTTCGAGGCGCACCTGCACCGGCGCATGGGCACGATCGAGGTCAACGACCAGGTGGCGGCGGTCGACGTGCTCGTGATGGAGGGGCTCGTCGACCCCGAGCGGGTCGGGATCTACGGGTGGAGCTACGGCGGCTACATGACCTGCATGTCGCTGATGCGCGCGTCGGACGTGTTCCGCGTGGGGGTGGCAGGGGCGCCGGTGGTCGACTGGGACGGGTACGACACGGGCTACACGGAGCGGTACATGTCGACGCCCCAGGACAACCCCGAGGGGTACCGGGACGGGGCAGTCACAACGCACGCCGAAGGGCTGTCAGGAAAGCTGCTGCTGGTTCACGGGATGGTCGACGAGAACGTGCACTTCCGGCACACGGCTCGCCTGATCACGGCGCTCACGGCGGCGCAGAAGCCGTATGACCTCCTCGTCTACCCCGAGGAACGCCACATGCCCCGCGACGCGGCGGGTCTGGAGTACATGGAGCGCCGGCTCGTCTCGTACTTCGAGGAGCACCTGCTGGCGTAGCGGAAAACGGGTGGGGTAATTCGTCCTGTCGCGACCTATGCTGGCCTTCTGATGGCACGAACGGGCTGGCTGCTTGCGTCGGTGGGATGCGCCCTGCTGGTTGCGTCGGGCTGTGGTGGCAAGGAGGAGGCGATTCCCCCTGCCACGGCAACACCGGGGCCATCCCCAACGGCGACGGCTCCGGCAAGCCCGACCGCGCCTGCTACCGCGAGACCGGCGCCATCTCCATCTCCTTCGGCGACATCCGCACCCACTTCGGAGGCGACACCGGTCACCCCCACTCCCTCGACCGTGGCGACACCAACGGCAGCGGCGACACCGACCACTACAGCCTCGCCGGCGGCGACACCCGCCCCAACCCCCAGCCCGACACCGGCAGTCGCGCTCCCACCGCGTTCGCCGTGCCTTCCGGAGTCCGCCACTCCAACCACCGAATCCGCAACAAGACCAACGACCACCGCTGCGGAGCCAGCAGCAAACGGGCGCTGGCAGCCAGCAATCCACGAGATCGACACGGACCATGAGGATCTCGGACGCGTGGAGTTCGAGCGCGGGGAACCGATGGTCCTGACCCTCACGCGGGATGCGGGACTGTTCTTCCTGGATGTCGAGACCGGGGCAGTCGAGGGCTGGACGGCGTGCGGCAGACCCGCTCCCTCACCGGGGAACCGCTTCGTGCTGCTTGAGTCACCCAAAGGGATACGGCTGATCGACCGCCTGGAAGGTCGGACATTCGCGTGGGACTCGCCCGAGTTGTCACTGGTCCGTCGGATCATTCCGCGGTGGCCCATGGGGGACTACACGCCAACGCTCCTTGGGTGGGGGACGGGAGCGAGTGAGCACCTGGTCTTCAGATGGGGCAATGCGTTCGCGGTGGTCAATGCGTCCATTGAGGCAACCGCCTGATTCGAGCTTGATGACATGGTCGAGGGAACGGAAGCCCCCGGACTGTGGCTGGCGCATCCCGAAGGGAAGTACCTCGCGCGATACCAGTCCTCCGGAACCCTCACCTCCATCAACCTCATGACAGGGGAACACAGGAGCGCGGAGATTCCAGCCCCCCCTCGCTACAGCCGCCGGGTGGAAGTTCAGACCCTCAGCGGGGGAGAGGGGCTGGCGGCAATCTCCCACGACGAGGGGAAGAGCACCTGCACCGTCACAAGATTCGGTTGGGACCTCGCCGTCCTGTCCGAAGCCTCGATGTTGTGCATCCAGGCGCCTTGGCTCGGGGTGGACCTCTCGCCCGACGGGAAGTGGGTGGCCACGGTGACGCTGCTGCTGGGAGAGGAGCCTGCCGATCCAGGCGTTTGGCAGAAGCTGGCCATCACATCGCTGTTCGACACCGTGACAGGCGAGGAACTCATGCGGGTCCACGGAGCTCTTCCCTCAAACGACGGCCTTGCAGTTCACGATCACCGCAGCCGCTGGCTCGCCGACAGTTCCGGTCTCGTGCTCGAAACGCGGACCGAAGCGCGTGTCCTCAACGTGGACGGCTCATGGGGCACCCGCTTCGACAGACCCGAATCAGGCTTCGGACCTGAAGCAGGCTTCGTCATCCCGTCCTCCGACGATCCGGCTCTCTTTGACCGGCCTCTGCATCTCATCTATCAGCCCTGTGCGCTCGACGGCGCGACATGTCGCATGCTGAGCGCGAGAGTGACGGGCCCTGAGCGGGAAATAGCTACAGCGCAATTGATCCTGCAGGCCGCCCCCAATGCTGCCTGGAGAGGAGGCCCCGGATGGACGAGAGGGGTCTTCACCGGCGCTTTCAACAGAACGTCGTGGGGCCTCTCCAGCGGGGAGCTCCGCGTTCATCTCACCTCAGGCGGCCCCTACGAGGGTTTGGGCTACATCCCCTCGCGGGAGCCACGGGTCGAGCGGCCGCCCTTCTTCGATGCGACCACGCTCACGGTCGCGACTGGCGACTCGTGCCAGCACCTGCGCGCGTGGTCCGATGCCGAAGCAGCGAGTCTCGCGTGCTTGCCGGCGAAGACGGTTGTGGAGTCAGTGAAGCCCCCTCCCCATAGGGATGACTACGTTCGCGGCGACCGCAGCAGCCATCTCACATGGAGCTACGGCTACTGGATACACGTTCGCACCGACGAGGGGCTCGAGGGCTGGATGCACAGCGATGACCTGACCGGCTGGCAGCCGTAGCGGGGCGGAGATGCTGGGCCTATCCTCTGCGGCAGTCTTCGAACGCGAGGAGTGAGCGATGCCGTACGCCCGACCGGAGTTGCTCGCCGAGCCTGACTGGCTCGCGGAGCATGCGGACGACCCGCAGGTGCGGATCATCGATTGCGCGACGCTGGAGGCGTACCGGCGCGCCCACGTGCCGGGGGCGGTTCATCTGCCCGTTCACTACTACATCAAGGAGCAGGGGGAGCGCGAGGGCGGCGCGGGCATGTTCGTGATGCCGCCGGACGAGTTCGCCGCGCTCATGAGCAGCCTGGGGGTGGACGCCGACACCACCGTCGTGACGTACGACGACAACAACGCGCTGGTGGCGTCGCGGCTCTGGTGGGCGCTGAACTATTACGGCCACACGAAGGCGAAGGTGCTGAACGGCGGCTGGCATCGGTGGCTGACGGAGGGAAGGCCGGTCACGTTCCACGGCGCGCGGCCCGAAGCGCGAACCTTCGAGTCGCGCACGGTTCCGGAGCTGCACGCAAGCGCGGAGGACCTCATCGCGGAGCACGACTCGCCGCAGTGCACGGTGCTTGACGTGCGCAGCGACGGGGAGTGGGACGGCTCGAACTCACGCGGCAACAAGCGGGTCGGGCACGTGCCGGGGGCGCGGCATCTGGAGTGGACGGATCTGGTGGAGCGGTCGGATACGCGGCGCTTCCTGCCAGCGGAGGAGATGCAGGCGTTGCTGGAGGAGGCGGGTGTGCCGGCCGGTGCGCGCACGGTCACGTACTGCCAGGGCGGCATTCGCGCGGCGCACACGGCGTTTGCCCTGACGCTGCTGGGCTACGAAGACGTGCGCGTGTACGACGGCTCGATGTACGAGTGGGCGAACCGGGAGGACACGCCGCTGGTCACGTAGACGGGCGGTTGGCGCGGCTAGATCGCGGCGGTCTCGGGTTCGGAGACTTCCACCTCGGCCTCGGTGGGTACGGGCCGCCGCGCGTGGAGCAGCGCCTCCAGGGTGAAGCCGAGGTCGCCGGCTTCGCAGAGGTGACTGCAGTAGGTCATCTTGAGCGAAGCGCTGGAGGACCGGCGCCAGTCGTAGCGGAGACCGCAACGGACGCACGTCTTGATGTGCTCCAGGTTCATGCCCTCGCTGCCGGGTCCAATCGCACCACTCATTGCAGCACCTCTTCGGGGGCCA
Organism: Tepidiformaceae bacterium; assembly: GCA_965262975.1. GTDB lineage: Bacteria > Chloroflexota > Dehalococcoidia > Tepidiformales > Tepidiformaceae > UBA2991. The sequence continues at coordinate 244,548 of OZ253575.1, read as the reverse complement.
CTGACCGCAGCCCGCATGTCCAGCGTAGAGGGCGGTTGTGGCACGCGCCAGCGGCGAACGCCGCCGAACGTTACGGAATGTTTTCGATTTTCCGGCTGACGGGAGCGCTCGCCCACCCGCCGAGGACGGCGGAGAACTTCCCGGCCTCGCTTCCGGCCACGACCATATGGATGAACTCGGGCCCGCGGAACTTCGAATACAGCTTGTCGAGCTGCTCCTCGGTGGGGCCGTCGGGGCCGAATTGGGAGGGCTCGATGCCGCTCGCGTCGGGGGTGGCGAGGCGGTCGCGGAGGGGCATGCTCGTGACTTCGATGATGTAGTCGCGCACCTGCTCCTTGCTCCAGCGGTCGCGCCAGATCGTGTCGACATGCTCGGGACAGACGACGAAGAGGACGTGGCCGGTGGGCGTGCGGGGGTTTCCGACGGCGGCCATCGTGAGGCCGAGGATGCCGGTGAGGGCGCGGGCCGTGCGAGCCGTCTGGTCGACAAGGAGCTGGGGACCGCTGGTGGCGGGGAAGACGGTGACAACGCTGTCCTCGGCGTCGAAGCCCTTCTCGACGTGCATGGGTTCCCAGGGGCTGCGCTCCTCCCACTCGGCGAAGGAGAGGGTGTACTTCATGGGGGTGCCGAGGGTGGAGCGTTCGGTTCCGCCCGGTTTGGCGCCGCCCACGTTGCGCATCACGAGGCGGAGGGCGCGGCCGATGGCGGCGTTGGCGCGAGTGCCCTGGCCGAGGGCGCCGAGACGCATGTTCATGCCGATGTGGTGGCGGATGGGTCCGTTGACGACGACCGCGGGGGCGGCTCCCATCGTGGTGGCCCAGACGCCGTGGGCGTTGAACTCCTCGGTGCAGCAGGCCTCGACGGCGGTGATGACGACGGGCAGGTACTCGGGCTTGCAGCCGGCCATGACGGCGTTGATCGCCACCTTTTCGACGGTGGCGGGGCCCATGTTGGGGGGGAGGATCGCGACGAGGTCCTGGGCGTCGCGGGTAGTGCCTTCGAGCATGCGCATAACGCGCTCTGGGGTGGGGGGAACGACGGGGAGTCCGTCGGTGAGCCCCTGGTCGAAGAGGAACTCGTGCAGGTCGTCGCCGGCGCCGATGTCGATGCGGCGGGCGCGCAGGGGGCTGCCCTCGGCCTCGGCCGCGAGGCGTTCGGCGATGCCGGGCTCGACCGAGCGGGAGCCGCAGCCGGGGCGGGAGTCGGGGTAGACCTCCCATCCCGGGTCGGGCGCCTCGACGCCGGCGATGGCGGCAAGCTCGCCGAAGAGCGACTCCCAGTCCTCGCGGCCGAAGCCGACGAAGCGCGTCTGCTCCTCGCCGTCGGGGCCCGCGAGGATGAGGGTGGGGACGGTATCGAGGTCGTAGGCGTAGGAGGCGTGCAGGGCGCTGTCGTCGAGCATGGGGGCGGTGAGGGCGTGGCGCTCGACCAGAACGGCGTTGCCCTCGGCCTCCTGACCGATGGCGAGCACGTCGACGGCATCGCCGAAGGCCTCGTGCGCAGCCTCGATGAGGGGCATTGAGAGGCCGCAGGTGGGGCAATCTTCCTTCACGAAGGCGAGCAGGGAGGGGCGGCCGGAGGGGAACGCGCGCTCGCGCCCCTCGCCGTCGGTGAGGGTGAAGGTTGGAAGCTGGGGCATGATCGCCTCCCTGCTGGACTGCGCGATATTGTAGGGCGGCAGCCCGCCGCGTGACCCGCGGCCTCGCGTTCGCGAGAATAGGGGCGCCCGGCGTCGAAGCCGGAGCGAAGGAGGAGCGGATGATTGGGACGGAGGCGTTCGACCGGTTCGTGAGCGAGAACCGTTGGGCCGTCATCACGACGGTGCGGAAGAGTGGGCAGCCGAGCAGTTCGGTAGTGGCGTACGCGCGCGAAGGAGACACGCTCGTGGTGAGCACGACCGCGCCGACGCTGAAAGTGCGCACGCTGGAACGCAACTCGCAGGTGACGATCACGGTCTTCAACGACGCGGCGCCGTTCAACTTCGTGACGGTCGAGGGCCGGGCGGAGATCGAGCGCGAGGGACTTGAGCCCGCCACGCATCTGGTCTTCGAGAACATCAAGGACTCGGGCTTCACCGAGCCGGAGGATCTGCCCGCCTGGCTGGAGACGCAGCGACGCGTGATCGTGCGCATCCACGCCGAGCGCGTCTCGGGCGTGATTCGCTAGACGCAACACAATCAGGAGGAAGCGATGCCGATCACGTTGGAAGCGGGCGATACCGCCCCGGACTTCGAGCTCCAGGACCAGGATGGGAAGACGCACCGGCTGCAGGACTACCGCGGTCAGACCGTGGTGCTCTACTTCTACCCGCGCGACAACACGCCGGGCTGCACGAAGCAGGCCTGCGGGTTCCGCGACAACCACGAGGCGATCGGGACGGAGGGCGCGGTCGTGCTGGGCGTCTCGACAGACACCGCCGCGTCGCACACGAAGTTCCGCGAGCAGTACGAACTTCCTTTCCCGCTGCTGGTGGACGAGGACTCGAAGGTGTCGACCGAGTACGGCTCGTGGGGGGAGAAGACCCTGTATGGCCGCAAGAGCATCGGCATGACGCGCTCGACCTTCGTGATCGGGCCGGATGGGACGTTGACGAAGGTGTGGAAACGGGCGAAGGCCGCCGACAATGCCGACGCCGTCCTGAAGCTACTGCGCGGGGCGTAGGGTAGCCGCGGGAGCGCAGATGACGGACCAGCCCGCGGGAGGCGGACGCGAAGGCGTCGAAGGGGTCGCGGGGGGCGACGGGCCGCGGCGGGGGGCGCTCCGCGGGTCGCGCACGTGCGTCATCGCCGACCACCCGCTGGCGGCGGCGGCTGGCCAGCGAGCGCTCCACGACGGCGGCAGCGCCGCCGACGCGGCGGTCGCGATGGCGGCCGTGCTCACGGTCGCGCAGCCGTTCATGAGCCACCTCGGCGGCGACTCGTTCGCGATGGTGTACGACGCCGCCAGCGGCGAAGTGCGGGCGCTGAACAGCTCCGGCCCGGCGCCGGCGAGCGCTGACGCCGACGAGTACCGCAGGCTGGGGGGCATCCCGGACACGGGCGCACTGGCGGTCACGGTGCCGGGGTGCGTGGCGGGGTGGGGGGCGCTGCACGAGCAATACGGAAAGCTGTCGTGGTCGCGCGTGCTGGAGGACGCAGAGCGGATCGCACGGGAGGGGTTCCCCGCCTCGCGGGCGCTGGCGCGGGCGGTGGGAGTGGGGCGGGGGCGCGTCTACCCCTCTGGAGCGTTCAAGAGCACGTTCGGGCACGTCGCCGGGGACGGGGGACAGCTCGTCCTGCAGCCGGAACTCGCGCAGACGTTCCAGGCGCTCGCGGAAGGCGGCGCGGCGGCGTTCTACGAGGGCGAGGTCGCGAACGAGTGCCTGGCCACGCTGAACGGGCTCGGCGCCGCGTTCACGCCGGATGACTGGCGCGCTCCCGCCGAATGGGGGACGCCACTCGCGGTCGACTTCGGGGGGGTGCGCGTGCACACGCAGCCGCCCCCATCCCGTGGGCTCGTCACGATGCTGGCGCTGAAGCGGCTGGCGCGCTCGGATCGGGGCGTCGCCTCACAGGTCGAGGCGCTGCGGGAGGCTTTCGCGGCCGTCGACGCCGAGGCGGGCGACCCGCGCGTGACCGGCTTCGACGCAGCCGCCCTGCTGCGCGCGGGCGGGGTGCGCACGCAAGCGGTCGCGGGCGGTGGGGGCGATGGCGACACGACGGCGCTGGTCGCGATCGACGGGGAGGGGAACGCGGTCTCGCTGATCCAGTCGGTGTTCTCGGCCTGGGGGAGCGGGGTGCTCTCGGCCGGCACGGGAGTCGTCTTCAATAACCGCATGCGGGGCTTCGGCCTCGAGGAAGGGCACCCGAACGAACTCGCGGGCGGGAAGCGGCCCATGCACACGCTCCACAACTACATCGTGACGTCGCCGCCAGACCTGCCCCTGGCGGGGGAACCGGAGGGGCCCCGGGACGGCGCGCTGGTGGCGGTGGGAGGGACGCCGGGCGCGCACCGACAGCCGCAGACGAACGTACAGGTGCTCGACGCCGTCCTTCGCGGGGGCGCGGACCCACAGGACGCGCTCGACGCAGCCCGCTGGGCGCTCGACGTGGACGGCTCGCTCCATGCGGAAACACGCGCACCGGATGGGCTCGGGGAGGCGCTGCGGGCGGAGGGGCTGGCGTTCGAGCCGCTGGCGGCATGGGATGGCTGGACGGGTCGGGCCTGCCTCGCCGTACTGACCGGACACGGCATCGCCGCCGCCCACGACCTGCGCGGCGAAGGCCTTGCGATCGTCGGCTGAGCGCAAGGGGCCGCCGCCGTAGACTCGGCGGCGGAGGTTACCCCATGGAGGCTCAGCTCGAGCGATTCATCAAGCAACAGCGCCCCGACGCCCAGTCGGTGCGGGTCGAGAACTTCCAGTTGCTCGCGGGCGGCTACTCGCAAGAGACCTACAGCGCGGACGCCGTGATCGAGAGCGGCGGGAGCACTGAGCGACTGCCGCTGATCGTGCGCCGGGACCCGCCACCCGAGATCGACATCCTGCCGACGAAGCGGCGGCTGGAGTTCCAGATTCTCGAGCGAGTTGGCGAACGCACGAACATCCCCGTTCCCAGAGCGTACTTCCTCGATGAGCACGGCGCGGCGCTGGACCGTCCGGCAATGGTGATGGAGCGCGCCCGCGGGAGCGCCGACCTGACTCCGCTGTTCGCGCCCGGCAACGAGGACGAGGCGGAGGCGGTCGCGACGGAGTTCTGCGAGCGGCTGGCCGAACTGCACGCGACATCGCTTGACACGCTCGACCCGGAGGGGGCGTTCCGGGACGCGCGAGATGTCGGGATCGACGCGTCGAGCTGGGAGTCGTACATGAGGAGCTCGACCGAGTTCTTCATGGAGAGCTACCAGCAGATCGCGTTCGACCCGCTGCCGGTCTTCTATGACATGTACGCGAGCCTGCCGAACAAGCTGCCGACGCCCGTGCCGCTGGCGATGTGCCACGGCGACTACCAGCCCTCGAACTTCCTCTACGAGGACGGGCGCATCACGGGCATCATCGACTGGGAGGCGGCGCACGTGGGTGATCCCCGCGAGGACATCGGCTGGCTCTACCAGCTCTCGGCGATCACGGGGTTCGACCTTGCGGGGAGCGTTAAGGCGGACGGGGGATTCCTCCAGCACTACTCGAAGCTGAGCGGCATCCCCGTGACGATGGAGGACGTGGGCTTCTTCATGGTGTTCTCGTCGGCGTCGCTGGCAGCGCCGATCCTCGACGCGGTGCGACGGGGGCTGAACGGAGAGAGCCAGAACTTCCTGAGCACCTACATGCTGCAGCCGCTGGTCGCGGCGCAGCCCGGCTACTGCGGGATCCTCGGATACCCCGCGGCAGAGGAGGCGGTCTGATGTTCACGAATCCAAGTTCGGCGCGGGTGCTGGAGCTGATCCGCGAGAGCCTTGAGCGGGACGTAGTCCCGGAGCTCCAGACCGACGCCGCGCGCGTGACGGTGCAGATGATCCAGCAGATGCTGATCTCGGTTGAGCGCCGGCTGCCGGTCGAACAGCAGTGGATGGCAGACGAGTGCGGTCGCATGGCGCGTGTGCTGCGCGAGACGGGCGGCGCGGCTGCCTCGCGAGATGGAGAGGCGGCCAGCGCGCTGCGCGCCATCGGCGAGCAGGCCGCGGGGACGCCGGAGTTCCCGGAACTGCCCGCCTTCGGGGCGATCAACGAGAGCTACGGCGAGCTGAGCACGCTCCTGACGGAGGCGCTCGGGCACCTGCACAGGCTCGACGGTGAGGGCTGGGAGGAGGCGCCGGAGCTTATCCAGAAGCTGCGCGCCTACCTCCAACTGCGCATCAACCGCGACATGCAGGGCATCTTCGCGATGGATGCGGGTGGATTGCTGGGGCGGGGCTAGCCCGCCGGCGAGCGTGTGCGGGGCGAGGGTGCGACGATCGGGAGTGATCGCCACCTGGAGGCCGCACCATGACCGTCACCCGCCGCGTTTCCGTCGAGCGCAACCGGCTGCGCTTCGCCGCCGCCCACTTCGCCACGTTCCTGGGGGAGTGCGAGCCCCTGCACGGCCACAACTACGACGTGATGGTCGACGTCGAGGGCGAACTCACCGAGGACTCGTGGGTGTGGGACTTCGGCGAACTGAAGCGCATGACGAAGGCGATCGCGGACGAGCTCGACCACAAGTTCGTGCTACAGCGGGAGAGCCGCGTGCTGACGATCGTGGAGGGCGAGCACGACTGGGAGATCTCGTACGAGGACCGGCGGTACGTCTTCCCCAGGTCGGACGTGGCGGCGCTGCCAATCGACAACTCGACGGCGGAGCGGCTGGCGGAATGGTTCGCGGTGCGCCTGCGGGCGGCGCTGGCGGAGCGGGGGGCCATCAACATCAAGCGGCTGACCGTGGGCATCGAGGAAATGCCGGGACAGGCCGGTTGGTATACTGCGGAGTAGGCTCACGGACGGACTCCCCGTAGGACGGAGGGCGCCAATGTCGGTCGATTGGGACAAGACGATCAACGAGATCCTGGCGGGCACGCTGGCGTGCCAGGCCTGCAATGCGCTGGGCGACGAGATGATCGTGGGCTATACGCGCAGCACGGAGGCGGCGGAGTTCGCCGCGCGCTGCCAGGACTGCACGGACAAGTCGGACTGCGACGCGCGCAAGCTGGTGGTGGTGTGCGAGCCCTGCGCCAACCAGTACCGGGTGAACGGCGAGCTGATGACGGAGGCGGGATGGATGGGGGTCCAGCTAGACGAAACCCGCCGCAACCTGGAGGAGTCGCTGGACTACCTTTCGACGTACTGGAAGGAAGAGGCGGAGATCGAGTTCGCGGACATGTCGCGCAAGCTCGAAGAGGTGGACCCGGACACGTTCCGGGAGGAGGACGGCTGGCGGGCGCGGATGGAGGAGGAGTACCTGCGGATCCAGCGCTGGTTCCGCGAACACCGCGTGCGCGTCCCCGATCCGGGCTGGCGCAGCCAATACGTCGAAGACGTGGTCGCGTTGGGGTACACGTCGCGCCTCGGCGAATAACTTTCTGGGCCGGCCAGTTGTCCCCACCGGCAGGGGCCACCGCGAGGGGTGAAGGCTGCGGCAAACAGGGGCTTTGCTATACTCCCGGGGCGTGCGGAAGTAGCTCAGTGGTAGAGCGCCTCCTTGCCAAGGAGGAGGTCGCGAGTTCGACCCTCGTCTTCCGCTCCAGCGTTCCCCTCGCCACCCACCCTTGACCGGGCGCGCACGTCGGCGCTACCTTCGCAGCAGCCGAAGTGGCGGAATTGGCAGACGCGACGGTCTCAAACACCGTTGGGCGTAAAGCCCATGCCGGTTCGAGTCCGGCCTTCGGCACCAGACCACACCACCACCCCACTGCCGAGTGGTGTAACGGTAGCACACGGGCCTTTGGAGCCTATGGTCGGGGTTCGAATCCCTGCTCGGCAGCCACTTCGTACCGTACTCATAACCGGGTTGGTCAGGGCCACCTCCGCCACCTCCGCCACATCCGCCCCGCCGATGGGGCTGTCGGGCGGGGTGGGGATGGTGTAGCGGATCGTCGCGGTCCCGGGCTTCACAGCTATCTCCTTCACGAAGGAACGGATGAAGGCTCGAGACTCGGTGAGTTCGCTGGTTCGCAGGAATTCACCCATCTCCCCGGCAAAGGCGGTGATCATCTCCACGCTGTCGAGAATCGCGCGATGCTCCGACAGGGTCCTGCGCGCATCGTCGGCGGTAGTCTCCAATCGCTCCTGGCTCTCCTGGTGCTGCCTGAGACGGGGAAGGATGTCGTTGATCTCCAGGTCGGAGGTCTCGACTGCGTACCACAGTCGATCGATCCGTCGGCGCAGCTCGGCCAGTTCCGCCTCAATGGTTTCGAGTTTCGTCCGCTGCTCGCGGGCCACGCCGTCCATCTCCTCGTCTACGAGCCGCACGAGTTCGCGGATGTTGCTCTCGGTGAGGATGTGGTCGCGGACCTGCTCGATGATGAGCCGCTCGAAGTGCTTCGCGTTCAGGCGGGGCGTCTCGCAGCTCCCCCGGCCTCGCTTGATGAGAGACTGGCAGACGTAGTAGGTGTACCGACCGCTCTTGGCTTCGGCGGCCGTGAGCGCCCTCCGGCACGTGTGGCACTTGACCAGCCCGCTGAGCAGGTAGGGGCTGGAGGTGCGGCGGGGATGGACCCGTGCCGGTGCCTTCGCTTGCAGTACCTGTGCCACTTTCCGGAACTCCTCGCGGGAGACGATGGCGGGAAAGGCGCGTCGGGGCGCTCGGCGGCATCCAGCATCTTGCGGAACTGGGGCCGGTCGTCGATCCCCCCGCTCTCCGCCTCATCGACGTACTCGCGGACGACGGCGTAGCCGTTCTTCTCAGCGTAGTCCCGCAGCGCCCGGAGCTGGGCGGAGACGGACAGGTCCACGTCTTGGCGGTCGCTTGAGACGCGCGCGTAGAGGGCAGCGGGGGTTGGGTCGGTTTCGTGCTTCATGGTCTCGTCTCTCTCAGTGGGGATGCCCTGCGGGGTTTGCTTGACGGCACGGCTTTCAATGGCCGCGTGCTATCAATGACCAAACGAGGCTCGGAAGGATTAGAACACAAGTTCGTAATTAGGTAGTGGGCTCCTTCGCTATTTGGTCTAGCAGGGTGCTGAAAAAGGGTTGAGGTGGGAGCATGGGGGCCAGTGGAGGTTCCCCATGCGCGGTGAGCGAGAGCGACAGGCCACGATCATGCTGGCGGTGACGCCGGAGGCGTTCGTCCCCGACGACCATCCCCTGCGGCGCATCAAGCCGCTGGTGGACGAGTGTCTGGAGCGGCTGTCGCCACGCTTCGAGGCGATGTACGCGAAGCGCGGGCGTCCCTCGATCCCACCGGAGCACCTGCTCAAGGGGAGTCTCTTGATCGCGCTCTTCTCGGTGCGCAGCGAGCGCCAGTTCTGCGAGCAGCTGCGCTACAACCTGCTCTTCAAGTGGTTCCTCGACCTGAACGTCGAGGACGAGCCCTTCAACGCCACGACCTTCTCCAAGAACCGCGAGCGTCTGCTGGAGGCGGAGGTGGCGCGTGCCTTCTTCGCCGAGGTGGTGGCCGAGGCGGGCCGCCGCCGGCTGCTCTCGGACGAGCACTTCAGCGTGGACGGGACGCTGCTGGAGGCGTGGGCCTCGCTCAAGAGCTACCGTCCACGGGACGAGCAGGAGCCGCCCGCGTCGGGCGGTGGGCGCAACGCGGAGGTGGACTTCCGGGGCCAGCGTCGCAGCCGCGAGACGCACGTCTCGCGCACGGACGCCGAGGCGCGACTCTACCGCAAGGGACCGCAGCAGGAGGCGAAGCTGAGCTACCTGGGCCACGTCCTCAGCGAGAACCGGCACGGGCTGGTGGTGGACGTGGAGCTGAGCGAGGCGAACGGCTATGGCGAGCGCGAGGCGGCCCTGCAGATGCTGGAGCGGAGCGTGCGTGGTCGCGCGACGTTGGGGGCGGACCGGGGGTACGACACGCGCGACTTCGTCCAGGCGGTGCGCGCCCGGCGGTGCAGGCTGACTCCATCGCCCGGCATTACCTCTACGACCTCCAGCAATGGTTCTCCTCAAGGAATCGGGCGAAGCAGCTTCGTGTTGGCCTGAGTCATCAACGTCGAGGGTTCTCGTAAGGGCGCCTTACTTGCGTCGAGGGCGTTTTCCTCCTTCACGTTCCCACTTCAAGGCTGCCTTCCGAGTTGTGCGATGTCCCATCTGTTCAATCGTGGAGCCAGGAAACTCCCGTTGGCGCTCCGCCTCGCGCCGCCGCAGATCGTTCGTGATGCCTCGGTGGACGACTTTGTTCCCCTGCTTGAGGTGGTACTTGTACGTGTCACGGTCAGCCACATCCGTCTCCCGTCGAAGGAACCATCGACCGATATTATCTCCGTTGTTCATGGGAGGAACCATGGCATGAAGGCGGCGATCGTCACGGCCCTCCCCCCCAGCGCATGCTGTCGCTTGGATGCGGGGACTTACAGGGAGACCTCTCAACGGAAGGTTCACAGTACAGTCGCCTTTGGCCAGCCACTTCGTCACGAGCAAGTGAACGTATCGTGATACAGGTACCGGTGTCGGCGCAGTCCGGGAGAGCGGTTGCGTCCGAGCCAGCGCCTTCTGGACATCGCCGCTCGCGCAGGCGAGTTGCTGGTAAGCTGACCGAAATGCGGAATATCGGATTCACCGACGGGCGCACTTCTCAGCGGTCACGCCCTTCCGTTGGCCTGGGGAAGCCAGGAGGACGAAAGCTCGCCGATGACCATCGATGACGGCATCGTCCGAATCGCTCACAGCTCGGACCTGCACATCGACTCGGGTTCGGAGTTCACGGTCCTGCGTTCGGTATTAACCGCCGGTATTGAGGCCGATGTACTGATACTCGCCGGCGACGTGTTCGAGCACAATCGTCTTCCGCTGCAGCTGATTGACGAAGCCACTCGACTCCTCAGTGATGCCGGTCTTCCGGTCGTCATCCTTCCGGGAAATCATGATTGCCTGGGAGCGAACTCGGTCTACGTCCGGGGCGGTGTTGGTGACCCCGAGAATGTGTCCGTGCTGGGAGTGACCAACGGCGAGATCCTTCACTTCCCATCCCTTGATCTGTCAATCTGGGGGCGCCCCCATCGCGACTACCTAGATATGGCGCCGTTGGCACAGTCGCCAAAGCGAGTGGCCAGTAGGCATATAGCGGTCGCCCACGGTCACTTGCATCAGAGCCCCGAAGATCACGAGCGGTCCTGGCTCATTCGCAACGACGACCTGGCGGTCGATGCTGACTATGTGGCGTTGGGGCATTGGGACCGCGCTGTTCACGCCCGCGGGCGGCACCCCCACGCGTACTACTCGGGAAGCCCGCAGCTCGCGGGAACGATGAACCTTGTCGAAATCGACTCGGCCGGCAAGGTTTCCGTCGAGCGAACGCCCCTGACGGGCAAGGGAGCCCGAACCGACCTGTAGCCGCCACAGTCGGAAGACTGGCGTGCCGGGTTTCGGGGTCGATCCACAGCCGCGGCGCCAGCGTGCGGTCGCATCCTGAAAGAGTGGGGGGCCGAAGTCGTGAAGCTCGAGCCCATAAACGGAGACGCGCTCCGCGGGATGGGTAATCCGGCACGGATTCCCGGATTGAGTCCGCCGTTTGAGCTCACGAATCCCGGGAAGAGGAGCGTCGCGTTGAATCTGAAGGCCCCGGAGGCCCTACCCCTGTTGCGCCGGATGGTTTCCGCGAGCGATGTTGTGCTCACCAACCTGCGCCCGGCCGGCCGGGCGGCCCTGGGCCTCGACTATTCAGAAATATCGGAGTTCGCTCCAGGCGTCGTGTTTTGCGTCGTATCGGGCTACGGCTACGACGGACCGGCTGCCAATCTTCCCGGATTCGACGGCGCCGCGTACTGGGCCGCCTCGGGAATGGGAATGGCGGTCAGCAGCGGCCTGAACGAACCTGTGGCGCCGCGGCCTGCCGTTGGCGACCACGCCACTGCCATGTCTGCTGCAGCAGGAGTCTGTGCAGCCCTTGTGGCACGGACTCGCACCGGTCGTGGCCAGTTGGTCCATACGTCGCTCGTCGGAAACGGGACGTTTCAGCTGGGATGGGACTACGCGAACCTCGCATGGGTAGGACAGTCTGCTCCGCCGCCAAATCGTCGGCGCGCGACGAATCCGCTCAACAACTCGTACATGTGCGCGGGCGAAGAGTGGCTTGTGCTCGTTAACTTGCAGTCCGACCTGGCGTGGGGCCCGTTTTGCAGGGCTATGGGCCTCGAACGGCTGTTGGAGAACGACGAGTACGCAACGGCGCGCGGAAGAGCCATTCATCGCGAGGAGCTGGTGGCGACACTTGATGACGCATTTGCCACCAAAAACCGCGCGGACATCGGACGAGAGCTTGAACGGCTCGGTGTGATCTGGGCTCCCCTGCGAACGCTCGAGGAGGCGATCGAGGATGAGTCACTCGAGGGCACCGGATTCGCCGACTCCCAAACGGGCGAAAATACTCGGAGAATCGCTCCGTCGCCGGTCGATTTTGCGAGCGCCCCCCGCCTGGGAGGGGAAGTAGCGGAAGTCGGGCAGCACACGGAGGAGCTACTGCTGGAGCTGGGATTGGACTGGTCGGAGATAGAGAGCGCCAAACAGTCTGGGGCGATCATCTAGGCCTCGCGACTCCCCAGGGGTGGGCGTGGGTTGCGGTTCGGTATAGCGTCGCGTGGGGCTCCAAGACGGTGTGGTTGTCGTTACTCGCCCCGATCACCCCAGCACGTCATCCCTCTCCGTCTTCGCGGAATCTTGGGAGCCTAACGGCGTGACCTTGCCTGACCGACCGAGCTTCCCGTGAGACACATCCATGGGCGAGCGGCGAACGTTGACGCTACAGCGCCACGTTCAAGTCGAACGTTCGCAGTACAGTCACCTTTGGCCAGCCACTTTCTCTGGGTCGGAGCTGGTTGTTGGGCACCCAGCCGACGCGGGACTATTCCATAGGAACCTGGGTACGACCCTCTGAGCCAACTTGGTCGCCGGGAGCACACCCGGAGCGGTTGAGAACGTAGGATGCGCTCCAACCTGCCCGGAGGGATTCGCACCCGACTGACACGCTCGCGCTCCGGGAAGGCAGCGTATCACCCGCTCGCTCCTATCCCTGCGGGGACCCAACCCGGCACCCCTGGAAGCACCGTGGGGGGCGAAGAAACCAATGAGACTCAACGACAAGGTCGCTGTCGTCACCGGTGGCACTCGTGGCATCGGCCGTGGCATCGTCGAAGCCTTCCTCGAGGAGGGTGCGCGCGTCGTCCTTAATGGACGCAGTCTCGCCAAGGGAGAAGCCGCACTCGCAGAGTTAGCGTACCGGGAACGCGCTCACTTCATCTCCGGGGATGTGACCCAGGAAAGCGATGTCCGCTCAGTGATTGACGGGGCCGTCGAGAGATTCGGCCGGCTCGATATTGTCGTGAACAACGCGGGAGGGAGTCTAGCGTTATCTCCCATTGTTGACCTCGAAACGGAAGACTGGAACCACACTATTCTGTGGAACCTTTCCGCCACGTTTTGGGGCACCAAGTATGCGCTGAGACATATGATCCCACAGGGTAGTGGCCGGATTATCAACCTCTCTTCGGTCGAAGGTAAGCACGGAAAAGCTGGGATATCCGCTTATGTCGCAGCGAAGCACGCCATCAATGGGTTCACCAAAAGTGGGGCGAAAGAAGTAGGGACGCTCGGCATCACTGTCAATGCAATTTGCCCGGGCCTGGTCCCGACTGATGCGCTACGAGAGAACGGCCCGGCTGCCGCCGCCGCAATGGGTTTGACCCTTGATGAGCTAATCGCGCAGTACGCAAAAGAGTCCGCAATCAAGCGCACCAACACGGTAGAGGAAGTCGCCGCCGTCGCGGTGCTTCTGGCATCGGATACGGCGGCCGGGATAACGGGCGCCCTTGTCTCGGTCGATGGCGGAACGGCCGCGTACTAGGAGGTCGCCCCAGGGGCAGGCCACCGACCTACACGAAACCAGAGCTTCGATCAGAGGCCCGAGCCTCGCTGCCGTGGATCGAGGACATCCCTCAGCCCGTCGCCGAGCAGATTGAATCCGAGCACCGCTATTGTGATCGCCCCACCCGCGGCGAGGCTCATCATCGGCTTGCTGTCGAGGAACGCCCGGCCATCAGCGACCATCCCTCCCCAACTCGGTCCGGGCACGCTGAGATTCAGGAAAGAGAGGCCAGCCTCCGCGAGGATATTGGTCCCGATCGAGGCCGAGAAGATGACGATCATCGGGCCGACAACGTTGGGGGCGATGTGGCGCGTCATGACTCGGCCCTGCCCCGCCCCGATCGAGCGGGCCGCCTCTACGAACATCTCGGCCCGCAGTACGAGTGTTGCAGAGCGGACAAGCCTCGTTGCGGGTCCGACGCCGAGCACGGCCAGCGCCACGATCGTGAGACGGGTACTCGGCTCTCCTGTCTGCACCAGCAGAAGCAGAAGGACAAGTGCAGGGATCGCGAGGAGCGCGTCCACAACACGCTGGATCGCAAGGTCCACCGTCCCTCCCAGGTAGCCAGATGTGATCCCGATCACGGCGCCGATGATCACCGCAACCGCCGATGCGCTGACTCCCACGGTCACGGACAGTCGGGCACCGTGAACCATCCGGGTAAGGAGGTCCCTGCCGAATTCGTCCGTCCCGAGCGGATGATCCCAACTCGGACCGGAGAGAAGGGCAAGCCGGGTCGGGTTCGACGCCTGGAGATTCGCCGGATCTGTGTTATCGGGATCGTAGTGCGGATTCTCTTGGCTAAACACATCGTCGTCGCCATAGGGGGCGACAGACGGTCCGAACACGCCCACCACAATCACAACGGCTGAGAAGACGGCCCCTAGAGTCGCAAGCTTCTTCCGACTCGCGAACCAGGCGAGATTGATGAAAACACGCATGACTAGCGAGCGCTGCTCGCCGCCAAACTCGTGCACCAGCGGCCGGGGAGTCGGCTCACGTCGTCCCATGTCTACTCCACGCCCCCGACGCTGATCCTCGGATCGACCTTGAGATAGACGAGATCCACGAGGAGGTTCACGACGACGACCCCGGTCGCCAACACCAGGGCCAGCCCCTGGACCACCGGGACGTCGCGGCTCCGCAGGGAGACGATCATCATCTGCCCCATCCCGGGGATGTTGAACATCGCCTCAAGGATCACGGAACCACTCACCAGTGTCGCGAAGACGAAGCCAAGCACCGTCAGCACAGGTATCAGCGCGTTTCGCAGCGCGTGGCGGAGGATGACGGTGCGTTCCCTGAGCCCCTTGGCCTGCGCCGTCCGGACGTAGTCCTGACGAAGAACATCCAAAAGCTGGGAGCGCAACATCCGCATCACAAGCGCGCCGGAGGAGACTCCGCCTGCGACAGCGGGGATGATGAACAGCTGGAAGCTCGACCACGGATCCTCCCAGATCCCGGGGCTCCCCACGATGTTGAGTTCCAGAATGTTGTACCTGAGCACAAGCAGCGTGCCGATCGTTGCAGTCCAGAAGGACGGCGCGGCGAGCGCACCGATCGCGAAGAACCGGAGCACACCATCAAGCAGCGAATCCTGCCGGACCGCGGAGATGATCCCGACCGGCAGGGCCACCAGAACTCCCACGATCATGCTCATCGTTCCCAGCTGGACGGTGTAGGGGAGGGCATGTCGTATCTCTGAGACGACGGAGCGACCCGTGGCGAAGGATGTCCCCAGATCATCGGTCACGAGGCTGCGGACGTATTTCGCGTACTGGACGGGGACGCTGTCGTTCAGCCCGAGTCGCTCGCGCGCCTTGTCCAGGGCCTCCTCAGGAGACTCACCGGCAGCCGCGCCGCCACCGAAATAGCGTTCGGACACCTGGGCGGCCGCGTAGTCTCCAGGGAGGATTCGGACCGTGACGAAGACGAACGTCATCACAAGCCAGATGACGATGACGTTGAGGAGCACTCGCCGGATGACGTAGTTCGTCAAGCGATACCACCCCGAGCGCCATCACTGGCTCGTACTCGCCCGTATCCCCTCAGGCTCTCACCCGAATGGTGCGCGAGCGCCTGGGCGACGATGGAGCACGATCAGAGAGACTCGATGCCAGGCTTCCCCTGGAAAGTGGGGTCACTCTGGTCGATCCATGTTCCCTCCGCAAGATCCTTCGTCCAGTACCCCGTGAAGTTCGGGATCTCACGGTGCAGGTATGGCCACTTCATGTAGCGGTTGAGGCCACCCGCGATCGAGAATTCGCCGGCCCCGGCATCGCGGAGCGCCACCCGCTGGGCGTCCCTCATGATCTCCTCGGCCTCCTCGCGAACAAGGGATCTGAACCCGCGGGCGATCAGGTCTTCCATCTCCGAGTTGTTGTACTTCCCGAAGTTGATGCCGCCATCCTTCTGGAAGTAGAGGGCGAATCTTGGGCGGGGATCCGGCTGATTCCAGGCCGCCAACGTCCCGAAGTGGATGGTGTACTCGTCACTGATGAGGTAGTTGAAGAGGCTCGCGCCTCCCTCTACGAACTGGGCCTTGAACTGATCGGTCCCAAGGTTCCGGTTGATCATCGTGATCATCCACTCGGCTGCAGCCTGGCCCGAGGGGACATTCTGAATGACGATACCGATGTCCCCGAGTTCCGGGCCACCGCCGGCCTCCCACAGCGCCCGCGCATCGGTGAGATCCTGGGTTTTATCGGGCCGGAAGCCCGGAATGGTCAGCAGCTCGTCCTCAGGCAGCGTCCATCCCGTGTAGGCGAAGGGAATCGGCGGGTTTGGCCTTCCCTCGCCGGCGAACGCCTGCTGGATCACGAGCGGTCGGTCGATCGCAAGCTGGAACGCTTCGCGGATCTGCGGGATGGAGAATGGCCCCGAGTTGAAGTTGTACAGGAAGGAATGGTTGCCGTTGGGGTCGGCCGTGTTGACCAACTCAGCATCCGGGTTAGCGCTGGCAATCGTCTCCATCACCTGCTTGGGGAATGAACGGAACAACCCCCCAAACATATCGATCTGTTTCTGTTCGAATGCCGCTCTGAACGCATTGATATCGTCTCCAATATCAGTCCCGATCATCTGATCAACGTACTGAATCGGTTCATCCAACTTCTTGCGAAAATGGTCTGGGTGGCGATCCAATCGGAATTTACGATCTTGTTCGAACGAAGTAACCATGTACGGCCCAGTTCCGACCATATTTTCGCCCGAGAAGAATCCGGGGTTGTCTTCGATCGCCTTGGCTACCTCCGGGTGCATAAACCCGTTCAACTGATCAGCCATGGCGCCGAGCCAGGGACCGTTGACACCACTCAGTGTCAGATTCGCGGTACGGTCGTCGGTGTACTCCGTATCTACGATGTGGGAGTACACCGACGCGAACCGATGAAACGTTTCATCGACGGTGCCATCGCTGAGCATCCGTGAGCGATTCCGCTCGATATTCCACTCGACCTGGTCCATCGTGAGCTCTGAGCCGTTGGCCGGAGCCTTGTCATGCCACGTGATCCCGTCACGCATCTTGAAGATGTAGGTGACCTCGTCGGGCTGCTCCGGAAGACTCTCTGCCGCATCGGGAATGATCGTGCCTGCGTTGACGTTGCCAAACACGACGAGGTTGCTATAAATCTGATGGTCTGAGGTAACCCCATTCACCTCGCGGTGAAGGTCAGGGTTGTTTGCCCATCGAGTGACCGCTTCGCTGTAGAAGCTGCCGTCCTTCGTCGCCGGCGCAGCCGTGGGCGTCGCTGTGGCGGCCTGTGTGGCGGCTTCTGTGGCGGCTTCTCCGGCCGATTCTGTGGCGGCTTCTCCGGCGGCTTCTGTGGCCGCTTCTGTGGCGGCTTCCCTGGCGGCTTCCGTAGCGACCGCACCACCGCTGCTGGACTCGTCGTCGTCATCGCCGCAGCCAGCGATCGCGAGTGCGCCGAGACCGACGGCCCCGGCCGCCGCTCCGCCGAGGACAGAACGCCTCGATACGCGCTTGCGCCGGTACCGGCTCCAATAGCTTTCCATGTCCCGGGCCTCCCTTGACCGCTTCCTGGGTGTGGACTATATGCCTGCCTCCAATGGAAGGGTATGCTCGGGGAAAATCCCACGGATCTGGGCGGCACCCTGAGAGCAGTATTCAGTCTCGCGATACACGCTGCTGGTTCCCTTGACAGGGACTACCGGCGAGTCGTAAGACGGAAGAAGCGAGCAGGAGCGATTGAAACGAGGGCGTCATGACCGCTCCCTACGAGGTCGAAGCGACCGGCGACCCATCGATCATCGAGCCGCATGAATTCATGGGCGAGCAGTTCCGGGTCGATCCTTTCCCGCTGTACAAGCGCCTTCGAGACTTTGAGCCTGTCTACCAGGATCGGTTCCAGAATCGCTGGATCATCTCCCGCTACGAGGACATCTGGGGCATCTACAAGAACAACGCCCAGTTCACACGCGCGATCTACGATCCGAAGGGGCACTTCAAGTTCGGCTCGGACACCCCGCTTGGCCAGTCGCTGAACGAACTTGGCGAAGGGCAGGACTACATCTGGCTGCGCGGGATCGTGGCGGGCGAGTTCGTCGGAAAACCCCTTCTCGCCCGCATACCGCTCATCGAGCGCGTCGCGAACCAGATCATTGAGGAGTTCCTCGCCCAGGCGGCAGAGGATCGCAGAGCGGGGCGAACGCTCCACGGTGAGGTTGAGCTGGTGAAACAGTTCAGCGCCCGCTTCCCGATCCGGGTCATCGCCGGCGTGCTGGGACTCCCCGAGGAGGACAACGACTACTTTGAGTGGGTGTACGGGGAGCTATTCGCTGCCCAGGGGTACGGTCGCGCCCACTTCCGCCGCGGTATCAAGGCGCGTGACAACCTCTTCGCGTACCTCGATCCCCTTCTCGACGAACGAATGACCAATCCCAGGGACGACCTCCTGTCGCGGTTCTGCCACGCGCAGAAGGACGGGCGGGCCATGAGCCGCGATCAGATGAAGGGGTACGTTGCCCTGATGCTCGCAGGGGGAGGCGACACCACGCACAAGGCCATCGACTCAATGTGGTGGAACCTGCTGAATGACCAGGAGCAGTTTGAGGCGGTGAGAGAGAACCCGGACCTGATGGACCGCGTCTTCACCGAGATGTTGCGATTCGACGGCTCCAACCACTGGCAGCGCCGGCGGACGAAGATGGAGGTCGATCTGCGCGACAAGGTCCTGCCAATGGGAGCGACCGTGTGGATGTTCCTCGGCGCCGGTAATCACGATGAGCGCGTTTTCAAGGATCCCGAGACGTTCAACATCTTCCGCGACGACCTCTATTTCGGGAAAGAGCTGCGCTCGGGCTACTGGAAGGACGGCGTTGCCAGCCACCTTGGCTTTGGGCAGGAGACGCACTTCTGCCTCGGTTACGCGCTCGCTCGTCAGGAGGCCGTGGTCTCGTCCAGGATGCTCCTGGCCGCCCTGAAGAACCCCCGCCTCAAGAATAGTGTGCCCAATGAGGGGATCGTGTTCCCTCCGCCCGGTCGTGGCGGCGTGCGGGGCGTCCAGCACCTGGACATCGAATTCGATCTCTAGGCGTGGCGGCTCGCCGCCTACGGCCACCTACCCGAGGAAGGATGCGACATGGCAACTCCCGTGACAGAGGCGCCCATCATTGAACCGGGAGAGTTCCTTACTGAGGAACACCGGATTGATCCCTTCCCGCTCTACCGCACGATCCGGGACTGGGAGCCCGTCTACCGGGACGCCTTCCAGAATCGATTCTTCGTGAGCCGCTACGCGGATATCTGGGATGCGTACAAGCGGAGCCACGACGGGGGCGACTTCACCCGGGCCATCTACGACCCCAAGGGGAAGTTTGAGTTCGGCTCCGATTCTCCGCTGGGGCCAACCATCCTCGAGATGGGCGAGGGCGAGGATCATCGCTGGAATCGGGGCGTGGTCGCGGGGGAATTCGTGGGCAAGCGCCTCCAGAAGTGGCTTCCAGTCATCGAGAGCAACGCAGCGGGGCTGATCGAACAGTTCTCCTACGAAGCGGCGGAGAGCCTCGCCAGCGATTTCTCGGGGCGGGGCGAGGTCGAACTCGTCTCACAGTTCAGCAAGCGCTATCCCATCCGCGTCATCGCCGGTCTGCTAGGCCTGCCCCGAGAGGACTTCGACTACTTCGAGGGCGTCTATTCCGTTCTCTTCTCCGGGATGAGCTACGGCCGCGCCTATTTCCGCTCAGCGTCCACGGCGAGAGACGAGCTCCACGCGTACCTCGACCCAATCATCGCCGAACGCCGGCTGAACCCCGGCAAGGACCTCATCTCGAAGTTCTGCGTCGCCGAGATGTACGGGCGAAAGATGACGACTCAACAAATCAAGGCGTTCATCACCCTCCTCCTCGTCGGGGGCGGCGACACCACCCACAAGGCCATCGACTCGATGTGGTGGAACCTGCTCAACAACTACGAGCAGTACGAAGCCGTCCGGGCAAACCCGGAGCTGATGGACCGCGTCTTCACCGAGATGCTCCGCTTCGACGGGCCGAACCACTACCAGC
The DNA here is from genome assembly GCA_965262975.1 of Tepidiformaceae bacterium. Classification (GTDB taxonomy): domain Bacteria; phylum Chloroflexota; class Dehalococcoidia; order Tepidiformales; family Tepidiformaceae; genus UBA2991. The sequence continues at coordinate 224,557 of OZ253575.1, read as the reverse complement.
CCCGACGGACTACCCGGGAGACCGAGCTGGGTGGCCGTGTCATTCCCATGGGCGCGACGATCGCCCTCTGTCTCGGGGCCGGCAACCGTGACGAACGGGTATTCAAGGACCCCGACACGTTCAACATTTTCCGTGACGACCTTTACTTCGGGAAGGAGCTCCGGACCGGCTACTGGAAGGACGGTGTGGCCAGCCACCTCGGCTTCGGGATGGAGACGCACCACTGCATGGGCTACGCGATGGCTCGGCAGGAGGCCGTTATGGCCTCGAAGATACTGCTCGATGTGTTCAAGAACCCGCGACTCACGAGCGAACCCAATGAGGGGATCGTCTTCCCACCGCCAGGCAAGGGAGGTGTGCGTGGCCCCCTCCACTTGGGGATCACGTTTGACGTGTGATTTCGGGGCGTGTTTTCTCCTGTGCGCGAGGGGGCCCGAGCTTGCGGGCGGCTTGCGCTGAGTTGCAACCACGAGCGGCAAAGCAGTCGCGCCTGGTAATCCAGCGCCAGGTCTCGAAATGGGGCACTCACGCAGCCTTGTAGTGGGCCCGTCGCGAGGGTGAAGTGGAGCGTTGAAACTACAGCGCCACGCCCATCTCGAAAGTTCGCAGTACAGTCGCCTTTGGCCAGCCAACCGCCATCAGCACGTACTGTCCTGCGAACTCTGCATAGCGGAGCTTCCCAACGTTCCGTGCGGTCTTCCCCTCCGACTAGGTGCGGTGTCTACGCTCTATTGGACGCTTGGCGTGCTGTGAGGCAGCCAACGCGCAGTCCTACGCCACCTCGAAGGTTCGAACGGTCCCGGTCGGGCGTACGAGCGCGGCAGCGCTGGGGATCTCGTCGTAGCAGATCAGTGCAGGTCGAAGTCGACCAGCAGGTCCCCCACCGAGCGGATGCTGCCATCGCGCTTACGCCCCCTGATGGTGTCCATCTGTTCCCCGGAGAGGCGCGGCGACTTCATCACGCGCAACATCTCCTCGGCGCCCACGACCGCTTCCCGTCTCGCAAGTTGATAGCCGATGCAGAAGTGCCGGCCGAGACCGAACCCCAGGTGCCCGAAGAGGCCATCCCTGGAGTACCCCGCGCGCAGATCCCGTACCGAGTACAGGTCCCCGCGAGACGGGTCGAACAGGTTGGGTTCGACGAAGACGGTCTCGTCGCGGTTGCCCGCTGCTAACCAGAGCCTCACCACCGCCCCGTAGGGAATGAGCGTGCCGGCCAACTCGACGTCACGGGTCGTTCCCCGATCTTCCCGATGCACGGGTGGCGAGTGGCGCATGGTCTCGCTGAAGTAGTGTTCCAGCAGGCTATGGTCCGCCTCCACCCTCGCCACCAGTTCGGGCTGCTGCAACACGTTCAACCACATGTTGCCCATCGACTTGTCGGTCGTCTCGCCGCCACCCGAGAGGAGGAGCGAGACGAACGTCATGATGGCAGGGTCGGGAACACCTTCCCGAATGAGCCGCGAGGTCAGGTCGTCTCCGAGGTTGCGGCGCCGCACCTCCAGGAACGGCGTCATGTACTCCTCGTACTCGGCTATGGCATTCAGGGCGGTCGCGCGCGTGTCGTCCGCCCACCCCATCCCCATCATGAACTGCTTGTACCAGCGCTGGAACAGGAGGAAGTCTTCCATCGGCAGGCCCAGCATCACCATGATCACGCGGATGGGGAGCTGGCTCGTGAACTCCTGGGTGAGATTGACGTGCCCGCGGTCGGCGAACGTCTCCACGAGTGAGCGGGCCACGTCGCGCACGATGGGGGTGAAGGCATCGAGCTTCTTGCCGACCAGGGCATCGCCAACGAGATTGCGCTGTACCGCATGCTCCGCGCCGCCAAGGCTCAGCATCGTGGGACCGAGCACGCCATCGGTCTCGTAGCTGTGGGGGCGGGTCCCGAAGGCCTCCTCGTCCCGGAGGACTTCCACGAGATCCCAGTAGCGCGTGACATGCCACTGGTTGTGCAGTCGGTCGTGGTAGACCGGGTGGTACGTGCGCAGCCTGCGGTAGAGCGGGTACGGGTCGGTCAGGAAGTCGGGCCCGTCGAACTCGCTCGCATCGATGATCGCCTCGTCATCGGGCGTGGACTCTGCAGGTGAAGACGTGGTCAGCGACATGGCTTTCTTCCTCCGGTTCGCGCTCTATTGCTGGACGATGCCGATGCGATGTCCTTCCAGACTGTTGATTTCCGCATAGTGTGCGCCATTCGCGAGTTCGCTGATGGGCGTCACGATCGTGGCGCCAAGTTCCCGGGCCTTGTCGACCGTTTCCCGGAGGTCGGCAACGCGGATGAAGACGCTGATGAACGGCTCGTCCCCGGACGCCAGGGGCATAAGCGCTCCACGCGGGTCGAAGTCCGCAGGTCCCTTGGGGTCGATGAAGGTTGGCGCTATCACGAAGTCTGACTCGTCGAAGTCCCAGTCGAACAGGGCGCCGTAGAAGCGCTGGGACGCCTCCGGGTCAGCAGTGTTGATCTGGAACATCACGATGGGGCTAGGCATCGCTCTGGCCCCTTTCGGGAACCCCTCGACTCCTGGCTGCGGTCTTCTGTATCTCCGGCGGGAGCCTCAGATCGCTCCCGTAGTGCTCCTCGAGGAAGCACTTCTCGTCGCGCATGCTGAGGACGGCGAGACCCGGATAGTCAAACTGCTCGCCATCGTGGACGCCCTCGAAGCACCAGTGCACGACGATCCGATCCTCGTCGGCGAGGTACCACTTCTCCACGAGGGTCTTGCCGGTCCACATCTTGTCGGCGCCATCGAACGACTCCTGGGTGAACTCACTTGGAGGCCGGATGCTCCCGCCCGTGGACGCGCCGTCGGTGTAAAGAGCCGCGAGCTCGGCAGATCGCATGGGCGTGCTCCAGGCATTCGCCCAGCGTTGTACGAACTCTCCGGCCTCGCTTCGGTCCACTCCAGCTCTCCTTCCGTTCCCCGCTCCCCCGGGCCGCAGCCTCAGGCCGGAGTGGCCGCGCCGTGCCGCAGGAGGGTGCCCGGCGTGGCGCCAGTGGACTCACCATCCTCGAAGGTGATCTCGCCGTTCACCATGACCCACCGGTACCCCTGCGACCGCTGGATGCGACGCCATGAACCGGCCGGCTGGTCGTAGACCATCTCGCGGGGAAGGATCTCTAGCTCGTCGAGGTCGTACACGATGATGTCCGCCGGGGCTCCCTCGCGAATCCAGCCACGATCCTTGAATCCGGCGGCCAGGGCTGGGTAGGCGCTCAGACGCCAGTGGGCCTGCTCGAGGTCCATGATCTCGTTGTCTCGCGCGAGCGTTGCGAGGTAGTACGTCGGGTAGGTTGCCATCGTCAGGAACTTGGTGTGGGCGCCTCCGTCGGACGTCCCTGGCAGGGCGAAGGGGGAGTTGGCGAGCCGCTTCATCTCGACCATATCGATCGGTTGCCAGGGGGTGACATACGTCGTGTCGAGCTTCGTGCCCGCCACATCGAGCATCGCGTCGACCACGTGCTTCTGTTCGCGCTCGGCAATCTCGGCGACGGTGAACCCTTCGAACGGTTCCAACTCCCCCTCCCTCACCGACTCGACAGTGAGCTGAGCGATGGTGCCCGCGAACGGCGCGCCGCGGTGCTGGCCGGCGTCGTACTCCGCTCGCATAGCCTCGCGCCGCTCCGGGTCGCGGAGTTTCGCCGCCCGCTCTTCGACCGTGCCCAGGGTCGCTTCGCGCCAGATCGGGCTCGTGTCGTAGAGGTTCCAGTCCTCGAGGGTGAACTCGTACCCGAGCGGGACGGTTACCGCCTGACCGAAGATGCGGCGCCCGCGGGCATTCGCGTCGTCCAGCCACTGCATGACTTCGTGGTGATTGCTTGTGGCCTGGCCGTGCTGATCAACGCCCAGCGCGAGCACGTTGTAGAGCACGGGCCTGCCGCTGATCTCGGCGATTCGCTCCTGGATGCGGCGAGCCTCCTCCGGTCCTCGACCGCCATCTCCGGTGAGCTGAATGAACCCCTCTTGTCGTTTGCCCAGCACCTCCGCAAAGACGTAGAGGTCCTCCTCCGCCATGGTATCGGTGACCATGGGGGTACCATCGTAATCCAGCTGAACGCCGTTCTCGCCAGACCACTGGGTCGACCACCCACAGGCGCCCGCCTCCAGCGCCTCGTCCAGGATCGCCGCCATCTGGGACTTCTCTTCACTGGTGGCGGGCCTGTTCTTGGCGGCTTCCAGCCCCATGACGTAGGTCATGACCGGAGCGAGCCCGACGTAGCTCAGCATGTTGACCCCCTTGGGGGTCGCATCAATGGCATCCAGGAAATCGGGGAAGCTGACCCAGGGCCAGGGTTTCGGCAGTCCTTCCCGCATGGAGTCCAGGGAGATCGCCTCATTGCGAGACAAGGTCAGCATCGCCCGGTCGCGGGCCTCGGGATCCACCGGCGCCAGGCCGAATCCGCAGTTCCCGATGACGACCGAGGTCACGCCATGCCACGACGACATCGTGCAGTAGGGATCCCAGAAGACTTGTGCGTCGTAGTGGGTGTGCAGGTCGACGACGCCGGGGGCCACGATCAGGCCCTCCGCGTCAAGGACAGTCTCTCCACTGGCTGCGGCAATTTTCCCGATGTGGACGATGCGGCCGTCGCGGATGCCTACATCAGCGACAAAGCGCGGCGTGCGCAGGCCGTCGATGATCGTCCCTTGCTTGATGACGATGTCGTAGCTGGTCATTTCAGGCTCCTTGCCCGGGTTGGAGATACCGAAGTAAACACTTACTCCATTCGCGTGTCAAGGCACGGAGCACCGACGGAAAACGCTATCGGGAGCGGCCCGATCGGGGAGCGCCGGAAAGCTCGCATGGGAGCCGGTTTCACAAGGTAGCGGGAGCGCTACCGATGTCTCGCCGGCGGGCCAAGCCCGCCGGCCTCGCCTTGACCGCGGACCGAATCTCCCCGAACCTTCCTTCCGGGTAGCGCAGGGACATGCCCTCGACCTTGGTTGACCGAGCACTGCGCGAAGACGTTGCGCGAAGCACGTCGGGAACACGTTTCGTCGACCGCTTCCCCCGGGGGCAACACTCGTGAGCACTCGACAGGCAGGCCGCTACGGTGACGGCTCGCGGCAGAGAATCCTGGACGCCGCCGAGCGAGAGTTTGCGACGAAGGGATACGCCGGTTCCCGGATCAACGATATCGCGACAGCCTCGGGGCTGAGCGTTCGCATGATCTACCACTACTTCGAAGACAAATCTGGGCTCTACGAGGCCGTCGCCCGGCACAATTTCAGCGAGATCCTTTCGTCTATTAGCGATAGACAGATCGAAACCAGAGAACTGCCACCAATCGAACGACTACGTGCCTTTGTTGAAGCCAACATACTCGCCTTCGAGGGACACGCCGGATACCTTGGTTACTCCAGGTGGGAACTGGCATCTGGTTGGGCGGTCTTGAATTCTATCGCCATAGATACGGACGAGGACATCATTTCACTTCTGCAGTCGGATTTCTGCGAAGCGGTTCGTGATGGCGACATCGATCCAGACGTTGATCTCGAATTCTTCGTCACTACCGTCGCTACTATGGGCTTCTGCTATAGCGGCATGCTCCCCAGAACACACGCTCGGCTCGGGATCGCCCCCGACGCGGAGACCAGCTCTCGGGAGCACGCAGCGAGAGTTGCGGACTTTGTCGTCCGAGGCATGGCCAGGCGGGACTCGGACGGCCCGGGAGACGAAGTCGCCGAGGCCTGAACGGCAGGTTAAGGCCCATGCTGCTCCTGCCCCACTGCGCCCAGAGCGCCCGGCGTTGGGTCTCCCGACACCCCACCGGCCATCGGAGCAAGGTGACCAACTCTTCCCGATCGCAAGGGTCCCGGCAGCGCCTTGCGAAGCGTCCACAACTGCTGCGGTGACCACAGGCCGGCCTGCAGATGCCATGCAAGAATTCCCTTGACACGTTTTGTGGAATAAGTGTTTACTGACACCCGGCTGAATGCCGCCCTGGCTGAAGTCAGTCGGGAAGAGAGCGGGGGGTTCATGAGCTATTCACTCAGGTCAAGGCAGCGATTCAACCGACGGACCGTCCTGAAGGGAGCCGCCCTCGGCGCCGGTGGTGTGGCCGCAGCGGCCATGGTCGGTTGTGGCGATGACGAGGAACCACCGGAGACCGCGGAAGAGGCCACGGCCGAGAGCACTCCAGAGGCCACCGAGGCTGCGACAACCGCCAGGCCCACGGGGCCTCAAGACGGCAGCTTCTACAGCGCCCTCGGCGGCGGCACGTTCAGCATGGACCAGCACCGGGCGGTCACTGCCGGAGGCATCATCACCTACGCCTACGACGGGCTGGTGTCGTACGACGACATCAACGTTGGAAGCGTCCGTGGCGTGATGGCCGAGTCCCTGCCCGAACAGCCGGATGAACTGACGTACGTGTTCAAACTTCGTCCCGGCATCAAGTGGCAAAACAAGGCGCCTGCGAACGGAAGAGACTTCACGGCGGATGACCTTGCCTGGAACCTTCAGCGCCAGGTGTCCCGCGAACTGAGCAACGGCGACATTGGGACGGACTTTGCCCTGTACGGCACCGTCTACCGACACGTCGATAGCTTCGAAGTCGTTGATGATCAGACCCTGAAGATCGTTTTGAACGGCCCCAAGGCAACCTGGCTCGACGGCATGTGCGGCAGCCAGAACGTCATGATGTACCGGGACGTGGCTGAGCAGATCGAGGCCGATCCCAACATTCGGTCACAGGAAGTCATCGTCGGTACCGGGTCCTATATCGTCGAGGAGTATGACCCTGAGGGCCGCAGCAGCGCCGTCCGGAACCCCGACTGGTTCCTCAAAGAAGCAGGCGAGGAAGTCCAGTACTTCGACACCATCCTTAACACCTTCCTGCCCCCCGACGTCAATGCGCGGCGCGCGGCGTTCGAGCAGAAACAGCTCGACTGGATCGGCGGCTCCCTCGACGCCGGCAACCCCTACCCCTTCCAGTTCATCCAGTCGCTCGTGGAGTCGGTACCCGACCTCGAAGTCCAGGATGCGGGCGATCCGAACAACAACCGCGCCCTGATCATGAGCTTCCAGCGAGGGCCCTTCGCCGTCCCCGCCCTCCGTCAGGCGTATTTCATGGCGATCGACCGGAAGACGGTGATCGACTCCGACTTCGGCGGGCAGGGGCGCCCCGATGGGCCGATACCCTGGCCCTACGCCGAGTGGGCGATCCCGCAGGAGGAACTCGCCCAGACACCCGGCTACAGGGTAGACAAGGAAGAAGACCTGCGGGAAGCGCGGGCGCTCTGGGAGGCCGGCGGCGGAGCCGACATTGGCCCCGTACCGCTCGTGATCACCGAAGGCCCCCAGGGTACCGCCGCAGCAGAGTGGTTCTCCGCGATGATGAAGCAGAACCTGGATGCCGACACCGAGGTCGAGTTCGTTCCCGGAACGAGCCTCTTCCCCTACCTCACGGGCGAAACATTCACCGCCCACCTCGGCTCCCTGGGCGCCTGGGTTTCGCCCGATCCGAGGAACCGGTTCACCCTCTCGCACCACTCAACAGGCGGCATCAACTTCGCCAAGTACAACGACCCTCAGGTGGATGCGCTCATCGACAACGCTGGCTCGACGCTGGACCGGGAGGCTGCGATCCGAGACATCCACGAGGCCCAGAGAATTCTCCTGAAGGATGCCAACGGTGGCTCCGACTGCCTCGCGGGCGGGACGTACCGCTACCTCAAGTGGCCGTACCTGAACATGGATATCCATCCGTGGTGGAGCTACTGGTACCGGAACGTGACCTTCCGCTCCTGGATTGATCAGAGCGACCCGTCCTTCGCAGGCCGCGGGGGCGCATAATCAGCGGAGTCGCCCCGGGTACATGCAGCGGGAGGCCTCCCAGCCATGCGCCGACGGCACGCTGTCTGCACTGATCGAGAGCCGTGCATGGGCACTGGTTGTGTAGGGCTGTGACCACCTACATCATCCGGCGGATCCTCCTGAACCTGGTGGTGATATTCATCCTCCTCACCTTCGTGTTCATCTCCGTGCGCATATTGCCCGGGGATTTCGCAGCCGAGCAGGTTGCCTTGCGGCAGTTCGGAGGGGCGGGAGTTGAAGGTGAGTCCGTCGAGGACCTGATGGCCGAAGCGCGGAGGGCGCTTGGGTTGCACGGCAGCATTCCGGAGCAGTACGGACGCTACTTGCGGGATCTCGTTAGAGGGGACTTCGGGATCTCCCTCGCCACGCGGAAGTCGACCGTCACGGAAACCCGCGAGGCATTCCCCTACACGTTCCAGCTCGGCGCCATGATCCTGCTGATCGGTCTCGTCATGGCAATCCCGCTCGGATGCCTGTCGGCTTGGCAGAAGGGCACGCGGCTGGACGCCGCCCTTCGCATCTTCGCCATGCTTGGCCTGGCTGCTCCCATCTTTTGGACGGCAACGATCGGCACACTGTTTGTGCTTGAGACGGGCATCATTGAGCTGGACATCCTCGGCTATCCAGGGTTCTGGGAAGACCCCTGGGGCAGCTTGCAACTGTTCCTGATACCGGCCCTCGCGGGCGGCGCCGGTATTGGCGCGATCCTCATGCGCCTCGTGCGCTCCGAAATGATCGCGGTCATGGGGACCGATTACGTTCGAACGGCACGATCGAAGGGGCTCACTGAGGCCACTGTTGCGCTTCGCCATGGGTTCCGAAGTTCGCTCGCGACCATCATTACCATGATTGGCCTTCTGCTAGCGTCACTCCTGAGTGGAACGATCATCCTGGAAACCATGTTCAATATTCCCGGGATGGGCCAGGCGATGATCACCGCAATTGGTCGCCGGGATGTCCCGATGGTCCAGACCCTGGCGCTGACAATCGCAGCCATCGTCGTGTTCGCGAATCTGGTCGTCGACATCCTGGCGGCGGTGTTCGATCCGCGTGTCTCAGTTGAAGCCAGTGAGGCCTGAGGGAGGCCATGGCCGATATGCCGAGCAGGGTTGATGACATGGGACGGAGCCTGGCGCAGGAGGCAGGTGAAGGGATCCTTGTCCCGGAGATGCTGGCTCCCAGACGGAGCAGCCTGAGCGAGACGGTCAACAGACTCATTCGCTACGACGTCCCGGGCGCCGTCGCTTTGGTCGTGATCGTGCTAACCCTCCTTGTCGTCGCATTAGGCACCACCCTCACTCCGTACACGAAGGACCAGATCTTCACCCAGCCGAACCCCGACTACGATCCCAAGAGCAGTGCTCCAGAGGCACTCAACGAAACCCGCACGGCCTTCCTGGCAGGGCCCTCGGGAGACCACTGGCTGGGGACGGACACGCGCGGCCGCGACCTCCTCACGCGGCTGATTCACGGCTCCCGCATCTCCGTCCCGATCGGGGTGGGAGCGGCGTTCTTTGGCTGCATCGTCGGCAGCATCATCGGGCTCATTTCGGGCCTTGCGGGAGGCAAGTTCGATCTGGTTCTCCAGCGGTTCGTCGACGCGATGATCGCCTTCCCGCCTCTCGTACTCTTGCTGCTGATTGTTCAGGTAGGCGAGCGCAGCTTCGTGCTCACCATGGTGGCCTTATCGATCCTGGTGACGTTCTCGGCGTCGCGAATCATCAGGGCAGCCACCATGCGGACGCGAAGCGAGATGTTCATTGAGGCTGCGCGCAGTGTCGGAGCTTCAAGACTGCGCATTATCGTGAGGCATCTTTTCCCCAACGTTATCGACCCAATCATCGTCATCTTCTCGATTTCGATCGGGGCGAATATCCTGGCCGAGGCGAGCCTGGCGTTTCTCAACCTCAGCGTGCCTGGTCCAAGCTGGGGCCAGATCGTGAACGAAGGCCGGGCGTTTCTCGATAGCAAGCCGATGATGAGTATCTCGGCGGGTGTTGCCATCACGGTCGTCGTGCTCTCCTTCAACGTCCTCGGCGATGCCACTCGCGACTGGCTTGACCCGCGTCAACGGACTCGCTGACGGTCGCCGAGCGGCAAGACCGGCTGACGGTGCGGCTTCGGTTCCTGCCATTGAAGCCGTTCTCGGGAGCACTCATGCGTTGCCCCAAGGACAACTGACCCCACATTCAGAAGACGGCGATGGGGTTGACGGCGCTGCCGGTGCCGCCTTCCAGGCGGAGGGGTTGGATGCTGAGGAAGAACTCCCAGCGGTTGAGGCGTTGGCAGGTCTGGGCGAGGGCTTCGAGGTCGCAGTTGTCGACGAGGTGGAGGCCCATGGCGGTGATGGCGATCATGTGGACGGGCACGGGGATGGCTTCGTAGCCGGGAGAACCGGCTTCCTGGGCGGTGTCGGCGCCGATGACGGCGGCCTCGCGCTCGTGCAGCCAAGGGAGGGAGGCGACATGCCAGCCGCCCGAGGACCGCGGGGGGTCGGACTCCTCGCGCAGGCGGCGGCCCTTGCCGGTGCGGAGGAGGACGATGTCGCCGGTGGAGACGCGCACCCCCTGGCGCTCCTCGGCGCCCTCCAGGTGCTCGGGAAAGACGCCCTCGCCGGGGTCGAGCCAGGGGCGTCCGTCGAGGGCGGGGATGTCCAGCAGGACGCCGCGCGTCACGATGCCGTCGCCGAGGGCGGTGACGGCGTGGTGCTCCGCTCCCTTTTGGGCGTTGACGAGGTCGGCGGGCTTGCCGTTGTACATCTTGCCGTCCCAGAAGATGTGGCTGAGGCCGTCGAGGTGGGTGATGGTGACGCCGTGGAAGGCGAGGCTCATGACCTCGAGGGCGGCGCCGCCCCGTCCGTATTCGAGGGGGTCGCGGCCGGTGGCGACCATGTAGCGCTGGGGGGCGCCGAACATGTGATCGGCGCGGGGGCTGGTCTCGATGTCCCAGGCGCAGGAGACGGAGATGCCCTCGCGGATAAGGGCGGCGGCTTCGAGGCGCTTCGCGGGCGTTATGTAGTTCAGGGCGCCGAGCTCGTCGTCGGCGCCCCAGCGGCCCCAGTTGGAGAGCGAGTCGAAGTAGCCGAGAACCTCGGACTGGGTGGGCGGATGCTCCTGGCTGGACACGGTGTACCCCCTGGAACGCGGTTCGCGCCGCGCAGGGTACGCGCTACGTGAGCCGTCAGGTAGCGCCGTTCGTTGCCCTTCGCGGGCGGGACATGGCGTCCGGACGGCCACAGTTGGCGGCGGCTCTAGAACTGGCGGTAGGCGCGGTGTCGCATGACGATGCTCTGGACCAGGCCGAGGCCGAGGAAGAGCGTGACAAGGGAGCTCCCGCCCTGGCTCACGAAGGGCAGGGGCAGGCCGGTGACGGGGAAGATGCTGAGATTGACGGCGATGTTGATGAAGGCCTGCATCAGGATCATGATCACGATCCCGGCGGCCACGAGCTGACCGGGTATGTCGCCCGCGATCTGGGCGGCTCGAATCCCTCGCATCAATAACAGGATGAAGAGGGCGAAGAGGGCCATGGCGCCGACAAAGCCGAGTTCCTCGCCGAGGACGCTGAAGATGAAGTCCTTGGTCTTCACCTTGAGGAAGTCGAGCTGCGTCTGCTCCCCGTTCGTGAGGCCCTTGCCGAAGAGCTGGCCGGAGCCGACGGCGATCTGCGATTGGATCGGGTTGTAGCCGGCGTCGAGCGGGTCCTCCTCGGCGTTGAGGAGGACGGAGATGCGCTCGATCTGGTAGTCGGCCACGGTGAAGGTCCAGGCGAAGGGCAGGATGGCGATGAAGACGGCGGCGAAGAAAAGCAGGTGGCGCCGGTGGATGCCGGCGACGACGACCATCCCCAGCCAGATGGAGGAGAAGATGATGCTGGTGCCGAGGTCGGGCTGGATGAAGATGAGCAGGAGCACGGGCGCGGTGATGGCGAGCGAGCCGCCGAGGACGCGCAGGTCGCGGGCGTCGCCGCCCTGCTCGCTGAGGAAGCGGGCAAGCAGGAGCACGGTCGCGAGCTTGGCGAACTCGGAGGGCTGAAACTGGATCGGCCCAAGGGCGAACCAGCGGGTCGAGCCGAAATCGGTCTGGCCGATGGGGATGAGCGCGAGCAGCAGGAGGATGGAGCCCCCGTAGAGCCACCAGGAGTAGTGCAGGAGGAGGTGGTAGTCGAGGCGGGACACCATGAACATCGCGACGACGCCGATGAGGGCGAAGAGCCCCTGCCGGACGACGGGATTCTGGAGGCTTGCGGCGGGGCCATCGTAGGAGCCAAGGCTGCCGCTGTAGATGAGCACCAGCCCGTATCCGACCAGCGCCAGCGCAGTCAAAGCCAGGATCGCATCGAAGCGGTCCCAGGCGCGGAGGGAACCCTGAACGCCAAAGCCGCTCATGGTTCCACGTTCTCCAGGAAGTAGCCGATGATGTCGGCGGCGACGGGCGCGGCCTTTGTTCCGCCAACGCCGAGGTTGTAAAAGACGGTCACCACGACCTGGGGGTTGTCGTAGGGGGCGAAGCCGGTGAACCAGGCGCGATCCTTCGTTTCTCCGTCCTCGGGGTCGACGAACTCGGCGGTACCGGTCTTGCCGGCGACGAGCGTGTCCGGGAGGGCGGCGCGTATCGCGGCGCCCTCGATGACTGACTGGCGCATGCCCTGACGGATCACGGCGAGGTGCTCCTCATCGACGGGCACGCGCTCCCAGGATGGCTCGGTGGTGGAGACGACGGACCCATCGGCGGCGAGGACCTGCCTCGTCACGTAGGGCTGGAGCAGGTAGCCGCCGTTGGCGATGGCAGCGGTGGCGACGGCGATCTGGAGGGGGGTGGCGGTCACGTCGCCCTGGCCGATCCCCATGAAGCAGGTGTCGGCGAGGTACCAGCCGCGGTCCTCGGGGTTGAAGAGGGGACCGCGGCGGACACGGCGCTTCCACTCGGGGCTGGGGATGACGCCTGGCGACTCCGTGCTGGCGATGTCGAGGCCCGTCACCTGGCCGAGGCCGAAGCTGCGGGCGTAGTAGCCGAGGACGATGGCGGACTGCTCGGTGTTCGACCCGAGGCCCGCGATGCCTTCCTGGGGAATGCCACAGGAGGCCATGTAGAAGTAGATATTCGACGACCAGGCGATCGCCCCGATGAGGTCGAGCTCACCGTGAACGCGCCAGTCGTAGAAGTAGTAGGTCTGGCCGTCCTCACCGATGAATTCGAGCACCCTGCTATCGATGGTGCGCCGCGTATTGCGCGTGATGTTGCCCTCCTGGAGGGCGGCGGCGGCGGTAATGATCTTGAAGGTTGAGCCAGGGGCGACCGGGCTGAGGGCCTGGTGGAGGAGGGGAATGCGGGGGTCGTCCAGGAGGAGCTGGTAGGCATCGCCCGGATCGGGGAGGGAGAAGATGTTGTTGTCGTAGGTGGGGACGGAGACGATCGCGTAGACCTCGCCCGTGACGGGGCTCATCACAACGGCGGCCGCGGTCGTCGCCTCGCCCATCGTGTTGGAGAGCAGCTCGTAGACGTACCGCTGCAGGTCGGAGTCGATGGAGAGGACGAGGCCCTGGCCACCTTCGGGGTCCTTGCTCTCAATGGTGGAGACGAGATCGCCGAGCGCGTCGACCTCCGTGGTGGCGCGTCCGGGGACGCCGCGCAGGACTGATTCGTAGCGCGCCTCGACGCCGACCTTCCCGACAACCTCGTTGAAGGCGTAGCCGTCGTCCTGGAGCACGCGCCACTCCTCGGGGGACTGCTGGCCCACGTAGCCGAGGATGTGGCTGAATTCGGGACCACCGGGGTAGAGGCGGCGGGGCTCGACGGAGAGAGTCACGCCGGGAAGATCGGCGGCCACCTGTTCGAGCATCAGCGCCACCTCACGGTCGAGGGCGCGGGCTATGGCGAGGGGCAGGTCACGCTGACCGCGCTCCTCGGCAGCCGTGACGGCCTCTTCGATCTGGAGGGCGGGAACGGCGAGGAGGTCTTCCAGGTAGAGGTAGAGGCGGTAGCGGTCGGCGGAGTCATCGGGCAGGAAGCTGGGCGTGATGAGGGCCGTGAAGGCACCGCTGTTCTCCACGAGCGGCCGGCCCTTGCGGTCGAATATGAGGCCGCGGGTAGGGCGCACGCTGTCGACGATGATGCGGTTCAGCTCGGAGCGCTCCGCGTACTCGGCGCCATCAACGAGCTGCATCTGGGCGAGGCGCAGCCCAAGCACGAGGAAGAGGACGACGACGGCGATGCGCAGCACACCCACGTTGCCATGAGGGCGGTTGCGGCTGAGGCCGGGGTCGACGCGGCGGTCGCCAGCAAGACTCATGGGTCAGAATCCAGCCCGCTCGAGGTCGAGGGAGCGTGTCGGCCAACCGATCCAGCGGCACGTGCCGTACACCACCGAGAGCACGACTGCATCGAGTACGGCCCCCTGGAGCAGGATGTCCGAGAAGATCGGGCCGAAGGCGGGACTGGCGCCGGAGGTCATGGCGGCGCCGGCAAGGATGGCACGGGCCCAGATGCCCGCGGCAACCGTCACCAGGAGGACGAGGGTGTAGGGCGTCTGCGGAATGACGCGCTGGCGCTGGATCCAGGCGGCGCAGGGGAGGATGGGGAGATAGGCGACGACGAGCCACTCGAAATCGACATTCGTGGAGAAGCCGAGAAAGAGAACGAGCACGGGGAGCGCGATCATGACCGGATACGGGCCCGCGAAGACAGCCAGCAGCAGCAGCATGACCACGGGCAGTTGCACAAACGCCGCCGCGAGGGGAAAGAGCGGCGCAATGGCCACCTGCGCGAGCACCGTCGCCAGGACCAGCAGCACGAGAAGCAACGCTCGCATCACTCGTTCACCTCGAAGCGGGCGGGCGTGAAGCTGATCAGCACGAGCACGGTGCGTGTGGTGGAGATGCGCACGGTGGTCTGGAGGCGCACGGTGGGGAAGGGGTCCTGCGGGTCGCCGAGGACGGAGGTGACCTCGCCGATGGGGATGTCGGAGGGGTAGGCGCCGCCCAGGCCGGAAGTGACGACTGTGTCGCCGATGTTCACGTCGCCTTCCACAAGCTCGAAGCGAAGGGCGCCGCCATCACCCTTGGCGATGCCATCGGCGGGACTGCCACGCACCTGGGCGGCCACGCTGCTGCGGCTGTCGGTCAGGAGGCGCACGAACGAACTGCCGGGCAGCGCTTCCGTAACGGTGCCGATCAGGGTTCCGCGAACGGAGAGGACGGGGTTCCCCTCGCGGACGCCGTGGTTGGTTCCCCGGTCGATGCGGAGTTCGCGTGTGAGCGGTCCCTGGATGCGGCTGACAACGCCAGCGATCAGGCGCTCCGCGGAGGGGTCGGCCGTGACGAACGCCTCCTCAAGCTCCCTCAGGCGGTCGCTGTCGGCACGGAGGGCGGTGTTCTCGTTGCGCAGGGCCTCGTTCTCACTGAGAAGACGGCGGTTTTCCTCCTGCAGGCGGTCGAGATCACGGACATCGCTGAAGAAGTCAGCCACAGGGCGGAAGACCGAGGAAGTTCCTTCCTCGGCGGGGCCGGTCGCGCGCAGGAAGAGATCCTGCACGGGATCGAGGAGGCCGGCGCGGCCTGCTACGGCAAGGAGGACGGCAAGGGCGATCATGGCCCCGGCCCAGTAGGTGTAGCGACTGAAGATCAACATGCGGCGACCGTTTCGAGGCTACCGCCGCGCCCTTCCCGAGTCGAACTGCTGCTCGACGGTGCTGCTCGCTTCGATCTCGTCGAAGATCGCGCCCGCGCCGCGGACCACGCAGAGAAGGGGATCCTCGGAGACGTAGACGGGGAAGCGGGTCTCCTGACTGATGCGGCGATCGAGCCCGCGCAGCAGGGCGCCGCCGCCGGCGAGGGCGATGCCGTGGGCCATGAGGTCGCTCACGAGCTCGGGGGGCGTGACCTCAATGGAGGAGCGGATGGCCTCAACAATCTGGCTGACGGCGCCGGCAAGGGCGTCGCGCAGCTCGATGGTGCTGACATCCACCGCCTTGGGGAGGCCCGTGGCCTGGTCGCGGCCGCGGAGGGTAACCGATTCCTCACTGTCGAGGGGCGACGCGGAGCCCGCCATCTTCTTCACCTCCTCGGCGGTGCGCTCTCCGATCAGGAGGTTATGCACCTGGCGGGCGTAGGTGACGATGCTGCGGTCCATCTCGTCGCCAGCGACGCGGATGGAGCGGCTGACGACCATCCCGCCGAGTGAGATAACGGCGACCTCAGTCGTACCGCCGCCGATATCGACAACCATGCAGCCGGCCGCCTCCATCACGGGCAGGCCGGAGCCGATGGCAGCGGCGAGGGGCTCCTCGATGAGGAAGCAGGAGCGAGCGCCGGCGCTCAGGGCGGCGTCGTGCACGGCTCGTTTTTCCACCTCGGTCACGCCGCTGGGAATCCCGATGACGACGCGGGGCTGGGCGAGAAAGGTGCGGTCCTGCACGGCGCGGATGAAGTAGCTGAGCATCCGCTCCGTGACCTCGAAGTCGGAGATGACGCCATCCCGCAGGGGGCGGACGGCGACGATGTTGGCGGGGGTGCGTCCGACCATGCGCTGGGCATCCTCGCCGATCGCGAGGATGCGCTTGGAGGTGCGGTCGATGGCGACGATCGAAGGTTCGATGATGACGATGCCTCGACCGCGGACCATCACGAGCGTATTCGCCGTCCCCAGATCGATCGCGATGTCGTGGGACAGGAAGCTAAAGAGGCGCGAGAAGGGGCCGAGTCGTGCCACGGGGACCGGTCCTGAAGCAAGCGTCGCCTGCGTTAACGTTTGGGCGCTTTGGCTCAGTATAGGGCAGCCGTACGAGCGCACCCTGTGAGCAAGGTGGTCAGGGAACGACGGCGAGACCCTCAACGTGAACGAACAGGAAGAGCGCTTCCTCGTCCCGCGCCCAGGCGCGCCAGCCGGCGGCGATGCGTTCGAGGTCGGCACGGGTGGCGAGGCCGTAGTCGAGGGCCTGCTCGGCAAGGGCCGAGGAGGTAACGCGCTCGGCCCAGGAGTCGCCCCAGTTCAGGACCTCGGTGGGGTCGCGCATCATCGCAACGGTGGTGGACACCTCGACCTGCTCGAAGCCGGCGCGGGCGAGCCAGGAGGGGATGCGGCGGCCGGCGTTGGCGTCGGCGCCGTTGCGGCGCACGACCTCGGTGTAGAGGGCGCGCCACTCTTCGATGGCCTCGGTGCGAGGGTGGCAGATCATGGTCTGGTAGTCGGAGTCGCGAGCGGCGACGAAGCCGCCGGGCCGGACGACGCGGCCCATCTCGCGAAGGGCGGCGGTTGGGTCGGCGAGGTGCTGCATGAGCTGGTGGGCGTAGGCGACATCGAAGGAGCCGTCCTCGTAGGGCAGGCCGTAGACGCTCCCTTCCTCGAAACTGAGGTTGGGGACGCCGGCGGTGAGTTCGCGCGCGGTCTCGAGGACGCCGGGCTCGGCGTCGATGCCGACGACCTCGCCCGGGTCCACGTACTTCACGAGCCCGGTGGTGATTGAGCCAGGGCCGCAGCCAACGTCGAGCAGGCGCATCCCAGGACGCAGCCTCGGGATGAGGAAAGCCGCGGCCTCCTCGGCGGTGCGGCGGCTGTGCTGGGCGACGACGGAAGCGTGATGGCCGTGGGTATACGTGTCCTTCGGGTGCGTCTCGCTCATCGCCGCGCCATTGTGGACGGTCGGGGCACTTCGGGGCAGGTCTACTCGGTGGCTGCCGCCTCACCTTCTGCGCGGAAGCGTTCGAGGGCGGGAGGGCCTTCATCGAGCACGGCGAGGTACTGCTCCTCGCTGAGGAGGAGGGTGCCGAGCTTTTCGGCGCGGGTGAGCTTGCTGCCGCCGGGGTCGGCGCCGGTCACGAGGAAATCGGTCTTCTTCGAGAGGGAGCTCTTGACGGAGGCGCCTGCGTCCTTCGCGCGCGTCTCCGCCTGGCTGCGCGACATGGACTCCAGCGTGCCTGTGATCACGACGGTGAGGCCATCGAGCGGACCGCGGAGGGGGACCACGATCTCGCCCTCCATGTTCACGCCCGCCTCGCGCAGGCGCGTGACGATGTCACGGTTCAGGTCGCGCTCGGCCCAGCGCGCGATGCTGCGCGCGACGACCGGTCCAACGCCCTCGACCTCCTGCAGCGCTTCCTCGCCCGCATCAAGGATGGCGTCGAGTTCGCCGAAGCGCTCGGCAAGGAGGCGCGCGGTCTCGGCGCCGGTGTGGCGGATGCCGAGGGCGAAGATGAGGTTGGGGAGGGGACGTTCCTTGCTGAGGCGGATGCCCTCGATCAGGTTGGCGGCGTTCTTCGGGCCGAACTGGCGGTCCTCGATGCGGATCTGCGCGAGCTGGGCGCCGCCGGGCTCGACGCCGCTCTCCTCCCAGGAGGCAACGAGGGCCTGGTTTCGCTCGCGATCGCCCCACTGGGCGACGCTGCGAGCGACGACCGGGCCGACGCCCTCGGCCTCCCGGAGCGCCGATTCGTCCGCCTGGAGAACGGCGGCGACACTCCCGAAGTGCTGCACGAGCGCGGCGGCATGCTTCTCGCCAAGGTGCTGGGGGAGCCTGAGAGGGGCGAGGTCCTCCGCGGTGAGGTCGTATATCTCGGCGACATCACGCACGCGGCCTTCGCGGAAGAGCTGCGCCGAAAGGCGCTCGCCGAGACCCTCGATGTCCATCGCGCCGCGCGCGGCGAAGTGCTCGACGAGGCGCACCTGCTGCTGGGGGCAGGCGAGGTTGGGGCAGTAGGAGTCGGCGGCGTCCTCCTCGCGCTCGATCGGTGTGGCGCAGGCAGGGCAGGCTTCGGGCATGGCGAAGACGCGCTCGCTGCCGTCTCGCAGGCTGACCACGGGCGCGACCACCTGGGGGATGACATCGCCGGCGCGCTGGACGATGACGGTGTCGCCGATGCGGACGTCCTTGCGGTGGATGTCCTGCTCGTTGTGGAGCGTCGCCATCTGGATGCGCGCCCCGCCGACGACGACGGGCTCGAGCACGGCGAACGGGTTGAGCGCGCCCGTACGGCCCACGTTCACGGCGATGTCGAGCAGCTTCGTGGTGCGCTGCTGGGGCGGGAACTTGAAGGCGGTAGCCCAGCGAGGCTCGCGCCCGACGACGCCGAGCCGGTCCCACTCCCCGGTGTCGTCGATCTTGATGACGACGCCATCGATGTCGTAGTCGAGCCGTTCGCGGCGCTGGCCCCACCAGGCGACCCGTTCGGAGACCTCGTCGAGGGCGAGGTGCCGCTGGGCGTCATCGTTGACGCGGAAGCCGAGTCCGGCGAGCCAGTGCAGGCGTTCGAGGTGGCTGGCGGGCACGGGGCCCTCGCTCCAGCCGACCTGGTAGACGTAGATGGAGAGGGGGCGCTGGGCGGTGATGGTGGGGTCAAGCTGGCGCACGGCCCCGGCGGCGGAGTTGCGGGGGTTGGCGAAGAGCGGTTCGCCGCGCTCGGCGCGCTCGGCGTTCATGCGCTCGAAGCCGCTCTTCGTCATGTAGATCTCGCCGCGAACCTCGAAGGCGGGGGGAGAGTCGCCCGCGAGCACGAGGGGGATGGTGCGGATGGTGCGCAGGTTGGGCGTGATGTTCTCGCCGCGACGGCCGTCGCCGCGGGTGGCGCCCTGCACGAAACGTCCGCCTTCGTAGGTGAGGGAGATGGCGAGGCCATCGATCTTCGGCTCTGTCGTGAGGGCGAAGTCGTCGCGACCGGCCCGCTCGGCGGCGCGGCGGTGCCAGTCGGCGAGGTCCTCGTCGGTGGTGGCGTTGGAGAGGCTGAGGAGGGGCGCGCGGTGCTCGACCGTGGAGAACGCTTCAACGGGGGCGGCGCCGACTCGCTGGGTGGGGGAGTCAGGCGTGATGAGCTCTGGGAAGGCAGCCTCGAGCCCGCGCAGCTCGTTCAGCAGCTCGTCGTATTCGCCGTCGCTGACCTCGGGCGCGTCGAGCACGTAGTAGCGGTGGTTGTGGTGGTTTATGAGCGAGCGCAGCTCCTCGCTGCGGGTTCGCGCTTCGTGCTGATTCTCGGGGGCCATCCGGTGTCGATCTTAACGCGCCCGGCACGGGCGCTCGACCGCTCGCACGACCCGTGGCGATAGCGGAGGGAGGCCGTACACTGGCTTGATGGTCACCGATCCCGTTCTGGTGGTGGTGGACTACGACGCCGGCAACCTGCGCAGCGTCGAGCGCGCGCTCGCGCACGTGGGGATCGACGCGATCATCTCGGCGGACTGGGCGGACATCGAGCGCGCGGACGGAGTCATCCTTCCCGGTGTGGGGGCCGCCTCGGACACGATGGCGAAGCTCGGCGAGCGCAGCCTGACAGAACCGCTGCGGGAGTACGTCGCCTCGGGACGGCCCTTCCTCGGCATCTGCATGGGCCTGCAGGCGCTGCTGGATCACTCGGACGAGGGCGGCGGGCAGG
The DNA here is from genome assembly GCA_965262975.1 of Tepidiformaceae bacterium. Taxonomy (GTDB): domain Bacteria; phylum Chloroflexota; class Dehalococcoidia; order Tepidiformales; family Tepidiformaceae; genus UBA2991. The sequence continues at coordinate 204,375 of OZ253575.1, read as the reverse complement.
AGTGCCTGGGACTGCTTCCCGGGAACGTGCGCCACTTCGGCTTCGACCACCTGAAGGTGCCGCACATGGGCTGGAACCAGGTGGAGTGGCTGCGCGACCACCCGATCACAGACGGCATTCCGAGCGGCACGTACTTCTACTTCGTGCACAGCTTCTACCCAGCGCCCACCGACCCCTCGCTGGCGCTGGGGGAGACAACCTACGGGCTCACCTTCCCGAGCGTGCTCGCACGGGAGAACGTCGTGGCGACACAGTTTCACCCGGAGAAGAGCGGCGAAGCTGGCCTCGCGCTCTACGCGAACTTCGCGGAGTGGGTGCGCGCGGCGTGAGCTTCGAGGTGATCCCTGCTATCGACATCCGCGGGGGGCGCTGCGTGCGCCTCACGTACGGCGACTACGACCAGGAGACGGTCTACGACGATGACCCGGCAGCGATGGCGCGCGAATGGGAGTCGCAGGGCGCGACCCGGCTGCACGTCGTCGACCTCGACGGCGCGCGCGAGGGGCATCCGGTGAACCGGGCGGAGGTGGCGGCGATCTGCGAGGCGGTCGCGATCCCGGTCGAGGTTTCGGGAGGGCTGCGCACGATCGAGGACATCGAGGCGGCGGCGGGGCTGGGGGCGATGCGCATCCAGCTTGGCAGCGCCGCGGTCCGCAACCCCGAGCTCGTGAACCTCGCGGTCGAGCGCTTCCCAGGGATGATCGTGGTAGCGATCGACACGCGCGCGGGGGAGGCGCTGACGGAGGGGTGGATCGAGGGGTCGGGAGCGAACGCGCTCACGCTCGCCAGGGAGATGGTGGAGCGCGGGGCGCCCCGCATCATGGTGACGGACGTAGGCCGCGACGGCGCGCTTGAAGGGCCGAACGTCGCGCTGGCGACCGAGTTCGCGGCGGCGCTGCCAGTGCCGGTCGTGGCCGCGGGCGGGGTCACGACGGCGGACGACTTGCGGGCGCTAGCGGAGACGGGCTGCGAGGGGGCGATCGTGGGAAAGGCGCTCTACGAGCGGCGCTTTACCCTGGCCGAGGCGCTGGAAGCGGTGGCGGCATGTTGACGAAGCGCATCATTCCCTGCTTCGACGTGGACCGTGGGCGCGTGGTGAAGGGCGTCTCCTTCATCGAGTTGCGCGACGCGGGCGACCCCGTGGAGCTGGCGAAGCTGTACGACGCCGAAGGCGCCGATGAGCTCGTGTTCCTCGACATCACCGCCTCCTCGGACAACCGCGCCACGGTGTACGACATGGTGTCGGCGACCGCCGACCAGGTGTTCATCCCCTTCACCGTGGGCGGCGGCATCCGCACGACTTCGGACATGAAGGTGATGCTCGAACTGGGGGCCGACAAGGTCAGCATCAACACAGCCGCGGTCGACAACCCGGACCTCGTGAACGAGGGGGCCTACCGCTTCGGCAGCCAGTGCATCGTGGTGGCCATCGACGCGAAGGGGACGGGGGACGGCTGGGAGGTCTACACGCACGGCGGTCGCACACCTACGGGCATGGACGCTATCGCCTGGGCGCGGGAGGTGGTGGAGCGGGGCGCGGGCGAGCTGCTGGTCACGAGCATGGACACCGACGGCCACCAGAGCGGGTACGACATCCCCATGCTGGCGGCGATGAGCGAGGCGGTGAACGTTCCGGTCATCGCCTCCGGAGGCGCAGGCGGTCCCGACCACATGGCGGAGGCGCTGACGGCGGGCAAGGCGGACGCCGTGCTGGCGGCGAGCATCTTCCACTTCGGGACGTACTCGATCCGCGAGGTGAAGGCGGCGCTCTCGGAGCAGGGCATCCCCATGCGGCCGGTGGCGGAACGCGAGTAGCCTCCGGCGCGAGCACAGCGGTTCCCTCCGGTATCCTCGAAGGCGAAACGCACACGAGTCCGGAGCAGGCCCAATGCCCCTTTCCTTCGACGATCACAACCGCATCCCCGCCATCGTCCAGGACATCGACACCAACCAGGTGCTGATGCTCGGCTGGATGAACGGCCAATCGCTCGACCACACCTATGCCACGGGGCACGTGACGTTCTGGAGCCGCAGCCGGGACGAGCTCTGGGAGAAGGGCGCGACAAGCGGGAACTTCCTGAACTTCGTGAGCCTGCACAAGAACTGCGAGGACAACTCGCTGCTGGTGATGGCGCGGCCCGTGGGCCCGACCTGCCACACGAACAACGTCTCCTGCTACTACCGCGAGGTCGAGCGCGAGCACGACCTGCCATGAGCAACGCCTGGGAGACAGGCAAACCCGATTACACGGCGCTCGACCTGCCGGCGCCGCCTCCCGAACGCCCCTACGTCATCGCCAACATGGTGATGTCGGCGGACGGCAAGAGCGTGATCGAAGGCACGGAGCAAGGTATCGGCTCGCCGGTCGACCAGCGGCTCATGCGCGAGCTTCGAGTGAACGCGGACGTGGTCCTGAACGGGGCGGGGACGCTGCGGGCGAGCGGCACGTCGTCGCGTCTGGGGGACGAGGCGCTGGAGGCGATCCGGCTCGCGCGGGGGAAGCCGCGGCTCCCAATCGCAGCGGTCATGAGCCGTGGGGGCGACCTGCCCCTTGAGCGCGCCTTCTTCACAGCACGCGACTTTCCCGCCGTCGTCTACCTATCCGAGCGCGCGCCAGGGGAACGTCGCGCGGCGATCGAGGCCACGGGGCGTCCCGTCGTGACGCTGCCAGCGAACCGCGAGTTCGCGGCGATGCTGCACCACATGCGTCAGGAGCTGGGCGCGGAGGTCCTGCTGGTCGAAGGCGGCCCGACGGTCTACGCCGCGCTGTACGCACTCGACGCGGTCGACGAGGCGTTCCTGACACTGGGGCCGGTGGTAGTGGGGGGCGCGGACACGCTGACGGCGGTCGCGGGCGAGCGCGCCTTCACGCGGGACGAGGCGAAACGCCTCCAACTGCTGTCGGCTCACGCCAACCCTGAGACGGACGAGGTCTACCTCCGGTACCGGGTGCGTCGCTAGGGAGCTACCCCGCGACAGCCGTTTCGGCTTCGCGCTTGCGCCTACGGCGTTTTGGCTTCGGGAGGGTGCCGGCGGCTTCGAGGAGGGGGCGGAGGTAGCGGCCGGTGGCGCTCTCGGGGTTGAGGGCGATGTCCTCGGGGGTGCCCTCGGCGAGGAGCTGGCCGCCACGCTCGCCACCGTAGGGGCCGAGGTCAATGACGTAGTCGGCGGACTTGATCACGTCGAGGTGGTGCTCGATAACAACGACGGTATTGCCGCCGTCGGCGAGGCGCTGGAGCACGTCGAGGAGGTGGTGCACGTCCTGGAAGCTGAGGCCGGTGGTGGGCTCGTCGAGAACGTAGAGGGTCCTGCCGGTCGAGCGGCGGGCGAGTTCGCTGGCGAGCTTGATGCGCTGCGCCTCGCCGCCAGAGAGGGTGGTGGCGGGCTGGCCGAGGCGGATGTAGCCAAGGCCGGTGTCTTCGAGCGTGCTGAGGATGCGCTTCACGCGGGGGAAACGGTCGAACAGCTCGAGCGCTTCGGAGACGGTCATGGCAAGGAGTTCGGCGATGTTCTTGCCGCGGAAGTGGATCTCGAGGGCCTCGCGGTTGTAACGCTGGCCGTGGCAGACCTCGCAGGAAACGGTGACATCGGGGAGGAACTGCATCTCGACGAGCTTGTAGCCATCGCCGGAGCACTCCTCGCAACGCCCGCCCTTCACATTGAAGCTGAAGCGTCCGGGCTTGTAGCCGCGGGCGCGGGCCTCGGGCACGGAGGCGAAGAGCTCGCGGATGACGGTGAAGACGCCGGTATAGGTGGCGGTGTTGGAGCGGGGCGTGCGGCCGATGGGAGACTGGTCGATGTCGACGACCTTGTCGAGGTGTTGGAAGCCTTCGATGGCGTCGTGCGCGCCGGGGCGCTGGCGGCCGTTCTGGAGGACATTGACGGCGCGCTTCACGAGGATCTCGGTGATGAGCGAGGACTTGCCCGAGCCGGAGACGCCGGTCACGACGACGAACTTCCCGAGAGGGACGGCAACGTCGAGGTTCTTGAGGTTGTTCTCGCGGGCGCCGCGGATAACGAGCTCTTCGCCGTGGCCGGGGCGGCGAGCCTCGGGGGTGGGGATGCTGCGGCGGCCGGAGAGATAGGCGCCGGTGATGCTCTCCTCGCAGTCGAGGATGGCGGAGAGGGGGCCCTCGGCGACGATGTTGCCGCCGTCGCGGCCGGCCTCCGGGCCGAGGTCGATGACGTGGTCGGCGGCGCGCATCATGGCCTCGTCGTGCTCGACGACCATGACGGTGTTGCCGAGGTCGCGCAGCCGTTCGAGCGTGCGGATCAGGCGGTCCCCGTCGACGGGGTGGAGGCCGATGGAGGGCTCGTCGCAGATGTAGAGGACGCCCATGAGGGCGGACCCGATCTGGGTGGCCAGGCGGATGCGCTGCGACTCGCCCCCGGAGAGCGTGCCGGAAGCGCGGTTGAGCGTGAGGTACTCCAGCCCGACATCAATGAGGAACTGCAGGCGTGAGCGGATCTCCTTGAGTATCTGGCGGGCGATCGTCTGCTCGCGCTCGCTCAGGGGCGTGTCGGGGGCGGCCAGTGTGTCGAACCAGTGCAGCGTCTCGGTGATGCTCCCGTTCGTGACCGAGACGACGGTGCGCTCGTCGATGCGGACGCCGAGGGCCTCGGGGCGCAGGCGCTGGCCTTCGCAGCCGGGACAGGGGACGGCGCCCATGTAGCGCTCGATGTCGCTGCGGACGTAGTCGGAGTCGGTCTCCTTGTGGCGGCGCTGGAGGTTGTTGATGACGCCCTCGAAGCGGGCGTCGTAGTAGCGCGTGCGGCCGTAGTCGTTGGTGAAACGCAGGCGCAGCTTCTCCTCGCCGCTGCCGTAGAGGATGACGTTGAGCTGCTCCTCGGTGAGTTCGCGGATGGGGGTGTCAATGCCGAAGCCATGGTGCTCAGCCACGGCTTCGAGGAGTCGCTGGTACCAGGTCTGGCCGCCGCGCGACTTGGCCAGCGGCTCGACCGCGCCCTCGGCGACCGACCTGGTGCGGTCGGGGATGACGAGGGTGGGGTCGACCTGCATCTCGACGCCGAGGCCGGTGCAGCGCGAGCAGGCGCCGTGGGGGCTGTTGAAGCTGAAGGTGCGGGGCTCGATCTCACCGAAGGAGAAGCCGTCGTAGGGGCAGGCAAATTGCTCGCTGAAGATGCGCTCGGGGGCGGGCTCCTCACCGGAGCGGGTGGCGGTGGCGACATGCATCACGCCCTGCCCCGCTGCCAGCGCGGTCTCGACGGACTCGGCCAGGCGCAAGCTGGCCCCGTCGCTCTCGCCGGGCTCCGGGACGACCACGCGATCGACGACGACATCGATGTCGTGGCGCTTGTTCTTGTCGAGGTCGATGGCCTCATCGAGGTCGCGTACCTCGCCGTTGATGCGAACGCGTACGAAGCCCTGGCGGCGAGCCTCGTCCAGCAGTCGCACGTGCTCGCCCTTCTTCGCGCGGGTGAGGGGAGCGAGCAGGAGCAGGCGCGAACCGGGCGGGAAGCTGAGTGTGGCGTCGACGACCTGCTGGACGGTCTGGCGCTCGATGGGCCGCCCGCAGGTGGGGCAGTGGGGCCGGCCGACGCGCGCCCAGAGGAGGCGCATGTAGTCGTAGATCTCGGTGACGGTGCCGACGGTCGAGCGGGGGTTGTTGGAAGCGGCCTTCTGGTCGATGGAGATGGCGGGAGAGAGGCCGTCGATGTGGTCGACATCGGGCTTTTCCATGAGTCCGAGGAACTGGCGGGCGTAGGCGGAGAGCGACTCGACGTAGCGGCGCTGGCCCTCTGCATAGATGGTGTCGAAGGCGAGCGAAGACTTGCCGAGCCGGAGAGACCGGTGATCACGACGAGCTTGTCGCGCGGGATCTCGACGTCGATATTCTTGAGGTTGTGCTCGCGGGCGCCGCGCACGGCGATGTGGTCGAGGGGCATGCTCTTCCGATTCTAGCAGCGCCCCACCGACCGATCGCTGTCACGCCACCGTAGCGGCATGGAACCGTCACTTGTCGGCATTGGCTTCACCCACGGGAGTACCGCGCCGTCGTGGGGCAGCCCAGCGGGCGAAGGCCATTCCGCGCAGTCGATCGGGGCGCTGACACAGCGGCTCTCCGGCGGGAAGGGCGGGCAACGCTTATCTTTGGGGGTAGTGCGCCCCCAGCTCCCTTTCTCTCAACGCAAGATTTTCTACGGCTGGTGGATGGTCGCCGGTGGGGCCCTGATTCAGGTGCTCATCGGCGGGCTGATGTTCCAGTCCTTCGGCTTTTATGTCAACAGACTGGAGGACGAGTTCGAGTGGAGCAAGACGACGTTCTCCCTGGCCTTCGCGATGACGCGCATCGAGAGCGGCCTGCTGGGGCCGTTGCAAGGCTGGGCGATCGACCGGTACGGGCCGCGGATCATGATTCGCATCGGGATCACCACCACGGCGCTGGGCTTCCTCCTCTTCAGCCAGATCAACTCCGTCACCACGTTCTTTCTGACGTTCTTCCTGATCGCGGTGGGCGCGAGCATGGCCGGCTTCGTGACGCTGGTGGTGGCGATCGTCAACTGGTTCCAGAAGAAGCGGTCGTTGGCGCTGGGGCTCATGTCGGCGGGCTTCGCGGTCGGTGGCTTCATGGCGCCGCTGGTGGTGTTCTCGATGAACGAGATCGGTTGGCGGAACACCTCGATCGCGACCGGCGTGCTGATCTTTGTCGTCGGGCAGATCATCGCGACTTTCATCTACCACCGCCCCGAGGATCGCGGCGAGACGATCGACGGGGAGCCGGCGCCCGAGACCATGGCGGCGGCACGGGGCAGCGGGCCCGTGGTGATCCCCGCCAACGAGGACTTCACGACGGGGGAGGCGCTGCGTGCGCCGACCTTCTGGTTCATCTCGATCGGGCACGCAGGGGCGGTGCTCATCATCGGCGCGCTCATGGTGCACCTGGTCGAGCACCTTGAGGACCTGGGGCACTCGGCATACACGGCCGCCTTCGTGATCCTGCTGATGACGGTCTTCCAGTTCGTTGGCCAGGTGGGTGGCGGCTACCTGGGCGACCGCCTGAACAAGCGCGTGATGCTGGCGGCCTGCATGGTTGGGCACGTTGTCGCCCTGCTGCTCGTGACCTTCGCGGTGGGGTTCTGGATGATCGTGCTCTTCGCCGTGCTCAACGGGCTGGCATGGGGGACGCGCGGACCGATGCAGCAGGCGCTGCGGGCGGACTACTTTGGGCGCACCGCCTTCGGCAAGATCATGGGCTTCTCCTCGCTCATCGTGATGACGGGGATGATGGCCGGGCCGATCATCGCGGGCGCCATGGCGGACGCGTTCGGGACCTACGAGCGTGGTTTCACCGTGTTAGCCGTGATCGCGGCGCTGGGAATCGTCTTCTTCGCGATGGCGGGTCCGCCGCAGCGGCCGACCGGTCCCCCCTGGTACGAGCGGTACGAGTTGGCCCGGCGTCTCAGCCTGCGGAGTCGACCGGCGTAACAGCGGCGGCGGGTGGGGGCTAGAATCAGGTCATCCTCGCGGCGGGAGACGAATCATGGCCACGGAGACTGCCAGCCCTACCACCCTCGACACGCTCATCTCGGAGCGCGACATCACGCGCGTGCTGATGCTCTACGCGCGCGCCATCGATCGCATCGACCCGGAGCTCCTGAAGAGCTGCTTCCACCCCGATGCGGTCCTGCGCTACGGCGACGACACAACCCCCGAGGGGTTCGCCGAGAGCTCCCCGCGCGGGCTCGGCTCCTACCGCTTCACGCAGCACCGCGTCGGCAACGTCATCATCGACATCGAGGGCGACTTCGCCTGGTGCGAGTCGTACTGCCTGGCGCGCCATCGGATTCCCAGCGGCGAGGGCAAGGTCGATACCGACTTCCTCTGGGGTGGGCGTTATGTCGATCGCTTCGAGCGACGCGACGGCGAGTGGCGCATTCTGCATCGCACGGTTGTGCACGACTACACGCGCTTCGACCCGGTCACCGAGACGTGGCCGGGGGCGCCCGCCTTCACGCAGGGGCAGCACTCGACGGACGACATCGTCTACCAGCGCTAGGGGAGCGGGGCCGTGCGGCTCGTGCTGCTCGACGCTACCTACGAGCTGTTCCGCTCGTACTTCGGCGCGCCCCCGCGGACAGCGCCCGACGGGCGGCAGGTGGGTGCCGTCGCGGGCATCGCGGCGAGCACGCTGGCGCTGCTGCGGGAGCAGGAGCCGCTGGCGATCGCGGCGGCGACCGACACGGTCGTGCACTCGTTCCGGAACGAGCTGTACGCGGGCTACAAGACGGACTCCGGCGTTCCCGAGGACCTGCTCGCGCAGTTCCCCCTGGCCGAGGACGCGCTGGAGGCGCTGGGGGTGACCGTGTGGCGGATGCGCGAGTTCGAGGCGGACGACGGGATGGCCTCGGGCGCGGCGCGCTTCGCGGATGAGGCCGACCAGGTCATCCTCGCCTCGCCCGACAAGGACCTCGCGCAGTGCGTCGACGGCGACCACGTCGTCATGCTCGACCGGCGCAAGCAGGTGACGATGAACGCCGAGGGCGTGCGCGAGAAGTTCGGTGTGGGACCGGAGTCGATCCCCGACTACCTGGCGCTGGTGGGCGACGCCGCGGACGGCTTCCCGGGGCTACCTGGGTGGGGGGCGAAGTCGACCGCGACGGTGCTCGCGCACTACGTACACCTCGAGGAGATCCCGGAGGCGCACGGCGACTGGGGGGTGAAGCCACGGGGGGCGGGGCGGCTGGCGAGGTCGCTGCGGGAAGGTCGGGAGGATGCGGACCTGTTCAAGGAACTGGCCACGCTACGTCGCGACGCGCCCATCCCGCAGACGTTCGCGGACCTTGAGTGGCTGGGCGTACCGCGCGAGCCCTGGCTGGCGATGTGCGACGAACTGGGGCTCGGCGAACTCCGCTCGCGCCCCCACCACTGGCTCGATTGAGTCGCGTCTAGCCGAGGGCTTCCAGGCGCTCCTTGAGGGCGGCGAGGAAGGCGCCGGCCTCGGCGCCGTCGAGGGCGCGGTGGTCGAAGCTGAGGCAGAGGTTCATCGTCGAACGGATGGCGATGGCGTCGCCCTCAATGACGAGGGGACGGCGGACGACGCGCTCCATCGTGACGATGCCGATCTGGGGGTGGTTCACGATCGGGTTCGAGGCGATCGAGCCGAAGGCGCCGGTGTTGTTCACCGTGAAGGTGCCAACCTCCATGTCCTCGATGCGCAGCTTGCCGGCGTGGGCGCGGGCGACAAGGTCATCGATGCGGCGGGCGAGGCCGGCCACGCTGAAGTCGCGGGCGTTGGGCACCACCGGGACCACGAGGCCGCGGTCGGTCGCGATGGCGATGCCGAGGTTCACACGCCGGTACTGTCGAAGCTCATCGCCGTGCCAGCGGGCGTTGAGCGCGGGGAAGTCGGTGAGGGTGTGGGCAACGGTGGAGGCGAAGTAGGGGAGGTAGGTCAGGTCGACGCCGGCGAAGCGCTGGCGTTCACGCGTGCGCAGGGCAACGAGCCCGGTGACATCCGCCTCGACCATCATCCAGGCCTGGGGCGCCTCCTGGGTGGAGCGCACCATGTTCTCCCCGATCTTGCGGCGGGTGGCGGAGAGGGGAACCACGTCGAAATCGTCAGAGACGGCGGCGACGGTAGCCACCTCGGGGGCAGGAACAACCTCGCCCTCGGGGAGGGGCATCGTGGCGGGCGGGGCGCCGGCGGCCGCGCCGGCCTCGCGCTCGCGGACGTCGATGACTTCCTGGACATCCTTGCGGGTGACACGACCGCCTCGGCCGCTCCCGGCGATGGCTGAGAGGTCGATCTCGTGCCTGGAAGCGAGTCGCTGGACGACGGGGGAGTAAACACCCGCACGGCTGTGGTCCGCGGCGGCGGCCAGCGGCGGCTCTCCAGCCGTGGCGGCAGGCTCCGCTACGGGAGCGGCGACGGCCTCGCGGGGGGATGCCGCCACCTCAATGATCGTGCAGAGGGGGGCATCGATATCGACGGTCTCGCCCTCTGGCGCGAATATCTCGCCGAGGGTGCCCTCGAACGGGGAGGGGAGCTCGGCAGACACCTTCTCGGTCTCGATCTCGCAGAGCGACTCATCAAGGGCGACGGTGTCGCCGGGCTGCTTCATCCATTGGAGGACGGTGCCCTCGGTCACGCTTTCGCCAAGCTGGGGCATGGTCACCGTGGCCATCAGTAGGCCGCCAGGTCGCGCGCGGCAGCGGCGATCTTCGCGCGGTCGGGCATGAAGAACGACTCCATCGCTTCGTGGAAGGGCATGGGCGGGATGTCGGGGCCGGCGAGGCGGCGGATGGGGGCGTCGAGGTCCTCGAAGGCATGCTCGGCGATAATGGCGGCGATCTCGCCCCCGAGCCCTCCCGTGAGCGTGTCCTCGTGCACGATGAGCACCTTCCCGGTCGCGCGGGCGGCTTCGAGGATGGTCTCCTGGTCGAGCGGATTGAGCGTGAGCAGGTCGACAACCGTGCACTCGATCCCCTCGCCCGCGAGCTCCTCGGCGGCAGCCAGGGCCTCGTGGAGCATGAGGCCGTAGGCGAACATCGTGAGGTCGTCGCCGCTGCGCGTGATGCGCGAGCGGCCGATACGGTCCTCGGCGGGCGCACCCTCGAGCTCCTGGCGGATGAGACGGTAGGTGCGCTTGTGCTCGAGGAAGAGCACGGGGTTGGGATCGGCGATAGCGGCCTTCAGGAGCGAGCGGTAGTCAGCCGGGAAGGAGGGCGCCACCACCTTGATACCGGGCATGTGGGCGTAGTACGCCTCGATGCTCTGGGAGTGGTGCTGACCACCGTGGACGCCGCCGCCCCAGGGCGTGCGCACGACCATGGGCAGGTACTGCTCGCCGCGCGTGCGCCAGGACCAGCGAGAGGCCTCGCTGCAAAGCTGGTCGAAGCCGGCGTGGATGAAATCGGCGAACTGTATCTCCGCGATGGGGCGCTGGCCGTAGTGAGCCGCCCCGATGGTAATGCCGATGATGGAGGACTCGGCGAGAGGCGTGTCGAGAATGCGTCCGGGGTACTTCTCGGCGAGGCCGTCGGTGGCACGGAAGACGCCGCCCGCCTCAAGGTCCTCGCCGAGGAGGAAGACGCGGTCGTCGGCGCCAAGGGCCTCGTCCAGTGCCTCGTGGACGGCCTCGAGGACGCTGACCTCAGCCATCGTCGGACTCCTTGTAGACGAAGCCGAGGGCGTCTTCGCCGACTGGGTCGGGCTGGTCGAACGCCCACTTGGCGGCGGCCCGCACTTCTACCTCGACACCGGTCTCGATGGCGTCGAGGTCCTCGGGCGGGAAGAGGCAGTCTTCCTCGATACGCGCGCGGAAGAGGGCGATGGGGTCGCGCTGGGTCCAGTTCTCGAGCTCCTCGCGCGGACGGTAGCGACGCTGGTCGTCGTCGCTGGAGTGGGCCCACATGCGGAAGCACTTGGCCTCAATGAGGAACGGCCCCGCGCCTCGGCGGGCCTGATCGACGGCTGGCCGCACAGTCTGGTAGACGGCGATGGCGTCGAGCCCATCGACGACGGCGCTCTGGATACCGTAGGCGGAGGCGCGGTCGGCGACATGGGGGACGGGCATCTCCTTCTCGGTGCGCTCGGAGATGGCGTAGCCGTTGTTCTCGACGAAGAAGATGACGGGCAGCTTGTGGATGGCGGCGAAGTTGAGCGCCTCGTGGAAGTCGCCACGGCTGGTGCTGCCCTCTCCACAGCTGGCGAAGGCGACGATCGGGTCGTTGCGCATCTTCGCCGCGAGCGCGACCCCGACAGCGTGCACAAGCTGGGTCGCGACGACGCTGGACTGGGTGAGGACGCGGCGCTCCGCGCTGCCCCAGTGCGAGGTCATCTGCCTTCCGAAGGAGTTGGGGTCGTCACGCTTCCCAAGGACGTTGAGCATGGCCTCGCGCGCGGTCATACCGAGCACGAGCATGACGCCGAGATCGCGGTAGTAGGGAGCGGCGTAGTCAACGCCAGCCTTGAGCGCCATGCCCGCGCCAACCTGCGCGGCTTCCTGTCCGGCCCCGGCAATGACGAAGTCGGCTCGACCCTGGCGGTTGAGGGTCATCATGCGCTCTTCAAGCCGGCGCGAAAGGAGCATGTAGCGGTACATGGCCTCGAGCTGCTCCTCGCTGAGGAGGTAGTCGTGCAGCATCTCGCTGGACCGGGGAACGCGGGTCTGGCTGGCGGTCATGCGGCGTGAATCCCTTCGCGATCCATGCTAGCAGGGTGGCTGTTGGCTGTTGGTCAGGCGGGGTCGATGTCGGTCAGGGCGAAGTTTCCGCCTCCCTTTGGGAGGCCGTGCTCGTCGTAGAGGTAGTCACCGTGCGTGATGGAGAGTTCCTCACCTTCGGCCAAGGGAGCGCCACTCTCGGGGAGTGTTGCCGCGACCTGCTTCCCGACCTCGCGAGGCTTCCTCGCGTGGGCCTCCCTCTCATCCAGTTCCCGCTCAAGCCGTTCGCGGAGAGCGACGGTGATGGCTCCGGTCTTGGTTTCGCCTGTGAGCTCCGCCAACTCGGCCGCGAGGCGGCACGTCTCTTCATTCCTGATTCTTAGAGGCATGCCTAGCCTTCCCCGACCGTTCTCGTAGTGCTTCCACCATACAACGACGTACTGCTTTTCGATCAAGCACGTTCGAACTGCCCCTCCCCTATCCTTGGGGCATGTGCGGGCGGTTCACGATGACGGTTGAGGACACGGCTGCGGTGGCGGAGGCGTTTGGGGTGGCGACCGGTGAGCTGCCGGCTCTGCAGGCGCGGTTCAATATCGCGCCGACGGACGAGCACTTCGTGGTAAGGATGCGTCGGGAGGACCGGGAGTTGCTTCCTGCACGGTGGGGGCTGGTGCGATACGGGTCGAAGGACCGCAAGCAGGCGGCGCGGGGGATCAACGCGCGCGTGGAGAGCGTGGAGACGCGCCCGCTGTATCGCGAGGCCTTCCGAAAGCGGCGCTGCATCGTGCCCGCGGACGGGTACTACGAGTGGGTTGGGACGAAGGAGAACCGCCAGCCGTTCTGGTTCCACCGTCCGCACGGGGAGCTGCTGACGTTCGCAGGGTTGTATGAGTGGTGGCGTCCGACGGAGGAAAGCTGGGAGGCGACGTTCACGATCCTGACGTGCCCGCCGAACGAGCTGGCGGGGCGCATCCACGACCGCATGCCCGTCATCCTGCCGGAGGACCGCATCGACGAGTGGATCTTCGAGGGCGAGCGGGAGCCCGAAGAACTGAAGTCGCTGCTGACACCCACCCCGGAGGACTACCTGGTGGTTCGGCCTGTCTCGCAGCGGGTGAACAGCGTCCGCAACGACGGTCCGGACCTGATCGAGGAGCTGACGACGGAGTCGGGGGAGCAGTTGGGACTGTTCAAGGGAGCGTAAGGGGGCCGCCGATGGCCCGTGGTTGACAGGCGAGCAACGCCCTATCATGGGCGCCTCAGGGTAGGGATACCGTCCCGGGTGAGTTTGACCGTCGCAGCTACGCGGCGAACCCGGGCGGCGCGGCGGCTTCCTTCGTCGTTGTCGTGGTGGAACATGAGCCCGCTGCCCGGAAGAGGAGCGCCAGCGAGTGAGCACAGTCGAGCGTCCCAGGACCATCGGTGAGTTGCGGGAGTCGGGCTATCAGCCGCTGCCCGTGCGCGAAGAGATGCGCAAGAACCTGATCGCGCGGATTCGCTCGGGGGAGGACCTGTTCCCCGGCGTCTACGGCTACGACGACACGGTCATTCCCCACATCGTGAATGCGATCCTGGCCGGCCAGGACATCATCTTCCTGGGAGAGCGGGGACAGGCGAAGTCGCGCATCATCCGCTCGCTCACCGGCCTGCTGGACGAAGCGTACCCGGTGCTGGCGGACTGCGAGATCCCGGAGGATCCGTTCGCTCCGATCACGACTCAGGGGCTCCAGATCGTCGAGGAGCAGGGGGACGCAGCGCCGCTCGTCTGGCTCGACCGCAACCAGCGCTACGGCGAGAAGCTGGCGACGCCGGACATCACGATCGCTGACCTGATCGGCGAGGTGGACCCGATCAAGGTGGCGGAGGGACGCTACCTCTCGGACGAGCTCACAATCCACTACGGGCTGGTACCGCGCACCAACCACGGCATCTTCTGCATCAATGAGCTGCCCGACCTCGCGGAGCGCATCCAGGTCGGCCTGCTGAACATCATGGAGGAGCGGGACGTGCAGATCCGCGGGTACCGCGTGCGGCTGCCGCTGGACGTGTTCGTGGTGGCGACTGCGAACCCCGAGGACTACACCAACCGCGGTCGCATCATCACGCCGTTGAAGGATCGCTACGGGGCACAGGTGCGAACGCACTACCCACAGAAGATCGAGCACGAGATCGACATCGTGCACGCGGAGCACCACCCGGTGCCAGCGGACTTCAACGTAGGCGTCCCGAGCTACATGACGGAGATCATCGCCGAGATCACGCGGCTCGCGAGGCGCAGCCCCGATGTGAACCAGCGCTCGGGCGTAAGCGTTCGCGCGAGCATCGCGAACTACGAGAGCATGCTCGCCAACTCGCTGCGCCGCGCAATCGTCAACGACGAGGAGGAGGCCGTCCCGCGCGTGAGCGACCTGCCGTTCGTGGTGCCCACGCTGAGCGGCAAGGTGGAGCTGGAAACGATCGAGGACGGGCGCGAGGAACAGATCATCGAGAAGCTGATCCAGGGCGCGGTCGTAGCGGTATTCAACCGGCTCTACAACCTGAGCGACCTTGAGCCGATCGTGGCGCGCTTCAAGTCGGGCATCTCCGTCGAGGTGGGCGAGATGACGGCAAGCGGCGATTACCGGGGCCTGGTGGACAGCATTGAAGGGCTGGCCGAGGCGCTGAGAGTCGTAAAGGCGGATTCGCCCGGGGAGATGGCGGCAGGTACCGAGTTCATCCTTGAGGGGTTGCACCTGAACAAGCGGCTGAACAAGGACCGTGTCGGGGCGAAGATCCAGTATCGGGGATGAGCTGGCGCCTCGAACCGTTTCCTGAAGGTGGCCCCCTGTTCGAGGGGGCCATCGCCGTCTACGCGGCGGCGTTCGCACCACCTCCCTACAACGACCCGGACCGAGGCGAGGAGATTCGCTACCGCCTGCGCCGCCTACACCGCGACCGTGAGGGCTTTCGGGGTTTCATCGCGCTCGGCGAGGCAGAGGAGGCAGCGGCGCCCTCGCACGGGGTCGTGGGGATGACGTACGGGTATCGCAGCCAACGAGGCCAGTGGTGGCGCGATGCGGTCGCGCGGGGACTCGACCGAAAGACGCGCAAGCGCTGGCTGGGCAACGCCTACGAGCTCGTCGAGATCGCGGTCCATCCGGACTTCCAGGGCCAGGGCATCGGCGCGCTGCTCGTGGACAACCTGCTCACAGGGCGTCCGGAGTCGACGTGCGTCCTGAGCACGCGCACCGACAGCCGCGCGCACGAGCTGTACGGACGCCTGGGGTTTGAGGTGGTCAAAGAGATGGCGTTCACACCCGGCGGCGCACCGTTCTATGTGATGGGGAAGGTGCTGGGCTAGGGGTTGCGGGCGGCGCTGCAATTGTGTCACAGTACAAAGGCATGGGCATGAAGCTGACCGAAGCGGAAGTTCGAGAGATGTTCGGGGATCTTGAGGAGCGCGCTCGCGAGCTTGAGGCCTTTTCTCGTGGGGCTCGGATTTTCGCAACCCACAAGACCCGAATCACGGCTGACTACGAGGAGAGATGGATCGCCATCCACCAGGATGACGCGGACGCCGCGAACATCGTAGCGGCTGACGCGCCTGAGGAACTGACGGCAACGTTGGAGGAACGCGACATCCGGGAAGGCGAGTGCTATGTCCGTTTTGTCAGCAACCCGCAGGGAAAACTGATCCTCTGACATGGCGCTTGTTGGCTGGGTCGAAGATCCGAACGGATGCCCATACCTGGACGGCCATGTCACAACTCCGGACGCAGCCAGGACAAAGCGGATCACGTTCTTGCTGGACACCGGCGCCGACACTTCCTTCCTGATGCCCGGAGATGCGCACGCTCTCGGCATCGACCTCGGAGGTCTGGCCATGGCGCCCGAATCCACTACGGGCATCGGGGGAGAGGCTCGCTACTATCAGACGGAAGCTCTCTTGACGTTCTCCGATCGGGAGCACCTGTACTTGTACGAAGTCGACCTTGAGATAGCGGTGCCCACTGAACACAACCGAGGCCTCCCGTCGCTGCTGGGGCGGGACATCCTGAGCCGGTGGCTGCTGCGCTACGAGGCTCCACGTAGCGTGGTGGCAGCGGAGGTCAACTCGGCGGACATGGTCATACGCAGGGAACAGTAGCGAGAGCCGTCTCTTCTCTAAACCGCCAACCGCGTCGGGTTCTCCAGGATGGTCTGGATCTCCTTGAGGAAGCGGGCGCCTTCGGCGCCGTCGGTGACGCGGTGGTCGGCGCTGAGGGCGAGTGTCATCAGCTGGCGGACGGCGAGGTCGCCGTCGACGACGGCAGGGCGCTCGGTGACGGAGCCAGCACCGAGGATGGCGGCCTGGCCGGCGTTGATGATGCCAACGAGGACATCGATGCCGTAGGCGCCGAGGTTCGTGATGGTGAAGGTGCCGCTCGAGTACTCCTCGGCGCGCAGGCGGCCGGCGCGGGCTCGCTCAACAAGCGCCTTCGACTCCTCCGCGATCTGGGGGAGGGGCTTGGCGGCCACGTCGAGCAGGGCGGGGGCGATGAGGCCCTCATCGAGGGCGATGCCGACATTGATGTCGATCTGCTGGTGGTACTGGATGCCCTCGTCGCCGAGGGAGGCGTTGAACTTCGGGTGGGTCGCGAGGGCGACGGCGCAGGCACGCACGAGGAGGTCGTTCACGCTCACCCGCTGCTCCTCGCCCAGGACGAGGTTGATGTGGCGGCGGAAGGCCATCGCTTCGGTCATGTCGACGTCGACGGTGAGGTAGTAGTGAGGCTGCTGCTGCTTGGCGTCGGTCATGTTGCGCGCGATGGCGGCGCGCATGCGTGAGAGGGGCTCGATGCGGGCGGGCGAAGGCGGGGGCGGGGGGAGTTCCGGCTCGACCGTGGGGACGCCGGCAGGGGCGTGCTGGTCGCGAGCGGCGATTGCCGCCTCCACGTCGCGACGGAGGATGCGGCCGTCGGGACCGGAGCCTTTGACTTCGGCGATGTCGATGCCGGCATCGTCGGCGATGCGGCGGGCGACGGGGGAGACACGCACACGGCGAGCGTCGAGGTCGCCACCGGTGCCATCGGCAGCGGGGGCGGTGACGGCTCGGGGATTGGGTTTCTCGCTCGGAGTTCTGCGTTCGATCTCGGGCATGGCTTCGTCGGCATCGCCGAGGAGGGCAATGACCTCGCCGACGGGGACGACATCGCCTTCAGCAGCGACGACCTGGCGGAGGACGCCCGCCTCGAAGGCTTCGAGCTCGACGGTGGCCTTGTCGGTCTCGATCTCGGCGATGATGTCGCCGCGCTCGATGGTGTCGCCGGGGACCTTGAGCCAGCGCACAAGCGTGCCCTCGGTCATGTCGGCGCCCATCTGCGGCATCACGACTTCGAGTGCCATTGCCAGCGCCTCCTAGAGCATCGCCAACACCGCCTCTACCACATCCTCTTCGGAGGGCAGGGCGGCGTATTCGAGGTTGCGGTTGTAGGGCATGGGCACGTCCTTGCCGGCGACGCGAGCGACGGGGGCGTCGAGCCAGTCGAAGGCGCGCTCCATGATCTGGGCGGCAATCTCCCCCGAGAACCCGCCGAACTTCCAGTCGTCCTCCACCACAACGGCGCAGTTGGTGCGCCGCACGGAGCGGAGGACGGTGGCGATGTCGAGCGGGCGGATCGTGCGCAGGTCGATGACGTCGGCGGTGAGGCCGTGCTCGGCGGCGAGGATGTCGGCGGCGCGCGTGCACTGGTGCACGCTGCCGCTGTAGCCGACGAGCGTGACGTCCTTGCCGGACCGCACGAGCGAGGCCTGCCCGAACTCGACCAGGTGGTCGGGATCTTCGGGAACCTCGCCGCGCGTGCCGTAGAGGGCGGTGTGCTCGATGAAAACGACCGGGTTGGGCTCGCGGAAGGAGCGCTTGAGGAGGCCCTTGGCATCGGCGGGGAAGGCAGGGCAGACGACGGTGAGTCCGGGGAAGTGGGCGAACATGCCCTCGAGGCTGTGGCTGTGAGTGGCCCCGAGCTGGCTGCCGCCGCCGCTGGCCATGCGCAGGACGAGGGGCACATTCACCTGGCCGCCGCTCATGTAGTGGAGCTTGGAGGCGTTGTTCACGATCTGGTCGAGGGCGACGAGGCTGAAGTTGATGGTCATGATCTCGACCATGGGAATGAAGCCCGCGAGGGCGGCGCCGACACCAGCGCCGACAATGCCGGACTCGGAGATGGGCGTGTCGCGGACGCGCTCGGGGCCGAACTCGTCGAGGAGGCCGCGCGTGCAGGCGTAAGAGCCGCCGTAGGCGCCGATGTCCTCGCCCATGAGGAAGACACGGTCGTCGCGCAGCATCTCCTCGCGCATCGCCTCACGGATGGCGTCGCGCATGCGCATCTCCGTCATTCCGGCTCCCCTTCGTACTCCTTCGTGATGTGGTCGTGGAGGGTGTGGAGGCCGGGTTCGGGGCTCGCATCGGCGAAGGCGACGGCCGCGTCGACCTCGGCATCGACGCGGGCCACGAGGGCCTGGTAGGTGGTCTCGTCGAGGAGACCGTCGGCGATCATCGAGCGCTTGAGGCGCTGGATGGCGTCGCGCTGGCGGAAGACGTCGATCTCTTCCTTCGTGCGGTAAAGCTCGGGGTCGGCCATGGAGTGGCCGCGATAGCGGTAGGTGAGGGCCTCGATGAAGTAGGGGCCGTTGCCCTCGCGGACGTGGGCGAGGGCGAGCTGGGTGGCGGAGTAGACCTCCATCACATCCATGCCGTCGATGCGGACGCTGGGAATCTGGTAGGCGGCGGCGATCTTGTAGACGTCGTTGGCAAGGGAGTCGTCGAAGGGGACGCCCATGCCGTAGCCGTTGTTCTCGCAGAACCAGACGACGGGCAGTTTCCAGATGGCGGCGAGGTTGAGGGCCTCATGGAACTCGCCTTCGCCCACTCCACCATCGCCGAAGATGCAGAGTGCGGCCCAGTCCTCGCCGCTCATGTGGGCGGCGAGGCCAAGTCCGGCGGCGATGGGCATGTGGCCGGCGACGATGGCGTAGCCACCGAGGAAACCGCGACTGGCATCGAAGATATGCATCGAGCCGCCACGGCCCTCGTTGGTGCCGCCGACCCGAGCGAAGAGCTCGGCCATGATGCGGTTGGGTTCGATGCCACGGGCGAGGGCGTGGCCGTGGTCGCGGTAGTGAGTGACGATCTTATCGTCGGCGCGGAGGGCGTTGATGGCGCCGACGGCGCAAGCCTCCTCGCCCGTGTAGAGGTGGAGGAAGCCGCGGATCTTGCCGCGCGTATACATCTCCGCGCACTTCTCCTCGAAGCGCCGGATGAGCAGCATCTCGTAGAGGAAACGCTGCTGGATGTCACCGTCGGGCGGTTCTCCGACCATGGCGGGGATGGCCTGGCCCACACTCACGCCCGCGGCCTCTCGAAGGTCAGCATGAACCCAGTTTAGGCGACGGCAGGTTACGGCGTGGTTACCAACCCGGGACGGGCCGCAGGAAGGTGCAGACGCTAGACTCGCCAGATGGACCCGGAACTGGAGGAACTGACCGGCATCGCGCGCAGGGCGGCGGCCATCGCGGGCGAGGTCGTGATGCCCCTCTACGAGCAGCGCCTCACGGTCGAGTTGAAGGCGGACGGCACACCCGTGACGGAGGCGGATCGCCGGGCGGAGGAGGCGATGCGGGAGCTCTTCGCGAGGGAGACGCCTGCGTTCGGGGTGCTGGGGGAGGAGCTGGGGGAGTCGGCCGGGGACGGACGCCACCGATGGGTGGTCGACCCGATCGACGGGACGAAGACCTTCATCCACCATGTGCCTCTGTTCGGGACCCTGGTCGCGCTCGAACGGGACGGCGTACCCGTGCTCGGGGTGGTCGCCTGCCACGCGGTGGGGGAGACGGCCTGGGCTGCCCGGGGCGGGGGAGCGTTCCTGAACGGCGAGCGTACGCGCGTAAGCGAGACAGCCTCGCTGGGGGAGTCGACCGTACTGACGACCGGCCCTGGAAGCCTGCAGAGGCGCTCCCCGAACGGGTTCGAGCGGCTTGTGGGCGAGGCTGGGCTGCTGCGCTCGTGGGGCGACTGCTACGGCTACCTGGCGGTGGTAGCGGGGCGGGCGGAGGCGATGATCGATCCCGTCGTGAATCCGTGGGACATCGCGCCATTCGCGGTACTGCTGGAGGAGGCGGGGGGACGGCTGACGACGTGGTCGGGGAAGAGCGGGACGGGGGAGGATGCGGTGGCGACGAACGGCCTCGTACACAGCGCGCTGCTGGAAGTGCTTGGGGAAGGCGAAGGGGAGGCCTAGCCGCCGGCGACGACCTTCAGGGCGCGGACGCGACCAGGTTCGTCGACCTGGCCCACACCGACGAAGGAGCCATCGGCGCCGTAGAGGCGGGCGAGCGTGGCGGGCCGGAGAAAGCCGCCGCGCGCCCAGGCCATCTGGCCATTGCGCAGCTGCTCGGCGTGGCTGGTGGCGAGGATGGCGGCGGCGCTCTCGGCGACGCCCTCATCGGCGGGGAGCACCACCTCATCGAGCTTGCCGGCCTCGACGAAGGGGCCAAGCGCCTCGATGGGTACGGCGCGGGAGATGTGGAAGGGGCCGCTGCCGGTTCGTCGCAGGCTGGCCAGGTGGGCGCCACAGCCGATGGCGCGGCCGATGTCGCGAGCGAGGCTGCGGACGTACATGCCAGGGCCGCAATGCACGTCGACGCGGAGCCGGTCGGTGGCAATGCGCTCGAGGCGGAGGGAGAAGACGCGCACGGGGCGGGGTTTCAGCTCGGGCGCCTCTCCCTCGCGGGCGAGGGCGTAGGCGCGGCGGCCCTCGACCTTTACGGCGCTGTAGACAGGGGGCGTCTGCATGATCTCGCCGGTGAACTGGCGGGCGATGGCATCGACGTCGACATCACCTTCGGGCACTGCGCCCGTGCGCGTGGGCTGGCCTTCGGCGTCGTCGGTGTCCGTCTCCTGGCCGAGGGCGATCTCGCCGTTGTAGGCCTTCTCGCTAGCCATCATGTACTCGACGAGACGGGTGGCGCGTCCGAGGCAGAGGACGAGCAAGCCCGTGGCCATCGGGTCAAGGGCGCCGGTATGGCCGATGCGGCGCTGGCCGGTGAGGCGGCGGGCGCGGGCGACCACATCGTGGCTGGTCCAGCCGGGCTCCTTGTCGATGAGGAGCACGCCGGTGAGGCCGGAATCGCCTTTCCGACGGCGGCTCACGACTCGACGGGCGGGTCGCGATGACCGCCGCGGTCGCGGGCCAGGTCGGCGATGGTGGAGGCGAGGCGGGCGCCCCGCTCGATGGAGGGGTCGAACTGAAACCGGAGGGAGGGTGTGCGCCGCATCCGCAGGCGGCGGCGCAGCTCGCGTTCGAGGAAGGGAGTGGCGCTCTGGAGGCCGGCGAGGGCGTCATCGCGCTCCTCGGCGCTGCCGAGGTGGGAGACGAAGACATCGGCGGTGCGGAGGTCGGGACTCACCTTCACCTCGGTGATGGAGACGAACGTCCCATCAAGGCGGGGATCCTTGAGGTCACGCTGAACGAGATCGCTGATCTCCTCACGGAGCAACTCGCTGACACGGCTTGTGCGCCGGCTCATGGCGAATTCACCCAGAGCCGCTAGTTGACGCGCTGCTGGTGGTAGAACTCCAGGAGGTCGCCCTCCGCGAAGTCATCGAAGCGCTCGAGGACGACGCCACACTCGAAGCCCTGCTGCACCTCGCGCACGTCGTCCTGGAAGCGGCGCAGGCCGCCGCAGGCCGTCTCGGCGATCTCCTCGCCGTTGCGCAGCACGCGGAGGCGATCACCGCGAAGGAGCGTGCCCTCGGTGACGTAGCAGCCGGCGATCTGGCCCACGCGGCTGGAGCGGAAGAGCTGGCGGACCTCCGCGACGCCATCGACCACGCGCTCGTAGACGGGTTCGTAGAGGCCCTCAAGGGCTTGCTCGACGCTCTCAAGGAGCTGGTAGATAACCTCGTAGCTGCGAATCTCGACGCCGACAATCTCGGCCTGGCTAGCGGCGGAGGACTCAGCCTTCACGTTGAAGGCGAGGATGATCGCCCCGGACGCGCCCGCGAGCATGACATCGGACTCGCTGACGGCGCCGGTGGCGGAGTGGATGACCTTGACCTTGACCTCTCCCGTGCCGAGTCCCTGGAGGGCGCCGCGGATGGCCTCGGCGCTGCCGCGCACATCGGTCTTCAGAACGAGGAGGAGCTCTTTGACGTTGCCGGCGCTGACTTCGTTGAAGAGGGTGTCGAGGGTGACCTGACCGCGGCGCGCCCCGGAGCCGCCCTCAGCCTCGCGGCGGGCCTGGTCGACGATGCGGCGAGCGGCGCGCTCGCTCTCGACAACCTCCAGGGCGTCGCCGGCGGAGGGGACATCCCCCAGTCCCATGATGCGAACCGGACGGGCCGGACCGGCTTCGCGCACGCGCTCGTCACGCTCGTCGAACATCGCCTTAACCTTGCCGCTGATGAGTCCGCTGATGAGGGCATCGCCCTGGCGCAGCGTTCCGTTGCGGATGAGGACGGTCGCGAGAGGCCCGCGGCGAGGGTCGAGCTCAGCCTCGACGATGGTGCCGGTGGCGAGGCGGTCGGGGTTCGCCTTGAGCTCCTGTATCTCGGCAACGAGATCGATCGCTTCGAGGAGCTCTTTCAGGCCGGCGCCGGTGGTGGCGGACACGGGAACGGCGAGCACATCACCGCCGTAGTCCTCGACAACGACGCTCTGCTCGGTGAGCTGCTGCTTGACGCGGTCAGGATTGGCTGCGGGGAGGTCGGTCTTGTTGATGGCGATGATCATGGGCACTTCGGCAGCGCGGACGTGGGCGATCGCCTCGATGCTCTGGGGCATCACGCCATCGTCGGCGGCGATGACCACGACGGCGATGTCGGTGATCTGGGCGCCGCGGGCGCGCATGGCGGTGAAGGCGGCGTGGCCCGGGGTGTCGATGAAGGTGATGGCGTTGCCGCCACGCTCGATCTGGTAAGCGCCGATGTGCTGGGTGATGCCACCGGCCTCGCCCGCGACGACGTTCGTCTCGCGAATGGCGTCGAGCAGGCTCGTCTTGCCGTGGTCGACGTGGCCGAGGATGGTCACGATCGGGGGACGGGGACGGGCGTCCGCGTCCTCGCCTTCTTCCTCGGCCTCGCGCGGAGAGGTCGCGATGGCTCCGGCGACGGCCTCGGGCGCGGAGGCGATACCGAGCTCGGCGGAGACGAGCACTGCCGTGTCGTAGTCGATTGTGTCGTTCATGGCGGCCATGACGCCATGGGTCATCAGCCGCTTGATCGCCTCAATCGCAGAGATGCCGAGACGCTCGCTGAGGCCTTTGACGGTAATCGCCTGGGGCAGGGCGATGGAGCGCGGGCCGGACGACGGTTTGGTTGTCATGCTTCCTCCGGGCCGCTGTTCGAGATGGTTTCGAGGTGACGCCGCAGGCCCTCGATATCGCCAGAATCAGGGGACATTCGCAGGGCCTTTCCTATCGTACCGCTTGAGAGGGCGTGCTCCCAACAGGAGCGCTTCTGGTGGAGGTAGGCGCCCCGTCCGGGCAGCCGCTCACGGGTCGATTCGACGGTAACGCCGCCTGCAGCGGCGCGCACGATGCGTATGAGCGCCCGCTTCCCGGCAACCTCGCGGCAGCCGATGCAGGTGCGCTGCGGCTCACGACGGGCAGCAGCCATGGGGGCCTCAGTGGATCCGGCCGGAGTAGTCGATCTCTTCCTCGAAATCGTCCTCTTCGATGCGCGGACCACGGCGGCGCTTGCGCTTGGCCGTGGTGTCTTCCTCGCGAGTGGGGAGCACATCCTCGGCGAAGCGGATGGCGGTGGGTCGCTCTTCGGGCACGACGAGCGTGGGCACCTGGTACTCCTCGCCCTCTTCGTCGTCGAACTCCTCTTCGCCGTAGTCCTCGGCCTCGCGCGTCTCCTCGTCGGGAATCTCCATCTCGGCGAGGGCAGCGGGGAAGGCGAGGTCCTCTTCCTTTTCTCCTTCGAGGGAGGCTGCAGGCTGCTCGGCGGCAGGTGTGGCGGCCGCGACGGCAACGGCCGGACGAGGAACCTCGACCTCCAGCGGCGGTGGCGGCTCGTCGGGGAGCTGAAGGATATCGAGGTCCGGCTCGGTGCCGGGCGTGAAGGCATCGAAGGCGGCGGGAGCCTCGACGATGGCGGCCTCCTCTTCGTCGCGCTCGGCGCCGGTCTGGCTGCGGATGCTGATGCGATAGCCGGAGAGCTTGGCTGCGAGGCGGGCGTTCTGGCCCTCCTTGCCGATCGCGAGGGAGAGCATCGAGTCGGGCACGACGATGACCGCTTCGCGCGAATCCTGGTCGAGCTTGACCTCCACGATCTGCGCGGGGCTGAGCGCGTTGCTGACGAACTCAACGGGGTTGGGATCCCACTTGATGATGTCGACACGCTCGCCGCCGAGTTCGTTGACGACGTTCTGGATACGGGAACCGCGCATGCCCACGCAGGCGCCGATGGGGTCGACGCTGGCGGCGCGGGCGTGGACGGCAACCTTGCTGCGGTGGCCGCCCTCGCGGGCGATGGCCATCACCTCGACGCGGCCCTGGGCGATCTCGGGCACTTCCACCTCGAGCAGGCGGCGCAGGAGCAGGCGATGGCCGCGGCTGACGATGACCTGCGGGCCCTTGATCTCGTCGTTCACCTCAAGCAGAAGCACCTTGACGCGCTGGCCGGCTCGCAGGTGCTCGTTGCGCACCATCTCGCTGCCGGGCAGGAGGGCCTCGGTGCCGCGCCCGATCTCGACGGTGGCCTGGCGGGACTCGACGCGCTGGACGGTGGCGAGGAGCACCTCGCCCTGCTTGTCGGCGTACTCCTCGTAGATGGCGCCGCGCTCGGCCTCGCGGAGACGCTGAAGGACGACCTGCTTGGCCGTCTGCGCGGCGATACGGCCGGCGTTCTCGGGCGGCTTGACCTCGAATTCGAGGATGTCGTCGATACTAGCATCGGGCTTGTAGCGCTTGGCCTCGTCGAGGTCCATCTCGAGGATGGAGTCCTCGACGGTGCGAACGACGGTCTTCTGGATGAAGGCGCTGATGTCGCCGGTTTCGCCAGAGATGCGCACGTGCACTTCCGGGCCTTCCTCACCGTCGCGGCGGTAGGCGGAAGCGAGGGCGGCCTCGACGGCCTGGAAGATGACCTCCTTGGCGAGGTTCTTCTCAGCGGCCAGTTGGGCGATGGCAAGGAGGAAATCGTTCTTCATGTTCGTTCAACAAAAAAGGCGGGCCGTTTCGCCCACCTCTCCCAAAGGATTGGCCTCCGTCACTATAGCAGACCCTCCGTTAGTGGGCCCCCGAAGCGGGGCGAGGACGGCGAAAAACACGAGCGTGCAGGCCGCCTATTTCGCGGATGCGCCGGTCGGCGCCGGCGACCGCCTCTGCGAGCGGCGTGACACCCGACTCGCGGGCGCGGGCGAGCAGGTCGATCACCTTCGTTTCGATGCCATCGATACGGCGGTTGGCGCGCTCCCGCCGGTACTCGCGACCCACCTCTTCAGCCAGGTTGACGACACCCCCGGCGTTCACGATGAAGTCGGGAACGTAGAGGATGTCCCGGGCCGCGAGGTCGCCGGCAAGATCGTCGCTTGCGAGCTGGTTGTTGGCGCTGCCGAGGACGGCGACGCAGCGAAGCTCTGGGACCGTCTCCGGGTTGATGGCGCCGCCAAGTGCGCAGGGCGCGAAGATGTCGCACTCGGTGGCGTGGATATCGCTGGGTGCTGCCACATCCGCTCCGAGCTCATGGGCGAGCGCCTTCACGGCCTCCTCGTTTACGTCGGCGATAGTGAGATTCGCGCCGGCTTCGGCGAGGAGCCGGGCGAAAGCGCCACCGACCTTGCCCACGCCCTGGATGGCCACATGACGACCGGCGAGATCGGGCGAACCCCAGAGCGAGCGGGCAGCGCCACGCATGGCCGCCATGAGCCCGCGGGCGGTCGTGGGCGAGGGGTCGCCGGAGCCGCCAGAGTCCCGGGCGGCGCCGGTCACGTAGGGGGTCTCGCGGGCGATCATCTCCATGTCGGCGATGGTCGTGCCCACATCCTCAGCGGTGACGTAGGCGCCCCCGAGGGAGTCGATGGCACGGCCGTAGGCGCGCAACAGCCGCTCGGATTTGAGCGTGCGCGGGTCGCCGATGATGACGCCCTTGCCGCCGCCAAAGTCGAGGCCGGCAGCGGCGTTCTTGCGCGTCATGGCGCGGGAGAGGCGGATCGCGTCGGCGAAGGCATCCTCCTCGCACTGATAGGGGTAGAAACGGGTGCCTCCGAGCGCGGGCCCGAGGACGGTAGAGTGGATGGCGATGATGGCCCTCAGGCCCGACTCG
Source organism: Tepidiformaceae bacterium (assembly GCA_965262975.1). Taxonomy (GTDB): domain Bacteria; phylum Chloroflexota; class Dehalococcoidia; order Tepidiformales; family Tepidiformaceae; genus UBA2991. The sequence continues at coordinate 177,962 of OZ253575.1, read as the reverse complement.
CCATCGCGCGCGAAGAGAACCTGCTCGTGACCACCCTTATCAGTTGCAGCGAAGACGTTCATGCGTTCGATCGTAGCGCAGGGATCGTTGGCCCGCGTGTGAGCGGGAACGGTGGGTAAAGGCATGTCGATCGACGCGGTTGCAGACGAGATCGAGCGGGCGCTGCGGGCAGTGGGGGAGCCGAGGCGGGGGATTGGGCAGAAGGCCGATCGAGAGAAGCACATCCCCAATCCTCCGGGGCCGGGCCTCGGCCTGGAGTACCTCGGGGCGCGCGTTCCACAGGTCCGGCAGGCGACGAAGGCGGCGCTGCGGGGACATCCAGGGATCGGTCGGGGGGAGTTGGTCGCGCTGGCGACGCTGCTGTGGAACCGGGGCATCTACGACCTGCGGCTGGCGGCCATCGATGCGCTAACGGCGCGCAACAAGCTGCTCCAACCGGAGGACGTGACCGCCATCGAGCCGTTCGTCCGGCAGGCGCAGACGTGGGCGTTGCTCGACACGCTGTCGATCAGCGTGCTGGCCCCAATCGTCGAGCGTCATCCCGAGCTAACGGCAACGCTGGATCGATGGGCGGAGGATGGCGACTTCTGGGTGCGGCGCACGGCGATGCTGTGCCTGCTGCCGGCGCTGCGGCGGGGCGGGGGCGACTTCGAGCGATTCGCGGGCTACGCCGACGCAATGCTGGAGGAGCGGGAGTTCTTCATCCGCAAGGCGATCGGGTGGGTGCTGCGCGAAGTCAGCAAGAAGCGTCCGGGACTGGTGGCGGAGTGGCTTGGACCACGCACGGCACGAGCCTCGGGTGTGACCTTCCGGGAAGCAGTGAAGTACCTGGACCCCAGCGATCGCGAGCGGCTGACGGCGGCCTGGCGGGAGAGGCGTCCCGCCTGAGGGTCAGTTGGCCTCGGTGGCGGTTTCGAGGAAGGGCTTGGCGCTGACGGCGACACCGCGGTGCTCGGGTCGCTGCAGGAACGGGTCGCGGGCGAGGATGCCTCGGGCCATCTCACGCGCGTCGACGAGCAGGTCGCGGTCGGTGACACGAGCGACGCGGAGCATGCCGTTACCGCCGCTCTGGGCCATGCCCCAGGCCTCACCTTCCCCGCGCATCTCCAGGTCGACCTCGGCGAGGTCGAAGCCGTCGGTGGTGCGCTCCATGGCCCGTAGACGGTTCTGCGCCTCGGGACTGGGATCCTCGCCGCTGCTGAAGAGGAGGCAGTAGCCCTGGGCGTCGGAACGTCCGACACGGCCGCGGAACTGGTGGAGCTGGCTCAGACCGAAACGCTCGGCGCCCTCGATCACGATGGCGGTGGCGTTGGGAATGTCGATGCCGACCTCGACGACGCTGGTGGAAACGAGCACCTGGGTCTGGCCGGCGCCGAAGCGCCCCATGATCTCGTCCTTCTGGCGGCCCCTCATGCGCCCGTGGAGGAGGTCGAGGCGGTAGGCGGCGAGAGGTCCCGTGCGGAGCCGCTCGAACTCCTCCTCGGCGGAGCGCACGTCGAGGACCTCGGACTCATCGACGAGGGGACAGATGACGAACGCTTGCTCGCCAGCGTCGAGGCGCTCGCGCAGGAAATCGTAGGCATCCTCGCGCTCTCCGGGCTCGACCCAGGTGGTGCGCACGGGCAGGCGTCCGGGGGGAAGCTCATCGATGGTCGAGACTTCGAGGTCCCCGTAGACGGTGAGGGCGAGGGTGCGGGGGATGGGGGTGGCGGTCATGACAAGCAGGTGCGGGTTGGCGCCCTTCTGGCGGAGGCGGGCGCGCTGGTCGACACCGAAGCGGTGCTGCTCGTCGACGATGGCGAGACCGAGGCGGGGAAGCTCGACGGCGTCCTCAATGATGGCGTGAGTGCCGATGATGATGTCGGCGCCGCCGTGGGCGGTGGCGGCGCGGATGCGCTTCTTCTCGGCGGCGGTGCGGGAGCCGGTGAGGAGGGCGGCGCGGAGGGGGCGCTGGTCGAGCCAATGCGGCGCGAACATCCCTTCGAAGGCGGACTCGCCGCCGCCGAGGAGGTTCGTGAGGGAGCGGTAGTGCTGCTCGGCGAGGATCTCCGTGGGGGCCATCAGCGCCGCTTGCCAGCCCTCGGCGACGGCGGCGAGCATGGCGGCGAAGGCGACCACCGTCTTGCCGCTGCCGACATCGCCCTGGAGGAGGCGGAGCATGGGTACCCGTTCGGCGATATCGGCGAGGATCTCGTCGAGGGTGCGGCGCTGGGAGGCGGTGAGGTCGAACGGCAGCGACTCAAGGTAGCCCTGGAGGCGGCTGCTGAAGTCGAGCGCGGGGGCGTGCTGGTCGTGCTGCCAGATGGCGCGTCGCTGGAGCACCGCCACCTGGATGGCGAGGAACTCGCCGAGGGCGAGGCGTTTGCGGGCGCGTTCGGCATCCTGGAGTTTCTCGGGGGTGTGGTAGGTGCGGACACAGTCGGCGAAGGGCGCCAGTCCCTCCTCCTTCGCCAGCCACGCCGGCACGGGATCGGGGAGGCGTTCGGCGAGCTGTTCGACGGCGGCGCCGACGGCACGGCGGATGGTGCGCTGTCCAAGGCCCTGGGTACCGGGGTAGATGGGCAGCAGGCGCCCGGGGCGCATGATGCTCGAGTCGAAGGGCTCGTACTCGGGGGGATTCGCCATCTGCAGGCGACCGCGGTAGACGGTGACGGTGCCGGAGACCGCCAGCTCCTCGCCTTCCTTGATGCCCCGATGCACCCACGGCATGTTGAACCAGACGATGCGGAGCGAACCGGACCCGTCGTTGATGACGGCTTCGCTGCCCCGGACGCGGCGGCCGTAGCGCATCTGGCCGGCGGAGAGAACCGTGCCCACGACCGTTTGGGGCAAGCCGTCGGGCTTGACCTCGGAGATGCGGCGAACGTCGGTGAAGTCGCGCAAGCGGCGGGGGAAGAAGAGGGCGGCATCGGCTGCGGTGGTCACGCCGAGCTTCTCGAAACGCTCGGCGGCGCTCTTGCCGATACCAGGCAGGCGAGTGACCGGGTCGTCGAGACCCAGGGGGCGCTTGCGGGCGCTTGCGGCGGACCGCTTCGGGGCCGGGTCGGAGTCCCCATCGGGGCCGGTGGCGGCGATGGCGCGTTCGAGCCAGTTCCGCCTTCCCTCGGGGTTGAGGGCGCGGTAGCCACCGCCCCGCTGCAGTCCCCGGATGCGCTCGTAGAGGGGGTGGCCGCGGCCGATCGCGGCCTCATCCACGATGCGGATAAGGAGCGTATCGAGGCCACCGGTTATCTCGGTGTTGGCGACGCCCGCATCGATCTCGCGCCGGAAGAGGTCGCGGAGACGGGCCAGCTCGGAGTCAGCGAAAGGTGGAGAAGCGCCGGCGGCCAACCCTACGGGCTCCGCCGCACCGCGCAGATGCCAAGCGCGTTTGGGCCGAGGTAGGCGCCGACGGTAGGTCCGGTCTGGATGACCTCGATGCGGGTGTGGGGAAGGTGCGGACTGACGTGCTCGACAAGCTCCGTCGCGCTGGTGTCGTTGTCCGAGTAGATGACGAACAGTTTCTCAAGCGTGAGGTCTTCGAGCGCCACCTCTTCGAGGCGTTTGACCGCCTTCGACCGGGTGCGGACACGGTCGAAGGGAGCGACTTCGCCGCCGTCGATCTGGATAAGCGGCTTGATCCGGAGCGCGCTCCCGAGGAGCGCGCTGGCGCGGCCGATGCGCCCGCCTTTCTGCAGGTACTCAAGGGTATCGACGGCCACGACGACGCGGCAACGGGCCATCACGCTGCGGGCGGCGGCGGTCACTTCCTCGAGCGGCGCCCCTTCGCGGGCCTGCGCCGCGGCAGCCTCGACGACGGCGCGGAGTCCAACGCCCGCGGTGTACGAGTCAAGCAGCTCGATTCGGGTCTCAAGCTCGCTCGTCTCGCTGGCGATGGAGGCGGAGTTGAGGGTGCCGGAGAGTTTTGAGGAGACATGGATGGAGGCGATGTCATCGCCGTTCGCGGCGATCTCGCGGTAGACCGTGGCGAAGGCCTCGACGCTGGGCTGGCTCGTCTTGGGGAAGTCGCGGGAGTTAACGAGGCGCTCATAGAACTCGGAGGGGGTGATATCGACGCGGTCACGGAAGACATCGTCGCCGAAGGCAACGATGGCGGGGACGACGGTAACGCCGAGTTCCTCAGCGTCCTGGGGACTGATGTCGCTGGTGGAATCGGTGACGACCTGTACAGCCATGAGAGTCAGCCCTCCACCTGCCCAGAGTATACGCGGAGGGCCCTGCGGCTCGCGCCGCCGACCGCATAGAATCGCGGCATGCGCACGGTGCAGTTGGCTCCCTCGATCCTGACCGCGGACTTCGGGCGACTCGCGGAGGAAGTGCAGGCGGCTGAAGCGGGTGGCGCCGACCTGCTCCACCTGGACGTGATGGATGGGCGCTTCGTGCCCAACATCACCTTCGGGCACGCACTCGTCGAGGCGCTGCGGAAGGCGACGTCGCTGCCGTTCGACATCCACCTGATGGTGGCCGAGCCGGAACGACAGGTGGAGTTCTACACCGAGGCCGCGGACACGGTGAACGTGCACGTCGAGGCGACAGACCACATCAACCGCACGCTCGACCTGATCCGGAAGGGCGGGGCGCAGGCGGGGGTCTGCCTGAATCCGGGGACGCCACTGGCGGCCATCGAGGAGTCGCTGGCGGAGGTCGATCAGGTGATGGTGATGACGATCAACCCCGGCTGGGGAGGCCAGAAGCTGATCCCCTCGCAGCTGGAGAAGGTGGCGCGGCTACGGGCGCTGCTGGACGAGGGAGGTCATGGGGCGCGAATCGAGATCGACGGCGGGGTGAAGGTCGAGAACGCGGCCACCTGCGCGGCGGCGGGCGCGGACGTGCTCGTCTGCGGGAGCAGCGTCTACAACGACCGGTCGAGCGTGGCGGAGAATCTGGCGTCGCTGCGAGCGGCGCTCGCGACGGGGAGCTAGGCGCTCTTGGAGAGCGTGCGGAGGCAGCGAGTGCAGATGTTCAGGCGCTTCCAGGAGCCATCGATGAAGACGCGCTGCTTGTTCACGTTGGGGCGAAGCTGGCGGGGCTTCGAGGGAGCCTTGCGCTCCCAGCGCCCACCGTGGCGGTGGCGGATGTGGCGACCGAAGGTCGTCTTCTTTCCGCAAACGTCGCAGGCTCCGCTGGCCATGGGGCGCACTCCATCGAAAAGCTGGAGCACGATGCTAGCACCAGCGCCCGCTAGCAGCCATCCTGCTTTACGGGGGAGGGTGACATGAGCGGCGAGACACTCAGCGGGGCGGAACTGCGAGCCGCGATCACCTCGGCGGCGGACTACCTGACGCAGTCGGCGAAGGCGGTGGACGCGATCAACGTGTACCCCGTACCGGACGGCGATACGGGCTCGAACATGGCGGCGACCCTGCGCGAGGCGTGCGACCACGCGCTCGCGCTGGAGGAGCCGGTGGGGGCGGGGCAGGTGCTCGCTACGGTGGCGCGGGGAGCGCTCTACGGCGGGCGGGGGAACTCGGGCGTGATCATGTCGCAGTCGCTGCTGGGACTGGCCAAAGGCGTGGGGGAGGTGGATGAGCTGGGAGGGGACGCACTCGCGCAGGGCCTTCGCGCAGCCGCCGACGCCGCCTACACCGCCGTGGCCGAGCCGGTGGAGGGGACCATGTTGACGGTCCTGCGGGCGGCCGCCGACGGGGCCGAGGGGCAGACGGACAAGGGCGTGCTGGGCGTGCTGGAGGCGGCGCTGGAAGCGGCGGAGCGGGCGGAGGCGGAGACGATCGACCAGCTGCCGGCGCTGCGCGAGGCGGGCGTGACCGACGCCGGGGGCGAGGGCATCTGCGTGGTGCTGCGGGGGCTGGTGGCAGCGCTGCGGGGCGAACTGCCACCGCCGGTCGCGATCCCCGACAGGCCGCTGGCGACGCTGCCGGGGCACATCGACGACGGGTTCGGGTACTGCACGGAGTTCGTGCTGATCCCGGGTGAGCGTGACGTCAATGTCGAGGGGTTGCGGCGACACACGGAGGGGGAGGGATACGGGTCGGTCGTGATCGTGGGAGACGAGCAGGCGTTGCGCGTCCACGTACACACGAACGAGCCGGAGCGCCTGCTGGAGGACGCCGGGGCCTTCGGGGAGCTGACGCGTCCGAAGTTCGAGGACATGAGCGTCCAGCACGTGCGCTTCCGGGCAGAGGGGAGCGGGGCCGGGCTGAAGGTGGGACTGCTGGCGCTGAGCAGCAGTGACGGTTTCGATGAGGTATTCGAGAGCCTGGGGGCGAGCGTCTCCCGGTTGGAGCAGATCGTGAAGCCGGCGGCGGGCGACATCGCGCGGGCGGCGGACGCGCTCGGGCCGGCGGACGTGATCGTGCTGCCCAACCACAAGAACGCGATCCCGGCGGCGGAGCAGGCGGTCGAGCTGGCGCGCTGCAACCTGCACGTGGCGCCCTCGATCTCGCTGGCGCAGGGGGCGGCGGCGGCGATCGCCTTCAACGCGCAGTCGACGGCGGAGGAGAACGTGGAGGCGCTCGCGGAAGCGCTCGACGCCACGCGCACCGTCGAGGTGACACGCGCGGCCGCGGATCGCACGGCCGACGGCGTGGACGTGCACGAGGGGGAGGCGATCACGCTGGTCGACGGGCGCCTCATCGGTGGCACGGACGACGCGGTCGAGGGGCTGCTGGCGGGGCTGGCGGAGGCGGAAGCGGGGGACGCGGCCATCGTGACGGTCTACGTGGGGGCGGACTTCGAGGGGTCGGGCGAGGAGCTGGCGGAGCGCATCGAGGCCGCGTTCGACGGCGTCGAGGTGGAGGTCGTGGAGGGGGGCCAACCGCTGTACGAACTGGTCGCGGCGGTGGAGGTCTAGCGAATCAGGGGCGGTCGGCGGTGAAGCGTCACCGGCAAGTCACGCCAGCCGGCAGTTCGAGGGAGAGACTGATGTCGGCGTCGTCCATGACGATTGGTGTCGCCTGCCTGCGATCACTCACCAGCCCGTTGGCCCGGTCATACCAACCAACAACGCCAAAATCGGAGCAGTAGACCCCCATCCAGAACGTTCCTCTTGGAGCCAAGAACTGAAACTCTGGCGTGGCAGATCGATAGTGAGTGGAATTCCCTTCCCGCAGGCCTATGCGCAGACCTTGTTGACCATCAAGACCATGTATGACCCCATCAATGACACCGTAGCGAATCGTGATTCCACTAACGTCGGCATCTCCAGCGGCAACTAACGTTGCGTTGGGACGGTAGTCCGTGAAGCCGCGCCCGCGCGCGTAGTAGCCCACTGCTGATTCGGCTCGCACCGAAACCCTGTGGTGGCCCTCGGGAACCCTGATCGCAAACCGGCCATCGCTACCGGTCACATCCCTCGGGACGGGGTTCACGGCTCTGCCATCGCCGTCTAGTGCCGAGGTAAGAGAGTAGACACTGACTCCAGCCCGCGGATTGCCAGCCAGGTCGGTGACAAGGCCCTCGATCCAACGGCACTGCTCCGAGAGTGAGGTGGGGACATTCAGCACCACCCCTGCTGTGTCGGCGTTAAGGCTGAGACGGGCGCGATGCGCAGTAGCGAAATCGAGCCTGCTGTCAGGGCTGGACCACTCAAGGGAGCAGCCTCCACTAAAGAGCAAGAGGTCGTAGGAGCCGTCCTCAAGCGTCCCCTCGAACTTCCCATCGTCGGTAGTCACGAGAGACTTGGTGTCACCGCCGGAGACATCTCGGACGAGGACGGTGACGCCCTCGACGGGGACACCCTGGGGCCCCAGGACAACTCCCTCTAGCCGGACGCATTGTTCCGAGGCGGGAGCGGGAAGCGTGAACACCAGTCCCACCAGGTTAGCCCCTGCGTCAAAGCGCGCGCGACTGGCGGCGGGATACTCAAGCCTGCTGTCGGAACTGGACCACTGGAGGGGACAGCCACGAAGGAACAACGAGACCTCGTAGGAAGCGTCCGTGTCGACTCTCGCATCAAAGGTTCCCTGTGCATTGGTCCCCAGGTAGCGACCCCTTCCTGTGGCGAGGTCGCGGACAAGGACCCACACGCCGTCCTGGAGCGCACCATCTGGACCCAGCACCACCCCCTCGATCCGGGAGCACTGCTCCGAGAGCGCTTCGGAGAGATGCAGCTCGAGCCCCGTGAGGCCGGCAGCATCCAGCACGACACTGGCGCGCTCGGGGCTGGTGGACTCAAGCCGCCCGTCGGTGCTGGTCCACTCAAGGGTGCAGCCACCGGTAGAAAGCGAGACCTCGTAGGCGCCGCTCTCGACTGTCCAGTCGAAACTTCCATCGGCGTCTGTAAGACGGGCACTGCTCCACGCCTCCGACTGGCTCCGCACGCGGACGGTCACCCCCTCCTGAGGAGCGCCGTCTAGCCCAAAGACGCTCCCCTCGATCCGGGAGCACTGCGCCGCGAGCGCTTCCGAGAGATGCAGCACGAGCCCCGTGAGGCCGGCAGCATCCAGCAGGAACCTGGCGCGCTCGGCGCTGGTGGGCTCAAGCCGCCCGTCGGTGCTGGACCACTCAAGGGAACAGCCCCCGATAGAAAGCTCGAGCTCGTAGGAGCCGCTCTCGACTGTCCAGTCGAAACTTCCATCGGCGTCTGTAAGACGGGCACTGCTCCACGCCTCCGACTGGCTCCGCACGCGGACGGTCACCCCCTCCTGAGGAGCGCCGTCTGGCCCAAAGACGCTCCCCTCGATCCGGGAGCACTGCGCCGCGAGCGCTTCCGAGAGATGCAGCACGAGCCCCGTGAGGCCGGCAGCATCCAGCAGGAACCTGGCGCGCTCGGCGCTTGTGGGCTCAAGCCGCCCGTCGGTGCTGGACCAGTCAAGGGCGCAGGCGCCGGTGGAAAGCGACAGCTCGTAGGAGCCCGTCTCGAGCGTCCACTCGAATCTGCCCTCTTCATTCGTCAATCGAGCGCTGCTACCGGCCTCCAACTGGTCATGAAGGCGGACGATCAAGCCCACCTGGGGGGCGCCATCCGGACCCAGCACCACCCCCTCGATCCGCGCGCACTGCTCCGAAGCGGTGGCGGGAAGCCTGAGGACCAGCCCCGTGAGTCCATCAGGATCCGCCGTGAAACTGGCTCGGTTTCGGGTCGCAGTCTGAAGCCTGCTGTCGGCGCTGGACCAGCGGAGGGGGCAGCCGTGCGAGGAGAGGGAGATCTCGTAGGAACTGCCGTTCTCGAGTCTCCACCCAAACGCACCTTCAGCGTCGGTCTCCTGGGTACGATTTGTCCCTGTTGACAGGTTGCGGAGCCTGACGGCCACAGCCTGTTGGGGCGCACCGTCTGGGCCTGTGACAACGCCGCTGATCCCGGGGCAGAGTTCCGAGGGAAGGGCGGCCAGGAGAATGACCAGTCCCGTGGGCGCTGTGTCATCCAGTTCGAGTCGAGCGCGACTCCCGGTGATCTTCTCGAGCTTGTCGCCGAGAGTGGACCAATCGAGAGAGCAGTCCTCGCTAGAGAGCGAGAGCTCGTAGGAGCCGCTCTCAAGCGTCCACTCGAACTTGCCGTCCTCCCTGGTCAGTGCAGACCTGGATTCGCCGTCCGAGACATCAGCGACAGTGATGGTGATGCCCTCGACGGGGGCGCCACCGGGGCCGAGTACAACGCCTTCAACCGAGCGACAGAGTTCCGAGGCAGCAGCGGGAAGGTTGAACACCAGCCCCACCAGGTCAGCTCCTGCGCTGAAGTGCGCGCGGTTGGCCGCGGGATACTCAAGCCTGCCATCGGAACTTGACCACTGGAGGGGACAGCCACGAAGGATCACCGAGACCTCGTAGGAACCTTCCGTGTCGACTCTCGCATCAAAGGTTCCCTGCGCATTGGTCCCCAGGTACCGGCCCCTTCCTGTGGAGAGATCGCGGACAACGACCCACACGCCCTGCTGGGGAGCACCGCCGGGGCCAAGAACGCTCCCCTCGAAGCGGGAGCACTGTTCCGAGAGGGCGGTGGAGAGATTGAGGACCAATCCCGTGACGGCCTCATCTGCCGCGAGGGCGCCACGCTCGGCCGTGGTGAGCACAAGTCGCTTGTCGGGGCTGGACCAGTCGAGAGAACAGCCCCCAATGGAGAGCGTGAGGTCGTACGACCCGTTCTCGACGCTCCACCCAAACCTGCCCTCGGCATCTGTGAACCGGGCATTGCTCCGCCCCTCGGACTGGTAGTGAACGCGGACGCTTACCCCCTCCTGCGGCGCACCATCTGGACCGAGTACCACTCCTTCGATCCTGGAGCACTGGTCCGAGAGTGCAGCCGAGAGATTGAGGTTCAGACCCGTGACAGCCGCGTCCAGCACGAAACTCGCGCGCTCGGCGTCAATTGGGGCAAGCCGCTTGTCCGGACTGGACCACTCGAGGGCGCAGCCATCAGTGGAGAGCGAGAGATCGTAGGAACCGCCCGCGATCGTCCACTCGAACCTTCCCTCGGCATCCGTTCTGCGAACCCTGCTCCAGCCCTCCGCCTGGTTGTGAATGCGCGCGGTCACCCCCTCCTGGGGGGCGCCGTCTGGCCCCAGGACGACGCCCTCGATCCGGGAGCACTGCTCTGAGGTCGCGGCAGAGAGGTTGAGGACCAGCTCCATGAGGCCATCAGCATCGAGCACGAGGGAGGCGCGCTCGGCGTCGGTTGGCTCAAGCCGTTCGTCGGGACTGGACCACTCAAGGGCACAACCCTCGGCGGAGAGGGAGAGGTCGTGGGCGCCGGCCTCAACCCCCCACTCGAACCTTCCCTCAGCGTCCGTGAACCGGCTACTGCTACCGGCCCCCGACCGGCTGTCAACGCGCACGGTCACACGCTCCTGGGGGGCGCCGTCTGGCCCGAGGACGATCCCACCGATTCGCGGAAAGGGCGGCGCGACCTTCGCCCGATAGGTCTCGAACTGCTCGTAGAAATCGAGAGCAGTGATACCAAGGATCGCGAGGAAGGCGTCTTGCCAGGTCCTGTGAGCGGCGCGTCGGGCGTAGTAGTCGTAGAGGGAGTCTTCGCCTGCCTGTGTGGTAAGCCAGTCAACGGCAAATTCTGCAAGGCGGTAGTCCAGGGGGTGCTCCTCCGCACTTCGGAGTGGCGCCGTTACCTGCCTTGCGGCGAGGCCGACGGTCTCGGTAACGCGCTCTTCATAGGAGTAGCCCCCCGAGGCTGCGAAGAACTGGCCCGCCCAGCGATTCGCTCCCCCTTCCACAATCCATGCAGGGCTGGGGAAGCCCGAACCGGTGTACGGGGAGCGACCGAGGTCGACGAGATAGCGCTGAAGGGCGTGGGCGTATTCGTGAGCAAGAGCACCGGAACAGTAGCTCTTCAAGACGACAGCGGGATGGGCGTAGTGGCCGCAGGCATCGATCGAATCGTCGCCGAAGCGGACGGTGAGCCCTGGGATCCCGAACCCGAAGCGTCGCGCGAAGTATGCGACCACAGCATCCACTTGCGCCCGAAGCTCCTGCTGCTCTTCGGGGGAGTAGTCGCTGGCGAACTCGATCTGGGGTGGTTCGTCCAGCTGCCACCACTGCTTCGCGGCGGACACCTTGAGCCAGAAGGGGCTTCCGGTGGTCAGGGTGACAAGCGGTTCGCCGTTCGCATCGACGGCTTCGCTGGCGAGGTCGTCGACTTCCTGGAGTGCGTCGCTGGTGGCGATGCCGTCGTCGCCGGCCCAGACGACGAGGTTCCAGCCTTCATGCAGGGGAGCGAGGCCGGTCTGGGGGACCAGCGGGCGCGTCCAGGTGACTGGTTCTCCCCCGGCAATTGCGAGCCACAGCCCCATGCCGGGCGTGAGCGTCTCCAGATCGCCGTGCAGGAGGGAGTCCATGCGGGCTGCCCAGCGGAATCTCTGGTTCTCGGCGTCCCACGCGTAGACAAGCTCAAGTTCGGGAATCGCATCGAAGATGGCCTCGACGCTGGCTTCGGCTTCGGTCCAGCCAGCGAGGTTCAGGCCGGGCTGGAGCACCGTGGTGACAGTGTCGCCCGAGTCCGCGGCGGCAGTGCTGAGGGTCGAGAACAGCCCCAGGCCGATCGCCAGCACGACGAGAGCGGCCAGGCAGGCACGAAGCATGGCGGGAGCCTAGCGGAGTCGGGTGGGAATTACCCCAGTCGCCGCGTGGGGGATCTAGCGGCGTTCCTTAATGCGGGCGGCGCGCCCGGTGAGGCCGCGGAGATAGGAGAGGTTCTTGCGGCGTACCTTGCCGCGCCGCACGACCTCGATCTTGTCGAGGCGGGGGCTGTAGAGGGGGAAGGTGCGCTCGACGCCAACGCCGCTCGCAATCTTGCGGACGGTGAAGTTCGAGGAAATACCCTTGCGGCGCTTGCGGATGACGACGCCGGCAAAGACCTGGACGCGCTCCTTGTTGCCCTCGACCACCTTGGCATGGACACGCACCGTGTCGCCGCTGCCGAAGTCGGGCAGGTCGTCGCGGGGGGTGGCATCGGTCAGGGCATCAAGTTCGTACGACATGGAAGCGGTCCCTGCGAGAAACGTGAAGGCAAACCTTAGGCCACCAACCGATTATGGCCAACGGCGGGCGTCAGCGACCGGTGCTGCCGTGACCGCCTGCGCCACGCTCGGTCTCGGGAAGGGTTTCGCGGAGGGCGAACTGGACATCGGCGAGGCGCGCGATGACGAGCTGGGCGATGCGATCACCGTGTTCGACGACGTGACTGATCTCGGGGGAGATGGTGTAGAGCGTCACGAATACCTCGCCCCGGTAGTCGGCATCGATCGTGCCGAGTGGCTTCATGACTCCCCGGCTGGCGAGCCCGCTGCGGGGGCGGAGCTGGGCATCGAGGCCGGGCGGCACCGCGAAGGCTAGGCCGGTGGGAATGCGGACGGGGGCGTTCCCGACCTCGACCGGCCCCTCGGGGAGACAGGCGTAGATGTCGTAGCCGGAGGCATGCTCGCTCGCCTTCTGCGGCGGGCGGGCGCCCTCGCGCAGCAGCTTCACGCCGATCTCTTCCATGTGGCGCTCAGCGGAAGAGGTCGCGCTCGGAGTCGCGGATGATGTCCATCATCGAGGCCTCCTCGTCGGGTTCCCAGGGATAGCCGCGGATGAGGGCGACGGGCACGCGGCTGAGGTTGCCCTTCACGAGCTCGCCCGCGCTGGCCAGCTCGTCGGCTCGGCAGACGGCCTGGACGAGGAACTCGTGGCCGTGGGGATCGTGCTCGCCGATGTAGCTGATGACGGGGTTGATCCCGGCAATGCCGATGGCGACATCGACCTGGGCCTCGCGCCAGGGACGGCCGAAGGTGTCGGAGATGATGACGGCGACATCGTGGCCAAGCTCGCGGAAGCGGGCGCGCAGGCCGCGGGCGCTGGCGTCTGGGTCGACGGGGAGGAGGACGGCTCGGCCCTTGGCCCCGGAACTGGACTGGTCGACGCCGCTGTTCGCGCAGACGAACCCGTGGCGGGTCTCCGTGATCAGCACGGGGCCGACCTGGCGGACGACGCGCTTCGACTCCTGCAGGACGAGTTCGACGATGCCGGGCTCCTTCTCCCAGCGTTCCGCGAACTGTTGGGCGAAGGGGGAGGGCTCCACGGTGTCGAGGTCCACGGTGCGGCCCTCGGATTTCGAGACGATCTTGGAGGTGACGATGACGATGTCGCCACTGGCGACGGGTTCGCCGGAGGCGGCGGCGGAATCGACGACCATCGCGGCGAGATCGTCGCCCTCGGTGATCTCGGGGAGGCCCTCGACGGCAATAACGGAGACAGCCATTGCGATGCTCCTCAGGCGCCCGCGATGCGGATGCTGGTCTGCGTCTTGTGGACGCGGTTGAGGTTGATAAGGAGCGACGTGAGCATCTCGACGTAGCGGCTGTTGCCGAGTGCGCCGCCATCGACGCCGCGGACGCCGGCGATCTCGTTGGCGAGGCCAATGACGACGGCTTTCGCCTCCGAGTCTTCGCCGCAAACGAGGACATCGGCCTCGACGGGCTTGTCGAGCTCCATGAGCTTCTCGGCGCTCATGTTCTGGAATGCGGAGACAACACGGGCGTTGGGGAGGGCGGCGGCCGCCTCCTCGGCGGCGCTTCCGCCGTCGACATCGAGGGCGACGGCGCCCTTGCCCCGGACGAACTCGAGGGGGGCGACTACATCGCAGACGATGAGGCCGTCGAGGGCGCCGGCAAGAGCCTCAAGCGTGGGCGCCTGGCCGCTGTAGGGAAAGGTGAGGAAGACGATATCGGAGCCGGCCACGACCTCGGCATTGGCGCCTCCGCTCACGGTAGCGCCAGACACGGCGGCGGCGACCTTGGCGGCTCCCTCCTCGCCCCGTTCAGTGGAGCGCGAGCCGATGGCGACGTGATGACCGGATGCGGCGAAGCGGATGGCGAGTCCGAGGCCCTCGGGACCGGTCCCGCCGACGAATGCAAGTTTCATGGCTGGGGAGTCTAGCGGAAGTGGCCGGAAGAGGACTCGGGCGGGGCGCGCCATGCCACGTCCGTCCCTCTGGGACGGCCTTACGGGCCAATGCGGAGGCTCTGCTATACTCGAAACCGAAACAGAAATCACCCTTCTCTGTGCGGCCCTCTTGCCGCCAGGAGTTCCCTGTTGTACTCCCGCTGGATGCGCAACGGCTTTATCTGGCTCCTCGTGGTCGTGGCCGCGATCGCGATCGGCTTTGCGTTCTTCTCGGGCGGCGATTCGAAGCAGGAGGTGTCGTTCGGACAGCTCGTGCAGGAAGTCGAGGCCGGCCTGGTCGAGACGCTTGAGGTAGATGGGCGGGACATCAACGCGGTCTACTTCCAGCAGGTCAACGGGGAGCGCGTCGAGCGCCAGTCTCAGGTAGCGGAGAACACGGACGTCGCGACGTTCCTGAGCGATCGCGGGATCGACCTGAGCGGGGCATCGCCGGGCCGTGAGAACGCGGTCAACCTGGAGTTCAAGGAGAGCGGCGGGATGGGGCCGTGGTTCGGGCTCCTGCTGAACCTGTTCCCGTTCCTGCTGTTCGGCGCGTTCCTGCTGCTGATCATGCGGCAGGCGCAGGGGTCCAACTCGCAGGCGATGAGCTTCGGCAAGAGCCGCGCGCGGCTCTTCACGGGCTCCAAGGTGACGGTCACGTTCATGGACGTGGCGGGGGCGGATGAGGCAAAGGAAGAGCTCGTCGAGGTCGTCGAGTTCCTGAAGTACCCGGAGAAGTTCGCGGCCCTGGGCGCGCGTATCCCCAAGGGCGTGCTGCTCGTGGGCCCGCCGGGCACGGGCAAGACGCTGCTCTCACGCGCGGTCGCGGGCGAGGCCGGCGTGCCGTTCTTCAGCATCTCGGGCTCGGAGTTCGTGGAGATGTTCGTGGGCGTGGGCGCGAGCCGCGTGCGCGACCTGTTTGAGCAAGCGAAGAAGAACGCACCCTGCATCGTGTTCGTCGACGAGATCGACGCGGTCGGGCGCCAGCGCGGCGCGGGGCTGGGTGGCAGCCACGACGAACGCGAGCAGACCCTGAACCAGATCCTCGTGGAAATGGACGGCTTCGACACGGGCACGAACGTGATCGTGCTCGCGGCCACGAACCGGCCCGACATCCTCGACCCCGCGCTGATGCGTCCAGGGCGCTTCGACCGCAAGGTTGTGCTGGACTCTCCCGACGTGAAGGGCCGCGAGGCGATCCTGGGCGTGCACCTGAAGGGCAAGCCCGTGAACGACGATGTGGTGCCGTCGACGCTGGCCAAGTCGACTCCTGGCTTCAGCGGGGCGGACCTCGCGAACCTGGTGAACGAAGCGGCAATCCTGGCCGCGCGCCGAAACCGCAAGACGATCGCCATGGACGAGTTCGAGGAGGCGGTCGACCGCGTGATCGCGGGGCCGGAGCGGAAGAGCCGCGTGATGAGCGCTCACGAGAAGCGGCTGACGGCCTACCACGAGGGTGGCCACACCGTGATCGCGCATTTCCTCGACAAGCACGATCCTCCCCACAAGGTCACCATCGTCTCGCGGGGCATGGCCGGCGGATACACGCGTTTCCTGCCCGACGAGGAGACCCACTACCGCACGGTCGAAATGTTCAAGGACCAGCTCTGCACGGCCCTCGGCGGGCACGCGGCGGAGGAGCTCATCTTCGGCGAGTCCTCGACGGGGCCCTCCAACGACCTGGAGCAGGTCACGCGCATCGCCCGTTCGATGGTGACGCGCTGGGGCATGAGCGAGCGGCTCGGTCCGCGCACCTTCGGCCGCAGCGACGACCTGGTGTTCCTGGGCCGCGAGATATCGGAGACGCGGAACTACTCGGAGAAGGTCGCCGAGGAGATCGACGACGAGGTGCGGCGCATCATCGAGGAGGCGCAGTCTCGAGCGCGCGATATCCTCCGCGACAAGCGCAACGTGCTCGACAAGCTGGCGACCGTGCTGCTTGAGGTCGAGACGCTTGAGGGGGAGGAGCTGACGCGCCTCCTGGGAAGCGATCCGAACGAGTCGTGGCCGCCGCCCGATCTGCGAAAGAAGGAAGAGCCTCGGGTGGAGCCTCAGGGCGAGGAAGCCGTTGACGCGCCCAGTTTCCAGCCAGCGCCCAAGCCGGGCCTCGCCTGGGAGGGCGGAGCGCAAGCAACGACCGACGGCGGCAACTAGCCAAGCGAAGCGCGGCGAGACCATGACCTGGGACGAGACAGCAAGGACGTGCCAGGCGTGTGGCGCCGAAATCGACGAGGACTCCGACAGCGACCTTTGCGTAGATTGCATCATCGCGTCGGAGGGATAGGTCGGACGGGACCTTCCGCGGGGGCGCCCGGCGTTGCCCCAAGGGGCGGGGCTTCCTAGACTGAGGATCCCCCGTCACAACGGGAGCGAGTGGAGCGGCCGAGTGCAGGCGATCGTGCGAACCGGCGGACATCAATTCATGCTCACGGAAGGGCAGGAATTCGACGTGGGCAGCCTCAAGGGCGAGCCCGGCGATACCTTCGACTTCGACGTGCTCATGCTGATCGACGGCGCGGACATCGAGATCGGCGAGCCGACGGTTCCGGGCGCATCACTGCGGGCGCGCATCGCGCAGCACGGCAAGGGCGAGAAGCTGCGCTTCATGAAGTACAAGAACAAGGTGCGCTACCGACGAACGCTCGGGCACCGGCAGCCGATCACGCGGCTCATCGTCGAGTCGATCACGAAAGGGTAGGCGATGGCGCACAAAAAGGGCCTGGGCAGCACCAAGAACGGTCGTGACAGCAACAGCCAGCGGCTGGGCGTAAAGCGCTTCGACGGCGAGCACGTAACGCCGGGGACGATCATCCTGCGGCAGCGCGGCACCCGCTTCCACCCCGGCGAGAACGTGGGGCTGGGGCGCGATTTCACGATTTTCGCGAAGGTGGAGGGCACGGTGAAGTTCAGCCCCCACGCAAAGGGACGCCGCAAGCGCGTGAGCGTGCTTGTCCCGGCAGGCCAGGAGTAACCCGGTGAAGGCAGAGATCCACCCCGAGTACGTTGAATCAGTCATCACCTGCTCGTGCGGGAACCACATCCAGACGCGGGCGACGAAGGCGCAGATGCACATCGACGTGTGCAGCGAGTGCCACCCGTTCTTCACGGGCGAGCAGCGCATCGTCGACACGGCGGGCCGGGTGGAGCGCTTCCAGCGCCGCTACTCGCTCGGCGACCCGTCGTAGCGCCCGGCGCGACCGCGAGCGTTTCCAGGCGAGCCGTGAACCCGAAGCTGATGGCGGCATGAGCGCAGCGCCGTCGCGTCCCGACGTGTACTACGGCGGCCAGGCCGTGATCGAGGGCGTGATGATCCGCGCACCGCGGCATATGGCCTTGGCCGTGCGCCACCCCAGCGGCAAGATCGTGCGGCACGCCGAGGAACTGACCGGATTCTCCACGGGTCGCGTGCGGCGAATCCCGCTCGTGCGGGGGGCAGCGGTGCTCTGGGAGACGCTCTCGCTGGGCATGCGCGCCATCAACTACTCCTCGCGCATCGCCATCGAAGGAGCGGCGGAGGGGTTGAAGGAGGAGCTCGTCGAGAAGTACACCACGGAGCAAGAGGAGCGTATCGAGCAGCGGGTGGAGGAGCGGCTGGGCGAGATGGGACCGCTCACCCCCGAGCAGGAGGAAGTGGTCGCGGAGATGGTGCAGGAGGCGAAGGAGGACGCACGAAAGGTCTTCCAGGAGACCGCAGACGAAAAGTCGCCCGAGTTCAGCGATGGCACGATGTGGGTCTCGATGGCGGTGGGGGTGATCTTCGCGGTCGGGCTCTTCTTCGTGGGGCCGGTGCTGCTGGCGAACTTCCTCGAATCGCTCGGAATCGCGCGGGCGGTGGTGGTGGTGATCGAGGCGGCGCTGCGGCTGGGGCTGTTCGTGGCGTACATCGCGCTCATCGGACTCATGCCCGACATCCAGCGCGTGTTCCAGTACCACGGCGCCGAGCACATGACGATCCACGCCTACGAGGCCGCCCGCCCGCTCACGATTGCGAACATCCGCGACCTGCCGAAGGAGCACACGCGCTGCGGCACGAGCTTCCTGGTAGTGGTGATCATGATCGCGCTGGCGGCGTTCCTCGTGTTCGACCTGCTCGTGGACGAGGGCATCTTCGTGCGCATCGCCTCGCGGGTGGTGCTGCTGCCGCCGATCGCGGGAATCAGCTACGAGGTGCTGCGCTTCGGCGCACGCTTCGAGTCAAACCCCCTCGTGCGGGCGATGTTCGCGCCGAATATCGCGCTCCAGGCGCTGACGACGCGCGTACCCGAGGACGACCAGATCGAGGTCGCCATCGCGGCCTTCGAGACGGCGGTGGAGTCGGCGGCGGAGAGCTAGCGGGCGGCGTCTGGCGCGCACGGACGGGGGTCCGTACTGTTGCGGCATGGCAGCGGCAACGTACCGAACGGGCGATTTCGACATCGCGGTGGTCTCCGACGGGCATATCAAGCTCGATGGCGGCGCCGTGTTCGGGCTGGTGCCCCGCATCCTCTGGGAACCCGTGGTCGGCAGCGAGAACATCGACGAACAGCACCGCATCCCGCTCGCGCTCAACTGCATGCTCGTGCGCCGAGGCGACGACATCGTGCTGGTCGAAACGGGGATGGGGACCAAGTACACGGAGCGCGAGCGCGAGCGCATCTGGCCGGGTGAGTACGGCACGCTGCTCGACGAGCTGGCCTCGATCGGGGTGGCGCCCGAGGACGTGACGCACGTGGTCAACACGCACCTGCACACCGACCACTGCGGCTGGAACACGGTCGAGCGCGAGGGCGAGTTGGCGCCCACGTTCCCGAAGGCGCGTTACTTCATCCAGGCGGGCGAATACGAGGCGGCGATGCATCCGAACGATCGGACGCGCGCAACGTACCTCGCCGGGAACTTCGAGCCACTGGAGAAGGCGGGGCAACTGGAGCTGGTGGACGGCGAACGGGAGATCCTGCCGGGCATGACGTTCCTGCCGACGCCGGGGCACACCGCCGACCACGCCTCAATCGTGCTGAGCTCGGGCGGGGAGACGGCCATCTACACGGGGGACCTGGTGCATCACGCCGTGCAGGCGGAGCGTCCGGCCTGGATCGCGGCCTTCGACATCCTGCCGCTGGTCTCGCTGGAGACGAAGAAGCGCCTGGTGGAGCGCGCACTGCGCGAACGAGCACTGCTGATCTGCGTACACAACGCGTTCCCGGGGGTGGGGCGCCTGACCGAGGTCGACGGGCGACGGCGCTTCGTCGAGGAGTGAGCGAGACAGGCATCAACCGTCTGGCCCTGCACGCCGTCCACGAGGCCCTGGGCGCTACCTTCGAGCTACGCGGCGGCTGGAGGCTTCCAGAGACGTACGGCGACAGCGAGGACGAGTACGCGCGGCTGCGGTCGAACGCCGTCGCCTTTGATCGCTCCGACCGCACGCGGCTGTTGCTGAGCGGCACGGACGCGGGGACGGTGCTGGAGGCCGTATTCGGACGCGAGGCGGGCGAACTGGAGGAGGGCCGGGCGGTGCGGGCGGCCGCGCTCGACGCCATGGGGCGGATTGCCGACCTCGCGCTGATCGCACGGACGGGTGGCATCGCCTACATGGTCATGGGCGAGCCGGGGAGGGGAGCGACGACGCTGGCGATGCTGGAGGGGGCAGTGGGGGAGGGCTACGACGTTGTCATCCAGGACCGCACGGCGACGACCTGCCTGGTGGGGATCGCGGGACCGGGGGCGGCGGCGGCGGCGGCGCAGCACGTGAACGAGGCGCTCCCGCCGCGGCTGCCCTCGATGCACGCGGCGCCGTTCGAGTTTCACGGCTACCGCGCCCTCGCTATCCGCACGGGCGGGGTCGGGGAGGACGGGTTCGAGCTGATGGTGGCGCCGCCCGTGGCGGAGCACCTGCTGGGACTGCTTCAGTCCGCGGGGGTGGGGCTGGCGGGCATGGCCGCGCAGGAAGTGGCGCGCATCGAGGCGGGCGTGCCAGCCTTCGCGCCGGACCTGGAGACGGGCCTCACACCGGCCGAGGCTGGCCTGAGCGCAGCGCTCGGACTTCCCCGTGAGGAGCCTCCGCGCCTCCTCAGCGCGCTTCTGTTCGAGGGCGACCGGATACCGCCGGTGGGGACGCCGGCGCTGGCTGAGGAGCAGGTCGTGGGCGAGCTTCGCAGCTGCGCGCGCTCGTTCGCGCTTGACGCTGCCGCTGGACTAGCAATACTCAATCTGGACCGAAGCCATCCAGGCACAGCAATCTCGGTAGGCGGAGAGAGCGCACTGGTTGCGCAGAAGCCGCTCTACCGACGGAGGAAGACGTAACAATGCCCCTGGGAGACATCCCCATGCCCGCCCCCCCGGAGTTTCAGTACCACGGGACCACCGAAATCATCCTCGGGCGCGACTGGCGCTCGGTGTACGTCGAAGAGGAAGAGACGCTGCCCACCGAAAGGCCCGCGCTCTACGCCTACGCCTGTGTCGTCCGTGGCGACTACGGCTACGCGACGGAGAGCGACGAGGGCGGGGGCTGGCAGGCCGTTGAGGTCGAGATCGGTGAGCGCGAGACTCCCGA
This sequence comes from Tepidiformaceae bacterium, assembly GCA_965262975.1. GTDB lineage: Bacteria > Chloroflexota > Dehalococcoidia > Tepidiformales > Tepidiformaceae > UBA2991. The sequence goes on along the minus strand of OZ253575.1, from coordinate 157,105 downwards.
GGAGCGCGTGGCGCGCGCGGCGCACGAGCAGACCGGCGCCACCATCTCGCAGACGTTGCTGATCGGCTACCTCGACTGCGAGGCGACGAGTTACAACGAGCGCTACGCGAACAAGTTCCGGGCACTCAGGCCCCTCTACGTCGCCGTCGCAAGCGAGGTTGGGCCGGTACCGGATGGCTCCGGCTACCACCGGCGAAGGCTCCCGATGAACCAGTTCCAGAACGAACTGCGGAAGCGCTACCCCAGCTTCCACCAGCACTTCGCGCGGGGGCTGAACCGGTACACCATCCTCGAGCGCACGGGGAAGCTGAACGGCTAGCCGCTACTCCTCCAGCTCCTCGATCGCCCAGACCACCTGTACGGTGACGGTCACGCCCGACGTGCCGGGCTGGATCGACGTCGCGGCGGTGTCGGCCATGGCAAATTCGGCCCTGGGCGAGGCTCCAACCAGCGGAGCCGCCCAGCTGGTCTCAACGATGCTGAGTGGTTCTCCGAGCGTGACGCCGTTGAGCTCGGCGAGCTGCTCAGCCTTGGCGCGCGCATCCGCCATGGCGAGCTCGCGGGCCTGCCGCGTGAGCCCGACGGCGTCTTCGTGCGCGAACGAGATGCCGTTGAAGCGCACGGCATCACCGCCCGCATCGGCTACTGCGTCAATGAGTTCGCCCACGCCCTCGACGTCGCGGACCGTCACCTGGACCGTATTGGAGACGACATAGCCGGTAATCCGGGGGGTGTCGCTACTGTAGTCGTAGTCGGGGTAGATGGAGAAGTCGACGGTGCGAATGTCACGGTCCTCGACTCCGCTGGCGCGGAGCGCGGCGATGACGGCGCTGGCGGCCTCGGCTGCCTGCGCACGGGCCTCCGCAACGGTGTCGGCGCTGACTTCGACGCCCGTGCTCACGGTGACGATGTCGGGCTCGGCACGAACCTCGCCACTGCCGCTGACACTGATGGAGGGGGGATACGCGCTCTCGTCATCCACGGAGTTCTCGAAGCAGGCGGCGCCGAGGACGAGCAGAGCCACCGCGGCTCCGAGCAGGGCGAGCAGTCGGGTGCGAGTCCGGGTGCGAGTCATGGAACCTCCTGGGTCGCCTACACGTTGCGGGCTACAACGAGCGTAGGGGACTTACGGGAGATGCGCGACCAGTCCTAGAGGGTCAGGCCATGCGGGTGATACGCTCACCGCGTGTCTTCGGAAAACGATGACGGTATCCCGACGCCCTCGCCAAACGAGCCAGGGCTCACGGACGACGACGGGCCAATCATCGGGGGCGGCGGCGTGAGACCGCCGTGGCCACCGCCAGTGCAGGGCCGCTCCGGCTCGGCGCCGGAGCCAGTGATCGGCGAGACGGCAGCGCTGGAGGCGGAGGAGTTCCTGGTGCCCTCGTGGACGGCCGGGGTCGCCGAGGCGGCGGGCACGGAAGCGGCGGAACACGGGCAGACACGGAGCCGCAAGCTGATCCGCGAGATCGTCGAGACGGCCCTGCTGGCGCTGCTCGTGTTCCTGGCGGTGCGGGGTACCCTGCAAAACTACCTCGTGGAGGGGTATTCGATGTTCCCCACCCTCGATAACGGGCAGCACATCCTGGTCAACAAGGTGGGGTACGCCGAGGTCAACATGGACCGGCTGACGGACTTCATCCCGTTCGTGGATGCCGAGGACGGCGACGTCCGGGAAGTCTTCGGGGGACCCTCGCGGGGCGACATCATCGTGTTTCAGAGTTCCGCGGGAAGCGGGAACGACCTGATCAAGCGCGTCATCGGCCTTCCGGGAGAGCGCGTGGCGATCGTAAACGGGCGCGTGCACATCAACGGGCTTCTCCTGGAGGAGCCGTACATCACGGAGACGTGGAGCGGCTCGCGAGACCAGATCATCATCCCCGCACGGCACTACTACGTGCTGGGCGACAACCGGGATAGCAGCCAGGACAGCCGCAGCGGGCGCGTGGGGCTGGTGCCGCGGGAACGCATCGTGGGGAAGGCCTTCCTTCGCTACTGGCCGTTCGGAGACTTCGGGCTGGCCCCGAACGGAGGGGCCAGGCTCTTGGAGGAGGGTGGACCGTGAGCGAGGGCCTTCGCAACGAGCTTGAGCAGCGCGGCGCGATGCTGGAGGGGCACTTCCAGCTGGCCAGCGGGCGGCACGCGGACCTCTACATCGAGAAGTTCCGGATCCTCCAGTGGCCCGACGTGACGGGGGAACTCTGCGCGGAGATGGCGGAGCGCTTCGCGGAGGCGGGGGCGAACATCGTGGCGGGGCCGACGACCGGTGGGGTCATCCTCGCCTTCGAGGTGGCCCGGCGGATGGGGCTGACGGCGATCATCGCGGAGCGCAAGGACGAGGGCGGTCGCGAGTTCCGGCGCGGATTCGAGCTTGGCGCCGGTGACCGCGTGCTCGTGGTCGACGACGTGCTCACGACGGGGGGGAGCGTTCGCGACACGGTGGAGGCGGTGCGGGCACGGGGGGCGGAGGTCGTGGGCGTGGGCGTGATGGTGAACCGGGGGGCATCCCCGGACTTCGGGGCGCCGCTGCACGCGTGCCTGGAGGTGGAGGTCGCCTCCTGGGATCCAGACGCGTGCGACCTCTGCCGCGAGGGCATCGAGCTCGTCATCACCTGAACCCGGGGTGGGGTTGGCAGGGTCCGTAGAATGGGCGCATGCAGGAGGTTCGCACCAGCAGCGACCGTTTTCTCCTGAAGGCACTCGGGGAGGCCGCGGGCGAGCTTCGGGGCCTGCTCTGGTCGCCGAGCGAGCGACGGGCGCGCGCGCCGGGCGAGAGGCCGGACGAGGGGTGGTGCCTGCTTGCGATCGCGGTGCACCTGCGCGATGTCGAGCGTCAGACCAGCCAGCAGTTCGAGACGATCCTGCGGCGGCCGTTCGCGCCTATCCGCACCGTCGACCTCGACGACATCCCCTTCCCCGAGGACTATGAGTACGTGAGCATCGAGGAAGCGGTTTCGGGCTTCGCGTACGCGCGTCAGGAGACCTCGTACTCGCTCTGGGGGCTGTCCCCCGAGGAGTGGGAGCGGCAGGCGGTTCACCCCTACCGGGGCGAAGTGGCGCTCATCGACCTCGTGCGCGATCTCTACAAGCACGACCTCGAACATCTCTGGCAGGCGCGCCGCATGCTCGGCCTCGACCCGGTCCCTCGCCGGTGAGGCCACTCCTGCGCCTGGTCCCGCCGGCCGAGTGGGCGCTGGCCACGGACCTGGAAGCCGAGCACATCGCGTTCTTCGCCGACGACCTCGAACGGCTGACGCTGGCGACAAGCGCGCTCGGGCTCGGGCTGACGGTCGCGGACGGGACGGGCCGTGTGGCGGCCAGTGCAGGCGACCTCGGGCGGCTGGCGGCGGAACTGGAGCGGCGCGGGAGCACGCTCGCGGCGCCGCTCGCGCGCTACCTCTCGCCGGTCGAGCGCTGGCAGGCGGGTCCGCATGAACTCGCGCTCGACCAGCCCCTCGTGATGGGCATCGTGAACCTGACCGACGACTCATTCTCGGGCGACGGTGTGGGAACCGACGTGTCGGCGGCGCTCGCGCACGCGGAGCAGCTGCGGGCCGAAGGCGCCGACATCATCGACGTGGGGGCGGAGACAGCTCGCGCGAGCCGCCCGCAACTGGAGGCGGAGGCAGAGGCGGCGATCGCGGCGCCCGCGGTGGCGGCACTCGTGCGGGAAGGACACCTCGTCTCGATCGACACGTACAAGCGCGAGGTGGCGGTGGCGGCGATCGCGAGCGGCGCGGCGATCGTGAACGACATCAGCGGGCTCACGCTGGGCACGGACGCGGCGGAGGCGGCTGCGGCGGGGGGCGCGGGCTACGTCCTCAACTACAGCTACACGGTGCCCAAGCATCGCCCCGACCCCGCTCCGGTCTACGACGATGTCGCGACGGAACAGGTGGCGTGGATGGCGGCGCGTCTGGCGGAGCTGGATGCGATAGCGCTCCCGCGAGCGAGCATCGCCATCGACCCCGGGATCGCGTTCGGCAAGAGTCACGACGAGGACCTGCAGGCGCTCCGCCGCCTCTCGGAGCTCCGCACGGCGGGCCAGCCGCTGCTGCTGGCGCACTCGCGCAAGAACTACATCGGCAGCATCTCCGGGGCGGGTCCAGAGGACCGCGACCTCGAAACGCACGTCACGACCGCGCTCGCGTACGCGCGGGGAGCGCGCATCTTCCGCGTGCACGACGTCGCGGGCACGCAGCGCGCGCTGGCGATGGCGGCGGCGATCGTGTCCGCCGCGCCGGACGCATTCGCACCGGACGAGGGGAGCTGGCCCTGGGCGGCGGGCGCCACCGCGCCGGAAGCGATCGCGCAGAAGGCGCTCATCGAGCCGCCAGCGGGGCAGCGCTGGTAGTGACGGAGGCCGCACGCTCGCGCGTTCATGCGCGGGTTGTATGCTCCGCGCGGTGAGTCAGCCGCAACGGGGTCCTGCTTCAAACGCGTTCAACCAGGCGTTCCTGACGGGAATCGAGGGGACATTGGAGATCGTGCTCGTGCGGCACGGGCAGCAGTCGATCCCGAACGCGCCGAATGCGCGTCTCGGCGACTCTGTCGACGCGCCTCTAAGCGACCTCGGGCGCGAGCAGGCGCGGCTGGTAGGCGAGCGCTTCGCGACGGAGTCGATCGACGCGGTGTACTCGAGCAACCTGAGCCGGGCCTTCGACACAGGGGCGGCGATTGCCGGTCACCATGGGATGGAGCCGGTGGTGATCGACGACCTGCGCGAGGTGGAGATGTTCCGCGACGTGCCACGCGACCAGACGGCGGCGGAAGCACTGGGTGTCGACCAGCTGGCCGGAATGCGGAAGCGGATGGCGCGCGAGCGTTCGTGGGACGTGTACCCGCTGACCGAGCCGAGCGCCGAGTTCCAGAAGCGCGTGGTGAACGCGATCGAGGGGATCATCGCGAGGCACGAGGGCGAGGCGTCGCGGGTGGTTGTGGCCTGCCACGGGGGCGTCATCAACGCCTACACGGGCTACGTGATCGCGACTTCGTACGACATGTTCTTCCGGCCCGCGCACACGTCTGTGCACGTAGTGCTCGCCAAGGGGGACAACCGGGCGCTGCAGAGCCTGAACGACACGCACCACCTCGAGACCGCGGAAGGCAGTTTCGTTACCTACTAGGACCCCTGACCGAGAGCATGCTCAGCGATTCTCGTAGCGGCGACGGGCGGAGGCAGTGTTCATGCGCGGCGGCTCGAGGGTGATGTCGGAGAGTCCCTCCCTGCGCAGCGCCTCCCTGACGCGCTCGAAGTGCTCTGCATCGTTGACCTCCATCAGGAGATCAATGAGGGCGACATCGATGGGCAGGCCGGGCGCCTCGCGGTCGTGGTTCACCTCCAGGAGGTTGGCCGACTCGCGGGCGATGGCGCCGGAGATGAGGGCGAGCTCGCCGGGGACGTCGGCGATCTCGATGGTGAGGTGGCGGTAGCGCCCGTCCTCGACGAGGCCATGGCGGACGATGGAGCCCAGCCGGTTGATATCGACGTTCCCGCCGGAGAGGACGATGGCGGTCTTCTCGCGCGGGCGGTAGGCATCGGCGAGGAGGGCGGCGACGCCAAGAGCGCCGGCGCCCTCGACCAGCAGTTTGGATGTCTCCAGGAGGAACACCATCGCCTGGGCGATGGCGGTATCGCCGCAGGAGATCATCTCGTCGACGTTCTCGCGGATGAGGGCGAAGGTGCGCTCCGAGGGTCCGGAGACGGCGACACCGTCGGCGAGCGTGCCCGCGTGGGGGACACTGCGGACAGCGCCGGCCGTGTAGGAGCGGCAGATGCCGTCCATGGCGGCGGCCTGCACGCCCACGACCCGCACCTCGGGGCGGCGCGCCTTGATGGCGGTGGCGACACCCGCGAGCAAGCCGCCGCCGCCGGCGGGAACGAGCACCTCGGCGACGTCGGGCACCTGTTCGAGGAGCTCAAGGCCGAGCGTGCCCTGGCCGGCGATGACGGCGTCGCTGTCGAAGGGCGGGATGTAGACGAGGCCGTCGCGCTCGGCGAGCTCACTGGCGTGGGCGCGGGCCTCTTCGAGGGAGTCGCCGTGGTAGACCACGCGGGCGCCGTACCCCTCCGTGGCGGCCGCCTTCACCAGCGGGGCGCCCTCGGGCATGACGACGGTGGCGGCGATGCCCGCCGCGCGGGCGGCGAGGGCGACTCCCTGGGCATGATTCCCCGCGCTGGCGGCGACAATTCCGCGAGCGCGCTCGTCCTCGGAGAGGGAGTGGACGGCGTTGAGGGCGCCGCGAATCTTGAAGGAGCCGGCGCGCTGCAGCTGCTCGCACTTGAGCACGATGGGGACGCCGGTGAGCCGCTCGAGCGCGCGCGCGGGCCACACCGGCGTCTCCAGGATGCCTCCGGCGATCACTTCGCGGGCCGCCTCGATGTCGTCGATGGTCACGGGGGGATGCATGTTCACGGTTTGCTCCAGATGGTGCGGCGCTCCCAGCAATGGGCGCAGACAACCGCCATCTCAGAGGGCTGGTGGGGGCCTACCGAGGGATAGAGCTCATCGGAGAGATGGGGCAGACAGAAGCGCCCACCGCACTTATCGCAGTCGAATTTGTGGGGGAATTCGCAGCCCTCGAAGCCGCACACGCCATCGTGGTTGCGAAGGCGGACGCCGCGCACGTGATCCTGGTGGCCCGGGATATCGTCGTGCTTGGCGGTGCAGTGAGGACGGGCGCAGACGGCGTCGTAGCCTTCGAGGACGTAGGCGTGCTCCTTGCAGAAGGGGCGAGCGCAATACTGGCAGGTCTCACGGGGAGGGTGGGGACAACGCCGAATGCGCCCTCCCAGCACGCAGCGACTCGCGGCCATGAACTCACCGTACCGGGTTGCGCCACGGCCTGCCAGCAGGAGGGAGAAGCCTGGTTTACGGCCCGAACGGGCTGGGCTATCGTTCACCGCGCCAAACAGTGGAGGTGATATGAGCGACTCGACGCAGGAATCGCTGATCACGGACGAGATGCGCGCGGCCATCGGCAAGGAATCCGAGCCGACGAGGCTGGAGATCGACAAGACCTCCGTGCGGATGTTCGCGCGGTCCGTGGGCTACACCGATCCGGTGTACTACGACGAAGAAGCAGCGAAGGCAGCGGGCTACCGGAGCCTGCCCGCGCCTCCGGGCTACCTGGGCACGGCTGTCTACGACCCGAACCGGCGGAGCGCCCGCAACGCACAGGTCGGGCTGGAGCCTGCCCGCCCATTGAAGCGCATGCTGAACGGCGGCACGGACATTGAGTACTTCGCCGACATCTGCGCGGGCGACGTCCTCACCTCGGCGAGCGCGGTGGCGTCGATCGAGGAGCGGGCGGGACGGCTCGGCGAGATGCTGATCACCACGACGAAGACGACGTACCGGAACGAGAGCGGCGAGATAGTCGCGATCTCGACCGGCACGGGCATCCGGTACTAGGGGGAACGCAATGGGCGCATCTTGGGACGAGGTCCAGGAGGGGATGGAGATCCCCACGTTGGAGAAGAACTGCAGCACGCAGCAGTTGGTCTACTGGGCCGCTGGCTCGGGCGACTTCTACCAGATTCACTACGATCACAACTTCGCGCGGGCCACGGGGCTTGAGAACATCATCGTGCACGGCGCGCTCAAGCACGCCTTCCTCGGCCAGCTGCTTCACGACTGGGTGGGCAACGAGGGCAGGGTGAAGCGCGTGGGCTGCAGCTACCGCGGCATGGACTTCCCCGACGAGGACATCCAGTGCAAGGGCGTGGTAACACGCAAGTACGAAGAGAACGGCGAGCGCCTCGTCGACCTCGAGATCTGGACGGAGAACCCGGCGGGGAACAGGACCTCACCCGGAAACGCAACCGTCCGGCTGCCCTAGGGAGGCGAATTCATGGCGAACCTGCTTGAAGGCCGCGTCATCGCAATGACGGGCGCGGGGCGCGGCATTGGCCGCGCGAGCGCGCTGCTGGCGGCGTCCGAGGGCGCGCGCGTGATCGTAAACGACCCGGGGGTCAACCCCGACGGCAGCGGTCACGACGACGACCCGGCGGCGCAGGTCGTCGCCGAAATCAAGGACGCGGGCGGAGAGGCGACGGCGAACTTTGCGGACGTGTCCTCGATGGAGGGCGGCGAGAGCGTTATCCAGACGGCGCTGGACGCCTACGGGAAGCTCGACGGGCTCATCAACTTCGCGGCGATCCTGCGAGATCGCATGGTCTTCAACATGACCGAGGCGGAGTGGGACGACGTCATCCGCATCGACCTGAAGGGCCACTTCACGACGACGAAGCCGGCGGCGGTGCTGTTCCGGCAGCAGCGCTACGGGCGCATCATCAACTACTCGTCCGTATCGGGGCTCCAAGGCAACTCGGGGCAGGCGAACTACGGCGCGGCGAAGGCGGGCGTGGCCGGCCTGACGCGCGTCGTCGCGCGTGACCTCGGCCGCTACGGGGTGACGGTAAACGCGATCGCACCGGGCGCGGCCACCCGTCTGACCGCGACGGTGCCGGACTCGACGCGGCAGATCCGCGAGCAGCGGGGCATGGCCCAGGCTGGGGGCCGGGCGGCGGAAGCCCAGCGCCAGGCGGCGCAGGCCTCAGGCATGCGCGGTCCCGAGATGGTCGCGCCGATGACGGTTTACCTGCTTCTCGACGAGGCGTGGAACATCAACGGCAAGATCTTCGCCGTGGCGGGCGGGCAGGTAGGGCTGCTCAACGAGATCTATCCCCCGCTGCGCACGATCTACAAGGACGGGATGTGGTCGCTCGATGAGCTGCGGACGCTGGTGCCAGGGCAACTGATGACGGGCATCGGCAATCCCGCGCCGCCACGCGAAGACCTGGAGATTCCCGGGCGCGATTGAGTCGGGCTTTCTCCTAGACGTCCTGGCGAGAGTGGATGTAGCGCACGATGCGCTCGTGGTCGGGCGCTTCGATGCGGCCGGAGTAGCGCAGGTAGTTGGCGATCTGCTCGAGCGTGAGGATGCTCACGAGGTTGATGCCCATTGCCTTGAGGGCGGCGCGCCCACCCTCCTGCCGGTCGATCAGGGTGACGGCGTCGTGAGCGACGAGCCCTGCCTCTCTCAAGGCGCCAGCCGTCTGGAGGATGCTGCCCCCGCCGGTGATGAGGTCATCGATGATGAGGCAGGATTGGCCACGGACGTAGTTGCCCTCGATCAGGTCTTGCTTGGCCGTGCCGGGGGGGTGGATGTAGATCATGGGCGTGTTCACGAGCAGCGAGAACGCCGTGCCTACGTGGAGGCCGCCGAAGGGCACGCCCGCTACCAGCGTGAAGGGCTGCACCTGGGGGTGGCGCATGGAGACGAGCGCCTCGAGCTTGAGCCGGATGATATCGGCGCAGCGCTGGAGGGCGCGCGGGCTACTGATGAGCTTGCGGAGATTTATGTGAATGGGCGAATCGACGGTTGTGCGGCCCAGCGTGAAATTGCCAAGTTCGACCGCGCCGAGCTCCCAGAGCTCCTCGGCCAGCCAGAGGTTTTCGGTGGCGGTGTCGTCGGTCAGGGCAGAAGCCTCCCAGTTGGCGTTATGAAAGTGCGCGCCGCCTCTGTTCTCCGCGACGGCGCGGGCAGTGTCAAGCCGGAGACCGTGGGGTTGGCGGGCGGTTGACCGGATTCCGGGGTTCTTCGCCCGCGAGGACGGCGATGATGTTGCCCGCCGCCATCTCGGCCATGCGCGCGCGCGTCGCGTGGCCGGCGCTGCCGATGTGGGGCGTGATGACGACGTTGGGGAAGCCGAAGAGGGGGTGATCGAGCGGGAGCGGCTCGGGGACGGTGACGTCGAGGGCGGCGCCGCCGATGGCGCCGGCGTGGAGCGCCTCGACGAGCGCATCCTGATCGACCACGCCGCCACGAGCGGTGTTCACGAGGATGGCCGTTTCCTTCATCGCATCGAACTCGGCCGCGCCGAGGAGCCGCTCGGTCTCGGGGCCGTAGGGCACGTGGATGCTGACAAAGTCGGAGCGTGCGAGCAGCTCGGGGAGGGGGACGCGCTCGACGCCGAGCTCGCGCTCGACCTCGGGGCGGGGAGTGCGGGTGGCGGCGAGCACGGCCATGCCGAAGCCGCGGGCGCGCCGGGCGACGGCGCGTCCGATCTCCCCGAGGCCGACGATGCCGAGGGTCGCGCCGGAGGGGTCGGGACCGAGGAAGGCGGTCGGCGACCAGGTTCGCCAGCCACCCTCGCGCGTATCGCGGTCGCTGAGGACGACGTTGCGGGCGGCGGCGAGAAGGAGGGCGAAGGCAAGGTCGGCGGTGGTTTCGTGGAGAACGCCGGGCGTGTTCGTAACCCAGACACCGGCGGCGGCGGCCGCTTCGGCGTCGACATTGTCGTAGCCGACGGCCATGTTCGAGACGACGCGGAGTCCTTCGGCGGCAGCGAGGAGGTCGGCGCCGACGGGGTCGGTGACCATTGTGAGGGCCGCGTCAGCCGCGAGGAAGTGTTCGCGCAGGGTCTGGGGGGCCGGGGGCAGTTCGCCCGGCCAGACGGCAACGTCGTGCCCAGCTTCACGCAGAAGCTCTACCGCGCGACCGGGCACCTGACGGGTGACGAAGACATGGCCCACAGCGGTCGATCTTACGTGGCCCTTGCCCTACGGCGGGCGTGCCATGCGCCTGAGCCGCTACGATGAAAGAACATCGAACACCACCGCCCCCAGGGCGGAGACAGACGGAGCGTACGCATGGGAAGCAAGGAAGTGGCCGCCCTCATCGACATTCTGACGCGCGAGAACGAGCGTGGGAGCGAGAGCCACGTGCTGGGGAGCTGGAGCATCAGCTTCGACAAGACGAAAGGCGCATTCACGTTCGACAAGTGCGAGAACGAGGGCTATTGCGAGGAGCGCCCGAGCGTGATCGCGGTCGGCGGTGAGGTGCTGGACGAGGGAGGACCGCTCTTCAGCTAGGGTAGTGGGGCGTCCCAGGGGAGGGCGCCCGCACGGGGGTCGAGCACGACCCGGACCTGCCCATCCGCGACGACGGCGATGAGGTCGTAGCCGGAGTAGAGGGTGGGGTCCATACCCCGCAGGGCGAGCGACACCTTCTCGCCGGAGAGTTCGGTGGCGGCAGCGAGGATGACGAGGGCGCGGGCGTCGGCGGAGGCGCCGGATACACCCTGCGCCTCACGCAGGAGCTTGCGGAGCGTCCGGCGCAGACTGGCGCTGGCCTTGTCACCCTCGACGACGGGGGAACCGATGACGAAGGCGTGATCGCCGGCGAGGCGGTTTGCGGTCCAGACGTCGTCGGCGGGAATCGCGCAGGAGTCGTCCACGTCGGGCTGGCCAGCGGCGAGGACGATGCGTTCGATGAGCGCGGTGCGCTCCTCCTCGGACTCGGGCAGGCGATTCAGGTCCCGGGCGTTGAGCTGGAAGGAGCCGGCGACGCGGTTCGTGAATTGCGCCCAGAGCGGGGAGAGTCCCCCCAGCACCGTGACGACGGAGCCATCGAAGCTGGAGCGGCGCAGGTAGAGGGTGACCGGGCGGCGCATTTCGAGCCGGTCACCATCGACGGATTGGGCCTCGTGGGCGGCGAGGGCCACCTGGCTCAGCCCGGGCTCGCCGGTGGGAAGCTGGGCTCCGCGCGGCAGCCAGAGGGCATACGGCAGGCCCTCGGTGTCCAGCCGCTTCTCGACGGCAGCTCGGGCGGCCTCGAAGGGCAGGTCGGCATCGCCGTGCACCGAGTTGAGGAGCGTGCAGTCGACCTCCCAGCGGCGCGCAACCTGGATGCGAGCGCTTCGCAGGGCCTCGCCCTCGGGGGATTGCTCGATCGTTCGCGTGCTGCGGGCGTAGCGGCGCCCGAACCAGTCGAGGAACAGGAGAAGGGCGGCTTCGCTGGGGTCGGAGGGGTAGAGGCGGTCGACCACGGCGGGGCGCTAGGCCTCGGCGTCGGCCCCTTCCGCAGGGGACTCGGCGCCTTCCTCGCCCTCGAGCAATTCGCCTTCTTCGCCCTCCAGCTCCTCGCCTTGTTCCTCTTCGCCTTCGATCAGGAGGCGGGGTGCGTCAACGGTAGCGACTCCGATATCGGACGCAACCAGCACCTCGACGCCGGCGGGCACGTTGAGGTCGCCGACGTTGAGACTTAGCTCGAAGCTCTCGAGCGAACTAACGTCGAGTTCGATGGCCTCGGGAATATCGAGCGGCAGGCAGCGGATGGCAACCGTCTCGAGGTTCTGCAGAAGCGTGCCACCGAGGTCGGTGACAGCGGGGGCGACGCCGATGAGGCGGATGGCGATGGTGGTCTGGATGGGGTTGTTGAGGTCGACCTGATAGAAATCGACATGAATGGGATCGCCGGTGCCGCCCTCGCGATCGAGGCCGCGGACGAGCACGTGGCGAGACTCCGGCTCGCCTTCGATGGCAAGCTCGAACATGCTGCGGATACCCGCCTGGCGGATGGCGCGGCGGAAGTCGCGGCCATCGAGCTGGATCGCGGTGGAGTCGACGCCGCGCCCGTACACATTGGCGGGCAGCACACCCTCGCGGCGCAGGCGCCTGACCTTCTTGCCAAGCACGGTGCGGTTCGTCGCGGAGAGAGTCACTCGGTCTGGCATAGCGCCTCCTTGGCCGCGCGCTCAATACGCGCCAACGCGCTCACTGACCGGGGAGCGGCGCCGGGGGTTAGGTCAGGCAGGCTTCAGTTCGTTGACGCGGCCGCGAACGGCGTCCTTGTCCTCGAACCACTGCGCATTGAGGGCGGTGTACTCCACCTCTTCCTCGGGGACATCGTCCTCGGCGAAGATGGCCGTCACCGGGCAGGCCGGCTCGCAAGCGCCACAGTCGATGCACTCATCAGGCTGAATGTAGAGCATGCGGTCGCCGTCTTCATCAAAGTAGATGCAGTCGACTGGACAGACCTCGACGCAGGACTGGTCCTGGACATCGATACACGGCGTCGTAATGACGTAGGTCATGCTCTTGAACCCTCTCGTCTCTGACTTCGGGCCGCCTCAGCGACCTTGGGCATAGTACAACCCGATCCGGTATGTGTGAAGCGAGGCGCAGACGGAGGGGGCGGGCTAGCCCTTGAGGGCGACCGCGAAGGGGACGGGATCGCCGGTGCGGAGGTCGACGGAGTAGAAACGGCCCGCCTTGACCTCCTCGATCAGCTGGCGCTCATCCTCGATGTCGCGCTCGAAGTAGGTGGCGCACTTGCCGATGTCGCTGATGGCGTGGGAGTCGGTGCCGGCGGTGCCGGGCATCTCCAGACGCTCGCAGAGACGGCGGGAGAAGTCGTTCTCCTTGTCGCTGCCGCGGCCATTGAGGGCTTCGAGGGCGGTGCAGTACTCGTAGGCGGGGTTGCGGCCCGCCTTCTCGAGGGCGGCCTCGTACTTGTCCTCGCTGCTGGTGAACCACGGCATCTGGCGGCGGTAGGGGTGGGCCGCGATCATGACGCCGCCGCCGTGCTCGACGTAGTTGGCGAGCTCGGGCGCACGGTGCATGCCGAAAACGTAGCGGTCGATACCGAAGGCGAGGATGTGGCCGTCGTCGGTGCTGATCTCGACGCCGGCGAGCACGAGGAAGTTGTGCTTGGCGCGCATCTCATCGACTTCGCGCTGGTCCCAGACCGTGTCGTGCTCGGTGAAGCAGATGCCGTCGAGGCCAGCGGCCTTCGACCGGACGACGAGGTCCTCCGGGTTGAGCACGCTGTCGTGTGAGCGGGGCCACGTGTGGGAGTGGAGGTCGATCAGCATTGCCGCGCGTGACTCTACCACGTTCGGCGGTTTCGCTTAGCGTAGGGAAAAGGAGAACTCGGACATGCGGCTGCGTAGAGCCCTGCGATTGCGACGGAAGCAGGAGGCGCCCGCCTCGTGGCTCGTCGTGGGGCTGGGGAATCCGGGGGAGCAGTACAGCCGCAACCGTCACAACGCCGGCGCCTGGACCGTGAACGAGCTGGCGCGGCGGGCAGGCGTGAAGCTGAAGGCCGAGGGCCGCTCGATCCGCATCGCCTTCGGTGAGGTGGCAGGCGATCGCGTCGCGCTGGTGCGCCCGCGCACGTACGTGAACGAGAGCGGGCAGGCCGTGGCGCAAGCGCTGCGCACGAGCGGCGCGCCACTGGAGCGCACGATCGTCGTGTTCGACGAGCTCGACCTGCCGCTGGGGGCAGTGCGGCTGCGGGACGGCGGCGGCGCGGGCGGGCACAACGGGCTGAAGTCGATCATTGCGGTGGCGGGAGCGGAATTCGCGCGCGTGCGGATCGGCATCGGGAGGCCGCTGGACGGCGGCGAGCCCACACGCGACCCCGACCTGGTCGCGAACTACGTGCTCGCGGACCCCGTGGGGGAGGAGCGCGCGACGCTGGAGGAGACCGCTCGGTATGCGGCGGACGCGGTCGAGGCGATCGTGGCGGAGGGGGTGGAGCGGGCGAGCTCTCGCTTCAACCGGCGGGGGACGGCGAGCGCGCCTGACGTATAACGGGGAGCCGTGTAGATTCGCTCCCGGCCCGCCGCCAGAGACGGCGGGATCGTTGCGCATGACGGAGGGACCGATGGCGGGCAGGCTCGAAGGCAAGGTTGCGATCGTGACGGGCGCGGGGCGCGGGATCGGGCGTGGTGAGGCGCTTTTGCTGGCGGAGGAGGGGGCGAGGGTCGTGGTGAACGACCTCGGTGGCTCCCCCGATGGAGAGGGGGCGGATGCGTCGCCAGCGGACGAGGTCGTAGCGGAGATTGTGGCGGCGGGCGGCGAAGCAGTCGCGAACTACGACTCTGTCGCGACTATGGAGGGGGGCGCCAACATCGTGCAGACGGCGCTCGACACCTTCGGGCGGCTCGACATCCTGATCAACAACGCCGGCATCCTGCGCGACCGCATGGTCTTCAACATGTCCGAGGAAGAGTGGGACTCGGTCATCGCGGTGCACCTGAAGGGCCACTTCACGACCACGAAGCACGCGAGCATCGTCTTCCGGCAGCAGCGCTCTGGGCGGATCGTGAACACGGGCTCCGAGTCGGGGCTGGGAAACATGGGGCAGGCGAACTACGCGGCGGCGAAGGAAGGGATCGTGGGGCTGACGCGCACGCTTGCACTCGACCTGGGGCGGTACGGCGTGACAGCGAATGCCATCCGTCCGCGAGCAGGCACGCGCCTGACGCTCTCGCCGGAGCTGCGGGAGGCGATGCAACGCGCCCGCGCCTCGCGCCAGAGCGGCGACAGCGAGGGAGGCAGCGGCGATACCGGCGCGGGCCAGGCCATGTCACAGATCGACGCGCAGGCGCCCGAGATGGTAGCGCCGCTGGTGGTCTACCTCTGCACGGACGCAGCGGCGAACGTGAACGGCCGCGACTTCGTGGTCGGGGGCGACGAGGTGTCGCTGATGACGATGCCCACGAAGCAGGCGACTATCCACCGCGAGGGCGGCTGGGATCTGGCGTCGCTGGAGCGTGTGTTCCCGCGCGTCATCGGCTCGGAGTTGACGAACCCGGCTCCTCCGCAGCCCCCGAACACACGGAGCTAGCCACCGCAGCCAGGGAGCGCGCACACCTGCGCTGACGTAGGCTCGGGTCATGGCGCCGGAGCGGATTGTCTCGCTGGTCCCCAGCCTGACCGAACTCGTGTGGTGGCTGGGCTGCGGGGATGCGCTCCGCGGACGGACGCGCTTCTGCGAGGAGCCCGCGGGCGAGATCGAGGTGGTGCCCGTCATCGGTGGGACGAAGACTCCCGATGTGGCGGCGATCACGGCGATCGCACCAGACCTCGTGATCGCGAACCGCGAGGAAAACCGGCGCGAGGATGTCGAAGCGCTTCGCGCGACGGGGCTCAATGTGCTGCTGACCGACCCGAACAGCGTCGAGGAAGCCCTGGCGATGATCGTCGAGCTGGGGGAGGTGCTGGGGCGGGAGACGGAGGCGGGGGGGTTGGTCGGGGAGGTGCGGGCGGCGGTCGAGGAGGGGAGCGGGGGACGACACGCGGCGCTCTTCGTGCCCATCTGGCAGAACCCGCTCATGGGGCTGGCGAGCGACACGTACGGCGACTCAGTGCTGACCGCCGTGGGTGCGACCAACGTGCTTGCCAGACAGACGCGCTACCCCGAGATCACGCTGGAAGAGGCGGCGGCGCTCGCCCCGGAGGCGATCCTGCTGCCGGATGAGCCGTATCGCTTCAGCGAGAAGCACGTGCCGGAGTTCTCCGCAGTCGCGCCGACGGCGGTCGTCGATGGGAAGCTGCTGTGGTGGTACGGCCCACGGATGCCGGAGGCCATCCGCGAGTTGCGACGGATCGTGCGGGCGCTGGCGGCGTAGGAGCGGCTAGCGCCCCTGGAAGTTGGGCTCGCGCTTCTCGACGAAGGCGAGGCGGCCTTCCTGCACGTCCTCGGTCTGCTGCATGTAGGTCTGGTAGAAGTTCTCCATCTCGGTCTGCTCTTCGATACTTCGGTGGAGGCTCTCGCGCACCAGCTTCCTCGAGACCTCGATGGCGACCGAAGGGCCGCGGGCGATCTCGCGGGCGAGGTCGCCGGCGCGGGTCATCAGCTCGTCGGCCGGGGCCACCTCGCTGACGAGGCCGATCTCCTTCGCCTCATCGGCGCCAACCATGCGGCCGGTGTACATCATGCGAAGGGCGTGCTCGAGGCCGACGCGGCGGGGCAGAAGCCAGCTGGCGCCCGAGTCGGGCACGATGGCGCGCTTCACGAAGATGGAGCTGAAGCGCGCCTCGGTGGAGGCGATGCGGATGTCGCAGGCGAGGGCGAGGGAGAAGCCCGCGCCCACGCAGACGCCGTTGATGGCGGCGACGCTGGGCTTGTTGCCGTTGTAGAGGAAGGCGGGGTGGAGCATGGTGCTGCGGGTGATGCCGGCGCGTCCGGGGAAGGGACGCTCGACGCGGTTACCACCGCGCGCGGTGAGGTCGGTGCCGGAGCTGAAACCGCGCCCGGCGCCCGTGAGCAGGATGCAGCGGACGTTGTCATCGTCATTGGCGATGGCGATGGCGTGCTCGATCTCGGCAACCGTGTCGAGGCTGATGGCGTTCAGCTTCTCGGGCTTGTTCAGGGTGAGGTGGGCGACACCGTCCTCATCGACCTCCCAGAGAATGTCCTCGAACTGCATGCTCGGCCTCCGCGCCAGAGATGGGCGCTAGCGTACGGGAGCGCAGGCGTGGGGACTATGGCAGAACCGTCACGCGCAGGCGCATCTGGGGGTGGTAGTCACAGGTAACGACGTGTTCGCCGGGGATGGTGAAGCGCCAGACGAAGACATCCCCGGCCTCCATGTCGGGCGAGCGGGCAGCCTTGTCGAAGATGAGATTGTGAATGGCGGTTTCGCCGTTCCAGAAGTAGATGCGCTCGCCCACGCGCACACGCAGCTCGTCGGGAGAGAAGGCGAGGTGGTCCTGGGCGACGAACGGGGCGCCCTCGGGAACGCTCTCCGGCGGGGGGACGCGGGGGCTCGCGCAGGCGGCCAGTGTGAGGGCGACGGCGACCGCGAGGAGGAGGCGAAGCACAGGAAGACCGGCCACGGAACGATTGTGCCGCAGCAGGCCCGTGCGGGCAGATCGCAAGAGGCGCACCCTGAATGGGGTGCGCCTCTCGACCTTACGGACTACGCCAGGTCGAAGCGATCAAGATTCATCACCCTGGTCCACGCGTCCACGAAGTCGCGCACGAAGACCTGCTCCGCGTCGTCGCATCCGTAGACTTCTGCGATGGCTCGGAGCTCGGAGTTTGAACCGAAGACGAGGTCCACGCTGGCGCCGGTCCACTTCAGTTCACCCGTCTGGCGATCGCGTCCCTCGAATACGTCCGGAGATGCGGAGGACGCGCTCCACTCGGTGTTGAAGTCGAGCAGATTCACGAAGAAGTCGTTGGTCAACGTCCCCGGCCGATCGGTAAGGACTCCGTGCCCGGACTGACCGGTGTTCGCATTCAAGGCGCGCATGCCGCCAACGAGCACCGTCATCTCGGGAGCAGTGAGCGTTAGCAGGCATGCCCGCTCCACCAGCAGTTCTGCGGCGGTACCTGGCTGCCCGGCCTGGAGGTAGTTGCGGAACCCGTCCGCGGTGGGTTCGAGGACTGCGAACGACTCCTCGTCGGTCCACTCCTGCGACGCGTCCGTGCGCCCCGGCGTAAAGGGAACCGGCACGTCATGACCGGCGCTCTGGGCAGCCTGCTCGACGCCTGCGCACCCGGCCAAAACGATCAGATCAGCGAGGGAGACGCGCTTCCCACCGGTCTGCGAGCTGTTGAACTCCGCCTGGATTCCCTCCAGCGTCTGCAGGACGGCACCGAGCTCGGCCGGGTTGTTGACTTCCCAGTCCTTTTGCGGCGCGAGGCGGATACGAGCCCCGTTCGCTCCACCGCGCTTGTCGGTGCCACGGAACGATGAGGCCGATGCCCAGGCGGTCGAGACCAGCTGGGATACGGACAAGCCCGAGGCGAGGATATTCGCTTTGAGGTCGGCGACATCCTGCTCGCCAATCAACTCGTGATCGACCTCGGGGACAGGGTCTTGCCACAGCAGCGGCTCGGTGGGAACAAGCGGCCCGAGATACCGGCTGCGGGGACCCATGTCGCGGTGGATCAGCTTGAACCACGCCCTGGCGAAGGCGTCTTCAAGGTCCCCGGGGTTCTCAAGGAAGCGCTTCGCAATAGACCCGTAGTCGGGGTCCATCTTCAAGGAGAGGTCCGTGGTGAGCATGAAGGGGGCGTGCTTCTTCGAGGGATCGTGCGCATCTGGCACGGTGGCCACTGCCGCTGCATTCGTGGGGGTGTACTGCGATTTCCCACCCGGGCTCTTCGTCAGCTCCCACTCGTGGTTGTGCAGGTTCTCGAGGAAGTTGTTGTCCCATTGCACGGGGTTGTTGGTCCAGGCGCCTTCCAGGGCGCTCGTGACCGCATCGCTAGCCTTGCCGCTGCCGAAGCCGTTCGTCCAGCCGAAGCCCTGCTCCTCCAGGCCAGCACCCTCGGGTTCGGGACCGACATGGACCTCGGGGGCAGCGCCGTGGGCTTTACCGAAGGTGTGTCCGCCCGCGATGAGCGCAACCGTCTCCTCGTCATTCATCGCCATGCGCTTGAAGGTATTGCGAATGTACTTTGCTGCCGCGAGGGGGTCCGGGTTGGCGTTCGGCCCCTCCGGGTTCACGTAAATCAGGCCCATGTGGTCGGCGCCAAAGGGTCCCTCGAGTTCTCCGTCATCGTCGTGGCGCTCATCACCGAGCCACGTCTCCTCAGCGCCCCAGTCAGTCTCGTCAGCCTCCCAGACGTCCACGCGCCCGAAGGCGAACCCAAAGGTCTTGAACCCCATCGACTCCAGGGCGCAGTCGCCGGCGAAGATGATCAGGTCGGCCCAGGAGAGATTCCGGCCGTACTTCTGCTTGACCGGCCAGAGCAGGCGGCGGGCCTTGTCCAGGTTTGCGTTGTCGGGCCAGCTGTTGAGGGGCGCGAAGCGCTGGTGGCCTGAGCCTCCGCCTCCGCGACCGTCACTGATGCGGTACGTGCCCGCGGCGTGCCACGTCATGCGGATGAAGAGCGGCCCATAGTGGCCGTAGTCGGCCGGCCACCAGTCTTGCGAGGTCGTCATCACCTGCTCGATGTCCTTCTTCAGCGCATCGACATCAAGGGTCTTGACCGCCTCGGCGTAGTCAAAGTCCTGGCCCATCGGATCGGACGGGGGAGAATTCTGGCGGAGAACCTTCAGGTTCAGCTGATCCGGCCACCAGTACTGGTTAGAGGTCATTTTGGCCCTCGCTTTGAAGTCTTCTGGGCGTGGCGCAACCCACTGTTACAAGCCCGACGCATTGTAGCCCTCAGCCGTCAATCCTGTGAAAGGGGAAGGGGCATGCTCGCGAGAGCACTCCCATGAGAGTAGTACCGCCTTCGGGTCTTGATGTCTGGCGGAACGTGGTGGATCCTGCCGACCGCAAGCCAAGATGGTAAATTGTGTAGGCAGGTACGCATAATCCCAACCTCGCGTGATTCACTTCACGCCCAGGAAGGACCGAGAGCGATGGCGGAGATTCCCCTACAGACGTGTCCGCGCTGCCTCGGTGCGCTTTCGGCGATCAAGGGATCGCGCCTGGCGGTCTGCCGACGCTGCGGTTACAAGGACGACTGCTGCTAGGGGATCGGGGCGGGACTCGCGCGTCAGGACTTGCTGACGCCGGTCACACGGAACTGCACAACGCCTGCGGGAATCGAGACGGTGACCTCATCGCCAGCACGGCGCCCGAGCAACTCCTTGCCGACGGGCGATTCGACCGAGATCTTGCGGTCGGCGGCGTTGGCCTCTCGTGCGCTGACGAGCTTGTACTCGGTGTCGCGGTCGTTATCGAGGCGGGTGACCTGCACGGTCGAGCCGATCGTGGAGCGATCGTCCGGGGAGGCAGCGGCGTCGACGGCGACGGCGCGCCTGAGCGTGGCGTTCAGGTCACGACGGCGGGTCTCGTTGAAGGCGAGCGCCTCGCGGGCAGCTTCGAGCGGGGCGTTCTCGCGGAAGTCCTTGTCCTCGCGGGCGAGCGAGATGGCCTTCACGAGGTCGGGCACGTCCCCTTCGAGTTTCGCGAGTTCACCACTGAGGTGGGCAATGCCCTCGGCGGTCATCTCGATGCGCGCCACGTTGACCGCATGGGCGGCGATGGCGCGGCCCGCGGAGCGGCGCAAGCGGATGTGCACGCCGTAATTCTTCTCGACGTAGCTCCGCTTTTTCAGGTACACGAACCAGGCCTTGAGCGCTGCCACGCGCTGGGGAGCGGCAGGATCGGAGGCCTGAATCTGCGACTCCGCATAGGACTCGACGCGGGCCCCGGTGAGGGAAGCGACGGTCATGTCGTGGCCCGCGTGGTCCACGTAGCGGCGGACGAAGGGGGAGACGTTGTTCTGGGTCTCGGGTGAGAGCGTTCCGAGATATTCCTTAAGGGCCTCGCCGAGCGTGATCGAGATGGTGGCCTCTTCACTCGGCTGGCTACTCATAGATTCATCGTACCATGCACTTGCGCAAGGGACCGGAGGAGCGTTCACCATTTCCGACCTGTCGTAATGCTGATATGGGAATCGCTCCCCGAGCTCTTTCCCGAGTTCGCCGAGCCCGAGCGCTGGTTGCCGCTGCTGCGCCGCCACGCGGAAATGCTGGCGGAGTCACCGGTGCAGACGACGACCGTGACCGGCGCGGAAGTAGTGGCGCGCCACTACGCGGAGTCTCTGGAGGCATTCCGCCTCGTGGGGGCGCCAGCCGAGGGCGTGGTGGTGGATGTGGGCAGCGGGGGCGGCTTTCCGGGGGTGGTGATCGCGGCGGTCGCGCCGAACACGACCGTCCACCTGGTGGAGGCGCGGCGGAAACGCGCGGACCTGCTCGGTGAGATGGCGCGGGAGCTCGGGCTCTCGAACGTGACCGCACACGGGGAGCGGGCCGAGGAGGCCGGGCGGGGACCGCTGCGCGACAGCGCGGACCTCGTGATCGCGCGGGCGGTGGCGCCCCTTCCGGTACTGCTGGAATACACGGCGCCGATAGCCGCTCTGGGCGCGACGATCGCGGCGGTGAAGGGCTCGCGGGGCGGCGCGGAGTTCGCGCAGGCGGAGGCCGCCATGGCGGCGCTCAACTGCGAGCACACGGGCACGGAATCGATGCGAGACGAGATCACGGGTCGGATGCGCGTGTTCCTCTTTCGCAAGCTGGGAGCGACACCAGCGCGCTACCCGAGACGGCCGGGCATGCCCGCGAAGCGGCCCCTCGCCACTCCCTGACCTGTCACAAACGGGTGCTGTGCTAGAGTGCGGAGCCGTCCCGGGGGGGCTCACTCCGGGCTGGAGGATTCGTAGTCGCTCGGGCCGAGCGGAACGAAGGCAGGAGCGCGCGGGGCTGAGACGTGTGAGGTTTCCTTCCGAGATCCTGCGGAGAGTCTGGGAGCGGGTCAGCAGCATCGACGGGCGACCGGCGAGGCTCATGCTGGACCGGCTTGGGCGGATGGCGCTCCTCGACACCTCGGTGTTCGAAGAGGTGCGGGACGACGAGCGGGAACTGGCGTCGGCGTTGGTGGTGGCGGCTTCCGCCTGCCTGCTGGCCGGACTCGGCGCGTGGCTGCACTGGGAGATCTCCGCGTTCACACCGCCGGATGCATTCATCAACAGCTTCCTGTTGGGATCGATCTTCCTGGCCATGATGTACGGGGCGACCGCGGCCCTGATCTACGTGCTGATGGTGCAGTTTTTCCACGTACAGGTAGACCTGCTGGCGATCGTGCGGACGATGGGCTACGCGGCGGCGCCGCTGGCGCTCTCGGTGGGGATGTTCATCCCGGTGCTGTACCCGGTGTTCGCGCTGATGCCGCTGGCGCTCCTGCTGGTGGCGATGATCTATGCGGTGCAGGCGGCAACGGGAGCGGAGCCGGTGCAGGTGGTGGTGGCGTGCCTGATCGGTTTCGGCTTCATGGTGCTGGTGCTGGGGGTGGTGGCGATCTCGTCGTCGGGGCCGGATGCGCCTATCGGGGCGGGGCAGTTCGGGCTCTACTTCGAGTTCTGACGGATCCACTCTCCAGCGAACGGGAGGCGGCGCTCTGCTAGGCTGAGTGTCGGTGGTCTACCTCGATCATGCCGCGACGACCCCGCTGCGCGCGGAAGCGCGCGAGGCGATGCTGCCCTTCCTGGGAGAGCGGTTCGGCAATCCCAGCGGGCACTACGAGGCGGGGCGGGTGGCGCAGGACGCCCTCGACGAGGCCCGGGAGACGGTCGCGAGCTGCCTGAACGCGCGGACCTCGGAAGTCCTCTTCACGAGCGGGGGCACGGAGGGGATCAACACGGCGATGCTCGGCATCGCCTATGCGATGCGCCGGGCCGGAGCGGGCGCGCACATCATCACGACCGCAATCGAACACCACGCCGGCCTGCACGCGGCGCAGTTCCTGGAGGACCTCGGGTTCGAAGTCACGACGCTGGGATGCGATGGCTTCGGCCACGTCGATCCGGCCGCGTTCGAGCGGGCTCTGCGTCCCGACACCGTGCTGGCGAGCGTGATGCTGGCGAACAACGAAGTGGGGACGATCGAGCCGGTGGCGGAGCTGGCGGGCATCCTGCGGGAGTACGCGGTTCGCCAGCGGCACCGGGTGATGCTTCACACCGACGCGGTGCAGGCGCCCGGCTGGATTCCGGTCGACACGCAGGGGTTGGGGATCGACGCGCTGAGCCTCTCCTCGCACAAGTTCGGGGGACCGAAGGGGAGCGGAGTGCTGTTTCTGCGGCGGGCGACGCCGTTCCACGCGCTGCTGCTGGGGGGCGGCCAGGAGATGCAGAAGCGCGCCGGCACGGAGAACGTAGCCGGCATCGTGGGGACGGCGAGAGCGCTGGAGCTGGCGTGCACAGACATCGAGGGGCGGGCGGCGCGCGGGCGGGCGCTGCGCGAGCGTCTGCGAGCGGGCGTACTGGCGGCTGTCCCGGGTGCGGAGACGAACGGCTGCCAGGAGAACTGCCTGCCGAACAACCTCAACATCTCGTTCGACGGCATCGAGGGTGACGACCTGGTGGCGCGCCTGGACTCGCGCGGGATCGCGGCGAGCACGGGAAGCGCCTGCTCGAACGCCATGTGGGAGCCATCGCACGTGCTGCTGGCGATGGGTGTGCCCATCCGGCGGGCGGCGGGAAGCGTGCGCTTCAGCCTGGGCGAGGGCACGACGGAAGCGGACATCGACGCGGTGCTGGAGGCGCTCCCGGGCGAGGTCGAGCGGGCACGGCTTTCGGCGGTGGCGGCGCGCTAGGGCTGGTCGCCGCGCAGGGCCTGCTCGGCGGCATCGACGGCGGCGGCGGCATCGGCCTCGAAGCGGGCGCGTTCGATGGCGGCGCAATGGCGGCAGCTCTGTTCACCGCCAACCAGCCGGAAGAGCAGGTGGAGGTTGTGTCGTCCGCAGGGCGGAGGCTCGCGGCGGCGTAGGCGCCCGGGAGCGCGTGCGCCCCCCGCCGGAGGGTCGACGGGGGAGGAGCGGGCGTCGGTGACGGTGGCGTCGACGATGCGCTGGCGCTCCGCGAGGCGCATGGAGATCCATGCGCGCAGCGCCACTCCGATGAGGGAGACGAGGACGGGAAGCAGGAGGATGAGCAGGAGCCGCACGGATCGATGGTAGCGGCTTGCGAGGGGCGCTGCTACGAGATGATGGGCGCGGGCTCGGGGACGACCGACAAGCCGCCGCGGGCGGCGGTGAGGTCCGGGAGACTTCCGAAGATGGTGACGATATCGCCGAGACGCAGTTCCGTGCGCCCGTTGGGGATAACGGAATCGCGGCCGCGCGTGACGAGCACGACGAGCGTCCCCCGCAGCTCGCGGATGGACTGGATCTCGCGCTGAGCGGAGGCGGAAGTGACCACCACGCGGGCGACGGTGACGTCCTCGGCGACCTGCGCGAGAACGTCCTGGAACATGGGCCCCGCGACCATCCGGGCGAGCTCGGAGGCGACAGCCTCGGACTGGCTCACGGGCACGACCCCGAGTTTCTGGAACGCCTCAAGGTTGGCGACATCGTTGACGCGGACGAAGACGGACTCGCAGTTGAACTTCGAGCGGGCAAGCTGGGCGGCGAGCAGGTTGCGGGCGTCGTCGGGGGTGGCGAGCAGGAGAGCCTTCGCCTCGTCCAGCCCGATCTGCTCGAGCACGGCGGTATCGGAGATGTCGCCGACGAGGACTTCGAGGCCCTCTTCGCGAGCGCGCACGACCGCCTCGTCGTCGGTCTCGACGACGAGCACGGGCTCGCCCGAACCCGCAATCAGCATGGCGACGCGCCTCCCAACCTCGCCGGCGCCGGCAACGACGGTGATCATGGGCTGGACCTTGAGGAGTCGCGCGAGGGTTCCCGCATAGGCGGATTGTATTCCGATGGTGAGCAGGATGACGACGAACACCATGGCGACCAGTCGGGAAGCGTCGCTGCCGGCGAGGGAACTCGCCTCCACGGCGACGACTCCGGCGAGGGAGGCGGCCACGACACCGCGGGGAGCTACAGCAGAGAGGAAGGCCTGCTCACGCCAGTTGAGCCCCGAGCCAATGCTGGCGAGCACGATGAGGAGGGGGCGTCCCACCAACGCGAGGATGGCGACGACGATGAGCCCCTCGGGCCAGAGGCCGGTGAGGTCGTCGATGCTGATGCCGGCGGCGAGGAGCACGTAGACGCTGGCGATGAGCCAGACCGTGACCGACTCCTGGAGGTCGTCGACGCGCTGGCGCTGGGGCAGGTGGATGTTGCCAATGGCGATCGCCATGACGACCATCGCCACGAGTCCGGAGTCGTGCGCGAGCGACTCAGCGAGGGCGAAGGTGGCGACAGCGGCGCCGATCACGGCGAGCGCCATCTCGCGGCCGCTGAGCCGCTTCACCAGACGTGAGAGCCCCCAGACGAGGAGCGCGCCCGCCGCCCCGAGTCCGCCACCAATGAGGAGGCGTTCGATCACCCACCACGTGGGTCCGCCAACGCTGAGCGTCTCGGCGAGGACGACCTGGAGCAGGAAGAGGGTGAGGAGCGCGCCGAGGGGGTCGATGATGACGCCCTCGCTGGCGAGGATGTCGCGCAGGCGGTCGTCGACGCGGAAGGAGCGCAGAAGGGGCGTGAGCACGCTGGGGCCGGTGACGGTGACGAGCGCGCCGAAGAGGAAGGCCATGCGCCAGTCGAAGTCGAGGAAGAGCCAGGCGGCGACGGCGCCCACGGCAGGCGTCACGAGGAGCCCGAGCAGGACCACGTTGCGGACGACGGGCGCAAGGGTGCGCAGCGACGCGAGTCGCAGGGCGGTGCCGCCCTCGAAGACGATGAGGGCGACGGCGATGACGACGATGACGCGGACGAACTCCTCGAGCTCGTGTGTTCGGACGACGTTCAGGCCGTCGCGACCGAGCAATAGCCCCGCGGCGAGGAGGAACAGGGGCAGAGGGATGGGGAATCGGCGGGAGATAATCTGACCGAGTGCGGCGGCGCCGGCAATGGCGGCGGCCGCCCGGAGGGCGAGATCTATCTCCACGCCGGGGAGTGTACGCGAGGGATGCTTAGGGACGGCTCGGGAAGGCGGCCGTCGCGGCGGGGATGAGGACGGCCAGCGCCCACAGGTAGCCCCCGATGACATCGCTGGGCCAGTGCACACCGAGGAAGACGTTCGCCAGCCCGCCCAGCACGAGGAAGAGGACGACGACGATGGCGACCGTCGCCCTAACGCCGGCGCGGAGTGGGGAGGCGAGGGCGGCGGCGGCGAGGAAGCCATAGAGGTAGGTCGCGCTCATGGTGTGTCCAGAGGGGAAGCTCAGGCTCGTGAAGGCGGCGCGCAGGTCGACGAGTTCGGGTGGCGGGCGGGGGCGGGCGACGAGCTCTTTCAGGAGGAACTGGAGGAGCACGACGAGGGCGAGTCCAGCGGCGAAGGCGATGGCGGGGCGGCGGCGTCCCGCGAGCCAGGCGGCCACGGTGAGGACAGCGCCGACGGCCACGACCAACTCGGTGCCGCTGAGGATGCGGAGCGCGTCGGAGAAGGTCTCGCCGGGGAAGGGCCAGCTCTGGACCGTGCTCATGGCGGAGAGGTCGCCGGGGAGGGGGCCGTGCCCGGAGGCGAGGATGGAGAGAACGACGCCGACGACGAGCGCCGCCGCCCAGAGCGCCCCGGCGGCGGGATGGGCGCGAAGCGCGCGCGAGGCGTCTCTAGCTGATGGCACTCAGGCTGGCGAACCGCTGGCGGTGGTGGTTGTCGACCTGCTCGCGGATGCGGGAGATGAGCCCGTCGAGCTGTTCGGCGAGTTGGGCGAGGCGGGCGGCGGCGGGCTCTATCTCCAGCAGGCGCTGCTTGCCCTCTTCATCCACCTGTAGCCAGGGGGCGACGGTGTTGACGAAGCGGTGGGGCTCCTGGGGCAGGGTGAGGTCGCGGGCCCACTGATCGGAGAGGGCGAGGGCGAGGCGGAGGTAGAGGGGGAACGTCGCGCGGGTGGTCTCGAAGGCGGCCTGGAGCTGGGCGTCGCGGGGGTCGTAGGCTTCGTTGAGGAACTCGATCTCGCCGTAGGGATAGGGGCGGGGTTCGAGCATGCGCACGAGGCGGAAGCGGTCCCTCCCGCGGGTGTCGAGCTGATAGCGCCCCCCGGGAAGCTCACGGTGCTCCTCGATGATGGCCGTGGTGCCAACGTCGTAGGGGACGGCGGAGCCCCCGACCTCGGCGCCGTGCTTGATCAGGATCACGCCGAAGACGCCGCCGCTCTCGAGCAGCTCGCGGACCATGGTCTTGTAGCGCTCCTCGAATATCTGGAGGGGCAGCTCGTGCCCGGGGAAGAGCACCGCGCGCAGGGGGAACAGCGGAATCTCGAGGCTGGCCACGGGGGCAGTGTACCGGCCAGAGCCGGGGCTGAGGAGGGCTAGCGCCTCGCCTCGACTGGCGCCTCGACCTGCGCGCGTGTGACCGTCCGGGCGCCGGGGGGCAGTGGCTCATCGGTCAGGATGTCGTCCAGCTCGCGGCTCAACCCTTCCGAATCATCCAGGCCGTAGCCGTGGATGTAGACCTTCGGCACCAGGTACGCCCACCAGTCGGGGAAGCGCCAATAGCGGGGGTCGATCTCGTCCTTCACGCAGAGGGTGGTGCGAAGGCCGGGGATGGCCTCGAGGAGCTGGAAGGTTCTGCCCGTGTCGAACAACGTGTCGACGACGAGGTTGAACGCCTCCAGGACGTGCTCGGGGATGGGGTCCGGGGCCTTGGGTCTGACGTGGGTGATGCGGGAAGGCCGCCCGAAGTCACTGTCGAGGACGCCCGCGAGGTCGCCGGAGAACCGGCAGGCGGCGGTGTCGACGCAGACGATGGGGATCTCCCCCTCGGGGAAGCCCTCCGCGATCTGCGCGGCGAGCGTGCGGACGCCCTGCCGTATCTCTTCTTGCGTGAGGAGGAGCGTCGCGGCCACTACTCGATACCGGCGAGCTTCTTCGCGTAGCTGAGCGTGCGCCGTCCGTCGTAGGCGCGGGCGATCATGAGCTTCTCCGCTTCGAGCGAACCCTCCGCATGGATGGCCAGGACCGCATGATAGCCGCCGAATTCGCCGGTCGTGAGGTCGCTGACCATGTTCATGGCGCGCATGCGCGTCTCGCCGTCGACACCCTCGCGCCCTCCGAGGTAGTAGCGCAGCAGGTCACCCGTCTCGGGGCTCTCGAAGTCCTCCAGGCCGGGGGCGGTGACGAGCGAGCCGCCGGCGATGTCCTGCACGTGCTGGAGCGCCTCGTGGTAGTGGTGGGCGAAGTGGTACTTGGCGATGTTGGTGGTCATGGCGTCGGGGGCGAAGATGCCCTCATCGTCGGGCGCGCCGCGGGCGGCGGCCATCTCGATGAGGGCGCGCACCGTCTCGGCGTAGCTGACAAGCCAGACGAGCTTCTCGCGGATGTGGCCGGCGCGTGTGATGCCGTTCAGGTCGGCCATGAGCTGGCCTGCGCCCACAAGCGCGTCGACGAGGGGGAGCTTGTAGGAGACGGCGGTGAAGCGGTGGAACTCGACGAAGCCGAGGGCGAGGGGGGCGGCGAACTCGTGCTCGCCGGCGAGGAAGACGCGCTCGTTGGGCACGAACACGTCGTCGAAGATGGTGGTGGTCTCCATCATCTTGCGGTCGGCGCTGAGGGGATTCTCGAAGGTGTTCTTTGGGGAACCGCCGTAGGGGCTCGCGATGAGCTTGAGGCCCGGTGTGTCGGGCGGCACGGCGAAGGCGACGGCGTAGTCGGCGTCAGCCTCGGACATGGCGCGGGTGGGCAGCACGATGACCTCGTTCACGTTAGTCGTGCAGCTCGTGTGGGTCTTGGCGCCGCGCACGACGATACCGTCGGGGCGGCGCTCGACGATGCGCAGGTAGTAGTCGGGATGGGACTGGGCGCCGGGTCCGCCGGAGCGGTCGCCCTTCACGTCGGTCTGGGCGACGGACATGGTCAGGTCGTTGTCGCGGCAGTGCCGGTAAAACTCGTCGACGCGGGCGCGGTAGTTTGTCTCGCGGGCCTGATCGACGGCGCGGGTGATGCGCATGAGGCCGAAGAGGGCATCGCTGCCGATCTCCTTTACGAGGGGCACGAGCGTCTTGCCGCGAGCGGTGGATGCCTCGATAAGCTGTGAGCGCTTGAGCAGGTCGTCGTTGCTGCGCGGGACCTTGAAGTAGCGGGCGTAGGGCTCGTCTTCGTCATTGATGATGGTGAGGTCGCGGAACTCGGGCTCCTCGGCCATCTCGTAGTCGACGCAGGCGTGCTTCGCGGCCTTGGAGATGACGGGGTGGGTGGTCACGTCATCGACGCGCTCGCCGCGGTAGTAGACGGTGCGACCGTCCTTGAGGGATTCGAGGTATTCGGCCGGCGTGCGCAGTCCCATGACGTTGGTCTCCGTGCGTGGTCAGATTGGCGGGCGTGGCCCGCCGGTGTCAGTGCGAGCGGTGATGATACGCGGGGGCGGGGATTGGGATGTGAGGCGCCCGAAGCTGCGATAGACTCCGGCACTCCAGAAGAGGCACCCGCACATGACTGAAGAGAATTGGCAAGCCTCGAGGCTTATCCCCATATCCGGCATCCGCGGAGGCGAAGAACAAGAGCGCCGTGGCACATCAGCGCTCCTGGCGGTGCTCACCGCTGTTCACGAGTTCGAGCGCGAGGTACTGAGGCCGTTGGGCGCGCCCGCAGGGAGAGTCTCGTCCTTCTGCGAAGTCCCCTTTGAGCTTGCGGACGGGCGAAAGGTCCGCGTCGACGGCGCGATCCGGGTCGTACGGGGAAAGCGAACCTGGACGCTCCTTGTGGAGGTGAAGACCGGAAAGGCAGAGCTTACCCAAGAGCAGATTGAGGCTTATCTCGACGTGGTGAAGCAGGAAGGCTTCGATGGCCTCCTCACCATCAGTAACCAACTTGTCTCGGTCTACGGGCAGCACCCGGTCGAAGTTCGCAAGGTCCGCTACGGCAAGGTTCCCCTCTATCACCTCTCGTGGGCGAGAGTTCTGTCCACGGCCCTGATGGTCAACGACCATATAGGCGTTGAAGACGCGGACCAAGAGTGGATTCTCGGCGAACTCATCAGGTATCTGCAGCATGAACAGTCGGGAGCAAGGTCCTTCGACGACATGGGCCCGGACTGGACAGCACTGCGAACCGCACTGCGGGAAGGGACACTGCGTCGTAGCGATGCGGAGCCGGGTAGCGTTGCAGTCCGCTGGGAACAGCTGCTGCAACACATCAGCCTGAGCCTCGCTGCCAGGCTCGGTGGTGATGTCCACCCGGTTCTGACTCGCAAAGAAGCAAAGGACCCGACAATCAGGACCAGCAACCTCACCAAGGAATTAGCCGACAGCGGCACGCTCTCGGGCACGATCGCGATTCCCAACGCCGTCGCCCCACTGACCGTCAGCGCAGACCTGAAATCAATGGTTGTCTCCGCTTCAGTCACCCTTGACGCACCAAGCCTCGCCCGATCAACCGCACGGCTCAACTGGCTATTGCGGCAACTGCGGTCAGCGCCTGACTCACTTCGCGTCGACGTGGCCTTCGAGCGGACACAGTTCGCGGACTCCGAACTGCTCGGGGTGGTGCGCGACGACTCGAAGACCCTGCTGGGAGGGACCGACCGTCTCCCTCGTTCGTTCACCGTAGTCGAGACCCGCAAGGTGGGAACAAAGAGGCGAACAGGGTCAGGCAGCTTCGTCAGCGATGTAGAGCATCTCGTCGAGGAGTTCTACCGTGAGGTCGTGCAGGGGCTGAAGGCATGGACCCCACCTGCCCCCAAGCTCGCGGAGGAGAAGCAGCCGCAGGCAGAAGATCACGCCGCTTCTGAAGACGAAGCCGAGGCTCTAGCAGCACGCTCCTAGGCCAGCACGCCTTCGACGAGGAGGGCGGCTACTTCGTCGTCGGTGAGCTTGAGGATGCGGCGGCAGACTTCGTCGGTGTGCTGGCCGAAGAGGGGGGCGGCGGCGCGGTGGACGCCGGGCGTCTCGCTGAGACGGGCGCAGGGGCCGTCGTAGGCGCTGCGGCCCGTCTCGGGGTGGTCGAGGTACTGGTAGTAGGCGCGCTCGCGGACGTGGGGGTCCTTGTCGAGGATGTCCTGGGCGTTCTGGATGACACCGGCGGGGACACTGCGCGCCTGGAGGTCGGCCATCACGTCCTCGGCGCGACGGTCGGCGGTCCACGCGTTCACGAGTGCTTCGAGGGCATCCTCGTTGGCCTTGCGAGCGTCGTGCGTGGCGAAGCGGGGGTCGGTCGCGGCTTCGGGGTGGCCGAGGACGTCGCAGATGGCGGCCCACTGTTCGTCGCTGCCGCAGGCGATGGCGATCCAGCGGTCCTCGGAGCCCGCCGAAGTGGGGTCGTCGGCGCAGCGGAAGGCGCCGTGGGGGGCGGCGATGGGGCTGCGGTTGCCGGCGCGGGTCTGGACGACGCCGTTGGCGGTGTAGTCGAGGATGGCGGGGGCGAGGGCGTTCACGACGGACTCGATCTGGGGCATCTCCACGAGCTGGCCTTCACCGGTTATGTCGCGGTGGCGGAGGGCGGCGAGCAGGGCGTAGGTGAGGTGGCCGGGGTTGACGACGTAGTCGGGGTAGTTCGTGCCGATGCCGATGGGTGGGTGGTGGGGGAAGCCCGAGAGTTCGCTAATGCCGGTGATAGGGGTCAGCACGGCGCCGAAACCGAGGAAGTCGCGGTGGGGTCCGACCATGCCCTGCATGGGCGCGTAGCCGGCGACGATGCGGGGATTGGCGGCCATGACGTGCTCGGGGAGGAGGTTCCACTTCTGCAGCACGCGCGGCGTGAAGTTGGTCATGAAGATGTCGGCGCGCTCGATCAGGCGGTAGGCGATCTCCTGGCCGCGCTCGCTGTTGAGGTCAAGCAGGAAGCTGAGCTTGCCCGCGTTGAAGTTGTTGAAGTAGCCCGACGCGTTGTAGGTGTCGCTCATCTTCGAGCCGTCCTCGTTGAGGGCGACGGGCTCGACGATGCGGAGCGAGTCGATGCGGGCCTCGGACTCGACGCGCACGACCTCGGCGCCGAAGGCGGCGAGGGTCTGGCCGGCGATGGGGCCGGCGCCGAACCAGGAGAAGTCGGCGACGCGCACGCCCTCAAGGGGGAGGGAGGGGCGGCTGGGGGAGGTGACCGGGCGGGCCGGGGTCGCGTTCCAGGCGGCGCCGGCGTGCTCGCCGAGTTGGGGCGGGGACGACACGGTCGCGGGGGTGGCGGCGAGACGGTAGGGCGGGCCGGGGAACTCGACCTCGCGGGAATCGACGGCGACGGGCTGGTACCAGTCGCGAGCGCGCAACTGCGCGTTCTCCGCCAGGTCCCTGGGGGTCGATACGAGGCCGACGAGGAGGCGCCGGCGCTGGCCCTCCTCGTACGCTTCCAACGCGGTCATGGTCGCGAGGAAGGAGGCGAAGACCTCGTTGATGTGTGCCATCTGGCCGACGATGCCGGCAGCGGCGGCGGGGTCGGCAAGGGCCTGGGCGAGGAACCGCAGGTTCATGCCGTTCACGAGCTCCACGTAAGCCTCGTCGTGGAGGTCGTGCTCAAATCCGGCCTCGTCCATCCAGGCCACAACCTCGGGGAAATCGGCGCCGCCGGGGGCGGTAATGTAGGCCATCACGTACCCGGCCTTCGTCGGATAGACGCCGACGCCGGGGATGGGCATGCGGAGGAGGCCGAGGGGTCCGGTGCGCACGCGGTTGGTGCGCTGGAAGTCCCACATCATCATGGCCGTCTCCTGGGGCAGGGACAGGGCCTCCTGCACGGAGACATCGACGTGCTGGCCCTGGCCGGTGCGCTCAGCGTGGTGGAGGGCGGCGAGCGTTCCCTGGGCGGCCTGGATGCTGGCGCAGATGTTGCCCTGGTTGCCGTAGATGAGGTTGGGTGGGTCCTCGGGCTGGCCGGCAAGCGTCATCACGCCACCCATGGCCTGTCCGACGATGTCGCTGTAGGCGAAGCCGGCGTGGGGGCCGGTCTGGCCGAAGCCGGTGATCGACGTGTAGACGAGCTCGGGGCGTTCTGCGCGAAGGTCGTCGTAGCCGAGGCCATGGGCGGCAAGGGCGCCGGGCATGCGGTCCTCAAGGATGATGCCGGCGCCGAGGGCGAGTTCGCGGGCGCGGACGCGATCGGCTTCCCGATCGAGATCGAGGACGAGGGAGCGCTTCGAGCTGTTCTGGGACCAAAAGGGGATGCTCGCGTCGGGTCCGGGGTCGCCGTCGAGGAAGGGCGGGGTACGGCGCTGGACGCCGCCGCCGGGGGGCTCGACCTTGATGACGTCGGCGCCGAGGTCGGCGAGCAGCTTGCCGCAGTAGGCGCCGATCTCGTCGGTGAATTCGAGGACGCGAAGGTTCGCGAGCGGGCCGTCGGCCATGGCTACTTCCCCACTCCGGCGGTGACCGTGGCCGGGAGCCGATCGGTCAGGATCTCGACCGTCTCGCCGATGATCTGCTCAAAGATGACAGAGGCGGGGCGCACCTCATCGAGCATGCCCGCGATCTGACCGGCGGCGTTCATGAGGAGGTCCTCGCGGCCCGCCTGCCGGAGGGAGTGGGCCATGTCGCGGATGACGATGCCCTGGACGCCCATGGGGAGGGCGCGGATGCCGCTCGCCTCCCAAGCGTCGATAAGGGGGTTGCGGATGTTGCGCATGGTCTTGCCGCTGTAGAGGCGCGTGATCTTGGTGTCCTCCTCGGTGGCGGCGAGGATGCGCTCGAGCTGAGCCTTCGGTTGGTTGGCCTCCTCGGAGACGAGGAAGGCGGTGCCGACCCAGACACCCGCGGCCCCGGCGGCCAGCATCGCGGCCATGCCACGTCCGCTGGCGATACCGCCGGCGGCGATGACAGGGACGGGGTCGATGGCCTCGATCGCCTGCGTGACGAGCGGGAGGGTGCCGATTCGCCCGGTGTGGCCGCCGGCCTCGGTGCCCTGGGCGACGACGGCATCGACACCGGCATCGGCCACGCGCTTCGCGTTCTTCACGTTCCCGACGAGCGAGAGGACGACCGTGCCGTTCGCGTGCAGGCGGTCGAGCCAGGGAGCGGGCGTCCCGAGCCCGGCGGCGAAGACGGGCACCTTCTCCTCGATGACCACTTCCATCTGCGCGTCGGACATACCGCCCTGCTTGCCACGGAGGGTGGGGCGGGTCTCGGTGACGACGGGCGGGGCCTCGATCCAGGGGACGTCCAGGTCGGCGAGGATGCTCTTGAGGCCGTCGCTAACCTCGGCGGGCACGAGTTCGCGGGGGTCGGCGAGGGGCGGCTTGTCGGCGGCGGATCCCATGTAGTTCGCCGGCAGGAGGAGGTCGACGCCGAAGGGCTTGTCGGTCAGACCGCGGACCTTGTTGATCTCCTCGCGGAGACGCTCGGGTCCGTAGCCGCTGCCGCCGAGGACGCCCAGTCCGCCAGCGTTCGAGACGGCGGCGGCGAGCTCGGCGGTGGCCACCGGTCCGACGATGCCGCCGGCGACGGGGCCCATGCCAGCAAGGAGGAAGGGGTACTCGACCCCGAGCAGATCACAGAGGGCGGTACGCAGGACGGGACGGGCCATCGGGCGCTCCATCGGGAGAGTGCGCGCAGTATAGCCGGGGACGGCCCACGCCCCCGGCAGGGGGACACCTATAATCGCGGCGTGGCTGGCAACGGCGCGAAACCGCGCCTCGTGATCCTCGATTCGCACGGCATTCTCTACCGCGCTTTCTTCGCGCTGGGCTCCGCTCCCAATCCGATGATGAGCAGCAAGGGCGAGCTGACCTTCGCCACCTACGGGTACGCGGAGTCGCTGCTGCGCGTGTTCGACCAACTCAGCCCGACGCACATCTGCGCGGCCTGGGACGCCAAGGGGAAGACGTTCCGTCACGAGGCGCGCGCGGACTACAAGGCCACCCGCCGGAAGACGCCGGAAGACCTGCTGCCGCAGATGGATCGCGTGCGCGAGATGCTGGATGCGTTCGCCATTCCCGTGTACGAGGCGCCCGGTTTCGAGGCGGACGACGTGGCGGGCACGATCGCGGCGCGGACGGCCGCGGAGGGCATCGACACGTGGATCGTCACGCTCGATACGGACCTCGTGCAGCTCATCCGGCCCAACCTCAAAGTCTTCATGTTCCGCCCCTACCAGCGCGACACAGTGGTGTACGACACGAAGGCGGCGAGCGAGCGCTGGGGCTTCAGCCCGCCGTACATGACCGACTTCAAGGCGCTGCGCGGGGACTCGAGCGACAACATCGCCGGCATCAAGGGCGTGGGCGACAAGACCGCGGCGAATCTCATCCGCCAGTTCGGGCCGGTCGAGGAGATCTTCGCGCGGCTCGACGAGATCACGTCGAAGTCGGTGCGGGGGAAGCTGGAGGGGAAGCGCGAGGAGGCGCTGGAGAGCAAGGACCTGGTCACCATCCGCACGGACGTGCCCTGCGACTTCGATTTCGACGCCTGCGAGGCGCGCGAGTACGACCGCGAGAAGGTGGTGGCGTTCTTCCGGGAGCTTGAGTTCCGCAGCCTCATCGACCGCCTGCCCGAGGCAGCGGGAGACGAGGAAGCGCCAGTCACCGCGGAGCCGGAGACGGGTGAGTACGCCAACGTGACCGACGAGGGCCAACTCCGCGAGCTGGCGGCGACACTGCGGGATTCGGGCGGGTTCGCGGTGGGGGCGCTCTCGACGGCGGGGGACTCGACGCATCCGCTCCTGCTGGGACTGTCGTTCGCGACGGAGCCGGGGCGGGCGTGGTACGTCCCGATCGGGCACGCGCCACGGCTCGACAGCACAGCCGCGCAGCTCCCGCTGGACACGATTCGTGAGGTGCTGGGTCCGCTGCTGGCGGACGCCTCGCTGCCGAAGACGGCCTACGGGGCGAAGCACCTGCTGCACCAGCTGGGGCGAGCGGGGATGTCGCTGCGCGGGGTCACGCGCGAGGCGGGCCTGATGGCGTTCCTGCTGGGGGAGACCTCGCAGGCGCTGGCGAACCTCGTGAGCGAACGGCTGGGCGTCGAGCTGCGGCCGCTGACAGCACTGACCGGCACCGGACGGAAGGCGATCCCGCTCGCACAGGTGGACCCGGAGTCGGCGGGGGAACTGGCCTGCCAGCAGGTCGACCTGCTGCTGCAGGTGCTCCCGGGGCTGGAAGAACAGCTGCACGAGCGGGGCCAGTGGGAACTGTACGAGGAGATGGAGCTGCCGCTCATGCCCGTGCTGGCGGAGATGGAGGCCGTCGGCGTGGGACTCGACACGAGCGTGTTGCGCGACATCTCGGAGGGGCTGATCGGCGAGATCGAAGAGGCCGAGACGACGGTCTATGCGCACGTGGGCCACGAGTTCAACATCGGCAGCCCGCAGCAACTGAGCGATGTGCTTTTCAAGGAACTGGGGCTGCCGCCCACGCGCCGCATGAAGCAGGGCCACAGCACCGATCAGCGCGCGCTGGAGGGGCTGCGCGAGGCGCACCCGATCATCGACTCGATCTTCCAGTACCGCCAGCTGACGAAGTTGAAGTCGACCTACCTCGACGCGCTCCCGGCGACCGTCTCGCCAGAGGATGGCCGCATCCACACCGATTTCCAGCAGACGGTGGCGGCGACGGGGCGGCTGAGCAGCACGAATCCGAACCTGCAGAACATCCCCGTGCGCACGGAGATGGGTCGCGACATCCGCCGCGCATTCATCCCCGAGGGCTACGACGACCCCGTCTACGTGGCCGCCGATTACTCGCAGATCGAGCTGCGCGTGCTCGCTCACATCACGGAGGACACGGGCCTCATCAAGGCGTTCCTGGCGGATGAGGACATCCACCAGGCGACGGCGGCCAGCGTCTACGGCGTCGAGCCAGCGGACGTGACGCGACAGATGCGGGACACCGCGAAGATGGTGAATTTCGGCATTGCCTACGGGATGGGGGCGTTCGGTCTGAGCGACCGCACGGGGATGACGCGGCAAGAGGCGGAGACGTTCATCGAGACGTACTACACGAACTTCCCGGGCATCAAGACCTGGCAGGAGCAGGTGCTGACGACAACGAAGGAGCAGGGGTACGCGGAGACGCTCTACGGGCGGCGGCGCTACCTGCCGGCCATCCACAGCCGCAACTTCCAGGTGCGCAGCGCGGCCGAGCGCGAGGCGATCAACATGCCCATCCAGGGGACGGCTGCGGACATCATCAAGGTGGCGATGATTCGCATCGCGGACGCGGCGCGGGAGCGCGAGCTGCGCAGCCGCATGATCCTGCAGGTCCACGACGAGCTGATCTTCGAGGGGCCGGAGGACGAGGCGGACGAGGTGGCGTCGCTGCTGGCGGAGATCATGCCGGCCAGCCTCGAGCTGAACGTCCCGCTCAAGGTCGACCTAAAGCGCGGTCGGACGTGGGGGGAGCTGTAGGGCTACTCCGAGGAGCCCCGGCCGGCCATGATTCGAGCGCGTTCTTCCCGCTCCTGGCGCCGGGAGCGCGTGCCATAAACGAAAGCGCTGACGATTGCGGAGATTGGAAACGCTCCGAACGCTACTGCGAACCACAGACGGTCTCCCAGAACGGCGGCCAAAGCAATCCCCTCAAAGCCCAGAGTGAGAACAGTGCCAGCCACTATCCCACCCAGCGATCGCTGACCTTCCTGCTGAAGCATCCTGCTCTCAAGGTCACTGCGGTGCTCGGACTGGCCCTCAGCCATTCTGAAGATGCGATCAGCGGCCCCAGGGAGCACCTCCTCGTATTCGGCAAGTTCTGACGCGGGGGGCAACGGCCCAGAGTGAAGCTTGGCCTCAACTGTGAGGCCGGCAATCAGTTGCTGGACTACTTCGCCCTGGACCATCTCTGGGGCATCGACGGGCGGCTCCCCAGAAGGACGTTTGGGACTGGGTTCTAGCCCCTCATTCTCACTGTCTTGGCTCACGTTCGACCAACAAGACCATCTTTGTCGGCGGCCTTGGTGAACTGCCTCAAGGCCCGCCGCAAGTCATTGCCTACCACTAGCCAGTCCTGCTCAAGCGCGATGCGATCGGCCTGGGCTGCGCTGAGTGAGCGATTGAATTCAGTCAGGGTGTCGCCCATGTCGATGATGCGGCCAATGCCTTCCCAGAAGCTGGGGCGCGCAAACAGAAAGTCAGACATTGGGACTCTCCTCAGATCGCACATCCATGTTCACATCGAATGTACGGACGTTCAGTCAGCAGTTCAAGTGACCATCAGCCCTAGCCACCCCCGATGGCGGGGACGATGGTGACCTCGTCGTTGGGGGCGATGGGCTCGGTGAGGCCGTAGCGGAAGGCGTGGCCGTTGAGGGCGATGGAGAGCTCGGGGCGCACGCTGC
The DNA here is from genome assembly GCA_965262975.1 of Tepidiformaceae bacterium. Taxonomy (GTDB): domain Bacteria; phylum Chloroflexota; class Dehalococcoidia; order Tepidiformales; family Tepidiformaceae; genus UBA2991. The sequence continues at coordinate 118,986 of OZ253575.1, read as the reverse complement.
CACCCTCCACGGCGCGGTCGTAGAAGCCGGGGCAGCGAACGTCGACGGCGCGGAGCACCTCGCCCAGCGTGGCGCCCGCGACCTCGAGGGCCGCGGCGCCAGCGCAGAGCGAGCGCAGGGGCGACGGTATGAGAACCGTCGCCACCGGACTACTGCAGGTTGTGGAGCTCCTCCACCACACGGCGTGGGGAGATGGGCAGCTCCGTGAAGCGATGCCCGGTGGCATCGTGGATGGCGTTGGCGATGGCCGCCAGCGGCGGCACGATGGGCACCTCGCCCACACCGCGGACGCCGAAGGGGTGTCCGGGGTTGGGAACCTCGACGATGACCGTGTCGATCATCGGAAGGTCGAGCGAGGTGGGCATGCGGTAGTCGAGGAAGGAGGCGTTTTCCATGCGCCCGTCCTCGCCGTAGTAGTACTCCTCGTTGAGCGCCCAGCCGATGCCCTGGACGACACCGCCCTGCATCTGTCCCTCCACGTAGGCGGGATGCACGGCCGTGCCGACGTCCTGGGCGATGGTGTAGCGCAGGATGTCGACCTTGCCGGTGTCGGGATCGACCTCGACATCGACGACGTGGACGCCGTAGGCGGCTCCCGGGCTGCGGGCCATAACGGTGCCGCGTCCCTGGATCGGGCCGCCGGTCTCCACCATCTTCCCCGCCAACTCGGCGAAGGTCAGCGACTTCTCGCTGTCGGAGGTGTGGCGGAGGGTACCGTCGACGTACTCGATGTCCTCAGCCTCGCACTCCCAGAGCTGGGCGGCGCGGGTGACCATCTGCTGCTGCACGTCGAGGCCGGCCTCGTACACGGCCTGGCCGCTGGCGTAGGTGGTGCGCGAGCCGCCGGTCACGTCGTTGTGGCCGACGGCGTCGGTGTCGGCGACGGTGGGGCGGATGCTGTCGTATTCGATGCCGAGGGTCTCGGCGAGCTGCATGGCGAGGGAGGCGCGGGTTCCGCCGATGTCGGTCGAGCCCTCGATGAGGTTGACCGTGCCATCGGGGTTGATCGAGGCGATGACGGAAGACTGCATCCCGGCGTTGAACCAGAAGCCGCTGGCAACGCCGCGACCGCGATTCGGACCTTCGATCGGCGACTGGTAGTGCTCAGAGGACTGGGCGGCCTGGACCGTCTCCTCGTGACCAACGCGCGGATGGGCGACGCCCGTGATCATGCGCGTGCCCTCGCGAGCGCTGTTGCTCAGGCGGAACTGCAGCGGGTCGGAGTCAACCTCGCGGGCGACCTCGTCGACGAGCTGCTCGACGCAGAAGGCGGCGTTGGGAGCGCCGGGGGCGCGGTAGGCCGCGACCTTCGGCTTGTTCACGACGACGTCGTAGGCGTCGACCTTGAAGTTCTCCACCTCGTAGGGGGAGAGCATGCACATGGCGCCGGCCATGACGGGGGAACCGGGGAAGGCGCCCGCCTCGAAGGCGAGGCTGATCTCGGCGGCAGTGATCTTGCCGTCCTTGACGGCGAGCTTGCCCATCATGTGGCCGCCGCTCGTGGGGCCCGTCGCCTGGAAGACGTCGGTGCGATCCATGGTGAGCTGGACGGGCCGCCCGCTCTTGCGGGAGAGGAGCGCCGCCACGGGCTCCAGGTAGAGACCGATCTTGCCGCCGAAACCGCCCCCGATCTCCATCGGGATCACGCGGACGCGGGAAACCGGGAGCTGGAGCAATTCGGAAAGAGCGGAGCGCACGGCGAAGGCGCCCTGCGTGCTCGTCCAGACGGTGAGGGTGCCATCGGAGTTCCAGTTGGCGGTGCCGTTGTGGGGCTCGATGTAGCCCTGGTGCACCATCTTCGTGTCGAACTCGCGCTCGACCACGACATCGGCCTCGGCGAACGCAGCCTCAGTGTCGCCGCCCTCGAAGTGGTTGTGGGCAGCGACGTTGCTGGCGTTCTCCGAGAGGTCGCCGGTTGGGGTCTTGGTGTGGCGGCTCTCATCGAGCAGCGGGGCGTCCTCGCGCATCGCGTCCTGCACGTTGAGGACGGGCGGGAGCAGCTCGTACTCGACCGTGATCGCGTCGAGGGCGGTGAGCGCCTCGTGCACGTTGGTGGCAGCGACGCCGGCGATGGCATGGCCGCGGTAGAGCACCTTGTCGGCGGCGAGCACGTTCTTGCTCATGTCCGAGGAAGTCGAGGCGCCCTCGCCCATGTCCATCACCTTGTTGGCGACGACGGGCAGGTCGGCGTGGCTCACCACGGCGAGCACGCCGGGCATGGCCTCGGCCGCACTCGTATCAATCGAGACGATGCGAGCGTGCGCGTGGGGGCTGCGCAGGACGGCGCCGTGGACGAGGTCGGGAAGGTGGATGTCGGCGCCGTAGAGCGCCTTGCCCGTGACCTTCTCGACACCGTCGGGACGGATGGGGCGGGTGCCGATCACTTTGTAAGCAGGCTTCTCGGTGGTTGTCATGCGGAGACCTCCTCCATCTCGGACGCCTTGAGGACGGCGCGAACGATCTTGTCGTAACCGGTGCAGCGGCAGAGGTTGCCGGCCAGCCAGTGGCGGACGCGGCCCTCGTCGGGGTTGGGCTCGCTATCGAGCAGGGCCTTTGCGGCGACGATGAAGCCGGGGGTGCAGACGCCGCACTGCAGGGCGGCCTCTTCGAGGAAGCACTGCTGTAGCGGATGCAGGGTGTCGCCATCGGCGACGCCCTCAATGGTCGTGACTTCGGCGCCTTCGGCCTCGACACCGAGGACACAGCAGGAGTTCACGACGCGACCGTCCATGAGGACGCTGCAGGCGCCGCAGTTGCCGTTGTTGCAGCCTTCTTTGGTGCCGGTGAGGCCGAGCTCGTCGCGCACGACTTCGAGCAGGCTCTGGCGAGGCTCGCAGAGGAAGTCGATCTCCTCGCCGTTGAGGGTGGTCTGGATGTGGGATCGACGGTTGGGCATTCGCTTAGGCCTCCCGGGCTCGGTCGAGCGCCCGGTTGAGGGCGCGGTTTGTGAGGACGCGGGTCAGGTGGACGCGCTGGGCGATGGAGCCGCGCATGTCGGTGATGGGGGTAGCGGCATCAGCGGCGATATCCGCGGCCTGGGCGAACGCCTCGTCGCCGGCCACCTGGCCAACGAGCGCCTCGCCGGCCGCAGCCACGAAGAGGGGCACGGGCGCGACGGCGCCGATGGAGATGCGCGCACCTTCGATGCGCTCGCCTGCCGCATCGAGATCGAGTCGGGCGCCGACGTTGACGACGGCGATGTCCATCTCGTTGCGGGGGATGAAGCGGTGGAAGAAGGAGCCCGAGTTGGCGGGCTGGGGCGGAATATTCACCTTCACGATGAGTTCGCCGGGGCCGAGGACGTTCTGGCCGGGGCCGGTGAAGAAGTCCTCGAGGACGAGCTCGCGCGTACCGTCGGCGGAGCCGAGCGTGAGCGTGGCGCCGAGGGCGATGAGCGCGGGTACGGTGTCGGCGGCGGGACCGGAGTTACCGATGTTGCCGCCGAAGCAGGCCCGGCTCTGGATCTGGATGCCGCCGATGAGCGTCGCGCAATCGATCACGCAGGGCAGGCGGCGGACGATTTCGGCGTCCTCGTATATCTCGGCGAAGGGAACGCTGGCGCCGATTTCGAGGCCGCCATCGCCCGTCCAGCCATAGCTCACGAGCTCGGGGATGTGCTTGACATCGATGAGTTGGTCGACCTGTTTCCGGCCCTCGCGAAGCTGGACGATGATGTCGGTGCCACCAGCGAGGAAGGCCGAGGTCTTGCCGTTCGAGAGTGCAGCGTATGCCTCGCCGAGCGAGGAAGGCGCCAGGTAGTCGATCTCCTTCATGAACAATCCTTCGGAAGGCTGAGCGGCCATACGCCGCCCGCAGCAGCACTCGATCATAAGGGGCAACCCCTATGTTGTCTGCGAACGGCCCCTGGAGCGCGACGGCTGGGAGGTCAGGCGGGGTCGCGAGACTCGTTCCAGAGGCGGAGAGCGGCAGGCTGGTTCGTGATGATGCCATCGACACCTGCCTCGGAGAGGCGGCGCCAGTCCTCGGGGGTGTCGGCGGTCCAGGCCCAGAGGCGGAGGCCGTGGCGGTGGGCGGAATCGACCGCCTCGGGTCCGGCGGCGGCGGCGTGGAGCGAGATGGCGCCGATGCCGTGTGCGTCGGCGCGGGCGCAGAGTGCCTCCAGCGGCGCTGGTTCGAGGGGCGGGACGATGAAGGCAGCATCGAGTTCGGGGGCGAGGGTGCGGGCGCGCTTCACGAGCTCGTGGTCGAACGAGTGGAGGGCGGCCCAGGACTCGGCGCCGTGGCGACGAATGACGGCAAGGGTCGCGTCGAGGAGGGCGGGGCCGTCCTCACGATGGTCGGGCGCGAGCTTCAGCTCGCACATCACCGCGATGCGGCCCGCGACGAGGTCCAGCACCTCATCGAGGGAGGGCACGTGCTCTCCGTCGCCCGCATCGGCGCGGGCGAGGTCGGCGAGGGGGACGTCGCGGACGGGGCCGGAGCGGTTCGTCGTACGATCGAGGGTGGCATCGTGGAGGAGGACGGGGACGCCATCGGCGCAGAGGTGGAGGTCGATCTCCATGGCGTCCGCGCTCGCGAGGGAGGCGCGTACGCCCGCGAGGGTGTTGGCGGGGGCCTCGCCGGCGGCGGCGGCGTGCGCGATCACGATGGGTGCGTTCATGAGACCAGCGAGGATAACGCGCGTCCGTGCGACACTATTGCCAATGCCAGAAGCGTGCGTGTTCTGCGCCATCGTTGCCGGAGAAGCTCCAGCCAGCGTGGTTTGGGAGGACGCCCTCGCGATGGCGTTCATGGACCTGCACCAAGAGAACCCGGGGCACGTGCTCGTCATCCCTCGCACCCATATCGTGGACATCCTCGAGCTCGACGACCGCACCGGCGCCGCCCTGATGGGGGGAACCACCCGCGTGGCGAGGGCCGTGGATCGCGCCTTCGCGCCCGACGGTATCAACGTGTGGCAGTCGACAGGGGAGGCGGCCGGGCAGGAGGTGTTCCACCTCCACCTGCATGTGATGCCGCGCCGCTTCGGCGACAGACTCTTCCGCCCAAACCCGGAACTCCCGGCCCCCAGCCCCCGTGACAGGCTTGAAGCGCTTGCGGCAGAGGTGAGGGTCCGGCTGGGGGAGAGCGCGTGAGCGACGAAGCAACCTCCGCCCCGGAGCGGCGCAACCCCTTCGTCAATCGCGACTACCGGGCGTGGCTGACGGCCTCGGTGGTGACAGCCCTGGGTGTCGGAATCCAGATCGTGACGGTGCCGCTGTTCATCCGGGACCGCGTCGAGCCAGACGAGCGCGCGGCGGCGATCGCGGGGGCGCTCATCATCCAGACCTTGCCAGGGGTGTTCCTGACGCTGCTGGGCGGGGTCATCGCGGACCGCGTCGATCCACGGCTGCTCCTGTTCCGCGCCACGGCGGTCGCTGCGACGGTCTCCGCCGTGTACATCGTGCTCTCGGCGGCTGAGGTAACGATCGTGTGGCCGGTGTTCGCGCTCTCGGCCATGGTCGGGGCGGTGGCCGCGTTCGAGCAGCCGGCCCGGCAGGGCGTCCTTCCGCAGATGGTCACCCGCCCGCAGCTTCAAAACGCAGTGATCCTGGGGAATGTGGGCTTCCTCGCAGCAGGTCAGTTTGTGGGGCCGGCCCTGGGAGGTGTGGTTGGCGGTGACGCCGGGTTGACGATCGCGTTCGCGCTCGAGACCGGGCTGCTGGCGCTGGGAGCACTGCTGTTCCTGACGCTCGGCCGCTACGAGCCGCGAGCGCCCGAGCAGCAGAACATTCGCAGCGACCTCGCCGAGGGGCTGCGCTACGTGCGGCGGTCCCGGAACATCATGGGGCTGCTCGCGCTGGCAGCGATGCCCGGCATCTTCTACTCGGGTCCCCTGACGGTGAACATGCTGCTTATTGTCGAGGACGTGCTGGAGCTGGAAGACCGCTGGGTGGGAATCCTCTTCGGGACGTTCGGCGCGGGGATGATCATCAGCTCGGCGCTGATGACCTTGCGGCCCCTTCCCCGGCGAGGGCTGTTGCTGGCGCTCTCACCGATCGCGGGCGCTCCCATGTTGGTCGTGTTCGGACTGAGCGAGACGCCCTGGCTGACGGTCGTGGCCCTGCTCGCAATCGGGCCAGCCGCCGCCATCTTCATGAACCTCAGCCTTGCCCTGCTCCAGGAGCAGACCGAGGAGGCGGTGATGGGAAGGGTGATGGGTGTCTACGCGCTCATGTTCGTGCTCTCTGCACCGATCGGCTTCGCCCAGACGGGGCTCGTGACCAGCCTGGTGGGACCGCAGGCGAGCATCGCGGCAAGCGCGACCGTCGGCGCCATCGCCGGGATCGCGCTGCTGATCTGGCTTCCGGTGCGGAAGCTGCCCTGAGTTCTGCCGCTACAGCTTGATGATGGAGCGACCCGAGATGTGGCCGGCGGCAAGAGCGTCGGTGGCCTCGTTGATCTGGTCGAGCTCGTAGCTGGCGGTGACCATGGCATCGAGGTCGAGGTCGCCCTCCTTGTACCAGCGGATGAACATCGGGAAGTCGCGGTCGGGGCGGCAGGAGCCACCGATGCTGCCGATGTACTTCTTCTCGTTGATGAGGAGGTCGCGAACGTCGAGCTCGACGTTCGTCTGGGGGACCCCGACGAGGACGGCGGTGCCGCCGGTGCGGACACCAATGACTCCGGGGCGCGCGGCAGGGAGGATCTGCTCCATCGTCTGCTTCACGCCGATGCAGTCGAAGGCGTAGTCGACGCCGGCGAGGGGGCGGCCCATGAAGTCGAAGTCGGTGTCGCTGGTGGTGAGGGCGCGAACCTGCTCGACGGCATCGCCGTCGGAGGCGTTGACGCCGATAGTGGCGCCGAACTTCTTGGCGAACTCGAGCTTCTCGTCGCTGAGGTCGACGGCGATGATGGGGTCGGCGCCGACGACGGCGGCGGCCACGATGGCGGAGAGGCCCACGCCGCCCACGCCGAAGACGGCGACACTCTCGCCCTGCTTCACGCCGGCGGTGTGGTAGGCAGCGCCTGAGCCGGTCATGATGGCGCAGCCGATGATGGCGGTGACGTCGGTGCGGACGTCGTCGGGCATGGAGACGATGTATTGCTCGTCGGCGATGGTGTTGTCGGCCCAGGTGAAGACACCCTGGGAGATGGCGGTGGAGCCATCGGCGAGCTCAAGGGAGATGGGGTTGGGGCGGCGGCCGAGGTCGGGACTGCGGGGCACCCACGTCACCATGACGCGGTCGCCTTCCTTGACGTGCGAGACCTCGCTGCCGGCGGCAACGACCGTGCCCGTCGACTCGTGGCCGAGAAGCTGGGGGGCGCCGCGCGGACCGTGCATCTGGTGGAGCTGCGAGTGGCAGATGCCGCTCGCGAACTGCTTCACGACGACCTGGTGCGGTCCGGGGTCGGGCAAGTTGATCTCATCGATGCGGAGGGGGCCGGGCTCGGGGGGGCAGACGACGACTCGGGCGGGGGTGGGCATGGAAGGGTCTCCTTTTTCGTAGCTGGGGGGCGCATCTTACCGATACATCGTGTGGAATTCGCCCCGCGACGGCCGAGCAGGGGCGGGAGCGTGGCGAACTCTTCCCGTATCATCCGGCGCGCTACGTGAACGAGGGGTGACCAGATGGCAGAGATCGATGGCGCGACCATAATCGCGCGGAGCCTCAAGCAGCAGGGCGTCGACTACATGTTCGGCGTGGTCGGATTCCCGGTGGCGGCCATCGCGGCGGCGGCCCAGCGCGAGGGCATCAACTACTACGGCTTCCACAACGAGCAGGCGGCGAGCTACGCCGCCGGCGCGGTCGGGTACCTGACGGGTCGCCCGGGCGCATGCCTGACGGTCTGCGGTCCGGGAATGATCCACGGCATCGCGGGCATGGCGAACGCCTGGTCGAACACCTGGCCGATGATCCTGATCGGGGGAGCGCCCGATTCCTACCAGGACGGGCAGGGCTCGTTCCAGGAGGCGCCCCAGATTGAGGCCGCGCGCCCCTTCGCGAAGATGGCGCGGCGGGCGGAGAGCATCGATCGGGTGCCCTACTACGTGGAGCAGGCGGTACGCACGAGCATGTACGGCCGTCCCGGGGCGGTCTACCTCGACTTCGCCAACGACGTGATCTCGGGTCGCGTCGATGAGGCGGAAGTGACGTTCAAGCCGCGCTGCCCCGACGCGCCCCGCACCTATGCCGAGCCGAACTCGGTGGAGGGCGCCATCGACGCCCTGAAGTCTGCGGAGCGACCCCTCGTGATCGTCGGCAAGGGCATGGCCTACTCGCGCGCCGAAGACGAGGTGCGCGAGTTCATCGACAAGACGCAACTGCCGTTCCTGGCTTCGCCGATGGGCAAGGGGGTCGTGCCCGACGACCACCCGCTCTCGGTGGCGCCGGCACGCTCGCACGCGCTCCAGAACGCAGACCTCGTGTTCCTGATGGGGGCGCGGATGAACTGGATCATGCACTTCGGTCTGCCGCCGCGCTTCAACAAGGACGTGCGCGTGGTGCAGATGGACATCAGCGCCGAGGAGATCGGCACCAATGTGCCCACGGAAGTGGCGCTCGTGGGCGACGCGAAGGCAATCACGAGCCAGCTCAACGCCGTGCTCGAGCAGAACCCGTGGTCGTACCCCCAGGAGACCACGTGGTGGACGGGCCTCTCGGCGAAGGCCGAGGAGAACCGCCAGGCCGTGACCGCCATGGAGATGGACGACTCCGAGCCGATGGGCTACTACCGCGTGCTGCGAGCGGTACGCGAGGCGATTCCCGACGACGCGATCATCGCGAGCGAGGGCGCCAGCACGATGGACATCGGTCGCACGGTGCTGCCGAACATCCTGCCGCGCTCGCGGCTCGATGCGGGCACGTTCGGGACGATGGGCGTGGGCGTGGCCCAGGCCATCGCCGCCGCCGCCGTACACCCCGACCGCAAGGTCGTGGCCGTGGAAGGCGACGCGGGCTTCGGCTTCAGCGCGATGGAGGTCGAGGTCGCCTGCCGCTACGGGCTGCCGATCACCTTCATCGTGGTGAACAACAACGGCATCGGCGGCGGCCCCAGCGAGCTCGACCGGGACAACATCCCGCCGGGCTCCTACATGCCGAACGCGCGCTACGAGAAGATCATCGAAGCGTTCGGGGGCAAGGGCTACTTCGTAACGGAGCTGGCCGAGCTGGACTCGACGCTGCGAACGGCCGTGGCGGATCCGACGCCGTCGATCGTGAACATCATGATCGACCCGAAGGCGCAGCGGAAGCCACAGCCGTTCGGCTGGCTCACCCGCTAGCTCGCGGGGACAGCCTTGGAGGCTGGGCGCATGGCGCACAACCGCACAGTGGCCGCCAGCCTGTTCGTGCTGGCGGCCACTGTCGTGTTCGCGGTTGTGCTTGGGTTTGTCCTCGCGTTCCAACCGGCCAAACCGGAATCGGTCGAGGAACGCTGGGCGCGGCTGGAGGTGGCCGAACCGGAGGTCGTCTTCCTCGGCGACCTTACGGAGGCGGAGCAGGCCGCGATCACGAGGGAGTTAAAGAGCGCGCAAGTCGCTCACAACGAGCGCTTTGGCGTGGTCACTTCGGACTTCACGCTGTACATGTCGACTGACCTCGATGCGCTGAACGAGGCCTACCGGAAGTGGCTCGCCCCTGAGTGGCGGCGGCGCGGCGTCAAGCTCCCGGAGGGGTTCACCTGCAGCGGGTTGGCCTCGCGGGACGCAATCTTCATCGCCCTCGAGAGCTGCAGCGACGACCTGAGAGCACGCGGCGGGCCCGTTGCCCACGAGTACTTCCACATCCTCCAACACCACCTCGGGCTCGTAGGCCACTCCTCATCCCTTGTCTGGCCCACCTGGCTCATTGAGGGCTCGGCGGTCTACGCGAGCGTGCTTCACGAGGAGGAGCAGGGGCGACTGACAGTCTCGACATGGCGCGAGGTGGCCCGACTGGGATGGGCTGGCCTGGGTCTTCGGTTTCCAGGGCCGTACGAACAGGCTATCGACGGTCACACCCCGAGTCCCCTTGAGTTCCCCGTGCTGGTCTACCAGGTCGGCTTTCTCGCCATCGAGTGGCTTGTGGAACGGACAGGAGAGGAAGCGCTCGTGGAGTTCTTCCAGTTGGGCGGAGGGCGGCAGGAATTCGAAAAGGCTTTCGGAATGGCAGCGGACGAATTTGTTGCCGCCTTCGAAGAGCACCGCCTTGAGGTGGCGCCACCGTTCGAGTCACACATCGCCGGGAGGGTCGTGGACCCCGACGGGAAGCCCGTCGCGTTCGCGAGAGTCGATACACACATCTGGATCGGTCAGGAGCCAGCATGGGCCGGAGGAGACTGGACGAACACCGTGGGACGATTCAGCTTCAAAGGTCCAGATGACGGGTACACGCTCAAGTTGTCGCTGAGGTGCCCGGGCGGAGACTTCTACGATGGGCGTCGAGTACATGCTGGTGAGTGGGGCAGGGAGGGATTCGTTCCCGACGAGGATGGTCAGCTGCGGTGGGGCGACAAGGGGGCGGAGCCCTTCACACGTGAGGCGCCGCGACCCAGCTATGTCCTCATCCAGCTCCCGGAGACGCCGGAGGCGATGCTCGGGCGGCACTGCGGATAAGCGCTCGGTGAGGAGCGAGCGGCGGCGGGCGCTGGCCGGGCGCTAAGCTGGGCGCATGGCGCTCAACCGCACAGTGGCCGCCAGCCTGTTAGTGCTGGCGGCCACTGTCGTGTTGGCGGTTGCGTGCGGGGCCGGGGACGAGACGCTCGAGCCGCGCGAGACGCAAGCAGCTGCGACCGAGACGACCGAAAAGCACAAGACCCAGCCAGATGCTGCCGAGCCGGACGAGGAGCGGGAGACCCAGCCAGATGCTGCCGAGCCGGACGAGGAGCGGGAGACCCAGCCAGATGCTGCCGAGCCGGAGATTGTCTTCCTTGGGGACTTCACGGAGGCGGAGCAGGCCGCGATCGCGCGGGAGGTGAAGAGCGTCCAGGCGGCGTTCGCCGAGCGCTTCGGCGTAGTGACATCGGAGTTCACGCTCTACATCTCGACCGAGTACGAGGCGCTGAACGACGCGTATCGGGAGTGGCTTGCCCCTGAGTGGCGGCGGCGTGGCGTAGAGCTGCCAGACGGGTTCACGTGCAACGGGCTTACGGGGCGGGAAGCGATCTTCATTGCGATCGAGAGCTGCGACCACCCTACACGTGCAAGGGGCGGCCCCATCGCACACGAGTACTTCCACATCCTCCAGCTCCACCTTGGTTTGGTTGCAGGGCCATCCGCGAAGGTCTGGACCACCTGGCTCATCGAAGGCGCGGCGGCGTACGCGGCCACCCACCACGCCGAGGAACAGGGACGGTGGACGGTGTCCTGGCATCGAGAGATAGCTCGTCTTGAGTGGTCTGGTTTGGGGCGACGACTGCCGGGGCCATACGACACAAGTGAGGGCAAGGCCATGACCGGGTTCGAGTTCAACGCACTCACCCACGAGGTGGGCTTCCTTGCCGTCGAGTGGCTGGTAGAGCGGAAGGGGGAGGAAGCCCTCATCGAGTTTTTCCGGCTGGGTGGCGGGCGCCAGGAGTTCGCGAAGGCCTTCGACATGACGCCGGACGAGTTCGTCGCTGCCTTCGAGGAGCACCGGCAGCAGGTGGCGCCACCGTTCGAGTGGCGGATGGCGGGGAGAGTTCTCGACCCGGACGGCCAGCCGGTCGCCTATGCCAGGATAGAGACGCTGGTGAACGTCGAGGGCCAGTGGACGTCGGCCGGCTCGGCCGACGCCAATTCGAGGGGGGAGTTCCAGTTGTACGGGCCGGGGACCGGACACAGGCTCGGTGTCTTTCTGAAGTGCACGGTCTCCGGTCTCTGGATCTTCGCGGGCCAGTGGGGCAGCGAGGGCTTCGTCGCCGACGACGACGGCCGGTTTGAGTCGGATGCCGAAGGGGCGGAGCCCCTGGCGGGGGAGGAGCACCGCACCGGCATCGTCATCGAACTTCCGGAGACGCGGGAGACGCTGCTGGAAAGGCACTGTGAGTCTTGAGGGTTTCGCGCCAGGCGCCAGACCCGAAGGCGCAGCGGAAGCCGCAGCCGTTCGGCTGGCTCACCCGCTAGCTCGCGGGACAGCCTTGGAGGCTGGGCGCATGGCGCACAACCGCACAGTGGCCGCCAGCCTGTTCGTGCTGGCGGCCACTGTCGTGCTTGGAGCGAGGCACTGGCGTAGCGCAATTCACTTTTCCAGCCGATAGGCTGGCACGATGTCGCACCGGCACGTCACACAGCGGTTATTCCTGGTGGGGCTGCTCGCGGTAGTGGCGCTCGCCCTAGGCTCGTCGCTAACGCCAGCGGCGGCACAGACGACACGACACCGCATCGAGGGAAGGGTCTACGCACATGACGGTGCGCCCATGGAGGGGATCACCGTCCACGCCTATGGAGAGAGCGGCAATGCCACTGATCCGGGAACCAGCCCGACCGGAGATTTTTCCATTGAGGTTCCGAGCGGTTCCTACACACTCAGAGCCTTGGTTGACCTCGAAGAGGGTCAGTGCGTGTTGGGCTACTACGGCAGCGACGGCGAGCGCGCACCTTATTGGGAAGTCAAACAGGTCGCCGTTTCGAGCGCGAGTGTCACGGGCATTGTCATCAAACTACCCGCAGCTATCTCCGAGTCCTGCCGAAGAGTCCAGGGGATCGTGACCGATGGGCTCGGGGAGCCGTTGGGGGGCCACAGTGTGAAACTCCACGGGCGTGGTGGGTCGGAGGGCGCTGTTGCCGCTGGCACCACCGAAGCGGACGGCACATTCACCCTGTACATCGGCGATGGCACGCACGCCGTCCTTCTCGCAGCAACCGCTGGAAACGCCTGCATGGTCACGGGCTCCAGGAATGCGGTATCAAGAGGGCCAGCCCTCGTCACTGTTGATGGTGGGGACACTGCCGACATCCGTATCAAGGTCACCGGAGACCCGATCTCCAACCTAGTGGCGTTCTGGTGCCAATTCGAAGCACCCCACGAGATGGTTGGCACGGAGCTTCAACCAGGATGGAACCTCGCCGGCTGGACCGAGACCGAGGCTGACGTCTCGTCGATCTTTGGGGCGATCCCTCAACTGGAGGGTGTCTATTCGTGGGATCCTGCATCGCAGGCCTTCCGCGAGGCTGTTCGGGGTGACTCGGGACTCCTGGGTCCATTGTCAAGACTCAAGCCGGGCATGGGGCTCTGGCTGCACATCGGTGGCGAGGAGCCGGTCGCGTGGACCCGTGCACTGCTTCCCGAGAGCGGGCTCGCATCACTATCCGAGGGGTGGAATCTGGTGAACTGGTCCGGCCATGAGGGACTGCCACCGGCAGAGGCTTTCGCATCGCTCGGGGTCGAGTTGCGGGGGGCGGCTACCTGGGACAGGACGGCGGGCCGGTTCCTGCTGTACCACCCGGAGGCGGCGGCCCTCAGCCCCCTGCCGTCGCTCGAACAGGGAGATGCCGTCTGGGTGAACGTATCTGCGGGGCAGTATTGGCTCCAGCCGGGCGCCTTCCAGCCAGGGATCGACTACCACGGGGATGTCTCCGAGGAAACGCGCGCCTCGCTGCCTCCCGTGGTCGATGAGGTGATCGACTACTTCGCGACACGCTTCGGGCTCTTTGTTCCCGACGTGAGGTTCTACGTAGGCGACGACATCGGAGGCTGCGCCTTCTTCGCCCATCCCACGGTGAAGATGGCGGAGGCCTGCGTGGGAGCGGTCACACACGAGTACTCTCATGCGATCCAGCACTACGTGGCGGATGGGGGTGGCGGAGGGCCAGCATGGATGACCGAGGGCGTGGCATCCCGGTGGGATGAGCAGCATCGTGCGAGCACGCTCATCCGTCCGTACGAACCCCTCAACACCGTGCCTGCCGTCAGGAGAACGGCCGTACCGCTTGAGGGCATGGAGACCTACACCAACATCGGCTACGAAGTCGGCCAGCTAGCGGCGCACTGGCTCGTAACGCTGACCCGCGAGGACAGCCTCCTCGAGTTCTACCGCCAGCGAATCTCGTATCCGACGTGGGAGGAGGCATTTGAGGGCGTCTTCGGGATGAGCGTGCCGGACTTCTATGTGTCGTTCGCGGCCCACCGCGCCGAGGTTGCGCCCCCTTTGCCACAGGTCGCGGGCACGGTGCTCGACCACGCGGGCAACCCGTTGGCGGGCGCACGACTGCAGGCAGAACCGCAGGAGGGGCAACCGGGGGCCTGGGCGACGACCGGGGACGACGGTTCGTTCTCGTTGCGGGTCCACGAGGGGGCCTTCCTTCTGGAAGTCCACACGCCCGACGGGGAAGGCACGCGGCACGCCGGCTGGTACGCGCACGAGGTGGGATTCACGCCACGTCGCGACCAGGCGACGCCGATTCAGATCGAGGGCGAGGACCTTGCAGGAATCTCCATCCGGCTGCCCGACCTCCAGTGGTACCACATCGAAGGGGTTGTCGTGGGACCCGATGGGGAGGGCATCGAAGGGATCGGCGTGGATGCCTACCCCACCGGGGACTATCCCGGCCCCGGCCACGACACCGATGCAGACGGGGTGTTCCGCATCTTCATTCTTGGAGGTACGTTCGAACTCCACCTGTACTCCGACACACCCGACGGCCGCCAGTGGATAGGTTCGTATGGCGGCGACGACGGCTTCTCCCCCCTCTTCGGCCAGTCGGAGATAGTCAGCGTTGACGGCCAGGACGTGACCGGCATCACCATCAGGCTTCCCGCCGACCCCACCGATCCATCGCACTGGCGCCAACTCGAAGGCGTTGTGCTGGGGCCGGACGGACAGCCCCAGGACGGCGTCAGCGTCGATGCGTACCCCGCCGGCGGGTCTCCCGGCCACTTTGACCAGACGGACGAGAGTGGGGCCTTCAGCATCGCGGTGCTTCCCGGTCCCTTCGTGCTCAACCTGAACATTGACCAGGCAGGCCGGGGGCGCCACCTCGGCTGGTACACCGGAGAGGAGGGCACGACCAGCTCGCGCAGCGAGGCGCAGGTCGTCACTGTGGGAGACGAGGATCTCACCGGGGTTACCGTCAGACTTCCCCTGGCGGTGGAAAGCTCCAGTTGGCGGCGCATCAGCGGCGTCGTGCTCGGTCCGGAGGGGGAGCCTCTGGAGGGAGTGCGCGTCCAGGGGGAGGGTGCGGCATTCTTCGCTAACTGGTCGGCGACAACTGGCGTAGACGGCCGTTTCGAAGCCGAGGCGCCAGCAGGAGCGTACGAGCTCTCGTTCCGCGCCGACAACTGCTTTCTAGGTTGGTACGCGGGGGGACGCAACCTCGTCTCAGAACGGGCGGGCGCAGGGTCGATCTCCACGGAGAGTGGTGCCCTCACCGGCCTCAGCGTCAGCGCTCCCGACCAATGCAGCCGGCTGGAGGGGAGGGTTGTTGGTCCTGACGGCGAGCCAGTGGACGGCCTTGTCTTGCTGACTTTCCTCAGCGGCGAACCGGGCTTGGTGACAACAACGGATTCGATGGGCGCCTTCGACGCAATCTTTTCCCAGGGGCTCGTACCGGCTCTTTCTCGAGGTTGAGCAGTGCCGCCTCGACTGGACAGCGGAGGCCGATGAGATCGCTCGCATCTCAGGCCGCGAGGGACGACTGACGCTTGATCGTGCGGGGGCGACCGGCCTCACGCTCACGCTGGCCGCTGATCCATGGGACCTCTGCAGACGTATCACAGGCTTTGTGGTTGGTCCCGAGGGGGAGCCGGGAGCCCATCTCCGACCAGTGGATAAGTGCCAGACAGGTCTTGACGACCCAACCCCACTCGCCGGGCACGTGGGTAACCTCCGATGGCGATTTCTCGCTCACCGTGCGGGACGGTTTCTACGAGGTCGTGCTCGTCAGCGAGTCGTTCAGCAGGTGCACGGTGACCGGCTACGAGGGCGCTAGCGCGGGCGCAACAGCCACCGTCCAGGTCGCAGGCCAGCACATCGCCAACATCAGGGTCGCGGTGGGCGGCAAACGACCGGCCAGCGGCCCCTGGACTCCCTGCACGTTTGCTGAGTAGACGGTGGGGGACGGCGAGGCCAAGATCGCACGCATGACAGACGTTGATGTTGGGTTGCCGGATTTCTCGGCGATGACGCCGGAGGAAGTGACGCGTGCGTGCGAGGACGCGATCGCGGCCTGCGATGCGGGCGTCGATGCGATCGTGGCGACGCCGGACCGGGAGCGGACGTTCGCGAACACGCTGGGGGCGCTGGAAGCGGCCACGGACGGGGTCGGGCAGGCGTCGGGGCAGTACGCCTTCATGGCGTACGTGGCCGACAACGGCGATGTGCGGGACGCGGCGCGGGCCTCGGAGGAGCGCATCGACAAGTACTTCGTCGACCTCTCGTTCCGGGAGGACCTGTTTGCGGCGATCAATGCGTACGCGGGGCGGGGCGAGGCGCTGGAGGGCGAGGAGGCGCGGCTGCTTGAGTACGAGCTGCGCGACTACCGTCGCAACGGCTTCGAGCTGGCGCAGGGGGAGCGGGCGCGGGTACGGGAGCTGAGCGACGAGCTGGTGTCGCTGGGGGTGGAGTTCCAGAAGAACATCAGCGAGTGGGACGACGGCATCCTCGTCACGCGCGAGGACCTGTCGGACCTGCCGGATGCGTTCATCGACTCGCTTCGCAGGGAGGAGGTCGAGGGCGAGACGCGCTACCGAGTCTCGCTGGACTACCCGGAGCTGTTCCCGTTCATGGGGAAGGCGCGGTCGTCGGAGCTGCGGCGGGAGCTGTTCTCGAAGGAGCAGGTGAAGGGCGGCGACGCGAATGTGGCGGTGCTCGAACGGGCGCTGGCGGCGCGTCAGGAGATGGCGGGGCTGCTCGGCTACGACTCGTGGGCCTCGTACGCGCACGAGGTGTGCATGTCGAAGGAGCGGGAGCGCGTCGTTTCGTTCCTCTCCGACCTGCGCGAGCGGGTGTCGGTGAAGGCGGAGGCGGACCTCGCGTTGATGGCGGAAGTGAAGGGCGGTCCCGTCGATATCTGGGACTGGCGCTACTGCCACGACCAACTGCTGCAGACGCGCTATGCGGTCGACGACTTCGAGGTGGCGCAGTACTTCCCGCTGGATGCGTGCCTGAAGGGACTGTTCGCGGTGTGCCAGCGGCTACTCGGAGTGCGCTTCGAGGCGCGTCCGGACGCGCCCGTGTGGCACGAGGACGTGCAGGCGTTCGACGTGTACGAGGCGGACGGCGACGAAGCCTTCGCGCGCTTCTACATGGACCTGTTCCCGCGGCCGAACACGTTCGGTCACGCGGCGGCGTTCACACTGCGGAGCGGACGGCGCCTTCCCGACGGCTCGTACCAGAAGCCGGTGAGCGCGATCGTCGCGAACTTCACGAAGCCGTCGGCGGATGCGCCCTCGCTGCTGCGGCACAGCGAAGTGGAGACGCTCTTCCACGAGTTCGGCCACATCCTCCACCAGACGCTGACGCGGGCGACGTACTCGCGCTTCAGCGGGACGCGCACGGAGCGCGACTTCGTGGAGGCGCCCTCGCAGATGCTTGAGCACTGGGTGTGGGACCGCGAGGTGCTGGCGAGCTTCACGCGTCACCATGAGACGGGGGAGCCGCTGCCGGACTCGCTGCTGGACTCGATGCTGGCGGCGAAGACGCTGAGCTCGGGCATCACGACCCTGCGGCAGCTCTACTTCTCGCACCTCGACCAGGCGTATCACGCGCCGGGCTTCGACGGGGACAGCACGGCGGCGACGGAGGAACTGCACGAGATCACGAGCTTCCCCTACACGCCCGGGACGCACTTCCAGTCGGGCTGGGGGCACCTGTTCGGATACGACGCGCGCTACTACGGCTACCTCTGGTCGCACGTGTTCGGAGACGACATGTTCACGCGCTTCGAGGGGGCAGGTCTGCTGAACGCGGGGCTGGGAGCGGAGTACCGGCGGACAGTGCTGGAGCGGGGCGGTACGGTGGACGGCGACCAGCTCGTGCGCGACTTCCTCGGCCGCGAGCCGAACTCGGACGCGTTCCTGCGGGGGCTCGGGCTGGAGGTCTAGCGGCCAGCACTCCCCGGCTCCCTGTAGACTCGCGCCCGATCAGACGGGGAGCGAAGCCATGCAGGAACTGAACGGCAAGGTCGCGGTGGTGACGGGAGGCGGGAGCGGCATCGGGCGCGCGATGGCGCTCGCGTTCGCGGACGAGGGGATGGATGTCGCCATCGGCGACATCGAGTCGGGGCCGGCGGATGCGGTGGCCGAGGAGGTCCGCGCGAAGGGGCGGCGAGCCATCGCCGTGACCTGCGACGTGGCGGACGCCGCCTCGGTGCGCGCTCTGGCGGAGGCGACACGGTCCGAACTTGGCGGCGCGCACGTGGTGTGCAACAACGCGGGCGTCGTGGTGGGCAAGCCGTCGGCCCAGATGAGTGACGGGGACTGGGCGTGGGTGCTGGGGGTGGACCTGCAGGGCGTGGTGAACGGGGTCCAGGCGTTCCTGCCGGGGCTGGTGGAGCAGGGCGAGGGGCACATCGTGAACACGTCGTCCATCGCCGGGCTTATACCGCTGGCGGCGCCGGCCATCATCTCCTACACGGCGGCGAAGTACGGGGTCGTGGGGATCACGGAGACGCTGCATGGGGAGCTTCACGACCAGGGGATCGGGGCCTCGGTGCTCTGCCCGGGCGTCGTGAATACGCGCATCGGCGAGTCGGCGCGGAACCGGCCGGATGCGGACGCCGCCCCACCTCCGCCGCCACCGCCGACCGAGCTACCGCCGGGCGTCGAGCCACCGCGAGTCATCGGCGGGGAGTTGATTGAGCCTGAGGTCGTTGCGCGGCGGGTGGTCGAGGCGGTGAAGAACAACGACCTCTACATCGTGACCCACCCGGAGACGCGGGAGGCGGTGGAGGCGCGCTTCGCGGGCATCATGGCGGCATACGACAAGCTCGAGGCCTCGCTGGGCTAAGGCAGCATGACGGCGACGGTCGAACCGACGCTGGAAACGCTCTCCGACCGGGCGCGGGGACTGCTGCAGGGCGCGGTCGATATCCACGTGCACGCGGACCCGGACCCGTACGCGCAGCGCAAGACCGACTTCTCGACGACGGTGGCGCGGGCGCGGGAGGCGGGGTTGGCGGGGCTCGTGCTGAAGAGTCACGAATACCCCACGCAGCCGCTGGCGTGGACGCTCGACCGGGAGTTCAGCGGGATCGACGTGTACGGCGGAGTCGCGCTCGACTGGGGCGTCGGGGGACTGAACCCGGAGGCGGTCGAGATCACGCTGCGCATCGGCGGGCGGGTGGTGTGGATGCCCACCTTCGACGCGACGCACTGGCGCGGCTACCGTCCGGGGGGCTTCAACAGCTCGCAGGATGGAATCACGATCCTCGACGAGGACGGCACGCTGCTCCCGGTCTGTCACGACATCCTCGACGTGATCGCGAGCCATGACGCGGTGCTGGCGAGCGGCCACCTCTCGCCCGAGGAGACGGCGCCGCTCCTGGGCGAGGCGCTGTCGCGGGGGATGCGCTGCGTAATCACGCACGCGTCGTTCTGGACGCCCGTGGAGCTGCAGCAGGAGATCGTGTCGAAGGGCGGCTACATCGAGCAGTGCGCGATCACGGTGGCGGGGGAGGACGGGGAGGAGGCGTGGCCGGACCTGCTGCGTCAGGTGCGGGAGGTGGGGGCGGAGCGGGTCATCCTCTCGTCCGACCATGGGCAGGCGTCGAACCCGGAGCCCGTGGCGGCGCTGGCGCTCTTCGGGGAGCGCTTCCTGGAGGCGGGGTTCAGCGAGGCGGAGGTGGGGCAGATGCTGTCGGAGAACCCGAGGGCGCTGCTCGCGGGGTAGTTCGCTAGTCGACCGGCATCGTCACGGGGCGGGTCATGTTGCCGAAGGTGGGGAGCCAGGCGGAGTGCTTCCCGGCGCCGCCCGCGACGATGACGTGGATCGACTCGGGGTTGTCCGCGATGGGGGCGAGGGCGTCGCGCTCGAAGAGGGGGACGGGCACGCCCTGGGCCGTGTGTTCCTGGATGACCTGGAACAGCTCGTCGGAGAGTTCGGCGAGGGGGTAGCGGGCGTGCTCGAAGACGTAGTTCTGGATGTCCTCGCGCGACCAGCCCTCGGCGGCGACGGTGGCGGCATGCTCGGGTCCGAAGGCGAGCACGGGCGATCCGCGCGAGAGGATGTTGTTGCTGCCCGCCTGGGCCATCGCCCCGGCGATGGTGAGCATGATGCCGAGGGCGGTGTTGCTGCCGTGGTCCTGGATGTTGTGGGGACCCTCGCAGCCGAAGACGGTGACGGCGTTCTCTTCCGGGGCGAAACCGCGGGTGGTGTGGAAGGGGGGCCAGGGGCTCTGCTCAAGGTTCTCGGCGGCGCAGAAGGCGATCTTGGCGGGCGTCCCCTGCGTGGAGCGGTCGCCGCGGCCGGGCCAGGCGCCCGCGACCGTGAGCTGGATGAGGCGGAGCGCGCGTCCGAGGGTGGCGTTGGCGGCGAAGCCGGGTCCGAAGCAGCCGCTCCCCGAGTGGATGCCGAACTCGTCCGCGATCGGCCCGCTGACGAGCATGAAGAGCGAGACAGGGTGGGTCGTCGCGTTCACGCCGGAGAGGTTGAACTCGGGGTGGGCGATGGCGCGCACGGCGGCGATGAGCAGGGGCATGTGCTCGGGGAGGCAGCCGGCCATGACGGCGTTCACGGCGATGGCGTGGACGGTGGCCTCGCCACGCCTCGGCGGCAGGATGCCGACGACCTCAAGGGGGTCGCGGGGGGTACCGGCGAGCATCGCGGCGACGCGCGCCTCGGTCGGGGGGATGATGGGGAGGCCGTCGGACCAGCCGCGGTCGGCGAACTCGCGGCTGACGGCGGCGACGTCGTCGGGGAGGGCGACGGTCGGGCCGGGACGGCCCGAGCCAAGCTCCTCGGCCTCGACCGTCTCGGCCAGCTCCATGAGGGAGTCGCCGTTACTCACGCGCCGTTCCCCAGCAGGGCGGCGCGCAGATCAGCGGTGGCCGCGCGGGCCTTCTCCAGGACGGCCTCAGGCTGGATGCCGCCGAGGGGGTGGGGGATCACGATGTAGGGCAGCGCGGGCGCGCCGCGCTGCTCGGCTTCGAGCTTGAAGAGGCCTTCGAACGCATCGGTGACGACCGTGACGGTCGGGACTCCGCGCTTCTCAAGGGCGATTGAGGCGTAGACACTCCACGCCGTGCAGGACCCTCAGTCGCTTGACCCGACGACAACGAAGTCGCACTCCTCGACGAGGGTGGCCATGGTGGCGCGGCTGGCGGGCCCGGCAACGGGCTTGCTACCTGTGGTGGTAGCGCCGATGTCCGCGGTCGCGCGCAGGTTATCGACCATCGATTCGAGGAGGCGGCGGGCGTTGGCCTTGCGGTTTTCGAGGACGCCCGGACGGAGGCCATCGAGGGCGCCGGGGCGGGGCGCGGCCTGCTGGGGGATGACGCGCGCGTGCCCTCGGGGGTCGAAGACGGTGATGGTGTCGTTGGGGGGCATGGGGACTCCTTCCGGCGGGCTCAGAGGCGGTTGGCGATGAGCTCCATGATCTCGTCGACATCGGGGAAGCGGCCGGTGGCGTTCTTGGACGAGATGACCTCGCCGTCGACGGCCCACTCGAAGCAGCCGCCACCCCCGGGGATGAGGGCGAAGCTGGCGATGTCGTCCTGGAGGACGACAAGGATCTCGCCGGCCATCCACTGGGCGCGGGGCAGGTAGCCGCACTGGGCGCAGTACTCAAGGGTGACGGCCAGGCCCTGCTCGTTCACGGGTTGGGATTGTAGCGGGTTCGTGTGTGCGGTCTCGCCGTCAGGCCAGCGTCTCCAGCAGCGCCGGGAGGGCGGCGAGGGAGGGGATGGCGAGGTGGCCGGGGGGCGCCTCGGTGGCGCCGACGAGGACGGTGCGGGCGCCCACTTCGCGGGCGGTGGCGAGGAACTCCGGGGTGTCGTCGAGGACGAGGACGCGGGCAGGGTCGACCTCGGCGAGGGCGAAGGCGCGCTCGTAGTAGGCGCGGGCGGGTTTCAGGGCATTAACGAGGTCGGCGCCAAAAAGGATGCCGAAGCGGTCGCGGATGCCCATCCCGGAGAGGTAGCCGTCCATCTCCCAGGAGGCCTGGTTCGAGCCCGTGTGGAGTGTGTAGCCGGCGCCGGCAAGCGCGGCGACGGTCTCGGCCGCGCCGGGGAAGGCGGCTTGCGCCCTGCGAGTGATGTAGAGCAGCGCCTCGCGGGCGAGGGCGGCGCACTCGTCCCCCTCAGGCGGAGTGATGCCGACGTGCTGGCACATCGCGGTGAGCCACGCCCGCTCGTACGACTCGTAGGCCTGGAGGTAGGCGTCGGGGACGGCGAACAGATCCTCGTGGGCGGCAAACACGGCCCGGAAGGTCGCTCGGTTCGCCTCGGCCCATGCCTCGGGAGTGCCTCCGAGGCGGGGCGGGAAGAACTCGGCGATGAGCCGCAGGAACTCCGGCCCGCGGCGGGTGTTGTCGTTGAGGACGCCGCCGTCGTCGATGAAGAGGGTGAGGTCAGGCATCGGTTCGATGGTGGGAAGGGAGACGGAAACGGGCAAGCGTGGCTATGCTGCGCGGCGCACAGGAGGCGAGCTATGGCACTTCACATCCTCAAGTCGGACGAGGGCGAGACGAGCGAGCGCACAGAGGCCATCTTCGAAGGGGGCCAGGTGTGGACGAGGTCGCTGACGGGCTCGGCCCCGACCAGCGTGAACGTGGCGGTGGTGCAGTTCGGGCCGGGTGGACGGGCCGGCTGGCACCGGCACACGAGCGACCAGGTCCTCTACGTCGTCGCGGGCATCGGGAAGGTGGGAGACCGCGAGGGCGAGCACGTCGTCAGCGCGGGGGACTGCGCGGTCGTGCCCGCGGGGGAGGACCACTGGCACGGCGCGCACGACACGGGCTCGCCCATGTCGCACCTGTCGATCATGCAGGCGGGGTCGGAGACGACGGTCCTGGACTCGTAGTGACCGGCTCGCGCCCCGACTGGGTCTCGGACGAGTTGTACCCGTTCGAGAGCCGGTTGTTCGCGACCGCCGACGGCCACGAGATGCACTACGTCGATGAGGGCTCGGGCCCAGTCGTCGTGTTCGTGCACGGCAATCCCGCGTGGTCGTTCGAGTTCCGGCACCTCATCGAGGGGCTGCGGTCCGAGTTCCGGTGCATCGCGGCGGACCACATCGGGTTCGGCCTGTCGTCACGCAGCGACCGTCGAGAGGACCACCACCCGAGGGCACACGCCAGACGCCTCACCGAGCTGCTAGAACACCTTGACGTTCGGGATGCGACGCTGTTCCTGACCGACTGGGGCGGGCCGATCGGGCTGGAGTTCGCGCGCAGGCATCCAGAACGGGTCGGGAAGTTCGTGATCACGAATACGTGGTGCTGGCCGGTTTCGCGTGACCCCCACTACATTTTCTTCAGCTCGATGATGCGGAGTCCCCTGGGGCAGTTGCTCATCAAGCGCTTCAATTTCTTCGTGAACCGGGTCATGCCGATGGCGATCGGCAACAAGGCGGTCATCACGCCGGAGTTGATGGACCACTACCGAAACGCGCAGCCCCCCGGATCGCGCGATGCATGCGCGGCGTTTCCCGGGCACATCGTTGGCGCGACCGACTGGCTGCGCTCGGTCTGGGACGAACGGGAGTCGTTCACGGGCAAGCCGGCCCTGATCTTCTGGGGGTTCAAGGACATCGCGTTCCGCCGGAAGGAGCTCGAACGGTGGCAAGGCGAGTTCTCGGACTACACACTGCGCGAATTCGAGGACTGCGGTCACTTCCTCGCCGAGGAAGCGCCGGACCGCATCCTGCCGGATCTTCGGGCGTTCCTGGCGAGGGCCTAGCTGGAGGGCAACATGGAGCCGTTGGGGGGGAAGCACGAGATCACAGCGGAGTGGCTGACGGAGGCGCTTCGCGAAGGGGGGCGCCTGCCGGAGGGGCGCGTGTCCGAGGTGGAAGTAAACACCGACGGCATCGGGTTCGGCTACATCAGCGAGACCGTGCGCGTGATCCCGACGTACGAGGGGGCGGACGGCTCCGCGCCTGCGAGCCTCGTGGCGAAACTGCCGGTCGTGGTCGACTTTCCCGAGTACCTGAAGCCGTGGGCGGCTCAGGCGGTCGAGACGGAGCTCAACTTCTACCCGGAAGCGAGCGGGGACTGCGCGGCGCGGGTGCCCCTTTGCTACGGGGCGGCGTTCGAGGGATGGCGGTCGTACGCGCTGCTGCTGGAGGACCTGAGCGAGCTTGAGTCCCTGAGCCAGATGGACTCGTGCCCGCGCGAGCGGGCGGACGTGATTGTCGAGATGCTGGGGGCGCTGCACGCGCAGTGGTGGGAGAGCGACCGCCTGCGGGCGGCCTCGTGGCTGCCATCCCCGGCGCGGCAGGCAGAGCTGAACACGCCGCTGGTGGAGGACGGCTGGGAGATGTTCGCGGAGCGCATCGTGCCGCTGGTGGACCCGGACTTCATGCCGGTGGGGGAGCGGCTGGTGCGCGAGTTCGGGGGCATCTTCGAGCGGGGGTCGGCCTCGGGGGCGACGCTCGTGCACGGCGACTTCCGCATCGAGAACTTCCTCTTCGGCGAGCCGGGGAGCGCCAACGAGGTGGTGTTCATCGACTGGCAGCTCTCGGGGTACGGCTCCGGGATGCGGGACATGGCCTACTTCGTCTCGCAGGGGTTCGATCCGAACGAGCGGCGCGAGGTGGAGGACGACCTGATCGCGCAGTACCACGCCTCGCTCGTGGGGCACGGCGTGTCGGGCTACTCGCTGGCGCAGTGCCACGAGGACTACCGGCTGGGGCTGCTCTGGAGCATGTACGCGCCCATCATCGGGATGACCGGTATGGCGAAGCGCGAGCTACCGCCGCCGGAAGCGACTGCAGAGGAGCGCCAGGCGTTCGACGAGATGATCGAGACGGGGGTCGCGCTGGTCACGGTCATGGCGGAGCGGAACATCAAGGCGGTCATGGATACGAAGGCGGGAGAGCTGCTGGGCGCTTGAACAGAAGCGCCAGCAGCGGAGACTGCGCACGTTCAAGTGGAGCCAGGCGAGGGAGGTTTGCATGGAACCGGTCGCGGATAAGTATGGGATCACGGCGGAGTGGCTGACGGACGCGCTGCGCGCGGACGGTCACCTACCCCAGGGACGGGTGAGCGAGGTCGATGTCGGGGACGTGGGCGTGGGTCGCGGCTACATCAGCCAGACCGTGCGCGTGACTCCCACCTACGAGGGGGCGAACGGGGACGCGCCCGCGAGCTTCGTGGCGAAGGTTCCCACCTTCTTGGACGTGCCCCAGTACCTGACACCGTGGACCGGGATGATCATCAAGACGGAGATCGACTGGTACCGCGAGGCGAGCGCCGAGTGTCCGGCCCGCATCGCCCGGTGCTATGGGGGGGTGCATGAAAGCCGGACTTCGTACGCGCTCCTGCTTGAGGACATGGGCGATCTGGGGACGCTGAGCCAGACGGACTCCTGCCCACCCGAGCAGGCCCCGCTCGTGGTGAAGACCCTGGCGCGGATGCACGCGCACTGGTGGGAGAGCGAGCGGCTGCGGGAGTGGACGTGGCTGCCATCCACGGAGCGGCAGTCGGAGATCAACACACCGCTCGTGCAGGGTGGCTGGGACGCCTTCGCGAGGCGGATCGCCCCACGCGTCGACCCGGCCTTCGTCGCGGTTGGGGAGCGGCTGGTGCGGGACTGGGGAACGCTCTACGCGCGGGGGGCAGCTTCGGGCGCCACGCTCATCCATGGCGACTTCCGCATCGAGAACTTCCTCTTCGGGGAGCGCGGGAGCGAGAACGAGCTTGCGATCCTCGACTGGCAGATCGCGGGCTACGGGTCTGGGCCACGAGACCTGGCCTACTTCATCGCGCAGGGGTTCGAGCCGGAGCAGCGCCGGGCCGCCGGCGACGCAATGCTCCCGCTCTACCACGCCTCGCTCCTGGAGCACGGCGTGACCGGCTACTCGTTCGAGCAGTGCCGCGACGACTACCGGCTGGGGCTGCTGGCGAGCATGTTCATCCCCCTCATCGGGGTACAGGGCGTGGACACGATGACGCCTCCCGGTCCCGAAGCGACCGAGGAGGACCGCCGGGCGTACGACGAATTGATCACCGCGGCCGAGGGCCTGATCCTGCTCATGGCGGAACGCAACATCACCGCCATCATGGACGCGAACGCGGGCGAGCTGCTGGGCGTCTAGACCGCGCGCGCTAGGCCTTGAGGCGGCGCTCGTACATGTCGAAGACGGTCGCCCAGACGCTCTCCGCGGCAGGCTCGACGTAGGCGGGCCGCCCCGGGAAGCAGAAGCCGTGCTCGGTGCCGGGGTGCGTCTCGATGACGTGGGGGACGCCGTTCGCCTCCAGCGCCCTGCTCAGCTCGGGGATGACGTTCTCGGGGACGAAGGGGTCGTGCTCGGCGAAGCCGAGATAGAGCTCGGCCTGGATGTGATCGGCGAGCAGGTGGGGCGAATCGTCCTCGTCCGTCACGATGCCGACGCCGTAGAGCGAGGCGATCGCGCCGAAGCGCTCGGGGAAGGTCCCGGCGGCGGCCACCACGTAGCGCCCGCTCATGCAGTAGCCAATGGCGCCGGCAGGGCCACCGACGAGGGGGTTGGCGTCGAAGTAGTCGAGCCAGGCAGCGGTGTCGCGCATGACCTTGGGGGCGTCGAGCGTGCGGCCGGCGGCGAACATGCGCTCAATCTCCTCGCGGCCCTTCGAGAGATCGAAGTCGAGCCGGCCGAGGCGGTAGAACATATCGGGGAGCAGGCAGAAGTAGCCCTCGCCGGCGATGCGCCGGGCGAAGTCGCGGAGCTCGTCGCGGACGCCGACGACATCCATGTAGAGGATGACGGGCGCGAAGGGACCATCGCCGTCGGGGTGGACGGCGAAGCACTCGACGACGCCGTCGGGGGTGGTGATCTCGACCTGGAATTCGTTCACGGCTAACTCCCGGTGAACTCGGGCGTGCGGCGCTCGGCAGTTGCGCGGACCCCTTCGCGGAAGTCGTTGGTCTCGCGCAGCCAGTCCTGCTCGACGAGCTCGTGGTCGGTGGCCAGGCGGACGCGCTCGGCAAGCCCGCGGCGCATCGTGCGACGGATGGAGCGCACGGCGAGGGGAGCGGAGGCGGCAATCTCAGCGGCCATCTCGCGGGCCTTGTCGCGAAGCTCTTCGATCGGCACGAGGGCGTCGCAGAGGCCGATGGCGAGCGCTTCCTCGCCCTTCACGCGGCGACCGGTGTAGAGCAAGTCGAGCGCCTTCTGCTGGCCGACGAGGGCGGGGAGGGTGACGGTGAGGCCGAAGCCATGGTGGAAGCCGAGGCGGGCAAAGTTGGCGGCGAAGCGCGCCTCGGGGGCGGCCACGCGGAAGTCGGCGGAAAGGGCGAGGCCGAGGCCGCCGCCGATGGCGTGACCCTGCACCGCCGCAACGACGGGCGTCTCGGCCTCCAGGAGGCGCACGGCTTCCTGGTAGAGGTGGCCACTGCCGGTGCGGCGCGGGAGCTCCGAAGGCTCGGGCTCCTCGGTGGGGGCGGGAGCGGCGAGTTGGGCCCCGGCACAGAACGAGCGGCCCTCGGAGGCGAGGATGATGGCGCGCACGTCCGGCTCGTCGTCGAGAGCGTGGTACGCGCTGGCGATGGAGCGGATCAGAGCGACGTCGAAGTAGTTGTGGGGCGGGCGGTGAATCTCAACGGTGGCAATGTGGCCGTCGATGTCGACCGAGACATCAGCGGAAGGGTTTGAGACGGGCATGGATCCTCCTGGGGGGCAACGGTAGCGAGCCGCCCCGAACGGGTCGAGGGGGACACGGTCGTGCCGGGAAACGGCGACGGGGACTCTGGTACCATCGGGAAGTTCACGCACCCTGGCGATACACCTCGGCGCGCCCGCGCACTGCCCACGGAATCGGACAGGCTGAGCGCCGCGCAGGCAAGGGGGATGGAACGGTGACGACCGACCAAGAGCAGGCCCCCCCTGGCGAGACAGCCGTCTCCGTACGCAACGTCTACAAGATCTTCGGCGGGAGCGAGGAAGGCGCGCTGTCGCGCGCCCTGACGGGCACCAGCAAGGAAGCTATCCAGGAACTCCATGGCGCCGTGCTGGCACTCGCGGGTGTGTCGTTCGACGTGAAGCGGGGCGAGTTGTTCGTGGTGATGGGCCTTTCGGGCTGTGGAAAGTCGACCCTCGTGCGCTGCATCAACCGGCTGATCGAGCCGTCGGCAGGCAGTGTCTGGCTGGGCGACCGCGAGGTGACGGCGATGAGTGAGGACGAGTTGCGGGAGGTGCGCCGCAGCGAGATCGCCATGGTCTTTCAGCACTACGGCCTGCTGCCGCACCGCTCGGTGCAGGAGAACGTGGCGTGGGGGCTGGAGGTGAACGGGGTGGAGAAAGGCGACCGCCGGGAGCGTGCGGAGGCGTCGCTGGCGGCGGTTGGGCTCAGTGGTTGGGGTGCGCGCATGCCGGACCAACTGAGCGGCGGCATGAAGCAGCGCGTGGGGCTGGCGCGGGCGCTCGCCCAGGACGCGCCCGTGCTGCTGATGGACGAGCCCTTCAGCGCCCTCGATCCGGTGATCCGCCGCGACCTGCAGGACGAGCTTGTGAAGCTCCAGGAGGAGCTGCACAAGACGATCATCTTCATCACGCACGACCTGAACGAGGCGGTGCGGCTTGGCGACCGCATCGCGATCATGCGGGATGGCGCCATCGTCCAGATGGGGGGACCGTCGGATGTTGTGCTGTCGCCCGCGGACGACTTCGTGCGCGACTTCACCAAGGAGGTGCGGCTGCAGTCGATGGTGACGGCCGGATCGGTCATGCAGGCGCCGGCAAGCACCGCACACGCTGACCAGTTGACGTCGGAAGTGCTGGCGGAGCTTGAAGCAAAGGAGCGCAACCACGTCCTGGTTGTCGACGGGGACCGGCGTTATGTCGGGAGCGTGAGGCTCTACCAACTGAGGAATGCGTTGCAGGATGGCGACCAGCCGGTGGGATCGCTGCCGCTGGAGAGCGACGCTGCAGTCATGACAGATGCGGTTCTGGACGAACTGGTGCCGCGCGGGCTGCGATCGGACCACGCCATTCCGGTTCTGGACGAAGCAGGGACACTGGCGGGAGAGATCCCGCTGGAAGCCCTGGCCAGGGCAATGGCAGCCGATGAGGCCGGCGAGGCCATGGGAAGCGTCTCGAAAGGAGCGTCGGTGCGATGAGCGACCTGCCCGGGACGGAGCGACGACCGAACACCTCCTGGCCGCAAGCGATGCGCAAGCGGCTGGAGCTGCCCGCGATCGGCGGCCCACGCTGGCTTCGCTCGATGATGTGGCTGCGCTGGCTCGTCGTTCCCGCGATCGTGGCGGGCGTGCTCTCGGCTGGGGAGTGGCGGTGGGCGGGGGAGTTCCCGGTGGATGTGGGGCGCGATGTCGGGCGCGAGATCGACAACGTCATCGACTGGATGACGACTGAGCTTGATTTCTTCTTTGACGTGATCAAGGAGGTCGTGCTGACCGTGCTGATCGCGTTCGAGGACTTCCTGTTGTGGCTGCCCTGGCCGGCCTTCATCGTGGCTGTAGCAGTCGTGGCCTGGCGCACCGCGGGGTACTGGGTGGCGGCCTTCTCGGCGGCGTCGTTGACGCTGCTGGCAACCTTCGGGTTGTGGGAAAGCACGATGGAGACGGTGGCGCTGATGGCCGTCACGGTGACGCTCTCGGTGGCGATTGCCGTGCCCCTGGGGGTGTGGGCCTCACAGAGCAACCGGCTCGACCGGATCCTGCGGCCGATCCTGGACGGGATGCAGACCATGCCGAGCTTCGTCTACCTCGTGCCCGCGATCGCCTTCTTCAGCCTGGGCAACGTTCCGGCGGTGATCGCGACCCTGATCTACGCCGTGCCGCCGGCGGTGCGGCTCACCAACCTCGGCATCCGGCAGCTCCCGGAGGAGACGTTGGAAGCGGCGGAGTCGTTCGGCGCGACGCCCATACAGCTCCTGCTGAAGGTCAAGATCCCGCTGGCCACGCCGACCATCATGGCGGGCGTGAACCAGACGACCCTGATGGCCCTGGCGATGGTCGTGATCGCCTCGCTCGTGGGGGCCGGGGGGCTGGGCGAGGACGTGAACCGCGGACTGGGACGGATCGAGCCCGGGAATGCGTTCCTGGCGGGCCTGGGAATCGTCTTCCTCGCGATCATCATCGACCGCATCACGCAGGCATTCGCCAGCCGCCAGCAATCCTCACTGGGGGCTGGCGGGGGGGTAGGATAGCCGGGTATAGACGCGGACGGTGCCAGCTCGAAGGCTGTATCTAAGGAGGCCCACATGAAGCGCAGTAGACGACCCATCCTGGCCGCGCTGGCCATCCTGACCGCAGGACTGGCGCTGCTGCTGGCGGCGTGTGGCGGAGACTCCGAAGAGAAAGAGCCGGTCATCTTCTCGGATCTGAACTGGCCCTCGGCTGAGATCCAGGCTCGGGTCGCGTCGTACATCGTCGAGCACGGCTACGAGTACCCGGTCGAACTGGTCCCGGGCGAAACAGTGTCGCTCTGGCAAGCGCTCGTTAACGACGACACGCACGTGACGATGGAGATATGGCCGGCCCAGCAGGAGTGGCTGCTCGACGTGGATGAAGGGACGCTCGTGGAAGTGGGCCTGAGCCTCGACACGGGCTGGGAGGCCTGGGTGATTCCGCAGTACCTGAAGGACGAGAATCCCGGGCTCGTCTCGGTGACGGACCTACCCGATTACGTGGACCTTTTCGTGACCACCGACTCGCAGGGCAAGGCGCGATTCGTGACCTGCCTCCCAGGCTGGGTCTGCGAGCAGGTGAACGAGGCGAAGGTGGAGGCCTATGGGCTGACGGACTACGTCCACCTGCTCAATCCGGGTTCAAGCGCGGGTCTGTTCGCGGACCTGGAGGCGGCCTACTCAAAGGGCGACGCGTGGGTGGGGTACATGTGGCACCCGACTCCACTGTCGGTGAAGTTGGACCTGTACATCCTCGAAGAGCCGGCTCACTCGGATGAGTGCTGGGCGACGACCAAGGCCTGCGCCTATCCGGAAGCCAAGGTCCTGATCATGGTGAACCAATCGCTGGCCGAGCGGGCGCCGGAGGTGATCGAGTTCCTTGAGAAGTGGAGCTTCAAGGCGGCGGACCAGGTCGCAACCGAGATCTGGATGGAAGAGAACAATGAGGCCTCCGACGTCGGCGCCCTGTGGTTCCTCCGCAACTACCGTGATGTCTGGAGTTCGTTCGTTCCCGACGACGTCGCGAAGAGGGTAGACGAGGCACTCGAAGACGAGGGCTAGTCGACCCGGACCATGACCTGCCGCCGCCCCTCGTGGGGGTGGCAGGCGGCGGGTTGCGGTTAACCGGAATTCCGGTTACGTTTCCGCGATGCGAAGTGATGCGCTCGCGAATCAGCGCAAGATCGTGGAGGCGGCGACCCGCGTCATGGCCGAGCAGGGGCTTGAGGCGGAGCTGACCGACATCGCCCACGAGGCGGGCGTCGGGGTCGGCACCGTCTACCGCTGCGTCGGCAATCGCGACCAGGTGATCGAGACCATCGTGCAAGACGTGGTGGGGCAGATGGCCGCGAGCTTCGACGAAGCGGAGGCCGGGGACGGCGGGGTCGGGAATCTCCTCGCGCTCGTCCAACGGCTTCACGGCATCGTCGGCACCTACGGGTGGGTACACGCCGCCCTCATCGGTGGGCGCCTGCGCGAAGAGCTGCGCAGCGAGATGCGCGCGGTCGACCCGTTGCGGCGCTTCGAGCGCCTCTACGAGCGCGAGAGGGCCGCGGGAGCCATGCGGGAAGACGTGGAGCCAGCGGTCGCGGCAGCGCTCATTCTTGGGAGCCTGGCGCCGTGGTCGGCGCAGGCGCTTCAGACGAGGGGCGACACCAGAGCCGCCGCCGAGGCGGTCATGGCCCCCTTCCTCGCACAGACGACGACAACGACGGCCCGGGAGGCGACCTCATGATGGGAATGGGCGGTGGCTCGCAGATGACGGAGGGGGGGCTCCCGCCGGGGATGTCGCTGTCGCCGAGGCGGAAGGCACTGGTGCTGGCGGGCGTGCTCTCGACGATGTTCCTGGCGGCGCTGGACCAGACGATCGTCTCGATCTCGCTGCCGCGCATCGTCGAGGACCTCGGCAGCCTCGACCTCTACGTGTGGCCGTTCACCTCATACATGCTGAGCTCGACGGCGCTCGTACCGGTGGTGGGGAAACTCTCGGACCTGTACGGGCGCAAGCCGTTCATCCTCGCCGGCATCATCATCTTCGTCATCGGCTCGTGGCTGTGCGGCGCGGCCGGGGACATGATCACGTTGATCGCCTTCCGGGCGGTACAGGGCGTGGGCGCGGGCATGATCATGACGACGGCGTTCACGTCGATCGGCGACCTCTTCGCGCCGAAGGACCGGGGGCGCTGGATTGGGCTGTTCGGCGCCACCTTCGGGCTGGCGAGCATCATCGGGCCGCTGGTCGGCGGCGCGCTCACCGACCACCTCTCCTGGCGCTGGATCTTCTATATCAACATCCCCATCGCCTTGCTGGCGCTTGGGCTGGTCGCGTTCGGAATGCCGTGGTTCCGGCAGAAGGGCAAGGCGATCATCGACTGGACGGGGGCGGCCCTGCTCGTGGGCGTGACCGTGCCGCTGCTGCTGGGCCTCTCCTGGGCGGGCAACCAGTACGCCTGGAGCGACCTGCCCGTGGTCGCCTCGCTGGCCACGGCGGCGGTGATGCTGGTTGCGTTCCTGCTGCAGACGCGGCGAGCGAAGGAACCAGTGCTTCCCCTGCACCTGTTCCGCAACCGCGTCTACACGATCTCGATCCTGACGACGATGACGCTGGGGGCGGGCATGTTCGGAGCGTTCCAGTTCCTGCCGCTCTTCCTCATCGGCGTGCAGGAGTTCTCGGCCACGAACAGCGGTCTGGTGACGGTGCCGATGACGGGCGGGATGGTGTTCGGCTCGGTTCTGACGGGCCAACTGCTGAGCCGGGGACGCGATATGCGGGTGCTGACCATGTTCGGCGGGGCCTCGCTGATCACAGCCTTCTTCCTGCTCTCGACACTCGACCGGGAGTCGTCGGCCTGGGCCACGCGCGGATACATGGTGATGATGGGCCTCGGCATGGGTTTCTGGATGCCGACGTTCCAGCTGGCCGTGCAGAACGCGTTGCCGCACGCTCAGCTCGGGGTGGGCACGGCCTCCGTCAATTTCTTCCGGCAGATCGGGGGCACCTTCTCGGTCGCCATTCTCGGCTCGTTGCTGGCGAGCACCTTCAGAACGAACCTCGCCAACGCGGTCCCGTCGCAGTTCAGCGAGCTCCTGAACGACCCGCAGCGCCTGTTAAGCCCGGAGTCGCTGGGAGCGCTGACGGCAGCGATCGAGCGGCAGAGCCCGGGAGCCTCGGAGAATGTGATCATCGCGGCCCGGGTCGCGCTGGGCGACTCCATCACGAGCATCTTCCTGGTGGGCGTTGGGATCGTATCCGTGGGTCTTGCGATCGGGCTGTTCATGCCGCGCATACGGATGCGCGGGCGCGAGGAGCTGATGGCGGAGGCGCGCGGCGAGGGGCTCGCAGAAGACGGAGACGACGAGGAGTCTGGCGGCTTCGGCGTCGAGCCGGAAGAGGCGGGCGCTCCGGGCGAGTAGCCGAGGCTTCACCGCTGCGCAAGACAAGAAGGAGCCCCCTCGTTGAGGGGGCTCCTCGCGTGACGACCCGTTCCGGCCGCAGCTACTTCTCGACACCACGCTCCAGCAGGTCGGGAAGATCCTCGTCCTCGGTCTCGACGAGGGCATTGACCCACCTGTGGAAGAGCTGCCCGCCACCTTCGTTGCGACCGAACATGGAGAACTCCTTGGCGCCGGTGGCGAGGGCCTTCTGCACGTGGAAACCGGTGTAGTAGTCCTCGTTGCCGACGACGTGGCCCATGAATTGCATGTACTCGTCGAGCTCTTCCTTGTCCTGCGCCTCGGGGGGATCGAAGCGGAGGAAGTTCTGGATGGTGAAGGACTCGCCCGGGCTCTTGCCGGGGAACATCTGCGAGACCATGTAGCCACTGCCGGTGCTGCCGGCAATGGACATGTTCGGGAAGACGGTCCAGACGCCCGCGGTCATGTCGTCGTAACCCCACTCGGACTCGGGGGTATCGGCGAGCTTCTCGTGCCCCTTGGGCGACATCACGCGCACGTGCGGTCCCCAGGCGTAGTAATCGGGCTGGAAGGGACCGTCGGGGCCGAAGCTGTTCCGGTGGAGGATGGGCACGTGATAGAAGTCGCGGTAGCCGTCGTAGGCGACCTTCCAGTTGGGACCGTCGAGGTTCTGGCGACCGACGACGTAGGCGTCGTCGAAGGCAAGGTCGTCGAGGACGGAGTCGTAGCCGGCGAGGAAGGCGTCGATGTCGACGTCGGAGCCGGGCTTGAGCGTGACCCAGATCATGCCGGAACGCTCGGCGGAGGGAAGCTCGGTGAGGCCGAAGCAGGACTTGTCGACTTCGCCGAAGTTGCCCTCGTCGAAGACCGCGACGAGCTTGCCCTCCAGGTCGTAGGTCCAGGCGTGGTAGTTGCAGCGGAAGACGTCGGTCTTGCCGGTCTCGGGCTCCGCGACGATGTAGTTGCCGCGATGGCTGCACATGTTGACGAAAGCGCGGGCCTGGCCATCCTCGGCGCGGGTAATGAGCACCGGGACACCAGCGACCTCGACCGACTGGTAGGAGCCGGGCTCGCGCAGCTCGGAGGAGAAGGCCAGGGCGAGCGGCAGGCGCCGGAAGATGCGGTCGACCTCGACCTGCCAGCGCTCGGGGTCGTGGTAGAGCGCGGTGGGGATCTTGTAGATCTCGTCGGCGAGGTCGATGCGGTTGTTCTGGAGGTTCTCCACCTCGCGGCGGCTCATCTCCACCAACTGCTCTCGGGTCATGGGTCACGCTCCTGGGTCTGGCTGCCTGGGCCGATGGCGAGGCGTGCTCAACAGGATAACGCGCGCGGAAGCGAGCCGCCGCTCCGTCTAGCGCCCGGGCTCCTCGAACCAGCCCTGGACGATGCGCATGGCGACAGTGCCGCCGGAGCGGGCGGCATCAAGGGCCATGGTCGAGGCAGTGGCGTCGCCGGCGGCCCAGATGCCCTCCACGCTCGTCTGCTGCATGGGGTTGACGGCGATGAAGCCACCTTCGTCCACAGCAAGACCGAGGCTCATCTGAAGGCGATCGACGAGGGGGGCCGGCACCGACTCGGGGCTCCAGAGGAGGGTCTCGACGGGGACCGTCTCGCCGCCCCCGAGAGTGACACTGGCGATTTTGCCGTCCTCGTGGTTGATGGCGGTTATGTCGCCGCGATGAACTTCGAGGCCCTGGGCCGCGAGGCCGGCTGCGATCTCGTCCGGGAGATCGACGCCACCGCCGAGGAAGAGCTGGACCTTGTCGGTCCAGTTCTGGGCGAAGAGGGGCGGGGTGGCCTTGGCGTCGGCGCCGGGCACGACCAGGCCCCAGACGCGGTCACGGTGTTCGTAGCCATCGCAGAAGGGGCAGGAGATGACGGTATCGCCCCAGCACTCGGCGAAACCGGGGATGTCGGGGAGAACGTCGCGGTGGCCGAAGGCGAGGATGACGTGGTAGGCGCCGAGCCTGTCGCCCTCGGCGGTGGTGAGGACGAAATCGCCATCGCTGGATTGCTCGATGTTCGCAACCTCGGCGCGCCGGAGGGAGGCGCCGCCGACCGCGTCGATCTGCTCCCAGGCGGTGCGCGCGAGGTCGGCGGGGAGCATGCCCTCGACCCCGAGGAAGTTGTGGACTCCGTGGGAGGCGGCGTTGCGGGCGGGCGAGGGGGCGTCGAAGACGGCGACGGACTTGCGTGCCCGCACGAGGACGAGCGCCGCCTGCAGGCCTGCCGGACCGCCGCCCACGATGGCCACATCGACGCTCTCCTCGGCGGGGTCGACGAGGGGGCGCTGCGGGGGTTCGGGCTGCGGGGCAGTCTGCTCCGCACCGGGGGCGCCGCCGATCGGAACGGCCGAGCCGGGCGCGACCTGCGGGGCGGGCGGGGAATCGGACTGCTGCGCATCGACGCCAAACTGGGCGAGCGAGAGGGAGCTGGCGACGCCGGAGAAGGCGTGCCTTCCGGCGACGATGGTGGCGGGAAGCTCGCGCAGTCCGAGCTGCTGAACAAGCTCGGGAAAGGTCTCGATCTCGATGACGGCCGTCTCGACCTTGGTGGAGTAGAGCGCGAGCTGGTAGGCAGCAGCGATCGCCTGGGCGGCGGCTGGGTTTCGCATCGAGCCCACCACAGTGATGGAGAGGGGTTCGGTGAGACGGTCGAGGACAGCGGCGAGGGGAGCGGGTGGGGACGGAGGGGCGGGAAAGGCCGAGATCACCTCGACGAGAACCTCGAGGAAGTGGCCTGCGGGCAGGCCGTAGTAGCGCAAGGGAGGAGCGCCGCCCCCACGACGCAGGAGCAGGGCGGGCACACGCTCGACCCCCCAGCGCTCGACGAGCTCGGGCTCGGCGTGGAACTCGTGGGTGACCAGGCGCAGCTTCTGGGAGACGCCCGTGATGTCCTCCAGGGTCTCCTTCGTGGGGGCACAGGCGGGGCAGGGATTGCGGGGAGCGGCGCCGGGCACGATGAGCCCGCTCTCGCTCTGCTGGAAGTAGTCGATGGTGACGGGGGCGCGGAGCGCATCGAAGCGCTGGCGGAGAGCGGCAAGGATGTTCTCGGGGATCACGCGGGGCTCCCGACGGGGGCGGGGAAGGGCACGCCGGTCTCGGCGGCAAGCTCGCGTAGCTGCCCGACAACGGCGCTATCGAGCGGGATGCCGTGTCGCTCGCGGTCGGCGCGAGCCTCGCCCTCCTTGTCGCCGGGGATGCGCACGCGGTCGATGCCGGGGGCGGGGGCGATGGCGTGGATGCGATCGGCGAGGTCGGCCATCTCGGCCTGGAACTCGGCGGGGTCGCGGAAGGCGTCGATGCGCCAGGCGGCGAACCACTGCCCCATGTTGGGTCGGGGCATGACCATGCCGAAGCCGGCGCCGGAGAGGACGCCGGAGAGAATATCGGCGACGAGGCCCAGGCCGTAGCCCTTGTAGGAGCTGGTCTCAAGGTGGGAGCCGAGGGGGAGGAGGGCGCCGCCCTTACCGAGCGCCGCGGGGTCATCGCTGTCGCTGCCCTCGGCATCGACGGCCCAGCCCGAGGGCAGGCGCTTGCCCTGGCGACCGGCGATCTCGAGCTTGCCACCCGCGACGGCGGTGGTGGCCATGTCGAGCGAGAAAGGCTCGCGCCCGGCGATGGGGGCGGCGAAGGCGAGCGGGTTCGTGCCGAACGCACGCTCCGTGCCACCGGCAGGCACGGCGAGCACCGGGGTGTTGCAGCTGGCCATGCCGATCAGGCCGCGGGCGGCGGCGCGCTCGGCGTAGTAGCCGGCGGCGCCGAAGTGGCGTCCGTTGCGAACGGTCACCATGCCGATGCCCGACGCCTCGGCGCGGGCGATACAGCGGTCCATGGCCTCAGTGGCGACGACGACGCCCATGCCGCCATCGCCGTCGAGGGCGAGGGTGGCGGGAGTCTCGCGCAGGATGCGAATCTCAGGCGTGGGGTTCACACGGCCGTCACGCAGTCCTGGAACGTAGCCACCGTGCCAGGTGAGGTGGGCGATGCCGTGCGACTCGATCCCCTTCAGGTCGGCGTCGATGAGCACCTCGGCGGCGAGGGCGGCATCGGCGGCGGGCATGCCGAAGTGCTCGAAGGTGGCGGCGGTGTGGTCGCGGAGCGCTCCGGCCTCGAAGCGTTCACGGGAATCGGACATCGTGCGGGGGATTGTCCGTGACGGCAGGCTGGAGCGCGAGCGGAGCAGGGCTCGGTAGACTCTGGCGGCGACAGACGGAGGAAACGAATGCGGCAGGACTCGATTCCCGTAGTGGTCTCTTTCCCGCTGACGGAGCGGACGCGGGCGACGATCGAGGGGGCCTCGCCCCTCGTGCAGATCCTCGACTATCCGACGGAACAGATTGCGCCGGGCGCCTTCCGCCCGCCGCCCACGGGCGAGCAGGCGCGGATGCTGGCCGAAGCGGAGGTGCTGTTCGGTTCCCACCTGGACCCCATCGAGGTACACGATGCGGCCCCGAACCTGAAGTGGCTCCAGGTGCTAACCGCAGGGCTCGACGAGCTGATCGGGCAGGGCATCCTCGAGCGCGACTTCACCATCACGACGATGAGCGGCGTGGGGGCGGTGCCGATCGCGGAGTACTGCATGGGCGTGATGGTGATGCTGGAGAAGGGTCTGCACGAAACGATGCGGGACCAGGTGGAGCACCGCTGGAACTTCCACTTCGCCGGGCAGCTCAAGGGCCAGACGTGCGGGATCGTGGGGCTGGGCGCGATCGGGCGGGAGCTGGCGCGACGGGCGAGGGCCTTTGGGATGCGCGTCGTCGCGACGCGGCGCAGCGCGCAGCCGGGCGATTCCGACCCCGACGTGGACGTACTGCTGCCGTCGAGCGATCTGCCAAAACTGCTGGCGGAGTCCGACTACGTCGTGCTCTGCGTTCCCCTGACGGCGGAGACGGACGGGCTGATCGGCGCGGCGGAACTGGCGCTGATGAAGCCGGAGGCGGCGATCGTGAACATCGCGCGGGCCTCCGTAGTCGACGCAGACGCGCTGCTGGACGCGCTACGGACGGAACGCATCGCGGG
Organism: Tepidiformaceae bacterium; assembly: GCA_965262975.1. GTDB lineage: Bacteria > Chloroflexota > Dehalococcoidia > Tepidiformales > Tepidiformaceae > UBA2991. The sequence continues at coordinate 80,430 of OZ253575.1, read as the reverse complement.
AGCGGCCCTCGATGTGCACGACCCCGAGCCGCTGCCGGCCGACAGCCCCTTCTGGGATCTCCCGAACGCGATCGTGACGCCCCACCGCTCGGGTTCGATGGACGGCTACTTCGACCGCGCGGCCGAGTTCTTCGCCGAGAACCTGAAGCGCTACGTGCGCGGCGAGCCGCTCCTCAACATGGTCGGGCGCGAGCGCGGGTACTAGCCCCTACGAGACGGCTGCGGCGTTGCGCTCCCGTGCCCAGGTGTGGGCTTCCTCGGACGCGACCCAGGTGATCGCGTTCGACATCAGCTTGCGGTAGTTCGGGTTGTTGTAGGAGGTGGGGACGTCTCCCGGCTGGATGTAGACGATCGGGCTGTTGTGGTGGTTCTTGGCCCACGCGACCATGTTGCTGGTGGGCGGATGGGTCCACTCGCCGCGCTCGTACATGCGGCGCTCGTTGACGACAAGGGCGGGCGAGAAGAAGTTCTTGTAGGTGAAGTCGAAGTCGCTGCGCAGAAGCGGCACGACGTTGTCCTCGAAGTAGGGCGCGAGGTAGAGCTCGTCCTGGAGCTCGAACTCCGGTTCCAGACCCGCCACCACCGGGTGCTCGGGCTCGGCGACGGTGACCGTGTGGTTCACGGCGAGGAGGTAGCCGGAGTCGGGCCACTGCTGGCCGCGCAGCTCTCCGGGATCGTAGAAGAAGCGTCCGCCGACCATCTCGGCGTACTCCTCCCAGTCGGGCCAGGAGCAGATGTTGTGGTGAATCATCACCATGCCCTTGCCCTCCTCGACGAGAGCGCGGTAGCCGTCCTTGAGGGACTGGGGCGGGTCGCCGGTGCCGATGCCGCGGCCGGGCATGCTGTAGTCGACGATGACGTCGTAGGGCGCGGCGTTCACGGGGTCGAAGAATGTCTGGACGGCGGGCTGCTCGACGTGCGTCCAGGCGGAGATGGCGCCGTCCTGCTGGAACGAGTCGAACATCGAGAAGAAGGGGTCGCGCTGGAAGGGGTGGCCCTTCGTGGCGAGGAGGACGTTGGGGGAAGTCATGGCAGCCTCCTGGGGGTAGCGGAGCCAGTGTGCGCGCATGGGGAAGGCATCGCAACGGTCCCGCCGGGGCTCGGTATCCTGTGCGCGGCGCGCCCTCGCCGGCGCGGACGGAGGTGCAGGCAATGGCAAATCGGGTGCTGATCGCGGGGGCATCGGGGCTGGTGGGGTACGCAGCGGTGCGGCACTTCGCGACGCTGCCGGGGTGGGAGGCGGTGGGGGTCTCGCGGCGCCTCCCGGTGGGGCTGCCGGAGGAGGCGGAGCTGCTTTCGGTCGACCTGCTGGACGAGGAGGCGTGCGAGCGGGCATTCGGGGCGATGTCGGGCGTGACGCACCTGGTGTACGCCGCGCTGCAGGAGATCCCCGGCCTGATGCCGGGCTGGGTCGACCCGGAGGTGATGGAGCGGAACGCGCGCATGCTGCGCAACCTGTTCGAGCCGCTCGCGCGGGCGGCCTCGGGGCTGGAGCACGTCTCGCTGCTGCACGGCACGAAGGCGTACGGCCTGCACCATCCGAGCGTCGGGGCGAAAGGGGTGAAGGTGCCGCTGCGGGAGCGCGAACCCCGGAAGGAGCATCCGAACTTCTACTTCCTGCAGGAGGACTACCTGCGCGAGCGGCAGGCGGAGGGGGGCTGGGGGCTGACTACGTGGCGGCCGACGGTGATCTACGGGGACGCGCCGGGGAACAACATGAACCCGATTCCCGTCGTCGCGGCCTACGCGGCGTTGCTGCGGGAGGAGGGGCGCCCGCTCGACTTCCCCGGGCGGCCGGGGGCGCCCACGCTGCGGGAGGCGGTCGACGCGGACCTGGTGGCGCACGCGCTCTCCTGGGCGACGACCGAGCCGGCGGCCTGGGGCGAGACGTTCAACCTGACGAACGGGGACGTGTTCATGTGGGAGAACGTGTGGCCCGCGATCGCGGAGACGCTGGGGATGGAGGCTGGGGAGTCGCGCCCCGTTTCACTGGCGGAGGAGATGCCAAAGCGGGAAGCGGACTGGGCCGCGCTGGTGGAGCGCCGGGGGTTGACGGCGCCCGCCAACCTTCTGCAGTTCACCGGCTACAACTCGCTGGTCTACGCGGACACGGTGCTGGGCGCGCCGAACCGGCCGCCACTGCCGATCCTGAACAGCACGATCAAGGCGCGGCAGGCGGGCTTCACGGAGTGCATGGACACGGAGGACATGTTCCGCAAGTGGTTCTCGCGCCTACAGGAGACGGGCGCGATTCCGCCAGCGTAGGAACGGGACTCGGAGAGAGCGCCTACTTGAAGCGGTAGGTGATGCGGCCCTTGGAGAGGTCGTAAGGCGAGAGTTCGACGAGCACGCGGTCGCCGAGGAGCACCTTGATACGGTAGCGCCGGACGCGACCGCTCACGTGCGCGAGCACCTCGTGCCCGTTGGCCAGCTCGACGCGGAAGACGGCGTTCGGGAGCGCCTGCGTCACAAGGCCTTCGACTTCGATTGATTCCTGTTTTACCACGCGCCAACGGTACCAGACGCCGGGCGCTGGCGCTTGGGGAAGCCGGTTCTAGACGGGAATCCAGTGGAGCTTGCGGTCGCGCTTCACCTTGGAGAGTTGGCCCAGCTCGAAGAGGTGCTCCAGGTGCGAGAGCGTCTCGCCGACGGCGGCGCGCTGCATGAAGGGCTCAAAGTCGTCGAGGGTACCGGTGGCCCACACGACGCGGCCGGCCACGTCCCAGGCGGTGGCGCCGGCATCGACGCAGCGCATCATCTCGTCGAGGCGCTCGTGGTGGTGGTCACGGATCTCGTTGACGCGCTTCTTGAGCTCCTTGATGTCGAACTCGTGCGCGGGCAGGACGTGGTCGACGTCGAGCTCTGCAACGATATCGAGGGAGCGGATGTAGTCGCCGAGGGGGTCGCCGGAAGTCTGCGAGTGCATGGAGATGTTCGGGGTGATGGTGGGGAGGATGTGGTCGCCACTGAAGAGGAGCTTGCGGTTGGGCTCGTAGAGGCAGATGTGGCCGGGAGCATGGCCGGGCGTCCAGACGACCTCGAACTCGAAGTCGCCGGCGCGGAGCATCTCCCCGCCATGGACCTTGCGGTCGGCGGCGGCGGGCTGGACCTTGTCGAGCATGTCCATGGAGCCGCGCGACATCTCGGGGGCCTTGAGCTCGGGGACGCCGTGCTGGGCCATGTAGCGCTGCATCTCGTCGGTCAGGCCGCGGGGGGCGTAGTAGCGAGAGGCGATGAAGTCGGCCTCGCGCTCGTGCATGATCACCTCGCAGTCCGAGACCTGCTTGAGGTGGCCGGACATGCCGTAGTGGTCGGGGTGGACGTGGGTGATAACGAGCTGCGTGATCTCAGAAGGGTGGCTGCCGTGCTCGCGCATGCCCTCTTCGAGAGCCGCATAGGCGGCGTCGGTGTTCCAGCCGCAGTCGACGAGGACGGTGTCGCCGCCATCCTTGATGAGATAGGGGAGCACGTAGGGCAGGCCCTTGGTGACGCGGGGGTTCTTTTCGAGCTCGCCGCGGAGCCGCTTCGCCTCCTCGTACTCGTACTGGGGGAAGGGCGTGAGAAGCTGGTAGACGCCGTCGAGAATCTTCATGGGGGCTCCTGGCAAGGGTGGGCGAGCGGGATGACGCGCGTTCGCGGGAGTGGCGATCGTACGGGGCCGGTCGCGCACACGCCACGCGCGGGAGCGGCGGCGGCGTAAGCTGGCGCGCCAGCGGCTGCGGGAGGGCGCGCCATGACACTCTCCATCCCCGAGCGCCTGGATGACCTCACCACGGAGTGGCTGACGTCCGCTCTGCGGGCCACGGGCGAGCTGGCGCCCTCCGCCAGCGTGACCTCGGTCGAGCGCGAGATCCTGGGGGAGGGCGAAGGTTTCCTGGGCGACCTGGCGCGGCTGACACTGGCCTACGAGGGCGGGGAGGGGCCGGCGACGGTCGTCGCGAAGATGCCAAAGCTGGCCAATCGCGCGATGGGGGAGCTGCTGGGAGCCTACGAGCGCGAAAGCTGTTTCTACAACGAGCTCGCCGCCGACCTTCCGCTGTCGACGCCGCGGATGTACTACGGCGCCTTCGACCGCGACGTAACCTCGGAGCGCCAGGAGGCGGCGCTGAAGCTGGCGGACCGCACGCCGCGCCTGCTGGCGGGGCGCATGACGCAACTGGCCAAGTGGATCTCGGCGCGCAAGAAGCGCAAGTACATCCTGCTGCTGGAGGACCTCGGCGACGCGGAGCCGGGCGACCAGCTGACGGGCGTCTCGCCCGAGCGCTGCGCCACCGTGCTCGGGGCGATCGCGAGGATGCACGCCGCCTTCTGGAACAGTGCGGCGGTCGAGAATCGCTTCTGGCTCATTCCCCTGAGCATCGACGCGCGCATTCGCCACGGCCTGTTCCGGGACTCGCAGGCGACCTTCCGGACGCGCTTCGCCCACCTGGTCGATGACGGCTTCGGGCGGGCGCTCTCGTGGGCAGAGAAGAACGGGGTAGCGGCAGTGCGGACCCTGCAACAGCAGGCGCCGGTCACGCTGGCGCACTGCGACCTGCGGCTCGACAACGTCGCGTTCCGCGATGGGGAGCCGATCGTGTTCGACTGGCAGCTCGTGCGACGGGGAGCGGCAGCCTACGACGTGGCCTACTTCCTCTCCGGCGCGAGCCCGGACCTGACGCGGGAGGATGAGCAGGAGCTGCTGCGGGGCTACTTCGCGACGCTGGAGGAGCTGGGGGTCCGGGACTACTCCTTCGGGGCGTTCGAGCGGCACTACCACCTCGGCCTTCTGACGGCCATGCAGACGCTCACGGCCACGGACCAGATGGACATGGGGGACGGGCGAGGCCTGCAGCTGATGGAGGCGTGGTACGAGCGACTGGGGGCGCGGGTAGCCGGTATCGATCTGGACGGCCTTCTCGCCGAAACGGGGAGGTAGGCTGAAGGCATGGACCGCTTCATCCCCGAACGGCTCGATGACCTGACCCCGGAGTGGCTGACGACGGCCCTGCGCGAGGCGGGGCACCTGTCGCCAGAGGGCGAAATAGTATCGGTGGAACGGGAGACCCTGGGGGAGGGCGAGGGGTTCATGGGAGACATCGCGCGGCTGAAGCTGTCGTACGCGGGCGGTGAGGGGCCGGCGACCGTGGTGGCGAAGATGCCGCGGCTTGAGAGCCGCGCGTTCGGGGAACTGGTTGGGGTCTACGAGCGGGAGAGCTACTTCTACGAAGAGCTATCGGAAGAGGTTCCCGTCGCTCTCCCGCGCATGTACTACGCCGACTTCGATCGCGACCCCGCGGCAGAACGCCAGGGGAGGGCCAAGGCGCTCGCCAACCGCATACCACAGCGGCTGCTGCCTCGCGTCACGCAAATCGGGCTCTGGATTGCGGGGCGCAAGAAGCGGCGCTACATCCTCCTGCTGGAGGACCTCGGGGACGCGACATCGGGGGATCAGCTTGCGGGCACGGATCCAGAGCGCTGCGCGCTCGTCCTCCGGTCCATCGCGAAGGCGCACGCCGCCCTGTGGGAGAGCCCGGCGCTCGAGAATCGCTACTGGCTCGTGCCCCTCGCGGGGGACTCCCGCGTCCGCCAGAGCATGTTCCTCGAGATGCGCGAGACGTTCCGGGAGCGACACCCCGAGCTCTTCGACCAGGATTTCGAGCGGCTGTTCGCATGGGTCGGCGAGAACGGGATCGAGACGATCGAGCGGATGCAGCGGGAGGCGCCCGATACCCTCGTACACGGCGACCTGCGGCTCGACAACCTCGTGTTTCGCGGCGACGAGCCGGTCTTCTTCGACTGGCAGGGCATCCGGCGGGGACCGTCGGCATATGACGTGGCCTGGTTTCTCTCCGGTGCAAGCGAAGATATGACGCCGGAGGACGAGGCCGAGCTGCTCCACACCTACCACGCGGCGATCGAGGAGCACGGGGTGAGCGGCTACCCGTTCGAGGCGTTCGAGCGGCACTACGAGATGGGAATGCTCACAACCGTGCAGACGCTGGGTCTGCTGACGATCCTGGATGTCGGCGAGGACCGGGGCGCGGAGATGGCGCGGGCGTGGGTCAGACGGCTGCGGGCGCGGCTCGCGACTATCGACCTGGACCGGGTGCTCGACGGCTAGACGCTTACGCCTAGAGGGGCCAGCGCTGGCTCGCCTCGTAGGCGTGCGCGATCTGGTGGTGAATCCAGATCTGGGCGACGAGTTCGGCCTTCGGCATGCGGTAGTCGCCGAGGGCGATGGGGGTAGCGAGATCGTTGTCATCGAGCGTCTCGACGAAAGCGGCGGAGGCCTCGGCGCCCTCAAGGATCATTGCGCCCAGCTCCTCGCGGGAGAGTTCGGCCATGCGAGCAATCGTGCCGGCGTTCCCGGCAGCGGCAGCATCGACGTCAAACGACTCGAGCGCGCCGGTTGCGATGCTCCCATAGAAGCCCTCAAGCGCGCCCGCGCCCGCGGCGATGTGCCGGAAGGCGTCGGCGGTTGTCCACTCGTGGGCGAGCTGGCGGTCGAAGTCGGGGACGTGCTCAAGGGCGGCTACGGCGCGGCGTCCGGCGAAGCGGATGCCCTCAGCCAGTTCTTGCTTCTCGATCATCGGTTCTTCCTCCTGGGGTCTGGAGCGTACGGCCTGAAGGCGAACGCTCGTGTTTAGGGTGGGCTGCTACTCGTCGCGGACGACCACGGCGATGGAGCCGGGGACGTGCCCGCCGTTGATGGCGATGGTCTGGCCGGTGATCCAGGAGCCGGCTTGCGAGGCGAGGTAGACGACGCCGGCGCCGATGTCGCTGGGCTTACCCATACGACCGGTCGGGAGCCTGTTGCCGTAGGCCTCTTGCTGCTCCTCCGTCATCGGGAACATCGCCGAGAACTGCTCGGTGACGATGGGGCCGGGGGCGATCCCGTTCACGCGGATGCGGCGCTCGGCGAGTTCGCGGGAGAGGGTCATGGTCATGTTCACGACACCGGCCTTCGCCGCACCGTAGGCGCCCGTGTGGGGAGCGGCGTTGAGGGCGGCCCCGGAGACGATGTTGATGATGCTCGACCCCTCGCGCATGTGGGGCAGGGCGGCTCGGAAACCGAGGAAGGCGGACGTGAGGTTGAACTCGATCATCTCGTCCCAGACCTCGTCGGGCGTTTCGGCAAGGTCGCGGACGACGCGATCCTGGCTACCGCCGGCGTTGTTGACCCAGCAGGTGATCTTGCCGAACTTCTCGACGGTGGCGGCGGCGAGCCGCTCGATGGCGGCTCGGTCGAGCACGTCGGTGGGGACGGCGAGGCCGCGGGCGCCGCGCGCCTCGATGCCCTCGACGACGCGGGCGAGGTCGTTCTCGCGGCGAGCGGCGACCACCACATCGGCGCCTGCATCGGCCATCGCGAACGCGATCCCCTCTCCGATTCCACGGCCTCCACCGGTGATCACGCCGACGTGGCCATCCAGCCGGAAGTCATCCATCACGCTCATATCGCACCTCCGCGCGCAGCCTACGGGGCGGGGGCGGCAGACGCGATTCCGGGGACCGCTACGCCTGGCGATCGGCGAGGCGCCGGCGCTGAAGCGCCTCGCGCTCGGCGAGGCCCTCGGCGCTCATCCCGAAGATGTCGGGGGGCGACCAGCCGTTGAGGCCGGCGTAGGTGTCGATCTGGCTGCGGTGATGGACCTCGTGCTCGAGCAGCATCATGAGGACGCGCCAGCCGGCCAGCGTGGCATCGCCCTCGATGAGGGGGACGCGGCGCTGGAGCCACTCGTCGGGCGTGTCTTGGAGACGCGCCTGGAGCGCGGCGGCGCTCTCTTCGAGGGCGGCCGCCCAGCGTTCGGGGGAGGAGGTGTCGGGCGGGGGCGGCATGATCCAGCCCTCGTCGTGGTAGACGCCCACGAAGAAGCCGCGCGAGCGGGCGATGTGGGCGACGAGCTCGGGGATGTTCCAGGCGGCCTCGCCCGCGCCGGCGGGGGGCTTCCATGAGGCGGCTTCGGGGGGAAGGGCGGCGACGTCGCGCAGGGCGCGACGGTGAACGCCGTCGAAATAGCGAAGGAAGCCAGCGATGGAGTCGATCACGAAACACCGGCCGTGGCATCGAAGATGGTGGTGTGCCGCATGCGAGCGAGGTCGCGGCCGTCGGGGCCGCGCACGAGACAGTCGAACTCGACGATGGGGCGCCCCTTCCGCTCGTAGAGGGCGACGCAGCGTCCTCCGGTAACGACCTCGCCACCCGCCCGGACGGGGGCGAGGAACTCGACCTCGCTGCGGGTGTGGATGGAGCTGGTGATCGCGAAGTTGTGGCGCATGAGCGCCTCCGCGCGCGCCACCAGCCAGGCGGGGTGGAGGCTGGGGGTAGGGCCGGCGAAGCGGGGATCGTCGGAGCGGTGGCTGAGCTGCATGTAGGCGCGCAGGGGCTCGGGCGAGGCGTCGACGGCCATGGGCCTCCAGTCGGCGCCGACAAGGGCGGAGTCGATGCGCAGCTCGGGCTGGGGGTCGGGGGAGGGGGCGGGGTCCATGCGGGCGGGGGTCGCGAATTCCGCAAGGGTGGCGTTCGCCCCAAGGCCGACTTCCCCGACGACGCAATCGACGCCAGCGGGATTGCTCATGAGGAGGCCGAAGGCGCCGCCGCCCTCGGGAGTGAGGGCGATGCGGACCTCATCGCCGGGATAGACGGGCTGGCGGAAGCGGAAGCGCGCCCAGCCGTGATCGAGCCAGCGGTCGCCGAGCGTCTCCAGGATCGCGGGCACGGCCCAGCCCCAGACGGTGGCCCCGCCGACAAGCGCCCCGTCGAAGCCCAGCGCCCGGGCGAAGTCGGTGCTGTGGACGGGGTTCGCCATGGTGGCGGGGTCATCCTCGTGGTCGAGAAAGGCCACGAGGCTCCACTCACGCGTTTCCGCTGCGGTCATGCGCTACCTCCGCACCGGGAAGGGTAGCCGAAGAGGGCCACACGGGACGGCGCGTTCACCGCTTCGCAGTTCGACCGCATCATGGAAGTGGCGGGACCGGACCGGCGCGTGGTCTTCCTCACGCTGAAGGTGGCGCGCTCGTGGGAAGAGGCCAACAACGAGGTCATCAGGAAGGGCGTCGAGCGCTACGAGCAGGCCTTCCTCGTAGACTGGCGGGCGGCGCTCGAGGAGCGTCCCGACGTGCTGTGGAAAGATGGCACGCACCTGCGGCCAGAAGGGGCCGGCTACTACGTCGAGTTGGTCGCGCGGCACCTGAACTCGTAGGCGACGCGACAACAGAGGGAGACACCATGGAGTACCGAAGGATGGGGCGCACGGGGCTGCGCGTCTCGACGATCTGCCTGGGCACGATGACGTTCGGGTTCCAGACGGAGGAGCAGGCGGCGCACCGCATCATGGACGCCGCCTGGGACGCAGGGGTGAACTTCCTCGACACCTCGGACGTGTACCCGATGGGCAGTGAGGACACGGGCACGACCGAGGAGATCGTGGGGAGCTGGCTCCAGCGCATGCCCCGCGACCGGGTGGTCGTGGCGACGAAAGCGCGGGGGGCGACGGGAGACGGCCCGAACGACGTGGGGCTGTCGCGACAGCACATCCTGAGCGCGGTCGACGCGAGCCTGAAGCGGCTGGGCACCGACCACATCGACCTCTACCAGACGCACTTCCCGGACCCGAGCACACCGATCGAGGAGACGTTGAAGGCGCTCGACGACCTGGTGCGCTGGGGCAAGGTGCGCTACATCGGCTGCTCGAACTACCAGGCGTGGGAGCTGGCCCAGGCGCTGGGGGCGAGCGAACGGCTGGGCATCGCGCGGTACGACTGCGACCAGCCGCGCTACAACATCCTCTTCCGGGAGATCGAGAACGAGCTGCTTCCGCTGTGCAAGGCGGAGGGGGTCGGCATCATCGCCTACAACCCGCTGGCTGGGGGCATGCTCACGGGCAAGTACGCGGGCACAGAGGACCTGCGCGAGCAGACGCGCTTCACCCTGGGGAACGCGGGGCCGCGTTACCGCGCACGCTACTGGGACGAGGTGCAATTCCAGGAGGTCGAGCGGCTGCGGACGTACTTCGCGGAGCGCGACACGTCCCTCACGCACGCGGCCATCGCCTGGGTGATCGCGCAGGAGGGCATCACCTCGGCGATCGTGGGGGCGAGCCGTCCGGAGCAGATCGAGGAGTCGGTGGGCGGGGCGGACCTGAAGCTGAGCGAGGACGACTTCGCCTTCTGCGACGACGCCTGGTTCAACCTGCCCCGCAAGCGCGACCGGACCGTGGCCCTGCGCTAACGCTAGGGGAGCTTCTTGCGGGCAACCCGGAGGCGGATGAGCACCTCGTCGCACCCGAGGAGGGCGACGGAGTCGAACAGGGGGATGCCGCGCGGGGACCCCATGATGGCGACGTAGAGGACGGAGACGAACTTCCGCAGCTTCAAATCGAGCGGATCCTGCAGACCACGAAGGGCGGCCTCAACGGATTCGAGGCCCCATGCCTCTGGTTCTATGGCCAGAACGGCGTCAATCGCCTCATCCAGGGTGCGACCAGCGAGTTCGATGTCGCCCTTGATGCGCTCGGTGAGCAGCTCGGGGGGGTAATCGGGGCGATCCCCGAACATGAAGCGCGCGAGCCCGGCCACCTCATTGAGGCGGGCGACACGCTCCTGGAGGAGGGGCGCGAGGGCGTTCACGAGGTCGGTGTCGAGGGGGCGGGGGATACCGGCGGGGAGGTCGCGGTCGAGCCACTCGGCGACCAGCGCGCGCCAGGCGTCGGGGGTGAGGGCGCGGATGTAGTGGCCGTTGAGGGAGTCGAGCCGTTCCGTGTCGAAGAAGGCGGGGTTGGGGACAACGCGGTCGAGGGTGAAGGCGCGGGTGAACTCCCCACGCGTGACATGCGTCGTCTTGTCGTCGAGGGACCAGCCGAGGAAGGCGAGGAAGTTGAGCATCGCCTCGGGCAGGTAGCCACGGTCGCGGTAGTCGAGGGCGGCGACATCGCCGGCGCGTTTCGAGAGCTTCTTCCCGTCCTGGTCGACGAGCACGGGGAGGTGGGCGAAGTGGGGGGCGGGCCAGTCCATCGCCTCGTAGAGCTGGAGGTGCCTGGGGCCGCTCGCAAGCCACTCCTCGCCGCGGATGACATGCGTGATCTCCATGTCGTGGTCGTCCACGAGCATGGCCAGGTGGTAGGTGGGGAAGCCGTCGGTCTTGACGATGACGAAGTCGTCCTGGAGGGCGTTCTGGAAGGTGACGTCGCCGCGAACGAGGTCGGAGAGCGTGGTGACGCCGGTGCGATCCATGCGGAAGCGGACGACGAAGGGTTCGCTGCGGGCACGCTCGTCGGCTTCCTCGGCGGAGACCTGGCGGCAGCGACCGTCGTAGCCCGGGGCCAAGTCGTCCTTCTGCTGGTCCTTGCGCAGCTGGGCGAGCCGTTCGGACGTACAGAAGCAGCGGTAGGCGCGACCACGGGCGCGCAGCTCATCGGCGGTGGCCTGGTACTTCTCGAGGCGCGCGGACTGGACGTAGGGGCCGTGGGGGCCGCCAACGTCGGGGCCTTCGTCCCACTCGATCCCGAGCCAACGCAGCCCTTCGTAGATGTTCTCGACGGAGCCCTCGACGTAGCGGCTCTGGTCGGTGTCTTCAATGCGAAGGATGAATTGCCCGCCGTTCGCCTGGACGAATGCCCAGGCGAAGAGGGCCGTGCGCAAGCCGCCGATGTGCAACTCGCCGGTGGGGCTGGGGGCGAAGCGGGTGCGGGCTGGGTCGCTCATGCGACCTCCTCGGTGCGGGTGGGGGCGACGGCCTCGGCGTAGGGCGCGGCCTGCGCGGCGAAACCGGCGTCGTCGATGGCGGCGAGCATGTCGCCGGGGAAGGGTGCGGTGACGGTGAGCTCGCCGCCACGGGGGTGGGGCACGGTCAGGCGCCAGGCGTGAAGGAGGTGGCGGGGGCCGGGGCCGCGTCCGTAAAGCTCGTCGCCGCTGACGGGGGCGCCGATGGCGGCGAGGTGAACGCGGATCTGGTGGGTGCGGCCGGTGTGGGGTTTCGCCAGGAGCAGGGAGCGTTCACGGGCGGCGGCGAGCACCTCGTACTCCGTCTGGGCGCTGCGACCGTCGCCGGTGACGGCCATGCGGCGGCGATCAGCGTGGCTGCGGCCAAGGTCGGCGTCGATGACAGCGCGGTCGCGCTGGGGGATGCCGTCGCAGAGGGCGAGGTACTGCTTCTGCGCCTCGCGGGCCGCGAAGGCGGCGCTGAGGGCCGTCTGGGCGGCCGGCGTCTTGGCCAGCAGGAGGACACCGCTCGTGTGCTTGTCGAGGCGATGGACGATGCCGGGGCGCTCGATGTCGAAGGCGGCTGCTTCCTCGGGGCAGTGCTCGACGAACCAGGCGGCGACGCTCGTGGCGCCGGGCTCGGCGGGAGCGTCGTGGACGAGCAGGCCCGCGGGCTTATCGATGGCGAGGAGGTCGTCGTCCTCGTAGAGGACCGGCAGCGAGAGGCCGCTGGGCTCAACCTCACGGGGGGTGTCGGGAAGGGTGACCGCCACCTGTGCGCCACGCTCGACGTGCGTCGACTTGCGCGCCGGTGCGCCATCGACGAGCACATGGTCGTTGGCGATGAGTCGCTGCACGCGGGAGCGGCTGAGGTCGGGGAAGGCAGCGGCGAGCACGGCGTCGAGGCGCCCCTCCTCGGTCACGAGGAGCTGTCGCCGTCTTCCAGGCCCGTCTGCGTCTGCGTTACGAGTGCCCATACGAGGATGATGACACCGATCGTAATAGCGGAGTCGGCGACGTTGAAGGCGGGCCACTCGGGGAACTTGATGAAGTCGACGACCTCACCGTCGCCGACGCGGTCGATCAGGTTGCCGATCGCGCCCCCGAGCATGAGCGCCAGACCGGCGCGAACGAGCGGGCTCGCCATGCCGGGGTTGAAGAGATAGACGAGGATGAGGGCCACCCCAACCACGCTGGCGACCACGAGCAGCGATCCCGCCCCTTCAAGGATGCCGAAAGCCGCGCCCGTGTTGGTGAAGTGCACGATGCGGACGTTCCAGTCGGGGTCGGGCCAGGTGTCGCCACGGTCGAGCCTCGTGCGGATGATCCACTTCGTCACCAGGTCCCCGACAACGATGGCCAGGGCGACGCCGAGGAAGGCGTAGTCGGCGCGTCGCAGGCGGGGGAGGGCGAAGCGGGGCATGGAGCCATGATAGGGGGAGGGTCGGCACCGAGCCCCACGAGCATTGACGCGCTCCCCGGCCCAAGCACAGGCAGGCTGCGTGTAGCAGTCGAGCGCGTGACCGGCGCGCCCATACATCGAGCGACCAACTTCCTCCACGAACTTGGGGGAGGCGCGCATGGCTGTCAGCGGAAGAGCGGGGCCGCGTGATAGGGTCGCTCTTCGCGGGACGTCAAGAAATTGCCAGCGCAATGAAGGAACTGGAGGGGAAACGTGACTGACCGCTTCAGCTACTCCCTTATCCGGTATGTCGGCGACCCGGTGCGTGGCGAGGCGACGAACATTGGGATAGTCGTCGTCGGTCCCGACGGGGAAGCCCGCTTGAAGACCGATGTCCCTACGTTGGCTCGCCTCGAGCGTCTCTGGCCGCACTTCAACCGCCACGCTGTCAGATCCTTCATTCGTGACGTCGAGCATCGCATCGAAGCCCAACATCAGATACGTCTCGAAGAGGGTGACTGCGACCATCAGGGGGCTGCCACAGAGGTGCTCGCGGCGCTCTCCGAGACTGCGGTCAACGACGTGCAGGTCTCTCCACCAGCCGTGTGGCGAGCTACGGACATCAAAGGCGCGACGACAACGCTGTTCGAGCGCTATGTGGGGATGCCCCGTAGGCCAAGAGCTAAGGGGCGGTACCTGACACGGGCGAATCTGCGGGACATGATCCACGGGATTCTCGCAGAGTGGGCGGAGTCCAAGAACTTCACCGTGCAAAGCAATACCGAGATCGGCGGACGGTTCGCACCTCACAGGGTCGATGTCGTGGTCCGAGGGGAGGACGGGACCCCGGACGTGGTGATGTTGGCGGTACCACTGCGCGCCCGCGAAGCGCCCCTCATTCGGGATAGCCTGCCTGCGGCCGTGGCCGACATGCGGGACTCGCTGCCCCACTCGACGTTCGTGGCGGTCCTACCGGATATGGATGAGCAGCCCGACAGCACGCCCGCCTACCTGGATGCCGACAAGACACGGCAGTTCCTCAAGAGCGCAGATAGGGAGATCGCCGTCGTGCCGGTCTCTGAACTCTCGGCGTATCTCCGGAATCAGTACAGGCCAAGAGAGAACAGGGCCGACACTGGACAAGGCTCGTTGGCGCTGACCACGCGTTGACGCGCCTCCCCCGCCCTCCTACGCTGCGCGCGCTATGGCAAAGCATCTTGAAGGCAAGACGGCGATCGTGACGGGTGGGGCCGGGGGCATGGGCTCCTGGATCTGCCGCATCTTCGCGGAGCAGGGCGCCAGGGTGATCGTGGCCGACACGGGGGCGGACGTGGAGGGGCGGATGGGCGTCGACCCGAGCCGTGTCAACGCCGTGGTCGAGGAGATTACGGCGGCGGGGGGCGAGGCCGTCGCGGCCATCGGTGACGTGTCGGAGATGGATGTGGCGGAGGGGCTGGTGCGGACGGCGCTGGAGCGCTGGGGCAAGCTCGACATCCTCGTCTGCGCGCACGGCATCCTGCGCGAGCGGATGATTTTCAACATGACCGAGGACGAGTGGGACAGCTCGGTGAAGTCGCACCTGAAGGGCTGTTTCGCGCCCACCAAGTTCGCCTCCATCCACTGGCGGCAGGAGCGGCAGGGCGGGCGCCTCATCTACTTCACCTCGGGGGCGGGCATCCGCGGGGCCGCGGGGCAGCCGAACTACTCGGCGGCGCAGCAGGGGAAGATCGGGCTGATGCTCTCCTGCGCGCAGGCGCTCAGTCGCTACGGCGTGACCGCGAACTGCATCTCCCCCTCGGCCTCGACGCGTATGACCGACCGTGGTCTGGGCGTGGAGCGCGAAGGCTCGGCGCCGAGCCTGTCGGCGGAGGGCACGGCGCTGGACCCGAAGAACGTCGTCCCCGCGATCGTCTACCTGGCCTCGGACGAGGGCGGGAGCGTGACCGGGCGTGTCGTGGGCGCGACGGGGCATGAGTTCGTGGTCTGGCGCGAGCCGTTCCAGGACCAGTCGATCTACTCGCAGGCGCCGTTCTGGGACATCGACGAGCTGTTCGAGCAGATGCCGCGCACGCTCGCGACGGGCGACCTGACACCGCCCGAGCCGGCGTTCCCGTAGGGGCAGGAGGAGCACAGCAATGGCGAGGCATCTCGAAGGCAAGACCGCGATCGTCACGGGCGGGGCGGGTGGCATCGGCAGCTGGATCTCGAAGCTATATGCGGAGAACGGGGCGAAGGTGATCGTGGCCGACACGGGGGCGGACGTGGAGGGGCGGATGGGGCTCGACCCCAGCCGCGTGAACGCCGTCGTCGACGAGATCACGGCGGCGGGCGGCGAGGCCGTGGCCGCCATCGGCGATGTCTCGGAGATGGACGTGGCGGAGGGGCTCGTGCGCACGGCGCTGGAGCGCTGGGGCAAGCTCGACATCCTCTGCTGCGCCCACGGCATCCTGCGCGAGCGGATGATCTTCAACATGACCGAGGACGAGTGGGACGGCTCCGTGAAGTCGCACCTGAAGGGGTGCTTCGCCCCCACCAAGTTCGCCTCCATCCACTGGCGGCAGGAGCGGCAGGGCGGGCGCGTCATCTACTTCACCTCGGGGGCGGGCATTCACGGCAGCAGCGGCCAGCCGAACTACTCGGCGGCGCACGCGGCCAAGCTCGGGCTGATGCGGGCGAACGCGCGCGGGTTGATCCGCTACGGCGTGACCAGCAACTGCATCGCACCCGGGGCCTCGACACGCATGACCGATCGCGGCGTCGGTGTCGGAAACGAGGGCCCGCCGCCGAGCGAGTCGGCGGCGGGTACGGCGCGGGACCCCAAGAACGTCGCGCCGATCGCCGTGTGGTTGGCGTCGGACGCAGGCGGGGTGGCGAACGGGCGCATCTTTGGCGCGCGCGGGCACGTCATCACGCTCTACAGCGAGCCGGAGCGGGAGCGCACGCTGCGCTTCGATGAGCCGTTCATCGACATCGACGAGCTGTTCGAACTCTGGCCGCAGACGCTGGGGTCGGAGCCGCTCGAGAGGACGCAGGCTTGGACCTAGACGCGAGGCAGCTCGCGGACCGGCAGGCGATCGTCGAGGTAATCGACCGCTACGCAACCTCCCTCGACGCGAAGGACTACGAGCGTTTCAAGACGTGTTTCAGCGAGGACGCGGTCGTGCACTATTCGGACGACCTCGTGGGTCCGGAGCCGACGGCGGCGTACGCCGAGTCGGTGCTGGCGCGATACGCCTTCACGCAACACCTGCTCGGGAACTACGAGATCACGCTCGACGGCGACCGGGCCTCCGCGCGCACCTACATGCACGCGAGCCACGTCACGTCTGAGGGCGAGATCTGGGTCGTGGGCGGGACGTACATCGACCGCTTCGAACGGCGCGACGGCGACTGGAAGATCGTCGAGCGTGCGCTCGAAGCGAAGTGGTCGGAGCGGCGCACGATCTCGGCGTAGCATTCGCGGAAACACAACGACAACAACACCAGCGAAAGGAACGGCCATGAGCAAGGAGATCGACCTTCAGGGCAAGGTGGCGCTCGTCACCGGAAGCGGCCAGGGCATCGGGAAGGGCATCGCGACGGTGCTCAGCGAGTGCGGCGCGACGGTCGTCGTGTCGGACCTGAACCCGGAGACGACGGCGACGACGGCGGCGGCGCTGGGGGCGGCGGCGCTCCCGCTGAACGTGACCGACCAGGACGCGTTCGACGCGGCCATCGACCAGATCGTGTCGGATCACGGCAGCCTCGACATCCTCGTGAACAACGCGGGCGTGTACCGCGAGTACGGCGGGGGGATCGCAGACATCACGCCGGAGATGTGGCGTGTCCTCTGGTCGGTAAACGTCGACGGCGTGTTCTACGGGTGCCAGGCGGCGGCGCGCGTGATGATTGCGGCCGGAAACGGCGGGCGCATCGTCAACATCGCCTCGACGCAGGCGGTCTCGCCGGGCGTGGGCGTGACCTACGACGGCTCGAAGGCGGCCGTGCTGCAGATGACGCGGGCGCTGGCGCTGGAGCTGGGGCGTACGGGCATCACGGTGAACGCGGTGGCGCCGGGCGCGACCTGGGTGAATCCGGGCGACCCGCCCCCGCTCGACCCGAACGCGACGATCACGCTCACGGGCAACGGGCTCGCCGATGCGGTGTCGAGCCGGATCGCACGGATTCCACTGGGGCGCTGGGCAAAGCCGGAGGAGATCGGGAACGCGGTCGCGTTCGTCTGCTCGCCGCTGGCGGACTACATCAACGGCATCTACCTGAACGTCGACGGGGGCTGGCTGACGGAGTAGCGCCAGCGCCCTACGGCAGCCGCAGCAGGTGGTTGCCGCCCTCGACGGGGATGACCTGGCCGGTGATGTCGCTGAAGAGGTCGCTGGCGACCGCGAGCGTGACGTCGGCGCAGTCGTCGACGGTGGTGATGCGGCCGAGGGGCGTCTGCTCGATGAAGGCCTTGGCGCCGGGGGAGTCCTCGGGGAGCTCGACGCGGGCCTCGTCGATGGGCGTTCCGCCCCCGTAGTTGTTCATGGCGGTGGGGACGAAGCCGGGGGCGACGGCGTTTACACGCACCTGGTCGGGGCCATACTCGCGGGCGGCGATCTTGGTGGCGAAGTTGATGGCGGCCTTGGCGGCGGAGTAGGGCGTCAGCCCGATGGGGATGGAGATGGCGGTGCTCGACGTTATGTTGATGAGCGAGCCACCGCCTGTGGCGGCCATGGCGTTCCCCATGTGCTTCATGAAGTAGATGAAGCCGAAGTACTGGATGTCGGCGACCTCGTGGAGCTCCTCCGGCATGATGTCCTTGATCATGTTGAAGCGCACGATGCCGGCGGAGTTGACGGCGATGTCGAGGGTGCCCCACTTGTCGATGGCGGCATCGGCGAGGGCCTTGAGGTCGTCGTAGTCGCGGCCGTCGCAGCGGATGGGGGTGGCGCCGGTCTTGGCGGCCAGCTTCTCGAGGTTTTCCTGGCGGCGGGCGGAGACGATGATCTCGGCGCCGTGCTCGGCGAAGCGCTCGGCGATGGCCCAGCCAATGCCGCTCGAAGCCCCCAGGATGACCGCCTTCTTGCCGTCGAGGAGTCCCATGTCAATCGCCCCCTGCCCGAAACGCGAGCTACGGCGGGCAGTCTACGGCGGGCGGGGGTAAGGGGTCAGGGGGCGTCGGGGTGGAAGATGGGAGACACGAGGCGTGGGAGAATACGCCAGTGAGCGATCAAGAGAGCCAGCTCTACAACCCGCTAGACCGGACACGACTCGGCGAGAGCATTGTGACCGCGCTGTTGAAACAGCCTTGCAGACCCTTGCCACCGGACAAGCCCTTCCAAGGGGTAGGCATCTACGCTCTGTACTACCAAGGGGGCTTCCCAGCGTACGAGCCGATTAGCTCTCCCGGCTGCGACACGCCCATCTACGTAGGCAAGGCAGAGCCGCGTGGTCGCAGAACGGGGCTGCAACAGCCGGAGGCACTCTCGAGCCGTCGGCTGTACGGTCGCCTGACTCAGCACGCTAGATCTGTCAACCTAGCCTCAAACCTCCGTCTGCAAGATTTCCGATGCCGGTACCTCCTTGTCGAGGACCTGTGGATAACCCTTGGCGAGACGCTCCTCATCGGACGCTTTCGGCCTCTGTGGAACGTCGTCGTGGAAGGATTTGGGCTGAACGCTCCAGGGAGGCGTCGCCACGGCGGGGAACGCTCAGACTGGGATGAACTGCACCCAGGGCGTCCTTGGCGGGATCAGATGGTCCAGAAGCGACAGCCCGAGGAAATCATCGAGGAGATCCGGGCACACTTGGAGGAGCGGGCGGGCTAGCTTGCCGCCACCACCGAGTCGTCCAGTTCAGCCTCAGCCTTGGCCCGCGCAAGGCATTCAGCCACGCGGCTCGCTAGCGCTTCCCCGACCTTGACGGGCACAGCATTGCCCAGCTGGCGCATGATCTCGGTCCACGGCCCGCTGAACTTGTACTCGTCAGGGAAGGTCTGTAGCCGGGCACCTTCTCTACCCGTGAAGTACCGAACAGCCCCATCCGGCTCTCGCAGCATGTTCTCCCCGCCGGGCACTCCATGGACCCCAGCCTTTAGCGTCTTTGCTGGTTCATCCAATGGCGATCCCGTGTGCCCCGGATATGATCGGGCGCCGGGATTGCCAACATGGTTCGGGAACAGGATGTGTTCGCGGTAGTCCACTGGCTCTGGCAGGCCACGCAAGGCATCGCGTACAGTCCTCCACCGGTACTCGGGAGGCCTGGGCCATGCCGTCAGTCGCGAAATAGTAGAGCGAAGGGTCTCCGGTGGTAGCTGAGCCGGCAGCTCATGCTCCCGCCAATAGGATCCATCGACATACTGCGCATACAGGAGGGCATCGCGAGAGTGCGTCGGCTCAAGATGGTCCCACCGAATGCCCAAGTCCCTTCGAAACGCAATCACGAAGACGCGTTCGCGACGCTGCGGGATACCCAGATTCGCCACATTGATCAGCTGGTGCGTTACGTCGTAGGAGAGTTCGCCGTCCCCCGCACCCTGCATGACGTCGCCCGCAAGACGGGCACCGTGGGTGTGCCAGCCCTCGCCCTCCCTGATCACCCGCTCCGGTAGCTCCAACTGTCGGAGAACATAGTCAAAATAGGGGCGGAAGCTCGGCCGGATCAGGCCTCGGACATTCTCGATCAACATCGCTCGCGGCCGGAGTTCCCGCACCGCCCGGAGAACCTGCGGAAACATGTTCCTGCTGTCCTGATCGCCCGCGTGCTTGCCACCAAGCGAGAAGGGCTGGCACGGAGCTCCCGCGGCCAAGAGGTCGACCAACCCCGCATGGGGCTCATAGTCGAGCCAAGCCACATCCTCCCAGAGGACGTTCCAGTTCTCCATCTCGCGGACCCGGCGACGGTTGTCCTTCAGTGTGGCGACTGCATGCCTGTCGATGTCCACAAGGAGGTCATGCACAAAACCAGCTCGGGCGATCCCGAGGGCAAGCCCCCCGGTCCCCGTGAACAGCTCAATCGATCGGAGCAACGTCATCCAGAAAAGCCTTGAGTCGCTCTGATAGGCGCGACTGCTCCGCCAACTCGCACTCCCACACGATAAGACACTCCCATCCCATTCGTCGCACTTCGGCCTGATTGGCTAAGTCTCGTTGCCGATTGCCTTCGAGCTTAGGCAGCCAGAAGTCGAGCCTTGATTTCGGCAACCGGGCATTCTTGCAACCGGGATGCCGGTGCCAAAAGCAACCATGCACCCATATAACCTTAAGACGTCCCGGAAATGCAACATCGGGCCTGCCGGGCACCTTCCCGTACTGGAGGCGATATCTGTAGCCGAGACCCGTCAGGAGGCGCCGCAAGGCGCGTTCGGGTCCGGTATCCCTGTTGCGGATTCGCGCCATCCGCTCGCTGCGCTCCCCCGGGGAAAGAGTATCGGCACACATGGCTGGCCTAGAACTCAAACTTGCTGACGGACACCAGCCTACTCCCTGGAAGCCGGGTAAGGGGTCAGGCACCGTCGGGGTGGAAGATGGCCTCGATGGGACGGTCGAAGAGGGCGGCGATGCGGAAGGCGAGGGGGAGGCTGGGGTCGTACTTGCCGGTCTCGATGGCGTTGACGGTCTGGCGGCTGACACCCAGCGCCTCGGAGAGGTCGGCCTGGGTCCAGCCGCGCTCGGCGCGGAGCTCGCGCAGGGTGTTCCTCACAGCCAGCGCTTCCGGGCGAGGAACCCACCGATGATCCAGAGCGTCGCCATGACCGGCCACACGAACCACCAGTTGATGCGCGGCACTCCCGCGAAGTCCAGGAAGCCGTAGGTGAAGGTGACGAGGGCGGTGCCGGCGAAGGCGAAGGCGAACGCCTCGAGGGCCATGCGCTGGTGGAGTTCGTCCATGCGCCGGTAGTAGCGCACGTACGCCACGACGGTAAAGGCCCAGGGAATCATTGGGGTGGGGGCGACGGCGTACCGCCAGGCCGCTTCCGGGTGAGTCTGGAGAACAGTGATTACTCCGGCGAGAAGCCCCGAGTAGGCGATGAAGGCAACCCACACCCAGCGGTTGTAGCGTCGCTTGGCGGTGTCCTGGTCCACTGGCATGGCGTCCTCCGGAGTCAAGTGTGCTTGACACCAAAGGAGTTGTCAAGTGTCCTTTACATCACGCTTGCGGAACGTGACCACCGGGGCCATCGCGGCCTGTGTAAACCGGGTAGACTGCGCCCGCACTCTTATGGATGGTGGTTTCGCCCAATGAAGATCGGACTCTGCCTGCCCCAGCTCAACCCCCACGCAGACCGCACGGCGGTGAAGGGATTCGCCCAGAACGCCGAGGCCGCGGGCTTCGATTCGCTCTGGGTCCAGGACCACTTCATGGTCCCGGAGGACCCTCAGGTTGGGTACGCGGGTGGGCCCACAGAGAACAAGATGCCCGACCCGTACCGCTGCATGCTCTCGCCCATCGAGGTGCTGGCGTTCGTGGCGGCGGTGACCGATCGGGTGCAAATCGGCACTTCGATCCTGGTGACGGCGTACTACCGCCCAGTCCTGCTGGCGAAGCGTCTTGCCACGCTCGACATCCTCTCTGGTGGGCGCGTGGTGGCGGGCCTGGGGCTCGGCTGGAGCAAGGACGAGTACGACCACATGGACACGCCCTTCACGCAGCGCGGGGCGCGGATGACTGACTTCATCAGGGCGCTGAAGGCGTGCTGGCTGCCGGACCCGGTCGAGTACCACGGCGAGTTCTTCGACGTGCCGAAGTGCGACACCTCGCCGAAGCCGCTGCAGCGCAACGCGGCGGGTGAGCCGCAGGTTGAGATCGCCATGGGCGGCGGTGGGAACCCGCAGGGTCAACGGCGCCTCGCCGAGCTGGCCGATGGCTGGAACCCCGCGGGCGCGCCTCCGGAGATGGTGATGGCGGGCCTCGCGGCGCTGAACGAGATGGCGGCGGGCTACGGCCGCGGGCCGCTCAAGAACTACATGCGCATCTTCGCCAACCCCACCATGGAGGGCATCGAGCCCTGGCACGGGGGCTTCTTCGGGCCGATGTCGTGGAGCGGCACGGCCGAGGAGATGAAGCCGAAGGTGGAAGAGGCGCGCGACGCGGGCATCGAGCACGTCATCATCGAGACGGGTTTCTGGGAGCCGTGCCCGAGCCCCCAGAACTGGCTCGACCAGGTCGACTTCTTCGCGCCGCTCGTCGAAGTAGCGCACGGCTAGACCGCGAGAGCGCGCGAGGAGATGCAGCCATGAGCCGGTACGGGTTGACCAACTTCGACGAGCACCCGGTGCACCAGATCACGGAGGCGTTCGGGTCCGTGATGGCCACGGACAAGCACTGGAACGACGGACACTACATCTGCCTGTGCGACACGGAGGGCAATATCCAGCTGATCGGGCTGGTGCGCCTCTACACGAACAACGATGTGATCGACGGGTTCCTGTGCGTGCGCCACAAGGGGAAGCAGCACAACATCCGGCTGTCGCGGCGACTGCGTACGGACATTGACACGATCGGCATCGGGCCGCTGCGCATCGAGATCGTGGAGCCGATGCAGACGGTGCGTCTGGTGCTGGAAGACAACGAATACGGCATCTCCTGTGACCTGACCTGTACCTCGACGGCAGTCCCCTACGAGGACCAGCCGACGTACACGCGCCAGGGCGGGCGCTTTAGCGCTTCGCGGGCGGTGTACGAGGTGGTGGGCACGGTCGAAGGGACGGTGACCGTGGCGGGCGAGACCTACACGGCCACGCCGGACAAGTGGTTCTTCTTCCGCAACCACTCGTGGGGTTCGATGCCGGGGCGGGGCGGGCCGCGCGAGCACGGCGCTCCCGCGACGCTCCGTCAGGGGCGCACACAGGCGCTGCGCCAGTGGGTGCTGTTCCGGATGCCGGACCACGGCGGCTTCTACCAGACGATGGACAAGAACGACGGGGAGCGCATCCAGGAGGAAGGCGCGATCCTGCTCGCCGACTCACGCCTGGGGGTGACGGAGATCGAGCACGACCTCGAGTTCTACCCCGACGGCCCCAAGCGGGTGAAGTCGGGACGCTTCAGCTTGACGGACGAGACCGGGGAGAAGCGCGAGTACGAGTTCGAGGACCTGGGCTGGGTCTACTGCCAGGGCGGGGGCTACTTCGGTGGCTTCAACGACGGCCTGGGGCAGGGCGTCTGGCGCGGTGAGTATCATGTCGAGGGCGAGGTCTGGGACGCTTCGCACCCGCAGAAGATCGTCGAGGCAGACGGTACCGAGCGTGAGTTCGACCACGCCTGGGCGGAGAGTTTCACCCTGCTGCGGAGCGGCGACGACGTGGGTCTCGCGCACTTCGAGGCGGTCGTCTTCGAGTAGCGCTCCACAGGCGGACACGATCAATCGCATGGAGGAATGTCGATGAAGGCGCTGGTATTCGGTGGTTCCACGTTCGTGGGGCTTCGCACCGTTCGAGAGCTTGCCGCACGCGGTCACGAGGTGACGGTGCTGAACCGCGGGGTGACCGCGGTCGACCTGCCCCCGGGCGTCGAGCGAGTGGTCGCCGACCGCACCGACAACGAGTCGATGAAGAACGCGCTGGGCGGGCGCGAGTGGGACGCCGTCTTCGACATCTCCGGGTTCGTGATGGTGGCGGGGAAGTCGGATCTCGACTTCCTCATCGAGATGCTCGACGGGAACATCGGGCACTACGTCTATTGCAGCTCGATCATGTGCTACGAGGGCTCGGGCAACATGCCCTGGCCGGAGACGAACGCCTACACGGAGGCCCCGAGGGACACGTACGGCGGGTTCAAGGCGTACACGGAGAAGCGGCTGTTCGAGCAGCACCGGAAGACGGGCTTCCCCGTGACGGCGGTGCGGCCGGCGGCGATCTACGGGCCGAACAACAACATCTACGACATGGAGGCGCCGATGTTCCTGCGCCTCCTGCGGGGCCAGCCGATCCTCGTCCCGCACGAGGGGCTCGTCGTCTGTTCCTACGGACACGTGGACGACCTGGTGCGCTTCCAGATCGACGTCGCGGGGCAGGATGCGGCCAAGGGCGAGGCCTTCAACCTCACGAACGAGGCGGTGACGACGGAGTACTACGTCGAGACGGTGGCGGACATCATGGGGAAGCCGGCGGACATTGTGTACATCCCCGCAGACCAGGTGGGGAAGTGGGGGTTCGACTGGCACCATCCCGAGAACCGGCCGGTGTACGGCCACCTCTTTGGGCGCCCCCACCACTCCGCCTTGAGCATCAAGAAGGCGGAGACGCTGATGGGCTTCGAGAACGAGTACGACTTCCGCAGCGGTCACGCCCACACCTTCGAGTGGTTCATGGAAGAGGGCATGGACCGGATCGGGGAGAACCCCAAGGATCCGCTCTGGGGCGGCGGCTGGGACTTCGAGCGAGAGGCCGAGGCAGCGGCAGAAATCCGCGGCGGCTAGCGAGAAGGCCATGCCGGAAGCGAAGCGACCAACGGTCGACGAGGTGCTCGTTGGAGCGCTGCACACGATCGAGAACCAGCTCCTCCCCAACCTGGAGGACACGTGGGCACGGGCGGCGGCGAGCCAACTGATGGGCACGCTGGAGTACGCGCGCGCGCTCATCGCCGGCGACGAGACGGTCGACGCGCAGGTCGAGGAGGTGGAGGCGGTTGTCAGCGCCCTCGTGCGCGACCACCCCGCCCTCGAGGCCGTCCTGGAGGGGAGCGAGGGGGAGACGCGCGGCTTCACGGCGCTGGAGCAGGCGAGCCGCCTGCTGAGCCACGCGGTCGCGAACGACTCGGCGGCGGCGGATGCCATCCGCGCCGACCTGCGCCCGCTGATCGTGCAGCAGGCGGCGGACAACCTGACCGAGACATCGAAGATGCTGATGCGCTTCGGGGGGACGCCACGCCGTGTTGAACGTTGAAGTCGCACGACCCCAGATAGCGTCCTACCTCTCCGCCAAACTTCCTGCTGAGGACGGGGTGGAGGTCGGTCCGCTGGAGCGCATCACCATCGGGCACTCGCGCGGAATGTTCCGGGTGAACGCGAGCTACCGGCACGGGGGCGAGGAGATCGCGCGGTCGTTCGCGCTGCGGGTGGAGCAGGCGGGCATGTTCGGGACGAACACGCTCGACGAGGTTCGCACGATGCGGTCGATGCGGGCGGCGGGCTTTCCCGTGGCCCACATCCGCTGGGTGGAGTTCGACCCGGCCGTGATCGGAACGCCCTTCTTCCTGATGGACTGGGTGGAGGGCAGCAGCGGCCCGCCGAATGAAGCGGCGCTACGCGATTACGTGACGAAGCTGCACGAGCTGCACCAGATGGACTGGCGCGCGAAGGAGATTCCCTTCGCGCGCATCCCCTCCGTGCCGCTGGACGCGGTGCACCAGCAGGTGGACCGCTGGATGGACGTTCACCGTTGGGGTCGGGTGCTGCCCGAGCCGCTCCTGGAAGAGGCGGCGACGTGGCTGAAGCGGAACGCGCCCGACGACCTGCAACTGACGCTTGTTCACGGCGACCCGGGACCGCTGAACTTCATCCACGACGGCGACCACGTACAGGCGTTCACCGACTGGGAGTTCTCGCACATCGGCGAGCCGAACGAGGACTGGCTCTTCCTGGGGGGGATGCGGGGACGCGGGTTGATGGAGCCGCCGGAGTGGCGCGCCTACATCGAGGAAGTCACGGGGCACGTGGTGACCAGGGAGCAGTGGGCCTACTGGGACGTGTTCAATCAGTTCAAGGGGGCGTGCGCCAACACCTCGGCGCTGCGCATCTTCATCACCGGGGCGAACCCCGCGCCGAACATGGCGGCCATCGGGACGGCGCTGAAGCTCTCAATGATCAACCACCTCTCGACTATCATCGGCATGTCATACGCCCAGGAGGGCGAGTAAGGGAGACGCAAGCAATGGCGGGACAGAAAGAGATCGACACGGCAATCGAGCTGTTCAAGGCGTGGAGCAGCGGGGACGCGGACGCGCCCGGGCCGTTCCTGGCTGAGGACGCAATCCTGCGCGACATCGTGGCGGGCGAGGACAAGGTTGGCTGGCCTGCCATCCGCGAGTTCTTCGCGGGAGGGCTCCAGGGCTCGCCCGACCTGGAACTCATCCCGGGCAAGTTCTGGACGGCGGACGACGGCGTAGCCTTCACGTGGCGCATGAGCGCAACCGTGACGAGCGACGCGTTCGGCGCGGACCACAACGGCAAGCGCTGGTACTCGGACGGGATGACCTACCTGGAGTTCAACGCCGAGGGCACGGTGTCGCTGGAGGTGGACTACCACCACGGCGGCGCGATCATGCGTTCGCTGGAGAGCCAGGGCTAGGCGTCGCCCGCTGGGCCCTCTGGCAGGGCCAGCCCGGTTCTAGACGAGCCCGCTGCCGCGCAGGCGCGGGTCGAGCACGTCGCGCATGGCATCGCCGAAGAGGTTGAAGGCGAGCACGGTGGTGGAGAGGGCGATACCGGGGAAGATCAACAGCCACCAGGCTCGCTTGAAGTAGGAGCGCGCATCAAGCCCGAGATCGATGCCCCAGGAGGCGGAACCGGGTTCGAGACCGAGTCCAAGGAACGTGAGTCCCGCCTCGGCGAGGATGGCGGCGGGAACGAGGGCGCTGCCCACGATGATCACCAGCGGCGCGAGGTTCGGCAGGATGTGCCGGAACATGATGCGGGTAGAGGATGCGCCGACGACCTGGGCAGCTTCCACGTACATCGAGTGCCGCTCCTGGATCACGTTCCCGCGGATGATGCGGGCCACGGCCGGCGACGAAGAGACGCCGATGACAAGCACGATGATCTCAAGGGAGCGGCCCAACAGGGTGGTGAGGATAAGGAGCCAGATGAGAGTGGGAAGGGAGAAGGCGATTTCGATGGCGCGCGAGATGATCGTGTCGGCAAGGCCGCCAAGGAAGCCGGCCAGGAGCGCCAGGGCGGTGCCAATCACCAGACTGAGGCCGACGGCGCCAGCGCCAATGAGGAGCGCTGGCCGCCCGCCGAAGATGACCCTCGACCACATGTCCTGGCCAGTGCGATTCGTCCCCAGCCAGTGGTCGCCGCCAGGAGGGAAGAGCAGGTCGCGCCCAAACTCATGGGGGGAAACGGTGTTCCAGTAGGGAGCGAAGGCCGCCAGCACGGCGATAGCGATGATGACCAGGATGGCGACAGACCCCACCGGCTGCGTCCGGATGAAGTGCCGGACGGTACTCCCCGCTCGGCTGAGGCGGCCGCGACGGTCCAGGAACTGGTCGATGGCTTCGGGCGCCACTTGCGCTGCCTGAAGAGTCATCTGAAACGCGCCTCCTTCACCAGCCTAGTAGCGGATCCGCGGGTCGACCCAGCTGTACATGAGGTCCACAACCAGGGTGATGCACATGAACCAGATCGCGAAGATTGTCGAAACGGAGAGGATGAGATTGAAGTCCCGCGCCGAGATGCCCTTGAGCAGGAACGCTCCCATGCCGGGAATCGCAAAGATCTGCTCCATGATCACGTTTCCGGCCAGAATCGCACTGAACTGCAAACCGAGAATCGTGAAGAGCGTCAGCATGGAATTCCGCATGACGTGCCGCAGGACGACGGCGCGCTCGAAAAGACCCTTGGCCCGAGCGGTGCGCACATGGTCGCTGTGGAGCATGTCGAGCATGCTCGACCGCACGATGCGGGCGATGTAGGCGCCGGCAGCAAGAGCGGAAATGGCGGCGGGAAGCGCGAGGACACGGAAGTGCCCGAGCGGGTCATCGTTCAGCTTGATCCACTCCGGCGCCAGATTAACGCCCCACCAGGTGGCGGGCATGATGATGACCACGGTGGCGATCCAGAAATTGGGCACGGAGAGGCCCAGGATCGCGGTAAAGCGCGAGACATAGTCTTCAACCCTGCTCGCTCTGATGGCGGAAAGCACTCCCAGCGGCACGCCGATGATGACGGCCATGATCATGCTCATGATGCCGAGCTGGATAGTGTTCGCGAGCCGGCCCCAGAGCTCGGTGTCGAGGTCCTTTCGCAGAAGGGCCGAGTAGCCGGGGTCGGCGGAGACGAAGTCGCTCAGCCAGAGCCAGTACTGCTCGACCTTGGGCTTATCGAGGCCAAGCTCGCGCCGGGAGTGCTCGAAGCACTCTTGGGAGAAGTTCCCCGCAGCTCCGCAGCGAGCGGTGCCGGCATCGCCGGGAAGAACACGCGTGAGCGTGAACACAATGATCGAGAGCAACAGGACGACGAACGGAATCTGGATGAGCCGTCTGGTCGCGTACGCTCGCATCGCTTCCCTCGGTCTGCTGGCTTCGAAAGGCGCCAAGGGGTGAGCCCGGTCCGCGGGCTCACCCCGCTTGCGGCCTTTAGGTCAGATCAGGATCGAGCCAGACGTTCTGCTGGCGGATGAAGCCCTCGGAGGCGTTCCCCAGCGAGGCATCGAAGATGTCCACGTCCTTCACACGCTCCCGGAAAGCAAGGAACGTGACGCTCGAGACCGGCAGCGGCAGCGAGCAGCAGTGGTTCGTGATGAGCCAGCGCTGGTAATCCCGCAGCAGCTCGTAGCGCTCTTCCTGATCGAGCGCCGAGGCTTGCCCGTTGAAACGATCAAGCGACTCGACGGCGTAGGCGGCAGTCTCCGCAACCGCCGAGGTCGGATCGAGACCGCCGAAGATCATCCCGTAACCCGTGGGCACGTAGAACGTCAGCGCGTTGTAGTCGGGAATGGTGGCCAGCGATCCCTCGCTCGCCATGAAGAAGTCCCACTTCTTGGGCGAGGGTTCGGTGGCGAGCGCGACATAGTTGGCGAGGTCGGCAGGGGTCTGCTCGACGGTGATGCCGAGGTTCGCCTCAAGCTGTTGCGCGACGAATTCGACGTTGGGCTGCGGCGCAAAGGTGGCGGTGACGGTCCTCAGCTTGCCGCCGAAGACTTCGTTTCCGCCGAACTCTTCCCAGAGCCGCCTTGCCTCCGCGGGGTTGTACGGCTGGAGCTCCCGCAACTCTTCCTGGGAGAGGACCATGGGGAAGCCCGGACCCACGGGCGAGCCGTAGATGCCTTCGCCCGCGAGAACAATGGCGATGTAGGAGTCCCGGTCGATAGCCATGGAGACGGCCCGCCGCAGCTCGGGATGTGGCGCCCACTTGTAGGCATCCATCTGGAACTGGGAGTTGCTGTTGCCAGGAGCCTCGTAGATGACAACCCCCTCCTCACCCTCAAGCTCGTCCGCCTTGAAGCGGTCGAGTGAAAAGGCGGCGCGGTCGGCATCGCCCGAGAGGAAGCGCGCTTCGAGCGCTGCCTGGTCGGAGGAGGTGATGTTCTCCTTGGCGTCGATGTAGGGACCGTCCTCAAGGAACGTGCCTTCGGCGGGGCTGTGCTTGTAGTAGTTGGGGTTGCGCTCCCAGCGATAGAGCCCGCCGTCGTTGCGTGCGGTCATGACGTAGGCGCCGCCGCCCGCATTCATCACGTCGGCGAGGTTGTTTCCCGCTGCTTCGGTGATGCCGCGCTCGACGATGGCGTGCGCGCTCGAACCCATCGAAGGGATGGCGGACGCATAGGGGGAGCCCAGCGTGAAGTTGGCCGTCTTCGCGTCCGTGGCCTCGACGGTGTCGATGAAGAGCCACTGCAGGCGGTTGACCTCGGAGCCAAGGTTGTTGAGGGCGTGGGGGAAGCGCTCGTAGCTGAACTTCACATCTTCAGCGGTGATGTCGCGTCCATCCGCCACCATGGGGGCGAAGCGGATGCCATCGCGGAGATTGAAGACCATGTGGGTGTTGTCGGGCTGCTCCCAGCTCGTCGCCAGGTCGCCGAACGCCTGGTCGACGCTCAGCTTGTAGTGGAGGAGGTGGCTGTACGCGAGCGAGGAGTGCCACGCCGTGTGCGCGGTGACGGTGACATGCGGGTCCAGACCCGTATCCGTGTCCGCACTCGAATCGCGGAAGGTGCCGCCGCTCCGGTCGACCGCCGGCGCCTCGGTGGCTGCCGCCGCTGTAGCTGCTGCTTCAGTGGCCGCCGCTTCGGTCGCTGCCGCTTCGGTGGCGGCTGCCTCGGTGGCGGCTGCCTCGGTGGCGGCAGGGCCAACGTCGTCGTCACCCTCGTCATCGTCATCGCCACAACCGACGGCGATGAGGCCAGCGGCGCCCACTGCGGTCGCGGCGCCTCCAGCGATAATCCGCCTGCGCGAAACGCGCCGACGCCAGTACTTTCCCCAATAGTTCTCAGCCATCCGTTCCCTCCCGGGCGCCTGGAGCCATCCAGACAAGTGAACGCTCATTCATAACCGAACGCGGAGCACCCTGCAATACCGCAAGAGCCCTCAGCGCAGACAAGGCGGGGGCCCTCGCCACATGGCTTCTGCGCGCGCTTGCGACCCGCTGGAAGGCTAGATGAGGCCGCTCCCACGGAGGCGGGGATCGAGCACGTCACGAAGAGAGTCGCCAAAGAAGTTGAAGGCAAGGACGGCGAGGGCGAGGGCGGCGCCGGGGAAGACCGGTAGCCACCAGGCCGAGCGGAAATAGTTGCTGTTTTCACCACCGAGATCCTGCGCCCACGAGGGGGTTCCCGGCTCAAGCCCGAGACCCAGGAAGGTGAGGCTCGCTTCCGCAAGCATGGCGGCGGGGATGGTGATACTGGCGGCGACGATTATGAGCGGCGCCAGGTTGGGCAGGATGTGCCGGAACATGATTCGGCCCTCGGACGCGCCGATCACGCGGGCAGCCTCAACGTAGGCGATCGAGCGT
This sequence comes from Tepidiformaceae bacterium, assembly GCA_965262975.1. Lineage (GTDB taxonomy): Bacteria > Chloroflexota > Dehalococcoidia > Tepidiformales > Tepidiformaceae > UBA2991. The sequence continues at coordinate 49,702 of OZ253575.1, read as the reverse complement.
TCCTGGATGACGTTGCCGCGAAAGAGACGGATGGCGATGGGCGTGAAGATGAACGCCACTCCGACCATGAGGGTCTGCACACTGCGATCGACGGCCGTGGTGAACATCAGGAGCCAGAGGATGGCGGGGACGGCGATAACCACCTCAATCAGGCGCGAGATGATGACATCGACGATGCCGCCGAGAAAGCCGGCTGCAAGCGCCAGGACGATCCCCGCGACCATCGTGATGGCAACGGCGCCAAACCCGATGAGGAGCGTTGGACGCGATCCGTAGAGGACGCGCGACCACATGTCTCGCCTGCTGCGGTCGGTTCCGAAGAAGTGTTCGCTACTGGGAGCCTCGAGGGCGGATGCGTCTCGATTGAAGGTCTTCGGATCGACGGTCTTGAGTTCCGAGGCGAAGATTGAGGCCACGATCAGCAAGATGATGATGACGGCCCCCGCGGTCCCCAGCGGTTGCGTTCGAACGAATTGGCGGAGACCTCCCAGCCTCCTCCGAACAAGGCCCTGCTCGACCTGGAGTCCGAGTGAATCTGCGATGTCGTCAGCAGCCGTCATCTTCACGTTCCGATCAATAGCGGATGCGCGGGTCGACCCACGCGTAGGCGATGTCGATGAGCAGGGTGATGAGCAGGAACCAGGCAGCAAACACAATGACGACGGCCTGGATGACCATGAAGTCACGCTGGCCGACTCCAGAGAGCACCCACTGGCCCATGCCGGGGATGCTGAAGATGCGCTCCATGATCACAGAGCCGCCGAGCACGAAGCCGAACTGCAGTCCGACTAGCGTGAAGAGGGCGATCATGGAGGGGCGGAAGACGTGCCGCGAGACGACGACGCGATCACGCAGCCCTTTGGACCGCGCAGTGCGAACGTGATCGCTGCGGAGCACTTCGAGCATTGAGGAACGCACAATGCGGGCAATCGTCCCGCCGCCGGCAAGGGCGATGATGAAGGCGGGGATGGCGATGATCCGCAGATGGGTGAGCGGCTCTTCCCACCCGACGTAGTCGGGGGCGAGCCGCACGCCCCACCAGACGGCCGGGAAGATGACCACCAGGATGGCAATCCAGAAGCCCGGCACCGAGAGCCCCATGACCGCAAGCACGCGCAACACGTAATCGAGAAGCCTGCCAGCCCTGACTGCTGAGACGACACCAACAGGGATGCCAATACAGAGCGTGAAGGCGATGGAGAGAAGACCGAGCTGGGCCGTGATCCATACCCGCTGCCACAACTCCTCGTTGATGTGAGAGCGCTGGGAAAGGGAGAAGCCGAAGTCGCCACGGAGGACGATGTCCCCCAGCCACTTGAAGTACTGGCCGACCTTGCCCTCGTTCAGGCCGAGTTCTTCGCGCGCGATCTCGAAGCACTGCTCGTCGAAACTGCCGGCGGCGCCGCAGCGGACATCGGCGGCATCGCCGGGAATAGCGCGCATGAAGATGAAGACGACAACAGAGATGACGATCAGGGTGAAGGGGAAGAGCAGAAGCCGCCGGATGACGTATGCCTGCATGACTGCCCTCCCGCCCACGGCACGTCTGCGGGACCGGCCCGCAGGGGCCGGTCCCACGGCGTGCTACAGCTCCCTAGCTGCTGAGCCACATGTTCTGGGCGCGGCGGTAGCCCATGGAGCCGTTGTCCTTGAAGTCGGGCGGCAACGGCACGTTCTGTACGCGGCTGCGGACGGCGTGCTGCTCGATCGCTCCCACCGGTACGGGGAGGGTGCAGCAGAACTGCGTAAAGATGAGCCGCTGCAGCTGCTGGAGCAGGGCGGTGCGCTGCTCCGGGTCGTGGGTCACGGCCTGGGCGTTGTAGAGATCCTGGATTGGCTTGCCGATGCCGTGCGTGATGTCGATGACCTCGGGCGGGATGAGCGCCGCCTGCGGGTGTTCGTGCGTGAAGAGGCCGAAGGCGCCGCCGTAGCCCGTGGGCACGTAGTGCGTGAGGGCGTTGTAGTCGGGGATGGTCGAGAGGGAGTTCTCCGTGACGAAGGCGAAATCCCAGATCTTGGAGCCTGGTGGGGCGGTGAGGTGGGAGACATAGGTGGCGAAGTCCACCGGCTCGAGCTGCGTCGGGACGCCGAGGCTCTCCTCGATGCTCTGGGCGACGAAATGGACGCCGCGAGCATCCGTAAAGGTAGCGAGGAGGGTGACGAAGCCGTCGGGGAAGACCGCATCACCGCCGCCCTGCTCCCACAGCTGGCGGGCGCGCGCAGGGTGGTACTGCTGGAGCTGGCGGATCTCTTCCTGGGGGAGAACCGAGGGGAAGCGAGGGCCGACGGGCGCCCCGCGGATGCCGTTCCCCTCGAGGATGATGTCGATGTAGCCATCCCAGTCAATGGCGAGAGAGAGGGCTTCACGTAGTTGGGGGAAACTGGCCCACTTGAGGGCATCGAGCGCCATGACGAGGTGGGTGTTCGTGGGGCCCTCGATGATGTTGACGCCATCCTGGCCCTCGAGCTCGGCGGCCTTGATGGGGTCGATGCCGCCGACGATGCCGGTGAGGATGTCCGCATCGCCGGCGAGGAAGCGGGCCTCGGCGGTCGCCGCATCGGTGATGTGCGCGTCTTCCCATGCGTCGATGTAGGGCGGGTCCTTGGTGAAGCGCCCACGGGCCGTGGAGTGGCCCGCGTAATTGGGATTGCGGACGTAGGAGTTGAAACCGTCGAGCCCGCGGGACTCGAACATGTAGGCGCCGCCGCCCGCGTTGACGGTTTGGGTGAGGTTGCCGGCGTTCGCCTCGACGACCTCGGGGGCGACGATGGCGAGGGAGGTAGAGCCGAGCGTGGGGATGGCGGAGACCCACGGGAAGCGCATCTGGAGCGCGAAGGTGGACTCATCGGGGGTATCGAACCCGGCCATGAACGCGAATTGGAGCGGGTTGACCTGGGAGGCGAGCTCGGTGAAGGCGGCGGGGAGACGGGCAAAGCTGTAGGCGATGTCCTGGGACGTGATCGGGCGGCCGCCCGCAGCCTCGGGGTTGAAGCGGAGGTTGGGCTCGAGATTGAACACGAGCGTGAAGGGGTCGGGTTGCTCCCAACTGGCGGCTGCATCTCCCCAGGCCTCGTCCTCAGTGAGGGAGTAGCCGAGGAGATGGTTGTAGGTGAGGGCCGCCCAGGTGTAGCCGGTAATGGTGACGGCGGGGTCGTAGCCGGTGTCGGAGAAGGCGCGCTGCAAGCGCATCGTTCCGCCGGTCTGGGGTCCGCCGGCAGCCTCGGTTGCGGCCGCCTGGGTGGCGGCCTCGGTGGCGGCTTCGGTGGCGGCCTCTGTGGCGGCGGCCGTAGCGGCTCCGCCAGCAGCCTCGGTGGCGGCTTCGGTGGCTGCGGCCGTGGCGGCCGGTGCGGGCTCGTCGTCGTCATCGTCGCCGCAGCCGACGGCCATCAGACCGGCGGCGCCAGCGGCGGTTGCCGCTCCTCCCACAAGAACGCCCCTGCGGGAAATGCGTCTGCGCCAGTACTTGCCCCAATAACCCTCAGCCATCCGATCCTCCCCAAGCGCCAAGACGGGCGCGTATAGGGGTCATTCTAGGGGCAACGTCAACAGGGTTGGGTTTGCGCGCGTAGCGGTAGGGAAAGGGTACGGCTATGCTTGTCTCCGCCCCTATTCACTGGGGATGGTCGCGGGTTTTGGCGCGACCCCAAAGAGAGAGACGCGAAGCATGGATTTTCGAGACAGTACGGCGCAGGCGGAATGGCGTATTCGGGTGCAGGACTTCCTGCGGGACTACCTGCCCGATGAGATCCGCGGCAAGTACCCCATGGGGCGGCCAGAAGAAGAGAAGCCGCTCTGGGAAGCGTGGCGCCTGGCGCTGGCGGAGCGCGGCTGGATCGCTCCGGCCTGGCCCGCAGCCTATGGCGGCGCGGGCATGAAGCCAATGGACCAGTTCATCCTGAGCCAGGAGTTCGCGGAGGCGGGCGCGCCCCGCCTGGGCGGTCTGGGCCTGATGATGCTTGGCCCCACGCTCATCGAGCACGGCACGGAGGAGCAGAAGCACGAGCACATCCCAGGCATCCTCAGCGGCCAGGTGGAGTGGTGCCAGGGCTACAGCGAGCCCGGCTCCGGATCGGACCTCGCCTCGCTACAGACACGCGCCGTGCGCGACGGCGACGACTATGTGATCAACGGCCAGAAGATCTGGACCTCGCTGGCGCACCGCGCGCACTGGATGTTCATGCTGGCGCGCACGGACCCGGACGCGCCCAAGCACCGCGGCATCACCTACTTCCTGCTGGACATGAAGACGCCCGGCATCACGGTGCGCCCGCTGGTGAATATGACCGGCGGACACGACTTCAACGAGGTGTTCTTCGAGGACGTACGCGTGCCTGCGCGGAACGTCATGGGCGAGGTGAACCGCGGCTGGTACGTGGGCACCACGACGCTGGACTTCGAGCGCTCCTCAATCGGGACGCCGATCGGGCTACGCCAGGCCGTGGACCGCAACCTCCAGTGGCTGCGCGAGCACAAGGATGAGATTCCCCCGACGACGTACGAGGCGAACCGCTTCGAGTGGGCGGAGCGCTTCATCGAGGTGCAGACGGCGACGATGCTGGCCTACCGCATCATCTCGATGCAGGACGCAGGCGAGATTCCCAACGCGGAGTCCTCGATCGCGAAACTGTTCACGACCGAGCTGAGCCAGCGCATCGCGCGCACCGCTTCCCACATGGTTGGCATGTGGGGCGACATCTCCGACACGAAGGCGCCGCTGCACGGCGCGGCGGGCGTCGGCTACGTGAACCAGGTGCGCGAGACGATCGCGGGCGGCACCAGCGAGATCCAGCGCAACATCATCGCGACACGCGGCCTGGGGCTCCCCAGAGCCTAGCCGCACCTGCTACCCCGAAGGGAAACCATGACGACTGCAACCGCAACGGAGTCAAAGAACCTGGTGGCGCGCGCCGAGGCGATCGCCTCGATCATCGCGGAGGACGCCGCCCAGTCAGAGCACGAGCGGCGACTGACCGACCGCACCTTCGAAGCGATGAAGGAACAGGGACTGCTCGGCATCTGGGTACCGGAATCGCTGGGTGGCCTCGAAGCCTCGCCCACCGAGGGGTACGAGCTGTTCGAGACCGTAGCCAAGATTCACGGCTCCGCCGCCTGGAACCTCTGGATCTGGTCCACGGGCGCGCAGCTCGGTTCAGCGCTCTCGGAAGAGGGCATCGCGGAGATGTACGCGGACGGCCCGGCCGGCGCCGTCGGCGCGGGTGGGCTCTTCCCGCTCAACCCCGCGATTCCCGTCGAGGGTGGCTACCGCGTGACCGGCCGCTGGCCCTACTGCAGCGGCTCGGGACACGCGCGCTGGCTGGGCGGCGGCGCCATGATCGTGGAAGAGAACGGGCAGCCCCGCATGAACGAGGCGGGCATCCCCCAGATGTGCTTCGTGACCTTCCGCCGCAAGGATGTCGAAATACTCGACACCTGGCACGTGGTGGGGCTGCGGGGAACCGGCAGCAACGACGTAGTCGTGGAGAACGGCTTCGTGCCGGAGCACCTCGTATCGAGCTTTGGGGGCCCGGCCCCGAAGGGCAAGCACTTCCAGGGGCCGTTCTATCGATTCCCCGTGATGGCGATTCTGGCCGCACCCATCGGGATCATCGCGTGCGGCATCGCGCAGCACGCGATCGACGAGTTCGTGACGCTGGCGCAAACGAAGACGGCGCGCATGTCGCAGACGAAGCTCTCGGAGAACACCGCCATCCAGAACGACCTGGCGAAAGCCACTGCGGCCGTGCGATCGGCGCGCTCGTGGCTGTACGAAGAGGTCGAGGATGCGTGGCAGACAACCCTACGGGGCGACCCCGTGAGCCTCGACAAACGGCGCGACATTCAGCTCGCGGGTACGAACGCGACGCGCAGCGCGGCCTACGCGGTCGACCTGATCCACGCGGCCGCGGGCGGCACGGCGGTCTACCAGGCGAGTCCGATCGAGCGGTGCTTCCGTGACGTGCACGCGGCCACGCAGCATGCGGGCACCTCGCCCCGGACGCTCGAGTCGACGGGTCGCCTGCTGCTCGGTCTGCCGCTCGACAACCCGATGATGCTGGGCTAGCCGGGCGCGCGTTTACCATTGGCGGCGTCATGGATGCTGCAATCCGGACCGAGGGTCTGAGCAAGACCTATGCCGACGCCGTGCTCGCGCTGGACAGGCTTGACCTGGAGGTGGAGCGGGGCGAGATCTTCGGATTCCTGGGGCCCAACGGGGCGGGCAAGTCGACGACCATCCGCCTGCTCCTCGACCTGATCCGGCCCACCGAGGGGCGCGCCGAGATACTCGGCCGGGACTGCCAGCGGGACTCCGTCGAGGTTCGCTCGCTCACCGGGTATCTGCCGGGGGACGTACGTCTCTACGACCGCCTCAGCGGCCAGCGAACGGTCGAGTTCTTCGCCTCGCTGCGGAAGCGGCCCGTCGATGGAGACCGCGTGGCCGCGCTGGCGACACGACTGCAGCTCGACCTGACGCGTCGCGCGGGGGCCCTCTCCAAGGGGAACCGGCAGAAGCTCGCCCTCCTGCTGGCGCTCCTCGACCAGCCCCCGGTGCTGCTGCTGGATGAACCCACCTCCGGACTCGATCCGCTCCTGCAACACACGGTCTGGCAGATTCTTCGCGAGGAGGCCGACCAGGGGGCCACCGTCTTCTTCTCCTCCCACGTGATGAGCGAGGTGGAGGAGATCTGCGAAAGGGTCGGCATCCTGCGGGGCGGGCGGCTGGTGGAGGTAGCGCCCGTCAGCGACCTGCAAGGGCGCTCGATCCGGCGGGTCACGGCCCGCTTCAGCGAGCGTCCACCGGAGGAGGAGGCGTTCCGCCTGCCGGGCGTCACGGAGGTCGAGCGGCGCGACAGCCTGGTGGAGTTCAGCGTGGAGGGCGACATCGGCGGGCTCGTCAGGGCACTCGCCGAGCACGGTGTGACCGACCTGGAGTCGCGCCCGCCCACGCTCGACGAAATCATGCGCACGTTCTACGAGCGGGAAGGCTCCGCGTGAGCGGTCTGGCCATTCTTCGCCAGACGCTTGTTGGGATGCGTACGCAGATGGTCGTGACGGCCGCGGCGCTGGCGCTGATGGGCGTGATGGTCTCGCTCGAATACAAGGAGCTCGGGGACAGCCTGAACGACCTGGCGGGCAGCGCCTTCTACACGGCCCTCGGGGGCGGCGCCGACATCAGCACGCCAGAGGGCTTCCTGAGCGCGTACTACTTCAACTTCGGGCCGATCATCGTCATCGTCGTCGGCATCTTCGCGAGCACGAGCCGCGTCGCGGGCGAGGAGACGTCGGGTTCCCTCGATCTGCTGCTGGCGCAGCCGCTCAGCCGCGGGTCCTTCCTCGCGCAGCGTGCCGGAGGGGTCGCGCTCGCCCTCACGCTCACGCTGCTGGCGGGAGTCCCGGCCCTCGCCTGGGGCATCGAGCTTGGCGACATCGGTGTTTCCGTCTGGCAGTTGTTGGCCGCCACGGGCAGCAGCAGCCTGCTCGTGCTCCTGTTCGTGGGCTTCGCCTTCCTCGCCTGCACGCTCCTCCAGACACGGGCGCAGGCGGGTATGGCCGCGGGGGGCGTATTGGCGGCCGCGTTCTTCCTGCAGACGCTCGGTTCCACCTCGGAAGCGGTCGAGCCCTTCCGCGCTATCTCGCCGTTCCACTGGGCGGAGGCCACCCCCATGCTCACGGGCGACTATCCCTGGCCGCGACTGGCGGCACTGCTGACGGGGAACATCGCCGTCTACTGGGTTGCCTTCCGGGCCTTTCGACGGCGGGAGATCGGAGCGGCGGAGGGCGTGCCCCTGCCGGTGGCCGTCCAGCGCCTATTCCGGCGCAAAGCGGACGGCAACTTGCCGCAGGGGCCAATCCGGCTACGGCTCGGCAGGAACCCCTGGATGCCTGCCATGGTCCGGCGCGACGCCCGAGCCTGGGCGGCGCCGGTTCTGGCGGTCTCGGTGGCAGCGGCCGCCCTGGGGGCGGCGGTCGTCGCGCTGTACCCAGACTTCCGGGAAACGCTCGGCGAGTTCGCGGATAGCGAGTTCTTCAGCGGCTTCGCCGGCAGCGGGGCCGCCATCAACACGCCCGAGGGTTTCCTCGCCGTCGAGTACTTCTCCTGGATTCCGGTCATCTTCGCCGTGGTCGCGTTCATCGCCGCGGTGTCCTCGGTGGCGGGGGAAGAGGCGAGCGGCACGATGGACATGCTCGCCGCCCAGCCCTACCGCCGCCGCAGCCTGCTGGCCCAGAAGATGCTCGGCCTCTCGCTGCTCCTTTCGGCGGGGATCGCGCTCAGCTTCCCGGCGATCATCCTCACGGCCGAGTGGCGGGGGGTTGATCTGCCCGTGGGCGGGACCGCCTGGGCCGTTTTCGGGATGGTCCCGCTCACCCTCCTCCACCTCACCTTCACATTCCTGGTCGTGTGCCTCGTGAGCGACCGCTTCACGGCCACAGTCATGGCCGCCACGGTCACGGCTGGCGGGTACCTGCTCGAGTTCCTTGCCGGGTTCGTCAGCGCCCTCGAAGGGGTCCAGAAGGTCTCGCCGTACTACTGGACGGACGGCAGCATCCTCATCGTCGAGGGCTTCGACCCACTGCGGTTCCTGGGACCACTGGCGCTGGCGTTCGTCCTGGCGCTTCTCGCCGCCGAGGCGTTCCAGCGCCGTGACCTGGCCGTCGCCAGCCCGGTCGGCTTCCGCCAGGTGTTCTCACGACTCGCGGGACGCGGGGACGGTGGTGACGGGATGGGGCTGGAGGCCCAGCCGGAAGGCGGGGGCGGGGGCTAAGCGCTGACCGCGGCCCTGGCAGGCTCCTTCGCCCACTCGATGCCGCGACGCAGCAGCTCGTAGTAGGTGGGCTGCGTCCAGGCGCCAAGCTCGGGAACGGGCCACTCCTCGACGCTGAGCGGGGGATCCTGCATGTCGTACTTCGAGCGGCGGTGGCCGGGCGTGAGGTAGAGCACCTCGCCCTCGCCCACGGGATGGAGGTACATCACGAGGCGGGGCTCGTCGTTGGGCCAGTCGTGCTCGAAGAAGCCGGGGCCGCTATTACCGGCGAAGCGCGTCTCCATGAGGGGCGTGATCTCGCCGTGGTACTCGCAGAGGTAGAGCTCATCCTCGCACTCCCAGGGCTCGATGCCGGCCACGAGGGGGTGGTCCTTGGCGGACTCGCTCACAGTGATGGGGTAGGGCTCGATCGCCGGGTGGGCGATGAACTGGCTGCCGAGCGTCTCCATCAGGGTGGGGTAGTCGCGCGGGCAGTGGACGCCGTCGGCCTGGAAGTCCATGACCGAGTTCGTTCCGTGCAGGGCGAACCAGCGCTTGCCACTGGCGACGAAGTCGCGGACGGCTTCCTCCTGCTCCGCGGTGGGGTGCACGTCGCAGGTGTAACTGATGAGGAAGTCGGCGGCGGCGATGGCCTCGGTGTTGCTGTAGTCCTCGCCGATGCGAACGCGGACGTCGTCGTCTTCGTGCAGCAGCTTGAGGACTTCGAGGCGGGCGAAGTTGATGTCGTGCCACTTTCCGCCGGCGATGAGGTAGGCGTCGATTCGGGGCATGGCGGCCTCCCTGTGGCGTGTGCGGTGGTGGCCGGTCGCGAAGAGTCCCGCGCCAACGTGTGCCGGCGCGGGACTCCCGCAGTTCGTGAACTAGAAAGCGACGCGGCGGGTGAAGCCGCCATCGACGACGATGTTGACGCCCGTGGTGTGGCTCGAGGCCGGGCTGGCGAGGAAAGAAGCGACATTCGCCACTTCCTGCCCGCTTCCCATCTGGCCGGCGAGGGTATCGGGCTTGCTCTTGCTGCGCAGGGGGATGCCGTTCGCGATCATCTCGAAGAACGGCGGCATGGCCTGCTCGATGTTGTGCCAGGGGCCACCCTCGAAGTAGGTGGGGCCGGGCGAGACGACGTTGAAGCGGATGCCCGCGGCCGCGTGCTGCTGGGCGGCAAAGCCGGAGTAGTTCAGAAGCGCGGCCTTCATGGCGCCGTAGGCGCCGGCGGAGGTTGCAGGCGGAGGCGGGAACGCCTCGACAGCGGCCGAGGTACTGATCACGACGACGCTGGCGCCGTCCGACTCGTTGAGGAACGGGAGGGCGGCGTTGACGCCGTTCACCGTGCCCATCATGTCGATGGCGAAGTGCTCGTTCCAGAGCGTGCCGCCGCCACCGGCGGATGCGTTGCTGACGTAGATGTCGATGCCGCCGAGTGCGGCGGCGCTCGCCTCGACCCAGGCCTTCACGGCATCGGCATCGCCGACGTCGCAGGGTGCGCCGTAGACGTTCGTGCCGTGCGCCTTAAGGGCTTCGGCGGCCGCGGCGACCTTGTCGGGGGTGCGGGCGCAGATGGCGACATCGGCGCCTTCAGCGGCGAGGGTGTTGGCGATGAAGTTGCCGATGCCCTGGCTGGCGGCCGTGACGAGGGCCTTCTTGCCTTGCAGTCCAAGATCCATGGTGTGAGAACCTCCCTGTATTTGGATGCGACCGCGACGGATCAAAGGCCGCGGCCGGCTCGTTGGCAGGATGCGATTCTAGAGAGTCGCTCCCTGCACGGAAAGTGCGGGGCCAAGAGGGCGGCCCGCCTTTGTCAGGTCGGAAGCGTCCTGTACGATGCGCGGGCGCTCGGGCGCCCCGTGAAGGCGCTCCTATCCCAGCGTGTGCGGAGGCGGCCGTGGCCAACAGCAGCCAGGCGATGGAACCAAGCGAGGAGGTCCTGAAGGACCTTCATTTCCGGATGGTACGAATACGCCACTTCGAGGAAGAGGCGGGAAAGCTGATGGAGCAGGGGAAGTCGCCGGGGGCGCTGCACCTGTACATCGGCGAAGAGGCGGTCGCCTCCGGTGTAATGGTGCACCTCAGCGATCAGGACCAGATTACAAGCACGCATCGCGGCCACGGCCACCTGGTGGCCAAGGGCGGCGAATTCAAGCTCATGTACGCGGAGCTGTTCGGCCGCGAGACCGGCTACAACAAGGGCCGCGGCGGCAGCATGCACATCTCCAACGTGGATGCGGGCATGCTGGGCGCGAACGGGATCGTGGCGGCGGGCCCGCCGATCGCGGTCGGCGCCGCCTTCTCGAACAAGTACTTCGCCCGCATCGAAGGGCGCGACCGGATGAACGTGGCCATCCCCTTCTTCGGCGATGGCGCCACGAACGAGGGCGCGTTCCACGAGGCGGCCAACATGGCGGCCCTCTGGAAGTTGCCGGTGGTGTTCGTCTGCGAGAACAACGGCTACGGCGAGTTCACCCCTCAGGCGGAGCACCAGGCGATCAGCGATGTCGCCGACCGCGCTGCCGGGTACGGCATGCCGGGCGTCATCTGCGACGGCATGGACGCGGTCGCGGTCTGGGAAGCTGTCGGCGAGGCGATCGAACGCGCCCGCACGGGCGGCGGCCCCACGCTGGTGGAGTGCAAGACCTACCGCTTCGTCGACCACGTCGGCCTGCGCGGTATCGGTCTGCATTACCGCACGGACGAGGAGCTCCAGTCGTGGCGCGCGCGCGACCCGATCGCGCAGCACGAGCAGCGCCTGCTCGACCTGGGAATCATGACGAAGGACGAGATCCAGGCCGTGCACGACGCGGTCATGGCCGACATCACCGAGGCGATCGAGTTCGCGGAGAACAGCCCCCTGCCGGACCCGGCGAACCTCCTGAACGACGTCTACACGCCCAGCGCGGCGACTTAGGAGCGAACCAATGACCACAGCAGACGCGCCCGCGGGGCGGCAGCTCGTTTACACCCTCGCCATCACGGAGGGGGTTCGCCAGGCGCTTGAGGAAGAACCGCTGGCATTCATGGCCGGCGAGGACGTGGCCGGCGCCGGCAGCGTGTTCGGCATCTACCGCGGCCTGCTCGCCGAATTCGGGCCGGACCGCGTGATCGACACGCCCATCAGCGAGTCCGGCATCATCGGGCTGGCGGTGGGGGCGGGGGCCACGGGCCTCAAGCCGATCGTCGACATCATGTTCATGGACTTCATCGGCGAGTGCATGGACGAGATCGTCAACCAGCTCGCGAAGATGCGGTACATGTTCGGCGGCAAGGCGACGCTGCCGGTAACCGTCCTGACAATGTCGGGGGCGGGCATGAACCTCGCCGCGCAGCACTCCCAGAGCCTGGAAGCGTGGCTCTGCCACACACCGGGCCTGAAAGTCGTAATGCCGGCGACGGCGTACGACGTGAAGGGCGCGATCATCACGGCCGCGCGCGAGCCGAACCCCGTGTTCGTCGTGATGTGCAAGGGCCTGATGGCGCTTCCGGGCGACGTGCCCGAGGAGCCGTACACGCTCCCCATCGGCAAGGCGAACGTGATTCGCGAGGGCGACGGTCTCACGATCGTGGCCCACGGCCGCATGATCCACGAGGCCACGAAGGCCGCCGACACCCTCGAAGGCGAGGGCGTCAGCGTCGAGGTGATCGACCCGCTCTGGCTGCAGCCGCTGGACACCGACACGATCATCAACTCGGTCATGAAGACGCATAACGCGCTCGTGGTACACGAGGCAGTGCGCTTCGGCGGACTGGGCGCGGAGATCGCGGCGCAGATCGCGGAGTTGGCGTTCGACTCGCTCGATGCGCCCGTGGGCCGCGTGGCGGCGCCATTCTCGCCCGTGCCGTTCAGCCCGGTGCTGGAGCAGACCTACGTGCCAAACGCCGAGCGCATCGCGGCCGAGGCGCGACGCATCCTCGGAACGGGGTAGGCCCTGCCCACCTCGCGCCCGCTCGGGATAGCCGCCAACCCCGCCTCGGGGAAGGACATCCGCCGCCTCGTTGCGCGCGCGTCGGTCTTCGATAACCAGGAGAAGCGCGCGATCGTGCGCCGCGCCATCGTGGGCGCGCTCGCCAGCGGCGTGCGCGATTTCCGCTACATGGACGACACGCACGGCATCACGGCGGCGGCCGCGGAGGAGTTCGGCGGAGAGGCCAGCTTCGTCGCCGTCGAGGGGACGCGCACGGCAAGCACGCTCGACACGACGCGGGCAGCCGCGTCGCTGCGTGCGGAGGGCTGCGGGGCGGTCATCACGCTCGGGGGCGACGGCACGAACCGCGCCTTCGCCCTGGGCTGGCGGGATGCGCCCGTCGTGCCCGTTTCGACCGGCACGAACAACGTCTTCCCCACGATGGTGGAGGCGACGATCGCGGGCGCGGCGGCGGGGCTCGTCGCGACGGGCCAGGTTTTGCTGGAAGAGGTCGCGAGGCAGGTGAAGGCCGTGCACGTGGAGATTGAAGGCGAGAAGGATGACCTTGCGCTCATCGACGCCGTGCTGGCGGCGGACCGCTTCGTGGGATCGCGGGCGATCTGGGGGGGCGCGCGCTTGCGCGAGGCCGTCCTCACGCGGGCGGAGCCCTCGGCGGTGGGGATCACCTCGATCGGGGGGCTGCTGGCGCCGCTGACGCCGGACGAGGACGAGGCGTTGCACCTCACGCTCGGGCCGGGGGAGGGCGGGGTCTCCGTGCTGGCGCCGATCGCACCGGGGCTGTACGAACAGATCGCCGTGCGCTCGCACGCGCGTATCCCACTGGGGGAGACGGTGGCGGTGTCGGGTCCGGGCGTCCTCGCCTTCGACGGCGAGCGCGAGCGTGTGTTGAAACCGGGGCAAGCCGCTACACTCCGAGTGGCCCGGGACGGACCCTGGGTGATCGACGTACACGCAGTGCTGGAATACGCAGCCCGCAAAGGCCTGTACCGCGACGACGGGCCATCCTTACAAGAACACAGACTCGAACAGGACGGGGGTTGAGATGCCAACCGAGATCTACATGATGAAGCTCGGGATGACGATGACCGAGGGCACCGTGGCCGAGTGGCACATCCCCGACGGCGGCGAGGTCAAGCTGGGAGAGGATCTCTACCGGCTGGAGACCGAGAAGGTCGAGATGGACGTGGAGGCGGAGGCCGCGGGCATCGTGCGGCACCTGGTGCCCAGCGAGGCTACCGTCGACCCGGGCGCGGTCGTGGGCTGGATTTACGCGGCCGGCGAGGACATTCCCGATGTACTCCCCGGCGCTGGTGCATCCCCTGCGGCAGCAGAGAGCGCGCCTCCGGCTGCGGCCGAGCCGGCAGCAGCGGCGGCGCCCGCAGCGGCATCCCCGGCAGCGGTGGGCGGACGCGTAGCCGCCTCGCCGGCAGCGCGGAAGCTCTCGAAGGAGCTTGGGGTGGACCTCGCGACGGTGACGGCCACGGGGCCACGTGGCCGCGTGACCGAAGACGACGTGCGCGCCGCGCATGAGGCGGCAGCCGCAGCGCCCGCACCGGCAGGAGTTCCGGCGCCGGCCTCGCCGCTCGCACGGAAGCGGGCGGAGGCGCTGGGCGTCGACCTCTCGACAGTGGCGGGTACAGGCCCCGGCGGGCGCATCACGAAGGAAGATGTGGAAGCAGCCGCAGCGGGCGGCGCTCCCGCGGCAGCCCCCGCGGCGCAGGCGGCAGCTCCGGCGGCAGCGCGCGAGGACGAGATGATGGCGGTGCGCGGCATGCGCAAGGTCATCGCCGAGCGCATGTACGCGAGTCTGCAGGAGACGGCGCAGCTCACGATGGACATGGACGTGGCCATGGACGACTGCGTGCGGCTGCGCACGCAGCTCATCGAGGAGTGGGCGAGCGATGGTGTGCGCCCTTCGTACACGGACATCGTGATGAAGGCGGCAGCGAAGGCATTGCTCGACCACCCGCGCATGAACGCCCAGTTCCTGGGCAAGGAGATCAACCTGCGTGGCGAGATCCACGTGGGCATGGCCGTCGCGCTGGAGGAAGGGCTCGTGGTGCCCGTCGTTCGCCACGTCGACCAGATTGGCCTGAAGGAGATCGCGCAGGATGCGTCGCGGCTGGCTGCGGCGGCGCGCGAGGGCAAACTCGGGCTCGACGACATGGCCGGGGGCACGTTCACGGTTTCCACACTCGGGATGTTCGGCGTGGACTCATTCACGCCCATCCTCAATTCGCCCGAGGTCGGCATCCTCGGCGTGAACCGGCTTCGCGACGATGTGCGCTGGGAGGGCGAGCGGCCCGTCCGGCAGAAGACGATGACGCTGAGCCTGACGTGGGATCACCGGGCGCTCGACGGGGCGCCGGCGGCGCAGTTCCTGGCCTCGGTGCGCAACTACCTCGAAGCGCCGTTCCGGCTGCTGGTCTAGGGGGAGCACGATGGCCGAGACAACATTCGACGTGGTGGTAGTGGGCGGCGGCCCGGGCGGCTACGTGGCCGCGATTCGCGCCGCGCAACTGGGCATGCAGGCAGCGGTGGTAGAGCGCGAGCACCTGGGCGGCATTTGCCTGAACTGGGGCTGCATTCCCACGAAGACGCTCCTCCATACCGCCGACCTCTTCCGCGAGATGCAGGATGCGGAGCGCTACGGCCTGACCGCCACCGCTTCGTTCGACATCGAGAAGGTCGTGAGCCGATCGCGGTCCGTCGCGAGGCAGCTCAGCAGCGGCGTGAAGTTCCTGATGCGCAAGCACAACATCCAGGTGTTCGACGGGTCGGCGCGACTCACGGGCGGCGGGTGCGTGGCCGTCGAGAAGGACGGCGAGCTTATCGCCGAGCTCGGCGCCGACAACATCATCGTGGCGACGGGCGCTCGGGCGCGGTCGTTGCCGGGCCTGGAGCCCGACGGCGAACTGGTCTGGACCTACAAGGAAGCGATGGTACCGACGACGATGCCGGACTCGCTGCTGGTGATCGGCTCCGGGGCGATCGGCGTGGAGTTCGCGAGCTTCTACCGGGCGCTCGGGGCGGAGGTGACGGTGGTGGAGGTGCTGCCCCGCATCCTGCCGGTGGAGGACGAGGAGATCTCGGCTTTCGCGCAGGATGAGTTCGAGAAGCAGGGCATCACGATCCACACCAACGCCATGGTCGAGTCCCTCGACAAGGGCGACGACAGCGTGACCGCGACGATCACGACCGAGGACGGCACGATCGAGACCACCTTTGACCGCGCCATCCTGGCCGTGGGCGTGACCGGCAACGTCGAGGGCCTCGGGTTGGAGGCGACGGCGGCCACGGTCGATCGCGGGGCGATCGTCGTGAATGAGTGGCTGGAGACGGGCGAGCCGGGGCTCTACGCCATCGGCGACGTGGCCGGGCCGCCGCTGCTGGCGCACAAGGCGATGCACGAGGGCGTTCTCTGCGTGGAGCGGATCGCGGGCCTGGAGTCGGTGCGACCGATGGAGAAACGACGCATCCCCGGCTGCACCTACTGCCATCCGCAGGTCGCGAGCGTCGGTCTGACCGAGGCGGCGGCGGGGGAGGCCGGCTTCAACGTGCGCGTGGGCCGCTTCCCGCTCGTCGGGAACGGCAAGGCGATCGCCGTGGGCGACACGGCGGGCATGGTGAAGACGGTCTTCGACGCGGACACGGACGAGCTCCTCGGGGCGCACATGGTGGGCCCCGACGTGACGGAGATGATCCAGGGGTTCGTCGTGGCGATGGGCCTGGAGACGACCGAGGCCGAGCTGATGGAGACGGTCTTCCCGCACCCGACCATCTCGGAGGCGATGCACGAGTCCGTGCTCGACGCCTACGACCGGGCGCTCCACATCTAGCGTCCCGGGGCGGCCGCGGCGCCGCAAGCAGGCCCTTCGCGGCTGTACAGTAGGGGCAGGACGACGCGATCGCGGAGGCGGTCCATGGGCGCGCTGATCGACCACCTGAAGTCCCTTGCCGCGGACGGAGCGAGCATCAAGGACGTGACCGCTGCCGCCGAAGCGGAGCTGGCGGGTGGCGCGCTGTTGGCGTCGGAGCTAGAAGACCCGGAGGGCGTGATCGCGGAGGCGGAGGCGGAGGCGGAGGCGTTGAGCGCCGACATCCGGGGAGCGATGCAGCGCTTCCCCGCCAGCCAGAGCGCGGGCTTCCACCGCACGGATCTCGACCCACGGGCGATGGCGGTCATCGCGACGATGGCGTACGCGCGCCGGGGCGGGGTCTACCTGCCCAAGGACCTGCGGGAGATGGTCGCCGAGGGGCGTGTCTCGGAGGAGTGGCACGCGCGCGAGTCGGTACGCATCCTTGTGTTGCTGGCGATCCTGCCGATGTTCGTCGCCGCCATCGAGCGGGGCGAACTGATCCCGGCGACGTTCGCGATGGGCATCACCGAGGTCGCGCAGCGACTCGGGCGGGTTCGCATTCCCCAGGTCGCGACGACCTAGCGGCGCGCACCGTTGCGGCGGTGGGGTCGCGGCGTGACAATGCGCCCGTGACCTGGCTCGATGGGGCAGAAGGCAGTGCGCCGTTCGATGCGGCGCTGGGGCTGCGCCCCGAGCTTCGCGATCTCTACCGCGCCTTCTACGGCAAGCTCTGGGACGACGAACTGCTGCCCGCGAACCTGCTCGAACTGTGCAGGCTGCGGGTGGCGCAGTTGCACGACTGCGAGGCCGAACTGGCCGTGCGTCACGCGAACGCGGGCGTGAGCGACGAGCAGATCGCGGCGCTGGCGGACTGGTCCGGGAGCGACCTCTTCAGCGCGCCGGAGCGAGCAGCGCTCACGCTCGCGGAGAAGATGCCCTGGCAGCACCACGACCTGACCGACGAGGAGTACGGCGCGCTGCGCACGCACTTCGGCGAGGAAGGCGTGGTAGCGCTGACGATCGGGGTGGCGCTGTTCGATGCGAACTGCCGGCTACGGCTGGCGTTGGATACCGAGGCGGCGCCGGTGGAAGCGCCGATGCCGGCCTCGGCCGAGGGTCCGATTTACTGAGCATTCCGAGGAGGAAGCGATGTCGACGACACCACGAGTGAGTTCCGCGATACCGGGCCAGGAGCCCAGCTTCGGCACGGCCATGGCGCACCAGCCAGGTCTGGCGGGCGCCTTCGGGGCGCTCTACGGGACGTTCTGGGGCAAGGGCGCGCTCGACCACCGCACGAAGGAGGTCACGCGGATGCGCAACGCCCGCGTGACGGACTGCGGCTACTGAAAGAACGTTCGCTTCGCCGTGGCGCGTGAGCAAGGACTTTCGGAAGAGAACGTGACCGAGATCGAGGACGGCTACGAGGAGTCGGCGCTGTCCCAGCGGGACAAGGCGGCGATCGCCCTCACGGACGCGATCATCGGCGACCCGCGGCAGGTGTCGCCGGAGCTGCAGACGCGGCTGCGGGAGCACTTCAGCGACCCCGAAATCGTGGAGATGGCGCTGGGCGTGGGGCTCTTCATGAGCCTCTCGAAGGTGCTGATCACACTCGGCATGGAACCCGAGGAGATGGGCACGGAGATCGTGCCGACACCCGGTTCGTAGAGGCGCTCAAACGGGCGAGTGAGGCCCGTTTCGCGTAACATCACGGCACCTCTCAACTGGCGCCCGGCCCCTGGATGCCGGGCGCGAAACAAGGAGCGCAAGGCGTGGTTATCGCAGCACGAGTGACCGGCACGCCGATGGAGAAGGCCCGGGAGCCCCTCCTGGGTACGGAGCTCATCCCGAAGGAGCGCTACACCTCGGAAGAGTTCATGAAGCTCGAGTGGGAGCGGATGTGGACGAAGGTCTGGAACATCGCCGGGCGCGAGCAGGACATCCCGAACGTGGGCGACTACTTCACGACCGAGCTGGGCCCTGAGTCGTTCCTGATCTACGGACCGGACCGCTAGGTTCGAGAGGCAACCCGGACGACGAGCCGCGGCGTCTGGCCGCGGCTCGTTTGCCGTAGCGGAGGAGCAAGGCGATGAGCGAGCAGACCGACAGCGAGATCCCCTTCACCCCGGTGGGACCGGCGAACATGCTGAAGCCGGGCGAGACGGCGATCATCGAGTTCGGGGACGACTCGATCGTGCTGGTTCACCTGCACGATGGGTACTTTGCGCTTGAGAACCGGTGCTCACACGACAACGGGCCGCTCGGCCAGGGCCGGCTGGTTGGTTTCGAGATCGACTGTCCCCGGCACGGCGCGAAGTTCGACGTGCGCGACGGCGCGGTGAAGTCGCTGCCGGCGTTCCGGCCGGTAGCGTCCTTCCCCGTGCGCTACAACGAGGACACCGACGAGATCGAGGTCCAGTACAAGAAACCGGAGCCGCAGGCGTTCGAGGATCCGCGGGGGTTCAACTTCAACTTCACGTAGGAGCAGGGCCATGGACCACTCAGGAGACTGGCGGGAGGCCTACAAGGAGCGCCTCTGCAGCGTTGAGGAGGCGATGGCGCGCATCGGCGAGGACGACCTCGTCGTGATGGGTGTGCTCACGCCGGGGCAGCTCGCCTCGGCGCTGGCGGACCGCGCCGAGCAGCTGGGGCGCGTGCACGTGCGCGCGCTGGCGCCGGCGGAGCCGCGCCTCTTCAGCCCCGGCCAGAACGGCGAGCGCGAGATCGAGCTGTTCATCGGCGAGCCGCTGCGGGCGGCGCACGACGCCAAGATCGCGACCTACCTGCCGAACACGTTCATGCTCGGCATGAAGGCGTTCGACGCGGGACGGGAGGAGGCGCGACTTCCCGACGTGCAGATCACCTCGTGCAGCGCCCCGAACGAGGCCGGCTATGTGCAGTTCGGCGTGCACATGTGGACGCGGAACGCGTACACCAAGCGCTGCCGCGACACGATCGCGATGATCGACCCGAACATCACCCCCGGACACGGCGACCTCTGGGCGCACGTGAGCGAGTTCTCGGCCTTCATCGAGGACGCCATCCAGCCGGTGAACGTGGGGGCGGTACGGGAGCGGATCGAGACGCTGGCGCCCAACGAGAACCGGGGCGATCTGCTGGAACTGCTCGACCTCGCCAGCCCCGACCAGGTCGCACTCGTCGAGGGTATCTTCCATGCCCTTCCGCCGAAGATCGTGCGGCAGGCGTTCGGGCTGATGGAGGTTGATCCGGAAGCCCAGGCGATCGCGGACAACCTCGCCCCGCTGATCCGGGACGGGGACACGATCCAGGTGGGCGTGGGCACGCCGAGCGCGCTGATGTTCAAGGCGGGCGCGTTCGACAACGCCCACCACCTCGGCGTCCACACGGAGCTGGGCTCGCCCGGGCTGGCGCAGCTATGGGCGCGCGGCAACATCGACAACTCGCGCAAGTCGATCCACCGCGGCCGCTGCGTGGCCGTCGCGTGGACGGGCTGCGACGGGGTCGACCTCGGGATCATCCGCGACAACCCGGCGTTCGAGGTGTACGACCCGAACTACTTGCTGAACCCGGCGCTGATGTCGCAGAACCACCAGATGACTTCGGTAAACAGCGCCGTGGCGGTGGACTTGCTGGGACAGATCGCGAGCGAGGACCGCTTCGGCGGCCAGATGATCAACGGCACGGGCGGGCAGCCGGATACGCACATCAGCGCGGCGCTCTGCCCCGATGGCCGCGCGGTGACGGTGCTGCGCTCGACGGCGCTGGAGGGTTCCCTCTCGAAGATCGTGGCGAAGCACGAGGCAGGCACGCTTGTCACCATCCCGCGCTACCTGGCGGACACGATCGTGACGGAGCATGGCGTCGCGAGCCTGCTCGACAAGAACCACCGGCAGCGGGCGGCGGCGCTGATCAGCATCGCCCACCCCGACTTCCGAGCCGAGCTGCGGAAGCAGGCGACGGAACTCTGGGGCGAACTCGGAATCTAGCGCGCGGGCCGGCGCCTAGGGACGTTCGAAGACGCTGCCAAGGGCGCGTGCGCGCTCGCGTCGGGCTGCGCGCTCCGCTTCCAGGCGGCGGTCGATGCGGGCCGACTGGCGGCCCTCGTAGCGAACCCAGCTGATGGCGATGGCGGCAAGCACGACGAGGAAGACGAGGCTTCCCCCCACCCAGAGCACGAGGATGGCGAGGCGCTGATCGGTCATGGCGGAGAGCGCCCAGAGGGGCATGTTGGCGGCGAAGGTTTCGTGCACGGGCGTGTTGAGGCTGAGGAACATGCCGCCGAAGAGTCCCTTGTGGGTCATCTCGACGGCGACATAGAGCATCCGCAGGGGGTGGTTCATGCGCCAGGCAACGGGGTCGGCGCAGAGGGCGGGCCACCAGAAGAGAAGGGCAACAGCGAGCAGCGAGAGCTGCTGCACGTCGCGCACGAAGACGTTGGCGGCGGCCTCCTCGGTGAGGCCGCTGAACTGCCAGGCATAGGTGACGACGGCGAAGAGCAGCCAGGAGAAGATCGGCATGGCAACGATGCGCATGGCGCGTCCGCGGTAGAAGCGGCGCAGCCGGGCGCGTCCGCGGGGGCCGGCGGCGCGGAAGGCGAGCGTGAGGGGCGAGCCGAGGAGGATGAGGGGTGGGGCGATCATGGTGAGGAGCAGCATCCCGCCGAAGTCGGCCCAGAGGAGTTGGTTGCCGTAGTGCTCGAGGGGTGACTGCGTTGCGACGTAGACGAGTGCCAGCCCCAGCATGAAGAGCGCGAGCTGCGCGCGTCCGGGAGGGACGCGGGGGCGCTCGCTGCGGACCCGCACCCAGGCAACGGCGTAGAACGCCGCGGCGCCGAGCAGGAGGCCGTACCAGGGCACATCGAAGGCGAAGCGCGAGATGACATCGGCGAATCCGGGGGCGGTCTCGCTCATGGCCTGCGCTCCGTCAGTGGACGGATGCGATCAGTAGTCACTGGCATCGCTCCAGACTCCGCGAGCGGGATTCTGCGCGGAGAGGCGGCTGCGCTCTTCGAGCAGTTCGAGGATAGCAAGCGCCTCGCGGGCGCTGAGCGCTTCGCCGGCTTCCCTGCGCAACTCCGCAATCTCGGCATCGATGGCGGCGAGCTGTTGTTCGAGGGCCTCGGGAGTAAGCGCCTGCTGTCCATCCTCGCCTCCGATGCCGGCGGCGCCACCGGGGCCGGGAGCGGGCTGCTGCCCTTCACCCTCAGGCGGCTCCTCGCCATCCTCGGACTCCTCGCCCTCGGAGGGGTCGGGCTGCTGCTCGGGCGGGGGCGGGGGGTGGAGCAGGTGGTACACAACCTCGTAGTCGCGCCGGAGGACGTTGTCCTCGGGGGCGAGCAAGAGGCCTTCGCCGAACGCCTCAAGCGCCTCCTCGAGCTCACCCAGCGCGAAGAGGTGGTGGCCCAGGCTGGAGTGCGCCGAGGCCGCGATGACGATGTCGCGGTCGTTGAGAGCGCGTCGGGAGATGCGCACGGCCTCGTCGTAACGCTCGGCGCGGTGGAGGGCGGCGGCGAGGTTGAGGGCGACCTGACCGTCCTGCGGGGCCTCGGCCTGGGCTTCGTAGAGCAGCTCGATGGCCGTATCGGCGTCGCCCCCGTCCAGGGCCTCCAGGGCGCGCTCGTTCAGGTCGTAGGCAGCGGTGGCGCAGGCGGAGAGGGCGAGCACGAGCCCGGCGATGAACGCGAGCGCGGGGACGCGCCGCCAGCTTGCGAAGGCCCGCCACTCGACGGCGGTCGCGAGCACGGCGAGGGCGAGGGCAGCAGCGACGAACCACTGGAACCGTTCGCGCGGGAGGGAGACGGTGGTCGAGCCGTAGGCGGCCTGATCGAGGCCGGCAACGCGGGAGCGGACGGCGCCGGGGACGGCCTCGGGGTTCGCGCCAAGGTAGCGGCCGCCACCGGCCTCGGCGATAGCGCGGAGGCCGGCTTCGTCGAGGCGCGAGATGACGGGCTCACGGTTCCGATCGACGAGCGGGCGGATCTCCCCGGAGAGGGGATCGCGAACGGGCACGACGCTTCCCTCGGCGGTGCCCACGCCGGCGACAAGCAGGTCGATGCCCTCGGCGGCAAGGGCGGCGGCGCTGGCGGAGGGGTCGGGACCAAGGTTCTCGCCGTCGGAGATGAGGAGCACGAGGCGTCCCCCGGTGGTCTCGTCGTCAAAGAGCTCGCGGGCGACGTCGAGGCCGGAGGCAGTGCTCGTCCCGCGTCCGAGCAGCAGCGTTCCACCCTCGACGCTCTGGAGGACGGTGGCGGCGGCGGTCAGGTCGCGGGTGAGGGGGAAACGCAGGCGGGCGTCGCCGGCGAAGACCACGAGGGCGACGCGGTCGCCGCTGAGGCGGGCGAACGTCTGGGCGAGGGTGGTGCGGGCGGCGGCGAGGCGCGAGGGCGCGACATCGGTGGCGCCCATGCTGCGCGAGACATCGAGGACGACGACAAGCTGGGCGCCCCCGGCCTGCACCGTGGCGCTGCGCTCGCCCCAGCGGGGCTGGGCGGCAGCGAGGGCGGCGAGCACGACGGCGAGGGCAATCACGACCGTCACGCCCCAGCGCGGCCTGGGGGGGTCGCGGGTGAGGGCCGCAGCGCTGGCGAAGGCTCGCCGGGCGACGATCCATGCGAACGGCAGAACCACCAGCAAGAGGGGGATGAGGAGCAGCCAGAGGGGGCGGCCGAAGCTGAGGTCGCTCATGCGGGCGTCCTCCGCAGCCAGGTTCTGTCGAGGGTCAGCTCCCCGAGAAGGAGGACGGCGCCCGCGGCGACCAGCCAGAGTCCGAGCTCGCCGTGGCGGGCGAAGGTCTCACCGCCGACCCGGCTTGTCTCCAGCGAGGCGATCTCGTCGTAGACCTCCGCGAGGTCTTCCGCGGTCGCCGCTTCGAAGTAACGGGCGCCGGTGTGCTCGGCGATGAACGTCAGCAGCTCGGCATCGATGGTCGTGGGCGAGAAGCCCTGGGGCCGGTCGCCCTCCTCGACGACACCGATCGTGTAGACGCGGATGCGAAGGGCGGCGGCGATCTCGGCGGCCTCGGCGGGACTGAGGGAGTCGACGTTATGGCGGCCGTCGGTGAGCAGGATGACGATGCGGCTGGATGCGCTCGAGTCCTCGAGCATGGAGAGGGCGCTGGCGATGCCCACGCCGATGCCGGTGCCGTCGGGGAGCAGGTCGGCGCCAAGGTCCGCAATGATGGTGTCGAGGGCCTCATGGTCGAGGGTGAGGGGGACGAGGGGCAGGGCCTCGCGCTGGAAGACGACGAGTCCGACGCGGTCGGTCTCGCGGCTGGCGATGAAGTCGCGGATGACGTCCTTGACGGAATCGAGGCGGGTGCGGCCCGTGCTGAAGGGGCTCAACGCCATGCTGCTGGACACATCGACGGAGAGGGCGATGTCGACGCCCTCGGCGGGAACGAGGGTCTCGGCTTGGCCGAGGCGGGGGCGTGCGAGCCCGGCGACGAGGAGCAGGATGGCGATGATTCGCAGGAACGGCAGCAGGCGTCGCAGGCGCACGCGCCAGCCGATGGGCGCGGCCTCAAGGCCAAGGGCGAAGGGCACGGCGATGGCGGGGGCGAGCCGCCGCCAGCGGGCGATGGCGAGGGGAATCACCACGAGCGCGAGCAGGAGCAGCCAGGGGTCGGTGAAGTGCATCAGCCGGTCCCTCCGACGATCTCGCGGGCGATTCTGAGATCGGCCACGCGGCGTTCGATCGCGGGGCGGTAGCCGGCATAGACGACGGCATCGCACTCGCGCAGCAGCTCGCGGGCCATGCGCTCTTCCCAACCGTCGACGCCGGCAGCAGCCATGCGCGTCTCGAGCTCGGCGGTCGTGAGGGACTGGGCGGGAAATTCGTAGCGCTCGCCGAGGACGTTGCGGACCGCGGTGGAGATGGCGCGATAGGCGCCGGCAGCGTCGGCCTCGAGCAGGGCCGCGGCGGAGGCAAAGACATCGACGGGGGCAGGCGGGGCGGCGGGGGCGGGGGCGGGGGCGGCGGGGCGGTTCCTCCACCAGCGGAGGCCCAGCACGAGGGTCGCGGTGGCGAGCGCGACGCCCGCGAGCGCTCCCAGGACCACCGCCGGCCAGAACAGCGGCGACTGCGCTCCCCCAATGGGCGCGGGTGGGGGCAGCGGGGAGAGGGTGAGGGGCTCGCCGGGGGCGAGGCTGGAGGGCACCTCCAGGGTGAGCGCGGGGAGGGCAACGGGGGAGGAGCCGGCGTTGGTCGTGACGGTGACGGCGGGGCGGAAGGCGAGTGTGCCGGGGGCAAAGGGCGCGATCAGCACCTCGATGCGATGGTGCAGGCCCGTCTCCAACACGAGGGCGGTCTGCGAGAGGACGCGGATGACGCGCACCGCCCCCCACGAATCCGAAGCAGGGTCGAGTTCGACGACGCCGTCGGCGGACGTTTCGAGCACGACGGTGAGGACGATGGGCTCACCGATGGCGGCGTAGGAGCGCGAGAGCGTGACCTCGGGATTCTGCGCCCCGGCGAGGGCGGGAAGAACCGCCAGGACGGCGGCGAGCGTACAGAGGAGCGCCAGGCGCCTCACGCGACGGCCCGCGCCCGACGCCGGAAGAAGGCGAGCAACGCTCGCACGTAGTCCTCGCCGGTGACGATCCTGATCTCGTCGATGCCGAGTTCGCCGAAGAGGCGCTCGCGCTCGGCGTCGATGGCTCGCACACGGGCGGCGTAGGCCTCGCGCACGGAGGGGTCGTCGCTGTCGACCTCGTAGGCGGGACCACCCTCGGCGCTGGCGAGGCGCACGAGTCCGGCAGCGGGCAGCTGTTCGTCGAGGGGTTCGCGGATACGGACGGCGATGATGTCGAAGCGCCGCGAGGCGGCGCGGAGGGCGCGGGCGTACCCCTCGGTGAGGAAGTCGGAGATGACGAAGAGCGTGGCGCGGCGGCGCTGGACGCCCGTGAGGTATTCGAGGGCGGCGCCAAGGTCGGTGCCGCGCGTCTCGGGCCGGGCGGAGAGCACCTCGCGTACGAGCCGGAGCACGTGGACACTGCCGCCAGCGGGACGGAGGTAGCGTTCGGGGGCGCTGGCGAAGAGCAGGAGCCCGGCGCGGTCGTGGTTGCGGATGGCAGCCAGCGCGAAGACGGCGCACAGCTCGGCGGCGAGGCTGGCCTTGGACTGCTCGGCGGCGCCGGCCGTCTGGGAGGCGCTGACGTCGACAGCGAAGAGGACCGTGAGGTCGCGATCCTCGCGATAGCGGCGGACGAGCGGCTCGCCGGTGCGGGCGTACGACTTCCAGTCGATGGAGCGCACGTCGTCGCCAACCACGTAGGGGCGAAGCTCGTCGAACTCGATGCCGCGCCCGCGGAAGACGGCGTGGTATTCGCCCAGGAAGAGGTCATCGACGAGGCGGCGGGCGCGCAGCTCGATGGCGCGCACGCGGCGCAGGAGCTCGGTCGCTCCGTCGGTCGTGGCGGCGGCATCGGGCGCGGCGCGGGTGGGGTCGCCCCCGGAGCGCCAACGCCGCCGCCACCACGCGCGCATGGCGGCCCTCAGGGCACCTCAATGGCTTCGAGGACGCGGTCGATGAGGTCGTCGGTCGTGATCTCCTCGGCGTCGGCCTCGTAGGTGGTGACGATGCGGTGCCGGAGCACGTCGTGGGCGAGCGCCTTCACGTCGTCGGGCATGGTGTAGGCGCGGCCTTCGAGGAGGGCGCGGGCACGGGCGGCGCGGGCGAGGGCGATGGTGGCGCGGGGGGAGGCGCCGTAGGCGATGAGCGTGCGCAGCTCGGGGAGGCGGTAGGCGGCGGGGCGGCGCGTGGCCTGCACGATCTGGACGCAGTAGTCCTTCAGGGCCTCATCGAGGGCGACGCCGCTGAGCGCTTCGCGGGCGGCGAGCAGCTCGGCGCGGCTGGCGACGGCGCGCACGGAAGGCGGTGCGCCGCCGTCGAGACCGAGGTCGAGCACTTCGCGCTCCTGCTGGCGGGTGGGGTAGTCGACGCGAACCTTGAGGAGGAAGCGATCGAGCTGCGCTTCGGGGAGGGGGTAGGTGCCCTCCTGCTCGATGGGATTCTGCGTGGCCATCACGAAGAAGGGGTCGGGCATGGGGAGGGTCTGACCGCCGATACTGACCTGCCGTTCCTGCATCGCCTCGAGGAGGGCCGACTGCACCTTGGCCGGTGCGCGGTTGATCTCGTCGGCGAGGACAATGCTGGCGAAGATGGGCCCGCGGCGGATAGCGAAATTCCCTTCGGCGGGATTCAACACCTCCGTGCCGATGAGGTCCGCGGGCAGCAGATCGGGCGTGAACTGGATGCGAACGCTTTCGACGTCGAGGGCGTTGGCGAGGCTCGTGACCGTGAGGCTCTTGGCGAGGCCGGGGACGCCTTCGACGAGCACGTGCCCGGACACGAGCAGGCCGATGAGGAGGCGGTCAATGAGGTCGTCCTGGCCGACCACGGCAGCGTGAATCTCCTTGCGCACGCGCGCGAGCCAGTCAGCGGCCGCGGACGCATCCGGGGAGAGGGGGGCCTGGGCAGGGAGAGCCATCGAAGTTCCATTGTAGCGACAACGAACGGGCGACCGGCTCGGGAGCGGATTTGGCCCTTAGCCGATGTCCCGACTACCTTCGATCGCACCCACGGGACGAAGGGACAGGAGCGGGACCGCCATGGCTCCCCATCGTCGTGGTGTGGGAGCTGGAGAAGGGCTAGTCGCCGGAGCGGCCGGAGGTGGGGAAGCGGTACGGGGCGCGGGCGTAGGCAAGGGCGTAGACACGCGCGGCGCCGTGCTCGCGGAGGACACGGGCACACTCGGCGGCGGTGGCGCCGGTGGTAACGACGTCATCGAGGACGGCGACTGTGGCGCCCTTGAGGGCGGGACCGCGGTAGCGGAAGGCGCCGGCGACGTTCTCGCGGCGTTCGGGGGCGCTGAGGCCGACCTGGCTGGCGGTCGCGCGCACGCGTTCGAGGCGGCCCGGGGCGGGTGGGACATCCAGGCGGTCAAGCAGGACCTCGGCCTGGTTGAATCCCCGCCTGAGCCGGCGGCGGCGGTGGAGGGGGATGGGGAAGATCGCGTCGGGGGCGAGCATGTCGACGACGGGGCGGAGGGCTTCGGCCATGTCGGTGGCGAGGTCGCGGATACCGCTGAACTTGAGGCCGTGGACGACGCGGCGGGCGGGGCCTTCCATCACAAAGGCGGCGCGGGCGCCGTCGAGGTCGCGCCAGCCTGAGCAGTCGCGGCAGCGCCCTTCGTCGTCGCGGCGGACGCCACAGCGGGGACAGTGGCCGGGGCCGCGCGCGGGCACGAGCAGGGCCGCACAGCTTTCACAGAGATTGTCGCCGAAGGCAGCGCATTCGACGCAGCGCGGGGGGTAGAGCAGGTCGAGGGCGCGGGCGAGCAGGGTGGCCACGGGCTGGCACGATAACGCCGTCGGGGGGTGCGGGCGCTACACGCTACAATCGCGGGGATGGTGATCACGGTGCTGCTGTTTGCTTCGCTGGCCGATGCCGTGGGCACGCGCGAACTCTCGCTGGCCCATGTGGCGGGAGACACCGTGGCAACGGTTCGCGACCGGCTGGTGGCGGCGCATCCGCAGGTCGCGGAGTTCAC
This sequence comes from Tepidiformaceae bacterium, assembly GCA_965262975.1. GTDB lineage: Bacteria > Chloroflexota > Dehalococcoidia > Tepidiformales > Tepidiformaceae > UBA2991. The sequence continues at coordinate 21,641 of OZ253575.1, read as the reverse complement.
GCCGACGCTGCTCTACGCGGTCGACGAAGAGTACGCCGAAGAGGACGCGCCAGTACCGGCGGGCGCGACACTTGCGCTGATTCCGCCGGTATCGGGAGGCTAGCGATGCTGATCCGCGTGACGCCGGAGCGGCTCAACCCAGAGGAAGCGATCGAGGCCGTACGCCGCGACGAGGCGGGGGCGGTCGACGTGTTCCTGGGAATCGTCCGCAACACCAACAAGGGCCGGTCGGTCGACCACCTCGTCTACGACGCCTACCCCTCGATGGCGGAGAAGACGATGCGGGAGCTGGCGGAGGAGGCGGTGGAGCGCTTCGACCTGACCGACAGCGCCGTCCTCCACCGCACGGGGCGGCTGGAGATCGGCGAGACGAGCCTGCTGATTGCGGTAAGCGCGGGCCACCGCGCGACTACGTTCGAGGCGGGGCACTGGCTCGTGGACGAGGTCAAGCGGCGCGTGCCCGTGTGGAAGAAGGAAGTGTGGACGGACGGCGAGGAGTGGATCGAGGGGCCTGAGTCGCTGGGGATGGAGCGGGCGCCCGCGACGATGCGCGGCTCGTGACGAGCCACCCGCATGCCGCCAGCCGCTTCTGCATGCAGTGCGGCGGCGCCCTGGTAGAACGCACCCCTCCGGGCGACACGATGACGCGCCTGGTGTGCGAGGACTGCCGGTTCGTGCACTACCTGAATCCACGTCCGGTGGCGGGGACGATCCCCGCGCGCGAGGACGGGAGCCTGCTGCTCGTGCGGCGCGCAATCGAGCCGCGGCTGGGGTACTGGGTGTTCCCGGGCGGTTTCATGGACGTGGGGGAGACAGCGGAGGAGGCGGCTGCGCGGGAGACGCGGGAGGAGGCGAACCTGGAGGTCGACGAACTCTCGCTGCTGGGCGTCTACACGCGTACCCACGCGGGCGTCGTCGTGATCGTGTACGAGGCGCGGGCGCTGGGGGAGGGTTCGGCGGGGTCGGAGACGAGCGAGATCGGGTGGTTCGGGCCGGAGTCGATTCCGTGGGAGGAGTTGGCCTTCGACACGACCCACTGGGCGCTGGAGGCGTGGCTGGGGAAGCGGGGTCTGGAGCGCTCGAAGGGCTAGCGTCGACGGGCGCCGCCGCTGGAGCGGGACGGCAGGTTGTAGGGGCGAGCGAGGATGGCCACGTGCTGGCTGAGCTTGGGATCGAGCGCACGCACGGCCACGCGGGGGTGGGCTTCGCGCAGCTCATCCAGCGAGAGGGCGGCTGTGATGATCGTCGGGAGGTGCGAGGAGGCGCGGTAGTTCGCGATCTGGAAGAGCTTCTCCACCGCCCAGGACGAGCTGGTGTGAGGACCGAGATCGTCGAGGACGAGGAGGCCGGCGTTGCGGATGTCGTTGAACAGCTCGTCGTAGCCGGGGTCGCCGCGGCCCGGGGCGAAGGATGCGCGGAGGTGGTCGAGCAGGTCGGGGACGACGGCGAAGAAGGCGTCGCCGCCTTCGCGCAGGACCGTGTTCGCGACGGCGGCGGCGAGGTGCGTCTTGCCGCAGCCGCTCTCGCCCAGGATGAGCATCCAGCCTTCGGGGGCGTCGGCGAATCGATGGGCGCTCTCCCAGACAGTCTGGAGCGACTCGTTCTCCTGCACGGCGTAGTTGGGGAAGCGGGTGTGGAAGTTGTGGAAGCCGAAGTCGTCGAGGCGTTCGCGGCTCATGCCACCGATCTGGCGGTAGCCGGAGAGGGGTGCGCCGCCGGAGAGGTCGAGCACGGCGCCCGAGGCCAGGCGCCGGGAGAGGCGCTCGTCGAGCGCGTCGGTGAGGGAGTGGCAGGTGCAAACGGTCGGGAGGGCGGCGTTGTAGCGCGCGTTCACGAGCTGGAACAGTTTCTCGCGCGCCCACTCGCTAGAGGCGGCGGCGTCGATGTCATCGAGGATGAGGAGGGGGGCGGCCCGGACCTGTTCGAAGAGCGCATCGAAGCCAGGCTCGCCCTCGGAGGGCTGGTAGGAGGCGCGCAGGCCGTCCAGCAGATCGGGGGTGAACATGAAGAGCACCGGCTCGCCACGAGTGATGCGCTGGTTGGCGATAGCGGCGGCGAAGTGGGTCTTGCCGGAGCCGCTGGGGCCCTTCAGGACGAGCCAACCGTCCGGTTCGTCGGCGTAGGCACGGACTTGGGCGGCGGCAGTCGCGTCGCCCTCGATGGCCTCGAAGGTGAAGCGGGTGAGGGCGCCGAGGTTGCTGATGCGTTCGAGACGGGAGCGTCGCACCTCGCCGGCCTCGTCGAGGACGCACGTGCAGGGCTCCGCCCTCCCGAAGCGGGGGTCGTCGAGCTTCCGCTCCCTGCGGACGAAACCGGCCCCGCCACAGCGGGGGCAGTCGTCATCGCCGGGCTCAGCGGGGGCGGGAGGCAGGTCCTGCGGCTCCGTCGCCGAGGAATCGGCGGCGGCGGAGCTCGACAGAATCTCGTCCAGACGCTTCATGTTGCCGGTTCCCCTCGGACCAGTTTTGGAGCATGCGCTCGATGTACTTCCAGTTGCGCACGTTGCGCTCGGCGGCTTCGCGGAAGGCGGATTCGATCAGGTGCTGCGGATACTCCTCTGCGGCGGCGAGGAGGCGTTCGGCCACGAGCGGGGTGATGGTGCCGACGTGCTCCTCGTAGAGATGATAGATGTTGGGTCGCCGGATGGGCTGGGGTTCGTAGGCGATGGCGCCGGGGCGGAGCTCGAGGTCGCCGCCGCGGGCACGGGCGACGGCGCGACGGGAGGCGGGGTTGTTCACGAAGTAGACGGTCTCCTGCTGGCCGCCCCCGGCAAGGTCGAGGGCGAGCAGCGCGCCCAGTTCGACGCAGCCAGCGAGTCCGCGCTCAAGCGACTCGCGGCCACCGGCGAGGGCCTCGAAGGTGGAGGCGGCATCGGGGACGGCCCAGACCTGGTCGGCGGTGAGGAAACGGGCCTCGCCCTGTTGCTCCTGCACGAGGCGGGCGACCCAGAGGAAGGCGAGCAGGTCGCCGGGTTCGCGCATCTCGGGCAGCACGGCCGAGTAGAACGTGTTGGGGATGGCCGTGGCCTTGCCGATGCCGGGAAAGCCCTCGAAGGGGGCACTGTCGCCGCTCACCGGCCGATCTCCTCGGGTGGGAGGTCCTCATCCTCCGGCTGGAGGGTCCAGTCCTCGAACTTGGCGAGGCGCTGGCGGAAGCGCAGCTCGACGGCGCCGGTGGGGCCGTTGCGGTGCTTCGCGACGATGACCTGGGCGACGCCCTGGGGATAGGCGCTCTCGGGCATCTCGGGGTGCTCGGCCATCCACTGCTCGCGGGTGATGTAGAGCTCTTCGCGGGTGAGAAACATGACGACATCGGCGTCCTGCTCGATGGACCCGGAGTCGCGCAGGTCGGAAAGCATGGGGATGCGGGGGTGGCGCGCCTCGATGGCGCGGGAGAGCTGGGCGAGGGCGAGGACGGGCACGTTCAGTTCGCGGGCGAGGCCCTTGAGCGTGCGCGAGATGTAGCTGATCTCCTGGACCCGGTTCTCACGGCCATTCCAGCTGTTATCGGATTGCATGAGCTGGAGGTAGTCGACAACGACGAGGTCGACGCCGTGTGAGCCGGCGAGCCGGCGGACCTTGGAGCGCAGCTCGGCGACAGTGAGAGTGGGGGAGTCGTCGAACCAGATGTTGGCGCCGGCGAGCTCGCCGGTGGCGCGGATGATGCGGCGCTCCTCCAACTCGGTCTGGCCGCCAAGGCGGAGGCGCGTGCCGTCGACGCCGGACTCGGCGGCGAGGAGGCGGACGGCGAGCTGTTCGGCGGACATCTCGAGGGAGAAGAAGGCGACGTTCGCGCCCTGATTGATGGCGGCGTTGCGGGCGATGCCGAGCGCGAAGGAGGACTTCCCGACGCTGGGCCGGGCGCCGACGATGATGAGGTCCTCGCGCTTGAGGCCGCCAAGGAGGTGGTCGAGATCGCTGAAGCCGGCCTCAACGGCGGCGAGCTCGCGGCGCTCGGCGGTCTCGGCATCCTCATCGAGGTAGATCTGGAGGATGTCGCGGATGTGGACAAAGTCGCGGAAGTTCTCGCCGCCGCGCAGCCGCTGGAGCAGCTCCTCGGAGCGGGAGAGCACCGACTCGAGGTCGGCGGGCGCCTCATAGGCAAGCTGGAGGATGCCGGTAGCGGCGTTGATGAGGCCGCGGTAGGTGCTGTCGCGCTTGACGATCTGCGCATAGAACTCGACGCCGACGCTGGTCGGCAGCTGGCGGATGATGTCGCCGAGGTAGCTCTGACCGCCAATCTCCTCAAGGTGTTCGCGGCGGTCGAGCTCGTGGGCGATGGTGATCTGGTTGATCGACTCATCGCGCTCCCAGAGTTCGTTGGCGGCCTCGTAGATCCACGAGTTTTTCTCGCGGAAGAAGTCGGGTGATTTGAGGATGGGCGAGACCTTGGAGATGGCCTCGGGATCGACGAGCAGAGCCGCGATAACGGCCTCCTCCGCCTCGACATCGTGGGGAGGAAGGCGCTCCAGGAAGGGGAGGGTCATGCGTCCGGAAAGGCGGGGACGTGCGCCCGCTGCGAGCGCCGCTGGTGAGTACCTGTCCCCGCTGTTCCGCCCCCCTTCCCGCTACTCCGGCGTAGCGTCTTCGGCGGGTGAGTCGGCTTCTTCTTCTTCGGCAGCGGCGGCGGCGGCGGCAGCCTCAGCGGCGGCGACCGCAGCGGCAGCTTCGGCCTCAGCGGCGACGAGCGCCTCCTCCGCTTCCCGGGCCCTGAGCTGCTCGACGATCTCCTTCGAGTCCTCGTCGGGTTCGACGGCGACGACGATGGAAGCGCTGACGTTCCGCGTGAAGCGGATGGTCACGTCCTGCCGCCCGAGTGAGCGGATGGGCTCAGAGAGGAGGATGACGCGCGAGTCGACCTCGATGCCGGTGCTCTCCAGGAGCTTCTGGACGATATCGCGGCTGGTGACGGAGCCGTAGAGGCGGCCGGTCTCGCCGACGCGGGCCTCGAAGGTGACCGTGTAGCCGTCGAGGCGTTCCTTCTGGACGGCGGCTTCGCTATCGAGCTTGGCCTGGCGGCGCACTTCCTTCTCGGCGAGGGAGTTGGCGCGCTGGAGGTTGGGCGGGGTGGTGGGACCGGCGAAGCCCCGGGGCAGCAGGAAGTTGCGGGCGAAGCCGTTCTTCACGACCTTCACGTCGCCAACCTGGGCGGTTCCCTCAACGTCCTTGAAAAACACGACTTTCATGGCAGTGACCTCTGGAGCGCCCCCGCGACAGTCCGTGGCTTGGGGGACGATAGTGAGGCAATGGTACCGGCTCAATCAGATACGGACCCTTGGGCTCGTTCCTTCACGAAGCCTTCTTGCGCCACTGCGGTTATGCCGATGAAGCTGCGACCTCCCCATGACCGTGATGTAGCACACTGTGGAACGCATGTTCTCATCTGTCAAGCGCTAGGCTATCCCGATGGACGACCGAACGGCGCTGATCCTTCTGCACGGTGGCGCCGGGACGGGCGCGGCCGAGCGGATGGTGGCGCGCGCGCGACTGGCGGCGGCAGGGGTGAGCGCGCGGGCCGCCCGGGCCGGCGGCTTCACCGAAGTGGTGTTGGCAACCGACGATGACGGCGTGACCGAGGACGCCGCCTACACGGTAGACCGCGACAAGCTAGGGACGGTGTTCTCGCTGCGAGAGCGGCTGCTGGGCCAGGTTGAAGGGCTGGGAGCGAACGGGGTGGCGGTGATGGGGGCGGGGGCGCTGCCGTTCTTGTCGGCGGGGGACTTCGCGTCCGTGCGCAAGGGACTCGCCAGAAGCGGCGGCGTGGCCGTCACGAACAACTTCTACTCAGGCGACCTGACCGCGTGGGCTCCGGCTGAGGCAATCGAGAAGGTGGGCCCGTTCGAGCGGGACAACATGCTCCCACGAAAGTTGCGGGACGAGGCGGGGTGCGAGGTGGCGGTGCTGCCACGGTCGGTGCGGACGGCCTTCGACCTCGACACGCCCGCGGAGCTGGCCGTGCTGGCGCTGAGCGAGGCGACACCGTCCGAGATTCGCGGGGCGCTGCCGCCGGAGGAGTCGCTGCCGCTGGCGCCCTACCGGGCGCTGATGCCGCTGCTGTGCGACCCCGACGCCGAGATCCTGCTGGCGGGTCGCGTGGGGAGCGCCACGTGGGCCTACCTCGAACGAGACACGGCCTGCCGGGTGCGGCTCGTGAGCGAGGAGCGGGGGCTGGCGAGCGCGCCGAAAGGGCACAGAGCCAGATCGCTCATGGGGCGACTGCTGGAGGAGGTGGGCATGGAACGGTTCGGGGAGGAGCTGGCGTCGCTGGCGGACGGGGTGGTGCTGGATACGCGCGTGCTCCTCGCCCATGCGGACTCGCGTGCGGGTCGCGAGGATCGCTTCCAGAGCGACCTGCTCGCGCCGGAGAAGGTGGCGGACCCGTGGCTGCGCGACCTGACGGCAGCACTGGCGGCCGCGAAGATTCCGATCCTGCTGGGCGGCCACTCACTGTTGAGCGGCGGGCTGATGGCGCTCACGGATCAGGCCTGGCTGGAGAACGACCGCCGGCTGGGGCTGGCCGAACCCGCTCCCTAGGAGTCGCGCCGGGCCTGGGGACGGGCCATGAGGTGCGTCCGCACTTCCCAGCGGCCGTTGTGGAAGCGCAGGTGCCCTTCGATCGCCTTGCGCTGCGGGCGGGCGACGCGCCAGAGCTCCTCGGCGAGAGGCTTGTCGTAGTGCCAGCGCGTCTCGGCCACCTTGAAGCCGAGGGCGTAATAGGCGCGGTGGGCGTGCTCGGCGAAGGTGTTCGTGGTGAGGACGAAGTCGGGGCCGGGGTACTCAGCCTCCAGCCAATGGAGAAGGGCGGCGAGCATGCGGCGGCAGACGCCGCGGCCCTCGTGCTCGGGAGGGACGTGCACGGCCCAGAGATAGAGCCCCGCGCGGTCGTGCAGGTTGACGGAGACGCGGCCGACGGCAGTTTCGCCCTCGCAGGCGACGAAGTGGCGGTGGGGACCGGCCTCACGGGCACGGGTGAGGTCGGCCCGGGCGCGCGCTGGGTCGCGCAGGTGGCCAAGGTCGAAGGCGTGGTAGGGAAAGCCGCGTTCGCCCCACCGCGCCATCTGCGCGACGAGGTTTTCGTCCCAGGGACGGAGTTCCAGGCCATCGCCGGCGATGGTGGGGGGATAGGGGGCGGTGCTGGTCGCGCTCATGCTGGCGGCAAAAGGGTACCCCCATTGGCAGACCGACAGCGAGCCCCTGGATCGTCGAAGGGCGACCGCTGGGGCCGCCCTTCGATGTGTTGACGCCGATCCGGGCTAGGCGTGGAGCGCTTCGGCGACCTCGGGGAGGCCCAGCGACTCCAGCTTGGCGGCGGAGGGCTTGCAGGTGTCGGCATCCCAATCGCAGGCATTCAGGAAATCGATCTCGAGGCGCTCGGTATCGACATTGACGCCCTCCAGCGGCCCGGTGTGGGTGCCTTCGTTGGTCGCGCCGGTGACGCGCGTGGGGACGGGGCGACGGCGGGGGTTGCCGCCCTCACGTACCTCGTAGGCCATGCGCAAGTTGGCGATGCGCTCGCCGACCTGCATGGCCTCGTCGATGTCCATGTCCCAGCCCGTAACGGCGTTGAACCAGTCGGGGATGTTGGCCGTGTTGGCGGTCATCATGATGAACTGGCACATGCCGCCGGCGTTGACGACATGCATGTACTCGCTCGCCGCCTTGTGGTGCTCGCCGCGACCGTCGTAGTCGCGCGAGTCCTTGGGAGCGGCGGGGATGGTGCCGACGCGGCGGTTGCCTTCGTACTGGGTATGGCGACCCGGGGTGGGGTCGAGCTTGTAGGTCGTGTGGAACTCGGGCTGGAGCTTCGGGTCGTGCATCGGGAGCTCCTGGCCACCGATGTGCATCCCGAAGGCCTCGGAGCCGGCGCCGAGGCGCTCGGCGGCGACCTTCACGCCGTCGGCGAGGACATCGCCGATGCCGCGGCGCTCGCCCATCATCTTCGTGAGCTCGACGACCGCCTCGGCGTTGCCCCAGGTCAGCTCAAGACCGTCGGTGTCTTCCTTGGTGATGATGCCGGCCTCGTAGCACTCGATGGCGAAGGAGGCGGTGACGCCGGCGCTGATCACGTCGAACCCGTACTCGTTGCAAAGGTGGTTCAGGTAGATAAGGGCGTCGGGATCGTTCACCAGGTTCATCGTCCCGTAGGAGGCCATGGCCTCGTACTCGGGGCGGTGGGTGTGGTGCGGGTAGGGGTACTTCTCGTTGGTCGACTCGACCGACTCGGCGCCGCAGGCGATGGGGCAGTGCCAGCAGCCGTACTTCTTCTCCATCTTGGGGTTGATGATGGAGCCGCCGTCGATCTGGCTGGCGGCCTCCTGGGGGAAGTCGACCACGCCGACGCCGCCCCAGTTCTTGACGGGGGAGTCGCCGTTGAGGGCGCTGCCGGCGGTGATGCCGGTGGTGCCGAAGTTCGAGAAGAAGTCCTTGAGCGGCTTGATCATGTCGTCCAGGTTGGCGCGGAGCATCTTGATGGTCTCCGGCGTCTGGGAAATGATCTTGCGCTCGGAGACGGCGACGACGGCCTTCAGGTTCTTGGAGCCCATGACGGCGCCGACGCCCGAACGGGCGGCGAGGCGGCCGTGGTCGTTGCAGACGCCGCTGATGAGGGAGAGGGTCTCCCCAGCCTGGCCGATGTTGGCGACGCTGGCGCGCTTGCCGTGGCGGCCCTTGAGCTCCATCTCGCTCTCGATGGCGCCGGTGCCCCAGAGGTCGCTGGCGTCGCGCAGCTCGTAGTTGCCATTCTCGACGAGGAGGTAGGTGGGGTTCTCGGCCTTGCCGAAGAAGACGACGCCGTCCCAGCCCGCGAGCTTGAGGACGCCGCCGAAGTCGCCGCCGCAGTTGGCGTCGCCCCAGCCGCCGGTGAGGGGGCTCTTGCAGACGACCTGCCAGCGCTGGCCGAAGAGGGGGGTGCCGGTAAGGAGGCCCGGGAGCATGCCCAGCATGTTCTCGGGGGCGAGGGGGTCGACGCCGGCGGGAACGCGGTCCCAGAGCATGCGCGCGCCGATACCGTAGCCGCCGAGGTACTCGCGATAGAGCGACTCGTCGGGGCGCTCCTCGGTGATGGTGCCGGACGTCAGATCGACGATCAGCATCTTGCCGTTGTATCCGGTTTCGACGGCCCCGTTGCCGTTGGAATCAGCCATAGTTCAGTGCCCCTTCTCCGCGTAGCTGAGCGGGTCGACAGTTGTGCGGGTGATGTTACGGGATGGGGAACGCGGCGCAATATGCTCCGGTCGGCATAACGCTAGATCGCGCCGCCGAGGAAGGCCTGCAGGGCTTCGTTCGTGGCCTCGGGGGCTTCCTCGGGGAAGAAGTGGCCGGCGTTCACGCGGCGCACGCGGAGATCGGGGAAGTAGCGGCTGAACTGGTCGACGAAGGGGTTGCCGCGGGGGATGGCGTTCTCGCGATCGGCGTCGGCGGTGCCGATGCGCCCGGCCATGTACTGGCCGAACATCCAGAGGACGGGCGCCTCGAAGCGCTTGTGGCGATCCTCGGGGCCGTAGTCGAGTGCCTCGCCGAAGCGGGGGTGTTGTTCCATGCCCTCCGGGTGGAGCCACATCTCGGCGACGGCGCGCTCGCCCAGGGGTTCGTAGCGCTCGCCACGGGGAGCGGCGGGATCCTCGATGACGCGGTGGAAAGGAAGGCCGTAGCGGTAGTAGGAGATGGCGTGGAAGTGGCTGAGGGGGTCGGCGAAGGCGCGGGCGTACTCCTCGACATCCTCGGGGGTGGCCCAGGTACGCGCGTCGGGATTCGGGCGGGCGCTGGGCCAGGGGGATTGGGGACGGCCGGGGAGCGGGGGCTCGGAGCCGCCGGTGAAGATGCTCTCGATGAAGCCGCGGTGGTGCTCGGCGAAGAACTCCTCGGGCAGGGGCTCGGCCTTGAACCAGTAGCCGTGCGCCCCCGCGGGCGCCCAGACGGTGCAGAGGGTATCGAGCATGGCGAGGCGGCTGACGCGCTCGGGCCAGTCGATGGCGAGCTTGAAGGCGATGATGCCGCCCCAGTCGTGCGCGACCACGGAGGCCCGCTCGATCTCGAGGGCGTCCATGAAGTTGACGATGTCCTGCGCGAGGAGGGAGCGATTGACGCGGATACCGGGCTTGTCGGTGCCGCCAAAGCCGCGCGTATCGGGGGCGAAGAGGGCGTAGTCGCCGGAGAGGGCGGGGAACTGCTTGCGCCACTCGTAGGAGGTCTCGGGGAAGCCGTGGAGGAAGATGACGGGCTCGCCCGTGCCTTCCTGCAGGTAGTGCATGCGCAGGTCGGCCGTTTGGACGTAGAGGGATTCCATGGGCGGCCTCCGGGGGGATGTGAGCGAGGGCTAGTCTAGCGGGGCGCGGAGGTACGACGCAGGCGGCTCACTCGCCGGTGTCTTGTGCCTGCAGGAGGTCCCGCATCAACTCGATGTGGCCGGTGTGGATGGCGGTGTGCTCGAGGGCGTGGGCGAGCGGGCCCATGGCCGTGACGGGTCCGCCGGGGCCTACGGTGAAGTCGCGCTCAAGGTCGGCGGGCACGACGCGCTCCATGGCGCGCTCACTCGAGGCGAGGGCTTCGTCGAGGAGAGCGCACAGTTCCTCGGCATCGAGGCCGGCGACAGCGAAGGCGGCTTCCCGATCGCGGCCGGTCGGTTCGCCGCCCACGACTTCGCCGATCCAGTAGCGCTCGGAGTCGGCGGTGTGGGCGGCGAGTTGGGCGATCGAGTTCGAGGAAGGGAAGGGCTTCCAGTCGAGCTGCGATGCTCCCAGCTCGCGGAGGATGGGTTTGATCTGGTCGTGGAGCCAGGCGAGGTTCGCGTGGAGGTCACGCAGAGCGGGCAGCATCACGACCTCCCGTCCCGGAGGGAGCCGGACCGGCGTCTACCAGTGGCTGGATTCCTCGGCATAGACATGCGTGGGGAGCCGGTAACTGATGCCTTCCTCATCGTAGTTCGTGACATCGAACAGCTGTGTGAAGTTGGCGAAGTCGCTGTTGCGCGCACGCCGCGGGCGAAGCCTGCGCATGAGGCTGTCGTATTTCTCGTTCAGCCGGAACCAGGCGAGGACGCCAAAGGAGGTGGCGAGCAGGAGTGGCTCGGGTGGGTAGTTGAGTTGATGGGCCAATTCCTTGCCAATGAGCGCGCGCGACACGTGATAGACGTACCCCGAGAGGCTGCGGCGCTCTTGGGAGGAGGTGATGCCCGCGACGAGGGGGGCGGAGTTGACGAGCGAGTTCGCGAGCACGACGGACTCGATGCTCGGGGTCGGTTCACAGAGGCGACCGACGTGGAAGAGCTCGAGGGCATCTTCTTCAGCCTCATAGAGGATGGACTCGGGGATGCCCATGAGGTAGCCGGAGTAGCGCCATATCTGCATGAAGCTCCTGGCTTCTTCCTCGCTGTAGCTGGCGCCGAGGCTCTTCATGTGCTTCAGCAGCCGGGCGGAGAAAGCGGTTAGCGCGAATCCCACGTGCGCCGCGCTCAGTGGCACGCCCCATGCCTCGTGGTCCCAATCCTCCGACCGGGCCAGCAAGCGCCTGACCTGGGCATGGACCAGGCGCACGCGAACGGAGAGCTTCCAGCCGTCCCCGTGGCGAGTCATTCCATCGGGGAAGAACAGTTCGATCATCTGGCGGTTGTTCTGTTGCAGCCGCCTGACGCCCTGGTCGCGGAGCCGTCCCGTAATGAAGAACGACTTGCTGATGTTGGTGGAAAACCCCTCGACGAGGACGCCGCCGAGCATGCCGGCGAGGAGCAGCTTCGAGTTCTTGTGGAAAAGGCGGATGCCAGGCGCGAACTCGTCGTAGTCGACCCACTCGGGCGATGTCTCCAGATTCTGGAAGAACGCCTGGACCAGGGGCGGGGCATCCCGGAGTACATCCCACTGCTGGTCCATACCCGCCTGAACGAAGCGGAAGGCCTGCTCTGCATCGACGGTGGCAAGCGCATCCATCAACGCATCGGCCTCTGCGTCGCCGATGAGCGTGTGCTCGATGTACTTGTCGGCCATATCCGGATTGACGGCGCGACCGCGCTCGTAGTTCTCAAGGTAGTCAGTGGGGATGATCATCCCGCGTCCGGCTCCGGCTCCGGCTCCGGCCTCCATGCAACGGGTTCCACCCCAAGGTCGGGGAGCCCTACGAGACAATAGGGCAAGTACCAGTTGCACATGCCCGCTGCCTCCATGCCGGCCGAGCCTCGGGTCGACCGAACAAAGGTTACATCAAACACGATATGGCTGGTGAGGGAGCCAACGCTACCAATGGCTGGACTCCTCGGAGTAGACGTGGTCGGGCAAGCGGTAGCTGATGCCGGCGTCGTCGTACAACGATGACTCCAGCAAGTTTGCAAACCGGTCGAATTGGTTGTGCCGGGCGCGCCCCGGGATCACCTTCTCCAGGAGCTGTCCAACGCGTTCCTTGGTTCGGACGAGGGAGACGACCCCAAAGGAGTGCATGGGAGGGAAGTTGAGCGAGTCGGCGAGCTCATCTCCCATGAGGTCTCGTGAGAGCCGGTAGACGATGTCAGCGGTCCTGGCTCGCTCTTTCGGTTCGGTTATTCCCGCAACCAGCGGAGAGGAGTTGACGAGGGAGTTCGCCATCACGATCGACTCCATCTCGGATCTGGGCTCGCACACGAACCCGACGTCGTACAGGTTCAGCGCTTCCTTCGCATCGCGGAACAGGATCGTCTCGGGAATGGCCATCAGGTGGCCGGCGTAGCGCCACACTTGCATGAAGCTGGCGTACTCCTCGTCGGTGTACACAGCGCCGAGGGTCTTGCCGTGTTTCAACAGCCGTGCCGAGAAAGCGGCGAGCGCATAGCCCAGATGGGCCATGCTGATCGGGGTGCCCCAGGCCTCGGTATCCCAGTCTTCTGAGTTCGACAGGAGGCGGCGCATTCGCGAGTGGACGATGCGAATGCGGACGGACAGCTTCCAGCCGTCTCCATCGTGCTCCAAACCGCCGGGGAAGAAGATGTCCATCATGTGGCGGTTGTTGTTCTCCAGCCGCCTCAGGCCCTGGTCACGCACCCGCCCGGTGATGTGGAAGGACTTGGCGATGTTGGTCGTGAATCCTTCCAGCAGAACGCCCGTGACGAACGCCAGCAGAAACGTCGTCGAGTTCCGGTGGAACATTTCAATGCCCGGGGCGAGTGACGAATTGCTGGCATCCATCCAATCGGGCAGCGTCTCCGCTTCAGCGAAGAGTTCCCGCAGCGAGTCGGGCGCGCCCCGAAGGGCTTCCTCGCCCTCCTGATTCATGGCCGCGTCGATCCATCGCGTCGACTGCTCCCGGCTGAACTGCTCGAGGTCTTCGGCCATTCGTTCGCCAAGCGGATCCCCGATCATGGTGTGCTCGATGTACTGATCGGCGACTCTGGGGTCGATGAGGCGAGCCTTCTCATAGCCTGGCGGGTAGGCTGTCGGCATCTTCAGCGCGGATGCGGCTTCCGTCATTTTAGTCTCCTAGGTTGCTGCCGAACTGTCGTCACTTACTTCGACTTGGACGCTGGGGAGCCAGTTGAGCCAGGACGGTAGATACCAGTTCCCCTTGCCCAGAACCTCCATGCTGGCCGGCACGAGGATAGACCGAACAAGTGTAGCATCCAACAAAATCGCGACGGCGAGCCCGAAGCCCACCTGCTGGTTGACGATGCCCTGTCCCGACGCGAACGCTCCGAACACCACAACCATGATGAGGGCGGCGCCGGTGATGAGCCCCGCCGTCTCCCGCAGCCCGTAGGCCACCGCCTCGGCGTTCTCCCCCGTCTGGTCGTAGCGCTCACGGATGCGGCTCAGCAGGAAGACGTGGTAGTCCATGGAGAGGCCGAAGAGGACGGAGAAGAGGAACAGCGGTATCCAGACATCGATGGCGTCCATGTGCTGGAAGCCGAGGAGGTCCGTGGCCACGCCTTTCTGGAACACCAGGACCATTAGCCCGTAAGCAGCGCCGACGGAGATCAGGTTCATGATGACGGCCTTGATCGGGATGACGATGGAGCGGAAGACCAGCATCAGGGCGATGAAGCTGAATCCGAGCACGAAGGCGAAGACGATCGGCGTGTACCGTTCAGCGACATCGAAGAGGTCCTCGGAGAAGGCGCTGGCGCCGCCAACGTAGACCTCGGCGGGGACACCCTCGAAGGCGGCGGGGATGTACTCGCCGCGGAGCGTGGAAACGGCATCCAGCGCCATCTCGCCACTGGGCTCCCCGGGGATGATCACTTCCAGCCAGGCCAGATCTCCCGCCGGGTTGATGGTCTCGGTGAGCGGTATCGGGAAGCGGGGGTCGCCCGCGATCACGTTCCGCAGGTCGTCGATCGCCGCGCGCACCTGGGGGTCGCCAATATCGCCATCGATGACGATATCGGCGGGCGAGGCCAGCCCGATGGGGAATGCCTCCTCCAGGATGGTAAATGCCTGCTTGGTCTGGGCGTCATCGGGGAAGGTGTCGATCCCGTTGAGCCCTGTGTTGACCCCCGTGTTGATCTGGAAATAGAAGGCCGCCAGGGCAATCAGCGGGGCTGCGACCAGGACGATGCTGATGACGGGGAACCTGGTCACGACGCGTGTCGACCAGTCCCAGAAGCTCTGGCGGGAAGTCTCACTGCCGGCACTGGTGGTCTTGGCCCTGTTGAGGAACGGTAGCGAGAGGAAGTTCACCCGCGTTCCGAGCAGGGCGAGCACGGCCGGCAACAGGGTGAGCGTGGACGCCAGTGCGACGAGGACGACAAGAATCGCGCCGATGCCAATGGACTGGAAGAACGACGCGGGCACGATCACCAGCCCGACAAGCGCGATCACCACCGTGATGCCACTGAAGAGCACGGTGCGTCCTGCCGTGGCGCCCGCCTTTACGGCTGCCTCGCGCTTGTTCAAACCGCCGCTCAGCTCTTCCTTGAAGCGCGAGACAACAAGGAGCGAGTAGTCGATCCCCACGGCCAGACCGATCATGGTGACCATGAGCGTGACGCTGAAGACGAGCTCCATGGCCTGCCCGATGAGGGCCACCAGGCCCAGGGCGATGACGATGGAGACAACCGCCAGCCCGAGCGGCAGGAGGGCGGCGACGACAGCGCCGAAGAGGACGAGGAGCACGACCAGCGCGATCAGGACGCCGATGCTCTCGCCCTGGCGGAGATCTTCTTCACCGATCTCGGTGGTCTCAAGGGCGACGCTGGCCTCTCCACCCGTGTGCACGAGGAAGCCACCATCTGCGTTTGCTTCCTCGACTACCTCAAGGATGTAGTGGACGTTATCCGTGGCTTCGCCGAGATCCCCGGTCAGGATGAGCGGCAGAATGGTGGTCCTGCGATCGGCGGATACGAGCGACTCGGGAGGCTGGATGGCGAACGGCGCGTCGCTTCCCTGGTAGTAATTCTGCGCCGCGGCCACGACCTCGGGGCCCAGCGCTACGAGCTCGGCGAAGAGCCCCTCGACTCTTTCGCGGAACGCGGGGTCATCAACAGTGAGGGTGTCGGACTGGATGACAACGACTTCCAGCACCGGCTTCGGGCCCCGCAGCCTCTCCTCAAGCAAGTCTTCGGCCCGGTTCGACTCGATATTCCCGGTGAGACGCGGCTCCGTCGTGGTGGCGCTTCCAAGCAGCCGATCGACGAGCACGAGCGCGACGAGAACGACCACCACCCAGAGAGCGATGGTCAGCCAGGGCCTGCGGGCACTGATACGGGCCAGGGTTTCGGTCACGACGAGAAACCTCCGACTCTCAAGTGCGCGGCGAAGGCCGTCGACGACTCCTGGGCTTCATCCCGGTGTCAAACCGTAGACACGAGCAGTCGACGCCAAGACGGAACCGATCCTACACCGACTCTCTTAACTTGCCCTATACAATCTCACCAGCCGATGCACAAGTGCGGGGCAGGGACGCACCGACACAAGGTGGTGTGGGAGGGGCCGCGAATCGTCTCGGCCCCCGCATGGGGGGAGAGGTTTAGCGCTTGGTGTACTGCGGAGCCTTGCGAGCGCGCTTGAGCCCTGGCTTCTTGCGCTCTTTCACGCGGGCATCGCGTGTGAGGAGGCTGGGGGAGCGCTTGAGCGTCACCTTGAGCGCGGGGTCGGCCTCGACAAGGGCGCGGGCGATGCCGAGCCGGATGGCTCCGGCCCAGCCGGAAACGCCGCCGCCCTCGCACTTGACCTGGGCGCTGAACTTGCCCTCGGCGCCGACGCGCTTGAGGGGAAGCATGATCTCGTCGCGGTGCTGGTCGCGATCGAAGACATCGTCGACGGGCTTGCCGTTGACGATGATGGCGCCGCCGCCGGGGTAGAGGCGCACGCGTGCGATGGAGGTCTTGCGGCGTCCTGTGCCGTAGTAGTACTGCTCAGCCATTAGTTCTCCTGGGACTCGGCGTCGGAGTCGGCCTCAGCGTCAGCTTCGGCAGCGGGTTCGGTTTCGACTTCAGCGACAGCCTCGTCGTCGGGCGCGGCTTCGTCGTCGGGCGCGGTTTCGTCGTCGGGAACGTCCTCGTCTTCCACCTCGGCCATGGCGGCGGCATCGGCCTCGGCCGCTGCACGCGCTTCATCCAGCTCAGCGAGCCAGGCGGCGACCTTCTCGCGGCGGGTTGGCCGCGGCGTGTGCGTCTCGGGAACGGAGAGAGGGCGCAGGCGGGGCGGCTTGGGCGGATTCTCGATGAGCGACTGGAGCGCCTCGGCCTCGGCCTGGGCGGCAGCTTCGGCGGCCCGCTCGGCGCCGGCGACCTGGGACTGGTGGGGATGCTCGGCACCAGCGTAGACCTTGAGGTGGCGGCGGATGCGCTTGCCGAGCAGCCCCTTGGGGAGCATGCCCCAGACGGCTCGCTCGAGGACGCGCTCGGGGCGCCGGGCCATCTGCTCGGCAAAGGTGCGCTTGCGCAGGTTGCCGGGATAGCCCGAGTGGCGGTAGTAGACCATCTGCTCGGCCTTGCGGCCGGTGAGCCGTACCTTGCCGGCGTTGATGAGGATGACGAAATCGCCGTCATCGAGATGGGGTTCGTAGGTGGGCTTGTGCTTGCCACGGAGGAGGATGGCCACCTCGCTGGCGACCCGCCCGAGGGGGCGGTCGGCAGCGTCGACGACGCGCCAGCCCTTGGTGATCTCGGTGGCCTTGCGGCGCACGGTGGATGTCATGTTGCGTACCCCTCGTCGTACCAGACACGCTGCAGGCAGAGACCGTGCGGCGGGGCTGGCGGGCCCACCGTGGCGGGCGTGGCGGCGGCGACGGCGTTCTCGAACTCGCCGGCGCTGATGGCGCCCCGTCCGACCCGCACGAGCCCGCCAACGATACGGCGGACCATCTGCGGGAGGAAGGCGTCGGCTTCGATATCGAAGGCAAGCAGGCAACCGGCCTGCGAGAAGCTGGCGGCGGCAACGGTGCGCTCGGGCGACCGGCCCTCCTCAAGGGGGCCGGCGCAGGCGCTGAAATCGCGGCGGCCGAGCAGGGCGCGGGCGGCTTCCTTCATGGTGGTCAGATCGAGCTGCGGGGCGGTGCGCCAGGCGGTGCGGCGCTGCAGGGGCAGCCGCACGGCCGAGGTGAGCAGCGAATAGCGGTACCAGCGGCGCCGGGCCCAACGGCGGGGATCGAAGCCGTCGGGAACCTGACGCACCTCGCGGACGGCGACATCCTCGGGGAGGTGGGCGTTGAGGGCACGCTCGACGGTGCCAGGCTCAAGCGCGGTCGTAGCGGAGAAGGCGGCCACCTGACCAAGGGCGTGAACACCGGCATCGGTACGGCCCGCAAGCTCAACGCGCGTGGCTGTGCCGAAGAGCCGCTCAGCAGCGCCCTCAAGCTCGCCCTGCACGGTGCGGGCGCGCAGCTGGCGCTGGGAGCCGGCAAACTCCCGGCCGTCGTAGCTGACAGTGGCGGCAAAGCGGGTGATATCGGACACGGCTACTATTCCTTGTCCTCCGCTTCGGATGGGTCGTCGGCCTCGGGCTCGTCGACTTCAGCAACGGCCTCAGCCTCTTCAACTTCGGCAGCGGCCTCGGACTCGGACTCGGAGGCGGCTTCGGGCTCCTGGGCGGATGCGGAGTCGTCGGGCGCCGCGATCTCTGCGGTTTCGCGGTAGTCGACGGTCTCGATGACCGCCATCCTCGCGCCGTCGCCCTTGCGGGGCTCGAGGCGGGTGATACGGAGGTAGCCGCCGGGGCGGCTGGCCATGCGGGGGGCGATATCCTCGAACACCTTGTCGACGACGTAGCGGTCGTAGATGTAGCTCAGCGCCTGGCGACGCGCATGGAGGTCGCCACGGCGGCCGAGCGTGATCATTTTCTCGGCGATGGGGCGGATCTCCCGTGCCTTGGCATCAGTGGTGGTGATGCGCTCGTAGCGGAGCAGGTCCGTCACGAGGTTGCGGTAGAGGGCGCGCCGGTGGGCGCTATCGCGCCCGAGGTGGCGGCCCGCCTTGCGGTGTCGCATGGCTACTCCTCGTCGTCCGCGCCGAGCAGGTCGTCGTCACCGACCTCGCGAAGCGCCTCGCGGAGGGCCTTGCCGAGAGCGCCAAGGCTCTCCTCGTCGTCCTCTTCGTCGAGGATGACACTGGAGGGAGCAGCGGACGGTGCGCTGAGGGAGGCGACATCGGGGACGATCTCAAGGCCGGGCGCGGCGCCATCGATGTAGTTCAGCTCGATGAGGCGGTCGCGCAGCTCGTCGTAGGACTTGTGGCCGAAGTTGCGGAGGGCGAGGAGTTCATCCTCAGTGCGCTCAAGCACCTGGCCGATGGTCATGAGTCCGCTGCGCCGCAGGCAGTTATAGGCGCGGACGGAGAGCTGGAGCGCTTCGATTGGCGTGTGGTAGCGCTCCGGGGAGATCGGGAGGCTGGTCGTGGGGGCGGGCGCAGCGACGACCGGGGCGCCTACCCCGCCGACGGTGCCGAAGAGCGCGAACTGCTCGATGAGGATGGCGGCGGCCTGGCCAACAGCCTCCACCGGCGCCACGGTGCCATCGGTCCACACTTCGAGGACCATGCGGTCAAAGTCTGTCGCCTGGCCGACGCGGACCTTCTCGACGTGGAAATTGACCTTGCGCACGGGGGAGAAGATGGCATCGACGGGGATGACGCCGATGGGCATGCCCTCCATCTCGGTCGCCGGCGCATAGCCACGCTTGAGCTGGGCGTGGAATTCCGCGTTGATGCGGGATTCGGGGCCGTCGAGGGTGGCGAGGTGGAGGGAGGGGTTGACGACCTCGAAGTCGGCGGGAACCTGGAGGTCACCGGCGGTGATCTCACCCGCGCCCTCGGCGTCGAGGGTGAGAGTGCCAGGGCGGTTGCTCACCGCCTTGAGCCTGATCTCCTTCACATTCAGGAGGAACTCGGTGCAGTCCTCCTGCATGCCCTCGATGGTCGAGAACTCGTGCTGAACCTGGTCGAAACGCACGGAGGTGATGGCGGCGCCTTCGAGCGAACCGAGAAGGATGCGGCGCAGCGCGTTCCCCAGGGTGGTGCCGTAGCCCGGATCAAGGGGTTCGGCGACGAGGCGGGCGTAGCCGTCATCCTCGTTCTCGATGGTGAGCTCGGGTACCGGATCAGGCACGGGCGCCGGCGGCATGTCGAGCGGATCGAGTTGTGTTTCGAGTGTCATGGGATCTGCTGACCTGCCTAGCGAGAGTAGTACTCGATGACGACGTTCTCGTTGAACCGGTGGGTCTCACCCGGAACAACCTCAAGCGGGCCCGCGACGCGGGCGGTCAAGGCGCCGGAATCAACCACGAGCCAGGGCGGTTGGGTCTTGGCCGTGATGGTCTCCTGCAGCACCTTGTAGTGCTCGCTGCGAGCGCCGCGTTGCGTGAAGCCGATGTTGTCGCCATCGCGCAACTGGGCGGAGGGGATGTCGGTCTTGCGACCGTTGAGGGTGATGAGCCCGTGGCGAACGATTTGGCGGGCCTGGGAGCGCGAGTCGGCAAAGCCGGCGCGATAGACCGCGTTATCAAGACGGCTCTCGAGGATCTGCACCAGATTGATGCCGGAAACGCCCGGGCGGCGCACAGCCTCCTTGTAGTAGCGCAGGAACTGGCGCTCGAGCACACCGTAAGTGGCGCGCGCACGCTGCTTCTCGCGCAGCTGGAGGCCGCGGTCGCTCACCTTGCGGCGGCGGGCGGGACGGGGTCCCGGGGGGTTCGGGCGGCGCTCGAAGGCGCACTTGGGTGAGTAGCAGCGCTCACCCTTCAGGTAGAGCTTGTCGCCGCGGCGGCGGCAGATGCGGCAGACGGGGCCGGTGTATCGCGCCATCTACACGCGCCTCCGCTTGGGAGCGCGGCAGCCGTTGTGGGGAATGGGCGTGACATCGCGGATGGCGGTGACGTTGAGGCCGGTGGCCTGGAGGGCGCGGATGGCGGCCTCGCGGCCGCTGCCGGCGCCGCGCACGAACACCTCGATGGTCTGCATACCGTGCTCCTGGGCGCGACGAGCGGCGGCTTCACCGGCGAGCTGCGCGGCGAAGGGGGTGCTCTTACGCGAGCCCTTGAAGCCGGTCTGGCCGGCGGTGGCCTGGGCCACCACGTTCCCGTTGGGGTCGGTCAGGGTAACGATCGTGTTGTTGAACGAGCTCTTGATGTAGGCGCGTCCACGGGGCACGGATTTGCGCTCGCGGCGCCTGGATCGGCGGGTTCCTTCGGGCATTCGCTTCGCTTCTCCGGTTACTTCTTGGTGGCGGCGCGGCGGCGGCCGGCAACAGTCTTGCGGGCGCCGCGGCGCTGGCGTGCGTTGGTGCGCGTGCGCTGCCCATGGGCGGGGAGGTTGCGGCGGTGACGCTGACCGCGGTAGCAGTTGATCTCGACGAGGCGCTGGATGTTCTGGCGCACCTCGCGGCGGAGGTCGCCCTCGACGAGGAAGTTCTTCTCGATGTAGTCGCGAACGCGGAGGAGTTCCTCGTCGGTGAGGTCACGCGTGCGCGTGCCCGGGGCCACGCGGGTGGCTTCGAGGAGCTGATGCGCGCGCGTGGGGCCGATGCCATAGATGTAGCGCAGCGAAATTTCGATGCGCTTTTCGTTGGGGATATCGACGCCGGAGATCCTGGCCATGGTTAACCCTGCCGCTGCTTATGTTTCGGGTTCTCACAGATGACGATGACCCGCCCGTGGCGGCGGATCACCTTGCACTTGTCGCAACGCCGTTTGACTGAGGCCCGAACCTTCATGATCGCCTACCAACTCTCTGGTGTCCAGCCAACAACGCACTCACGGAAGGGTCAGCACCTCGGGGCGCTGTCCCTTCCGGATGGCAATGGTGTGTTCGAAGTGACAACACAGGCTACCGTCCGCGGTGGCCACGGTCCAACGATCGTCGAGCTCGCGGGTGTAGCGAGTGCCGATATTGACCATGGGTTCGAGTGCGAGGACGAGGCCCGGCTTGAGGGGCGGCCCGCGGAAGCGCTTCCGGTAGTTGGGCACCTGCGGCTCTTCGTGCATCTCGCGGCCGACGCCGTGGCCGGTGTACTCGCGCACGATGGAGTACTGCTCGGGGATGGCATCTTCGATGGCGCCGCTGATGTCGTTCAGGTGCGTGGCCGTGCCCATGGCCTCAATGCCCGCCCAGAGCGCGCCCTCGGTCACTTCCAGCAGGCGCGTGGCCTCGGGGCTTACCTCGCCGACGGGGACGGTGATGGCGGAATCGCCAACGAAGCCCTTGTAGGTGGCGCCGAGGTCGAAGGTGACGATGTCGCCCTCCTGGAGGACGCGATC